>CAVYYS010000001.1:0-178002 GCA_963772795.1 uncultured Helicobacteraceae bacterium
AGTCGTGAACTTGCAAAACGCAGTTTCTGTCACAGACTCAACTTTTTCTCTCTGTCCCGCCAGAGAGAAAACCTTGAGGGAAAGAGAGAGGCGGTCTGTTTCTTCTGTACGCACCAACAGTGTATCTAAAGGTGAGATTCTTGAAAAAGCTAACATTTTCAGTGAAGTATGTGATCTCTTGACAATAGCTGCGTCTTGGTACAGTGAATGATACCCTGAGGGTTTCGTGACTCCAAATATGTGATACTTTTGAAAGTGACTAAACCCGCCTTTGCACTTTCTTCTTTACCGTTAGCTTTCTGCTTTGTGCAAGCAAAGAAGAAACTGACAACACTACTAACAAAATATATTCAAAAAAGAAGAACCTACACACGAAGCATTGTTGAGAGTGTTAGAGGATTAACATTTGTCTCATACACTCTTACTTTTTTGCGATTCGGCATTTAGTGCCTCTCTGCATTGAACTGTTGGTTCTTATACGCCGCAAAAAAAGTAAGCAAAAAAGCTCTCGAAACGGCTTCGAGGTGAGAACCGTTAAATAAAAGCCAACTGCTTGGCTTTTATAGGTTCGGAACCAAAGGTGATGTCGCAGTACGACCACCGAAGGCTGCTGTCGACTTAACGCGAAGTCCCTCCGTTATATGTCTTGCTCTGCAGATTTTTCGAAAAAGAGCCAAGCGGTGACGCATCTATTGAGACTAAAAGCTTTCGCTTTTACAACTCGGCTACGCCTCATTGTGCGGAACATAAAATCTTCTACACTATCCATGATGTCTTGGCAGTTTATATTCTTATGCGTCATGACATTAATTCCGTCAGCGATGGCGTACTGATCTAGATGCAAAAGCCTGCGCTTTTAGGGAAGTATGACATCTCTTGACAATGGCTGCGTCTTGGTACAGTGAATGATGCCGGAGGGTTTCGTGACTCCAAATATGCGATACTTTTGAAAGTGACTAAACCCGCCTTTGCACTTTCTTCTTTACCGTTAGCTTTCTGCTTTGTGCAAGCAAAGAAGAAAACTGACATAACCTACTATCAAATCTAATTTAAACAAAGTCGTGAACTTGCAAAAGGCAGTTACTGTCGCAGATTCAACCTTTCTTCTCTGTCGCGCCAGAGAAGAAATCTTGAGGGAAAGAAGAGAGGCGCTTTATACTTCTGTACGTATCAACATTCCGGCTAAAGATGAGACTTATTCAAAAACAGTGTGTTAGTTGAAGCAGTTCATATTTTTACGTCAGAACAGTGATTCCGGAAGCGGTGACGATTGATCTGGATAAAAAACTGACGCTTTTAGGGAAGCATGAGATCTCTTGAAAATTGCTGCGTCTTGGTACAGTGAATGAGGCAGGAGGGTTTGGTGACTCCGAGTATAAGATACAATTGAAAGTGACTAAACCCGCCTTTGCTCTTCTTCTTTTTCGTTAGGTTTTCTTCTTGAGCAAGCAAGAAGAAAAAGTGACAACACTACTATTTAAATCCAATTCAAAAAAGTCATGAACTTGCAACAAATAACTATTGTCACAGATTCAACCTTTCTTCTCTGTCGCGCCAGAGAAGAAATCTTGAGGGAAAGAAGAGAGGCGCTTTTGTTGCCACTGTACGTATCAATTTGCATACTGAAGGCGAGGCTTTTTTAGATGTATGACATCTCTTGGCAATGGCTGCGTCCTGGTGCAGTAAATGAGGCAGGAAGGTTTCGCGACTCCAAATATGTGATACTTTTGAAAGTGACTAAACCCGCCTTTGCTCTTCTTCTTTTTCGTTAGGTTTTCTTCTTGAGCAAGCAAGAAGAAAAAGTGACAACACTACTATCTAAATACATTCAAAAAGAAGAATCTAAAGGTGAAGTATTGTTGTGTAATTGTTAGAAATCATAAACTTTACTGACTTCACTCTTTCCTTTTTACGCCGCAAAAAAGGAAACGAAAAAGCTCTCGAAACGGCTTCGAGGTCGACGAGCTGTCGACTACCAAGCCTCCGTTATATTTCTTACTAAAAATGCATGGGTCACTACGTTCAATGCATTTTATTAACGCAAGAAATATAACTCCGTCTTGCTCTGCAGATTTTTCGACAAGAGCCAAGCGGTGACGCATTATTTTTAGTCAAAAAGCTTTCGCTTTTCAATTCGGCTTTGCCTCATTGTGTCGAACTCACAACTCTCAAGACGATCCAAAATTACCTAGCAGTTTGTACCCCCATCTGCGTCAGAACATTAATTCCGGCAGAAGTGACGGAATGTCACCGGTAGACAGGTGAAAGTCCTGACAGTAACTTTTGGCCGAAGGATATTGCACTTTTCTTTTTTTGGTTACTTTTTTCTTTTCAGAGAAACATTTTGCTGCGCAAAAGCGGTACCCTTGTTTTGGGCGAGCAAAAGAAAAAAAGTGACACCCTACTATCAAAATACATTCAAAAATATGTTGAGGATCCCTCTTCCCACTCATTAAATATTTTCCTTCCTTCACAGCCGAAAAACCGTCACATTTCAGCGAGTTTGACGGATATGCCGTGATGTGCCTCTTATTGTTTCTGCGTTAAGGAATTTTTGCTAAAATTCTGGGAACATACAGGGGTGCCGTCGGCGCTCTAAAAAAAATCAGGATAATCTATGCTACGTTTTGCCCCGAGCCCGACCGGTGATATGCACATTGGAAACTTGCGTGTCGCTATTTTTAACTACATCGTCGCCAAGCAGCGTGGTGAAGAGCTGATGATCCGCATCGAAGACACGGACAAAGAGCGCAATATTGAGGGCAAAGATAAAGAGATCCTCGATATTCTGGGTCTTTTCGGCATCGAATACGCCAATGTCATTCACCAGAGCGAACAGCTGCGCTACCACCGCATGATGGCGATCCAGCTGCTTCAGGAGAAAAAAGCCTTCAACTGCTTCTGTACCCCGGCTGAGCTCGAACATAAACGCGAGCTGGCCAAACAGAACCACAAGCCTTTCCGTTATGATGACACCTGTACCCACCTGCCCAACGAGATGACGATCGACAACGAAAACCCCTTTACCGTCCGTCTGCGCCGCCCGGACGAGGCTGTAGTCGCGAAGGATCTGATCAAGGGCGAGATCACCTTCGCCCCGGAAGAGATCGACGCGTTCATCATCATGCGGGCCGAGAAGTACCCGACCTACAACTTCGCCTGCGCCATTGATGATATGCTGGCCGACATCTCACTGGTCATCCGCGGCGAAGACCACATGAGCAATACCCCTAAACAGATCGCCGTGCGCGATGCACTGGGCTACGACAAGAAGATCGAGTATGCCCACCTGCCTATTATCCTGAACGACGAGGGCAAGAAGATGAGCAAACGCGACGACGCCTCATCGGTAAAGTGGCTGCTCGAAGAGGGGTATCTTCCTTCGGCGATCGCCAACTACCTGATCCACCTGGGCAACAAAACGCCGCAGGAGATCTTTACGATGGAAGAGTCCGTTGCCTGGCTTGACCTCGGCAGCGTCTCAAAGGCTCCTGCCCGGTTCGACATGGACAAGCTCAAGTTCATCAACGGCCAGCACCTGCGCTCTCTCGACGCCAAAGAGCTCTCGCGCTATGTCGGTTTCGCCGACGAGGCTGTCGGGGAGATCGCAAAGATCTATCTTGACGAGGCGCGCACCCTTAAAGAGCTTCGTCCCAAGATCGAGGCGATCTTTGCCGAGAAAAAGATTCCCGAGGAGTTTGCCGAGCAGGCTGATATTTTGCGCAAGGTGATTCAGACTGCCCCCTATTTCGAGAGCTTTGATGAGTTCAAGAACCACCTGATGAAAGAGAGCGGTCTCAAGGGCAAAAACTTCTTCAAGCCGCTCCGTCTGCTGCTCAGCGGTGAAGAGCACGGTCCGGAAGTCGCCGACCTCTATGTCTATCTTAAAGACTTCCTCGGAGAGATCGTCAAATGAACACGCTGACAAGTATCATCCTGGGTATCGGCGGCATTATCCACTCGCTGTTGACCATCTACATCTGGGTCATCATCATCGCAGCCCTCCTCTCGTGGGTGCGTCCCGACCCCTATAACCCCATCGTGCAGTTTCTGACACGTATCACGGAACCCGCCTACTTCTTTGTCCGCCGTCTGATGCCGACCACCTTCAACGGCATCGATCTTGCGCCGCTGATCATCATCATCGGCCTGCAGGTGATCGACGTCATCCTGATCAATCTGCTTAACGCTCTGGCCACCTGAAGACAATGCGTACGCTGCTTCTTCTGCTCTTTACACTCTCCCTTTCTGCAGAAGTAACGCTTGAGGCGATCAACGACAAGCCCCCTTCCCGGGCCAAAAACTTTATGATCTGGCGTTTTCTGCACCAGGACATCACCCCTGCCCAGGCCGATGCGGCTTTTTATCAGTTTAAAGATGTGGATACCCGTCTTTTCAAGGCCTATGCCGAAAAGTCCGACCGTGAAGAGGTGGTCTACACGGCGGACTGCCTCTCCGTCTCCGCGGATGAGCTCGCAAAAAGCAATGATCTCTCCTGCGTCAAGATCGCCTTCTCTCCCGACAAGGCTGCGGTAATGCGCGAAGAGGATCGTGACCGCCTGGCACGCCTGCTTGATGACAACCAGACCGACACGTGGATCGGGATGATGGATGATCTGCTCCGTAGCAGCAGCGTCGTCGATCTGAAGCGCTACAGCCCCTCGACCTTCATGTACCTCTTTTTCAGCGGCGGCACGAATTTCAGACAGACCTATCTCGACCGCCCTCTTCCCGACGCTTACCTGCAGGCGATCGTCAAACACTGGGGCTTCAGCCGTTTTGTTGTTCTGGTGGTGACGGACAAGGATTATGCAAACCTGCAAAAAGAGCTTTTGAAGATCGGTGCCGACACGAAGATGAATGCCGAGGCCCACTTCTACCTGGCGATGAACGCGCTCGAACACCAGCGTGAAAAGAGTGCCATGGCGCACCTCAAAAAGGCCTATGAGCTGGCTTACTACCGTTCGGACAAAGACAAGGCCCTTTTCTGGCAGTACCAGATCGCCAAAGACAAAGCGGTTTTGAATCAGCTGGGCGAGAGCGTGGATATCAATATGTATTCGCTCTACGCCAAAGAGAAGCTGGGCATCGAGGTGAGCAACTTCTATACAACGCTGCCGACGCATGAGACCAATACGACCAGGGTCGATCTGAGCGACCCTTTTGTCTGGCATGAACTGCTTATCGAGGTCAAAGCGACCCCGAAGGATGAGCTGAAAAACCTGGCGGACAGGTATGCCAACAAGGCGATGCTGCCGCTGCGCTCTTTTATCTACGAGAAGGCGACAGGCTACAAAGAGATGGGCTATATCATGCCCTACGACAGGTATATGCAGGACCTTTCCAATGACGACAAGGCGATCTATTATGCTTTGATGCGCCAGGAGAGCCGCTTCATACCAGCCGCGCTTTCACGCTCCTATGCCCTTGGACTGATGCAGATGATGCCCTTTCTGGTCAAAGCGCTAAATAAAAACTTTAAAGAGGAGCGCTTCTCGTTCGAGGAGATGTTCAATCCCGAAAAAAACATCGCCTATGCGAAAAAGCATATCGAGTGGCTCAAAAAAAGTCTCTACCACCCGGTACTGATAGCCTATGCCTACAACGGCGGCATGGGCTTTACCAAGCGCTATATTACAGACGAGAACTGTTTTACGAATGAAAAATACGAGCCCTTTATCAGCATGGAGATGATGGCGAATACCGAGAGCCGCGAGTACGGGAAAAAAGTGTTGAGCAATTATGTGATGTACAAGAAGATCCTCGGCGAAAAGGTCTCTATTGTTGCTCTTTTTGATAAGTTATTAGAGCCAGCTGCCTGTGATCGCTTTCGAGCATCAAAATAGGTTTGCCGCCGGGACGTTTGTAGCGGACGTAATAGTAGCGGCTCCAGCTGTTGGTGATCGGCATCAGCCTGAGCATCAGGTCGTCTCTGTCGAGCTCCTCTGAATAGAGCGCATCCCTGCCGTTGAGCAGCAGCAGGTAATCATCCGCATTTTCTGTGCTGTTTCGGTCAAAATAGAGGGTGTTGTTGTTCTCTTTGGAGTAAAAGGCGACAAGGAAATGGGAAAAGTCCCCCGCATATTTGGGATAGACCTCATTGAGATAGATCGTCGAGAGAATGGTCTCGCTTTTGTTGTTTTTCAGCAGACGTACATTTTGATAGCCGGTACTTGCTCTCTCCTGCGTGGATGAAGGCGTATAATGGTCAAAATTGCTGCTGCATCCGCCAAGCAGGAGAAGTGTTGCTGTCAAAGATGTTGTGAACTGTCTCAAATAAAAACCTGTCGATTGTGATGGTAAAAGTATATCCTATTCAGTATGAAACTCCTTTCCCTGCGGCTTTGTTCCCCCTGGGAGGCTATCAGATTAATGCTCAATTGGCTGCAAAATCCATCTTCTGGCCATCTTTTTGCCTCGTTTTCGTTAAATAGCTATGGCTATTCGCCTCAAAAGAGTAAAAAAACCTGACTCAAAAGCTGAATTTTTCGCTTCAATCAGAGTAATCCTACAGCCTCCTAAAAACCTATTCAACAGTTTTTTAATGACATTTGTCTATAATCTCTTAAATTTTACAGATGGAAAATATATTGCGAAATCGTCTAGCAGTTGCTTTTACCGGCCCTTCCAACAGCGGAAAGACCACGCTGATCGTCAAGGTGGCCCACAAGCTGATCAAGGAACATTCGAAAAAAGTTGCGATCATCAAAAACGACCCCAAAGACAAGGCGCATTTTGATGTGCCGGGCAAAGATTCGCACAAGTTCTCCGAGACGGGCGCCGAAGTGGTGGTCACCTCGCCGACCAGAACGACGCTCTTCTCCCAGCAGCACAAAGAGCTGGGTGAGATCATCGCGTTGCTGGGCGATTTTGATATTCTGCTGGTCGAGGGGTTGAAAAACCTGCCGCTTCCGCGTATCAGCATCTTCCGCAACAAGATAGATGAAGCGTATTTCCCCTACATGAACGCACTGGCGGTCGACGGGAGCATCGATCTTGCAGATTACATCCTCCCCGAGGATGTAAGTGTTCTGGATCTCAACAGTGAAGACGGCGTCATAACGTGGATATTAAATAATGCAAAGGCAGTGTAGATGAAAGAGATATTAGATGCAATAGAGCGTGCAGCGGCACGCATCAAACAGGAGATCGATACCAAAGATATCGAATATTCGCAGCAGCAGAACGCAACAGGCGACACGCAGCTGCAGCTTGATATCAAGTGCGACCTGATCGTTGAAGAGGAGTTCTCCAAAGCGCGCACCATCAACACCATCATCAGCGAAGAGCAGGAACACGCCCTTGTGATGAATGAAGATGCCCGCTATTTCGTCGCGTTTGATCCGCTTGACGGCTCCTCTCTGATCGATGTGAACCTGAGCGTCGGTTCGATATTCGGCATCTATGACGGCTCTTTCTCCGTAAAAAAACTGGTTGCCGCCTGCTACGTCGTCTACGGCCCGCGCACCGAGCTTGTGTTTGCCTACGAGGGTGAAGTGAAGTTCTACCTTCTTCAAGAGGGGATCTTTGTCTTTGTCAAGAACATTGTCCTCAAAGAGAGAGGCAAGCTTAACGCGCCGGGCGGTACCCAGCAGAACTGGCCGCCGCATCACAAAGCGATGGTGGACGGACTGTTTCAGGAGGGGTACCGCCTGCGCTACTCCGGCGGAATGGTCCCGGATCTTCACCAGATCCTGCTTAAAGGGGGCGGACTCTTCTCCTACCCTTCGACCTCGGACAAGCCCGAAGGCAAGCTGCGTATGCTTTATGAGGCGCTCCCTTTTGCCTTTATCTTTACGATGGCCGGCGGGGACCAGACCGACGGTAAAAATGACCTTCTTACGATGGAAGCCAAGCACATTCATGACACGACGCCCTGTTTTTTCGGCTCTAAATATGAGATCGCCAGAGTAAAAGATGTCTACGCAAGAAACTAGCATCTTTGATCAGCGTCTGGATGAGGCGATCATCAGGCTCAAAGCGTGCCAGCAGGAGAAACAGGCCAAAAGCTGCAGCCTGTGCGAGTTTTACATAGGCTGTGAAATACGCCAGGCCTATGTCCAGGCCGTCTATGACTCGATGTCAAAAGGCGAGACCGGCGGATTTGAATTTTAACAGAGAGAATATTATGAGCAATTATTACACGACCCCTATCTACTATGTCAACGGCGAAGCCCATATCGGTCACGCCTACACGACCTTTATCGCCGATATGCTGGCACGCTACTCCCGCCTGAGAGGCGAGGAGACCTACTTTCTGACCGGCACGGACGAGCACGGTCAAAAGATCGAAGAGTCTGCGATCAAGGCCAACAAGCCTACACAGCAGTTTGCCGACGAGATCTCGGCACTGTTCAAAAACCTCTGGGACGAATTCGAGATCTCCTACGATCAGTTCATCCGTACGACGGACGAGGGGCACAAAACGGGTGTGCAGTATGCCTTTAAAAAGATGTTCGACAAGGGCGATATCTACAAAGGCGAGTATGAGGGCAACTACTGTGTCAGCTGTGAGACCTTTTTTCCGGAGTCGCAGCTGATCGACGGTGAGTTCTGCCCGGATTGCGGCCGCAGCACCAACACGGTCAAGGAGGAGAGCTACTTCTTCAGACTCTCAGACTATGAGCAGAAGCTTTTGGACTATTACGAGGCCAACCCCGATTTTATTCTGCCGAAGTCACGCCGAAGCGAGGTGATCAACTTCGTCAAAAGCGGCCTGCATGACCTGTCGGTCACGCGTACCTCTTTCAGCTGGGGCGTACCGCTGCCTAAAGAGCTTAACGACGACAAGCACGTGATGTACGTCTGGCTTGATGCCCTGCTCAACTACGTGACGGCACTGGGCTACGGGCAGGATGAGGCGAAGATGAACTTTTGGCCGGCGCAGATGCAGATCGTCGGCAAGGATATTCTCCGTTTCCATGCCATCTACTGGCCTGCGTTCCTGATGAGCCTTGATCTGCCGCTGCCGAAACATATTGCCGCCCACGGCTGGTGGACCCGCGACGGCGAGAAGATGTCAAAGTCAAAAGGCAACGTGGTCTTTCCCAAAGAGGTCTCGGATGCCTACGGTGCCGAAAACCTGCGCTACTTCATGATGCGCGAGGTACCGTTCGGCCAGGACGGCGACTTCTCGCAGCGCGCCTTTATCGACCGCATCAACTCCGACCTGAGCAACGACCTCGGCAACCTGCTCAACCGTATTATCGGTATGAGCGGCAAATACAGCGACTTTGTGATCGACTCTGTCGATGTCGAAAAGTACCATGGCGCTGAACTTGCCGAGATGTACGAGATCCTCGACAATGTGGAAAAATACCTGGCCGAGGTGCAGACGCACCGCTTCCTGGAAGATCTCTGGAAGGTCTTTACCATTGGCAACAAAGCGATCGAAACCCACGCGCCTTGGGTAAAGATGAAAGAGGGCAAGAAAGATGAGGCCCTGGCCACGGTCGCACTGGTCGCAAACGTGCTGGCAAAAGCATCTGTCCTTCTGCACCCGTTCATGCCGAAAACGACCAACATCGTTGCCGATACGCTCGGGTTCGTCATCAATACCGAGAGCTACAAGGGGCTTTTAAAAGAGAAAAAACTGCTCGATACCTTTACGATCAAGCAGACGGGACCGCTCTTCCCGCGTGTCGATGAGCCTTTGATGCCCGAAGCGCCCAAAGCGATGATGGAGGACCAAAAGCCCAAAGAGAGCAAGAAAGAGGCACCCAAGGAGAGTCAAAAAGCGGAACCGGCTGCAGAAGAGAAAGCCGGGCTGATCACCTTTGACGAGTTCTTCAACACGACGCTAAAGGTCGGTACGATCGTCGAGGCCGAAGAGGTCCCAAAAAGCAAAAAACTGCTGAAACTCCAGGTCGATCTGGGTGAAAACGAACTTCGTCAGATCGTTGCCGGGATCAAGGATTACTACAGCCCGGAAGAGCTTCTCAACACGCAGGTCTGCGTCGTCGCCAACCTGAAACCTGCCAAACTGATGGGGATCCAATCGGCCGGCATGCTGTTGGCTGCCAAAGATGAGAACGGGCTATGTCTCGTACGTCCGGAAAAAGCGCGTAAACCGGGTGCGTCTATTGGCTAAAGGTCGCTGAGCGTGCTCTTATGAGACTTGAAAATCTTCTTGCCCTCACCCAGGGAACCCTGCAGAACCGCCCTTTTGTCACGCGCTTCGACGGGATCAGTTTTGATGCCAGAAAGGTCAAGCGGGGCAATCTTTTTATTGCCTTTGACAACAGCCAGATCGATGAGGCGATCCTCAACGGCGCCTACGCCATCATCTTTGACAGGCCGACACAGATCGCCGACAATGAGATCGCCTGGATCAAGGTGGGCGATGTTGACGACGCCTTGATGCGTCTGCTGCGCTTTCACCTGATCGAAAAAGAGCTCGATGTCTACGAGACGGACCTCATAACCCTCAAACTTGCCCGCCAGATCATAACGGAGAACAGTCTGCTGGTACTCGGACAATCGATCAAAGATGATTTTATGGCACTCTGGAACATCGAAGCCGGAGCAAAAGTGCTCTACTGCCCGAAGCTGATCGACAGAGACACCTTCGTGGCATCGAAAACGCTGCCTACCACCTATAAGGATGAGATCACGGTCGTCGAGCAGACACTCTTTGAGACCTCCTTTATCTTTGACGACATCTTTTACGAACGCCAGCTGCTCTCGCCGTTTTTTATCTCTTACCTGGAGCGCCTGCTTAACTTCTACAAGATACACGGCATACACTATAGACTGCGTTCCTTTACCCCTATCGACAACTTTGAGGCGGTCTTTACCAACAAGGAGCTGTGTGTCAAAGAGTTCGGTGCAAGTGACCGTGTGCTTATCTTTGAGCCGGATTTCGAACTGATCCCCTCCCAGATCTCATTTTTAAAACGCCAGGCCAACTGGGCAAAGATCATCTACATCCTTCCCCGGGCCAAGGCTCTGCCGTTTGAAAACATCGAGGGCATATTTACTTATGAGTCGCAGAGCGATATAATCGATCTGCTGAAAACGACCCCTTTCCACTTTGCGCTGATCGCAGAGCAGGATAAGCGTATTTTACAGAGCGATGCGCTCAGTCGTAAAAGCGCTCAGCTTACCCTATTTTAGATTTTTAAGGAGAATTTACATTGAAACCAGAGCCCAGTCGGCAGCGTCTATTCGTTACTCTCTATGACCAACATGCAGCAGTAATAATCGGTACGCTCCTCGGTCTACTCACCTTTGTATTCCACTATCTGCACAACCCCTATATGGCGACCCTCTTTGCCGCGGTCAGCATTACCCTGCTCTCACTTACGGTTTCCGAAGTCGCAGAGGTCCTGGCCCACCGGCTTGAGGAGCCCTACGGCAGTTTTGTCCTCACCTTTTCGGCTGTCATCGTCGAGATCATCATCCTCTTTTTTATTCTTTTGGAGGCCGGCCACAATCCGCATGCGATGGAGACGGTCAAAGGGGGGATCATCTCGGCGGTCATCGTCGATATGAACGTGCTTCTCGGCCTGGCCGTCTTTATCGGCGGACTGGCCTTTAAAGAGCAGGAGCATAACGAAGATACATCAAGCACCTATACCACCATCCTTCTGGTGGCCGCCTCTGCCCTGATGGTGCCGAGTATTCTGCACTATTCAACCGGCAGCAAAGAGAGCCTCGCCAGCGCCAGTCTGCTGATCGCGGCTGTGCTTTTTATCTTTTATATCGCCATCTTTATTTTCCAGACCAAGACCCACTCCCACTTCTTTAAAGCCACGGCCCGAAGCCGTATATTCAGGTTTAAAAACCGTCAAAACGAGGAGGAAGGCGAGTCAGAAGAGGAGGATGTGTTTGAGAAGATGAACACCCCCTTCAACTTTATCGCTATCTTTGTGCTGCTTGGCGTCATCGGCTATATTGCCGAGATCTTTGCAACAGAGGGAATGGATCTTGTCAGCGAATACAATTTCCCTGTCGGTCTGGCCGGGCTTATCATCGCTGTCATTTCGGTCGCACCGGAGATCATCACGGCTATCAAAGCGGCAAGAAACGATCAGATCCAGCGCGTTATCAATATTGCCATGGGGGCATCAACGGTTTCGATCATGCTGACGGTACCTATATTGCTGGCGATGTCCTATGCGACGGCACATCCGCTGACACTTGACTTCAACACCCTGCAGATCGGTGCGCTGATACTCACCATCATGCTGGCATGGAAGACGACAGACGACGGCGAGACAAACTACTTTGAAGGCACCTCGCACCTGATCTTCTTCACCTGCTACGCCATCGTGCTGGCTTTTATGTGAGACCCGTAAAGAAAAAGCCAACTGCTTGGCTTTTTTAGGGTCGAAACCGCCAAAGGCGTAAAGAAAAACAGAAACTGCTTTCTGTTTTTTAGCCGACGCGACTTTATGATGTGCGAAGCACCATGAAGGCAAGATGTGCGCAGCACCAGCGTCGGAGACTTTATTGAAAAGGCAACTGCCCTAAAGAAACATCGCTTCGCGAGCGGTACCCTTGTTTTCGAGGAAACATCGCTTCGCGAGCGGTACCCTTGTTTTGGCTTTTTTAGCTTCGAAACCGCCAAAGGCGTAAAGAAAAACAGAAACTGCTTTCTGTTTTTTAGCCGACGCAGACTTTAAAAAGAGAGGATCAACATGAAAAGAAGAGATTTTTTGGCAACCGCTGCCGTGACAACGGCTGCCGGCCTTTTGAGCGGCTGCAATGACTCGAACCGTCAGGCTATTGACTACTCCAAACATCCCGGCGGCAAGAGCGGTGAAAACAAAGATGTCCATATCAACCGCAACAGAAAGACCAAGATCACGCTGGCGACCTCGTGGCCGGCACACTTTCCTATTATGGGGACCGGGGTTGACCGTTTTGCCGAAAACGTCAACAGAGCGAGCGGCGGTTCGCTGGAGATCAAGGTCTATCCGAAGAACACGCTCATCCCTGCCCTTGCCGTTTTTGATGCGGCCAGCAGCGGGCAGATCGACGCCTTTCATTCGGGTCCCTACTACTGGAAAGGGAAAAACTCGGCCTTTTCGCTCTTCAGCGGCTTCCCTTTCGGGATGACGGCGGAGGAGATCAACTCCTGGATGGTCTACGGCAACGGGATGACGCTCTGGCGCAAGCTCTATGCCAAGAACAATCTCTACCCGCTCCTGGGCGGCAACACGAACATACAGATGGGCGGATGGTATCGAAAGCCGATAATGTCGCTTTCTGACATGCAGGGGCTGAAGATGCGCATTCCGGGTCTCGGCGGCGAGGTCTTCTCAAAGATGGGGGTCAACCCTGTTCTGCTGGCGGCAGGCGAGATCTACAGTGCGCTGGAGCGGGGTGTCATCGATGCGACCGAGTGGGTAGGACCTGCACTTGATCTGAAGATGGGATTTTACAAGGTTGCGCCCTACTACTATTCCGGCTGGCATGAGCCCGGCTCTGTCCTGGAGCTCACCTTCAATCAGCACAAATGGAGCAAACTTCCCGGTGAACATAAGGCCATCATCGAAATGGCAGCGTCGCAGATGAACGCCGACATGGCAAGCGAGTTCCATTATGAAAACATGAAAGCCCTTGATACGCTCAAGGAGAAAGGTGTCGAGATCCACGCCTATCCTCAAGATGTCATTGCCGCCGGAAAAACAGCCCTGGTCGATGTGCTGAATGAGCAGAGTGCGCTCAACAGGGACTTTAAAGAGGTCGCTGAAGATGCAAGCAGCTTTCTGCGCCAAAGCAAGGCATGGTCAAAAGTAAGCCTGCACTATTTTTTGAATGTCCGCGAATAGAGCTAGTCCGTGTTAAGCGTTACGTGTTACGTTTTACGAAAGAGCCGGAAAATCTGCACCGTTCCTAAATCGTAACCCGTAGACACCGCTCTTGCTCTTTATTCCGTGTTACGTATTACGTGCTACGTGTTACGAAAGAGCGGAAAACCTGCAGCCATGCAGAACTTCTCTTAAATCGTAACACGTAGCACTTAGCACGTAACACCGTTCTTGCTCTGCAACAGTCATGCATACCCGAAGCAGACTAAAGATGTCTATGCAGAGGAATTAAGTGCCACAGCAATCTAAGGGTACCGTTTTTGTGTAGCAAAATGTTTCTCTGAAAATGACGAATCGTGAAATTCCGTATCGTAAAATTTCGCATCGTACCAAAGCTCTTGCTCTTCAATCTGCCTAACACCTCTCCTGAATCGTAACCCGCTAGCACGTAACACGCAACACCGCTCTTAACCGGTAGCACGTATCACATGACATAGATGTCTGCCTTTCCTGCTCTTTAACCTGCTGATGAGTGTTTATGTTTTTTCTTTCTCTTAATGCTATAATCCGGGTTACATAACGAATCGGGATCATATGCGCTATTTAATACTTTTATTTCCTTTTTTACTCATGGCTCAGGAGATCGTTTTGCTTGACAAGAGCAGCAAGCAGCCCCTGGCAAACGCACAGTTTATACAGGAGTACAAGATCACCCGCTCCGATGCGAACGGAAGTGTCTCTTTCGATTCGAACCTCTCCAAAACAGTCCACATCAAAGCCTACGGCTACCGACCCTACCGTTGGGACGTCAACAGCAGTGCAAAGCGTCTGGAGATCGAACCTGTCAAAATAAAAGGGCTTTACCTCTCTTTTTGGGCCGCAAGCCCTAAGACCCAGACCTTCAAGAATGCAATGCGCCTCATCGAGACGACCGAGGCGAACGCGTTTGTCATCGACGTCAAGAGCGAACAGGGTCAGATGTCGTATCAGACTTCGGTCAAAGAGGCCAGTGCAATGGACGCCCACTATCACCGTACGATCAAAGATATCGACGGCTATATGAAAAAACTCAAGGCGAAGAAGGTCTACACCATTGCGCGTATCGTCTGTTTCAAAGACGAACTGAGTGCTTCCAACCATCCTGAACGTGCCGTCAGAATGGCCGACGGCACCGTTTGGCGAAATGCCGCAAAGATGGCCTGGGTCGATCCCTTTAATGAAAAGGCGCAGGACTACATCATCGATATCGCTGTCGATGCGGCCCAAAAAGGCTTCGATGAGATCAACTTCGATTATGTACGCTTCCCGGCCAAGAAGGAGCTGCTCTTTTCCCAGGTCAACATTCAGGAAAACCGTGTGAAGGCCATTGACCACTTCATCGAAAAGGCATCGTACAGACTGCGGCCTTACGGGGCTTTTCTTTCCGTTGACACCTACGGCTATGTCGCATGGAACCAGGAGAGTGATACCAACATCGGCCACCGCACCGAAATGCTGGCCAGACACGCTGACTACCTGGCGCCGATGCTCTACCCATCCGGCTTCAACAAAGGGATACTCGGCATAGACGATCCTTCCAAAGAGCCTTACCGCATCATCAAAGCCTCATTGCTGAAGATGGAGGAGAGTGTCGAACCGGTCCGTCTTCGCCCATGGCTGCAGTACTTCAAAGACTACGCCTTCTCGCGTCAGCACTACAATGCTCATGAGATACGCGAACAGGTCCGCGCGAGCGACGACACCGACTGCAGCGGCTGGCTGCTTTGGAACCCGTCAAGCCGTTATGACAGAGGCGGCCTGATCAATAACAGTGAAATAGATCTCATCCGCTACCCCAAATAACCCGACTGCTCCTCTTTCACGATGCGTAAATAACTGTCGTTTAAGATAGTTCTGATCTCTTCCAGTTGAAATCGGCACTATCATCAACGCCATCCGCTCCTGCCCGTATGCTCTGTCTCTTATTTCGGAGGCAAGGGAAACTGGACATAGGGCCCCTTCGGTTTTTGGTCCGGCGGCAGATAGGCCGGTGCCGGTTCGCCGGCCGGTCCCAGATATCTGACGAAGCGGTAAATGGCCCGAAGGTCCTGTACGCTCATGTCGCGAAGGTCGAACCAAGGCATCGGCGGGCGGAACTGCGTCGTATGGGCGATCGTGACCCACTTCTCTTCGGGAATACTCTGCATATAGAGTCTGAGATTTGGCGGATAGGTTGTTCCCCAGGCCCCCCGCCAGCCGAGCTTGCTGCCGGTGAGCCATTGACTTTGCGGGATCTTTCCGCCGGTCTCCATATAGCCGGGCGTATGGCAATCATTGCACCCGGCTGTCATTGTCAGATAGCGGCCACGCTCGATCGCCTTTTCGTCTGACTGTTTCTCCTGATCGGCAAGCAGGCACTGCGTCGAGGCAGTTATTGCAGCCAATGCCGCACCGATCATCAATTTTCGTAAAGCTGACATCAGAGCTCCTTTTTAAAAGCAAATAACTGTGCTAAGACTGCAGACTGCTGTTCGTATTGTCGCTGTGCGACGCTTACTGCAGCGAATGCATCCCGATCATGTTGCCTTCCGTGTCGTAGGCCAACACGATAAAGCCGTATTCACCGATGGACGTCTTCTCACGCTGAATGCGACCTCCGGCCTCTATGACGCGGCTCTCTTCCTCCGAGCAGTCTGCACAAGTGAAATAGACCAGGGTGCTGTTTCCCCCGGAGGGGAAACCCGGCATTTTTACGAGTGCACCGCCTGCCCCCATTCGGTCCATTTCCATGGGGAAAGACCACATCTCGGGCTCCGGCATGTTTATCTTTTCCAATTTGGTCTGGAAAACAGTCTCATAAAATGCCTTTGCACGCTCCATATCCTCTACGTAGATCTCAAACCAGCCGACGGCATTATATGTCATAGTAATACTCCTTGTTAATTATATGGGGCCTGTTGGACGATGCAAGTCGTCCAACTGACAGTATTATAAATAGTATAGCTGTCAAGCTGAAGAAGTATTTAGGATTAACAGATAAAGTTTTTTTATATTATTAAATGAATCTTGCTGATTAAGCGTCTTGTTGATCTTTTTGTAGGTACCTCCAGCTACTCCCTGTAAGGCAAATTTGTTACCTTTATTCAGAGGGAATTCATAAATCAAACAGGTTGAAGTGTCTCCTTGTCAACTAACACTTCACTAACAATTCAAATGTATACTTCTTTCATGCATGCGTGAAAGTTTAAATCTGACACTTAAAGGAAACGAAATGTTTAAAAAGACTATCATCACTTCGGCTGCCGTAGCGGCCTTAATACTTACAGGCTGTAACAGCAGCGAAGAGAGCACGACGTCCGCTACCTCTACGGACATTACCGTCGAACGCGGCCCGGTTCTGGGTGCTCTTGTGCTTGACGACAGCGGTCAAAGAGGCGTTGCGATCGGCAACGGTACCTACCGCTTCAGCGAGCAGGTGCAATACCCGGTAACGGTAGACGGCGGTTATATCGATACCAACAGAAACAACCGTATTGATGCGGGCGAAGCAAGACTGACATTCGAGCTGAAGATCACGGAAGGGACGGCGGCCACCCTTGTCAGCACCGTGGCCAACAACAGTCAGGTCAAAACGATGCTGAAGGAACAATACGGTCTGGATGACGAAAGGATAAACAGCGCCACGCCGGGTACCGACAGAGAGATCGCCGCGATCTCCGACGAACTGTACACCTACTGTATCGAAAATGACCTTGAACCGCTTAAGCTGGAGGCGGCCGACATGCAACAGATCGAACAGCGCATCAGAGAGCGGCTGCGCCTTTACGAAGAGAACAACAGCAGCGTTGCCGAGCTCGAAGAGGAGCTTATTGCAGGATTGGGTATTATGACTTTGACTGAAGCGGATCTGCCTCAGGTCGAAGCCGATCTTGAAAAGGCCAGAGCTCAGGAAAGAACATTAAGTGACACTCTTCCTGCTGAAGAGATAAGCGATGTACAAAAAGAGGGACTGCCTCAGTCCGATGCCGATCAGGAAAAGGCCGGAGTTGAGGAAGGAACGTCGAATGACACCCTTCCTGCTTCAGCGTTGAGCGATGCGCAAAAAGCAGGTCTGATCTTTATGGTCGAAGAGGAGAAGATGGCAAGAGATGTCTACGAATATCTTTATACCAAATGGGATCTCGGTATCTTCAGCAACATTGCCAAAGCCGAACAGAAGCATATGGATGCCGTTATTGCCTTGCTTGAAAAATACGATCTGGACTACGCTGCGACACTGCAGACACGGGGAAGTTTTGAGAACAAAGAGCTGCAGTCACTTTACGACAGCTTGATCGACACCGGCGACGCTTCGATCGTCGGAGCGCTTAAAGTCGGCAAGCTCATCGAAGAGACCGATATCCAAGACCTGGAAGAACTCGATGCAGAAGGCATCCCTGAAGATGTGAAAGCCGTATACGAAAACCTGCTCAACGGCAGCTATAACCATCTCAGCGCCTTTACCAACGAGCTGAACAACTATTAATATTAACCCAGGACAGGGCGGTACCCTGTCCGATATGTGCAATAACCGGATGATAAAAAATATCATCCGCTCGTTTGCAAGTTTACTTGCGAATGAACATATCCGCCTCTATCAGTTTCTCAACGCCCTCCTCTCTCCTCATTCTTCCACGAGGTCATAAAAGGTATTTAAGCACACGCTGTGGAAATTGGATATCTGTTTTATCTGATCAGCAAGATGGTAACCATAATAGCTAGGACGAAAGCGATACTTTGCCAGAAAAAGACCGGGTTGCGTTCCAACAGCGGAGCTCGCGTCTTGTTAATGAATGCTTTGTTCGGATGGCGCAGGTCATATAAAAACTCGGACAGTTCGTCATAACGCTTGTAGGGGTCCGGCTGCAGTGCTTTTTTAAGGGCTTCGTCGATCCAGACGGGGATGTCATCAGCGTTCAAAGCGTTGTATCGCAACTTCTTCTGTGCGGCTTTGGTCGTGGACCTGGCGACGTGTACGCCATAGGGGAGCTTGCCTGAGAGCATCTGGTAGACGATGACCGCAAGGGAAAAAAGGTCGGATCGGGTTGTACCGACCTCTCCAAGAAAATACTCAGGCGCCGAATACTGCACAGTACCCAGCATATTTTCCTGTTCAATGAAGGTATTGATATCGAGGATACCCTCGACCCGGGTCGCGCCGAAATCGATGATTTTGACGGTTCCGGTAGTGTCGATCATAATATTGTCCGGCCGCAGATCCTGATGGATCATCTCTTGGCGGTGCAGCGCGAGCACTCCTCTGGCTATCTGCTCGGTAATGCCGCGTACGGTCTCCAGACTGGGTTTGGGATTATCGATCATCCACTGCGTCAGGGTCTGCCCGTCGATAAACTCGGTCACATTGTAGAGATAGTTTTGCTTACGGGTCTGGCGATACGATTTGACCAGATGTGCGTTGTTCATACGTCTGGCGATCCACTCCTCCATTAAGAACCGTTCCAGATAAGCATGATCGCCCTGCAGGTCAATAGAGGGTGTCTTGAGAACCACGGAACTGTTCGTATCGCTGTCGACGGCGAGGTAGACATGACTTCGGCTGCTTGCACTCAGTTCACGGACGATCTGATAGCCCTCAAACGACATTCTTGCTTCCAGCAGCGGCGCCGGAGGCTTTTCATTGAGCTGCTTCTGAACTTCGGTGACATCACGGTCGGGAAGTGCAACGACGTGCACAAGCTGGATCGTCAGATTGTCCGTACTCCCCTGCTCATACGCGGCATCGGTGATCACTTTTGCTGCGGTATCTAGATCAGCATACAGACTTAGCGTGTTGATGATGAATTCTGAAGTGACACATTCGTAAATGCCGTCAGTCATAAACAGAAAGATATCGCCCGGTTCTACCTGCTGCGTATCATAATCGATGGTAAGCTGCGAATCGATACCCATGGCGCGGTTGAGATAACTTTTCTCTTTTGAGACCCAAAGCCGGTGGTCTTCGGTCAACTGTTCCAGCATGTTGTCGCGCAATCGATAGATCCTCGAGTCACCCAGGTGAAAGATATAGGCTGTCGTTGACCTGATGATCATGGCACTCAGAGTACAGACATAGCCTCTGTCCTTGTCATAATGGAACTGGCTCTGTCTGCTTTGCGCATAGAGCCACGAGTTGGTCGCCGTCAGCACACGTTGCGCCGACTTCTTGACAGACCAGGATTCAGGCGTACTGAAGTAATCCTCTAAAAAAGATGTAACCGATACTTTGCTGGCTATCTGGCTTACTTGACTACTACTGATCCCGTCGGCCAGCGCTATGGCGATACCTTTGGTGGTCAATTGAGGTTCTTGGGGGATACGGATATCGTGAAAGTCCTGGTTGATCTCTTTGCGCCCCTTTTGCGAATACTCACCGACAGATATTCTTAACTTGTTGTGCATCATATCGAGTTTACCTTGGAGAGCGGACCGCTGTTTTTAGCAAGCCCGCATTTTGTCTGAGAGACTATTTTACATTGCGTTGGCGGTTACCACGCTTTATACGGCAAGAATTTCCCGTTCATGGTGATCACAACCCTGTCGCCCATCGGGTTTTCCTCTTTTGCAATGTCCATGGAAAAATCGATAGCGCTCATAATGCCGTCGCCAAATTTTTCACCGATGATCTCTTTGATCGTCTCGCCATAGACGCCGACCACTTCGTAAAAACGGTAAATGACAGGATCGTTGGGTACGATCTTGTCCCAATTCTTAGTCGGATATTCCTGTAAAGCTTCCGACACTTCTGCCGTCAACTCCAATGCAGCGCAGAGCTTGTCTGCGGCCTCTTTCTTCAGACTGTTCATACCCAAACATGCCGAAGTAAGGAAAACTGGCGATATGCCGACCTTCTCCGAAAGTTCTTCCCAACTTATCTTGGCACTTTTTTTCGCTGCCAGGATCTCTTCACTCATTTCTATTTTTTTCATACTTTTGATCCTTGTTGCATGTTAGGCAGCTTTTACAGACTGAGCGTCTGTAATGCGTTTATCATCTTTAATTTTTAAAGTTCTTTTTGCACCGGTTTTGACGTGAGTTGCATAGAGTGTCAAGCCCGTGAAAGCAAGCCCGCCAGCCAGGTTCCCCAGAACTGTTGGAATCTCATTCCACAGAATATAATCAGCCACTGTAAAGTTACCGCCCATGATCATTGAGAACGGGAACAGGAACATATTGACGATGGAGTGCTCAAAACCCATAAAGAAGAAGAGCATTACCGGCATCCACATTGCGATTGCCTTGCCGCTGACAGTTGTCGAGATCATCGCACCGACCACACCCATAGAGACCATCCAGTTACACAGCATACCTCGAATAAAGATTGTTATCCATCCACCCAGTCCGTGCTCTTTATACCCTATGGTACGTGCTTCACCGATACTGGCAATCTTGGTCCCGATGACACCCGGATCGACCGAATAGCCGTAGGTCAGAATAAACGAGATCATAAAGGCGACAGTCAGGGCACCACCAAGGTTACCCGTAAAAACCAGTCCCCAGTTCCTGAGAACCTGACCGACGGTTACACCTGGTCTTTTGTCCAATAAAGCGAGCGGTACCAGAACAAATACGCCTGTCAACAGATCGAACCCCATTAGGTACAACATAATAAACCCGACAGGGAACAGTATGGCACCCGTTAAAGGAGAGCCGGTTTTAATAGCAACGGTAATCGCGAATACAGCGGCAAGACCGAGGATAGCTCCTGCCATGAAAGCACGAATCAGCGTATCTTTCGTTGACATATAGACTTTTGACTCGCCTGAGTCCACCATTTTCGTTACGAATTCAGTAGGGGCTAAATATGACACAGCACACAACCTTTATTGAGATTTGACATTTCTACTCCTTGTTCCAAATATGTTTATTAATAGTACAAGATATATGAATCTTATTAAACCATACACTGTATAATATATGTGCAACAGAACATAAAATCGTGATATTTAATAGTCATTTTTAATAATTGTGTTCAAAAGAAGGGGTTTACATGGACAGAGTTATTGAGATGGTATGCACCAAGACAAAACGTTGAACCGTTTCAGAAGCGCCCTCTTCTTTTTTTGCATAAGGTTGTGAAAGGCTTTGGAGTAGGAGCATATAAGATGTCTGCAGAGGAGCTGAAAGGGTGAGTGGCGTTTCTAAACCTGCGTTTGCAGGTTTTAGTTCTATGTCAGATCGTTGCAAGTATCCCCGTCAGGCGTGTCTGGAGCAAGTACAAAAACCAGGACCAGAATGTCTGTTCTTCTATCTTTTCAAATAAAGATATAAACCGACTACAAAGCTCGCAGCACCGCCGATGTAGAGGGTCATCACCTTGTCCGTATCTGAACCGGTTACTGTCTGCGAGATTTGAGAACCTATAGAACCGGAGAGCTGATATCCCCAGATCAGCAGGCCCACTCCTACAACGATGAGCACAATACTGACTGTTTTTTTGCCGGATGTTGAACTGTTTGCCATACTAAACTCCAATACATTTATTAACATAAAATTATTGCGACCAATCCGAAGTTGCCTTCGGCTCGCTTGCAGGCGGCTTTTCTATTTACGCCTTATAATCGCCAGGAGGAAGAGCAGGACAATAGCGCCGACAACTGCCGTTATCAGTGCTCCGATCAGTTTTCCGCCGGCAGAAATTCCAAGTACACCAAAGAGCCATCCGCCTAGAAGTGCACCCAGAACACCGACGATGATGTTGCCGATCAGTCCAAAACCTCTTCCCTTCGTGATCTGTCCTGCAAGCCAGCCCGCAACTGCACCGATCAATATGAACCACAAAAACTGTACTATCTGATCATCCATTTCACATCTCCTTCTAGTGATGCTTATGCACAAACAACTAGTTCGCTTCATCTTATAACAAAAGTTATTAATTGTAGCGTTGTCAACTTTTTTTTCATGCGCATAACTGTCTGTTGCAAGCATATAACTTTGTTTAAATTAGATTTGATAGCAGGATGTTACTTTTTTCGTTTGCTTGTCCAAAAGAAAAAGTAACCAAAAAAGAAAAGGACAAAGGCGGGTTTAGTCACTTTCAAGAGTATCCGATACTCGGAGCCACGAAACCCCTCCGGCTTCATCCACTGTACCAAGACGCTGCCATTGTCAAGAGATCTGCTACTTTCCCTGAAAGCGTCAGCTTTTTTATTCAAATCAATACGTCGCTGCTTGTCTATTTTTCGAAAATATACAGTACCAACTTTAGCGAGCCAGTTGATACGCACGAGAAAATAAAGCGTCTCTCTTCTTTCCCTCAAGATTTCTTCTCTGGCGCGACAGAGAAGAAAGGTTGAATCTGTGACAGTAACTGCCTGTTGCAAGTTCACGACTTTTTTGAATTGGATTGAAATAGTATGATTGAAACTTTTTTTGCGGCGTATAAGTGCTAAAGCACAATGCAGGGAGGTACTAAATACCGAGTCGTGAAAAAGTAAGAGTGTAGTTATAAAACAATATCCTCACGACGTTTTTATTTGCTCTTCTTGATTGAATATTGGAGAAGTTCAAGCTTTTCAATTACTTCATATCGCTAGGATTCAACTTTTTTTCTCTGCTCGCACAGAGAAAAAACCTTGAGGAAAAAAAGAGAGTGCAAAGGCGGGTTTAGTCACTTTCAAATGAATCATATACTCTGAGTCACGAAACCCTCCTGCCTCATTCACTGTACCAAGACGCAGTCTTTGTCAAGAGATGTCGTACTTCATTAAAAGCGCAAGCTTTTTCAATTAGATCAATGCGTCACCGCTTGGCTCTTTTCATGGCATCTACAGCGTTGACTGTAAGGAGAGAAGGAGCGAAAAAAAACGCATTGAACGCAGTGACCCATGCGTTTTTAGCGAGAGAACGACTGAAAGGAATGTAGTCGGCAGCTTGCCGAGCGCGCAGCCGCCATGAGAGCTTTTTTGTTACTTTTTTTGCGATAAAAAAAAGTAAGAGAGAAGTCAGGAATGTTTGTTACTTCAAACAATTTCACAACAGTGTTGCAAATCTAAAGTTCTTCTTTTGAATCTCTTTCGATAGTAGTATGTCACTCCTTCCGGAATCAGTGTCAACATGAGCGTTTTGCAAGTGCGCGATCTGACTTACAGCGAAGCGTTAAACTTTTTAAGCAGCGCCCTCTTCTCTCTGCTTTGCGCCAGGTGCTGCTCCACGAGGTCGTGGAAAGCTCTGGAGTGGTTCATGTGGACCATGTGGGCGAGTTCATGGACGACGACGTAGTCGATGCACTCTTTGGGGACCTGAATGAGGTTGATGTTGAAGGTGATGACGCCGTTGCTGCGGCAGTTGCCCCATTGACGCCGCATGTGGCGCAGTTTCATCTCTTTGGGGCGCAGCTCCATCCGTACGGCAAAGTACTCCAAGCGCTCCCGCAGGTAGCTCTGAGCCTCGCTTCTGTAGAAGTGCTGATAGTGCCGATGGAGCGTCTCCTTCGGGGCGCTTTCGCATCTGCTTCGCAGCTTCTCAAAGGAGGGATGGTAGTCGAGCGGGTAGATCTCGCCGAAATAGAGGATCTCTTCGCCGAGTGCGGCTTTAGGTTTCGCGTCGATATTATCCAGGGCCTTCGTGATCCACTGCTCCCTCTCATCGATCAGCGCCAGGAGACGTTTTTCACTTATTTTGGAGGATTTGACGACAACCCTGCCGTCATCGCCGATACGCAGATAGATGTTCTTCATCCTCGTATTGACGACATGCTCTATATCGAAACCCTTGTAGCTGAAAGACCTATTCAAGGGCATCCTTGACAGCCCGGTAGTGCCGGAGCTTCTCCTCTATTTTCATCGCGGCATGCGCCGGAGAGGTCGAAGGCAGAAGCGTCGTCTCAACAGTGATATCTTTGAAGTGCTTCATATAGCCCTGAAACGCTTTTTTCCCGGTAAAAAAGAGATGCCTGATGTTGGGGTAGCGCATTAAAAAGGCACGGAGATCATTGGGCTGGAGATCTTTGAGGTTGCTGTCACTGGAATTGCCTGACTCACGGGTCAGGGAGCCGTAGGTGTCCCAGAGTGCGATACCTTGAGAGAGGGCAAAGGCCCTCTTCTCTTCATTCGTCGTCAGCGTCACACCGAAGAGCTCCTCCATAATAGGCCAGAACTGGTTTCTGGGGTGGGCATAGTAGAAGTTCTGCTCAAATGACTTGATACTGGGGAAAGAGCCAAGGATGAGCACTTTGGAGTGTTCGTCGACAATGGCGTCAAAGGGGTGCTCGAGACGGGTATTAGACATAGGCACTCAATAGTTTACTATATAGTTTTCAACGTACTTCATACGCTATCGGGTCTTTTACGCCGGCGAGTTCAAAGCCTCTGAGGCGCAGACGGCAGCTGTCGCAGACGCCGCAGGCCTTCTCTTCGTTCTTGTAACAGCTCCATGTCAAAACAAGCGGGACATGGAGCTTGAGGGCTTCTTGTACTATTTGCGATTTTTGAAGGTGGACAAGCGGCATCTCGATGGTGATGCGGGTCTCGTCTTTCGTGCCGAGGTTGATGCTCTCCTGCATACTTTTAATGTAGGACTCCCGGCAGTCCGGGTAGCCGCTGCTGTCCTCTTCGACCACACCGATACAGATCACCTCCGCACCCTCTTTCTCGGCGATGGCCGCTGCCATGCTTAAAAAGATGCCGTTACGAAACGGAACATAAGTCACCGGGACACCCGCTTCAACGCCGCCGGTAGGCACATCAATATTTTTATCGGTCAAAGCGGAGGCACCGAGCTCTTTAAAAAAACCGATATCAAGATCATACTTTTTAAGGGCACCCAGCGCATGGGCAATAGCATGAAAAGCTTCGCGCTCTTTTTTTTCGGTGCGCTGGTCGTAGTTGTAATGGACGGCGATGATCTCAAAGCCGCGCTCTCTCATCATGTAGGCGCCCAGCGTCGAGTCCATCCCGCCGCTCATTATGCAGACTGCTTTTTTACCCATTTTTGCTCTTTTGTTTTTTTCTTGATAGATTGTTTATTCTAAGTGTCTTATTTTATCAAAATGTACTTCAAACAAGCGTATTACAGGTTTTTAAAGGGTTACTCTTTGTAAAAGTTAGTGCGTCGGTAAAGCAGTTTTGTCTTGTGCGTCAGACCTCTAATTCCGGCAGTAGTGACGGAATGCCAACTGTTGACAGGTGAAAGTTCAAGCAGTAACGGTAGCCGTCAGGTTCTTGCTCTTCTTCTTTTTCGTTAGGTTTTCTTCTTGAGCAAGCAAGAAGAAAAAGTGACACCCTACTATCAAATCCAATTTAAACAAAGTCGTGAAATTGCAAAAGGCAGTTACTGTCACTGATTCAACCTTTCTACGATGTGGCATTTAGTGCCACCCTGCATTACACTTTAGTGTTTTATTCTCTGTCGCGCCAGCGAAGAAATCTTGAGGGAAAGAAGAGAGGCGCTCTGTTTCTTCTGTACGTATCAGTTTGCTTGCTAAAGATGGCATTTTGTGTTTTATGCGTCAGAACATTAATTCCGGCAGTAGTGACGGAATGCCAACTGTTGACAGGTGAAAGTTCAAGCAGTAACGGTAGCCGTCAGGTTCTTGCGCTTCTTCTTTTTCGTTAGGTTTTCTTCTTGAGCAAGCAAGAAGAAAAAGTGACAACACTACTATAAAATTTAATTCAAAAAAGTTGCGAGTTTGTAACAGGCAGTCAGTGTCGCAGATTCAACTTTTTCTCTCTGTCGCGCCAGAGAGAAAACCTTGAGGAAAAAGAGAGAGGCGCTTTTATACTTCTGTACGTATCAACTTGTTCGCTGAAGATGTGACTTTACGCATTAGAAGATTTATTCCGGCAGAAAAATCACAGTTCACGCATAGGTTTTATCGGCCTTCTTTTAATCTAAACTTCTCTTTTAACACTTCATAGGCCTCTTTGATCGCGATGAACTGCGCGGGATCACTTTTTACGACCTTGTCCGGATGGTAAAGTTTGCTGAGCTTCTTGAACTGCTGCTTTACCTCGTCAAAACTTGCCTCGTTGGAAAGACCGAGCAGCTTGAACGCTTCAACGATCTTTACCGGGTCACCGTAAAGGCCTTCGTAGTAGGCCTCTGTTGTCTCTTTCGCCAGCTTTTGGGCTCTTTTTTTGATTGAATCAAACATTGCTATCCATCTTTTTTAAAATCATATCGGCTACACGAAAGGCGTTGGCGTAGATCGTCCAGGTGTAGGGGACGCTGCCGCCGGTCGGCATGAAACTGGCATCGGTGACGTAAAGGTTGGCGACTTCATGGGCCCTGCAGTTTGCATCCAGAACAGAGGTTTTGGGGTCATCGCCGAAACGGCATCCGCCTGCGACCAGGTTCGGCGGCGGTGCATCCGAGATATTCGAGTTGATCTCTTCGCACCCCAGCTCCTCCAGGACTTTTACCGCTTTTTTAGCGAGGTAGCGCCCGGTTTCGAGGTCCTGGGGATGGCCGTAGAGGCGGATCTTGCCGACAGGTATCCCCCACTTGTCTTTAACCGTCTCGTCGACGCTGACAAAACATCTGTCCGTCGGCATCCAGTCATTGAAGACCTCGAAAGACACCACGCGCGAGCGCATAAAAGCATGTTTCAGCCTTTTGGAGAGCGCTTGCCCCCATATAAGGTCATTACTGTCATCATAGACCTGGTCGAGGGCTCGTGGAATGGCGTTGGCATGCTCGAAAAGCAGATCGATGGTGCCGCCTTTGAATCTTTTTCCCTCTGTATCGTACTCGTACCAGTCCTGCAGCGAACGGTTGACAAAGGCGCCTTGCAGCAGCAGTGACTCCCTGTGTTCTTTCGGTATATTCTCGAAATTCAGTCGTCCCGTACCGCTGCCGCCAGCCGAGAAGATGAGATTCTTGCCTACCTGGCCGCTGTTGTTGGCAAGACCGTGCGGGAAGGAGCCGCTCTTTGAGTTCAGAAGCAGTCGCGAGCTCTCTATCGCCTGGGCGGCCAGAACATAGACCTTTGCCTCTACCGTATGGCTCTGACCTTTTTTGTCGTAATAATGGACGCCGCTGGCTCTGCCTGCTTCGCTCTCTATTCTGTAGACAAAGGCTTCGGGCAGAATCTCGCAATTGCCGGTCGCAACCGCACTGTTCAGCAGCGCCGCGCGGGCATTGCCTTTGGCGCCTGTCGCACAGCCGTAACTGCCGCACAGGTTCGAATAGGAGCAGCCCCGGCGGCCGAGCGCATCGTAGGGGATGATAGCACGGGGTGTCGGCATTGCGTGGTAGCCAAGCCTGTCGCAAGCATCATCAATCCATGACGCGATGGGATGTTCCCAGGTCGGCGGATAGGGAAAGTCCTCGGTCGAACGGGGCTCTCTGAAGGGGTGGTCGACCATCCTGCCCGAGACGCCGACGACAGCCTCGACCTTGCTGTAGTAGGGTTCAAGTGCCTCGTAGGCGATGGGCCAATCGACTACATTCGACCCTTCAACCTCGCCGAAGACGCTTTTGAGCCTGAAGTCGTTGGGTTTCAAACGATGAAAATAACCGCTCATCAGGTTCGACGAACCGCCGACCATCGAGCCGTTCCAAAAGCTCCAGCCTGTTTCACTGCCCAGTTCGCGGACGATCTTTCCCTCTTCGTCATAGGTCTCGATGACATGCTGTTCATCTTTGAGGTTCGGGGTATAGAGACCCCGTCTTGAAACGGCGATCTCGTCTTTTTTAAAGTCGTTCTCCGTATAGAGAGGTCCCTTTTCCAGTACGATGACCTTGTAACCGGCCTGCGCAAGCGTCAGCGCGACGGGTCCCGCACCTGCGCCGCTGCCGATGATGCAGATATCTGCTTGCCGTTTCATATGGCCACCTCGTTCGGACGCGGAAAACCGGGATGAAAGTCAAGCCATTTCCAGCCCCTGCCCTCAACATTTCCACCATAGATCGGGTCGGAGAAGACCACCTCAAAATAGTATCCCGTGATCTTATAGAGCCAGTTGTCGCCCCAGCGCAGCATCGAGATCCTTTTGAGAAGCGTTTCACGTTCGTTTTCATCGAGTTCCAGGAAATCTTTATCGAAATCGTCATGGGCGCTGTCATTGAGCCACTGCGTGGCCTTGATAAGAAAATCCCGCTCTTGAATGTCGATGCGTCTGTCCGCGAGAATCGCCTTGAAGTAGCCCATTACGTTGAGCTGTGAGGTAACGAAACCGTCTCTGTCGTTGAAAAGATGGTCGATGACGGCCTGAAAGATCTTCAATGTGCTACTGCTGACGTTATTGTGCAGCGCATACTGTCTGGCAGCCACACCGACCAGCACGGCGGCGCCTACAACTCCGCTGTATTGAAAAAAATCGCGTCTGTTTATCATGAAACCATTTTAGCATAAGTATGAATGTTTCATTAAGACAATCATGCTGACAACAATGATTAGGTACTTCAAATGACGGTAAATCTGTCTTCTGTCAGAATTGGGATCGATAGCAGGATGTCACTCTTTATAAAATAAATATAGTTGCATCGTTTGCAACTTTGTTAAATTAGATTTGATAGTAGGGTGTTACTTTTCTTTCTTTGCTTGCTCAAAGAAAGAAACCTAACGAAAAGAAAGAAAGTGCAAAGGCGGGTTTAGTCACTTTCAAATGTATCTAATAGTCGGAGTCAAGAAACCTGACGGCTTCCGTAATTGTACAAGAACGCAGCAATTGTCAAGAGATGGCATACTTCCTTAAAAGCGCAGGCTTTTTCATTCAGACAATCCGTCACTACTGCCGGAATTAATGGTCTGACGCAGATGGGACACAACTTCTAAGAAATTATGAATCGTCTTGAGAGTTGAGAGTTCGACACAATGAGGCGAAGGCGAATTGAAAAGCGAAAGCTTTTAATGTCAAATCAATGCGTTACCGCTTGGCTCTTTTCGAAAAATCTGCAGAGCTGACTGAAAGGAGTGGACTTCCGTTAAAAAAATCACTTTGTTTGAGCGTAGCGAGTTAGGGATTTTTAGGAAGGGAACGAGTGCAAGGAAGGTAGTCGGTAGCTACCGACCTCGAAGCCGTTTCGAGAGCTTTTTTGCTTTCTTTTTTTGCGGCGTAAAAAAGTAAGAGTGTATGAGACTAAGGTTAATCCCTCTAACACACTCTCAACAATGCTTCATACGTGGGTTCTTCTTTTTTTAATGTAGTTTGACAGTCATGCACAAAGTAGAAAGCTAACTGTAAAGAAGAAAGTGCAAGAATCTGACGGCTACCGTTACTGCTCGAACTAACAACTCTTAAAAGTTGGCATTCCGTCACTACTTGAATCGCAAAGCGTAAATAAGAAAAGAAGATTCAAGATTAAAAAGCTGAACGTAGTTCAAAGTGTAGCCGTCGGCTTAAGTACTTTTGTGTACCCTTTCATAACAAAAAAATCGAGGAACATCATGCGACTTTCAGTCTTTACCAACACAAAACTATTCACCCTTGAAGGCGGTGCCAAAGATATCTTTATGAACCTCGTCCTGACACCCGACGAGAACAACCAGGTGATGCCGGTCCAGCATTTTGATGCAGAGATGCTTCAGCGCGCGAAAAACCTGACCCTGGGCAACGGTATTGACGAGATGATCAAAAACGAGATCATCGAAGCATTTGAAGAGCTCAAAGAGGGTGAGCGGTTCTTGATGAACAAGGCCTTTATAACCGACATAAAAGGAGCTGAAGCCGCCTATTACTGGCGCATCGTCGCTCTTTTAAATGACGGCTCCAGCCGCACGCCCAACGAGGCACAGGCCGTTGCCCGAATCGGCGAAAGGGAATTTGACATCAAACTCAGAGATGCCGAATAGAAAAAGCGTTTTTAGGTTAAAATTGCGCCATGATTGATTTAGATAACAGAACAGACATAGAGATAGATCTTGCGCTTCTGGAGCGCATCGCCCAAAGTCTCAGCGACAAAGACATTGAGTTGGTCCTGATTCGTGACGATGAGATGACACAGCTCAATAAAGAGACAAGAGCGATCGACAGATCGACCGATGTCCTCAGTTTTCCGATGGCAGAGATGCCGGGTGCTCCCCTTGGCAGCATCGTGATCTCGGAGGATTATGTCCGGCGCGGCGCCGAAGAGTTCGGCCACAGCCCGGACGAAGAACGCGCCCTGCTCTTCATCCACGGTTTGCTCCATATTTTGGGTTATGACCATGAAGTCGACAGCGGCGAGATGCGTGTAAAAGAGAACGAATTGATCCTGGCATTTGAACTGCCTGAGAGTCTGATCGTCAGAACGGAACAGATATAATGGATTTTGTCATTTTTATTGCTGCGATGAGCGCCCTGATCTACGGTGCCGACTTTATTATTAAAGAGTCGGAGCGCATTGCGCTGCATTTTAATATTTCGCACTTTGTCATCGGCGCGACTCTGGTCGCTTTCGGCACATCGCTGCCGGAGATGGCCGCTTCGATGATGGCCAGTGCAAACGGCAAAAGCGATATGGCGATCGCCAATGTGATCGGAAGTGTCACCTTCAATATCACCCTTGTTTTGGGGCTTGTCTTTTTTATTGCCAAAAAGATGATGCCGGAGCGCGATCTCTTCGCCCTCGACAGCGCATGGATCATCATGCCGCCGATGATCTTCCTGCTGATGGCCTATGACGGTACGATCAGCCGCGTTGACGGCGCGCTGTTTGTTCTGATGATGGCGGCCTACCTCGCTTTTCTCTTTACCAGTTCAAAAGAGGATCTTGTCGCCGAGATCGATGAAGAGCTTGAACGTGAAAAGTTCAACTGGCCCAAAAGTATTGTTCTGCTGGCCATCGGCTTTGTGCTGACTATCGGCGGTGCGAATTTTGTTGTCGAGAGCGGCAGCAACATCGCCCGCATGTTTGACGTGAGCGAGTGGATCATCGGTTTGGTGCTGATCGCTTTGGGGACTTCGCTTCCGGAGCTTGTCGTCTCTCTTGTGGCGGTAAAAAAAGGGCATGCCGACATGAGCATCGGCAATATCATCGGTTCAAACGTTGCCAACTTCTCGATGGTCCTCGGGGGCGCATCGCTCCTCAATCCCCTCTCGGTAACCGCGTCGGCAAGTTTTGACGTCGCCATCATGGTCGCAGCTTCGATAACCCTCTTTCTGCTGCTTGCGAACAAACTCTATAACAAAGCCGGTGCGATCTTCCTGCTGACCATTCTGGCCCTCTTCATTCAGAACGCTTTGACCGCTTTTTAGTCACAAGGTTATGCGCTTTAATCGTACCTTGCGATAGTACGCCGCTGTTTTGTCTCTTCTTCCACCGTCTCTCTTCATACTGCGATTGGATAGCTGACAGGATAAAGTGTCGGTCCGGCTATCTGCCGGAACATCGCTTATTTGTCTCTATGAAAGCGTATAAGAGGTGCTAAAGAACGTTGACGTTTTTAAGAATGTATGCGATCTCTTGACAATGGCTGCGTCTTGGTACAGTGAATGAGGCAGGAAGGTTTCGTGACTCCGAGTATTGGATACTTTTGAAAGTGACTAAACCCGCTTTTGTCCTTTTCTTTTTTGGTTACTTTTTCTTTTCAGAGAAACATTTTGCTGCGCAAAAGCGGTATCCTTGTTTTGGACAAGACTAGGTGAATTGCATAGCAAGAGAGGATGCCCTGGGGTGCAAACGAAAAAAGTGACACCCTACTATCAAATCTAATTTAAACAAAGTCGTGAACTCGCAACAAGTAACTATTGTCACAGATTCAACCTTTCTTCTCTGTCGCGCCAGAGAAGAAATCTTGAGGGAAAGAAGAGAGGCGCTTTATACTTCTGTGCGTATCAACTCTCCCGCTAAAGCTGAGATTTATTCAAAAGCAGTTCGTCAGTAGAAACAGTATATTTTTTATACGTCAGACCGCTGATTCAGGAAGCGGTGACGCCTTGATCTGAATGAAAAAGCTGACGTTTTCAGTGAAGTTAGAGATCTCTTGACAATAGCTGCGTCTTGGTACAGTGAATGATGCCGGAGGGTTACGTGACTCCAAATATTAGATACATTTCAAAGTGACTAAACCCGCCTTTGCACTTTTCTTTTTTTGGTTACTTTTTTCTTTTGGGCAAGCAAAAGAAAAAAAGTGACACCTAGCTATCAAATCCAATTCAAAAAAGTCGTAAATTTGCAAAAGGCAGTCAGTGTCACAGATTCAACCTTTCTACGATGTGGCATTTTCAGAGAAACATTTTGCTACGCAAAAGCGGTACCCTTGTTCATCAGGAGTGTCGCAGATTCAACCTTTCTACGATGTGGATTTGTGCCACCCTGCATTACACTTTAGTGTTTTATTCTCTGTCGCGCCAGCGAAGAAATCTTGAGGGAAAGAAGAGAGGCGCTTTTGTTGCCACTGTACGTATTAACTTGCTCACTAAAGATGATACGTTATGTTTTTTGTAAAAGTCGGTATTAACGGCTGAGTCCGAGTTCTGTACAGCAGCGGCGAACAAAACAACGGTTGTAAGCGGACTACTTCTTGATATAACCCAAGTTAATCAACTCGTTATAGATGTCTGAGACCATAGCACCGGCAGCGGCCCCGCCGTGTCCGCCGTGTTCGACAAGCACTGTCACGATGTACTGCGGTTTATCAGACGGTGCATAAGTGGTCAACCAGGCGTGGGAACGGCTGTAATACTGCATATCCCTTTCATTGATACGCTGTTTTACTTCCTGCGAAATACCGATGACCTGCGCCGTTCCGGTCTTGCCGGAGACAGGGATCTTGGCATGGATGAAGTGTGTGGCCGTACCCTTTTGAGACTGGCAGACTTGATCCATTGCCTGCTGGATGATCGGCAGTTTCTCATGCTGTTCTGGCGTCAATACATCTTTAAATTGCGCTTCATACGTCTCCTCGCCTATCTTTTTAGCCAAATGCGGAGTGACGAGGCGGCCGGTCGCCATCAGGGCCGTAAACTGTGCAAGTTGAAGCGGTGTGATCAGGAAATCACCCTGCCCGATCGAGGTGTTGAGCGTCTCGCCGATGTACCACGGCTGGTTGAATCGCCGTCGCTTCCATTCGCGGTTGGGCACGGTACCGATAAACTCATTTGGCAGGTCAACACCGGTTTTGCTGCCCAGGCCGAACTGCTGTAGTCCGAAACTCATCTGTTCGATACCGACTTTGAGGCTCCCTTTGTAGAAGTAGTCATCGCAGCTCTCGGTAATCGCTTTTCGGATATCTGTCGTTCCGTGACCCTCATGTTTCCAGCAGCGGAAGTTCCGTTTGCCAAGCTTCATACTGCCCGTACACTCATTGGTCCACCACTGGCTGATCCCTGAGCTCAGGTAGATCAGACCCAGGCCTGTTTTGATGGTTGAACCCGGAGGGTAAAGACCGTTGACAAGTTTATTGGTAAAAGGGGTATCGATATTGTCGATCATCTCTTTCCAGTGTTCTGTAGAGATGCCCGATACAAAGGTGTTGAGATCATACTCGGGGAAACTTCCTGCAGCCAGGATCTGACCATCGACACCCATCACGATGACGGCGCCTGCTTTTGCGTTGAAATGCTTACTGATAAATTTCTGCAGCCGCATATCGAGAGTGAGGGTCAGATTTCGGCTCTCTACGGCTTTGACATTGGAGAGCACCTCGATGACCTCGTTTTGCGCGCTCACTTTTACCGTACGTTCGCCTGCAACGCCTTCCAAAAAGCTGTTATAGTACTTTTCAACGCCGTTCTTGCCCGTTGATCCGGTCAGTTTGGCAAGTTCGTCGCGTTCGACATCCTGGGTATTGGCCTTGGCAACATATCCGATGACATGGGCGCCAAGATCGTTATACGGATAAAAGCGTTTAGGGGCGGGAATGACCATAATATTATCATTGAGATTGAGCAGGGAGTAGATCGGCATGATCTTCTCATACGAGATAAAATCAACGACACCGATCTCATTATGGTTGTAGTAGGAGTCATCTTCCAGATAGTGTTTGCGGATCTTGGTCGCATTAAGTTCAGGCAGATAGCCCTGCAGCTGGCTGATCGTCTGATCGAGTTCGTTCGGCTCCCCTCTGCTTTTGAGGTGGGGCTGCAGTTTAATGGAAAAACCAAGCCTGTTGATGGCGATCGGCAGGTTGTTTCTGTCATGTATTTCACCGCGAACCGGGGCGATCTGTTCGACTTTGATGGTGTTGTGCGATGAGAGTGTCTTATAGTAGTTGTTGGATTGGACAGAAAGATAAAAGACACGGATGATCAGAAAGAGCCAGGTCAAAAAGAATAAAGAGATAAGCATACGTATTCTCATAACAGACCCGCCACAATAAATTCAATGATGATATACCAAAGCACATGCCAGTCCAGCTCAGGCACCTCCATCCACAAGACCTGATGCAACAGCAGTGTAAAGAGCCAGAATCCGATATAGGCAAAGATTACGTAGAGAAAGACCAGACACGGCCTGCATTTGATCATCTGCCGTATCTTAGGCAGTATGAATTTATAGACAAAAGCAAAATAGACCAGGGAGCTGAAGATGAGGAACCCTCTGTCGGCTTCATAAAGAAGCAACATTGCCGTAACAAGGAGCAGCATCGAGATATCCTGCTTGTCCAAGGCACGTATGAAATAGAAAAAGAGCACGGCGAACAAGGGCGGCAAAAAGAGATAGATAGTGCTCAGGCTCTCATAGATGAGATAGAGCACGAAAAGCATCAATGCTTTTATAAAAAATGGATAAGTGATACTTCGTTGCATACCGGAAAGTGTTTACAGTTAATACAGTCTGCCCAGATCTTGTGCTCTGGCAGAGACTCTTTTGGGATCTCTTTAAAATCAAGACGTTCGAAGAAGGATTGTCCATAGGTCAAAACAAGCACCTCTTTAAGGCCCAGGAGTTTTGCCTCCTCCAGCGCGCGTTGAACCAATGTCGTGCCGACGCCGCTTCCCCTGACCGATTCGGAAACGATAAGCGAACGTACTTCTGCAAGTGTTGTCGTATGGATATGCAGGGCACAAAAACCGACCAGTGTTCCATCATCAAAAGCAAGCTGATAGGAACGTATATTGGTTGCCACCTCGTCGTTGCTGCGCTTGAGGATCACACCGCTCTCGACCTCAGGCGCAACCAGGACCTGCATGGCAGGAATATCAGGAGCGTGGCTTTACGAAAGGTCAGCATCGGCGATATCCTCTTTAAGCGTATGGTAGACAATAGAGACGAGTTTGGAGATGCCGCGTTTTTTTGAACTGGAGATCATCAGGGCGCCGGGAAATTCACGCAAGAGCTTCCCCTGCTCTTTTTGATTGAGTTTGTCGATCTTCGTAAAGACACGGACGATCTTCTGGTCTTCACGGCAGATCTGCTCCAGGTATTCGGCAACGGAGTTGTCGATCTCAAGATAGGGATGACGGCAATCTACAAGATGCAAAAAGAGCTTGATCTGTTTGCGCTCCGCGATAAAGTTCGTCAGGTTTTTTTCCCAGTCGGACTTGATCGATTTGGATACCTTGGCATAACCGAAACCCGGAAGGTCGACAAGGACCGCCGAGACCCGTTCATCACTCTCTCTGTCGAAAATAGTAGCATCAAAAAAGTTGATCAGGCGGGTTTTCCCCGGCGTGGACGAAACTTTTGCAAGACTCTTGCGGTTTGTCAATGCGTTTAAAAGCGAACTTTTGCCGACATTCGAGCGAGCCATAAAGACCACTTCGTTGTGATACTCATTCTGCGGGGCATCGTCGACATTGGGTGCCGATGTCAGAAATGAGGCATTGATGATCTCTATCACTTTTTCTCCCCGGCTTCCTGAATGTCAAAGGTCATCATGACCGGAGTTGTATCGCCGCCTTTGGCACGTGCTGTTCCTTCAATAGTATTGACAACAATCTCTTCACCGGTGATCTCTTTTTTCTCATCGACCTGTTCGATATGGACGTCCTTATAAAAATGGTACTCTTTCTTTGCGGGAATAAAAACAGCCCGTTCCGATTTTCCCCTGAAAGCGGATTTGTTCTCGGTTTTGATAAAAAACGAGACCTTTCCCTCTGCTTCGTATCTTGTGGGTTTGCGCTTGGCATCAGTATAGACGGTAACAACCGAGGCATTCAGTTCATCTGCGCCTTTGGTGATCTGGACATTCCCTCTAAAGACAGTCAGCCCTTTTTTATCATCGCTGTTAAAGTTTTTGGCGACGATCTTAAGCTGTTCCGCCTGCACAGAAGCGATCAGAAATAATAATAAAAAATAAAAAAGTTTCAAACTGTTTCCTTATTTTGCTAAATCAAACAGACCGGTCACATCTTCGGCCTTTGAACGGCCGTTTTTGTTGTCATAAAAAAGGTCCATCCCGACCGCTTTCTCGGAAAACTTTTCCAAGGTGAAAGGGCCGACGGTAGTGATGGTCTCTCTGTTTTGATCGATGATCGCCCTGTTTGTACTGAATTTCAGACCATCTTCGCGATAGTAACGGACATTGCCTTCAAGGGTGATAAGGTCTTTGTTGTTGTAGACCCCGAAATCAGCCTGAAGATTGTTTTGAAGCATTCTGCTGCTGTCCGTATAATCGATGTCTTTGACTTCAATGCGGTTATCGAAACGGAGACCGTGACGGCCTATCATGATGTCTTTGAGCCCATTTACACCGATTTCGTAGAGTGTGAAGTTGCGCAGTTCAAGCTGGGCAACTTCCCCTTTTAGCGTATCTTGCACATGCATCGGCTTGAAAAAATACAAGATCGCTGAAAGCAGCAAAGCGAGTATGATAAAAAAATGGTTTGCACTTATTGCCATAACGCTAAAAATCTATCCATTTCATCATTGATCTCAAAAAGGGCTTCGATCATTTCGCGAACGGCGCCCTCTCCTCCATTGGCTTCACACACCTTGTTGACCATCGGTCTGAGATGTTTGGAACCGTTTTGCGGTGTAAAAGAGATCCCTGCCAGTTCCAGCATCTTATAGTCATTGAGATCGTCGCCGATCGCTGCGATCTTGTTGAGCGGAATCTTCAGCTCACTGCTGAGAGCCAGAAGCTGAGCGGCTTTGTCTTTGACACCCTGGTGAACATGGGTGATACCGAGCTCCCCAGCGCGTCTTTCAAGCAGTTTGGAGTGCCGTCCTGTGATGATCGCCGCCTGATGCCCCAACTTTATCCAGGAGCTTATGGCCAGACCATCTTTGACATCAAAGGCCTTGATCTCATCACCGAGATCGGAGTAGATGATCTTGCCGTCTGTCAGACAGCCGTCTACATCGAAAACGATGAGATCGATCATAGCACGCCCTTGGTGCTGGGTACACCTGTACGTTCATTTCTTGCGGTTGCACGGCGAAGCGCGACGGCAAAAGCTTTAAATGACGCCTCCAGGATATGGTGTTTGTTGCGTCCGCGTTTGAGCACGATATGCGTGCTGATGCGGGCGTTGAGCACCAGGGCGTGAAAAAACTCTTGGGCAAGTTCGGTATCAAAACTTCCGACTTTTCCGTTGACATCAACTTCATAGTAGAGGTAGGGACGGCCGCTGAGATCCATATCGCACTCCACACAGGTCTCATCCATCACAACACTTGCATTGCCGAAACGTTCGACCTTCTCAATAGGATAGATAGCGGCAGCGAGGGCTTGACCGATCACGATGCCGACATCTTCGACACTGTGGTGATCATCAATGTGCGTATCGCCTTTGCAGGTGACATTAAGGTCGATCAGAGCATGTTTACTAAAGGCCTCCAGCATGTGGTCGAAGAAACCGACACCTGTACTGATAGTGCTTTTGCCAGATCCGTAAAGTTCCAGTTCTACCGAAATATCGGTCTCTTTAGTCGCTCTTTTTTTTGAAATCATATTTTATTCTCCAACAATAAATGCACTTTTAAATGGTGAATTTTCTTTTAGATCGCGCGCCTCATCTTCGGACTTGAAACCGCTCAGCCAGACACGAAAAACTCTTTTGTTATTATACTCTGTATCTTTGATGATCGTATGATAGCCCTTGTAACGGTCATATTTCTCTTGTGTTTTAATGGCACCTTCGATCTTGGAAAAGGAACCGATCTGCAGGGCGTAACTGCTGTCAGAAACCATCTCCTGCGGGCCGTTCTGCAGCTCTCTGTTTGAGGCGATCTCTCTGTTCTGTTTGCCCTTGAAGCCGATGACTTCGAGTTGCACCCTTGCCGTTCCTTTTTTGACCATATCGATCTCATGTGCCGCTTTGTTGGAGAGATCGATGATACGCGTTCCGACGAAGGGGCCGCGGTCGTTAATGCGCACCACGACATCTCTGTTGTTTTCGAGGTTTGTCACCTTGACGATCGTGCCCATCGGCAGGGTCTTATGGGCTGCCGTCAAAGCGTGCATATCGTAGATCTCGCCGCTGGAAGTCGCCTTGCCGTCAAAGTCGGGACCGTACCAGCTTGATATGCCGCTGAACTTTTCGCCGACTCTGACCTTGGTCGGATAGTAGCGCTTGCCGAAGACTGTGTAGGGGCGCATGGTCGGATGCACATAGCTACCGTCCTGTTTTGAGTTTTCTGCCGCATAGTGTTTTGTAGGAGTTGTCGCTGATTGATTGCTGCCATGGCTTTTTAGACCCCGGGTACTGCACCCGGTAATGACAATAGCAGACAACACAACAGCGACACTCCTAATATACACGAAGCTTTTCTCCTATTCTAATGACATCAGAGTTCTTGTTGTTGATGTCTTTCAGACTCTTGACGCTGACTTTATAGCGCATAGCGATGGTATTGAGGTTGTCACCCGATTTGACGACGTATGCATCTTTGGATACCGGCAGCTGGGGAACGACGAGCTTTTCGCTGACTCGGAGGATGTTGCTTTTCTTATTATTCATGGCTTTGAGTTCGTTGATACTGACCTTGAACCGTTTGGCAAGCATATGAAGCGTGTCGCCGGGACGCACAATATAGCTGTTTTTTGCAAACCTGAACTTGTGTTTGTTGAGCAGTGCAGGCGTCGTGGGGATGATCAGTTTCTGTTTGACGCGGAGACTGTTGGACTTGAGATGGTTGAAGGCTTTGATGACTTTGTAAGGGACGCGGTATTTGAAACCGATGGCCGAGAGGTTCTCACCTGCCCTGACCGTGTGGACCAGATAGATCTTTTGCAGATCACAGGGTTTATAGTTTTGATTGAAGCGGTTGAGCTTGCTGTAGGGAATATAGACATTGCAGCGATCTGAAAAAGGCGGTACAAAATCATAGGTAAGATGGCGGTTGAGCCTGCGCATCTCGTTTTCGTCAATATCGAGCATATCGGCTACACGGCTTATTTTTTCACCCTGCGGAAGGGTGATCGTCGCGATGGAGTTTAGACTTGCACGATTCATCAGATAGCCGTAATCGGTGTCGATCATGTCGTTTTCGTCAATACCCATCAGTCCGAATGCAATGATCTTTCGTATGTAGGCGCGTGTCTCACCGGGAAGATACTTTTTTCTCTCATCCAGAAGTGTAAAGAGGTCATCCGTGCCGCCGGCATTTTTGATCGCATTAAGAACGCAACCTTCACCGCAGTTGTAGGCCATGGCGGCAAGATACCACTTGCCGAAACGGTCGTGCAGGGATTTGAGATATCTGGCCGCTGCTTCGGTCGACTTGATAGGGTCGCGCCTTTCATCGATATAGTCATCGATCTTCAGCCCGTACTGCCGTCCGGTAGCCGGCATAAACTGCCAGATACCTGCCGCTTTTCTATCGGAAAGGGCTTTGGTCGTAAAATAGGACTCTGCCATTGCCAGATAGATGAACTCCGGAGGAACATCGGCGCTATAGAGAATTTTTTTGATAGTTGGAATAAAAAGACGGGCGTTCTGCATCGAATCGTAATAGTGTTTATAGGCCTCAGGCTCTTTTTTGGCAAGAATCATATCGTTGAGTTTTTCGTCATGGAGGTAATTGGGTTCAATATCAAATGCACCCAGCAGCATGATCTGCTTATTGAGGTTGTTTTCAAGACCAAGCGTGCCGAAAAGAAGGCTTGGCAGAAGGAAGAGGAATAAAAATAAGCTGTATTTCAAAAAGGCCCTTTATTAATAGCTCAATATTATAGTAAAAAAGAGCACTAAACACAACTAAAGCACCCATCCGGAAAGGATGTAAGAGCAATTTGGGCCTTCATGGAAGAGAAGGAGCTGTAATATTATAAAATATTAAAAAGTTCTCGGGCGTTTTCTGTTGTCAATTGCTCTATTTTTTGAGCATCAAGTTCAAGGATATCAGCCATCTTGTCCCGCACCAGTGTGGTATACAGCGGTTCATTTCGTTTACCTCGGTGCGGGTGCGGTGTCAGGTAGGGACCGTCTGTTTCGATGATGAGCTTCTCAAGCGGGATCTTCGGCAGGACATTCACCAGTTTTCTGGCGTTGGTGAAGGTCAATACGCCGCCGATGCCGAAATAGAAATTTTCTTTGGCCAAGGAGAGCAGCTCTTCATCGGCGTTGAAGCAGTGCAGTACGCCCCCTACTTCACCGGCATTCTGTTCCAGGAGGATCATTTTCGAATCATGGCTGGCATCTCGGATATGGATGATGAGCGGTTTGTTGTAGCGCTTTGCCAGGGCTATCTGGGCAACAAAGACCTCTTTCTGTGCGGCTTTTTCCTCAGCCTTCTCCACATCACTTCCTTCGAGACGGAAATAGTCCAGGCCGCACTCGCCGACGGCGACACATTTAGGATGGCTGATATACCGTTCAAGAGCCTCTTCATCGTACTGCTCTTTGTCGTAAGGGTGGATGCCGACGGCAAAATAGACCGAATCATACTTCTCGGCAAGTTCAACGGCGCGTTCCAAGGTTCTGATATCGGCTCCGGGAATGATGTAGCGCCCGACGCCGCCCTGTTTTGCGCGTTCGAGCACCTCGTCAAGATCGTCCCTGTAACGTTCGTCGTCCAGATGGATATGGCTGTCAATGATCAACTCTCTTCTCCTTTGGTCACTCTTCTCTTTTTGACCTGTATGATATTCCGGACCATCAACCCTGTAAAAAAGAGGGCGACGGTTACTGCTGCCGCTCCCATAAAGGTATTACCGGCGATGAAGGCTGAAACGGCAAATACCGCAGCGATAAATGTGATGATCAGGCACACTTGGAGGCACTTACCAGCAGCTCTTTGGCAAAACTTCTTGCTTCGGCAGTAATGGTCTCGCCGCTGATCATCCTGGCGATCTCTTCGATGCGCTCTTCATGGGAGAGTTCCCGGACACGGCTCTCCTCATCTTTCTCGATCAGGAAATGCTGCTCGCCCATAGAGGTAAGCTGGGGCTGATGCGAAATGACAAAGATCTGAAAATGTTTTGAGAGCTGTCTGAGGACCCGGGCAACGCTCATCGACTCTTCGCCGCTAAGGTTGGCATCGATCTCATCAAGCATCAGCACCCCGCCCTGTCCCTGCATGGACTCGGACTGCAGGGCCAAAAGAGCCAGTCTCAGACGGTTGAATTCACCGGCACTCACCTTTTCCAGCGAAGCACCTTTGAGGTTGAACTCAAGTCTGTCCTGCCCGCTCACACTGAAATCACCGTGGCTGATACTGAGCTCTGCCCCGCTGAGATAAAGCTGCTGTAGATAGCCGTTGATGGAGCGGTTGACATCAAAAAGCGCGTTTGAGCGTTTCTGTGAGATATCGCGGGCGAGGTCCATCAGGTCGGCAAAGAGGCTGTCGACCTCTTTGGTGAGCCGCGCTTTTTCAAGATCGAAATTCTCATATCTTTCGACCTCTTTGGCCTTCTCTTCACGGTATGCGATCGCTTCTTCAATGCTGCCGTAGCGCCGTTTGAGTTCGGAGAGCGCTTCCAGGCGGTTGAGCACCGACTCGATATCTTCGTTTTCAAGCTCCTGGAAGTTTGAACGTGTCTGGTCGAAGACGGCACGAAGCTCGTTCATCGCCTCATCGAAAAAAGCGCTGTCCACATCGAGTGATGAGAGTGCTTCAGAGACCAGGTACTCTTTTTCAAAGAGACTTTCGGCAAGGGTCATCTTCTCTTCGGCTTTCTCTTTTTGCGAAAGCGTGCGTTTGATCGCCAGCAGCTCTTCATACTCGCCGGCTTTCGGGTTGACGGCATCGATTTTGGCGAGTTCAAAGGCGGCGAACTCCTTATGCTCCTCGATGCGTTTCTCCTGCGCCAGCAGCTGTTCAAGCTCATGTCTGCTTTTCTGATAGGTTTCGAACTCCCGCCGATAAATGGTCAGGGTCTCAAAATGGGTCGGCTCCTCTTTGCTGACCTGCCTGTCGACGATATTGAGCAGGTTGGCCTGTTCAAAATCACTGTAGTCTTTGAGGCTGAGCAGTCTGAGGTAATGTTTCGAGATCTCCTGAAGCGACTTTTTGGAGAGGCTCATCGCATTCAGAAAATAACGCACCTTCTCTTTTTTAACCTGTTTGAAGATGTTCGGCTCTTCATTCTCGAAGCCGGTCGATGCTTCGTCGATCTGCCAGCTGACAGAGGATTCGGTAACTTCCGCAAGGGGGTCGTCAAAACCGACAGAACCCAGGATCGAGCGCATCAAAACCGACTTACCGCTGCCGCTCGGCCCGGAAAAGACGATGAGACCGCTTTGAAGCTCTAAGGCGACTTCATTGAATGTAAGGCAGTTTTTAAGATAAAAACGTTCAATCATAATCTAATGCACCTGCTGTTTTCTTTGTCACGAATGACCTCCCTGTCCGCTTTGCGTTTACGGTTGCCCGCAACGGCTATTTACCCCAGTTCAACTTCTCTTTGAGCACTTCAAAGTAGTTGAACTCCTTACGGTGAATAAGTTGGGCCGACTCTTTGGCGAGGAGGATCGTCAAGGTGTCCTCTTCGCCGAATTCATACATATCCTGTCCGTCAATGATCGCCAAAGCACTCTTGTCGGGTGTTTTGACCTCGATGGCATAATGGCCGGGCAATACCACGGGGCGCTGTGTCAGCGAATGGGGCGAAATGGGTGTGACGGCAAAGACCTGCGTCAGGGGAAACAGCACCGGTCCGCCGCATGAGAGGTTGTAGGCGGTCGACCCTGTCGGCGTTGAGACGATCACGCCGTCGCCGTAATAGGTATTGAACGACCTGCCGTCTACATAGAGTTCGAAATGGATCATCTTGGCGATGGAGGGACGGGTCAGGACAATGTCGTTAAATGCGACGACCTCTTTCACACTCCCTCTGCTTTGAATACTTGCCTGAAGCATTGCCCGCTTGTCGATGCGAAAATCGCCGCTTTTAAGTTTCGGTATAAAGGCATCCAGTTCATCAATGTCAAAATCGGCCAAAAAGCCTAGTTTTCCGGCATGCACACCGAGCACCGGGATCTGATACTTGTAAGAGCGTCTAACGGTAGAGATGAGCGTGCCGTCGCCGCCAAGCGTGACTAGCATGTCGCTGTTTTGGCACATGATGTCAAAGTCCTGTCCCATCACATCGACGATGCTCCCGCTGATATGATCGATGACAACATTGATATCATGCGCTTCAAAGATCTCTTTGAGCCGATAGAACATATCTTTAAGTTCAGGTGTTGACGGGCGTAGAACGATCCCGATGCTCTTAATAGTTAGTGCGTCCAAATGTAGCGGCCTTTTGACTTTTATGCAATGATTATAGCAAATTCTTCTAAATGCACTCATATAAATGGCACTGGGACAGTGTTGTACAAACATCTTCTTAAAGAGTTTTTGTTATAATCGCGAAAATTATATAAGGCAGCGCCGAGCTCATAAGCGGTTTTGGCGCTGCCACGAAGGATTTTCTCGGTGAGAAGTCATTACTGTACAGATTTGAGTGAAAAAAACATTGGTGATAAAGTCGAACTTGCGGGTTGGGCAAACAGCTACCGCGATCACGGCGGACTGATCTTTATCGATCTTCGCGACAAAAGCGGTTTGATCCAGCTCGTCTGCGATCCTGCAGACAATGCGGATGTGCATAAAGTAGCAAACGAAGTTCGGGACGAATTTGTACTGCTTGCCAAAGGCACTATCCGTGCCCGCGGCGAAGGTCTGACAAATCCCCGTCTCAAGACAGGCGCTATCGAGGTCGTCGTCGATGAGCTGGTTATCGAAAACCGCTCTGCTCCGATGCCGTTTGTGATCGGCGATGACAAGGTCGGCGAAGAGACAAAACTCAAGTACCGTTATCTTGATCTGCGTGCGCCAAGCTCCTATGAGACTTTCCGTCTGCGTTCAAAAGCAGCCATCGCTGCGCGCAACGCGCTTGACAAACTGGGATTCCTGGAGGTCGAAACGCCGATCCTGACCAAATCAACGCCGGAAGGCGCGCGTGACTATCTTGTGCCCTCACGTGTTCATGACGGACAGTTCTACGCCCTTCCGCAGTCGCCGCAGCTTTTCAAACAGCTGCTTATGGTGGGCGGCTTTGATCGCTATTTCCAGATCGCCAAATGTTTCCGCGACGAAGATCTTCGTGCCGACCGTCAGCCGGAGTTTACCCAGATAGATGTCGAGATGAGCTTCTGCAACCAGGAAGATGTTATCAGTGTTGCCGAGACGCTTCTTACCGAGATGTTCGAGGCCTGCGGTCACAAGGTTCAGGCCCCTTTTGCCCGTATGAGCTACTCCCATGCCATGGAGTTCTACGGTTCCGACAAGCCCGACATGCGTTATGACCTTAAGATGGTCGACGTGATCGATATTTTCGCACGATGCGATAATGAGATCTTCACAGCCATTGCTGCCAACCCCAAGATGAACCGTATCAAAGCGCTTCGCGTACCGGGTGCGGACCTTGTCTTCTCCAAACGCGAGATGAAAAGCTTTGAGGACTATGTGCGCAAATTCGGTGCAAAAGGTCTCGGCTACTTCCAGATGAAAGAGGACGGTCTAAAAGGGCCTCTTATCAAGTTCTTCTCCGAAGAAGACATACAGCTTATTATCGAACGTACAGAACTTGAAGTGGGCGATGTCGTCTTCTTCGGTGCAGGCGATAAAAAAACGGTCTGGGACTATATGGGCCGCTTCAGGATCTTTATTGCGGAGCATGAGAAGATGAACCTGATCCCGGAAGACATGTTCGAGTTTCTATGGGTTGTCGACTTTCCGATGTTCGAGATCGAAGAAGGCCGTGTCAAAGCCCTTCACCACCCGTTCACCATGCCGACGGATCTGAGCCATGAACACATTGACGATATCAAGTCGATCGCTTACGATATCGTATTAAACGGTGTCGAACTCGGCGGCGGTTCTATCCGTATCCATAAACCGGATATCCAGGCGAAGATCTTTGAGCTGCTCGGCATCGATGAAGAAGAGGCGCAGGAGAAGTTCGGCTTCCTGCTTGATGCCCTTAAATTCGGTGCGCCGCCGCATGGCGGTTTTGCAATAGGGTTTGACCGTTTCATGATGCTGCTGGCTAAAAAAGAGAGCATTCGCGATGTCATTGCCTTCCCTAAAACACAAAAAGCGTCGTGTATTTTGACCAAGGCGCCAAGCCCGGTCGACAATACACAGCTTCGTGACCTGCATATCCGCCTGCGCGAACCGGCTAAATAGGTTTATAAAATGAAACAGCTGTTTCTTATTATAGGTGCGCCGGGCTCCGGCAAGACGACCGATGCCGAACTGATCGCCAAACGCAACGCTGATACGATCACACACTACTCGACCGGCGATATGTTTCGTGCAGAGGTTGCCAGCGGCTCAGAGCGCGGCATGATCATTGATTCGTTCATCTCAAAAGGCAATCTTGTACCGATCGAGATCGCTATTGAGACGATCGTCGCTGCGATCAAAAAAGCGCCTAGCGATGTCGTGATTATTGACGGTTATCCGCGTTCTCGGGAGCAGATGGAAGCGCTCGACAACTACCTTGTTTCAGAAGAAAGCGTGACCCTGATGAACGTAATCGAGGTTGTTGTGAGCGAAGAAGTGGCCCGCGACCGCGTCCTGGGCCGTGCACGCGGTGCCGACGACAACAATACGGTCTTTGACAACCGTATGAAGGTCTACACCGAACCGCTTTCATTGATCCAAAGCTTCTACGACAACAAAAAGATGCTTTTCAAACTTGACGGCGAACGCTCAATCGAAGCGATTGTCAACGAGATGGAAACCTTTATCAAATCGAAAATATAAGGCAGCAGACTTTACTCCTGCAAACCGTCTTCTTTCGGTCCATTTTTCCTTTTTTTCATAAAAGTGCCGATCTTTTGATAGATCTGCTCACTCCCCTCTCCTGTAATGATCACATGCCGGTCTCTCGGCGGCATGTAGAGCTCTTTGCTTTTTGACGAAACACTGTCCATGATGATCTTGGCGCCGGCAGGATTGACGACTGGGTCATTCTTGCCCTGGATGACCAGGAGCGGGACGTGAATATGTTTGAGCCCTTTTTGTGTTTCAGCCATCAGTTTTCGAAGCTGCGAAAGGGTACTGACATAGATCCTGCTGTAGTTGATGTCCGGATTTTCAGGATCATGATCGATATACTCAATATCGGCATTGAAAAGGGCTAAAAAGTCATTTACAGCATTAAGCGCAGGTACAGCATAGCTGACACGCACATCCTGCAGTTCCAATGCTGCGTTAATGCAGATGACACCTTCTATAGGATAACTCTTCCTGGAGGCGCTCAGCAGTGCGACAAGGCCACCTGTCGAAAAACCGCCCAGATATATCTTATTGCAGACCTGCCGCATCGCAGCGTAGCCCCTGTTGAAACTCTCAAGCCACTCGGTATAGGCAACATTACGAAGATCTTCCGGCAGTGTTCCGTGTCCTTTGAGTCTGACGCCATAGACGTTAAACCCTTGCAGATGCAGGTAGACACAAAGATCACGGATCTCGCTCGGCGACGATTTCAATCCATGGGCGAAGATGATCCCTTTTGTCAGTTTCTCATCAAAAAGGATGAAAGGTTCGCCTGCCTCTTTCGCCCGGGAGTACATGACGGAATAGAACTGTTTATAGTCCTTGTTGTAGATAGCCATGTCCTGTCGGTAGATAGCATAGAAGACGTCTAAGGGAAGTTTTTTGGCTTCGATAGACAAAGCCTCCAACGCATTTTTATGGAGCTCTTTGAGCATGGCGACTTCATTATAGATGACACGCAGGGTATTCTCGATCCTGACGGTTTGAAAAGAGCTGTCATCGCGGTAGCGTTTATGGTCGATCGTGTAACTTTGGACGCTGTTTTCTGTCAGGATCTTCTGCTGCAGGGCGAGTGAAACTAATTCGTCGTAAGGGGCATAGCCCTCGTCCAGGAACAAGTGCAGCAGCGGCTGTTTAATCGTCTCATGACGGTGATAGATCTTGGCAAGATACATCTTATGGGCCAGGGTATAGAGTGCCTGTTTCAGATATGTTTTTTCCACGCTCGTCTGTTGATGCAGCTCAAGTATGATACAAAACAGATGATCGATCGTGATAAGAACATTCTGATAGATCGTCTCCATAAAGACGGTGGTGAGTTGATGGCGCATCTCTTTTGCCTGTTCTTTGTTGTCAAGATCCTTATCTAGCATAAAAAGAGAGAGATCGATGGGGTCGCAGAAACGAACATGTATCTCAGCGCTGCTCAAGAGGTTCCCTTCTATCTCGATCTCCTCCTTTGTCTGTTTTGTGGCATCTTCACCTGCCAAAATATCTTCCATATTCATTAACAGGTTGTGACCGGGGCGCAGCGGGTAATAGGTGATATTGACGGGAACGATGTGGGTGGTTTGATAGGCACACTCTTCGTCACCTCCAAAAAAATATTTTGCACGCAGAGAGCCAAGCAGGGAATCGTCATGATCTTTTTGCGCTGCTCTGAAGAGCTGCTTCATCTTCTCTGCCTCCAGTGCCATCAGCGCAGCACCGGTGAAAACAGGGCCGTGGTGACCCGGGACATCAATGATAAATTCTCTCTCCATCGTCACTTTTTTGTTTTTGACCATATAGCCTTCGGGATAGATGATCCAGTTGTTGCGCCCGCTCATCAGGTCTCCGATGATGATCTCATTGCGGGAAGTGTCTGCGGTCGAGAGTGCCCCGGAGTAGTTTAGATATGTTGCAAGCAGTCCTATGAAGAGGGACTCGTCTGCCAGTGAACGGATCTTCCTGTCGCTTCTTTCATTGATGACATACGGCATGATCAGTGTCTCAAAGCGTGTGAAATGGTTGGCGACGAAAAGTGTCGGAACCTTTTTGTCAAGATTTTCCTCGCCATGAACACGGATATTCGTCTGCAGGATCGTATCGATGACTTTCAGCATAAAACTGCTTGAACTGTAGACCAGATCGATCATCTTATCGCCTCGCCAAATAATCATCGGTCTTGTAGGTATCGACCTGCACCACCGCTTCGCTCAAGGTCTGAACATTGATAAGCAAAGCATGCTCTTGCACTGTGATAATCCCAAGGTCCAGGGCATCCTTGTAAAGCGAAGCACCTTTTTTAAGCTTTTTGGTTTTGATCGCCTCCCTGAGCTTCTCTTTTATCGGCACGCTCTCCAGAAGCTTGTCAAAACAGCGGTCGATGGCCGCCAATGCTTCATCCTCGCCTTGCGGCCGATAGATCCCCTCTGCCAATTTGCTGCGGCTTTCTCTCTCTTTTGTGAGTTTTCCCGCCAATGTCACATAGAGTCTGTCGTCCGGCATTGAAGTAAAAGGGTTCAGCCTGAAAAAGAGACGCACCGGATATTTGAAGAGGTAATGAACAAGGCCTGAACCTATATTGGCAAAGATCGCATCATAGGCAGCTTGTATCTCCACCAGTGCATGTCTGCCGATAAACTCGACATAGGCCCGCTCCTCCTCTTTTTTGCCCTCCGCTTCAAAACGCCGAAGTGTTGCACTCAAAAGATACATCCAGGACAAAACATCGCCGAAGCGGGCACTCAGCATCTCTTTTCGTTTAAAACTGCCGCCGTAGAGACCCAAAACCACATCGGTCATAAAGGCAAAAGCCGCAGAACTCCAGACAAGCTTCTGCTCATAGCGGGCCGTAAGAGGGTCTCTGTTTGTGAAATGCAGGTAACCCCGCGTTAACGCGAGCAGTATCATCCGTACCAGATTACGCAGAGCAAACCCGATATGGCTGAACAGCAGCCTGTCGAAGGTTTCGATATCATTGGCGGAGAGTGCTTCGATCTCCGCATACGCATAAGGGTGACAGCGGATAACACCCTGGCCGAACTGTATCAATGTTCTCGTCATGATATTGGCACCCTCGACAGTGATACTGATCGGTATGCCCAGGTAAATATTGCCCAAGAGATTGCGTTCACCCAGAATGATGCCGGCGCCGCCTAGCAGGTCCATTCCGGCATTGATGACATCGCGGAACCGCTCTGTCGCATGGTACTTCATGACCGCGTTGACAACACCGGGTTTTTCGCCCGCGTCGATGGCGCCGATGGTAAAGATGCGTGCTGCATCCATCATGTAGGTCGTAGCCGCGATCTTGCCCAGTTCATACTGGACGCCTTCGAACTGGGCGACAGGCAGCCCGAACTGCTCTCTGATGGCAGTGTAGGCGCCGGTGACATAGGCAGCAAGTTTCATTCCGCCGCTGCTTGTTGAAGGCAGAGAGATGCCTCTTCCGACAGAGAGCGATTCCATCAGCATCTTCCACCCCTGGCCGACACCCTCCTCTGCGCCCACAATCATGCCGATATCCAAAATAACATCTTTGCCGTAAAGTGCCGAGTTAACAAAGGGCACGCCCAGGGGGTCAAGGCGGTAGCCCTGATCAATGCCCTCAAGATCGTGGGGCACCAGCGCAAAGGTGATACCGGGTTCCGTGCCCTTCTCCAAGAGATTATCAGGGTCTTTCAGAACAAAAGCGAGCCCTATCAGGGTGGCGACAGCACCCAAAGTGATATAGCGCTTCTCGAAATTCAGCCTTATCTTCAGGGCGCCGCTTTCATCTTTATAACACTATCCCCTTCGACCTGATCGAGGTCGCATCACTTCCGACAAGGGGTTCCGTCAATGCGAAACAGGGAATCTCGCGTCCGTCGGCGAGCCGCGGCAGATAGAACTCTTTTTGGTGTGCCGTGCCGTGCTGGAGTATCAGCTCCGCCGGACCGATCGAGTTGGGCACCATCGCCGTGATGGCCAGCACCTGCGACCGCGAAGCAAGCTTCTGGATGACCGCACTGTGTCCAAGAGAGCTGAATCCCAGTCCGCCGTACGCTTTGGGAATGATCATGCCGAAAAAACGGTGCACTTTCAGGTAGTCCCACACCTGAGGGGGAAGATCTCGCTTTTGAAAGACCTGATGGTCGTTCGTCATGGCACAGAGCGTATCGACCTCATTGTTTAAAAATTGCTGCTCCTCATCGGTCAATACGGGGTACGGTTTTGATAACAGATCGTTGAAATCAGGTTTGCCCGAGAAAAACTCCCCCTCAACCCACACCGTCCCTGCACGCAGGGCAACTTTCTCGGTCTCCGAAATGTGCGGCAGAATATGGTGCTTTTGAAAAAAGGCGACAATATGGCGCGTAACAAACTTTTGTCGCAGAGGTCTGTAGAGCAGCAGCCCGTTGAGCGCCAGGTACATGATCCAAAAAAGAGGCGGCGGCGTAAACCAGGCCCAGATGACCATTAGCAGAACAGCAGACCATGTCATAAACTTTGCACCGTTAAACCACAGACCCAGCAGTACCAGTGTCAATAATGAGGCAAACAGATATTCCATACGCTACTCCTTGTAAAATCGGCGCTTCTCTTTTTCCATCGAAACAAGCAGGTCGGATGGCCTGAACCGATCGCCGTAGGCATTGGCGAGATCGTCCAGTTTGGCGACGACATCCTTGATGCCGCATTCATCCGCATAGGCGAGAATACCTCCGCGAAAAGGTGGAAAACCTGTTCCAAGCACCATCGCCATATCAAGGTATGCGGCATTTTTAACGACACCTTCTTCCAGGGCGCGGGATGCCTCATTGACCATGATGAGAAGGGTTCTGTCGATGATCTCTTCATCGGAAAAACTGTGTTTTTTGCGTACAAGTGCGGCGACTTCCCTGTTGGTTCGGATTCTCTTTTTAGCATAGGTGTAAAAGCCTTTGCCGTTTTTCCTGCCCAGCAGACCAAGCTCACTGTAGATGCGTTCGAATACCGGTGCCGCCTGCATACGACTGCCGTACCCTTCTTCGAGTATCTTCGCTACTTTGTAGCCGACATCGAGACCCACTTCGTCCATGAGACGAAACGGGCCCATCGGCATGCCGAACGCTGAAAGCAGTGCGTCTATCTTCTCATAATTCTCACCCTCTTCGAAGAGATGGAGCGCCTCGTTGATATAAGGGATAAGCAGGCGGTTCACCAGAAAACCGGGACAGTCAGCGACCAGTATGGGGGTTTTGCCGGTTTTTTTGGCCAGCGCCATTACGGTTGCCACGGTTTTGTCGGAACTTTTTTCGCCCCGTATCACCTCGACCAGCGGCATACGGTCGACCGGATTGAAAAAATGCATTCCGGCGAATCGCTCGGGATGTTTCATCTTTGAAGCCAGTTCCGTGATGGAGAGCGAGGAGGTGTTGCTTGCAATGACAGCGTCTTCGGCAAGGTTCTCTTCCAATTCTGCATATAGTGCCTGTTTCGCGTCCATATCTTCGACAATAGCTTCGACCGCGATATCGCTCTTCTCAAAACCGCGCATCTGGATGTCGGCCGATATTTTGCCGATCTTGATGTCGATCTCACGCTGCGTAAGCCGTTTTCGGTGTTTGATCGCCCTATAGTTTTTATGCACGACGCCGAGAGCATCGGCTATCTGTTCGCTTCGTCTCACTTTCAGGCGTACCGGAATATCCGTTTTGCTGAAAAGCCAGAGGATTCCCGAACCCATCGTACCGCCGCCGAAGACAGCAGCGCGGTCGATCTCTTTGATAGCTGAAACGGTCTCTATCCCGCTGTCATGTTTAAGTGCTTCAGAGGTAAAGAAAAGTCTGATCAGCCTTTTGGACTCTTTCGTAAATGCAAGACGAGCAAAACTCTCCGTCTCCGCTTCGAGCGATTCAGTAAAGTCCATATGTATGATCTTTTTGAAGTGCTTGATCACCTCCAATGGTGCCGGATAGTGTCCCTTTGTTTTGTTCATCACCTCTTTTTCTGCAAAAGCGAGAATCAGCGAGGGCAGAAACCGTTCCAGAATAGTCGGCTTTTGGCGATTTGACATGATCATGGTGCGTTTTTTGGCATCCAGGATGTCAGTGACCATCTGAGCCTCTTTAAAGGCAAGGTAGCCGTCCGGCACACAGCTGTCCACAAGACCCAGCAGCGCCGCTTTTTCGCCGCTGAGCTGTTTCGATCCCAGGATCAGCTCAAGTGCTTTTTGCAGCCCGACCAGATTGCGCAATCTGACCGTTCCGCCAAATCCCGGCATCAGACCCAGACTCACTTCAGGCAGACCAATTTTTGTTTTGGGGTTGTCCGTAGCCAACCTGAAATCACAGGCCAGGGCCAGCTCAAGTCCGCCGCCCAGGGCAGCTCCGTCAATAACAGCGATCGTCTGTATTTTCAAAGTGGAGATACGGTTCAAAATACCCCGTCCCTGTCGCACCTTCTCCAGTGCCTCATCACAGCTCTTGAGCGCGCGGATCTCTTTGATATCTGCCCCGGCAATGAAACTGTTCTTTTTTGCACTTTTAAAAAGCAGGAGCTTGATCTCTTTTGAGCGGGCAATCTCTTCAAGCACTTTTTCGAGTTCGATCAGGACTTCGGAGGAGAGCAGATTGATATCCGAACCGGCGCAGTCAAAAACGATCTCACCTATTCCGTTCTCATTCATAGTAAATCGTAAGTGTTTCATCATACCACCTCCAAAAAGAGCGATGCACCCTGCCCGCCACCGACGCAGAGTGTGGCCAGGCCCCGCTCCTTGTTTCGGCGACGCAGCTCTTTGAGCAGATGGACGACAAGACGTGTGCCGGTCATCCCAACCGGGTGACCCAGGGCTACGGCACCGCCGTTGACGTTGAGCGTGCTCTCATCGATCTCGCCCAGTGCTTTGTCAAGGTTGAGATGTGTTTTGGCGTAACTGTCTGAAGGAAAGGCTATCAGGTTGGCCAGAACCTGTACTGCGAACGCTTCGTTCATCTCGATGAGATCGATATCTTTCAAGGTCAGCTGCATCGCTTTAAAAAGTTTTGCCGTGGCAAAGAGCGGGCCCATTCCCATTCGTTTCGGGTCCAACCCCGTGTAGGCAAAGCCGCTTAGATAGCCCAGGGGTTCTATACCCCGTTTTTTGGCTTCGCTCTCACTCATCAGCGTGAGTGCCGCTGCAGCATCCGAGATCTGCGAAGAGTTACCGGCAGTCACCGTGCCGTTTACAGGGTCAAAGACCGGGTGAAGTCTCGCCAGCGCTTCCAGAGTCTGATCCGGACGTATGCCGTCATCGTGCTCCATTATTTTGGCTTTATCGAGGTGGTATACGATAGGCACGATTTCCTGTGCAAACAAGCCCTTTTCCCGGGCGGCAGCCGCTTTCTGATGGCTTTTAAGAGCGAAGAGATCCTGCTCTTCTCTGCCGATGCCGAAATCCCGCGCAAGCACCTCGGCCGTCGAGCCCATCATCAATCCGCTGACAGGATCGCGCAGACCCTGCATCAGGCCGATAATGGGGCGTAGATATGAAGGTTTGAAGTGGCTCAGTGTAGTGAGCTTTTGTTTGAGTGTTTTGGCTTTTGAAAAGGTCTCCAAAAAATGTTTCATCTGTATGCCGAAAAGAAGCGGTACATTGCTCATCGATTCCACGCCGCCGCAGAGATAGACGCTGCCGCTTCCGGCGAGGATCTTTTCGCTCGCCGATGTGATCGATTCCATACCGGAAGCGCAGTTTCGGTTGACGGTATAGGCAGATATGCCGGCACTGAAGCCCGCTCTCAGTGCGATCACCCGGGCAATGTTGGCCGCATGCGAAGGCTGTGCGACATTGCCGATGATCACCTCGTCATATGCATCAAAGTCCAATCCGCTGCGCAGCACCGCCTCCTGAACAACACGGGCACCCAGCGTATCAGCCTGAATATCTTTAAATTTTCCGCCTGCTTTGGCGATAGGTGATCGAACACCCTCGATAATTGCCATTCGCTCTTTCATCTTGCGCCTCCATGACACAGATAATATCTTTGTCGCTCATTTTCCGACTTTGTTTCACTGTTTTGCATCATCCTGCTTCTCGCTGACAGACTGAGACCTGCCCATTTCCAGATATTTCTGTAATTAAGATAAGATAATGTTTTAGTGTTTTGTCCGGTGTTGTAAAAGTGTTTTGTCAATGTTTTAAAAACAGACATACTTAAACCTTTTCACTACATTCTATAACAATTGAAACATTATTTAACTTTTTTGATTGTTAATACACCTATTAATTCTTTTATATAAGAAAATTTTATGGATAATGGAGATAGCCGTTTTATGCATAATACGCACATCTACGCCGTGATCATCGGCTCCGAAATACTGAATGGTCGGAGAGTCGATAAACATTTTCATTTCTTGCAGACTGCACTTGCCAAGCGTGGACACACCCTCTACAGCGTCGAGATCATCAAAGATGACGAAGCACTGATCGCAAGCAGTTTTCAGCGCATTAAAGATGATGAGAAAAGTATGATGTTCTGTTTTGGCGGTATCGGCTCGACGCCTGATGATCTGACACGTCCCATAGCTTCTGCGGTCTTCAGAACTTCGCCGCCGGTTCGTCATGCAAAGTTTGAAGGTGACATTATCGAGCGTTTCGGCGAAGGAGCTTATCCAAACCGCATCCACATGGCAGAGCTTCCAGAAGGGGCCGCTCTGCTGACAAACCCGGTCAACAATATGTCCGGCTTCTATCTTGACGAGCGTTTCTTTTTTATGCCGGGTTTCCCTGAGATGGCACACCCTATGGTTGAAGAGGCCATAGAACGTTTTTTGCCTCAGAACAGGCCTCTCTATCGTCGAACATTGCGGGCACGCTGCAGTGAGGATGCGCTCATCGCCATTATGAAGGAAGTGCCGGCCGATATCGAATGCTCTTCTCTTCCGATGTTCATCGACAATAAACCCTATGTTGAGATCTCTGTGGCCTCGTTTGATGCGGATTTGACGGCACGCTATTTTAAAAGTTTTGTTGCGTATCTGGAGCTGACGGCAACACCGTTTGAGATCAAAACATCATGACTGCTGCCCTCTTCCCGCTTGCTTTCCTCGGTGTGATGTTTCTGTTGAACCTCTATGTTCAAAAACGGCTTTTCAAACGACTCCACTTCAAGATCAGCCGCTATACCTACTATTTTCTTGCAGTGATCTTCGTTCTTGAGATCTTATTTGCTATCGAGTCGCTTTATCACCCTATTGTCGGCTCACCGGCGCTCTACTACATTCTCAGTCTCGCCGTTGCTGTTACCGTGACCCTCTTTTTTGTCACGCTGCTTTATGACCTTTTGCACACGGCGGCGCAGCAGATCCCTTTTGATCAGAGCCGGCGCCGGTTCATGAAGATCACCTTTGATGTGACCATGTTGATCCTTGCTTTTTCCTATCTTGTAAAGGGAGTGATCGGCGGGCTGAAAAAGCCCAGACTCAACAGAGTGGAGGTCCTTATTAAAGATTTCACCTTTAGCGAGTTCACTATCGTGCAGTTCAGCGATGCCCATGTCGGCAATACGATCGGCAAAGCTTTTGTCCGGGAGTGTGTCAAACGCATTAATGCATTGAAGCCGGATATGGTTGTCATCACCGGTGACCTGTTGGACAGAAAGATAGAAGCGGCCAAAGAGGAGCTCTCCCCTCTGAAAGAGCTGCAGTCGAAATACGGGACCTTCTTCATACTGGGCAATCATGAATATTTTCATGGTGCGCAGGATATTGCCGACTATATGCCTGAACTCAACATCAGGCCCCTTTTGAACGACAGCGTCATTATCGGTGCCGGTGCAAACGTGTTTAACCTTGTCGGCCTGAATGACCTGATCTCGCTTCGAATGGGTGTTCTGCCGGTAGACACGGAGAAAGCCTTTGAAAAGGTCGACAAGAGCCTGCCGACAATTCTGCTCTCACATCAGCCCAAAAGTATTGAGATCGTTACCGACAAGGACTATGATCTGATGATCAGCGGCCACACGCACGGAGGGCAGATCTTTCCCTTCGGTTTTTTAGTGATGCTGCAGCAGCCCTTTTTGGCCGGGTTGCATGCTGTCGATGCGGCCAGACAGATCTTTGTCAGCCGCGGCGCCGGCTATTGGGGGCCGCCTGTGCGCGTTTTTGCCCCAAGCGAGATATCGGTGCTTACCATCAAACCGCAGGCAAAAATAAAAACCGACTGAACTTATTAGCGAAAAGTTGGATAAACAAATAGATTCAACTGTCGTGCTCTCTTTGGCCTACAGTTGAAAATGTTCCAGTAAAATTTCGAACTCATCGGCAGGCACCGGTCTGGAAAAAAGGTACCCCTGCCCGAAATTACAGCCCATCTCAGTCAAGTGATCGCATTGCAACCTTGTTTCTATCCCTTCTGCTATGACCTTGATATCCAGGGTGTGTGCCATAGCGATCACTGCTTTGCATATTGCCATATCCTGGGAATCCGGTGTCAGATTTCTTACAAACGACTGGTCGATTTTCAGATAATCAATATCAAACTTTTTGAGATAGGAGAGTGATGAATAGCCTGTCCCAAAGTCATCAAGAGCGATCTCAATACCTGCATCACGAAATTGGAGGAGTTTAGCATTAACGTTGCTGTCGCACTCCATCAGCAGGTTTTCGGTGATTTCAATGACGCTGTTTTTTCCGGATAGACCGAGTTCATGCAGGTAATCGATCCAATCATTAATGTCACTTGTCGATTTAAACTGCACCGGTGACTTGTTAACACTGACTTTAAACTCCGTATTATATTTTTTCTTCCACACCCGAGTCTGGCGCGAGGCCTCTTTAAACACCCAGTCGCCGATTTCGATAATAAGGCCTGACTGTTCCGCCAATGCAATAAAATCATCCGGACAGATCAATCCCTGTTCCGGGTGGTTCCAGCGGATCAGGGCTTCTGCTTTTTCGATGTCGCCTGTCTTCAGATCAATAATAGGCTGATAATAGATCTGGAACTGTTTCATTTGGAGAGCATTATGCAGGTCACTTAAAAGATGTTGGCGTTTTTGAGCTGACTCCTGCATTGACGGCGTAAAGTAATTAAAGCGGCTTCGACCTGACTTTTTGGCCTGATACATCGCCTGATCGGCATTTTTAAGAAGTTCGGATGCGCTGTCGGCATCATTGGGGTAAAGAGTGATCCCTATACTTGCAGAGACATAGACCTGATGAGAATCCAGTTGAAAAGGCTGACTCAAAGCGCGTATGATTGTTTGTGCCGTATTGTCGATGCCGATTGTGTCTCTGATGTCGGGCAATATGATTGTGAATTCATCGCCTCCAAAGCGGGAGAGCATGTCCGACTCACGTATGAGTTTTTTAATGCGGTGAGACGCTTCTACCAGTACCATATCGCCCATCTCATGTCCCAGACTGTCATTGACCTCTTTAAAATGGTCCAGATCGATGAACAAGAGTGCAAAAGGTATATCGGAGCGATGCGATCTTTGTATCTCCTGCTCCAACCTGATTTGGAACATACGGCGATTTTGAAGCTGCGTCAATAGATCATAATTTGCTTGTTTGGAAATGGTCTCATCTGCTTTTTTCTTTTCACTTATGTCGGAAAAAAGGCCTACATATTGATCAATCTTACCCTCAGGGTTCCTGATGATATTGATACTGAGTGTTTCAGGGTAGATCTCACCGTTTTTGCGTTTGTTCCAGATCTCACCGCTCCAATGTCCCTCTGTGTTGATAGCCTCCCACATCGCCTGATAAAACAGCTTATCATGTTTTCCAGAGAAGACGATTCTCGGATTTTTACCGATCACCTCCTGCTCTGTATAACCGGTTATTCTTGTAAAAGCCGGATTGACACTGATGATATTGTTGTCTGCATCAGAGATCAACATCGCCTGGGAACTGTTTTTAAATATCAGCGATGCCAGCTCACGCTCAGTGACATCTGAATGTGTTCCCACCATTCGCAACGCCCTTCCCTCGGCATCACGGAGCACCACCTTTCCGCGGCTTAGGACCCATGAACAGCTGCCATTTTTCCGCAGTACACGATGCTTGTTGGTATAAAAGTCCGTTTCACCGTTGAGATGCGCATGAAAATCGGCTTTGACGCGTTCAATATCGTCCGGATGTATATTTGATGTTTCTTCAACTTTACTGATCATTTTGCTGACTATATCAGCGACGAAGCTATTATTTTCGGAATGCGATATTTTATTCTTTTCAATATCCCAGTCCCAGACGTTCTCCGTGCCGCTGTCGAGAATAAAGTTCCACCGTTCTTCACTGAGCTGCAACGCTTGTTCAGCCTGTTTACGCAGCGCCGTTTCCCGCATGAGGTTCAAGGTGCGTATCGAAAGGCTGTCATACATGGTGAGCACGGTATTGACAAGAATTTTCATCGAACCGTTCATCTCATCATTCGCAAGGACCTTCGCTTCATCGAGTGTAGCACCCGAGGCCATCGCCTGAACAGTTTTTGCCATGCGTCTATCGGTGTCCAAAATATGAAAAGCAAGCCAATGCGTCAGGAAAGAGACTATATCCTGTATCACAATATCCAGCGGCTTCAGCTCGTGGTTGTTTTTTAATGCAGTGATGTTATCGATAAATGAGTCGTGCGTATGCACATGGCTTGAATACCATGCATCGTCTTTGAAATGGGTGATCCAGATACTTTCTTCCGTTTTGAAGTGGTAATCGGCATAATCAGTCAACTCATCAAAAACTTTATTCAAGGTGACGTCACCTGAAAGATTGGCCAGATGAGCCGCCAAATGGTTTAAGATATCAACCAGCTGTATATGCTGCTCATCGATCAATTCGATTCCCGTCTCAAAATTTTTATTCCAGGGAAATATTTCAAAAAACTGTGTATTATCAGTGATCATTTTCGAGAACCTCTTTGATATTTGGGAACATATTGTAAGACTATCAAAATTATATAAAATCCATTGTCTTAAATTTCATATAATGCTTTTTGTGTGACATGGCTGACCGGCTGTCAGTCAATTTTACGCATTTTTATCCCTTGAAAGATATCGGTTATGATGATCAAAACGCAAATCTGCATAAAGGCAGAGTGACTTTAATGCATGAATTTTAATAAAATGCCTGAAACAAGGCATTTAGCCATAGAAAATCCTTGAAATAGCATATAATTTATTATATAATATATTATATATTTAATAAGGAAATGACTTGAAGCCTAAAGATGAAGTAACACGTTCACTGATAATCGATAGAAAAACCTGGGACGAGGCGATGAAATATTCGCGTGGACGCTACAAAATGAGTTTGAGCAAGGTCACAGAGAGGCTGTTGCAGGAGTGGTTGGCAAAAGAACAACGCAAACCGCTTGAAAATGAAAAGCAGAAGCAGTTTTTCTAGACTGCGCAATGTCTGTCTCTTGTATTCGCGCAAAGATGTAAAGGAGTTTATCTGTCATGGTAAAATGGGATTATAAAAGAGACATCGATTATAATGCTATCGATGTCGCAAAGGTCAAAGAAAATCATTTTCTTTTTCATCTGCTGACAATTGCGTCATTTATTGAGATCACCTCCGAAGTCTATGCAAAAAATCTCGCGCAATACTATGAAGAAAACACTGATGCTGTCAAGTGGCTCAAAGAGACATGGCAGAGAGAGGAAGTGCAGCATGGAGAAGCGCTTAAAGCCTATGTTGAACATACCTGGCCGGAGTTTCCCTGGGAGATGGCCTATGACAGGTTTCTCGAACTTTACCTGCCTATGTGCAATGTCGGCGAATTTCAGCCTACAAGAGGGTTGGAGATGCTTGCACGGATGATCGTCGAAACAGGGACCTCTTCAATGTACCGTGCCTTTGAAGAGTATGCACAAAGCCTGGACGAACCGGTATTGGCACATTTATCGCATCTGATCTATAAAGATGAAGTCAACCACTACAGTTACTTCGACCACTATTTCAAATATTACAATGAAACCGAACAGCAGGGGCGAAAAGAGATTCTCAAGGTTATCAAACAGCGCTTGAAAGAGGCAGCCGGCGAAGATATCGAAATGGGATTCCAGAGTATTTACGAAACACAACACAATGAATCGTTCGAACCTGCATTTTATGAAGCCTTTCAAAAAGAACTGAACAAGTTGGCCAAGAAACACTATCCGTATGCAATGGCAATCAAAATGGCAATGCATCCGCTCCAGCTTAACAAGGCTGTCGAAATATCGATGGTCCCGGTAATACGCGGTGCGATGAAGGTATTGGGCATATAAAATCAAGATCCCGGTTGCCATCTTTATCGGATGGAATCAGCCAGAGAAAAGTTCTATCTTATACTTTCAACCGGAAAACCGTTAAGAAGCCAATAGACACTGGAAATCGACATATTAATCCATATCGAAAGTTGTAGAGACCTCTTCACCGTCCATCTCTGCCGTTACTGTCCAATTGCCTTTGGCACGTCCGGCTTTGTGGCGCCTGTCAAAAACGCTGGCATGTGTGGCAGGAAGCGTCACAGTATATGCTCTGTCATCATCCGGGGAGATTGGCGACTGCCACTGAAACTTCACGCTGCGTGGTTCGTTAAGGCGTTTTGTCATCAGCTTGCAGGTGATATTGTCGCCCTCTTCCAGACAGATCAGCGCGGCGTCTTTGCCCTCAGTTGTTTGGACTTTCTTTTCAATCTTTATGAGCTGATCGTCTTTATTGTTGCCGTTATCTTGTGAGCAGGCTGCAATAAACAGTGCCGCGGACAAGAGTAAAAGAGAATATTTCATTCCAGTGCCTCAAGAAGTTTGATCATGCTCTTCTTATGCATTTTCTTGGCAAAACCCAATGCGCTCAAGCCCTTGCTGTCTTCCGCATGCACATCCGCACCGGCGTCAAGCAACAGTCTGACAATATCGCTTCTGTTGTAGCAGACAGCCGCCATCAAGGCGGTGAAACCGCTTCTTCGCGAGGTTTCATTAACATCGATGCCTTTTTCCAGAAGCAGATTTATGATGTACATATTGTTATAGGTAATGGCAAAGTCAAAGATACTGACACCTTCATCATCACTGTAATATAGATCAGCCCCGTTGGCTATCAACAATTCCAGCATATCCTGATCGCATTTGTTTTTCAGGGCATAAGCCAGTACCGACTCACCTGCCTCGGTCATAGCATTGAGATCGCCGCCATCGCGTATATGTTGTTTGGCTGCTATATAGTCGTTGTTTTGCAAGATCGAAAGCCATTTTGTCATCGTTGTTCCACTTCATCGTACTAATATAGAATGAAGTATAGCAAATATGGCTAAGAAAAACAGCGTTATGAGGGTCCTTTCAATATGTTTGTGTTTGCTTTAAGCACAACTGCAACGGCAGCATGTTAGAGGTGCCCTAAAGGAAGTAATGGTACTATTTCAAAACTATTACAGGTGCCCATATCGCTTGTAAAATCATATCAAAGAGAGAAGCAATGGAAATCATCGAAACAGCTGATGCATTTAAAACACTTATTCAAAATATCAAAACGATGAAGGGCTACAAAGACCCGCTGGCTTTTGGTATCTGCCGTGTTGACTTTGGTCAAAAAAACAGTGAGAAAGTTCTTCAGGCGACCTACCCTGTGATCAACTGGAATGAGAACTTCGGCAGTGCGGCTATCTTTATCGAAGCGCTTCGTGAACAGGGTGTTGCTGTTGACTTCAGTGCGAATGAAGTGGTCTGCAATGTCAACCTGGCATTTCTTGAGTCTTGTCTTCACGCTTTTACCCCGTACTCCGACGAAGCTTATGGCGATGCTCATAAAAACATCCAGGTCATCTCGGCACTCTACGGTCAGCTCAAGGCTGAAGGTTCACGCGAAGGCGAGTTCCGTGTCGTCTTTATCTTTAACGATGCCCCTTGCGTCAGTGTCGAAGCGACCTACCTGAAACTGTACGCGCTTTCACTTGCCAAAGTACCGCTTCGCAGCATCAACCTGAACGGTGCATTCGGGGCACTTCCAAATGTAGCCTGGTCTGACGGTCAGCCGATCGAACTGGATTGGCTGCGCGAGAACGAGATCGAACTCAAATTTGCCAACGCCTATCCGCATGTTGATTTTGTCGACAAGTTCCCACGCTTCCTGCAGCATATCATCCCTGCCGACAATACGCGCATACTTGAGACCTCCAAAGTACGTTTCGGTGCACAGCTTCATGCCGGTACTACGGTGATGCCGGGGGCTTCATACATCAACTTCAACGCCGGTACAACGGGTGTCAGCATGGTCGAAGGGCGTATCTCCAGCTCTGCTATCGTAGGTGACGGTTCGGATGTTGGCGGCGGCGCTTCGATTCTGGGCGTGCTCAGCGGCACAGACGGCAACCCGATCTCTGTCGGCAGGAACTCTCTGTTGGGCGCCAACTCTGTCTGCGGTATTCCGCTAGGTGATGCCTGTATCATTGATGCCGGTATTGCAATTCTGGAAGGGACCAAAATCGGGATCTCTGCAGAGCAGCTGGTCAAGATCAAAGAGGCAAATCCGGGCGTGAAGATGGAAGGCAGCGTCTTCAAAGGCAAAGAGCTCGCAGGACTTAACGGCCTTCACTTCCGCCAGAACTCAATGACCGGTGCACTGACTGCATCGCGTTCTACCCGCGAGATCAAGCTTAACGCCGACCTCCACTGATAGAGAGTGAGCTTTCGCTCACTTCATCGCCACCCTCTTTTTAAATAATCCAACCCAATCTTTTTTTCTGCTGTTTTATGGCCTCATCTTTACCCCTGAAAATCGGGAAACTCACCGATTGTTTCCGGCAGTTCTTTCGCATTTTGAGCGCTTCGACGATAACAGCAAAGCTATTTCCTTACAGTCAACGCTGTAGATGCCATGAATCAAGAGTCAGGCGGTGACCGTATAGGTCTGGATGTAAAAGCTGATGCTTGTAGGGAAGCATGAGATCTCTTGACAATGGCAGCGTCTTGGTACAGTGAATAAAACTGTAGGGGGTTTCGTGACTCCAAATAGAAAACTGACAACACTACTATTTAAATCCAATTCAAAAAGTTGTGAACTTGCAGAAGGCAGTCAGTGTCGCAGATTCAACCTTTCTTCTCTGTCGCGCCAGAGCAGAAATCTTGAGGGAAAGAAGAGAGGCGCTCTTATACTTCTGTACGTATCAACATTTCCAGCTAAAGGTGAGATTCTTGAAAAGCTGACGCTTTCAGTGAAGTATGAGATCGCTTGACAATGCTGCGTCTTGGTTCAGTGAATGAAGCCGGAGGGTTTCGTGACTCCGAGTATAAGATACATTTGAAAGTGACTAAACCCGCCTTTGCACTTTCTTCTTTACCGTTAGCTTTCTGCTTTGTGCAAGCAAAGAAGAAAACTGACAATACTACTATCAAATCTAATTTAAAACCCAGTCGTGAACTTGCAAACAGCAATTACTGTCACAGATTCAACCTTTCTTCTCTGTCGCGCCAGCGAAGAAATCTTGAGGGAAAGAAGCGAGGCGCTTTATACTTCTGTACGTATCAACATTTCAGCTAAAGATGAGATTCTTGAAAAAGCCGACGTTTTCATGGAAGTACGAGATCTCTTGACAATGGTTTCGTCTTGGTACAGTGAATGGTGCCGGAGGGTTTCGTGACTCCGAGTATAAGATACATTTGAAAGTGACTAAACCCGCCTTTGCACTTTTCTTTTTTTGGTTACTTTTTTCTTTTCAGAGAAACATTTTGCTGCGCAAAAGCGGTACCCTTGTTTTGGGCAAGACTAGGTGAATTGCATAGCAAGAGAGGATGCCCTGGGGTGCAAAAGAAAAAAAGTGACACCTAGCTATCAAATTCAATTCAAAAAAGTCATGAACTTGCAAAAGGCAGTCAGTGTCGCAGATTCAACCTTTCTTCTCTGTCGCGCCAGAGCAGAAATCTTGAGGGAAAGAAGAGAGGCGCTCTGTTTCTTCTGTGCGTATTAGCTGTCGCGCTAAAGATGGAATTCTATTTTTTGTAAAAGTCAGTGTGTCGATAAAAGCAGTTTATGTTTTATGGGTCAGAACATTAATTCCGGCAGCGGTGACGCATTGATCTGAATGAAAAAACTGACGCTTTTCTTTTAAGAATGTATGACATTTCGTGACAATGGCTGCGTTTTGGTGCAGTGAATGAAGCCGGAGCGGTTTCGTGACTCCGAGTATAAGATACTTTTGACAGTGACTGAACCCGCCTTCGCACTCTCTTTTTTTCCTCAAGGTTTTTTCTCTGTGCGAGCAGAGAATAAAACACTAAAGTGTAATACAGGGTGGCACTAAATGCCACATCGTAAAAAAGTTGAATCCTAGCGATTTGAAGTAATTAAAAAGCTTGAGCTTCTTCAATGTTCAATTAAGAAGAGCAAAGACTCCGTCTTGGTACAGTGAATGAAGCTGGAGGGTTTTGCAACTCCGAATATTGAATACTTTTGGAAGAAAACTGACAACACAACTATTTAAATCTAATTCAAAAAAGTGAACGCTGCAGCGGAAGAGAGTTTTTCTGTTTATAAGCTGTTTCAGCCGTTGCTTTTCTTTCGAACACGCTTCTTATTTTTCTTGTCCTCATTCACGTAGGTAAAGATGTTCATGCTGTCCAGACTCGGCAGCAGAGAGTTGTTATAATCGTAACCGTTCTGTTCGCTGCCTATTTCCAAGGTGCTGATGACCACTTTACCGACGATCACACGCCCCTCTTCTTCATTGTCATCGACCGTTTTGATCCCCCACATGTTATGCAGGATCATGATGTTGCCGTCATAGGTGCCAAGATAGAGCATAATATGGCCTTTTCGATGCAAAAAGGTCTCAAAAGGAATAGCCTTCTCTTTGATCAGCGCCTCTTTGGCCGTGGTATTGAGATCCTCAAACGGTATCACCTTTCCGATGCGAGACTGCTGTCTGGAGTTACGCGGCATCCAGATACCAAACGGCGCAAAGATGTCGCGAAGGGTTGACGAGCAGTCCCGCTCTTCATACAGCCCGCCCCATCCGTAATTGCTCTGCATAACACCGGCGGTTATCTTCGTCAGGTTCTCATGGTTGATTAAAAGCGGTGCGGTCGTCACGTCAGCATTGTCAAATCTGATCGTCACAAAGGTCGGCTTGTTAAACGCACCGGGTGCCACCGCACGGGCATAGGTATATTCATGTGTCTTTCTGATAAAACTGAGGCGCATACCGACCCGGCTGTAAAAGAGAAAATGCCCTTTTGTATCTGTCAGTGCCACTTTCTCTTTCAGGAGATAAACAGGCTTCTGTTTCTGCCACTTTTTGCGCTCTTTTTTACTCATAAAAGCAATCGTATAGCTTGGCAGCCAGCCTGAAGCGTAAGCAGTGTAGACATAGACCCATGCCCTGTCTTTTGAATAGTGTGAGATATAGATCGGTTCATTGGCATGTACCGCACTGTTTTGCAGGTAATCGAAAGGGAAGCCTTCACCTGCCAGATTGGGGTCCCTGAAGAGCGGTTTGTTCGTCGGAAAATTGCGAAGTGATGCGAAATGGAGTGTCAAGCCGTAGCGGTTTACTTTGCCAAATGCTTTGAAGTTGGCCTCTTCAAGCATCTTGTCGAACCATGAAGACTCTAAAAGCTGGAGGTTGTCACCATAGGAGCAGCCCTGGCTGTAGACACGAAATGGCCAACGGGCCGTAAAAGAAGATTCAGGCGGTTTTGTATAGTGCCATATCGAGAAATAGTTTTTGTCAAAAGCTTTTTGGACTGCGTAGAAACGTTTGTGGCTCAGTGCACTTTTATTGGCATAGACCTCGATCTCTTGCGGAAACCGATAGAGGTCTTCGATAAAATGCGGATAGACAGGTGTTATACAATACCCCTGCGTTGTGGCATTGAGCTCCTGCGTCGCATTGAGATCTGCAAAATTTGTGAGATCAAGCTCCTGCGGCTCTTCCATGCTGTTTTCAATACTCTCCAGGGCCCGGCTCTCCTCTAACAGTACCGGTTCTGCCCCGAAAGCATTAAAAAGAAAGAGAGCAGCCAGGATTCCAGCCAAGATGCCAGGGCGCAGATCTGTGATGTGATGCAAACGCATCTCCCTTCTATTCTACACTGCCATAACGTCCTACAACACGACCAAGGATATTGATCTGCTCCGGTGAAGCGACTTGCGGCAGATAAAACTCTTTATTATCTGAAATAATATCGATTTTACCATCTATACGCTTTTGTAATCGTTTAACCAGCAGCATCTCTTCCGTCTGGAGGGCAAAAATACCGCCGCGTGAAATATCGGTCTTGGCGCGGTTTAAAAAGATGATGTCTCCATGTAAGAAAGTCGGCTCCATCGAGTCACCTGTCACATTCACGGCCTGAATGTTCTTCAGCTCGCGCTCGCCCCCCAAAATAGTTGCAAAGTGGGGTTCGATAGCCAGATCTTCACTCTCCTCGCCTTCATCTAAAAACCCGCCGCCGCCGGCTGATGCATTGACCGCATTGAAGTAACGGACCATATAGACCTGGTTCGTCGGTTCGATCAGCGATTCAGGTGTCTGATCATAGAGCAGCCAGTTGATCGCGATAGAACGCTTGGCACAAAAGTTGAGCAGCTCCTCAAAGGGAATTTTGTCGCGCTTTTTCATAGTGGCAAAATTCATCTGCGTAATATCAAGAGCCTGTGCGACATCTTTATCAAACACTTTTTTACCGGGGATATCTGAAGAGATGATATCTTTGATCTCTTCGACGATCTCGCTAAAACTTTTCATGTCCCATCCTTGTATATAGTTTCCATGACATAATGATAAATGCCTGTCACACTTTAGCAGAATAATATGTCAAATTGCAATATTTTAAAAGCAATATTCTTATAACTTTTAGAATGTGCCTAGAAAGTTGATAAAAAGGATGACAAATGGCAAAGATTATTGAAAAAGCGGAATCATTTTTAGACAGGCTGGAGCGCTCGATGAGCGAATGGGCGGAGAAGATCTTATAGACGGCACCGAAAATTTCTTTCAGTGTTTCGGAAACGTTTTACTCGCTCTTCTCTTCGCTCTTTTTAACAGAACCGTTTTCGCCAGTTTTACCTTCACGCTCTTCGAGTTTGCTTTGGTGATAGCCTCGAAAGATGAAGAAGAGGAACAGAATGAAAAGTATTAAAACTACGATATCCATAAAACTGCTCACATTAGCTTCCTGTAAGAACTGAAATTTTGTTTGATCGCTTCATAAAGAATGATCCCCGTACTGACGGCAAGATTGAGACTGCGTCCCTCTTTCGTCATCGGTATGGTCATGCATCGGCGAGGGTTTTGGGCAAGCAGTTCTGAAGGAAGCCCCTCGGTCTCACTGCCGAAAAAGAGAAAATCGCCTTCTCTGAACTCCTGTTCGAAATAGGGCGTATCTGTTTTGGTCGTACCGAAAAAATAGCGTGCATCCTCTTTCTGGGCAGCAAAAAAGCTTTCAAGATCTTCCCAGACATGCAGATCCAGTTTATGCCAGTAGTCGAGCCCTGCCCTGCGCACCGCTTTTTCATCGATATCAAAGCCTAAGGGCTTGATCAGATGAAGAGACGAAGCCGTATTGACGCAAAGACGGCCGATACTGCCGGTGTTGTTCGGGATCTGCGGGGTGACAAGGACGATGTTGAACATCAGAAGATGACCGTCTTGTTGGCATGGACGAAAATTCTGTCCTCAAGTGCCAGCTTTAAGGCACGCGAGAGGACGATCTTTTCGACATCACGGCCCGAACGCTGCATATCGCGCCAGCTGTAGGCATGATCGATATGCTTGATCTCCTGTGCGATGATCGGGCCTTCATCAAGGTCGTTGTTGACAAAGTGCGCCGTTGCGCCGATGATCTTCACACCGCGTTCAAAGGCCTGTTTGTAAGGATTTGCCCCGATAAATGCCGGCAGAAACGAATGGTGGATATTGATGATCTTGTCTTCATAGGTCTCGACAAAGCGTGATGTCAGGATACGCATATATTTGGCCAGGACAATATAATCGATATCGTCAAACTTGCCAAGTACCTCTAAAACAGCCGCTTCATGCGCATCTCTGTCGAGTCCTTCATGCGAAACCGTGATAAAGGGGATATCAAACTTGCTGACAAGTGATTCCAGTATATCGTAGTTGGAGACGACCGCCAAAATATTCGCATCCAGTTCGCCCGCTTCATAACGGATCAGAATATCACCCAGGGCATGCGACTCTTTGGTCACCATCAAAATGATGTTTTTCTTGCCGGGCTTAACGATCTGGATGGTGGACTCTTTCGGGAGTATCGCTTGAATCTCATGCTTGAGCTCTGCGGCATCTACGACCCCCTCAACAACACTGCGCATAAAAAACTTTTCGTTATCTTTATCAACGAACTCGTTGTTGGACATAATATTGAGTTGATGGTTGTAGAAGATACTTGCTATCTTATAGACAAGACCTTTTTCATCTTTGGCTTCAATTAAAACTCGGTACTGCTTCATAATAATTAACTCTCTTAAAACTGTTTACTGGAACCTGTATAGACGATACAGGTTCGAAAAAAAGTCTTTATTTAGAACATTTGACTGCGTAGTTGGCGATGATAGAGCCCATTTCACTGGTCGAACAGATCTCTTTCGCATCAAACTGCGCGATGTCCTGGGTACGATAACCTTCGGCAAGGGCTTTTTTGATCGCCTTGTCGATGCGATCGGCTGCCGCATTTTCATTAAGGGCATAACGAAGCATCATCGAAGCGCTTGCGATCGTTGCGATCGGGTTGGCGATACCCTGACCGGCGATGTCCGGTGCCGAGCCGTGAATCGGCTCATAAACACCGATCTTGCTGCCGACTGACGCAGACGGCAGAAGACCGATCGAGCCTGAAAGCATACTGGCTTCATCACTCAGGATATCACCGAAGATATTGCCGGTCAGCATAACATCAAATTGCTTTGGATCGCGGATAAGCTGCATGGCTGCATTGTCGACATACATGTGGGTAAGCTCAACTTCAGGATACTGCTCTGCGATCTCAGTGACCACATCGCGCCACAGCTGTGAGACATCAAGGACATTTGCCTTGTCGATCGAACAGACACGTTTACTGCGTGTCATCGCGATCTCAAAAGCCTTGTGCGCGATGCGCTCGATCTCCGGGCGGGTATAGACCATGGTGTTGAAGCCGCGGTTTTCATCACGCCCTTTCGGTTCACCGAAGTAGATTCCGCCGATCAGTTCGCGAACCACCATCAGGTCAACGCCTTTAACGATCTTCGCTTTAAGTGAACTGGCATTGACAAGCTCATCATAAACAACCGCCGGACGCAGGTTGGCATAGACGTCAAGCTCTTTACGAAAACGGAGCAGCCCCGATTCAGGACGCTTTTCACGCGGCAGGTTATCCCACTTTTGGCCGCCTATGGCACCAAAAAGAACGGCATCCGAATTAAGGGCGACGTTGATGGTCTCCTGAGGAAGCGGATCGCCTGTCTCATCATAGGCGCAGCCGCCCATCAGGACCTCTTCATATTGAAAGTCGAAATCTTCGCAGGAGGCAACGGCATCAAGCACCTTTACCGCCTCATCAATGATCTCGGGACCGATGCCGTCGCCTTTGATCAGCGCAATTTTAAACTTTTTCATTATCTCTCTCCCTTTGCCACTTCATTGGCTGCAAAATTCATCAGGCCGCCTGCATCGATCAGTTCTTGCATAAACGGAGGGATCGGGGTGAATTTGTAGGTTTTTCCGGTCGTCTTGTCGGTAATTGTACCTTCGTCCATATTGATACTGACGATATCGCCTTTTTTGATCTCATTGCTCTGCGGAAGTTCAAAGATCGGCAGCCCCATATTGAAGGCGTTGCGGTAGAAGATACGGGCGAATGTCGGTGCGATAACGGCAGCTACACCGGCAGCCTTAAGCGCGATCGGGGCATGTTCCCGGGATGATCCGCAGCCGAAATTCTCATCGGCAACGATGATGTCGCCCGGCACCATGTTTTTGACAAAGGTAGGATCGGCATCTTCCATAACGTGTTTTGCCAACTCTTCGGGGACTGATGTATTTAAATATCTTGCGGCGATAATTAGGTCTGTATCGATATCTTTACCGAAGTTCCAGACTTTTCCTTCAATCGTATGCATTGAAAATCCTGTTATTGGGACGCCTTGTTTAAATATCCTCTATTGGGATTCAACAAGGAAGCGCCCTGTTATAAATTTTTCGGATTATAGCCAAATATGCGTCATGATTTACTAAAGTGCTCCTACAAGCAGTCGCTTTAGATATTAATATTATTTAGTATTCCACCTGTATTCCGCGCTTATGGCCTGTAAAATCAAAACTTGGCCGGCCTGGTTAAGGGCATTTGGTACTTTTGCGACATAAAGAACTCTAAGCTCTTTTTACAGAATATTTCGGTATAATCCTCCTCTTTATTAATAACTTGCTAGGAGCGCATTCGCATATGACCGCAAAAGACCTGAATAAATACCTAGAGGATGCCTTTAGCTCACACAAATCCAACGATTGTATTACTTATGAGTCTTTGGTTGATGCCTTTGACAAGCAACCGACAGCTGCTCAGGCAAAAAGTGTCTTGAAGCTCGCACAAAAATACAATGTCTGTCTTTTTACTTCTTCTGAACACGCAAAAATGCTTAACGACCAGGAGGCAGCCCAGCGTTTGGCTGCTCAACGCAAACTTATCCTGGATTCTAAAAACGAAGAGTTCGATATCCTTAAGCAGCATGAGCTTATGGAGTGGTCGCGCTCGGATTCACCGGTACGTATGTATCTTCGCGAGATGGGGCAGATCCCTCTTCTCACCAAAGACGAAGAGATCGAGATCTCCAAGAAGATCGAATACGGTGAAAGTATTATTATCGATGCGATCTGTTCAGTTCCCTATCTCATCGACTTTATTCTGGATTATAAAGACCCGCTCATTAACCGTGAACGCCGTGTAAAAGAGCTTTTTAAAAGCTTTGAGGATGAAAAAGAGTCTGACAATGATGACAACGACAATGACGACGACGATGCGGACACTGAAACGACATTAACAGTAAAAGACACAAAGCGTGTTGATGCGGTCGTTTCAAGCTTTAAAGCCCTGGAAAAGGCAAAGAAAGATTGGATGAAGTCTGTCGAGAAAATGGTCATCCTTGAAGACGGCCAGCCGATGACGGAAGAGTATGTACATTTTTATATGACGGCCAGTTTTAAAAAGAAAACACTCAAAGAGCGTCTGTTGGACCTTGGACCGACCTCCAAATTGATCAATGAACTTGTCAAGTCTATGGAAACAGCATTGAGAAGCGATGACGGTTTTGACAAAGAGCTTAAGCGCCTCGAATACAAACTGCCGCTTTTTAACGACGCACTGCGTGAAAACCACGTGAAGATAGTTGAAGAGATCTGCGACCTGACAAAAGAAGATATTTCTGCACGTGTTCCCGAAGCGACAATGGTCAGTACCTATATGGAGATCAAAAAGCTGATCCAGACAAAAGAGGCTTCCAAAGGCAGTTTCGATATGGAACCGGAAAAACTGCTTGATATCCTCGAGCAGATCAAACGCGGTAAAGAGATCTCGGAGATCTCCAAAACACGTATGGCCAAATCAAACCTGCGCCTTGTCGTCTCGATCGCAAAACGCTACACCAACCGCGGCCTCCCCTTCCTCGACCTGATCCAGGAAGGCAACATCGGTCTGATGAAGGCTGTCGACAAGTTCGAGTATAAAAAAGGGTATAAATTCTCGACCTATGCGACCTGGTGGATCCGTCAGGCCATCAGCCGCGCGATCGCCGATCAGGCCCGTACCATCCGTATCCCGATCCATATGATCGAGACGATCAACCGGATCAACAAGATCATGCGCAAATACCTGCAGGAGAACGGCAAAGAGCCGGATGTCGATACGATCGCCGAAGAGGTCGGTCTCTCTATCGAAAAGGTCAAAAACGTTATCAAGATCACGAAAGAGCCGATCTCGCTTGAAGCACCGATCGGTAACGAAGATGACGGTCGTTTCGGTGACTTTATTGAAGACAAAGCCTCACTTTCACCATCTGATGCCATCTTGAAAGACGACCTCCGACTTCAGATCGAAGGTGTTCTCGAGCAGCTCAACGAGCGTGAGAAAGCAGTTATCAAAATGCGTTTCGGTATTATGGATGACGAGAGTGACCGTACCCTGGAAGAGATCGGTAAAGAGCTCAATGTTACGCGTGAGCGCGTAAGACAGATCGAGTCATCGGCGATTAAAAAGCTTAAACACCCAAAAGTGGGTCGACGTCTTAAAAACTATATAGAAGAGTAATCCTTTTGACTTTCGAACAGCAGTGGATTGAATATGACTATAATCCTTTTGTACTTTTTAACTCCAGCGGCAAGGTAGTCTCGCTTAATCACGAGGCGCAGTACCTTATGGGAAGTGTCGATAAGAATATCCTTTTCGAGATCGCTACGACACACGCCAGTACAAGTTTTGGCTTCAAGACAACCTTTTTGGAGCTTGAATTCGGGCGGTACCGGTTTTTCGGTATTACCGTCGGCTATGAGAACGAATCCGAGATCGGTATCCGTTTCTATCTGCAGCCGGGCATCAATTTTTCGGCACCCAAACCGACAGGGGATCTGACCAATATCTACACCCTGATCGACCTTTGTGTCAGCACCAATTCGATCGGTTCCGAGATCCTCTTTCAAAAAGAGGTCGACCCTACCATTCCCGAGATACGTCTGCATCCTGACAACTTCATAAAGTTATTGAATAAGATCTATACGGCATTTCAAGAGAGTCAGAACATCATGACAAAACTCTTTTACCGTGTGGGTGAACATATTAAGTTTGACGGAAAGAAGTACTCGCTTTTTACGATCGAGATCACAGGCGAAGTGTTCTGCAAAAAACTTATATCGGAGATAGAGATGCTTGCAAAGAAAAACAATCTCTACAGCTCGTTTAATGACAATATCGTCAGTATCAATATTCCGATGATCACAGAGTAACGATAAAAAACATTCAAAAACCGCGCCGTTGACGCGCGCACTTACATGCTCTTTATAAAGAGCGATCTCCCCATATGAAGTCCTGCCAATATGCCGAAACCGAGACCGATCAGATACGGCATAAGACTCAACAATCCATTGTTTTTCAAGCCGATAAATCCAAGCACTAAAAAGAGATAAGGCACAATCCTGAAGATGGAGAGCAGCGCGGGTGCGCTTTTTGCCGTATTTTTGACTGTATGGGCTTTTATCCGCTTCTTCTCCGCTTTGACGATAGCTTTGATATCCTGCTCTTCTTTGCCGGAAACGTCCTCTTGCGTGATCTCTTCGCTGTAGAGGTCAAACGGGTCATCGATTTTATCAACAAGGTCGACATCGTCCGGTCTCTCTTCCGAGGCAACACGTCTGTCTACAAGGCGCTTATAGCTGTATGTCGAGCCAAGCAGGATCAGAACGGAAGAGATAAATGCGATCTGAAAGTTGATAAAAAAGGCAAATGAGTAGAACCAGAGCGCAAAGACAAGAAGCTCGCTCAGGAGCGCTGCTTTAATAATTTTTTGCACTCTCGTCCTCGTCTTCCTCGTCTTCTAGATGCTCTTTTACTCGGTAGCGTCGCTCTTTTGAAAGCTCTTCAAAAACTTTGTACTGTTTTGAGTAGGCCTTGTAGATATTTAAAACAGCCGCGGCTATACCGAGAAAAACACCGATCCACAGCGTCCAGGTATGACCCGTCAGGTGTTTTAGGCCAAGGCCGATACCCACACCGATAAGCACGGCAACAACCATAGAGATGCCGAGCGAAAGAGACTCTGCCCCTTCAATAATAGGTTTTAAACGCGGTTTTTCACTCTCTTCATCCGGTGTTTTTGGTGTTTCAGCCATTATCTGATCTCCGCAAATATTTTCTGAGCCGCTTTGAGTGTATTTTCTACCATCTCATCCGTTGTCGCAGTCGAGATAAAACCAGTCTCATAACCTGAACAGGCAAAATAAAAGCCCTCTCTCAGCATAGCCGCGTGGAACCTGGCAAAGAGCGCATGATCGGCTTTTGCGGCGTCATCAAAGTTCTTGACCTCGTTTTCACTGAAGAAGAAACCGAACATCGAACCGCGCACATCGGTCACCATCGCAATGCCGTTTTTCTGAGCCGCCGCCTTCAATCCGTTGACGAGATGTTCGGCACGTTCCTGGAGAACAGGATAGAGCTTTGAGTTTTTTTTCAGTTTTTTCACCGCTGCCAGACCGGCGGCCATGGCGATAGGGTTGCCGCTGAGCGTACCGGCCTGATAGACCGGCCCTTCCGGTGAAAGCATTGCCATGATCTCTCTGCGGCCGCCGAAGGCACCGACAGGCATGCCGCCGCCGATCACTTTGCCGAGCGTCACAATATCCGGTTTAACGCCGGTAATGCTTTCGGCTCCGTGCAGTGTCGCGCGAAAGCCGCTCATTACTTCATCAAAGATCAACAGTGCGCCGTGCTCGTCACAGAGTTTGCGCAGACCGTGCAGAAACGCTTTGTCAGCAGGGACAAGCCCCATATTTCCGGCGATGGGCTCGATGATGATGCAGGCGATATCATCGGACTCTCTGAAACATTTTTCGACGCTGTCCAGATCATTGTATTTCGCAAGAAGCGTGTGTTTTGTAAAGTCTGCCGGGACACCGGGCGAAGAGGGGTTGCCGAAGGTGGCAAGACCTGAACCCGCCTGCACCAGAAGCGAATCGCTGTGGCCGTGGTAACATCCTTCAAACTTGACGATATCATCCCTGTTCGTATAACCGCGGGCCAAACGGATGGCACTCATCACCGCTTCCGTGCCCGATGAGACAAAACGGACCTTGTCGATTGAGTCAAAGATGGAGACCACTTCATGAGCCAGTTCTGTCTCCGCCTCTGTCGGCGCACCGAAGCTGAGACCGTGTTTGACCGCTTCGATGACGGCGGCTTCAATACTCTCATCGCGGTGTCCGAAGATAAGCGGTCCCCATGACTGCACATAATCGACATAGCTGTTTCCGTCGATATCGGTCATTGTCCCGCCGCTGCCCTCTTTGATAAAAAGCGGCGTTCCGCCGACACTTTTAAAGGCGCGTACCGGTGAATTCACACCGCCGGGGATATACTCCTGTGCTTCATGAAAGGCTCTGTTCGATGCTTCTGTACTCATAAATAGTCCTGGTCTTTAATTGTTCGACATTATAGCAAACGCACTATTATCTCTTGTTGTCGCTGAAGAACGGTATCTGATTCGTCTACTGAAGATTTACCTTTTCTTCTTAAGAAACTGCGATTTGGGCATGGTTAATGGCCATGTGCTATAATCTCAAAAATTTTAATCTATTGGATATTATGAGCCGTTCTACTGCCGCTTTTCTCATCGCTTTGATGTTTCATCTTTTGCTTATCCTCATCTTTTTACTATTAGCTTTTTATGCCCCGAATTTAGAGAAAAAAGAGCCGCCGCAAGAGCACCGTATCAAAGTCTCTCTCCAGGAGCGCCCCGAAGTGACCAAGGATGCAGCTGTAAAGAACAAGAGCAAACCGACACAACAGAAGTTAATGCCCAAGGGGAAACAGCTCAAGGAGATTTCTGCCGAAAAATTTAAGAAATACGTGCCGAAACCGCCGGTCAAACCACAGCCGCCTGTGACGAAGATCGAGCCAAAAAAAGAGGCGCCTGTTAAGCCCAAAACTGAACCGCTGCCGCCTGAGAAACCATTCATTACCGTTGCGCAGAAACCGGTCACAAAAGTGGATGAAAACAGGACAAAACCGCCTGAAGAGCATGCCAGACTTCATGCCCTCCTCTCAAAACCGGTCGAAACAACACCGCAGGAGGAACAGGTGAAGCAGTCTGCCAGACGCGAAAGCAAACTGCTCGACAATATCAAAGATGCCTACGGCGAGACCTTCGGCGAACTCAGCCCCGGCGAACAGAAATATATTCTGGACAACCAGGAGATTATGCGCCGTATCACCCAACAGGTCCTTAACCGTGTCGGAAGGGTAAACATTCCCAATGACCTGCGCGTCAACAGCTCCAATATCGTCGAGTTCTACCTCTATCCCAACGGCGATATCTCCGATATCCGCTTTATCGAAAAAAGCAACTTCTATATACTCGATGATACCACCAGAGAGACGATCGAATACGCCTACAGTAAATACCCCCGTCCGGAGCAGAAGACACGAATACGGTATAAAGTCGGTTATTTTTTGCGCGGCTATTGACAGACACCGCTTTTACCTTATAATTTTTCCTGACACTTCGCCAGCTCACCACTACAGCTTCACCAAGTTATACGTTTTTGATGATTAGTTTTAAGTCCATATTGTTTATGATGATTCTAAATAACCCTCAAAGGCTTTTAAATGGCTATTTTCACCCGTTTTCTACCACTTGCGGTTGCGGTAGCACTGCTTCTTCTGTCAGGCTGCAGTGATTCCAAAAAACAGACGGGACCGAAAGCGGTACCGCCGTTAAGTGTCGAAACGGTCACTGTAGAAAAGAAAAAACTGCCGTTGTGGGTGCAATACACCGGTATGACGAAGGCAAGCAGCGAGCAGGAGATCAAAGCACGAGTCTCCGGCCGTCTGGAAAAGATCTTTTTTAAAGACGGTGACTATGTCAAAGAGGGTGACAAACTTTTTTTGATCGAACAGTCGGAATACAAAAGTAACCTTCGTTCAGCAGAGGCAAAAAAGCAGATGGACAAGGCAGCATTGGCCTTGGCCGTCGCGGATGTCAACCGGTACCGGCCACTGGTCAAAGAGGGTCTGGCACCGCGTGCCACGCTTGAACAGTACGAAGCCAAATACGGTGAACTTGTTGCTTCGATAGAATCCGATGAAGCCGCTATTCAAAATGCCAAGCTGGAACTGAGCTACACGCTCATAAAAGCCCCGATATCGGGACAGTTGAGTGCGCGCCGTGTCGATGTCGGCAACCTTGTAGGATACGGTGAATCAACCCTTTTGACGACGATCGTGCAGACGAAGGAGATCTATGCCTATTTCAGTCCGACGGAAAGCGACGTCCAGAAGATCTACAAATTCCGTTCGCGCAAAAAACTGCCTGCCTTCATCGAGGTCCACGGTCAGGGCGAAGAGGTGCTCAAGCGCAAACGTCTTAACGGCTATGTCGATTTTTCCAACAATACGGTTGATCCGTTGACATCCACCATCACCATGCGCGCGACCATCGACAACAGAGAGATGTCGGTCTATCCGGGCACCTTTGTCTATGTCAACGTCTTCGTCTCGGACAACTTTGACTTTATCATGGTGCCGCCGCAATCCGTTCAGGAAGACCAGCTAGGCACCTTTGTCTATACTGCGGATACAAACAACACCGCCAAACGCACCGGCGTTGTCACCAACCTCTCCACACGCCTTTACACCGGCATCGCCAGCGGTCTCAACGATGGTGACCGTGTTATCATCTCCGGCCTTATGAAGGTCAATGAAGGTCGCTTGCTTGAACCACAGGATGTAACGAAGACCAAAGGTATTCCGGCTGTCATGAAAGCCAATAAACTCATCCCCGATGAGGCGCAGAAGTAGATGTTTTCCGTAACCTTTATCAAACGACCTATTCTCGCAATGGTCATCTCGCTGATGATCATCATTGGCGGACTGGTCTCACTCTCCGTCCTGCCTGTTCAGGAATTTCCGGACGTCGTACCGCCGACGGTTCAGATAACGGCGACCTACACCGGTGCCAATGCCTATGCTGTCGAAGAGTCGGTTACACGTCCGCTCGAAGACAAACTCAACGGCATAAAGGGTTCGATCTATATGGAATCGGCGAGCACATCCGCCGGTCAGTCCATTATCACCGTCTATTTCGAACCGGGTTACGACCTCGATATCGCCGCCGTCGATGTACAGAACAAGGTCTCCATAGCCACCCCTTCCCTGCCGGCAGAGGTCAAGCAGCAGGGTGTCGTTGTCAATAAAAAAAGTCCTAGCATGGTCTGCGGCGTTACCATCAGCGGCGATGAACGCTACGATGAGACCTATTTAAGCAACTACGCCAACATCAACATCCTGGATGAACTTAAACGTATTCCCGGTGTCGGTAAAGCCGAAAACATGGGTGAGAAAAAGTACTCCATGCGGATCTGGCTCGATCCCGACAAGATCGCCGTTTTGGATCTAACCCCCAATGATATCATCAATGCGATCAGCTCCCAGAACAAACAGGCTTCGGTCGGAAAGATCGGTTCTTCACCGACATACAGCGATCAGCAGTTTGAATACGTTCTGACCGCGGAAGGCCGGCTTGACCAGGTCAAGGAGTTCGAAGAGATCGTCATCAAATATAAAAATGACGGTTCGCTTGTCTATCTTCGCGACGTAGCCCGTGTTGAGCTGGGTGCCGAAAGCTACGATATGAACGCAATATTAAATGGGAAACCGACCGCGCTTATCGCCATTTATCAATCGCCTGGAAGTAATGCACTTGAGATCAGAAAAGCGGTCGGCAAGGTGATGGAAAAGCTCAAAAGCCGTTTTCCCGATGGCATCACCTATGCGATTCCTTACGATACGACCAAGTATGTCCAGGTCGCCATCGATAATGTCGTCGTTAACCTTTTTACCGCGATCATGCTTGTTGTCCTGATTATCTACATCTTTCTTCAGTCCTGGCGACCGACCGTTATTGCAGCCGTTGCCATTCCGGTCTCGCTTATCGGCGCCTTTGTCGCCATGTATGCCGCCCCGGGGTTTTCGATCAACTTCCTGACCCTCTTCGGACTGATACTTGCGATCGGTATCGTGGTCGATGACGTCATCCTCGTGGTAGAGAATGTCGAGGTCATCATGTACAGGGAGCCTGAGCTTACCATGCCGCAGGTGGTCAAGAAATCGATGATCGAGCTTATCGGGCCGATCATCTCGACCACCCTCGTTTTGGTCGCGGTCTTTATACCGGTCTCGATGATGCCGGGTATCACCGGTTCGCTCTATCAGCAGTTTGCCCTGACGATCTCTTTTGCCGTTGTCGTCTCCTCGATCAATGCCCTGACGCTCTCGCCGGCCATCTCGGCCATCATCATCAAACGTCGCGGAAAAGATGAGAAGGTCTTTGTCGGTTTTGTTCTTTTTGAGAAAGGGTTCACCTGGCTGATCGAAAAGTATACGGCCCTGATAACACTCCTTGTCAAGATGCGATATGCTGTTTTGCTCCTTTTCCTCGCCTCTTTCGGTCTGATCTACTATCTGTTTGTCATCACGCCGACCGGGTTCGTCCCCTCCGAAGACAAGGGGACATTTATGGTTTCGATGAACCTTAAACCCGGAAGCTCGATCGAGCGTACCACCGACGTCCGCAAGGTGGTCGCGAAGATCATAGCCGATATTCCCGGCGTTGCCGACGTCATCGCCGTCGACGGTTACAACACCATCAGCCAGACGCTCGACGGAAGTTCGGCAATGATGTTCGTCACCTTGATACCATGGGACCAAAGAACCGCACCGGGTATGGATGTCGAAAGCATCATAAAACAGGTTTTTGTCCGTACGGCCAAAATATCCGATGCCTCCGTCGTCGCACTGAATATGCCGGGGATCACAGGTCTTGGAAACGTCGGAGGATTTGACTTCAGGCTGCAGGACTACCTGGCAGGTGATATGGAGACCTTCATGTCCTATGCGCAGACAATCATTGCCGAGGCCAATGCCGATCCGCGCATCAGCCGGGCATTCACGGTGTACAATCCTTCTTATCCTATGTATTCTCTCGACATAGACCGTAAAAAAGCCAATGCTTTGGGCGTGGATATTGCCACACTTTTCGGGACCCTTCAGATCTATTTCGGTTCTTTCTACGTCAACGACTTCACAAAGTTCGGTAAAGTTTTCCGCGTCTTCGTCCAGGCCGACAAACGATTCCGTAGCGAAAAAAACGACATTAACAAGATCTATCTCAAGAACAAGCAGGGCAAGATGGTCCCGATCTCCGCACTGCTCACTATTCATGATCAGTTGGGTCCACAAAACATCTCCCACTACAATCTTTACCGTTCCATACAGATTAACGGCGATGCTGCAGAGGGGTATAGCTCCGGAGAGGCGATGGCTGCCATGGAGGAGATAGCAGCACGCGTCCTGCCGAATAGCTTCGGTTACAGCTGGTCAGGTATGTCCTTTCAGGAGAAACTTGCAGGCAATGCACAGTCTCTGGTCTTTATCTTTGTGGCGCTGGTTGTCTTTTTAGTCCTTTCAGCGCAATACGAGTCCTGGATTCTTCCGTTGATGATCCTTCTCTCGGTCCCTGTCGTTATGATCGGTGCCATCATTGCATTGCGGTTGGCCGGCCTGCCGCTCAACGTCTATGCGCAGGTCGGGCTGGTTCTGCTGATCGCCCTCGCCTCCAAAAATGCGATCCTCATCGTCGAATTCGCCAAGAAGCTGCGTGAATCCGGAAAAAGTATCGTCGAGTCCGGAATCCAGGCCGGTCGGCTGCGTTTCCGGGCGATCATGATGACTATACTCTCCTTTGTATTCGGTGTACTGCCGCTCGCCTTTGCTAGCGGCGCCGGTTCCGTCACGCAGCAGTCGATCGGCGTCGGGCTGCTCGGAGGAATGCTGGCGGCTACCGTTGTCAGTACCCTTCTGGTACCGGTCCTGTATGTCCTTCTTGAGACGATGCGGGAAAAATTTGTCTCTGTCGAAGAAGAGATCGCCAAACGGGAGTCCATCTAATGAAAAAGCTGCTATTTTTATCGTTAACCCTTTTATCGTTTCAGGCACAGGCCGCCGAATATACCCTCGACATGCTGATAGAAAAGGCGCTTGTTTCAAGCCCCGACCTTAATGTCTCGCGCGACGCCTTTGCGATCTCAAAGCAGCAGACGAAGCAAGCGGTATCCAATTACCTGCCGCAGATCGACCTCTACGGCAGTGCCGGATACGCGGGTGTTAATTCCGACACGACTCAGGAATACGGCCGCCTTATCACAGGTCAGATCACCGCGTCGCAGCTGATCTACGACTTCGGGAAAACCGGCGGACAGATAGACTACTATTCCCAGGAGTCCAATGCCAGTTTTGCAAACTATAGCCAGAATATCTCCGACAAGATCTATACCGTCAAACAGAACTATTATGATCTGCTGCGCCGCGAAAGCCTCATCAAGGTCTATGAAGAGAACCTGCACTTGACGCAGCAGCAGTTGACACGTGCCAAGCGCTACTTCGAGGCGGGTATCAAAACAAAGATCGACGTCACCGATGCCACAGTGCGTCTGATCGAAGCGCAGATCGAACTCGAAAACAGCCGGTATGACCTCAAATTAAGCTATGTCACCCTGGACAGAAGTATCGGCAATATCCAAGAGACGGTTGAAGGAGAGGTCTATATGCCCGATCTGAACATCACCTCTGATCTTTACGGATCGCTGCCCAAAGAGGTGCTGATGCTCGACGCTCTGGTCGATTTTGCCTACAGCCACCGCTATACGCTCAAAAGCTATGACCACAAAATAGAGAGTGCAAAAAGCAAGGTGCGCCAGGAGAACGGTGATTACTATCCGGGACTCTATCTCGGCGGTAACTACCAGTACAGCGACGTTGAAACAGCCCTCCAGCCCTATTTGCCGGAAGAGCAGTGGAATGCGAATATCAACCTGAAATGGAATATCTTCAGCGGTCTTGCAACAACAGCCAAAACACAACAGGCAAAGCTCGCACTGCTGCAGAGCCGTTCGAGTTTTGATGACGCAAGACTTCTGATCCGTCAGGAGGCGAGCAATGCGCAGATCTCCCTGCTCAAGAGCTATGCCAACGTCAGACTCTCTCAAGCGCTTTCGGAAGCAGCGAAAGAGAAGTTCGGACAGGCGCAAAAACGGTATGAAAACGGCCTCTCCGACTACATCGAACTCCAGGAAGCACGGCAGGGCTACATCAACGCGAATGCCAAACTTGTCTCAAACTACTATGACTATTTCATCGCCCTGGCCACACTCGACCGCGCCATCGGCCGTTAAGAGGAGCTGAAGCCCTTTTATATAAGTGCCCCGCCCACCCGGGCATGATCCCCAATACGGATGAATTAGGCAAAATTATTGATAATCATTTAAACAATTTTGTTTTAGACTAAATATATAAAGATTTAAATAGCGCATCGAATCAATTTATAGCATTTTCGCTGGTTCTAAATGATGTTAAAATGGCTGAAAAGTGTAGCGACCAGAAGGATCTAACATGAATATACAGCAGAAACACTCATGGCACTTGAACGATCAGCATGTCACTGACGAAAAGATATATCACGGCAGACGCGAGATCATGAAGATGGCAGCGGTCGCAGGTGCAGCCATGATTCCTTTCCCGCTGCATGCTTCTGCCGAGTATCCTGGCACGCGTTTGCATTTTAAAAAAAACATGGCCTATGAAAGTCTGACCCCGACGGCCTATGACAACATAACGACCTACAATAACTTCTATGAGTTCTCTCTCTCCAAAGAGGGACCTTCAAAATTGGCGCACACCCTGATCACCGAGCCATGGACCATTGAGATAAGCGGCGAAGTCGAAAAACCGATGGTCATCGACGTGGCAGAGATCATTGCCAAATACCCTCTTGAAGAGAGGATCTACCGCTTTCGGTGCGTTGAAGGGTGGTCGATGATCGTGCCGTGGGTCGGTTTTGAGCTCTCCTACCTGCTTAACAAAGCGGGGTTGACCTCAAAATCAAAATTTGTGCAGTTCCAGACAAAATTTGACCCCAAGATGTTTCCCGAGCAGGAAAGCGAAAGTTTGTTCGGCAATATTCCTTTTCCCTACGTTGAGGGCTTGCGTATTGACGAGGCGATGCACCCGCTGACGCTGTTAAGTGTCGGCCTCTACGGTAAGACGCTGCCCAACCAAAACGGTGCGCCGATCCGCCTGGTGGTGCCGTGGAAATACGGTTTTAAAAGCATCAAATCGATTGTCAGGATAGATGTCAGCGAAACCATGACCCGCAGTACGTGGAACGAGGTCAATCCGCGTGAATACGGCTTCTATTCCAATGTAAATCCCGAAGTCGACCACCTGCGCTGGTCGCAAGCCACGGAACGTCCGCTCGGTGCCTTCTTCAGACAAAAGACAAAGCTGTTCAACGGCTACGGCGAAGAGGTCGCAAGCCTCTATAAAGGGATGGATCTGCGCAAGAATTTTTAGTGCATGACCGGTAACTCATCAGACGCTGTCTCTGCTGAGAAAAGCAGGTATTTCAACTTCAGTGCATTAGGACTACAGTGAGAAAAATTATTTGGCTGATAGCATGTTTGCCGCTTTTGTATCTTGCCTACAAAATGGCATGGGGATTTGAATATACACAGAACATTGCATCATTTATTTATGACCATGGGGGCAGTTTTTTGGGAAAACTGCCCAATGACCCCTTGAAATTCATGGCGGATCTGCTGGGGATCACGGCTGTCCAGTTTCTGATCGCCACACTCAGCGTTACACCGCTGAGGCTTTACCTCAAAATAAACCTTGTTAAATACAGGCGGTTGCTGGGCCTCTGGACATTCGCCTATGCGCTGATGCATTCGCTATATTTCTTTATCGGGGTCAATGAAGGGAGTTTTGCAATGATGTTTGCCGATATCATAAAACGCCCCTTTGTCCTTTTTGGCGCCGGTGCACTTGTTATCCTTGCATTCATGGCGGCCACGTCGACCAAAAAGCTTTTTGCCAGATTTGTAAAGTGGCACAGGTTCGTCTATCTTGCGGCCGTATTGATCGCCCTGCATTATATGATGTCCCAAAAGATCATCGGCCTGCATGTAGCGCTCTATGTTGCGATATTGGCAGGACTTTTGGCATTGCGGCTCATTAAAGTGCTGAGGGAAAGAGCGTTAAGTTGACCGCCTGATTCGGAAAATCTGAGTATACAGTAAAACCGGTATCAGCGGAGCAGTGCCAATGCACCCTTATATATCGGTTCGTCGATAAAACCGTATTTTTCATCGCTGAACCCGGTGACACCTTTTGCCCGCTCCTCTTCGAAGCGGCGGATAATGTACTCGGCTCGTACTCGCTCTTCGTCACTTGGTCCGAAACTCTTTTGAAGCTGTTCGGCCTGCTGCGGCGAGATGCACCCTTTGGCGTCAAAGCCCATCATCTTCTCGAGCGCGAGCCACGCCTCAAAGCCCGCTTCGTTTTTGTACTCCTGGTAGACGAAAGAGACCGGTTTGACCCCGATCGCTTTGCAGCTGAGCAAAAAGTGCGAAAGGATGTGGTGCATAAGCGGGTTGTCGGTTCGTATAAGCGACTGTGAGAGCCCCATGTCGGCGAAGAGGTCAAGGATACCGAGGTAGAAGACGGTAACGCGTTCGCTGACCTTCAGATCGGCAAGGTTGAGCCATGCCTCTTTCGTCTCTATGGAGAGCTGAAGCTCGATCTCCCTGTCGCAGAGTTTGAGTGCGCTGAAGACCTCCGCCGCTGTTCTGATCTTGGGGACTCGAATGGCATCGGGTCTGAAGGTATTCAGCAGTGCTATCTCATCAGCACCGCCCTCATCAAGAGGGTTGACCCGTACAATGATCTTTTTGTCGCTTTCACGCAGACTGCTCAGCGCCAGCATTACCAGACGCAGCGCAAAGGGTTTTTGCTGCGGTGACACGCCGTCTTCAAGATTAAGGATAATGGCATCGGTCTGCAGGTCGGGGATCTTGTTGATATGTTTAAGGTTATGGGCAGAGAGCATCAGCGGTGATCGGTAGTCCTGACGTCTGTTGATCGTGCGTTTCTGGGCGAAGACAAACTCGTCGATCAGAGCGAGATCCCCTCTTTCCATAGCATCTGCAATGATACTGCTGTCTCTAATCAGCATCTGTTTGCTCATCCTGATGAAGATAGAAGTAGAGCGTCTCGATCTCCTGCGTTGTCAAAAAGTATCGTGGCATCCCTCTTTGACGCTCCCGCATCGCCTTGGCAAAGTCCGTGTACGCGATCTGGTTGATCGCAGAAGGATGAAAAGTCTTTTCTTCCCCTTTGTCCTTATAGGATGCGATGAGTCTGCCTTCGCCTTTTTCACCGTGGCACTTTTGACAGCCGATACCTCTGGGGCTGTGATACAGCTGCGAAGCGTACTCCGCCTGGGTGATAAAAGAGACCTCTGCCCGGAGTGATCCGACGAGTAAAAAAAGAACAGCAAAAGCCGACATACGCCTCATTCAAAGCACCTTATTATCTATTTGACGATATAGTATCGAAATTTTAATGTAGTGGGGCATAAATGCAGATTCTTGATGGTAAAGCACTCTCAAAAAAGATTGAAGACCGAGTCGCAGCAGATGTTAAAATACTTAAAGAGAAGACGGGACGCACACCCGGTCTTGCCGTGATCCTGGTCGGAAACGATCCGGCCAGCCACGCCTATGTCGGTATGAAGAAAAAAGCGTGCGACCGTGTCGGTTTCTACTCCGTCACCCATGAGATGCCGGTTGACATCTCCCAAAATGCGATTGAAAACACTATCGAGATGATGAACAAAAATCCGAACATTGACGGTATCCTCATCCAGCTGCCGCTGCCGCCGCAGATCGATACGACCAAACTGCTTGAACTTGTCGCACCCAACAAAGACGTCGACGGTTTCCACCCGTATAATGTCGGCCGCCTGACGACGGGACTTGAAGGTTTTGTACCGTGCACACCCCTGGGTGTGATGGAACTTCTCAAAGAGTACAATATCGACCCGAAAGGGATGAACGCGGTTGTTGTCGGCGCATCCAACATCGTCGGCAAGCCGATGGCCGCCCTGCTCCTGAATGCCGACGCTACCGTACAGATCACCCATATCTTCACAAAAGACCTAAAGGCCTGTACCCTCAATGCCGACATCATCCTTGTCGGTGCGGGCGTCATCAACCTGATCAAAGAAGATATGGTTAAAGAGGGGGCCATCGTCATCGACATCGGTATCAACCGTGCGCCTGACGGCAAACTTGTCGGTGATGTCGATTTTGAAAGAGTCGCACCCAAATCCTCTTTCATCACCCCGGTACCCGGCGGTGTCGGACCGATGACCATTGCAATGCTGCTTCAAAATACACTACGTGCCGCAGAGGCACATGCCAGAGAGAACTAATGAAACAAAAAGTATTTAACGCTGCGGGCAGAGCCTACCGCTTTTCAAACTCATGGACCGGCACCGTTATTATCGTCCTGTTCATCATCTTTTTTATTGCCCAGGCCTTTCGCATTCCCAGCGGATCGATGAAAGATTCACTGCTTGTCGGCGACCACCTTTTTGCCAAAAAATTTGCCTACGGTATCCCAACGCCGCATATTCCTTTTTTGGAGATACCTGTTATTCCCGGTACGGACGGACATATCTATAACGGGGATACACCGAAGCGTGGCGATATCGTTATCTTCCGCTATCCAAACAACACCATCCTGCACTATGTCAAACGCTGTGTCGCCCTCCCCGGAGATGAGCTCTTTGTACTCGATAAAGACCTCTATCTCCATCCCAGCGAAGGTGACCAGTTCATCAAAGAGAACTATGCGGACCATGAGCTAATGGTCTTTGGCGGAAAACTCTGGATCAAAAAGCCATATCAAAAAGAGCACCCTGGCATCCACCACGACGAGAAGATCATCAATAACGGCCGTTATCCGCAGCCTCTCTTCAACTTCGGACCTGTCAAGGTCGATGAAGGACATTACTTTATGATGGGCGACAACCGAGACCACTCCAACGACAGCCGCTTCTGGGGAGCGGTGCCATACGGGCTGGTCGAAGGTACACCGTGGTTCGTCTACTTCAGCATGGATAACAACTACACTATCCGTTGGGACCGCATGGGTAAAACACCCAGCGATCTTGAAAAACCGGAGCATCTCGACAAAGCCATAGCCGAGCGCATCGAACAAGATAGAAACGATCATGGACTTTATTGATCTGCTAAAGATCGCAGCCGCTGTTATCGCACTGCTTATCGCCATTATCGGTCATGAGATCATGCACGGCTGGGTCGCTTATAAATACGGCGATATGACGGCAAAAAATGCCGGGCGTCTGACCATCAACCCCATTTCCCACATCGATCCTATCGGCTCCATCCTTGTACCATTGATGATGTACTTCATTCCGATGCTGTTTGGCTCAGACGGCGGTTTTCTCTTCGGTTGGGCCAAGCCGGTGCCGGTCAACAGCCGTACCGTTGTCGTTAACGGCGGCTACAATGCCGCTATGCAGGTCAGCCTTGCGGGCATTACCTACAACTTTGTGATGGCGGCATTTTCCGCTGCGATTTTGCTGGCAATGTCACAGCCGCTTGCCAATGATTCTGCATTCTACATCTTTGCCTATCTTCTGGTGATGCAGCTCGTTATCATCAACGTAGTGCTGGGTGTTTTCAATCTGCTGCCTATACCGCAGTTTGACGGTGCCCATTTTTTGATGTATCTTGCGCTAAAATTTCACTATAACGCCATCGCCGAGTGGTTTTACAAGATGGAGCGCTACGGGATGATCATTGTATTGGCTGTGCTGATTACTCCCATACACATCTATCTGCTCTTAATGCCGGTGCAGTTTATACTGCAATTTTTACTTACTTAAAAACTAAAGGAAGACTATGAAATTTTATGTTGCCACTGATCATGCAGGCATTGATCTTAAAGATCTTACCGTTGAAATACTCCGCGCCAAAGGCCACGAAGTCATCGATATCGGTCCATTTTCCAAAGAGAGAGTCGACTATCCTGATTTTGCTGTTCTAGTATGCGAAAGCGTTCTGAAAGATGAAGGTTCACACGGTATCCTGATCTGCGGTTCCGGGATCGGTATGAGTATGTCGGCCAACCGCTTCCACGGCATACGCGCAGCGCTTTGTCATGATGCCTACACGGCCACAATGGCGCGTGCTCACAATGATGCCAATGTGCTCTGCTACGGCGAACGGGTCGTCGGCGCCGGCGTCGCCGAATCGATTGTCGATGCATGGATCGCAGGTTCCTTTGAGGGAGGCCGCCATGCCGGCCGTGTCGAGAAGATCGAAGCCATCAAAGGATAAGCCGTGGAGTTGAGCCAGGAACATCGTGCCATTATCGAGGGGGCTATCCGCGACATCCCTGACTTTCCGAAGCCGGGTGTCATCTTTAAAGACATTACGACCATTTTGAACAATGCCGAGGCATTCAAAATGCTGCAGGATCATCTGAGGGACCGTTACAGCTCCTACGATCTGGATTATGTCGCGGGTATCGACGCCCGCGGTTTTATCTTCGGTTCGGCGCTGGCACGTGACCTTGGCGTCGGTTTTGTACCGATCCGTAAAAAAGGCAAACTGCCTTACACCACCGCCTCTGAGAAGTACGTACTCGAATACGGCGTGGACGAAGTCGAGATCCATATCGATGCCTTTGCCAAAAAGAAAAATGCGCGTGTGCTTCTTGTCGATGATCTGATCGCTACAGGCGGAACAGCGATCGCATCAGCCTCTCTGATCAACAAACTTGGAGCCGAGTGTGTCGAAGCCTGTTTCATCATGGGACTTACCTTCCTTGACGGTACCAAAAAACTAGAAAAAAACACAGCTGTCTACAGCGTTATCGAGGTTGATTAATGTATATTCCTTCGCCATCAAAATTTGATCCGGATGAAAACGGCCATTTCGGTCTCTTTGGCGGGCGCTATGTCCCGGAGACTCTTATGCCCGCACTTTTGGAGCTCAATGAAGAGTACAAGAAGATCCGTTTCGATAAAGCGTTCTGGTCGGAGGTGGACTACTATCTTAAAGATTATGTCGGCCGCCCCTCACCGCTCTACTATGCGCACAACATCTCTGAAGAGCTGGGGGCCAAGATCTATCTCAAGCGTGAGGACCTTAACCATACCGGCGCGCACAAGGTCAACAACGTTATCGCCCAGGGATTGATGGCAAAACGTCTCGGCAAGAAAAAGGTCATCGCCGAAACCGGTGCGGGTCAGCACGGCGTCGCGACGGCTACCATCTGCGCACTGCTCGGTCTCGAGTGCGAGATCTTCATGGGGGCAAAGGATGTCAAGCGTCAGGAGCTCAATGTCTTCAGGATGAAACTGCTCGGTGCCAAAGTCCATGCGGTAGAGAGCGGTTCAAAGACCCTCAAGGATGCGATGAACGACGCTATCCGCCACTGGGTCACCAACGCACGTGATACCTTCTACATCATCGGTACCGTTGCGGGACCGCACCCCTACCCGATGATGGTACGCGACTTTCAGGCGATCATCGGCAAAGAGGCGCGTGCACAGATCCTGGAAAAAGAGAACCGCCTTCCCGACAAGGTCATCGCCTGTATCGGCGGCGGCTCGAATGCCATCGGGATGTTCCAGCACTTTCTCGAAGATGAAGCGGTGGAGTGTATCGGCATCGAGGCCGGCGGGCACGGCGTCGGTACCGACAAGCACGGCTGCTCGCTCCTGATGGGACGTCCGGGCGTTCTTCACGGACAGATGTCCTATCTGCTGCAGGACGGCGACGGGCAGATACTTGAGGCCCACTCCATCTCTGCCGGACTGGACTACCCGGGAATCGGACCGGAGCACGCTTTTCACAAAGATAGCGGCAACGTCAGCTACGACAATATAACCGATGAAGAGGCGCTCGATGCCTTCGTATGGCTTTCGCAAAGAGAGGGGATCATTCCGGCTCTTGAGAGCGCGCACGCTGTCGCCTATCTTAAAAAGATCAAAGATATCGAAGGCAAACTGATCATTGTCAATCTCTCCGGGCGCGGCGACAAAGATATGATTCAGGTCAAAGACCTTCTCCAGTTCGACTAGCTCTGGGCGGGTTTCGCCCGACCTCCTCTTTTTTGACCACCTCCGTTTTAAAGTTCCTAAAAAAATTGGCTAGAATGCTATTGATAAATGGGAGCTGAAATCCGGTACTATATAAAATATTATGGAGTAACAATGAAAGTCCTATTAAAGAACAGACCATTATCGGCCATCGATGCCGAGTTGACGGTGCTTTTTCTGACAGAAGAGAGTCTCGAAGCAAGTGAGCACAAAGAGAAACTCTCAAAGACAGGCTTCAAGGCCGATCAGGATGAGTTCTGTATCCTTCATGAAAGCGCTCTGGCGGTCTGCGGGATCGAAAACTACGGCGCTGCTGCCCTTCGCTCTGCTGCAGCGGCCGTCGTGCAAAAAGTAAAATCATTCAAATACAGCTCCTTAAAACTCTCGCAGTACCACCTTGACAACGTTACTGCCCTGGTCGAGGGCTTCGTTCTTGGCAGCTACAGCTTTGAGATGTACAAGTCTGAATCAAAGAAAGTGACGCTCAAAGAGGTGATCTTTTCAAGTGATGATTTCAGCGGCGAACCCCTTGCGTTCGAGAGCATCGAAAAACCATTTAACGACGCAATCATAGTAGCAAAAGCCACAAACTACACCCGTGAACTGGTCAATACCACACCCCAGGACCTCACCCCCTCTACAATGGCCGTTATTGCAGCGGACCTTGCCTCAGACAACGGTATGGGCTGTGATATTCTCGATGAGAAGGGTCTCGAGGAAGAGAAGATGGAAGCGATTTTGGCCGTCGGCCGCGCGTCGGTCCACAAGCCGCGACTCATACATCTCAGCTATAAGCCTGCGAACCCGCTGAGATGCGTTACCCTTGTCGGCAAGGGGTTGACTTACGACAGCGGCGGGCTTAGCCTTAAACCGGCCGCTCACATGGTGACAATGAAGATGGACAAGGCGGGCGCCTGTGCTGTTCTCGGCATGATGAAGGCCATCAGCGAACTCAAACTGCCTATCGAAGTGCACGGCTTTATCGGCGCAGCGGAAAATATGATCGATGGCTCCTCTTACAAACCTGACGATGTCCTGAAGGCACGTAACGGCGTCACCATTGAGGTGCGCAACACCGACGCCGAAGGGCGTCTTGTCCTGGCCGATGTCCTCTCCTATGCACAGGACAAGGTGAAATCGGACTATCTCTTCGACTATGCGACGCTTACCGGTGCCTGTGTCGTCGCGCTCGGGCCTTACACGACCGGGATGATGGGCCACTCGGACCACCTTAAACACAACATATTGAATGCGTCATCACATTCCGGCGAGTTCGTCGCATCACTGCCGTTTAACAACCATCTTAAAAAACTGATAAAAAGCGATATCGCCGACGTCTGTAACATCAGCTCGATACCTTACGGCGGCGCGATTACGGCGGCACTCTTTCTGGACAACTTCATCACCGATGAGATGAAGCAGAAGTGGATGCACTTCGATATCGCCGGACCAGCCTATACAGAAAAACCGTGGGACGTTTACGGCCACGGCGCAACCGGCGCGGGCATCCGCATGACAGTGAGTTTTCTGCAAACCTTAACGCAAGAGTAAGTTTCAGCAGCTGCCGCATTTGTGCAGAAAATCCGATGAGGAGTTCATTCGCTTCTTCGACTACCGACTTTCTGCCCATAGACTAAGGGCAGACGGCCGATGAAGCAAGGCTTTATTCTGCCGTCTTGCCCAACTCTGTTTCCCCTTCTGTCAGGAAAATCCCTATTTTGTACAGTTTTTGAACTGCCTCGTCACTGTTGACATTGTTTGCAATGATCACGCTGCCAATACTTTCGGTAAGAAGTCTCAGCGTCGACAATGATTGCTCACTTTGATTTAGAAAGTAGTCCATATCGCCCTTGATATAGACCGGATGCAGTTTCTCAAGATAACGATGATCCTCATTCTCGCCGATAAAGTCATACAGCGCAATATCGACACCGAAACGTTCAAACAGTTTTTTGTACTGGACTATTTTGTTTAAATTTTTGGCGGCGACTCTGTCAGGAATCTCGATGATCATCTTAAACGGCAAGTGGGCTATATACGTTTCGAAAAAGTGCGACAGCTCTTCATACATCTCTTGCTGGTCCAAACTGTTCATCGACAGTTTAAAGCTGCAGGTGTTGCCGATTAATGCATGAGGCGGCTTCGTAAAAAGCATTTCCAGGGTTTTATGATGAATACGCGAGCAGAGTCCTATCTGCGTCGTAGGCGGAATAAAGTGGTCATAAGTGTAGCTGCTGCCGTCTTCAGCCTGCATAACGACATTGATCGCATAATAGCGTCGGGTTCCCGTTCTGCTGTCCATGACCTCTTTTAGCCTGAAATCGAATGAACCGGTCTCTATCGCACGGTTGATAACATGCCGCCATGCATCTTTTCCTAATATTTTAGAACCGTATTCAGGCTGGTTAAAGTAAACGGAGCGGTATTCGAATTTCGCTTTGGCGAGTACACTGTCTGCACGCACCAACAACTCCGAAAGCGTGCATTTTTCGCTGTTTTCATACAGGCCGGTCACGCTGTTGGTCTGTTTTGCGTCTATCCCTAAAGCGACGATCTCTTTCTCGATGTCCGTACTGATATCATGCGCTATTTCCAGCGCATCTTCGCCCAGGATGCCAGGCAGAAAAAGAAAAAACTCTGTTTCATTCAGTCGCACCAGCATCCTGTTTTCAAATCCTGCCGTCTCGCGTGTCAAGATCGCTGCCGTCTTCACAAAAAGCACTTCCATGGCTTTATAGCCTATCTGCACCACGTCCACGCCGTTCAGCTCCAGCAGCAACACCGTCCCTTGATACGAATTGGTCTCTTTTGTAAAGTAATCGGCAAAGTTTTCGGTTAAAAACTTCCTGTTTTTTATCTGTGTCAACGGGTCAAGATAGGCCGACTCTTTTTGCCGCTGCATCTCTTTATTGGCTTCGATAAAAATATTTTTCAGTCGAAGTACCATCTGGTTGATGGCCAGTACCAACTCTCTGAACTCGGAGGTTCGCGGTATCTTTTCCTGAATGATGAATTCATTGTGAATGATCGACTCTGCCTGTACGCGAATCCTGTCAAGCGGCCTTAGAACAATCAAAAAAAGTACATACAGGGTCACGAACCCGAACAGCATGATAAAGCCGAAAGAGAGCATCAGGTTTTTGAATATCTCATAAAGTCGCATCTCCACACGGCTGCTGTCACTTTGAACCTGCAGTATCCCTATCTGCTGCCATCCGGTAAACACATTGGCTGACGCGACAGGCGCTTCGATATCGATCAGCGATAAAAACCATTCAGGTACGGCAATGTCCTCAGATGAGAGGAGCTGTCGATAGATGATTTTGTTATCAACATCAAGCAGTTGTATCAGATGATAACGCCCGCTGTCAAAATTCGCCTCGATCATCGTCTGCATCATCACGGTATCACCATCTGCCGAAGCGAGTGAAAGACTCAATGAGGTAGCGGTGTTTTTTGCATCTTGATACAGCTCGTCTTCGGCTGCATTGCTGGCACTTGCAAAATTGAGCATTAAAACCGTAACGACAATAGCAACCATTAAAAGGGTAAGGACAGCAGCCGTCTGCCTAAAAAGTGTCATATTTTTTTCCTTTTCATATTCTCTTGCAGCATCTCCCACTGTTTGTGGGATCGGCGGTCGACTTTGTGACCGATATTATCACTCCTTGCCTTATAAAGAGTATCGCCGTTGAAGTAGTAGATCGGTGTCAGGTCGGTACGTTTTGATGCGCGTATGACCCTCTCGCTGTTATTGTCTAATACAAGCGGTTCGCTTCTCGGCGTTTTAAAGTAGGTCAAAACCATATGCGGCACGATAGAATTCCTAGATCTGACATAAGTGAAAAAAAGTTTGTCGCTCTCAACGCCAAGATAGAGCAGTGCATAATACTTGGCAATGGCATAATCCTCACAGTCGCCTCTGTTTTTACCCAGAAATTCCCAGGGGGTCGCCCAGTAGTTCTCTACCCCATAGACCTCGATATCGGAGGCGTAGGGCACGCTATTGTAAAATCGGTTCACCGCTGACAGTTTTCTGATCTCATCGGCATTTTTGACACGGTCCAGTGTTTTCTGCAGATTATTAAACCTTTTTTGCGTATGTTGCTTGTATTTTGACGTTATTTTATTCAGCAACGCCTCTTCAACATAAGATCTATAGGAATCCGCTTCATCAGCCTGCAACAGTAAGATCAATAGAAAAACAAAAAATAATAGTACTGGTTTCATTAGAGACTATACTAGCATAAAAGTACTATTGAATAGTTCTGTAATATGCGGTATTTTTTATCCTGGAATCCTTACCGGTTGACAATGCATAAATAAATTTACGTGGATCACTCGCGGCACTGTATACATTGGTGAACAGACTATTTGCTTACATACCGGCGTTATCTTTTTTTTTGTAAAACTTCCGAAGCGAAACTACAATTGCCGAGCCCCGGCAGAAGGTTCTCCTCTAAACAGTGTTTCTGCATCATGCTGATGTGATCGTCATGTTCTCTTTCATAGCACTTATTTCATTCGATAATTTCAACCTATTGCAATAACGGACTTTTTAACCAAGAGGCTCAAATCTTCCCTGATGATCCGGTTAAGTTAACGCTGAGCAGACGTCATTTTGAAGCAAGATAAGTGTATAATTCCGCTACTTAAATATATTTACAATCTGCAAGGAATCACAATGGGTTTAGCTATCGGTCTCGTCGGACTGCCGAATGTCGGAAAATCAACTACATTTAACGCGTTAACAAAGGCGCAAAACGCTGAAGCAGCCAACTACCCATTCTGTACCATTGAACCGAACAAAGCGGTCGTTCCTGTACCGGACACGCGTCTTACCGAACTCTCCAAGATCGTCAACCCGGAGCGTATTCAGCACTCCACGCTCGACTTCGTCGACATCGCCGGTCTGGTCAAGGGTGCCAGCAAGGGCGAAGGGCTTGGCAACAAGTTTCTCTCAAACATCCGTGAAACTGAGGTGATCCTGCAGATCGTTCGCTGTTTTGAAGATGACAACGTCGTCCATACAGAGGGATCCATCGACCCGCTGCGCGACATCGAGATTATTGAGACGGAGCTGATCCTTGCCGATATCGAAGCCCTGAGCAACCGCGTGGAACGCCTTAAAAAACAGGCAAGAGTAGACAAAAGCGCCCAGGGTCTCATGGAAGCGGCTGAGCGTCTGGCAGAATTTTTGGCCGACGGCAAACTGGCACGCAACTTTCCCGAGGTCAAGAGTGAAGAGTTTATACAGCTCAACCAGGACCTGCGCCTTCTGACCGCCAAAGAGATCATGTACGGTGCCAACGTCGATGAAGCCGGTCTTACTGAAGACAACGAGCATCTTACAGCCGTCAAAGCGCACGCCGAGGCAAACAACTGCGAAGTGATCAAACTCTGCGCCAAGTTCGAAGAAGAGCTGATCGGTATGGACGATGACGAAGCAGCCGCTTTTCTGGAGGACATGGGCGTCGAAGAGTCTGGTCTCGCACAGATCATCCAGAAAGGCTTCGACAAACTTGGCCTGATGAGCTACTTTACCGCCGGTGTCAAAGAGGTCCGTGCCTGGACGATCCGTAAAAACACAACGGCACCAAAAGCAGCCGCCGTCATCCACAACGACTTTGAAAAAGGGTTCATCCGTGCCGAGGTGATCGCCTACGCGGACTTCATCGCCTACGGCGGCGAATCGGGCGCCAAAGATGCCGGCAAGATGCGTCTCGAAGGCAAAGAGTACATCGTCAATGACGGCGATGTGATGCACTTCCGTTTCAACGTCTAACCGCATGCCGTTCTAATGCCGCTGCCCACCGGCGGCATACTCTACGCTTTCCCATCGTGGCGAGAAAGTCACGTTTTTGTCATCTTCTCTTATTCCGGGAGCACCTCCCAATCCTCCACCTCTCCTTCGATTTGGATAAAGAGAGGATGAAGCCTGACTGTATCAACACTGTTGAGCCGGGCATACAACGCAGGATCTCTTTTTTTCAGTTTTCCTGACAGGTGCATAAGTTCGTATTCAACCTGCCCTTTTGTGACAGGAATCTTCCCACTGAATCTTTTATCGATGATCTTGTTTCTATCAAAATTGTATCCTCGCCTCTCCGCCTCATCTGCTACAGATCTCAAATAGTCTGCAATGGCTCCCATGGGATCTGCAGTAGCCTTGAACCGCGTCAACTGAGGATGGCTTCTGTAGCCTTTGGTCTTTTCCCCCATAACATTCTGTGCCAGCAGGCTCTCTCTCCAAAGCGCGACGAGCCCCTTTGAATCAAGGTAGCCCGGATCTATTGACCATAGCCTCATACTTCTCCTTGGTAATACGATGTTCAGCTTATCCAGCTATTCAATACCTCAATAAATTTCGGATTGACCAGATATCCTATCGCTGAGTGCGGATTGGGTTTTTCATTTTGCACCGTCAGGTTGTAAAGAGGGTAGATGTCTCTGAGAGGCTCCTCCAGCAGCCCCTCCTGATACATCTCATGAAAGTCATTTTGAATAGTGTTGTCATGTGATACATAGTCGTCTTCGGCCGACAGGTTGACCCACCTTCTTATATTGTGCGGGTATTTTAGCCTCCCTCTGTTCACCCTTCCCTGGAGGTGCTGTTTGGCATTTTCATCGCCCAGAGGCGAGCCTAAGGTCACAAAAAGATCTATCTTTTTATACGCACCATAGTCGCTGCTGTACGCTTCGTGATGCGAGAACTTCCAGAGGTTGTCATAACTGATGATCGTACCGAGACTGTGAGAGACCAGCATGATCTCATCATCGTTGTCAAACGCTTCTTTCAGTACTTCGCTCAATCTAAGGTGAACGTCGTTGCCGAGACATAACTCCTGATCCCAATAGTGCGCCATATCGGGAACAGCAACGGAAATCAGAGGTGTTCCGGCCCGGATAATGCTTAACGCACCCGAGAACATATCGGCCAAAGCCTCCTTCCAAAAAGCTATACTGGACAGCCTATTGTAAACGGCTCTGTTAAAATCAGGTTTCTTGTAGCGCTTAAGCGTCTCAAGGACGTCCAGCCAGCCTGCAATGTCACTGGAGACCTCCGCACCCTGGGTCTCATGCAAAAAGTCATTAAAGAGGTCACCGTAATAGACAAACTCTTTTGCGGTTGCATTGAACCTTTCAGCTGCCGCCTCACCGTAATCCCTCTGCAACCCATGCTCGACAGCGTCAAACCACAAGCTCCGCAGATCACTCTCGGACGGCTTTACTGCTCTTCCGTGTATGAAAATAATTTTTTTTGCCATGTTTGTTCTTTACGGATTGGGTTGTATTTTCACTTAATGTTTAAACTGTAAGGCTGGCATGAGGAATAAACGCTACGGAATGTCAGTCACTACGTCTTTACGTGGTGTATTTTATACGATTCTCCCAACTTTATCAAATGCAGATCAACAATTTTCTCTTTGTGTTACGAGGTTTATTATTAAAATATTTTTCATCTTTATGTCAACTTCGGAAAGCCTAGCCCCTCTTGATAAAACCTGAGCGATGCGTCCATGTCCTTGACACTGAGAGTGATATGCTAATATAGGATTTCATGTTTTTTCCAAAGATTTATTATAGATTTTTTGCATTATATAAACTGATGGCAGACAACGAAAATGAGTCCTGAAGCCTGCCATCATTTATATAATGATGAACATCATCTTTTCGTATTTTTACTATTGCTAAAACCTCTGAATCCAAATCTTTAATTTTGTCTTTTTTTGAAACATATGCAAAATAAATATCTATATTTGAAGACAATATTGCAGAATTGGGGTTAACAGTTCCAAGTTTCACTATCTTTGTTTTATCGATTTTGTAACCTGTCTCTTCATAAGCTTCCCGTACCGCGGTATCGACACTGCTTTCATTATCTTCTCCATACCCTCTGGGCAACTCAATCACTGTTTTACCAATGGCTTTTCTATGGTTTTTTACAAAGATGAAATTTTCATTATCTTCCAACATCAATATTACGGCGCCATTATCTGAGTTTTTTTCAATCAAGTAATGCCATCTGCCATCTTTTAAAACTGAAAACCATTCATTTTTATAAACTATCTCTTTCATTTTACCTCTAACCCCATTTTGGTCGCTAGTTTCGGATAGAGACCATACCAGTTTTTACGAGATGAAAATGACAACATTTCGTCTTCAATAAAACTTATCGCTTTACCTGTGATAAATTTTGCCAATTCCAGTTGACCGAATGTAGATATGAGCTCAAACTTATCGTATGCATATTTAATCAATTCTATTTCATTTCTTAATGCATTAAATGTGACACCGGCAGATAATATTTGTGCAGGAATTTTATCTAATATTTTGATATTGTCCTGAATAAAGCCTTCGCCGCTATATATAAACAATGAATTATATGCGGGGTCTATGATTTCATTTTTTATGGTATTGATTTTTAATAGATCATTCTTAAAAAAGTCACTTAAAAATTGGTACCATTCGGATCTGGAAATCAATTTTTTTGATTTAGACAGAAAGTCCAGATACTCCTCATTATTGAAAAAATAGCTTCCGTATAATTCCTTTTTTTGCTCTAAATCAAACAATCTTTTCTGAATCTCTAAAGAAAGACTGTTTGTTACGATGGAGGCATTTTCATATCTAGGATTCACTTTTTTGATGACATCATCAAGAGTATGTATTTGATCTTTTAACGTTTGCAATTCGGTGCTTTTTAATTCGCCTTTTGTTCTACCATTAAAGCTGGAAACTTTATACGTGTTTGGCAGGTTTTCAAAGTATTCTGCAAATGACTTAGTATTTTTAATATTCAAACCTCTAATAACAAAGTTCCCGTCTCCTTCTTCATTAAGAAATTTTATTACATTTTTTTGTTCCAATACACTTGACACGCCGATACTGTCAAATACTATATTCGGAGACAATATGACTCCATCGCCAAATACCAGTCCAATCAGCATTCTTTTTCGCACTTCGTTTATAGGTTGTTCCCTCACGGAATCACAATTCGACAAAAATATTTTTTCTTTAAACAACATATAAATCACCTCTTTATGATAACTATGACTATTGATACCCAACATGGTATATGAATAAATCTGAATTCATCCCTTTATCTAAACTAAACATGTTTTGCCAGTCTGGGGCATATGCCGTATTGCATATATTTACTTTTTTTCTGACAAATCACCTTTTGTAAAAAGCAACACTTGTGTCATATTATTACATTTTGTCGAGATGTTTTTACACGATTGTACACTTCTAATCGACGATGATTTTGATCAGTATAGGAACAGAGATGCGAACTACCATACACCCGGCACCAAAAATATGGAGAAAGAATAGACATAAAAGTTGTCGCCGCCAATTTGGTATTTGCGAACATCGAGCATGTGCACTCTAAAGTCGCCGGAACCGACCATGACTCCGATGCCCACAGCTACCCCGTTACTGTTTACGTCCTCTTCAACAGTATGATAGTTGGCGTGGACAAGGCCCGCATTGAACTGGACCCACCAATCCTTGGGACGCACAGTCAGGTAAACCGCTTGCGAGTCAAAGGCCATAACGGTGCTGTCACTGAAGCTTTGTGCTCTCTCCTGCTCTACATCACTCCTGGATGTCAAGCCATGGATCAGATGCAGCTGGACGCCAAAGTTCAATTTGTTTACTTCCGGCAACTCATAGCCGAGGGCTATATCAAACCCCCTGTCTGATCCGTCCGATGCGCCGGGATTTATAAAGGCAAGCCCTGCACCTACATCAAAGCCCTCTGCCCGTGCCGCAGAAAATGCGCTGAGAGAGAGCAAAAGTACAAAACAGATCATCTGCTTTTGCATGCAGTTCTCCTTTTTTCTCATCAGCATCATCCCAATAGAAGCCAGAGGTGATGTACCGTTTACTATTGCAGTAACAGATTATAGAGATTAGCTTTAAATTTCACTTTTATACTTGCACAATCTAACAGCGGGATTGCCGACGGCAAGCGAAGCACACCTGTGGTGATCTGCAGATTGGCAGGCAGAACGTAGTTTTACAATGCGCTAACAGGCCTGCACATTGACAGGGCTATTTTGCATGGGTTATATATGTTTAATAGATTGGACAATCCCGGAGAATATTCATACTGTTGCAGCGATTTGATCTTCAAGCTGCATATAGGTGCGGTCATCATAATGATTGGATATTTCATTGCGCATACGGCAGTTTTCGATAGCGCGTGCAACAATCTCCGGAGAAAAAGGTACGAATATCGCACCGATATCCTGAATGATCGGCGGGCACGTTTCCGGCTCCATCTTTGATGATCCGTCAAGGTTTACACCGATAATCGTGCAATTTTTCTCAATGGCGATTTCAGCCTCCCAGACAATATATTTGTGCCTTCTTATCGTATCTTTACCAATTAGCATCATATATATTTCTGTCTCATCGATCAGTTCACGGACCTTTCTTTTTACATAGGCTTCGTTATTCGCATTTATCGCGTAATTTAACTTGCAATCGGTAAAATCAAAATCAATATTATGGTTCGTTTTCCAAGCCTGCATGGCCTTGTAACTGTGTAGATCGGTACTGCTGAAACCGACTAATGTTCTTGGTAGTCCCATCCTATTTCCTCCATCTTATAATGTTTGAAATGAGATAAAAGGTACTCATGCGATATTTCATTTAGAACACAGAGCGCTGTTCATTTCGTATTATCATCAACTGGACAATGAAAATCATACTGTATATATCATAATATCCAACATAATGTATTGGTCAATATTTTAGCAATTGGCTTTTTGCAAAACATTCTATCTATTATCGACGGATGATTTCGAGCCCCTTGGATGAAGTATTCATAGCATTTTAATCGTCAGAGCCAAACTCTTTTTCAGACTTTTCCCAGGCATCAGCGAGGTCCGTATAGGCATCTGAAAAACCTTTTTTCATGTGTTTCCAGGCATCGGCGGTGCTGTTTTTCATACTGCCGTACTGTTCGGCAACCTGGGTCCGCATCTTGCGCAGCTCTTTTAGGCTGGCACGTGCTTTTTCCCGGGCTGCCTCGTCCATGCTGTCCCAGCTTTTATCAATATCTTTTTCCAGGGCATCAATATGCCTGTCAAGGCCATCCAAAGCCACTTTTGTTTTGCTAACCGCTTCATCCTTCTGCTCAACGGTATACGCATTGAGCGTTCGAAGCAGATCCTGTGTCTCTTTCTTCACCTCTTTTATTGACGTTTTGTCGCTTGACGTTTCGCCGTAACAAAATGGTGTGATAAGGAGCATGCCGACCAAGATACCTGCGCGGAAGATCGCCTTATTACATTTCATTAGTCATCCTTTTTCTCGTTGTGAGCCGTACTCGTCAATGTATAGGTATTGGCCTGATATCTTTCTGAAATGCAACAAAAAAATGATCACATCTTGCCTGTCAAATGGTTGTTAAACCGACTATTCTTGAATGACCTTGTATCCCCGTTTTTCCAACAGGTCTACGATCCCTTCTTTGCCGATGACGTGCCCTGCTCCGACAACGACAAAATAGTCTCTGTCCGATTTGAGATAGGCTTCTATTCGCATCGTCATCTTGTAGTTTCGTTTGGTGATAAGATCGTCATAGATATCTTTAAGGCTTGCATCATCCTGTATGCAGAGAAGAAACATCTTCTCCATCGCCTTTGCATCGCCGTTCTTCCAACTTGCTGAGAGCTTGTTCAGCATGGGTTCCGTATCGCTCATGGACGAGAGCGTATAGCGAAGCAGCTTCTCCTGATACGGCTTGTCGTCTCTGCTGAGCAGCGCCATCTGCTCCTGAATGGTCTCGAGTGCCGATATGTGCTTTCTCTCCTGTTTGGCGCGGTCTAAAAAATGTTTGTCAATACCCAGTTCGGGCGAGTAGCCCAGCCGCTGCATCTCCGCCATGCCAAGCTGCAGCATGACCGTCCAGGGACGCATCTTGTTCATCGCCTGTAACGTTAAACCAGCTTTATCCGTATAGCGCTTCAATGCATTGTATGTTTCTGGAGAGAGTTCTGTCCGCAGTGTTTTGCCTTTTGGGTATCTCCCCAGCCTCTCCATCGCGTTTTGCATGTACAGCGCTGACGCCTGGCTTTGCGCATCGAGTTCAACGACCAGAACGTCGCTCCTGTCATAAGCTTCTTCGATGACGTTTTTGAGCGGGTAGAGTTCCGCCCTTGCCAGATGCATTGACCCCAAAATGTAAACAGTGCTGCTTGCGGAAGTGACCTTGTAGAGGAGGCTTTTGGCATCCAAAGTCGATACAGAAAGAAGCAGAAGCAAAAATAAGAGAGAAGACTTTGAATCCATGCGAACCCTTTTGTTGCCTAAAAACGATAATTCATATCGCCAATGGTACACAAGTATAGGCACAAAAGGGTTAAGACCCACGTCTATTAACTCGCGAAGTCTCTTTTGAAGGCCTGTTTCTGCACAACGATCTCTTTTTGTCTCTCTTTGCGGCGGGTATCTTTCTCGACGAAGATCTTTTTGCGCGTCACCGGGTCAAGTTCCGTGTAGTACATGACAGCAGAATAGGTGCCGGGTGTCGGCGTAAAGACCTGCGCCTGTTCCGGGTTCATCTTGAGCTCTTCCTGGGTGAAGCGTTTCAGCTCGTGCATGTCTTTTTCTTCGCAGCCGGGATGCGCCGCGATGAGGTAATAGGTCAGGAACTGCTTCTTGCCCTCTTCTTTGTTGAGCTGGTCGTAAAGCTTTTTGAAGTCTATGAGCGTCTGCTTGCCGGGCTTGCCCATCAGGTCAAGAACGTGCTGCTGCGTATGTTCGGGCGCCACTTTCATCTGGCCTGAGATATGGTGGCGCACCAGCTCTTTGAGGTAGGAGTAGCCGTGTTTTTTATCTTCATTGATAAGGTCGTAACGGATGCCTGATGCCACAAAGGCCTTTTTGATGCCCGGCACCTCTCTGACCTGCTGCATCATGTTGATGACACGGCTGTGATCGACCCGCATCGACGAGCAGAGATGGCGCGAATCGACGCAGCGCTGGTGGTCACAGGTGCCCAGTTTGAGCTTTTTCTTGCATTCGTAGCCGTACATGTTGGCCGTCGGCCCGCCCACGTCGGAGATGATGCCTTTAAAGTCCTTGTAGGTGGTGAACTCTTTCGCCTCGGCGACAATAGAGGCTTCGGAACGGGTACGGATGGTGCGTCCCTGGTGCACGCCGATGGCACAGAAGTTACACTCGCCCCAGCACCCCTGGTGGGTCATGATGGAGAACTTGATCGTCTCCAGACACTTCACCTTTCCTTCGGGACGGTGATACGGGTGAAGCTCTCTGGTGAAAGGCAGAGATGAGACCGCATCCATCTCGCTCTCATCGAGATAGTCGCACGGCGGGTTCTGGATGCTGTAGCGGGTATCGACCTTCTGGCATAGCCCTTTCGCGGCGATGGGGTCGTTGTTGTCGTAAAAGAGGTCGAAGAGATCGATGAACTTCTCTTTCTCCTTGAGACACTCGTCATGCGAAGGCATCTGATGATAGTTCTCAACAGGCTCTTTAGCGATGTAGCAGAGACCGCGAATATCCTTGTACTCTTTGCCTTCGTCCAACGCAACTACCAGTTCACGGAGTGCCGTCTCACCCATACCGTAGATGAGGATGTCCGCTTTGGAGTCAAAGAGGATCGGCTTTCGGAGTTTATCGCTCCAGTAGTCGTAGTGCGTCACACGGCGCAGACTCGCCTCGATACCGCCCAGGACGATCGGCACGGTATTTTTGTAGAAACGGCGTATCAGGTTGCTGTAGACCAGCACGGCGCGGTCGGGACGTTTGTTGTTCTTACCGCCGGGGGTGTAATCATCGCTGTTGCGGAACTTTTTGGTGGCCGTGTAGTTGGAGACCATCGAATCGATACTACCGCCGCTGACGCCCCAGAAGAGACGCGGTTCGCCCAGACGCCCGATGTCATCGCCGTTTTCGATGTCGGGCTGGCCGATAATGCCGACCCTGTAGCCCATCTTCTCAAGCATCCGCCCGACTACTGCTGTACCGATAAAAGGCGAATCGATGTAGGCGTCGCCCGAGATGAGCACAACATCGCACTGTTTCCAGCCGCGGCGTTCCATCTCCTCGCGCGTAGTGACCAAAAAGTCTTTTTCACTAAAAGCAGTCTCATTTTGATGCTGACGTTTCGGCTTGGTACTGCGCATAGACTCTCTTCAATTCAGGGGTATTCGTGTGTGAAATTATAGCGAAGAAAGCGGTTTTATTCATAGATATTAAATAATATCTATGAATACACCTCCTATTTTCAGCACAATCATATAAAGTTGTGATAATTACAGAGTAAAATACATATAACACAAACACTATAAAAAGGTAGCTAATGGAAGAGATCGAAGTTCCGCAGGGCATGAACCCCGAAGTCATCAAGCATCTCATGAATCCGCAAAACTACGGCAAACTTGACGGGGCCGACGGCATCGGCGTTGCCCATGACGATAAGAGCGGCGAGTTTGTCATCTTTTACATCACAACCGACAAGGAGGCGATCACCGATGTGACATTTGCTACTAACGGCTGCCAGGACACGGTCGTCGTCGGTTCGATGTTCACCGAGATGATCAAAGGCAAAGCAATCGAGTACGGAAAAAACGCGATTGTCAGGATCGAACAGAAGCTCGGCGTGCTGACACCGCAGCAAAAGATCTGCGCGGAGATGGTCTTTAACGGTTTCATCGCCTCGCTGATCAATGTACAGAACCTCGCCCGCGGCGAGAAAGAGGAGATGCATGTCATCAAAAGCAATGAAAGCTGTGATACCGGAGAGACCGGGGGCAGTAATGAGTAGACTCTATCAGATCAAACATGAGCTGTGGCTCGACATCCTCTTCGCCTCGTTCGCCGTCGACAACAGAATGATCAAAGAGAGACTCTACGACTTCTCGATGATCGCCTTCCGCCACATGAAATGGCTGGGCGGATCTCTGCTCGAAACCGGCGAGTGATTACAACTACGACCGCACAAAGCAGCTCTATAGAGGAAAAAGCAACTTCGACATCTTCCGCTACCTGATCGATGAGCTGAAGACGGCACAGGCGCATTATACGACTGACATTTTAACGGCAAGGATCACCACTGACGAGAACTACCTCGTCCAGTACCTCTCTTCCCTGCTGGAAAACAGTGCGAATGATGCCGCAGTCACCGCTTTCGACATGCACCGAAGCCTGCCGAACAAGTCGCTTGATACGCCTCAAACAGATGCCCTGACCCTCTTTTTGTTCGAAGAGTCCTACAAGGAGTATGAGCTCATTCTGGTCTACGCCTACATGCAGGCGCGTACCGGCAAGCTCCTCCACTTTAACGTCTTCCAGGACCTGATAGACGAGTCGCACTTTCATCTCAAGTCCTTCGGCAATATGATGGCTCAGATGGGCATACTGGCGCTGCCGCGAGAACTCCACGAAATGACCTACAAGGTCACCGACATCGAGAAGTTCGTTCTAAACGGCATACAGGAGGAGGAGAACGCCAAAGAGCAGTGCCGCTCTCTGGCCGAAGCGGTCAACGACACCGAGCTCTCGCAGTTCTTCGACTTTATCAATTACCAGGAGAACTACCATATCGAGTTGATGAAGAAGCTGTTGTGATCTCTTTGTGCGCAAGGTTTCTCATTATAGCACTCGACTGATGAGGTTATTTAACGAAAGGTTTCAACAAGCTTTTTGATCTTTACTTATGTAAACCCGCTATCAAGAAGCGATCCTCCCGTTCAAGGAGGAATTAACTCCTACCCGTACGAAGGTTATCTGTATTTTCTGGCCACAAGAGAGGCGACTTTGACCTTCTCGCCGCGCAGATTGACTTCATCCCTTTCTTCATAGTAGATAATATCAAGGCCTATAAATGTGTGCAGAAGCTCATTCTTGCGCAGAACAAAATCGAGGTTGCTCGGCTGGTGATACACCTCGCCATGCGCCACGATAAAGGTCTCAAAGATCAGCAGACCACCCTCTTTCAGGGCCTCTTTGATCTGTGGAAAATGACGGCGGTCGAGATAGTTGCAGTTTACGATCAGATCGTAGGCGTTGAACTTTAGCCGGTAGGTGTCCAGATCGGTTTCGATCTTGTTGATAGTCGCCATCTTCTTGATCTTTGAAAGTGCATAGTCCGAATAATCGACGGCATCGACCATAAACCCCTTCTCTGCCAGAAAGTGGGTATTTCGCCCTGTTCCGGCCGCAATATCCAAGGCCGTGCCCACTGTCGCTAAAGAGGCGTATTTTTCAACAACCGGAGCGACCTTGTCGGGCATCGGCTTCAGCGTATGTTTTTCATTCCAACGTGCTTTATCTTCTTTCATCCAAAATCCTCTGTTTATATTGTGTGTATTCTATCGAAAGATTGCAGACTATAGCAAAACCATTATGTTTCTTTGTACGGTCGAAGGTTTTTTGAACCCGCCTGAAGAGAGAAGCATGATCATATTGAGATGTGATAGATGCTGCCTGTTCGATTTGGTTACAGAACAGTAAGGAAAAGCAGAAAGAGCGATTGTGCCCTTTAGCACGGCCTGGTAGGGAAAAGCGATATCAGGTCTATGACTCTTTTGAGAAGATCAGAAGTGCCTTGTCGTCTTTGTCGTAAAGCGAGATCTTTTCGTGCTTGATGAGTTTCAAGGCACGTTTGCGGCGAAAAAACGAGAGCGGATGGAAGTACTGCGTAATCATCTGCTGTTCTTTGGTGTAGCACTGCTCTTCGCCCTTTTCAAAATAGGTAAAGATGGTGCGAAGCTCTCCCTCGTCATAGACAGCGTCAACGCTTAGGAAACCCTGCTCGTCTTCGGCGTTCATCGTCCCTTCGGCAACGGCACTGAAGCCGTACTGGGTGTTGATGTCGGCAATGAAGAGTCCTTTGGGTTTAAGGACCCTTGCCACATTGTCGAGGAAGGTATCGAGTGCGTCGGCATCCATGAAGTTGAGAACATCAAAGACCGCAACGGCGGCATCATACTGCCCTTTTTCATCGGCGATATCGATACATTCGGCATTCAGCCCTTTTGCCTTTGCCTCTTCGACCATCACTTCGCTCAGGTCGATCCCTTTGGCTTCGATCTTGTCAAAGGCGAGCTGTTCCATCAGACCGCCGCGCCCGCAGCCGATATCCAGTACCGATTTGACGCCATACGCCTCAAGCGTCTGTGCATAGGAGTCATGCAGGAACTGTGTCGACTCTTCAATTCCGAGGAGGTGCTCTACGCGGGCGTAGAGCTCCAGGTCATTTCGTTTGGCTGACAATACCGTTGATCCTCTCATAGATATCGAGAACCTCGGATTTTTTCTCAAAGAAACTGTTTTTATTGGCGATGAGATAGGTCGATGACTCCATGATCTCTTCGACGACTTCAAGGCCGTTTTGCTTCATTGTCGTGCCTGTTTCGACAATATCGACGATCATATCGGCGAGCCCGACCAGCGGGGCAAGTTCGATTGAACCGTACAGTTTGATCACGTCGGCTGAAATGGCGCGTTCTGCAAAATAGCGTTTGGTGATGTTGACCATCTTCGTAGCGACCTTGATCTCCGCTTTGGTAAGGTCAAGCTTTTCACCCACGCGCATACCGATGGCCACCTTGCAGATACCGCGGCGCAGATCAAGAAGACGTATGACATCGAGCCCCTGCTCTTCGAGCGTATCGAGTCCGACGACACCGATGTCTGCTGCCTGATGATAGACATAGGTTGCCACATCCTGGTTGCGTACCAGTAAAAAACGGAAATTTTCTGTTTCCAGGATCAGTTTACGATCATCGAAGGCAAATGACTCGCCAAAAATCGTCTCAAAGATCGCCAGTGTCTCTTCCGCGATGCGCCCCTTAGGCAGTGCAACTGTTAACATCTCTTCTCCATCATCTTTTTCATCCCCTTAAACAGCAGCTGCTCATCCACAACCGCTTCGGGAAATATTTTTGCCAGGATATTGGCATCTCCACCCGTCAGATAGATCTTGCAGTTGTGGCGTATCACTTCACTGTACAGTGTACGAAGCACCCCATAACTGATCGCATCCCGGGAATTTTTTGGCATTTTATCCAAATCAAGCTCAAAATTGAGACTATAATCGAGCCTTGGGGAAATATTGCGATAGCACGCTTGCATCGCTTCAAGGCCCGGATAGATAAAGCCGCCTTCAAATCGGCCGTCTGTTACCAGATCAACCGTAATAGCGCTGCCCGCATCGATGATCAGGGCGTTCTCAACAGCTTCACAGGCCATAATACGGTCAATGCCCATCGTTGTATAGTACTGTTGCCAATCGATATAGCTTCGCAGATCATGCCAATTTGACAACGCGGCTACTTTTTCGTCCAGTAAGGGGTTGACGCTGATGTAGTAGACCTCTTCTTTGACCGATGCCGGGTCGAAATCAGCCGTTAAAAACTTGGACTCTTTCTCGCCGTCGAGGAAATGGAAAGAGGTGTTGCCAATGTCGCAAAGTATCACATTATCTTCCAGGCCGCGTCACGAAAAGCTTTTTGCGCTTTTGAACAGAGCGGCGCATCGATGATGAGTATCTTGTATTTGTAGTTGTGCCCGCTGTACGTCACCAGTTTCTGGTAGATCTCTTCGAACTTGTGTACATCTTTCATTAACAGACGGCTTTTTTGCGAGACCATAAAGATGGCTGTAAAATAGCTATTGGTATCGATAGCATTGAAGATACGGATCTTGTTGCGGATGTTGAGCTCTTTAGGTGGGATCTCGACAAGTCGTTTGTAGAGTTTGCCCTTGGAGTGCAGCTGATCGATCAATGCTTTCATGTACTCTCTTTTAGGTATTTCATAAATTTGCTGCAACTAGTTCTATCCTCTTAAATCATTAAAATAGATCTGTAATTATAGCGAAAGCGCTACCGTTACTTTTGACGCTCACCCGCTTGCGTTTCTCCGCACAGGTAACTCTCTACGCCATCGGGTGATAGTTTAAGACCGTATCCTGGAGGTTCTGCTTTTGGATATGGGTATAGACCTGTGTCGTCAGGAGTGAGGAGTGGCCTAAAAGCTCCTGCACGATGCGCAGATCGGCCCCGCCCAATATCAGTGCTGTCGCATACGAATGACGCAGTACATGGGGTGAGATGCCGAGGTATTTCTGTGTGATCTTGAAAGCTGAGATCCGGCTCAGGGATTTGCCGGTGTAATTCAGCCAGATCTGATCCTTGTCAAAGGGCACTTCACTCAGGTAGTTGCGCAAAAGTGCCAGGGCCTCTTTTGCTATTGGAATAAGACGTTCTTTGTCTCCTTTTCCGTGACGCACACGCAGCCAGTAGCCGTCAATGTCATCGCGGTGCATATTCAAACACTCTGTGATCCGCATCCCGGTCGCATAGAGAAAAAGAATAAGTGCCGCATCACGTTTGCCAAGCCACGACCCGCGTTCTATTGTTTTCAATCCGTTTTGTATCTGCTCGTAGGTCAAAAACTTCGGCAGGTTCTTGGGGATCTTGGCAAGTTTGACCTTTTGACGATCCTGAACAAACTCGCTTCGGAAGCAGAACTCGAAAAATGCGTTGAGTGCGGAGAGTTTGCGGTTGAGCGTACGCTTGTTTTCATAAGCCGAAAGCGCATTCAGGGTGGCGTTCGTGTCAAGGGTGATAAGCGGTTTTTTAGTTAGTTTTTCGATCTGCAGAAGATCGCTTCGGTACGCTTCGCAGCTCTTCTTCGAGAGCGCCTTGATGACTTGAATATACTCTAGAAAGGCCTCAAGTTCGTTCGACATCAGTTACTCGACAGGATAGATCGTATCGTTGACGTAAAAGGCTTTGTTACCAACGTAGACAAAACCGTCATCAATATTGAGTTCATAGACATTTGACTCGCTGAGATCTTTGCTGAGTTCGATGATGTACCCCTCTCTTTCAAGCAGATAGAGCTTCTCTTTTGTCAATATCATACCCAAAAAGTGCGCAAACGGGTACTTTCGCTTTGCTTTGAGCTGAAGCGATGGAGTAAGGGCCACCACTTCACCCTCTTTCGTACTGATCCAGATACCCTCTTTGCTGAAGATGACATCGCGCATCTCATACTTCTCACGGCGCTCTTTTTCACTCAGAGAGAAGAGGCGGTAACCCGTGGCAGCCACCATAACATCGTCAATAACATTAAAATAGATGATGTTGTTAAAAAACTCCTCGGAGCTGACCAGCATCGAACGGAGCACCTGTTTCGTATCCGAATTGATGATCACGATCTTGCCGTCAAGTGTCAGGTAGAGCACAAGCTCGTTCAGAAAGTAAGGATTGGCAATACGGGTATCAACTGCGACTGGTGCGGTTCCGCCCTCTTTGAAAACAAGCTCTTTTGTTGACAGGGTATAGAGTGCCATCTCGTTCGAAGCAAACAATACGGCTAATTTGTCCCCTTTGACCGTTGCCCCGGCAATCGTCTTTTTAAGTTGAAATTCGATTGTCCTGTTTTTATCGCTGATGTTCTGTAAAAGAAGCTCGCCATCGATTTTTGATGCGATCACCCACCCGTCGCTTTGGCCGATATAGCTGTAGCCCTCAGGCAGATGATAGTCCTGGACACCCTCTTTGGTAAGGATCTGTCCATTTTCCAAAACTGCGCCTTCGGCCGTGGCAGTGATAATGCTCTCATTCAAATAGGCCGACTTGTCCCAATCACCTTTGACCACTTTCGGATTGAAGTACTCTTTATTGCTGCATCCGCTGAAGATCACCAGGGCAATGAAAAAAAAGGGGAGATAGGCCTTCACTCTTTATCCACTCCGTAATGTGCCAGAGACTGCGCTGTCTGGTACAGCGGCGAATGGATATCGATCATAGAGAGTTTTGCTTTGGCAGACGCTATCTCGCCCTTGTCCATTAACAAAACGGCTTCTTCCATTACCGCCAGATCTTTAAGCAGTGCACCGCTTTTTTCTGCATATCCTTCCAGCCCTGCCGCATCTTCCTGAATGGCAGCGAGCTCATAAGCAGAAAGGTCAGCGACCACTAAGGCATTTGAACTTTCCAGGGAACGGAGGGCATCCTGGTCTTTTGATTTTAGCGCTTTTGACAGCGACCAGACATCGTAAAGTTTAGGATTCAGGTTTTTCAACTGTTCTTGCGCAGCCTGATCATTCGCATCTGCCATCAACGCATTGAAAGCGGCGTTCGATTGATTTATCCTGTTCTGTGCGTAGATATCATAGGCCGAACCGCCGCCGACAGCCAAAATTGCTACGGCGATCAGACCGATCAAAGGTTTTTTATATTTCTTTACGAAACGTTCCGTCTGAACCGCTTTTTCAAAAAACTGCTCTTCGGTATTGAGCTCATTCTTTACCATTTCTATATTCTCTTTTAAACTCACTGTCAACATCCTCGTTTAAATTGATGTTATATTATCCAATGCTTCATTAAACAGCCATAACCACGCCTATAAATAAGCTTTTTTTGTTAAAATTAAGGAAATAAAAAGAGGAAAATTATATGCAAGTAGATGACGCACTGTTAAAACGTCTGGAAAAACTCTCATTCTTAACGATCGAAGATGACAAACGTGATGAGATCATCGCCCAACTCAGCGGTATCGTTGCCTTTGTCGATAATCTGTCGGAACTTAACACCGAAAACGTAGATGACAACTTTGCCATGAATGCAAACGGCACCCCGTTGCGCGAAGATATACCACGCTGTGATCCGGCGGTCAACAATGCCATTTTGGAACATGCTCCGCAAAGCGAGGAGCACTTCTTTATCGTACCGAAGATCATAGAGTAGTCTATGGTCAAAGTTTACGGCATTAAAAACTGCGACAGTGTCAAAAAGGCGATCAGGTTTTTACAGGAAAACCGGGATCGATTACGAACTTGTTGATTTTAAAACGCGCCCTGTTGACTGCGATATCGTTAAGCCCTGGCTGGAACAGGTCGGAATAAAGACACTCCTTAACACACGCGGAACGACCTACCGAACGTTAAAACTCAAAGCGCTGGACCTGAGCGAAGAAGAGCAGATGAGATGGCTATGCAAAGAAAATCTTCTTATCAAACGGCCAGTTCTCGACAGAGATGGCAAGATCACGGTCGGATTTGACCCGGAACATTATAAAAAGTTGTTTGCATAAGCAAAAACTCTATATGATAAAGTGTTTCTTTTAAAGCTGCATCGAAGTACTGGAGCTGCCCTTAACTTGTTTTATAAAGTTTTGTAATACAATACAAAAAAATGGGATAGGCCTGCAAAAAGGCATCTCTAAAGTTTCGATTAAAATAGGAGTGTTTTTATGAGTCAAGCATTAGATATTAGAAAACTGCTTAAGAGTGTTGTCGCCTATAAAGCATCAGACCTTCACCTGGTTTCACGTTCAGAGCCGCAGATCCGTATTGACGGCCGTCTTGTCGCACTGAACCTGCCGACACTTGACGGAAAGATGATCGAAGATATGGCCTACTCGCTCTTGACCGAAAAGCAGAAAAAAGAGTTTGAAGAGCACGATGAGCTTGACTTTGCGATCATGCTGCCGGAGATCGGTCGTTTCCGTGCCAACTATTATAAGACCCTGGACGAACTTGCCTGTGCTTTTCGTATCATTCCTATTGATATCCCTTCTTTGGACGACCTCAATGCCAATCCGGCATTCAAAAAGATCATCAAACGCGAAAAAGGGCTTATTCTTGTGACCGGGCCGACCGGTTCCGGTAAATCGACCACGCTTGCGGCTATGCTCAATGAGATCAATGAGACCGAAAACCGTCACATTATCACAGTTGAGGATCCGGTCGAGTTTGTCCACACCAACAAGAAGTGTCTCTTTTCACAACGAAACGTCGGTAACGATACGCGAAGCTTTGCCATCGCCCTGAAATACGCGATGCGTCAAGACCCTGATGTCATCCTCATCGGTGAGATGCGTGATCAGGAGACCATCGGAGCGGCTCTGACGGCTGCAGAAACCGGTCACCTTGTCTTTGGGACACTGCACACCAACTCGGCACCTCAGACGATCAACCGTATCATCGATGTTTTTTCAGGTGAGGAACAGCCGCAGGTACGCGCCCAGCTCTCGACCTCACTGGTTGCCGTTATATCACAGGCACTCTTGCCGAAAATCGGCGGCGGCCGTATTGCCGCACAGGAGTTAATGCTGACCACCCCTGCGATTGCCAACCTTATACGTGAAGACAAGGTTCACCAGGTCTATTCACAAATGCAGCTTAATCAAACGGAAACAGGTATGGTGACCCAGACGCAGCTGCTTTTGGATTTTGTCCAAAAGCGCATCGTCTCAAGAGCTACTGCCATCTCCTACTCCAACCGTCCGGATGAACTTATCCGTGTTCTGGAATCATCGGGATTATAAAGTATTGGCTCCCCGGGGCCTCCCTCTTTCTCAGCACTTTTTTCTTGAACACTCTTCCAAGAGGTGTCTTAAAGATACGATACCTCTTAAACAGCCTCATGCCTGCAGTACATCCTTGACCTAATATTGCAAATGCAGTCGTCAGCGCATGCCCCTGCGCGTCTCTTTTCATCTGTTAAAAAAATGCTGTTGTAATTATGGAGGGATCCATTGCTAGGGTCTAAGGTGGGTAAAGATCTGCCTCGCTGCGGGTTACGCAGGGCAGATGCGGCAGACTAGTGTGTGGCTTCTTTAAGCGTATCGGCGATCAGGAAAGCAAGCTCGAGCGCCTGGTCAGCGTTAAGACGCGGGTCACAATGCGTATGGTAGCGCGAAGAGAGATCTTCATCCGTTACCTCGAAGGCCCCGCCGGTACACTCTGTCACATTCTTGCCTGTCATCTCCAGGTGAACACCGCCGGCATGCGTGCCCTCCGCTTTGTGCACCTGGAAGAACTGCTTCATCTCGGAAAGGACATCATTGACAGGACGCGTTTTGAAATTGGTGCTGGACTTGATAGTATTGCCGTGCATAGGATCGCATGACCATAGCACTTTCTGCCCCTCTTTTTCAACTGCGCGGATCAGTGCCGGGAGATGGTCGCCTACCTTGTCGGCCCCCATACGGACAATGACATTGAGACGGCCTGCTTCATTATCCGGATTAAGCGTGTCAATCAGTCTGACCAGTTCATCCGGGTCCATAGACGGACCCGCTTTGAAGCCTATCGGGTTTTTGATACCGCGCATGAACTCGATGTGTGCCCCGTCAAGCTGACGCGTACGATCGCCGATCCACAGCATATGCGCGGAGACGTCATACCAGTCGCCCGTGAGAGAATCCTGACGGGTAAATGCCTGCTCATATGGAAGCAGCAGTGCTTCATGCGAAGTGAAAAAATCTGTTTCGCGAAGCGTGCGATAGGTGCTTGATGTTATGCCGCAGGCTTCCATGAACTCCAGCGACTGTGAGATCTGTTCTGCCAAATCTTCATATTTTGACGATATCTCGCTTTGATGGGTAAAGTCAAGATTCCATTTATGGACCTGGTGAAGATCAGCCAGACCGCCGGTTGCAAACGCGCGAAGCAGGTTAAGTGTGGCGGTTGATTGGTTATAGGCTTCGATCATGCGTTGTGGATCCGGCACCCGCGCCTCGGCTGTAAATTCGACGCTGTTGATGATGTCACCTCGGTAACTCGGCAGGGTCACCCCGCCAATCGTCTCGGTATCAGACGAACGCGGCTTGGCAAATTGCCCGCCCATACGCCCTACTTTAACGACTGGCAGTCCACCTGCAAAGGTCATGACTACCGCCATCTGCATCATCACTTTGAAGGTATCACGAATATTGTTGGCTTGAAATTCCAGGAAGCTCTCGGCACAGTCGCCGCCTTGCAGCAAAAATGCTTTCCCGTTAGCCACATCACCCAACTGCTTTTTCAGATTGCGTGCTTCACCGGCAAAAACAAGCGGCGGATACGAGCTCAACTTTTTCTCGACACTCTGCAATGCTTCCATGTCAGGATAAGACGGCTGCTGTGTAATTGGTTTTTCTCTCCAACTTGAAGGTGTCCAGATACTCATAATAAAACCTTGCTATTTCATAGATTAGCGCACTAGTGTAATTGCGCCTTAAATTTTAAAAAATTTATACTACACAAAACTTGCTAAAAAGCCTCTGATTAATGCTGACCAGCCAATTTTTTTGTCCTGATAAACAGTCTCATTATTTAATTTACAGTTTTGAGCGATATAATACGCGTAAAATTACATCGAACACAAAGAATCACCGCCATGGAACTTAACTATTTTGACCTCGTCGTCGGTATCATCATCTTGCTTCTTGGTCTTAAAGGGATCATTAACGGTTTTTTCAAAGAACTTTTCGGTCTGATAGGGATTATCGGCGGTATCTTCGTAGCTTCCCGACTGGGTGACAGTATCGGCAGGCTGATCAGCGATTCTATCTTCAAATTCGAGTCACAGGCAGCCATCAGTTTTGTCGGTTTTGTTTCCACCCTGATCATCTTCTGGGCAGTCATGATCATTCTGGGTCTGCTTTTGACCAGACTGTCACGTGCCAGCGGCCTTGGTCCTATTGATAAGATGTTCGGCTTCATCGTCGGCAGCGGCAAATTCTTTTTGATCGGTGCCGTTATCGCCTATGCCCTTTACAATGTCCAGGCTATCCGCGTCAATCTCGTGCCTGCCATGAAGAACAGTATCCTCTTTCCCGTCATGGTCGCAGCGGGAAGCTTCATTATGCATATTGATCCGGTCGAAGTGAGCAAAGACCTCAATGAAACGGTTGATGAAGGGCTTAAAAATGCACAGGATACGATCGATGCCGCTAAAGAGAATGTGTGCAATACAGTCGATGACACAATCGAGCAGAGCGCTGAGAAGATCAAGAAAAGTGTTAAAGAGCATATCGAAACCAATACGACCAGGGGAGAATAGAGATGTCATCTGATTTCACAGAACGCACCGTTGAGTACGATAAACTGTTAGCTGATTTTAAAACCCTACTTAAAGAGAAGGCACTCAAATTCACCAATCAACGAGAGAAGATCCTGGAGACACTCTATTATTCTCAAGAGCACCTCACACCCGAAGCGCTGCATCAACTTATCAAAGAGAAATACCCCGAACTTAACGCAGGTATTGCAACGATCTACCGGACACTCTCCATGCTTGAAGAGAACAATATCGTTTCATCACTCTCTTTCGGTGTACAGGGCAAAAAATACGAACTCGGCGCCAAAGATCATCATGACCATATGATCTGCACCCAATGCGGCGAGATCACCGAGTTCGTTGATGATCTCATCGAAGTACAGCAGCGCAAAATTGCAGAGCAGCACGGGTTTAAAATGGAAGACCACTCCATGCAGATCTACGGTATCTGCAAAAAATGTCAAGACAAATAGAGACTTTTAGAGGAGAACTCGTTGAATTTAGAAAACAAATATGTCCAGCAACGTATCGAAAAGGCCAACACGCTTCGCGCGCAAGGCATCAACCCTTACGACAATGAAACAAAGCGCAACACAACGGTAGCCCAGTATGTCGATGTAAACAGCGATGTAGCCCATATGCAAGAGAAACGTGATGAGAGCCGCAGCTTTGTCGTAGCCGGACGTATCAAGTTTTTTCGCATCATGGGAAAGGCCAGCTTTCTTAAGATCGAAGACGAGAGCGGCATGCTTCAGATCTACGTGACGCGCGACAACCTTCCTGAAGGTTTTTACAATGATCTTTTTAAGAAGAACTTTGAAGTTGGCGATATCATTGAGGTCAGCGGATACCCGTTTGTAACCAACCAGGGCGAGCTCTCACTTCATGTATCAACGCTGAAACTGCTGACGAAAGCGGTCTCTCCGTTGCCAGAGAAGTTTCACGGTATTACCGACAAAGAGCTTCGCTACCGCCAGCGCTATCTTGACCTTATTATGAACGCCGATGTACGACGCACCTTCCATATGCGCTCCAAGATCATCTCTTTGACACGCCGTTTCTTTGAAGAGAAGGGCTTTTTAGAGGTAGAGACACCGATGATGCACCCGATTGCGGGCGGTGCCAATGCCAAACCCTTTGTAACGCACCACAATGCGCTAAATGTTCACCGTTACCTCCGCATTGCGCCTGAGCTCTATCTCAAGCGTCTCATTGTCGGCGGATTTGAAGCCGTCTTCGAGATCAACCGCAACTTCAGAAACGAAGGAATGGATGCAACGCACAACCCCGAATTCACTTCGATCGAGTTTTACTGGGCGTATAAGACCTATAAGGACCTTATCGCTGTGACCAAAGAGTACTTTGCCTACCTTTTTGAGCATCTCAATCTCCCTTCAGTCCTCCCCTACGGTGACATAGAGGTCGATTACCATGATTTCAGGGAGATCACGCTGATCGACTCCCTCTCCGAGATCGGCGGTGTTCCCAAAGAGATCGTTAACGACAGAGAGATGATCCTCTCCTACCTTAAAGAGCGCAATGTCGATGTCAATACGGCGATGAACCTCGGACAGCTTCAAGGCGAGTTGTTTGACGAGTATGTCGAAGCCAAGCTGATCAATCCGACCTTCATTACGATGTACCCAGTGGAGATCTCGCCGCTGGCACGCCGTAATGACGAAAACCCGGAACTCACTGACCGTTTTGAGCTCTTCATTGCCGGCCGGGAGATTGCAAATGCCTTCTCCGAACTTAATGACCCGCTCGACCAGCTTGAGCGTTTTGAAGGACAGATGGCCGCAAAAGAGAGTGGCGGTGACGATGAAGCCCATGATATGGATGCGGATTTTATCAATGCCCTCTCTTACGGTATGGCGCCGACTGCCGGCCAGGGGATCGGCATGGACCGTCTGGTGATGCTGCTGACGAATGAGCACTCTATCCGCGATGTACTGCTCTTCCCTGCTATGAAACCGCTTACTGCCGAAATTGATCTAGCGGATGACGAGTCGTAAATGACTTTATTATAGGTACAAAATACCGTGAGCCTTTCGCTGAGTAAAACTCAGCGATAGCATAGTACAGGGGAGTGCTCCCTTGTGCGTTAAATTAAATAAAAAGGAATAACATGAGTTTTTTACAGGAATTTGACAACGAGATCTATGCGCTTTGCGAAAAAGAGCTTGAGCGTGAGACTGACCATCTTGAGATGATCGCTTCCGAGAACTTTACGCTGCCGGCTGTTATGGAAGCAATGGGTTCGGTTTTCACCAACAAATATGCCGAAGGTTACCCTGGTAAACGTTACTACGGCGGCTGCGAATATGCCGACGGTGTCGAGCAGCTGGCGATCGACCGGGCCTGTCAACTCTTTGACTGCAAATTCGCCAATGTGCAGCCTCACTCCGGTTCACAAGCCAACGGTGCTGTCTATGCGGCGCTGCTGAAAGCCGGTGACAAGATCCTCGGAATGGACCTCTCACACGGCGGTCACCTGACGCACGGTTCAAAACCGTCTTTTTCCGGCAAGAACTACTCCAGTTTTACCTACGGTGTCGAACTCGACGGCCGCATAAACTATGAGCGCGTGCTGGATATTGCCAAGATTACTCAGCCTAAGATCATTGTCTGCGGTGCTTCGGCATATGCCCGTGAGATCGACTTTAAAAAGTTCCGTGCGATCGCTGATGAAGTCGGCGCCATCCTATTTGCCGACATCGCGCACATCGCCGGTCTTGTTGCTGCAGGTGAACACCCTAGCCCCTTCCCTTATGCAGATGTCGTTACGACAACAACGCACAAAACACTTGCGGGTCCACGCGGCGGTATGATCATGACCAATGACGAAGAGATCGCCAAAAAAGTCAATTCTGCGATCTTCCCGGGTCTTCAGGGCGGCCCTCTGGTCCACGTTATTGCCGCTAAAGCCGTCGGTTTCAAATACAATCTTTCTGCCGAGTGGAAAGAGTATGCTGTTCAGGTCAAGAAAAATGCGGCCGTGCTTGCAGAGGTCCTTATGAGACGTGGTTATGATGTCGTTTCCGGCGGTACGGACAACCACCTTGTTCTTGTGTCGTTCCTGAATAAGGATTTCTCGGGTAAAGATGCCGATGCCGCACTTGGCAATGCGGGAATCACGGTCAACAAAAACACGGTACCGGGCGAGACACGTTCACCGTTTGTCACCTCGGGTATCCGTGTCGGTTCTGCTGCACTTACTTCGCGCGGAATGAAAGAGAAAGAGTTCGAGCTCATCGCCGAACGTATCTGTGACGTACTCGACAACATCAGTGACGAAGCAAAACATGCCAAGATCAAAGAAGAGCTCAAAGCCCTTGCACAAAACTTCGTGATCTACAACCAGCCGACCTACTAATGCCTGCCGTGATCTCACCGAAGTTTCCTCTTATTCGGGATCACTACTGGCTCAAGCACCCCTCTGTCATCGAAGCGATCCCTTTCAGGGGGCGCACCTTCTTGAGCAAATATGAAAAGATCGATGCCTACCTGAGCGATGAATTGATCCAGGAGCACCTGGACCGCAAGATCACAGTCGCAACCTCGATACCCTCAGATGCCGACTACTTCGTCTTCGATTACAACGGCAGTGAAAAAGAACTCTTTTACCATAAGGCCGCAAGGCTGCTGCGCAGCCAGGATCTGAACGAATTTGAAGCCTACGAAAGTAAAACGCCTTCGCATCTGCATCTCTATGTTGCATGCGGCGATATTTCAGCTCCGAAAAGAGAAGAACTTGGTAAAATGATCTCCGATAAATTGGAAGAGAGACTCCAGAAACAGTGGCGTATCTTTCCCAATTCGGGCCTCCCGGAAGCCTATAATATTTTAAATTTGCCCTACAATCTCTTTAAAGGTTAACAGATGGAAGAAAAAAACGAACTCAACGACATCATTCTTAACAAAAGCAGCAGGAGCAGCAGTGCAAAAAAAGTACTGCTCGCCGTTGCCACCTTTTCAATTGTAGTCATCATAATCGTCATCATAATGAACCGTTTCAACGGTTCGCAGGAGATGGCATTGCCGCATGCCCCGGAAGTAACACAGGCGCCTGTTGAAGAGGTACTGCCTGAACCGGACTACCAGAATACAGCTACAGTCGGAGAGAAAACTGATGCTGGATCTGAGAGCATGACAGAGAATAGAGAGATTGAGTCTGCTTCCACAGAAAATGCGCCGGCCGACCATGAACCTTTCATTGAAGAGGAGGTCCAAAAGGAGATGCCGTTTAAAGAGCCTGATTATGCAACAAAACCGTCCGCAAAAACAGTTGAGAAACCGGCTTCAAGACAAGCGGCCAAGGTGACACGGAGTGAAGCAAAACCAACTATTGCTCCCAAAACGCGCCCTTCAGGAAAGTATGATCCAAAAAGCAGACGTGTTGTCGATGTAGAAGATGTCACAACGGCAGAGACGGGGCACTATTATATTCAGGTCGGCTCCTTTGCAAAATATTCGCCATCGAAAACATTTTTGAAAAAGATCGCAGACCGCGGCTACACCTACGCTTTCCACAAGGTAAACCAAAACGGAAGAGTCCTGACAAAGGTACTTGTCGGACCGTTTAAAACCCAGTCATCCGCACGCGAGGCACTGCCTATTATCAAAAAGAGTGTTATACCGACTGCATTTCTTGTCAAACTCTAAAGGGTCTTCGTGATTAAAACACAACATTTTATGCTCGACCAGTTTGCACCCATTGCGGTGTATGAAAAACTCAAGGAACGCTTTCGAAATGAAGTCAGCTTTCTTTTTGAGAGCGCAGGCGGTTCCGAAGGCAACTACTCTATCATAACGATCGGAGCACGTGAACGGCTTCAGTACAAAGATAACATCACGACTTACACCGACGCAGCCGGATCACTGGAACTTCTCAGCAGCTCCCCTTTCGAGTTTCTGAAAAACTATTACAAAAACGTTGACACCCAGAAGTATAAAGGCTATGTCAAAGAGCTCGGCCTGGGTTATGTTGATGGTTTTATCGGTTATATCGGCTACGATATGGTCAAGGTCTTTGAACCTGTTTTGGCAAGCTATATGGACAGTCTCGAAGACACCATGCAGACGCCGGACCTTGACCTTGTTTTGCCTAAAATGGTCGCTGTCTATTCCCACAGAGACCATAAGATAACACTGTTGAGCATGGTAGAGGAGTTTTCCGCGCATTTTGATGCGATCGAGGCAGACCTGAAATCCTCATACCACTATACACCGCTTACCCCGCTTCAGGGTGATGACAAGGGGAGCTTCGCGTTCACGAAAGAGCAGTTCTTCGACATGGTCGCCAAATCCAAAGAGATGATCAAAAGCGGCGATGTTTTCCAGATATTGATGACCAACCGCTTTACCCGCAATGTCAAGGTCGATCCCTTCTCCTTTTATCGCATTCTGCGAACAAAGAACCCTTCTCCTTATATGTTTTTGATGGAGTTCGAAGCGTTCAGCATTGTCGGCTCATCTCCTGAAGTGATGGTGCGACTGACCGAAGGCGAACTGCTGCTTCGCCCGATTGCCGGTACACGCAAACGCGGCAAGACAAAAGAGCAGGACAAAGCGATGGAGGATGAGCTTCTGGCCGATCCGAAAGAGCTGTCAGAACACCTGATGTTGATCGATCTCGGACGCAACGACGTCAGCCGCGTCGCGAAGACAGGCAGCGTCAAAGTCGAAAACATGATGCACATCGAACGCTACTCGCATGTCATGCACATCGTAACAGATGTCGTAGCCGAACTGCGCGACGATAAAGATATGTTCGACCTATTTGCAGCCACCTTCACAGCAGGAACAATGACCGGTGCGCCCAAGATCCGCGCGATGGAGTTGATTGCCGAGTTCGAAGGGCTCAAGCGCGGTTTCTACAGCGGTGCGGTCGGCTACTTCGGTTTTGACGGCAACATGGACAGCGCCATCACCATCCGTACCGCTCTGGTCAAGCCTGACCGGGTCATCCTGCAGGCGGGTGCCGGGGTCGTTGACGACTCCATTCCCGAACTTGAGTACAAAGAGGTGCATAATAAACTCGGGGCCCTGGTCAGCTCGCTAGATGATCTGAGAGACCCTTTGTGAAACTCTTTGCCATCTTCGGTGACCCGGTAGCCCATTCGCGTTCGCCTCTGATGCACAATCATGTCTTCAAATCCCTCGGTTTTAAAGGGTGCTACACCCGTGTACAGCTTAAAGACGGCAGCAAACTGAGAGAGACCTTTTTTGCCCTCGGTCTCAGCGGTGCCAATATCACCGTTCCGCATAAAGAGGCAGCCTACAAAGCCTGTGACGAGATCCGGGGTTTTTCGCAGAAAGTCGGCGTTGTCAACACTATCGTCAATGAAAACGGCAAACTGATCGGCTACAATACCGATGCAGACGGCTTCATCTACGCTATCAAACCTTTCGGACAGATCAATACGGTTTTGGTTTTGGGCGCCGGCGGCACCTCAAAAGCACTCTCGACACGTTTCATAGACGAAGGCATGGACGTCACGGTACTGAACCGTTCGGCCGGACGGCTTGAAGCGTTTGCCGCCTCCGGGTTCAAAACAGCCACCTGGGAAGGTATCGTGATACAACCCTTTGATCTCATCGTCAACACTACCTCGGCAGGGCTCGAAGATGAGAATCTCCCTGCCCCGATCGAGATCCTGAAACCCCTGCTGCAAAAGGCCTCGTTTTCTGCCGATGCCATCTACGGCAAGGTGACCCCTTTTTTAAAGCTCTCCGCAGAGCTCGGCATCACCGCCAAAGACGGCTCCGACATGCTGCTTGGCCAGGGCGTTCTTGCCAACAACCACTTTACCGAAGGCAGGTACGATCTGACCGAAATCGAACACTTTATGAAAGAGAGCTTTCTTTTTTGATCTGTTCTTCAAAGTTACTGTCAATATCCTGAAAATATGCAACATCGTTCCTCTCATCTGCAACCATAAAAGCAAGCGGATGCATAGCACTTTTAATCTCCGGATGCCCACTTTCAAAAAATCTTTATCTGCTGATAATGATATAACCTAAAATACCCTACTCTAATGTTATATCCTGTTACCCATTATAAAGATTGTTTTTTGTTTTGCAGTATTTTATTTAAGTTTATCCGATATAATTAAAACCATGAGCTTAACCATATATGCAGCAACATTTTTGCTTACTTTTTTATTGATCTTTCTGTTGATACATAGTGCTGATATATTAGGTCTGATCGATATACCCAATGAACGCAGCGTACACAAAAAACCCGTACCCAGAGGTGCCGGCATAGCTTTTGTTTTATCAGTTTTGATCGTCTCTCTTTTTTTTAATTATGCACATGTTGTTGAATATTACTATATCTACCTCTCCATATTTATCGTTTTTCTCGTAGGTGTTTTGGATGACAAGCAGGGCGTTCCTCCGGTATTGAAGTTCGAGTTCATCTTTGCCGCAACATGTATTCTTTATTTGAATGATTTTGATGTTGCGTCACTGGGAAATTGGTTGGGATATAAGATCACACTCCCCCTTATACTAGTGCTTCCGTTCACATTCTTTGCACTGGCGGGTTTTACGAATGCCTTTAATCTCCTGGACGGCCTGGACGGTCTTGCCGGAGCTGTCGCTTTGGTCATGTTAAGCACTTTTTTGGCCATCGGCCTGCTGCACGATGATACATTGATGATCACACTCTCTTCACTGTTTATCGTCAGTGTTTTTACATTTTTACTTTTCAACTGGCATCCGGCAAAAATATTTATGGGTGACAGCGGTTCATTGACACTGGGGTTTGTTATCTCAATACTCAGCATCCAGTCTCTCGCCTATATGACCCCGGCAGCGGTACTGTTTATCATCGCCCTTCCGATATTGGATACCTTTATTGTGATGATGCGCAGAATCCAACGCGGCATATCACCCTTTCGTGCTGACAAAAACCATATGCACCATTTCCTTTATAAGGCCAAAATGGATGTAAAGTTTACAGTTATTTTGATCGTCTATATTCAACTTGCATTTTCGATCATCGGCTATCAGTTGAATCAGAGTGACAACTTTTTGAGCCTGATACTCTTTGGCATCCTGTTTTATATTTTTTTGAATTTTCTCGATCAACGGATCAGACACCGTCATAAAGGCTAACAGGATGATTGCAGCCTGCAAAACACGGGTTTCCGATCCGCTCTGTTGCATTGCCGCAAGATTATAAGTGACAACTTAATGCTTGATTTGCTAAATCTCGAACAAAGGAGTACCTTATGGATATTAGCGCTGAACGTCGCGGCTTTGTCAGAGGCGCAGGAACGGCATTGGGCGTTACTGCAGCCGTTGGCGGTATTGTCGCTCTATATGGCATGAAGAAGAGCTGGGACCCGCTTCCCGGAGTTGCTGCCGCCGGTCTCACCGAGGTCGATGTCGCAGGTATGAAACCCGGGGACACCAGGCGGGTCGTCTATCGGGGAAAACCGGTATTTATTCTTCGAAAAAGTCATGATATGCCCGATGATAACAAACGCGATGTCATTATTGACGGCGACCGATACACCGTTATCATTCTTATCTGTACGCATTTAGGCTGCATCCCCAACTGGGAACCGGACAAAGAGATCTTTCTCTGTGCCTGCCACGGCGGGAAATACAATTCAAGTGGTATCAATATATTCGGACCGCCGCCCAAACCGATGGTTATTCCTGAATTCAGGCTCGACGGCGGGACCAAACTGACCCTTGGCAAAACCGGCCCTGAGTACAAGAAGCTCTCTGTCGGCTGACGGGAAAAAGGAATACTATGGATATTCGAAAACACTCGGCTCTTTACGACTGGTTAGATCAGCGCCTCAACATTACCGCGCTAAAAAAAATCATGGTGAGCGAATACTGGATTCCCAAGAAGATCAACTTCCTTTGGAGTTTCGGGCTTATCCTGGCTGCGCTGTTCGGCATTCTGACCGTCACAGGCTTTTTTTTGTTGATGTACTATAAACCCGATACCGCCCTTGCATTTAACAGTGTTAACCACACCATCATGCAGGAAGTGGCCTATGGGTGGATCTTCCGCCACACCCACGCTGTTGCAGCCTCGGTAATCTTCCTGGCCATCTACATTCACATGTTTACCGGCATCTATTACGGCTCTTATAAAAAAGGACGAGAGGTGATCTGGATCACCGGGATCATTCTCTTTGGCGCCTTTGCAGCCGAAGCCTTCAGCGGTTATATGCTGCCCTGGGGACAGATGAGCTATTGGGCAGCACAGGTCATCACCGATATCTTCGGTTCTATTCCGTTTTTCGGCCCTGATCTGGTCGTATGGATCAGGGGTGATTACGTTGTCAGTGACCCTACCCTGACCCGTTTCTTTGCTCTGCACGTGGTCATTCTGCCGCTGATCATTATAGCGGTCATCGCCGCACACTTCTATGCCCTGCGGATTCCCCACGTAAACAGCGAAGACGCAGAGGATATTGATTTCGATGAAGAAGCGCGAAAATTTAAAGCCGGGGAGATGAAAAGTGCCAAGGTCATACCGTTTTGGCCAACATTCGTCTCCGAGGACATCTTCGTTTTGGGCGTGTTTCTGACCTTCTTTTTCTACCTGGTCTTTTTCCACTTCAGTTTTGCCATGGACCCTGTCAACTTTATTCCGGCCAATACCATGAAAACACCGCCGCACATCTACCCCGAGTGGTATTTTCTCTGGTCTTATGAAGTGCTTCGCGGTTTCTTTTTCAGCGGCCAGATGGGGCTTGCGGCATTTGGTTTAGCCAACACCGTCTTCTTGTTTATGCCCTGGCTCGACCGCCATGCCGACGTGGTACGCCCCGCCAGTAAACGACCCTTGTTCAAGTTCTGGTTCTGGCTGACCATTCTGGACCTTATCGGCCTGACCATACTGGGTAAATTGCCGCCGATCGGCATCAATGCCTACATCGGGTTCTTCTTCGCTGCAAGCTTTCTGTTGCTGATGCTCGTTGTCCTTCCGCTGCTGACCATCATTGAACGAAAACGTTACGATAGGGGGCTGTCAGATGCGTGATCTGAAGATACTGCTTACCCTGGTCTTGCTGACCGGTTTCACTTATTGGGGAATCGAGCCATATGCAGAGTCGATCATGTACCCTCAAGTCAAACCGGCAGATTACCGCTTCAGTGATCTCTATACCGATGCCAAAACGCCGGAACAGGCAAAGGCTGCCGAAGCGGCACTGCTGCAAAAGATCAAGAACGCGGACCCTCAAACCGGCAAAACTCTCTTTCAGGCCAGCTGCACCTCCTGTCACAGCCTGCACAATGAGAAGATCAGCGCAATGGCGGACAACGCCTCCCTTATCGCAAGTTTCGGACTTTTGCCCCCGGATCTTTCCAATGCCGGCACCATCTACAGCACTCCGTTTCTTTATCATATGATCAAAGACCCGGCCAACGCTGTCTATAACAGTCCGTATATTCACGAACGCACAGCAAAGCTGGCACAGGAGACAGCCCACGCGTCCAGACAAGAGAGAGCGCGGTTGGATGAAGAGTACCGTAAATCAGTCAAATCCTTTACTGCCAAAAAATCGGCAGACTACAAAATGCCGATGCTGGGCCTGCCCGATCAGGACATTGCCGATATCGTAGCCTATCTTCAAAATATTGCAGCCCCGATCGCAACAATAAGCGGCCGGGAAATCACTGTCGATGCCTGCTCACGATGCCACACTGTCGACTATGACAATGTTACAGTGAAAGCGGATACGAACAGCCTTCAAAAATATCTGGGCACCAATCCTCCCGATCTGTCACAGATGATTAAATCCCGCGGTGAAAAGTACCTGACGACCTTCATTAACGACCCCCAAAAACACCTGCTCGCAACGGCAATGCCGCGTGTCGGTCTTACCAAAGCCGCCGAGGAGAAGGTAGTCGCCTATCTGGGCAAAGTGGGCGATCCCTTTAAAGAACAGCGCAGTCACATCGGGTTCTATTTTGTCCTCTTCTTTGCCATCTTCTCGCTCTTTGCCTGGATGTGGAAGAAAAATGAAATGGAGAAGGTTCATTAGACTGGTCCTGACCGCTTCCCCTCGGCAATGTTCCGCTTTTGAGCCAACTCTTGTATTCTTAATAATCAAAAATACAGCAGGATCTGTTCAGCCATAAAAATATGATGCTGGCATCAGAGCGTCTAAAAATTATTTAAAAAAATACACGATAAAATGACAGTAAGGCGATAATTAAATATCGAAGTCATTACAGTGTAACACATTGCCTGATCAACTATCAGGCATTGAAAGGATGCGAGGTGCGTGTGTGGTCTTCTTATCCCGAGCGTGAGCAATCAAAAGGAGAAGAGACTGCAAACAGTATCAGCCACGGGATCGGGCTGGGCCTGGCGCTCGTCGGTACGCCCTTTCTTATCCTCTACGCAGCCCGTTACGAAAGCGTCGAATTCCTTGTCGCTGCAACTATCTTTTGTGCGACCGGTATCTTCCTCTATCTTACCTCTACGATCTACCATGCCCTACCCCCGGGGAGGAACAAACAGATTTTTCGCCTTATCGAACATTCCGCCATTTTTCTGCTTATAGCCGGTACATACACGCCTTTCACGCTTGGCGTGCTACATGGCGCGCTCGGATGGACGCTTTTTGGAGTAATCTGGACGCTTGCTGTTACCGGCGTGACACTGAAGATAATCTATAAGGCTTCCCATCCGAATCTCTTTACGAGCCTCTATTTGTTGATGGGATGGGTCATCGTGATCGCAATTTTACCCTTGCTTGAGCGGATGCCGACTGCAGGTGTCCTTTGGCTTCTGGCCGGGGGGTTGTCTTACACATTCGGCGTCCTCTTCTTCGCTCTTGACTCCCGGCTGAAATACGCCCACCTGATCTGGCATCTGTTTGTCATAGTCGGGACAATATGCCATTACTTTGCAATACTAAATTATGCGGCCTAAGTTCTCTTCTCGATGAAGTTATTCCTTATAAAAAGGGTCCTTTTCATCAAGAAAGCTTCGTAATACCAATAGTTCCTATTTGTACAAACAGGCGCATTTCATGAACTTAAAGAAAGATACGATAGACGCAGCTGAGAATAAAATGTTATAATATTTTCAGTACAAATTATAACATATACGGTTAGCATTTTAGATACCGCATACAGCGGTGGAAGTAGAATCAATGAGCAGCATTACGGACAGAATGATCGAGCAGGCACATCAGGAGTGGATGGCTGCTCTGGATAAAGTGGAAAGTCCGATTTTCATGCACGACAATGCGTTCCGGATTCTGCGCTGCAACCGGGCCTATCAGCAATACGCCGGGCTCCCTTTCAAGAAGATCATCGGCCGTCCGTACTATGAGATATTCCCCAAGTCCGATATCCCACTTCAGCACTGCCGACAGACTTTGGATACGGCAAGTAGTGATGGAGAAGAAGAGGAGGTACAGATCGGCAGCCTCCTTTTCCGTTCGCGTGCCTACGCCATAAAAAACGAACGCGATGAGTTTCTGTACTCTGTCCATATCCTAGATGACATCACCAAGATCCGTTTCGACGAGAAGGCTTTGAAGGCCTCCGAACTCAAATTTCAGGCCATTTTTGACAAAGCGCACGACGGGATCCTATTGACGGATATAGCAAACAGAAAGTTTACTGCCGGCAATGCCAGGATCTGCGAAATGCTGGGGTATACCCTTGACGAGCTCACCGCTCTCAGCATTACGGACATTTACCCAAAAAAAGATCTTCCCTCTGTTCTGAAACAGCTCCAAAAGCTGGAACGCGGCGAGATCGAACTGGCGACCGACCTCCCGCTTAAGAGAAAAGACGGCACTCTTTTTTTCGCCGATGTCAGCACCTTTACGATCGTCATCGCGGAAAAGGAGTATTTGGCCGGATTTTTCCGCGATACTACCGTGCGCAAACAGACGCAGCAGAGGCTGAAACTCTTTCGCACCCTGCTCGATAACTCAAGCGACGCTATCGAGGTTCTCGAACCTTTGACCCTGCATTTTCTGGACGTGAACGAAGCGGAATGCCGCGCACTGGGTTTCAGCCGCGAAGAGCTCCTCTCGATGCACATTTACGACATTGACCCGGCCCTTGACGAGAAAATGACCAAAACGATCCAGGAACAGATCGCAAAAGAAGGAAGCGCACGATTCGAGGGCGTGCACCGGCGTAAAGACGGCTCGACCTTTCCTGTTGAAGTGAGCTCTAAACTGGTCAAACTCGACAAACCCTATCTGCTCAACATCGTCCGCGATATCACTGATCGCAGGCAAGCCGATACAGCACTCAAGAACGAAGCGCTGCGCCGCCGCATTCTGATGGAAAGCTCGCGTGACGGTATTGCCATTATCAATCAGCAACATCAAATCATAGAAGCCAATGCGCGCTTCGCCGAAATGCTGGGCTATACACCTGAAGAGGTCCTCGGTTTGTACACATGGGATTATGAAGCCACGATGACAGAGGCAGAGATCCGCGAAAGCTTTTCAAATCTGTTGGATACAAACATGACCATCGAGACCCGTCACCGCCGCAAAAACGGCTCGACGTTCCCTGTTGAAGTCAGTATAGGGGGTACAAAAGTTGGCAGTGAGGCACTGGTATTCACGATCAGTCGCGACATTACCGAACGCAAACAGGCCGAAACCGCTCTAAGCCGTGCCAACCGTGCGCTCAGAACACTTTCTGCAGGCAATCTTGCACTGGTGCGGGCACAAAGTGAAGACGAATTGCTGAAAATGGTCACGGAAATCCTCGTAGAACATGGCGGTTACTGCATGGCTGCGGTCTACTATGCCGAGAACGACGAGCCTAAAAGCATTGTTTCCAAAGCGTGGTCCGGTATTGAAGACAGTTACTACTCAGGCCTGCATATCAGCTGGGGCGATAATGAGCAGGGGCAGTTGCCGGTCTCCAGAGCAATACGACGCGTAGCAACACAGATCAGTCATGATATCCTCAACGACCCGGTATTCCTTCCCTTGAGAGATGCCGCACTCGCACGCGGCTACGTCTCCAACATTGCACTCCCTCTTAGTGCAGGCGGCAAGACTTTCGGCGCCCTGAGCATCTACGCCTCCGAGGCCAATGCCTTCGACGATGAAGAGGTCCATCTGCTCGAAGAACTGGCCAGCGATCTTGCCTACGGCATCTCCACCCTGCGCACCCGTGTTGCGCATGAACAGCACACCTTGCTTCTGCGCCAAAGCCTCGAACAGTCCATCCAGACCATTGCAGCCACTGTGGAATCGAGAGACCCCTATACTGCAGGCCATCAACGGCGCGTCGCCGAACTGGCGACAGCTATTGCGCGCGAAATGGAACTGCCCGAAGAACAGGTTCAGGGCGTTCATTTCGCTGCCATCATCCATGATCTCGGCAAAATACACGTTCCTGCAGAGATCCTTTCAAAACCCGGAAAACTCAGCGAACTTGAATTCATGCTCATCCAAACGCACCCACAGACCGGGTATGACATTCTCAAAGATATTACATTTCCGTGGCCCATCGCCGACATTATCCTGCAGCATCATGAAAGGCTTGACGGTTCAGGCTACCCGCAGGGGCTCAAAGGTCATCAGATTCTTTTCGAATCAAATATTCTGGCCGTTGCTGACGTGGTGGAAGCCATGTCTTCACACCGCCCCTATCGCGCCGCATTGGGAGTCGAATATGCTATGGCCGAGATCAGACGAGGCCGAGGCAGTGTGTATGACCCCGCTATCGTCGATGCCTGCCTGAAGCTCTTCACTGAAAAAGAGTTTCAATTTACCAGAGAAGCCTTATAGAGGTTATTTGTCGATGCACCTATATGAAAACTGTCAAAATACAAACAATCCGCTCTTTTCGCCGACAGAGAAGGAGTACAGATGGCGTATCGCGAGATCTTAGATCATCTTCTTAGTCTGGCAGATCCGGCAGTTGCGGCACATTCCGAACGCTTTTTTAAAACCGCCGAGGGGGAATACGGTTTTGGCGACAGATTTCTCGGTATCCGGGTCCCCGTTATCCGCCAGGCAGTCAAAATATTCCATGCTGCACCCTTAAGTGATGCAGAAAAACTCCTGAAATCCAAGTATCACGAGGTGAGGCTCTTTGCCCTGCTCCTGCTGGTTTACCGCTACGCAAAAGCTGCCGCGCCGGAGCAGGAGACCATCTATCATCTCTATCTCAACAACACCCCTTATGTCAACAACTGGGACCTGGTTGACAGTTCAGCCCCTTATATTGTCGGAGCTCATTTGGAGCAACGCGATAGATCCGTCTTGTACGATCTTTCAAAGTCCGATACACTCTGGGAACGCAGGATAGCGGTCATGTCGACCTTCTACTTTATCAAGAAGGACCAATTTGACGATACACTTCACATTGCAGAGCAGCTGCTCTGCGACGAAGAAGAGCTCATACATAAGGCTGTCGGCTGGATGCTCAGAGAGGTCGGTAAAAGGGAGCTGGCAGTCGAAGTCGCCTTTTTGAAAGAGCACTATCAAATGATGCCGAGAATAATGCTGCGTTATGCCATTGAAAAGTTCAGCGCTGCTGAACGGCTTAGATACCTGCACGGGGATGCGTAATGACAACACCTTTACCATTCCAAAAACAATGGATGCAAGGTTGTCAATAAGATTTATGATAGTTTCTAAGTGTAAAATACGCCCATCAAATATTTAGGAACGATTATGCCAGATTCTATCGAGATCATATCATGGAACGTCAACGGAATCCGCGCCGTTGCCAACAAAGAGGCACTCAGATGGATCGATGAACGCCGTCCCGACATCCTCTGCCTGCAGGAGATCAAAGCCGAAGCCCATCAGATCCCTGATGACCTTTTTTCTCTGGAGTATGCGCACCTTAACGTCAACAGTGCCGAAAAAAAAGGGTATTCCGGTACGGCGACCTTCTCCTTGATGGAACCGGAATACACCCATAACCGCCACGAGATAGACCTCGGCCGCGAAGGGCGTATCGTCGAGCAGGATTACGGTGACTTCGTCCTCTTCAATGTCTATTTCCCCAACGGGCAGAAAGATGATGAACGGCTTGCCGTGAAGATGAAGTTTTACGACGATTTTCTGGAGCACTGCAATGCGCTTCGCGATGAGGGAAAATCCATCGTGATCTGCGGCGACGTCAATACCGCGCACAGAGAGATCGATCTCAAAAACCCGAAAGCCAATGCAAAAACATCGGGCTTTCTGCCGATCGAGCGCGAGTGGATGGACAAACTCATCGCCAACGGCTACATCGATACCTTCCGCTATGTTCACGGAGACAAGGAAGATGAATACAGCTGGTGGTCTTACCGCTCAGGTGCAAGAATCAAAAATGTCGGTTGGCGTATCGACTATTTCTTTATCTCCGATGATCTGGCCGAACTTCTGGTCGACGCTTTTATCCTTCAGGACATAACCGGTTCGGACCACTGTCCTGTAGGTATCCGTCTGGCTCTATAGTTTTTTATATAGTAAGGGCAACCTTGAGTTACTTCGGCAATGCGATACGAAAACAGGCGCCCTCTTTTTCGTTATGCAGCGTCAGCTCGCCTCCGCAATGTTCTTCAATGATCGTTTTACTCATATAGAGCCCCAGCCCTGTCCCTTTTTCATGCGGTTTTGAACTGAAATAGGCGTTAAAGATATGTGCCTTCATCTCTTCGGGAACACCACCGCCGTTGTCACATACCTCCAGGTAGAGTCTCTCCTCGTCGCTGAAGGTCTTGATGCTGATACGGGCATCACTGACACCTCTTTCAAGCAGAACATCTTCGGCATTTTTCAGCAGATTTAGAAGCACCTGCTTGAGCTCGTTGGGATAGCTGCTGAAACTCTCGCTGCTGTGAAGATCAGTCTGAATGGTTATCTTTTGGTTTTCGATAAACTCTTTTATAATACTGAGTGTTGCGTCGACAATCTCTTCGAGCGAAGTCTCTTCTTTCTCTTTCGTCATTTTAAAAAAGTCTCTGAAGTCCTCGATCGTTGAAGAGAGGTGCTGCGTCAGCATGCTGATGGTCTCCAGATTCTTTTGGCATGCCGTATCGTCAACCGTCCCTAACTGGATCTTGAGGTCCAGGTCGGTTGCCGCTGCGGAAATTATGTTTAGCGGCTGACGCCACTGGTGCGCAATCATACTGAGCATCTCTCCCATCTGTGCCAGGCGTTCCTTATGGACAAGCTGCATATCTTTTTCTATGATTTCTGCAACACTTCTTTGAACACGCTCTTCCAATTCGCTGTTTAATACTTTCAGCTCGACGCTTAATTCAACCATTTTTTTGATTTTACGAAAATAGGTGTAGCCGTTAGTCATTAGTATGATCATCGCTAAAACAATCACAAACGCGATAATACCGTGTATTTCGCTGCCGAAGTAGAGAAATGAGCCGCTTAGCATAACAAGCATCGTCGAAGTGAAGGCAAAGTAGGCGTGATAAACGGACCCAAGCGCCATTGTGGCACCGGCCGCCAATGCCAGCAATAGCGTCAGGGTGAAGAAGGTATATAGCATCGGTGCGTAGATCACCGTAAGCCAACTGGTCAGACCCCATAAGAAGGCATTGAATGCCAGGACGAAGATATAAAATTTAAGATATTTCGTTTTTAACGTCTCATTTTGTTGCGTATAAAAATCAAGCCTGTTTGCTATTATGACGCGGACTACCGATATTATAACCTGTGCTAAAAGCCATAAGACCAGGTATAAAAGGGGAATGTAGTCATACATAACGGCGACAAAAATGGTCGAAGCGAAAGCCGTAGCGATCAGCGTCCCTTTTTGAATCCCTTTTGTTATCATCAGAATCAATTCATCGTGGTAATCTAAAGAGAAAATAGTTGCAAATATGTTGGCTGTACGCATATAAAAGATGTCCTGCTGAAATTTAATCGCAGTATACAATAAATGTTTATCTTTGTTATGAAAATATCGTAAAAATGGAGCGATTTTCCGTCAGAAAATCGCCGAAGAAGACTATTTGTTTTTTGGGCGGAAAGCTTTGATGACGTTCTCATCACATTCGAGGTAAGGACCTTCTATCAGGTCTATACAGTAGGGCACAGCAGGAAAAACGGCATCCAGACACTCACGGATCGACTTGGGTTTACCCGGAAGATTGATGATGAGCGATCGGCCCCGGACCCCTGCTGTCTGACGCGATAGAATTGCCGTCGGAACGTACTGCAGCGAGACCTGGCGCATTAACTCGCCGAAACCCGGCATCATCTTTTCGCACACATTCTCGGTCGCTTCCGGTGTCACGTCACGAAGTGCCGGCCCGGTCCCTCCTGTCGTAACCACCAGACAGCATCCCTCCTCATCGCACAACGCTTTCATCGTCTCTTCGATCTTTGACTGTTCATCGGGGATACAGCGGTAGACCACCTCGAACTCGCTTTTTAAATACGCTTTCATTGTATCCTGTATCGCCATACCCGAAAGGTCTTCGTATATTCCTGCACTGGCTCTGTCTGAGGCGGTGATAACCCCTATTTTAATCTTACTCACACTCTTCTCCTTGTAAAAAATGGTTGGCGCCTTTGATCAGATGGACCGTTGCAAAGGGCACAAAAAAGGCATAGGCGGCCTCAACATCGGTTATTTTGTCGTCACTTCCCAGATAGACCTCTATCCGGATACCCCTCTCCGTCACTGCTTTGAGCGCATCTTCCTGCCATTCATAATGCAGAAGTTCTTCAAGTCCGCCGTAATGGTGTTCGGCGATCTCGATCTTTTGCGGGCTGTAAGGTGCGAAACTGTTCTCTATAAATCGTTTGACATAATCTACAGCGTTTTTTTTGTACCCCATCAGCTGCAGCCTCTTGAACTTTTCATCCCTGCTTTGAAAAAAAGCGGGGGAGATCAGCTGCAGGGTATCGATACGTTCAGTGCTTTTCTGCGCCTCTCGAAATGCCTTGATCGCGCCATAGCTGAAACCGCTCAGCGCGTACCGGCTCTCATCGATGATACTGTCAAAAAAATGTGATTCATTTTGCAGCGCGAAACCGTTATAGTACATTTTAAAACAGCTCGCCGATCTGCTCTTTGGTTATCGACTCTTTCTCCATCAGGACAGATTCGATTCCGACAAGAGCCTCTTCCAGCTCTATAAGCTGCACTTTTGTCTCTTCATAAAGCCTGTTTAAAATAGCATAATCTTCATTTTGCAATGCGACGACGCCGCTGCCCATCGCGTAGCTGTCGACCATCTTCAAGGCCAGCTCTTTCGCCTGCTTGAGATCAGGAAGAACATTCGTCGCATGTTCGCTGAAACGGATATCACAGGCCGCCATTCCGCCGAGCAGTACTTTGATGTGGGCCTCGATCTCACTCTGAATCATCGGGACATCCATCTGCGGCTTGATCGTTTCGGAAGAGAGCATCACCTTTTCAAAAGGAAGGTCGTAGGCATAGGCAAGGGCTGCTTTGCCTGCAAGAAAGCGGGCGCGAAAGAGCTTCTGCTGCGTAGACAGGATTGCAAGCTTCTTCTTTCCGAAAGCGACCTTGTCTTTCACTTCATAAAAATGCGCCGTTGTCACCTGCATCTGATGCTCGCGCAAGGCAAGCAGAGCGGCTTCGTTCACCAGCGTTGCCAGAGCAGCGCCGTTAAAACCGACACTCATCTGTACGATCTCTTCAACCTTGACGTTGTGCGGTACTTTGGAAAGGTACTTCTTAATGATCGCTTTGCGTTCCCTTGGCGTTGGCAGCTCAACGAAAACACGTCTGTCAAAACGGCCTGAACGCAGGAGTGCGGCATCTAACACATCGATCTTATTGGTAGCGGCAATGACGATGACACCGCTGCTGTCTTCAAAACCGTCCATCTCGGTCAAAAGTTGATTGAGCGTCGCTTCGCGCTCATCGCTGCGGTTTCCGTCGCGCTCTTTGCCTACCGCATCGATCTCATCGATAAAGATGATCGAAGGCGAATTGTTTTTCGCTGCGCTGAAAAGCTCATGCACGCGTTTTGCCCCCATACCGACGTAGATCTGGACAAAAGAGGCCGCACTCTGATAATAGAACGGCACACCGGCTTCGGCCGCAACGGCTTTGGCGATCATCGTCTTTCCGACACCGGGAGGGCCGATAAGCAGCACCCCCCTCGGCATACGTGCACCGAAGGTCTTAAATCGTGCAGGATTGCGCAAAAAGTCAATGATCTCCTGCAGTTCCTGCTTGACGTCGGCAATACCGCCGATATCGTCAAAGGTCACATTGGACTCTACCGGTACAATAGTGTCGCTTCTGTCATCCCTGCTCTGCGATGATGCAAACGGCATCGTGTAATTGCTGTAGCTGTTTTGCTGTTTCTTCATCCAGTAGCGCCCGCCGTACGAAAGCGCGCCCAGAATCAGAAGCGTAATAACTATCATCACCAGGAAAGAGGCACCTCTGTCCACATCTATCGTATAGTTTTCCAACAGGCTTGGTGAAACCTGGGTCGTCGAAATGCGATAAAGATCGGTCGGGGTTTTTATGAAAAAGTAGTCATCGCTTTGAACCACCTGCTCTACCTGTTTATTTTTCACCAGTGTTTCGATCTGTTGTAATGTGGCTATTTCCGAGGTATCGCGTAAAAACGCATAGGCGACCAGGGCCAAAATGATCGTTGCCGTGACAATAAGGATAATTCGATTTTTTTTAGAATCGAACATAGTTCGCATCCTTATCGACCCGGTACTTCTCTATCTGAAGCCAGTTGCCTGTCAGATCCTGCGGTGATTCAATGACCACCTTGTTAAAGAACTGGTCAAGTCCGTGGTAACGCCCCTCTTTTTCACTCTCGATGAGGACATCCAGAGGCAGATGTGCAAACTCTTTTCTGAAGGCCAGGTTATTGGCATCGACGATGGATGTCAGCTCTTTGAGACGGGCTTTGGCGACGGCACCGTTGACTTCGCCCGGCATCGTTGCCGACGGTGTTCCGTCGCGTTTGGAGTAGCTGAAGGCATGGACATGGGTCAGCGGCAGGCGTTGAAGATTGACCATAGCCTCCTGCCATAAGGCCTCACTCTCGCCGGGATGGCCGACAATAAAGTCGGTACCCAGGGCATACCCCTTTTCTCGAAGGCGCTGAAAAAGTGCGATATCGTTTTCAAATTTGTTGCGGCGGTTCATGATCTTGAGCATTGCCGGCGAAGTGTGCTGCAGGGCGATATGGAGATGTTTTTCAAGCCAGGGCTCGTCAAGAAGCTCCTCAAACTCCGATGTGATCTGTATCGGCTCAAGCGAGCCGAGACGGATACGGCGCACGCCTCTGATCTGACTCATCTTTTTAAGGAGCGAAGCCAAAGAGCGATCTTCCCTGTGACCGTATGAACCGACATTGGTACCGGTCAGAATGAACTCACCGAAGCCGTTAATGGCCAGGGTCGAGACCTGTTCCAATATCTTGGCTTCATTCATAGACCTGGAATCACCCCGGACAAACGGAATGATGCAGTAGGAACAGCGGAAATCACACCCCTCCTGTATCTTGATAAAGGCGCGTGATTTGCCTACAAACTCCTCGACGATCGTATCATCGATGAAGTCAAGGTCGCCCAGTTCATAAAAACGGCTCTTCTCTTTCAAAAGCGAGTTGATCTTTGTCTTCTCCGACTGTCCGAAGACCCCGAAGACCTTTTTGTTCTCAAAGAGCGATTCACCCTTGGTATGTGCGCCGCATCCGGTCAGATAGACCGCTGCCTTGGCACTCTTTTCAATACTGTTGATATAGCCGCGCACGCCGACATCGGCACCGTTGGTCACCGTACAGGAGTTGACGATGATAATATCGGCCTCTTCTTCATTCTCCGTGATATCAAAATCTTCAAGATTGCTCATCATCACCTGTGAATCAAAGAGGTTGGTACGGCAGCCGAAAGTCTTTACATAAACTTTTTTTTTCATGAGATCTCCTCCGTGCTTTCACTGCTCTCAGGCAGTTTTCGTCTGTTCATCGAAAGATTGAGCTGCTGTGTAGGGTAAGCGATCGTGATGTCGTCTTCCTGGTTGAACATATCGATGATCTCGGTCGAGATCGTACTTCGAAGCGTTAATGTCGCATAGGCATTGGTAAGGTACCAGACACTCACATTAAGACCGTTGGACTCAATAAACGAGAAGACACGCGGTTCGACATTGGTGTTTTTGAGACTGTATTTGTGGCGCAGTTTATTGAGCTGTTTACGGGTAATATCGGTGTAGCCTTTGGAGTATTTTCGCGCCGCCTCTTTGGCGAGCTGCATCGCTTTTTTATGGTTGGAATCGAAGGTGATCGTGACATCGATCCCGTCCCATACCGTTTTGAGCGAATCATGCGAATAGCTGGCGATCATGCGGGTAAAGACATAGTTGTTCGGTACAAAGATGATACGCCCTGCCCGTCTGTTGTCACTGTAGGTGGTCAAGGTGATATCTTCGAGCAAGGTCATTCGAAGCAGTGAGATGTCCATGACATCGCCCACATATTTCATTCCGTCCATATCGACTCGGATTCTGTCGCCCACATGGATGGAGCCGCCAAATACAATGACAAGCCATCCCAGCATCGACATAAACCAGTCTTTCATCGCAATGGCAATACCTGCAGAAGCAAAACCCAATACTGTGACAAGGTAGGAGACATTCTCGATGTAGTTGAAAAGCAGAATGATCATAATCAGAATAAAGTTACTGAAGTTGATGATCTTGTTGGCCATATAGAAACGATCATTATCGGTAATATATTTTTTGCTCATAAACCGCAATAACAGCGAGAGGCCGAACAAAAAGAGAATGATCAAACCGATCTTTGTCAGTTTATAGACCTGTATCTCGATCTGTTTGTTCACCTTGACTTCGATCTCATCAATACGTTTATCGTAGATATTGGCCGTGGTCTCCAGGATCTCTTTGGCATTGTTGAATTTGTCTAAACGTTTGTTGGTCTCGGCAATTTCATCATCATAATCGCTGTTGTCAAGAGTAGATTTGAGGTTGTTCAATATCTCTTTTTTCTTCTCGAGAAGGGAGATCACTTCTGAAAGTTCAATGCCGCGCTTATTATATTCGGAATGAATATCTTCAAGATGTTTAATGAATGAAATGGCGCCAAAAATATCCAGCGGATTGGAGAGTACCGGCATCTCTTCGATCTCTTCAGGCTGCAAGAGAGCTGCAAAGATGCTTTTACCCTCTTGTCTGCCAAGAAGGTCAAACTGCTGAGAGAGAATTTTCTCTTTGCTGTTAAACTCTTCGAGTTTCTCTTTATCGTCAGCACTTTTCTTATGTTTGCTGTTGAGTTCCTTGATCTTGGCTTGAAGCTCTGCCAGATCGTCGCGCACCTGGGCATAGGCAAGATGTGAACTGTAACTTTTTTCCCAGATATTATCTTGTGACAAAAGCTCATCGACCTTTGTCAGCTCTGCCTGATATTCGGCGACAGTTTGTGCTATTTTTTCGCGCAGCAGTCGTTCATTTTCATTTATTGAGGTCTGAATCAACAGCTCTTGTGCGACCTTGTCATCTTCGCTGAGATTACTGTCGACCTGAACAGCATCGGTGCCAGCCCAGAGTGATATCTGGAGTAAAAGTGCCGCCAGAAAGAGACGTAGGTTATTTAACCGCATAACGTTGTAATACCTTTTTGATGGTCGGAGCATCGATTGCATCCGTTATTTCCACCCCTCCCAGGGATTTCGGGATAATGAAAGTGATAGCCGAATCGGCACTTTTTTTATCCAGGTAGAAGGTCTCGTAAAAGCGCTCGACATCCTTGATCGCATAGCTTACAGGCAGGCCGTACTTTACTAGCAGTGCCTTGACGCGACCCGCCTCCTCTTCGCTCATCCATCCGAGTTCGACCGCCGTATCATTGGCCATGACCATGCCGATGGCAACTGCCTCACCGTGCAAAAAGCCGGTGTAGTTCGTTTCATTTTCGATCACATGTCCAAAGGTGTGACCATAGTTCAGTGCTGCACGCAGACCCTTCTCTTTTTCATCCTGGGAGACGACGCGTGCTTTGGTCTGAACCGATTTTGCTACCGCCTCGGAGAGCTGTTGTCCGTCACTCAGGTCGGCACTCTCCAGCCAGCGGAAAAAGTCCGCATCGAAACAGACCGCCATCTTGATCACCTCGGCAACACCCGCCGCAAACTCGCGTTTTGGAAGCGTATGCAGAAAATAGGCGTCTGCATAGACGGCTTTGGGCTGGTGAAAAGCACCCACCAGGTTTTTACCGTACTTGTTGTTAAAGCCGGTCTTGCCCCCGACACTGGCGTCTACCTGGGCCAGGAGTGTCGTCGGGATCTGTATAAAATCAATACCGCGCTGGTAGATGCTGGCTGCAAAACCTGTCATATCGCCTATAACTCCGCCGCCGAAGGCGATCAGCAGCGAATTACGGTTGAATCGGGCTTCAAACATTCCATCAAGGATCATCTCGATACTCTGCCAGTTTTTATACTCTTCACCGTCGGCGACGGTGATGATGTGCAGCTCTTTTGCCGAGATATTTGAGACAAGGTAGTCTAAGTGAAGAGCCGAAACTGTCGGGTTTGTGACAATTGCGACTTTAGTATCAAAACTGAGTTTCGGCAGCGCGTCAATAGTGACTTTGTAGGAGAGATCGATCTCTTTTTTGAGGTTGATATCGATGGTCATTAATGGATCCAATATATTTGCAAATTATAGTAATGATAATACTTTACAGCAGCTTAAAAAACCGTGAATAAACAGAAGAAGAAAAAAGCTTTTTTCAGAGTGTGCAATAAAGCGGAACGGTGCACCCTGAAAAGTGCGGATTGATCTTATGGACGGGTTGGCGGTCGTTGGACACAGACCGCCAAGGGCTTTAGATCTTGATAGGAATAAAGAGCTGATGGTAGCGGTTTAGCCGGTAGTAGAGTGTTTCGATATCGGTTGAGAAAAATGTCGAACTTTTGCTCTGCAGGATGTTTTCTGTAAAGGGGATACAGTGCAGAAAGTTCTCGCGTTTGGAGAGCTTGCGAATCGGGTTGTCATGATGGTGATTGACATGGATATTTTTGGAGAAAATGGCTGAAAGGTTGCGGTAATGTTCGATGATCTCATCTTGTTCAATACTCTCTTCGGTCTCGTTTTTCAGCAGCTCAAGGTTAAAACCCATCTGGGCAGAAAGGTCAAAGATGGTTGTTGAGATCTTTTCGAGATCCTTATTGTCATTGAGAACGACCACGGCATCTTTGATTGTGCCGACGGGTCGTTTGGCAAGAGAAAAGACCGGCACATTGGCGTTAAAAAGGATCTCTCGCATCTTCTCTTTGGCAAACATCTTTGAGGAGACCAAGATCATACCGATATCATACGGTTTGATATCATTTAAAATAATATCATCGATATAGCTCTCCTTGTAATCGACATCAATAATAACACGTTCGCTGCGTTCATCTTTGATCTTTGTCAATATCCCAATATCACTGGGATTACAGACCTTGATGACAAGACGGTTTTTGAAATGGGCATGGATTGCGATCGCTTTTTCAACAAGGGAGAGGATCTCGTTTTTATCATCTTTGAGCATGTCGATAAAGAGGTAGAGATCACGTCCGAAAGGCTGCGGAAACTGACCTATTTCACGTTTGATCGCCCGGTAGACCGAGTTCAATACCGCCGGGTCGCCCACCAAAAGAAGCTGATCGTTGGGATGAATCATACGCCGTTCTTCAGGCATGATCAGTTTGCCGTCACGATAGATACCGACAATGCGCCAGTTGTTCTGTTCAATCACACCGACATGGCGATAGACGAAAGAGCTGCCGAACGGTACAAGGACTTCCATGATCTCACCTTCACCCAGACCGACATTCTGTGCGATGACCGGCACATTTGGAAGGTAGTCGAACATCTGCGAGGCAAGGATCTCATTGGTGTTGATCTGGACAACATTGGAATCTTCGATCTTCATGGCCCAGTGGTCAACTATGATGATCCGAAGCCGTTTTTTGGACATACGGATATTGGCGATAGTATGTTTGATGTCCGAAGGGTTTTTCATCGCAATGAAGACCTGGCTGAACTCCATTTTCAGTACATTGGAAAGTTTATAGAGGCTGGTCGGGTCGAATTCAAAAAACTTAAAACGTGATAGAGGTGCATTTTCGAACAGTGCGGCTTTGGGTTGAATGACATAATAGATATTGTCTTTTACAAACGTATCTATCGCCCGCTGAATAAAATGGTGCCCGATAATACTGTCACTGATTATTAAAATCTTTTTCATCTCTGCCAATCTCTCTGTTTTGTGATGTGATTGTATCATATTGCGGCAGCCTGAATGGAATATGCTAAAATCACATACTTTATTTTATTTTTGGAGATCCATGGAATTCACCCTTGAAGCCCAAAGCGGCAAGGCACGTGCCTGTACCATCAAAACAGCGCACTCAACCATTACCACACCCGTCTTCATGCCCGTCGGTACGGTAGGCTCTGTCAAAAGCCTTGACATGGCTGACATGCACGACCTGCTCGGCGCCGAGATCATTCTTGCCAACACCTACCACATGTACCTCCGTCCGGGGGACGAGACTGTCGCCAGGATGGGTAAGCTGCATAAGTTCACCACCTACCCGAAAAGTTTTCTGACCGACAGCGGCGGCTTTCAGGCCTTCAGTCTCAGCGACATCTCCAAAGCCGATGCCAACGGCATCGAGTTCCGTAGCCATATCGATGGTTCCAAACACTACTTTACCCCTGAAAAAGTGATCGACATCCAGAACAACCTCGGCTCGGACATCATGATGATACTCGATGACCTTGTCGCCCTGCCGGCCACGCAGGAGCGTATCAAACTCTCCATCGAACGTACGACCGAGTGGGCCGAGAAGTCCATCAACTATTTCCGCGCGAACCAGCAGAAAGGGATCGGCACTGAACAGAACATCTTCGCCATTATTCAGGGCGGTACCGACAAGGCATTTCGCGCCAAATCAGCGACAGAGCTCTGTGCACTCGATTATGACGGTTTCGCCATCGGCGGACTCTCGGTCGGCGAGACCAATGAGGATATGTACGATACGGTCGGACACACGGTTCAGTATATGCCCGAGGACAAACCCCGCTACCTTATGGGTGTCGGAACGCCGGAAGACCTGGTCGAAAACGTCGAACGCGGCATCGATATGTTTGACTGTGTGATGCCGACGCGCAATGCGCGCAACGGCACCCTCTTTACCTCTTTCGGGCGCATCAACATCAGAGGGGCCAAATTCAAAGAGGATGCGGCACCGATCGATCCCGAATGCGACTGTCTGACCTGCAAGCGTTATTCGCGTGCCTATATGAACCACCTCTTCCGTTCCCGCGAAATCACCTTTTTCCGCCTTGCGACGATCCACAATCTCCACTACTACCTCACGCTGATGAAGCAGATGAGAGCCGCTATACTGGAAGACAGATTTCAGGAGTTCAAGGAGGCCTTCTATGCCAAACGCAGCTAAAGTCCCGATGACACTGGGTGTCAACATCGATCATATCGCCGTCTTGCGCGAAGCACGCAAGATCAACGATCCGGACCCTTTGATGGCACTCGGCATCTGCGCGCAAAACGGCGCGGACCAGATCACGATCCATCTGCGCGAAGACCGCCGCCACATCCACGATAACGATGCCGCAAAGATCATTGCCTCTTCGCCGATCCCCGTCAACCTGGAATGTTCCATCAACCCCGACATCATCGACATCGTCTGCAGGCTCAAACCCCACCGCGCCACGCTGGTGCCTGAGAACCGCGCCGAAGTGACCACAGAGGGCGGTCTGGACGTCATCGGCAAAAGCGATGCCCTCAACGATGCGATCGAGCGTCTGCACGATGCGCAGATCGAAGTGTCGCTCTTTATCGATCCGGCTATCAACACCGTTGAACAGAGCCATGCGCTCGATGCCGATATGGTCGAGTTCCACACCGGCCACTACGCCAACATCTATGCCATGCTCAACTCTTCCCTTCCCCACTCGCACCACTCTATCGAAGATCTCGAACTGCCGCGCGACGAGTTGAAGGCCAAACTCGAAGACGCTCTCGATGCGATAAAACTAAGTGCGGCGCATGCAAAACTCATCGGCTTGAAAGTGGCGGCGGGACACGGTCTGAACTATCAGAATGTCAAAGCGATGGTCGACATCGATGCCATTACGGAGCTCAATATCGGTCAGAGCATCATTGCGCGTTCCGTCTTCAACGGGCTCGCTTCCGCCGTCAGCGAGATGAAAGCATTATGTCAGCGCTGAACCGCCCGAAAGTCGCTATCAGTCTCGGAGACATCAACGGTGTCGGCATAGAGATCGCCCTCAAAGCCCATGATGCGATCTCCCGCCTGGCCACACCGATATACTGCATCAACATGGCACTGCTACAAAAAGCCGCACACCTCTTAAACAGAAGCATTCCTGAGGATTTTGCCGTTGAAGAGGTCGGCGGTGATATCGAGATCGAACCCGGCGTCGTCTCGGCGCGTTCCGGCGAGTTCAGCTACCTCTCTTTTCTCAAAGCCATTGAACTTGCCAATGAGAAGAAAGTGGACGCGGTCATCACCCTGCCCATCCATAAAGAGGCCTGGTCACTTGCCGGCATCAGGTATAAAGGCCATACCGATATGCTGCGCGACATCTTCAAGCGAGATGCCATTATGATGCTGGGGTGCCCGAAACTCTATGTCGCACTTTTCACCGAGCATATTCCTCTCCGGGCGGTTGCAGACTGTCTCACCCTGAATCGGCTTACCGCCTTTCTTGAAGATTTTCACCGCGCTGTCGGTGATCAAAAGGTCGCCGTACTCGGGCTTAACCCGCATGCAGGCGACAACGGTGTGCTTGGCAATGAAGAAGAGCTCATCACCGAAGCGATCAAGACGGTAAACACAGCTGCGGGAAAGGAGCTTTTTTTCGGGCCGGTCGTTCCGGATATCGCTTTTACACCCCGTTTCAGAGAGCAGTTCACCTACTTTGTCGCAATGTACCACGATCAGGGGCTGGGGCCGCTCAAAGCACTCTACTTTGACGAAAGTGTCAACATTTCGCTAAATCTACCTGTCATCCGCACCTCTGTCGATCACGGCACCGCCTTTGACATCGCCTACCAAAACCGAGCCGACACGCTCAGTTACATAAACGCCGTCACCGCCGCTGTAAAACTCATTTTGTGACTAATTTTTTATTTTTATATTAGATTTAGTGATACATATGTGACTTTTTTATTCTATAATAGTATAATTAATTATTATTATAGGGATCTAAGATGCATAATTTGTCAGAGTCTGTTACCTATCTTGTAAAAGTTCAGCATACTGTTATGATCAATAATAAAGAGTGTTCTTATGATGAAATCATTGCACAGTGCACGGATCTTGACACAGCGATGAATCTGGCCAATGCTGCCAATGGAAGAGTAGAAAAGCTGACGGCGCCCGAAAATAATAACGCTACTGATTCACAATAGAGTTTTTCCTAAATATATACAGTCGTATTACAGCGTCATTGCTTTTTATTTTTCTCCGCTCACGACGATAATCAACATTTACACACTATTAACCAACAAGATCTATACTTCAAATAATCACAACACTATAAGCGTGCCTTTATGATCTGGATCTAAGGGCTGCTTACACAACAAAGGTTTACAGATGAAAAGAACTATTCTGATCTCAACAATCCTGGCGTTGAGTCTTAGCGCTGCCTCCATCAGTTTCAATGATGCCCCTATAGTGACAGAACGGACAATGCCGTCAAACAGCCATACGATTTTGTCCTATAATGACGCTATAAAAGCGGCGACACCATCGATTGTCTATATCTCTACAAAAGAGGACTCACCGGATCGTATGCAGCAGATGAATCCTTTTTTCGAACAGTTTTTCGGTCACGGTATGGCTCCTCAGCAGTCGCAACCGCGTCAAGGTCTGGGGTCCGGTGTTATTATCTCAAAAGACGGCTACATTGCGACCAGCAACCATGTAATTGATCATGCCGATGAGATCATGGTACGCATTAGCGGCGATACGACGGAGTACCCGGCGAAGGTCATCGGAAAAGATCCAAAATCAGATCTTGCTGTCATTAAAATCGATGTTAAAAAAGAGCTGCCCGCGATTTTGATGGGCCATTCCGACAATCTGAAGATCGGCGATGTCGTCTTTGCGATCGGTAACCCATTCGGTGTAGGCCAGAGTGTAACACAGGGGATTATCTCGGCCCAGAATAAAAACAGTATCGGCATTAATGAGTACGAAAACTTCATCCAGACCGATGCCTCGATCAATCCCGGAAATTCGGGAGGTGCTTTAGTAGACAGCCGTGGTGCCCTTGTCGGGATCAATTCGGCCATCGTGACCCGAAGCGGCGGCAATAACGGCATCGGTTTTGCCATAGAAGTCAATATGGTCCGCGATATCACCAAGCAGCTGATTGAAAGCGGCTCGATTTCAAGGGGCTATCTCGGCGTTGCTATCGGAAACCTGAACACAGAACTTCGTAAACTCTATAAGAACGTCGAAGGCGCAATGGTCATTGAAGTCAGGCCTGACTCACCGGCTGAAAAAGCCGGCTTGCAGCGGGGTGATCTTATTACGCAGATCGACCAAAAAAATATTGACAGTGCATCGGCATTGAAAAACAGTATCGGAAAATACAAACCCGGTTCCGTCGTTGTTGTTACATTTGAGAGAGATAAGAAAATGCAGGCAGTCAAGATCAAACTCGGCGATCTGAACAGCGAGGATATACGTGCCCAACGTGACAACACTTTACTCGACGGGCTTCAGTTGAGCAATCTTGACATGAAATCACGTTACAACTACCGAATCAACGAGGATGTTGAAGGTGTTTTGGTTACGGACGTTGATGTCAAGAGTGAGGCTTTTGAACAGAATATTCGCCGCGGTGATGTGATCATGCAGGTCGAAAAGCATCTGACACCTGACATTGCAACACTCAAAAAAGTACTTAAAAAGTATAAGGGCGAGTACAAGCGTGTCTACATAAACCGCGGCGGACGTGTCTTTGTAACCGCGTTAAAATAAGTGCTAAGTGCTATTATGAAAAGATGCCTGACATCGACAGGGTTGTCAAGTCTGGCATCCGGTATTCTCTACGGATGACATATAAATCTTACTTTCATGATGTCATTCAAACAAGAATTTTATCTTGTCTGCTTTCATTCCTTGCGTTTTTTTCGTGATTCAAAGATCATCTCAACGATCGGAAGAATCGATTTCAGTGCGGAAAAATCCCGGTTAAGCACCGAGGAAATGCCGCTGCTTACTCTTGAAAAACCGTTCTTTATCTCAAGTGCCTCCTGTCTGATCTCGTCAAAATCACCTGAGAGCTCCTCCAAAGCGTAATTGCGGATCTCATTGACCGTATCGGCTTCACTTCCAAGCTCTTGACGCGAAGCCACTACCAATAAGAGTATGGCAAGAACTAGATCGCTGCCGGAAAGAATCAACGCAGCGTGGAAAGGCGACTGACTCTCCAAAAGATAGAAGTAGGCTGCGACATTGAGCATGACCAGGGCAGCCAGAATGGCCAGAACAGCTACAGAGACCATAACAACCTGGCGTCCTTTTCGACGCATCTCCAGTTTTAAAAGAGCCTTTTCGCTGCGAATGAGAAGATTGATCTTATTCGTTACATCTTTGTTCATCTGCCTGCCTTACTTCGAAAGAAAGATGCGTCCGAAGAGCGCACCTGCAGCAAAAATAGCCACTGCCGTTACCGGTGACATGTTTTCATAATCATCTTTGATCCGTTCTGCGATCGCATGGAACTTGTCATTGAGATCATCTTCGATCTTATGCACCCCATCGACTAACGAGTCAAGTGTCTCATCCTCTTCAAACTCTTCGGTACTGTTTTTGGCATCCTCTTTTTTAAGACGCTCCACCTCTTCGCGAAGAAATTTTATCTCTTCTTCTATACTCATATTTGCCATAGCTCTTTCCTGGTTGTCAGATGCTTTATTATACTATGATTCGCAAACGACCTCTCAAATTGTCGTCAAAATACCCATACTCTTATGGTCGAAGCTCCTCTTTCGCCCTTTTTTCAAAGACTTCGCGGCACAGCTTATAGCCGTATTCAATAACCTCGTCGGCACGATCAAACTCCAGGGTCTTGCAGAGGTTACGCGGGATGTCGATGACGATATCCGGCGGATAGGCGGCCAGTTTCATGCGGGCTATCGTCCCCTGCATCGCTTCAAAAGATTGACTTGCCACCTGGTACATGCCGTCTTCAAGGGTTATAGCATCGGGCAAGGCAAAATTCTGCAAATACTCTCTGATCTTCGAAGCGGCAGTAGCGTTCTTTTTCTGTGCAGCCGAAGCGATATTCGGCATCATCTTTCCCCCCAGGTTGACTGCTATTGTCAAATCAGTATTGTCTTTAAACGTAGGGGCGATGGGCACAGGATTAAGCACGCCTCCGTCGATAAGAAGTCGGCCGTTATGTGTATAAGGCGCAAAAAAGAGCGGTATAGAGATCGAGGCACGGATAGCCTCCAACAGCGAACCTCTTGTGATCCAGACCTCTCTTTCCTCTTTTACATCGGAAGCAACAGCGGTAAACTTGACAGGAAGTTCCTCTATCTTGGCGTCGCCGACAAGCTCTTTCATCTTCTCCATCAGTGTCTCGCCTGACACCAACCCGCCCGTACCCTTGAAGTCAAGCAGTTTAAGCATACCTATAACGTCAATATCGCGCAGCCAGTCGGTATAGTTGTCAAGTTTGCCGATAGCATAGAACCCGCCGACCAATGCCCCCATCGAACAGCCCGATATCGATTCTATTTTATAATCATGTTCATCAAGCCATTTGATGATCCCGATATGCGCCATACCCCTTGCGCCACCGCTGCCCAATACCAAAGAAACTGTTGTCTGTGCCATTTTAACTCCTGCTAATAAACTGTTTTTGAACTGATGCCAGGCAATTTGGTCTCAACCAGGCCTGCTGTTTAGTCATCTCACAGAACATGAACAAACCGTCGTCGTAATCCCGGAGGTGCCGCTATTACATTATAGCTTTTTGTAAAACAATCCTTCTCATCCATAAGCGTACCTTTCTCATAAAATGACTACAATCTCCTTGAAACTGCAGAACAAACTTGATGTTCTTTGCTTTCAATTAAACAAGGACCCCTATGAACACCAAACACGATCTGAAAACGTACCTGATTCCCGGCAGCCTCTATCTTGACGAAAGCGACAACGGTCTTAAAAAGATCGTTGTCAACAATGACCATGCCGAAGCCGAGATCTACCTCCACGGTGCGAACCTGACCCATTTTCAACCCAAAGGCGAGGCGCCGGTCGTCTTCAATGGCAAAGAGAGCCAGATGTCTACCTCCAAAACCGTTCATGCCGGTATTCCGATCTGCTGGCCCTGGTTCGGTGCCCATCCGACTGAAAGCAGCAAACCCCAACACGGATTTGCACGTGACATGCTCTGGCAGCTGAAAAGTGCAGAGTTGCTTGAAACTAAAGCAACAGAGATCGTCCTAAGCCTTAAAGAAAATGCCTATAGCCTAGCACTCTGGCCCTATTCTTTTGAACTCGAACTCACCTTCATCGTAGGCAAAGCGCTGAGTGTTGCACTGAAGACCATCAATACTTCTGCGATGCCATTTACTTTCACACAGGCGCTTCATACCTATTTTACCGTCGGAGACATTGAAAAAGTCGAGGCCCGCGGGCTCGAAGAGACCCCCTTTATCGACTATACCGATGCCAAAAAAGAGAAATCCGAATCCGGATCTTTACACATACACCGCATGATCAACCGTGTCTATATTTCGACAGACGCTGCCTGCAAGCTCTATGACCCGCTGCTCAAACGCACGATCGTTGTCGAAAAAGAGGGCAGCCGCTCCACAACAGTATGGAATCCATGGGAAGATAACGGTATCCATGATCTTCCAGGTGATACTTTTAGAAATTTTATCTGCATTGAGACGACCAATGCACTTGAAGATGCGAGAACGCTGCAGCCGGGTCAGTCGCATCTTATCGTTCAAAAAGTCTCGATCAAAAATACTTGACGCATAAACGTCCGTTCCAAATTTTATTCCCTCGCGGACGATGTTCATTGCAGTGCGCAGATCTTTATATTAAATTTACATTGTTGCGATACATTGCCGTCGAGTTACTGCAGTCTACATGTTGTTTTGAACCTCTTGCGGAAAGCGGATTTATCGTTCCTTATGAATTCGTGCTTTTTACAGTACAATGTAATAAATCATCTTTATTGCACCATTCAGTCTGTAATTGACTATAATAAAGTAGAATTATTTGATATTGTGTAATAAAACAGATAGCGGGGTCATAGATGCGAGGATTGATCTTCAATTATCTTCTGGAATATCTCGAGGAGACACATGAATATGTCGCGGACGGCGGATTATACCCGGATAAAGAGTTGCTGCGACTCGTAAGAAAAGCTTCCGAGAAACTGCATATGGAACAGGCCGCCTTCCTTGAAGGCTTCGGTGAATGGATTTTTGTTCCCTTGTATGCCAAACTCAGCACGTTTTATAATCCCGAAGAACCTGTCATCGAGTACGGCTACCGGTGCAGGCTTCATTATCTGGCCAAAGGTATCTTTTCCGACTGTGCAAAACATTTCAATGAAAGGCTGTATGTTGTGATGCAGCCCTCCGCTATCGATTCCGTTGCAAAGTTCACTATCAGAAGAACAGCATGATCGAAAACGAACTATTAGCAAAGCGTCTTGAGCGTGAACAGAACGCCCGCAGACAGACCGATATTCTCCTGGAGCAGAAGAGTCTGGAGCTGTGGGAGGCGAACCGACGGCTTCAATCCTCGGTCGATGAAAAAACGGCAGAGTTGCAAAAACTCAATGAGCAGCTCTCTATCGCATTCGATGACAAATCGCAGGAGCTTGTTTCGCAAATACAGCTGCTCAACGAGTACAAAAAGGTTGTTGACCACAGTACAATCGTCTCCATGAGTGATACAGACGGTCTTATAACCTATATCAATGATGCCTTTGTAAAAGTCTCGGGCTATACAGCCGACGAACTGATCGGACAGCCCCATAGCCTTATTCGTCATCCCGACAATCCGCCGGAGCTCTACAGTGATCTGTGGGAGACCATTTTACGCAAGCAGATTTGGCAGGGGATCATTAAAAACCGGACAAAAGACGGCAGCGCCTATTACGTCGATTCGACCATTGCTCCGATCCTGGGGAAGGACGGCAAGATCGAAAAATTCATTGCCCTTCGTCATGACATCACGAAGGTGATCGATCAGGAGAAACTGATCGCCAGGCAGCTTACCGACCGTCTTACCGGTTTGCCGAACCGTTTGAAGCTCCTTGATAACCTTGAAAACGAAAAGTACGTCGCAATGGGACTTTTGAATCTCGATGGCTTCCAGGAGCTTAACAATCTCTACGGCCATAATATCGGAGACGAGATCCTCAAAAGCTTTGCAGCCTACCTCTCTGAGAATCTCGGCATGCAGAGCTGCCGTCTCTACAAACTGCCTTCGGACGAGTTTGCTGTTCTCTCCACTGCCTCATTGGATGAAGAGAGTTTTAAAGATATCATCACAGCGCTGATCCGCAGACTTGATTCCAGCCTTTTTGTTATTGGCGGACATGAGATCTATCTTAGCATGACGGCGGGAATGAGCTACGGCAGCGGTACTGAAATGCTGATCAATGCCAATATCGCCCTAAAAAATGCCAAAAAGAGCAAACTGCCGTTTGCCTTCTACGATGACCAGAAACAGGAAAAAGAGCACTATGCCAACAACCAGGAGATGATCAAAACGCTTAAGCATGCCCTCGCTCATGACCTGATCATCCCCTATTTCCAGCCAATCTACAACAACAAAACGCAAAAGATCGATAAATACGAGACACTGATGCGCATCATCAATGAAAAGGGAGAAGTCCTTTCGCCCTATCTCTTCCTGAATGTCGCCCATAAATCAAAGATCTATCCTGAATTGACGAAAACAATAATCAGCAAGGCTTTTGCGATGTTTCAGGACAAGGAGATGATCTTCACCGTCAACCTATCTATTGAAGATATCCGCAACAGCAACACGCATGCCTATATCTTCGAAATGCTCGGCAGCTTTGCAAAGCCGCACAATGTTGTCTTTGAGATCATTGAATCCGAAGGTATCGACAACTACGCCATTGTCAAAACATTTGTCGACGATGTCAAAAAATACGGCGCTCAGATTGCCATAGACGACTTCGGATCAGGGTATTCAAACTTCATGCATCTGCTCGAACTCAATGCAAGCAGCATCAAAATCGACGGCTCCATCATCAAAAACATCCTGCACGACCGAAGCTCACAGATCCTGACCAGAACGATCGTCGCTATGGCCAAAGACCTGGAGATGAAAGTGATTGCCGAATTTGTCAGCTCGAAAGAGATCCACGAAGCGGTTATGCTGCTTGGTGTCGACTATTCACAGGGTTATTTCCTCGGTGAACCCAAACCCTACCTGCTGGTCGAATAAGTACCGTTTTTTTAAGACGCTTTTATATAGTACTTTATATTGTTGAATATGCGCTCTTTAATCTTCCTGATCTGTTGATTAAAACAACCTTCGTATTTTCAACGTTGCTTTGATAACGGTCTAAGCCTCTTTCCAGACCTCTTCTCTGATCACTGCGCTCTGTTCTTCGTCCATGATGGTGAGCTCTCCGTCGATTATGTTGCACTGCAGCCTCATCGCGCGCTGCGCCAAAGCCTCGATGTCGCCCTCGATGTTCAGATAAATGACCGAGAGGTTCTTAAAGCGCAGAAGTGTCTTCTCCGCCTGCTTCCACCACGCCAGGGCACTCCCCTCCTGATAGGTGTAGATCACCACCTTTTCGGAGCGTCCACACGCTTTTCTTATGCGTTTCTCATCGGGCTGTCCCAGGTCGATCCAGAGTGTAATAGCCCCGTCAAGGGCTTTCTGCCACAGGTCCGGTTCGTCATCCTGCGAGATCCCCTTGCTGAACGCCAGTCTCTCATCGGCATTCAAAACAAAAGCCGCCAGCCTTACCATCAGACGCAGGTCGTTTTCGGAGGGGTGTTTTGCCAGTGTCAGGTCATGCTCCGCATAGTAGTTTCGGTCCATGTCGGCGATGTTGAGCGAGGCCTTGTAAATCGTTGCGTTGGCTGCCATTGTCGTCCTTATGTCGGTTGACCGCACTTTTATGCAGTCTGCTTTAATTCGAATTGAAAGTATACCCTGATGTAGCTATTGGCAAACAACGGCCTTGACGTCCAATAGCAGAAACGACGCTCTTTCATATGAATGCCGGCTATCAGACCATATAACGCACACTCCCGCAACCAATCATCACAAAAGTATGTATAATATAATAGATACAGATTTAGCAATAGGCAGCTTATGCACACGTCAAATAAAAGTTTATCCCGAGTTTATCGCAGTTTGGTAGAGACGCTCATCATATTTCTCCTTTTTACTGTCACCTTCGTCCTTTATGTACGGTCCGAAAACGCAATTAACAATGCCTACGAATTGCGTGTTGAATCCCTTATGTTGACCGAAGAGTTGCGTCAGACTACCGACCAGCTTACACATATGGCACTCAGCTATGTTGCGACAGGCAACCCGATCTATAAACGCCATTACCAGGAAATACTGGATATACGTAACGGCAGGAGTCCCCGCCCGTTTGATTACCATAATGTCTACTGGGATCTGATCAGAGAGAATGATCAACGGCCCCGTCCCTACAGCAAGCAATCGATCGCTCTGCTGGAACTGATGCGCCAAAGCGGTTTTACCGAAGCTGAAATAGCCAAACTCTCCGAGGCCAAACAGCATTCCGATGAACTGACACAGATCGAACAGAGGGCGATGGACCTTGCCGGTTCCGACCCCTTGAACGCAATGAAACTGCTGCAGGGCGAAGAGTACCACCACGCCAAAACTGCTATTATGCAGCCTATCAGTGAAGTCCATTCGACAATTGACAAACGGACTTTCGATGCTGTCAAAAGTACTGAAAATTTTGCCATAGCTTTGCGCGCCGTATTTATACTTTTGGGTATGCTGCTGCTGATCATGTTATGGCGTGTATATCGTGCTTTTAACTTGATACTTGGCGGCTCTTTGAATGAGCTCTACACCCGTATTACCCAGATCGGAAGCGGTGATTTCACTTCCCCTTTTTCGGTCAAAAAAGGGATGGAAAACAGTGTTTTGGGCTGGCTGTCAGAGACACAGATCAAACTCCTGGGGATTGATGCCGAACGTAAAGCTGCGGAAAAAGAGAGTCAACGCATGAGCCAGCTCTATGCCGCATTAAGTCTATGCAACGAAGCGATCATACGCTCAGGCAATGAGTCGGAACTGTTTTCCAAGATCTGCCAGGACGCCGTTAATATCTCACATATAAAGATGGCATGGATAGGTTCATTAGATGATCAGCGCAAAGCGCTTAAACCGGTTGCCTACTGCGGCAGCGGTACAGACTATCTAAACGATCTTCATATAACGATCGATGCAGGCGATCCCTCCGGGCAAGGCCCCAGCGGAACGGTCTGCCGGGAAGACCACCCGGTATGGTCCCAGGATTTTCAGCATGATCCATCCACCGCTGCGTGGCATGAACGCGCCAGAGCATTCGGCTGGAAGGCTTCTGCCGCGTTGCCGCTGCACAAAGACGATGTGCTTGTCGGTACTTTTAACCTCTATTCCGATGAGGTGAACGTCTTCGATGAACCGACACGCAATCTGCTGCAGGAGATGACGACAGACATTGACCATGCCCTCACCGGCTATGCACATGAAAATGCCCGAAAAAAAGCGGAAGAGGCACTGACGACATCCTACAATCTGCTGAAGGCTATCATCAATACGGTACCCGCACGCATTTTTTGGAAAGATAAAGATCTGAATTATCTCGGCTGCAATCTCGCCTTTGCCAAAGATGCAGGCGAAACGGATCCGCAGAATGTGATCGGAAAGAGCGACTACCAGATGACATGGCATGATCAGGCGGAACTGTACCGGGCAGACGACCGCCGTGTTATTGAATCGAACACCCCTAAACTTTTCTTTGAAGAGCCCCAGACGACACCCGACGGCAAAACGATCTGGCTGCGCACCTCCAAAGTCCCTCTTTATGACAATAATAACACCATCATCGGTATTCTTGGGATGTATGACGATATTACCGAACAGAAGCTGTCGGAGATCGCCTTGCGTGAGAGTGAACAGCATCTGCATGCGATCATTGATAATGAACCCGAATGCGTCAAGCTTATTGATCCAACGGGGAACCTCGTCGAGATGAATCCGGCCGGACTGGCGATGTTGGAGACTGATACCCTCGAAGAGGCGCAGCGCAATACGCTCATAAGCTATGTGCTCCCCGAATGGCGTGAGCAATTCATCGCCCTGCATAAAAAGGTTATGAACGGAAACAACGCGCAGATGGAATTTGAGATAGAGGGACTTAAAGGTGCACGACGCTGGCTTGAAACGCATGCCGTTCCGATGCGTGATGAAGGCGGAAAGGTCACGATGCTGCTGGGTATCACCAGAGACATCACCCAGCGCAAGCAGTCGGAGCTGCGTATTCAGTATCTTGCAAATTTCGACACATTGACGGGGCTTCCAAACCGGGTAAAACTGGATGAACAGCTGACCTATCTTCTCAGTCTGGCCAAGCGCAAGCAAAACAATTTTTCTCTGATGTTCATCGATATTGACAATTTTAAAGACATCAATGACACACTTGGGCACAATACCGGTGACGCCCTGCTTGTCGAACTGGCAAAACGTATCCGATCCGGGCTCCGTGAAGAAGATACCGTCGCAAGGCTCGGTGGAGACGAATTTATATTATTGCTGCCGAGCATCGATGCTGAAGGGGCCCAAAAGGTTGCACAAAAAATGCTTCGTGCCATTCAGGGTCCTTTCTCGATCGAACGTCACGAACTCAACGTTACCGCCTCTATCGGCATCGCCCTCTATCCGACAGACGGTCTGGACAAGGAGACACTGTCCAAAAATGCCGACGCGGCGATGTACCGTGCCAAAGCCGAGGGACGCAACGGCTACGCTTTCTTTACCGACGAGATGCAGACGATCTCCACACGCAAGCTCCAGCTGGTCAATGCGATGTACCATGCGCTTTCACGCAATGAACTCTACCTCGTCTACCAGCCGCAAATATCGATGAAGAGCGGCCATGTCATCGGTGCAGAGGCCCTGCTTCGCTGGCAGCACCCTGAATTCGGCGCCATCTCGCCGGCTGAGTTCATCCCTATCGCGGAAAACTGCGGTCTGATCCTCTCCATCGGAGAGTGGGTACTGCGCACTGCCGCAAAACAGCTCACAAGCTGGATGGATAGCGGCATGCCGCCGATCATCATGGCAGTCAATCTCTCTGCTGTCCAGTTCCGTCACCCGAACCTGCCGGATCTGGTCTCACAGGTCCTTGAGAGTACAGGATTGCCGCCTGAATATCTTGAACTTGAGCTTACAGAAAGCGTAGCCATGCATAACCCTCAAGAAGCCATCAATATCATGAACAAACTTCATCAAAGGGGTATTCGAATGTCCATCGATGATTTCGGTACCGGCTACTCCAGTTTGAGCTATCTTAAAAAATTCAAAGTCTACAAACTCAAAATAGACCAATCGTTTGTCCGTGATATCAGCATCGACCCTGAGGACAGGGCGATCGTCGGCGCGGTTATCAATATGGCGCGCAGTCTAGGGCTTCACACCATCGCCGAAGGGGTAGAGACGATCGAACAGCTCAATTATCTCACCGATAACGGCTGCAACGAAGCGCAGGGGTACTACTTTAACAAACCGCTGCCTGCAGAGCAGTTTGAAGCAATTTACAGCACGAAAGAGTACTTGAAAACGAATGTTCTGTGGCTGCCTTCGAAACAGTAACAGAGCAGATTCAGAGCCGCTCTTTTACTGGGACGACAAGATAAAGGTCAGAGATCGACACCATCCCAGAACTCGTCAAAACCGAGGTCGGTCATGGGATCTTTTTCGGCCAGCTTTTTTTCAAGCAGCTGCTTCTCCTCTTTTGCAAAATAGTCCTGCAGCGCCTCGCGAAGCATCGTCGACGCGTCTTTCTCCAAAAGCCCGCCAAAGACGCTGAGCTTTTCGGCAATCTCCGCATCCAGCACAAATGTAAAGTCTCGGCTCACTGCAATCTCTCCTGAATCAATACTTCTTGTTCGTGTTGACAAGAAGATCTTTTGGGCTGAGCTCCTCGACAAGCGTTCTGAGGTTCTTCAGGGCAAAGAGTCTGACACCCTCGCCCTTCTCCTTTTTAAGCTCGTTTGAGAAGCCGTTCTTGGAGAAGACAAGATAGATATCGGGGCTCAGTTCAGCCTTGGCGCACTTCTCTTTGAGCTTCGTCAGTTCGCTTTTGTTGGCTTTTGACCTGGCGTACTTGCAGCCGCCTGCAACGATCTTGCCCGACTTCGTTCTTGCCAGGATCTCGATCTCGCCGTTCTTGTCCCAGTAGGAGCCGATCTTCGCTATAGGGTCCTCTTTGAAGCTCTTTTTGACAAGTTCCATGACAAGACGCTCATAGATCAGGTCGCTGAACGTATGTTTAAGATGGCTCCAGCGCTCTTTGACCTCCGTATAGTCACCCTCTTTGATCCCCTTGTAATAGGGCGAGACGGAGGAGAACCAGAAGCGCATGAAAGGGAGCGTGAAAAGCAGTTTGTCCGAGACCACCTCGTGTTCATCGACCGGCTGTTCCTGCGATCTGTCGCGTACCAGCAGACCGTTGTCGATCAGAAACTTTATCGAGGCTTCCCCCTCTTCTCGCAGAACATCGGCTCTCTTGAAGGCGGAGTGTTCCCGTCTGTCGCCGACGGCAAGCGCGCTGAGCAGAGCATGATGCGTCTGATTGCTCTGGGTGGTCTTGGCAATATCGCCATGGATGTAGCGGTAGTTGTTCAGGACCTTCTCTTCGATCAGCTCGTCCAGGGGCCTTGCCATATCAACCGTCCAACCCATCCCGCCGAAAACAGCGAAGTATTCGATCGCCTTTTCAAGGTCATCGGCCTTGTTTTGAAAACAGAAAGAGCGGAATTGTTGCAGGAGTGTCGGGTTTTTTGACATAAGAGTAAGACCTTGATATATTTTTACAATTATAGCCTAATCGCGCAGCGACTTTACCGCATCAAAGGCATTATCACCCCTCAGCCGGCGCGCATGCTCAGGATCGCATCGACATCGATGTCGCCCTCATAGCGGACAAACCCCTCGTGTTTCTGCTCGCGGGCATGGACGGTCATCCTGTCGGCCAGCTCATTGCCTTCCAGCCCGGCATGCGCCTTGATATGCGATAGCGAGACCTTCTGTTTCAGGCGGTTGTAGAGGGCGTATGAGATCTTGATCATCTCCAGGTTTTTGATCTCTCCGCCTTTTTTGGTCCACCCGCTCTTTTCCCAGCCTGAAGCCCAGGTCTTGATGCAGTTGATCGAGTACATGGAATCGCACCTGATCTCCACCTTGTTCCCCGCTTCGATCTCGTTCTGTGCGATGAGAAGGGATTGATAGAGGGCGTTAAGTTCGGCCGTATTGTTCGTCCCTTTTCGCTCGTAGAGCCCGTACCAGAGTGCTGAAACCCTGCCCCCGCGGTAGAGCGCCACACCCGATCCCGATTCGCCGGGGTTGGGAGAACAACCGCCGTCGCAGTAGATCGTTACATCACCGGTGACAGGCTCCAGCTTCTCCTCTTTTTTGCTCTCATTAGCCACAGGCGCTTTCCTGAACGCCTGCAGGGCCTTGTAGTTCTTAATGATCCTCTCCTGATTGCCCTTGGTCGTGATCCCTTTGAGCAGCACGAAAAGCTCCGCTCTTGCATCCGAGATACTTTTGCCGAGTGCAAGTTCGTACCACGACGCTTTATCAGCAACATCGATGTCTAGCAGCATAAGCTGACTGTCACTGATCACTGAAGGGTCATTCACGCCCAAGGATAAAAAATCACGGTCTACTATCTGCATGGACGTCCTTCGTCTGTTTTGACGGAATTGTAGCATACGAGCCCTGTTGCACAGAGGTCAAAATACCACATCAGCCCAATCGATCAATGCAGGAGTGTTCAGATTCCGGTACTATTTCAGAATGAAAACGCAAGAGACCGTAAACGACTTTTTTGTCGCCGCCTATGAAACAGGTTCCGAACAGACGCCTGTACCGACCTGGGCAGCTAAAACCGGGAACCCTTTTGGGCTCGTGAGGGCTATCGGCATCGATGTGCAGCGTGTCGAAGTCAAGAGCGTGCCGGAGGCTTTCCAGCTTTTGCATCTATTTACCCGGGACGAGTGCCGCCGTTTCATCGAGACAACCGAGCGGCTGGGTTACACCCAGGATGCTTCCGTCTCGCTGCCGAGAAACGTACGCCGTAACGAGAACCTGGTCTGGGTAGCCGATGAGACGACCCATGACATCATCTGGGAGCGGTGCAAAACCCTTTTGCACGACAGCAGCGGCATCTTCAACGGCAAAAAAGCTTTGGGACTCAACAAGCGCTTCCGTTTCTACAAATATGCCGAAGGGGACTTTTTCAGACCCCATACCGACGGCAGCTGGCCGGGCAGCCGCATGGTGGGAAACAGGCTTGTCGCCGACGCCTATGGGGACAGGCTGAGCCGGATGAGCTTTCTGGTCCTGCTCAATGAGGCCTTCACAGGCGGTGCAACGGCCTTCTACGTCGACAGCAACGACCCTGCCAAACCCGCCAAAAGAGACCAAGATGTAAACATCGCGGCGGTAAGGACGCCAGAAGGCGGTGCGCTCTGTTTTCCGCACGGCACCCACCCGCTGCACTGTCTGCACAGTTCGGAGGTCATACTTTCTGGCGTCAAATACATCATCAGGACGGACCTGCTCTTTGAAAAGTGACCGTTTTAAATGCCGATACGAAAACTAAACAGAAAATTAAAAAGTTCCAACCGCTGAAAACACTGCTGAATAATACAATAGAGCTTCGATACAATCGGGGAATCTATATTTAAGGGCAGATACATGTACGAACCGATCAACGCGCTGGGCGGTCCTCTGGAACCTTGCAGTACAAAACCGCTAACGGGGTTTTACAGGGACGGTTCATGCCAGACCGGCAAAGATAATCCGGGCGTTCACGCCGTCTGTATCTACGCGACTCAGGAGTTCCTGGACTATTCAAAGGCAGCAGGAAACGACATCTCTACGCCGTTGCCGCAATACAACTTTGCGGGTGTAAAAGCGGGGCAAAGCTGGTGCCTCTCGGGTCCCCGTTTTGTACAGGCTGTCAAAGACGGCAAGGCGCCGGGTATCTTCATCCACTCCACGCACCGGGCGATGTTGCAGCTGATCGACCTGGAAACACTGAAAAAGTACGCGCTGGACCTGTAATCGTTCACAAGCAAAGGAGTGAGCATGCATACAAGCTACAGACTGGTACACAACAGAGCGGAACACCAATACGAGTACCATATAGGCGGTTATCTGGCATGTGTTGTCTATGAAGAAGAGAACGGTGTATTGCACCTGACGGAGACGCACGTGCCCCAAAAGCTTACCGGCAGAGGCATCGCGGCCGCTCTGGTCAAGGATGTCTTTGAGGATATCGAGAAAAGATCGATGAAGATGAAGCCGTGCTGCCCTTATATCGTCAACTATGTCGAAAAACACCCCGAGTACAAACAGCTGCTCTAGTTTCAACTGAAACAGTACTTTCTATAGACCGCATGCACATTGCAGCCGTAGGCCCTGCTAATGTTGTATAATAATCGTAATTAGCAGATGCAAAGAGGTGTAAAGTGAAAACGCAGGTCATCGGCACTGTTTTAAAAGAGATGGGTACGGTCACCCAAGAACAGATCGATGCGGCGATGCATGTACAAAGAGTGACAAACGAGGTGCTTGGAAAGATCCTTGTCCAACTTAACTTCGTTACAACCGATGAACTGGCTCGGGCCATTGCATCTCAGTTCAGGCTTGATTACATTGACCTGAACGGTTATGTGCCGATGCGCGAGACACTCGACCTTGTTGACAAAGAGTTCGCCCTACTGAACATGGTCATACCTCTTAAAATCGAAGAGGGGGTACTTGTGGTTGCAACGGAATGGCCGGATGATGATCAGATCCGTGATTCTCTTCAGGAAAGCACCGGCTATCCCATCCGTTTTGCCGTCTGTGACAGCGACACATTAGCCAAATATCTGCAATTTTACTATGAGCGTTCTGACTCTTCGGTTGAAGAGCTGATCGACGAAATCATGAAGATGCCTGTTGATGAGATAGACGCAATCGCTTTTGTCGATATACTTATCAGTGATGCCATAAAAGAGCGTGCTAGCGATATCCATATTATGCCTGAACGCTTTACATCGCACATTTTTTACCGGATAGACGGTGTTCTTAAACACGCCTATTCGATTCCCATGACCTTATACACCACTGTTGTCAACCGCATCAAATTGCTTGGCAAGCTTGACATTTCCCAGCATCTTCAGCCTCTCAACGGGGAGTTCGATATTGATTTTTATCAGAGCAGTTATAATATTCGGGTCTCCAGCATTCCGACACTCAACGGTGAAAAACTGGCACTTAGGCTCATGCCGGAGCATATTAAGCTCTATAACCTTGAAAACCTGGGCTTTGAACCTGATTTTCTTGAACAGATCAACCATGATCTGCAAAAGAGAAGCGGCATTATCCTTATTATCGGCTCAAGCGGCAGCGGTAAAACGACCACCCTCTATGCCATGCTGAGAAAGATCGATATTTTAAAACGAAATGTTATCACAACAGAGGAGCCGGTAGAGCACCACATCCCGTTTGTCAATCAGGTGCAGATCAACAGGCAGACCGATTACACCTTCGACAAGGCACTTCACCATATTGCCCGGCAGGATCCTGACGTTATTTCAATCGGCGAGATTCTTGATGATGAGACCGCAAAACTGACGATACGGAGTTCAGTGACGGGGCATCTTATCTTATCGACTCTCTCCGGCGGCAGTGCCGCAACAGCGATTTCGCGTCTCAGAGATTTCGGCATCAATGCCAGTCTCTTGGCCGACGGCCTTCTCAGTGTCGTATCGCAAAGACTGTTGAGACGGCTCTGCAACGAATGCAAAAAAGAGGCAGAACTCTCCAAAGAAGAGCTCATCGAATATTTCAGCGAGTCACGCGAGATGATCTTGTCGCTGCCAGGCGACACGCTAAAGCTCTATGAACCGGTCGGCTGTAAGCACTGCAGAGAGAGTGGTTTTATGGGACGTATTGCGGTTGCGGAATACTTTCAGGTCAACGATACCATAAGAGAGATGATCGGACAGAACAGAAGCAGTCTGGAACTGCAGCGCTATCTTCGTAGTCAGGGCGGCACCGATATCAAAGGCGATGCACTGAAAAAATTGTTAAGAGGTACGACCAGTCTTCAAGAGGTAATGCGCATGATAGATTAGTTGTCAAGAAGGCGCAGTGAAAAAGAGCCTTCGGCGGGAAGGTCAGAAATATTTTGGCCATAGCCCCTCTTGCGGACAAAAATGCGAGATCTCCTAAATCGAGCGGTAGGCTCATGCATTAAAGATCTGGATAATAAGCACTTCCGACGCATAAACTGCCCCAGTGGTTTTAAAGCTGCTCCGCGCCTTTTTGGGTCAGCACCAGGGTGACGCCGTCCTCTTTCGTTTCGATCAGGCCGCCTCTTTTAAGCTCATCCATCGCCTGCTCCAAAAAACCATCCTGCTTCTTGTCCAACTTTTTCAAAACGTGCGTAATGACATCCTGTTTGTTCATAACATGCCCGGCATCGGCCCCGTTCTTTTTAAACCAGGCCATAAACATCGCTTTGACTTCATCTTTGGCAGTTGTTTCCAGAACACTCTTTTTCGGCGGTGCCTTTCTCTGTCTGTTTTGAGGCGGGTTGGCATAGTTCTTTTTAGACATTATCTTCCCTTTTTCAGCATCTGTTTTAATAGGAGTATCCTTAGGGCACCTCTAAAAACCCTAGTCCGCCTCAGCGATAGAGAGAAGTTCACAATCAAGGCGATCTTTTGAAGCCCTAGCCATAGCTAAGACGAAAAGGATCAACGGAGAGTGTGAGCTTCTCTCTATCGCCCTGCGGGAGGGATAAAGAGAGCGATCTTGCACACAATTTTCTATCCTCATAGCTACGGCTATGACTCAAGAAAAGTTCTGCACAAGCTCATCTCTCTTTCTTCCCTCTGAGGTTGGCTAGGGTTTTTAGAGGTGCCCCTTATAGTGACTCAATTGATTTTATTATCGTATTGTATAACAGAGCACCTCTGAAACCCCTACCGCACTGCGATTTTGTTTTTGCCGTTTGCCTTCGCTTCATACAGTGCGTCGTCGACCCGCTTCAGCATCGTCTCTATCGAGTCATTGTCCATGAAACCGGTCAGGCCGAAACTGGCGGTGACCGGGTAACTCACGATCTGACGCAGTACTGTATCGGTCTCGATATTCTTCCTTATTTTCTGCGCTATGGGGTAGGCATCATCCACACCGGTATCGATCAGTGCGACAATGAACTCTTCGCCGCCCCAACGTGCCAAGAGGTCTGTTTCGCGGACACTCTCCTTCAAAAGCGCCGCGATGCGCACCAGCACTCTGTCGCCGGCATAATGCCCGAGAGTATCGTTGATCTGCTTGAAGTCATCCACGTCGAAAAAGAGCAGCGAAACAGGTTTTGTGTTACGCTTTTGCAACAGATAAAGACGGCGGAACGCTTCATCAAAGGCTCTGCGGTTGGGAAGATCCGTCATGGTATCGTTATGCGCAAGATACTCCAGCTGTCTGTGATGGCTTTTGACTGCCATCAGGATAATAAACGTTATCAGTGCCGTCACCAGCAGCGACAGTATGAGATTGAGATAAAAGGTCTGCGTGACCTCTTTTGTAAACTGTGCGACCTTAGCCTCGACCAGCAGGTAGAGATCGAGTTCGGGAATGTATTTGGTGTTGAGCAGATAGGTCTCACCCTCTTTCTCATACCTGAGCACACTGCCGCTTTTGCTGACGATATCATCCTTGAGCAGATAGAGTTCGGGGACCTCTTTGAGGTGTTTGATCGCATGGATGCCGCGTTCGTTGAGCACGACCTCGCCCTCTTCATTAAGAAAGAGCACCTTGAACTGGTAGTGCTGCCGGAACCGTTTGAGCATGTCGTTGATATAGGAGATCTTCAGACCGATGCCCGTGGCCCCGATCATATGGTACTGCTCGTCCATGATCTTGTGGTTGATGAACATGATCATCTCCTGATCAATGTTCGAGTTGAAATCGAGGTTGATCTCGTGGGCGTTTGGATTTTTCTTAAAGGCAAAATACCAGGCGTTGTTCGGGTTCTGTTCTTTTACCTTTTCAATAAAACCGTCTGAGGTGTAGTAGTTGCCTGTTTTGTCGGAGACCAGGAAGGCGGTGAACATGCCGAATTTGTTTTTGATGGTCTCCAGATAATTCGATATCTTGTTGACGTCGGCTTCGTCATGGATGAGCCATGCCTTTAAAAATGTGTCGTGTGCCATCATGGATGAGACGAGGTTGGGTTCGATGATATGCTTCTGGATCTCCGTGTAGATGTTGTCTACCGTCAGCGGCAAAGAGCGCTCTACGAGCTGCTTCTGCGTCGACTGGAGTGAGACGACGTAGTTGATGACGGACATACTGACCGACAGAGCCACCAGCAAGAAGGTGATGATCAAAACGATGCGGTAATTAAGCTTCAACGGGCTGCTCCTGCAATTACCGTTTATTATAATAGAGCCCACATAGAACACCGCTTAAATTGTTATGCCGAGGGGGTCTTATTGCAGTGCTTCCGGCAGTGCAAAAAGCTGTAATGCTCCTCCGTAAGAGCGTCTATGATCAGATCTTTATCGGGACCGCTTTCTAAAGAGCTTGTATACGGCAGAGAAGTCCTCCGTTTCGATCCCTTCGGTGAAGGTCCTTGCATAAAGTTCTTTGACGAGCGCCGCTCCATAAAGCGGCTGTTTGAGCGAGAAGGCCAAGTCCTGGACGCAGTGCAGATCCTTGTAGAGCAGCGCACCGGAGAAGTGGACCGAGAACTCCTCGTCGAGCAGCTTCTGTTTTTTGGCGTCCATCACCAGCGATTTTCCCCCGCCGACAGCGAGGATGTCGAGTAGCTCTTCCTTGGCGATGCCGGCCGCCTCGCCGAGGCTCAGCGCTTCGGCGATGGTGGCCATGATGCTTCCGAGCGCCAGGTTGTTGATCAGTTTTATCTTAGTCGCACGTGCCGGTTCTTCAAGGTAGAAGAGCTGCGTACCGATCTGTTCCAGGAGTGGACGGGCGTTTTCGAAAGCGCTTTTTTCACCGCTGGCCATTACTGTCAGCGCCCCTTTTAACGCGGGCACGACGCTCCCCAAAACCGGGCATTCGAGATAATGTGCCCCAGCTGCCCTGCACCGCGCATGAAAGCCCAGAACGTCATCGAAATGGTTGGTGCTGAGATCGATAACGCTCTTGCCGGCGACATTACCGCCGAGCAGCCCCTCTTCGCCGCTGAGGACGGCATCGACCGCCGCGCTCTCGAACAGGCAGAGGAAAATGGTGTCGCAGGCTTCCGCCACCGCCCTCGGGCTCGCAAGCCGCTGTGCCGCCAAGCCCTCCGCTTTGGCCGCCGTACGGTTATAGACGCTCAACGTATGACCGCACTCGATGAGCCGCCTCGCGACAGCAGAGCCCAGGTGTCCCAGTCCGATAAATCCGATATGCATGATCGCTCCTTGTTCAATGTAACCTGTATTATGCCGAAAATAGCACTCCGCGTCGAGGAAAGATCCGTACCGCCGGATAGACGGCTTTTTTACTTTGTTTCATCTTGATTTGGGTATCGTTCTTTATCAGAAATGGAGCAGACAACATGGCAGGTCACGAACAGATCATCAAACTATATTCCGAACTTGCAGAACAGCCGGGCAAAGATTTCGGCTGGGACAAAGGAATTGAGAATGCAAGGGCACACGGCTACGAAGATGCGTGGTTCCAGAAGCTCCCCCTGCAGATCTGGGACTACTGCGCCGCGGTCGGCAACCCTTTTGAACTGGGAACGATCGAAAAAGGCTCAACCGTTCTGGACCTCGGCTGCGGCGCCGGCGTCGACCTTCTGATCGCTGCTCTGCTCGTCGGCACAAAAGGCAGAGCCATCGGCATCGACATCACCCCGAAGATGGTGCTAAAAGCCAAAGAGCACGCGAAACTGGCCGGTTTTTCAAACGTCGAGGTGCTCGAGAACAGCTTTGAGAAGATGGATCTCGAAGACGAAAGCGTCGATGTCGTCATCTCCAACGGTGCCATCAACCTCACAGGCTGCAAAGAGAGCGTCTTTGCAGAGATATACAGGGTACTCAAGCCCGGGGGCAGGATCATGTTCGCCGACATGATCGATGTCTCGACGGAAGATGCGACAGCCTGCTGTGCCGTCAGTAAAGAAGATGGCGACTGGGCCAACTGTGTCGCCGGAACACTGCGAGAGGGCAAACTCATCGAGATCATGCGCCAGGCGGGTTTCGGCGACATAGCGTGTACCGGCCTGACCCACTACAAGACCTCCGACACCACTTACGGCGCCACGTTCAGGGCAAAAAAGATCCCGCTGGAGGAAGCCAGACAGTCCCACTGGGAGAATATCTTTCGGACAAAAGACTACACCAAAGTGCTGTGGCACCAGAACACGCCGACAGTCTCACTGGAGCTTATAACATGCTATGCGCAAACACGGATGACGCCATCATCGACGTAGGCTGCGGGGCATCGTTACTGGCAGACAGGCTGATCGACAACGGGTACAAAGACATCACCCTGCTTGACACCTCAAAATGCTCGCTCGACATTGTAAAAGAGCGACTTGCAGACAAGGCCGATGTTCCTACTTACATCTGTTCGGACATCATGCATTTTGAACCGTCCCGGCAGTTCACCATCTGGCACGACAGGGCCGTTTTCCATTTTCTGCTGCGTAAAAAAGAGAGGGTTGCCTATTTTGAAAAAGTCATGCAGAGTCTGCTCACCGGAGGCACCGCCATCATCAGCACCTTCCGCGTCGGCGGGCAGACGCAGTGCGCAGGATTGGACATTATCCAGTACGACCGGGACAAGATGCTCGAAGAGCTGCCGGAGGGGCTGGAACTCATCGCGTACGAAGCGTTCACCCACATCACACCGATCGACAGCGAACAGGCCTACAGCGCTTTCGTCATCAGGAAAATTTAGGCAAGCACGACTCGACAGGGCATCGTATTTGAATTAAATATATATTAAATACAAAGTTTATATACATTAGAATATAAAAATTTCAGATTTTCCGAATTTACGTCCTGGGAACGAGGAGTCACTACAACATGATAGACAAAACCGAAACAGAGATCATGAAAAACTGGACGTACACGCAACCGCCTCTCCTGTCGGCAATATGTCTGGCGTTTAATCATGAAGATTATATCTCGCAGGCATTGGACGGCATGCTGATGCAGGAGACCGACTTTCCATTTGAGATTGTCATCAATGATGACTGTTCGACCGACAATACGGTAGCAATATTAAAAGAGTATGCCGAGAAATACCCCTCTATCATCAGACTGATCCTGCAAAAAGAGAACCAGTATTCCAAAGGTATCAAGATAGAGATACTTCTTATCAAAGAAGCCGTCGGAAAGTACATCGCCATATGCGAAGGCGATGATTACTGGACAGATCCTCATAAGCTGCAGATCCAACTCGATGTAATGCGCGCGGTTGAAAACTGCCAGATGAGTTTCCACTCCGCTCTCGATGTGTGGGTCGATAAAAGCAAGAAAGACTCGGTCTCAACAAAACGGGCAAACGGCAATCGGCTGTTTACCACGAAGGAGGTTATCCTGGGCGGCGGAGGTTTCTGCCCGACAGCCTCTCTGATCATCGAAAAAGAGGCGATCGCGGCGATGCCGCAATGGATTTACGGCCCGCTAAACGGCGACTACTATCTGCAGATATTCGGCTCGCTGAAAGGCGGTGCGCTCTATATCGACCGCACGATGTCGGTCTATCGGAGAAATGCAGCAGGGTCCTGGTCCAGTAATATGCAAGACCTTGAGATCAGAGAAGAACAGGTAAAGAAGATGATGCCGGTCCTGGAGGCAATGGACAGCCATTTTGAAAATAAATTTCACCCTGAAATCAATCAAATCAAATCCGATTGGTATCTGGGGCTGGCGATGGTCTATCTGCGAAATAGCTGTTTTGAAAAATTCAGCCATACGATTGAGCAGAGCTATCGGCTGGCAAGCCGAAGATCCAAGAAACTGATATTGAGTTATTCTCTACGAAAATTTCCGCATCTGCTGCTTGGGATCGGCGAATTAAAGAAAAAACTGCTCAAGTATTCAGCCGCCGAATAACAGTTTACGGCGGCAACTCTTCGGCAGGCGCCTGAACGCTCATTCAGGGTAAAATCTGCCCGCTTTTTCATCAGCTTGCTTTAACGCTGTCAACGACAGCAGGTAGTCGTAATTTTCCTGATTATTGTACTTTGCCCACTCCAGAGGGGTGTGAGCGATATCCCCCCTGCAATACGCATCGGCGCTCGCCCCGGCGTTCATCAGGGCGATCACGACTTTGAGAGGCTGTTCGGCTGCGGCATAATGCAAGGGAGTGCATCCCCAGGCGTCAGCCAGCGGCACGGCACCATGGGTCAACAATAAAATGACAGCATCCGGATTTTGCGAAAAGGCGGCAAGCTGCAGAGGCCTTCCCTCAGGGAAGTTGACATCGGCACCGTTATCGATAAGTTCTTTCATGACCGCCACATACCCCTGACGCGCTGCGATCATCAGTGCGGTGCGCTCCCCGTCGATCCGGGAGACATCGGCCCCGGCGTCAAGCAGCAGTCTGACATGTTCCAGATCATTATGGCCGGCGGTATAGTTTAGGGCACTGTCAAGGTTAACCGCGCTTTGCGTGTTTGGCAAGGCACCGTAAAAGAGAAGTATGCGGCTGATATTGTGATCGCCTTTTTTAACTGACATCAACAGGGGCACCATACCGGTTGCCCCGATATAGTTCGGGTCTGCACCGCTCTCAAGAAGCGCCTTGACCAAAGGGTCAAGACCGTTTTCGATAGCTTCGAAGAGCAGCGTGTTCTTATCAGCCTGGTGAAGTTCATCCAGAAAACCGGCCTCACAAAAGAGCTGTGTGACGTTCTGGTCCTGGCTTGAGACATATTTTTCGAATGTTTCCAGATCATACTTGATATGCTGTGCGGACAGCTCACTTTTTGCCTCCTGTGTGCCATGTTGGCAACCCGAAAGTAAAAGAATCAATGCCGGAATCAGTAAAGAAAAACCGCGTCTCATTGCGCTGCTCCGTAAAGTACGTGCGGTATTTCGGGAGTCGTTACGGCACGATCGGCCGTATGAAGTGCCGCCGTGCATACAACAACAATAAGAGGAAAATAAAATCGTCTCAAACCGCCCGCCTCACATGGGGATCATAAATGATACAATATTTTATTAGATTGCGTTATTAAATATGTATGATTTGGAGAGAAAGCTGTTTTTAGAAGGGAATGAGCAAGCAGAGATTCACCTGCTGTGGTGAATCTGTGACTCTTTTTTTTGATCGTGATGAAAATAGTGAATTTTCGTCCCTACTCCTTGATCGAAGTACCAAGATATCCAAGCGCTCCGACGGCACCGGCCAGGCTCTGCTGCCAGTCTGATGGCATAAATACGACTTTGGAGTTGTCGGAGTCGGCGAGGTTTTTCACGCTGTCGATATAGCGCTGCGCAAGAAGATAGTGGGGTGCGATCTCTCCCGAGGCCAGCCCCTGTGACACGATTATCATCGCCTTGCGGTCACCGTCGGCCAGTTCGACTTTTGCCAGTGCTTCGAGTTTAGCCGATTCGAGTTTTCCCTGCGCTTCGAGGATGGCCGCCTCTTTCTGCCCTTCGGCTTTGGCGATTGCCGCTTTTTTCTCTCCGTCTGCGATCAGGATCGTCGCTTCCCTGTCACGGTCCGCTGCGGCCTGACGCTCCATCGCCTCCTGCAGGTTGGCACTCGGCCTGATATCCTGCACCTCAAGGTTTCCGAGCGTAAGCCCCCACCCGCTGAGTGAATCGCGGATCTTGGATGCGACCTGCGCTTTGATCTGATCGCGCTGTGATAGCGATTCGTTCAGTGTCATTCCGCCGATCACGGCCCGCAGCGTCGTCGTCGTCATGTTCGCGACCGCACTTTCAAAATCGCTGATCGAGTACGACGCCTTTCCCGGGTCGGTGACACGGTAAAAGACGACGGCGCTGATGATGACGACCGCGTTGTCTTTTGTAATGACCTCCTGATCGCGGGTCTGCTGAATGAGCTCTTTTGTCACGATTCGATACGCGACATTGTCGATCATCGGGATCAGCAGGTTCAGCCCCGGCAGCAGCGTCTTGCTGTATTTGCCCAGCCTCTCAACGACCCACTCCTCCCCCTGCGGAACAATACGCACCATTTGAGAGAGCGTATACACGGCTCCGGCCACCAAGACGAGCGAAAATACAATACCTAAATCCATACTGACTACCTTTTATTTTTTTTCAACCAGAAGCGTGTTGCCTCTGAGCTGCACTATTTTGACCTCACTGCCGACTGCCATCTCCCCCTCAACGCAGAGCGCGGGCCAGCGGCGGCTGCCGACGATAGGCTCGGAAAGTTCGACTTCGCCTTCATTGTGCATTGTCAGAGCAGCGGTCACGACGCCCTCCATACCGACGAACTCGTTATGGGTACCGACAGCGGCAACGGCTTCGTCTGCGATGCGGTTCCTCTTGAAAACGACCGCCCCTATGACCATAAAGAGCGCGGCCACGATCAGCTGCAGAAAAAGCGACTCGGGCAGGAAAAAGGCCACCAGCGCCGCAAACAGAAAACCGATGCCGGCAAACAGGGCAAAAAAAGTCGGCATCATCATCTCGATGACAAACGCGGCGACACCCAGGATCAGCCAGATGAAATAGGACATCGCTTATCCCCGCAACGCGGCTGCGTTCTGTTTTGAGGCAAGCTGCGTCAACTCTTCCAAACGCGGCCCGTTGGAAAGTTTATAGAGCACGCCGATCGTGATCATGACCAGAGGAATCATCAGTTTTCCGCTTACCAGGAACAGTACGATGCCGCCGACGGCGATGGCCTCTATGAGGGCCCATACTACAAAAAGCGAGGTGAGGTAGTTTGCGATAAACGGCGGCTGATCCGATTGCATTTTTGCATCTTCATTTTTCTTGAATATCGATTCGGAAGCAAGCATTTTTTTGCGCATCACATTGGCGACGACCATAAAACCCAGTACGTAGACAACCGATGCGTACTCCATTGTGCTCAGCGTTTCCATATCGGTTATCGAAGGCGGAATCGGCGCATATTTGTGGACGAATACGATAAGAATCCCGTATATCGCACTGCCCATGACCATCGCCAAATGTATCATTCGAAACGATCGCAGCTTTGTTCGAATCAATGAACCTGTGTCTGTCATCTCTTACCTCTTAATAGTTTCAGGGAGTATATAGAATTAATACTTAACAATAAACAACTGGCCGGAACACAAAGGCTGGCTGACGCCGATCAAAGGAAATCACCTTAGCAGCACCACGCAAAACAGTACTGGGCAGAGGTGTATTTTCAACCCAGTTGTTCAGAGGCAAAAAAAGTTAAAATATGATCTCAAACGAGGGAAAGGTCAAAACCCGTTTTTTTCGATCTGCCTTCCATAAGAGTATTTCACAGCAGGGGAACAACATGCAAACCATACTTATCACCGGTGCCGCCCAGGGCATCGGCCTGGCAACGGCGCGCCTTTTCATTCAGAGGGGCTGGCGCGTGCTCGGCCTCGACAGCAGGGCCGACAAGCTGGCAGATGTCGCCCGAGAGGCGGGTTTCGAGCCCATTGTCTGCGATCTTGCCGATGCAGCGTCCATCGAAAAGGCTGCAGCCTCCATAGAGGCCCTTGACGCCCTGGTCAACAACGCCGCGACCAGCGCAAACGGCGATCCCGTGACGCTGGAGCTTTCAGAGTGGAACCGCGTGCTATCGGTCAACCTTACAGCCCCTTTCCTGCTCTCGCGCCAGCTCTCTGACAGGCTCAAAGCGAGCGGAGGTTCCATCGTCAACATCGCCTCCACCCGCGCGCTGATGAGCGAGCCGCACACCGAAGCCTACAGCGCCAGCAAGGGCGCCCTCCTCAGCCTGACCCACGCCATGGCGATGAGTTTCTCGCCCTTGCGGGTCAATGCCGTCAGCCCCGGCTGGATCGAACATGCCGACTACGATTCGCTCCGCGCCATCGACCATGACTTCCATCCCGCCGGCCGTGTCGGCAGAACCGAAGATGTCGCCGAGATGGTCTGGTACCTCGCAAGCGACAAAGCCGGCTTCATCACCGGGCAGAACTTCGTCGTCGACGGCGGCGTGACCAGAAAGATGATCTATCCCGAATAAGAAGATCGGTACTTACACTGTGCTAACACTCTGCTGCCATAATACCGCATCTCAAAATAAAGGATACAACATGAAAAAACTGATGACAGCACTACTGATCGCCGGAGCTTTAGCATCAAGCGCATTTGCACACCACATGGCAGCTTACGAGGATGCCGGTATTTATATCGACGAAGATTCTCCACATTTAGACATGGTATTCTAGGCTTTTTTTCCAAATTCACTACGCCTTAAGTATGATGCTCTCGCAAGAGAGCATCGACTCTCCCCGCAACAAAAACCCCATTTATAAACCATTCCTGCAAAACCATTGCTTCCGCTATAGAGACTGTTCCGCTTTACCGTCACCTTGACTTCATCTCCGTCATGCGCGTGCAGTCGCTGTAACGCACAGATTGTCAGTCGCCCTCTTCTTCGTCGCCGCTGTCCGCATGGGTCTCTGCTTCGAAAGCGTCTGCGTGGGCAAGTTCGCCGAACCAGAGTTCGGAACTCACGATCTCATACTCCCGTTCAAGGTCGCTGCGGGAGGTCTCTTCGAGTACCCACACTATCGATTCGGCTTCATCGAACTTCTCTCCGGAGAGCTGCTCACTATAGAGACGGTTCAAGGTCGCATTCTCATCCATCCCCGCGGCAAGAAGCCGAACGAGAGCCGGATAAAGCGACGTATCAAAAAGCGCAAAGGCCTCCTTGCGCTTCGATGTTATTTTGATGTGGAACTGCACGCCTGTCGGATGGGAAAAGATGCCGTTGTAGGCTTCTCTCAGCAGGCTGTAGGCATCAAAAAGTCGTTTATGATACGAGGGGTCCGAAAACTCCTCCCACAACTTGTCGTCCGCCATGACATGACAGATCTGATCGATCTTCCCTGCTGTTATCGCATCCTGAAAAATATACGTCAATAGAACTTTGGCCGCCTCATGATGTTGAAGATCATTCAAAGACATCAGACACATCTCTTTGAGCTCATTGGTTTGAATAGACGCCACATCCTCTTCAGCCATCCCCATTATCAGTAACAGCGCTCTGTAGTCATCGCTGTTCCAGGCATTTTCTATCTTGTCGATCTTGTTAAATGAGACGATCTCTACATTGAATTTTTTTTCCATGAAATGCTCCTGTGCAAAACAATTTACATTCGCTCTACAGAGACATCATAGCTTTTTCTCCGTTTGTTTTTAACGCTTAATCACTTTATAGAAATGGTCTCCTTTGTGACACAGCATTGGAATCGCTGTTTTAGTTATCACCCGACCCCTATAGCTCAGACGGGAGTTTTGAGAAGGCGGAAGATCGTCTGTTTAAAAGAAGATAAAAGCTATGCTTCCAGATTTTTGGCACGCTGAAGAATCGAAACTGCCATATTGCTAAAGATGAGATGATGAATAGGAATCAGTGCATACCAGTATAACCGTCCGGAAACGCCTTCGGGGTAAAAATATGCACTCTGAATCAACTGATGGTCCTGTATTTTAAACTCCAGCCATGCCTTACCGGGAAGTTTCATCTGAGCGAAAAGAAGAAGCCGTTCATTCTCTACCAGATCGACCACCTTCCAAAAATCGACACTGTCTCCGATGCGGACATGCCGGGAATCTCTTCGCCCCCGGTTGACCCCTGCCCCTCCAAACAATTTATCAATGGCTCCGCGTATTTTCCAGAGCCAATCGTATCCGAACCAGCCGGATTCTCCTCCGATCATGCAGAAACTGTGGTAGACCTTCTGCGCCGGTATGTCACCGAAATCGACGGTTTTCCGGTCCGTAAATATAGCGTTTGCGATATTGTCCGCAGAGTCGGTATGTGCCGAACCCGCACCGCTGTCGCTCCATCGGCTGATCACCTGGTTGGATTCGATCTCTTCAATCGCATGCGCAACCGCCTCTTCCAGCGTGTGGGGGTGAATATCAAAGAGCTCATGGCGAAGATCATTGGTCACGACCACTTCACTCTTCAGCCCTTCGATCAAAGAGCTTGCCACTCCGTATGGCACGGGAGTGAACAGGGTCAGCCAGTATGAGGAGAGTTTTGGTGTCAATAGATCAACCGGGATCAGATGGCGTTTAAGCCCCATGGCCGACGCGACACGAAGCATCAGATCACCATAGCTCATCGCCTCTTCTCCCAGATCGATCATCCGGTTTTCGCTCGGTTCCAATGCAAGCGCTGCCGCCAGATAACGGATCACATCTTCTACTCCGATCGGTGTGATGAGTGTCGAAACCCATTTCGGGGTAATCATGACCGGCAGTTTTTGAACCAGGTTGCGGATGATTTCAAAACTCGCGCTTCCCGAACCGATAATCACTCCGGCACGAAACCAGATGCATCGAACCTTGTCCGGGCGGGAACTAAGGATCTCCCCCGTCTCGATCCGGCTCAGCAGATGCTCGCTTCCGGTCTGCTTGTCCCCAAGGCCGCCCAGATAGATGATTTTTTTGACATTTTGGCGAATGCAGGCATCCAGGAAATTTTGCGCGCTTTGACGGTCCAGATCGCGAAAATTGGAATGGGTCAGCCCATGAATAAGATAATAGGCGACATCCACTTCCCAGAGTGCTTCGTCAAGCGTGTCGGGATACATCACATCGGCTTTTACAATTTCGCACTGTTCTTTTGCCATAGCCGAAAGGCTTTCAGTATTACGCACCATCAGACGGAGGGTAATATCTTTTTTTTCAAGGAGTACCTGCTTAAGACGCCGTCCGATGTATCCATTTGCACCTGTGAGTAAAACACGCATCCGTTCTCCTTTTTCTTACTGTGTCTTTTTCAGAATATGTAATCATTCTATCGATTTTTACATAAGAAATATTAATAGAATATGAGATGATAAAAAACGAGGCAGTAGAGAGTATTTTAATAAAAATATATGATTTGCAGTGATGATCTTATTATATTGGATGTTTGAGGGTCAAGAGGCGCATGTGATGAAATTCGTCAAACCGTTCCTCTACAGCCGCAAAATACCCACAGCCTTATCGTCTGAAAGAGGTATTGACGTAAAACTTTTGCACTGTCCGGCTCCGCTGCGTAAACGAATTGAAAAGCAGCCTGACCCATCTTATTCTTTTCCAGAGCTCAGAGAAGCAGACATCATTACCATGGAGAAAAAAGGCAATAAGATCTATATAGAACCCAATATAGAGACCATCCGTGAACTTGGCGACTGCTTCAACACACTTGTAGAAAACTTTGAAACAAACAGGGAACTCTTTTTCGATGAGATAGTTGTCAGCTAAAACTTCATCTGGAATCGGCCAAAGAGTGCAGTTTTATTGCGTGTTACGCCTTGTGGCTGATTGAATCTTTACCTTGTGATCCAAACGAGTAAAGCACTACCCAGCTGCTTAATCTTTTTGCTATGATGTTCATGACGTATGTTCTCAATGCGTTTCAGAAAAAAAACGCTTAACCGGTAAACAGGAGCGACGAAAGATGTGTGGACGTGTCGGCTTTTTCTCAGACGGGCTTTTCATCAACGATGCGCAGGCCCTGCTCGGTGACTTCATCAACGATATCGGTCTCTTGCACCCGCACTACAACATTGCCCCGTCCCAGAGCCTGCCGGCATTGCTGAGCAACCGCCACTACACCGACACCGCCTTCGGTTTCATTCCCCACTGGGCCAAAGAGCCGAAGATCCATCCTATCAATGCCAGGGCAGAGACGATCAACGAGAAGCCGATGTTTCGCGGCTCCTTCAGGCACAAACGGGCTCTCATACCCGTCAACGGCTTTTACGAATGGCATCAGGAAGACGGCCACAAGCAGCCTTACTGGTTTCATCCAAGAGAGGGGGATTACTTTGCCCTCGGTGCGATCTGGGACGAGTGGTACGATAACAGGCATGACAAGATCATCACCTCTTCCGCCATCATCACGACAGAGGCCAACAGCCTGATGGCGCCGATCCATGACCGCATGCCGGTGATCATCCCCAAAGCGTCCTGGGCATTGTGGCTGGACAGCGAGGTAAACGAACCCGAAGCGCTTTATGACCTGCTGCAGCCTAGCAGCAGTGACATCATGGCGGCCTACAAGGTCTCCACCCGGGTCAACTCTCCTGTAAACGACGACGCGGATCTGCTTGCGCCAATGTCGCCAGAAACACTCTTTTAAATTCGTCATCGGGCAAGGCCTCTGCCTGGTCTTGCAGGTGATCAAAGTGCTGCATGACCAGATCGCTTAGGACACGCTCTTTTTGCAGCAGAAACGGCCTGTAAAGCTGCATGACGCTCTTATAGGCGGTCATACTGCCCAGACGCTCTTCGCTGTAGCCTTTTGTCCCGTATTTGATCTTTCCGTAGAGGAAGTAGGCCATGAAAAAAGCGGACAGCAACTCCTCGTATTCTATATAGCGTTTCATAACTGCAAGTGTATGGCACCCTGACAGAAATCAGTGAAAATCTAGCATACCGTCATATTATGTCAGTATGATATTGCACCTTGACCTGGACAGTTATTTCGCCTCTGCCGAACGCACCCGTAACGTCGATCTCATCGGCAAACCCCTGATTATAGGCGGACGGGGCGATCCCTTTATCTTTGACAAAAAACCCGCCAAAGCGAAGCGGCTCATCCAGCTCAACCAGGGCGCCTTCGTCCCCTCCCTCTTTCATGCCGAGTACGACGCCTCGAGCTACTTCTTCGAGGGCAACCGCATACGGGGCATCGTCACCACGGCAAGCTATGAAGCGAGGCGCTGCGGGGTGAAGACGGCGATGAGTATCCGAGAGGCCTTGAGTCTCTGCCCGCAGGCCATACTGCTGCCGCCGGACCATCTGCTCTACCACACCCTGTCGCATGAGATGATGGAGATGCTGGGCAGAGAGATCCCATTGGTGGAGCAGTACAGCATCGATGAGCTCTTTGGTGATGTCACCGGCTGGGTAGACGAGAAGGATACCTACGACTTCATTGCTTACCTGCAGGATAAGATCGCCAGGGAGATGCTGCTGCCGGTCTCCATCGGGGCCTGCAATGCCAAATGGATCGCCAAGCTGGCCACCTCGAGGGTAAAACCCTTCGGCCTCAAGGTGGTGTATGACAATGCTATCTACGACTTCGTCAAAGAGATCGACATCCACGAGTTCCCGGGTGTGGGCAGAGCCTTCGGCAAACAGATGAAGCGCTACGGCATCAAGACCATCGCAGACGCTCTCGCTGCCAAAAGCCTCTTCGAGGGGTGGGGTCGCCAGGGCAGAGACCTCTACGCAAGGCTCAGCGGCAGGGACCATGAAGGCGTCAGTGCGAAGCAGAGCCGCAAAGGGGT
>CAVYYS010000002.1:0-5768 GCA_963772795.1 uncultured Helicobacteraceae bacterium
TAATCAATTGCTGTAGTATAGCGCTTAATCATTACTATATCAATACATCTTGATATATTTGCCCTATCTTTGGTATACTTCCGGCTATAAAAGGATCAGAAGATGAACGATTTTTTACAGACGATCGGTGCGCTCAATGACGAGACCCGTGTGCTAATTCTGCGTTTTCTCGATGAGCATGGCGCGCTGTGTGTCTGCGACCTGCAGCATTCGCTGGGAATGATCCAGTCAAGATTGTCGCGCCATCTCAAGATCCTGAAAGAGGCCGGGTTCCTGCATGTTGAACGCAAGGGGACCTGGGCCTACTACCGTATACGTTCCCCGCTAGACCGTTTCCGGCTTCAGTCCATCGACGAGATCAAATACCTCGATATCAAACTGCCTCCTCTCAACAAAGGGTGCGAGACGGAGAAAAAATGAGATTTCTGCTTGCACTGCTGCTGACTTTGACTGCCCTGAATGCCGCTTCGATCGGTTGGCAGCACAATTACCAGAAGGCGCTCTCCAAGGCAAAGAGCGAAGACAAGCCTCTGATGCTCTATCTCTACCTGCCGAACTGCAAGAGCTGTGGTTACATGAACGAGAATGTCTTCAGTGACAGGCAGATTATCGACTATCTGGGCAAAAACTATGTGGCGGTAAAGCTTTACCCCAACGACAGCGGTCTGCCGATTGAACTTCGGTCCGAGATGTCGCCCGTATTCTTTTTTTTAAATTCGCAAAATTCAGAGGTGATCGAATCGATCATGGGCGGGAAAAATGCCGAGAAGTTTTTAAAGTTGCTGCAGGAGAGTTACGACGGGTATAAAGCGGAGAACAAAAAATAGGTTTAAAAAAAGATAGACATAATTGCCTGTTTTTTTTAATGATGAAAGAAAGGTCTGGAACCGGAAGCAGAGAGTTCCAAAATAGCAGTTTGGCCCGGGAAAAAGCAGTTTCCCCTCTCTTGGGAGAAGGAGGAGAGACTGCGTATGGTACTGTTAGCGCTTAGAGGTTTTTATTCTTCTGTTTCTTTATCATCAGCTTCAGCAGCATCCATTGTCTCTTGTGCAACCGGCGCTGTCTCTTTTTGATCTGCAGCGTCGTCAGTTTGTGCCTGAGCATTGTCTGACGTTTCAGTTACTACTTGTGTAGGCTCACTGTTTTGCGCCTCATTTGTACTCTCTCCACTACAACCCATGATAAACAATGCCAACATGATTGAAATCGCGATTTTCATACGTACTATCCTTCTAGACCTTTAAATTTGGTGCGGAATCATACAGCATATTTTCGATTATTGCGCAACAAAATTTCAACCGTCGGAGTCCCTGCCAAAAGGGCCGTAACCGCGTAGGTGAAAAGTAGCGAACCGGCTTCAGTTGGTTGGGTTATTCCAAACAGAGATCCTCAAGAGGGTGTGGCTTTTCGATGGCGTACCCTTGGGCATAGTGAATGCCCATATTGACCAGTTCGGAAATGATCTCATCCGTCTCGGCATACTCTGCGATGATCTTTAATCCCATCAGTGATCCGATCTTGTGGATCGATTCGACCATCCCTCTGTCGATCTCATCAACAAGAATATCTTTGACAAAGACGCCGTCGATTTTCAAAAAAGCGATAGGAAGCAGTTTGAGGTAGGCTAAGGAGGAGAGACCTGTTCCGAAATCATCCAGTTCAAATCTGAACCCGATGGCGCTTAAGGTGTTAAAAAAGCTCTGTGCCTCATTGATATTGGATATGGCTGTGTTCTCGGTGATCTCAAAGATGACCCGGCTTCACTCCATCTCGTATTTGTCGACAAGCAGAAGAATGTCATCTATAAACTCAGGGTCCGATATGCGCTGTCCTGTAATATTGAGTGAAAAAGAGAGCTGCCCGGAGAGGGTGCTTTTATGAAGGCTGAACCAGTGAAAAAACGCTTCGATGACATATCTGTCATTCTTAGGCATCAGATTGTGGCGTTCAGCGTTATGGCGGTCGGCTTCAGGTTAATCTGTTTTTTTTTGCGAAACTTTATGATTGTAAGGTAGTATTACATAGAGAGCTGATGTGTAAAGGTTGTTAAGAGGCAGTATAAATCGATGTGACGACCAAGAGCGGGGTAAGCAGTGCAACTGCTTGAATGCCTAGTAAAATATGCCGAAGTGGTTGTTTTTAACATGACGAATCCCGGTGGGCCGTGTAACAGTTGTGACGTATTAAAGGAAAGTTTATATGTTTAAAGAAGCGGGAAATTGTTATAATATATCAGTTCGAGTGAGCTATGACAAAATATTGTTATAATGCAATAAATGGAGTCAGTTATGACAAATGAGTATCTGTCCAAGATATTGTCCCGGTATAGAGAGGTAATCGAGAATGCTATAAGGATAGATCTTTATAGGTTTCAACGTTACGATGTACCTTTCAGTATGGCAACGTTCTATTCAGAAACGCACAGCGTAATGAACATGATGAAGGGATTAGTCCGACAGACCGATACCGTTATAGAACTGGATGGTCACCTGGTCTGTGTGATCTATGGCAATATTGGTTATGCAGAGGCATTCAAGGCCTCTGAAAACATACTCTATGATCTCAACAGCTTCTATCCCAACGTCAAGATCAGCGCCGGTATGACCTCGGTCACGACTTCCGATCTCCCCGCAGACCTGTTGAGGCGCGTCTTGCAAAACCTTGGTCAGGCGAGTGAGAAGGATGAATCCTATGTCGGAGATGACTATGTCATCGACTACATGATCAAAAAAGGGTTTGAAACGATCACCTAGAAGCCTCTTTGCATCGGAGATTCCAACTATTTCTGCCAACTTTTCAACACGGTAAAAATTGTTTTCTCAGCTATTTTTATCATTTTTCACTGCCCTTGAATAAACCCCCTTCATCTAAGATCCCAACCAGTATGATACTTTTGGCATAAATCTCCGACAACTTGTTTCTGCTCTGCATCTAAAGCCCTCAAACACAGCATCTGTTCTGTCATATTTTGCCTGCGATCGGCAGGAATCGCCTCACATTTTTAAAGCTAATTGATTATTTTTTGGGAAGTTTTATTATTATAAGGTAGGATAAAAAGAAGAAGAGTGCCAAGGAGTAAAAGTTGCAATATGCGTTGAGGTGTCTGCCTTTTATGAACAGAGAGAAACGGGAAGCTGCCTCTATGCCGGAAAACGTTCTTACTGTCTGCGAAATTTTACATCCATGGTCACAAATTGCAATGTGTGCTGTAGCGACAGCTTATTTGTTTGTTCTGAATAAAATATAGGCATTAAGATGATGTTTTATTCTGCGTACAAAGGTATACTGATTCTATGTCTTTAGATAATCTAACCAAAAACGTATTGATCTTTACTGACCTTGACGGCACACTCCTCGATCATGACAGCTATCGTTTTGACGAGGCATCTATGATGCTCGACTATCTTAAAACACACCGCATTCCCCTGATCATTGTGACCAGTAAAACAAAAAACGAGGTCATCCGTATTCAGAAACTTCTTGCGATAGAGTCGCCGTTTATTATCGAAAACGGTGCCGGTATCCTGATCCCCAAGGGCGGCGGATATGAGACGATAGCGATGGGGCAGGACTACAAGGCGATTCGCCGGGCCTTTGAACGCTATGCCAAAACTGTTCCGATGCGCGGCTTTTCCGACATGGATGCCGAAGAGATCGCCGCCTGCACAAATCTGACGCTTGAACAGGCATCAGATGCCAAAGAACGTCTTTTTACCGAACCTTTCATCCTTGAAGATGAAAATGCACTGGACCTGCTCAGGGAGATGGCCGACAACGACGGACTTTCGATCGTCAAAGGGGGGCGTTTTTATCATCTGATCACCAAAGGCCAGGACAAAGCGGCCGCAATCTTGTACCTCGTCAAATATTTTCAGGATACATTGGGGAATACTTTTAAAACGGTCGCTCTTGGTGACAGCGCAAATGACCTGAGCATGCTCCAAAGCGTGGACACGCCGATTCTGATCCCTCATCCGGACGGCAGTTACCTGCCCTGCGATATTCCGCATCTTATCAAAGCCCCTTCGCCCGGGCCCAGCGGATGGAATACGGCGTTAAAAAGGTATTTCCATGTCCAATAAAACCCTGCTTCAAAACACCTTCGAGCAGCTTATTGAGGCGATCACACCGGAAAAACTGATCGAGGAGCAGTGCCGGCTCAGCGGAAATACCCTGACTGTCCTGGAGAGATCCTACGATCTAAGCCGGTATAAAAAGATCTATCTTCTGGGGTCCGGCAAAGCGGTTGTACCCATGGCGATAGCCGTTCAGAACCTTTTACAGGAACATCTTTCACATACCCTTATCGTCGGAGCCTATCCGTTGAATGGAACACTCAATAATAGCGATTACATACAGAGCAGCCATCCGCTTCCTTCGTCCCGGAGCGTTGAGGCCGCTACTGCACTGCAGGACGCGATGCGTGCAATGGAGAGGGAAGATCTCTTTATCTATCTGCTTTCAGGCGGCAATTCGGCCCTGGTCGAGCTGCCGGAAGAGGGGATCACACTGGCGGAGTTTCAGGATGCCACATCACTGATGCTGCACGGCGGTATGCCGATCGATGCAATCAACTGCGTCCGCAAGCACCTCTCAAAGGTCAAAGGGGGAAAACTGGCCGAACTCACCGAGGCACAGGGTATTGTTTTGGTTCTCTCCGATGTCATCGGCGACGACCTCCACGCGATCGGTTCGGCGCCGCTCTATTGCGATACGACAACCTTTGGGGATGCTGTTGCGCAGCTGAAGCAGTTCGCCCTGTTTGAGAAGATGCCGCAAAGTGTTCGGAACCATCTGCGGGAGGGTGAGCAGGGGCGCCGAAGCGAAACGCCGAAAAGGGCGCAAAAGCATATTGACCACCATATCCTCGGCTCCAACACGATGGTCCTTCAAAAAGCAGCGACGCTTCTGCGTAAAGCAGGCATCGAAACAACGATCATCGCAAAACCGCTGCAGGGCGATGTTGCTGCCGTCGCGCAGGAACTGCTTGCGCTGGCCCGCGAGCCTGTAGCGAAGACCTGTTGTTACCTCCTTGGGGGCGAAGCGACAGTCGTTGTCAGCGGTGAGGGCAAAGGGGGACGTAACCAGCATCTCTGTCTGAGTCTACTCGATCTGCTTGAGGGCGATACGGATATCACCTTGTTATGCGCTGCTACCGACGGTGTCGACGGCAACTCGCTGGCAGCAGGTGCCCTGATCGACCTGCACAGCCGCGTCAATGCGCAGATCAATCATTTTGAGCCGAAACACTATCTGGAGACCTTCGATTCCAACACCTTTTTTGCCAAGAGCGGTGAGCTGCTTGTCCCAGGCCCGACCCATAACAACCTGCTCGATATCGTTATGATGCTGGTCGAGCCGAAACCGACAAAAGGAGAGTTAAATGGCTGATTTTTTTCAAAACGGGGTGATCACCACCCTTCAAAGACTGGGAGAGCGTTCGCTTGACGATATCGAAAGCGAACTTGAACTCTACGCGAAGCGCCACGACATGGTGCTGCTGCTGCCGGCGCTCTATTCGGAATTTGAGACGCCTGCGATGCAGACGATTATCGAGGAGCTCAAGCATGTGAAATACCTCCATAAGATCATTCTGGGTCTTGACCGTGCTACGAAAGAGCAGTTTGAAGAGGTCAAAACTCTGATGTCGGCGCTGCCGTGCAAGGTCGATGTGCTCTGGAACGACGGGCCGCGCATCCAGGAGCTCTACGCCCAGCTGACCAAAGAGGGGTTCCCCGGTCTTTACACGCCCGGAAAAGGGCGCAATG
>CAVYYS010000003.1:0-151830 GCA_963772795.1 uncultured Helicobacteraceae bacterium
TGTTTTCATTAAAATCATAAAGCGATTATAACAGGATGTCCATAAACCGGATATGTTCAGACAAAAAGATCTTTCCTTAGGAGCGCTCCGATTCCATAAATGAACAGCCATAAGGCAGCCAGCGGAACGAGGATACTGTTGATTACAAAGATGGTGATCAGATTGATGATGCTCTCCATCGCCTCGTTAAACTTGTCGATGAAACCTTGAATCGTCTGCTCCAACTTCTCTCTATAACGATCGAATTTTTTATTGACATTCAACGATTCAAATGTATACCAAGGTGCTTGCGGCGCTTGAACGTCTGCAGAGGTGCTCTCCTGATCGGATTGAACCGTCTTGATCATCGCTTTAATATCTTCCGACGTGTTAAAGACCACTTCATTTGAGTGCTGGTAACTGCCGGCCAGCAGATGTTCATAGACACCTTCGTTAATCATCACCAGAAGAGGAACGCTGAAACGCAATATCACTGTTATCAGCAAAGCTTTCAGACTCCATTCATAAAGCTTAGCCGCACGAAGCCGCTCTATCCAATAAAGCAGCAAGAAAAACAGTGTGATCAGTGCCAAAACTGTTTTAAAAAGCACGGTTTCACCCAGATGCAGCATGACCTGCTGCACGCCCAATGAAACGGAGCTCGCCAGCATAACCCACGAAAAACGCTCAACCATATCATTGATAGGATCGACGATCTCTCCCGGCGCAAAATTGAGGCCCACCCCTGCCGGAGCCAGGCTCACTTCTGTGCCTTGAATAACCGAGATAAGCCCGTTTAGACCTCGCGCCAATGCAAACGTTGTCAAAGAGCGTTTAAATGCCAAATCCAGCTGCTCGGAACTTTTCAGGTCTAAAGATTCAGAGAAGGAAAGGACGACCAGGAGCACCAGCAAGATAGAGAAGACTGTTTTTTTAATCATGCACTATTGTAACAGAGTCAGTCAACCTTTTACAAGCAGACTTTATTGGAGGTGTGCAGAAGACACTACCGGGCTGTCCGCCCGGCAAGAAGAGACTGTTATTGTGGAAACAACCGCTCGTTTAAGCGATGCCTACTTGAGAGGCTCTCCATCTAATGTTATCACTTTATTGTTCTCAAAACCGATATCGTTTGTTGCCCATCTGTTTCGCCAGTATTTCCACGTATCGTATTTTAGCGATGGTGTTGCATGTTTGGACGGATACCCGCGCGCGACGATAAGCGCCTCTTTCGTGATGCCCGCTTTATAAGTGCCGTCGAAGTCTTTAATAAACTGCTGCTCTTCATTCGTGAATTTTGAGAGATCTACTTTTTTGGCACCGAAATAAAGTGCAGAAAGTTCTGCCGTTCCCATCTGAGAATATTTTTCGACATTGATCAAGGTCAGTTTTATGCCGGGGAAAGCCGTCTCTTCAAAGACAATGTCCTTCGAGGACATAGAGAGTATCTTAACTTCCGTATTAACCGGTATCTTTCTGCCTACCGAGTAATTAACACTTGAGATATTGCCTTTCTCTTCCCACATGCTCACCTGAGTATAGACCTTACCACTCAGGTTTTGCGGGACCTCGATCTGTTTTGAACCACACCCTGCAAAACCGGCAGCTGCGACTGCAGCGATTGTCAACAAAATGACCTGTTTTATCCAACGTCTCATTTTAGATCCTTGTGATTGATATGATTATTTTATAACATAATATATCTTAAATCGTTTTAAATGCGTTATGGGAAAATGGGGGAAACAGGCGGCCGTAATGGCCGGTTCCGATTAGAGCTGCAGCACGTATTCCAAGGTGTCAAACAGGGCGAAGTCACTCTTCCTCAGAGGCTTCCGTTTTCGCTTTATAGGATGCATTAGCGATGATCTCGACATAACATTGATCCCAATTGGCATCTTTCGCTTTGTCCAGAGCAGCAATGATCTCAGATGCAGACAGACTCTCCGCATTGTCGCTGGTCTGACCAAAACGGCAAGTAAAATCCCAGAAGACAGCTTTTTCCGGCAGCTTTTTACTGCGTTCACGTTTCAGATATTTACGGATCTCATGTTTAATAGATTCAAGCAGACGTTCCGGATTTTTGTTCTCTTGCTGCAGATGAAATATTTTTTTCAATTTTTACCTTTATTAATGTAGAGCTTTCTTTTACTAATTGTACAGGATTTTCTCTTTTTATGACTGTTTTTTCGTTGGCTCGCGCCAAAAGCAGTTTCTCGGACTGAACCGTCATTTTCGAAACAACGCAAGGAAAAAAGTACTTTTCGCAGGTTCCGTGATGATTGATGAGCCATCTGTCCCGTTCGGTAATGGTGCTACATATAAAAAACATCCTGCTGAAATGACGAAAATAGAAAAATCGGCACTGCACAGAAAGTGCAGTGCTACTCTTTAAGACCATAGACCTCTTCATCGTGCGTGATACAGAAAAGTTCATGGATCTGGGTGCTCGACTGCTCTTTGACAGCGGTTTTCATGCCAAGATATTCTGCATGTGCTATCAGTACCGGAAGAAGGCTGGCGTCCAATGTCGTGATCTCAACCAAGAGATCCCCTTTGTAACCACTGTACGTACGGATATCACGGATGTTGTGTTTAAGTGCGAACCGGATCATCTCTTTACGCACCTCATCCATATCTGACTTCGACGCGTTCAGCATCGATGCCGATTTGCCATAATTCCATATTGAACTGGACCCGTCACTGTCCTGTTGGTTTTCATCTGACATAGGCACTCCTCTCCTTATTAAAATCATTCTGCGATTTATTATCTTATCACGTTTTAAGAGCAAACAGATAAGCCTGGACAAGATTGGGTATTTTATACCGTGCAAATGAATAACCAGTTTGTATTTACCGGTCAAAAACGTTGCAAAATAGAAAATAGGAAGCATCTTGTGCTGAAATCGTTGGAAGCGTTAGAATTTGATGACAGTTCAGCAACTTTTTCTTTTCAGAGAAACATATTGCGACGCAAAAACGGTACCCTTGTTTTGGACAAGACTAGGTGAATTGCGTAGCAAGAGAGGATGCCCTGGGGTGCAAAAGAATAGAACACTAAAGTGTAATGCAGGGTGGCACTAAATGCCACATCGTAAAAAACTGACACCCAAGCTATCAAATTCAATTTAAACACAGTTGTAAACTTGCAACAGGCAGTTACTGTCACAGATTCAACCTTTCTTCTCTGTCGCGCCAGCGAAGAAATCTTGAGGGAAAGAAGAGAGGCGCTTTTGTTGCCACTGTACGTATCAATTTGTATGCTGAAGGTGAAGCTTTTTTAGATGTAAGTCATCTCTTGGCAATGGCTGCGTCTTGGTACAGTGAATGAAGCAGGAAGGTTTCGTGACTCCAAATATCGGATACTTTTGAAAGTGACTAAACCCGCCTTTGTCCTTTTCTTTTTTCGTTAGGTTTTTCGTTTGGACAAGCAAACGAAAAAAGTAACATCCTACTATCAAATCTAATTTAAACAAAGTAGTGAACTTGCAACAGACAGTTAGTGTCGCTGATTCAACCTTTCTTCTCTGTCGCGTCAGAGATGAGACCCGTAAAGCAAAAGCCAACTGCTTAGCTTTTGTAGGGTTGGAAACAGAGTCGATGTACGAAGTACCGACGCCGTAGACTATTGAGGGAAAGAAGAGAGGCGCTTTTGTTGCCACTGTACGTTTTACCTGACATACTAAAGATGGAACTGTATATTTTCGAAAAATAGACAAGCAGCAACGCATTGATTTGAATGAAAAAGCTTGCGCTTTTAAGGATGTATGACATCACTTGATAATTCCTGCGTCTTGGTGCAGTAAATGGAGCCGGAGGGATTTCGTGACTCCGAGTATATGATACGTTTGAAAGTGACTAAACCCGCCTTTGTCCTTTTCTTTTTTCGTTAGGTTTTTTGTTTGGACAAGCAAACGAAAAAAGTAACATCCTACTGTCAAATTTAATTCAAAAAAGTCGTGAACTTGCAAAAGGCAGTTTCTGTCGCAGATTCAACTTTTTCTCTCTGTTGCGCCAGAGAGAAAACCTTGAGGAAAAAGAGAGAGGCGCTCTATTTCTTCTGTGCGTATCAGCTGGCTCGCTAAAGATGACACTTTTTCAAAAGTAGTGCGTTAGCTGAAGCAGTTCATATTTTTTCGTCAGAACAGTGATTCCAAAAGCGGTAACGATTGATCTGGATAAAAAAACTTGCGCTTTTAAGTAAGTACAACATCTCTTTACAATAGCTGCGTCTTGGTACAGTGAATGAAGCAGGAGGGTTTCGTGATTCCGAGTATAAGATACTTTTTAAAATGACTAAACCCGCCTTTGCACTTTCTTCTTTACCGTTAGCTTTCTGCTTTGTGCAAACAAAGAAGAAAACTGACAATACTACTATCGAATCCAATTTAAAACAAAGTCGTGAATTTGCAACAGGCAGATACTGTCGCAGATTCAACTTTTTCTCTCTGTCGCACCAGAGAGAAAACCTTGAGGAAAAAGAGAGAGGCGCTCTGTTTCTTCTGTACGTATCAGCTTGTTCGCTAAAGATGACACTTTTTTAAAAGTAGTGCGTTAGATAAATAGTTCATGTTTTCTGCATTAGACCACTGATTCCGGTAGCAGCGGCGTATTGATCTAAATGAAAAAGCCTGCGCTTTTAAGGAAGTATGTCATCGCTTGACAATGGCTGCGTCTTGGTACAGTGAATGAAGCAGGAGGATTGCGTGACTCCGAGTATAAGATACTTTTGAAAGTGACTAAACCCGCCTTTGCACTTTCTTCTTTACCGTTAGCTTTCTGCTTTCAGAGAAACATTTTGCTACGCCAAAGCGGTACCCTTGTTTTGTGCACGCAAAGAAGATAAAAGGCTAAAGCCCTATGCAGGGAGGCACTAAATGCCGAGTCGTAAAACTGACAACACTACTATTTAAATCTAATTCAACTCGATCATATGATCAGAAATACGGAGCTGTATGTCTTTTGTCGGCAGCGCTTTGTCGAACGCCTTGCCGTAGAGGCGGAAGACCTGTTTGTTGTATTTCGCAGCATTTGACATTTACAAGCGCCAAAACCTATTCAGAATCTGCGATCACCTTATTCTTTCCCTCTTTTTTTGCTTCGTATAGTGCGTTATCCGCTCTGACAATAACCGTCTGCTTCGTTTTATCACTGTATTCTGCGACACCGAAACTGGCGGTAACGGTTACATTATTGGCAAATACTTCCTTTTCTATCGTGCGGCAGATTTTTTCTGCCACTATTTGAGCGCCAGCTACCTTGCTCTGCTGGCAGATGATCAGGAACTCCTCGCCTCCCCACCTGCCGACTATATCACTTTCTCTGGATTGTGTTAACAGAATGTCGGCAATCCTTTGAAGTACAATATCGCCTTCGTCATGCCCATAGGTGTCATTGATCTCTTTGAAATCATCAATATCGAGCATAATGACGGAAAAAGGCGTCTTGTAGCGTTCGGCAAAAGCCTCTGCCATCTCAATACTCTTATAGAGATAACGTCTGTTATAGAGTCTTTGTCAGGGGGTCGGTTATCGACAGTTTTTCCAGGTCCCGGTTGAGTACCGAAAGGGTTCTATTGTATCGCTGCACGATGACATACCGGTAGATCAGAAATGCCAAAACGAATGCCAGTCCGCCCAGTATCTTCCAGAAGAGTGTGTAATCGAATCCCTGATCGTAATCAATACTCATCCACTGGTTCAGGATGCTCTGTTTTGTCTTCTCATCAATATGGTCCAGCGCTTTATTTAAAATAGTCAACAGCATCGGCTCATCATTGCGTACCCCGAAACCGAGCTCCCAGTTCTGATCGATCCGCCCTGCGATCTTCAGGGTACCGATGTAGCTCTTTTGCATCTGGTACCCGATGGTCATTAGGCTGTCGATGAAGCCGAACAATTTTCCCTGAGCGACTGCTTTGAGCCCATCTTCAATGTTGTCGACCTCGACCAGTTTTATAGACGGGTATTCATGCTTAAGCTGTTCGCTAAAGACGTACCCTTTGACAACACCAAACTTCTTGTCAAGCACCTCCTTGAGATCTGCTATGAAGAACTTGTCAGTCGTTGTCGCGATAACCAGCGGAACAACCAGATAGGGCGGTGTAAAGTTGAAGTACTTTTTTCGTTCCGGCGTCTCCGTCGCGAGAGAAAGCATATCACACTTGCGCGCTTTGGCATACGCCATAGACTCACGCCAGCTATTGGTGGGCACCAGGCGGATAGGGATCCCGATAGTGGACTCAACGATCCGTATATAGTCAGCGCTCATGCCGACATACTTCCCGTCTCTAATCGCTTCATACGGCATCCAGTCCGGATCGACACAGACCCTGATCTCTTTTTTTTGCTTTAAATAGTTCTGTTCTTCATTGCTCCACATCGATCTGTTCGTATCGTGGTTCAATACAAATTTATCATAATCTATTTTGTTTTTAAGCAGTCCCATCACATTGTAAACAGCAGCGATCTTCTCTATCTTTGCCCGGCTGATATGGCCAAAATCCGCCTTGCCGAAATCAGCCAGGTTTTTCAAATTATTGGCCTCAAATGTCAAGGCTGCTTTGGATTTGTTCTGTGCGTTGTATTTTTTGAGAATCAGCGCAACGGTCTCGTCAATGTGGCTGAAGGCATATTCCCACCCCTTCAAAGAGGCTTCGGTAAAGTCTACCGCCCTCTGGCGGTGCACTCTAATCTCATCAGCACTGGTAAAGAGGATGTCGCTGTAAAAATCGAACCCGTAATCCTTCGGGTCAAAGACTGTGTAGGCAATCCCTTTCTCTTTTAGCGCATAGGGTTCGTTTGAGATATAGGAAGCCATCAGGTCCGTTTTTTTGTTAATCAGATCATTGACATCTGAAGAGTGCTTCTGTTTGATCATATTGGCTAACGACACGCCGTTTTGATTTATCATTGCCCGTAACGGTACACTGCCTAATGCATCAGGCGTCATCATCACTTTTTTGCCGACAAAATCCTTGACAGTTTTAATATCGGAATCTTTTCTTGCCAGCAGTATTTCCGGGGAGGATTGGAAGATGGAGGCTAAAAGCACGATATTCTTGCCGGAACTTTCATCAATGAGCAGCGATGACCGGCCGATGCCGTAGGTGGCTTTTTTACCGACAACTTCGTCGATCGGCATGATACCGGGAGCAAACTTCTTTATCTCGACGTCTAGGCCGGCATCTTTATAAAACCCTTTCTCTTTGGCCATATAGTAGCCTGCAAATTGAAACTGATCAAGCCATTGAAGCTGCAGCGTGACTTTCTGAGGGTTTTCATCTTCCGTCAAAAGCGGCGTCATCAGTACCAAGAGCAGAAAAACTAAGATCGGCTTCAAAACAGTATTCCCCGGTAAATGGATTTACTAGATAAGAACTACTTTGCCCGTTTCGCGATTAAAGTCTACTGAGAGAAACAGCGTGCAAATCTGTCGGCCGCCGGCACCGTACATGCCCCGTTCAAGACTCAAGCAATAACGGCGGCTTTTTTTGCCTGCGGCGCAGCCAGTTAATCAACCGCAACAGTTTCAGTCGGGTGATGATCTGCCGCTCTAGTGTAAACTTGCCGGGATAATCCATCAGCATCAGTCCAAGCAAAATACTCAGCAAACCCTGCCCCGGCGTCAGCAGCATGATGATTCCGGCCAGCAGAATGATCACTCCGACCAAATTTTTCAACACCAGGACCGCATAGCGAAGCACCGGATGAATCTGTTTCCATTGTGCCGGTTTCCGTCGTTTTGTTGAAAAGTAGTCCGAAGGGATCTGTGCGACAAGCCATGGAAGGAAGAATAAACTGGCAATAAAGAAAATCACCGAAGTGACGCCGATGAAACCAAGCAGCATCTCGTTTTCAGCCATCCAGTGCCTCAAGGCATCAAACATCTTTTTATTCCTGTTGTTTTAATTCTATTGTTTTACAGTAAAACATTGCACTGTCATAAAATCTGGAACGGCTCAGCCGGTTTTTTCCGCTTGAGTGTCATTTTTGATGTTGAGATCGGCGTCGACCGCAGTTATTAAAGCGGATTGCAACCACGTTAAATTTTGAATCGTAATATGAAGGGGCAGCGATCTGTTTTCGTGCAGATTAGAATAGAGTACCGGTAAAAGCAGCATCGATTTTACCTATATTGTAAATCACCGCAAGAAACAAAATTAAAAACAACCATGTTGTCAATGGAATCTCTATTGCTGTCTTTTCACCGCAATATGGGCATGTTTTTGCATTTTCGCTTACCTCTTTCTCACAGTGTTTGCATTTGATCAATTCAGCCACCCACTATCCTTTTATAACCATTTAGAATATTATACAACATAAAATATAAAAATGGTTTCGGCATCTTTCGGAGCAGGTATGATAAATAAGTAATGATTGGATTATGCAAGAAGCGAACAGTACCGCGATCGCAGATACTGTTTTTGAGTGTATTCTCTTGAACTTTATGAAATAACTTACAGTAGTAGATCAAAATGGGTATGACAAATTACATATTTGTTGAATACTAAGAAAATCGTTTTTTAAAAAGATAAGAATTAGATGTGTGGGAAATAATCTTGAAGTTTTAATGGTGCGCCCGGAGCGATTCGAACGCCCGACCGCTGGTACCGCAAACCAGTGCTCTATCCAGCTGAGCTACGAGCGCACACCATCTCTGTTAGGAGGCCGAAATTATAGCAGTTTATTCTTAGATGAACCTAAAACAGAAAAAGTTTTACCCGGTTCCGTTCAGAGAACCATCCTGTCCAGGATGATGAGGGTCAAAAAGACGATCCCAAGGTAGCCGTTTATCGTAAAAAAGGCGCGGTCGATCTTTGTAAAATCTTTGCGCACCAGGTAGTGTTCATACGAAAGCATGATCGCACTGACAAGCACTGCAGCCCAGGCGAAGCTGTCCAGTCCCGCACTCCAGACAAACAGGGCCCAGAAGACGACGGTGAAAATATGAAATATCGTTGATATCATCAGAGTCGCTTCGGCGCCATAGATCGAAGGAATGGAGTGCAGGCCCCGCTTGACGTCAAAGTCGATATCCTGAAGGGAGTAAAGCAGGTCAAAACCCGCCACCCAGAAGAGCACACCGAGGCTCAGCAGTATCGTCCACAGCGGTACAGCTGCCTCTACCGCGATGGAACCCGCTATCGGGGCCAGGGCAAGAGAGAGCCCAAGTACAATGTGCGCCATAGAGCTGAAGCGTTTAAAATAGGAGTAGGACCCCAGGACAAAAAGCATCGGGACACTGAGATAAAAGGCCAGGTCGTTGATCATATAGGCAACGGCGACAAAGATCAGCGCATTGACAACGATGAAGATCATAATTGAACTCGGGTCCAGACGGCCGTCCACACTCGGACGGTTTTGCGTTCTCGGGTTCTCCGCATCGTACGCCCTGTCGGCATAGCGATTCAGTCCCATCGCAAAATTACGTGCACTGAGCGCAGCGAGAATACCAAGAAGCAGCAGTCCGAAACCGAACCACCCTTTCGCGGAGACGATCATCGCGATAAAGATAAACGGGAGCGAGAAGATAGAGTGCTGGAAGACCACCAGTTCGTTAAAATATTTGAGCCGCTGCATCATTCGTTGCAAATCTGATTCCTTTTCGCATCTCTTTAGGGCACCTCTTTCTTCCCTCTGAGGTTGGCCAGGGTTTTTAGAGTGCCCTTTATTGAGTGCTGTCTGTATTTATAGCTTGTAATTTTAGCGTAAAAGAGGCTGTCGGTTTCTTACCGCTATATCTGTTATACTTCCAGCATGAAACAGATCGCGATCATCGGCCCGACGGCATCGGGCAAAAGTGACCTTGCCATTGAAACGGCTTTGCGGCACAACGCCTATATCCTCTCCATCGACTCGCTCAGCATCTATAAAGAGATCGATATTGCTTCGGCTAAACCAGATACAGAGGCCTTGGCAAAGGTAAAACACTTCGGCATCAATGTAATCGATCCGGACACCCATTTCAGTGTCGCGATTTTTATTGAGCTCTATCATAAAGCCCTTCAGCAGGCGAAAGAAGATGGAAAGAATCTTATTATTGTCGGCGGTACCAGCTTCTATCTTAAAAGTCTGACAACAGGTCTCTCTGCGCTGCCGGAGTACTCCCTGCAGACAAAAGAACGTACCGCAAAGATGCTGCTTGATCTGCAGCAGGCCTATGCCTATCTCCAGGAGAGAGATCCTGCTTATATGGGGGCCATAGAGCCGACTGACGCCTACCGCATAGAGAAGATGCTGCTGCTTGTCCTGGAGAGTGGTATGAGCCCTACAGAGTGGTTTAACGCCCATCCGCCCGAGCCGGTTATCGAAACACTTGATATCTTTGATATAGAGGTCGATCGCACCCTTCTTCGCGAACGGATCATCAAACGCACCCGAAAAATGGTCGAGTCGGGTCTGATAGACGAAGTCGCGATGCTCGAACACAGATACGGGCGTGATCACAACGCGATGAAGGCGATCGGTATCATCGAGGTACTGGCGTTCCTGGACGGAGCGTGCTCAAAAGAGGAGATGATCGAAACCATTATCACCCATACGGCCCAGCTGGCAAAGCGGCAGCAGACATTCAACCGGACACAATTCGGCGAAGCTGTCTCGGCAGGACTGGAAGCGTTGCCTCAACTGATCGCAAAAGCATTTGTCTAAACAGAAGTGAGCTATTTTTCTCTTCTGCTGAGCAGAACAGGCCATCGTGTTTTCTGAAACAAACTCAAACGATAGTTACTGTATTATTACAACAATAATTAACTAAAGGGAATTCTTTGGGCGAGACCATTGCAAACAACAAGAAAGCATATCATGATTACCATATCGAAGAGAAGCTTGAAGCCGGTATTGTCTTAAAGGGGAGCGAGATCAAAGCGATCCGTGCAGGGCGTGTCAATCTCAAAGACAGCTTTATCCGCATCGACAACGGCGAAGCTGTTCTCTTTAATGCCCATATCGGTCTGCTTGAGACCACCCATCACTACTACCGCCATGAAGAGCGCGGCGCGAGAAAACTGCTGCTGCACAAAAAAGAGATCATCAAACTTGAACGTGCCGTGCAGAGAGATGGCCTGACCATCGTGCCGCTGAGCATGTATTTCAACCACAAAAATATCGTCAAGATCCAGATCGGTATCGCCAAAGGCAAAAAGCTTCACGACAAGCGCCAGGACCTCAAAGAGAAAGATATGAAACGCGATATTGACAGAGCGATGAAAGAGCACTAGCAGTTTGTTTGAAATATCGCAATCAGATGGATTTTTGTCTGAAGTTCGAAATTGATATACGTTTGACAAATGTCTTTCGTTTAATCAGACCCCTTTTACCGCTTCAAGCAGTGTCACCCCGACCGCGATCAGACCGACGGTTACTGCGGTCCAGTCAGAGGCTTTGATCGTCCTGTAGATGCGCTCAAGCTCCGCATCGTTCAGCTCTTTAAAGCTTCGTGAACGTATGTATTTGACAGCCTCCCGGAAAGAGTCGTCACCGACCTGGATCTTCCATCGCGGTCTTCCCATCTGCAGATAAAGTTCATGATGCGCCGCGTTGAGACGGTTAAAAAATGCTTGCGTCGCCAGGATCTGCACCACCATTGCGACGATAAACAGCAGTGCCGATAAGATAAAGATCGTGTTTAACATCAGGCCTCTATATTGTAAGGAAGTACAGCGGGTTCAGAGAAATGCGGTACATCGTCATAGGCAAAGACCGCATAATATTTACCGATATCTTTGTCACCGAAATTGTCATAAGTATAGTTGTCTCGTCCGCCGTAGAGCTTGACGCCGTCATACGGGGTCGACGGGACATGGAAAGGGTTTTTGACCACAATAACACCTTGATATCCCTCGTCGTCGGGTTGATTCCAATCGAGCCTGATCATCCCGTTTTCGATACTGCTGCGAAGCTTGGTCGGCTTTTCGACCCTCTTACGCCGTTTTTTGATGTAGTTCAGGATCAGCCGCGGACGGTTTTCCCGTTTGGCATCGAGCCAATTGACCGACTCCGATTTTGCAAAAGCCTTGGCAGACGAGGCTTTGATGACAAAGATGATCTTCTCCTTTGCCTGAATCGTGTCGACCATCTCGCCAATCGCCAGGCTGTCAAAGACAAAGCGCTGGGACCTGTCTTCGCGAAGATCCGCTACGCTCACATCATATCCGACACGCTCGATCACCTCGCGGGAGCGTATTTTTTCATAGCTTTTTTCGGGGTCATCCATCTTGACCATTTCGATATGATAGCGGATATTGGCATTGGCATTGATCGCTTTGGCATCAAGTTCAAGATAGGCTTCCGATACAACCGTATTCTGCATATCGAGGATCTGGGTCATATCAAACTCGATACATCCGTAAATCCGACTGCCGTTTGCATCAAACCCTGCGATCAGGCTTCTGTCCTGGACCTCGTCTTTTGCTATCGTATACTCATACTGCGAGTACAGCTCTATTGTCGCCTCTTCAAGTGTATAGATGATCTCGAGTTTCGGTCGGTAGGTCAAACCGCCGCTGAACTGCCCGTAACCGATGTCCCACTGCATCATCTGCGAGCCTCTGTTGAGCGGCAGTTTGGTCGGTCCTTCCATGCGGAAAACCGCCTTGCGGCGTTTCAGGGCCTCTTGCAGGACAGTACGTTCCTGCTTGTTAAAGTGGTAAGTACGCCAGATCCCCTGCGAAAGCTGGGATGATTTTGTCGCCATCCCGATATATCCGAGCACTTTGGCATTTTTGACCTCATCAAAACTGGCCAGATTATCGATGGTCCGTTCGTCAACCAGCGCGACACGCCACTCGCCAAACTTCTCGACCTGAACACTGACGCGGTTCATCGGATAAAACGAGATCCTGGCAATCTTGATGACAGCATTTTCAGGGACGGTCTCCAATGAGAAACTGCTCATACCGTAGCAGATCCCTTTGTTTTCCGAGATGCCGACAAAAAGGGAGTTCTCCCCAAAATGTTCTTTGTTCTTGATTGTCTTCTCACCGACATACCCGATCTCGCTTCTGAGCGGAAAAAGGATCTTCGAAAACATTATCGGTTCCGGATCGGTACGTACACTGACGACCGGGGCAAACGGCGATTTTATGGAACGTATCTTGGAGACTGCCCGGATAAAATAGTGGTACTCGACTGCCGATTCAAGCTGTTTATCGACAAAGGTGTGCGACAGAGTCGTTCCCACACAATTAGATGCCTGGGTGCAGCCTTTGAGTTTTTTCGACCGGTAGATCTCGAAATAGACGTTTTCGTCTTCTGGGTAATCCCACTGCAGCTGCACCTCTCTGCTTCTGACCGCTGCCACAATAAAGTTATCGACACGCGGCAAGCCGTTTTGTTTGGCATAATTGGGCACCTCTGAAAGAGCGTAAGTCAGTGCGGCGATGTTTTCGTCGATATGCTCAAGCATATGTTCCTGATAGTCGGAAATATTACGTGAACCCACTTCGACCGTCAAGGCAAGTGCCCCCTGCGAATAGTAAAACTCGCGCCCGCTGCCTGAGATGAGATGGGTCGGCGGCTTGCCCATATGCACGCCGTATTCGCGTCCTGATATCTTTCTGATCTCCTCGGCCATATTGGCAGAGAGCGTGTTCAGATCTGTCGCATCGATAGCGTCTTCATGAATAAAGTTGTGCGCCGGGAAAAAGACATTGCCCTGCGAGTGGTAATCAAGCGCTATCGCAATGTTCGGATGCGCCAGTACGAAATCCCTAAGTGCTGTCGTTTCAGGCTCTGAAAAAGGCTGCGGTCCGGAATAGACATTCGATGAAGTGTTTTTGCTCGGCGCATAACCGATCGAGAAGTTACGGTTGAGATCCACCCCGAATGTCCCGTCCGCATTTTGACGGCGATTTTTGCGCCAGAAAGAGAAGTGGTTACGCGAAAATTCAAAGCCGTCCGGATTGGCACACGGCACGATATAAAACGTTGCACGCTCCAACATCTGGTTCAGCTGCGGATCAAAATCGATATGCTCCAGAAGATAACGGGCATAGCCGACCGCCAATTCAATACCTACCCACTCACGCGCGTGAATACTCCCGGTATAAAAGAGGGCCGGTTTCTCATCCGCATTTTCCATCGACTTTGAGATAGTAACCAGAATAATGTCCCGTTCTTCCCAGGTCTTTCCGATGTTGGTTACTTTAAAAAGAGCGGGGTGAGTCGCCTGAGCGGAGAGAAAAAAATCGACACATGCCTGATAAGAGATATACTGTTGACGCATAATATTCCTTATAATCGTTCAGGTGAAGTTTCGGAAAAGGCCCAAGCGGTGCTATTGCCCGTTAATGCAGAAGACACCTCTAAAACAGTCAGACGAACAGTTTTGACCAGATGGAAAACTGCTCTTTAGTGATACAATCATACCCTTTGAGCTCTTCAAAACTGCTGACCTCTTTGGCGTCTATCAGTTTTTTGATCTCCAATGCGATCTCTTCTTCCATTGAATAAAGAGAGAGGAGTTCTGTCAATGTCACAGCAGAAAACTTTATCTTGGTATCGCTTTGCGGTGTTGATGCCGACGCTTCGCTTTTTGCAAAAGCCTCTTTCACCGCTTCGGGAAGTTTCTCTTCCGTAAGCGGGGTGATCGAAGCGGGGACATCCTCCGGCACGGACTCATCGGTACGTTCCATGTCAAAGTTGCCTTTGTCCGCCAGCCAGTACGCACCATCTGCCGAGGGCTCGTATTTGGCAAAATAGAGATGGCGAAGCGTACGCAATACAGAAGGGTCCATCTTGCCCAACTCTTCCCATGAGAAAAGCGGTACATGCGGCATTCTGAATCGGCCGTCGCTCAGGTCCCACATGATGTACTGACAGATCCAGTCACGCACATAAGGAAAGGCGGCAAAGGCGGTAGCACACTCCAGAATATAGGCTTCATCCGTATTCTCATCAATAGCGATATCACAGGCCCAATACTCCGCTTTTGCTGCTTTTGACGCTTTTACTGCCAGTTCAAGAGCGTTCATCGGAACGTTATCATAACTCATCGAACCGCCCTGAGAGGTGTTGGTGATCCACTGGCCTTCACCGGAAAAACGCCAGAAAGCGCAGATCGGCTTATGTCCGATCAGCATCACACGGATATCACCGCTATACTTCAACGCAATGGCATCCTGCGAGTAGATCGGGTTGTATTTTTTCTCATCCAAAAGGGCTTTTGCCTCTTCATAAGAGTCGGCCTTGTGCACAAAATAACCGCCGTAGTTTGACGGGCCGTAGGAGCGTTTGATGATCTGCGGGTACTTCGCCTTTTTCAGATAGGCATACCCCTCTGTCTTATCGTAAAAGATACCGGTTTTTGGTGCCTTGATATCGTATTTTTCACAAAACAGGGTGACGTTCTCTTTTGATTTATTGGCAAACTGCGTCTCGATCGAAGGAATGAAACGAACATTCGGCAGAGCTCTGGCGATCTCTTTGAAGGTCTCATAGGCTGTCGCAGGGATATTGCCGACAAGGACATCGATATTTTTGCGGCGAACCTCATTGATAAAACGGTTCTTGTCATTTTTCCAGTGATATGTTACCGTCTCGATCTTGTCCGGCCACCCTTTAAAATTGCTCTTGTCAAAAAAGCGCAATACATAATCCATATACAGCAGGCCAAGTGTAGGTAACTGTTTGTTTGCCATCATATCTCCTTATTTTTTGGTGATTCGATCGATCATATTGACGATAAGATCGATCTTTCTGTCATTAAAGTCGAGCCCCATCGTCTCTTGAGCCGGTGTGGCGAAAGCAGGAATACCGTTGACTTCAAGGACAATGTACTCCTCTTTTTCCTCATCATACAAAATATCCACACCGGCAATCTCCAGGCCGATCGCCATCGATGCGCGTTTGGCCAGATCGACGATCTCATCATTCGCTTCTCGCAGGATCACGCTGCCGCCCGAAGTGATGTTGGTGCGCCAGTCCCGTCCATTGGCCCTTCGTCCGTAACAGGCGACAAACTCGCCGTCAACGATGTCCACACGAAAGTCGGAGTAGTCATTTTTGATGAAGCGCTCGACATAGACATTGCGTGAATCACTCTTATTGATAAAAGGCAGCAGCGTATCAAGTGTTGCGTGATTTTCGATCAGCGCCATTCCGTTTCCGCCCCACCCGTCAACAGGTTTATAGACCATTTTCTGCCAGGTTTCAAACTGTTTTGCCAACAGTTTCGTGTCCTCTTTGTGGCAGAGATAAAAATCGGAGGTCGGGACTCCGGCTTTGGCCAAGATCATATTGGTCAGAAACTTGTCTTCGGAAACAGTGAATGATTTAAAGTTGTTCAAGGTCGGAATGAACTCACTGAGTACCTGATACATATAGACCTGTGCCACCGTCTGTTCACCGGCATTATACGAGAAAAAGGCATCAAGCTCGTTCATATTGACACCCTTGCAGAATATCCCCTCTTTCTCGCCTACGGCAAAACGCAGATCAAGTCTTGTGACCGAATTGATACCGCGTTCAAGCATCTTCAGGATCATCTTCTGCTCGATCTCCGACCCCCCGCTGTTTTGATACATCCATACACCGACCTTGCGGTCGCATTCCAAACTGTCCGTTACGATCATCACTGCCCCTTAAACCCTTGATTTTCTAAAAAATAGCCGATCAGCTCTCTTGATAGTTCGATGCGTTCTTCAAAACTATGCTTGTTCGCACGTTCATACACGGTGTGGTCGCCATCACCATAGGGTCCCATCCCGTCAAGCGTAATGACACCGCATGAGCTGACAATATTGGCATCGCTGACGCCGCCGCGCTCCTCGGTAGGCAGCTTTTTGCCCGTTATCCGCCCAATATCGTCAACAAAGTCAAATGTACTTTTGGAGCTCATCATCACGTCACGCTGAATGCCTCCGCTGAGCACACTTTTTGTGCCCGGTACATACGATGTTTCAACAACGGTATCGATGCCCTTGAGTACCCTGTCCCTCTCCCCTGTCGTCTTGTAGCGGAGCTCAAAAGTCAGATGGGCGTAAGGCGAGATGGTATTGGCGCCGATTCCCCCCTCTATCTTGCCCACATTGACCGTCGTCCCTCTTTCCAGGTCAGTCAAAGCAACCAGTTTTTGCAGTTTGAATGCGGCTTCCAGGTTGGCATCAACCCCCTCGGCATAAAAGTTGCCTGCATGTTTGGCCACACCGGTAATGTCGATGAAGAAGGTCCCTACCCCTTTTCGGCCTGTGACCACTTCACCCTTCGGCCCTGCCGCTTCATAGACCAGACAGTAATCATACGCCGCAGCCAGCTTCGCGGTCAGGAGTTTCGAATCATCGCTGCCCGTCTCTTCATCACTCACAAGAAGCATGTCGACATTGCTGATCTTCCGGTCTGCCTCTTTTAAGAGCCGCAGCGCCTCCAGTGCGACGATGTTGCCCCCTTTCATATCACAGACACCGGGACCATAGACCCATTCGCTGTCTTCGCTGAAACCGTCAAATTTGCCTTCGGGAAAGACTGTGTCGAGATGTCCTAGCAGTAGAAGTTTTTTGCCCTCTGCCGAGGGCGAATGGTAGAGGCGATGTTCTCCGATGAGTTCCCGCTGAAAGTGCGTTACCGTAAAGCCGAGTTCATTCAGCCAGTTGTCAAAAACAGCACCGACCTTATCCACACCGCTTTTGTTCTTGGTAAAGGAGTTGATGTCAACGATTTTTTTGAGATCTGCCAAATAGTTCAAAGCATTGCCTCTTGTAGTATGCGGCTATTGTATTGTAAACGTGTTACAAATTGATAACAGCGGTTATGCATGATTATACTGGGTTAGGATAAACAGGAAGAGAAGAGAATTGTATAGAAAATGATCAGAAGAGAGGCGACTGCCGAAAGGCAGTCAGCCATGCATTATTTGCGTAGTTCTTTAATACGTGCTTTTTTACCTGCAAGTTCACGAAGGTAGAAAAGTTTAGCGCGACGTACACGACCGCGACGGATTACTGTGATCTCGTTGATAGAGTCAGAGTAGATTGGGAAGATACGTTCGATACCAACACCATTGGCACCGATTTTACGTACAGTGATCGTTTCACCTGTACCTTGACCACGTTTAGCAATACATACACCCTCGTAATTTTGAACACGAGTTTTTTCGCCTTCTTTAATTGTAACAGCAAGGCGTACAGTATCACCAGCACGGAAGTCAGGAATGTTTTTCGAAGCAACTTGTGCATTTTCGAAATTTTCAATATACTTATTTCTCATAAGAAGTCCTTTTTTTGTGCTTTAACAGCTGCTCAGGTCTGAAAAACTTGGTCTTTGCTTCAGACATGGCACATTTCAGTGCGGAAATTCTACTGTGATTTCCCTTTATATATTCTGACGGAACCGCACTTCCCTCATATAAAGCTGGTTTTGAAAAGGATGGTGCTTCCAAAAGTGGCGTTTCAAAGCTCTCAATATCGAGAGATTCGCTGTTGCCAAGGACACCATCAATGTTGCGGACGATCGCGTCGCTCATCACCAATGATGGCAGTTCCCCACCCGTCAAAATGTAATCACCTATGCTAAAGAGCTCATCCGCAAATGCCTCGATAACACGTTCATCTATGCCTTCGTAACGACCACTTACGAAAGCAATATGACCTTTTTTCGCCAAACGTTTGGCATCGTTCTGCCTAAATACCTTGCCCACAGGCGTGGTAAAGATGATATGGACATCACCCGCTTTTTTAAGTGCCTTCAGCGCATCAAAGAGCGGCTGCGGTGTCATCACCATGCCGGCCCCGCCACCGGTTGCCGTATCATCGACTTTCAGATGTTTGTTGACAGTATAGTCACGCGGATTGACAAAATCGACCTCAAAAAGCTTTTTATCTATCGCTCTTTTAAGTATCGAATCCTGAAAATATCCCTCTATCAGATTCTGAAAGAGTGTAACATAGGTAAACCGCAAACTACAACCTATGAGGATTGCAAGATATCCAGGGCGCCGCGCACATCGATGCGTCTGGCCTCAATATCTGTCTTAAGAATAAACGGCTCCTGGTACGGGACCAGAAAACTTTTACTCTCTCCCAAATTCACAAGAGCATCATCCGTTTTAATGCTCAAATAATCGGTTATAGCAATACGTTCGACCTCATTCACGATACCGAGTTTCTGGTTCTCTTCATAGACTTCACAGCCCAGGATGTCGAACCAGAAATACTGTCCCTCTTCCAGTTCACACTGTTTACGAGTTGCTTCCATCGTTGTGTACAGCTCGGTATTGGTCAGCTTCTTAGCGCTTTCCAAAGAGGCGTAGCCCTCTATACGAATCAGGCCGCGCTCTTCATTGACACTATGAATCGTCAGTGTTTTCCCGTCTTTTGTGTAAAAGGTCGCCCCTGCCACAAACTGCTCCGGAAAATCACTTTTGTCGTGAAACTTCATATCGCCATGCAGACCGACTGTTCGGCCCAGGGTCGCAATATGAAGGAGGTCTTTAATCGATGGCTTCGACATTGATTCGGTAACCCTTACCGTCCTTGGCTTTACAGCCTGAGATAAGCGTTTTGATCGCACCAATCATCTTGCCCTCTTTGCCGATGAGTTTGCCTACATCGGCCTGGTTTGCATGTAAAACGATTTCAATCATGTCATCACCTTCATGTGCCTCAACCTGAACATCTTCCGGGTAGTTGGCGATCATCCGAGCGAATTGTGCGACGAAATCAATAACCATGATTACTTACCGGTGATCTTTTTAACGCGGCTGCTCATTTGAGCGCCTACGCTTAACCAGTAGTCAAGACGTTCGTTGTCGACAACGACTGTTTTTTCTTCGGTCATTGGGTTGTAGTGACCGATAAGTTCGATCCAACCACCATCACGACGTTTACGTGAATCTGTTACTGCAATACGGTAAAACGGCTGTTTCTTACGACCCATTCGAGTTAGTCTGATAACTGTTGCCATAGATTTGTCCTTCTCTGCGCATGTTTTATTTCAACATGCTGTATATGTTTAATTTTGCCTAACGGCAAGCCTTATGACACGGAAAATGTCCCAAGGTTTGCCGTTAAACGCAAAAGAGTGCCTTCCGAAGAAGACACGATCTGCGTTTATGCACGCTTTAACGCGGAAATCCGCCGCCTTTCATCTGCCCCATCATGGCTTGAAGGTCCTGCATCCCTTTTTTACCGGAGAACTTCTTGGCCATCTTCGCCGCATTTTTAAACTGCTTCAAGACACGGTTGACCTCCATCTGGCTCATACCGCACCCCGCAGCGATCCGCATCTTGCGGCTGTTGTTGAGCAGATCAGGATCTTCGCGCTCTTTGCGTGTCATCGAGGCTACCATCGCCTTGATCTGACGGATCTCTTTCGAGTTCTCCATGTCAAAATCTTTCAATGCTTTGGACATATCGCCCATACCCGGGATCATGCCCATAATGGACTTCATCGACCCCATCTTCTTCATCGATTCCATCTGCTCCAGGAAATCGTTGAAGTTGAACTTCCCTTTTTTGATCTTTTTGGAGAGCTCCTTGGCCTTCTTCTCATCAATGAGGTTAGCCGTCTTTTCGGCCAGACCTTCGATGTCACCGAAGCCCATTAGACGGTTGACGATACGCTCAGGAAGGAAGACCTCAATATCTTCCATCTTTTCGCCGCTGCCGATAAAACGGAGAGGAACTTCTACCTGAGAGGCGATACCGAGTGCAACGCCCCCTTTGGAATCGCCGTCATATTTGCTCAGGATGACCCCGTCGATACCGATCTGCTCTTTAAAACTTGTCGCGGTACGTACGGCATCCTGACCAGTCATCGAATCGGCAACATAGAATATTTCCGACGGCTTGGCCATCTCTTTAACCGCTTTAAGCTCACCCATCAACGCTTCATCAATGGCAAGACGGCCGGCCGTATCGATCAAGACGACATCATAAAGATTGTTGCGTGCCTTCTCAATACCTGCTTTGACGACAGAAACCGGATCGCCCTGCTCGTCTTCAAAAAGATCGACATCGATCTTTTGCGTGATCTGGCGCAGCTGCTCTACCGCGGCCAGACGCTGAAGGTCGGCTGCGATGATCAGCACTTTTTTCTTTTTTTGCTCTTTGAGGTACAGCGCCAGCTTACCGGTCGTTGTTGTTTTTCCCGAGCCCTGCAGACCTGTCATAAGAATAACGGTCGGCGGGTTTGGTGCAAAAACAAAACCCTTGTTGCCTTGGACATTCAAAATAGTATTAAGGCTCTCGCGCATGGCAGCAAGAAATTGGTCTTTACCGATCCCGGCCATCTTGGTCTTATGCTCGACCTCAGCGATAAGAGAACGCACGACAGCGTGATGGACATCGGCTTTTAACAGTGACTTTTTAAGCTCGTCAAGGGCTTTTTTAAGGGCCTTTTCATCATCTTGAAAACGGATCTTCTTAATTGCCGATGTAAACGAGTCTGTCAATGTTTCGAACACGCTGTGTCTCCTCTTTGTTGGTTATAATCTGCAGAGTGCGGTGCTGGCAGAAAAAGTAGCGCATTATAGCGAAAACTTGCTTCATTATCGCTGTCATAAAAATCGGAGTACACGGCATAAAGAAATAATGCCGTCACACGAAGGGTGTTACCCTTTTATGTAGGCGAGAATCTCTTTTTTAACGCGTTCGAGTTCCGGCTGATACTGATTCATCAAGCCTATCAGATCATTCAGCTTGTCATTTGAGATGGCAGCATGGATCTGTGCCATGATGATGGAGAGTCTGTAGGCCCCGATATTGCCTGAGACCCCTTTGACATCCAGACAGAGCTTTTTAATCGTCTGAAGATCATCTTTAACCAGGGCACGGTTCATCTTCACAGCCGAATCACCGTAGAGCTCCATGAACTCGGTTAGAATATCGATATAAAGTCCTTCATCAAAACTTGCCATCTCGAAACCGTCTCTTGCCGCCAGTGAGACCGTATTGATAAATGCAATGTTGGGAATATTCGCATAGTCCTCTTTTGATAAAGAGATCTCTGTGGTGAGATAATGGTTTAAAAGTGTAAAAAGCAGCTCTGCCTGAACCGGTTTTTTGACTGTCTCATCGATGACGGAAACATGAGGGGTTGCATTTTCCTCTCCCATCAGAACGATCGGGACCCCTTTATAACGGTTCATCCTGCGGACTTTTTGCGAAAGAGGCACGCTGCTCTCACTGTCGATCCCGCCATCAAGAAGAATAAAATCAAAGGTCGACAGCTTTTCCAGCATCCACAGGGCTTCATTGGCATTTTTCGCCAATGAGAGGTTGATGCCGGATCTTCCCAGCAATGAGATCAGCCTCTTTTGACTCTCTGAATCATTGTCTATGACCAGGACGCGCCTGCCCTGAAACTCTTCAAAGACCTTTTGTTTGGCATCGCCTTTAAAGTAGGTATCGGCACTCTGTTCCACTCCTCTGCTCATACCGGGTATCTTTTTCTTCTCCTCGAGCTTGATAATCGTGTTGAATACACTCTGTATCGTCACCGGCTTCACCAGGAGTCTGTCGACAGCACCGAGCGGGAGAGCATAATGTATCTGCTCTTTTGCACTTATAAGAAGCACCACATTCACCTTGTTCGCTCTCTTTATCGAACGGATCTTCTCTGTAAGCGAAAGATCCAAAAAGCTTTTTTCCAACACGACCGTATGAAACTCTGTCATCATTTCCGGCGCTTGTATGAATTCGGAAGATGCGATGCGCGTAACCTCGTTTTTAAAATATTCATACATATTTTTGATCGATTCGGCAAGCATCTCGTTCGTCACTACAATCAAGATCTTGCGGCCAAGCATACTGCGTGAAGGGAGATGATAATAGCGCATTTCTTCCGGTGTCTCCTCAGCCAAAAGAAGGTCGATGTTAAATTCGACCTTTCCCGACTCTTTTCTTTCGGCCGTAATGTCGCCTTTCATCATTCTTGCCAATGCTCTGGCAAGATAGAGTTCGATTCGCATGCTCTCATCAAAGGGGCTTTCTGTAAACGGCAGGAAAAAAGTGCTCAGATCCTCCACACCTTCGCCAAATGTGCCGCCTTCCACGCGAAACCTCAACCGAAGTCCGTCTCCGTCCTTTAGACTTGTTGCATAGAGCAAAAGTTGAGAATCGGGTCGGTAATGAACGATATTTGAAAGCAGGTGAAAGAGCAAAAGACGGGTATTCCGCTTGTCGCCGTATAATCTTGACGGTACCTTCGTATCAATATGAAAGATCAGTTCCACCTGCATTCGAGAAAGTTGCGATCGCAGGCTTTTTGCCAGATCGTCGAGCATATCGCCAAATGCAAAAGCGCCATTATTGAGCTGTATCTTGCCCGACTTGATTTTTAGGAAATCGACAAAATCGGCACTAAGCTCTGCAAAATGATACGCTGCCTCTTTTGCCGTATCCTCTTCTTTCAGCAGATATGCCTCAAGCTCTTGTTGCAACAGGGAACTGAAGCCACCTTTTTCGTCATCAAGAGCGTTCTCTTCATCTGCATCAGCATCTTCTTTAAAGTCGTCGTTGGCAATAAAACTCGTTCTGTCTAAATTTGCCTCTTCCAAAGAGAGCCTCAACGTTTGGATCGTCTGTTTCGCCTTGTAAAGTCTATAAATAAAATAGAGCGTTAAACTGATAAACAGCATCAGCAAAATCGTATAGAGCAATGGACCTACACTGCTTTGCAAATAGCCGCTGATCTTTTCCATCTTTACATAGCTCCGGATCCTGGGTTTTGTTCTTCTGTTGAATAAAGGGCAACTAAAAGATCAAAAACTTTTTGCACAGTAACCGGTTTGCAGATCTCGCCATCAATTAGATTTACAGTCGCTTCAACGGTGTGTTTATAATCTTGATTTTTATTAAGTGAGACCACTTTAATATCCCTGGATGACTTGATCTCTTTCACTTTTGCGATCAGTTTATAGGAGAAATAACGCTCTTGGATCACGATAATATCATAATCTTCAAGCATCTCAAGGGCACTGAAAAGCTCTTTGGACGAGAGCAGATCAACCTCGTTTTTAAAATAGACAAACATATTCTTTACTGCTAAAGCCGACTCGACATGATCATCCACCAGAAGAACACTGTGGCCTATCATAGTCTTGGAAGGAAGACGGTAGTGGCGCATCTCGCCCGGATTTGTCATATAGAGTTTGAAGTCGATCACAAAAGCAGTATCATTGGCGTTGCAAAGTACAAGCGTGACATCACCATGCATTAGGCGGGCATACGCTCTTGCCAGATAAAGTTCCAGCCCCAATGTTGAAATCCCGGCACCGAACGGCCTAAAGACATTCAGATTTTCTTTTTGATAATTCTCTTTTGCGTATGGAATAAAGATCTCTAAATGAACGGCATTGCCATTAGTACTTAACCGTTTTATCTGCAGTTCTACAAGGCGGGTGTCACTTTTGGAAATAATATTATGCAGAACAAAAAGAAGCACATCCGTCATACGGTCGGCATCGCCGATCACTTGAGGCGGGACATTGGCATCAATATTGAAAACAAGTTCAAAATTGCGTTCGTACTCAATGGCATGTATTCTGCTTGTAACATCTTCGAAAACGGTATTGATATCAAAAGAGCCTGTTTTAACAGCCGCCTTTCCCGTCTGCACCTCTAAGTATCGACGATATATCTCTTCATGGTTCGCCCGTTGTTCTTCAGAAATATTATGTTCAATATAAAGCGCCTCTAATGCACTTTCTATCGGGTCAATGCCGCTCTGATCCGCTTCAGGCTCTGCTACAGCCTCTGATGGAAAATTTGCCGTATCTGTTTCTAAAAGCTCTTCATCAATCCGGGAATTTGGCGGCGCAGGCTGTTTTAATCTGGCATCCAGTTTTCGCAGCAGAAATGGCAATGCCGCTAAAAATAGAACAACAAAAGCCACGATCTTCATTATAAACAGATTCTCTTCTATCCGTGTTTCATGCAAGGTTTGTTGAGCATAAAGAGCTGGCGAGAGAAGCAACGCGCAGAATAAAAGAAAAAACTTCATGTGTACTTCCGGTTCCAGGGCACCTCTACAACCCTTCATAGATCTCAGGGGCGGCCTTTTATTATTAGTCACCAATCTTAACACACTCTTTTTTCAATCACCTTAATAAAAGGCGTACATTTGATAATTTACGAAGAGTAATGAGCGAAGATCTTCGGCTCTTCGGCGACAAACGTCTTGCCGAGCAGGACCACTTTGTGCGCATGAAGCATCACCCGTTTGCCTCGTCTTCCTCCATACAGTTCATCGCCCACGATCGGAAATCCTATTGAGCGAAGGTGCACACGTATCTGATGCGTCCGCCCCTCCTGGATCACCACTTTGACTTTTGAATACTTACCGACCACCTCCAGCGGTGTCACAACGGTGTGTGCCGGTTTTCCAAGCGGCGAGATCTTGGAATAGGCCTTGTTGTGACGTTTTTCCGTAATGATCGGGTTATTGATCTCGATAGTATCGATAAACATCCCCTCTACCCAGGCCGTGTACTCTTTATAGACATTTTTCTTTTTGAACTCGGCAATAGCTTTGGCGCGGAACTCCTCATTTTTCACCAGGATCAACACCCCGCTGGTCTCACGGTCCAGTCGGTGCAAGAGTTGCGTTCCCGGAAACTGGTGTTCCACTTCATCTGCATTTAAAAAAGCGGGTTTATCGACAACCAGAAGGTCTTCATCTTCATAAATCGGCGTGACTTTGGCGATCTCGGAGATCTTGAATGTCGATTTCAGCGGCAGTTCACCGCGTGCCACCACCACTTTTTTGTTGCCGACATAGACCAGACCGCGGTCGATGAGCGTTTTGGCCTGAGAATTGGAGATCGACTCCTGCAGAGCTAAAAGCTTGTACGCTTTCTCTGTTTTCTCGCTGCCGGCTGCCGGTTGAGCGTGACCTTCCTGTGAAGACTCCTCGCCTTTTTTTGCAATGCTCTTTTTGCTGACAGGTGCTTTTTTGGTACGTTTGCTCTCTGCCTTTTCAAAAGCTTTGGCCTGCACTCTTGCCTTGCCTTCCTCTTTTTTGTTTTTTGCACGCTGCTGGCTTGCCAGACTTTTTTTGCTGTTTTTCATGATTTCCCTTTGCTTTATTAGTCATCTTTATAGGGCATCAATAAACCCCTGAATGTTCTCAGAAAGGCACCTGCTCTGTGCCGTTCTTCATTCTATTGCTTGAAGTATCTTATTATACTCTCCAGATCGATCTTTTCATCCACAAAGGAGCCGTCCATCGACCTCGCCTTATGTAAAGCGGCCGCTATCTCTGTCGGTTCAACCGTTTGGACATTGTGGACATACCGGAAAAGCTCCTGCTGCATATAAGCGTGATGTCCGGTGATGATCTTGCAGCCGAAATGCGCCGGTTCAAGCGGGTTATGCCCGCCCACATCTTCTCTGAATGCACCGCCTAAAATAGCCACATCACTGAGCGCATAGATGTTGTTCAACTCGCCCATCGCATCGACCAGGATGATATCGGCATCAAATCCCTCTTTTTGGCTCCAGCGCGAAAGTGTCTGGTCATCCTTTTTCATCGCTGAAAGAAGTTCATAAACACGCTCGAAACGCTCCGGGTGGCGCGGGACGACGACCAGTTTAGAAGGGTGTTCTTCACGGTACTTCAGATAGGCCTCAAAGATCGCTTTCTCTTCTCCCTCATGCGTGCTTGCTGCAACGATCAGCTCGGATGAGGGCTTCGTATACGCTTTCGCGGCAGCGACTTCCTGCGCCAGCTTGATATTGCCGACCACCTCGATATTGCCGGCACCCAGCATCTCGAAACGCCGCTTGTCCGCTTCGCTCTGGCAGAATATTTTGTCCGTCCGCGCAAAGAGGCGTTGATAGAACCAGCGCAGCCTCATGTATTTCGGAAAACTCCGCTCCGTCATTCTGGCGTTAAGCAGAACGACTTTCGCCCCTTTTGCACGGGCAACCGCAAAAAGCAGATACCAGAACTCTGCTTCCAAAACGACCAGGTAGTTCTGTTTTTGTATCCAAAAGGGCAGAAAGATCTCGTACGGCAGATACCGCACCTCTGCACCGTATTTCAAGGCTTCCGCATGACCGGTATGGGTAATGGCCGAGATACTGATCTCTCTGCCTTCCAGGCGCTCTATAACCGGTTTCAGTGCTCTTGCCTCGCCCAGAGAGCAGACATGGAACCAGATATCTTTTCGCTTGAAACGGGGGTTGTCTTTTAGAAAAAAACGTGCGGGAAGCGATTCTCTGTATTTTTTTTTAAATGAAAAGAGAACCAAGAGTGGCAGCGCTCCAAGATAGAGAAGCGCTGCAATCAAAAAGTACAGAAGTGTAAATGGTTTGAATATCACACTACACTCCTTTAACAGTGAAGTGTTTATTACGCTTCAGTAGTCTCTGTTGTCGGCTCAATATACAAGATACGGCCACAGTGCGGGCAGTTTGTAATCTCTTCGCCTTTAATAACCTCGGCATAGACCTTGTCATTGATGACCATATAGCAACCCATACAGGCCTGGTTCTTCACTTCAACCGCAGCTGTGTTTTTTGCCCAGCGGCGGATCTTCTGATAGAATGAAAGCCCTTTTTGGTTCATCTGAGAAACCAGCTTCTCTTTTGCTTCAAAGACTTTTTGGCGCTTGGCGTCGATAGCGGCCAACTTTGCATCGACCTCTTCTTTTACAGTTGAGAGGTTCGCATCGATCGTTTCCATCTGGGCTTTCAGCTCACTGATCTTCTCTTGCTTGTTTTCGATCACTTTTTCCAAACGGTCGATCTCTTCATTGGCAAAAGCCACCTGCTCTTTAGCGATCTCTTCTTCAAGCTGAAGTGATTTCATCTCGCGTTCAGTCTTGACGTCACCGCTTTTTTTGCTGTTTTCTTGAAGCTTGGCCGAAAGTTCAGCAATATGAAGTTCATTTTTCTGCTTCTTGACCTTCTCGCCTTTGATCGCATCGTCAAGTGATGCAATCTCTGCGTTTAATGTCTCTTTTTTAGCAAGTGCTGCTTCATACTTGATCTTAGCCTCTTCGATCTGCGGCTCAAATGCATCGATCTCTTTATCAACTTTGGAAAGTTCAATCAGTTGTTCTAGGTGCTTATTCAATCTTTTTCCTTAAAATGTCGCAATAGTACAAATGCGGCTCTGTATAAATGGGTAAGCATGCCCCAATTCCGGGCACTTTGCATCTACAGATATGTAAATGGGTTTTTGGATGACGAAATTATAACCGTTAATCCTAAATAATTCAAATATTCCTGCAATATCTCGCCAAAATAGCGTTCGCTCTCATAATGACCGATATCGATCATATTTAACCCCAGCACTTTTGCCTCCATTGCATCGTGGTATTTGATGTCGCCTGTCAGGTAACAGTCTGCATCGATCTCACGTATCATGGAAGCGCCTGAGCCGGTACAGAGGGCTACCCGTTTGATCGTCCGTCCATGGGCAACAACGCGCTTCAGATGCGTCAGACCGAATGCCTCTGCCACCATTGCCGTAAACACTTCAAAACTACTCTCAACATCAAAATAGATCAGATACTCATCCTGCTCCGCTATCGTTTGACCCAGCACCTTCTCCGCCACATAGGCATTCAGGTGCGTTTGATCAAAATTGGTATGCATGGCAATGTTGCTGATCTTCTTTTCGATCATACGGGCCAACAGTTTGCTAGGATAGGTCGAGAAGTCCATCGACTTGATCCCGCTGAAGATCAGCGGATGGTGGGTAATGATCAGACTCCCCTCTTGCACACTTTCCAACAGTGCCTCGTCGATATCGATGCTCAGTACGATCTGTGATATCTCCTGCTCCATACTGCCGACGATCAGACCGGAGTTGTCCCAGGCAGCCTGCAGTGCAAAAGGAGAGAGTGTGTCCAGGACCTTGTATATTTCGCCGACTGTCATTCGTAGCTCCTCTTTCGTTTAAGCCGCACACGGACCGTCTGTGTCCGCGAAAGCGGGTCAACCTCTTTGAACTCGAAAAGCTGCGTGTTCTCTATCAGGTCGCGCAGCTTCTTGAAACCATAGTTTCTCGGATCGAAATCAGGAGATTTGTTCAATATATTCTGTCCCACGGAACCAAGGTGTGACCAGCCCGCTTCATCGGTCGTATCTTCTACCGCATGCCGAAGCATATTAAGCACTTTGAGATCAGGCTTTTGTACTTTAGACGGTGTTTTCTTCTCCCTGGTTTCACTCACCTCATCGGTCTCGCGAAGTATCTCGGTATAGATAAACTTGTCGCAGGCGCTTACAAAGGCTTTTGGCGTCTTCTTCTCGCCAAAACCGTACACTTTCAACCCTGCCTCCCGGATACGGCTGGCCAAACGTGTAAAGTCGCTGTCACTCGAGACGATGCAGTAACCGTCGAGTTTCTCGCTGTAGAGCAGATCCATGGCATCAATGATCAGCGCCGAATCGGTAGCATTTTTACCTGTGGTATAGGCAAACTGCTGTACCGGGTTGATGCCGTGTTCCAGGAGTGTCGTTTTCCACCCTTTAAGACGGGTGTCTGTCCAGTCGCCATAGATCCGCTTTACGCTCGCGACGCCATACTGGGCGATCTCATCGAGCAGCCCGGCTATGATAGACGATTGGGCATTGTCTGCATCGATCAAGACGGCTAAACGTGCCTGGCTTTTATCGCCCATCGAGTTTCTCCAACTCTTCTTTTGCCGCCTCAAGGTCCGGTTCGATCTCCAACGCTTTTTGGTACATCGTTTTGGCTTTTTCAGTCTCTCCCATCTCGACTAAAAGATTACCGTAGTTAAAATAGGTGACCTCATAGTTGTCATCGAGCTGCAAGGCTTTTTCGTAATGTTCCTGCGACGCTTCAAGCCGGCCTAATGTACGCAGCTGTGACGCAACAGCCAAATGGGTGACATCTTCCTCTTTGAGCGTCAGCGAATGAAGATAGAGCTTTAATGCCTCTTCATGATTGCCCATAGCACTTAAAACAAAGCCTAAACGATTTGCCAGTTCGGGAATACTGTCATCGTGCGCATATGCTTTTTGCAGCAGCTCTCTGGCTTCAAGCATGCGCCCGGCATCAAATGCCCTGTCCGCCTCATCCACAAGCGCGTTGATATCGATCTCCTCCAGCATAGGCTGGCCGTTCTCTTCAGGGTCTTTCAACCCCTGCATATGTTCGTAAACCTTAAAGGCAAAAAAAGCAGTTACTACCAATAAGACGATCTGCATTACAGTCATAGACATTCCTTTTAATGCAAAAGTATACTGAGCCTATGGTTAATAATGCTTTTTGTCCAAAAGACATTTAACACTCCGCTAACACTCTTGTTTTATATAAGTTGTACAAAGGCGGAAGAATGCAGACTGTTTCGACCAATAAACGCAGAGATTTCATAAGACTCTTAGGCTTGGGTGCCTTGGCAACGGCATCACTAGCCTATGCATCGGGCCGTAAGGACAAATCGGTCACGTTGACAGAAGAGCAGAAAGATTCACTCTTCTATATCTTTCAGGAAGAGAAGGTGGCAAGAGATGTCTATATCACATTAGGCAAGCTTTATCCGCAGGAGTCGACTTTTGCCAATATCCAGCTTTCGGAACAGGAGCATATCTTGTCGGTGCAGGTGCTTTGCGAGCGCTACGGTATCGACACCTCGGGCATCAATCTCTCCCTTGAAGCAGACTTTGTGGGGCAATTTGAACTGACCGCTTTGCAGGAACTCTATAACCAATGTATCGCCTCAGGGAAGTCTGAGCCATCTTGCTGCCTTTGAGACAGCAATTGCGAGAGTAGAATAGCCACTTCAGACAGCAAAACATTACTACGGCTTCCAGCCTTTATGACAAAGGACTGCTTGAAGCCGGCATCCTGAAGAACTCTATTTTTTTTCTTGTATGAAATATGAACGATCTGCCTGCAAGGAGGGTCGAAACAATCACAAAAAGTGTTGTCAACCGGACATTTCTCCTACACTCCACAAAAAAATATCTGCTCTCTACGCCCCTAAAAACAGCAGCATAGATGCTTATGCTATAATCATGAAAACCAACTATCTGCAACGAGCGTATTATGATCAATTTAAAAGACCCTAAACTCTATAACAATCGCGAACTTTCCTGGCTTCAGTTCAATACCCGTGTCCTTAGACAGGCCCAGGATGAGTCGCAGCCTCTCCTTGAACGTCTAAAATTTCTGGCCATCTACGGTACCAATCTCGATGAGTTCTACATGATCCGTGTTGCGGGTCTTAAAAAACTCTTCTCTGCCGGCGTAATGGTATCGGGGGCCGATCGGTACACCCCGCTGCAGCAGCTTCGCGAGATCCGGAAATATCTGCATCAGGAACTTCAGGTGGTCGAATTCACCCTTTCCGAGATCTTGAAAAAACTGGAAAAAGAGGGGATCTTTCTCAAAACATATGACGAGGTCAACCAGCAGCAAAAGTATGAGCTGAACCGCTATTTCACCGAACAGATCTATCCGGTCATCGTGCCGATCGCCGTCGATTCGACCCACCCTTTTCCGCATCTTAACAACCTCAGTTTCGGTCTGATCATCAAGCTCAAAGACCTCGATGACGAGACGATTGAACGCAACGGTATTGTCCGTATTCCCCGCGTTCTTCCCCGTTTTGTCGAACTTGAAAACGGTATCTATGTACCGGTAGAGAGTGTCGTCGCCCGACACATCAGTGAGCTGTTCCCCGGTTATGCGCTGCAGGAGTACGTACCGTTTCGCGTCACCCGAAATGCCGACATCACTATCGAGGAAGAGGAGGCGGATGACTTTATGGAGATCCTTGAAGAGGGGCTGCGTCTGCGTAAAAAAGGGGAACTGGTCCGCCTGGAGCTCGGCGTCGAACCGGACCCCGACCTGCTAAACTTCTTTAACCGCCATACCAATATCTTCAAAGACGACATCTACCGTTGCACCAATATTCTCAGTCTGGGCAGTCTCTGGCAGATCGTCGGCAACAAACATTTTGCCCACCTGGTCGTTCCCCCGTTTAAACCGCGGCTTTTGCCGCCCTTTGACGGCAACGAGAACATCTTTAGCAGCATCGATAAGCAGGATGTCCTGATGTACCACCCCTATGAGAGTTTTGAACCGGTGGTCAAGCTGATCCAATCTGCGGCAAAAGACCCCGATGTTGTCTCCATCAAGATCACCCTCTACCGCTCAGGTACCAATTCGCCTATCGTCAATGCCCTGATGCAGGCAGCGGAATCAGGCAAACAGGTCACCACCATGGTCGAGCTCAAAGCCCGTTTCGATGAAGAGAACAACCTTATCTGGGCAAAAGCACTGGAAAATGCCGGTGCCCATGTCATCTACGGTATCCCCGGTTTCAAAGTCCATGCCAAAGCGGCGCTCGTTACCCGCCGTGTCGATGGCAAACTTAAACAGTATGCCCACCTCGCGACCGGCAACTATAATCCGCAGACAGCCAAGATCTATACCGACGTCTCCTATATGACCTGTAAAGAAGAGATCACGAATGATCTTACCCGCTTTTTCCACTTCCTGACAGGATTCAGCAAAAAAGGAAAACTCAACAAGCTCTATATGGCACCGACACAGATTAAACCGAAGATACTTTCGATGATACAGAATGAGGCAAAAAAAGGGAGTGAAGGCCATATTATTGCCAAGATCAATTCGCTTGTTGACGAAGATGTCATCCGCGGGCTCTACAAGGCATCGCAGGCCGGCGTCAAGATCGATCTTATCGTACGCGGCATCTGTTCGCTTAAACCCGGCATTGCAGGGGTGAGTGAAAATATCCGTGTCGTTTCGATCATCGGCCAATACCTTGAACATGCCCGTATCTTCTACTTCAAACACTCTGCGCCGCAGCTCTTCATCTCAAGTGCTGACTGGATGTCTCGTAATCTTGTGCGCCGCATTGAGCTGTTGAGCGGTATTGAAGATAAAGAGAGTGCGGATAAGCTGCTTAATATTCTTCAGCTTCAGATCTCCGACAACGTGCTGGCCCATGTACTGCACAGTGACGGGAGCTACCAAAAAGTTAAAAATGATCCGAGCAAGATCATCAACAACCAAAAACTTTTCGAAAGTCACACCAATAAAGTCTACAAAGCTCTCCAAAAAGAGACACCGAACTATGTGCAAAAATTGGCGGCTCGTCTATTAAAAGAGAGTTGACCCACAAACTAGGAAAAAGAATTCAATGATTTATAAATTTAAGAAATGGACACCTGAGCTTGGGAAAAACAGCTGGGTCGCCCCTTCAGCCGATGTAGTCGGAAATGTCAAGATGGGAGAAGAGTGTTCCATCTGGTTTGGCTCTGTCATCCGGGGCGATGTCCACTACATCACAATCGGTGACCGCACCAATATTCAAGACTTGAGTATGATCCATGTGACCCACTTTAAAAAAGAGGATATGAGTGACGGCAACCCCACCATCATCGGCTCCGATGTCACGATCGGCCACAGGGTAATGCTGCATGGCTGCACGATAGAAGACGCCTGTCTGATCGGTATGAGTGCAACCATTTTGGACGGCGCCGTTATCGGAAAAGAGTCCATTGTCGGTGCGGGCGCCCTGATCACCAAGAACAAGGTCTTTCCGCCGCGTTCGCTGATCATGGGCAGCCCCGCAAAGGCAGTACGGCAACTGAGCGATGAGGAGGTAGAAGAGCTCTATGCCTCCGCAAAACGCTATGTCGCCTTTTCCCGGGAATACCTTGATCTCTAGCTGATGGATATTTTTCTACTTACGGACATTATCGGGATCATCGCATTCAGCCTGAGCGGTTTTATAGTAGGCGTACGCAACAGGCTCGACCTTCTGGGTATAGTGATTGCCGCATCACTCACAGCTTTGGGCGGCGGCATTCTGCGTGATGCCCTGCTTCACCGAACCCCCTTTGCATTCAGCGAGTACTATCCTGCAACAACGCTTGCAGCGACGATCATCGTTGCTTTTGCTTTTCAATCCCTACGATCCGACAAGATCGAGCATAAATGGCTCTTCGTCGTCAGCGATACCATCGGCCTGATCGCCTTCAGCATTACGGGTGCACTGCTGGCCATCGGTGCGGACTATAATGTCTTCGGCATCATTATCCTGAGCTTCCTGACCGCTGTCGGCGGCGGGGTAACACGCGATATCATGATCAACCAGGTACCCGCTGTACTGGTCAGTGACTTTTACGGCTCGATCGCACTGATCGTCGGCATCATGCTTGCCGGACTCAACTACTTCGATGCAATGTCCGACCTCTCCATTTTGGGCGTCGGACTGGCCAGCATACTGCTGCGTCTTATTGCCTACAAAAAGAAGTGGCAGCTGCCGAAGATAAGCTGATTATGAATTATGAATTATGAATTATGAATTTTGAATTTTGAATTATGAAAAGGTGGCGAAGCTCACCTTAAGTGAACCTGCAAAAGTTTCAGATTGGGTGTAGATTGTGCCGGACTAAGGCCGAAGGCGCACTGCTGTGCGTCGAGCGTGCCGCAGTCCGGTGCAAGATGCGCCGAAGCTGGAACTTTTACGTACGGTAGTCTGCGTTTATTTTGACATACTCGTTGCCGAGATCGCAGCCATAAGCCCTGAAACTGCCCCCGCCGATACCAAGGTCGACATTGATCGTAAAGGCATCGCGTTTCATGACCGCCGCCGCCTTTACCTCGACCTCGTCGTTAAAGAGGTTCTCACCCTCTTTGAAAAGGATGACATCCTCGTAGGCGATCGTGAGCTTTGTTTCATCACATTCAGCACCGCTGGCACCCACCGACATCGCAATACGGCCCCAGTTCGGATCTTCGCCGAAAAGTGCCGTCTTGATCAGCAGTGAGTTGCTGAGGGCTTTGGCAACCTTCTCTGCTTCCATATTGCTATAGGCACCCGTGACATGATAGGTGACCAGTTTTGTAGCCCCTTCACCGTCACGAACGATCTCTTTGGCCAAAAAGTCCATCACCATAAAGAGGGCCTCTTCAAAGGCCTCATCGTCATAGCAGACCGCGCGCGAATTGGCCATCAAAAGCACCGTGTCGTTGGTCGAAGTATCGCCATCCACACTCGCGGCATTGAAGGTCTTGGCATTGACACGTTCCAGAATCTCCTGCATCTTGATATAACTGATCTGAGCATCGGTGGTAATGTAGCAGAGCATTGTCGCCATTGCCGGGTTGATCATACCCGCGCCCTTGGCCATCGCGCCGATCGTGAAGACCTTGCCGTCTTCGAGTTCGACATCCACTGCTATCTCTTTTGAGAAACGGTCCGTCGTCATGATCGCATTCGCAGCAGCATGAGGGTTTTTCGCACTCAGATCAAATTTTTCCGTTCCTGCAATGATCTTCTCTTTCGGCAGGCGCACGCCGATCACACCTGTCGAGCTCATCAGCGGGTTGACAAGACCGTTGTTTCTCTTTTTGACGCTTTCGAGGACCTCTTCAAGATCAGCCAGTCCCGGCTTGCCTGTCATGGCATTGGCATTTTTGGAGTTGATCATGACAAAATTCGTCTGTTTTACCCCTTTTGCATGATGAATGGGTGCTGCAGCCATTTTATTTGTCGTAAAGACGGAGGCCAGGGCACAGACAGTGTCACTGTAGACAAAAGCCATGTCTTTTGCACCGTCACGCTTTAGTCCCGCCGAAATACCGTCAGCATAAAACCCTAGCGGTGCACAGACACCTTCACTGTTACTTGTAATTTTATACATATTTTAATTCCTCTGGTTTTTGACGTTTTTGAACAATACCTTTAGTAATGTTTATGCCTCTCTGCGTGCCGATGACAAGAAGTTTTGACTCGCTTGTCACCAGCTTGTTGCCATCAGGCATCGCCACGAATTTGCCGTCTTTTTTTGTCATGCCGACAACCGCAACATTGGCAATCTGGCGCAGGTGCGTCTCTTTGAGCTTGCGCAGTACCATCCAGCTGTATTTCGGTACAAAGACCTCTTCCATGTCGAGCGGGGTATCACTTTTATACAAAAACTCTTCAAGCAGGTTCTCCATATCCGGACGTGCTGCCATTGCCGTAATACGCTGTGCCGTCAGTTTGGTTGCCGATACAACCGTATCCGCACCCAGTTTTTTGAGTTTGTCCACATCGCTTTGCGTCTCTGCCGCCGAAATGACGTTATACGGTTTTGGAATAAAATGCTCTTTTTCAAAGAGACGCACCGAAGCGATGATCGCGATATTGTCGGCAATCGAATTTGACAGGGTAATGAGACCCTCAGCCGAACTCAGATGCGACATCAGCATCGAACGTTCGGTATGCGGCTCCTCTTGTATGTAGTAGGGGTATTTATGCTTCTCGGCAATCTGTTCCATATCTTCACGCGGATCAACCACGACAAAAGGGATGTGGTTGGCACGCAGCTGCTGTGTCACCTCGATCGTATAGTCGTTATGATAACAGACAACAAAATGTTTTTTAAGACGCGCGATCTTATACAACATACTGCGCTCCTTCAACGTATTTCTAAGATGTCCCCGGTTTAACTCCGAGACCATAATACCCACTGCCATCGAAAAGACGGCAAATCCGGTAATAATAAGCGTGATCGTAAATATCCGCCCTGCATTCGAGATCGGCGAGATCTCTCCGAATCCAACAGTCGTAAACGTAATACCTGTCTGATAGATCGCATCCATAATGGTGAAATCATCAATGACAATATAGCCGATTGTTCCAATTAACATCGTAAGAACGGTGAAGATTATCGGTAGACGGAATGCGTGAAGATTTACATAAAAATTTGGAAGAACAGAAGGGTCGGGTTTGGGAGCGGTCTCCCAATGTAGAAAGTTTCGAAGCCTGGTGATCAGGTTCAAACTACAACCTTAACAGGTTACGAGTTTTTCTTTAGTGTACGAAGCTCTTTTGCAGAAATTTTGATCTTTTGAGTACTGCCGTCATCAAGTGTGATACGTACTACTCTAAGATTTGGCAGAAAACGACGTTTAGTTCTGTTTTTTGCGTGTGATACATTATTTCCGCTCATTGGGCCTTTACCGCTGATTGCACATTTTCTTGCCATAGGTAATTCCTTGCGTTTTTTTAAGTTGCGCATTATATCTTTGTCAAACAAAAAACGAGCTTAACAAATATTGCGGTTCAACTTATATTTTTATTTTTGAGTCACGGGATTATAGCACAAAAGAAAATATTATCTTCTGCAGGTCACATATCAAAGGTGATACCTTTACCGACCGGCAATAACTCATACAAGATCAAATAAGTTCAAATACCGTTGAATAACATGTTTATATCTTTGCCAAATCGTGTATATAGTAAATTCTGACAGTCATAAGCTTATTTCGCTAAAATTACAAAAAACTAAAGTAGTCTATAATGTTAGTAGCACCAAGTGTACTCTCTGCCGATTTTGGCAATCTGGAACGCGATGTCAAAGCAATCTGTGATGCGGGTTGCGACTTCGTTCATGTTGATGTCATGGATGGGCATTTTGTTCCCAACCTAACCCTGGGGCCTGTTGTTGTCTCTGCTATCGCCAAAGCTGCGACAAAGCCGCTGGATATCCACCTTATGGTCGAGAACAACACCTTCTTTGTCGATCTTTTTGCACCGCTCAAACCGGAGTTCATCTCTTTTCATATAGAAGAGGAAAAAAACCCGCACCGTCTGGTCCAATATATCCGATCGCTGGGTATCAGACCTGCCATCGTTTTAAACCCGCACACGCCGGCCGAAGCGATCGAGTACCTCTTGCCTGATCTCGACATGGTCCTTGTCATGAGCGTCAACCCCGGCTTCGGCGGACAATCGTTTATACCGACAGTCGTCGAAAAGATCAAAAGACTTAAAGCCCTTCGTGACAGGATCAATCCTGACTGCCTTATCGAGATCGACGGCGGCGTCTCTGACAAAAACATTGCAATGCTCCATGAAGCTGGTGTCGATGTCTGTGTTGCCGGCTCTTATGTCTTCAACCACGACTCATATGAAACAGCGATTTCAAGCCTGCGTATCTGACCATGCTACTGCTTCTTCTCTTTTCCGACCGCAGCTGTAGAGAAGAATTTGCCGGCGATCAAGCCACCGGCAGAGGAGAACCCCATGTATAAAGTCAAGATCTGCGGGATCACCAGTTACGAGGATGCCATCATGGCAATAGAAGCCGGTGCAGATGCGCTCGGTTTTGTCTTCTACCCGCAATCGCCCCGGTACATAAGACCGCAAGACGCCAAAAAGATCATTGAGAGACTTCCCCCTTTTGTGGACAAAGTCGGTCTTTTTGTGAATGAAGATGCCGCTGCGATCAATGCTATGAGCCGGGAGAGCGGTATTACACTCGCCCAGATCCATTTTGATGCCCCCAAGGAGACCCTTGACGCGCTGCGTATACCTTACATACTGGTCACCCGCGCAAAAAGTGAAGACGAACTGTCTGGTCTCGACGGGAAATACCGCCTGATCGATGCTTTCTGCGAAGCGTATGGCGGCATGGGCAAACGGCTCAACCTTGAGTGGTTCAAGGGCAGAGACAACAGCCGTATCATACTGGCCGGCGGCCTGAGCCCTGACAATGTAGAAGAGACTCTGGAATACGGCTTTTACGGGGTCGACGTCAGTTCCGGCGTAGAAAAGGCAAAAGGTATTAAAGATCCTGAAAAAGTCAAAGCATTTATAGCTAATGCCAAAAAGAGCAAGAGCTGATGCGTCCCTTCGACAACAAGACGGCTCTTAAACTCGCCTCAAAAGGGATCGATATTACAGAGCTTCGCCCTTTTCTGGAAGAGTCGCTTGCGCTGGAGCTGCTCATGGCTCCGGCACAAGGCCTTGAGATTACGGCTAAGGATAACCGCTACTACTTTAAGACAAATACGATGCCCCTCGAAAAAGCGACCTTTTGCATTGTCGATATAGAGACCAACGGTTCCAAACCACAGCGGCATCAGATCATCGAGATCGGCGCGGTAAAAGTGCGGGACGGTGAGATCATCGGTCAATATGAGAGTCTGGTGCAGTGCAGTGAGATCTCTACCCATATCACCGAGCTTACAGGTATCAGTACCGATGAGACCAAAAATGCACCGCCTCAACAGCGTGTCCTCAATGAGTTTAAAGCTTTTCTCGGCACCGATATTTTTGTCGCTCATGATGTCAAATTTGACTACACTTTCATATCGGCTATGTTTGAAAGATATAATATGCAGCCGATGTTAAACCGTCATCTTTGCAGTATCGATCTGGCAGAACGCACCTTCGCCTCATATCGTTACGGGCTCAACTATCTCAATGCCTCGCTTCAGCTGCACCATACAGCGACACATCACCGCGCGCTCTCAGACGCCATCACCACGACAAAGCTCTTTTTGAAGTCCCTCAAACTTTTGCCGGACGAAGTCAAAACAGTGGAGGAGTTGATACTCTTTTCCAAGCAGGCCAAGCGGTTTAAACGGCCAAAATTTGATCCGATGCAGACGGAGAGCGAAGAGAAATAGAATTAGCAGAGGCGCAGGGCACTCTGAAGGAAGAGAGTTTACTCCGCGTAGGCGCCCATACCGATCAAACGGTTGTAGCGTTTTTCCATACGTTCTTCTGCGCTGAGTGCACTGAGCTCATTGACGCATTTGAGGAAATAGTCGGCAATGGCATCAGCTGCACCCTCTTTGTTACGGTGTGCACCGATCAGCGGCTCATCAATGACGTCATCGATAAGATCAAGATCTTTAAGATTTGAGCTGGTGATCTTCAGAGCTTTGGTAGCCGCCTCGACTTTTGCCGGGTCATTCCACAGAATGGCCGAACACCCCTCCGGAGAGATAACGGAAAAGACCGAATAACGCATCATTGCGAGTTTATCCGCCACACCGATAGCGAGGGCACCGCCTGAGCCGCCTTCACCGATGACGACTGAGACGGTAATCGTATTGAGTTCCGCCAGTTCAAGAAGATTTCGGGCAATTGCTTCGGACTGGTTGCGCTCTTCTGCCCCCAACCCCGGGTAGGCACCGGGGGTGTCGATCAGCATAAGCAGCGGCAGATTGAACTTCTCTGCCAACTTGGCCACACGAAGCGCTTTGCGGTACCCTTCCGGGTGCGGCATCCCGAAGTTGCGCTTGAGTTTGTTTTTCGTGCCGCGCCCTTTTTGCTCGCCGATAACGACTGTGCGCTGACCGCCGATATAGCCCATATAACAGACGATCGCAGCATCATCTGCGTAGTGGCGGTCACCGTGGAGTTCAACCTTGTCATGCATCAAGAGGTTGATATAATCAAGCGCATAAGGGCGATCCACATGACGGGCCAGTTGGAGCTCTTGATAAGGGGAGAGGTTTTTGTAGGTTTTGGCTACCTCTTTTTCAAGATCGTTTTGAAGGATCTCTGCGGCATGTTTGTCATGGCAAACTTCTGCAGAAATGATCTCTTCCTGGATCTGTTTGATCTTCTGTTCGAAATCGAGGTAAGTCGCCAAAACTAAAGTCCTTGTTTATATCTTTTTGAAGATAACAACACCGTTGGTGCCGCCAAATCCAAATGAGTTGCTCATTATGCAGTTCAACTCTGCTTTGCGAGCTACGTTCGGAACGATATCAAGATCACAGTTTTCGTCCGGTGTCTCATAGTTGATCGTCGGCGGAATAATACCGTCGCGCATTGCCATAATGGAGATAACGGCTTCAATACCGCCTGCCGCGCCGAGACAGTGACCCGTCTGACCTTTGGTCGAAGACATCGGAGGGCAGTTCTCTTTACCGCCGAAAAGCTCTTTAACAGCCGCTGTTTCGTTTTTGTCGTTAACCGGTGTTGACGTGCCGTGTGCATTGACATAATCAATCTTTGGCTCACCTGCCATCTTATAGGCGGCTTTCATCGCGCGAAGCGGACCGTCAAGGCTAGGCGTCGTGATATGATTCGCATCGCCGCTCTCACCGAAACCGATCAATTCGGCGTAGATGTTGGCACCGCGTGCAACGGCCGCTTCATACTCTTCAAGTACAAGGGCGCCTGCGCCCTCGCCCATTACAAAACCGTTTCGGTTGGCATCAAACGGACGCGACGCTTTTTTCGGTTCGTCATTATTTGTAGAAAGTGCTTTCATCGAAGCAAACCCGCCGATACCCACACCTGTGATCGCAGACTCGGCAGCGACAACCAGCATACGTTCCGCGCCGTTGCAGATAATCGTTTTCGCCGCTTCTGAGATAGCGTGTGTTCCTGCAGCACAAGCTGTTACCGCCGAAAGGTTCGGCCCCTTAAGGTTATGTGCAATTGTCACAAACCCGCCCAGCATATTGACCAGCGCCCCCGGGATAAAGAAAGGGGAGATACGGCGAGGTCCGCGCTCATGCAGAACGATAGAGTTTTTCTCGATCGAAGGAAGACCGCCGATACCTGAAGCCGCCGATATCCCAAAACGATCCATATCGATGCCATCGCCGAAAGCAGCATCCTGCATCGCTTCTTGCGCTGCTTTAAGACCAAGGTGAATAAAGCGGTCGGCTTTTTTAACCTCTTTGGGGTCCATTACTGTTTCAGGATCAAAGTTTTTGACCTCACCTGCTATTTGCGCCGATTGGTTGGAAGCATCAAACAGTGCGATTGTATCGATGCCGCAGACACCGTCACAAATCGCTTTGAAAGCGCTCTCTTTATCATTACCTACAGCATTGATCATACCGATACCCGTTACGACGATTCTTCTCACATTGATCTCCTATGACAAATGTTCTTAAATAGCAGCTTTTACAAGCGATCATTTAAAAACATGGAATTTACTAAAAGGCCGAAGCCTTTTAATTACGCTTTGTTTTCTATATAGTTAAGAACATCTTGAACAGTTTGGATCTTCTCTGCTTCATCATCAGGAATCTCAATATCAAACTTCTCTTCAAGAGCCATTACTAGTTCTACAACGTCAAGGCTGTCGGCACCAAGATCTTCTACAAATTTCGACTCTTCCTTAACCTCATCCGGGTTAACGCTCAATTGTTCAACAACGACTTCTTTGATGTCATCTAAAAGTGCCATACATAGCTCCTATTTATAAAAAAATTCGAGGAATTATAACATAATAAGCTTAAGTAATGCGTGACGCTGAAGCTGATTTTCGACACTGCTGCAGCAGCAGTAACAGATTGTTTCGCAGGAATGAAACGAGATTGATAAAAAGACGGCAAAGACCGCCTTAAACATCACCCGTTAAAACAGACAGAACGGTTAGCTTTTCTGGAGAAGATTACTTCGCCAGCGATATTCTGAACTTTCGCATAGTTTATGCGACGAAGCGTGAACGCCGGCTTATGCCATATTCATTCCGCCGTTGACTTTAAGCGTTTCACCCGTAATGTATGAAGCGTGGTCGGATAGCAAGAAAGCGGTCGCGTCCGCCACCTCTTTTGCACTGCCGAAACGTCCCATTGGAATCTTTGCCGTAAACACCCCTTTGATCTCATCGCTGAGTTCATCCGTCATATCGGTTGCGATAAAGCCCGGAGTAATCGTATTATAACGGATACCGCTGCTTGCCGCTTCGATCGCAAAACTTTTTGTCATTGCAATCACGCCGCCCTTCGACGCAGCATAGTTTGTCTGACCTGCATTTCCCGTCTCGCCGACGATAGAAGCGATATTGACAACAGCGCCGAATTTCTTTTTACGCATCACCTTCATCGACTCACGGCAGCCAACAAAGGCGGACGTCAGGTTCGCATTGATCACTGACATAAAATCTTCAAGCTTCATACGAAGCGCCAATTTGTCATTAGTGATACCGGCATTATTGACAAGATAGGAGAGCTCCCCGTCCGCAGTTACTATGTTTTTAATAGCATCGACAAAAGCTTCTTCATCGCTGACATCAAAACCGATCAGCTCAGCCTCTCCGCCATGGGCAATGATCTCTGCCTTGACCGCCTCGGCCGCCTCGGCACCGCTGCGATAATGAACCCATACTTTAAGACCGAAACCACCAAGCACCTTGGCAATCTCCGCACCGATGCCGCGGCTTGAACCGGTAACTAAAACATTTTTTCCGCTAAATTTCATCTACATCCTTTTTATTTTAATACACTTCGGCGAACAAGTTCCCCTCCGTTACGCTAACGCTGAGTTTGACTCGGCGTCAAGCCCAAACACGAGGTACCCGTGCTTTTATCCTTAAATGCACTTCGGTGAACACGTCCACCTCCGTTACGCTAACGCTGAGTTTCCCCTGAAGGGATTTCCTTTGGTTGACTCGATGTCAAACCCATGCACGGGGCTTGTCCGTGCTCTGTCTCATAATATTGTGATCGGCAATTATAAACCAAAAGAGCTAACACTAGATTAGGGCGTGATCCATCTCTGAAGGTATTTCAACATCCATCAGTTTCAGTATCGTCGGCGCGACGTTGTTCAAGGCACCCGAGTCAACCTTCTTAACCCCGTCGGCAACGATGAAACACCACACTTTCCCGACCGTATGATTGGTCAGGACATTGCCGGCATCATCACGCATCTCTTCGCAGTTTCCGTGATCGGAGGTCAAGACAAGAGCGTACTCTTTCTCGTTTGCCTTTTCCAAAATACGGCCGAGTTCATGGTCGACCGTCTCAACCGCTTTGACAGCCGCCTCAAAATTACCGGTATGGCCGACCATATCACCGTTGGCAAAGTTTACAACGATGAAGTCATACTCCTCATCCATTGCCTTCAATACCGCGTCACCCACTTCCGGTGCACTCATCTCAGGCTGCATGTCATAGGTCCTTACGTTCGGGCTCGGGATCAGCACGCGCGTCTCATTCAGGTAGGGTTCATCGATCCCCCCGTTGAAAAAGAAGGTGACATGGGCATATTTCTCCGTCTCAGCCGTATGAAGCTGACGGAGTCCTGCTTTGGAGATAACTTCTGAGAGCGTATTTTTCGGCGCCTCTTTTTTAAAGAGCACCGGGTAGGTAAAACTTTTATCATATTCGGTGATCGTCGCCAAATGGATTTTGATCGCTTTACGACTAAAGTGGTCAAATTCATCCGCCCCGAGTGTCGTCACCAACTCGCGCATGCGGTCACTTCTAAAGTTGAAGGTCAATACGGCATCGCCCTCATGCATCCCCTTATACCCCTCAAAAGCAGTCGGGACAATGAACTCGTCAAACTCTTTTTTTGCATACGAATTATCGATGTAATCGCTCGGGGTATTGTCCGTTTTCGGTAAAGCATTGACGATGGCATCGTACGCTTTTTGAACACGTTCCCAGCGGTTGTCTCTGTCCATACCGTAAAAACGCCCTCCTATTGTCGCGATCTTGATACTGTCGCTTAAATGCCCTTCGAGCCGGTGCAGGTAGAGCTGGGCCGAAGTGGGTGAGACATCCCGTCCGTCAGTGAGAAGGTGAAGCCATACTGTTTTACCTGCCTTTGCAGCAATCTCGGCTAAGCCGATCAGATGTTCAATATGCGAATGAACGCCTCCGTCACTCATCAAACCGATCAGATGCAGTCTCTCAGATTTGCCTAACAGTTCCCTAAAGACAGGGTTCGTTGATAAAGAATCTTCCTGGATCGCCAACGATATCTTGACAAGGTCCTGATAGAGCACACGGCCCGCGCCCATACTCATGTGACCGACCTCAGAATTTCCCATCTGCCCTTCAGGCAGTCCGACACTCAGACCGTATGTATCTATCAGAGAGTGCGGTGCCTCTTTAAACAGCTTATCGTAGGTTGGTTTGTCTGCATTGTGAAAAGCATTTGCCTCTGTCTTGGCACTGAAACCTATACCATCTGTAATAACAAGGATCGCTTTTTTAGCCAAACCCGCTCCTTTAAAGGTAAAATGTACGGTGATTATATTAAACTATCGCTTTTACCTTGATTATTATTTTAGAGCAAATATGATTCACTAAGAATTACGTTTAACTGCTCATACTGTGGGATGTCGATGCTCTATTGGTTTTATGAACTGTTCAATATCAATCTTTTTCAATATATTACTGTCCGCGCAGGTTTTGCCTTTTTTATTGCGCTAATTCTTACGATGTTCGCTATGCCGCGTTTCATTCGCTGGGCGCAAAAGACCTCGAGCGTCCAGCCCATCAACGACTGGGCCCCCGAAACCCATCAGGCCAAGGCAAAGACGCCGACAATGGGTGGGATCGTCTTTGTCATGGCCACTATTATCGCCTCTCTGATGAGCATCAAGTTTTTTGATGTTTATGCTATCGGCGGTCTTATGACGCTGCTTCTTTTCGCATTGATCGGTTTTCAGGATGACTACTCCAAAATCAAAAAAAATGCCAACCTTGCCGGTCTCAGTGCTAAAATAAAGCTCTTGCTTCAATTTACCGCTGCGGGTTCAATCGCTATATATCTATGCCACTTTTCAGGCATGAACACTGACCTCTATCTCCCTTTTATCAAGACGCCTCTGTTTGATATGGGCTACTATTCTGTTCTTTTTTGGGCCTTGATCATGGTGGGTGCCTCCAATGCTGTCAACCTCACCGACGGGCTGGACGGACTGGCAACAGTACCCTCCATTTTTGCACTCCTGACCCTGGCGGTACTGGTCTATATCACCGGCAATGCCATTATCAGCGAATACCTGTTGTTGCCGCACTTCCCCGTCGGTGAAGTCGCTATTATTGCCAGTGCGCTGATCGGCGCCCTCGTGGGATTTTTATGGTTTAACTGCCAGCCTGCAGCCGTCTTTATGGGAGACAGCGGTTCGTTGACACTGGGCGCTTTTATCGGTTATATGGGCATTATCTCCAAGAGCGAGTTTTTACTGCTGCTTATCGGTTTTATCTTTGTGGTCGAGACCATCTCCGTTATCCTGCAGGTGGGCAGCTACAAACTGCGTAAAAAGCGGGTCTTTTTGATGGCACCGATCCACCACCACTTCGAGATGAAACAGTGGGCGGAAAATAAGATCATTGTCCGTTTCTGGATCATCGCCATGCTCTCAAACCTGCTGGCGCTGATCACTTTGAAGATTCGTTAAGGTGGCGGTGTTGGGACAAAATAAAAAGAGAGCGCTCGCTCTGACTCTGTTTGGTTACGGCATTACGACCAGAGCGATCGCAAGACATTATGGACCTGCCAGGTTTTATGACGACAAGGTGACCAAACCCTTCAAAGATGAAGAGAGCAACTGGCTCTATCCTAGCCATGAGTTCGATCCAAAGTACTCCTCGCTGGAGATTCCTTCACCCGGAATGCCCCCGCAGCACCCGCTTATAAGGCAGGCAGAACACCTCATGAGCGAGTATGATCTTTTTCTGGGAAGTTCTTCACCGCTGGCCAGGGAGAAGCTGCCTTTCAATATCTGGATCAGCGGTACCAACGGCAAAACAACCACTACCCAGATCCTCCAGCACCTCCTTGCCCAAAAGGGAGCTCAGGCCGGCGGCAATATCGGTACGCCCTTAGCCGATCTCGACCCGGCAGCGCCTATCTGGATCCTGGAGACCAGCTCTTTTACCCTGCACTACACCAATGAGGCCAGCCCGAACATCTATCTGCTCCTGCCGATCGCGCCTGATCATCTCTCATGGCACGGCAGTTATGAAGAGTACGTCCAGGCGAAACTCAAACCGCTTGCAACGATGAGAGAGGGAGAGGTCGCCATTATCCCCAAAGCGTTTGCAGACGTCAAGACAGATGCTTTTCTGATCACCTACGAGCATGCCGAAGATCTGGCGGCGTACTTTGGCATAGAGACGGAGAAGATAAAGTTCAAAGGGGCCTTCCTGCTCGATGCCGTCATCGCCATGGCAGCAGAGAAGGTACTTTACGACCTCATCGATTATGAGAAGATCAATACCTTCATGCTCGAAGCGCATCGCCAGGAAGAGCTTCATGACCTTTTGGGACGCCTCTGGGTCAATGACACCAAGGCGACCAACATCGACGCTACCCTGGCTGCGGTAGAAAGGTACAAGGAGCGGCACATCCATCTGATCCTCGGCGGCGACGACAAGGGGGTCGATCTTCGTCCGCTTTTTGACGCACTCGACAACTATGACCTGGAGATCTATACGCTCGGGACTAACGAAGAGCGCCTTAACCTTCTGGCGAAAGAGCACAAGATAAAGTTTACGTCAAGCTTAACCATTGAAAAAGCGGTCGAAGATATCGCTAAAAACCATACCGAAAAGAGCGTCGCACTCCTCTCCCCGGCGGCTTCAAGCCTCGACCAGTTCCCCTCTTATGCCGTCCGCGGAGAAAGATTTAAAGAAGCAGTGCGCAACTTGGGTGAAAACTAAGCTTAACTTCAAGGTAGCATCGATATAATTGCGCCTCTTAATAATGGCAGATATGGCTTATTAGCTCAGTCGGTAGAGCAAGTGACTGAAAATCACTGTGTCCTTGGTTCGATTCCGAGATAAGCCACCACTTCTTTCTTATTAAGATTTACTACTTCATTGTTGGCTTATTAGCTCAGTCGGTAGAGCAAGTGACTGAAAATCACTGTGTCCTTGGTTCGATTCCGAGATAAGCCACCACTTCCATGACGCTTTTTCCTTTACTCTATTCATATTACACCAGCTTATTATTTATAAACACGTCCATACCCGCAAACGCTATAGGTCGTTCCTCCTTTTTCAAGAATAAATATGAAAAAGTACCCGGCAAAGATTTCAGGCAGAAAAGACATTCCATGCTATATAATGAATTTTAATACAAAAAGTCGAAGTGCTGGTTTTTAAACAGAAAATGCGAGATTATAATTTGTTATAAATATTGAAATATCGCGATTTACATAAGTAGGTTTTTTTATGGCTGACGTTTACTCATCCTTCATATAATACTCGGATAAAGGGTGGATATCGGCACTCTTCGTTTTCCTCATCTCGGCCTTAATGTCAACCGCCGTGATCTGGAATATTGAAGCAGCCCGTTTGGATAAGTTACGTGCCGAATATTACCGAGATCGCCAATGAAAACTCCCATCTTCTTCGTAATAACATTGACCAGATACTGGCTTTGAGCTACCCCCTCTCAGCCATGATTGAGCAGGAGGGGGCTGTTTATAATTTTCAAGCGGTCGGGGAGAAGATAATCTCCTATTATCCTAACATCTCGGAGATCGCTATCGCCCCAGAGGGGATCATTGAACAGGTCGTTCCGCTCTCTGGCAATGAAAAAGCGCTGGGGCTTGACCTGCTCAGCGATCCCGCCCAAAAAACAGAAGCGCTATTGGCCCGTGATACCGGCAGAGTGACGCTTTCCGGGCCCTTGCGTCTCGTGCAGGGCGGAGATGCACTCGTCGGCCGATTGCCTGTTTTCAGAAAAGACAAGACGTTTTGGGGATTTGTATTGATCGCCATCCGCTTTCCCGATATTCTCGATTCGACCGCGCTGAGTAAACTCAGACAAGAGCAATATCAATATACGATCACCCGCATTCATCCGACGACAAAAAAAGAGCAGCTCATCGCCTCATCTGGGCGCGGAAAGCTGACGCACCCCATTGAACAGGTTATTGAGCTGCCGAATGCGAAATGGACCCTACGAATCGCGCCGATCCGCGGATGGTACGATCAGCAGCTTCTGGCGGTCGAAATAGCCCTTGGGTTTCTCATCAGTCTTCTGCTCGGACTTATCGCAAGACAGTTCGTTGAACTTCAGAACTATCGCAACTCCCTTGAAAAACTCGTCGAGCAGCGTACCGCCGAGATCTCGGAGACCAGAAACCAGCTTCACACCCTGCTCGACACTATCCCTGATCTGATCTGGCTCAAAAACCGCGAAGGGATCTACCTTCTCTGTAATCCGATGTTTGAACGCTTTTTCGGTGCCAAAGAAGAGGCGATCGTCGGCAAGAGCGATTATGATTTTGTCGATAAAGAACAGGCCGATCTTTTCCGTAATAATGACCGCTTGGCGATGGAAGCCGATGCCCAGGTCATCAACGAGGAGTGGGTCACATTTGCAGATGATGCCCACCGCGCCCTGCTTGAGACCGTTAAAATCCCCATGTATGACGATGCGCATACTCTGACCGGGGTTTTGGGGGTGGCACGCGACATCACACAGCGTCATAACAACGAGATGCAGATCAAACGGCTCACACAGATGTACGCTACTCTCAGTAAGTGCAATCATGCTATTGTCTACTCCAAAACGCCCATGGAGCTCTTTAATGAAATTTGCGAGAGCAGCATCTCTATTGGAGGGTTTGATTTGGCGTGGATCGGTCTTATCGATTCTGAAACCCGGATTGTCCGCCCGGTCGCTTCTTACGGAGACGGCACCCACTACCTTCAAGAGATCGGAATCTCAACGCAGGCTGACAACCCCTTTGGAAACGGGCCTACCGCTATAGCGATCAGGGAGAACCGCCCCTACTGGTGTCATGATTTTATGAATGACCCGGCTACGGCGCCCTGGCATAAACGCGGAGAAACGATGGGATGGAGGGCTTCCGCCGCACTTCCGATTCATCAACACGGAAAGGTCATCGGTGCTTTCACAATCTATACCAAAACACGCGACTCTTTTGATCCGTTAATGCAAGAACTGCTTATTGAAATGACGGTTGATATCAGCTTTGCCATGGACAACTTCGAGCGTGAAACCAAACGGCAGGCTGCGGAGAAAGAGTTGCTCAAGACCGAAAAACTCCTTGAAGAGATGAGTACGATGGCCCATGTCGGCGGATGGGAATTCGATTCAAAGAGCGGGACCGGTGCCTGGACAAAAGAGGTCGCCGATATTCATGATCTTGACCCCAATGACCCGACGTCTGTAACAATAGGATTGAGCGTCTACAAGGGCCAATGGCTCGACAAGATCCAAACTGCCATGGATGATGCCTTCAACAAAGGGACACCTTACGATTTAGAACTCCTGATGGAAACGGCAAAAGGGAACCAAAAATGGGTCAGGACCATCGGGGTTCCCGTGTTGGAAAATGGTGAGGTAGTCCGCCTCCGCGGTTCAATGCAGGATATCACTGCTCAAAAAACGGCCGAGGAGAAAGTGCATTGGCTTGCCAATTTTGACCCGCTGACAGGATTGCCGAACCGTACACTGCTCCACGACCGTGTTGTTCACGCCATCCGAACTGCCTACCGTTCCAAAGATCCGGTAGCACTGCTCCTCCTTGACCTGGACCATTTTAAAAATATCAACGACACCCTTGGCCATGATATCGGTGATAAGATGCTAATAGAGGTCGCCACACGTATACAATCCGTGGTCCGTGAAGGAGACACCCTCTCCCGCCAGGGGGGAGATGAGTTCGTCATCGTCCTTCCCGGTACCGATGCAGACGGGGCTGCACATGTTACTGAAAAACTGATTCAAGACATCTCCAAACCTTATCATATTCAGCAACGTGAGCTTAACATCACCCTTTCAGTCGGGATTGCCCTCTACCCGATCGATGGAAGTAATCTTAATACACTCTTCCAGTCTGCCGATGCGGCGATGTACCGGGCAAAAGCCGACGGCCGAAACTGCTACCGCTTCTTTACTCCCGAAATCCAGGCGCGCTCGGTCCGAAACCTTGAAGTCGAAAATGCACTTCGGCATGCACTCCAATACAATCAATTTGAGATCTACTTTCAGCCGCAGATCTCAATGAGTACCCGTCATCTTATAGGAGCAGAAGCCCTTTTACGTTGGAACCACCCGACCCTCGGAGCAGTCTCTCCCGCCGAGTTCATTCCGGTTGCCGAAGAGAGCGGTCAAATCGTTATTATAGGTGAGTGGGTGCTTCGAGCGGCTCTGATACAGCTGAAATCGTGGTTGGCAGGGGGGATGGAACCCTTCGTCATGGCTGTAAACATCTCCTCTATCCAGTTCCGCCACCCCAAACTTGTCTCCTTGGTCCTCAATATTCTTGACGAGCTTCAGCTCCCTCCGGAGTACCTTGAACTCGAACTCACCGAGGGGACCGCCATGGAAGACCCGCTCCGGGCAATTGCACTGATGAACGAGCTGCATGACCATGGCATACGTATGTCGATCGATGATTTCGGGACAGGCTACTCTTCGCTCAACTACCTCAAACGGTTTCGGGTCTATAAACTCAAGATCGACCTTTCATTCATCCGCGACATAATCACCGATCCCGAAGACAGAGCGATAGTCAATGCCATCATCAGCATGGCGCACAGCCTCAATATGCAGACCATAGCCGAAGGGGTTGAGACTGCTGAGCAACTTGCCCTGCTGCAGGAAAGCGGCTGTGATGAAGTACAAGGATACTATTTCAGCAGACCTCTTCCTGCCGAAGAATTTGAGAAGTTCGTTCGCTCCAACCGCCTGCTATGAGTTGTGCCGATACCAGTGGCTGGTGGAATTCGTGCCACATCTCAAAAGCGATATCTAAGAGAGCTCTTTCGCGCGTTCATAGGCTTTTGCTATAGCATCCATACAAGAAGCCCTTACGTTACCGTCTTCCAAAGCACCGTAACCGGCTGCCGTTGTGCCGCCCGGGCTCATAACACCGTCTTTTAGAAGCGCCGGATGCACCGCTTGGATAAGTTCACCGAAGCCGCCGAAGAGCCCGCGCATGATCGCCATGGCATCATCTCGTTTAAGTCCCTGCTTGACAGCCCCGTCCGTCAGGGCTTCAGCAATAAGCGCCAGGTATGCCGGTCCGGACCCGGCAAGGCCCGTTGCTATATCGATCTCTTTTTCAGACGAGAGCCAGCGGGTTGATCCGATAGCACTGAAAAGGTCTATCGCGTCCTCTCTATAATCAACATCACCCGTCAAAGTTGTCATAGACCTTTGGACCGTTGCCGCTAGATTTGGCATAGCACGTACGATTGCCTCTGTTTTGATGTTATCTGAAAGCGCCTCCAGTGTCGCTCCGGCAAGGACGGAATAGAGTACTTTTGCCTTGCCTGTGAGTTGTTGACCGACTTCGACTATGTTATAGGGTTTGACACAAAGCAGAAGTGTTTTTTCGGAAATGTCGAAATTATGCAGAAACGCTTTTTTTATCGGTGTACCAAGCGCCTCTTCAAAAGCTTCCAGTTTGGCCATATCGCGCCCGACGACTTCGATAGTATACTTCTCTTTCAAGCCCTGGGCCATAGAGAGCGCCATATTGCCGTTACCGATAAATGTAAGTGTTGTTTGCATGCATGTTCTTTCATTTTTAGGAGTATTGTAACATATTGCTATACAAGCGCTGTATACCGCATCTTATTCGCATCACTTCTCTTTGCACTGGACTAATATTATTTCTCTTTTTTTCGGCTGGATCTCAATCCGAACAACTGAACAGGCATGCAATCTGCATGCTGACCCCGATTCTGATCGTTTAAGAACAATTCGCGATTTTTATCAATAAAGTTAATACTATATTCAATAATATTTATATAGGTAAATGGATCGGTCTTAGATAAACTTCGCGACTTATCTATATTTGGGAGAAATCAATGAAGAAAACAGTCCTTGCCGGCTTTGCTTTAACAGTATTGTCATATAGTGCTATGGCAGAGACACACAGCTCGGAGTTGGCAACACATACAGGTCTCTATTTTGAGCCAAAAGTCATTGTCACAATGGGGGATACAATCTCTCACGGAGAGTCAACGCTTGATGGAGCCGCCGGCTATGGTGTAGGTTTTGATCTGGGCTACTCGCTCACTGAATATTTTGCACTTGAATTAGATGGAACGTATTCCAAGTCAGATGTTAAAGAGACGCTTTCCACCGGCGAGAGCGAAACGGCAAATGCCTCATTTTATACGTATGGGGTAAATACTGTGTTGACATATCCAATGACAGAACACTTTATAGTATTAGGAAAGCTTGGGTATGGATACGAGCATGAGGATCTTGGAGACTTAGGGATAAAAGGGTCAGAACACGGCGCCAATTGGGCAGCTGGAGTCGAATACTCATTTGCACCTCACGCAGAGGTCTCATTTGAGTACGAGGGTGCAGATATCAGAAGTGCCCGCGGGGACAGCTTGCAGCTTGGTCTGATCTATAAATTTTAATCGATTTGATTCCTGATTCCGACTAAATTCGTGCCAGCGCCGTTTGGGAGGAAGATTTACGAGCATTAATACTCGTAAAACAGGATCAGACTTTAAGCGAAAGAAGATAGTTGACGACATTGTCGACGAATGCATCGTGCTTGCGGTCTTTGCCGTAAGCAATATACAACTTGCGCTCGATCTTGTGCCCTTTGATTCGCGCTTCAAAAAGAGTCCCGTTTGCTACTTCGTCTTGAATAACATGACGGGAGATAACGGAGACGACAGGACGTACTGCATCTTTTGGTGAATGCAGGACAGACTCTTTGATCGCCGTTGGACTCTGCACTACACCGATAACATTAAAACTTGCACACTCCACACCGATCTCATCAAAGACCTCGGAAGTTATACGGCGGGTATGTGATTTTTCATCCCGGCAGATCCAGTCAAATGTATACATATCATCACGGCGAAGCTGTTTTGGGATCGGCTGATTGGAAAAGACGACCAGCTCGTCTTCCATCCATTCGCGGTAGATGATACCATCTTTAAAGATCGGTGATTCGATCAGGGCAATATCGATCTTCTTGTCCTCTATGGCTTCGATCAGGTCGTCCGACAGGCCGACATTCATATAGACCTCGTTATTGATCTTCTCTTTGATCGCACCAAGGTAACGCGGCATGATGTAGTTGCCGATGGAGTAAGATGAACCCAATATAAAGGTGAAATCTTTATTAATGATCTTCAGCAACTCTTTTTCACTCGAATTGATCGCTTTTTCAAGACGGACTGCAATACGGTAAAGATCTTCACCCTCTTTTGTCAGTTTGATCCCGTTCTTTTTACGCTCGACGATCTTCGTATCAAGATACTCTTCTATAAATTTAATCTGCTGGGTAACGGCGGGCTGGGAGATGCCGAGCTTTGCGGACGCTTTTGAAAAACTCTTCTCTTTGATTACAGTTAAGAAGGTATGGAGTTTTGCAAAATCTTTTAACATAAGCTCTCCTTTTGTGTATGATAATTATATTTAGAACATTATAACGCAGAATTATAAATAAAAGGACCAGAGACAAATAACATCTTCTTATTTAAAACGACTTTATGAATATAAATCTGTCATATAATTATAATAAATCATAAATAAAATCTATTTCTAACAAAAGCATGGCGGAATGCCCTGCCCGTCCATAATTTAAATCAATTTCGCTATAATAAAATATCTACCTAAAAGATTAAAGATTGATGAATAAAATTTTCAATAATTTGAACGAATCCCAAAGTGCTGCAGTTAAACAGATCGATGGTCCTCTGCTTATTTTGGCAGGGGCAGGAAGCGGCAAGACCAAGACTATTACGTCACGATTGGCTTACCTTTTAGATGTCGTCGGCATTGCTCCGAACAACACGCTTACACTTACATTTACCAACAAAGCGGCTAAAGAGATGCGTGAACGCGCCTTTGCCATGATCAATCCGACTTCATACCCGCCGCTTCTGTGCACCTTTCACAAATTCGGTCTACTCTTTTTAAAATTCAATATACATCTTTTAGGCCGCAAAAACAACTTTGTAGTGATCGATACCGATGATAAAAAACGTATTCTCAAAAAGATCAATGCCGAACTGCCGCTGCCGCTGATCGCCAGCGAAATATCCCGCTATAAGAACTCTCTTATCACCCCCGAACAGGCCTATGCACAGGCAGAGCTCAAGAACTACAAGCAGATCGCCAAGATTTATGAAGAGTACGAAGCCTATCTCCTGGAGAACAATCTCGTCGATTTTGACGACCTGCTGGCTTTGACATTCAAACTTCTGGATGAGAACGAAGAGCTTGCGAATCGGACAAGCGCGCAGTACCAATACATTATGATCGACGAGTATCAGGACACCAACGAGCTGCAGTTCCGCCTGCTTCAAAAGCTCTGCATGAACCACGACAATCTCTGTGTGGTCGGCGATGATGATCAAAGTATTTATGGCTGGCGCGGGGCACATGTTCGGAACATCCTGGAATTTCATGAAGACTTTGCAAACACAACGGTGGTCAAACTCGAACACAACTACCGCTCCAGTGCTGCCATATTGGAAGTTGCCAATGCCCTGATCCAGCACAACCGCTCGCGCCTTGGCAAGACACTGATCCCGACAAGAGCCGGCGGGGAGAATGTTGTCACACTGAGTTCGCATGATGAGAATGAAGAGGCCCGAAAGATCGCAGCCAAGGTTGCCGAGCTTATCAACAGGGGAATTGCACCCAAAGAGATCGCCGTGCTTTACCGGGTCAATGCTCTTTCTCGTTCTCTCGAAGAGGGGCTTAACCGTGCCAATATTCCCTACAAACTTGTCGGCGGGCTCCGTTTTTATGACCGTGCCGAGGTCAAGGACCTCATCTCATACATTCGGCTGATCACCAATCCGCATGACAACTTCTCGATGAAACGCATTATCAACAAGCCAAAACGCGGTTTGGGCAAAGCCAGTGTGGAAAAGGTGGAGCTGGCTGCGATCGCCGAAGAGATATCGATGTATGACTTTATCAAACAGAGCCCTGCTTCAAAACTCGAAGAACTTGTCAAAAAGAAAAACACGCAGACGCTCAAAAAGTTTGTTGAGGATATCGATGAAGTGATCATGGTCGCAGAACACTCGACCTACGATTTCATCGATACCCTTGAAGCGCGTTTCAGACTCAAGGATATCTACAAGAACCTGCCCGACGAGCATGAGCGCGTCGCCAATATGGACGAGTTTTACGGCCTTTTCCGAGATTTCATCAAACAATCCCCGGAGGCGACGCTTGACGAGTTCTTGAACGAACTTACCCTGCAAAGCGACCAGGATGAAGTTGAAGGCGAAAGTATCTATATCATGAGTATCCACGCCTCCAAAGGGCTTGAGTTCGAACATCTCTTTATCATCGGCCTTGAAGAGGGCTTTCTGCCGCTCATCGGCGACGGAAGCGATACCGAGGAGGAGCGACGTCTCGGTTATGTCGCCTTTACGCGGGCCAAAGACTCGCTCACCCTCTCGCATGTCAACAGCCGTTTTTACAAAGGACGCCGTACCGACCTTAGCAAAAGCCGTTTTCTCACCGAAGCCGGTCTCTGTGAAGGTTCTCTGAAAGTCGAACAGAACACCGCTTTTAAAAAAGGGGACCTCGTTCGCCACAAGATCTTCGGCCCGGGACGCGTACTGGGTGTATCCAAAGCAGGCCGCGAATTCAAACTCAATATTAACTTCGGCGGTACCCAGCGTGATATACTTGCCTCATTTGTGGAGCGCCTCTAACATAATGGCAAAACAGAAACGTGACAATATCGATCGCCTCTTTGTGGCATACAAACCCTCAGGCATCGGTTCAAACAACTTCCTCTCGCAGCTTAAATGGAAATACAATGCGGCCAAGGCCGGTTTTTCAGGGACTCTGGACCCTTTTGCCAAAGGGGTACTGATCGTTGCCTTCGGTAAATACACCTCCCTCTTCCGCTTTTTGAACAAAACCCCGAAAAGCTACCGAGCGACACTATGGCTGGGAGCAGACTCAGACACCCTGGATATAGAAGCCGTCTCGCGGATCGAGGAGATTGAAGCGCTGGATGAAGAGAAGATCAAAGAGGCTGTCAAATCCCTCGAAGGGGAGCTGGAGTACCATCCTCCGATCTTCAGTGCCAAAAAGGTCGACGGCAGACGCGCCTATGACCTTGCCCGCGAAGGTAAAGAGGTGACGCTTAACACCATTCGCTCTACGATCTACAAGACGGAGTTTATCCACTACTGCCACCCCTTCGTCACCTTCGAAGCCACCGTATCCGAGGGGACCTATATCCGCTCGCTTGGACGGCTTATCGCACAAAGGCTGGGGGTTCCCGGCGGTATTCTCTCTGCCTTGGAACGCCTTCATGAAGGGCAGTTCCGTTATGAAGAGGAGAAAGCCCTCGATATTCGTAAAAGCCTCAACATGCCGCAGAACGTCTATGCTGGTGATACCAACACGATCCTTTTGGGACAGAAGCTCGAAAGAGATGCTTTTGCGCGTACCGATAATGGCACCTACTGGGTCGATAATGGCGATAGCATCTCCATCTTCGAATTCGACGATGAAGGCGTCCACTACCTTTTAAACAGAGTGAGTCTGCATGAAGAGTTATAAAGCCTATGCCAAGGTCAACATCTTTTTAAAGATCACGGGCAAACGCGGCAGTTATCACGAGATCCTTTCGCGATTTGTCCTCGTCAATGACCTCTGCGACACCCTCACCTTTGTATCCAAAGAGGGGGATGATTTTATCATAGAGGGAGACTTCAACTGTGAGACAGGGCAAAACACCATCTATAAAGCCTTCAAGGCTCTTTTGGAGGCTACCCATTCAGAGAGCCTGAAACGGCTCATGCAGAGCCATGCCGTCAAAGTCGATAAGAAGATCCCCTCCTTTGCCGGTCTGGGCGGCGGAAGCTCCGATGCGGCGACCTATCTGTTGATGTGTAATGAGGTGCTTCATCTTGGCCTTTCCCGCGATGAGTTGGCAGCCATAGGAGCCAAGGTCGGTGCCGATGTCCCTTTCTTCGTCTACGGATACCAAAGCGCCAATGTCTCCGGTATCGGCGAGATCGTCAACGTCTTTGACGAACCGCCACTGAATATAAAGACAGTAACTCCGAAGATCGAAATATCCACCCCGAAAGTCTATAACGCCTTTCGGGAACATTTTTACAAAGTATTAGGCGGAGAGGAATTAAACAGACTCGCACAGATGCCCTCGCTTGAAGTACTTGCAACCTATACAGCCGTCGAAGCAAACGATCTTTTCGAACCGGCGCTTATGCTCTACCCCGAACTTGAAAAGCACTATAAAAGCGGCTGGTTCTTCTCCGGCAGCGGCAGCAGTTTTTTTACTGTCCTGGACTGAAGACCCGACCGATTAAGCATCAACATTAATTTTCAAAGAGTGGGGGACACCACTGCTGTAACGATAAAAATCATCTTACCGGTTTCAACAAGTCACCCTTTTATTCTACGATGATAATCTGTTCTATTATCACCATCTGTTCTTCAAGTTCCTGCCTGTCCAAATGGGGGCTCATGTCCTCATATGGCCTGCTGTAATCCAGCGTCGGCGTTACCGTCATTGCTTCTCCCTGCAAAAGGATTTCAATAATTTCGCAATCGTCGTTCTGCATACTGCTCCTGATCACATCTTCTATCCCATGAAGGTCTGTGACCTGATGGCTTTTAATGCCGTATGCTTCTCCGACTTTTTGAAAATCCGGGGCACTGTAATCTTCTTTGGTGCCTATATTTCTCCCTTCCAAAAATTCATTTTGCATTCCCGACACCATATAGAGGCTGGCATTATTGAAAATAAATATTTTTATCGGGAGGTTTCTGCTGTGTATTACTTCAAGCTCTTGTATGTTCATTTGAAAGCCTCCGTCACCGACGATGACAACGGCCCTATTTCCGGTTCCAAGCGAAGCTCCGATGGCTGCAGGCAGGGCAAATCCCATGGATCCCAAACCTCCCGTGAATAAAACCCTTTGCCCCTCTTTCACCTCCAGTGCCTGTGCGGCCAACATCTGGTGCTCACCAACATCCACTGTGAAGACATCATCTTTTTTTGAATACTTGGAAATCAATGCGACGATCTGGTTACCCGCTTTGTCGGTTTTATCAATTTCGTATTGATGCGGATACCTCTGCTTGTAGTCAAGTACTTTCAAATGCCACGCTTCGATATCAGTCTTGATATTTTTAGTGTTTAATGCTTGTAAAAATGCTTTGACATCACCCAGTATCGGAAGATCAACAGGTATCCTCATGCCCAGTTCATGTTTATCGAGATCGATCTGCACGACCTTCGCGTTTTTGGCAAACTCTTTGGTATTTCTTCCTGTTTGCAAGGTGTCAAGCCTGGAACCCAATGCAATGATCAAGTCAGCGTTAGCCAATGTCAGGTTTCCATATCGGTTTCCCCATCTGCCGATAAATCCAAGATCATATTTGTAGCTTGATTTTACGATATCTTTTCCCATCAGGGAGTGCACTACGGGTATCTCTGATTTTATCAGGAGTTGCTTCAGGTCCGAATCTGCATCAGCGAGTCTTACGCCATTGCCGACAAGTATTACCGGCCGTTGGGCCAGGTTGATCCATGTCGCCACCTTGTCAACATCATGCATATTGATCTTCTCTTTCGGCTGCAGCATCTTGTATTCGTTGCTGTCATAAAAAGATTTTTCCTGCTGCGGGTCATAATTGTTCTGATATTGAAAATTGACAGGCAAACTGATCAGAACAGGCCCTTTTCTTCCCTCCTGAGATAGATAATAGGCCTTTTCCAATTCGTATCGCAAATTATGTATATCATCAATAAATACGGCATGCTTTGTGATCGGTTTGACAATGCTGGCGATATCAATATCCTGAAAACCGATCTGACGGACCCCTCTTGTCTTATCGCGTTCGAATGAGTTGATATCTCCGATGATAAACATCGTCGGTACCGAATCCAGGAAACAGCTTGCTATCGGTGTAATCAGATTGGTTCCTCCTGGGCCGCTGGTCGCCGTTGCTACGCCGGTTTTCCCGGTAGCTCTGGCATATCCTTCTGCAGCAAATCCGGCACCTTGTTCATGTCTTGCGTTAACAATCTCCATTGACTCATGTCTGTTTACCGAATCAAATATATGAGCATTATTACCACCGACATACCCAAAAACTTTGTCTATATTGTTTTGGACCAAGAACGCAACGACATAATCTGATACTTTCATCATGTATCCTTTTTTTTTAAATTGATAAAGAGGACCTAGCCAATTCCATTATAGCAATATTACACATTTTCTTTAATAATGTATTTTATCAAACATCTGTCAGCTGTTTTTTCAGAGATAAAAAAGCCGTGTTTTGTAAAAAAATCGATCAGCATTCTGCTTTCAATCCGGTTTGGCTACGATCTCTTTAAAAAGGTTTTGTCTCGCATACCCGATGATATGATCGATCAGTTCTCCTCCCAGACCCAGCCCACGGTACCCTACTGCAATCGAGATGATAGAGACATACCCGACTTTTGATATATCATCATTAAAATAAGAAGCACAAAACCCAACCAGTTCTTCTTTATCATACAGCGCAAAATACAAAGCATTCTCACTCAATTTTTTGGCATAGGTTTCAAGATCAACCAGTTCACTTAATTTTTTGAAATGGTTGTTCTCATTTTTTTTCAAAAAGCAAAGGATCTCTTCTTGCGACTAAGATTTGATATAAAAATCAACTTTTCTTTGATTCATTTCCGATACGCCTTTCCATGTTCTTGCCAATTCGACCTTTGTCTTGCGTGCTTCTCCTGCAAAGCGAGTCCACCTATGGAAAGACGCGACAGCTAAACTGATAATAACAATACCAGAAAGATACTGCAAGAAAAGCTGAAGGGCACAATGCATTGGGCAGCCGAGGACTTTTTTCAATCTTAAAGGCAGCGTGACCAGCTATTGATCATCATGGGACAATGCGCTACAACCTTAGCGCTGCCATCGCTTCTGCCGTGCCATAAAGAGAGAAGTGAATGCGTACAGCAATCAATAAAGTCTATTCTCCGATATTATCTGAATAACTTATTGAGAGACTTGCGCCACAGAAGCAGATACTTAGGCGGATCAAACGTCGATCGCGATATTACAGTGTCAAATGAACCTTTGAACTGTTTTTTTGAATATTAACAATCCGCCAGGCAGGCAGAGCGCGGTTTGCCCCTGTAGAGTGCCAGATTGCCTTCTATACAGACAAACTTTTTCAGCATCTCATCAATCTCTTCTCGGGAATTAAACATCATGACATCAATGATGGAAAGTTTTGGTACAAATTCATTTTTGAACTGCCTGTACTCAGTTATTTCAGGCTCTATAAAATTCAAATTGATGCCATGGTCCTTAAACACTTCGCTGCTGTAGAGTTTTTGACCGCCTATTGTGTTTATATAATTTGTTGCATTGAACTTCTTGCATATATCCAGAACCATGTCTTGTGCTCTTAATTGATGATCTCTTTCAAAATCGCACGAGTGCACGATTTTTGTGTCTAATCCTAAAAAGTTTGAAATTTCCACTATTGAATTGCTGATGAATTTGGCAAGATTTTTTTCCGGAAATTCTAAAACAGTTCTGATCAATGGAAAAACATCTGGAAAATAAGGGGCATGCTTATAGGCTCTTTCAACTGTTTTCAGCAGCTGTTCGCGGTTATTTCCTATCTCTATTTCAGTCATTAATTTATTTTGGCTGGCGTGTATCAGCTCCAATGTAATTCGCTGCGCTTGCCCGTTGATCAAAATACAATTTCTGTTAATATACCCCTGCTTGATATAGTTCAGATCTTCCATGATCACAAATGTATCTACACTGTAAACCAACTGCCAATAACCAATATACGGAAAAAGATAAGGTTGCATAATTGCTAACGTCATGAAATGATCATCCTTTTTTCATAAATTTTAAAGTAAAAAATCTACTGCAACAGATAATAAAATGTTTCTATAATGACTTGAATGCACTTGTTATTGCGATACTTTGATCATACTTGGAAACCTACTGTTCATACAACAGCAGGTTCTCAAACTGACTCTATTATATTGCATATTTGAAATAAATTCAATGTTATAAAAGGACACCTAAAGAGAGACGGTTTGTTTGCATACCTGTATTTTGTCATATTAAAACGTACTTTTGCAGCATCTCTTTTATATCTTCTTGGGAGTTAAACATCATGACATCGATGATGGAGAGATTCGGTACAAATTCGTTATTAAACTGCCGGTACGCAGCTGCTTCATTTTTAATGAAATTCAACTTTATGCCATGTTCATTGAAGGTCTCTTTACTATACAGTTCTTGTCCGCCTAATGAGTTGATATAGTGATCGGCATTCAATCTTTCACAAATATCAATAGTCCTCTCCTGCGCTCTTAGTGACGTTTCGCCCTGAAGATCGCTCAGGTAGATGAATCTGGTATCCATATCCAAATAGCGGGCAATTCTTTCAATTGAAAAGCCTAAATATTTCGCTAAATTCTTTTCATCGTTTAACAATATCTCTTCCAGTATAGGATAGACAACTTCGAAATAGGGTGCTTTTTTGTATGCACTCACAATGGTTTTTAATAATTTTTCGGCGTTGTTACCGACACTTATCTCATTGATCAGCTTATCTGAGTGGACACCCAACACTTCCAGCGTAAAGAGGTGGCTCTTGCCATCGATAAGAATACTGTTTCTATTGACATAGCCTTTTTTGATGTATTGCATACTGTCGGATAATACAAAGAATTCGGAAACGTTTATCAGTTGCCAGTGTCCAAGGTAGGGGAAAAAATACGGTTGATTACTGCCTACTGTCATATTCGACCTTTTTAATTATGTTAAGGGTATCTGCAGAAGCCAAACACTGCTTTAAAATTAACGCAATGCCTGTAATGTCTCAATTATAATTTTACTGACCATCGGTTCAACTCCGGAATGCATCGGAATGACTAATATCCTGCTTGCGATATCTCTCGATTTCGTCATCACTTTCCGAAGTTCCACATACGGAAGCGTATCCAACGAGGGGTAGAAATATTGACGTGCGGCAACCTCATGTTCGAGCAGCGCTTCACGAACCTTTCGCATCTCATCTTCCGATCTGAAAACGATTGGAAAATAGGTATAGCTCTGCGAAGCATATTCATTCTTCTTTTGCAGCTGGACATAATCTTTTAATTGCTGCGTGTAAAATTCGTGGCTTGCCATGCGATCTCTGTGGATGATATCTTCTTCCTCAAGCATACATAGCCCCATTGCCGCTTCAAGTTCATTTATCTTTGCATTGATACCCAGCATTGCCACTGAATCGGGACCGTCAATGCCGTAATTCCTTACTATTTTTGCTTTTTCGTACAGTGCATCATCTTTGATGACGATGGCCGCTCCTTCAACGGTATGAAACATTTTCGTAGCATGAAAACTGATAATTGACATGTCACCGTAATTTAAGATATGTTTATCTTTGTATTTTACGTCAAAGGCATGGGATGCATCATAAATTACTTTTAAATTGTGTTTTTCGGCTATCGCGTCAATTGCCTCTATGTCACACGCATTGCCAAAGACGTGGCAAGGTGCTATGGCACATGTTTTTTCGGTAATTGCACTTTCAATATTCTTGGGGTCAATATTGTAAGAGTCGCTCTCAATGTCTGCATAAACCGGTATCAATCTCTCTGCAGCAATGGCACTGGTTGTTGATACAAAACTGAAAGGTGTCGTCACAACTTCGCCTTCGGCTTCCAAAAGTCTGTATGCAAACTGCAGAGCGTCTGTCCCGCTTGATATACAAAGCAGATTTTTGACACCGAAATATTCTGCCAACCTTTTTTCAAGCTTGTGAACCAGAGGCCCGTTATTGGTCAGCCATCCACTTTCATAAATGCCATCTATATATGCTTTAAATTTTTCTTTGTCAGGCATATATATTTTCGTTACGTAAGTCACGTCATCCCCCTTCTTTTATACTTGCAAGAAACAGACTTATATTTCATTTTATTAAACAGTAAAAACCTGAAACAAAAACAGTTTAAAGCTTTATATCTTTAAAAAACATTATATTTTCATTATAACAATATCTTGATTACAATCATGCTGTTTATGTAAGCAATCTTCCATTGAAAAGATCAGAATAGGCCTTAATAGGGAAAGATACGTAAAAAATACTTGCGACTCTATATCACAGATAAAGACAGTAGAGGCAGAAAAAAGGTTACGAGAGAGAGATCTCTCTTGTAAGAAGATGATACTTAAAGTCAGTACCCTGAATTGTAAACGAATCCGCCGATAAACTCGATAAGCGGACTGACCACGATAAAAGAGAAGATAGTGACAAATGCTGCCATACCTACGATGGTTTTGAGAGAAGTCGATGCATTCACCAGATAATTTCTATTGCCCTGAATCGGCTCTTTCATAAACATATAGACGATCAGTTTCAAATAGTAGTAACCCGCGACGGCAGAGTTCAATGCCATGATCAGCGCCAGCACCGTATAGCCACCGCTTACTGCCGCACCGATCAGGTACAATTTACCCCAGAAAAGAGCAAACGGCGGAATACCTGCCAGCGAGAGCATGAACAGACCCATCAGTGTCGCCTGGATCGGTGATGTCTTGAACATACCAGAGAACTTCTCAAATGGATGGTCTGAACTTTGCCCCGGAAGCAGCTCTTTTTGACGGCTGACCCACAACATGGTGAAGGCGCCAAGGTTGGCAAAGCTGAACAGCGCCCAGTAGAGGAAGAGCGCCGTATTGGCCTGTGTTGTGCCGATAACGACCGCTGCCATTACAAAACCCGCATGCGATACTGACGAGTAGGCAAGCATACGTTTGACATCCTGCTGTACCATTGCCCAGATGTTCGCCGCCGTCATTGTGACGACGACCATCACATACAGCATCACTTCCAGCCATATAACACCGGAGTGGACCAGGAACTCGAAAAGGCGCATCGCGACAACAAAACCGGCGATCTTCGGTACGATTGACATATAACCGGCCAGTGCTGCAGACGATCCTTCATAAACGTCCGGAGTCCAGGTATGGAACGGAACAAGGGAGAGCTTGAAGGCGAATGATGCGAGCAGAAAGACTGTCGCTATCAGGACATACCCGATATTGGCATAGTTGTCTGCTGCCAGTACCGCAGCGATCTGATGGATCTCGACTGAACCTGTCAATGCATAAAAGACCATCGAACCGAACGAGAAGAGTCCGGCCGCCAGGGCGCCCATAGTGAAATATTTCACTGCCGCTTCAAAGGACTTGTTACGGTTGTGAAGTGCGATCATCGGATAGAGTGCAAGTGATGCCGTCTCAAGGCCGACAAAGACCAGGATCAGGTTATCCGTTGCGACCATAAACTGGAAGCCGGCGATCATGAACAGGAAGAGCGCAAAGAACTCAGGGTATGAGAACTCGTGGAAACGTTTGGACGTCAGCGCCAGTGGAATGAACATCATTGACGCAATGACAATGATCAGCTGCGCCAAAATAGCGAGCCCGTCGATCAGCATGACATCAAAGAAACCCAGCTGCGTGCCGTTGGCGGCAAAAATACCGGCAGAATCGAGTACTGCACCAAGGTCCAATAACAGGAACAGCAGTGCGATCATCACGTAGAGTGATTTGTTTTGACCGTCTTTGACAAGATCGATCACCAGAATAGACAAAGCACCGATGATCGCTATCGTCATCGGTATAAGTGTCGCGACATTCAATGAGGCTAATGAGATGTTGACTGCTTCTAACATTAGTGTGCCTCCGTAGTTTCAAATTTTGCAATAGACGGAATCGCCGCTTTGGCTTCCGGTGAGATTGCTTTGTCATGCATCAGCTGCACAATCGATTCAACAGAGTTGTTGATCGGCTCAAGAAGCGGCTTAGGATAGACACCCAGCCAGATCGCGATGATGGTCAATGGTATAAGTCCCATCAGCTCGGTTTTGTTGACATCTTTAAGGTTTTTGTTCTCATCTTTGGTCACATTGCCGAAGAAAGCTTTTTTGTAGGCTGTAAGCATATAGATCGCACCGACGATGATCGCCGTACCCGCAAGCAGTGTCACCATATGGGACTGTTTGTAGAAACCGAGAAGGCTCAGGAACTCACCGACGAAGTTGATCGTAAGCGGAAGACCGACCGAAGCCATCATGATAATTCCGAAGATGGTCGCATACTTCGGCATAACATGGGCAAGACCGCCGAAATCGCTCATCAGCTTGGTATGGCGGCGATCATAGATCACACCGACAAGCAAGAAGAGCGCACCCGAGACGATACCGTGCGCGATCATCAAAAAGACCGAACCCGTGATCCCTTCGACATTAAGGGCAAAGGTACCGAGGATAATGACACCCATGTGCGAAACAGAGGAGTAGGCAACGACCTGTTTGATATCTTTCTGTGCGTAGGCCACCATCGCCGTGTAGATGATCATAATGATCGCCAGCACGGCAACCGGGTACATAAAGAAAACCGACGCATCCGGGAATAACGGAAGCGAGAAACGGATAAACGCATAGGTACCCATTTTAAGAAGTACGGCAGCAAGGATGACCGAACCGATGGTCGGTGCCTGACCATGCGCGTAAGGCAACCATGTATGGAACGGGAACATCGGCACCTTGATCGCGAAACCGAGGAAGAATGCGACGAACAACCAGTACTGGATATTTTCAGGAAGGATCAGACGGTACCACTCCAGAAGTGAGAAGCTCCACTGCCCTGTCGCCTGAAAATAGTAGAACGCCATAAAAAGCATCCCTACAAGCATCACCAGTGAACCTGTAAAGGTATACAAGAAGAACTTGACCGACGCATAAATGCGAAGCGGCCCGCCCCAGATACCGATGATAAGAAGCATCGGCACAAGGGAGAGTTCCCAGAAAACATAAAACAGGATTGCATCAAGTGCGGCAAAGACACCGATCATCGTCATCTGTAGAAACAGAAGGGTGATGATAAGGTCTTTGATGCGGCGTGTTTCAGTCAGTGAGACGATACCAAGCATCGTAAAAAACGAGGCCATAATGATAATGAAGAGGGAGATACCGTCTACACCGAGAAGATACGAAATTCCGAATGCCGGGATCAGGTTGGCCTGTTCCATAAACTGCATACCGGCGATACTGCCGTCAAATGCATACCATAGCCAGAGCGAAAGCACGAACTCCACTACCGATACGACGATACCGTATGTACGCATACTGTCTTTATGGACAATAAAGCCCAGCATTGCTGCCAATGCCGGAAAGAATATCAAGATTGATAAAATATGGTCTAACATTTATATTACTCCTAGTCCAGAGAGCAGCTTCGCCAGCTCGTCTGATTGTCCAATGTAGAATGCTGCGGCCAGTACCAACAGTATAAGCGTACCGATCACCATCCAGCGCAGCATCGTTGAAAGGTTTCCGTTCTGCATCGTATGCGTCTTTTTACCCGTGCTGTAGAAGACATTAGCCACACCGTCAACCGTTGCATCGACAATCTTCAGATCGATCTTCCACATCATGTCAGATAGTTCTCTGTACATTTTCGAGAAGTATTCTTCATAGAACTGAGGAATAAAATATTGGTTGTAAAGCAGTTGATAAAGGATGCCTGACTCGACTTTTTTATCGACTTTGACCGCTTTGGCATATTTTTTATAGGCATAAACGATAGCCGAGATGACGAACAGCTGCGTGCCGATCGTCATGATCCAGAAGACAGTATGGTTATGAACATGGTACTCGATAGCCGGCAGAAGCTGTGTGACCATCTCGAAGTACGGTGTTTTAAAGACCATACCTGCGATGACAGCCAGGATAGCCAGCGGAGCCATAGCATAGAGCATGAAGCTGTACGCTTCGTGCGGATGGATGCCGTGTTCCAAGTGTCTGTCGTCACCGTGGAAGATCAATGCGACCAGACGGAACGAATAGAACGCTGTCAGACCGGCCGTCAACAGCAGAACCGTATACAGAATATAGTGATGTTCGACAAACGCGACTTCCAGAATAAGGTCTTTGGAGAAGAAACCGGCCAACGGATAGATACCGGCAAGAGCGACTGACGCCAGTGTCATGAATATCCAGGTCCATTTCATGGATTTGCTCAAACCACCCATCTTGAACGGGTCAAGCTCATCATGCATTGCGTGCATAACGTTACCCGCACCCAGGAAGAGCAGCGCTTTAAAGAAAGCGTGCGCCATCAGGTGGAACAGTGCGACCCAGTAGGCACCCAGACCGGCAGCCACAAACATGTAGCCAAGCTGCGACAGCGTCGAGTAGGCGATAATTCGTTTCATATCGCGGTTGACCAGGGCCATCGATGCGGCAAACATCGCAACAAAAGCACCCAGGCTGGCAATAAACAGCCCGACATTCGGAATAAGATCATAGAGCGGATACGAACGAACCACCAGGTAGACACCCGCAGTAACCATGGTCGCTGCGTGGATCAGCGCTGAAACCGGTGTAGGGCCTTCCATCGCATCTGCAAGCCAGGTGTGCAGCGGAAACTGCGCGGATTTACCCATGGCACCAACGAAGAGGAAGATCCCGATCATCGTCAGTGTCGGCATATCAAGTGCCGGCATCGCGGCAAAAGCGTCATCATATTGAAGCGAACCGGTGTTCCAGTAGACGAGGAAGATACCGATCAGCATCGCGAGGTCGGCAATACGGTTCATTATAAATGCTTCGTTTGCCGCCCAGGTCGCGCTCTCTTTATGGTACCAAAAACCGATCAATCCCCATGAACAGACACCGACCCCTTCCCAGCCGATAAAAAGGCCCAGGAAGTTGTCACTCATGACAAGCACCATCATCGAGAAAACGAAAGCAGAGAGCCATGCAAAGAAACGGTTGAATCCTTTGTCATGATCCATATAGCCGATCGAATAGATATGGACAACCGTCGATACGGTTGTCACGACCATCATCATCGTGACAGAGACTTCGTCAACGATAAAGCCGTACGGGATGTAGAGGTCACCCGTCGCCATCCAGGTCATCATCTCGACATGAATAGGCTCTCCGCCGCCCAGCATATAGATCGCCAGCTTCAGACTTGCCAAAAATGAGACAAAAAGAAGTGCCGAGGGAATAATGCCGATAAAGGCATTTTTCTTGCTCATCCCAAAGAGTGCCGCAAACAATGAACCGACTAACGGTGCAAAAAGTGCCGTATATAAATAAAATTCCATTGCTTACTATCCTTTCATCGATGTCATCGTATCAAGATCGATCTTGCCGGTACGTTTGTACCAGACAACCAACAGACCAAGACCGACGGCTACTTCTGATGCCGCAATCGCAATAACAAAGAAAGCAAACATCTGACCTGTCAGATCACCGTAATAGCTTGAGATCGCCGCAAAAGCGACGTTGACCGCGTTCAAAAGAATCTCCGTTGCAAAGAACAGCATCAAAAGATTTTTACGACGCATAACACCGACTAAACCGATTGCAAAAAGCACGGTAGAGAGTATCAGGTAGTGTTGTAGAGTGATTTCCATCATGCCTCAGCCTTTTCATTAGATTGTCGTTTGATCTCTTCTTCTTTCATCAGTGTCAAAGAGCGGTCCATCTTTTTGCCCGCAAGAATAATCCCGGCGATCATTGCAACAAGAAGCATCACTGCCGCGACCTCAAACGGTATAAGGTACTTCGTAAAAAGAACCATACCCACCATCTGCGAATTGCCGACACCTTCAATAGCCGGATAAAACGCTGTGATGTTGCTTGAGACGATCGGTGCTGCGAACATGACGACAAGCGTCAATGCGGCAAGACCCGACAGGCCGAAAATAAGCTGAGGAGAGGTGCGTTTTTCGATCACGTCGCGTGTCGTATCAAAAAACATCATCCCGAAAGCATAAAGCGCCATCACCGCACCGGTGTAGACGATGATCTGGATGGCGCCCAGGAAATCCGCACCCAGCAAGAAGAAAAATGCCGAAATAAAGATCATCCCTGCTGCCAGTGCACTGAGCGCATAGAGCGCGTGCTTGGTCAATACGGTGATCGTAAACATCACTATTGTCAAAATAGCGAATGTGTAAAATGCTATGGCTTCAAACATCTTATCTCCTTAATATGCAAGCGGCGTCGTTTTGACGCGCTCATCTTCGTGTGGTGTGATCGCACCAAAGCCCGGATACTCTGGTACCTGGCCTTTGATCGCCATATCGACCGGCGTCAACATATCTTCGTAACCGATATAGTGGGCACGCTGTTCAGATGTGTTCTCATAACGTCCGCCATGGACGATCGCAAGTTCCGGGCAGACTTCCGCACAATAGCCGCAGAAGATACAACGCCCAAGATTGATCGTGTACTCACTGACCTCTTTGCGGCTCTCTTCATCGATGCGAGTGTCCATACGGATACAGTCCGAGATACAGATCTTTTCACAAAGGCCGCAGCCGATACAGCGCTCTGTGCCTGACTCCCAGAGACGCTGCATCTCATGTACCGCACGATAGCGAGGCCCGATCGGCAGCTTCTCTTTAGGGTACTGGACCGTGTGGATGTCAAACTTGAACATCTCGCGCAGGACAACCCATAGACCGATAAAAAGCTCTCCTTTTATCGCGCGGGAGAAAGCCTGCTTCGCATGCTCCCAACCGGTTTCCGGATAGTCTTCTATATCGACTTTGAAGTAGCCGTTTTCACTTACATTTCTGTTTTCAAATTGTTCTAAACTCATCATAAACCCCTAAAACATCATCACAATACCGGTGATCACAACATTGATCACCGCTAAAGGCATGAGAACTTTCCAGCATAACCACATCAACTGGTCTGGCCTGATATCCGGCCAGGCGGCACGCGTCCATAAAAAGAAGAAAAAGAAGAACGCCACTTTGGCCAGGAAGCCCAAGGCACCAAGCAGAGAACCCTCTCCAAAACCGCCTAGAAAGATCAGAACGATCACAAAGGAGATAAAGAACATGTTGGCATACTCGCCGATAAAGAAGAGACCCCAGCGCATACCGGAGTACTCTGTACCGAAACCGTCAATGATCTCATGGTCATTTGCCACCAGGTGGAACGGCGTACGGCCTGTCTCGGCAAAGGCTGCTATCCAGAAAAGGACGAAAGCGACCGGCTGTGTCCAGATGATCCAGTCACCGATTCCGCCAGCCTGATAGTTGTTGAAATCGATCAGCGAAAACGAGCCGACCATCATCAGCGGAGCAAGCAGTGCAAGCCCGGTCACGACCTCGTAAGAGATAAAGACTGCGGCTGCACGCGCAGCAGAAAGAAGTGCAAACTTGTTGCTTGATGCGAGTGAGCCCAAAAGCGGTCCATAGAAACCGACTGCCATGACACCGAGAATATAGAGGATACCGATATTGATATCTGCCACGATCGGGTGAACGGTGTAGCCAAAGAGCGTAAACTCAGGCATAAACGGTATCGCCGCCGCCGCCATGAATGCGGTTGCCGCGGTAATGACCGGTGCGATCTTGAAGATCGGCCCGACAGCATTCGTCGGTACAATATCCTCTTTCGTGAAAAGTTTGATACCATCTGCCGCGATCTGCAGCAGTCCGTACGGACCTACGTGCATCGGCCCGAGACGGCGCTGCATAAAGGCAAGGACTTTACGCTCGAAATAGGTTCCGAAACCTGCCAACGCAGAGAAGACAAGTAAGATGACAACGATCTTGATGAGCGTTTCAATAATAAATGCTATTTCCATTACTTACACCTTTTTGATTGAGACATTGCTAAAACGGTAACCGCTGAAGAGTGCCTCGCTGTTTAGATTTGAATCAAAGTTAGGAATGAACGGAATGTTCCCGCCCATTTTAGTGTCGATCTTAACATTAAGTTCGATCGAACCTTTTGCAGTCTCCACTGAAACCTTCGTTCCTTCCGTTAATTCATTGGCAGATGCATAGTCACTGCTCACATAAAGAGCAGCCTCTTCGTGCAGCTGATGCGATTTATTCGTAAAGTCGTTGAACTGCAGTGTCGGGTTGGCAAGGTAGACCATGGCCTCTTTCATTGCCGCCGCTTCGTCAAATGCCGTAACGCTTTCATCACCGTCTGTCGCAGCCTCTGTGATTGTCAACGCATAACCGCGCATCTCTTCACCCTTGTTGGTGTAGTAGTTCGGCAGATCATCAAAGTTTTCAGACTTGAAACCCGCTAACTGACCGAGTCTGGCTGTATAGTCAATCGTATTTTTGGCCTTGACACCCAGCGCATTGGCGATATCATTAAGCTCGTAGCCGTAATATGGCACTGCCGCGTTGGTCGGATTGACTCGGAGCTGGATGCTGGTAAGCGTCCCCTCCTGCTGGTTCATCGCCGGCATATCCAGGTCACCGTTGCCCTGCGCGCTGAGAGTAAAGTCCCCTTTGACGTTATAGCCGACAGTATAGCTGCCTGCATCCACGTCAAGTTCACAGATCATCGCAACACCGAGCGTGTTCCCTTTTTCCGGTATCATCGTTACGCTGAAATCTGTATACTTCTCGACAAGTGCGACAAGACGTGCAAGGTTTGCAGCATTCGGATGGCTATAGAAGTCTGGTCCGACCATCAATGCAAACGTATCTTTCTTGTTGAGAAGTTTTTCCATTGATGCTTCGAAATCTTTTGGTACATTAACGATCTCTAACAGACGGTTGTCATCGACTTCCACCTCTTTATCGACTTTCTTCGGTACCATCTTCGACTTCTCGACTTCGACCTCTTCTTCTTCACCCGTCTCTTCGTTGACTTTTTTCTCTTTGACGATCTCAATGACCTTCTCTTTGATCGTCTCGGTTACGGTGATCGTCTTCGTAGAGTGGAATGAAGCGAGATAATCAGTTATTTGAGATGGAAGCGCCTCTTTTTTCGCAAACAGATCGAGAATAAGATACATCACTGCCTCTTCCTGCATCGGTGCGTGGTTGATGCTGAGGATGTTCTTGCCCATGTCATCAACAACCGGATCAGCGACCGGATGGAAGTAAAGCCCTGCCCCTTTGTTCATGATCATCGAGTTGTTCATTGCGAAACGGGCATTCGGGTTGTCCGTTTTAATAGCTGAACCCACCGAGATCACAAAGTTCGCCTTGTTGACCTCTTTGAGCGGAGTCTTGTAGGTCGTTGTACCGCTTATCGCTGAGTAGCTTTTCATAAATTCGGCAAATCTGCGCGCCTCATCATTGATAAGCTTGTACCCTTTTGTCTCTTTCAATTTTTGAAGAATCAATGCCTCTTCGTTGGTGATCTGTGAAGTAAAACTGATGGCGTCCGCTTTTTCGAACGCTTCGACTGCTCTGGCAAAGGCAGCTTCATCTTTGGCCTCGACCTCGTTTTGGAAGTCATAGCCGTATCGGCCGGCACCACAGAGAGAGACATAGTTCCACTCATTTTTGACACGGTAGATCTTAGGCTCAGGGTTGTCGATCGAGGCATGTTTCACATCGTACTGGATCTGACAGCCAGCGGAACAGTGTGAACAGGTCGCAGGAACCTGCTTCAGTTCCCAGGCATTGGATGTGTACTGGAAATCTGCCGAAACAAGTGCTCCGACAGGACAGACCGCCGTACACTCGCCGCAATCAGTACAGTCAAGCGTATCACCTGCATTGGGCTGAATAAGTGACTTGTTAAGTTTGTTCCACATCGCGTAGGCATCTTTAGGCATGCTCTCTTTAAACGTCTCTTCAATGGCATCGCCTCCGCGAGGTTTTGTCGAGAGGGCGCTGTCGCCGATCATATCTTTACAGACAGTCGTACAGCGTTCGCACATGATACAAAGCGCCGGATCATAATTGATCAGTCCCCAGTTCTGTACCGGTTTGAAAGTATCTTTGATCGCGTATGTCTGTGCATCTACGCCGATTTCAAGAGTGTAGTTTTGAAGCTCGCACTCTCCTGATTGGTCGCAGACACCGCACTCCAGCGGATGGTTTACATCATAAACCTCCATGATCGCACGTCTTTCTGCTTCGATCGTCTCTGTAGATGTCGAAATCTGCATTCCCGCTTTGGCTTTGGCATTACAGGCATAGACCTGTTTGCCGTCCGCTTCGACCAGACAGATGCGACAGGCCAACGTAGGGCTGCAACGCGTCAGATAACAGATGGCCGGGATGAAGATACCGTTGGCACGGGCCGCGTTGAGAATGTATTCACCCTCTTGCGTCTGTACCTCTAGACCGTCTATCGTAATGGTTATTTCGCTCATAACTGATTACTCACTCTCATAAAATTTACTTTCTCGAAACGATAACCGGTGACCACATCCAGACCCAGATCAAATGTCGGGTGAAGTGCCACCGTTCCTTTAAGTGTCTCATCTTGTTTGAAGATACGGCGAACTCTTATATTGCCCACTTCAAATTCGACCTCGTCGCCGTCACTCAGGCGTGCAGCCGCCGCAAAAGAGGCTGAACCATAAAGTGCACTGTCTTTTTCAAGCTGCTTGCTCTTTGCACTGAAGGCATTGAACTGGAGTACCGGGTTGACATGATAGATAACCGCCCCGTTAAACTCAGGGAGATCGTCGACTGTTTCGAGCGAACCGTTGGCTTCAACGCTGATCTCAGTCAGACTGTAGCCTCGGATATCCTTACCTTTGGATGAATAGAAGTTCTCCAAGTCATCAAACTCGACGGCGGCGAAACCTTTATCCGCCGGCAGTTTACCTGTATAATCGATAGTATTGTCTGCTTTGACACCCAAGGCGTTTGCAAGGTCGTTCAATGTGTAACCCGCAAACCCCAGGGCAACGTTAGTCGGCAACAGACGCTTGTCGATGCTTACCACGCTCCCCTCCTGCTGGTTGAGTGCAGGCACGTTCAAGTCGCCCCCGCCCAGGGCAGAGATGACAAAATCGCCCTTCGCGTTATAACCGACAACGTTCTCAATCGTCTCATCTCTGTCAAGCGAACCGATAAGCGATACGCCTAAGGTGTTGACCGCTGTCGGTACGACCAATACAGAAAAATCACTGTACTTTTCGATAAAGGCAACAAGTCGGGCAATGTTCTCAGCTCTTTCATGCGCGAGCAGGTCTGAACCTACAACCAGGGTTCTTGCACGTGAGCGTGTCAACTGTTTGACGATCAGGGCAAGTTCGTCTTCACCCACATTAGTCTCGGCACTCAGATAACCGGTATCGAGTTCATCCATAAAGGCTTTTTCACTTGCACTCAGATCTGCATCGGCGATCAGTGTCTGTGCAAGCAGTGTCAGAACACCCTCTTCCGTTCCAACTTCATGCTTGATAAACTGTGTCACCGTGTTTTGAAGCAGAGTATCTTCAAGCGGGTGCATATAGATCACTTTTGCCCCATTATGACGCGCGGCAGTGGTCACCGCGTAGCGCACAACCGGGTTATCGGTTGCGATGCGGCTGCCGATAATAATGATGCCGTCCGATTTTTTCAGACTTTCCAGTGTTGCCGAGTAGTGCAGTTTCCCGCTAATCGTGCTGTAGGCGTTCATGAAAATCTGCATCTGACGTGCATCTTCGTTGAAGAGCTTGAGTCCCAGCTTTGATTTCAGCGCATTCAGGATCATCGCCTCTTCGTTGGTGATCATCGAAGAGAAACGGATCGCGTTGGCATTTTGAAGTGCTGTCACGGCGGCATTGAACGCATTTACATCTTTTGTGCCTTCGTTGGCAAAATCAAAACCGAAGCGTCCGGCACCGCAAAGCGTCGTATACTCAAAGTTATTAGTGACCCTGTAGATGCTCTCCTGTCCCGGTGAATCGATTCCCGCATGTTTGACTTCATATTCCAGTGCGCACCCGGCACTGCAGTGTGCACAGGTTGCAGGAATTTTCGAAAGTTCCCACGCATTGGCCGTGTACTGAAAGTCCGAACTGACAAGTGCCCCAACAGGACAGACCGCAATACATTCACCACAGAATGTACAATCAAGCGTCTCAGCATTTTTCGGAATGACCTTGGAGTTGTAGCCGCCAAAAAGCAGATCCAGCGCGTCATCGCCGATGACTTCATTACAGACATGGGTGCACTTTTCGCAGAGGATACAGAGCGTCGGATCATAATTGACCAATCCCCAATGATCGATCTTGCGCGGCTGCTCTTTGGCGCTAAAATATTGTGTACCTACGTTGAACTCCAGAGTCTTGTTCTGAAGATCGCAGGCACCGGACTTGTCGCAGACTCCGCATTCAAGAGGGTGGTTCACATCATACATCCGCATGATGTTCGTACGTTCACTCTTAAGCTCGACTGAGTCCGTAATGACGTTAATGCCTTCGGTCGGCGGTGTGTTGCACGACAGGACAAGACTGTCATGGCCTTCGACCTCGACGCTGCAGAGGCGGCATGAGGCACACGGAGAGGTCTTTTCAAGATAGCACATCGTCGGGATATAGATATCTTCACGTCGTGCTACATTCAAGATCGTCTCACCGCGCTCCGCTGTTACAGGGCGGCCGTTAATTTTAAAATTTATCATTCGACCTCCTTAGTACGCGACCATCGCGATATAGTAACAGCGCATACAGCGATCGGCTTCGCTTAATGCCTGTTCTTGTGTGAAACCGAGGTTGACTTCCATGTTATTAAACTTGCGGACATCGACATCCAGCACTTCAGCATGTTCGCGGGGAAGACCCGGCAGCCACCCTTTGATCTTCTCTTTTTTATCGTAGACCTTCATATGACGCAGATGGTCTTCCATGATCTCGTCATCGCTGAGAACTATTTTGCTGCCGTTCTGAACATAACGTGCCATCACGGATGCCGCACGTTTCGCCTGGCCGACCGCATTGACGATCGTCATCGGACCGTATTCGCAGTCGCCGGATGCAAAAACACCCGGTCGTGAGGTCATGTAGTCCTTGCCGTTTGTCTTGATCGTCGCCCAGGAAGTCATCTCGATCTCCCACTCTTCAGGAAGAAGATCAAGATCGGCAGACTGCGAGACCGCCGGAATAAGGAAGTCCGCTTCGATATCATAATCGGCACCCTCGATCTTCTCAAGCGTCGGACGCCCGCCGTTCGGATCGTCAACAAGTTCGAATTTGTTGATCTTAAGCGTTTTTAACACGTTATTTTCATCAACGATCTCTTCCACCGCTGAGTGGAAAAGGAATTCGACACCCTCTTCCACCGCTTCGTGATACTCTTCATAGGTCGTATTACGGATGATCGTCTTCTCGTCGCGGCGGTAGATCATATAGACCTTTTTCGCATTGGCACGGATCGAACAGCGGACAACGTCCATCGAGGTAAAGCCGCCGCCGACGCAGACAACTGTCTTGCCGGTCAGATCAACCTCTTCGCCGATGCCGTATTTTTCCCAAAGGTTGATCTGGTCAAGCATCTCGATCGCGCCCCAGTACCCTTTGATCTCGGGACGTTCATTGTTACAACGCACTTTCTTGGAGATACGGGTGCCCGTTGCGACCATGACTGCGTCGTACTCTTTCTCGAAACGGCGCATCATGTCGGCAGTCACTTTGGCATTCGTAATAAAGTTGACGCCAAGATCGGCAACGGCTTCGATATCTTTATTGTACTTGTCAACCGGCATGCGGTATTCAGGGACACCGACAGCGACTTCGCCGCCAAGTACCGGTAGCTCCTCATAAACGTCACAGTGGACGCCCTCCAGCGCAAGGTAATACGCTGTCGTCAGACCTGCAGGACCTGCACCGATAACCGCAACTTTTTTGCCCGTGTCCGCTTTTTTCTCCGCCGGATGGAAGAAGCCGAAACCGTGATCGGTCTCATAATCGGCACCCAGGCGTTTAAGCGCCATAATCGAGATCGGTTCGTCCAGATTGGTACGGCGACACTCATCTTCACACGGATGGGGACAGACGCGTCCGCAGGTGTGTGCCAACGGCATCGTCTGGCGTGTTGCCATTAACGAGTCGTCAAAACGGAGATCACGGACACCCTCGATATAGCCGGGAATGTCGACATGCGCCGGACAGGCGTCCGTACACGGCGCCGTGATCTTGGCGATGTAGTTGACCGATGCATCATAATGTTTTGACGGTCTCTGCTCGTCGATACAGCGGAGGAAATCCTCTTCAAAATGCTCCATCAGATCAAGCAGCGGTGTCGGTACAGTCTTGCCGATCTCACATTTTGAGGTAGCCTGCATGGTACGGGAGACCTCTTTGAGGTGTTCCATATCCGATTTTGTCCCCTCGCCACGTGCGATTTTATCCATCAGGTCATACAGGATACGTCCGCCCCAGCGACCGGGAGCACAGCGGCCGCAGGCTTCGGAGTAGACCTGATACTGCGCTGCGTACTCTGTCGCCAGACGTACAACATCCACTTCCGGATCAAAAAGAGCGACACCGTCCCAGCCTATGAAGGCTTTGGAGGAGGCGTGCTCGTTATATTGTTCCGGCAGATTGTATGCTGAATCTTCCCAGGCATCGGCAGCTTTGTCACGATTGTTGATCGCTTCGCCGCGCCAGGTCGAAAAAAAGACTTTACTCATAAGTCACTGCCCTTATTTTTTAACAACGATCGTCCAGTCGGCTTCATTGAATTTCAATGAGTTTGCCAACTCTAGCCCACACTCTTTTACAAGATCGGCACTACGTTGTATAGGTGTAAAATCACCGATCTCAAACAAGAAGATCGCAACTTCACCGGCTGGATGTTCGTTCACCAGGATCTCTTTCATTCTTGGTTCAAAACCATCTTTCAAATGGCGTAAATCATAACGTTTCATCCGCTCTCCTATCTGTCAACTTCACCGAATACGATGTTGGTCGTACCGATGATTGAAACAACGTCCGGGATATAGTGGCCCGGAAGAAGGTCTGTTAAAATACCCGTGTGCCAGAAAGACGGCGCACGAAGCTTAAGACGGTAAGGGTATGGTCCGCCCTGGGAGTTGATGTAGAAACCGAGTTCGCCTTTCGGTGATTCGGTTGCCACATAGACCTCGCCGACCGGCGGGCGCATCCCCTGTGTTACAAGCACGAAGTGCTGCATCAACGAGTAGTTTTGCGTCATGATGTCAAGTTTCGGTGCAGAGATGTACTGAGGCGCATGTGCCATCAACTCCGTCTGATTGTTTTTAACTGTCTCTTTGTACATATCGATTGTCTGATAGAGAATCTTTGCAGATTCGCGCATCTCAGCCATGTAAATCTTGTAACGTGCGTAGTTATCGCCCTTGTCAGAGTACGGCACGTTAAACTCGACTTCGTCATAAAGCTCATACGGCTCTTCTTTACGAATATCCCAGGCGACATTCGATGCACGAAGCATCGGCCCTGTACAACCCCATGAAAGCGCCATCTCTTCGGAAATAACACCTACCTTTTCCATACGCATCAGCCAGATGCGGTTTTTGTCAAGCAGGTCTTCGTAGTCTTTGATGTTCGCCGGCAGTTTGTCCAGGAACGCTTTGAGGTCCGGGATAAAATTGTCAGGAATATCAAGAGGCACACCGCCGATACGTATAGACGCATGTGTCAGACGCGCACCGCAGTAATCTTCGATGATATCCATCAGGTATTCACGTTCACGGAAAGCATAAAGGAAGACCGTCATCGCACCGATATCAAGCGCTGTCGTCGCCAGCCAGAAAAGGTGGGACATAAGGCGGTTGATCTCAAGCAGCATCATACGGATGACTTTCGCCCGACGTGGTACTTCGACAGCGATCAGCTTCTCTACGGCAAGTGCAAAACCGTAGTTGTTCGAGCTTGACGCGATGTAATCCATCCGGTCCGTTGTCGGCATGAACTCGTTATAGATCATGTTCTCTGCCATCTTCTCCATACCGCGGTGAAGGTAACCGATATCCGGGTGGGCCTTGACGATCTGCTCTTGCTGCAGATGGAGGATCAGACGTAACTGGCCGTGCGCCGAGGGGTGCTGCGGTCCGAAGTTGATGATCATCTCATTATCATCTCTGTCAAAGGTGATATTCTCAAAAAACGGGCGTAATCTGTTTGGTTGTTGCATCCTAACCCCTATCGCTTTCTATCTTTGATAATGACGGCATCATCTTCAATGAATTTTTCGATCATGAAGACACCGCCCTCTTCCTGGTAATCCAGGCGCTTTTCAGGTTCGCCGTTGGCTTTGACGTCATAGCCGAACGGAACCTCATGCCCTAGACGTGAGAAACGCGTACTGTCGTAGCGGTTGACTTCAGCCGGTTCGCGGAGTTCAGGCCCGATGATATCGCGGGCCTCTTTACCGTAGATGCGGTCAACTTCGTACCAGGCTGCGAACTCGTCACCTTGAAGCGGATAGGTCTTTCGCAACGGGTGACCTTCCCAGTCGTCCGGCATCAGGATGCGTTTCATATACGGGTGGTTATTGACGATCACGCCGAGCATATCATACATCTCGCGTTCAGACCAGTCTGCTGAGCGGAAAAGTTTGCTGACACTGTTGATCGCCTGTTTTTCATCGATAAAACATTTGATACGGATACGCTTGCGCTTACCCATAGACAACATCTGATAGAAGATCTCGAACTGACCCTGTTTTGCTATCCAGTCGATCGCCGACATCTCTGAAAGCTGTGTGTAGCCGAGTTCGTCGCGCATAAGTTCCAAGACGGCGAAGTTGTCTTCAGGCTTGATATAGACAACCATCTGTCCGACCTGGATGTAGGCATCACTCACGTCAAATTTCGCTTTGATGACTGCCAGGTCTGCTGCAAATACGGCGTCGTCTTCAACGGCACTTTTAGGTACCTGCGGTGCGACCCAGTAACGGTCAGTGTAGTACGCTTTTTTTTGTACGTCGTCTTTTGGCTTGTAGGCTCTCATTATAATAACCTCTTAGGACGTTGTGCCTTGCCGGCTTTTTCAGAACGGATCTTCTTCTGCAGCATCATCACAGCGTATTGAAGTGTTTCCGGACGCGGTGCACAGCCCGGCAGATAGAGATCGACGGGTATGATACGATCCACACCCTGCACGGTTGCATAGGTGTTGAACATACCGCCGGTATTCGCACATGAACCCATTGAGATGACCCAGCGCGGCTCTGCCATCTGATCGTAGAGACGTTTAATGAATTCGGCGTGTTTTTTGGTCAATGTACCCGCAACGATCATCACTTCAGATTGACGCGGCGATGCACGGAAGATCGTACCGAAACGGTCGAAGTCATAACGTGATGCGCCCGATGCCATCATCTCGATACCACAACAGGCAAGACCATAGGTCAATGCCCAAAGTGAGTTAGAGCGGCCCCAGTTGACAACCTTGTCAATCGTTGTCAGTGCGACCGGAAGACCGCCGTCTTGCGTATAATTTACTTGATGTTGTGCCATTCAAGGGCTCCTTTTTTCCATGCGTAGATAAAACCGATTGTCAGTAACAAGATGAACATAAGCATCTCAGCAAAACCAAACCAACCTAGAAGTTTGAAGTCGATCGCCCATGGAAACATAAAGACGACTTCAACATCAAACAGCAAGAACAGCAGCGCGAACAGGTAGAACTGCGTAGAGATACGGTTTGGCTGCTTTGTGACCTCAGGCCCGCACTCGTAGATCGAGAGCTTGAGTTTTTCCGTGTCTTTACGTGCCAAAGCACGACTTGCCCAGCGTGCTGCAACGGTGGTTGCATAAAATGCCCCAAAAGTGAGTACAAAGAGTACAAATACCCCGAAGTAGGGACTAGTAGCGCTCATGTGTTCCATGCATATAACCTTTTTTATTGTTTATAAACAGCTAAAAACACCCTGCAAAGGGATTTCCAGAGCTTATCTTTTCTATAGAAAAAACAGTTAGAGGCAATATAACCTAAAGTGCTTTAAGCTACGTTTTTTGCAATTTTAAATTTAATCGGTGTGCTACAAAGGGTTACATGAAGGAATGTGATGGAACAGGTAATGTTTATATTTGTAACAGATTTGTGATTCTATTTGGAAAGTGATGCAGATTGTAACAAGGTGGCCCTAAAGCGTGCCCCGTAACGTATAACGGGTGCTTTCCGGTGCCAAGGCACACCGATACCTTAAGGTCAGATCACCCAGCCGGAACTTTTTAACTCAGGAAGCCCATTGATTTTTCCGAATCAAAGTTACCTTTCTTCTCTTTTTCGATCTCCTGTTTGAAGATCTCCATTGTGAAGAGCGGTTCCTCCTGCGTTGCCACGGCATAGGCACAGTTTTTGATAATCAGGTTGATCTGTCCGCCAGTCAGGTCAAAGTGACTCAATTTTTCGCTGTCGAAGCCTTCCTCGTACGGCGCGTTTTGCGGCAGCATTTTTTGCCACAGCTTGATACGCTGTGCTTTGGTAGGGCGTTTGAACTCGATCTTATAGTTAAAACGGCGTGAAAAAGCAACATCGATGTTCTCAAGAAGATTCGTTGTAGCGATCAGAATGCCTTCAAACTGTTCGATCTGTTCCAGGAAGATATTCTGCATCTGGTTATGCATCTGCTCGGCACCGCCGCCGGGTCCGCTGGAACGTGAGCTTAAAAACTGGTCTGCTTCATTCAGTAACAAAACAGGTTCCGTCTTTGTCTTGGTACTCAGCTCTTTAAAGGTATCAAAGATCTTGCGCACGTTTTTCTCGCTCTCGCCTACATACATTGAAAGGATCTTTGAACAGTCAAAGGCCAGTACCTGACGTTTCAGCGATCTGGCTAAAGAGTACGAAGTCATTGTCTTGCCTGTTCCCGGAGGGCCGTAAAAGATTATGCGTGCATCCAGGCCGCTTTTTTTCTTCTTGATCCCCCAATCGACGAGACGAGTGACCACCTCTTTGTCCATCTGGCGCATCAGGCTTTCGAGGGTCTCGTGCGTTTTGGGGTTGAGCACGACATCATCAAGTGTGTATTCCGGATCAACCAGTTCAAAAATATCCTGTTCTTTGATCGCCATATCCATTTTCAGCTTGTGCACCTTCTTCTTTTTCTGCGGGTGCATAATGGACTGGACAACATCGTCAACCAGATAGAAGGCGCGCGATATCCCTCCAAACGGGTTAAGCATCTCCTCGTAATCGATGATCTCACTGCTAAGCAGAGCGGAACCCTCTTCGAGCAGCGAGCGGTTTTTGATGCGTTCATACTCATCCAGAGAGATCAGATCGATCAGGGCATTCATCTCCCGTAACGAGGAGTCACCTGCATTGTACTCCTCTTTAAGAAGCGCCAAAAAGATGACCTGCTCTTTCGTATCAAGCTTTTTCTGTTTAAAAAACTTGTCAAGCACGACATCTTTCGTCGTCTGTTCGACACGTTCCTGTATCAGCTTTTCAAGCAGTTCCAGTTTGGAACGGATACGGTTGATCCCCAGTGAGTGTTCATGCACATTATGGCGGATCGTGCTCATTTTCTGATAGAGCTCAATGCGGAAAAACTGGTCTTGCAGGTATTCAAGGTGGTCCTCATACGGTTTGACCTCGGGAAGGTTCATCTCGAACGAGCCCTCTTCCAGCAGCCGCAAAAAAGAGCCGGTTAACGCGACAGCCGTGTTCAGCAGCTCCAGCTGCGTCACATCACTGATCTTCAGCGGGGCAAAACTGTGCTGCGTTATCCAACCCAGTTCAAGCAGGGTCTTGATAAGGCCAAGATGCTTGATATAGGTGTAGTTCTCTTCACCGTAAAGCGTCTGCAGAATATCGACGACAAGCATATCTTCATTCCCGCCGATAAATTTACGGGCTAAAAGCTGCAGGACTTTCACCTCTTCTTCTTCACATTTCAACTGACTGAAGACCTCTGTTTTGGTGACGTCATCAGCTTCTAAAAAATCTATTAAATATTTCAAAAAAACCTCTTCTATATCTTAAACTAATAATCTAATTATATCGAGTTCTTTGTTTGGTACTGTTCTTTTATTTTTCGCTTAAGGACTTTGCCGGTTGCCGTCTTTGGCAGCTCGTTTACGATCACCACATTTTTTGGTACCTTAAAATTTGCCAGCACCGCCTTCAGATCTTGTTTGATACGGTTGGGCAAAATGCTCTCTTTATTCGTCTCATCTTCAAGTTCAACATACGCTATCGGCACTTCGCCGCTGTTGGGATCTTTCATTCCGATCACGGCTGCCAGTCTGATATAGGGCAGTTTCATCAGCTCCTCTTCGATCTGGCGCGGATAGATGTTGATCCCTTTGGAGATGATAAGATCTTTGATGCGATCGACGATATAGAGGTAGCCGTCACCATCCATTTTGCCGAGGTCACCGGTGCGGAGCCAGCCGTTTATAACCGTCTCTTCCGTGGCTTCGGGACGGTTAAGATAGCCCAGCATCACGTTGTCTCCTTTCACAATGATCTCGCCGATCTGTCCCAGCGGGACTTCGAGCATCTCGTTATCGACGATCTTGACCTCGTAGCCTGACAAGGCTGTACCGATTGACATCGGTTTCTGTTTTTCCATCGGGTTGACCGAGACCACCGGCGAACACTCACTGAGACCGTAGCCTTCAAGCATCGTTGCCCGTCTGAAACGGATGTTGAACTTGTTGAGCGTATCTTCGCTCAGAGCCGATCCGCCCGATATAAAGACGCGGATATTGTTAAACCACATGAAATACCAGGGCAGTTTGGCACGGATGAGCGCGTTGTAGATGTCGGGGACGCCCATAAAGATCGTCACACGTTTCAAAAGTGTCTGCCTGATGATATTGCTGAAAGGGAGCAGTTTGGGAATAATGACAAAAGAGCTGCGGGTAAAAAACGGCAGCATCAGCATGACCGTAAAGGTAAAAGCATGGAACATCGGCAGATAGACGATAAAGCGGTCTCTTCCCGTCACCTTGAAACGCTCCGTACCGCCGATCATATTGGAAAAGAGGTTGCGGTAGCTCATCACTGCCCCCTTTGGGTGGCCGGTTGTACCCGAAGTGTAAAAGATGATCGCCGCATCATCGAGTTTTGACAGCCCCTTGCTCTCTTCTCCATGGCGGTGCGTCTCCAGTATCTCGTCAAAGACAATATTGCTTGCATTTGATACCGGTGAGTCATCTATCCAGACCGCTTTCTCGACCCCGGTTGTTGCAAGAAGTCCTTTGACCTCCTGGACAAACTGCTGTGATGTGATCAGCAATTTGGCGGCGCTGTCGTTCAAAATATATTCATATTCATTTGCTTTGAGCATCGTGTTGATCGGTACGACCACTGCGCCGATTTTGGTCGCACCGTAGACAGCAATAACAAACTCTTCGCTGTTGGGTGCGATCAATGCCACCTTATCGCCTACGCCGATACCGGTTATTTCCAAAAAACGGGCGAAGGCATCCACCTTGTGGATAAAAGCCTTGTACGTTACTTTCCGATTATCAATAAAGATGACCGTTTTACCGGGACTCGACGTTACAGCCGCTTCGAGCATGTCATAGAAGTTCTGATAGGGGTAGGTCAATTCCATTGCTTTCCTTAAAAAGGCTTCAACTGTTTTAATCAGGATTCTTAATTTTTGTATTTAAAACTATATTTATATTTTATTGTACCAAAAACAAGCGCAGCTTAATATGCTGGTCAAACGCTGTTTCTCGGACAGACCTGCCGTTGCCCGCGCCATTTGGCCTTGCGCGCGATCACAACCGTCCTTGCCGTACTGAAATAGATACCGACGGCGATGCCCGCGAACAGATACCCTTTTTGCCGGAAAAAATATTTTTGGATGATGCAGTCTCCGTACGAGATCGCCGAGATGATCACAGCGGCCAGCAGGTAGAGAAGGATAGCAGATATCTTCGTTGTGTATGGGCGCAAAAGAGTGCAAAAAGAAGGATAGTAGCCCATGCCAGTACTGCGATACAGACGGCAAAAAGGGCACCTCTATAAACCCTAGTCCGCCTCAGTGATAGAGAGAAGTTCACAATCAAGGCCAAAAGGATCAACGCGAAGTGTGGGCTTCCCTCTGAGCTTGGCTAATGTTTTTAGAGGTGCCCTGAAGCAATGCATTTTGACATAATTTGATTATATCACTTTGAAAACGATTAATATTTAACAGAATGCGTTTCTTTAAGTCATAAATTTATCTGCCGGCAGCTTCAATTCACTTTCATTGGGTCTGCAGCGGCCATTGTTGCCTGATCGTAAATCAAAAGAGAGGTTAGTGGGGTAGAAGTGGGTAACTACCCTCAAAAGGGCAGTTATAAACATGTTTTAGAATCTGTAGCCGAGCCCTACACTCACAAGCATCGCGTTGGAACCGGAAAATGTTCCGTTAATGCCGTGATTGTCAGCTGTCGGTTGAACCGTACGATCTTTTTTCATATCATACAAAAGTGCCGCACCGAAATCGAATTCATCATTAACAGCCCAGCGGACGCCGATAGAGCCCAAAAAGGCATCATTGTCAGGCAGTTCAAACCCGAACGTGTCGTTGGGAACCGGCGTTTCATCATAAGCAAACCCCAGCATCAGATTTATCGTATCGTCAAGGGTCTGAGTCAGACCAAGACGGAAGGTATTTGAATCATTCCAGTTCTTGGCAGCAGGCTGTCCCGGCAGCGGGCCCATAGCCGGAATCTGAATATTCAGCTTATCGTATGCGGACCAGAATGCGCGTTCATAGACAAACTCCAGATTGGTGCCCGCTGCCAGGTCAACATCGGTCGCCAGCGTAAGTGTCGCAGGCAGCGGTATGGTCACAGAAGCAGGTGTAGATGTCACGCCCATCGCTACGTAGGTTGGATCCGTGATCTTTTGCCCGCCCTTTTCCGTCAAATCTACCTTTGAACGGTAGGTAAGCGCCATGCCCCATGCTTCATACGGTTTATAGGAGAGTGCCAGATTATAACCGGCATCCCAGCTGTCGCCTTTCAGGTCAAGTCCGCCGCCGGCGGCTGATGTTTTGACAATACCTTCAGAGTAGACAAACCGTATTCCGACTGCAACGGCAAGGTCATCCATGATCCGGTAGGAGACGGTAGGATTGACTTCAATCACTTTGAGCGTGAACTCTTCTGCCAATGCAGACTCTATCCCTTCAGGCCAGCGCTTGGAAAGCCCCGCCGGTGCATTAACGGAGAGTCCGATACGGACATCCTTGTCTTCACCGATCGGCGCGCCGACAAGATAGATCTGCGGGACAAAAAAATCTTCTGATTTACTCTGCGCAGTGTGTTCGGGGTATGTGGCAACTTGTCCGCTGAAATCAATCGGGTTCAGGTGAATATACATCGCGTTGAGTTCCAGATGTTTTTCGGAACGCATAAAGGCCATATTTGCCGGGTTGTAGTAGGCAGCATCTGCTGCCGAAGTATTCGAAACATAAGCACCCGACAGGGCTGTGGAGTTCAGGGATTGCTCCGGGATCTTATAGCCTGAGGCCATCAGGGATGTTGCGGCAGCGGCCGAAACAAGTAGTAGTTTTTTCATCTGTTTTCCTAAGGCTTTCGCCGATATATGTGTTGCAGCATATGGTTGCGAAAAGCGAATTATGTCATTTTGCCATAGATAATTTATAACTTTCTGTAATAGACCGTTTTTTTGTTAAAATATGCTCAATTTGCTGTTTTTACAATTAGGCTTTCTCTTCAAAAGAGTAAAGCATCTCGATCTCATCCTTCCAGATCGACTCATCGATCGTCTCCAGGATCAACGGTATATCATCCATGCGCTTATCGTTCATGATAAATCTGAACGTGTCAAGTCCGATCTTCCCTTTGCCGATACTGTCATGTCGGTCCACATGCGAACCGAGTTCCGGTTTGGAGTCGTTGATGTGCATCCCCATCAGGTAGTTGAACCCGATGACCTTCTCAAACTCGGCCCAGGTCGCGTCATAGGTATCACTGCTGCGGATATCGTAGCCGGCGGTGAACATGTGGCAGGTGTCGATACAGACACCGACACGCGACTTGTCTTCGATCTTGTCAATAATGTGTGCGAGATGCTCAAATCTCCAGCCGAGGTTGCTCCCCTGTCCTGCTGTGTTTTCAAGGACCAGACTGACTCCGTCTGTCCGATCAAGCGTACGGTTCATGTTTTCGGCAATGGCATCCAGACACTCCTCTTCACCCATCTGTTTGAGATGCGAACCCGGGTGGAAATTGAGTCGGTCCAGCCCCAGCAGCATACAGCGTTCTACCTCATCGACAAAGGCGTCAAACGATTTGGCCCGTTTGTCCAGTTCAGGGTGTCCCAGGTTGATCAGGTAGGAGTCATGCGGCAGAACATGCTTTGGAAGGATGCCGCTGAGCTCCAGATTCTTTTTAAATTGATCGATTGTTTCCGTGTCAAGCGGCTTCGCCGTCCATTGGCGCTGATTCTTGGTAAACAGAGCAAAGGCTTTTGCTCCGATCTTCATCGCATTGAGCGGAGCATTAAAGACCCCTCCCGCAGCTGACGTATGGGCACCGACAAATTTATGACTCATTTTTATCCTTTTATGTTTTTTATATTAATACGCCAAACGAACAAAGTCCGTTTGGCTGCGCTAACGCTGAGTTCTCCTCGGCGGAGAGCCCGCACACAGTTTGCCGTGCTTGATCTCCTGCCCGGTTATACATCAAACCGGTCCGTTTGGTGACAAGCTACTGTTTTTTGATCTTGACGAGAACACTGTTTTTCCTGTCACGAAAATAGATCTGCCTCGGGGTGACCTTATACTCAATTTCCACCCCGTCGTCTGCGATTTGCTGCTCAAACCCTTGATCATTTTCAACCAGATTTCTGCCCTTGTAAATGGGGTTTGATCGCAAAATATTTTCCAGCAGATTATCAGGGTACTCGGCACTCAGATACTCGGCATTGAAACTGCTTTTGCTCATGCACCCTTCTCCCTCGACACAGATCAGCCTGTTGACTTCGATCTTCGCCACCGCCTGTCCGGCTGAGAAGAGTTCCAGTGCTGCCAACTCTTCATTGCTTCTCAGGTACCCGGTATCGGCAAATTTGAGTTTGGGAGACTTTAACATAATCGTCGCTGCATCGGAGTGGGTAAAGGGTTTTGCCGTGCACCCGCTCAAAAAGAGGATGAGAACGCTAGCCCATAGGATATAAAATTTTATCATGTACCGCGTCGCACGCTTTCAATATTTCAACACTCAAAGTCAGATCCATTGCTGCCAAAGAGGCGTCCAACTGTTCCGGCAAAGTGGCCCCGACAATGGTCGAAGCGACAAAAGAGAACTGTTTGCTCCAGGCTGTCGCCAGGGTTACCGGGTGCAGACCCGCTTCATGCGCGATGCGGATATACTCCTGGGTAGAGGCCAGCGTCCTGTCATTCATAAAACGCTGTGCCATCAGCCGCTGACGCTGATTCGGCGACTTGAGATAGTCGCTGAAACGCCCTTTGGCATCGGGGTTTTGGTTGTATTTGCCGCTGAGTACACCGCCTGCCAGAGGCGAATAGGGCAGAAGCGAGATCTTCTCGTTGACAGCCAACGTCGAAAGCTCGTCCAGGAAACGGCGGTTCAAAAGCGAAAAATTGTTCTGGATCGACTCGAACCGCGACAGTTTTTCATATTTGGAGACGCCGAGGGCCTTCATCGTCCCGTAAGCCGTGTCATTGGAGGTACCGAGATAACGCACTTTACCACTCTGCACCAGTCTGTCAAAGGCCGCCATAGACTCTTCGATCGGCACGATGGTGTCGGGCCAGTGCATCTGATAGAGGTCAATGTAGTCGGCCCCCAAACGCTTCAGCGATCCTTCGACCGCCCGTTCGATATGGAAGCGGTCGACGGCCGTAAGACCGTGGCGGATAGGCGGCACGAACCACCCCGATGCGGCCCCGGCCACCTTGCTCGCCAGAATGATGCTCTCGCGCGGCTTTGTCTTCAGCCACCTTCCGACGATCTCTTCGGTAATACCGGCCAGTTTGCTCTGCGGCGGCACCGGGTAAAGCTCTGCGGTGTCGTAAAAATTGACCCCGGCCTCATAGGCCTTGTCCATAATAGCAAAGGCAGTTTTTTCATCCGGAACCTGTGTCCCGAAGGTCATCGTACCCATACCGATCGGGCTCACCCGCAGACCCGACCGGCCGATATAACGATATTCCATGCGTCACCATCCAAATAGAATGCCTAATTGTAGCAAGTTGCCCGAAGGAACTTCTTATAAAAACATTTTAATGCTGCCTTTCAGGCTTACGCCATTTGCCTTGCATTCTGCTATACATCTGCCTTCAAACCGGCAATTGTGTTATGATGAGCACATGAAAATACATATCGATCTAGACTGCTTCTTTGTCTCTGCCGAGCGTACCCTGGACAAAAGCCTGATGGGCAAGCCCGTCGGCATCGGCGGACGGGGTGATACCAAGATATTTTCGCATGAGAAGAGCCGCCAGTTTCTCAGCCTTAAAAACAGCGGGGCCTTTGTTCCTGCCTACTTTTTTGAGCACCACTCCTCCGACAAAAACGACCTGTTCAGGTTCATCGACCCGGACGGACGAATTCGGGGAATGCTGACCACCACCTCTTACGAGGCACGAGACTACGGCGTAAAAACAGGCTGCACGATTCGCGAGGCGCTGCAGCTCTGTCCCGATATCATCATCAAACAGCCCAATATGCGGCTCTACCAGGAGCTCTCCTATCAGCTAAAGAGCTTCCTGCAGGAGCGTATTCCCGTCATTGAGCAGGGCAGTATCGACGAATTTTACGGCGATCTTGGCGGGTGGGTAGAAGACAGAGACGTGCCGCGCTTTATCGATGATCTGAAACACGAGGCGATGGAGCTACTGGACCTGCCCCTCTCCGTCGGTGCGGCCTACTCCAAGTTCACCGCCAAAATGGCTACCAATGCAGCCAAGCCTTTCGGAACGAAGGTGATTTACCCGCACGAGGTGGAGAGCTTTATACGCGATCTTCCCATCAGGAATTTTCCCGGGATCGGCCGCAAAACGGCAGAAAAACTTCAGGCGCGGGGTCTTACCACGCTGGGCGATATCAAAAACCATCCCCATCTTTTTCTGCATGCAACAAAGTCGCAGCGTGATCTCTACGAAAGGGTCTGTGGCATTGACAAGACGCCTCTTGAACAGGAGAGAGAACGCAAATCCATCGGCATCTCACGCACCTTCGATCCCGAGGCGGACCGCAGAGAGCTGCAGCGCCGCGTCATCATCCTCTCGCGCCATCTTTCACATGCGCTTATCCGTATGAGGAAGCTTCCGACCCATTATACGCTCTCCCTCAATTACGAGATGCAGCAAAAAGCCCATGCCAACATCACAGTCAACCGTCTTTTCAGCGAATCTTCCATACGCGAAATCATGCTCGCTCTCTTTGCCGAAGCTGACCGATTCAAGAGTCTCAAAGCGATCCGGCTGGGCCTCTCCTGCAGCGCATTCACCCGAAGCAACCACAACACCTTCTCCCTGCTCGAGTATGAAGAGGACACCAAACGCCATCGCCTTACACAGTCAACGTCCGCGCTGCGTGAAAAATACGGGCTCGATACCCTGCAGTGGGGCGCAGAGCTTTGAATTATGGAAAGATGGCATAGTTTGCAGAAAAGTGCCCTATGCCGCCTATATCCTATATAATGAACATTTTTGTATAATTGACCAAATCAACAAAAGGGTGGCACCATTCCTATTCCAATCCCCTCCCTCCTGCAGCAATTCCGCTCCTTTTACGTCCGGAACTATCCTGACGATCTTGAAAAAGCTGTCGACTACTTTGCCGTATTCGGCGGACTCGGCTGGGAGATCGATACCGACAGGCCGCTGATAGAGCTGATCGAAGAGCTGATCCTGGATAATTACGGACACCTTCACAACCAGATCATCGATATGACCCTGGGGGACTCCCTCAACCATGCACTGCTGAGCGGGATCGCACTGGGCGACCGCCGTACCCACTCCGCTTTTAAACGCGCCCGTGTGTCCGAGAAGACAGGCGACCCGGCCATTCGCTATCTCTGCCGCACAGGAATAATCGAACGGGAGGCCTCACGAGAGGTGCCGCCGCAGCGCGAACACCCCAGCCAGAAGTTCAAAAAAGAGATTGAGAAGCATAATATCTCCGACAAACTGCACTTCACAACCCCGTTTCTGCGTTTTTGGTTCGCCTTCGTGTCACCGCTCTTTAAAAGGATACAAGAAGGAAACTATGCAGAGTTCAAATCGCGCTTTTCCGAACGCCAGCAGAGTTTTTCCGGCCTGATCTTCGAAGAACTTTCTATCGAGCTGCTCAAAAAGAGCTTCCGGGAGGACCCTGTTCTGGAGGTAGGAAGCTATTGGGACAGACAGGTCGAGATCGACATCCTGGCCAAGACCCGCTCCGGCAAGATCATCGCCGGCGAATGCAAGTACACCAACACCAAGATCAATAAAAGCGAACTCACCAAACTCAAAGAGAAGTGCGCCCTCGCCGGTTTTGAACCAGACATCTACATTCTTTTTTCCAAACGGGGATTTTCCAACGAACTCAAATCGCTGAAAGAGCAGAATCTTCGGCTGGTCAGTGTCAAGAACTTTAAACAGCTGCTTGAAGAGGTCACACCCGCGGAGAAGATCAAAGGGTTTGCGAAGACGTAGTACGTGTTACGTGTTACGTGTTACGTGTTACGTGTATTACGTGTTACGTGTTACGTGTTACGTGTTACGATTATAGAAAGATGGCGAAGCTCATCTTAAGTGAACCTGCAAAAAGTTTCAGATTTGGTGCAGATTGTGCCGGACTAAGGCCGAAGGCGCACTGCTGTGCGTCGAGCGTGCCGCAGTCCGGTGCAAGGTGCGCCGAAGCTGGAACTTTTTACCGGCAACCCTCTTTGATTTGGCGATTCTCTCCCTGGATCTTCATGATGATCCTGCCGATAGCACATTCGCGCTTGTCCACCGGGTCGAGCTTATGCCAATAGTAAAAGGCCTCTTTCTCTTCCAAAGAGAGCTTCAGCCCGTAGCGCTGGTTCATATAGAGATAGATACGGGCGATATCGCCTTTAACGCTGTCCGGCGGTTCGATGGATTCCCCGTCTATTTTCACTTTGCCGATGATATATTCAGGTTTTTTAACATTCATAAAGATCTGCTCTTTACGTTTGTCCGCAATAGCCGAGACAACCGGAATAAGGTTGAAAAGATCGGCCTCCATCTTTCGGTACTCCGCATCGCTCTGGCGGCAGCAGCGTTCCCCCTTGTAGGGCTTTCCTGTATATTTGCTGACACAGACCTCTTCATTCATGCACGCTCTGTCGCGTCCGTAGAAACTGGCGGGAACGACCTGAATCCACTTCATCGTCTGTTTCTGCTCCCGGACGCTGCAGCTTGAGGTATCGACTATCGTTTTATCCATGCACGACTGCAGGTCATAACTGTAGTCACAGCCGTTGAGCCATGTCTTTTTGTAGTCGAAATGGATCTTTTTGATCAGTTTGATCGCCTTGCTGCGGTTGTCGGGGCGCTGATAGCCGCCTGCGAAAAGTGCCGTTGCAAGAAAGAGAAGGAGCAGGACTCTCATCTTGAACGGCACACCTCAGTATACATCTCGGGACGCCGGTCTTTGAAAAGGCCCCAATACTCCCGCTGCTTACTGTTTTCTTCCAGATCATACTCTGCGTAGATGATCCCCTCAACATCTCTCGATGCTTCAGCGATCTTGTGGCCGGTGTAGTCACTCATGAACGAAGAGCCGTAAAAGGTGAGAGAACAGCTCTCACCCGCTTCGACACCGATGCGGTTAGCGGCGATGACCGGCACCGTATTGGCGGCAGAGTGGCCCTGCTGGACCCGCTGCCAGTGCTCTTTCGAGTCGACGTGGATCTCAGGTTCGCTGCCGATCGCTGTCGGGTAGAAGATCAGCTCGGCCCCCATCAGGGCGAGCGAACGCGCCGTTTCCGGGAACCACTGGTCCCAGCAGATCCCTACGCCGATCTTCGCGTATTTAGTCTGCCACACTCTGAAGCCGGTATCGCCCGGTTTGAAATAGAACTTCTCCTCATACCCCGGACCGCTCGGGATGTGGGTCTTGCGGTAGTTTTCCAGGACACTTCCGTCGGCGTCGATCATGACCAGGGAGTTGAAATAGCTGTCACCCGACTTTTCGAAATAGCTCAGAGGCAATACCACGCCAAGCTCAGCGGCCATGGCACTGAAACGCGCTATCATCGGGTGCCCCTCACGCTCTTTTGCCCAGGAAAAATACTTTTTATCCATATCTTTGCAAAAATAGAGCCCTTCGAACAGTTCGGGAAGCAGGATGATCTGTGCCCCGTTGGAAGCGGCCTCTCTGACCAGGCGTTCCGCTCTCTCGACATTTGCCTCTTTATTATCACCCATTGCCATCTGCACGGCAGCTACTTTAACCATTGACGCTCCTTTTAGCTTTTTTACTTGAATTTCTTAAAGTGTTCACTATTTCAAAACCGATCTTCAACGCACTCAGCAGAACCAATGCCCAGATCGGCTCACCCAGGGCTGCGACCAGGAACCCGCCGCCTATCAGGGTGAGATGCAGTATTATAATCCTACCATAGGGTTCATTCATCACACTTTTAATCGGCTGTTCGCTGCAACTCCTGCTGTCTTCATTTAAGAAATAGAGGAGATGCCAGAAAAGGTAGATGAAGACGATCTTTCCGATGTGATGGTAGATCAGCACGGTAGCAACATTACCCGAATGGAAAACCCCCTGCGGCGCAAAAAGTGCAAAGACAAAAACACCGTGCACCAGGGTGAATATGCCGTAATGCAGGCTAAAGAAAACTGCGGTAAAAAGATTGGTCAGCCTGCTCTCTGAAGGATAGTCGTTGATAAGCAGTTTTAAGAGATAGCGCACCCCGAAGATGATATTCTCTATCCAGTAAAGTACGATCAACTCAAAGACACCCCAGTGCCAGACCAGCACGCCGTAAAGCGGCGCGAGGTTAACTGTTACCAAAAGTGTAAAAAGTACTTTTTCATTTAACTGATCAATTTTAAGAAACAAAACAGACGACCCATACAACTGGTTTAAAAACCCGAAAGCATACCCCAATCTTGGTTACTGGCCCATTTAAACAAGCTTTTTTGTAATACAGCGATAATAAAGTTGTGTTAGAATAATGTCAAACAATACTTCAACAAGAGAGCAACATGCAATCAAAATTAACCTTATCTCTTTCTGCCATCTTGCTAATGGGAGCGAGTTCGCTTCACGCGCTCAAATTCGAAACCCTCGGGTACAAATCTGTCGCTATGGGCGGCGCCGCTGTTGCCAGTTCGGCCAGTTCGCTGGCGACTTACAACAATCCTGCCCTATTGGGCAAGAGTCCTTCCTCAATAGAGGTCTCTCTCGGCGGTGGCGTAAGCGAATATGACCACGGTGCCGGTGCATCCCTTGTCAGACTGGACGATATCAACTATGTCGACACTATCGACAAAGCGTCACAAAATGTTCTCTCATTGACAGATTCCGACATACAAAATCTTATCGACGGTACTGCTGTTGTTATCGATATGAACGGCGATGCTGTCAGCATCGCACCCCAGGGTTATCTGGCTGCCAAAGTCTCGGAATTTGGCTTTGGTGTCTTCGGGAGTTCCGACTCGGCCGCAACGGCGGTTGTTGACCAGGCCCATGACCAGCTTATATTTGAAAACAGTGGTGTCTACATTAAGCTCAACAGTGACGGATCCCTTACTCCAAGCGATGCTGCTTCCTATAATAATTCATCAATTGAATATGCGATCACCAACAATCTTACCTACCTGGATGTCACAGGGGTAGCCCTTGTCGAGGTCCCTGTCGCCTACGGGCACAGTTTTGAAACGAACCTCGGTAATGTCATGGTGGGCGGTGCGCTGAAGTACATGCGCGCTGTAACCTACACCGAAAAGATGAAGATAGACGACTCGGGGAACCTATCTGGAAATACAGGCCAGAAACACGACAAGACCGGCGCCGATTTCGGTATCGATCTCGGGCTGGCCTACCAGCCTGCATTTGCCTACGACCTGACGTTCGGTCTCGTCGCCAAAAACCTCAACTCCCCGAAATTTGACTTCTATGACGGTACTACCTACACCGTTGATCCGATGGTGCGTGCCGGCGTCGCCTACAATATCTTAGACACACTGGAAGTGGCTGCCGATATCGATCTCACCAGCAATAAAATGCTCAACCAGGATCTCGAAAGCCGTATGGTCGGCGGCGGTATCAGCTATGAGCCGTTCAAAAACTTTTTTGCTCTTTCCCTGCGTGCCGGGTTGATGAAGAACCTTCATGAAAACGACAAGGCAGGTCTTATTTATACCGCCGGTCTGGGCATCGGTGTCAAATGGCTTCAGATCGATCTTTCCGGCCAGATGTCCGGCAATAGCAATACCGTGCAGGGTACGAGTGTCCCGCAATACGCCAAGATCAACCTGGCGCTGATATCACGCTGGTAGAGACGAACAGGTATTGTCTCCTTTAGGCTCTTTAACCTATTGTCTCCATCGCTTTTCTTCTGAATAACAGCGGGTCATCGATATTTGGAATCGGTGTCTTTCCGCCGCCTGTTCCCCGCACTTCAACACTTCCGTAATTGAGTATACGGCCGAGTACGCTTTGGTTCACCTGGAAACTTTCGACTTTGCTGTGGTTCAGTTCAAGTGTGTCCCTGCGAATAAGACCACGTTTTACGATGACCCGTTTTGTCGTTACCGCCAACTCAGTCGAGATTTTGAATATAAAGGCATTGAGAAGGCTGACCAGGCTTGATAGAATCAAAATAAAGGCGATCAGCCCAGAAAAAGCCTGCTGATCACCACCTATGTTATAAGCGATTTCAGACAGTGCAATGCCGCCAAACAACATTATCCAGCCCGGCAGATAGATTATCCAATGGACATGCGCCATATAAACGATCTCTTCACCCTCCATCAGGTTCTTGCTGACATACCCCATTTATGACTGCCTTGTCATCATCTGTGTATACTGGAACTGGTCATCTTCATATTCGGGAAAAGCAGTGACGATCAGTTCGCCTCTGAGTTCCCACCCGCTTTCCAAGTATTTATGTATCGCGGCGACAAGATCGTGGGTCGTACTTGCAATCAGTATCTCGACTTGCATAGGCATCCTTTTTATCATTTTTCTATTCATACTGATGGATTGAAAGCTATGCCAATCCCGGCTGACACTTGCTATATCTTACCATTTTAGCATCGTTTTTTCTATTTATCTCTGCTTTGGCGATAAAAGCTTACAGCGTCGCATGCTCACGGTTCTTAAAACACTTTTTTGCCGTTGACGTAGGTCGCGACAATATTTCTGTCATCGCCCATCATCATCAATGCAAACAGCTTCTCGCTTAAGCTGTCGATAGGACTTTGCCGTGTATCTTTGACGCGGTCCATTCGCAACTTTTGCAAGGCCGTTGCTTCAAAATCAAGCACAACAAAGTCCGCTTCATATCCTTTTGCGAGTTTTCCGATCTTGTCATCCAGGCAGAGTGCATTGGCACCCCCGAGGGTAGCCTGATAAAATCCCTCAAAAGCCGACATTGCGAGACGCGGCTGCACCCCGTTTTGTTCCATTGAGACGACTTTATAGGCTTCGTTCAGTGTCTGGATCATGCTGAAACTGGTCCCTGCACCGACATCCGTACCCAGACCGATACGCACACTGCGATCTGTTTTTTTCATCTCTCTTATCTTAAAAAGGCCGCTTCCCAAAAAAAGGTTCGACGTGGGGCAGAAACTCACGGCAGCACCATTTTGATGCAAGAGTGCATACTCCTGCTCTTCAAGATGAACCGCGTGGGCAAAGATGCTTTTGGACGTGACCAACCCGGCCCTGTCATAAACATCGAGATAACTGTCGGCTTCCGGAAAGAGTGACTTGACCCAGGCAACCTCTTCGCTGCTTTCAGCAAGATGCGTATGAACATATGCCGAAGGGTATTTTTTCTTGAGTTCCCCCGCCAAAACCAGCTGCTGCCATGTTGACGTCGCCGCAAATCTCGGTGTGATGGCATACAAGAGGCGCTTGTGCCCATGCCATCTTTTAATCAGTGTCTCGCTCTCATCATAACTGGATTGCGCCGTATCCAAAAGCGCATCCGGGGCATTACGGTCCATCATCACTTTGCCGGCGATAAGACGCATCTCTTTGCTATCGGCAGCCGCAAAGATGGCCTCTGCCGACTCCGCATGAACGGTCCCTAGAACGAGCGCCGTTGTGGTCCCGTTTTTTACTAATTCGTCAACAAAAAACTCGGCAATAAACTTGCAATAAGCGGGCTCTTTAAACTTTTTTTCTGTCGGAAAGGTATAGTTTGTGAGCCAGGGCAGTAACTGTTCCCCATAGGAGGCTATCATCTCTGTCTGCGGGTAATGGATATGCGTATCGACAAAACCGGGCATGATCAGGTAGTCGCGGTACGTAGCGTCAATATCTTCGCTGTTCAAATCGTACTCTTCACAGATCTTTTCATAATCACCGGCAGCTTTGATATAGCCGTTTTCAACGATCAGCAGACCGTTTTCATAATATTCGAGGACATCTTCCATCACAACCGCTTTGCTCGGATCTGCATTAAAAAAAAGTATAGAAGCCCAATAGACCTTTGCATCAAAACGTATTTGCGTTGGGTTCTTCGTGTTAGCCGCCATTGATTCTCCACTGCATGTTATTGATGATTATCACGCTAGATATTATCCCCATAAGCATTAGACCAACCTAAACCGCTTTAACATGCAATCAAAGGCTTTAAATGACGTGATTTAGGGATTTCAATATTATTTTTTGGATTGTTTTAATGATGAAGTGGTCTCCCCACCAGGAGTCGAACCTGGAGCTATCCCTTAGGAGGGGACTGCTTTATCCTATTAAGCGATGAGGAGAGATGAAGAGCGATATTATAGCGCAGGAATATTTAATGTTGTACAGGAGGCATCATCGGCTGTTGAACCGGAGGAAAACGCGGCGGAGATGAAGGAAACGATGTTTCGCCGTTATCGTTTTGGTAGCTCTCCCCCTGATAGATCTCTGTTACATCAGGGCGTATACCGTAGATAGCATGGTATTCTCTGACGGCGCCGGTAAAATCCGCTCTTCTGTTTTTGTCCGCCCGTTTGATCACCTGCTGTATCTGGTATTGATCCGCTAACGATATCTGTTCTTTGCAGTAGGCCAGATAAGCGATGGCACTGTCAATAAGCGTGTTGGACATATCATAACGCTCGCGATAGGAGTTCACACCCCTCATATTCATCCTATCCTGCGCTGTCAAATAGGCATCTTTATACTCTTTGCAGGGTGTTGCAAATAGCGCTTTGGCGATCAAAAGCATCATCAGTCCGCCGCCTATGCGTTTCACGGCACCGGCCTTATCGTTCCCCATTTGTATACCACGATCTCTTCGGGATGGCTACGGGCATAACTGCCAAGTTCGGGCTGGGTTAACACGCGATAGTTCTGGCGGTTTTGCCTGGCAGCGGCAAGCTTGCGCTTGAGAATATATTGACGGTCAAGGGAATAGAGTTTTGGGCACCTTTGCAACACTTTCTCGCCCTTGTCGATAAACGTACCGATAATTGCATAGGCTTTATTGCTTGCCACCGCAATCCGGGCCACTGTATCGTAAGCGGACTCCTCTTTTTCAAAAGCAGTTTTTAGGTTTGCACACTCATCGGCTTCAATGTTTCTCGCAATCAGTAAAACAAAAAATGACAGAATGATTTGCTTCATCTGACTATTTTAACCGATAAATGGTTTATAGCATGCTAAAGAAAGGGAATTCGAATATAAAACAAGAGAGGTAAGATATTTTAATTTGATCACGTTTGCCAAAATAAGGAAGCTGTTACAGCGGAAGAGAACATTCCTCTGAAATAGAGGAAACCGTACGCGTAATGATATTTATTAGGGCAGAGTTGGCGTTATTGGTCGCTCACTTCGTCGGTATTCGCTTTCGCTCATACATCGACTTCGGGTTCGCCACCGGATTCGTTTCAAAGGTTTATTGCCTTTGTTTCTATATGATGCCAAGCCGACGTCGGTGCTGCGCACATCGACTCTGGTTTCGTTCGCTGAAAAGCCAAGAAATTGGCTTTTCTTATCGCGAACTCACATCCTATCCTTAGCGGTGATGCCCAGTAGGGAGAGGCCTGTCCGCAGTGAGAGCGCGACCACAAGGAAGAGTTTGAGCATCTTTGCCTCATGCTCTTCGCCGATAATGCGGTGGTCATAGTAGAACTTGTGCAATCTTGAAGCGAGAGACTTAAGGTACTCCGGCAGTTTCTGAACCTGACGGGAGGCAAAGGCGTCTTCAATCACCTCCGGCAGAAGGAGTGCCTCAAACAGCAGTGCGTCCGCGTCCTCATTCAACCCTTTCAGATCACTTTTCATGATCTCTTCAAGTGACAAACCGCTCTTACCCAGTATCGTCTGAATACGGGCATGGGCATAGTTGATATAGTAGATCGGATTGGAACTGTCTTCTTTTTTCAGCTCCTGTACGTCGAATTCCAACGGCGTGTCACTCTTTTTGCTTGCAAAGATAAAACGCAGGGCATCCGCACCGATCTCATCGACGATGTCACTCATCAGGATGACATTGCCGGCACGTTTGCTCATCTTGTACGGTTCGCCGTCTTTAAGCAGGCTTACCATCTGCGAAAGCTGCACTTCAAGTTTGCTGCTGTCATAGCCCAGAAACTCGGTTGCCGCTTTTACACGCGGAATATAACCGTGGTGATCGGCACCCCAGATATTGATATGGTGGTCGTAACCGCGCTCAAATTTCTGGTTATGGTAGATGATGTCACCGGCCAGGTAGGTCGGTCGGCCGTCTTCACGGACAACAACCCGGTCTTTTTCATCGGCGTGGGCACTCGAGCGGATCCAGATCTTCTCTTCTAATGGGTAGACCCCTTCACCCATCTTCGCCATAACACGTTCCCAGTCATCGTAAAGCGATGCTTCCGATACAAAGGTGTCAAAGTGGATGTTGGCAGCGGCAAGGTCACGGATAATGATCTCAAGTACCTTGTCTTTCGCCCACAGCGCCAACTCTTTCTGACGGCTCTCATCATGAAAGATATCCGTACCGAAAACCTCGGCAGCCTCTTTGGCAAGGTCGGCCATATACTCACCGCGATAGAAACTCTCCGGGTAGTCAACCTTTTCGTTCAGGATAGAGGCACGCCCTTCAAGCTGAATGGAGAGTCCCAGAAGATCGATCTGGTTGCCGGCATCATTGACATAATATTCCGCAGTGATATCGTACCCGAGCTTGCGTCCGAGACGAAGCAGCGTATCGCCGTAAACGGCGCCGCGTGCATGACCGATATGCAGCGGACCGGTCGGATTCGCGCTGACAAACTCCAACAGGATCTTCTCATTAGCGTCAATGGACCCGAACTCCGCTTCATGGGCCAAAGCCCACGAAGCGTACGCATCCAAAAACGATTCAGAGAGACGTAAGTTGATATAACCTTTAACAGACTCTACCGATGAGAACATCGGGTCTTCTCCAAATGAAGAAGCTAGCTCTTCTGCAATGACCATCGGTGATTTACGGAGTTCTTTTGCGAGGGAAAATGCAACTGGTGTTGCGAAGTGGCCAAAAGAACGATCTTTTGGCTTTTCTAAAATAACATCTCGATCAAACTGCTCTCTTAGGAGCGCTGCAACACGTTGTTTCAATAGATTATGCTTGTTTAGTTTCTTTAGGTGCCTCGGTAGGCGCACCCTCTTGAGAACCTTCGACTTTTTTTGGTTCTGTCTCAGCCGATTCGTTTTTAGCGACTTCCGGCTCTTCATCTTTTACTGATTTTTTGAAGTTACGAATACCTTCACCCAACCCTTTTGCAAGTTGAGGAATTTTCTTACCTCCAAAAAGGAGCAGTACAACTGCGAGAATTAAAATAAGTTCGAACCCACCTGGAATCTGTGGCATAGGTCTCCTTCATACGCAAAATATTGCAAAAATTATAGCTGTCGGATGCTGTATTAAGGCTAAATTTCTTTACGCATTAATCACAAAGCATTTATTTATTAAGGTAATAGACGGTTGAAGGGCGTTCTACAGCTCTTTTATGGCCTTTTGAATGCGCACCAATACCTCTTGTATCTTCTCCGGAAACGTAAAAAGTTCACGCTTTACGGTGCTTGAAAGAGTGCCGCCGCCCTCAATCTCATTTAAAAGACCCATTATATTACGCAGATAGTTTCGTTGATAACTGCAGCTATGACATACTTTTATCTCTTCACACATGCCGTCATTAAGACTGACATATGCCTCTTCTACTACCATAGAGAGCTTCTCAATAAAACTTGGATCTTTCAACTGTATGCCGAAAGATTGGGTGTTTACCATCTGATGAATAGTTTGAAACTGCCTTTCGATATTCTGTATTGTCTCTACCATAACAAATCCTTATACAACTTTATTTTCGACAGTATAGAATTAGAAAAATGAAAAACAGCTAAAAGTTAATCATTTTTCACTACTTTCGTTTTAAGACGCCGAATATAGACAAATACCAGTATGACCAGCATCCCGAGCACCGTTAACGTGATCTGATGCAGGTATTCTGCGATCAGCTCTTTGTTCTCTCCCAGTATATACCCCAGTGCAATCAAGACGATGCTCCAGATACCTGCCCCTAAAGCCGTATAGATACTGAAAGAGAGGAGCGGCATCCTGGAAAGTCCGGCCGGTATCGAGATAAGCTGCCTGATCCCCGGGATCAGACGGCCGGTAAATGTTGAGATGGGGCCGTGATTTTGAAAAAAAGCATCCATCTTTTCCATCGCACTGTTGGAGATAAAGATATATTTTCCGAATTTCATCAGCAATCGTCTTCCGATCAGGAGCGCCCCGAAGTAGTTGATAAAGGCGCCGCTCAGTGAGCCCAGAATGGCCGCGAAAAAGATAGCAAAGGTGTTCATTTCGCCCTGCTGTGCCAGATAGCCGGCTGGTATCAAAACGACCTCACTGGGAAAAGGGATGAACGAACTCTCGATCATCATTAAAAGAAAGATCCCGAGATATCCCATGTCCAGGATATTCTGCACCAGCCACTGGGCAAGATCAGCTAACATCCATGCGCTCCTCTATATCGTTGATAATAGCTGTTGCACCGCCTCTGCGGCTCAACGCCAGCAGTGCCCGGCTTTTCGCCTCAAGGTCCTCATCCAAAACAGCCAATAAGTTCTGCGCGTAAGAGGGGCTCTCACGGTAGGCCCAGGCCAGCCCCTTCTCCGCTAAAAAGAGTGCGTTGTAGTATTGATGATCGCCTGCGGCATGCGGGTAAGGGACAAAGAGTGCCGGCAGCCCGTTTGCCGTCAGTTCCCAGAGGGTACTCGCTCCCGCACGGCTAACGGCAAGATCGGCGCGCTCGATCAGAGAGGGGAGCTCTTTGGTAAAACTGTAAAGTTCCACCGCAAGCTTTTGCTCCGCATAGGCTTTTTTGACACGTTCAAAATCTCTTTCGCCGCACTGGTGGATCACCTTTATTCCTTTGGCGATACAAGAGGCTGCGGTCTCCAAAGCTAGGTTATTGATAAACTGCGCCCCCTGCGAACCGCCCAGAAAGATGATCGACTTGATCTTCTTGCGCAGATGGGCTGTGGTAAAGAAAATATCTCTGATAGGATAGTCTTTGACAGGCGATTTTTCATCGTAAGAGCTGTAGAAAGCTCGGGCATACGGCTTCATCATCGTATTAAGACGCCCCATCACCGCATTCTGTTCGTGAATAAAGAAAGGGACATGTCTCGTATAGGCGCCAAAAGTGGCTGCCGCCGCTGAAAAACCGCCCACTGAGATCACTGCTTCTATTTTTTCTTCATTCAGGATCCTGCGCGACCTGACGACCGCTCGAAAGATCTTCCAGAGTGCCCACAGTTTCCCAAGATGTTTTCGGTTGACCACTCCGCTGGTATCAAGAAAAAACCGTTTGTCAAAACGCGTTTCATCTTCAAACCAGGCTCTGTCCTGGCCTGACATCGAGCCGATGTAGACCGCCGTATGCCCTTTTGCTTTCAGCGCATCAAGAAGTGCTGCCGCAATGGCCAAGTGCCCGCCTGTTCCGCCGCCTGTAATCGCTACTCTCATCTTGTTTCCTGATTTTTTAGCTTGATTTTTCGCGAGGCCATCAGGACCATGCCGACACCCACAGCCGCCGCTATCATCGCTGAACCACCGTAACTTAAAAACGGCACCGATATCCCTTTGATCGGCGTCAGTCCGCTGATGCCGAACGCATTGATCAAGAAGGTAAAGGCGATCAACAGGCCGATTCCGACACTGAAAAGATAGCTTTTCTCATCTTTTGTACGGTTGGCAATCCTGAAGATGCGCTGCAAAATGGCCAAAAAGAGCAGTGTCACCAGGAGCACGCCGAGAAAACCGAACTCTTCGGCAATACCGGCCAAAACAAAGTCCGTATGGACTTCGGAGAGAAACCCCAGCTTGAAGGTGCCGTTGGCCAGGCCCGCACCAAAGATCCCCCCGTTATGGATGGCATTGAGCGAGTGGGAGATCTGATAGGGCTCGGAGTAGCTTTCTATCCGTAACCTGGAGGCAATCGACTCGGGAAAAAAAGCGAGTATCTGGTTCTGGGCCAGCGACCACCATGACTTGATCCTCAAGATCCTGTGTTCTGCTGTAAAGATAAAGATAAGGAAAAACGTCAACGCGCCGCCCAGAAGGGTGATAAAAAACTTAAAACTGCTGCCGGCAAAGACCAGCATAAACAGCAGAGCCATACTTAAAACGACCACCTGCCCCAGATCCTTCTGCATTACAGCTATCAACACCATCACAAAGATGAAAAATGCGGCATACGGCGCAAACCGCATAAACTCCCCTTTTAGCCCCATACCGCCGTGATGTCCCATCTTGCGCGAAAAGCTCCAGGCAAGGAAATAGACAAAGCCTATCTTGAAAAACTCCACGGGGGCCAGAGAGAATCCGGCCACCTTGATCCACCGTTTTGCACCGCCTACTTCGCTGACTAGGCTCGACGGCATAAAGGGCATGGCGATCATTAGAACAAGCGCCCCGAGAAAAAGGCCAAAGCCAAGACGCTTAAGCCATACATCGGGATCAAGCTGTGCGAGTGTCCACATAATGAGGATTGAGAGCAGACCGAAGGCGAACTGGCGGATCACAAAATGAAAATCACCATAGCCGAAATAGACGACGATATAGCTCGAAAGTGAATAAGTGAAGATAATACTGATACCGATAAGAGTTGCTGTTAAGACAAAAAGTTGACGATCAGGCATTATTTTCCGCTATGAGTATTTGTGTTGATATTTTAGCGTTTTGGGTTTAAAGTATAGACGCATTGCCGCCTTGTCATCTTACTTGCACTGATGATTGGCAAGCTCAAAGCTGCGGTGACCGTCAAAGAGCAGTGCATTGTCTTGAAAAGTGATGCCGATCAGCTGGTCGAGGCCGTCGTCGCCTTGCAGCAGCAAATGGGTGTTTTCGATAGACCATTTTCCGAGTTTCTGCTCCTGTATCCGTGACATGCCGCCTGTAACGGTACGCTCCTCTATGAGAAGAAACCGCTTGTCGGAACAGAGCCAAAGTTCGCGTTTCTCTTCATAATCCCCCTCGAGTTTGCTGTAGGCAAAATGACCCCCTTTCAGACGCATCCCGAGGTCATGCAGTGCGCTTTTCAACTGTTTTGTCGGTGTAAAGCTGAGGGTTTGGGCAATATACAAGGTAACCGCCATCATCGCACTTTCGTGTACCGTATCATAATGCGCACTCATCACCACAGCTCTCTCCTGCGGTCCTAAAATAACATAAAACAGATAGGCGCTATTTCGACCTTCGTCGTTAGCGCTAAAGGCTCGACGGTAAATGCGCGAGTTGAGTTTCGCTATGCGTTCCTGGGGAAAGATTTTCAGATCTTTGTCAAGATAGTGCGGTACATTCAGATAGTTGATCGCCTCTGTGACATTCATACTTTTGGAATGCATTACTATTGTCTCTTTTGTGGTCTCCTGAAACAGCAGCACGCCTTCGCCTTTTTTTGCGATGGCGTTCCAGTGGTAGGGGAGACCCATACTTACACCCAATGAAGAGACCGTCAATTTTTCGGGGCCGCTGTACGTTTTGTTCAACTCGAGTTCGACCCCAAAAGTCAACGCAGCCAATATTAAAATGCCTACCAGTAATCGCATCTATAACTTCCTAAACTTCATCTTACACACTATAGCATAATGCCCGAACAGACGTTTACAGAATTTAACGCCTTTATAATGATATTCGCGTTATATTTTGCATCTAAAAAAAGACGACCTCAAAAATCTGCAAGGATCCAAGAGGCAACAATAAGGCCGAACCCCTCCATGGTAGAAGACGATAACAAATCCTCCAAGGTCCTGCTCTTATTTATCTTTATCGTCATCGGTTTTCTTATCTTTCTGAGCACCATGTTCTACACCGCCGTCAAACCACGTGATCTGCCTTCGCGTTTTACATCCGACAGCACGCAGGCGGAGCGCAGCAGCATCATCAGTGCCGACGGTTTTCATCTCGCTATTACCAAAAAAGTCTATAAAGCGATGATCAACACCAAAAACCTTGACCCCGATAAAAAAGAGCTCTTTATTGAGCTCTTTTCCATCTACAGCGGTATTACGGAAAAAAGAGTCCGCAGAAAGCTTCGTGGTAAAAATGGGACAGTTACACTCAGTTACAATGTCTCCGAGCAGCGTGCCCAGTATCTAAAATCACTTGCCTTCGAACTGCGCCGTCTCAATGTCTTTCAAGAGTACACAGCGCCGAATGGACGCCATATACTGCAGGGACTTGACGTCATAGAGAGCGGAGAGGCAAGGATCTATCCTTATGGCGACCTTCTTACCCCTGTGATCGGCTACCCTAAAAAATATGAGGATCACGGGTATACCCGTTCACAAGGCATGAAGGGGATAGAACGCAGGTACAATGAAGCACTGACGCCCCGTCAAAACGGTCTTCAACGGGGTCCGCGCGATGTAAACGGCTATATGATCCTAAATAAAGAGAGCCACACCAAGTACGCCATAAATGGTCTTGATGTCAAACTCACCATCCCGGTTACCCTTCAGTCACGCGTAGAGCGGATGTGCGACAGGATGCAGGAGAAGCTTGAGGCAAAACAGGTCATGGTCACAGTCATGGAGACCGAGACCGGCAAGATGCGTGTCCTGGCAACCTCGAATCGTTTTAAACCCAAGGATATCAGACAAGAAGATATCCCCGCCCTGCAGGTCCACGCCGTCGAATACAGTTTCGAGCCGGGCTCCGTTCTGAAACCCATCGTCTTTGCGCTGTTGATGAAACACAAACTCGTCAACCCTTTTGAGATCGTCAACACCCATAACGGCCGTTTCAAGATCGGCAAACGCATCATCACCGATGAGCATAAGATGCAGTACATGAGTGCCGAAAATGTCATTGTCCACTCCTCTAACATCGGGATCGCCCAGCTTGCGCAGCGGCTTAGTGCAAGCGAGTACTATCAAGGTCTGCTCGACTTCGGGTTTACCAGATCTTCCGGCATTGACTTGACCAATGAGTATCTCGGACAGATCCCGAATATGCGCCAACTTGATTCCGAGACCTACAAAGCCAGTGCTGCGTACGGCTACGCCATGCGGACCAACCTCATCCAGCTGCTTAAAGCCTATAACGTCTTTAACAATCACGGACGCATGGTAACCCCGAGGCTGACGGAGGAGTTTGTTGACCAGAACGGGCATACGATCCCCATTGAGCAGGACGAGCCCGTTCAGCTTCTCAGCCCCGAGACAGCGGAACGTATTAAACGCATTCTCGTAAAAACAGCAGTAGAGGGTACCGGACAGAATGCCCTGGTCGAGGGCATATTGATCGGCGGAAAGACCGGAACGGCCCAGATCACCGAAGGCGGCCACTACCAGCAAAAATACAACACATCGTTTATCGGTTTTGCGGATGATGACACTCACAACTATACCATCGGCGTTACCGTTGTCCGGCCGAAGATAGCTTTCCGGTTTGCCGCACAGAGTGCGGCGCCTGTTTTTAAAGAAACAGTCAAATTGATGATAGAAGAGGGTTTGCTGAAACCGGGGATGTGAATCTCCTGCCCAGACGGTGCTTTGACAGATGTCAGAAATAATTGAAAACGAAAACGCTATCAATATCGCCTCTATTACAACCGGCGTTGGCTTTAGCGGCTACAAAGAGCATGCGGCCATCGACCCCCTGATCCCCCGATAAAGCCTTGTACAAGACAAAAGAGGCGGGAAAAAACAGCGTTGCAATGCATTACCCGAATTAGGGTACTATTTAGAAAAGCCGCCAACGGCTCGCTTTTCTAAATCCGAATAGGGATAAATCATGACAAAGATAACCCCGGTACAGCGCAATATGCTCTATCAGATCGGCACAATACGTTCCCTGCTTACGGGAGTCTACGAAGGGGATCTCAATTTTGAAGAGCTGGCCCATTACGGGGACTTCGGTCTGGGGACCTTTGACGCGGTCAATGGTGAGATGATCGCGCTTGAAGGCCATTTCTACAGAATCGATGCCGACGGAAATGCCCACGCCGTCAAACCGGGCATGAAAACACCCTTTGCCGTCGTAACCCATTTCCGCGGCGCTGAGGAGTATCCCCTCGATGCCGTCACTGACCTTCAATCGCTTCAGCAGTATATTGCCGCCAAATTTGAATCAAAAAACCTCATCTACGCCCTGCGCATAAAAGGCGATTTTGTACAGGTCGATCTTCGTTCGGAACACCCGCAGCCGCCGGGGCACAAACCTCTCGGCGAAACAATCTCCCAGCTGCAAAACGCCTTCAGTTTCAAAAATATCCAGGGAACGATGATCGGTTTCTGGTTTCCGGAGTATATGAAAGCCATTAACGTCCCCGGTTTTCATTTTCATTTTCTTGACGCTGCGCAATACCGCCGGCGGACATCTTTTCAATATGCAGCTGCAGCGCGGAACGCTTGAGCTCCTGGCGCTGTTCGACTTCGGCATGCACCTTATCCATACGCCGCTGTTCGAGCATGTCAACCTGGACACTGACAGTGACGCTGACCTCAAAAAGGTGGAAAAAGAGCCCTGATTACGGCTCTATGTGTGCCGCTTCTTTCACTGCGTGAGCGCACTGATCATCGGAGGGAGAAGGACGCCGAGAAGAAGCAGTGCCATGATCGGGCGCATCAGATTGACCGGTTTCATGTTGTGTTCCCTGATCGCCGTTGCCGCATGGTTCACGGCCGAAAAGCTGAAAAAAAGCAGCATGACAGTGACGATGGTCGCGTCGGCATAGAGGCCCCACCCCAGGAATACGACAAGCAGGGCGGCCACGGCAGTCGCAAGATTGTTCAGCGCGGACTGGATCTGATACCCGCGGTTCGGTTTATAGCCGATCTTCTCGGAACCGGCTTCTCCCAGTATCAACGACTCAAAAGCGACTGTTCCGGACATGAGGATGACCACGGCCGGTCCAAGAATATGAAACCTTGAGATGGCGTCGGTACCAAAATATTGTGCAAAAAAGTAGGCAAGTACAATACCGCCCGGCCGGATCCACTCCATCATGATCGAAAGTCGCTTCTTCATCATCTACCTTTTTTGGTCATTGTCGGATAATCGCTTCGTGAAGAGGCGAATGACATCTCCTTTTATTATACAACGATATCCAAAAAAAGGCGCCTGCTGCGTTTTCCGTCAAATCCAGATATTATCCAGCAGCCTCGTCGTCCCGCTCATCGCCTCGACCAGAACAATGGTATTGCCTATCTCGATATCCTCGATAGGCATGAATTCCCGGTTGACTATCGTCACGTACTCAACAGCCAACGGTTCCAAAACTGCCAGCATCTCGTCTCTGATCTTCGAGACACACAACTCCCCTCGCATCACCATCTGCGTTGCCAGGCGCAGTGACTTGACGATCTTGAGGGCTTCAACGCGCTCCGTCTCACTCAGATAGACATTGCGTGAACTCATTGCCAAGCCGTCTTTCTCGCGTTTCGTGTCCATCGCTACGATCTCGACACGCATAAAGAGATTGGCGACCATTGTCTCGATCAGCATCAGCTGCTGCGCATCTTTTTTGCCGAAATAGGCACGTGTCGGGTTGACAATGTTGAACAGCTTGTTAACTACTGTCAGCACACCGGAAAAGTGCCCGGGACGCGAATGCCCTTCCATGATGTAACCGCGTACATTGGGCGCATTGAGGCTCACTTCATCATCGCCGTACATCGCACCTGCATCGGGATAAAAGAGGTAATCCACCTTGCTGAGTTCACAGACCTTTTTATCCGCCTCAGCGCGGCGCGGGTAGGCATCGAGGTCTTCGCCCTCCAGGAACTGTGTCGGGTTGACAAAGATCGAAACCACAACAATGTCATTGTCATTTCGTGCCGCTTCGATCAGGCTCCGGTGTCCGAGATGTAGAGCTCCCATCGTCGGGACAAACCCGACTGTTCCCTGCTCGGCCTTCAGCAGTTTTTTCAACTCTATCGGTGAATGAACAACCCTCATCTTTTAAGCCCTTATTGAATATAATCGCAATTATATCTAAGCTTTTATGAGAACTATTCACCTCTCAAGATTTATTACGGAGTCATTTATGGATCATTACGAATACAGTGAACTTTTAAAAACGTTACAGACAAAAATGAAGAACATCGGCAGTGTTGTCAAGCCTAAGCAAATTGAAGATCGACTCAAAGAGATCGAGGCATTGGAAAACTCCGACGGGTTTTGGAATGATGCCGCTGCTGCCGCTACCGTCCAGAAGGAGAAGACGCAGCTCGAACGTAAACTACGTAAGTTTAATGTCGCCTTTCATGCCCTTAATGATGCGGATGAACTTTATGAGATGTGCAAAGAGGAGAATGATGAAGAGACGATCGAGACCCTTTTTAAAGAGGCGGGCTCTCTGGATACACTGGTCAGAAGCATGGAAGTCACGATGCTGCTCAGTGGTCCCCAAGACCCCAACAATGCCATTGTCTCCATCCACCCGGGCGCAGGCGGAACCGAGTCGCAGGACTGGGCTTCGATACTGCTGCGCATGTATACCCGTTGGGCCGAACGCCACGGTTTCGCGACCGAAGTCATGGACTATCAAAGCGGCGAGGAGGCCGGTATCAAAGATGCGACCATCATCATTCGCGGCGAAAATGCCTACGGCTATCTGAAGGTCGAAAACGGGATCCACCGACTGGTGCGGATCAGCCCTTTTGACTCCAATGCCAAACGCCATACCTCTTTTGCATCCGTAATGGTCTCGCCTGAGATCGATGATGATATCAACATCGTCATCGAAGACAAGGATATCCGTATCGACACCTACCGTGCATCAGGCGCCGGCGGGCAGCATGTCAATAAGACTGAATCGGCTATCCGCATCACCCATATCGATACCGGCATTGTCGTACAGTGCCAAAATGACCGTTCACAGCACAAAAATAAAGCGGCTGCGATGAAGATGCTTAAATCACGCCTTTATGAGTATGAACTTGCCAAACAGAAGGCTGACGAGGCCGGGATCGAAAAAAGTGAGATAGGATGGGGACATCAGATCCGCTCCTATGTGATGCAGCCTTATCAGCAGATCAAAGATACGCGCTCAAATGAGGCCTACTCGCAGGTCACTTCGATACTCGATGGCGATATCGACAAGATACTGGAGGGTGTACTGATTGCACAGAGCCGCGGCTAGGACACAGTCAGAGGTGACACGCTGACCGCCATCAGCCCTTTTTCTCCCACAGCCACCTCATAACTGACGCGCATCTCCCCGCTTAATACATAACGTCTTTTATCACTGTTGCGGTTAATGTTGCGAAAGTGGACAAAAAGATCCTCTCCGCCGCTGTCTTGTTCAATGAATCCATACCCTTTGACTTCATTAAACCATCGGACAGTCCCTGTCGCCAAAGTCGGCATCTAATATCCTTTTAATTTTTGGCGCGCAGTATAGCTCAAAATGTCTTAGCAATTATCTTATGCAACAGGCCTCTTCCAAATCATTTAACTCAATTTTACCTCGACTATGGCACCATTCGTTCATGAATCATCTGCTAAAAGAGTGTGCACTCTCTGAAGAGTGTTCCTACCTTCCAGAACGCAATCAAACAACCCATTACAAGATCATAGAGAAGTGCGATACAGAGTATAATGAAATTTTGATCGAACGGGGTTGGCGCCGGTTTGGCAACATGTATTTTCGCCCCATGTGCGATGGCTGCAGCGCCTGCGAAAGCATTAAGATCGATGTCAATAATTATATTATTTCAAAGTCGGAACGCCGTATCATCAAAAAAAATGCGCATATCAAGACCATATTGCGAAGACCTTCCGCATCACAATCACACATTGAGCTCTTTGAAAAATACCATGATTATATGCACGTTAAGCGCGGATGGGACAGACAGCCGATCAATATCAAAAACTACTACATGTCATTTGTCAACGGTTTTAACGAGTACGGTTACGAGGTTCTCTATTTTGAGCGTGACAGACTTATCGCCGTTGACTTGATCGACATACTGCCTAACGGCATCTCATCGATCTACTTCTACTACGACCCCGAGTATACCCATCTCTCCCCAGGAAAATATTCGATGCTGCAACAGATCCTGTATGCCAAGGCCAACCACCTTGATTGGATATATATGGGCTATTATGTCAAAGAGTGCCAGAGCCTCGCCTATAAAGGCAACTACAAACCCTATCTGACCTTAGAAGGGAATCCGAAAGAGTATGAAAATCCCAGATGGTACGAGAAGGACCCCGAGCAGTCCTAAAATCTACTCGACTCCTAGCGCTTTTTTCTGCTCTTGCATCACATTCTGTTTTTCTCGTTCGCACTCTTCTTTGACAGAACGTTTCAAAGCCGCTTTGCTGGCCTTGTCGGAGGCACGCATTCGATTAACAACTTCTTCATTTTTTGCGGCTTCGGCATTGCCGGACTTACTTGCATTTTCCTCATTTGCCAAATTAAATTTATACTCTTTATACATGGGCTCAATTATTGAGAGGTTTTGATCCTCGGCATAATCTTCATAATATTGGACCAACTGATTTTTGTACTCCTCAGGGCTCACGATACCGATCTTAATCATATTGGTAATCGTTTCGCTATCTTCATCCTGCATCGCCTCCTCAAAGCGCTTATGCGCATTTAAAACAATTGTATCATGTTTCGTCGAGAGTAAACGCAGCTCTTTCAGGTACGCCTTTGCATCGCTTGTTGTCTCATTACGATCAACAGCGAAACCGGTCTTTTTACTGTTTTCGACTGATTTGAGATAGTCCTCGATAGTCGGTTTGTAATCATGCATAGCTGCCAAATCTGCTAACTTCCCGAACTTATCGACATCGTTATAGATTACATCTCCCAAGGCAGCATAGATAACCGGATTTTGAGCATAGAGTGAAACAGAAATCAAGAGAGTGAGCAGGAATTTTTTCATTGTTTTATCCGTAATTTATTGTAATCAATCTATTTTACATTTATATCACTAAAGTCTCTGTAAATAAACCCAAAAAATGAAAATTTGTGATTAAAAACTTTTTTAAAGAAAATATAAAAAAAATGGCTGAAGAGAGTAGGAAAAGATTTTTAAAGAGGTGTCATGAGGTAAAATTGTGAAAAAAGTCCTGGCGTAAAGCCAGGAAAAGTTGACTCATAGAGTCAACCCGGGAAATTAGCCGTTACGTTTTTTGATGATCTCTTCAGCAACGTTGCGAGGAACTTCTTCATAGTGATCAAATTCCATAGAGTATGTTGCACGACCTTGTGTCGCAGAACGTAGATCAGTTGAATAACCGAACATCTCAGAAAGTGGAACAAAGGCGTCAACAATCTTGTTACCAGAACGGTCACCCATGTTGTTAACCTGTCCGCGGCGACGGTTAAGGTCACCGATAACATCACCCATGAAGTCTTCAGGAACTTCGACTTCAACTTTCATCAACGGCTCAAGAATGGCAGGAGATGCTTTTCGACAACCCTCTTTGAAGCCCATTGATGCAGCCAGTTTAAATGCCATCTCATTCGAGTCGACATCGTGGTATGAACCGTCGTATAGTGTTACTTGAACATCTTCGATAGGGTAACCGGCGAGAACACCGTTCTTCATCGCTTCACCACAACCTTTTTCAACAGCAGGGATGTACTCTTTAGGAACGGTACCACCCTTGATATCATTGATAAAGATATAACCGGTGCCCGCTTCGCCCGGCTTGATACGAAGATAGACATGTCCGAATTGACCACGACCACCTGACTGTTTCGCATATTTGTACTCTTGCTCGACTTCGTTTTTGATCGTTTCACGGTAAGAGACCTGAGGAGCACCGACTTCGGCACTTACCTTGAACTCACGGAACATACGGTCAACAAGGATCTCAAGGTGAAGTTCACCCATACCCGAAATAATTGTCTGACCTGTCTCTTCGTCAGTGTGCACACGGAAAGATGGATCTTCTGCAGCAAGCTTGCTAAGTGCAATACCCATTTTTTCCTGGTCTGCTTTAGTTTTCGGCTCAACCGCAACCGAGATAACCGGCTCAGGGAAGTCCATACGCTCAAGTACAACTTTATCAGATGGATCACAAAGGGTATCCCCTGTCGTTGTATATTTCAGTCCGACAACGGCACCGATCTCACCTGCGTAGATCTCTTTGACTTCTTCACGTTTGATCGCATGCATTTTCATGATACGGCCGATACGCTCTTTTTTATCTTTAGTCGAGTTATGAACATATGATCCTGATTCAAGGCTACCACGGTAGACACGGATAAATGTCAACTGACCGACAAATGGATCCGTCATGATCTTGAATGCAAGTGAAGCGAAATGACCGTTGTCTGTTGATTCGACAACAACTTCTTCCTCTTCATTCTCCATCATCGTACCTTTGATCTGCGCCACTTCAGTCGGTGCAGGAAGGTAAGCGACAACAGCATCAAGCAGAGTCTGAACACCTTTGTTTTTAAAGGCTGTACCGGCTGTCATAGGAACGATATGCATTGCCAGTGTTGCTGCTTTAATTCCGGCCACAATCTCCTCTTCAGTGAGTTCTTCACCTTCAAGGAATTTCTCCATAAGCTCTTCGTTGCCGTCAACACCGGAAATGTTTTCTATCATCATTTCGCGGTATTCAGCTGCTTTGTCCTGCATGTCAGCCGGGATCTCTTCTACGTGGTAGTTAGAACCCATTGCCGCATCTTGATCCCAGACGATTGCCTTCATCTTGACAAGGTCAACAACACCCTTGAAGTTCTCTTCAGCACCGATCGGCAGTTGAATTGGCACCGGGTTACCTTTCAGACGGTCACGGATCTGTCTTTCAACTTCGTAAAAGTCTGCACCTGTACGGTCCATTTTGTTAACAAATACAATTGACGGCACGCCATAACGGTTACGCTGGCGCCATACTGTCTCTGACTGAGGCTGCACACCACCGACGGCACAGAACACAGATACGGCACCGTCAAGTACACGCATAGAACGCTCAACTTCGATCGTAAAGTCAACGTGGCCCGGAGTGTCGATAATATTGATCTGTTTGTGGTCCCATTCACAAGTCGTCGCTGCGGAAGTAATAGTGATACCGCGCTCTTGCTCTTGTTCCATCCAGTCCATCGTCGCAGCACCGTCATGAACTTCACCGATCTTGTGCTCTACACCGGTATAAAAAAGGATACGTTCAGTTGTTGTTGTTTTACCCGCATCGATGTGCGCAGCAATACCGATGTTTCTTACATCTTCAAGTTTATGAGATCTTGCCATAAGTTTGTTCCTATATTATATTTTAAAGATATTAAACCTCTTTTGTTTACAAAACAGTTTTTCATACACAAAAGAGGTAATATTTGGATGATGTCTCCATCAACAGTTCAGTGCGGTTAACGGCACAAGAGCTTCAGGCTAAGTGCGACCAAAGGAGATGCCTTGCGTGAAACCCAAATGGTAACGCAGACAAAGAAATGACTTCCTTTGTCCTTACGAACAGATGCTTACCAGCGGTAGTGAGCGAATGCTTTATTCGCTTCTGCCATACGGTAAGTGTCTTCTTTTTTCTTGAATGCTGAACCTTTGTCAGTTGCAGCATCCATAAGCTCATTTGCTAGACGTTCAGCCATTGTACGCTCGTTACGCTTGCGCGCAGCGTCAATTAACCAACGGATAGAAAGAGAGAGTTGACGAACAGGACGAACTTCTACTGGAACTTGGTATGTTGCCCCACCTACACGGCGTGATTTAACTTCGATCACCGGTTTTACGTTGTCAATCGCTGCATTAAATACTTCGATACCTTTTGTCTCACCGCGTGATGAAATGATATCTAACGCGCTGTAAAGAATCTTCTCTGCAGTACTCTTTTTACCATCTAACATTACTTTGTTGATAAATTTTGTCAATATCTTACTTCCGTAAACCGGATCAGGCATGATCTCGCGTACGGGCGCTTTTCTTCTTCTCATAAGTTTTCCTTACTTCAATTAATAGATAATTTACTCAAAGATTTTGCAATCTCTGTGCCTTTGTTTTGCTACTTTTAAGAAGCTGACTTCTTGGCCTGTTGCGTTAGCAAACAAAGCAGGTAGTTAAACGTTTATTCGTTTGGCGTTACTATTTCGGTTTCTTGGTACCGTATTTAGAACGAGCAACTTTACGGTTGGCAACACCTGCAGTATCCAGTGCACCACGAACAATGTGATACTTAACACCAGGTAAATCTTTGATACGGCCGCCACGGACAAGAACGATAGAGTGCTCTTGAAGGTTGTGACCCTCACCACCGATATATGAAATAACTTCAAATCCTGAAGTTAAACGGACTTTGGCAACTTTACGAAGTGCCGAGTTTGGTTTTTTAGGTGTAGTTGTGTAAACACGAGTACAAACGCCGCGACGTTGTGGACAGTTTACCAGCGCAGGTGATTTTGATTTTTTAATCACTTGTTTGCGCTCATTGCGAATCAATTGGTTGATTGTAGGCATACAATTCCTTTCTTAAAGTGTTCCAGTAGATTACTCATCAATAGAGTAATAAACGCGCAATAATACTAAAAAAATGATAAATAGTAGCTTTAATATGTATATTAACTGAGTTTGAAATATTGAAAGTGTGTAGAAGTAATCGTGAATTGAAAAGAGAAACAGCTGACAGATGTCACTGTATCTTAAGCTGTCAGCCTCATCAGAAGAGAAGGCCGGAGCCTTTTACTCTTCGTTAAAGTGTATCGTTTGATTCTTGTAGATACCCGTACCGACCGGAATGGTGCGGCCGATAATGACGTTCTCTTTAAGATCAGTCAGATCATCGATCTTCGCTGATACAGCGGCTTCGGTCAAGACTTTAGTCGTGTCCTGGAACGAAGCTGCCGAGATAATAGAGTCTGCACTGACCGAGGCACGTGTGATACCGACGAGGAACGGTTCTGCGATCGCCGGCTCACCGCCAAGACGCAAGATCTTCTCATTCTCCTCTTGGAACTTGTTACGCGAGATCAGATCACCGACAATGAATTTTGTATCGCCCGAAGCAACGATCTTGATCTGGCGCAGCATCTGTGTAAAGATGACCTCAATGTGCTTATCGGCAATACTTACCCCTTGTGAACGGTAGACTTGCTGTACCTCTGTTACAAGGTAGTTATAAAGTGCTTTCGTACCCATGATGCGCAATATCTCATGCGATGACATGTGCCCCGTGGTAAGCTGCTCGCCTGCGTGGACAAAGTCGCCTGAGCTGACAAGAGCAGAGAGGTTTTTATCGACAAAGTACTCTTTCATAATACCGTTTTCAGAGGCAATGATGATACGTTGTTTACCTCTAAGCGGCTTGCCGAAACTGACGATACCGTCGATCTCTGCAATAAGCGCGATCTCTTTAGGGCGGCGTGCTTCAAAAAGCTCGGATACACGAGGAAGACCCCCGGTAATATCGCGTGATTTCTGGAGCGCTTTCGGTGTTTTGGCCAAGATATCTGCCACTTTGACTGCCGAGTTGTTCTGTGCATAAACCGCTGTTTTAGGACTGATAGCATAACGGATGATCTCGCCATCATCGGTAGCAAGAACGATCGTCGGTTTATACTCTGATACAATGTGTTCGTTGACCATCAGACGTGTCTTTCCGGTCAGCTCATCAAACTGCTCTGATGCTGTTACACCCGGAATAATATCTTCAAATGTCACAGTACCGTTTGCTTCCGAAATGATCGGATTTGAATACGGATCCCACTCCGCGATCACCACAGATTCATCCGTTGCAGGGTGTGCCAGTACCGAATCTGCCTCGACAACGGCATCATCATTAATGTCAACAATAGAGCCGCGAGCGATATAGTGACGGATCGCTTCACGATCATCACTATCGACGACAACGGCAAATAGACCTTTTTCTGTTACGGTATAACCTGTTGTGATCTCGTTATAACGCTCAAGGTAATCACCTTTAAGCAGGAAGAACTTAACCGTACCGGCTTCTTTGGCCTTGATCTTTTGCGTGATCGGTGCACCATCTTTAACCATGATCTCAGAAGCGTACGGAATACGGTTTGGTACATTCCAGCCGTCTTTGATCTTTTCGACAATAGACTCATGTGCTATAACTTCTACACCACTTTCGTACGGCAGATAAAGTTTACCCTCGATCTTTCCGCTGACACCGGCGATTTCACCAGGTTTCGCCACTTCTAATTTACGAAGTGTATAACGAGCTACATTTTTAGAGTTTTGCGCATCGGTTACCGTCACCATAATCTCGTCGTGGATCGTCTGAATATCAAGCTTACCGCTAAATGGTGCTTTGATCTTCGGCTCAACCAACAGTATCGCTGCATTACGGCGGTTCGCTACGATGGTCTTGCCCTCTTTCGACTTGTAGGTCTTCATGTTGTAATAACGGATGAATCCCTCTTTGCCTGCAAAGATCTGGCGCTCTTCACGCGTACTTGATGCCGTACCCCCGACGTGGAATGTTCGAAGTGTCAACTGTGTACCCGGCTCACCGATCGACTGCGCGGCAACAATACCGATAGCCTCACCTTTTCGTACCATATGACCGGTACCGAGGTTCAGCCCGTAACAGAGTGCGCAGACGCCGTGCTCAGATTTACACGTTGTCGGTGTTCTGATATGTGCCGATTTGATGCCGGCTTCACTCATCTTCCCGGCAGCGATCTCATCTATTAGTGTTCCTTCCGGATAGAGGATCTCATTTGTGATCGGATCGATTGCATCTTCAGCAAGAACACGACCGTAAACGCGGTCTTCAAGCGGCTCGATCATCACGTTACCGTCAGAGATCTCAGTGATCTCAATACCCTCATGCGTCCCACAATCGTGTTCGACAATCTTCACATTCTGCGCAACATCAACCAGTTTACGCGTCAAATAACCCGCATTCGCTGTCTTAAGAGCGGTATCCGCAAGACCTTTACGCGCACCGTGGGTTGAAATAAAGTACTCTAGTACGTTCAGACCCTCTTTAAAGTTCGAAATAATCGGTGTCTCAATAATATCTCCGCTCGGTTTCGCCATTAGACCACGCATACCCGCAAGCTGACGGATCTGTGCAGCAGATCCACGTGCACCTGAGTCCGCCATCATGTGGATCGAGTTGAAACCGGCCTTATCATTTTGAACCAGGTCCATCATCTGACCCGCAACCGTGTTGTTGGTATCTGACCAGACGTCGATGATCTTGTTATAGCGTTCCTGCTCCGTCAACAGTCCGGCTTCGAACTGTTTCTGGATATCACGAACCTTGTTTTTAGACTCAACGATCAGCTGTTTTTTCTCGGTAGGAATGATGATATCTGCAATAGAGATCGACACACCCGCTTCAGTAGCCTGTTTGAAACCAAGGTTTTTCAAACGGTCAAGGAAGCCTGCAGTAACCGCAATACCACCGTGTTTTTGAACATAATCAGCCAATGCATTGATCGCTTTTTTCTTCATGATCTGATTCCAAAGATCAATTGGAACGAACTCCGGCAGGATCTCTTTAAGCAGCATACGGCCCGCAGTCGTATGGATCATACGGCCATCGACTTTTGTACGCACTTTGGCGTGGATGTCAAGCGAACCGGACTCAAGCGCAATCTTGATCTCATCAACATTGGCAAAGAGTTTGTTCGAACCTTTAACACCGTTTTTCTCCAAGGTGATATAGTAAAGACCAAGAACCATATCCTGAGAAGGCGTTGCTATCGCTTTACCCGATGCAGGAAGCAGGATGTTCATCGATGCGAGCATCAGAACTTTGGCTTCGGCGATCGCTTCAGCGGAAAGCGGAATATGCACAGCCATCTGGTCACCGTCGAAGTCGGCATTGAAGGCCGCACAGACGAGCGGGTGAAGCTGGATCGCTTTACCGTCTATCAGTTTCGGATGGAACGCCTGGATCGACAACTTGTGAAGCGTCGGAGCACGGTTTAACAGAATCGGGTAACCGTCAACGATCTCGCTTAGACATTCCCAGACTTCATTGGTCTGGTCTTCGATCATCTTCTTGGCTGCTTTAACTGTTGTCGCATAGCCCTTATCTTCTAGCTTGGCGATCAAATGCGGTTTAAAGAGTTCAAGCGCCATCTTCTTAGGAAGACCACACTGGTCCATTCTCAGGCTTGGCCCGACAACGATGACCGAACGGCCGGAGAAGTCAACACGCTTACCGAGAAGGTTCTGACGGAAACGTCCCTGTTTACCTTTAATGATCTCTGAAAGAGATTTCAACGGGCGCTTATTCGCACCTTTAACCGCATTCGCACGGCGGCCATTGTCGAAAAGCGCATCAACCGACTCCTGGAGCATACGTTTCTCATTACGTACAATAATCTCCGGTGCTTCTAGCTCGATAAGACGCTTTAGACGCTGGTTACGGTTGATAACACGGCGGTAAAGGTCATTCACGTCAGAAACAGCGAACTTACCGCCGTCAAGGCTTACCAACGGACGAAGATCCGGTGGAAGAACAGGCAACGCTGTCAGCATCATCCATGCCGGATTGTTTCCGGAGTTAAGAAATGATTCGATGACTTTCAGACGCTTGACAAGTGTCTTGGTCTTTGCAACCGATTTTGTGTTTTCCATCTCCTCTTTGAGCTGGGAAAAGATCTCTACGAGATCGATGTCGTCGAGCATATTACGGATCGCTTCACCGCCCATCTCCGCTGCAAAACCTGTTTCGGAGTAACGGGACATCAGGACGCGGTACTGCTCTTCGTTGAGAACATCGTATTTCGCAACCGGAGAGGACTCTTCGCCATCATAGAACGCTTCGCCGGAACTTCTTACAATATAGGCTTCATAATAGAGTACGCGTTCAAGATCTTTCATCTTGACCCCGAGAAGGGTCCCGATACGAGATGGCAGTGAACTGACATACCAAATATGGGCTACCGGCGTAACTAGATCGATGTGTCCCATACGAGTACGGCGTACTTTAGTCGTGGTAACTTCAACACCACACTTCTCACAGACCACACCCTTGTAACGCATCTTTTTGTATTTTCCACAAAGACACTCATAGTCACGTACCGGTCCGAAGATCTTCGCACAGAACAGACCGTCGCGCTCTGGCTTCAGGGTACGGTAGTTGATCGTCTCCGGTTTTTTAACTTCACCATGACTCCAAGAGAGTATTTTCTCCGGACTAGCCAAACGGAATTGAAGCTGTTTAATGTCTTTAGGACGGTTATCTTCCGTTACTTCAATAGGTACTAATTTACTCATCGTCTTCCACCTCGTCAAAAATCTCTATGTCAAGTGCAAGTGCTTGCAACTCTTTCGTCAATACAAATAGGGTCTCAGGAATTCCTGATGCAGGAACCGGTTCGCCTCTTGTCAATGCTTTGTACGCGCTTACGCGGCCTTCAACATCATCCGATTTGATAGTAAGCATCTCTTTAAGCACAGCTGATGCGCCGTACGCTTCAAGAGCCCAAACTTCCATCTCTCCGAATCTCTGTCCACCAAACAGTGCTTTACCACCGACCGGCTGCTGTGTAACAAGCGAGTATGGTCCCGTAGAACGTGCGTGAACTTTCTCATCAACCAGGTGGTGAAGTTTGAGAATATACATATACCCAACGTTGACACGCTCTTTGATCTGCTGACCGGTCTTGCCGTCAAACAGAACTGTTTTTCCGTCTGCATCGAGTTTTGCAAGATCAAACAATCTTTCAAACTCATCTGTGTTGACACCTTCGAAGATCGGTGATGCGAACTTGACACCTTTTGCCCAATCGCGGGCAAAAGTGAGAAGGTCGTCATCAGTCATCTTGCCGATCACTTCAGTTGCGTTCATGAAACGTGCAACGTCTGCGATCTCGATCAGCTTGGCACGAAGCTGCGCGATAAAATCAGCCTGCTTCGCATTAAAGATATCCTGGATCTGGTGGCCCAGTTCACGGCCCGCCATACCAAGGTGCATCTCAAGGATCTGACCGATATTCATACGAGAAGGTACACCCAGCGGGTTCAGACAGACGTCCACAGCGCGGCCGTCAGCCATATACGGCATATCGACTTCTGGAACGATAATAGAGACGATACCCTTATTACCGTGGCGACCTGCCATCTTGTCCCCGACTTTCAGTTTACGCTTCGTCGCAATGTAGATCTTGACAAACTTCGTAACACCGTTTGGCAGGATGTCATCTTTTTCCAGGATAGAGAGTTTCTCTTCGTGTTCATCACGGAAGGTCTTCTTCTGTTTCTGGAAATGGTTTTTCGTCATATTGTACTGGTTCTGTACATCTTCAGAGAATGATTTGACGACGTTGTTCATCGCAAAACGGTTGACATTGGCAAGATCCTCAGCTTTGATGCTATCGCCCGCTTGATACTCAACACCGTTGACCGTTACATCAGCCAGCAGTACCGCTTTTGTAAGGATCGACTCGATGCGGATCATCTCCTCTTTGTCGATCATCAACAGGCGGTCATAGTGTTCACGTTCCAGCTCATCACGCTCTTGCTTTTCAAGTTCCAGAGCACGAGGATCTTTGTCGTACCCTTTCTTGGTAAAGATTTTGATATCGACAACAACACCTTCCATAGAAGGCGGGCAGTACAGTGACTTGTTGACAACGTGGCCCGCTTTTTCACCGAAGATCGCACGTAACAGACGCTCTTCAGGCGTCGGTTTGACTTCACCTTTAGGCGACACCTTACCGACCAGGATCATACCGCCGCTGACATTGGTACCGATCTTGACAATACCGCTCTCATCAAGATGTGAAAGCTCGTCGTCACGGACATTCGGGATGTCACGAGTGATCTCTTCGATACCGTGTTTAAGCTCACGTGCTTCACACTCTTTTTCGTACACGTGAACAGATGTATAAGCATCATCACGGATCATACGCTCGGAAATGACGATCGCATCCTCGTAGTTATAACCGTTCCACGGCATAAACGCCACCATCGCATTGATACCGAGAGCCAACTCGCCGCGATCCATGTTCGGACCATCAGCGATGATCTGGTTCGCTGCGACTTCCTGACCGACTTTTACGCTTGCCTTTTGGCTGAACGTCGTATTTTGGTTGGTACGTAGATTCTTTTGGAGCGGATAATAATCAATAAAGGTACCGCCCTCATCTTCGCCAAGAACAAAGATATGCTTCGCATCGACTTTTTCGACACGTCCTGCACGTTTCGCTTTAATACATTCCCACGCATCGCGGGCAACAAGTTTTTCGATACCTGTTCCGACCATCGGTGCTTCCGGTTTAAGCAGCGGAACGGCTTGACGTTGCATGTTCGAGCCCATCAAGGCGCGGTTCGCATCGTCATGTTCAAGGAACGGAATCAACGATGCGGCTACACCGACAACCATCTGTGATGAGAGGTCCATATATTCACAATCTTTTGGATTGCCAAGCATGATGTCGCCGTCTTTGCGCACTTCTATCAGCTCTTCAACAAACTTGCCGTTTTCATCAATAGCATTTGATGCCGCTGCAATCGTCTTGCCCTCTTCCTGGGTCGCCGTAAGGTAGACAACATTCTCAGGACCAGTCAATACTTTACCGTCTTTTACGATGTTATACGGCGCTTCAATAAATCCGAGTTCGTTGACCTTGGAGTAAGCTGCCAAGGTATTGATAAGACCGATGTTCTGCCCCTCCGGTGTCTCAATCGGGCAGATACGTCCATAGTGAGTCGGGTGAACGTCACGTACTTCAAAGCCGGCACGCTCTTTGACAAGACCGCCCTCGCCCAGTGCTGAAAGACGTCGCTTGTGTGTCACTTCGGAAAGCGGGTTGGTCTGATCCATAAACTGTGAAAGTTGTCCGCCTGAGAAAAACTCCATGATCGTCGATGTGATCATCTTGGAGTTGATAAGGTCATGCGGCATCAATTCAGACATCGGACCGCTCATTGTCGAGAGCTTGTCTTTGATCGCCTTTTGCATCTTGATCAGACCGTTGTGAAGCTCGTTGCCGAGAAGTTCACCGATCGAACGGATACGGCGGTTACCCAGGTGGTCACGGTCATCGATATGACCTTGACCGTTTTTGACCTTGATCACATATTTGACCGTATGGATAATATCTTCGTTAGTCAATACTGTAATGTATTCAGGAATATCAAGACCAAGTTTATGGTTCATCTTCATACGGCCGACTTTAGTCAGGTCATAACGTTCCGGATCAAAGAAAAGCTGGTTGACAAACGCTTTAGCCGCCTCTTTCGTTACCGGTTCGCCAGGACGCATGACCTTGTAGATACGAATCGCTGAAAGTTCGTTTTCATCTTCGATATCTTCCGTCTGCTTCAGCAATTTCAATGAATCCGCATCAGCATTGAAAGCGTTGATAATCGATGCGTCCACACCCTCAGCCAGGTCATTGGCAATCGTGAATTCGGTCACACCTGCTTCAGCCATCTTTTTGAGCTTTGTCTCATCGATCGCTGTCATGGTGTCAAAAAGGATTTCGCCTGTCTCAGGATCGATAATAGGTTCTGCCAAATAACGCTCGACCAATGTTTCAATCGGGTATTGAACCGCTTTAACACCGTCTTCAAGGAATTTTTGACCTCTCTTCGGCGTCAAGCGTTTTCCTAGCGTGACAAGCACTTCACCGTCGGAACTCACGAGATCATAATCAAGACGGCCCGCAAAATCTTCCGGGTTGAAATCCATCGTGAATTGGTTCTCAACTATGTTGATCTTTTGAAGCGGGTAGAACATCTTCAAAATGTCCTGTTTGCTGTATCCCATAGCACGGAACATGATCGTTACAGGCACTTTACGGCGTTTATTAATACGCATGTAAAGAATGTCTTTTGGATCATATTCGAAATAGAGCCAAGAACCGCGATCCGGAATAATCTGACCGGTATAGATCAGTTTGTTACCCGATGTTGTCGACTCTTCTTCCTTAAAGATTACACCAGGACTACGGTGCAGCTGATTGACAACGACCCGCTCGACACCATTGATGATGAATGAAGTACGGTCTGTCATCAATGGAATATCACGGACAAATATAGACTGCTCTTTGATATCTTTTACGCCAAGCTTCTCTTTGGTGTTTTCATCACGGTCCCAGATAACAAGACGTGTTTTCATCTTCAACGAAACGGCATAAGTGAGGCCGCGTTCCATACATTCACGTACGGTATACTTTGGTGTCGCTACTTCAGAACCAAGGTACTCGATGGTAAGACGGTTTTGTGAATCGTGAATAGGAAATGCAGACGAAAAGACTTTCTCGATACCGCTGGCATCGCGATTTTTTTTCTCAATCATCAAAAAGTTGTCATATGAACTTTGCTGAAGTTGTAACAAGTTTGGAATTTCAATCTGTTGTGGAGTTTTAGCGAAGTCAACGCGCAAACGATTTCCAGAATACAGGCTATTTAACATAGGCAACCTCTAGGAGTAAATTTATTTATAGTTAAGAGACCAATAGGCAAACCATTCGAAACTGTGTTCGTAATAAAGAAGATGGTTTTGAAGCAATGGTGTCTTTTTGATTAAAAGTTCGGTCCAAGCGTCCCTGGACAGATCACAAGTAATAAATGTCTGTGCTCTTTAACGAGCAAAGGCCACTTTAGGCTGGTGACAAAATCACCAAGCCAAAGTGGCCGGATAGTCGAGAACAAGGGAGTCCCTTGTTCAAAAGTAACAAAATTACTTAAGTTCGACAGTTGCGCCTGCAGCTTCAAGCTCAGCTTTTGCAGCTTCAGCAGTTGCTTTATCAACACCCTCTTTAATTGTTGAAGGTGTCGCTTCAGTAGCCTCTTTAGCCTCTTTAAGACCAAGACCTGTAAGTGCACGTACTGCTTTAATAACGTTGATTTTCTTGTCACCCGCATTTGTAAGGATAACATCAAACTCAGTTTGCTCTTCACCAGCTTCAGCTGCAACAGCACCACCGGCAACTGCAACAGGCTGTGCAGATACGCCAAATTTCTCTTCGAATTCTTTTACAAGCTCAGAAAGCTCAAGAACTGATAGACCAGAAATGAATTCTAATACGTCTTCTTTAGTAATAGCCATGGTAATTCTCCATATTTAATTTTTATCGTCTTATAGACTTGTTCAGTGGTTAAGCCACAACCCTTTCGAAATGGCGATTACGCCTCTTCTTTTTTACGTCTAAGCGCATCGAGGCCAATAGTGAAATTCGCAATTGGAGCCATCCATGTCGCAGCAAGCATTCCAAGCAGTTCTTCACGACCCGGAAGTTTAGCGAACGCTTCGATTTTTGCAACGTCTGCCGGTGTACCGTCTAGGTAACCTGACTTGATTACAAATTTCTCATTCTTCTTAGCGAAATCAGAAGCGATTTTAGATGCTGAGATTACGTCATCAGACCATAGGAAGATGTTTGTATCTTTGATCTCAACGCCACTCATTCCGGCATTATTCAATGCGATCGTTGCTAATGTGTTTTTAACAACCTGAACACTTGTGTCTTTTGCTTTTGCAGCTTTGCGCAGCTCCTCAAGTTCGCTAACACCAAGACCTTTGTAATCACAGATGACTACGGCTGTCGTGTTCTCTAGCGAAGATGTAAGTTTTGCAATAACTTCAACTTTTTTAGATTTAAGCATGTTTTATTCTCCTTTCCAGACTTTAACTTCAAGCGGGGCGGGAAAGGCCGATTAAGCTCACTGCATACACTGCAGAAACCCCCAACTCTCTTTAGTCCAAGTAATCCAGATCCCTAATTAAATTAAAAATCTTTAGTTGAAAATCCACTGATTTTAAAATAAAGACATTTGAGAAACGCGAATGAAATTATAGCTCATATGAGCTTTAATTTCAAGTCGCAGGGAAAAGTTTATTATTTAATCTCAGCCAGTTCAGCAACGTCGAATTTTATCGCAGGGCTCATTGTTAATGAAAGCGCACCATTTTTAATGTAACGACCTTTGGCAGTAGATGGCTTATGCTTGTTGATAGCAGCAACAAATGCTCTGATATTTTCATTGATCTTATCAGCATCAAAACTAACCTTACCGATACCGGCATGGATATTACCTTTTTTATCAACACGGAAAGTAACCTGTCCGCCTTTAACATTTTTGACTGCTGTCGCAACATCAGGAGTTACGGTACCAGTTTTAGGGTTAGGCATCATACCTTTTGGCCCTAGAATACGACCGATCTTACCGACAAGACCCATACAGTCCGGTGCAGCAACAACGACATCGAAGTTGATATTACCTGATTGGATCTGCTCTACAAGATCGTCAGTACCAACGATATCAGCACCTGCAGCTTTAGCTTCATCAGCTTTAGCGCCTTTTGCGAATACAGCAACACGTACAGTCTTGCCTGTACCATGAGGCAATACGATCGCACCACGAACCATTTGGTCAGCGTGACGAGGGTCAACATTGAGGTTCATCGCGATCTCTACGGTTTCGTCAAAGTTAGCTGATTTAAGCTCTTTAATGAAACCAGCAGCATCAGCTACTGTATATTTTTTCGTATTATCAATTTTTTCACTTAATTGTTTATAACGTTTACTTGCCATTTTGATTCTCCATTATATATCTGCCGCAAAGTTTAAGATCACTGCGGTCGATGATCCGGTAGTTTCGATTTAATTTGAAACTAAAGTATTCTTAGTCTATGATCTCAACACCCATTGAACGGGCAGAACCTGCAATAGTATTGGCAGCTTGCTCTTCATCGTCAGTATTCAGATCCTCGATCTTAGTCTTGACAATTTCCATCAACTGTGCTTTAGTGATCTGGCCCACTTTGTTTTTAAGTGGATTATCAGTCCCTTTTTTAAGGTTTGCAGCTTTCATGATAAGTGCAGACGCCGGTGGCTGTTTTGTGATAAAAGTAAAACTTCTGTCACTGTAAACAGTGATGACAACCGGGACTTTAAATCCCATCTTGTCTTTTGTTTTTTCATTGAACGCTTTACAGAATTCCATGATGTTAACACCACGTTGTCCTAGTGCTGGTCCAACTGGTGGAGCCGGTGTAGCTTTGCCAGCTTCGATTTGAAGCTTGATATAAGTCATTACTTTTTTTGCCATAGTTCTTTCCTTTTTTGAGATTAAATAATTTTTTCAACTTGTGAATAAGAGATATCCACCGGCGTTGAACGGCCGAAAATTGAAACGTTTAATTTGAGTGTGCCATGATCGACATCATACTCATCGACAGTACCTGTAAAGTTTGCAAACGGACCATCAATAATACGTACCATCTCGTTCTTTTCGAAATAGACTTTCGGCTTTGGTGCCGGACGGTTATTGACACGATCAAGAATCGTATTAATGTCATTTTCGCTCAGCGGCGTCGGTACATTGCCTTCACCGATGAAACCAGATACTTTTGGAACGGCCTGGATCATTGTCTGCAGTGCCGTATCCAGATCAATGTTGATAAACACGTACCCTGAATAAAGGGAACGTTCAGAGATCTTTTTTTTGCCGCTCTTCATCTCAACAACATCTTCAGTCGGTACTATCACCTCGGCGATACGGTCTTGAAGACTATGCTCTTCTATCAGGTTCAGGATCGCTTCGCGAACCTTGCGTTCACTGCCATAGGTCTGAATTGAGTACCATTTGTGTGCCATGATTGATCCTTAACCTAAAATTGCAGATAAGACAGTTGACATCAACAAGTCAACCAGCGCCAAAAAAATAGAGATAACGGTTACCACTAAAAAAACAGCAAAAAATGCCTGCTTCACCTGCCCTTGTGTCGGGAAGATAACCTTAGCCAATTCACTTTTTGCATTTCTGAACGCGCCCGTCAAACTGTTTTTCATCTCTATTATTCCTCTTTACATTTGCAATCAATAGAGCTCAATAGCTGCATTGATCATAAATGATACTATTAAGTGGCAGGCGTGAAGGGACTCGAACCCCTAACACCCGGATTTGGAATCCGGTGCTCTACCATTGGAGCTACACGCCTAAAAAGAAAACAGGAAATAGAAACGGTGAGAAAGACTAACCTTCCCCACCGTTTCTCTATTCACTATTTCACCTACGCAAAGCGCAACTAATTAAAGTTTAGCTTCTTTATGAACTGTATGCTCACGACACCATTTACAGTATTTAGTTACTGAAAACTTCTCAGTGTGAGTCTTTTTGTTTTTACTTGTATGATAGTTGCGACGTGTACATTTTTCACAACCCAAGTGTATAGTCTCTCTCATAGTGTTAACCTAGTTATAAAATTCATCCCCCGAAGGAGATGACATCAATTATTTGATGATTTTAGAAACAACACCTGCACCGACTGTACGTCCACCTTCACGGATAGCGAAACGAGTTCCCTCTTCCATAGCGATCGGGTTGATCAGTTCTGCAGTAATTTTAACGTTGTCACCTGGCATAACCATCTCAGTACCTTCTGGTAGAGTGATCGCACCAGTTACGTCCGTTGTACGAACATAGAATTGAGGACGGTAGTTAGTGAAGAATGGTGTATGACGACCACCTTCCTCTTTGCTCAATACATAGATCTCAGCTTCGAAAGTCGTGTGAGGAGTAATAGACTTTGGTTTACAAAGAACTTGACCACGCTCAACTGCTTCTTTAGCGATACCGCGTAGAAGAAGACCACAGTTGTCACCAGCGACACCTTGATCCATCTCTTTACGGAACATCTCAACACCAGTTACAGTTGTAGTCTGAGTGTCTCTGATACCAACGATTTCAATCGTTTCACCAATTTTGACAGTTCCACGCTCGATACGGCCAGTAACAACTGTACCACGGCCAGAAATTGAGAAAACATCCTCAACCGGCATTAGGAAGTCTTTATCTGTTTCACGAACTAGGCTCAGGGATGTAAGCATCAACTTCAGCCATAAGCTTCTGGATTTTTGCTGACCATTCGCCAAGAACACCAGTTTTGGCTTCTTCAAGAGCTTTAAGAGCAGAACCAGCTACGATTGGAGTATCGTCACCTGGGAACTCGTATTGGTCTAGAAGTTCACGGATTTCCATCTCTACTAGCTCAAGAAGTTCTTCATCATCAACCATATCTTCTTTGTTCATGAAAACAACGATGTATGGTACACCGACTTGTTTTGAAAGAAGAATGTGCTCACGTGTTTGTGGCATCGGGCCATCCGCTGCAGAAACAACAAGAATAGCACCATCCATCTGAGCAGCACCGGTAATCATGTTTTTAACATAATCCGCGTGACCTGGACAGTCTACGTGTGCATAGTGACGTTTGTCCGTCTCATACTCTACGTGTGAAGTTGCGATCGTGATACCACGCTCACGCTCTTCCGGAGCGTTATCGATTTGATCATAATCCATAATCTTTGCACCGTTAGTTACAGCAAGTACTGCTGTAATAGCTGCAGTCAGCGTAGTTTTACCGTGGTCAACGTGACCGATAGTACCAATGTTAACGTGCGGCTTCGTACGTTCAAATTTTTCTTTTGCCATAGTGTCCTCCGACTTTTTAGTAAATAGAAATGGAATTATACCAAAAAACTATTCAATTATTGCTTGCATTATCAATTTTTAGTAAAAACTAATTTTTTACATTAATGGAGCTCACACCGGGAATTGAACCCGGGACCTCTTCCTTACCAAGGAAGTGCTCTACCTCTGAGCCATGTGAGCGAAACTGTCTATAATCTTACAAGCAATCATTGCATGGTTCTGTATGTAAATATTAAATTGAGTAATTAGATGGAAATAAGAAGAAGTATATGTTATTGTACTTCAGCTCCCAGAATTGCTAATACGATTACAATGGAGCGGGTGAAGGGACTCGAACCCTCGACCCTCAGCTTGGAAGGCTGACGCTCTAGCCAACTGAGCTACGCCCGCACATTGATGGTGGTGAGACCAGGAGTCGAACCTGGGAACCCATAGGGAGCAGATTTACAGTCTGCCGTCGTTGGCCACTTGACTATCTCACCGTTTCAATTTGTATTAATCTGGTCTAACACTGTTTCTAATATTCGAAATCAATGGTGCCGACACGAGGATTCGAACCCCGGGCCTGCTGATTACAAATCAGCTGCTCTAGCCAACTGAGCTATGTCGGCATCTGAAATCGAGCTGCAATTATAGGCACTTTTATATCCAATGTCAAGGGTTTTAACAAGAACTTCTAAATTTTTTTTATTATCCTCTTTTTGAGTACAATCTCATTAAAAAATGAGCCCCTTATGTTATACACTCTATTCTCCCCGTCTGAAGGCAAACTCCCCGGCGGCACTACTATGGATGGAACAGATATTCTGTTCGGTTATGAACCGCGTACAGCAATATTGTCTGCCTACAATACCCTTGTGAATTCGGGTGATGAAGAAGCGATCAGCACTCTTTTCGGCATCAAAAAAGAGAGTGAGATCGCCCCCTACATCAAAGACCTTTTTGACGCACCGCTGATGAGTGCTATCGAGAGGTACAACGGAGTCGCCTTCGGCTATTTAAATTATCACACCTTGGATGTGGCCGCGCAGGCCTACCTCAAAAAACAGGTCATCATCTTCTCTAACCTTTACGGACCGATCCTTGGCGGCGATATGATCGCCAACTACAAAGTAAAACAGGGAAACAGTATCGGCGGGATCGCCCCAGACAAGTTTTACAAGGAGCGTTTCTCCTACCAGCTTGATCTCCAGCTGATGAATCATGAGCTGCTTGATCTTCGTGCCGGTTATTATGACAAGTTCTATAAGAGCGGACAGAACTACACGACGCTCAAGTTTTTGAAAGAGGGCAAAACGGTGAGCCACTGGGCAAAAGCGTACAGAGGTATCGTCTTACGGGAACTGGCCCGTCACCATGTCGAATCGATTGACGATTTTATGAAACTTGAGATCGAAACACTTAAGGCCGAAGAGATCATTGAAGTCAAAAACAAACGAGAAATCATCTATAGTATCCTGGATTAGTGTTTTAGACGTTTTATCCCTGCTCTTCACGACGCCATGAGGTCGTGACCAGTTTAGCGACCACAATCGCCAGGTAAAGTTGCCCAAATACCGCTTCAAGTACAGAAAACATTCTTGCCTGTGCACTTTCCGGCACGATGTCACCGTAACCAAGCGTCGTCAACGTACTGTAACTGTAATAGGCAAAGAGTTCGATCTCTTTCGATACGCCCTCAGAGATCGGCAGATGAAAAGAGCTGCAGTCGAAATGGTAGAGCAGTACATAGGCATACGCCCAGATGAGCCCCGCGAACAGATAGATGTTGATCGCACCAAAGATGGTATTCGTAGTGACCCTGCTGGTATGCACCATCTCCATAATGATCAGATACTGCAGATAGAGTAAAAAGAGCAGCATCGTCAGATAGGAGACGAAAAAGGTGTGCTCATTTTGATAAAGACTGTCGACCCAGGCTGCGATCAATGTCGGCAGCACAAAGACGATATCGATCAGATAAAGAGTACGCGTATGGCGGGCACTGAACACCAGGTAAAGCATTACAAAAGTGTATTGTCCCACCATCGCAAAACGCAGCAGCGGCATCGCATTGATAAAAGGGAGCAGGAACAGAACCCCGCTTATAGAGAAGAAGAGGATATAGTTATTGTAATTTCGACTCAACAGAAGTTTCATATACCCTCTTTTATCGTGAGATACTCAGACCGAAACCGACCTGATTGACATAATGATCATAATCAATCAGGCTTTGACCGTAGCCGCTGAAACCCTGCAGAAAGAAAAAGACATCATCGCTCAACGGAGAAGGATAACTCATCTCCAGTTCCGCAGAACCCATACGCGTTTTAAAGTTTTGACGCATGGTCAATCGTGTCAACAGTTTTTTATGGATATATTCAAGTTTTAATGAACCGTGTCCATAATAATCGACAATATCGGGATTGTCATTGGTCGCATAATTTTCCGGAAGACGGTACCACAAAGTCAATCTGGCAATAAGATTCTCCCACTGAAAGGTGCCCTGGGTGAAGAGACGGTTCCAGGAACGTGACTGTGCCCCTTCGAAAGGGCCACCATCACGGACACGTACCGTTGTGTTGCTGTCAGGCTGTCCGTTGGATGCGTGTTTATAACCGACGCTGATCGCCTTCATATGGATCGCATCCAAAGCATGATAAAAAGGGACCGTGACAAAGATCTCCGGTTTGTAATTGCTGTCTCGGAAAGGGGAGGATTCCACAAAGATCTGCCAGTAGGAGGTCTGCGTATAGACACCGGTCCACATCTGCGTAAAACCGAACCAGTCTGTCACATAATCCGCACGCAAAGAGATCTGAAATTTCGTTTCGGTATGGATATAGGTCGTCTTTTCGAGAATCGGATCGCCTTTGGGCACTTTGTCCGTATAAGAGACGATCCAGTAGTTGGGTTCGTATGCCCGAAGACCAAAAGAGCCGCTTATGACCTGTACCAATGTCTCCGCAGAGACATCGTCACTGGGAGGATCGATATTACTGTAAATGGTTTCGAGCACATGCTTTTTGTTATTTTTTTCGATATCCCAACTGGCCGCTTTCTTATACCAGCGAATAGCCTCAGTGGGGTTTATCACGGTCCCTTTGCCGTTCTCATTCATCCAGCCCAGTTTATAGGCCGCTTCCGGGCTCTCGATATTTTTGGTACTCTCAAGATAGAGGCCATACGCTTTTTCATACTCTTCGTTTTGGAAAAAGAGTTCTGCCTGGCTCAGTTCATCAGCGCCGCAAAGAGATAGGAGGTAGATCAATATGAGTAAAATTCGCAACATCTGGGTAGACTCTTTGCACTAAAAGATTATAATGCGCTCATTATAGTATAGAAACTTTCAATATGCCAATTGTTACAAGGACCTGTATGCCCACTGTCGAAGCCATAGAACAAAGACTCCACACCGAACTTGCAGTAGCACTCTACTTCAGTGCGCCTACCTGCAATGTGTGTCATGCCCTGAAACCGAAACTGCTGGAGGCGTTTGCAACAAACTTCACGCAGATGCAGGTTATCAGCATTGACATCTCTGAAACACCCGAGATCGCTGCACGGTTCGGTGTTTTTTCCATTCCGACACTGCTGGTCTATCTTGACGGAAAAGAGTTCTTGCGTAAAAGCCGGCATATGAGTGTCGATCAGGTCGTTCAAGAGATCAAACGCCCTTACGACATAATGACCTCGTAAACCTCTTTTGCTTATAGCTGAACATACCGGGACCTATCTTGAAAAGGCAAACCCGACGGCTATCTTGTTGACATACTGGTCATAATCGATCAGGCTCTCTTCATACCCGGAAAAATATTTCACATAATAAAAGAGGTCATCCCGGCTCGATAAAGGGTAGGAGTAAGCTGCTTCCATTGAACCGTAATGGCGGTTCAGCCCGTGTCGCAATTTCAAAGAGAAAAGATGCTTGCCGTAAGGGTATTTGAACTTTACATACCCATAACCGATATAAGCCAAAAGATCAGAATTGTAATCTCTATTGTCGGGGATGCGGTACCACCCTTTTATCTCTGTAAACAGTGCGCCTGTTTGAAAAAGAACAGAGCCGGCAAGATAATTCCACGAGCGTTCTATCTTGGCGCTGGTAAGATTCGCATCACTTTGAAGTTCCCCCCGTCCGTTCGACTGATGCCCAAGGTAAAGACCCAACTGTTTGATATGCAGCCGGTCAAGCGCATGATAGGTAGGAATGATCATAAACAGTTCCGGATTGTAATTACTCTCTCTGAAATAGGCTCGATGCACATACGTCTGCCAATATGATTTTTGTGTATACCCGAATGAGCATGTCACATCATGTCCAAAAAGCATCGTTACATAATCAACACGGACACTGAACTGGAACTCTGTCTCTGTTGATTTAGGATCATACTTCGATTCGGTTCGATTCGGGTAGTCACCGTTATTGCGGTGTGAAAAAGGCAGGAAGTAATTTGTCTCGTAGGTTCCGAGATTAAATTGTGACTCGCTTAACTGCCTAATCGTTTTTTCGGTATCGGGACTATCAACGGGATCCAACGATTCATAAAATTTCCGGTGTGCATTTGCATGTTCAGAGGCGATATTGCTCTCTTGAGATGCTGCATTTGTCTGTGTAAAATCAGTATCGGCGATTACGGTAGATATTAGTGAACAAAAAAGTAAAAGCAAGTGAAATAGGTTCATCCCTGTTCTCTTTTAATTTTATCTTATTATGCCTGAAGAGACGTTATGCGGGCAGGAAGGCGAGCAGTGCCGCCGTCACGGCGACGTTAAGCGACTCGACCCCCCGTTCCATCGGAATGGAGAGCGATTTGTTGCAGAGCCTGGATACCGCCGGGCTGACCCCTTCGCTCTCGTTGCCCAGGACAAAGATGACCCGACTGCCCATCTTCAGGCTGTAGATATCCGCTTCGGCGTGCGAAGAGAGGGCATAGACCTCGGCGCTCCCGGACAGAGCTGCCAGCGGTGCCTCGAGCGTCTTACAGTGGAAGATGGGGATCTTGAAAAGTGTCCCGGCACTTGCCTTGATCACGAGCGGCGAGATCTTCGCACTGCTGTTGGTCGGCAGGATAATGCCGTCGATCTTCCCCGCGGCCGCAGAACGGACGATCATCCCCAGGTTTTGCGGGTTCTGCACCCCGTCAAGGGCGAGCAGGCGGAAAGCGTCGCCGAGCGTCGTTTCGATCTCATCGCTTTTGCGGTAGTTGGGGGCGATGATATCGACTGCCACTCCCTGGTCCTGCTTGGCATTCTTGGAGATGCGTGAGAGCTGCTCTTTCGTATGCGTCTTTATCTCGACACCGCGCTTGTCGGCCAGCTCTTTGATCTCGCGGATCACCCCTTCGTCGCGGTTGCTTTGCGAGAGGTGCAGCTTATGAACCTCAACCGTCTTATCGTTGAGGATCTCCAGAACAACGTTGCGTCCGTACAGGGTAATAATGGTATCGAAAAAGGCTTTTTTATCTAGGTAGGCTTTGGAATCTTTCAAATTGGACCTCAGGGTAGTTTCATATATCTCAGCATAACAGAGAATGCTTTAATCCGTAGAGCCGTCACCAAACAAAAATGTCTTTAACAGCAGGTATGCTTATTGCATATATCCATTTCAGTATCCAACCGACAGCCTGGTCTATAGCCATTCTTGGCCATGCGTCCAAAAGGGACGTTGCAAAGCTACATCATATCTACATTTTTTTAGCCTATTATGACAGCAACAAAAAAGAAAGGAATCTCAATGTTACACATCACGATCAAAGACGGTCAGCTTCTGAGAAATGGCCAGATCATAGACCTTAGCAGCTGCTCGCTCAATAAAAAAGTGGCCGAGGTCTTTCAGTACCTCTTGAAGAACAACATTTATATGGTGTTCGAAAAACGTAATGAGAGTATCTCATTTTCTGCTCTTCGGCCTGACATCAAAAACCGCCTGATCAATGCGCTCAGGTCCGAGCAGCTTATCCGTCGGTAGGCATAAGAGTATAGTTGCCTCTTTTCAAAAATCCAGACTGAAACCGAAGCTCAGATTATACCCAGTCAAACCATCGCCCCGTGACCAACTCGGTTCAATAAAATAACGGCTTATGTAGGCACTTTTTTTCGGAGTATTCCAATAAGCACTCAAGCCTGCCGTTCCATAATTAGTGACCTGAGTGACCTTTGCCAGATCGCCCCAGACATAATTTGCTTTCAAAAAAGGCTCCAATGTCAGATTCATGCCGTGATAACAGAATAACGGGTCTGTCTCAACCCCGGTGCTCAGTGAGGCGACATAACTCTGTGAATTTAGCGAAACCACATCCCCGATGACATCATTCGCAATATCCACCAAGTTGAGCTGCGATAAGGTTTTGTACAGTTTATAGTTGAGTTTGAAATAGGTCTGATACCCTCTGTAGAGTCGCTGATAATCATACTGGGCAAAAAGTTTATAAGAGTAATTTTCATTAAAATCATCTTTAAAAAAATTTTCGATATCGCTGCTGTTCAGACTATCACTGCTTCTTACAGATATACCGACACGCGAATACAGTAACTCGCCTCCAAGCGAGAAATCGGAGTGTTTGCTTAATCGGTACCGAACCCCTCCGCCTATACCCCCTACATAGGTCTGCAACCGGTTATCTACATGCAGTATCGGGTCACTCGGCTGCGTAGCCGGGTCTACGTTTTGTATGTCTGTATTATTTCGGGTATCACTGTAGGCCAGATCAAAGACCATGAACAGGTTGCTGTATTCGTTAAAAGGGTCGAACTGGTATGTTAACGGAAGATTATAGATACGCATGACGACATCGATCTTGTTAAAATAGTATATGCCTGAACTCAGACCGTCCTGCGAGGTAAAAACAATAGATGCATTAATATTTGCAAGATAGATCTCTTTTGCTAACGTCGCGGGCAATGGCGCGCTCTGAAGCGTAACGTAAAAAAAAACGGTTAAGAGAAATGCTCGCATACACAATTATACTCTCAAATAGGCCGATTTAAAAATTCATAGCCGCTCTTTGACTCGTTTTCCAAGGCAATCAGCTGTTTACTGCTCTTTAGAAAAGAGCCGCTTCAAAACAAAATAACCCGCCACTCCGGAAAGGAGTGATCCCATCAGAATACCGATACGCTCATCAGTCATATTGATACAGGCATCCCCGCTGCATTCGAAGGCCAAAGAGCCGATAAAAAGACTCATCGTAAAACCAATCCCGCCCAGAAGCGAAATACCGTAAAGGTGACCAAGATGCAGGCCGTCAGGCAATTTTCCGAATTTGAGTACGATCGCCAGGAGGCTGAAACTGAAAATACCGATCTGCTTGCCGATGAGCAGACCCAGCGCAATGCCGAAAGTAACATTATCGACAAGATCTTTGACGCCGACATTTCTGAAACCGATACCTGTATTGACAAAGGCAAAGAGCGGCAATATCATATAATTTACAGGTCCATGAAGGGACTCTTCTAGTTCATGGAAACTCTTTTTATTATTGCGCAGCGGAATCAGAAGCCCGACGATCACGCCGGCTATCGTCGCGTGCACCCCCGATTTTAAAACAGCCGCCCAGATAATGAGTCCTAAAAGTACATAGACCGTATTATTCGTGACACCCCGCCAGTTCATCACTATCAAAACAGCGATAAAAAAACCCGAGACTGCCAATGCTGTTACTGAAAGACCATGCCCAAAGAAAAGGGCGATGACAATGATCGCACCCAGATCATCAATGATGGCCAGTGCCAACAGGAAAACCTTCAGCTCCACGGGAACCCGCTTGCCTAAAAGGGAGAGTATCCCCAAGGCAAAAGCGATATCCGTTGCCATCGGGATAGCCCATCCCTGCATTGCCGTAGGGTCACCCCAGTTAAAGAGACTGTATACAATGGCCGGTACAATCATACCGCCGAGAGCGGCAAAAGCGGGCACTGCCACTTTCGAGATATGGCTCAGGCTACCCTCCAGCACCTCTCTCTTTATCTCCAGCCCCACCATAAAGAAGAAAACAGCCATCAGTCCGTCATTCACCCATAAGAGCAGAGGTTTTGCGATGACAAACTCGTGGATACTGAGCACAACGGGAATATCCAGAAAATTTTGATAGCTCGACGCATAGGGGCTGTTCGCCATTAGCAAGGCAAAGAGAGTGGCCAGGATCAGCAAGACACCGACAGCCGATTCGCCTTTGAAGATATCGAGCAAGGATTGCTTAAGTGCAGCCATTAAAGTAGCCCTTCTGTTTTTTACGCTTATGGTACTCTATTCTAACCAACAAATATGAAACAGAGTTGAGGGGTTCATCTCTTGGTAAAGAGATGAAAAGAGACAGAAAAAATTAGATTTTGGAGACGATCGCTTCAGCCGTAAAGCCGAATTTCTCGAACAGCTCTTCAGCAGGCGCAGAAGCACCGAAGCCGCTCATACCGATCACTTCATCAGCAAATCTGTACCACTCCAAACCGCGAGATGCTTCAATTGCAACTTTTTTTGTCTCCGGTTTGATAATGGCGTCGATGTAAGTGCTCTCCTGCTCAAGCAGAAGGTCAAAACACGGTACTGAAACAACGTTGGCTTTCTCCCCTTTTTCAGCAAGTTTGGCTTTGACCTCCAAGGCCAGGCTGACTTCTGAACCTGAAGCCATCAGGGTGTATGTTGCATTCTCTTCCACTTCCAGTAGATAACCGCCTTGAGCAGCGTTCCCCTCTTTTGCTTCACCCAGTATCGGCAGTGTCTGACGAGAGCAGACAAAGGCTGACGGCGAGTTTTTCATCTCAAGTGCTTTTTGCCATGCCGCCACATTCTCAGCGCCGTCTGCCGGGCGCCAGACATAGAAGTTAGGCAGTGCACGGAACTGGGAAAGATGCTCTATCGGCTGGTGTGTCGGCCCGTCTTCACCTACACCGATACTGTCATGCGTCCAGACAAAGAACTGCTGGATACCGCTCAAAGCAGCAATACGTACCGCCGGCTTCAGGTAGTCCGAGAAGACAAAGAACGTTGCCGAAAACGGCATGATCGGCCCGTACAGCGCCATTGCATTGGTGATCGAAGCCATCGCGTGTTCACGGATACCGAAGTGGATGTTTTTACCCTTAGGGAACTCACCCATATTTTTCAGTTCTGTCTTATTCGACGGACCGAGGTCAGCCGAACCGCCGATAAATCCAGGGATCGCTTTGGCGATAGCATTCAGGATAACGCCGTTTGTTCCGCGCGTTGCATCGGCTTTTTCGAATGTCGGCCATTGTATACGCGAAAAGTCCGGGTTTAACAAGGCATCAAGTGCTTCATTCTGCTCCATAAGCGGCAGGGTCTTTAATGAGTGTTTCCATGCACGTTCCGCCAGGTCTCCCTCTTCGATTGCACATCTAAAACGGGCCAAAACATCTTCGGGAACAAAAAATGTTTTCTCAGGATCAAAACCGGCACACGCTTTTGCCTCTTTAATGATCGCATCGCCAAGCGGTGCACCGTGTGAATGGTGTGAGCCCTCAAGCTCACAGGCCCCTTTGGCGATGACGGTATTAGCGATGATGAGAACCGGTTTTGTGGCCGCTTTCGCTTCTTTGATAGCCCCGTCGATCGCTGCATAATCATGCCCGTCGATCTCAATTACTTGCCAGTTTTGTGATTCAAAACGCTTGCGAATATCTTCCGAGATGCTCAGGTCGGTAGAACCCTCGATCGTAATGCGGTTTGAGTCGTAGATACAGATCAAATTGTCAAGTTGCATATGGCCGGCAAGGGAGCACGCTTCGTAAGAGATCCCCTCTTCAAGATCGCCGTCACCACAAAGTACATAGACATTATGGTCGATCACTTCGGCTGTCTCGGAGTTGACCTGTGCGCCCACATATTGACTTGCCATCGAAAAACCGACCGCATTTGCGACACCCTGCCCCAGAGGACCAGTCGTGATCTCAATCCCTGCAGTATGACCGTACTCCGGGTGCCCCGGCGTCTTGGAGTCAAGCTGACGGAAGTTCTTAAGGTCTTCGATCTCCAAGCCATAGCCCCAGAGATAATAGAGTGAATAGATAAGCGCACTGGCATGCCCTCCCGAAAAAACAAGTCGGTCGCGGTTCAGCCACGTCGGGTTTTTAGGGTTATGTGAAAGATGTTCGCTGAGTACTACAGCGATATCGGCAAGGCCCATCGGGGCACCGGGGTGGCCTGAGTTGGCTGCTTGAACCATATCGGCTGCTAAAAAACGAATGCTGTCGGCCATCTTTTGGCGCATAGTGTTTGACATAGTGAATCCTTTATCGATGTTCGTTGTTATTAAGTATTGGTGAAATTTACTTTGTAAACTTTTTTGTTACTGTTTTTGTAGGCGATTGGAGTAAAAGGCCCAATCACCACGCGCTGTCTCTTCGGCAGGAAGTCCAATCATTTCCGAGTTACCTATGCCTATTAATATAGGCATTGAGTATTGGTGACAATTTACCTTGTAAACTTTCATCAAAACTCATCAACTGCTGTTCTACTTCTAAAGCTAAAGCGTTAGCCTCGTCCATCGCTTTTTCCAGACCGAGCAAGGTGACAAAGCTGTTTTTATCTTCATCGTTACCGGTCGTCTTTCCAGCTTCTTCATCGCTCTGTGTCATATCTAGAATATCATCCTGGATCTGGAAGAGCAGTCCGAGTTTAATACCGAATTCATAAACCGGTTTTTCAAGTGCTTTTTGACCGGCAATGATCGCGCCCATCTCCAGTGCACAAGCGATCAGTTTGGCCGTTTTATTGATATGGAGTATCTTCACCTGTTCAATGGCAAGCGGCTGATTTTCAAAATAGCAGTCTATGGCCTGTCCAAGGACCATACCGCCGGCACCGCCGTTTTTTGAAAGAGAACGGATCAGTTTGACACGGGTTGCATCGGAAAACGGTGCATTGGAGAGTACTTCAAAGGCATAGGTATTAAGTGCATCACCGACGAGAATAGCCGTTACGTCATCATAGCGTTTATGCAGCGTAAGCTGGCCCCGGCGCAGATCAGCATTGTCCATCGCGGGAAGGTCATCGTGGATCAGGGAGTAGGTATGAAGCAGTTCAATGGCGTATGCCGCATGGTAGGCACCCTCGACAAGCAGCTCATTATAGGCACTCGCCACCGCAAGAAGCAGTGCCGGTCGGAAACGTTTTCCACCCGCTTCCAGCATTGTATAGAGTGCTGCCTCATAATGAGGGTGAAAGCTTGTTGCGATCGGTTTGTTAGCCGCTATAAACGCTTCGAATGCCTGCATTACTGTCCTATATATTTGGTGCGGAATTTTAGCATATTAATAATGAAAATTCAGCCCTATCTCCAACATAAGCGAGTGGTCGGTGAGTGAGACATTGGTCGTTGTCGGCACATCAAGATTGTAATTTCCCCAGATGCGGTATTTGTAGTAGGCACCTAGCTGCAGTTCAAATGCTTCGCTCATACGTAAAAAAGTCCCGCCTCCGAACTTAAGACCGACACTCTTCGGCCATTTCTGCGCATACCCGTCGACCGGAATGAACTCATAATCCAGGCCCCCAAGAAAATAGGGTTTCATACTCGATTGCATGTCGTAGTATCTGATAATGTCAACTCCGACACTCCATAACAGACCGTCACTGCCATTGGTCAGATTGCTATAGATATCTTTGTCAAACTTTTCAATACCGAAATAAAAACTGGTACGAAGTTCCTCACCATTGTCGATGCCGAGGTTGATCTTTGCACCGTAGAGATTCGGATCAATCGCTTCATTCGTTGAGCCGATTCCATAAGTAGAGACTGTCTGTTTCATCCAGGCGTGTCCGCCTACGAAGCTTACACCGACATACGGGCTGCTTCCTGCGGCACTCAGCGTAGCGCTGCCAAAAAGAATAGAATAAAAAAGTTTTTTTAATTGCATAAAAAGATCCTGATCAATGATATGGGGTTATTATATCTTGATAATGGTTAGGAGAGAAACGATTGCGAAGAAACCGCATTCGCAAGGCATCCAGCATGGCTGCTGAATATTAAACTCTATATCTCATCGATTATATGATCGATGTTGTTATCATCATTCAAAAGAACGACGCGCGGCTTATAGGTTTCAAGATCTTTTTCATCATAGGTTGCATAGGCGACAATGATTATCTTATCGCCCTTATGGACCTTGCGAGCGGCTGCACCATTAAGGCAGATATCACGTTTTCCACGTTCTCCCAAAATAACATAGGTTGAAAAACGCTCACCATTATTAATGTTAAGGATCTCTACTTTTTGGCCTATACGCATTTTCGAGGCCTCCAAAAGCTCCTCATCAATCGTGATCGAACCGACATAATTGAGGTTTGCATCTGTTACCGTCGCACGATGTATTTTACTGTATAACATTTCAATGGTCATCGGAATATGTCCTTATCTACCCATCTGCTTCATCATATCGGCTGGCGTGATCGGTGCATCCCAGAGTTCATCGGAGATAACATACTCCTCTACCACATTGCCGCCGATAATATGCTCATCAATAATACGGTCGATCTTCTCTTTGTTTAAACCTACATACATCGTATGTCCCGGTTCAACCAGCATAACAGGACCTGCATTACAACGGTTCAGACAGGCAGAACGAATAGGTTGTACTGTTCCTATAATACCTTTTTTCATCAAAGATTGTGCTAAATGCTGAAACAGGTCCTGCGTTTCCGGTCTCACACATGATGGTTTCGGCATCCCCGGGGGTGCAGATTGTTCACACTTAAAAATATAAAATGCCGGCTGTGGTATGCCCATTTTTTTCTCCATAATATGGGTCATAATTGACCCATCTGATTTAAAATTTCCGCGTATTATATCTAAACTACTAAGACAATTGTTTATCTCCGGCTATCAACAGATATCTTTAAGCTTATCAGCTTTGCTCACTCTAAGATAAAATTGCCTAGAATGCCACACTATTTATTTCTATTCGGAGTCCGGGTTGATGAGAATTATTGCCGTTTTATTATCACTATGTTTCTCACTGCTGGCTGAGTCCACAGGTTACCTGGGTTTCTCTATCGAAGATTCAACCGAGTTTTTCAGTATTGAAGGAAAAGATACTGCCAACACTTCCACTCCTCAGTACAAGATCAAGGCGGGTTATGGCGATATTGCGAGTTACGGCGTTGAGGCCGCATTCAGCTATATGGACTATACGACCAATATCTTCTCAAAAAATGACGGTGCGGCACTGATGCTCGACATTACGCTTTTCAGAGGCTGGGATGCCGGTCATGCCCTCTACCCGTATCTTGATGTCGGGATCGGTATGGGGAACATGAAAATCGACCGGGAACTTGAGAGTTCACTCACCTTCAGCAGCTTTAATTTTGGCGGTGGGGTACGTTATCTGATTGATAAAAATGTCGATTTTGATCTGGGCATCAACTATAAACTTCGCACCTGGCAAGCCATCTCTTTAGTCTCAGAACAGGTCAAAGTAAAATCTCACCTGATCAATCCATATATCGGTATTAACTACCATTTTTAAGCGAGAAATACAGATGAAAACCGAACTTAAGCACTCCCTTTCCACACTGATCCTCGCAGCGCTCCTGGTTGGATGCGGGGGCACTTCGGACAGTGATCCGCTCATACCCGAAATCGCCTCCATAGAGGTCGACGGCACGGATGTCAACAGCAGTGTCCACGCCATCATCATTGACACTGATCCGAGCCAACTCACTGCTACCGTCACCTATGATGATAACACCAGTTCATATGCGACCTATCAGCTTGACTGGGAATCTAATGACACCTCTGTTATGACAGTTTTAAATGGTCTTTTAACCCCTGCAGCCAATAGCGGAACTGCTGCAATTTCAGCTTCTTACCGAGATAGACTCTTTACGACAACAGACAAAAATGTCACGATCATACCCCTGACCGACATCAACATCACCTGCGAGCAGGATATTAATGTCACGGCCGATACCAACACCACGCTGTATCATGCCGACTTCAACACTGCCGGGGACTACACGCTTCAGGCCAATGGTGTTTTTGAAGACAATATGACGGTCTCGGCTATCAGCAGCAATATCAAGTGGATCAGCTCCAACACCAGTGTTGCAACTGTTGCCGAAACAACCGGTATCATTACCATTATCGCCAACGGAACGGCGGATATCAACGTCTCTGTTCTCAATGACATCAATAATACACTGTTGATCGATGTCAATATAACCCAATAGCCTGAACTTCTCAGGAGCCTTCCGAGTTCTTACACAATCAAGCTTCTGTCCACTTCAAACATCTACTGGATCCGTCAACGATCGGAAATAACTTCATATGGTCGGAACTGTTTTCGAGAGAGGTTTAAAGTTTCTGTCGGGGAGGACAAAAGGAGAGGTACTCAAGCCCCGGAGTATTTAGTGCTTTGCTAAAAGTTCCCGCACCACTTCACGATCGTCAAACGGAAATTTCTGATCATAAATGATCTGATAGGTCTCATCGCCTTTACCCAGGATCAAGATGATCTCATCTCCGCGCTGATCTTCGATCGCTTTGGCAATAGCGCTGCGGCGATTGACATCCACGAAGACCTCGCTCTGCTCATCAATACCTTTTAATATATCTTCGATGATCTTGTCAGGGTCTTCGGTGCGGGGATTGTCGCTTGTTACATAGATTCTTTTCGCATATTTCGAGGCCACCTTGCCCATTAACGGACGTTTGGTCATATCCCGGTCGCCGCCTGCGCCGAAGACAACCAGAATCTCTTTCTCTTTCAACGCGTTCAACACCTGTTCCATTCCATCAGGGGTATGGGCGAAATCGACAATGACAAGAGGCGTTTCACTCACCTTCTCCATACGCCCGCTAACACCGCCGAAATGCTCAACCACCTCACAGACTTCGCTCAGCTTCTTGTCCGTTACCAGATGGACCGCAGCGATTGCTGCCGTCAGGTTATAGAGGTTGAAAAAACCGTGCATCGGGCTGTTAAAGCTCTCGACCTGTTCAAAGTGTTTGATAACGCCGCTGACTCCTTCATTGAGCGAATAAGCCATCACTTTGTAAGTTGCCGGCAGTTCGACACCGTAACTAAAAGCATTTTTATAATTAAACTCGGCGCGCGGTTCATCTTTATTGATCAGTTTTTTACTCTCATCGGCAAAAAAACTGTTTTTGACATAGATATAGTCTTCGAGACTTTTATGATAGTCCAGATGGTCCTGCGTGATATTCGTCAAAATTTTCAGGGCGAAGCTGATCCCCTCGATACGTTTTTGAACAATGGCATGAGAGCTTACTTCCATCACGAAGTATTCGCATCCGGCCATCACCGCTTGATAGATATGGCGATAGGTGTTTAAAACACTCGGCGTTGTGAGCGTTTTACCCTCTGCGACCGTATCATTTAAAAAGAAACCGCGGGTCCCCTGCATCGCTGCTTTGTAACCCAGATCAAGCAGCATCGAATAGATCGCGCTCGCCGTCGTCGTCTTGCCGTTCGTACCGGTGATGCCTATGATCTTAATGCGGTTAAGTCCAAACAGAGGCGCGATCTCTGACGCAGCAATAATGGAGTGCGCCCCATTTTTTCGGGTTGAAAAAACCGTGCATCGGGCTGTTAAAGCTCTCGACCTGTTCAAAGTGTTTGATAACGCCGCTGACTCCTTCATTGAGCGAATAAGCCATCACTTTGTAAGTTGCCGGCAGTTCGACACCGTAACTAAAAGCATTTTTATAATTAAACTCGGCGCGCGGTTCATCTTTATTGATCAGTTTTTTACTCTCATCGGCAAAAAAACTGTTTTTGACATAGATATAGTCTTCGAGACTTTTATGATAGTCCAGATGGTCCTGCGTGATATTCGTCAAAATTTTCAGGGCGAAGCTGATCCCCTCGATACGTTTTTGAACAATGGCATGAGAGCTTACTTCCATCACGAAGTATTTGCATCCGGCCATCACCGCTTGATAGATATGGCGATAGGTGTTTAAAACGCTCGGCGTTGTGAGCGTTTTACCCTCTGCGACCGTATCATTTAAAAAGAAACCGCGGGTGCCCTGCATTGCTGCTTTGTAACCCAGATCAAGCAGCATCGAATAGATCGCGCTCGCCGTCGTCGTCTTGCCGTTTGTACCGGTAATACCTATGATCTTAATGCGGTCAAGTCCGAAAAGAGGCGCGATCTCTGACGCAGCAATAATGGAGTGTGCCCCATTTTTTTTGGCATCTTCCACATAATCTTCATTCTGTTTTGTTTTTATAAAAGCGGTCTCGGCGTCACACTCATGCGAGTTCTCCGTGACGTATCGGAAGGGTTGAGAAGGAAGCTCAATTTTCAACAATTTTGCCTTTGGCAAGACGGCGAAGCAGCTTGCGAAGCTGCTTATCGTTAGGGTGAATGGCCAGGGCACCCTCTAAATAGCTCATCGCCATCTCTTGGTAGTTATTTTCCATAAGCTTATCCAAGAAATCTACAAAATCCTCTTTCTCAGTAATGATAACGCGGGTAGAAAACATAATATTCTCAAAAATATGTCTGAAATCACCGTCATCATCTACAATCTCTTTAAATTCTGAGTACATGATGCCGTCTTCAAAAGCCAAACTTTCTTTCAACGGCCGGGCAATGATCTCGCCGAGTTGCTCAAGCGTACCGTCCATTGTCTCCAATATTTCAGACATAATAATATCTGCCTGTTCTGCATCGTCTTGGCGCAAAACAGTATAGTAATCAAACAGTGCCTCGGCACCGCTTTCACCGCTCATCGCCATTTCTGATAAGATTGCCCCGTTATAAGCCTCTTTTGAATGCGGGTAGTCTTTTAAAACCAGAGCATACGTACGTAACGCCTGTTCATAATCTGATTTTGAGAAGCTCTCATTAGCCAGGGCAAGAGTTTTATATTTATTAAGTGTTTTCATAACTCTTCCTTGAGTAGCAAAATTTTTATAATGAATCGATCTCGTTTTCCATACCTTCCGGTACGTTAATAACGGTAAGCTCCGGATGGATGTCCATCCGGAGCTGTCTCTCTACCCCGTATTTTAGCGTATTTCCTGCACTGCCGCAACCGACGCATGCCCCTTTTAACTGTACATAGACTGTTCCGTTTTTAACCGCTAAAAAATGTATATCTCCGCCATCCAATGCCAATGATGGACGTACCTTTTCAATTACATTTTTAACCGGTACCACTAACTCTTCATCTGTAAATGGAATCATATATAACCTTATTTTTGTTTACATAGACAATAACCCTAATTTATAAACATAAAATAATCTAAAAGCGCTTAACAAGCTATAAAGCAAGCAGTGCGGCATTATAACAAAGCTGTTTAAAAGAATTAAAGTCCACCCATGACCTGCATAACATAACTCGGTTTTCGCATTCCGATCAGAATATAATCGATACTGGCTTGTGCTTGTAAAAAGTCGAGCGCACACTCTTGCAGACGCTTATTGCACCCTTTAAGCTCCTCTTTTAACTGTACCTTTGTCATTTTGGTACATTCAAAAGCCACCATTTTTGCATACTCCTGTAAAAAAAGATCGAGTGACTCTGCGAGCATATCAACAGCAACAGGGTCAAGATCCTGCATCGCTTTTCTAAAATGGGGGACAACTTGACTATACAAAAACTGCTCATACTCTCCTACAAATCCGAATCTGTGTTTCACATCATCAAGTTGTGCAATCATATTGTGTACGCTGCGCAGACTCTCATCATCTGTCATAGCCAGGATTTCATTCAAATGGTGATAATAGTCATAAGGTTCATCATACGAAGCAAGTCGAAACATAAGATTATTTGCCTGCGCATTCAAAGGACGGTTGGAAAGAACTCTCAAACCGTTCATCTTAGCCCATTCAGCACATTTCAATCCCTCCGTTTCAAGAAGATTTATCGGCAGCTGAATAGTTGAAAAATGGTGCATTTCACTACCGGAGGATTTTGCTGCACGCTGTGCGATTGTCACAAGATCTTCATATGGCAAAAACTCAGGGTCACTATTTTGCAATGCAAACGAGTTGGAACTGATACCGTAACTCTTTATCCGACCCCTTTGCACCTCTTTTTCTAGTGCGGCAAAAGCGTTTTCGATGCGCTCAAACATCCTCTTTAAGGTCTCATTACGATCAAGGTCATGCTTCAGAGCATCTAACAAAAAATATTCAGGATTATGGATAAGATAGCATCCAAGACTCTCCATATTCAAACGGTCCAACGATTGTGTCAACTGATCTTCCATGAATTCCGGCGAGATACAATGATAAATATGCTCAGCATATTTGACCATCTCGGGAAAATGCTCGCCCTCTTGAATTCGCTTGAGCGTCCTACCCTGAATGTAACCGTATTTACTGACAATCTCAACACTTTCGATCATTTTAAGTGGCAAAGGCTGAAAGGCCAACGCGATAGCCCTTTCAGCTGCACCGTCCATGTAGTTCGTCGATGTATCGATTAGATCGACACCTTCCTCTACCGCTGTCTTGATCGCTTGAATATGCTCAGGGTTTTGGTCGCTGATGCGATATGTTCCTAGTCCGATTTTTGCCACATGATATCCTTGACTGTAAATATGAATTGAATTATAGCAAAAGCGGTGAATGGTGAATGGTGAATGGTGAATGGTGAATGGTGAATGGTGAATGGTGAATGGTGAATGGTGAATGGTGAATGGTGAATGGTGAATGGTGAATCTAGTATGAAAAGATGGCGAAGCTCATCTTCAAACAACCTGATCTAGAAAAATTTTCAGATTTGGTGCAGATTGTGCCGGATGTGAACCCGAAGGCGCACTAGTGTGCGTCGAGCGGTGAACTGGGTCTGCCCCTTCGGGTGCCGGGGCAAGGTGCGCCGAAGCTGTAACTTATTTAAACGGTTTTGCCAGGTCTTTTTCGATTGCACCAGGAACAGTTGCAATCGTCATAAACTCACCCATTGTAAGTGACGGATAGCTGATTGCGATGTAATATTTAGGCGCAAGCGCTTTTGCCTTACCATCTTCAATAAGAACAGTATAAGGAAGTAACTCGGAATTTTGGTAGCCTATTTTTTTAACAAATTTAGACGTTCTGGAACCCAGTTCATACCCGATAAGTGTACGTCCTTCACCAATTTTCAGCTCGAACAGCATGTTCTTGCCTTTTTTATACGTTTTGGCTTTTTCAAGAAGATCAGTATTATCGCCTTCAGCAAGAACTATCGATTCTTTATAATAGGGCATACCCATCATAAAATGATAATCAGGAAGAGCTTCAAACTCCCATTTGTCAGCTGAACCCTTCAGCTCGCCAAATACAGTGCTAAGGCTTTTTTCGGTTGCCAGTGCAGCTTGATAATTAAAGTCCTCTTGCATAAATGCTTTACCGAAATAGACAGGATTGGTAATACTTATCTCCTGTTTGTCAGCATTGACCAATAGACGAAGTACGGCAGCAAAACCGCGGTCTGCTTTATCAGCCGCTGCTTTCATTGCATCGTTGGTAAAAACGATCGACGTGTATTTACCATCTTTATCTACTTCGTATACCGCTACCACTTCAAAACCGGCTTCTTTCAGTTTTGCCTGCGCTGCCTCAGCATCTGCATAGGCACCGACAAGATAAGCACTCACATTTTTTTCAGCCGGTGCACTTGGCATACTGTCGGCAGCTTCAACTGATTTAGATGCACAGCCGCTAAATGAAAGAAGAAGAGCCGAAGCAATCAGTACTAATACTTTTCTCATTTACTTTTTGCTCCAAGATCTTCCATGATAGAGATGATCTCTTTGTCCAGTGTATGGATGGCATCTACTTTTTTCGGATCTTTGATGCCCATTACAGCGATCCAGTTTTCAAGTTTCGGCATACCGATTTCCAGTTTGTTGCTACCTTTTTCGATATACATGTACATAGAACAAGGCGCGAAGACACCCGCATCAGGACGCCCTTTATTGAAGATACTGTAAGAGAACGTGAAGTGGCAAAGTGAATAGACCCAATAGGCGTCATATTTGCTGAAATCCTCTCCCATGTCATTGTAGGCCTCTTTGAAGTTTTTGTACCCGGCAATGATATATTTTTTATCTTCGAACGCTGCTTCAAACTCACCCTGGAACTCATCGATAAAGTCGGCAAGATCTTTCGGACGCTCGAATTCGTATTCGAATTTCATCATCGGCACAGCTGTCAGTTTGTCATACTCGATATTCTTCTTCACACCACCGATCTCTTTGTCGACCAACGCGTCAAGTGGAGGGAACATTGCTACAAACTCTTTACGAACCTCTTTGTCTTTCACGCCGACAATGTCAAGCATCGTCTCAGGATTAACGTGACCGACGTAGGTCTTGTCCTCACCCTTCACTTTGTAGATGTGAAGGTTGAACGGTGAGAAACCACCAAGTTCAGGTGCTTTAATGAGCAGTTCACGAAGCTTCTCATCATTAGCGATAGAGAAGAACCCGAGGTTGTCAAGATACTCTTCATATTGCTTGTCATAAGCTTCATTTGGTTTACCGTCGATCTTCGGCGTTCCGTATTTGCTCTGATAAGCGTCATTAATGCGTTCGTGTGGATCAGAAAGAACAAAACCGATACTTTCGATCTTATTATTGACCATATCGTTGAAGACCTCTTCCTTGTCGCCTGAAGCAACATTGAACGTTACACCTACGGCACCCATGGCCATAGTTGCCGCTAAACTCAGCGCTAATGCACCTGTTAGTAATTTTGTAAACATGAATCTCCCTTTTTAGCTTTTATGCTGTCTGCACAAAAAATTTACTGGACAATTTTATCACAATTCTATCAACCAAGCATTTATAAAAACCATTTATGCATATTATTTTTACAAATTGTAGCATTTAATAACAACTGTAATTGAATTAATAAAGTTATCAAATGACCATTATGAAGATAGCTAATGATTGTGAAGTCAATGTGGAGTGTTATTCATTTCAATATATGCTTATAAAATGTTATCTTGAACAAAATTCAGGATTCCAACGCATCATATGGAAAAATACTGCTTGTACAGAATTATTGGATAGGGGAGTCAATGAATATATTTTGATTAATACAGTATACTGAACGCAATAGGGAGTTTGATATTGTGGAATGTGTTCCCATCGTTTCGATGGGAACACAGAAGAAGAATAAATAGGCTAGCTTCTATTTAGAAGTTATAGTTCAGACCGACAGAAACACTTGTTTGGGAGTGTTTCGTTGTAATTTCTTGTGCAGCAAAGTTTTTATAGGTATTGCTGACTATCTGGTGCATATGCAAGAGCCAAATCAACGGATGTTTGTTTGCTAAAGCCATACGTACCACCCACAGTCACATGAGATGTCGTAATTGCAGGGAAACCTAGTAAGTTAAATGTGTTTGCTGTTCCTGCAGATATACCTGCATTATTAACACCAGCATAATCTTGCTCTTTAATATGGGCTTTTTGCGTAGTTGTAACCAACACGAGCGGCCCAATTCGCTGCGGCAAACTCGTAACCGATTGCGATTACATTTTGGTCATCCCATTCAAAATCCTGGTAACCTTTGGCATCTGACCATTTGATCTGTTTGTAGTCAAGTGCAATAGTATTACCGGCAAGTTTATAACTTACACCAATGCCAATTTCTGCTGGAGTAGACAACTTGTCGTTATCATAAGTACCTGTTGGAGTAAAAGCATTTACAGTATTTGAAAGTGCCCCATTGTATTCCATGTCGATTCTAGACTTGTATGAAGCACCGATCGTAACACCTGCGATCTCATAAGCAGCCCCAATATTAAAACCGAATTTCAAATCCTGCGCAACACCGGCACCTACATTATCTCCTCCA
>CAVYYS010000004.1:0-301072 GCA_963772795.1 uncultured Helicobacteraceae bacterium
TACTGCCCTGAAGACAGTGAAAATATGCGTGCTTTTTGACAGGCACCGAAAGAGGTGCACAGGTTTATGCCAAAATTAACCCTTGTGGCGTTATAATGCAGATAATTATATAACTGCAGCAAAGGATTCTGATGGAGCTGAAAATCGCACGTACAGATGTTAAGGCAAAACCAAAAAAGATCGACCTTAAGAAGATCGAAGAGATGGTGAAAAAAGAGGGTACGGTGATACTTTATTTTGACCGTGAAAACTCACACAAAGATCTTCTCTCTTTACAAGATCATTTTGAAAATGAGGGTAAAAGTTTTTATATGCGCGAGGTCCGTTACGGCCTTGCAGACAATGAATATATGTACGAAGTACACATTTTATAAGGTGCACTTGGTTTAATGTCAAAAAAGCTGTTTATTGAGACCCTGGGCTGTCAGATGAATGTTCGCGACAGCGAGCACATGATAGCCGAGCTGAATGCCAAAGAGAGTTACGAACTGACGCAAGACTCTAGCGAGGCAGATCTTATCATCATCAATACCTGTTCGGTTCGCGAACGTCCTGTCCACAAACTCTTCTCGGAACTCGGTGTTTTTAACAAAAAGAAAAAAGAGGGCGCGAAGATCGGCGTCTGCGGCTGTACTGCTTCACATCTCGGCAAAGAGATCATCAAGCGTGCCCCTTATGTCAATTTTGTGCTTGGTGCGCGCAATGTCTCCAGGATCGGCGACGTTGTTGACCGGGACAAAGCGGTTGAGGTCGATATCAACTATGATGAGTCCGATTTCGCTTTTAAAGATTTTCGTTCCTCACCTTTTAAAGCCTACATCAACATCTCCATCGGATGCGACAAAAGCTGCACCTTCTGCATCGTTCCCAAAACACGCGGTGACGAGATCTCGATCCCGTCCGATCTCATCGTCAATGAGGCAAGAAAAGCGGTTGCCAGCGGTGCCAAAGAGATCTTTCTGCTCGGCCAGAATGTGAACAATTACGGCCGACGTTTTTCCGGCGAGCATGAAAAGGTCAACTTTACCGAACTGTTGCGCCGTATCAGCAGCGTTGAGGGGGTGGAACGTATTCGCTTCACGTCGCCGCATCCGCTCCATATGGATGACGAGTTCATCGAAGAGTTCGCTTCCAACCCGAAGATCTGCAAATCGATGCATGTGCCATTGCAGAGCGGTTCGACTGAACTGTTGAAGGCGATGAAACGCGGGTACACACAGGAGTGGTTTCTGAACCGTACAGCGAAGCTTCGCGAGATGGTGCCCGATGTAAGCATCAGTACCGATATCATCGTCGGTTTTCCCGGTGAAAGCGATGAGGATTTCGAGGCTTCAATGAAGGTGGCGCGTGAGGTGGGGTTTGAGCAGATGTTCAGCTTCAAATACTCGCCGCGCCCTTTGACCGAAGCGGCGGAGTACACCAACGTTGTTGACTCTGAAGTCGCATCGCAACGTCTGCAGCGGCTTCAAGCACTGCAGGATGTGATTCTTGATGAGACGATGCAAAGCCAAAACGGTAAGATCTATGACGTCTATTTTGAAGAGCTGCGTGCTGACGGCTATGTGGCCGGACGCAGCAGCAATAATTTCCTGGTCAAGGTCAAAGGTTCCGAAGAGCTGCTTGGCAGAATCGTCGATGTCAAGATCATAAAGGCGGCCAGGACGCATCTTGAAGGCGAGCTGCTTGCGTAAGCGTCTGCTTCGCTCCCTGGCACTTTCTCTTTTCCCGCCGATCGGCATCCTCATAATCCGTCTCTTCTATTTCAGCAGCAAGAAGGTCTTTCATCTGCCTGACAATGTTCCCCCGGAGCCGTTTATTATGGCCAGCTGGCACGGGGACCTGCTTTTCCAGCCCTACCTCTATTTTAAACTCCGTAAAAAGCCCAATGTCAGTATTGTGATCAGCGAACATTTTGACGGGCAGATCATTGCCAGGATCGTCAGCTATATGAGGTTGAAGACAATTCACGGTTCAAGCACGCGCAGCGGGGCAAAGGTGCTGATCGCCGCGCTGAAAACGCTTAAAAACGGCGGTGATATCGGAATTACACCGGACGGTCCCAAAGGGCCTCGCCACGAGGTGGCCGACGGTATCGTCGTCATGGCGCAGAAGACCGGATCGAAGATCATCGTTTTCTCCTGCGTTCCGAAAGATTATTGGCAGTTCAAGAGTTGGGACCGTTTTACGATACCCAAACCTTTCACGCGGCTTGATTTCTATGCTTCTGAACCCCTTGACGTGACCGGGATGACGATGCATGACGCAAAAGCACTGATCAAAGAGACACTGCTGCTCCACGACTATTAGCCATGAAACAGAGCCTCGATCACTACCGGAAAATGTTTTTGATCTATCTCGAAAAGTTTCGGGGCTATTCCGATCTTACGCTTAAAAGCTATGATGAATCGCTCAAAGAGGCTTTTATATTTTTGGAGACCGAAGAGAAAGAGGGACATGCCGTCCTTAATCTTATGCCCTATCGTCTGCATATCTCCCATCTCAAAGCCAAGACCATCGCCAAAAAGATCTCTGCCGTTCGAAGTTTCTGCAGCTATCTGAATGATCAGGGCGAGAAGGTCTCGCTAAAGGCGGATGAAAGTATCAAGGTACCGGCTTCGCTTCCGAAACCTGTCAACGACACCCATATTAAAGAGGCACTCGGCGCTGCGACCTTGGCTGAACGTGTAGCGGTTACACTGTTGTATACCCTAGGACTCCGTATCTCGGAACTCTGCTCGTTGGAGTTAACGGAGATCTCCGGCGAGTGGGTCCGTGTGACGGGCAAGGGACAGAAGAGCCGTGATATCCCTATGCTTCCTTCGACACAGGCACTGATTCAACGCTATATCAATGAAATGAGGCCGCACCGTTTTCTCTTTGAGTCGAAACAAGGTCAATTAAGTGTAAATAGTCTAAGATATCTGGTCACAAAGTGTTTCAAACGTATCGGGCTTAAAGTCACGCCCCACCAGCTGCGGCACTCCTATGCAACGGCACTGCTTAACAACAATGCGCGTATTGCTGACGTGAGTGAACTCTTGGGACACAGTTCGATGGCAACAACGCAGATCTACACAAAACTCGGGAGCACTCTGAAGATGCAGAACTATCTCAAAGCACATCCCTTGTGTCAGGATGATGATGAAAATTCTTGAATCTTTTCTGCCCAGGCTTTTTATCACGCTTATCCCTTCCTATGACGGGGTGAGACTGCATGCCGAACTTCGTAAAAATGCAAAGACGGTCAAGCGTTTTGAAGAGGAGGTTTTTCAAAACAGCTCGAGTCTGGAGACAAAGATCAGAACCTTGGAGCATGACAACGCGGTCACCTATATCGCTTTTCTGGAGTCTGAAGCTTCGCAGGGTGTATTGACGGACTGCCGGGATACCGAGGCGATGGACTCAGGCAGTTTTGAGCGTATCTGCATTGACAACAGATGGGGTCTTTTTATCGCAAAAGATGATCTGTTTGAGCGCCAGAAAGCCTACAAGCGCATCGGACTGGACTTTCTCTTTTCCCCGTTTTCCATACTCTACAGTTTTTATCATGAGAAATTTCAAAACAGCGATGGGCTCTACCTTCTTTTAGGCAGTGATTTCATACTCAGCTGTGTCTATAAAAACGGGGTCCTGCTTTTTGGCGAACATATCCGGATGCAGGAGATCCTGTCGGCTTTTGAGGAGATCAACCTTCTTGATACATACGTTGAAGCGATCCAATCGGCAGTAAAAACTTTTTACGATTCGAAGGCAGACGAGACAATGTTTATCGAAAAGATCTATATCGCCGATGCGCTCAATTTCGATGCTGATCTGGAAAACAGGCTCGAAGAGACGCTTTTTGCCGATATCGAAAAACGCAGTGTTGATCTTTCTCATGAACTCGTTCTGTTGTGCGAAGAGGAGCTTAAATGAAACAGAGCTTTATAAGCCCCCGTCGAAAAAAAGTCGTCGGGGCAGAATTGAAGTGGCTTTTTTCCACCTTTATGCTGCTTGTTGTGGTCATGTCGGGGAGTTCCCTGTTCTTAAATCACACGATCGCGAAGCAAGAACGCGAACTGACGTTTGCTGAGTTGGAGAAACAGAAACTTCTCAGCAAGCAAAAAACGGTAACAGCTGAAACAGAACGACTGCAAAAGCTGGACAGACTGCGTGAAACGATTTCAACCAAAAACAGACTTAAAAAAGAGAATGTCAAAAATTTCTTTGATCTCGTACCAAACGAGATCACGCTGGAACTTGTAGAATTTCGCGACAAGACCCTGAGACTCAAAGGTGTCACGGCCAGCAGAACCCATTTTGAAGAGAGCTTTCAGCTCTCGCTGGAGTCACTTTTCAGCCGAAGTACAACGCAGTTCACCAAACTGAAAAACGGCAGCTTCAGGTTTGACAATATCTCGATTATGGAGACAGGTGATGAGTAAGTTTGCTTCGTTCGGATTCGTCATCCTGCTCTTTATCCTTTTGAGCGTCGTCGTCTATTTCGGCTTTTTTATCCTGACGCCCAAGATAAAGGAGTACCGCAGCTTAAATATGGAGTTGCAGCAAAAAAGTGCCGATGTGACCGAGCTTGAACAGGCGTTCAGCAAACAATATCTGATACTGCGCACTCTTCAGGAGAAAGAAGCCAATATCGATATCGCGCTGCATAAATATTTTGACCAGACGCAATTTCAAGTGTACCTGCAGCACTATTTTGCATCATCGGCACTTCAGCGCATCGCCAGCGAGCAAAACGGCGATCTTTTGATTAACCGGCTGGATGTCCGTGCCAAGATCGCTTCGCCTGCCGAGTATTACCGTTTTATTGATGCTTTGAACAGTTTCGAATGGGTGGTTGAAGTCGGGGATGCCTTGCAGTTCAAAGGGGAAGACGATGGGATTGAGACCCACTTTACGTTGAATGTCTACACGAAAGCGCCGTAGGGCGTACAACAGTAAAAAGCTTTTAACCTTCTGCTATTTAACACGCAACAATGAGGATACTGCCTCAAACGCCTCTTCGTTCTCAAAAAGATAAGGTCTCAGTTTCTTCGGTATGCCCAGAATACGGCACTGCTCTTTAAACGTCTTGGGCATAACGCTTGTGATGTAGGGCGCGACAAAACAGTACTCTGGGTGTAAACTGACAACAAAACGTCTTCCGACGACATGCTCATCTTCACTTTTCAAGGCCTCTTTGTCCCCCTGACGCATCAAAAACCCCAGCTCTTTCAAGAGACGATCGATCATAATGATCGCACTGCGCCTGGATGCCGGACGTTTTAAATAGTGAAATTCCCTGACCGTCTCGATCTCCGGTTTTTGAGCAAAGAGTTCATGAAGGTCTTCATTCAGGTAAACAAAGCTTTTCTTGATGCCGTTACTGTATTTATCAAGCAGGGGTGCTGCCACATTGTGGCGGAAGAAGTTGCGCTTGTACTTCTCATCACTGTTGCTTTCATCGTCAAAGTAGAGCATGGAATTCTCGTCCAAAAAGGTTTTAAGCACCGATTTCGGCACCTCCAAAAGGGGACGTACAAGCGTATACTCATCCCGTGTTTCGATGCTTGGTGTACCTAGCAGCTCGTAAAGCCCCGCCCCTTTGCTAAGCTGCATCAAAAGCCACTCCAGACGGTCATCAAGCTGGTGTGCGGTAAGAAGGTTGCTGTAGCCGTGTTCCTTGATCAGTGTTTCAAAAAAGTCGTAGCGGAGCTGACGCGCCTTGGCTTCGAAATTCTGCTCCGGGAGCTTGGCCTCTAATACAAAACACTCTTTTTTGAACTCATCAGCCAGTGCATTCGCATAGGCAACTTCTTCAAGAGATTGTTCTCGGGTCTGATAATTGACAATTGCGATATCAAAAGGTATCTTTTCCTGAAGAAGCAGAAAGAAGAGGGCAGAGGAGTCTGTCCCGCCTGAAAAAGCAAGAAGGTTTTTTCCCCCGCGGAGCAGGGGGAGTGTCTCTTTACTCAACATGTCCGGTTACGGTGGCTGTCAAGGCTGTGCCGACGATGTCTGTCACTTTTGCTCTGTAGACAACACCGAACTCAAGCTCTGCATCGAGTTCACTGTCGTTGACATAGATCTCGCCGTCAATATCCGGTGCCCAGATCAGCTTTCTGGCCGAGAGAAGAAACTCGTGCTCGTCGCTCTCGCCGTCGATAACGAGTTCTATCGTCTTGCCGATCTCCGCCTTTAGCGAAACCAGCTCGGCTTCAGCGGCGATCGCACCGAGGATCTCGGCGCGTTCATCGATAAGCTCCTGAGAATGCTTCTCTTTTGCGTCAAATGCCGAAGTTCCCTCTTCGTCAGAGTAGCCGAAGACATTGGCGCGGTCGAAACCGAACTCTCTGACAAAGTCACAAAGTTCATCGAACATCGCCTGGGTCTCGCCAGGGTGGCCGACAATAAAAGTCGTACGCACAAACGAGTCGGGCAGGGAGCGCATGAACTTTAGCTGTTCAAGCGTCTTCTCTTTACCGAAACCGCGCTTCATCATGCGCAGCATATCGTCATTGATATGCTGGATCGGCATGTCAAAGTAGTTGTGGAAGATCTTGGAGTCGGCGATACTCTGCAGCAGTTTCATGCTGGTCGTGCTAGGGTAAAGGTACAAGATTCGCGCACTCTTGACACCTTCGATAAGCTCGATGCGTTTGACAAGATGGATCAGACCGTCTTTGATGTTTTTGTCGCGCAGGAAAGAGCTGGAGTCCTGCGAGATAAAGCTGAAGTCATAATAGCCCTTGGCGACCAGCCCTTCGACCTCTCTGGCTATGCTGTCAAGTTCGCGCGAGTTCAGTTTGCCTTTAAAAGAGGGAATCGCGCAGAACGAACAGGTCTGGTTGCACCCTTCGGAGATCTTGATAAAAGCGTGGTAGCTTGAGCCTGTCACCACACGTTCTTCACCGTCGATGAGGTAGACACTGTCGCTGAAACGGTTCTGTTTCTCGGCCAGAAGTTCGTCGATCTTGGCGTAATCACCGACACCGGTAAAGATATCGACTTCTGTCAGCTCTGCGGAGAGCTCCTCTTTGTAGCGTTCACTCATACAGCCGGCCATGACCAGAACAGAACCCTCTTTGCGGCCGGCATCGAGATTCAGCATGGTGTTGACCGACTCCTGTTTCGCAGCATCGATGAATCCGCAGGTATTGACGATGATGACATCGGCATCTGTCGCATCCTCGGTCAGATCATAGGCTTTGAGACGGCCGAGCATCACCTCGGTATCGACGAGATTTTTATTGCATCCAAGTGAGATGATGTGTAGTTTGTTGCGCATAGCCGCCCTTTAGGGCACCTCTCTTCCTTCCCTCCCGCAGGGCGATAGAGAGAAGCCCACACATTCTATATACGACTTTACTCCTAATAAGAGTACATTTAGTACTCTTATTAGGAGATATCCTTAGCTATGGCTAGGGCTTCAAAAGATCGCCTTGATTGTGAACTTCTCTCTATCGCTGAGGAGGACTAGGGTCGATAGAGGTGTCCTTATATTATTGCCCGAATTATAGCATAACTGAGGTGCAACCGTATGGCTTATGTTATGATTCTGTCATTATAAGAAACAGGATAGATGTGAGAAAACAAGAGACGATCTATGATGTGATGATACTCGGCGCGGGTGCAAGCGGTATGATGTGTGCCGCACGGCTAAATGAGCTGAGTGATCTGAAGGTCCTTGTTGTTGAAGGCAATGAAAAAGCGGCCAAAAAACTTAAGATCTCCGGCGGCGGCAAGTGCAATATCACCAACGTCAATGTCAATGTGGACAACTACCTCGGCAATGCAGAGCTGATCGAGTCTGTTTTTTCACAGTTTTCAAAAGAGAACCTTCTTTTGTGGCTGCAGCAAAGAGGCCTTTCTCCTGTCATAAGAAAAGAGCAGTACTACTTCTGCCCTAAAAGTTCTGATGAGATCATCTCCATTCTTGAAAGAGCAAGCAAAGGCTCGCGCTACCTGTTTAACGAGAAGATTCTTTCTCTTCGCAAGTCCGACTGTTTTGAACTTAAAACCGACCGCGGCCGATATCGGGCTAAAAAGGCGGTCATCGCTACCGGGGCAAAAAGTTACGCGACTTTGGGCGCCAGTGAGATCGGCCTTGAGCTGGCTCAACATTTCGGCCATATGGTCAAACCGTTCGCCCCGGCACTGGCCGGATTGACCCTGCAGGCCAAAGAGTTCTGGATGAAAGCGCTCAGTGGCGTCAGTTTTCCTGCGGAGGTCTATGTCGGCGATAAGATATTGCGCGAAGACATGCTTTTGACGCATCGCGGCTTGAGCGGCCCGGTGATACTTGAGCGCTTCACTTTACTGGACCCGGGGTGAGATCAGCATCAATTTCCTGCCCGGTAGCGATCTCTCCAGACTGATGCACAACAATCGAAAAATGCTTTCCACCGCCCTGCCTTTGCCCAAACGTTTTACCACAGGCCTTGCTGGAAACGATAGCGGTGAAAGATAAATCATGCAACGACTATAAAGAAGATGAAATGCAGATCCTGAATAAGGCTCTGCTTCACTACAGCTTCGCACCGGCCGGTTCTTACGGTTTCACTCAAGCCGAAGTTTGCAAAGGCGGGGTTGAGACAGGCGACATCAACCTTTGGAGCCTGGAGAGCAATCTTGCCGATGGGCTATATTTTACCGGCGAAGTGCTCGATGTCACCGGCGAACTCGGCGGCTACAACTTTCAGTGGGCCTTCAGCTCAGCAGCGGTTGTCGCAAAAAATATTATTGAAAATCACGACATTCTCTCGGTGAAAAATATCAATAATTAATAAAATTACATCTATTTGAAATTATCGTAGAAAGTTTTATAATATTTAAGAATAGTTAAATTCGAAGGTAGTATAATGGTTGCCAAGTGTGTCGTAATTCTGAGTATTTTAGTAAGAAAAATTTTGCTAAATGGGATTATGATGAATGAAATGAATTCAAAAGGTGTATAAATGAATTTAAAAAACGGATCGAATGCTGCCGCAGCACTCTTGTTGTCTTTCGCTATAGCGTTCGGATTAACTGGATGTGGAAGCAGTGATCAAAGCAATCCGCCGCTGGTCAGTACGAACAGCGTAGTAGAGTTGGTTAGTAGCTCGTTGCAATATGGTGCAGCCGGTACGACTATATCGGGGACGATAACGACAAATTATCCGACAACATTAAGCGGGGTGGCAACACTTTCCGGTTTCAGTGCAGATATTACAGGTTGTAGTGTCAGTGCAGTCACGGTAGGTACAGGTAATACGATCACTTATACAGACAACAACAATATTATCTCAAATGTTGAAATCACACTCGCCTCATCATGCAGTTCAACTTCTGTCACCTTATCTGCAACAGAAACGAATGACGCCAATACAACTTCTTCATGGAGCAAAACAGCTTCGGTGAGTGCTGCGGCTGCCGGAGAGATCACTTCACCGATCGCAACGATCGTAGCAGATACGGCAACACAAAATATAGAGTTGACACAAAACAATGAATCACGCCAAATTATTTTAAAAGTCTATGATACCAATAATGCTCCTGTCTCAAGCGGGACTATTTCGGTAAGGTACCCTGACGAAGGGCTCACCGGCGTTGACGTCGGCACACTGGTTCCTGTGGATAAAGTCGAAATTCAAAATGGTGAAGCCGTCTTTAGCTATACCGGGCCATCAGATCTGATCTCGTTGATCAACAGCGGTCATACAAATACGGTCTTTACCTTTTTCGATACGCTCAATCCGACGAAGTCAGTCAATGTAACGATAGCGTATAACCCGGACACAACGACACCGCCGCCGCTTTTAACCGGATACACAGTTGATTTCATAAGTTCAAATCAAGAAGCAACAACAAATCTTGATACGACTGTAGTGTTTACACTGAGCGTTAAAGATGACAATGGAAAATTGATTGCAAACGAAGATTTAAACAGCACCGATATTACTTCGTTGCAGCCAAATCTGTGTAAATTTATCGATGCTACCGGAGCAGAGGTCAATACATTGCATTTTGACGGCAAAAACAATATTGCAATGACTATCAAAACATATACAGTAGCCGGCTTGGCACCATTTGCCATAGCTTTGAAGATAAAAGATGCAAACGGTGTCATTGCTGATAAGAATGTAACAAAATCGATTACCGTCTTCTCGGGGCCGCCGACAGCTATGAGCATCAGTTACGCAAGCACCGGACAAGATGCAAACAATGTCAAATTTATTGAAAAAATGGTCGTTTCGCTGACCGATAAGTGGAACAACCCTGTTAATACCCAGCCGACCGTCTATGCCGGCGCTATCACGGGGTATACGGTAGATCCAACAAGTACTGTTGGAAATCAGTACATGATTAGAAATACAACAGCAACTGCGCAGGCAACTGTCAGCAGCCATGCAATCGGTGCAAACCTGCATGATGCGACAGGTGTTAATTTCGATGTAATTGACCCGTATAACGATGTTTTGATGACATTCGGAAACAGTTATAGCTATCAGGCTTCCGGAAAGTGGGATATAGACTCTGCAACAGGCGGTACGGATATTTTTATGACTGATACCTATACGGCAATAGCCCCGACATCCAATATGGGATACGCTGTCGGGCATAACTACCGTCAGGATATTTGTGACTTTGGAAGAGAGTGGATAGGCCAGGTCGATTCTGCCGACGGTACTTTCAAAGTCGATACAACCGGCAGTGTTGTGATAGATTTCCGCTATGATTACCAACTGACAGGCAAGACAGTTTACTTTGGCGCAAGTGTTGTCGGGACATTCAACAGTGTCAACGGTGTTGAAGAGTTACGGATGGGTGAAGCCGTTAAGCATACCTTACGCGGGCACGGTATTGAGAGCCCGGGTTCATTCACTGTTCCAAAAGGTTTCAATGGTACGGTTACATTTTATAACTTCGGCTTGACAGATACAGCTGAATATTTAAGAAACGCAAAGTTCTCATTCAGCCAGATCGAAACAACTGGCGACGTACTTGCGACATACGATGCAAGTTCAAATGATATTAACCCGGTTACAACGCGCAGCAGAATCTATGACTGTGTTGATGATAACGGTGCAAATACTGACGGTAGAGCATGGGTTCGATATAACGTTACTTCGACAGAAGGCGGGACTATGACATTGTCCAATGGGCTTGTCGTAAGCGAGTTCTAGCATAATATTGGCTATTGAAAAGAGTTGAGTTCTCTTCAATAAGAAAAAGATATACTGAAAGCAAGTATTAAAAAGGAAATATAAAATGTTACGAAAAACAGTTGGATCATTGATGTTATTAGCAGGTGTTTATGCATCTGCAGGTGAGAATTATTTTCAGACGGCATGGGACGCGAAAGGATTGCTTGCATTGGAAGGTGCTTTTGGGCAAGCCAAGTCAAAACAGGTTCAAGATGTTCCTGGTGGCAGCTATATTTTAAATAGCAAGACAGATACTATTGGCGCAGGTGGTTTGAAATTAGGAGGCGAGTCTGAAAACTACCGTCTGTTTCTTTCAGGACGGTATCACGCTGTTCCCGATTATGATTCTGTGACAACGCTTGGTTTGGAAATGCAATATCTTATTCGTGCAGGTGAGAACTTCAATATTTTTTTAGGTGTTAATGGCGGAAGTATGTGGTCACAATTAACTGCAGGCAGTACAGAATACTCAACAAGGAGCACGTATGCGGGCGGTGATGCCGGTGTCAATATTGACATTACGCAGAACTTCGGTATTGAGTTGGGTGCCCGATTGAACAAGTCACTGACCAACAGTGATAATCCTGCATCGATCGACTACCTGGCAGAGGCATATATGTCACTGGTCTTGAAATTTACAGGTTCTTATTAATACTATAACCCTGCGCAAGGCATAGGCTTTATCGTAAGCCTTTGCTCTCAAATGATTTTTTAGAATTTTGAAGCCAATACTTCGTTGGCGCCACATCCTCTTTTTATCTTCATCCAGGCTCCAGTCTTCTTCCAATTAATAATTTTTTCTTATTACATTTAAAGTATATCGGTGGTTATAATAAATGCAGTATTGATTAATTGTTTTTATAAAATAATAAATCGCAACAAGTAAGGAATTGCTATGAAGTCCTTTCAAATAGTTCTATTCTTGACATTTTTTACGGCCTTCCTTTTTGCCGCTCCGGCAAATAATCCAACAATATTCATTGAGCCCGTTTCACAAGCTGTAAACGAAGGAAACAGCAGCACAACTACGATCTCTTTTAAAATCAAAGCAGATTTTAACCCCAACAAGAAACCCATCACTATCGATTACACAACTGTTGACGGGACAGCCACTGCCGGCAGCGATTATATTTTTGCATCCGGATCGGTTGTCTTTGATACGACCGGCACATTGGACTACACAAAAACAGTCACTGTCATTGGTGATACAGCGCTGGAACCGGACCAGACATTCTATGTAAAATTGAGCGGGGCATCCATTCTGCAACAGCCGTTTAGCATTACACCGGATACGATGACATTTACTATTATCAATGATGACGTCGCTGGCGGAAGTGATCTGTCTATAGAAAAAAGAGCGACTGACACAAGCGGCAATACGATCAACGCAGTCTGGATTGATCAGGCTTTTGAATATAATATTGATGTCACCAACATTGGACCGGACGATACAATCAGTACCACAACCGTTACGGATACGCTTCCGGCCGGTGTCAGCATCGATCTTGCCGCTACAAACAGCGCTTCCTCCCCCTGGACGTGTTCAGGGAGCAGTATTGTTACCTGTACACATGCAGGTGCGATTCCCAAGGGAGGAACAGCCTCCATTTTTCTTAAAGTAACAGCGCCAGCTACATACGGTTCTATTACAAACAGTGCGACTGCAGTCAATGCGGGGGATGCTGTCATCAGCAACAACGCTTCTTCTGTAACGACAATCGTCACGGACGGATACAACCACAGCAATCCATATGTCTGTTACTCTACAGTAATCAACTATGAACCGGCCACAGGGGAACCCACTTGTTATCGGACTGGCGCTTTTTATGGGGGAGTCGGATGCCGAACAGAAACGACAATTGAGACGAATGCAACATCACCGCTTAGCGGCATCACTGTTATAAAGGCCTATAACCCTTCGATCGACAGTTCCCGGTTGCAAGAGTGCGGCGTTGACAACATCGCCGGGACCAATTGTGCTGTTAACGCCGCACTCTCACTTGTGGATTTCCCATCATACGGCGGAGGCATTGAATATACACTGAACAACCTTGCATCAGATCAAAATCAGACGATTTATGACATTGCAAATTTCGGCAGCGGTATTGATGATAGTATCTTGATCGTGAACTACACGAAAGACGGTACGGACTATATCGGAAAAGTGCAACAGTGCGCCGGCGGCAGCAATGCTGCGCCGACAACAATATTTTATAATGAGGGCTCAATCGATGCTGTAGACAAATATGCTCTCAACGGTCATGCTATGGGTACCGGGTTAAAAACAAGAATAGTGCAAAAAAGTTATGCGCCAGATGCCACGTCTGACCCGAACAGATACAGTTTAGATGCTGTTTACCTGGGAGATGACAATACGACTGCCCAAACATATAACGCAGCTGATATGCCGGTCTTTTTCTACCTTGCAAATGAAGATTGTTCGGCTACGCAAAGGCTCAAAGACAATAATGGCAATTGGCTGGTGGCTGTCATACATAAAGGAGATATTTACGCATCTACACCGGCATTTACGCTCAACGACGTGGACCAGGATGCACGTTTTGCAATGCGCTATCTGGACTATCAGGCACTTGTGACGGCGGGTGGGCCAAACTGCCTTCAGCATAGTTCTACAGGGGCGAATGCTGTTCCGGGTCTGCCTTCTTGTGTCGCATCGGACGTACAGTATCTGGATGCATTCCATCAAGATGCATACGAAAGATGCAAAATATCGCATGGCAATCCATGTGACCCCAACCATCACGGATATGGAGACGCGCCTTATGACAATCCTTATGGCTGTTATGAGTGCACTTTAGGAATTGCACCGGGAGTCTGCTCGTCAGACAATTTTGCCATTCGTCCCGAAAAGTTTCTTATCGATAGTCCATCGTCAAGTTTTCCTGATCTGATGCGATCCGGTAATAACTACGGCCTGAGTGTAAAAGCAGTTGGTTCCGGCACAGGCACACCAAGTCTGAACTACGATCAAACCAGTGCTAATCTAAATATTTCTCAACTGACAAAATATTATGCTGACAATACCATTGAGACGAACAGTTCAATGCTGCCTGGTACAGCAAGCTGGGGCTCAAGTTTCAGCATCACAAACGGACAGATCACCGGTGGCGGCACCGCGCCGTATGCCTACAGCGATATAGGACGCGTTACAATCCATATTGCAGATGCAGACTGGTCGGCTGTCGATAATGATGACACGCCGCAAGACTGTTCTGTCATCGGAACAAAAATTTGCGGTGACAGTAATGCCACCTTTATCCCGGACCATTTTAGAGTCATCGTCGATCTTAATAACAGCAGTAACAATTTTACTTATCTCTCCAATGAACAAAACATGACGGCCCATTTAAATGTGAAGATATATGCAGAGAATGAGCAAAATATGACAACCCAAAACTTTACTATGCCGGCATTCGGGCATACGCTTTATGAGAACCCGATGACAGTCAAAATAACATTACCGGCTCACCCGCTCCTCGGAGCAGCTGACAAGAATGAAGTCATTACGCCTGCCTTGCTGGAATTTCTTCATGGTTTTAAGGCGTTGTCCTGGAATGACGGCAATGCGACATTAGCACTGTGGTTTCATTACCCGCGTGCGACCAATCTCCCTGTCAACCCATTTGTCCTGCATGGAAACCAGGTGACGGTCGATGTTAATTCAACTTATGTCAGTACGTCGGGTGCGACAGAAGGGACTCCTGCAGGGACGGTCTATATTGTTGGCAGCAACAGGGCTGATAATAATGTAACATATCTCTACGGCCGTGTTCATTTGGCAAGGAACCGGGCCATGTGTGACAGTGCACCGTGTTCGGCAAATGTCTCCTTCTTTTATGAGTTCTATGCAGATAATGAAGCAAATGCTACATTGATCACCAATCTTCTTGGCGGTAACAGACATCGCAGTATCGACAGTGTGAACTGGTACCGTAACACGCTTCACAATACGGCAACAGATGGTAATGTGACCTATACGATGCAAAATGTACCGGGTGTACCAACACAGTCATCATTTACCCATACTACTCAGACAAGTTCGTCAAGCTATCATATACAATGGGACAAAGGGCTTTCCATACAAAAGCACCATTACGATACCTCAAAGTACAACAACGGGTGCCCCTTCGTGGCTTATTTATGACAAGTATCGACCAGACAGCAATGCAACATCAGTTCAAGGCGAGCTGGAATATTACGGTCCCGGCAAATGGTCCAGCGACACCGGCGCAGAAGAATCTGTCTCCGATACCGGAGGCACTAAAAATAAAAATACCAACAGGAGAATCAGATGGTAAGGTGTCCCCGACTGAAGAGACAAGCGAAGTGTTGTTTACGTTGATCGGACTATCCTTGTCATGGTAATTGCGATGACTTTTCCTACATTGATGAAGGTAAAAATATTTTTGAAGACAGTGCTTAAAAGGTCACATGGTAGATTATGCAGCTTTATCTGAAAAAAAACAGTGCCTGTCCGGGACAACCGTGCCCTTCAAACAGCATTCACATCAGCAGTATGAACTTCCTGAAAATAGCCATTTACTCCTTTGCTCCGCACAACCAAAACTGATAAAACTCTTACAAATAAAGTTTTCTTATATTTATTAAATTATTAAGACTAATCAAATCTTTTTCAAACTATACTATTAATATTGGTGAGTAGTATAAATGCTAAATTGCTATTATGCACTTAATAGTTAGTTCCCGTTGAAAAAAGCGGGGAGTACTCTAAAAGGAGAAAGAATGAAGTGGTTTGATTTTCCTGAAACAAATAGCCATCTTTTAAAGAGACTGTATTTATTGTTTATATTTCCATTTTTTATGATGATTAAGAGGGTAAAAGGAAGAATTCCAAGTGATACAATTTTACTGTTTAATATACATTTGTACCAAATCAATAAAAAACGAATTGGATCGTTATTATCCTCTTTACTTTTGCTTGGTTTTCTTGGAGGCGGGGCGCAAATAGTTTATGCTGATGATACTCTAACAGATAATTTTACTAATGGTTTACAGAGTTGGGTAGGTGATGTCACCTATTATTCGTCGGGAAATATTAAACGAATGCAAATTTCTCCAAGCGGAACAGCAAGTAAAACATTTTATTTTAACGCATCTTATAAAGATGCCACGACCACGATCACGTTTGATCTTATATTAAACAATGAGTGGGAAAACAGCGGCGGTTCAAAAGACTTTATAGATGTTTATATTAACAATGTACTAGTTGCGACATATAGCGAAGCAGCCAACTATTCAGGAACAAAAACCATCACTACTGGTTTTGCAAATGGAAGTGGTGATGTGCCAATTAGCATAAAAACAAGAAATACTGCCAATAATGAATATGCTTATATTGACAATGTTTCTGTAACGGTGCACACTCCTTCAGCTAGTGGCGGAGGAGGATGTGATAGCAGTCTCGATACATCAGCTAATGATTCCTCTCCAGGTGTTGTTATCACTGCAATGAATAACATCACAACGAACACTACCGCCTGTATCAGCGGAGCTTCGCAAAACGGAGATAGTGATTATTACTATTTCACTGTTAATGCACCCGGGACATTGGACATAACGACTTCATCCCCCAATTCGCACGATTACCATCTGAAAATCGGATCGACACCGGGTGGAAATGAATATTACGGTGATACGACAGCACAATCGCACAATGTATCTACAATCACACTTTCAGCAGGCGATTCAGTATATCTCTATGTTAAAGAGACCGGCAGTAATACAGATGAGTATGAGATTAATTTTAATTTTGTTCATGTCCCTGTAACTACCACGGCTGTCGATGACAGTTTCTCCACATCGATCGACACACCGAAAGACGGAAATGTAAAAAGCAATGATTCTGGCACGCTGATAACGGTGACCTCGCATACGAACCCTTCGAACGGAACTTTGGTCATTGCTCCAAATGGCGACTTCACATACACGCCTAATAGCAGCTACACAGGAACAGACACATTTACCTACACTATCACAGATTCAGCAGGAAACACTGATTCGGCGACGGTCACTATCACCATTTCCAGCGTGACGGCTTCGAAACTGCGTGATTTTCAATTGCGCAACAATCAGAAACTGTTCGGTGACGTCACTGTTCTGGGCAATACCGTATTGTGCGTGCTAAGTAATAATAAAAAAGAGTGTGTTGAGCCATCGACAAATAATTCCAATGCCGACACAGATTTACAATTTGCGCCGGAATCGTACGCAACATTGGAACTACCTGTCGGGGCCACGGTAACCAAAGCCTACCTTTATTGGCAAGGCCGTTTTGATGCGACATCGAGCAATACCCCGTTGACGGCAGATCAACAGGCATCGGCAAGTTCAATACAACTTAAAACACCTAAAACCGGCTTTGTCTCTTTGACGAATGGGACACTGGACCACTATACAACAGAATCGGTCAATTGGGTGCCGATCTATTCGGCAAGAAAAGATGTGACAGGCTTAGTTCAAACAGGTGGCGCAGGTAAATACTATGTGCAAGGTCTCACTACCACGACAGGTGCAACATATGATAAGAGCCGAAGCGATGGCCTTGGTGCATTCGGTGCATGGACGCTGGTCGTTGTCTATGAAGATCCGGCTGCGAGGTCCAGCAATAGCTTGAAAGATGTCTCGATCTTTGACGGCTACAAGATAGTACAAACAACCCCCAGCGCCGATAAATCGATCCAGATCGATGTAAGCGGATTCTATACACCGCCGGGAACGGTGCCTGTCACGTCCACGCTTTACTTGTTCGCGGGCGAAGGAGACAAATATATCTCCGGCGACTCGCTGGAGATGAATTCGACGACGCACCCGGCGTTCACAGAGATCGGTTACACGTCGGGGGGCACAAGCAACGCCTTTTATTCAGGCATTAGTACAACCGGAACCAGATCTCCTAGCCTGACCAATAACAACGGTATCGATATTCAAAAGTATAATGTTGGTACGGAAACAGGCGGGCTGGGTATTATAGGCAATTCTGCGCTGGCTGCAAGTTTTAAGCTCTCTACAACACAAGATACCTACATGCCGAGTGTGCTGGTCTTTTCGACCGACTTGTACACACCTAATATATGTTATTCGGAAGAGATCATCATTAACGGCGTCGCACAGAGCGGGCAAGGTATTGAGCTGAATGAAAATGATAACATTAACGTGCGTACCTGGTTTACCAACACAAACCCGGAAGTGGCTGAAAAAGTCCAGATCGTGCACACCTTTGATGATAAATTCACCTATGTAGAAGAGTCGTCATCCGTCAATAACAACAACCCTGCCTATCCGGCAGGCATTATACCTCCTCCTGCCACTGTGACTTTGACAAGTCAAACGGATGCCGCAAATGATGATCTTCTCTATTATGATCCGGCGACACTTGAATTTAAATATAATTTAGGTGATACGGCAGATGCAAACAGCGGCGGGTTCTTTTACGAGTCCAATCAGACAACGGCAGTCTTTGAGTTCCAGGGCACTGTAAAATCGGTTGATGCGAACTACACCATCAAATATGAAGCTGCCTATGTAGCTGATTACGGCAACTTCAAACTCGATTTCTCATTACCGGGCAAACGGTTGGCCGTTCCTCCATGTGTCGGCGAAGGAAACTCGTTTTATGCGAGGCCTGTATCGACACCTATCGGCGGGATGGACGCGGTTGATGTCTATGATTATCCCGGAAGTACCGGCGCTGAATACACAGGGGGAAGTACTGCGAATACAAATGGTAATGGCCCCGGTCCCGATCTGACAACCAAAGTTGCCGGAGAAACAACGACGTTTGACGTTGTCTACCTTGGTGATGGTACATCCGGACCAGTAGGATTCCACCCAAGCGATGCGAGTGCTATAGCAATGCCGGTTTTACTCTATCTTTATGAACTGAACACGACTACAAATGCTTACGACAAAGTTGGGCCGTTGATTGATACAAACGGCAAGATCGCACATGCCTCGCTGGAACCGGGAGCTGTTTCGGCAACATCAGTGTTACTTTCGATACCGAACAGTGCCAAACGAAATGTTAAGATCGGAATGCACTATTTTGATATGAATGGCAACTCGGCAGCAGGAAGCAGAAATTGTTATATCCATAGTAGTACAAATTCGAATTTACAAGATGTCCCGGCCTGTTTGAACAATGAAAATAATATTGAAGCCATTTTTGGTGCGGCGACAAAAGCACGATGTACTGCTTTATGGACAATGGACAATGGTAATGGTCAGAACCCTAATACCTACGGTCCGTGTACGTCAAGCTATGGAGCAGCAGGAACCGGAGGGAACACGCCAATTCAGGCTCCGTACGATGTTGAACCTATGTGCTTATCATGTCTCTTGGATAATAGTAATGCTGCAATTTCTGTAGATAGTTTTGCGATTCGGCCAAAAGATTTTGTTCTGAATGCAACAGTTGTCCAATCTGACAATGCGGCTATTGTGCTGGATCAGTCGGGAGCGCACCCGGTATCTGGTCCGAATAAACTGCGTTCAGGTGAAGACTATAACCTGTCTGTGACGGCACGAAATTTTGCAAACGCCCAAACCATGGGCTATGATCAGAGCACAAATCAATTGAATCCTACAACAGTGCACTTATTGTCCTCGTTGGCACCGGACACTTCTAATCTATGTGCTGATGTCAATGTCACATATGGGACAGTGACACAGTTCGTAGATGGCTTTGACCCCTTCTATATGATCCATTATAATGAAGTGGGCGTCATAGATATTGATCTTAATGATACGGACTGGGCCGCTATTGACAGTGATGACACGCCGACAACAGCAACCTATACTCATTTTGCCGGTGGGACCAGATACGGAAGTTCGATTAAAGGTACGCTCCGTCTGACAGTCAAACCATACGACTTTAACATTACGTCAGCGAATGTATTTGACAATAATAACCCGAGTGGGTTTACCTACCTCTCAAATGATATCAATATGACTGCCCGTCTCCCGATAACGGTCAATGCCAGAAATAAAAGTGGGGGCATAACTCAAAACTACAGTGACGCGACACAGGGACTGTACGAGCAGTTGGCCAACTTTACATTCACACTGGATCCGACATCATATCCTTCAGTATTAACGCTTGTCCCATATCTTCCGGTCAATGCCGACCTGCCATTTAACAGCGGTATAGCAGTTATAAACGAGACGGATGATAATGTGACAAGGTTTAACTTCAATCGAAATACAAGCGTTCCGGTCAATCCATTCAAAATCGAAGGCACGGATGTCAACTTATCAATAACAGATGCCGACGATGTACGCGGTGATGCTAACGGAACTTTCATTGGCGATGCGACCTTCGTCTACGGCCGTGTTCATATGCCGCGCGTGCGTGCTATGTGTTCGGGCAGTCCGTGTGCAGGTAATATGACTTTCTTTTTTGAGTTTTACGGCGACAAAGATGCCAATACAACATTGATAACAAACCTTGTCGGGACACCGGCACCGCGCAGTCTGGACAGCGTGAACTGGTACCGCAATACAGCTCACAACACGAATGTAGGTGACGGAAATGTGACGTCATCAACAACAAATATCCCGGGTACTGTCACTTATACAATAAATGGCGGTTCAACGTCATCGGCCATCTATAATTATTCGGGCACTCAAGGGTATCCGTTCAAAGGAACGATTAACGTCAATGATACTAATAATACACAGACATGGTTGATCTATGATAAATACAACGCCGCAGCGAACCAAGTCCATGGTGAGTTGGAGTTTTACGGTCCGGGAGAGTGGTCGAGCACTACCGGTGCCGAATCGACCATACAGGATAAAAACGATACGACCAGAAATAAAAATACCAATCGGAGAATTAGATGGTAAGCGGTAGCTGTCGCACTTTGGTGCGCTCTTACACGCGTTCCGCTTTTACGATGATAGAGCTTATCTTTGCAATCGTACTCATTGCGGTTGTCATGCTGACAATCCCGACGATGATACAGGTTAACAACAAGGCTCTGGAAGGGAACGCTGCGCAGGAAGCGATCTTCCTGGTCTCCTCTGTTCTGTCCGAAGCCACGACACAGCTTTGGGACCCTAACTCCGTAGATGCTAATGCAAATACTGTCCGTTTATCTAAAATGCTGGACGTCAATGGCAGTGGCAATGCCGCTTATGATCGTTGGCCGGATATAAACAGCACTATACGTATTGGCGGGCTGGAGCAGGACCTTCACAGGATGTTTTTCAGCGCAGAGACGCGACCGGCGCAAGCTGCTGGAACAGCTGTCCTACTCCCTGGATCGTTTGACAGTACGGCAACAGGGCAACAGCTTGGCCTTAAAACCCAATATGCCATTACAGCTACACGTGTTTATGTCAATGATACGCCGGCAACCACCTTTGTGTTTTCGACAGCGGCTGACGCACAACAGACAAATATCAAGATGACCCAGGTTGAGATCAATGCGACTGTTGACGGTACGCCGACTGTTATCTCGAGACTTCGCGCCTATACCTGCAATATCGGTGAGACCGACTATGCCAAAAGGAGATTTTAATGCGCAAAGGCTTTACCTTAATCGAACTCATCTTTGTCATTCTGATCTTCGGTATTTTGTCAAAATTCGGTGCGGATATTCTCTATAAGATCTATGAAAACTACATCTACTCCAACACCTTTAACCGACTTCAAAACCAGAGTGAAGCTGCCGTAAAACAGATCGCCAATCGCCTGCAGTACCGCATAAAAGATTCGACAATTGCCAGAGACACTATTGCATCTAACAATATCGAACCGATAGGCAGCAATAGTGGTAATGAGAATGTTTTAGAATGGATCGGAACTGATATCGACGGGTGGAAAGGCTCAAGTGCAGGTTCTACAAAACCGGATTGGAGCGGGTTCATCGATCTTGCCAATTCATCAGCAGTATCGTTAAACTCACCGGGTACATCTGTTAATGCAGCTGGTTTAGGACTATTTTTTATCGGCAGCAATGTGGATCTTAACAGCAGCGCTTTTGGATGGGACGGGACCAACCTTACTGGTGTTGCCCCATCGAGTTCGTCAATGAAAGTTGTTAATCTTACAGGTAACGTTATTACGCTAACTGGTGGCGGAAACTTCGTCGGTTCTGACGTTTATGAGTATTATCAATTAGCAAGATCTGCTTATGCAGTCAGCTTGGAAAATAATAATCTGTTTTTATATGACAAATATTCACCTTGGCTTGGACAAACTGCGAATATAAGTGGAACAAAAAGCTTGCTAATGGAAAATGTCAAAAGTTTCAAGTTCACCTCGATGGGTGATATCATGGTCATCCAGGTCTGTGTCTCGGACAGCAATATTACAGGTGTGGGGGAGTATGCGATATGCAAAGAAAAAGTCGTTTTCTAAAACAGCGAAGCGGTTTCGCGATGATCATGGCGATCTTCTTTATGATCATCATTGCGACCCTTTTGACGTACATGTTAAGTTCGACAACCGAAACGTCACAACGGACAACCAACACCTATATCAACGAACAGGCGCAGCTGCTGGCAAAGAGTGCAGTAGAGTATGCAGTTTTGCGGGTTTCAGGTTTTGACAGAAGCGGTGCGGACGGGATTCTTGGTACAGCCGATGATATTTGTATGGGAAATTATAATGCATATTATCCTGATAATACTAACCCGATCTTTGATATCAATGTAACGATCCAATATTTTGGATTTGGTAACGGCTGCGCACCACTCTTTGTTGCGCCAAATGCAATCGGATCTATTCTAACGCCGGAATCCAACGGCACAATGCTGATCGATGTCTATGTGCAAGACAATGCAAATCTGCATTTCTCCGAACCGATCCGCTACCACCGCCGAACGCTGCAAAAACTATAAGTAGATCGCGGGTCAAGCCCGCCGTGACAGAATCCTGGCCTCAAAGAAAACGGAACACTCTATATCGGGGTCACCTCCGACATCATCAAACGAATTTATGAACACAAAAACAAATCAGCAGACGGATTTACTGAAAAGTATGATGTCTCCTAACTGGTGTATTAGGAGATTTTTGACGATATAGTAAGTGCAATAGAGAGAGAAAAAAACAGCTTAAAAACTGGAAAAGAGTCTGGAAAATTATGTTGATTGAGAAAGAGAACAGTGAATGGAATGATCTATATGAGACACTTGTATAAAGGAGTAGATTGCAGGCCAAGCCCGCAATGACAGAACAAAGCGTCATTCTGAACTTGATTCAGAATCTACTCCTTTTTTATGCCCATCCGGATTGAAGGTCAGACCTGTAATATTTGAGTGAATTCTAATAAAGTCCGAAACGTCCATCGCTGCGTTTGTAAAGTACGCGCGTTTTGCCTTCATTGTCATTAAAGATCTCAAACTGTTTGTTGCTCTCTTTAAGCTCCTCCAGAACATCGCCTGCTTCTCTGGGTTTATGGATATCGAGGTCATGCGGAACGATCTCATCTTCAAAACTCTCGGCTGTATTGTTTACATTGGTATTGGATGACTCTTTTTTGGCTTCATTGATACCTTCATTGTGGTGGTCGTTCATTTTGTCATTCAGTCGGCGCATCGCTTTTTGTGCCCGGTCTGTTGCAAGGTCGGCTGCCGCATAGAGATCGTCGTCGCGCTGTTTGATGATAATGGTGTTTTTACCGGCAATATTGATCGTGTATTCGAGTGACACACCGCGTTTACGTTCCTGTTTCGACACAACCACACTGGCCGAGATAATGTCCAGATTGTACTTTTCCATCGATGACAAAGAATCATTTATATAATCTTTAATTGATTCGGTAAGTTCAATTTGACGACCCGTTAGTGATACGTTCATTTGCTCTCCTTTTACTTGTTTTGATTTATTATAGCACAGGAGAATCTCTGTTTTACGCGATACGTGTTGCGTGTTGCGATATTTGTTGATGAAGATGTCAAGTTACTCTGAAATTTAGCAGATACGAATTTAGATTCCCGGGCTTAAAGAGTTGATTAAGGTGCAGAAGAGACTCTTTGTAACACGTAACACGTAACACGTAACACGTAACACGTATCAGGGATTGAGATAGTTTACGACCTGTTTGACGATCTCGTCATCTTCACCCATGTCGACCCATCTGAACTTGTCACCGCTTTGTGTCTTGCCTATTAAGAGATCACCGCTTTTTCGGAACTTCAGGTCAAGTGCGGCAATATCGAAACCGTTGTCGGTTTTGATAAAAGCGTCGAGGCGTTCGCTTTTGTTTAGGTTGGTGTAGAGGTAGCAGTAGCCTTTAAGTCCGTTGCGGCTGACACGCCCGCGGAGCTGGTGCAGGGTGGAGAGACCCAGCCTTTCCGCCCCGACGATGACGATGGTGGTCAGCTTCGGCAGCGAGATACCCACTTCGACGACGGTGGTTGCCAGCAGGATGCTTCCTTTTTCTCTGAATTCGACGAGTACCGCTTCCTTGTTTTTATCTTTGCCATGGGTGACATAGACATTTTTAAACCGTTTTTCCCAGTAGCCCCTGGCTTCATCGAGGCTCTGGTAGTTCAGCGCTTCGCTCTGTTCGACAAGGGGATAGATGATGAGGACCTGGTGCTCCTGCTCAAGTTCATCTTCGATCTTTTTCAGGAGTTCCGAAAAATCACTTTTGCGGATAACGGAGGTGGTGATATCTTTCTCAAAAGGTGTCTGCGTGATGAGGCTCACATCGATGTGCGCCGAGTCGATCATCGCCTGGGTTCGAGGAATAGGAGTGGCGGAGAATTGCAGAAAATGGGGCCGTCTCTCCTGGGTACTGATGAGATTTTCCAAAAGCTTCCGCTGACCTGTTCCGAAGCGGTGCTGTTCGTCGATCATGATAAGAGCACTCTGAGGAAGCTCTCTGTAGAGCAGGGCGTGGGTACCGATGATAAAATCAAAGCCATTGAGGTCGAGGGATTTTTTTGTACTGTTCAGGACAAGTGCGCTTCTGATGTGCGGCAGGTGTTTCTGCGCTTCGTTAAAAAGCTGGTTGGCCAGGATGGTGGTCGGCGCCATTAAAATGGCGCGGCGCGGCTGAGCGATAAGCGCTGAAGCAAGGATGACCATGGTCTTGCCTGAGCCGACATCGCCTACGATCATGCGTTTGGCGGAAACCTCTTTTTGAAGGTCTATTTCTATCGCTTCGATGGCTGCTCTCTGCTCCATAGTCAAACTGAAAGGGAGTGCTGCCGCCCACTCTTTCCATTTTCCGTGAAGCTGGTGTAGCGCGGGAAAATAGCGCCTTTTTTTGCCAAGTACCTTCATATAATCATAGAGTTCGGCAAACTTCAAGGCCTCAATCTGGTTCGAAGAGAGCTTGCCGCCCTGTTCTTCTGTCGGAAAATGCACCGTAAGCAGGATGTCGATTACGCTGTCGGGCAGCCCTTCTCTTTTGAGGTTGGCACGGTTGAGATAATGTTCGATAAGACGGCGCATGACATCGGCTCTAAGCGCTGTTTTGTATTTGGGAATGACAGTGCCGACATCGCTGATCTGCAAGGGATGGGTCATCTGACAGTGGCCGCTGTTACAGCTTATTTTTCCATAAAAAAAACTTTGCTCGCCGATAACGAAATTGCGGAGCATATAGGGTCTGGGCTGAAAAAGTACCGCTTCAAGACGATGGTTGAAATTGTGGGCAAAAAGGGTTACAAGTGTACGTCTGGGTGAATGGGATATATGCTCTACCGTGGCATCGATCACCTGCATCTTGTCGACCTGCATCATAGAGGCGATGCGTTTGTCTTCATAGGCGGTCGGGGCCAGCGTCGCAAGGGCTGTAATGCTTTGAACACCGAGACGTTTAAATTTCTCCAGATCTTTCGGTTCGATCAAACTTGAACCCTTTTTTTGGCTTAGTATAACGCCAAATAATTGAAAAGTGCGATTATCTGACAAAAGTATCCCTGATTAATCACAACTTCGATAAAATAGGTTTTTTTATTCATCTACTTTAAAATATTGAGACAATATGAAACACTTTTTTTTACTGGCAGCTTTTATTCTCTTCCTGGCAGGGTGCAGCAAAGATGTCGAAGAGTATAACAAGCCGGCGGCCTATTGGTACAAACGTATGATCGAATCGGTTTCCAACGGCAACCTTGACAAAGCTGACGACTACTACAGCTCTCTGCAGAGTGAACACATCGGTTCGCCGCTTCTGCCTGAAGCAACGATGATCATGGCACAGTCGCATCTGCAGTATGAAGAGTACCTTTTGGCAGAGCATTTTTTAAACGAGTATATCAAACGTTATGCCACACCGAGCGAGTTGGAATACAGTGAATTCCTCAAGATCAAAGCAAAATATATGGCACTGCCGAATCCGCGAAGAGACCAGGGTCTGATCAATGAAGCGATCACGGCGGCAGGCCAGTTTAAAGTCAAATATCCGCGCTCTATCTATTATCCTATCGTTGATACGATGATGACACGTCTGATCCTGGCCCGATCAAGTCTTAACGAGAGTATCGCTCTGCTTTATGAGCGCTTGGATAAACCGATGGGGGCCGAACATTATCACAATCTTCGCAAAGAAAATTGGATCGATTGGGCAGATGTTGCCAAACCCGACGTTGCCTGGTACAAAGAGATCTTCGAAGGTGACGGAACCGAAAGCTGGTACGCTTTCATGATTCCGGATACCCAAAGCGTTGTATCGCGCAACAGCCAGGGGCAGGTTAAGACAGCTGACAGCGAAGAAAAGTAGCAAACACTTACACTTGGAAGTAACATGTTAGAGCCCTCGTATTGCTTAAATTTCTCTTCTAAAGTTGAGCAACAAAATTTTTGTTTACTCTTGATACAAGGATAGTGTCTATAATACAACAATAATTTTAGGAGCAATAATGCAATTAGACAATTATAAAGACTTTCCAGCAGATCTCTCCGTCATCGCTGAGGATGATATCTTTTTATACCCTTTCATGATCTCACCACTCTTTTTAAATGACGAAAAAAACATCGCAGCAGCAACCGAAGCAATTGAGAACGACTCCCTTGTTGTTGTCTGCCCAACGAAAGATGAACATGAAGGCGAACGCGACTTTGAAGCGATCTATGATGCAGGGGTGATCGGCTCGATCATGCGCAAAGTGGCGCTTCCCGACGGGCGCGTCAAGGTGCTTTTTCAGGGTCTGGCCCGCGGCCGTATCGTGAAGCCACTGACGACTGAACCGACACTTCATGCTACAGTCGAAAAGATAGAGTCGCTTGAGGCCAATGCCCTTAAGATGGATGCCATCATCGAAGTCGTACGCGAGAAGGTACGTACACTTTCACAGGTTAGCGGCAATTTCCCGCCGGATCTGCTTCGTACTATCGAAGAGAACCATGAACACAACCGCATCGCTGACCTTATCTGCAGTACGATCAAGATGAAGAAAGATGAAGCGTACAAACTCTTTATCGAAGCCGATATCGAGAAACGCTTCTTGATGCTGATCGACATTCTTATCGGGGAGATCGAGGCAAACAAACTGCAAAAAGAGATCCGCAGCAAGGTGCAGAGCCGTATTGAAAAAGTGAACAAAGAGTACTTTTTGAAAGAGCAGTTAAAGCAGATTCAAAAAGAGCTCGGTACGGACAACCAGCGCAATGACGAAATCGAGGAGTATCGTAAAAAGCTTGAAGCCAAAAAGACAAAAATGGCGGATGATGTCTATAAGGAGATCAACAAGCAGCTGGAACGTTTTTCCCGAATGCACCCGGATTCTGCTGATGCAGGGATGATACAAAGCTATCTGGAGTGGGTGCTCGAGATCCCTTTTGGCGAACTGGCCAAGAAAAAGCTTGATATCAATGAGGTTGAAAAGCAGCTCGATGAAGACCACTTCTCACTTAAAAAGCCAAAAGAGAGAATTGCTGAATACTTTTCTGTGAAAGAACTTTTAGAGCTTCGCGGTAAAAAAAATCTGGAGAGCAGCGGTGCGATTCTCTGTTTTGTGGGCCCTCCCGGGGTAGGTAAGACCTCTTTGGCCAATTCGATCGCTACGGCGTTGAAACGCCCTCTTATCAGAATAGCATTGGGCGGTCTGGAAGATGTCAATGAGCTTCGCGGCCACCGTCGTACCTATATCGGTGCGATGCCGGGCCGTATTGTACAGGGACTGATCGATGCGAAAAAGATGAACCCGATCATCGTCTTGGATGAGATCGACAAGGTCGGACGCTCTCAGCGAGGTGATCCGACGGCCGTTCTGCTGGAAATCCTCGATCCGGAACAGAATAATGCTTTCAGGGACTACTACACCAACTTCAATATTGATCTGAGCAATGTGATCTTCATTGCAACGGCTAATGAGTTAGGCAGTATTCCGGCGCCGCTTCGTGACCGTATGGAGTTCATCGGCGTGAGTTCGTACACGCCTCAAGAGAAGTTTGAGATCGCCAAGCGCTATCTTCTGCCGCAGGAACTTAAGAAACATGGACTGAAAGCTTCTGAACTTTCTATCTCCAAACCGGCTCTCAAAGAGATTATCTCCAGCTATACCCGTGAAGCGGGTGTCCGTAACCTGCGCCGCCGCATTGCCGATGTGACGCGCAAAGCGGCAAAGATGATTCTGGAACATCCCGAAAATGCCAAGGTGACGATCTCACTTAAAAACCTGAAACAATTTCTGGAGAAAACAGTTTTCGAGATCGACAAGACCGACAATATTGACAGAATCGGTGTTGTCAATGGTCTGGCCTGGACGGCAGTCGGCGGTGACGTACTGAAGATCGAGAGTATACGTATTAAAGGCAAAGGAACATTTCAGCTGACAGGCAGTCTGGGGGACGTGATGAAAGAGTCTGCTCGAATCGCAATGAGTGTCGTGAAGACCCTGATCGATACCAAAAAGCTTACTGTAAGTCCTGATCAAGTCCCTATGACGCCAAAAGAGCTGGAAGAGAAGATCAGCCTTGACCCAAGCGAGGTATATAAGCGCTATGACCTTCACATCCACGTGCCTGACGGTGCAACCCCGAAAGATGGTCCGAGTGCCGGTATCGCGATGTGTACGACGATCGCTTCTATTCTAAGCGGTAAAAAGATACGGGCTGACTTTGCCATGACGGGAGAAGTTTCGCTGACAGGTATCGTTATGCCGATCGGCGGATTGAAAGAGAAATTGATAGCGGCCCACAAGGCCGGTATGAAAGAGGTGTTGATACCACAGAAGAATTACGATCGTGATCTTGGTGATATCCCGGATGAGGTGAAAGAGGCAGTTGTCATCACGCCGGTCTCGCGTATCGAAGAGGTCCTTGAGAAGATGCTGGTTTAAGTTCCAGCTTCAAAAAGTTCCAGCTTCGGCGCACCTTGCGTCGAAGTTCACCGCTCGACGTACTTGAAGCTATGGCTTCTATTAATCTCACTTTACTCCTTAAAACTAAGCTCCCAGCTTAGTTTATAACAGGAGATATCCTTCGGGTTCACTTCGGCACAATCTGCACCCAATCTGAAACTTTTTTACAAGTTCATGCTAAGATGAGCTGCGCCATCTTTACATAATCGAATCACGAATCACGAATCACGAATCACGAATCACGAATCACGAATCACGAATCACGAATAAGATGATTTTATCAAGAGAGGTATAGACTTGCAGCGCTGGGCTGCAAAGGAAAGAGATTATAAGGAGAGTTCTGAAATCTTTTGTGTTACATCGGCTGCACGGACAGGTTTCATTAAAAAGCCATTTGCACCGGCTTCAAGTGCTTCATTCTTTTTTGTCTCATCGGTTGTTAAGACGATGATTGGAAGTTGTTTTAGATTGTCATCTGAGCGGACGACTTTGAGCATCTCTATTCCGCCCATTACCGGCATGATGATATCAAGAAGAATGATGTCTATATCATTACGCTCTTTAAGAATATTGATCGCATCAGCTCCGTTTCTGGCTTCGATGACTTCTTTAACGCTTTCCGTTTTCATGAGCATTGACTTGAGCAGTTTTAAGTTGATCAAATCGTCATCAACTGCTAATACTTTTAGATTTTGGGCCATGTGTCTGTTTCCTTTTATTTTGTGTATTTTTCAACAATGAGACGCAACAGGTCTTTATTGACAAGGTTGTTGATGATCTCATCAGCAATTTCATTGTGTTCAGTGTTATCTCGAGAGGCCGGGTCAACCATCATGACGATGGCGGTTTTGTTGGCAAGCCCGTCAACAGTCTCCTTCAATAGTGAGTAGTCAATATCAGCCATCTCTTTGTCTACCAAGACCATACGAGGATTTTTTGCTTTGATGTCTTTTAGCAATGCATTAAATGATGTTGAAGTCAGATAATTGAACTTTAATTCATCAAGCAGCATAGAAAAGAGTTTTGTTTCAATCGGACTTTTTTTAGCTAGCAGAATATCGAGTTGTTTGACCTCTTTTTCTGCTACTGGTGCTTTCACATCTGTTGCATTTTCTGATGACTGCTGCGCGTCCTTTTGCTCTGTTTCGATCTCATTGACATCAATGATCTTGTCTGCCAGGAAGTGGTTTAACAGTGACGTTAGCTCTGTACGTACCAGTGGCTTGGTCGTATACTCATCCATTCCTGCTGCCAGGAAACGTTCACGGTCGCCTTTTAGCGCATTCGCTGTCAAGGCAATGATAGGAATGTGCGGAACGCTGAAGTCCTCTTCGTAATCAAGTATCTCTTGTGTCGCTTCGACGCCGTCGAGTACAGGCATCTGAATATCCATAAAGATCACATCATAATTGCCGTTTTTACGTTTTTCGAAGGCTTCAAGACCATTGTTCGCCAATGTGATCTCAAGACCAAGGTCTTCCAAGGTACGTCGAATGAGTTTTTGATTGATGATATTATCTTCTGCTACAAGTGCTTTCGCTTTGAATTTTGACGTGCTTGCGTCAAATTTCTTGTGACGGAGCTGCTTCGCTTTTTTATTGTTGAACGATTCAAGGTCAAATGATTCCAAGACCGATTTGATCTTAGAGCCGTTCATCGGCTCATACATGACTTTGAAGATATCAATACCCATTGCATCGATTTTCTTCATATAGTATGATTTGGTAATAAGAATAAGCTCTTCTTGCGATTTAGCAAACTCTTCTATGGCAGATTCATTTGTGTAGTCATAATCAACAAAAAGCATGTCGTAGTTGACTTGTCGTTCAAGTTTTTGAAGTTCAGTAACATCTTTAAATGTTGTGTAGCTCACACCATAAAAGTCAAGATATTGCTTAAGATAGATCTCTTGGCGTTTGGTTCTGGTATCAGACTCTAGGATAAGTGCATTGATATAGCTGAAGCTGCCGCTGATTGACTCGTTAAGCGTCTCGATCTCTTCAAATTCAAGTTCAAAGAAGAAGGTCGTACCGTGACCTGGTTCGCTCTCAAGGTCAAGTTTTCCGCCCATAAGTTCAACAAAGCGGCTTGAAATGGTTAGACCAAGACCGGTACCGCCATATTTACGTGAAGTGGATACGTCAGCCTGGCCAAATGCTTCAAAAATATTGGCTTTTTGCTCTGCGGTAACACCGATACCGTTGTCTTCGACAGAGAAGCGAATACGCGTGCGGTTTGGCTGATCAATCTTGATCTTGCGGATATCGACATTGACGGCACCGCCGCTGTTTGTAAATTTGACTGCATTGGAGAGCAGGTTGATAATGATCTCTTTAAGTTTGGTCGGATCACCTTTGACCGGTCGTTCAAGTTCCGGATCAACAAAACAGGCAAGGTCGATATGTTTTTCAGAGGCACGAACACCGTAGACTTCAACGGCTGAATCAAACTCTTCGATAGGGCTGAAGACGATCTCTTCGATCTCAAGTTTGTTACTTTCGATCTTGGAAAGGTCAAGAATATTATTGATGATCTCGAGAAGGTTCTCGGAGCTTTTTTCGATAATGTCAATAAATTCGCGCTGTTCGTCCTGTAGGTCTGTATCTTTAAGTAGTTCTGTAAATCCGACTATACCATTAAGCGGTGTACGGATCTCGTGTGACATATTGGCAAGGAACATTGACTTGGCTTCGGAGGCCTCCATGGCCTTTTCTGTCTCTTGTTTCGTCTGGTCGATTATATTCTCGAGCAGCGCATAGGCTTGTGCCGTACCATCTGCGGTATCAAGGTTGATCTTATGGGCCAAGCCGGTATCGTCTTCAACGGTATCTTCGGCAACACGGTTAAGGACGGCTTCCAGATTTTTGATATTGCGGGCGATATCGTTTGAAAGAACGATAGCCAGGAATGCAAGCAGGAGTGAAGCGACCCAAATAGCGATCGCGATCGAAAGGACTTGGATCGCGTTCTCTTGAACAATATTTGAACGTGCACCCATGGCATCGATGAGGATTTTCTCTGCCTCGGACAGAATATTGATCTTTTCGGACAACATCGTAAACCAAATGCCGGATTCGGTAGAGTAGAGCCCGTCATTGACGGCCTGCATGATCTCTGCACGCTCGGTAGTGATATCGCTAAAAAGTTCAGTGTTGTCTTCATCCTTGAAGATCGCTTCCAGCTCTGTTCTGACACTTCGGTTTTGAACACCTTCATAATTGATCGAGTCGGCTTTACCGATCAAGGTAATCCATGTATTAAGCTCTTCGGCATCAAATCGGGTCCCACGGGCAAGGGCATAACTGATAAAGTCACGCTCGTCACCGGTATAGTGCTTCGCATCAAGAATGTTGATGTAGGCCGATGCAAGTGAAGCGATATCCGGATCCACTTCGAAGGTACCGATAGTTCTAAGCTCTTTCATAAGTTCATTTTCGGCAGCACCGTAAACCGTGTCATAGATCTCATCGAACTCAAGTTCGCCGGCATCAACAGCAGCACGTTTTTCAGCAATTACTTTGAAGAAGGCGTCAATGCTTTTTTGACTTTCCAAGGCCATATCTGGTGTATCTTTACTGTGCTCATGCAAAAGTGTATTGTTGGAAATATGCTTGTCGAATGCGGCAAGTCTCTCATCAACCAGATCACGCTGTGCGATCAATGACTTTTTGGTTGTATCGGACTGGTTCCCCAGGTACATAACGGTCATACCGCGTTCACGTGAAAGGTTGGTGATCAGATCATTTAAGTAAGTATTCTCATCGAGTTTAGCCTGCAAAACTTTTGCGGACTGGTAACTTCCATAAGCATTATATACATAATAACTCGCTAGTGCGAAGAGAATTAGAATTGGAAAAAGACTGATTAGACGCAATCGGTTTTTAAGTGCTATCATTTTTGTAAACTCCTGTTAAAGTTGGTTGATAAAGCCATAAAACTCTTGCATAATGGCTTTAGCTTGTTGTTTTTCAGTACTATTGATTAAGTTTTGAAGTGTGTTCGAAATATCTATAATGCGTAGATTGTCGCTTATCCCTTTGAGTTGGGTGGCATACCCTTTCCAACGCATTATATCTGAGGCTTCAATGACATCGCTGAGCTTGCGCTTCATCTCGTTCGCTTCAACAATATAGTCATCTATCAGTGCACCGACTAGATCGGCACTCAGACCGATTTCGGCTGCAGCTAAGTTAATATCATAGGTTAGGGCAGGTGCGCTTTCTTTCTTATTATCTTCTGGCTTAAGGTCTTTTATATCTGAAATGATCTTATCTTCATCTTCCATAACAATAAAAGGTTCGTCGTCACCTGAAAGCTCAAGTCCAAAGTCATAAACGTCAGAACTCTCTTCCTGGATCTCTTCAACGGCAAAAGGATGGACAAGATCCTCTTGAACAATTGGCGGAACGTCTTCATTCTGCTCAAGTTCAGGGAGTTCCAAAGGAGAGGGGGTCTCCTCTTCAGCTTGCTCTTCTTCCTGAAATTTAGGCGTCAGTGTGTACAGCTCTTCTACCGGGTTTTCAAGCTGCTGCTTGACCTCTTCGATACTCTTGCCTTCGAGTTTGGCAAGCGTAAGATAGAATCTTTTCAGATTTGCCTCACACTCTTTGATATCGGAAGATTCATTGATATTGCGCAGCACTTCAAAAGAGTCTTCAATGCGGAGGTTTGCAGCAACACCTTTGAGTTTGTGTGAAAGGACCTTGATAGTGTCGAAATCTTCTTTTTTGATTGCACGAAAGAACTGTTCTTTAAACTCATGTGCCTGTTTAATAAAGTCACCGATAAACTCTTCGATCAGATCGACCGGAAGTCCAAGTTCATCTGCAGCAATGTTCGGATCATAGATATAATCATCCGAAAACTTGAGATTTTCCAGATAGGCCTTATCATGCTCATTGAGATTGGCGCCAAGCATTGGAGCACTTTTTTCTTCTTTGAGATTGTCTAAAACGGATTTTGCTACCGGCGGTAATTCTGGTTCCGGCTCAATCAGCAACTCTTCCTCACCATGGAAGTAGATGTCAAATTCATCTTCTGCTGCAGACGGAGACGAAATCGACAGTGTCTCCTCCTCTGGCACAGCCTGATTTTCTTTGATAAAAAGGTCTTCATCGATCGTCAGCGGTGTCTGTTGCTTAGGCTGTTCAGCCGTTTCAGGTCGTGGTTCAGGCTGTGGTTCAGGCCGAGTTGTTTCCTGAACTGTATTGGACGACTGGGCTTCAAGGTTTAAAGGAGGTGCCGAAGGTGCTGGCTTCTCTGAAGCGTCAAGCTGATAGTTCTGAATATTTTTGAGCCTGACCAGGTAGGCGTCTTCATTCGGTGCTTTGGTAAGATAGAGCTTGGTAATATCAACTATTGCGGAAAAGGACTTGTTCTTGCCCGCAATAATGACCTTGGTCTCTTCGGATTCTGCATGCAAAACAAAATCGATCCAGGGGAAATTTGTGAAGTTGTGAATGTACCCGGGCTTTTTGACAAAAAGTTCGGCAACATCTCTATGTTCACGTGTAAGGTCTTCGAAGCGTTCATAGCCAAGGAGCTTTAAGCTCTCTTCATCGATTCCTATAAACTCTTTATTGTGATCATATATCAACACATAGACTCCTTACTTCTCTTTATCTAACATAGTTTTATAGGTCAGGGCTACTTCATTGACATTTTTTCGGCTGGCCGGCTTGCGAGCGGCAATATAACCTGTGATTTGGCCCTCATCATTGCGTACGGGTGTAATCTCTGTCTCTACCCAGTAATAAAGCCCGTCTTTTCGCAGGTTCTTTACCAGGCCATGCCAGGAACGACCGCTTTTGATCGTCTCCCACATCTGCGTAAAAGCTGCTTTTGGCATATCAGGATGGCGAATGATATTATGAGGCTGCCCTTTCAGTTCTTCAGGAGTGTACCCTGAGATTTCACAAAATTTTCGATTGGCATACGTGATATTACCCTTAGTGTCCGTTTCACTGATAATCACACCTCCGTCAAATAGGTACTCTTTATCAATTGCTTCAGGTCTTTCCATATTTTGGAACCTTTTGTTTTTCTTAAATCTACCAAGTCCCTTGGGAGTTTGGGTAAATATATCATAATTAAAAGCAAATATAACTTATTTATATATCATCTTGATTTTTTTTGCATCACTTTGGTTCAGTATGGCTGTAATCTCATCTTCGCGGGCATTTTGCAGTGCTTCAAAGGTACCAAAATGCTGAAGCAGCTTGACCACCTTGGCCTGTGAAATGCCATGAGTGTTCAAAAGTTTGGAGGCCTGGTCCCGTTTAAGTTTTGTCTTTTTATGAAAAGTGATGGCATACCGGTGCGCCTCGTCGCGAAGCTGCTGCATCAACTGCAGCCGTTTATCAGAGGGCGGCAGCTTGAAACTCTCCGTAACAGTGTGAAGCTGATCGTGGGCACTTCCTTTGGCCCGGTGAGACTTGGCATCGATCTTCTCTTTTGAGATAGCGATGACATCAAGGTTGACCCCGGCAGAATCAAGGAGCTCTTTGGCGAGGGTCAAGAGTGTGGTGCCTCCGTCGATAAGCCAAAGGTCTGGCGGCGTGTTCTCTTCAAACCCGGCGATGCGGCGCGACAGTGTCTCTTTCATCTGTCCGTATTCATCACGCGCATTCAGATGGTAATGACGGTACCCCGATTTATCAAAGCGGCCGTTGTCAAAAACGATCATACCGCCGACAGTCGCTTCGCCGGCCATGTGCGAGTTGTCAAAGGCTTCGATCCTGCGGGGCAGTCGCTCAAGCAAGAGCAGCTCCTGAAGCTGCTTGGCGATATTTTCGGTGGTGTCGTTTTTCTTTTGGCGTAACAGTTCATCGGCATTGCTTAAAGCAAGTTCGACAAGCCGTTTTTTATTGCCGCGCAGCGGCAGTGAAATCGTCGCTTTTTTCTCAAAAAGAAGCGAGAGGTGCTCCTCTACAAGAGCCCTTTCATGAAAGTCATGCGCCACTAAAACAGGCGCGGTAATAGGCGGTTTTTCATGCCCGTAAAATTCGATTATGGCGCGTTCGTATGCTTCGTCGATGTCAAACCCGCTGTTCAGGTTTATATAGTCATGTGAGGAGGAGATGATCTTGCCTGAACGCATGAAGAGGCGGACAACTGCCGCACGCTGATCGTTGTAGCTGATGGCAAAAATGTCATAGTTCTCAGTTGAAGCGAGATCGATCTGCGAGATCAGTTCGCTTTTGGCGATACGTTCAATGCGGTCACGCAGCACACCGGCCTCTTCAAAGCGCAGGTTCTCCGCATAAAAGTCCATTTTCTCTTTGAGTTTTGCAATCAGTACTTTTTTATTTTCGATATAGTGCATCGCCTCCTGCACAATGGTGCTGTAATGTTCTTGGGTGACCTTTTTTTCACAGGGGGCAAGACATTGATCCATCTGGTAGTAGAGGCAGGCCTGTTTTCCTTTGAGGCAGCTCTTTTTTTGAACCAGCTTGCAGAGTTCATAAACAGAGTCCAGTATATCGCGTGCTCCGACAGAGTAGGGACCGAAGTATTTGATGCTGTTACCCTTAAGCAGCTTGCGGGTGATCTCGAATCGGGGGAAATGTTCGTCGGTATCGATATAGATGTAGGGGTAGGTCTTATCGTCACGCAACAGAATATTGTATTTGGGCTTGAGCTGTTTGATCAGCGAATTTTCCAGGATCAACGCGTCATGTTCACTCTTTACGACGATGTAGTGCATCGATGCCGTTTCCTCAAGCATCTTGACGATACGCGCAGAGAGCCTGTTGTTTGGCCGCAGCATCGGTGTAAAAAGAAAGTAGCTTTTGACCCGGTTATAGAGGTTTTTGGCCTTTCCTACATAGAGAAGTTTGCCGTTTTTGTCATAATATTGGTAAATACCGGATGATTTGGGAAGGTTTTTAATGATGTTTATCATGTATGCTGCTGCGTATCTTTTCAATAATATTATGAAGCTTTTCATCTTCTGTAGGATTTTCAAAGGTGCCGTTTGAACGTTCAATATAAAAAGGAACACTCTCTCTTCTGCTCTCGGTCTCTGTGACTAAGGGCTTATGGGAGACATAGGCGCGAAGATCCTCGAATTCCAGTTCTTTGCACTTTTGCGGAGGGTGAAGTTTTAAAGGCGTTTTAATTGAAGCTATTATAATATCGAACTCTTGTTTGGCGCCGGGATGATTGAGCACAAAATAGAGCACCTTGTGCTTGACATAGGCAAACTGTATCATCTGTTGCAGATGAGGCGGGAAAAGTGTTCTGATCGTGTCGATACAGCGATGCTGTGCTAATTTTTTATAATGGGGTTGATTAACGAGATGAGAGAGAACCTGAGCCGAATTTTTCATACAATAATTATAACAGCTGCATTGTTAACTTTGTCTGGCTGCGGCTATAAAGACGAGCCTGTGTATGTGCCGCCTGCTCAAGAAAAATAGATGACGAGAAAGAAGACCATGCAATATGATGTTGTGATTATCGGAGCCGGCGTTGCCGGACTCTATACGGCCATGAATCTGCCCCGGGAAAAGAAGGTGCTCATTGTCAATAAAGCGCACCCCTGGGAGTGCAATACCTTTTATGCACAAGGCGGGGTAACGACGGCTAAAGATGACAGTGATATCCCTTCGCATATCAAAGATACTTTGGATGCCGGCGCAGGGCTGTGTGATCGTGAAGCCGTAGAGGTATTAAGCCAAAATTCCCAGGATGTGATTCATGATCTTATCGCACGCGGGTTCCAGTTTGATGCTGATGAAGAGGGGAAACTGCTCTATACCCAGGAGGCAGCCCATTCACAGAAACGTATTCTGCATGCCGGCGGTGACGCTACAGGCCGTCATCTGCACCACTTTTTGCTTGAAAATACGCCGCATCCGATGCTTGAAAATGCGGTTGTAATCGATCTGCTGCTCGAAAATGGGCAGGTCTGCGGTATCGTTGTGATGCACAGAGGCGAACGTAAAGAGATATTGGCCCACGCAGTCGTGATCGCCAGCGGCGGAGTCGGAGCCCTGTTTGAATATCATACCAATGCGTCAAGCATCAGCGGCGAACTGCACGGGATCTGTCTGGAAAAGGGTATTAAACTCGAAAACATGGAGATGCTGCAGTTCCATCCGACTGTTTATGTCGACAATAAAACGGCGCAAAAACAGCTGCTCACCGAAGCGCTCCGCGGTGAAGGGGCACAAGTTGTTGATGATCTTGGCTACCGTTTTTTATTTGATTATGACAAACGCGGAGAGATGGCACCGAGAGACATTGTCAGCCGTGCGATATTCGATTATGCGCAGAAAACACAAAAGCAGGTCTACCTCTCTTTCAAAAGTTTCGACTACGACTATTTTAAACACCGTTTTCCCAATATAGAGAACCGGTTTTCGGCGCTGGGCTACAACCTGCCCAAAGACAAGGTTCCGATTTCGCCGGCTTTTCATTATGCTATCGGCGGGATAGAGACGGATCTATACGGTCGAACGCCATCGGTAAAAGGACTTTATGCGGTTGGTGAAGCGGCCTCAACCGGGGTGCATGGAGCAAACCGTCTTGCGAGTAACTCCTTATTGGAGGGGCTGGTGTTTGCCAAACGGGCCGCAGAGTCGCTGATTCTCGAAAAAGGTACCCGGTGTAAGGGGCCTTTTGAAAAGAACAGCGAATTGCTTTATCAAGAGGGTGATAAAGAGAAAAAAGAGCGTCTGCGCCGTATAATGTGGGAGCAGGTTTCCATAGTCCGGACAAGGGAAGGACTGGAAAAAGCGTATGAAGAGATCGAGAAGATGCTTCATGCGCCAATCGGCCGTATGCTTAAGCTTCGCCTGCTGACGGCGCGAGAGATCGTCCGATCGGCATTGGCTCGAGAAGAGTCGGTGGGTGTTCATTACCGACAAGTGTAAGCGCACCGGAGGTATTTTATCTATTCTAACTGGGAGTATTATATGCATGAAAACATGCTGGATCTAACGACAACATGGGTAGGAATCGCCGTTCTGGCGATTTTTGTAATCGGATATTATTTTATCGCGACAGAAGAGAAATACGAGATAAACAAGGCTAAGCCGGCTCTGTTTATCGGTACCTTCTCTTTCATGCTAATTGGTATCTTTTATACCCTTAACGGGATGGATCCGACTCCGCTTCATCATGAGATGACAGTATTGATCGAGGAGATCGCTGAGATCTTTTTCTTTCTCTTTGTCGCGATGACCTTCATTGAGACACTAATCGAACGCGGTGTGTTTGATGTCATGAAGTACAACCTTGTCTCAAAAGGGTACAGCTACAAAAAACTCTTTTGGCTGACCGGTCTTTTGGCCTTTTTTATCTCCCCTGTCGCCGACAACCTTACGACGGCATTGATCCTTTCAACAGTACTCTTTACAATTGACAAAGAGAACCATAAATTCCTGGTTCCGGGTGCTATCAATATCGTCGTTGCGGCCAATGCAGGCGGGGCATGGAGCCCTTTCGGCGATATCACGACGCTGATGGCATGGACGGCGCAGAAAGGCGAGTTCGTCGATTTTCTTTTCCTCTTTGTCCCCGCTGTAGGCGGATGGCTACTGACCGCGTGGCTGCTTAGCAAGGCAGTACCAAAGGGACAGCCGCCTTTCGATGCGGCCACAGAAGAAAAGCCCAAGATGCGCGATGGCGGTATTGTTGTCGTCTGGCTGGGTGTGTTGACGATCTCAATAGCGATCCTGGGACATCAGTTTTTCCATTTTCCGGCCATGTGGGGAATGCTTTTCGGTCTGTCTATCCTGAAGCTTTATGCCTTCCATTTGACGCAGCAGAATGCGGACTCATTTGATATTTTCGTCAATATGAAAAAGATCGAAAACGATACACTGCTTTTCTTCTTCGGAATTCTCTCTGCCGTCGGTGCACTGCATTATGTCGGGTATCTTAACTATGTTCATGACCTTTATGGCATGGTCGGACCGACAGCAGCCAATATCGGTGTCGGTTTCATCTCGGCAATTGTCGATAACGTCCCTGTAATGAGTGCTATTTTGAAAGCAAGCCCGGATATGCCGATCGATCAGTGGATGCTTGTCACACTGACAGCGGGCATCGGGGGCAGTCTAATCAGTTTCGGTTCAGCCGCGGGTGTCGGTGTTATGGGACGTCTTCGCGGTATCTATACCTTCGGTTCGCATATGAAATATGCCTGGACGATCTTGGCAGGTTATATCTTCTCTATGGGACTGTGGTACGTACAATTCGAGATCATGGGACTCTACTAAAATGCCAACTTCAGAGCATCTGCTCTGAAGTTGATGGCTCACCCTCAAACAGACTCACACACTCTTTCAACGATAAAAGCCACCTCTAATCCTCTTTCGGGTATCCTTCCTTACATACTTTTTTATAAAGGCTCTGTTTTGAAACAAGTCAGTATCGTTGTTTTAGATTTTGGTTCCCAATACACACAGTTAATAGCGCGCCGTATGCGTGAAGAGAAGATCTATTGTGAGATCCTTCCTTACCATACAAAGATCGATTTGATTAAAGCAAAGAACCCGAAAGGGATCATCTTAAGCGGCGGTCCTTCATCAGTTTACAATAAAGACGCCTATGAGGTCGACCAGGAAGTCTACAAGATGGGTATTCCCGTGCTTGGAATCTGTTACGGTATGCAGCGTATCGCAGTTGACTTTGGCGGTTCGGTCATCCGTTCTGACCACCACGAATACGGCAAAGCAGAGCTTACCGTCGTCAAGCCTTCGCCCCTGTTTGATAATGTTGATGAAGGCACAACCGTCTGGATGAGCCACAGCGACCGGGTCGACAGACTGCCGCAAGGGTTTGAACCGATCGCCATCTCTGCAAACTCGCCTTTCGCGGCTATCGCAAACGAAGAGAAAAGAGTTTATGCGATGCAGTTCCACCCCGAAGTTAACCACTCGGTGGAAGGCTACCTGATGCTTCGCAACTTCGCACGCAAGATCTGCGGCGTTACGGAAAAGTGGGAGATGGGCCACTTTCTGAAAGAACAGATCAAGATCATCCGTGAAAAAGTGGGTGACGGCAAAGTGCTTTGCGGTCTGAGCGGCGGGGTTGACTCTTCTGTTGTTGCGGCACTTCTATATGAAGCGATCGGTGATCAGCTCGTACCTGTTTTTGTCGACAACGGCTTACTTCGAAAAGGCGAACGCGAACAGGTCGAAGAGGTTTTCAAGATCAATCTGAAAGTACCTTTGGTGACGGTTGATGCTGTTGACAACTTCTTAGGCAAGCTTGCCGGAGTCAGTGACCCTGAAAAAAAGCGCAAGATCATCGGGCACACCTTCATCGAAGAGTTTGAAAAAGAGGCGAAAAAACATGAGGGTATCAAGTTTTTGGCGCAGGGAACACTCTATCCGGATGTGATCGAATCGATCTCGGTTAACGGTCCGTCTGAAGTCATCAAGTCCCATCATAATGTCGGCGGTCTGCCGGACTGGATGGACTTTGAACTGATTGAGCCGCTTCGTGAACTTTTTAAAGATGAAGTGCGCAAGATGGGGCTGGAACTGGGTCTTCCGGAGAGCATGATCAACCGTCACCCTTTCCCTGGGCCTGGCCTGGCTATTCGGATTATGGGTGATGTCAACCGTCCCGATCTTGAAATTTTACGCGAAGCCGATGTTATTTTGCTCGATGAACTTAAAGCGAGCGGCTATTATGCGCGAACGTGGCAAGCCTTTGCGGTACTGCTTAATGTAAAATCGGTAGGTGTTATGGGTGACAACCGCACCTATGACAACACGGTATGTGTTCGTGTAGTCGAGGCCGTTGACGGTATGACAGCGACGTTTGCACACCTCCCGCATGACCTGCTGGAACGCATCTCCCGCCGTATTATCAATGAAGTCGACGGCATCAACCGCGTTGTATACGATATATCTTCAAAACCCCCTGCAACTATTGAATGGGAGTAGTTACGCCCTAGCGTAACTGCAACCAATGAAAATGGAGATTTTTCAGATATGAATTTGACTAAAAACTCCATCTTTCTTTTTTCAAAGACACCGCAATCCGGTGTGACACATGTCCCCATTCTAGATACAATTTTTTTCCAGCCGGAGATAGATTTCAGCCGCTACGACGCCATTGTACTGACCTCAAAGCAGGCTGTAGCAGCCCTGGAAAAGATCTCACCGAGCTGGAGATACGTTCCCGTGCTGAGCGTCTCATCCAAGACCGCCGAGACGGTGCGAAAATGCGGGGGCAAACTGCTTGAAACCGGTGCCGGCTACGGGGATTCGCTGGCCGAAATCATAATCAAAAAGTATGCTTCGTATCGCTGGCTCTATCCACGTCCAAGAGTGGCCGCATCTGATTTTAAAGCGAGTGTTGTCAAAGCCGGCGTGAAAATGGACGATGCTATTGTCTATGAGACATCCTGCAATGAGGAATGCCAAAATATGGGACTGCCGGATAATGCGACGCTCATCTTTACTTCCCCTTCTTCGGTAGCCTGTTTTTTAGAATTCTTTGAACTTAAAACGAGTTATAAAGTCGTTGTCATCGGAAAAACGACAGCTAAAGCACTCCCTCAACAGACAAAATATTGCATGCCGGATGAAGCGACGGTTGATGCCGCCGTTTTGTTGGCGCAAAAGCTCTAGATAGGCTTTCAATTTAGCCCCGAAAAAGCTCCGGTTTTGTATAATTATAGAGAGCCTGGGTGGTTCGATTTCTCGTATATATGAGGGTTCTACATTTTTATTTAGCAAATGTGTAGATATCTTTGTGTGCGGTGGTCTTGTCTGATGGGTCAAACCGTAGAGATTGCGGCCTGATGAGATGCTCTATTTGCTGTTTTTTCGGCTTTGAGAACCAAAGCTAATTGCGGACCGGCCACCTGGACTTGTGATTTTTATAAAGCGTGATCATGCTCCTTTTTTATAAAGATCACAGCAAATGTTATAGATTAAGTTGGAGACTACATGAATATATTGGTAATAGGCAGCGGCGGACGTGAATACTCTATCGGGCGTGTGTTAAAAGAAGATGAAGCTGTCGAAGCCCTCTATTTTGCACCGGGTAACGGGGCAACGAAAAACCTGGGTCAGAATATTGCCATCAAAGATTATGAGGCATTGGCTGATTTTGCGCTTGAGAACAATATTGACCTTACTATCGTAGGCCCAGAAGGGCCTCTTGTCGATGGTGTCGTCGATATCTTTAAGGCGAAAGGGCTGACGATCTTCGGTCCAAGCAGAGAAGCTGCCCAGCTTGAAGGCTCAAAAGTCTACATGAAAAACTTTTTGGCAAAATACAATATTCCGACAGCCCGCTATATTGAGACCGGACTGATCGAAGAAGCCTTTAAATTTATTATGACCCTGCCGACACCGATCGTTGTCAAAGCCGACGGGCTCTGCGGGGGCAAGGGTGTCATTATCGCTATGACGCATGACGAGGCGAAAAAAGCGGTTTCCGAGATGCTTAGCGGCAAATCCTTCGGCGACGCCGGCAAAAAAGTGATCGTTGAAGAGTTCCTTGACGGTTATGAGCTCTCGATGTTCGCTATCTGTGACGGCGATGATTTTATTCTTTTACAAGCCGCACAGGACCATAAACGTCTTTTGGACGGCGATCAGGGGCCGAATACCGGAGGCATGGGGGCGTATGCTCCGACACCGCTTGTCGACGATATTCTGTATGAAAAGGTTAAAGAGCGCATTATCCGCCCGACACTTAAAGGGATGCAGGCGGAAGGAGCCCCTTTTGAAGGTGTTCTTTTTATCGGCATCATGGTGGTCAACGGTGAACCGATTACGCTTGAGTTCAATGTCCGTTTCGGTGATCCGGAGTGTGAGATCTTGATGCCGCTGCTTAAAACACCGGCTTCCGAACTCTTTTATAAAGCGGCGACAAAGCAGCTTGATACACTGCATGTCGAATTTTCAGACGAATATGCCGTGGGTGTGGTCATGGCGAGCAAAGATTATCCGTACGGTTCTACCCCGCCGGCGGAGATCGTCGTTGATGAGATCGTTCATGAAGAGATCAGAGCAAACACGCACATCTCTTATGCGGGTGTGAGTGAAGAAGAGGGCAGGCTCTTTGCCGACGGCGGGCGCGTCCTGGTCTGTGTCGGTCTCGGAAAAACCATCCGGGAAGCACGTGATCGGGCCTACGCGTTATGCGGCCAGGTTCATTTTGCCGGTAAAAAGCTGCGTACCGACATCGCCTACCAAGCACTCTAGGCGTTATTCGTGAATGATGAGCTTCAGGAGCGTCTATCTGATGCCGGTTTAGTACTGGCCCCAATACAGAAACGTGCTTTAGCCTTTTTTATTGATGAGCTTTTTCTCTCTTTCCTGTTTCTTGTCATTATCTGGGACAAAATAGCGGCTGCAAATGAGCCTGAAACGATTATTTCTCTCATCAATGCCTTTACCTTCGAATATCTTTTGATCAAAATTATCTATCAAACGTTTTTTGTCTATCAATACGGTGCGACCCTGGGTAAAATTTTTATGAAGATCCAGGTTGTGGATGCGCTGACAATGGAGCGGCCAAACTTCAGCAGTGCTTTGAACCGGGGTGTGTTCCGCATTATCAGCGAGATGATCTTCTATCTCGGTTTTGTCTGGGCCCTTTACGATAAAAATCGACAGGGCTGGCACGACAAAACAGCTCGAACCTTGGTGGTCAATGCTTCTTAGATGTTTTCTATTCTCTTTTTTATTGATTGCACCCCTCTCTGCCGGTGATCTGATAGAGTTTTACGCCAAACATCTGGATGCCGAGGGCAGTAAAGTCCAGGCTGAAGGTGATGTGCTGATCATCTATCAAGATAGTTATATCAGTGCAGACAAAGCCAGCTATGACAGCAACAGCACCGAACTGGAACTTTCCGGCAATGTGGTGACGCTCAAGGGCAGCGAGTACCAGTTCGTCGGTGAATATGTAAAGATCAATCTGGATAAAAAAGAGCGCGAGATCTCACCATTTTACATGTTGGAAAAATCGTCAAAGGTCTGGCTCTCGTCGCAAAAATCCAAATCGTGCGAAAGCACTATCGACATTGAAAAGGGTATCATCTCCGGTTGTGAACCAAGCGATCCTCTGTGGGAGATCTATTTTACCAGCTCCGATTATAATATTGATACCAAATGGATCAACATCTATAATGCACGCTTTCATTTCGGCGGGATTCCTCTGCTTTATATTCCCTATTTTGGGTACTCATTAGACAGATCGCGTCGAACCGGCCTGCTCATTCCCTCTTTTGGAATCTCAAGTTCAGAGGGCTTTTATTATGAACAACCGCTCTATATCGTCTTGGGCAAGAGCGCAGACCTTGAGCTCAGACCGCAGGTGCGTACACTTCGCGGCCAAGGGCTTTACGGAACCTTCCGTTTTGCCGATTCAAAGTATTCCAAAGGAAGTCTTACCTTAGGTTATTTCGGTGAAAAAGAGAACTATTTTTTACAGAACAACCTTCAAAATGACAAGCACTACGGTTTCGGCTTCAAGTATCAAAACACGCGTGTACTGGAGAACTGGTTCGGAATGGACCTGGACGGGCAGTCCGGTCTCTACAGCGATATACAGTGGATGAATGATGTTGACTATATCAACCTTTCAAGCAACGATACCATTAACACCGTTACGTCCAATCAGGTCTACTCACGGGTCAACCTTTTTTATAACGAAGAGGACAGCTACTACGGAGCATATCTTAAATATTATCTCGATCTGAACCCCCAGAATCCTGAGAAGCGCAAGGTGACAATACAAAAACTTCCGATTCTGCAGTACCATCATTATCTTGATTCTTATTTGGCGCAGCATCTCTACTACACACTCAATACGAACGCCAACAATTATGTTCGTCAAGACGGTAAAGAGGGTACCGAATTGGAGGTGGATATTCCTGTCACGTTGCAGACCTCCCTGTTCAATGACTACATCAATGTGGCCTACAAAGCACAACTGTATGGACGCATGATCGATTTCAGAGGCGAAGCGGATGCGAACGTAACAGATGGCATTTACGAAAGAGGGTACTACGGACGTCTTTCGCATATTGTTGATGTCAGTACCTACCTTACGAAAGGGTATGAGAAGTATGCGCATACCATTGGATTTACAGCAACATATACGAAATTCGGCAATGACAAAAAGAGCGGCTACTACGGACTTGTTGCAAATGATTGTACGAGCGATATCCCGTCAAACCCCAAAGACTGCGAGTTTTATACCCTCTCAAACATAGAGGACAATGTGGCCCTGGGTTTTACACAATACATCATTGACAATAGCGGCAAAGAGAAGATCTATCATCGACTTTCACAGCCGATACTCTTAAGTACGACGAACACGCAAGAGGAGGGGCTTGGGAATTTTGAAAATGAGTTCCGATGGAGCATAACCGACAATATTTCGTTTTATGACGACACTTTCTACAGCTTTCAGCGAAATGAATGGGCGAAGACACTTAACACTCTCCGTTATCAAGACAAGGCCTTTAATATAGGTTTTTCCTACCTGTATGAAAACAAGGCATATCGGGATACAATAGAACCGTATACAAACTACTTGAATGTCGATGCATCTTATCGTTATAATAACCACTATAAGTATTTTGGAAAATATGCATTTGATGCAGAAAACAGCATCAAAAAGTATGCGGAGATCGGTTTCCTCTATACAAAAAGGTGTTGGGACTTTGGTCTTCGTTATGTTGAGAATAACCGCCCGATCCTTTTAAACGGGGGTATCACAAGCAGCGTATATGACAGATATGTCTATTTTACGATTATTCTCAAACCTTTAGGCGGTTCTGAAGTGAACTACAGAACAACGGATAAATTAATAAGTCGATAAGGGGTCAGGTTGAGTGCCAACAGATTGATGTTTAAAGATCGTAAAGATGCGGCAAGCAGACTTAAAGAACAGCTCCCGTTAGACCGGATGAAGCAGGAGAAGTGGTTCCTTGTTGCCGTCTCTTCCGGAGGCCTGGAGCTGATCCATTTTCTAAATGAACGTTTGAATCTGGGAAAAAACTTTCTTTTTTCGGCCGGCATTTATGCGCCTAAAAACAGTGAGTGTGAGTTGGCGAGGGTAAGCGAATATGAGGAGATAGTCATTAACGACAATCTTGTCAAGGCCTTTGGCATAAAGTATGATTATATCTACGGTGAAGCCTCGCGCAAACATGAAGAGAAAATACGAAGTTCTATCTACAAGTACCGCAAGGGAAAGCATTTTGAAGACATGGAAGACAAAAGTGTTATGCTGGTGGATGATGGGGCAGAGAGCGGACTGAAGCTTATGTCAGCAATCAAAACGGTTTTGGCGATGAACCCCAAAGCCGTCTATGTCGCCGTGCCGGTTTTGCCTTCTGATCTGCTGGATGGCCTGGAACCTTTAACCGATGATATATTTTTAGTCTCAGCCCTGGATGATTATGTTATGACTGAGAGTTATTACGAAGTGTTTGAACCTGTCAACGATGAACAGATCGAGCAATACCTTGGAGAATAAGATGGACTATAACGTATTAATTGACTTAGACAACAAAAACGAAGAGTATGCGCTCGATACGGTTGCAAAACAGTCGAACGGCTCTGTCTGGCTCAAAAGCGACAAAACGGTGATGCTGGCTACCGTAGTGATCGATGAGCAGGAGTTTGCCGGGGGCGAGTTCCTGCCGTTGACGGTGCAGTACATCGAAAAAGCGTATGCCGCAGGCAGGTTTCCGGGAGGCTATATAAAACGCGAGAGCAAACCGAGCGATTTTGAGGCTTTGACTTCCCGTATCATCGACCGCTCTCTGCGTCCGCTTTTTCCAAAAGGCTTCACCAACACGATACAGATCACGGTTATGGTCCTGAGTGCCGATAGCGATAGCGATCTTCAAGCCCTTGCGCTTAATGCAGCCTCAGCCGCACTTTTTGTCTCGGACATTGCTGTTAAAACCTCAGTCACAGCCTGCCGTATTGCCAAGGTCGAAGGGGCATTGATCGTCAATCCGACAATGTCGCAACTCCTTGAGAGCAGCGTGGACCTTTTTGTGGCCGGAAGCAAAGACGACCTGCTGATGATAGAGATGAAAGTGCAGGGCTCAGTGGAGATAGAACTGCTCTCAACAGCGATGGTAGACCCGATGATCGATCCGGCAATGGGGGTGGATACGATGGAGATCTATCATGCCAATATATTGCCGGAAGAGGAGTTCATAGAGCTCCTTTCGCTGGCGCAATCGGAACTGAAAAATGCCAATGAAGCATATGAGAACGTCTTTGACCCTTATGTCAAGGCGCCGATGGAGATGGTCCTTCACGAGGTGAGCGGCACGCAAGAGATCGAGGCGTATATTCTTGAACAGTATGGTGATGCGATCAATGAAGCGATCAAACAGATGGCCAAAAGCGAACGCTCCAATGCCCTGAACAAGATACGTGAGACGATTTTGGACCACCATGCAGAGTGGGACAAAGAGCATGTCAGAACGGCTCTGATCAACGTTAAAAAAACGATGGTACGCAGACAGATCTTGAGCGATGGGATCCGGGCCGACGGACGCGCGCCAAACGAGATACGTCCGATCGATATTAAAACCAATATTCTGCCGTCCGCCCATGCTTCCTGCCTTTTTACGCGGGGAGAGACCCAGGCACTGGTCGTCCTGACCCTCGGCGGTGATAAAGATGCCCAGATGTATGAAAATCTTACCGACACCGCACAGCAGAACGAACGTTTTATGGTGCACTACAACTTTCCGGGATTTTCAGTGGGCGAAGCTTCTCAGATCGGTGCACCGAGGCGCCGCGAACTCGGCCACGGCAACCTTGCCAAAAGGGCGCTGGAGTGTACGCTTGAATCCCCGGGCCATACGATCCGTCTTGTCTCGGAGATATTGGAGTCAAACGGTTCCTCTTCGATGGCCACGGTATGCGGCGGTTATATGGCAATGCGCGCCGGTGAGATCGAACTGACCGACACCATCGCCGGAATCGCGATGGGAATGGTCTCTGAAGGCTCCGAGTATGTGATCCTCTCCGACATAACAGGTTTGGAGGACCATGACGGTGACCTCGATTTTAAAGTCACAGGCTCAAAAGAGGGGATCTCCGCACTTCAGATGGACATCAAACTCGGCGGCATCAGTCTGGAAGTGCTTGAGAAGGCACTGTTCCAGGCAAAAGAGGGGCGCAGCCATATTATTGATATTATGACAGAGGCCGAAAAAAAGATTAAGATCAATGCCGATCTTCCGACAAATGATATTTTCCATATTGATCCGAACCGTGTCGCCGAGATCATCGGCCAGGCAGGCAAGACGATACGCTCGATCATAGAGAAATTTGAGGTGGCGATCGATATTGACCGAAAAGGCGGCAAGGTCAAGGTCTCGGGAAGTAACCGCGAGGGGGTCAAAGCGGCACGTCAATATATTGAAGAGATCGCGACGCAAGAGCGTGAGCCGTTGCCGGAGTATCAGGTAGGCGATATCGTGGAAGGCAAGGTCAAACGTATCGTCGATTTCGGCGCTTTTATCGAACTTCCGGGCGGCGTGGACGGACTGCTGCATATCTCGAAGATCTCGGACGAACACGTTAAAAATATTACGGACGTGATCAGTATCGGCGATACGATCAGCGTCGAGATACTGGAATTCAAAGGCAACAAGATCAGCCTCGGCCGCGCCAAATCCCAGTAAAAAGTGTCAGCTTCGGCACATCTTGCACCGAAGTTCACCGCTCAACGCACAGCAGTGCGCCTTCGGGTTCACTTCGGCACAATCTGCACCAAAACAAGGGTACCGCTCGCAAGGCGATGTTTCCTTGAAATCTGACACTTTTTACGAGTTTGGTTTGGAAGGTAGTGGGCAGAATCCGATTTCCGCAATTAAACCGAAAAAAGTTTTTTGTTTAAACAAACATTTATAACCCACTCACTATAATTGCGCACACAAAGTATTAAGTAGGGACATGGCTCGCATTTATGTGGCCATGGCTCACCGCTTCAGGTGGGTTACGCTAGCCGAACAGACTTTGATTATATTACGGAGAACTACAATGAAAAAGATTTTAATCCTTATGTTGGCTTTGACTGCTGCTGCATTCGCTGCTGACGGAGACGTTGCCAACCAAACTCTTAAAGCGTACTCTATGATCGCTGCGGGTGTTGGTCTTGGTCTTGCTGCTCTTGGTGGCGCTATCGGTATGGGTCATACTGCTGCTGCGACTATCGCTGGTACTGCACGTAACCCAGGTCTTGGCGGAAAGCTTATGACTACAATGTTCATCGCTCTTGCAATGATCGAAGCACAAGTTATCTATACTCTGGTAATTGCACTTATCGCACTTTACGCGAACCCATACCTAGGTTAATCAACCGAAGTAACTCCACATGTCAGCTTCGGCTGACATCTTATGCGATCGTGGTGGAACGGTAGACACGCTACCTTGAGGTGGTAGTGCCCTAGGGTGTGGGGGTTCAAATCCCCCCGATCGCACCATAACCCTCTTAAACTTCTATTTTACAAACCTTTAAAAACCTAAGCTAAAACTCTGTATATCTTAACTATTTTTCATAAGCAATCTGTTCTTCATTTCCTCTCCACGTCTTAACGCCTTGTGGCGATGTAAAGAGTTGTCATTCTTTATTCAATATTTTTAGTTATATCTCTTAAAAATGCTACACCTTTTCACAAAAAAAATAACACACGATCTCTACACGATTGGCCGCTAAGATCAAAGGACAAAAGGAATAGAGATGAAAACATTACTTCTTACATTGACGACGATGCTGCTGTTCAGCGGATGTGTCTACAGGGTTCCAGGCAGCACAGAGCATGTGACGAGAAGAAGCTACACCTATGCTATACCAGTCGATCAAAGCTATGGCATTCATAGAGACATCCATTATCCTGTTACGAATAGCAGAGAGAAAAAACGAAATATGGAGATAGAAAAGCATAAGCTGCATCACACTCCAGACCCGGATTCCAATCGATATTCAATGAAAGCGGAGCAGACGGGTATTCAACCGATGGTACATCCGCAGTATCGTCAGAAACAGGAGACGGTTAACAAGAAGAACCTAAAACCGAAAGTCCATACGCAGTATAGAGTGAGACATCCTCTTGACAACAAAAATAACATACAGCCAAAAGCCTATCCAAAGTACCAAAAGAAGCAAATAGTCGAACAAAAGAAAAAGATAGGGCCGAAAGTATATCCGAAGCATCAAGAAACACGGAAAGTAGTGAATAAAAAGAGTTCAGGGCCAAAGGTAAATCCGCAATATGTTCAGAACAAGAAACGATCTGAACATAGTACAAAGTGAGAGGAAACGATGGTCCATAAAAAGGCCTCAAAGCTCTAAAAATAGGCCACAAAACTATAGCTTTGAATATAACGTTTTCATCTTTATTTGTAAAACCTTTAATATATTCACTTTAGATTTCTTTATCGTGTCATGCGCTGATCTTGTCTAATATCTCTATGATCTCATCAGTACCGATATGGGCAAGGACCCTGCTGTCGAAGCGTTCAAAACTTTCATCTTCCAGGCGCCGATCTTTGTATAGAACGATAATCTTTTTGACCAGATACTTTGCTTCGCTCAATGGAACGGCTCTGTATATCTGGCGCGCTTCTTTAGCTTCGAGACTTGCTTTGCCGCCGATAAAGATGTGCACGCCGGAACAGGTGTTGCCGTCGGCATCTTTGGCTTTGCACCCTTCAAAACCTATATCGGCGATGCCGTGAATGCCGCACCCTTTGGGGCAGGCGGACCAGTGCATGCGGATCTTGCCGCTCTCAAGCGGCAGTTCCCTGTCCAGAAATTCCGCCATCTCTATTGCATCCGACTTGTTGGGAATTACACCGAAGCTGCAGGTCGCCGAACCGGCACAGGCGATCTGGTGCGTAAAATAGAGATTGTGAAACTTCTGAAACTTCCTGTAAAGTTCGCTTCCTTTTATGATGTCCACCTGATTATCATCACATACTATATAAAAACTCTGCTCTATAGAGAGGCGGAGAGCAGCGTTGCACGTTTTGGCCACATCAGCCGCTTCGATCAGGTCCGAACCGCTGAAAATACCTGAAGGAATGGAGAAGAGTACCGCCTTTTTACCCGCAGCCAATTCGACGCAGCCGTCGCTGCCCACCTCATATTCACTGCTCAGCAGAAGTTCGCCGCTTGATGCCAGCGGCAAGCCGGATTGCTCGATTATCGCATTGGCAAAGTTATCGATACCGACTGATTCGATCAAAAAGTGCAGACGGTTTTTGTTGCGGTTATCCCTGAAGCCGTAGGTTTTGAAGAGCCCGATCACTGCTTCAAAGACCGCTCTGACCTCATTCCGGTCGACAAAGAGCCCGCTGTCTGTTGCCTGTACACCGACTCGTCCGCCAAGGTAGAGATTGAAACCCGTTGCGGTCCCTTTTTTGGCCGGCAGGAAGCAGCAGTCGTGTCCGAAGATATTGCAGTCGTTCATGCCGCTGCCAAGAATAGCCGTGTTGAATTTTCGGGGAAGGACACCGATCCACTCTTCACGTTTCAAAAAAATTGACTGCAACTCTTCGATGATCGGCATGCACTCGATGTAGCTCTCTTTTGCATAGCCGTCAAACGAGGAGGTGACGATGTTTCTGAAATTGTCGATGCCCGTCTGAAAAGTCGTGATACCCACTTCGTCAAGCAGACGCAAAATAGCGGCAAGGGAGTGGAACGGGATATAACGCAGTTCAATCTGCTGCCGGGTCGTGATATCGATGTAATCACTGCCGTAAATCTTGGCGACCGTACCGATTGCATTGGCCTGCAGCGTATCAAGCTGTCCGCCCGGAATACGCAGACGCATCATAAAGGTGCCATCGTTTTTGTCAAACAGCCCGAAACATTTAAGAAAATAGTTACTGTCCTCATCTTTCAGGTTTTCATACCCCCGCTGACAGATCACTTCCAGGTCATCAAAGACAGACTTTGGTGTTTTGAGTGATTTGAGCGCCTCTAATTTGTTGATCTTCTTGCTGCGTGCAGCATGCGCCTTATGCAGTTTTGTCATCTTGAAACTCCTCGGAAAGATTATCATGCTGTGGCAGCACCTTATGCAATTCGACCACATTGCCAAAAACAATGATGGCCGGTTTTTCGGCACGCTCGGCCGCTTCCGGCAGTGCTTCCAAGGTTGTAATCACCCGTTTTTGATTCAAACGTGAAGCGTTGGAGACGATAGCCGTCGGCATGGAGGGTGATACGCCGGCTGCAATGGCAGCTTCGACGATCTCCCTGGCACGCGAAAGCCCCATCAAGACGATAGTCGTATGGTTGTTCATCTTGAGCAGGTCGATCCACTCTGTATTCAGTCTATTGCCAGCCAGATGCGCCGATACAATCGAAAGGTTTGCAGCATATCCTCGCGCAGTCGGTGCAATGCCTGCAGAAAGCGGTCCGGCAATAGCGGAAGAGATTCCCGGCACGACATCGACACGGATTCCCGCTTCGCCCAAGGCAATAGCTTCCTCGGCGCCGCGCCCGAAGATGTAGGGATCACCGGCTTTCAGCCGTGCGATATCAAGGCCTTTCTTGGCATAATCGATCAGCATCTCGTTGATCTTCTCCTGTTTGACGCTGTGGTGCCCCTTCTGCTTGCCGACTGCAATCTTTAAGGTCGCTTTCGGAATGACCCGTAGGATCTCATCGCTGATCAGATGGTCGATAAAGACAACATCCGCTTCCTGAATGAGACGGTATGCTTTGAGCGTCAGCAGTTCAACGTCACCCGTCCCGCAGCCGATCAGTGACACCTTTCCCAGCATCGCATTGGTATGGAAGAGGGCCTCGGCGGTGTCGATGATCCCGCGGTTGCGTTTTGTCCGCAATGTTTCCGTCAGGCTTTCGAGCGTTTTTGGAAGCATTCGGCCTATCTTATTTCGAATGGCCTGCGCTAATGTCGGACTGGCACCGGCGGAAGAGACCGCAATCTTCAAGGCGCCGTGTTCAATGAGCGCGGCAAAAAAGAAATCGCATACGGCGGGAACATCGACGCAGTTGTATAAAAATCCCTGCGTTTTTTTCAGCTCAAGCAGACTCTCCATCACATTTTCACAGCCTGTAGCATCGACAACAATTCTGTAACCAGAGATGTCGTCTTTATCAAATCGTTTTGTCTGCTTGAGGGCCTTGATCGTCTCAAATGCTTCGATATAGCTCTCGGAGACGATCTCGAAAGTGATGTTGTTGCGCGCCATCACCTTCGCTTTTTGCAAGGCGACTTTACCGCCGCCTATCAGTAGAATCTTTATGTCTTTCAGAACAATCGGTAATGTTGCGTAGTCCATTGTCACTCCTTTAGTAGCTTGTACAGGCGGTAGGCGATTTCGATTCAAGAAGATCTGTACCGCCTGTATAAACCACCCGAAGGTGGTTGAAAAGATTAGAACTTATAGTCCAGCTGGAGCCAGAACTTGTCAACGTCATTGGTGTAGCCCGTCACTTCACCTTTGTTGTAAGCGGCATATTTGATCAGACCGTTCAGACCATTGACGCCCGGAATCTTATTGGTATAGAGAAGATCCAGTTCCGTACCAAGGTCATCGCTTGTCCCTGAGGCAGCTGCCATGGCTTTGTCTGCCGTAAAGTCGTGATAGACGGCCAGCATTTTTCCGAATCCTTTAGCCTTATAGCCAAGACGAATGTTGCTGTCTTTCAGACCGCCTGAAGGGGTGGAAAGAAATTTGTCCGCCCAGCCGTTGAACTTGTGCCCTGTCGCAAGAGGCGTTGCAAACGCCGCACCTGCAGCGTCTTTGTTGTTGGCACCCAGTACCTCATAGTTGATACCGGCGAGGATACCACTGAAATTAGCACCAAGGTCCGCGTTGTAGTAGTCTGAATCGATGTTGGTCGGTTTCACATACGTACCGTAGGTCAATGAGGGATCTGTCTGTGTAGCATACTCTGCCCGATAATTAAGCTGTACACTCTCAGAGACGGAAAACCTGCCCGTTGCCGAGATACCGTACGTATCGCTGCCTCCATAAGACTGGTTTCCCTGATAGCGAACATTGCTCAATAGATAGGCGTAAGCTGTTATTTTCAACGGATCAGCTATTTTGTAGGCGACATTGGCGATAAGTGAGTTCGTGTCTGCAGATTTGTCGATCTTTGTTACACCGTTAACCCCGTAGAGGTAGGCTAATGTTACGTTCAAGTTGCTCAGCGGAGATGCCATAAGGGCAGCCGCATCGAATGTCTGAAACATCTGTCTCCAACCGACGGCACCTACAAAACGCTGGTTGTCAAGGTTGATCATCTGTCGGCCTGCTCTGAAAAGTGTCGAACCGGCTTTGTAATCAATATAGGCCTGAGTTATACGGGCCTGCTGAGGATCAACAATGACGTCATATTCACCATCACTGTTGCCAACCCCGGGTTTAGGGTTATCATCATAATTTGTATAGCCGAAGTTGTTGACGGATGTGCCTTCGATATAGGTACTCAGACCTTCAACTTCCAACAGTTTTGCATTGATGCCCAATGTCGTACGTGCCGTGATCGCTTTCGCACCCGGTATGCCATTATCTTTCAGGTCTGCGGATTCATAACGCGGACGGATTTCGCCTTTAAATTTAAGATCGCTAAGCATATTGAATCCCGTTTCTGCTGCATGCAAAGAACCAAATGTTGATGCAAGCAGTGAAACTGCTACCAATGATAAGATCTGTTTTTTCATAAATTTTTTCCTTTAGTTTGTGTTGGACGGCTATTCGTCGTCTTTGGCGTATTTTTCATATAGGAAGCTCAAGATCGCTTCCCGACAGCGCTGATATTCCTGGTTCTGCTGTAAGGCCACGCGATCACGAGGATGCGCGAGGTTTACTTCCAGAATCTCACCGATGGTCGCTTCCGGACCGTTGGTCATCATGATGACCCGATCACTCAGCAATACCGCTTCATCCACATCGTGCGTGATGATAATGACCGTATTTTTGACGTTCTGCTGGATACGCATCAGATGCTCCTGCAGATTGGCACGGGTCAATGAGTCCAATGCGCCGAAAGGCTCATCCATCAACAGCACCTTGGGTTTGATGGAAAGCGCTCTGGCGATACCGACGCGCTGTTTCATCCCTCCGCTTATTTCGCCGGGATATTTGTCTTTGGCCTGATCGAGGTTGACCATCGTCACAAACATCATCACCCGCTCTTTTAGCGCAGCGGCTGAGAGTTCCGGCATCACTTTTTTTACCGCCAGTTCGATATTCTGATACACCGTCAGCCACGGAAGCAGCGAGTGGTTCTGAAACACGACAGCGCGTTCAGGCCCCGGTCCGTCGATCTCTTTGTCTTCGAGCAGAATCGCTCCGCCCGTTGCCATGTCAAGACCCGCGATCATATTGAGCAGGGTCGATTTACCGCAGCCGGAATGGCCGATGATGGCGATAATCTCATTCTGTTTTATCTTGACGTTCACATCGCGAACGGCGACATACTCTTGTCCTTTTGGCAGCGGAAAGACCTTCTCGACTGCCGATAGGTTTAAAAATGCTTTACTCATCTGTTTTCTCCCTACACACGTTTGGTATAATCAAAATAATCAGCGATGCGGCCCATGACAGCATCGAGCAGGTACCCCACCAGACCGACAAGAATGATCCCGATGATGATATTGTGGTAATTGAGGTTGTTATAGGAGTCCCAGATCCAAAATCCGATGCCGATACCGCCGGTCAGCATCTCGGCTGCGACGATAACCAGCCAAGCGATACCGAGACTCAGCCGCATACCGGTAAAGATATAGGGTACCGCCACGGGCAGGATTATCTTCGTAACCCGCTCTATAGGGTTGAAACGAAGCACCTTGGCAACATTGAGATAATCCTCACTGACGCTCTTTACCCCCAAGGCCGTATTGATGATGATCGGCCAGATCGAGGTGATAAAGATCGTGGCGATCGCCGTCATGTTGATATCTTTGAAGATAAACAGCAGCAGCGGCAGCCAGGCCAGCGGCGAAACCGGTTTTAAGATCTGAATATAAGGGTTAAGCGCGATCATAAAGTTGTCGCTCATCCCGATCAAAAGACCGACCGGCACACCGATGATGATGGCCAGTATAAATCCGGCAAACACCCGTTCAAGCGAATTGAGTATCTGCCAGAACAGACCTTTGTTATCCTCGTTTTCAACATAAAACGGATCCGTCAATACGCCGACCATTTCGTCACCGTCGCTGTTGACGCCGCCGAAGGCAGCGACGAAAGTGTCACCAGGGGTTGGGAAATTTTCTATATTCGTCGATATGACCGACCATGCCGGCAGTAAGAACAACAGTACTAAAAAAGGCAGTACTATCTTTTTGAAACGTTCTTGCATTTTTGTCCTTTTATCTTTTTGATGGTTATCTCACTTCCGATGAAACTTTGCTTTCATGGCCGGGAAGGGCTCTTATGTGATGCGAGTCCCGCAAAGCCGAGTATTTATTTTGTTATAAATTTCGGATCGGCACAGCCGGCCGGCCCGTAAGGACAGACGTATGACGGCTGTTGTGTTTTGATGCTCCACTTGTTCATCTCCGCAAGGCTCTTCTGGCTGACTTTCGGATTGGTCACTTTAAAGCTGTAGATATACTCGACGGCCTTGTTCGGATCCCATACTTTTCCGTCCATGAACATGTTGTATTGATCGACACCGTCTTTTTTCCACGGGCTTGGCGGCAGGGAATAACCCACCTCTTTTGCAGCGACTTCAAACAGGTCCGGACGATACGTCTTCTCGATGATCTCTTTCATATTGACCGGCTTGTCCAGCTGTCCCCAGCGGTACATCTGTGTGATGAACCACATGCCGTGCGAGTAAAACGGATAGGCCGCATAATAGTTGGCAAACACGTTAAACATAGGGTTTGATTCGGAATCCTGGTCTTTAAGGTACTGGAACGTCCCCGTCATCGATTTTTCAAGGACCTTGACCGGGGCATTGACGTAATTAGGCTTGCTCAGTATCTTCGCCGCTTCTTTACGGTGTTCCCATGACGCATCCAGCCACATCTGCGCTTCGATGATCGCTTTCATGACCGCTTTGGTCGTCTCGGGGTTTTTTTCTACGAAATCGGCGCGTGCCTGCAGTACTTTTTCCGGATTGTTGTTCCAGATGTCGTAGTTGGTGACAAGCGTTGACCCTTTTTTCATCAAAACAATACGTTCGTTCCACGGCTCACCGACACAATACCCGTCGATGTTGCCCGCGATGAGGTTGGACGGCATAGTCGGCGGCGGAAAGGGTTTGATTGTCGCATCACGATCCGGCTCGATCCCGGAGCTTGCCATCCAGTAGCGCAGCTCATAGTTGTGTGTCGATACCGGGTGCACCATGCCGAAGTTAAGCGGCTGGTATTTTTCTCCCTCTTTAGCATGTTTTGCATCGATGTATTTTTTCAGAGACTCGGAATCAAGCGGACGTCTGTTTTCATCCATACCGTATTTTTTCATCTCTTTTATGATGCCGTTACCAAAGGTGATACCGTTACCATTGAAATCAAGACTCAACAGAGCCTGAAGATTTGCATTGCCGTTGATCCCCAGCGTGGCAGCGATCGGCATTCCGGCAAGAGCATGGGCAAAGTCATACTCGCCATTGATCACTTTTTGCTGAATACCCGGCCAGCCGCCGCCTTCTTTTACGACATGCACATCCAGTCCGTATTTGGCAAAGAAACCTTTTTCTTCCGCTATGACGATCGGTGCACAGTCTGTCAGTGCAATAAAACCGATCGTCAGTCTTTTCTTTTCGATATCAGCCATCAATGACGATGTGGCAACACTTAGCATCAGACCTGCCGCAGCAATACGTATTCCCAACTTTGAGTAGTTCATCTCTATCCTTAATACAGTTCTAAAACCAGGTGATGCAGATTCTGTATCACCTGGTTTTAGAAGCAAGTTATCTTATTATTTTCTGAAACTTATGCTTCATGGTAAAATTGTAGCAGTATATTGATCTTATAAAAGCATAATAACTGTTCAATATTTATACATAAAACTTAACTTTTTCTTACTAATATGCAATATAATACTTCTACCATTCAGCACAGCCGGTGTTGAAAAACATTTTTATTTTTATTATATATATAGAAAGCGACGGAGGAACAGTCAATGATCAAGTCAGTTTGCGGATATTGCGGTGTGGGTTGCGGCCTGGAGTTTGACTCCAAAAAACTAGTGGGCGATATCGCCTATCCGACCAATGAAGGTCTGGTCTGTTCCAAAGGGGTCAGCGAACTGCACACTATCGATACAGCGACACGGCTGCTTCGTCCGCATATGCGAAGTACCGGCGGGGCTATGGAGATGATTCCTGTAGAGTGGGATCTCGCTGTCGAGACGATCGTCCATAAGATCCGCTCAACAGAGCCTCAGCGTATCGGATTCTACCTCTCGGGACAACTGCTCACCGAAGACTACTACGTGGCCAATAAACTTGGCAAAGGCTTTCTCGGCACCAATAATGTCGATACGAACTCTAGAACATGTATGTCCAGTGCAGTTGTCGCCTACAAGAGGATATTCGGAGTCGATTATGTTCCCGTCCGCATGGATGATATTGAGGTATGTGACCTGCTTATTCTCGCCGGGGCCAATACGGCAGAAGCACATGTTGTATTCAACAATAAGATCAAAAAAGCCAAAAAACGGGGTCTTAAGACAGTGGTCATCGATCCCCGCAGGACCGAAACAGCCGAACAGGCCGATCTGCATCTTCCGATACGCCCGGGGTCGGATATCGATTTTTTCAATCTGGTCGCAGAGCGTCTGATCCAAGACGCCAGGATCGATACGGCTTTTATTCAAAATCATGTCGAAGGGTTTGAAAGCTATCTTAAAAAGATTAAAAAAATCGCTAAGACAAAACTACTTAAACGGTGCGGTTTGAGCAAAGAGCAGCTTGAAGCATTCATGCAGCTCTTCTACGAAAGCGAGAATATCATATCTGCCTGGACCATGGGACTCAACCAAAGTGTCCAGGGCGTCGATAAGAATATGGCTCTGATCAACCTTCATCTTCTCACCGGCAAACTCAATAAACCGGGAAACGGCCCTTTTTCGCTTACCGGTCAGCCCAATGCAATGGGCGGACGGGAAGTGGGCGGGCTCTCGACCATGCTCGCGGTACACCTTGATTTTGATGAGGAGTCGATCCGAAAAGTCGGCGCGTTCTGGAAAACAGAGAACATCTCCAGTGAACCCGGCCTGACTGCCTTTGAACTCATCGAAGCTGCCGAGCAAAAAAAGCTTGATCTTCTCATCATCTGCCACACCGATCCGGTCTATCATCTGCCTAACCGCAAACGGGTCGAGGCAGCAATGAAAAAGATCCCCTTTGTTGTCGAAATCAATGCCTATGACAACAGCGAAACGAAACCGTTCGCCCATCTGCGGCTTCCCGCCGCGCCATGGGGCGAGAAAGAAGGCACCCAGACAAATATGGACCGTACTGTCACGCGCCAGGAAAAACTGACACGCAAGTCGATCGACTGCAAACCGGACTGGGAGATCTTTGCAATGATAGGTCAAAAACTCGGCTTCGTTACAGCATTTAACTATAAAAATGCCGGCGAGATTTTCGATGAGTACAAGGAGATGACGAAACTGAGCAAAGAGGGACATCTCAACCTCTACGACCTCGATAACGAATCACTTGTCAACGGTTCATTTGTCTGGGGAGAGAAACTTTTCGAAGATCACCGTTACTATACCGAAACAGGCAAGGCAAACCTTTTCTTTGTTGAAAACGAACGCCAGTCCGAAGCAGCATCGCTGGAATACCCGTTTATCCTGCTGACGGGACGTATCAGGGATCAGTGGCACAGCGGAACAAAGACGGCGTTCGTCGATAAGCTTTTAAAACACAAACCGTTGAGCTTCATCGAGATCAACACGGCAGATGCCGCACTGCTGAAAATCTCCGACGGTGATGACGTCAAGGTCTCTACCAGGCGCGGCTCCCTGGTTCTGAAAGCAAAGTTAACGGATTCGATCCGTGAGAAGACGCTTTTTGTCCCCGTCACCGAACGTAAGATCAACTATCTTACGAATGATCTGCTTGATCCGCATTCAAAAGAACCTGACTTCAATCACAGTGCTGCGGTAATCCAAAAAATGCTGACAGACCGGCAGATTAAGGCCTAACGTGAAGAACTGACATAAGAGAAGGCGGTGGGATTTAGCTTTCAAGACTGTAAAACAGACAACGGCTCGAAATCTGTATTAGAGAGGTGCTATCACTGTAAATCAAGCTGATTTTGCGTGAGCGATTGCGTTTATGCTCAAAGCGAACATCTTCGACATCGTTACGGCCTGCCAATTTACAAAGATGGAAAGCGGCGGTGTTGAACTCTGCCGCTACACTTTGTTTTGAATCGTGATCTTGGTCGCTTCAAACAGTTCGGTCGCTTTCTGGATCATCGGCTCATCGAGTATGGCACGGCCGTCAAACTCTTTTGTTGACTGGTCGCTGTCGCTGCAGCCTGCAACGCAGGAACCCGTTCCGACTTCTGACTCCTCTGTCATTGATGAAGACTGGGGTGCTTCAAAGTTCTCAGGCACATAGGTCTCCTGCATTTCCTCTTCATCCGAAGGCGGGGTTTGCGGACCGCTTTGCGGTATCTGCTCATGCGGCGTTGAAGGGGCAGGCGCGGAACACTTTTGTGCCTTTATCTGGGTCTCAAAACCAAAGATCTCACGAACAAACTGCTTGATAACACTGTAGCCGTGTTTGAGCTGTTTCTTGCAGGCATCATCGGCACAACTCTCCCAAATCAGCGTATTGTCGCAATAGGAGACAAAGGTGATCTGCTCTTTGAAGCATTTTCCAAGATCGATACTGCGGTCTTCGATCTTTTGGATCAGCTCTGCAAACATGGCGCGCTCTTTGGCGTCATCTGGTACAGCTTCATGAAGAGGGGCTTCTTCAGGCTGAGGCGCCGGTTCAGGGGCTTTTTCAACGTCAGGTGCAGCCTCTGTTTTAGCTTGCGGGACAGGAGGCGTTTTTTGAGCCGCAGGCATGGGCGCGCCGCTTCTGATCTGCACTTCCAGCGATTCGATCATCTGGTCGATCTCTTTGACCTTCAGCGCTTCGAGCATCTTGAAAAAGATCATGCTCAGGACAAACCCGCCCTCGGCATTGATGCTGAAAAGCGATTTGGCATCGGAGAGGATACGGAAGAAGCGCTCCAAAAGCATAATGGGGTAGCGCCCGTCCTGGGCATAAAGGCGCTCTTTTAGAAAAGCGATGAGCTCATCGACGACCATCTCGGCTTCGTACTCTTCAAGCACCTTGATGTAACCGATCAGTGCCTCTGTGTCTCTGTTGAATATGGCACTGAAAATAGACTCGAGAAATTGCGGGTCGACCAGGCCCAGCATGTCGGTCACTGTCTGGACATCAACATGGTTTTTTGAGTAGATGATAGCCTGATCGAGCAGGGTCAAGGTGTCGCGAAGACTGCCTGAACCGCTGCGTGCCAGGATCTCCAGGGCGGCATCTTCATAACTGATGTTTTCAAGCTGCAGGATATGGCGAAGGTGATGCACCACATTGATAACAGAGATGCGTTTAAAACGAAAATGCTGTGTCCGGCTGAGGATGGTTGCCGGCAGCTTTAGCGGGTCGGTCGTGGCCAGAATAAACTTGACGTATGGCGGCGGCTCTTCCAGGGTCTTGAGCAGCGCATTGAAGGCCTCTTTGGTGAGCATGTGGACTTCATCGATGATAAAGATCTTGTAGTTGGCCGCGGCAGGCCGATATTTGGTCTGTTCGATAAGATCGCGGATATCATCGATCTTGCGGCTTGAAGCGGCATCCATCTCGATGATGTCGATATGGCGCCCCTCTTTTGCCATCAGACAGTGTGCACAGACCCCGCAAGGATTGGAGAGAGGACCCTCTTCGCAGATAAGTGCTTTGGCAAAGATTCGGGCGGTCGATGTCTTTCCTGAACCGCGAAGTCCCGAAAAGAGATAGGCGTGGGAGAGACGGTTGGTGTCCAGTGCAAGCGAGAGGGTCTGTGAGATCGTCTCTTGACCGATCAGTTCGCTAAAACTCTCGGGACGATATTTTCGTGCTAAAACTTCCGAACTCTCTTTCACTGAAACGCCTTGCATAGTATTTATATTAGTTTATCATAGCATGGCTTGTAAAGAGAGAAAACAGAGAATTTCATTTTGACATGCGAGGTTGTGTTGTTCTTGATTCGGCAAAGCAGTAAAATGACATATGCCGAAATACAATACGATCTCTTTATTAGACTGATGATGAGAAATCAGCATCTTTTGATCTGATGAACTTCTTTGAAAGCCAAAAAAAACGGGGTACTTGCTGTCAATGACCAAGCACCTGCATTCCTGTAAAAAAAATATGATTTTTTATCAAGCGCAGCCTTCCTTCGACGCTTGCACATAACCTTTTTTCCACATTTTTTTAATGTATAATAATAATATAAAGAAAAGGAGAAGATTTTGAAAAAAGTTATTTTTATATTCATTTTTATGACTCAACTTATCTATGCGTCAAATACAGTAGCACAGTATGATATAGATTTTTCAGTTGCCGGTACGATTGCAAAAGCTACTATCCAAAGAGTAGAAGAAAATAACAATTACGTTATTACGATTCAGGCGCACACAATAGGTGTTGCCGCGAAACTGACCAATAATAGAAGAGAATCCTACATCTCTCAGGGATCTGTTGTCGGATCGGAATTGGTAACGGATGTTTTGGTCGTAATAAGAGCGACGGATGGTAAAGAGAAGTTCACTGTTTATAAGTTCGATCATAAAAACAAGGTAGTGCAAAAAGACACGGCCGAGATCAAACAGGTCGTCACCAAGCGTATGGACGTTATAAATATGTGCATGATCGAAACAGTAAAAGAGGAGTTTTCATATGATTCTGTAAAAAATGATTATTACGCTGAAAACGATATTGTCTCCCTGTTTTTCAATAGTCATTATTACCTCGGTTCGATGAATGCCGGTGAAGTGAAAAAACTTCGTGCGGTGGGTATTAAAACCAATGAGGGTGAACTGCTGATAACCATGCCGCTAAGAGCGGTGAGCGCTGATAACCTTGTGCAAGAAAAACTGCCTCGAAATGATTTATTCAGTGTCGCAATAAACAAGGACTATTTTACAAATGGAAAAGGTGAACTGAATGTCAGGCTCGACCCCGACGGCTTCCCTTCTATAGTTACTATGAATGACGTGGCTCTGTTTGGCGATATTGTAGGCATAAGACGATATGACGAAGTGACCTCTAAATAAAGAATATTTCGTAAACGCCCGATTTTTTATATTAAAAATACTGTCAGCTGGGGAGAGGTGTGCGTCCAAGGCTTAAAGCATTTTTTTCAAAATGTCATCTGGGAACAAGGTCTCTTTTACGGTCTATTCACTCTCAGGCAGGTCGAGCCACTGATGGGCTATTTTACGGAGTGCCTCAGGGTTTTCCGAGGCAAAGAATTTAATCTTCGGCATCGGGTGTTTGTGTGTAAATTCGTAGTGGGATTCAAGGTACTCGACAATCGCTTCACCCGAGTGGATGAGTGTCACCTTATTGTCAAAGTAATCGGCAATATTGGCGGCGATCAGCGGAAAATGGGTGCAGCCGAGTATGATGCCGTCAGGACAGTCGAGATCTTTGAAATAGTGATGCAGGGTGCTTTCGAGGACCTCGCCTGAAAAGAGTCCCTCTTCGATGATCGGTACAAAAAGCCCGGTCGCCTTGGAGATAGTGTTGCTGAAGCCCTGTTTTAAAAGCTGGTTTTCATAGGCTTTGGATTTGATGGTGGCGTTTGTGCCGAGGACCAGGACACGGGCATTCATGTCGGCAAGGGCATTTTTAGTGGCAATGATGCCGGGCTCGACCACTCCGATGACATCGAAAGGGGCCTGCACGCGCATCTCTTCAAGGGCATAGGCACTGACGGTGTTGCATGCGGTAATAAGCAGATCGATGTCAAAGTTTTTGAAGAACTCCAGCGCTTCGAGAGAGTAGCGGACGATCGTGTTTTTGTCTTTGACGCCGTAGGGTACGCGTGCAGTGTCGCCGAAATAGATGATCTCGTCAAAGAGCTGGTGTTCGAGCAGGGATTTGACAACGGTCAAGCCGCCGATACCGCTATCGAATACACCGACTTTCAAAGGCCGGCCTCTCCGCGTTTCATTGCTTAATTGCCTTCGTTCATCATGTTGAGGAAGTCTTCATTTGTAGGCATCTTCTGCATTTTAGTGTAGAGGAATTTGAGCGCTTCGACTTCATCTTCCTGTTTATGCAGCATAGAGCGTAAAATAAAGACTTTCTGAAGGATCTCAGGACCGATAAGAAGCTCTTCTTTACGGGTACCCGATTTCAGAATGTCGATCGCAGGGTAGATACGGCGGTCGGAGATCTTGCGGCTCAAGACGACTTCGGAGTTACCGGTTCCCTTGAACTCTTCGAAGATCACTTCGTCCATGCGGCTGCCGGTCTCGACAAGGGCTGTTGCGATGATAGTAAGCGAACCGCCGTTTTCGATGTTACGCGCGGCACCGAAGAATCGTTTCGGTTTGTGCAGTGCATTGGCGTCGACACCGCCTGAAAGAACTTTACCGCTTGATGGTGTTACTGTATTGTAGGCACGGGCAAGACGGGTGATCGAATCGAGCAGAATGACCACATCTTTACCGATCTCGACACGGCGTTTAGCCCGCTCGATCACCATCTCTGCGACTTTGACGTGGTTTTTTGCCGGCATATCAAAGGTGGAGCTGTAGACCTCGCCTTTGACGGAACGTTCCATATCGGTGACCTCTTCCGGACGCTCGTCGACAAGCAGGACCATCAGTTCGACTTCCGGATGGTTCGAGGTAATACCGTGGGCGATCTCTTTCATCAACTCTGTCTTACCGGAACGCGGCGGTGCGACGATGAGCGCACGCTGACCTTTACCGATAGGCGAGAAGAGGTCGAGCATGCGGCCGGTCAGTCTTTCTGGTCTGTACTCGAGTTTGAGTTGTTCTGCTGCATAAAGCGGCGTAAGGTTTTCAAACAGCGGACGCTTTTTACTCTCTGCCGGGGGCAGGTAGTTGATCGCCTCGACTTTAAGCAGTGCGTAGTAACGCTCCTGGTCTTTTGGCGGACGTACCTGGCCTGTAACAACGTCACCGCTGCGCAGGGCAAACTTTTTGATCTGTGTGCTTGAGACGTAGGCATCGTGAAGCGAATCGCTGAACGTCGTATCGATAGCGCGCAAGAAACCGTAGCCGTCCTGCATGGTCTCCAAGATACCGGTGAAGAGGATGAAACCGCCCTGTGATGTCTGAGATTTCAAGATCTCGAATATCAGGTCTTGGCGTTTTAGCTCATTGGGCTGTTCAACGTTGAGTTCATCTGCTATTTTGACAAGTTCGTCTAGGGATTTTGTACGTAGATCTTCGATCGTGTGACCGGTAACCGGAACATGAGTTCGCGAGGATTTGTTGTTTTTCTGCTGACGGGTGTCGCTCATAATTTACCTTATAGGAGTAGTGGAATTTCTGACAGAGTCGTGAATATTATAATGAAGAAGTGATTTAAGATGTTTCAATAACGTATTTTATAACAAGTGAAAGGCAGATGTCAAGTTTAGGGCCCATAATCGTGTTTTAAAATGAAATAGGAGGCTATTTAGCCTCTCTAGAGTTTAAATGCGATAAAATAATCATAATTATTAAAGCCGAAATGATGAGTAACAGCTTTGATTTTGCACTTAACGTTAATAACAGACTTTCCGGCGCCATTGCCACAGAGCGTGTGACGATAGAATTCTATGTTCTTTGTAATCAGGATATGAGGCCGAGTTCAGGCCGGGTCTAGGATAAAAAGCTTTGGGCGATCTTGATAATATTCCGCTTGATGTGATCGAGATCGGGTGTGTCATCGCTTCAGAGATGAAAAAACAATTTTTAAAGAGAAGTTACGAGGAAAATTGATGATCGAATATATTAAAAGAGAGGTCGCGGCTTCGGCTGAGACAAAACAGAAGATCCTGAATGACGAGCGTTTTATTGCCAAGATCGCAGAGGTCGCCCAAGCGTGTCTGGACGTCTATCGCAGCAATAAGAAGACGATGTTGGCAGGTAACGGCGGTTCTGCTGCCGATGCTCAGCACATTGCGGCGGAACTGGTGGGACGCTACGGTTTTGATCGCCCTTCGATCCCTTCGCTTGCATTGACAACGGATACCTCAAATCTGACCGCCATCGGTAACGATTACGGTTATGACAAGGTATTTTCGCGCCAGGTTGAGGGGATGGGCCAGGAGGGCGATCTCTTTATCGGCATCTCCACCTCAGGCAATTCGCAAAATATCATCACTGCTTTCGAATCGGCCAAAGCGAAAGGGATCACAACCGTCGCCTTGACAGGCCGCGACGGCGGAAAGATGGCACAGATGGCCGATTATGCCCTGATTGTCCCTTCCAATGCCACGCCGCGTATCCAGGAGTCGCATATCCTGATCGGGCATATCCTCTGTGACATTATTGAAAAAGAGCTCTTCGGCGAAGGTGTCAAAAACGTATGACAGAAGTGAACCGCTTCATATCTTCAGTTTTGGAACCGGCATATTGCCGCAGAGGGCTGATCCCTGAAGGCATTTAGCTACTATGACCAGACAGCCTGCACTTTTCCTGGACCGCGACGGTGTTGTTAACGTCGAGAAAAACTATCTGCATAAAATCAGGGATTTCGAGTTTATCGACGGTATTTTTGAACTGTGCAAAAGGTATCAGGAACTCGGATACAAGATCATTGTCGTGACCAACCAGTCCGGCATTGCCCGGGGATATTACAGCGAAGAAGATTTTGAGCGGCTGACGGTCTGGATGAGAGGCGCTTTTAAAGAGAAAGGCATTGTTCTCGACGATGTCTATTACTGCCCGCACCATCCCGAGATCTCAGGCGAGTGCAGCTGCCGCAAACCGGAACCCGGGATGCTGACTGCAGCGGCTAAAGAACACGATATCGACCTCGGCCGTTCCCTTCTTGTCGGTGACAGTGAACGTGATATCACTGCCGCCCATCGGGCAGGGATCAAAGAGACCTACCTTTTTTCCCACAAGGCCAACCGAAGCGATGCGACAAAGATCATCAGATCACTGAAAGAGTTACTATGAAGATTATGAATACCGGCGGTACCTTTAATAAACGCTACAACCCACTCAACGGTACACTTGAAGTGCCTTTTGACAATCTGGCTGTTGAAGCGATCGTCAAAAGTTTCGCCTACGAGGTGACGATCGCCGGGATGATCTATAAAGATTCGCTGGCGATGGAGCAGAGCGACCGGGATCAGTTGGCCGCCATTTTGAAAGCAGATGACGAAGATGTTTTTGTGGTTGTCCACGGTACCGACACGATGGACCTGACGGCGCTGACCCTTTCAAAGTATCTCCGGGATAGGGTGATCGTGCTGGTCGGGGCGATGGTTCCTTTTTCCATCGATCCGACCGAGGCAAGTCTTAATCTGGGCATGGCACTCGGTTTTGCCGCGACGGAGCCGGCACCGGGTGTCTACATCTGCATGAGCGGTATTATCGCACCGTTTGAGCAGATCCGCAAAAACCGATCAGCCGGAAGGTTTGAGATTGTCTAATGTAGCATGTTCCCACTGTCACCTGCAGTTTGATGAATCGGTCATGATCAAAGATGGTGAACATTTTTTTTGCTGCAAAGGGTGCCAGGGTATCTTCCATCTGCTTCAGGACGAAGGGCTGGACAGTTTCTACAAAAAACTCGGTGATGAGACGCTCTCGCCGCCGACACAGCAGTTCCAGGACAGCAAGAATTTTGATTCACCTGCATTCTACGACCGTTATATCTCTGTCGACAATGAGGGTTTTAATGAAGTCTCTCTGATCATCGAAGGGATCCACTGCGCCGCCTGCGTCTGGCTGAACGAGAAGGCACTGCATAAGATGGAAGGTGTTGTCGACGCACACATCAACCACACCAATAACAAAGCACGAATCATCTGGGATGACGAGGTCGTTAAGCTCTCCAGGATCATCGATATGATCCGTGCCATCGGCTATGATGCCTTTCCATACGATCCTGCAATACAGGAGGCCCGTGCCGAGAAAGAGCGCAAAGACTACTATCTTCGTATCGCGGTAGCCGCTTTTGCGATGATGAACATCATGACAATAGCCGTGGCGCAGTATGCCGGTTTCTTTACCGGGATGGAGCAGAATGTCAAGACGATCCTGAATGTGGCCGAATGGGTACTCTCTACTCCGGTACTCTTTTACAGCGGATGGGTCTTTTTCAGAGGGGCCTATTACGCCTTAAAGACGAAAACGGTCAATATGGATATTCTGGTCTCAACCGGGGCCTTGCTGACCTACCTTTACTCTATCTATATCACGGTATTCGAAAAGGGCGAGGCCTATTTCGACTCGGTGACAATGATCATAACCTTTGTTCTGCTCGGGAAATTTCTGGAAGTGCTGAGCAAGAAAAGCGCCGCCGATACGCTTGATCTGCTCTCGAAACATGTGCCGAGCGAAGTGACGCTTCTCAAAGACGGCGAGCAGATCAATGTCAATGTAAGCGAGGTGAAAGTCGGTGATATTCTGCTGCTCAAGAGCGGTGAGAAAGCGGGTATAGACGGTGCGATCATCGCGGGCGAAGGCAGCTTTGACGAATCGAGTCTGACCGGTGAAAGCGAACCGATATTCAAACGTGAGGGTGATCATGTCATCAGCGGCACGACCAGTATCGATGCGCTGGTACAGTACCGGGCGCTCAAAGACTTTGAACACTCCACGCTCTCCAATATTTTGACGATGCTGGAACGTTCTATGGGTAAAAAACCGAAGATAGAGCAGATGGCCAACCGGCTTTCGGAATATTTTTCGTCGGTGATACTGCTGCTCTCCTTTGCTACCTTTATCGTCTGGTGGCTCTGGCCGCACAGTTTTGAGACAGCCTTCATGGTCGGCATATCCGTCATCGTGATCGCCTGTCCGTGTGCGCTTGCGCTGGCGACGCCTGTGGCGACACTGGTCGGACTGGGTCAGGGTGCCAAACGGGGTATCCTCTTCAAAGAGGCGGCACAGCTTGAGACCCTGGCCAAGATCGATACGCTGGTGCTGGACAAAACAGGAACGATCACCGAGGGGCGTCCTCAGGTCAAAAAAGCCGAGTGGTTCAATGATCCGCAGGAACGCGAGGCGCACAGCCTGAAACTGCTGGCACTGCTTAATGCTTCAAAGCACCCGGTTTCACTCGGCGTGAGCGAGTATCTCCTGCAAGATGAAGAAGAGACGGTGCTGCCGATACTCGATGAGGTGCAGCAGATCGCGGCGAAAGGGATGGTGGCACGTTCCGGCGGAGAGATGCTCGTCGGCGGCAACAGGGTCTTGATGCAGGAACAGGGCATAGCGACCCAAACGCAAAGCACACATACGCTCTTCTATTTCGCGATCGGTGATCGGCTGATAGCCTGTTTTGAACTTGCCGATCTGCCAAGATCGGATGCGGCAGCAGTCATAAGCGATCTGAAATATGCCGGAATCGATGTGGTCATGCTCACCGGTGACCATGAGGGTGCGGCGAAACGTATCGCCGATGAGGTGGGCATTGCGCACTACTATGCGGAACTTATGCCGCAGGACAAGGCGGATATGATCGCCAAGATGCAGGCAGACGGGCATAAGGTGGTTATGGCGGGTGACGGCGTTAATGACATCCTGGCGCTTGCACAATCAGAGATCGGCATCGCTATGGGCAACGGAAGCGATATCGCTATCGATGTGAGCGATGTCGTGTTGATGAATGATTCACTGCGCTCACTGGAAGAGTCGTTTCGAATCTCCCGTGCGACCTACCGGCTTGTCAAACAGAACCTTGCCATTTCCCTGGTGTATAATGCGGTTACGATCCCGCTTGCAATGGCCGGCTACATCATTCCGCTGATCGCCGCTATTTCGATGTCGCTGAGTTCGCTTCTTGTCGTCGGAAACTCTATGCGTATTCAGTGGAGCTGGAAGCGAAAAAGCCGGCGCTAGTTTTACTATTGTGCAATCTGCGTTAAAGGAAACATATGGACAGTTGGGTCATTATTTTGATGTTGGGTGTTTCGGTCTTTTTGGGTGCTCTGGCCCTTATCGGCATTATGTGGGCGATCAAGTCCGGGCAGTTTGACGATAAAGAGAAATTTCTAAACCAGGTGCAGTTTGACGGCAATGATGAGCTCAACGATGCCGCACAGCAGCAGACAAAAAGAGAGACGCTTAAAAAGAATAAAGAGTACCGGCCGGAATAGAGGCAAATAGGGAAAAAAAGTTATCCGTTGACTGATAATAGATGGCTTTGTGTTGATATTACTGGTAGTTTGAAGAAGTCGGAAACCCCTGAAAGGAGTATCCGGAAGATCGCATTATTATTTAAGAGTTGTGATGTATTGAGCAACTGCTTTGATATCAGCGTCACTGTATGAAGCAACTTGACCTTTCATCAATGCGCCCATACCGTGAACATTACGCGTTCCGGCTTTGTAGCCTTCAAGAGCCTCTTCGATTTGTTTAGCATCCCAATCGTTGATAACCATAGATTTGTTCAAAGCTTTTTTCTCAGCTTTTGCACCGTGACAGCTTACACATTTTTTGTATAACGCAGCACCGTCAGCCGCCATTAGTGATACGCTTGCTACTAGTAGAGCTAATGCGATTTTTTTCATTGTGTTTTCTCCGGAGTTAAATTTCCCGTGCATTATAAACATTATAATCTTAAATTGTACTAAGCCGATTTCACTAGATTAATCCTCCGTTTGCTATAATCTCAAGACAAAATAGATGATGTTTGTAATCACTACATAAAAGAGAGAGAATGCGTTATATTGATGATGATTTAAAGAACAAAACGATTTTGATCACAGGCGGGGCCGGGTTTATCGGCTCAAATCTTGCTTTTTATTTTCAGCAGAACCATCCTGATGCCAAGGTGGTGGTACTTGACAGCTTCCGATCCGGCGAGACCTTGTCCAACGGCAATCTCAAGAGCTTCGGCCACTTCAAAAATCTGGTCGGTTTCAGTGGCGAAGTGATCAGCGGTGACATCAATGACAAGGTGTTACTTGCCAAACTTGAAGCGGATTACGACTTTGACTATATCTTCCATGAAGCGGCGATATCCGATACAACGGCTTTAGAGCAGGACCTGATGGTCAAGACCAATCTCAATGCCTACAAAGAACTGCTTGACATGGCGATCCGACAAAATGCCAATATGATCTATGCCTCATCGGGTGCTACCTACGGTAACGCCCCTTCGCCGCAGACGGTGGGCGTCGAATCCCCGCAGAACGTCTACGGTTTCTCCAAACTGATGATGGACCATCTTTCGCGCGATATCATGAAAAGCGCGAAGATCAGCATTGTCGGTCTGCGCTACTTTAATGTCTATGGACCGAGAGAGTACTTTAAAGACAAGACCTCCTCAATGGTGATCCAGTTCGGCCATCAGCTGCTCCAGGGTAAAAAACCGCGACTCTTTGAGGACTCCGACAAGATCGTTCGCGACTTCATCTTTATCGAAGATATCATTCAGGCCAACATCCTGGCAATGCACCCCAAAAAGAGCGGTATCTACAATGTCGGTACCGGAAATGCCCGCTCGTTCCAGGACATGGTCGACATTCTGCAAAAAGAGCTTGGAACCGATTATGCGTGCGAATATATTCCCAACCCTTATGTCGGCCGCTACCAGTTCCATACCGAAGCCAATATCGAGAGCACGAAAGAGGGGCTGGGCTATACGCCGCGCTACAGCTTCGAAGAGGGCATCAAGGCGTACCTCCCTGAGATCTTGCGTACGTTTGAAGAAGAAGTTCAATAGTGCAGGTACTTAAAAACGCCAAACCCAACATTCTGGTCATCGGTGACCTGATGATCGACCACTACCTCTGGGGTGATGCCGAGCGTATTTCGCCTGAGGCGCCGGTGCAGATCGTTGATATCGCCAGAGAGACGTCGGTCCTCGGCGGTGCCGGCAACGTCGTCAACAATCTTATCTCCCTGGGCGCAACGGTCAATGTCGCCAGCGTCGTCGGTGATGACGAGATCGCCAAAGAGTTGACGATCATGCTTAAATCCATCGGGGTGAAGACCGAAGGGCTGATCACCCAAAAAGGGCGCAAGACAAGCAAAAAGTCGCGCATCATCGCTGCGCATCAGCAGATATTGCGTTATGACAAAGAGTCAAAAGAGACGATCAGCGAAGCCTCCGCAGAGAAGATCATCAAAGCGATCGAGAAAGACCTTTTTGTGACCGATATGATCATCCTCTCCGATTACGGCAAGGGTGTTATTTCGGACAAACTCGCACAGGCGGTTATTCACCTCGCCAAAGAGAAAGGGATCAGGGTCCTGGTCGACCCGAAAGGGACGGATTACAGCCGATACCGCGGCGCCCATATGTTGACACCCAATAAAAAAGAGGCCTCCGAGGCAACGGGTATCCGCATCGTCGATGATGAGAGTCTGGAGAGAGCGCTGCTTGCCCTAAAAGAGCAGTGTGCGCTGGATCGATCGATGATCACCCTCTCCGAAGACGGGCTCGCTATCTACGACGGCGAGGTGAAACGTTTTCCGACCGTAGCCCAGGAGGTCTTTGACGTGACCGGTGCGGGCGATACGGTGATCGCCTCGATCGCCTTTGCCCTGAGTGCAGGCCTGAGCATCGAAGAGACGGCCCGTTTCGCCAACCTGGCGGCAGGGGTGGTCGTCGGCAAGATCGGCTCGGCGACGGTGACGCTCGATGAGATCGAGATCTACGAATCCAAACTGCACCAGAGCAGTTCCGATGCCCATATCAAAACCTTTGAAGAGATCGACCGCGTTGTCAAGCGTGCCAAAGAGCACGGCCAGCGCGTGGTCTTTACCAACGGTTGTTTCGATATCTTGCATGTCGGCCATGTCAAATACCTGCAGGAGGCCAAGAGCTTCGGCGACATCCTGATCGTCGGTCTTAACTCGGACGCCTCGGTGCGCGAGCTTAAAGGGCCGACACGCCCGGTCAATACCGAAGATGACCGCGCCTATATTCTGGCGGCACTGGACGCCGTCGATTATGTCGTGAAGTTCAGCGACGACACTCCGCATGATCTCATCAGGATGATAGCACCGGATGTGCTGGTCAAAGGGGGCGATTACGAAGGCAAAAAGGTGGTCGGCACCGAGTTTTCCAAAGTCCTTAAACTCGTCGACTTTGTCGACGGCAAAAGTACCACCAAAACCATAGAAAAAATACAGGGATCAACATGCTAAAAAAACTGCTTTTAGGACTACTACTTACCGGCTCGGCAAGCTACGCGATGCACGAGTTCGAGCTGAATCTGAACAACAAAGATCTGGATCTGCACCTTGGGCTCGATATGGGGCAGTTCAATGATACCATTGAACCCGACAGCTTTCTGATACAGGCGAGGCTGATGAAGGGCGACAGCGATCACGCAAGACTCCCATATGATCAGGATACCAATATTCTGACGGAACTGGGTTTTGTTGTGCAGTCGACATCCGCTTTGGCCGAGGGATTGACCCTGGGAATGGGCGTAAAAATGGCCTATACCCCGCTTGACAACCAGTCGATCTTCGCCATGCCGATCGGTGTCGTGGGGGATTATATGCTCCCTTTCGATATCGCTATTCCGCTGCATATCGGGGGGCTGTTCTACTATGCCCCTGAGGTACTTGCTTTTGAGAAGTCGACCCGATATATGGAGTACCAGGCGAACTTTGATATCCAGCTGATGGAAAGGGCCTTTATCACGACCGGCTACAGAAGGATCAAGACACCGACAAAAGACCGCAGCAATTCCTATTACAACCACAGCTATTTCGTAGGCGTGCGCTTTTTTGTTTTAGCTTCAGCACATCTTGCACAAAAGTTTGCCACTCCACGCACAGCAGTGCGCTATCGGGCAAACGTTTTGCACAATCTGCACTAAATCTACAACAAAATTTAGTCCGGATTTGAAGTTCCAGCTTCAGCACAATCTGCACCAAATCTGAAACTTAAAACTTCAGTTGGGGGAAGGTGAGCTGCGCCACCTTTCTTACCGCTTACCGCTGCAACAGTGTATCGATGGCTTCGATCACTTCCTCGGCTTCTATCTTCTTCATACAGTCATGGTGTTTCAGCGGGTATTCGCGTTTTTACCATTGAAACGCCATTTGAGCAAAAGCTCAAATAGCTGCGTTTGCCGCTGTGGCACTGAAATCAGTTCTTCGAACTGATCATGAAACGCTGAGTGCGTCGATGGCTTCAATTACTTCTTCAGCTTCTATCTTCTTCATGCAGTCATGGTGTTTTAGCGGGCATTCGCGTTTCATGCAGGGGGCGCACTCAAGGTCGTGGCGGACGATGGCGCTTCGGCGGTTTTTCCACTGGGATGTCTCAAGGTGGCGCGTCGGGCCGAAGATGCTGACGGTCGGGACCTGATAGGCGGCGGCGACGTGCATCGGGCCGCTGTCGTTGGTGACGAAGAGTGAAAGCCCGCCGATATAGGCGCAGAGCTCTTTGATGGAGGTCTTGCCGGCGAGATTGATGAAATTGGAGACACCAAGACTCAGCAGCTCTTCCTCTATCGCCCTTGCCATCTCCGTTTCGTTCGGGCCACCGAAGATGACGATGTTGTACTCTCTGGCGTAGTGGGCAGCGACGCGGGCGAACTTCTCGGGATACCAGCGCTTTGCTGAGCCGTAGGTCGCTCCGGGGTTGATCCCGAGGGTCGCTCTCTGATAACGGTGCGGCTCGATAAAGAGGCGCAGGGCGGAGATCTCTTCGACCTCTTTCTGTGTCAATGCCTCGACAAGAGAGATATACTGCTCGACAAGATGGCCTTTTCTGACCTGCGGATGAAGCGTCAGCAGAAGTCCGGCATGCCAGGAATCGCGTGCGATGGTGGTGGCAGAGCCGGTGAGCCTGAGCAGCAGCGAGGCGTGGAGCTGGTTGCGAAAGGAGATGGCGATATCATGCCTGCCGACCGTTTTGGCGAAGGCGAAGGTGTTCAGCAGGCGGCTGCCGCTTTTTTTCGTCTCGTCGACATAGAAGCGGTGGCAGAAGGGGTGGTATTTGAGTGCTTCGATGGAGACATACGAGCCGACAAGCGTGAGCTTGGCATGGGGATAGAACTCGCAAAGCGCTTCAATGGCCGGGGTAGCCATCACCGCATCGCCGAGCCAGTTGGGAAGAATGATCAGGATCGATCTGATCTTTTGTCTATTTTTCATGAAAACTGCATCTCTTATCGGCTCCATCGGTTCTGTTCCAGAAGTTTGGCTTCGGCCGTGTCAATGGCAAAAAGCTCTTTTTTGATCTGCGCCTGCGCCTCCGGCGTGCCGCTTGCACCAACTATGTTTTTAAAGTTGTACTGTACGTAACCCTGATCTGTGATCAAACCGATAAGGGAGCCCCCGTAAAAATAGGCAAAGCGTTTTTTAACATCTTCGTCGAGCAGGGAGTTGCCCATAGCTGAGAAGCTCTCTTTGAAACCGAGCAGGTCGACGAGGGTCGGCATAATATCAGCCTGCGAACCGAGCGTGTGCAGTTCGCGCGGTTTAAAGATCTTGGGGGCATAGATGAGCAGCGGAATGCGGAAATGTTCAATCGAAGCGAGGGGCTTCTCATATTCGCCTCTGAGCTTCCTGCCGATAGGATTCAGGGCATCGCCGCTGCCGTGATCAGAGGTGAAGATAAAGATCGTACGGTCAAACCAGGGCTCTTTTTTGACCCCCTCGATAAACCGTTCTATGGCATTGTCGACATAGATATAGGAGTTCAACGCACCGTAGTAGTTGCGAAGATTGTGGGGGTAGCGTTCGAATTTTGAACTCGGAAGGTGAAAATCGCTGTGGTTGGTCGAGGTAAAGGCAAAGCCTAAAAACGGCTCTTTCATCGTGTTGAGCTTTTGGTGGTAAAATGAAAAGAGGTTGTAATCATAGGTGCCGGTGATAGTGTGGCGGCCGGCCTCTACCTCTTCGACCTCGGGCATATCCTGTGCCCCGTAATATTGATCGAAACCGGCCAGGTTGCTGACGGCATCGACCCGGTAAGAACGGCGCTGCGAACCCTGCATTGCAATGGTCGAGTAGCCGTTGTCCTTGGCGAGAGTGCCCAGGTAGCTCAGGTGGGAAAGTTCAAGGCCGCTGCCCAGAAATTCGAAACCGGCCGGCAGTGTAAGACCGGTGTAGATAGAGGTGATACCGAAGATCGAGCGGTAGCCGTTGGCATAAAAGTTGGTGAACTTCAGGCTCTCCTGTGAGAGTTTCTTGAAATAGGGTGTGACATTGAGCTCTTTATACCTGGTAAAACCGTCGATATGTTCGGCCCCCCATGACTCCAGCAGGACAATGACCACATTGTACTTCGTTGCATTTTTTTCATTGTAGGCGCGCATCAGCGGATATTTCTCTGAGACAAAAGGGGCATTTTTGCTTGTCAGCATGGTTCTGGAGATTGCGACTGCTTCGTCTAACCCCATCAGATCATGCATATTCTTTTTTTTGTTGACTGTACGGTAAACGGTAAAAAAACCGTTAAGCGCAAGAGTGCCCGAGCTGACCTTATTGATGGCATAGGCATCGGAGAGGCCAAAAGATTTTCCGTAGATCTTGGAGCGGATGCCGATTATGATCAAGAGTATGATCAGGAGAAAGAAGAGCCAATTTTTTTTGGAAAAGTGCTCTGTTTTGACCGGTGCAGAGAAGATCTTGTAATAGAGGAAAAGTGCGCCGAAAAAGGCAGCTGCCGCCCCGAGTGTATAGGGCAGAAAAGAGTGCAGGGCCATGTCGATGATGATGTTGGTGTCATCGGAAATATTGAAAAGTTCATTGGAGAGATGGCGGTGCGAGAAGTCATAATAGAGGACATTGGCATAGGCAAATACGGCGATCGAAGCTGCGATCACGCCGAGCAGGAGTCCAAGAGAGAGCCGGTATCTTCTGTTCAGGACAATTCTTAACGGAAGGCTGAGCAGCAGGATAAAGAGACCTGTAAAGGTCAGGATCGTGATGGTGTCGACGCGCAGCGCCATGACGAGCGAGATCAGTGTCTCGGTAAAAGAGAGCTCCAAAAAGTCGTTGGGATAGCGCATCAGCAGAAAAATATGGCTCGTAAAGAGCAGGAACAAGCTCAATAAAAACGCTAGAAAGGTCTGGGTGTAGATGTTTCTGAACTGCATTACTTCTCTTTGATAAAATAGATGGGAGAGGGACCGATCTCCACTGTCAGGCTGACATGGCTCTCTCCATCGCGATCGATATAGTTTTGAGGCATATTATACGTGATTGTCTGTAAATCGAGCGACCATAAGACATCGGTGGTCCTGGATGCATTGCCGGTTTGCAGCGTGTAGATGCCTTTATTCAGCTTAAAGGAGATAAAAGCCATGTTCTTGAGGTATTTCTGCATGGTCTTAAAGGCTTCAAAGGCGTTGCGTTTTCGTATGCCTGCGCGGTTGTCAACGAGCCCGTACCCCGGAGCGATCAGCTGGTGCCAATAGACAGCGTCGGCCTTTTGGGACGCAAAGGCAAGCAGGTAGTAGCGCACCATAAAGTCGGCGTAACGCTCTTCGTCCACGCACTCATGCTCACTGGTCGGCGCATAGGGTGCGGTACCGGAGATGGGCCAGTTGGTCTCGGTGATGTAGAGTTTCCGGTTGGTCTTTGGACTGAGGAGGGCAAGCGTGCTTAAAAGAGCGATCTTTTTGATCAGATCAAAGCCCATCTGCGTGTTTTCAGGGCCCCCGCGCCGATCGACATAGAGCAGGGTGCTCAGTGCGTCAAACCTGATTTTGAAAAAGTTGAAGAGGGCATGGACGGTGAAATGGTACTCAAAGTCGATCACCGAGGGACCGAGAAGTCTGAGTGTCGGAAAGTGTGTATTTTTCAGCTGATAGGCGGTCTCATAAAAGCGGAGGTATTCCCTTACACTGAAAAAGCCCCATTTGGCGCGGTTGATGGTAGAGCCGATCTGGAAGTTCTCGACATAAGGTGAAAATGCTTCAAAGATTTTGGCAAGGTCATCTTTGAGAAGCACAAGGTCTTCGATATGTTCGCGGTCCTGCATGACGTTAAGAATGATCTTTTTAGTGCGATACGCCTTGACAAAATCGACATACGATTCCAGCCGCTCTATCTCCCAGAGGGGGAAACGGATCAACAGCGTCGAGAGTGCCAGTTCGTCAACAAGTGCCTTTGTCGCTTCGGGCTCCCTGTCTAGGTTGATGCCCATACCGAAAAAGTCATTTGTCGGGATCTTGCGCCCGGGGATGAAGCGCTGCAGTATGATGGCAACGGGCAGAATCAAAAGTGAGCTGAAGATGGTCGCAATAAGGGAATTTAACTCTTTTTTGCGCATCGCTTTTTTAAAGGTGCTGTCTTTTAACTGGTAAGGCTGATCGGAGTACTTGTCCCATAAAAAAGGTGCTTTCATCCTGAAATTATAGTCAAACTTCGCTTGTAATGCAGATATCATTTTTTGTACTATATAATGTGTTTCAAACCTCATAAAAAAGAAGTTGACTGATGATCAAAAAAATTCTCAAAATAACGCTTTCCGTTCTTGTTTTTCTTGGTGCCCTATACGGGATCGGCCGTCTCGGTGTCGTTCTTTACGACAGCTATAAGTATGTCGAGCGTCAGCCCTACCTGCAAAAACAGACGCCCGAGAGCGTGGTGCTGATGTGGCAGACTCCCGAGAAGGAGAAGGGCTGCGTCCGTTACGGCAAAGAAACACTTACTCAAACACGCTGTGAAGAGACCGCTGAAAAGTATCACCGTATCGAACTTGACGGCTTGGAAAAAGAGACGACCTATCTTTACAGTGTGGACGCGAAGTCGCTTGAGATCGATAATGACGATCGCTATTTTACGACCTTGAGCGATGATGCGAATATGACGCAACGTATCTGGGTACTGGGCGATTCCGGCAATTACAATGAAGGCCAGCAAGATGTCCGGACGGCGATGAAGAAGCACCTTGGCGGCAAGAAGGTCGATACCTGGCTGATGCTGGGCGACAATGCCTACCGCAGCGGCAGCCAGGAACAGTACAATAAAGGGCTTTTCAATGCCTATCCCGATACGCTTAAACACAATGCGCTCTGGGCGGTGATCGGCAACCACGATGCGCGCCGCTGGGCTTTTTATGACATCTTTGAGTTTCCTATCAACGGCGAGGCGGGCGGCGTCGCTTCGGGAAGCGAGAAGTACTACGCCTTTGACAACGGCAACGTCCACTTTGTCATGCTGGATTCGCAGACGGAGAGCCGCAGTGCTGACGGTGATATGGCAAAATGGCTTCAGAGAGATCTTTCTGCCAATCAAAAACTGTGGACGATCGTTGTCTTTCACCACCCGCCGTATTCCAAGGGGAGTCACGATTCGGACAGCTATTATGACAGCCGCGGCCGTATGGTGCAGATGCGCGAGAACATTCTTCCTATATTGGAAAAGTACGATGTCGACCTTGTGCTGAGCGGCCATTCCCACGGCTATGAGCGTTCACTGCTTTCGCATCAGCAATACGGCTACAGCGACACCTTCGATGCGACAAAGAATGTCGTTCAGAGTGATCTCCATGATTATAAAAAGTGCGAGGAGAAAAGGCCTTACAGCGGCACGATCTACAATGTCGCCGGTGCCTCTTCGGCCAACCAAAGCGGCATTAACCCCTTTGACGTGAAACATCCGATGATGCCGGTGAGTTATTTTACGGACGGCTCTCTGCTGATCACCGTTGACAAAAATAAGATGGAAGTCGAGTTTGTGATTCGTGACGGTGAGGTTCTTGACCGCTATTCCATCGAAAAATCGGCTGCTTTTTGCCGGTAGCCCAAGAGGCTACTTTTTGACGTCTGCTTCTTTGTTGTGATAGGCCATATACTGCACGGTTTTGTAATATGAGAGAGCAAGGTCGCGCAGTTTGTCCGTCAATTGGGGATGCTCGCTGCTGACATCATGAAGAGGGTCATCACTGTAGATACCGTAGAGCCCTGCATTTGAGCCGTCTGAGAGCATCTTGAAATAGTACTCTTTATCGATCATGCCGATACGCGGCGGGTTGGTATGGACAATGGTAAAGGCGTAGCGTTTGTCATCGTAGCGGGTATCGAACATATCTCTGCCCATGGTTGTCGCGGTATAGGCCTGACCGCTTAAACCGGCCATCGTTGCGAGCACATCCACTTCTGAGACAACGGTGTCGATCACTTTCGGCTCTTTGATGAGCCCCGGTGACCAGATGATAAACGGTACCCGGTGTGAACCGAGGGCAAGCTTGGACGAGCTCTCCCCTTTAAAGGTGTGTTCCCCCGCAAACCCGTCAATGCCGTGGTCGCCCCAGAGCGCAAAGATGGTGTCCTGGTCATAGCCCGACTCTTTGGCCAGTTTGCTGAAGTACTGGATAGAGTAGTCCATCAGGCGGTAGGCATTGAATTCGGCTTCATCATGAAAACCGTAGCGTTTGGCGTTCTCATCCCCGGGATGCTGGAGTTCAAATCCATAGCTCTCGTCCGGAATGGTATAGGGACGGTGATCACCTGAGGTCTGGATGATCGCGAAAAAGGGTTTTTTCTCTTTTTTCAGGACCGCATCAGCCTCTCTGAAGAGGTCGAGATCGGAGATACCCCAGACATCATTGCGAGGCGAAGCGTAATCCTCCTCTTCATAGAGGTGCAGCCCTTTGATGTTTTTGGTCAAAATACCGCGGATATTGCCCCATGATGCCGAGCCGCCGATAAAATAGAACTTTTCATAGCCGTCAAACTCATCCATGATCGTATGCTGATCGACGATAAGCGGATTGCGGCTGGAGGTGCCGTGAAGCTCGACATCTGGCATGCTTGTGATGGTCGTATAGATGGAGCGTGCGGTCCCTGTTGAGGGAGTGAAAAAGTTTTTAAAATAGTACCCGCTGTCGGCCAGGGCCTTGGTGTGCGGGGTCGGATTCAGCGGGTTTCCGGAAACGGAGGTCTTGTAGCTTGCATACGACTCGACAATGATCAGCACGACATTCGGTTTGTTGCCAAGCCCTTTTTTGGCAGGAAAATGGCGCTGATAGTTCAGTGTTTTGCTGTTCTTATCGGGAACATCCAAAAAGTCTGCGATCGTCGCATAGCTTTTTTTTGTATCTTTCCGATTGTAGTTGATGCGGCCGTTTTTCCAGGTGTCGAAAAAGTAGTGTACCGGATTATAGGCGAGCTGCGCGGCAAAAGGGTGCTTGCTGAAGGTGGCTTCGGACCAGCGCAGCGGGTATTGCGAAAATTTGCTGTAGGCGGCAATAAAAACGATCAGGAAAGCGGCAAAGCCGACAATGACACCCTGCCATATCTTAAGTCTTTTCGGTTTACTTTGTGCAACGTAACGGTGGATCTTCTCGAGCGTCCAGACGAATAGAGCGATGGAGAGAAACCAGCCGAGCGTTATCCAGATAACAGGGTAGCTCTCCCAGACCATGTCGGCAGAGATCGCCGCATCTTCTACAAAGCGCATCGCCGTAAAGTTGAGGCGGGAGTTCAGATACGCGTAGTGGCCGATATCGATAATATAGGCCAAAGAGATCAGTGCAAAAACAACGGTAAGAAGGCTGTGCCAGAGGACGCGGATCGGCGTAAAATTAAAAGGATTGAGCCACTTGATCCAGCCGAGAAAAAAGAGCGGCAGGACGGTCGCGACGGCAACCCGAAGATCAAAACGGAAACCCAGCCACATCGAGGTCCAAAAATCACTGCTCGGAAGCGGCGCATCCGGGGCGTCGAAGAGGATATAAAAGAGCAGGCGCATAAAGACAAAGAGCAGGGTCAATGACAAGACGTAGAGAAGTATAAATTTTAGGATCTTTGGCATGTTGTGCCAGAAGGCGGTGAGAAGATTAATTATGTTGTTCATTGTGCGGTGTTCCTGATAAAAGCATTTGATTTGTGGAATTATACTAAAGGTGAGCTAACGCTCAGGTGAGAAGGCCAAACTAGGGTGTTTAAAGGGCACTCCTAATAACCCTAGCCCACTTCAGAGGGAAGAAAGAGAGATGAGATTGTGCAGAACTTTTCTTGCGTCATAGCCGAAGCTATGATAAAAGAAAATTCTGTGCAAGATCGCTCTCTTTATCCCTCCCTTCGGGCGATAGAGAGAAATCCACACATTCTATATACGACTTTACTCCTAATAAGAGTACGTTTAGTACTCTTATTAGGAGATATCCTTAGCTATGGCTAGGGCTTGTGCGTAAGCCTGCCCTCGGGTGCAAAGGAGCGCCTTGATTGTGAACTTCTCTCTATCGCTGAAGTTGGCTAGGGTTTTTAGGGGTGCCCTAAACACATTTTTGTTAAAATTACGGCTATTTTAATTAGTGAACTAAAGGGTATGTATGAAAGTATCAGTCATCGGCACCGGCTACGTCGGATTAGTAAGCGGCACCTGTTTTGCACAGATGGGCAACAAGGTGACCTGCGTCGACATCGATGCGAACAAGATCGCGAAACTCAAAGAGGGCATTATTCCTATCTACGAGCCGGGCCTTGAAGAGATGGTCCTTGAGAACTATGAAAAAGGGACACTTTCCTTTACCACCGATGTTGACAACGCTATCGCCAATTCTCTGATCACCTTTATCGCCGTAGGCACCCCGATGGGCGAAGACGGCTCAGCCGACCTGCAGTACGTCCTTGCCGTCGCCAAAAGCATCGGTCAGTCCATGCAGAACTACATCGTCGTCGTCGACAAGTCGACCGTTCCGGTCGGTACAGCCGACAAGGTCAAAGCGACCATCCAGGCAGAGCTTGACAAACGGGCGGAAGCCGCAACCGACGAAAATTCAAAATTAAAAATTAAAAATTTAACATTTGACGTAGTCAGCAACCCGGAGTTCCTCAAAGAGGGCGCCGCCATCCATGACTTCATGCACCCTGACCGTGTCGTCATCGGCGCGGACTCCGAGAAGGCGATGCAGGTCATGCATGACCTCTACGCCCCGTTCATGAAGAACCACGACCGTTTCATCGGCATGGACATCAAATCGGCAGAGATGACCAAATACGCCGCCAACGCGATGCTCGCAACGAAGATCTCGTTTATGAACGAGATCTCCAACATCTGCGAACGCGTCGGGGCCGATGTCAACAAGGTGCGCAACGGTATCGGAAGCGACAGCCGCATCGGCTACAGCTTCATCTACCCGGGCTGCGGCTACGGCGGCAGCTGTTTCCCCAAAGATGTCCAGGCCCTGGCCAAGACCGCCAAAGACTTCGGCTACACCCCGCGTATTCTCGATGCGGTCGAAGCGGTCAACTACGACCAGAAGACCGTTATCTCTGACAAGGTGATCAAACGCTTCGGCGAGAACCTTGAGGGGATGACCTTTGCTATATGGGGGCTGGCCTTCAAACCGGAGACGGACGATATGCGCGAAGCCTCGTCGATCACGATCATCAACGAACTGACAAGACGCGGTGCGAAAGTCGTCGCCTACGATCCTAAAGCCCGCCATGAGGCAGAGAACATTATCTCAAAGACAATGTACAACGTCGCTTACGTCAATTCCAAGATACGAGGCTCTGACCAATGCCGATGCCCTTGTCCTGGTGACAGAGTGGCAGGAGTTCAGAAGCCCGGACTTTGACGAGATGAAGAAGCTGCTCAAAAACCCGGTCTTCTTCGACGGCCGTAACCAGTTCGACAGAGAGCGCATGAGAGAGATGGGATTTGAGTATTTTCAGATCGGTGTGTGAGCAAGCCGTCAAACTGCGGTGAACACTAAATGGTGAAATATCAATATTTACGTATTAAAGTTGTTGCGGAGTCTGCAGTGCCGGTTGGTTCAAGTCTATGAATATACTCGTTGTCCGTACCGACAAGCTTGGTGATTTTGTGACGGCACTTCCGACACTTTATGTACTGAAGCAGCATGATCCCAAAAACAAGATCATTGCCTGTGTCGCACCTTTAAACAGAGAGCTGGCCCTGGCCTGTCCTTTTATCGACGAGGTGATCGTGGACGAGGGCAGATCGATCTGGCCGCTTGTCTCGGCATTGCGAAAAGCGAAGATCGACGTCTCCCTTACGCTTTTTTCAAATACCAGAGTGGCCGTTGCCCAGTTTTTTGCCGGGATTGCCGTGCGTATCGCCCCGGCGACCAAGCTGGCACAGCTCTTTTACAACCGCCGCATCAAACAGCGCCGCTCCCGCGTCGAGATGGCGGAATTCGAGTATAACCTGCAGCTGGCCAAGGCGCTTTTTCCGGAGATCGACCTCCGTTTTCCAAAACCGCTCTGCCCATTTTCACAGGAGGCGATCGACGCGGCCTATCAAAAGTTCTGCAGCCGGTATGCAATCACGAGGCCTGTCATCGCCTTTCACCCCGGTTTTGGCGGATCATCCGATGCGAACTGGAACCTTGCTGAGTACACCGAGCTTGTAAAGATCGCTTCAGACAACCCGAATGTGCAGGCCGTAATGACCTTCGGGCCGGGAGAGGATGAACTCTACCGCCAGAGTATAGAGCTGTGCGAAGGGATGGATGTCATCTTCTACAATTCCAGAGAGGGGATCGTCGAATTCACCAAACTGCTGGCTTCGTTCAGACTCTTCGTGAGCACATCGACCGGTACCTACCATCTGGCAGCCCTGGTCAACACGCCGACGATGACCTTTTTCGGCGATTCGCTTTTTGCATCGGTGAAACGGTGGAAAGCGGTGAGCGAAGAGGCCAGGCAGCACCCCTTTATGCTGCCGGCAGCTGAAAAAGAGAGAGCTGCGCTGTTTGAGGATGTCAAGAAAGAGCTGACAAGACTGATCAAAGATGAACAATGCGGGTAGCTGTCGTCGTACGGACACTGAAGATCGGCGGCATGGAAAAAGTGGCGGTCTCCCTGGCCGACGCTTTCGCCCAAAGCGGGCATGAGTCGCATCTGATCTACTTTAAAGACAGAGACAATGTCTTTGAGCCCGATCCAAAAGTCACGCTGCACCATTTTAATCTGGACCTTTTGATGCAGATGACAGTCATCGGGCTTGTATGGGAACTTGTTGCCCGGATCATCAATATTGTTTTGAGAAAGAGCTACTTTATATGGAAAGGCCTGTTTACCTCCCTTCTGTTTAAATGGAAATTGAAGAGCGTGGAAAAACAGATCGGTAAATTCGACCTGATTATCATCCGCGGGCAGGGCACGTTTGAGATGCTGTGGCCCCTGAAAGACCGGCGCATCGTTCAGGTGTGCGAAAATGTTCTCTATTCGGATGCAGAGAAAACAACACTGAATGCGTTCTACCTGTCGCTGATCTATAATCAAAAAAACATCGCCTGCGTCTCGCATATAGTGGAGAAGAGCTATAGAGAGATGCAGAAGAAGTACACGCTTTCAAATCCGTCTGTAATGACGGTCACAAATCCGATCGATCCGGCTGAGACAAAACGCCTGTCAAATGCGTATATCCCCGAGATAGATCAACCGTACATTGTCAGTGTCGGCCGGATTGTCCCGATCAAAAACATACCGCTGCTGATCGATGCGTACGCGTATGCCATCAAAGCGTTTGGCTTGAAACATAAGCTGGTGATCGTCGGCGACGGCTCCGACAAGGCAAAAGTGGTAGAAAAGATCCGCAGTATGAGGATGGAAGAGAAGGTTCTCCTGACAGGGTTTTTAAAGAACCCTTACCCCTGGATGAAAGAGGCTGATCTTTTTGTGCTGAGCTCGATATCCGAGGGGCTTGGGATGGTGCTGCTTGAAGCGATTGTCTGCGGCACAAAGGTGGTGTCGACGGACTGCGACGGCGTGCGGGATGTGATGAAAGGGGACCTTGCCGGAAACCTGGCAAAACAGGAGGCCAAAGACCTGGCAGAAAAGATTGTCTCTGCTTTGGAAGACAACAGTATCGATTATGCCAAATACCTGAAAGATTTTATGCCGGAGACAATTGTACAGAAGTTCATAGAGACCTATGTGCAAAAAAGGTAAACGGCCGGAGAAGATGCCGTTTTGATAGGCAACAGAGCTGTTTGCAGGGCAGCGGCTATTTTTTAAAAAATGACTTGATCCTGCGCCGTCGAAGGACATGTGCCTTTAGTTTTGCGTCATGCTCCAAAATCTCTTTGACAGCGCGTTTTTCATTCAGACCGGCCAGTTTTGCATACGCTTTTGCGATGATTGTCAAGGCCTCTGCGTCGAACCACATCTTGTTAAAGTTCTCCAGCCCTTCATAGCCTGAAACCGGGCGAAACACCATACGGTTGATATCGACAAGGGAAAACTCATAGCCGTTCTCTGCCGGGTTGATCAGGATATTTCCGCCGGAGTAGTCCACATGCCAGACCCCTTTTTGGTGGATCGCGTAGCTGAAGGCGGCGAAGGCTTCCAACACCGCTTTTTTATCTGCTGGGTTCTCATCACGGACATATGCCATCGTAAAATCGTAGGCGTAGTGTTTTGAGATAAAATAACTCTCCTGTAGCAGACCTTTTTCATAAAATTCGATGTAGCCGATGGGCTCGGGGGTGTTGACACCCAGCTTCACCAGTTTCAGGGCATTGTGAAACGATTTATAGGCTTTTGACCTGCGGATGTAGGCATAGGCAAACCGGTTGATGAGGTTGGGCACCCTGAAGGCTTTGACCACGCACTTTACGCCTTCGATCTCAATGATCTTCAGTTCGTTCCTTGCCTTATGAATGGTCTCGCCGTTGCTGTCAAAGAGGGCTTTTATATTGAGCAGGACATTTTTGAAACGGGGATAGGCGGGATTGATCTCGATCTTGGACGGCATAGAACCTCTTTATAGCTTGGGAAAGTGCATCTGTGTTAAAATAAAAATAAATTAAAGTCGCTGAATGCAAAGAAATATTACTGCCACGATTATAACATTAAACGAAGAGAAACATATCCGAGAGGTCATTGAGAACGTTCAGAACGTATGCGACGAGGTCGTCGTCGTTGACTCGTTCAGTACCGACAAGACCGTTGAGATCGCCAAAGGGCTGGGTGCCAGAGTGATCGAGCAGAAGTACCTCGGCGACGGCGGTCAAAAAGCCTATTGCGAACAGTATGCAAGCAACCGCTGGATACTCAGCATCGATGCCGATGAGCGGCTGACGGATGAGGCGATAGCGTACATCAAGACGATGGAGCTGGAAAGGGCACGAACTATGAGGGGTTCTCCTTCCGCCGCCAGAGCTTTATCGGCAAAAAATACATCCGTCAATGGTATCCGGACAGGGTAGTAAGGCTCTATGACCGGGAGCGATGCGGCTACAACACCGAGGGCGAACACGGCAAGGTGCAGACGGAGAACTATAAAGATCTTGACGTCGACATGCTGCACTACTCGTTCAGCGATTTCGGCATGCTGGTGCGCAAGGCGGACCGTTTTGCCGTCAATCTTGCCCATGTCCGCCACAAGGAGGGCAAGCGCGCCTACTGGTATGACCCCTTCGTCCACGGCGCCGGCGCCTTCTTTAAAGGGATGATCGTAAAGGGCGGTATTCTCGGCGGCAGCCAGGAGTGGCATGTCGCCTTTGCCTCGGCCTATAACAGCTATATGAAGTATGTCATCATGCTCGAACTGCAGGAAAACGAAGACAATGCAGCACAATAAGAAAAACCTACTCGAGCTCTGTCTCTCCCCCGATCTCGGCGGATTGGAACTCTATATGATGCGCTGCGCCAAAGCGCTGGATGAGGATTTTAATGTCATCAGCGTGATCAGCCCCAAAGGGAAGCTGGAACAGTACTTCAGCGATACGGCACACCGATACAAGCTGCTTTCGAAGCGATCCAACATTATGATGTTCCGTGCTGCGAGGCATCTTGCCCAGATCATTGATGCGGATGGCATCGATATTGTGCACCTTCACTGGACGAAAGACATACCGATCGCGGTCCTGGCCAAAAAACTCTCCAAACGCAAGCCCAAACTTGTGCAGACGCGCAACATGACGATGACCCGTTTTAAAGATGACCTCTACCATCGCTTTTTGTATAAAAATATCGACCTGCTGCTGCCTGTCACGAAGCAGGTCGCAGCGCAGCTGAAGCGTTTTATCCCCGAACCGGTACGTCCCAAGATCGAAGTGCTCTATATGGGAACGGATGAGGTCGAACTCTTAAGCCGGGCGGCCCTGCAGCAGCTCCGCGAGGAGCTGGGTATGGAGAAAGGTTTTGCCGTCGGCATGGTCGGCCGTATAGAAGAGACAAAAGGGCAGCATCTGCTGATCGACGCCGTTGCTCTTCTGCGCCAGAAAGAGGTCAATGTCGAAGCATTTTTTGTGGGCCACGAGATGGAAAAAGGGTATATCGACACCCTGAAAAAGAAGAGCAGGCGATTTGGAGATAGCCTCTAGGGTCCACTTTCTCGGGTTTATGAAAAACCCGGTGCACTTTATGCAGGCCTGTGACGCAATGGTCCTGGCGACCCCCTGCGAGACCTTCGGACTGGTCGTCATCGAAGCGATGGCGGCAGGGACCCCGGTGATCGCGACCGACCGATGCGGCCCCCTGGAGATCATCGAAGACCAAAAATCAGGATTACTATTTGAACCTGGCCATGCCGTTGATTTGGCTAAGAAAATAGAAATATTGTTTGAAGACGAGCGTTTGTACAATGAAATTATTTTGACTGGTAAGAAAAAAGTAGAAGAGATGTTCTTCAACGATAAGCAGTTTGCAGCGCTTTATAAACTATTGAACTCTTTATGACTCAATCAATTTCAAGTAGTGTTTTTTTTGCTCTTCTAGACTAAAACGCGGATCATTTTTGAGTGTTCTCTCTTCATGAGTAAGTAACTGGTGGTCTTGAACAAGTGTATTGATAAGTTCTGTGATTTCATAGTGCTCATAAAAAATGGCACCGCTTCTAAATTCCGTATTTGCCTGGTAACTTTTGTGCATCAGTTGTACTTTTTTATGAGCAAAGGCAAGATTGAAAGTACCTGAGATAGCCAGATTAAAGTATCGGCTCTGTTTAAATACCAGGGGCATAATACAATCTGAAGCTTGCAGGTAATTGTGAAATACTGCGTCATCAATGAATGTGTCAAAAAAGATAAAATAATCTTCTATCCCTTTCTCTTGCAGCTCTTTTTTGAGCCGCAAACCGTCGCCCCCATTGTGGTTGTGCGAACCCAGCAGCAAGAATCGTACTCTGGGATCAAGGGTTTTGTCAAGATGCGACACAAGAGAGGCGTAATCGCGCCGTTTATATTCAAGTTGCCCCGGAATTGCAATCCAAAACTGATCTTTTTTATCTAAAATTTTCATTTTTGGAAATGGTGGAAAAAAGATCGCATAAAAATAAGAGAAGTGCATGTATCCCGTTGTAGGACACTGCTTGTAAAGATGTTCACTAAGAAGGTAATAGTTGCGAATTTTTAATGAGAGGAGTTTTTGGGAGAAGCTTTTGGTTATCTTTTCCAAACCATGGAGGACTCCAATAATACGAGTATGAAAGAGCATAAAAGGAAGATATTTGATGATACTCCCGTGTGCTGTATTTATAACAAGTTGCGGAATCTTATGGGTATCGATAACATTCTTTATGAATTTAAAGCGATGCCAACGTGATGCATCGGGTATAAAATGGTATGTAGTTTGAGATCAAACTGCCTTAGACGTTCTTTATTGCACTCCGGTACGATGAGGTGGACGTCAAAGCCTGACTCCGTTAAAATGAGTGCTTGTGAGTAAAGTACTTCGACATGTCCTGTGCTCACTTCCAAAAGAGCTATATTTTTAGTCATTACTACACTCCGATGCGATAAAAATACTGCTGAAAAGAACAAAAAGCGCCAGAGGGAACTGTTTGAGCCACAGCGGTTCGGCCACAAATGAGACAAGGTAAACGGTTGCAAAGAGAACAGAGAGCTCTTTTATCTCCGGCTCACCAATCGGCAGTTTGTAAAAATAGACAAAAATCAGTATGAAAAGAGCGAATCCGGTCAACCCGGACTGTACCAGGATCATCAGGTACTGATTATGGTAGTGGTTGTCACTGCACCATTTAATGACATTTTTACTAAATTGATGGCTCTCTTTTGCCAAAGCTTCCTGGGCCGCAAGTTTATAGTCGCCTATGCCTACCCCAAAAAGAGGGTTTTCTTTGACTATGTCATAAGAGATGACCCAGAACGCAGCACGCATCCCCCATGAAGAAGAGTAGTTCCCCTGCTGAAACTTTTTAATATCGGATATGGCGCTGTCAACACGTTTTTCAAAAAGCGGCAGCGCTTTATAGGCACCAACAAAAAGTGTTGATCCAAGCAGGGTGAACAGCAAAAGCGATTTGAAAGAGAATCTGAAGTGGATGACAGTACTGACAAGCAGGGCGACCAGGAAGGCAAGTTGTCCCGTGCGTCCTGTCGAGATAAAGAGATTGGTCGTAACGGTCATAAAAAAGACAAACATAAAGAGCTTTTCTTTGTCAGAGTAACGTTTGGAAAAGATGCGGTTTATTAAAAGAATGGATGTGAAAGCCAGAAAAATACTGTAATCAATATGCTGCATAAAGGGGCTGGGATAATCAGGAGACTGCCCGTTGACAGCATAGATATCAAAAAATATAAGATAGGCAAAGATCTCGCTGATGAGCATACCATAGAGAAAAGATGTGATTATTTTCTCCACCCACTCTCTCTTAATGCTGGTGGCCAGGGCAAAAATGGCAAACCAGTAGGTATACATCCGAGCATCCTCCAATGCCTGTCCGGTGTCTGTTGACCATGTTATGGTTAAAAATTCAAAGAGAAGAAAAATGGCAATCACTGAGAGCAGTCTAGATGCCCTGATCTGTTCAAACTTGTTTTTCAGATTGCCTTCTATGAGCCAGATCAACGGAAAGAGTATGATGAAAAGGGTGACGGCCGCTCTTGAAAGAGGAAGCACAAAAGCAAAAACGATTGCCAAATAGAGATAGATTCTGTCAAAAGGGAGCGTTTTCAGCGATAAGGATAGTGCCATTATAAACTCATCGCCTTTTTGAAAATGATAGGAGCATTGGCCTCATAAGGTTCTGCCGTTTTATATTGTTATATCACGCTTGCGAAGTATTCAATTGTCTTTTTCAAGCCCTCTTCAAGTTTGATAGTCGGTTCCCAGCCAAGCTCTTTTTTCGCCAGGGTAATGTCAGGCTGACGCTGAAGCGGGTCGTCCTGCGGCAGCGGCTGAAAGGTGATCTTGCTTTTTGAACCGGTGATCTCGATGACTTTTTCTGCCAGTTCCAGCATCGTGAACTCGCCTGGGTTGCCGATGTTGACCGGGCCGGTAAAACCGTCGCGTGAGTTCATCAGGCGGATCATCCCATCGATGAGGTCATCGACATAACAGAAAGAACGGGTCTGCATACCGTCGCCGTACATCGTAATCTCTTCGCCTTTGAGCGCCTGGACGATGAAGTTGGAGACGACCCTGCCGTCATACGGGTTCATGTTCGGACCGTAGGTGTTAAAGATGCGCATCACTTTGATGTCGACCTTATGTTGGCGGTAATAATCAAAGAAGAGGGTCTCCGCACAGCGTTTTCCCTCATCATAACAGGCGCGGATGCCTGTTGTGCTGACGGAGCCTTTGTAGCTTTCAGTCTGGGGGTGGACCTCCGGATCGCCGTAGACCTCGGATGTTGACGCCTGCAGGATCTTCGCTTTGCAGCGTTTGGCAAGACCGAGCATATTGATAGCGCCGATAACAGAAGTCTTGGTGGTCTGTACCGGGTCGAACTGGTAGTATGGCGGTGAAGCAGGGCAGGCGAGATTGTAGATCTCATCGACTTCGATATAGAGCGGAAAGGTGACATCATGGCGGATCAGTTCAAAGTAGGGATCGCTTAAGAGATGCTTGATGTTTTTTTTGTCACCGGTAAAGAAGTTGTCGACACAGATGACTTCGTTCCCCTCTTTTAACAGACGTTCGCAAAGATGGGAACCTAGAAAACCGGCACCACCTGTCACTAAGATACGTTTACGCATTATTGTCCTTTTATCAAAAGTATTTTGCCATTGCTAATGAGCTTTGCAGTGCTTAATATATTCATATGCAGGCACTCTCAATTATTTAGAAGTTCAGAGTTCTTCATATGTATCCACTTACTTCTAGGTTTATCAATATACTGGAAATATTCATTGGTAAAACTACCCTGTACACAAGTATAACGATAATATCGGTAGTTGAATTGTTTATTTTCAAGCGCTTTATTGAGAGCCACTGGTCCAGTTAGACTATAAACACCACCTTCAACTTTTCTATTTGTAATATTGTCAACTATGTTGTTTATGGCTTCATTTAATATTGGGTTGTCTTTCTGGCTTGCCATAAAGTAGTTGGTATAGTGCTGTTTTGTTAACAAAAACACTTCACTATCTTCAGGTTTGATTATCTTTGAAAGTGGCCATACCAGGTGTGCATCTATATCTAAGTAGACACCGCCATGGTGATGTAAAACTAACAATCGCCATAGGTCTGCTTGCGAGGCACCATTAACAAGCTTTTTGTAAGCATCAGCAATTTCTTTAGGCATATTTGCTTCTATAAATATCAAGCGGGCCTCTGTACTGACATAACGATACTCATAGCTTAAAGACATTAAACGGTTGAAAAGGTAGTTTAAATAAACAGGTAAACTAACGCGATTTGTAAAGTTAGTTTGCCAAATTATTTTAGGTATTTTAGGTGTTTTTTTCGAAGGAATAAGAGGTTTCCTATATTCCGGAATTGTAAAGCGTTTGTTGGGAAAGAAAAAATGAAATACGTAGCATAGAGCTTTACTGATATTCCCAAATATTTTGATTAAGCGGTTTGAAATTAAAATTGGTAAATTCACCCTGAATCCCTGATAATGATGATGCGAATTGCAATTATATATTATTGTTACTTAACAGGACGATAGCAATAGTATATGTAAGTATGATGTTATAATAATAGAATGAAAAATATTTTTAAACGCTATTGGCCCTACCTGAAAGAGTACAAGGTCTACTATTTTATTGTTTTTATCGGCATTTTGCTCACGGTCGCAGCAACAGCAGGCACGGCACAGATCATGCAACCGCTGATGGATGATATGTTCATCGCCCGTGATCCGAAGATGCTCTATATCATCCCCTTGCTGCTGATCGGTATCTATACAGCGAAATCGTTCGGAAGGTACCTGCAGTCCGTCTTTATGAACTATATCGGTTTGAGCATGGTGACGCGCCTTCGGGAGGTGCTGCTCGAGAAGATCCTCTATCTGGACATGCAGGTGCTCTTTGCCAACCGCAGCGGGGAGATGATCTCGCGTGTCACCAACGACATCGGACGGGTGCAGTACTTTGTCTCCAACATGCTGCCGGAGCTGGTCCGCGAAACATTGACGGTCGTCGGTCTGGTCGCGTATGTGATCTATCTGAGCCCGGAGCTCTCCTTTTATGCGCTGGTCGTCCTTCCTGCTGTGATCTACCCTCTGGTGCTGGTCGCCAAACGGTTGAAGAAGCTCTCCTACCGTTCCCAGGAGAAAAATGCCGACGTGATGACGCGGTTGACCGAGGTCTTCAACAACAACGAGATCATTAAAGCCCATGCGACCGAAGCCTTTGAGCTCGGCCGTTTTTCGAAAGAGAACTGGCACTTCTTCAAGATCAATATGAAGAGCGTCTATACCAATGAGCTGGTCTCGCCGATGCTCGAGATCATTGCCGCGATCGGTCTGGCGGCGGTTATCTACATCGGCGGTCAGCAGGTTTATGACAACAAGATAACGGTAGGGGAGTTCACCGCCTTTTTAACGGCTGTCGGCCTTGTCTTTCAGCCTGTAAGACGCATAGGCTCCATCTACGGAAAGATCCAGGATGCGATCGCGGCGAGCGAACGTGTCTTTGCCCTGCTGGATCAAAAGAATGCGATCGTTGACGGCGAGCTTGTTCTGCAGATGCCGATAGAGAAGATCGAATTTCAAAAGGTGCATCTCGCCTATAACGAGAAGACGGCGCTCAAAGATATCAACCTTACCATCACCAAAGGGCAGAACTTTGCATTGGTCGGCGACAGCGGCGGCGGCAAGAGCTCTCTGATCAACCTGCTTTTACGTTTCTATGACCCCGTCTCCGGTGAGATCCTGATCAATGACAGACCGCTCAAAAGCTACACACAGGCGTCGCTCCGCCACCAGATCGCCATCGTCTCACAGCGCGTCTACATCTTTCAGGACACCCTTGCCGCCAATGTCGCCTACGGCGATGAGCTGGATGAAGAGACGGGTAATAGAGGCACTGAGACATGCCGATGCCTATGACCTTGCCATGGGGCTGGAAGAGGGCATCCACACCAGGATGGAAGAGTTCGGAACCAATCTCTCGGGAGGGCAGCGCCAACGTATCGCCATTGCCCGCGCCATCTACAAAGACGCCTCGCTGCTTATCCTGGATGAGGCGACAAGCGCCCTGGACAATGAGAGCGAAAAACGGATCCAAACTGCCCTGGAAAACTATGCCAAAGACAAGATCACGATCACCATCGCCCACCGTCTGAGCACGATCGAAGATGCCGATATGATCCTGGTCTTTCAGGCAGGTGAGATCGTGGCAAGAGGAACACATGCAGAGCTGCTTGAAAGCTCCGCAGATTTATCAGCGGCTTTCAGGTGAATTTTCTGAATCGATGTAAAAGTATTATTTTGAATTGTGAGTAAATTCCAAAAGAGAAGAACCATTATGAAAGAGAGCTTTTTTTTATTGCTCAGCCACGAAATCACTCCCTTATGTGTTAACCGATGACCTCTTTAAATCAATAACACCCTTTGCGGCCCAGTACCACAAAGGCAGTCTTAATTAAAATTTCTATGTCCAGTTCAATAGACCAGTTGCGGACATACCATACATCGAGCTGTACACGTTCATCATAATCGATATCATTACGGCCGCTTACTTGCCATAAACCCGAGATGCCGGGCTTTACTGCTATAAAATAGTCATAAAACTCGCCATACTTGTTGATTTCATCTTCAATGATCGGGCGGGGTCCGACAAGCGACATTTCCCCTTTGAGGACATTGATGAGCTGCGGTAATTCGTCCAAAGACGTTTTACGTAGCAGATTCCCAATTTTTGTCACACGGGGGTCGTTCTTGAGTTTAAAATCTTTTTCCCACTCTTCACGGCTTGACCCGCACTCTTCTAGAAGAATTTTCAGTCTGTCTTGCGCATCAATATGCATTGTGCGAAATTTCCATACATGAAATTTTTTACCGCGGTATCCAATACGTTTGTGCGTAAAAAGAGGATGTCCTTTCGTTGAAATATAGACTATAACAAACAACATTAGCAGTATCGGTGAAAATAATGCGACCAGTCCAAAGGATAACAGATAGTCAAATACTCGTTTAAGGTATTGGTCTACTGCGCTTAAAAGATTGTTTTTGACATAAATTGCCATTCCTTTGTGATGGATCGAACTGATCAGCTCTCCATTGATCATCGGCATTTTCGAAATCTTAGGAAGCAGTATAACCCGATGAACGTTTTTTTGGATGTGATCGATCAAATCATTTACTTCATGTACATCCGACTCTTCCAAATCGATGATCGCCGCATGATATTTTCCGGATTGGATTAGAACTTCGATCTTTTTATGAATGATAATTATCGGCTCCTCATCCACATTCAAACTGACCGCAATATCATATCCGAAAGGGTTATCAGGAGCGAACCATTTTTGAACATTCTTTAGCCCGTTGCTGTCGCATATGACAAAGACGGGTCTTCGCATCCAAGGCAGACGCATCGCCTTTTTTTTGATCAGGTACATCCACAGTGGGTTTACTCCATTCAAGAAGAAATGGACAAGGACGATGGTACGTGAGACGTTATCTCCCAACTTAGCCAGGGTTATGACGAAAAAAATGGCGAACAGTGCGATAAAATTTGATTTTATAATAAGCATCATTTCACTGGTCGTGACCATACGGCGCGTCATAAGGCGATGCGTGTAATATGTGAGAAGATAGATAGCAACGAGCCAGGTATAGTTGATGATCTGATGCGAACCATAATCGCTAATGAGCTCTTTCGAGATGCCAAAAGATAGGAGCAGATTTCCAAAAATCAAAAGAGCGAAAAACGTAAAACGAAATGAAAAGTAAGTCAGAAGAGCTCCTGTGAATTATTAAAGATTTCAATATTATCAAACACGTACTAAAACCCCGATTTAAAAGCGATATATTTTGTGATCGACAGCAGGATGGAGCGAGGTATGGATAAAGGGGCATTTTTGAATAAATACTTTAGCTCTTTAAGTGCTTGTTTGAGACCTGTGGATTCAGCACGAGAGTATTTGGCAGCTTCGTCCAGTATCCACCGATTTGCTGCAAAAAAACGTCCGATCTGTGCATAACGGCGCCACACCTGCATAAAGGTAAAATGATGAGAATGATAAACTTTCGCACCAGCCACATAGGCTATTTTTTTGCCAGCTAAAATCGCTCGGGCGGCAAACTCCATGTCTTCGTTGGTCTCCAGACCGGACTTGAACCCGCCGACCCGATGAAAATAATCACTGCGATACATGGCGCAGCTGTCGGACGAAAAAAATGTTTTGATTCCAAGTGCAGCTAAATCCTTTTTAGATTTCACTACCGATTTTTCAGGATAATTAGTCGCTCGGGCAAACCGCTCGATCGGATCGGCATTTTCATGGGGGATCTGTCTTGCATAGGCGACGACGACATCTTCATCATCAAATGCATGCAACAGATTTTCCACCAGATCCGCATCATAGGGTACTGCATCCTGAGTCATAAGGAGATAGTAATCGGCTTCATAGCCAAGAGCCATATTTCGGGTGTCGGCATGATTAAATACACTGCGCATAATCGTCTCTGTATGACACCCGTACTGTCGAGCAGTCATTACTGTATCATCAACTGATGATGAATCAATGATAACGATTTGTGAGAGAGTTAGGGATTGATGTTTGAGTTTTTCCAGTAAAACTGCAAACATGCCGCCGGCATTGAGTGTCGGGATCACTACAGTAACTTTCATACAGATACCTTCAGCCCATGATTTCGAACAAACCTGTTAATCCAGAATCGATGTCTGGTAATCAACTGACGCTTTGCCCGAAATTCATATTTAAATACATTACTTACTCCTTAATATAATCAATGATTTTAGCACGCAAGGCTGTTTCGTCCAAATACATTTCTTCGGGATTAATTATTCCAGCCATTTTCAAATTATTGATCTGCCAATAAAGAAGCCAAAAAACCTTGTCATTGTTTTGAAGATTAAAAGATTCGAGAATTTTAACCGTTGATTCTATTAATTTCTCCGGCTGCAGGGTTGGCATTAATTTTTTTGAAAATTTATCAATATTTGCGGCAATAACCCAGCAGATTTCAAACAGCATCCATTTTCTGTTGCTCGAAATTGTATTCGTGGTGTGGATTCGATAACGCATCAAAGCTTTTTCAAGGTTATAGCAATTGAAATCAGCACACACTCTTAACAAAAAATCCCAATCATGTGCAAACCGGAGATTCCGCATGCCGCCGATTTTTTCATAAACGGCTCTTCTGAATATCATATTGCTTGTTGTTGCAACAAAATTTGACATCAATGCATTGAGTGCATAATCATCAGTAGCAGCGAATGTCTTTTGCTTGTTTTTTATGTCCCAGGGTTCCATGTTCTTCCATGCTTTTTTTGTTCCCTGCCTCTTGCTGTTCATGTTGACGATATCAATCCAAGTGGATATGAAATCGATTTCACTGTTTGTTTCAAAGACCTGAATACATTTTTCAAGACGTTCATAGTGAAATTCATCGTCTGAATTTAGTATCGTAAGGTACTCGCCTTGCGCCAAGGCCAGCCCCCTGTTGATTGCATTATGGGCTCCGGCATTTAGTTGCTTTATATGTTTGATTCTTTTATCTGTGTAGAGACCTATGAGCTCGTTTGAGGAGTCTTTTGAACCATCATCTATGATGATAAGCTCCCAATCTTCGTATGATTGCATGAGAACACTATCGATGCATTGCTGAATATACTTCTCATGGTTATAACTCGGTATTACAATACTTACCAAACTCAATTCCTTCTATAGTATTTATTAATGAGATTTTCTAAATAAAATTCATCAAAATTTATTTGAAGCATTACAAACAATTTTTTTATATCATTTGTCAATAAAATATCAAATTCTATCTCATTGTTTATCAGACATTTTTTGTTTGCTTTAGTTTTCATCACTGATTCGAAAACATTTACAATCTCATCTACATTATAACTTTTAGGTGAAATGAGATTGATAACTTGATTACAAAACAGATTATGGTGATTCGAAAAATCGATTATCAATGCAACATCATCAATATCAATTAAATTTCTTTTTGCTTTTTTGTAAACGGGTAATATTTCGTTTTTTTCTATTTTATCAGCAATAAAATTTGTTAAAGTGTTTGGATTACAGGATTTTCCAACTATTTGAGGCAGGCGGTAAATAATAAATCTTTCAAATGAGTTTTGAATTAATTGCTCAATTTCTGATTTATGCTGATAATATCTTTTTGTTAGATAATTTTCGAAGTTTACAAAATAACTGCTGAAGTAAATTAACTTTTTATCGCTGTTGGCAAAAGCAATAAGAGATATTTTTTCGCGTATAAACTCTTCCTCATTTTGTTCATTCGAATTTGAAACACCACTACAAAAAAACAAAACATCATCTTTATCAATTTTTTTCAATGCATTGGCAACCATGCCGTTGCCAACAATCATTGAGAAAGGCCTGATTTTTGCATAATGGCCGTTTCAAAACATTTTGAATATTGAGTGGAAATATGTTCTGTACTAAACCGTTCAGCTATTTCATTTTTATTTTTTTCGGCATTTTCTTTATAAAAATCATAGTTTGCTATAAAATCTTCAAATGTGGACAGATATTCATCAATATTGCCAATTGTTTTAAAAGTGATGCCGTTACCGTATTTATCTAAAATCAGTTTCGTATCGCCTACATCAGTCGAGATACCCGGTGTACCTACAGATAAAGCTTCGAGTAATGCAATCGATAATCCTTCGTATAATGAAGTGAATATAATTGCTTCGGCAAGCATGCTGATTTCAAAAGTGTTTTCAATATATTCAAATCTGATGATATGATCTGACAGGTTATTGTCTACTATAAATTTTGTGATTTTATCGTCCAATTCACCACTGCCAACCAGGATAAACTTGTAGACAGTCCCGTGCTTCTTTACTATGGACCTAATAAGTTTTAACAAGTCCACAGGCGCTTTTTGTTGAGTTAACCTGCCAATAAAAACAATATATTTTTGTTCACTGTTTAAGTGGAATTTTTCAAAAAGAGCTGCTTTTTGATTTTCGACTGCACGCGATCTTTTTTCAGCGGACATAACCGAATAAATCAAATCAACGTTTTTATTATCAATACCTACCGTATTTACAAAAACATCTCTAATTTTTGAGTTGATAGCAATAAATCTGTCAAATGAGAGTAACCCAGCATCTTTTCTTTTGTAAAGTTGTACCCACCCTTCTTCTGTATCATAGACTTCCTGATCCACTATCGCAGAATCTTTCAATATATTTCGTATACCCATTGTATTGGCTGCAAGCCAAGGTGAGCCGTTACAGATCCAAACAAGCTGCGGATTATAGGCCTCATTTAATATTTTTAAGTACGTCAGGATCTGATCATGCTTTGAGAGTTCTGTCAAATCATAAAGTCCAATGCAGGAGTCCAAAAATTGGTGATGCAGACTGCCTTGCGCTTCCTGCAATCTTTCAAAAGATATACATACAAAGTCATATTCTTTTTTCAAATGATTAATGATCTCAATCGTATTCCGTTCAACCCCGCCTACGGCAAGAAAGATAGGAAATACAAAGACGACAGGTTTGTTGTGACTTCCAGCGTCAAATAAGTACGAATGGCATTGGGTTTTTTCTATATCAAATTTTGTTTTTGCAAAATAGCCATAATCATCAAAAAAGCCCACTTTATTATTAACAAGAGTCTGAAAATTTACCTTGTCAGAGCCGAAATCTTCGAAAACCCTGATGATCTTACCTTTTGAGTCACTTTTCAGATCAATCAGATTATGATTACAGATACTTTTTTGAGAGGTGATAAGACTATTTTTCACAGAATCGGCAATACCGATATCAGGTAGATCATATAGGCCGAAGGAGAGAAATATTACGACTAAATCAATATGCGTTTGAAGAAAAAAGAGGATCTGGCGCATATTGTTTTTTTGTATATAAAAACCTTTTTCAGGTCTGTAGACCAGACCGTCAACAGGCGTTTCGGACTTTATACTAAATCGCAGAACTTCTTTAAAATCACTATAACGATCTACCAAATCGATAAGATGTTCCGAATCTACTGCTTCTATTGTGAGCAATGTTTTTGCCTTAGCTGGCATATTGGTCATTGAAACGATATTTTCATAATTGGGTACGCTGCAATGAAGATGCAAACTTTTTAAACTTTTATGTAATTTATCTGAAAAAAATTCATTTACAAATAATCTATTCAAATATTGATTGGTTATATTAATATTTTGTTGGCAGATACCTTTTTCATATGCGAAAGTGAATAATTTGGCATATACAACCGATAAGTCTTTTGATAAGTTACTTTGATGGGTGTTAAAATTATCTTCTATATATTGACAATATGCAATGATCTCATCATAAAGGTTCTTGCCATTTTTTGTATCGTTGTTTTGCAAATATTGTGACCATTTCAGCATAATATTATCGACATCGATAATAGGTTCAAGTTCAGCATGAAGCTTTTTTAAAACCAAGGCCATCTCACCGGCTGTTTCTTGGCGGTTGCAAAATTTTTTTATATCATAATAGGGATGATAATGGTCTCCTGATGCTTCAGGATAATAATAGATCTGCATCCCTTTTTTGGCCAAACGGTACCCCAGTTCGACATCTTCAAAGTTTACTTTGTAAAAAGATTCATCGAAAATGATATTTTCAGACAATATAAATTCTCTGTCCAGGCTGATGTTGCATGTGTAAAAATGTCTAAAATCAGTAAAACCGTGTTTTGGAAAATGTTTAAATGAAAATTGTTCACAGCCGTGTTCCGTGATGTGATCCATTAGATGATTGACTTCTAAATCCGGGTGCCAAATGCACTCGCCTAAAACAGCATCAGTAATACTTAATTCCTGCAATTTCTCTATATGCTGGTTAATTATCTCGCTATTGGGGAAAATGTCTACTTCCGATAATGAGTAGTTTTTCACCTTCAGCTGCACGTACTGCAGCATTCCTGGCTTTAGCAGCTCCACCGTGTTCATTTTTTAGAATTTTCAGGGGCAACTGAGTCTCTTTTTCCAATATTTCGATACTGTCATCATTGGAACCGTCATCTGAAAAAATAATTTCATATGAATATTTTGTTGCACGATCCACTTCTTTCCAGCATTCAAGTAACTGTGGAAGCATATGTGCGCGATTGTATGTAGGAATAATCACACTCATCTTATATCCATGCGCCAAATTTTGTTTACTTTTCCAAGGACTTCGCACCGGTTTTAATGAAATAAAATCATATACTAAAGATTGATTACGATACTGCAAATGTAGTTGTACTTTATTTAGGGTTGCTCTAATTCCATGTGATTGCACGTGAGCAGCTACTTTCTTAATATTTCTGTAAGTATTTGATATTTTTCTTTTCATTGTAACCCTGATTTTTTAATTCGTCTGGTACCCGATTTTAACAGCATCAAATTCCTTTTAAAACTTGTTTGATTTTTCGTAGTGGTTTTGTGATTTGCCAGCTTAGACTCGATTGGAACTGCTCAAGTTCGGTCTGTGTCTGCTCAAGTTCGATCTGTGTCTGCTCAAGTTCGATCTGTGTCTGCTGTATACACATACTTAGTGCATCCCGTGCAGTGTGTGTATAGCGGATGCGTATGATGAGCTTTTTGGTTCCGGCTAAGATCATCGGCTATACTGCTATCGACATGGATCTGTGGATCATTGAAGTCAAAGAAGTAGCGGTTGTCACGATGGAACATGGCATTGGATATAAGGCGATCGCGCAGATCACGTTCACCGCGATCGGTGAGGAGTTTAAGTTCCTCGATTTCGATCACACAAGCGTCATTTAGCGGATCAAGACGGATGTTGATAAAATCGGGTTTGTCAGAGAGGTCAAATACGAACTCCTGGACTTTAGTATTTTGAAGCACGGGGAGCTTGATCGAGTTTTCTTCGGAGATACCATTTGCATAATCGAGGAAGAGTTGGAGAAACTGGGTATTGTATTTTTTCATAGCCCAGTATTGACGCTGCCGAAATGCTATGTTTTTGAATATCACTTGCTTATTGTGTTTTAACGGGTCATTCAATTGCGATAACTGATTGTCAATTGAATCAATTAAATGACCAAGGTGATAATGTGATCGTGCATAGCTTTTATAAAATGTGATTTCATTTTCTATACTCTTAAAACCTTTGATGATATTATGGACAATCTCATGGGATGTCATGAAATGGTCAACACATCGGCCTGAAAAATTGAATTTGCTAGCTGATTCAATGTTTGATTCCGTAATCCAGCCGGGACCGCCAAACCTGTCGTAACAATATACCGGTATACCAAGTGCCAAGCAATATTGCACTGTTCGGCCGATCGTGATCACAGCATCAAAATCTTTAAGCACTTCAGGTGTGATCAGTTTAAACTCACCCTCTATTCCGAATATTTTCACTTCCAGCCCATGCGAATTCAGAAGATCGATCGCCTCCCGGATCTCCTTGGAATATGATTTGAAACGACGGCAATTTTTTGTAAATTATACTTAGGATACGTTGCGTCAACATAAAAATCATCTGTAACGGGATTAGGGAACAGATATATGTTTTCAGTATTGATCCCCATATTGGCCAGAACATTTTTTGTTTCAATAGAGTTAGCCAAAAAAAGAGTGACCTTATTAATGGATATAGGTGGAGATTCCAATGGCTCATAGGGCGAAAGTGAAGAAAATATTATCTTGTCTGCGGTAATGCCCTTATCAATCAAGCAGGTATCAAGGGTGGTGAAATGATGCGCCCAAATAAGGTCAAAATGTTCTGCGGATGCACTGTTTAAGTCAATTATTCTGATATTTAGTTTGGAAAATTCTGTTTGCATCGGGTCGGCAAAATTAAATGTTCCGACGGTCACAATGTCGCCTTTGGCAAGAAATTCTTTCGCCAAATCGAGAACAGCGATCTCTGATCCTGTAAAGTCTTTTAAATAATGATTTGTCAGTAATATTTTTCTCATCATTTAGCCATACTAGGGATGGATGCAAACGGCATTTTGGAACAGTTCTTCGCCCCATGGATACAAGGGCGTATTGAAATCGGACAAGCCTGCATGTACTGCTTTCCCTCGTCTTTCTTCCCATTTTTTCCCATAAGGTTCATACGGAAAATGATTGACATAATAATTGCAAGTTTCTTCCCATTGTTGAATTGAAATTGACTTGCCGTAATGCTGGGCATAAAACAGCGTAGCGATCCTGTTTGAATGCAGGATCGGTTCTCTTCTATCCAGCCCTTCATAGGCAGGGTTGGCATTTGAGCGGAACAGCATGAGTATGTCTCTTCGCTCTATACCAAAAAATTTTCTAAAATCTTTTAGCTTGCCGCCAGTATAAGGAATTTTATCATTTTCTGTTATATATGCATCAAATAAAGAAATTCTGACTCCGTCGGTGTTTTTTGATTCTTCGCTGCAAATAAAACTTCTGATATCACCGATATATCGCTCATCCGCATCGGCACAAAAGAGCCACTCCGGATGATAAAGTAACGCTAAATTCATGATTGCTCTACGATGTTCTGTTTCAGCTTTAAGCCTGTCTTCAATAGTGTGTGCCCATTTCTTATTTTTGACTACAGCTAAAACATGGGGATGTTCACATAATATTTTATAGGTCGCATCCGTTGAAGCATCATCGTATGCAACAATGCCATCACAAAATTGACTTAAATGATCAAGCGTGTCCAGTAAAATCAGATCTTCGTTTCTGACACGCAGTAATGCAATAAGCTGATATTTCTTGATACCAGGCTTGATAAATATTTTTTTTATATCTTTATAATAAAACATTATAGGCCCCACGTGTGTTTACATCTAAAACTGCCCTCTGCAAGCGGCATGTTGTTTTTAGCTAATTTGCTTAGTATTATAAAGGATTGAACATAGTCTTCTTTATCATATGCAAACATTCCTTGTGAGTCGGAAATTGATACGGATATAAAATATTCACCACCTAAAAAATCATTTTTCGGAATTGTCAGCTTTACGGAAGAAAGCATTTTTTCTATCACGATATCATCTCGAATCGTGTTAAACAGGGTAACTAATTTTCCTTGGTCATCGTAAATCAAAATGCTGACAGCATAATCAAGGGTTTGCCTGTTAAATTGCAAATCGAGGGTTATGTCAATATCTTCATCTGTAAAATATTTTTTTTTAGTAACCACAACGTTCTTAATAGCAACCGTATTATCGGTTTTACTCTCACTGCTTATTTGTTGTTGTTCGATTTTATCGATAGAATTTGCATCTCTCATATATTCTGCATAAGCTTCGCAGACAAGATGTGCTTCATTTTGCATCACAATGGTGCCATCTTTGATCCAAACAGCTTTATCGCAAAAATTTCTGATACTGGGCAGCGAATGGCTGACAAATAAAATCGATCTTTGACTATTTATTAGAGACTTCATTTTTAAGATACACTTTTCTTGAAAAGCCATATCTCCAACACTTAATGCCTCATCTACGATGAGGATATCTGGATCGACATTGATCGCTACCGCAAAAGCAAGACGGGCGAACATCCCGCTGCTGTACATTTTGACTGGTTGATAAACGAAGTCGCCGATGTCGGCAAAGGCGAGGATGTCATCGAGCTTTGCCGACATCTCCTCTCGTGTATAACCCATGAGTGAGCCCTGAAAGTAGATGTTCTCTACCCCAGTATACTCAGGATTGAAACCTGCGCCCAGCTCCAGGAGGCTGGCGATGCGGCCGTTAGCATGTACGCTGCCACCTGACGGCGTAAGTACGCCCGTGATGATCTTGAGTAATGTGCTTTTTCCTGCACCGTTTTTACCTATGATTCCGACTGTTTCACCACGTTTGATCTCAAAACTTACATCCTTTAGGGCATAAAACTCTTGATGATATTTTTTGCCTATTGGATGGAGCGACTCTTTAAGACGATCTATGGGTTTGTCGTATAGTTTATAGATTTTACTCAGATGTTTGACGGAGATAGCTGTATTTGGCATCACAATACATCCGCAAAATGGGGTCTGAGTTTACGAAACACAATCGCTCCGAGAGCAAAAATGATCACTGTTACAGTCCAAAACTGTAAGGCCTCCATCGGTTTATTCCAAAACCACACATGATCGATCAGTGCATCACGGTACCCTTGAGTGATGTAATATGCAGGGTTGAGCTTGAAAACCCAGCGGTAGGTTTCGGGGATCATTGTAAGCATCCAAAAGATCGGTGTGAGCCAAAAACCAAACTGGATCACCATACTGACAAGCTGGCCTAAATCACGAAAAAACACTACGACGGAACTAGTGATCCATGATATGCCTAAGAGCAATATAATCGAAGCAAGAAGATAATAACCTATTTGCAGCCAATAGATACTCGGCATATACCCATAATAAAGAAACATCCCAAACATAAAGCAGATGAAAAAAATATGAACAATCAGAGCCGAGACGATCTTGACAATAGGAAGAAGGCTGACCCGAAAGACGATCTTTTTAACCAAAAAACTGTTATCTAGGATCGCATTGGTTGCCGAACCAAGTGCTTCGGAAAAGAAAAACCAGGGTATCATTCCCGCGACAAGCCAAAGTACAAACGGTGTATCTTGTACAGGTGCAGATTTAAACCCTACTTGAAATACAAACCAAAATATGAGGATTGTAATCGTCGGCTGAATAAATACCCAAAGGACACCTAGGTAGTTGTTTAGATAGCGGGTTTTAAAATCGTTTTTGACCAGATCGCTCAAAAGACGGCGGTTTTGAATAACATCGCGCAAGAAACGGTAAAAATGGACCGCATAGGCTGGACGTATTAAGGATGTGATCATTAGTTGCTGTTCTCCAAATATTTTTAAATTGTTTAAACTATTTTCGTTACAATTTTTCACAGACCAGAATGGGCTCTTTTATTGTGCAATTCACCTTCTTAGCCAAGAGTACACCAAATATCAACCGCTTTGATATTAAGCGGAGATCATAATCGGTGCACCGATATCGCGCCATTCCAAAACACCGTTCAGATAAATCAGGCCTTATTTTGTTTGATAACTTTTATCTCAATGAGTGTTGTTGATATTTTTCCAAGTACCAATCAACAGTTTTGATTATTCCCGTATCAAAATTCTCGTCCGCTTTCCAGCCCAGTTCATTCTCAAGCTTTGTCGCATCGATGGCATAACGTCTGTCGTGACCCGCTCTGTCTTCTACAAAGGTGATCAGCTCTTTGTAGCTCTTCTCTTTGGGGAGGCGTTCGTCCAGGATCGAACAGATGCGGTCGACGATCTGAAGGTTGGTCCGCTCATTTCTGCCGCCGATGTTGTAGACGTTGGCCTCTTCGCCGGTATGGAAGACCAGGTCGATGCCCTTGCAGTGGTCCAGGACATAGAGCCAGTCGCGGATGTTCTTGCCGTCGCCGTAGATCGGGATGGCTTCGCCGGCGAGCGCTTTTCTGATGATCGTCGGGATGAGCTTTTCGTCATGCTGTTTCGGGCCGTAGTTGTTGGAGCAGTTGGTGATGACCGTGTTGAGCCCGTAGGTCTCCTGGTAGCTGCGCACGATCATGTCGCTTGACGCTTTGGACGCGGAGTAGGGGGAGTTCGGCGCGTAGGGGGTCTCTTCGGTAAAGAACCCCGTTTCGCCAAGTGTGCCGTAGACTTCATCGGTCGAGATGTGGTGGAACTTGGCAATGTTGAATTATTAATTTTAAATTTTGAATGATATTGGTTTGGTCCGCTCATCCAATATTTGTAGGCGACATCGATCAGCGTAAAGGTGCCGTTGACGTTGGTCTGTACGAATACGCCCGGGTTTTTGATGGAGTTGTCGACATGGCTTTCGGCCGCGAAATGGATGACGCCGCGGATGTCGTATTCATTGAAGATGAACTCGACCAGTTCGCGGTTGCAGATGTCGCCCTTGATGAATTTGTAGCGGGGATTGTTCTCTGCTTCTTTGAGGTTGTTCAGATCGCCTGCATAGGTCAGCAGGTCAAGATTGACAAGATTGTACGCTTCATATTTATCTAAGAAATAGGGCACGAAATTTGAACCGATAAAACCGGCACAGCCTGTTACCAAAATGGTTTTATTGTTGTTGTTAAACATCAGATCCTCTCTCCTAACAGTTTCAGACATGATTTCAAACTCTCTCTCCAGTAGGGGATGCCCAGTGAAAAAGTCTGCTTGATCTTGGCCTTGTTGAGCAGGCTGTAGTGCGGTCTTGTCGCCGGGGTAGGGTACGCTGTTGTCTCAATGGGTTTGACCTGGCATTCGACGCCGCTTAGCTCAAAAATCGCTTTGGCAAAGTCATACCATGAACAGACCCCCTCGTTGCTGTAGTGATAGATCTCTACTGTGTCGTTCACGATATTGGGAATGATCTCAAGAATAGCCGCTGCAAGATCTCCCGCATAGGTCGGGGTTCCGACCTGGTCGAAGATAACGCCGAGCTCATCGCGTTCACGTCCCAGTCTCAGCATCGTTTTGACAAAGTTGCTGCCGAATGAGGAGTAGACCCAGGAGGTTCTGATGATGATCGAGTTGGCGGGATTGATGGAGAGCATCGCCTCTTCAGAGGCAAGCTTGCTCTCGCCGTAGACACTCTGCGGATTGGTCGGGTCATTTTCAACGTAGGGTTTGAAGTTGCTGCCGTCAAAGACATAATCGGTCGAGATGTGGATAAGCGCGATATTTTTTGCTTTGGCGATATGGGCCAGGGTTTCGACTGCCTTATGGTTGATCGCAAATGCCAGCTCTTCATCCGACTCGGCTTTGTCAACGGCAGTATAGGCGGCACAATGGATGATAAAATCAAATGTCTTATCGTCGAAATAGGCTTTGATGGCATCTTCGCTGCTGAGATCGAGTGTGCTGCGGTCGCTGAATGTAAAAGCAAAATCGGCATACTGAGAAGCGAGCGTCTGCAGTTCTGAACCGAGTTGTCCGTTTGATCCGGTTACTAAAATAGATTTACGCATAGTAGTCAACACTGTAATCAAACAGTTCCGCCGCTTCAAAGGCAGGCTGTTTTTTGTCTTTTTCGGAGAGCTGCAGTTCTGACGGTTCGATCAGCCACTCTATGCCCAATGCCGGATCGTCAAAGGCGATGCCCCGGTCGTTCTCGGGCGAGTAGTAGTTGTCGACCTTGTAGGCAGAAGATCGCATCTTCGAGAACCACAAAACCGTGGGCGAATCCGCGGGGGACGAAGAGCTGGCGTTTGTTCTCTTCGCTCAGCTCGACGGCGACATGTTTGCCGAAGGTCGGGCTTCCTTTGCGGATATCAACGGCGACGTCCAATACCCTGCCTTTGACGACGCGCACCAGTTTGGTCTGCGCGGCGGGATGCAGCTGATAGTGCAGACCGCGAAGGACCCCTCTGCCCGATTTGGACTTGTTGTCCTGGCAGAAGTTGACCTTGAAGCCCAGAAAAGCTTCAAGCTTGTCCTGACGGAAGGTCTCGATGAAATAGCCTCTTTCATCACCGTGTATGGTCGGCTCAACGATGATGACATCGGGAATATCTGTTCGTATAAAATTCATCGCGTAACTCTTCCCTCTTTTGCCCGTTTAAGCAGGTATTGACCGTACTGGTTTTTCGTAAGCGGTTGTGCCAGCTCAAGCAACTTTTCTCTGGGAATGTAGCCCATTTCGAAAGCGATCTCTTCGATACAGGCGATTTTAAGCCCCTGGCGTTTTTCGATGGTCTGGATGAAGTTTGAGGCATCGAGCAGACTTTCATGGGTACCGGTGTCTAGCCAGGCGTAGCCGCGCCCCATCAGTTCGACTTTAAGACCTTTGTTGGCGAGGTAGGTCTGGTTGACGGTTGTGATCTCCAGTTCGCCGCGCTCGGAGGGTTTGACGTTCTTGGCGACCTCGACAACGCTGTTGGGATAGAAGTAGAGACCGACGACGGCGTAGTTGCTCTGCGGGACTTCAGGCTTCTCTTCGATGCTGGTGACATTGCCTTCACTGTCAAAGGTGGCAACACCGTAGCGCTCGGGATCTTTGACGTAATAGCCGAAGACAGTGGCTTTATTCTCTTCGGTCGCATTCTTAACGGCAGATTTGAGCATCTGGACCAGCCCCTGGCCATAGAAGATGTTATCGCCAAGGACGAGACAGACGTCATCACTGCCGATAAACTCTTCACCGATAATAAAGGCCTGGGCTAGTCCCGTCCGGGGAGGGTTGGACCTTATAGCTGAACTGCATGCCGATATCGGAGCCGTCACCAAGCAGCTCCTTGAAACGCGGCAGATCCTGCGGCGTTGAGATGATCAGCACTTCGGTAATGCCGGAGAGCATCAAAACCGAGAGCGGGTAGTAGATCATCGGTTTATCGTAGATAGGTGCCAGCTGTTTGGAGATCCCTTTGGTGATCGGATAAAGTCTTGTACCGCTGCCGCCGGCTAAAATGATGCCTTTCATATTTCAGTCCTTTGATTTGGTGTAAAAGTAGTTGGTTGCTTTGACGAACCCGTCAACCGAGCCGCAGTCAAAACGTCTGCCCTTGAATTTATAGGCGAGCACCTTCCCCTCTCTGGCCTGGGTCAGGAGGGCATCGGTGATCTGGATCTCGCCGCCTTTGCCCGGCTTGGTCTCACTGATAATGTTGAAGATATCAGGAGTGAGGATGTAGCGGCCGATGATGGCAAGGTTGGATGGGGCGTCCTGAGGCTCCGGCTTTTCGACCATGTTGCTGATCTGAAATACGCCGTCTTCGATCTCTTCGCCGTCGATGACACCGTATTTGTAGGTCTCCTCTTTCGGCACCTCTTCAATGGCCACAATAGAGCATTGGTACTTTTTATACAGTTCGACCATCTGCTGCAGTACACCGGAGTCGTCATGGTCGCAGAGGTCATCGGCCAGGATGACCGCAAACGGCTCGTTGCCGATGAGTGTCTCACCGGTCAAAATCGCATGACCGAGCCCTTTCATCTCGACTTGTCGCGTATAGGAGAAGGTGCACTGGGAGATCAAGCGAGCGGATCTCATCCAGCAGATGCTCTTTGGACGTTCCTCTGATCTGCTGTTCAAGCTCGTATGAGATATCAAAATGGTCTTCGATAGCACGTTTGCCGCGGCCTGTGACAATCGCCATCGTGGTAATACCGGCTTGAAGCGCCTCTTCGACACCGTACTGGATCAGCGGCTTGGTAAGAATAGGCAGCATCTCTTTCGGCGTCGCTTTTGTAGCCGGAAGAAAGCGGGTACCGTAACCGGCGGCTGGAAATAGGCATTTTCTGATCGGTGAAATGGGCAAATTAGATCCTGAATTATATTTTTATCTGTTATTCTACAATAGAAAGGCTTGATTTTGTAAATAGGGTTCAAGGCATTTGGACAAAGGATTCAGGGGATTTCACGTCGTTTTTGGACTTTGACATATTTGTGAACCGACAGCATTTGAAAGGCCTGCCAATGCCTGGTATTGGCAGCTCTTCTCTTTGTCAATTGTTTTTATCGGTGTAATTGACGAATGTAGAGCACTCCGGTAGGGGGACTTGACCGGTTGAGAACATATGTTTAGTGGGCCCCTGTTACTGAGATTCCGTCATGAACAAGACGGAATCACTTTTCCGATACGCCCCTAAATGGCGGGCTGCAAAGTCCCCTTTTTGATTATAGTGCCTCTTCGACGATCTCACCGGAAGCGACAGCTGCTATTGTGCCGTTGTACTCTGCCCCGTAATTATCTTTGTAATGATAGGCGCTAAGCGTAAATGGGCTGTTTGGTACGACTTCGATCTCAAAGTACCCGTCTGCATCTGTCGAATAGTCAGTTGAGACCCAGTTATCGCTCACTGCAGATATACGAACGTCTCCTTGCGGCAACTTGTTGATGTCAACGATGCGCCCCCGATAGACACCGGCAGGAATGTCGACCGGTTTGCTCAGGCTCCAGGCCCCAGGGTGTGATATCGTGCCCATAAAGCTGTTGTCCGCCTGCAGCTGGGCATAGCCTTCTTCGATCCAGAGTCCCTGGTCGTAATCATAGTACCAGAGCGGGATGATCTCATCGGTTGCCCCTGTAGCCGGGAATGTCAAGGTGATATTGTCCGAGATGCCCAATGCCGAACCGTTGGCATCGGTCAGGTCTATCACGACAAAGCCGTAAGAGACAAAGGGGACGATTGCACCGCTGCTGTTCTTTCCGTTATAGGTCCCGGGGAACGCTACGTCCTTGCTGCTTTCTGATTGTTTCCTGTAAACTCTTCTTGCTGTGACCTGTCCGTTATAGGCATTGCCCGCGGCATCCGTATAGATACCTCCGGGGATATAAAGACCAAAACCGTATGCTACTTTCCAAGCCATCTCGTTCTGGCTGTCACCGGTATTGGTATCAGTATATTTTTCAAGGGCAAACTCGAGATAGTTCGGCGATAACGTCGTCGTTCCTTCCAGGTACTGGTCAATCTGGATAACGGCACTGCTGCGGGCATAACCTGCCGCATCAAAGGTGACAACGGCTCTATCATTCGAAGTGATGTTTGCCAGCTTGTAAAAGCCCTGAGTATCGGTTGTTGTTGTACACCCGCCGATATTGACTTGTACATTAGGTAGTCCCGGCTCCGGTAGCCTTATCGGCGACAAGACCTTCTGTATTTGCATTTCCGGCAACACACGTTACAACGACGGGCTGAGGTTCTACAGCAATCGGATCTGTAACGATTGGTTCGATAGCGACCGGTTCCACGACAATCGGGTCTGTAACGATTGGTTCGATAGCGACCGGTTCCACGACAATCGGGTCTGCAACGATTGGTTCGATAATGACCGGTTCCACGACAATTGGATCTGCAGCGATTTTTTTAGATCTTCCATATGGCACTTTGGTATTTTTAGGCGCCATTGTTGATGCTGCGACAGTTGATACCTGATTGTCACTGGCTGCATTTTGCTCGTTCTGACAACCAGACAGAAAAGCCGTTGCAATCAGCAGTGATAAAAAGCTTTTTTTAGTAGATAAGTTCATAAGTTCATCCTCATTTTGGAATAAAACCTGATGCAAGAGTGCATGACAGATTTAATATTCAAACCTGGGATGTGAAAGAAAAGGAGGTAACCCGGCTATCTATAAGCATTTAAGAAGAAAGAGGTCAGATGAGTAAAAACTCGATATTTCGAATAGAAGGAGAATGAAATATCAAGGTAACCCAGCCGTCTTTTTCAGAAATGAATAAGACCCGTGGCTTTCCGTCCCCGCTTCACAACGGGTTTGGCCAAGTAATACAATAAAAAATACGTAACGAAATGAGTTCATAGAGGGAAAATTGGTTATATTATGTTAACCAATGTAGCCCGTTTATCTCATTCAAGAGACCTGAAATCTTCCGTTCCTGTTTCGCAACAGGTGTTAGTATATACAAGTAGAATTATACCATAAAAATGAGGTGTAATTTTTAAAACCGGCTATCTGACTTGGTGCAGTATTAGCTAAAGATCTGCCACATACGACAGATCTGACAACACTATATATGGCATGCAACAATGTCTGTTTAGGCACACGTTACATATTGTCGACTATATAGCAGCTTGACTGATTTAGAGAATGATCAGTCCAAATGTTCCTGTTGCTCAATTGCTATAAATAGTGTCAGTTGCAGCATAGGCAACTGGCGTGCCTTTTTCTTCAAAAATCCATTTTTATTCTTCGACAACAGCGCCCGAAGCGATAGCCGATATAGTACCCGTGTACATCGCTTTGTATTTATCTTTATAATTATATGCTTCTAACTGAAAACTGCTGTCGGGGATCACTTCGATCTCAAAGCTTCCGTCTGCCTCGGTGGAGAGGTCGGATGAGACCCAGTTGTCTCCGACGGCATAGACTCTTACGTCGCTGGCAGGTGTGCCGTCTTCATTTAGAATACGGCCGCGAAAAACACCGGCAGGAATGTCGACCGGTTTGCTCAGGCTCCAGGTTCCGGTATGTGATATCGTACCCATATAGCTGTTGTCCGCCTGCAGCTGGGCATAGCCTTCTTCGATCCAGAGTCCCTGGTCGTAATCATAGTACCAGAGCGGGATGATCTCATCCGTTGCCCCTGTAGCCGGGAATGTCAAGGTGATATTGTCCGAGACGCCCAATGCCGAACCGTTGGCATCGGTCAGGTCTATCACGACAAAGCCGTAAGAGACAAAGGGGACGATTGCACCGCTGCTGTTCTTTCCGCTATAGGTCCCGGGGAACGCTACGTCGGTGCTGCTTTCTGATTGTTTCCTGTAAACTCTTCTTGCTGTGACCTGTCCGTTATAGGCATTGCCCGCGGCATCCGTATAGATACCTCCTGGGATATAAAGACCAAAACCATTCTCCACATTCCACGCCAACTCATTCTCGCTATCGCCGGTATTGGTCTCAGAATATTTATCGAGGGCAAACTCGAGATAGTTAGGTGAGATGGTTGACGTTCCTTCCAAATACTGGTCGATCTGTACAACAGCACTGTTGCGGGCATAATCTTCAGCGTCAAAGGTGACAACTGCTCTATCATCAGCAGGGATATTTGCCAGCTCATAATAGCCTTGAGCATCAGTTATTGCGGAATAGCTGCCGACACTGACCTGAACATTGGCGATGCCTTCTCCTGTTGTACTGTCTTTAACGACGCCTTGGAAAGCTGAGCCAAGTGTTACGGACTTTTCATCAGTCAAACTATCTTTATTCTGACAACCTGACAGAAAGGCTGTTGCAATCAACAGTGATAAAAAGCTTTTTTTAGTAGATAAGTTCATAAGTTCACCCTTATTTTGGAATTAAACCTTCATGCATAACTGCATGTTCAGATTTTTTATTCAAATCATGAATAGGAACAGACGGATACGCGACTGTAGAAATATATTTGATAACTTTCATCAAATGAATACGGCGAGTAACTTTCTATTCGACCTCCCAGCGAGTTTGCCCGGATATGAGGTGTGCAGGAACTGAATTCCAGATGGCAGAAAGGATAATATTATGTTAACCTATATAGCCCATCTTTCTTATTCAAAAGAGCAGGAACTTTCAGTCCCTTCTTCACGAGATGTCTATATATTCACATCTATATTATACCATAATATGAAGGTATATTTTTAGAGAACTGCTTCATAGCTGGGTTCTGCAGGCCCACTCTATCCGCAAGTACAAATATTTTTATTGCCGCGATAAAAAAGTGAATCTGCTGTCGCTGTGCGTTTGTGCGGGTTGTATTATTATTGGATTACAGAGAAATCAAGTACAATAAGCAGAGCATCTTTTGTCTATAAGCTGCGATAATCCTGTGTGTGAAAGAGTGATACAATGTATGATCTGGAGTTGCCGATCAAAATAGCAAAAGATACCTACTGGGTCGGCCATGTCATTGCCGATGACCCGCTTCAGGGCCATGTCTATCTGATAAAAGACGGCAGGGACTCTATCCTCATCGACCCAGGTTCAAAGCTTACTTGGCCGCATACCCGTAAAAAAATACTTCAGCTCATGCCGCTCGAAGAGATCAAATACATCGTGTGTCAGGACCCGGACCCCGATATTACCTCCTGTGTCGCGGATATTTTTGCAGAGATAGGAACGGAGGGGCGCTCCGTCGTTACGCACTGGCGTAGCGAAGTGTTCTTGAATCATTTCGACTGGAAGGTGGCGTTTTACGAGATAGAAGAGCAGGGGTGGAGGCTGGAGACCGGATCTCGCTCTCTGCAGTTCATCTTTACGCCTTATATGCATTTTCCCGGTGCTTTCTGCAGCTATGATACGGCGGCCAAAGTGTTCTTCAGCGGTGACATTTTCGGCGCATTTACCGAAACGTTTCAACTCTATGCATCGGATGCCGATGCTTATTTTGAGCAGATGCGCTTTTTTCATGCGAACTATATGCCCTCAAAAGAGATCGTGAACAGCGGGCTGGACAACATCTGCAAATACCCGCTCGAAATGATCGCACCACGGCACGGCTCTATTCTCAAAAAGGCACTTATTTCGCCTGTCGTCGAGAGACTGAGAGAGCTGGACGTGGGCCTCTCTTTGAAGTACAGTGGCTTGAAAGACACAAGCCTTCTGATGCGAAGCAATGAGGTGTTGGCTACTATCTTCAATGATGTTGCCTACAGCATAAACGGTTTTTTGACGCTTGATCGCGTCCTGAAGGAGGTCAAAAAGCTGTTCAAAATTGAGCGTATTATCGCCATGGGTTTTGTCGATCAGCAGGTCGTTCTCTTTGACTCTGCTCAGGAGCATGCCATCAAGACCGAAGTGAGCGAACAGACCGCCAGAAGCCGCTATCCTGATCTTTTTGAGCAGCACAGCGTACGTGTCGAGAAGATCTCAAATCTCTGCAGTATCGCTCTGGAAGGGGCGTATGTCGGCTACACGTTCGTCTCGCGCAACGGCGAAGGCGATGCCGTCGGGATGATGCAATTCTTGTTTGACGAAGAGCAGATCTTCGAACCCTACGAACTCGATATTCTCAAAAACTTCCAATCGCCTTTTAACATCATGCTGAGCAAGACGCTTGAGTTTTACAAGCTTGAAGAGGAGAAGAACCGTTTTTTCTCAAACTCCATCACGGACTCCCTGACCTCTCTCTACAACAGGTTCTTCCTGGCCGAAGGCGGCATAAAAGAGTTCGTAAATGCCAGGCGTTATCACTATAGCTTGAGTGTGGCGATGCTGGACCTCGACCTATTTAAACGCATCAACGACACCTACGGCCACGATGTCGGCGATATTGTCCTCAAAGATTTTGCGCGCAAGGTCAAGTCGGCGATCAGGGAAGGTGATATGGCCTACCGCTATGGCGGGGAGGAGTTCGTCCTCGTGTTGCCGCATTCATCGGCTGAAGATGCAAAACAGCTTCTCTCGAGAATACGAGAGAAGATCATTGAGGAGGGCGGCATCAAAATAGGGGAACACAGGCTGGAATACCGTTTCAGTGCCGGCGTACAGGAGCTGGAAAACGAACGCTCTCTGGAAGAGATGATCAAACATGCCGATGAGAAACTTTACATCTCAAAAGAGCAGGGAAGAGATAGAATCACTCTGTAACGGAAGTTGTCTTATTTGATCGCGACGAAACATTATGATGAATATCTGAGTGAGTTGATGTATAACAATGTGCAAAGGGAAAATTATTTTTGAAAGTGGCTCCGGATACTGGATTCGAACCAGTGACCAAGTGATTAACAGTCACCTACTCTACCGCTGAGCTAATCCGGAATATTTGATAGGGCGAAATTATAGTCAATGAACCCTGTAATGTCAAGACTTTCGGCGTTTTCTTTGTGCATTTTCGGCAGGAATAAAGAATTCCAGTTTTGCGCGTTCGATTTTGACTATTTTTTTCGCTTTGATGAGCTCTTCGAGCGTTTTTTTGCTGGCATCATCAAAGAGGATCTCGATGTCCTCAGGGGTGAGAGGGCGCTTGTCGAGTGTGTTGATGATCTCTTCTTCGGTGTAGGAAGACTGGGCAAATTCGGCATGCCGGCGTGAGGCGATGTTGATCGGCAGGTCGGCATCGAACTGCGTCGCGATCTTGTGAAGTTCACTGTACGAGATGCCTTCTACCGGGTAGGCGGGTGGTCGGTCGATGGTGCCGATGTCGATGCGCAGCGCTTCGATCTTCCCAAGCACGGCGTTAAGTGCGGCGATCTCTTCAGGTGTATCGTTGAGACCGCGCACGAAAAGGATCTCGATAAAGAGTTTGCCGCCGTAGGCGTGCGAAAAACGCTCGATGGCCGAAACGACATCATCGATCTTCAGCGAGGGGTGAGGGCGGTCGATCTTGGTGAAGACCTCCGGCGTGACGGCATCGAGCGAGAGCTTGACCTGGTCGAACTTGAGCAGGGTCTCAAAGACGGCTTTGTCCGTCAGTGTGGCGCTGTTGGTCAAAATCAGTGTCTCTTTGTCGCCTTTGATCCTGTCAATCTCGAGGAGCAGAGCATCAAGATGCGGATAGAGGGTCGGTTCGCCGTTGGCAGTGACGGTGATCTCATCGATATTCTGGTGTTCCCGCAGCGCCGCTTTGAGCTCGGTGATGATGCTTTCGACCGCGACCGTGTCGCTCTGTTTCTCAACCGTTGCGTCCGGGGCGAGTTCGCAGTAAAGGCAGTCGAAATTGCACTGCTTGAAAGCAGGCGATAAGTCAATACCTAAGGAGTTACCAAAACGACGAGAGTTTATGGGGCCAAAAATTGTGCTCATGGTCTCACCTGCAGCGTTAAGTGGTTAGCGTTAAGCGTTAAGATCGACATATTTCGTTTTTAAACCGGTTAACATACGCAGAATTTCGTTTAACTCTTTGACCCATACGAATCCTTCCGCTATTTCAATATAGTCTATCTCTATACCGATGTAAATTTTTGTTTCATCTCTTAACTCTTAGGACTTAACGCTTAACGCTATGTCAGCGTTTGCTAACGCGTTGACATTCACGCACGAAGTGAATGGCGTTTTCAACAGGAACATCCGGGAGTATGCCGTGGCCGAGGTTGAAGATGTGGCGCTTTCCGCCCATGGTCTCCTGGATAACCTCGACGCACTTTGTCGTCGCCTCTTTTGAGTAGAGACGGCACGGCTCCATATTGCCCTGAAGGACATACTTGTCGCCAAGATACTTTTTGGCCATGGCCATCGGCGTGGACCAGTCGACGCCGAAGACATCGAAATTCCCGTAAACAAGACCGCGTTCAATAAAAGAAGCAACCCCTTTAGGGAACATAATAATTGGAATATGCGGGTACTTCGCTTTGAGATACTCCGCGATCTCGACCATATATTTCCACGAAAACTCGTCGTACTTGCCCGGCTCGATCGCTGAGGCCCAGGAGTCGAAGATCTGAACGACATCGATGCCGCTCTGGATCTGTTTCTCCATGTAGAGTTTGACGACTTCGGTCACTTTTGCAAGGATATTGTGAAGCAGTTCAGGGTTTGAGTACAACATCTTCTTACAGATGTTATAGGTCTTGGTTCCCTGACCTTCGATCATGTAGGTGGCCAGTGTCCATGGCGCCCCGGTAAAACCGATCAGGGCCTTGTCGTCTCCGCGTTCGTCGAGCTGTTTACGAAGCAGTTTGATGGTGTCGTAGACGTAGGTCAGCTTGTCGGCCGCCTCTTCGCCGCCGATCAGTCTGTCAAGGTCTGCCTGTGTCGCAATCGGGTCGCTGAACTTTGGACCTTCGCCTTTGACAAAAGAGAGGTCCATCCCCATCTCGTCCGGGATAACAAGGATATCACTGAAAAGGATCGCCGCATCGACGCCGACAATGTCAAGGGGTTGAATTGTGACTTCAGCCGCTTTTTCAGGATCATGGCAGAGGTTGAGAAAGTTGCCGGCTTCGGCACGGACTTTCATGTACTCAGGGAGGTATCGGCCAGCCTGTCTCATCATCCATACCGGCGTATACGGTGTCTCTTTGCCAAAACAGGCATCTACAAAAATCTTACTCATGGGTGTCCTTTTTAAACTCGGCTTTCAGCAAGTTTATTTTGTTTGTTTGTCTTAGAAGTCAATGCTGCACTAGCAGTGCATTTGCTTCCTTTTGCGTTCAAGCTTCTTTTTTCTGCCTTTGAAAAAGGCAGGCTTCAGTGCCTTAGCGGCAAGCGTAGTAAAAGAAATTACTTCCTTTTACGTTCAGATCAATGTTTTCCGACTTTATTCAGGAAAAAGAGTCCGACGGCCACAGCGGTAATCGAAAAGGCAAAGTACAACATATCTAATGCCCCGGTATACTCGGTATGTCCCACTTTTTGAAAAAAGCCGACGACCAGGACCATGACGATGACTTTTGAGATCTTGTCTTTGAGCTGGTCCAGGGAGTGGATGGCCAGGATCTTACTCTCTTCACCCGCTTTGTCTTTGGCAGCGTCGATCTCGGAGATAAAGAGCTCATAAAGCCCGAAAGAGAAGAGCAGCATGACCACACCGATAAGGTAAAGGTCAACCGCACCGATGATCCCGCCGACGACATCCTCATGAAAATGTTCAGGGTGCCCGTGAGCAACATAGGTGCTGATGACATATTTTGCCGTTGCAAAGATGTCAGCACTGGCAACAATAAAGAGTACTATCGCACCGATCAGGCCGAAGATAACGGCAAGCAGTACAATGAATCTTGAACTCCAAAGGCCGTTTTCAAAGAATCTTTCCAGCATCTACTCGGCCTCTTGCATGGCAACCCATTTCTGGGCGATTCTGACGGCATTGGTCGCGGCGCCGACACGGAGGTTGTCTGCGACGACAAACATGTGCAGGACATTGTTTCGGTAGAGGTCTTTGCGGATACGGCCGACAAAGGTCTCGTTCTTGTCGACGCACTCAGCCGGCATCGGGTACTCGCTGGCCTGAGGATTGTCGATGACGACAACATTCTGGGCTTTTGAAAGTATCTCGCGTGCTTCGGCGGCATCAACGTCACGGCTGAATGTGAGAGTCAATGTTTCCGAGTGGCCGCGAAGGACCGGAACGCGGACACAGGTCGCGCTCACTTCGATATCTTTGTGCATGATCTTCTTGGTCTCGTTGACCATCTTGACCTCTTCTTTGGTGTAGCCGTTCTCCAGAAATGAATCGATCTGAGGGATGACATTGAGCGCGATCTGGTGAGGGAAGCTCTTGTGCGGGCTGTCACCGAGCTTAAAGGCAAAGAAATCCTGCATCTGGGTCACAAGTTCGGCCATCGCCTGTTTACCGGCACCTGATGTTGCCTGGTAGGTGCTGACATCAACGCGAAGCAGGTCATAGGCCTCATCAAGAGGACTGAGGACCTGGACCATCTGAATAGTCGAACAGTTCGGATTGGCGATGATCCCTGTTGTTTGCCAATGCAAGATGTCCTGCGGGTTGACTTCCGGTACGACAAGAGGGACCTGCTCTTCCATTCTATAGTGGCTGGTGTTATCGATCACGACGGCACCTGCTTTAGCCGCGAACGGTGCAAATTTGGCAGAGATGGAGCCGCCTGCCGAGAAGAGGGCGATGTCGATCTCTTCCTCGTCAAAGACACTCTCTGTAAGCTCTTTGATGACGATCTCTTTGCCCAGAAATTCAATAGTGTTGCCGGCACTGCGGCTGCTTGCCAGAGGGACGAGTTTGTTAAGCGGAAAATCGATCTCTTCTAAAATACGTAATATCTCTTCGCCGACGGCGCCGCTGGCACCGACGACTGCTACATTATAGTTAGCCATTATAATTTGTTCCTTGCTTCTAAAATTAGTTAGGTTTAAAAAAGAGTGTCGTTGCCCTGCTCATCGACCGCCGGTGTTACCGGTGCCTCATCGCCTGACTCGTCATCATAGTCGTCATCACTCTCTTTTTCGATCTTCGGACATCGTGCGATGTTGACCACATCGTCCCCTTTGACAATGTAAACACCCGAGGTGTTACGGCTTGATTTGGAGATGGTCTGCATATCAACGCGGATCATCTTGCCCTCTTTGGTAAGGGCCATCATGTCCATGTTCTCATCGACCATCACACAGCCTACAACGCTTGCACCCGTCTTCTGGTTCAGCTTCATCGCGATGACACCTGAACCTGCACGGTTGGTCAAGCGGTATTCGCTGGCCGTCGTACGTTTGCCGATACCTTTTTCGCTGACAGTCAGGATCTCATCCTCATCATTGTTGATGATGTTGGCATCGACGACAATATCGTCAGGATACTTGAATTTGATACCGCGGACACCGCGGGTACTTCTGCCCTGGTCGCGTGTCTTGTCGATTTCAAACTTGATACATTGTGCTTTCTGCGTCAGGATAAAGAGGTATTTGGTCTCAGGCGTTGCGATCTTGGCGGTGACAAGTGCGTCGTCGTCGTCGAGGACGATCGCACGCACGCCATTGCTTCTGATGTTCGAGAACTCGGAAAGTTTGGTGCGTTTGACAATACCGTTCTGGGTATAGAAGACAAGCGATTTTTCATCACTGAAGTCGGTTGTCGGCAGGATCGAACGGATCTTCTCATCCGGAAGCAGGTTGATAAGATTGACGACTGCCTTGCCTTTGGCGGTACGCGACCCTTCCGGTATGCGGTAAACCTTGAGCCAGTGCAGTTGACCGCGATCGGTGATGAACATCAGGGTGTCGTGCGTCATACAGGTAAAGAAGTTTTTGATAAAGTCGTCGTCATAGGTGGTCACGGCTGTTTTGCCCTTGCCGCCGCGGCGCTGTTTCTCATACTGAACAAGCGGCACACGCTTGATATAGCCGCGGTGCGTGATGGTAACGACCATCGGTTCGTTTTCGATCAGGTCTTCGATATCGATATCGTCATAGTTGTCTTCAATGGATGTGCGACGTTTTTCGTCGTACATCTCATAGACTTCATTGAGTTCATCGCTGATGATCCCTTTGAGGACATCTTCGCTTTTGAGGATCGATTCAAGGTATTCGATCAGTGCAAGGACTTCACGAAGTTCGTTCTCGATCTTATCACGTTCAAGACCGGTGAGCCTTTGAAGACGCATATCCAGAATGGCCTGGGCCTGGATAGCGGAGAAATCAAACTCGCTGATCAATCCCTCTTTAGCCTCTTCGGTGTTTTGGCTTGCACGGATAAGCTTGATGATCGCTTCGATGTGGTCAAGCGCTTTTTTAAGACCTTCAAGGATGTGCGCTTTTGCCTTTGCTTTTTCAAGATCAAAGATGGTGCGGCGGATGATGACCGTCTTGCGGTGGTTAAGGAAGTGTTGAAGCATCTCGATCAGAGCAAAGACACGCGGCTCCTGGTTGAAGATCGAGAGCATAATGATCCCGAAGGTGGTCTGCATGTTGGTCGATTTAAAGAGGTTGTTCATCACGATCTCGCTCATCGCGTCGCGTTTGAGTTCGATCACGACACGGATACCCTCGCGGTCTGATTCGTCACGGATGTCAGAGATGCCGTCAAGCTGCTTGTCTTTTACAAGATTGGCGATGCTCTCGATAAGGCGGGCTTTGTTGACCTGGTACGGCAGCTCGTCGATGACGATGATGTCTTTTTTGCCCTTGATCTCGATGTGGGTCTTGGCACGTACTTTGATACGGCCGCGGCCTGTCTCATAGGCGTCGAGGATCCCTTTTTTACCAAAGATCGTACCGCCCGTCGGGAAGTCCGGACCTTTGATGTGCTCCATCAGATCCATCAGCGTGGCATCCGGCTTCTCCAAAAGGGTGCGGAGCGCCGAGATGATCTCATGCGGGTTATGCGGCGGGATATTGGTTGCCATACCGACGGCGATACCGGATGAACCGTTGATCAGCAGGTTGGGGACACGTGTCGGGAGTACATCCGGCTCCTGGGTCGTTCCGTCGTAGTTGTCGATCATATTGACCGTGTCTTTATCCAGGTCTTTCAGCATTTCGCCGGCGTACTTGGTCATACGTGCTTCGGTATAACGCATTGCAGCCGCGTTGTCACCGTCGACGGAACCGAAGTTTCCTTGTCCGTCAACGAGCTCCATGCGCATTGAGAAAGGCTGTGCCATACGGACAAGCGCATCATAGACGGCCGTGTCACCGTGCGGGTGGTACTGACCGATAACATCACCGACGATACGTGCCGATTTTTTATACTTTGCACCGGCAGAGAGGTTCAGTTTGTCCATTGCATAAAGAATACGACGGTGAACGGGTTTAAGACCGTCTCTAACATCAGGAAGTGCACGACCGATGATAACACTCATCGAGTAGTCGAGATAACTCGCTTTGAGGGTGTCTTCGATGTTAATATTTTCGATATTGCTATGTTCTGGACTGTCGCTCATTATGTCACCTTGAAATTTAGGATGTAAAATTGGGTAATAATACAAAAAAACGTCTTAAAGGCACCTCTAAAAGCCATATAGCGCATAATTTGTATTTTTCCATTTTTTTTGAAAATACAAAAAAGGCCATATTTTTGAAATATAGTTCATTTTCACTGTGAGACATGACAGGTTATGCCTAACTATGTAATATGAAATGGTCATTGACGGTTTTTGTGATTGCGCAGAGTTGAGAATAGAGGTGTTCAGCATAAACACACATAACAAGAGATAATATTATTTGTGTACGCTCATGAACGAATTGATTAAAAAATAGGCAGTGTCTTGTCTGCTAATTATTTGGATTTGTTTTATACTGACGTCAACTTTTCAAAAAGGGAGAAAGAAATGAAAAAGTTCTTGTTAGCGCTTCTTCTATTGCCGACATTGGCATTGGCAGAAGATACACTTAATACCGGTGATACGGCATGGATGATAGTTGCGACAGCATTTGTCATGTTGATGACACCGGCAGGTCTGGCACTGTTCTACGGCGGTTTGACCCGTTCGAAAAACGTGCTTAATACAATGGGTATGAGTTTAGCGGCATACGCGGTAGGTACACTGGTTTGGGTACTGTTCGGTTATTCGATCGCTTTTGGCGACGGTGACTTTTTCGGTACCGGCAAGGTGCTGCTTAGCGGTATCACTTCTGATACATTAAGCGGTACGATTCCTGAGCTTCTTTTTGTTGCTTTCCAGGGTACATTTGCAGCGATCACAGTAGCGATCGCAAGCGGTTCTATGATCGAGCGTGTTAAGTTCTCAACCTTTATCATCTTCGTAGCAATATGGGTCCTTGCTGTCTACGCACCGGTTACACACTGGGCATGGGGCGGTGGAGAAACACTTAACTTCGGCGAGATGGACTTTGCGGGTGGTACGGTTGTTCACATCAATGCGGGTGTTGCCGGTTTTGTAGTGGCAATGATCCTAGGTCGTCGTAAAGATTACGGTAAAGCGGCGCTTAAACCATTTTCACCGGCACTTGCAGTCCTCGGTGCAATGCTGCTATGGTTCGGCTGGTTCGGTTTCAATGCCGGTTCAGAGTTAGCGGCTGACGGTACAGCAGCTTCTGCCTTCCTTGTAACGAACGTCGCCGCTTCACTAGGTGTGATCGGTTGGGTTCTTGTTGAGTGGTTAGTGTACAAAAAAGCGACACTTATCGGCGGTGCATCAGGTGCAGTTGCCGGTCTTGTCGCCATTACACCGGCTGCGGGTTCAGCAGGTGTGACCGGTGCGATCATTATCGGTCTTGTCGGTGGTGCAGTCGGTTTCATCGGTGTTGCCAAACTTAAATCTCTGTTCAAAGTGGATGATTCACTTGATGCATTCTGGGTACACGGTCTAGTCGGTATCTGGGGCTCAATCGCAACAGCGATCTTTATAGCGGGCTATGCAATGCCGGAAAACTACAGCATGGGTTCCCAGCTGGTGTCTCAGATCAAAGCGATCCTTCTGACAATTGTTTATAGCGGTGTTGTAACGGCGATTGTCTTCTATATCGCTTCGGCACTGACTGGTGGCGGACGTGTCAGCGAAGAGACTGAGACAATCGGTCTTGATGAAAAAGTACACGGTGAACGTGGAATCAATCTATAAGAGAAGATTGGTTCTTAGTATAAAGCTTAATAAAGTGAGAGTATAATACACTCACTTTATTAGATGACCAATATCAGGAGATGAATTTATGAAAAAAGTAGAAGCAATTATCAAACCTTTCAAATTGGAAGATGTTAAAGATGCGCTTGCCGAGATCGGTATTACCGGTATGACAGTAAGTGAAGTTAAAGGTTATGGCCGTCAAAAGGGCCATAGCGAACTTTACCGCGGTGCAGAATATGTTGTTGATTTCCTACCAAAGATCAAAATGGAGATGGTTGTAACAGCAGAGCAAGTCGATGAAGTGGTCAGCACTATCGCAGAAACAGCTGCGACAGGCAAGATCGGTGACGGTAAGATCTTCGTTAGCGAGATCGAAAAAGTTATCCGTATCAGAACAGGCGAATCAGGCGTAGACGCAATCTAAAAAATTTACAGCTTCGGCGCACCTTGCACCGGAGTTCACCGCTCGACGCACACTAGTGCGCCTTCGGGTTCACATCCGGCACAATCTGCACCCAATCTGAAAATTTTTCAAGTTCAGGTTGTTTGAAGATGAGCTTCGCCATCTTTCATACACTCACCCCATTCACCATTCACCATTCACCATTCACCATTCACCATTCACCATTCACCATTCACCATTCACCATTCACCACAGATCTCTTTTCATTTGGGCACTTCTAGGAGATTTCAACTTGGATTCCTGATTGTTTGTATAAAATACGCAACTTTTTAGGGACCTTGAAAAACTTTACAAAGGGTTTAAATGACCGAATCAGATATTTCCTATATCCTGGACACCTTCTTTACACTGTTCACTATGACACTGATCATCTTTATGGTGCCCGGTTTTGCTATGCTCGAAGCGGGGCTTGTCCGTACCAAAAACGTTACTTCGGTATTGACAATCAACACGATGATCTATGCGATCGCTTCGCTGGCATTTTTATTGATAGGCTATAAATTTGCCTTCGGTACCTGGGAAAAAGAGGGCATGAGCATGTGGGCGGCCTTTATGTTTCAGATGGCCTTCGTCGGCAAGACGGTCAATATTATGAGCGGCGGCGTGAGCGAGCGTGTCCGCATCATCCCGCTGGCGATCTTTACTGTCATAATGGGCGCGCTGATCTATCCGGCGATCGTCAACATCTCATGGGGTGCCGATTTCCTTGATGGCACGTTTCTTGATCTTAACTTCCACGACCTGGCGGGTTCAACGGTGATCCACTCGACCGGAGGCTGGGCGCTTCTGGCGGCTATTCTGGTCATCGGTGCGCGTAAAGGACGTTATGTCGGCGACAGTATCCGCGTTATCCCTGCATCGAATATTCCTCTGGTGGTTCTGGGTGCCTTTTTGCTCTGGATCGGCTGGTTCGGATTCAACGGCGGCTCGGTCGGTTCCATCGCTTCCAAAGAGAGCGCGGACGCGGTTGCATTGACGATCATGAACACCAATACGGCAGGTCTGGCCGGTGCGATCATTGCCGGTATGATCATGTATTTCCGCTACCGCCTTTTTGATATTACGATGGTCTTGAACGGTGCCCTCGGCGGTCTTGTCGCCATTACGGCTGGGCCTGACCTCTACAATATCTATGTCCCTATCCTGATCGGCGCCATCGGCGGGGCCCTGGTGGTGTTTGCCGTTCCTCTCTTCGACAAATTGCGCCTGGATGATCCCGTTGGTGCTCTGTCGGTTCACCTTGTAAACGGTATCTGGGGAACATTGGCTGTGGGTATCTTTGTAGAGAGTGTCTCTTTCATGGACCAGCTCAAAGGTGTGGCGGTTGTCGCCGGCATCGTCTTTCCTGCTTCGTATGCGATACTGTTTAGCATCAATAAGTTTGTGAAGTTCCGGGCTGAGGATGATATGCAGGTGGAAGGGATGGATGTCGGCGAGTGCGGTGTCGAAGCATATCCCGAATTCAAACGCGCCATCTAAACAAAGGTTCCAGCTTCGGCGCACCTTGCACCGGAGTTCACCTCTCGGCGTACCGATGTACGCCTTCGGGTTCACTCCGGCACAATCTGCACCCAATCTGAAACTTTTGCAGGCTTCTTTAAGATGAGCTTTGCCATCTTTCTATAATCTACACGTAACACGTAACACGTAACACGTAACACGTAACACGTAACACGTAACACGTAACACGTAACACGTAACACGTAACACGTATGACCCGTCCTAACACTTCTGTAACACTTGAATCTGTATAATCTTATTATGAAAATCCGCATGACAAAAGCTTTTTTATATTCACTCTTTTTGCATTCTACTATTGTCGTGTTGGTCATTGCACTTTTTTTAGTCTACAAAAGTGACGATGAGCGTGTTCTGGAAAAACGATGCAAGATCATGCTTTCTCAGGTAAGCGAACGTGCCCCTGCTCAGACTAAGCCGAACTCCCCTGCCATCCAAAAGCAGAAAAAACCGCTTGAAAAAGTGCAGCCTGAGAAAAAAGAGGCGGTGAAAGAGCCCATAAAGCGTGCGCCTGCGCCGGTCGCTGAAGAGAAGCCAGTCGTTCAAAAAAAACCTGAACAGACTGAAGTGAAAGAGGAAGAACCTGTTGAAGAACAGCAGGAGAGTGAAGTCGTTGAAGCAGACGAGCAGGCAGATGAAGCGTTGGCAGCCTCAAATGCACCTGTCGCACTTTCTCAGGCTGCGCAAAAAGTGACAGAAGAGGAACTGACTGATAACGTCACGCCTGAAGAGGCCTACATCAGTGAGAATATCGCTGCGATTATGGCGCTGTTGCGAAAAAATCTCTACTACCCCCGCATGGCGAGAAAACGCTGCATCGAAGGGGAGGTGCATGTACGCTTCGAACTTCTTGAAAACGGGGAGATCGAGAACATAACGGTCATTGATGCGGTGAACGATATGTTGGCCCGCGCTGCGGTAACGACGATAGAACGGCTTGAAGGAAAGTTTCCGTTGCCAAAAGAGCGGCTTGTGCTCAACGTGCCGATCATGTATGTGTTGAATTAGGCATACTCGTATCAATCGTGATATAGAAGGTTATAGCAACGGAGTATTACGCAGGCCCGTCTTGCGGGTTACTCTCATTTATTGACAGCTGTTTCAGGTCGCTTCAGGCCGGTGTCAAACTGTACGTTTACGGCAATTTCGACAACCGGCGGCCTTTACCGAGAGCGTTCCGCAACTGGTGGCAGCAAGGGTCTGGTAAGACGGCCATGCGTCATTAATGGCACCTCTAATCATATTTAAACTATAATTTTATAAAATTTTGACAAAGGCCGCATGTGAGCATCTACAGAGAGTACGACATCAGAGGTATTTTTGAAAAAGAGTTGAATGAAGATACGGTAACGAAAATCGGCTACGCCCTGTCTAAGCATATCAACGGTGCGTATGTCGCTGTCGGGTATGATGCGCGTTCGCATTCGCCGGCTCTTTTTGAGTACCTTGTCGCCGGTCTCAACGCAGGTGGTAAAACGGTCTTGGCGATGGGACTGGTGCCGACACCGGTAAACTACTTCACCAACTATCAGGAGTTCGACGGTGTTACGCCCGCAGCATCGATCATGATCACGGGTTCGCACAACCCGCCTGAATACAACGGGTTCAAGATCACCGTCGGTCAGACCCCTTTCTTCGGTGAAGAGATCTATGCGCTCGGCCGTGAGATCGACGGACTGGCGTTCCCGCAAAAAGCGGAACGCCGTGTCAAGGAGATCAATGCACTCGGACGCTACAAAGCCTATATGATCAGAGAGTTCGCCCATCTCAGAGGGATGAAAGAGCGTATCGTCTATGACTGCGGCAACGGGGTCGCGGGTGTCGCGATCGAAGATATTTTCGCGGGTCTTGAACTCAATGCAAAAGGGATCTACGTCGATCCTGACGGCACCTTCCCGAATCATCACCCCGACCCGTCCGACGAGCACAATCTTGAGGACATTAAAAAGCTGCTGGAAAAAGAGGGTGATATCGCCTTTGCCTACGACGGCGACGCCGACCGTATCGCGGTCCTGACGCACAAGAACAATATCAAGGGCGACCTGATGGCGCTTCTCTATGCCATGAAGATCGAGAACCCGACCGTTATCGGCGAGGTGAAGTGTTCGCAGGTGATGTACGACGAGCTTGAGAAACGCGGTGCCAAAGTGGTGATGTACAAGACGGGCCACTCCAACATCAAAGTGAAGATGAAAGAGCTCAATGCCGATCTGGCCTGCGAAGTGAGCGGCCATATCTTCTTCAAAAACCGCTATTTCGGTTATGACGATGCGATCTATGCGACGCTTCGTATGCTTGAACTTATTCATGACGGCATCGACCTTGATGCCGAACTGGCAAAACTGCCGCAGGTCTTCTCCACCGAGGAGATCAAGGTAGAGACGACTGAGAAGGAGAAGTTCGCCCTGATGGAAGCGGTCAAGAGAGCGCTGAAATCACCGCCGGCCGGTTTCCCGGCCATTAAGAAGATCATCGAAGTCGACGGTGTCCGCGTGATCTTTGAAAAAGGGTGGGGACTGGTGCGTGCAAGCAACACGACGCCTGTTCTTGTGACCCGTTTTGAGTCGACTGATCCGGACGAGGCCAAACATTACGAAGCGGTTCTGAACAAACTTATCGCCGATGCAAAGAAGACACTTTAAATGCTCTATTATCTGACGCTTTTTATAGGCGTACTCTATTTCACGATCTTCCGGGTACGAAGAAAGCAGGAGAAACGGACAGCGGCTGCAACGGCGGAGGCCTTTTTTGCTAACGGTGCGCTCCTGTCGATTGTTGTTTACGGTTTCATGACACAGGCATGGTACCTTGTCGTTATCGCCGCTGTTTCTATCAATATTATGGCGAGTCTTATGATTGCGGCGATACAATTGGGTATTTTCGTTGACGGCAAACCGCTTATGGGCCTTTCTAAGCTCTACAAAGTGATGCCGATTTTAGCCCTGTCAGTCGTGGCCGGTTCGCTTACAACCATATTTTATATAGGATAAATGATGAAAACACACTCTTTAATAATGCCGCTTGACATGCATGTCCATCTTCGTGACGGGGAGATGCTGCACAATGTCGCCAAACTGACTTCTTACACCTTCTCGGGCGCCGTCGTTATGCCCAACCTCGTACCTCCGGTCAAGACAAGAGAGCAGGTAAAAGCCTATAAAGAGCGTATTATGTCGGCCTGCGGGTTTTCGATCAGAGAAGAGGAGTTGGAAGACCTCTCCTTTGACGAGGATGAAGAAGATGCCATTGTTGCGGGGGGTGATTTCGAACCGTTTATGACTATTTTCTATGACAACTATGATGAAGACTACCTGGAAAATATCCGGGATGTTATTTTCGGCATCAAACTCTACCCTGCGGGCATCACCACCAACTCCGAAGGGGGCGTGAAAGATTTTAATCTCGAAGCGATGCGTCCGACCCTTGAAGCGATGGCACGCATGGATATCCCGCTGCTGGTGCACGGCGAGACCGCCGGTTTCGTGATGGACAGAGAGAAAGAGTTCATGAGCATCTATGAGCTGCTTGCGACCAATTTCCCTGATCTCAAGATCGTGATGGAGCATATTACCACCAAAGCAGCCGTCGATCTGCTGGACAGGTTTCCGAACCTCTATGCGACCATCACGATACATCACCTGCTGATCACCCTTGATGATGTGGCTGGGGGCATGCTCAAACCGCATCTCTTCTGCAAGCCGATCGCCAAACGCCCCGAAGACAGGGACGCATTGCTGGAAATAGCACTTAATGCGCATCCCAAAGTGATGTTCGGTTCCGATTCGGCACCGCACCCGCAGCATGCCAAAGAGTCCTGCGGCTGCGGCGCCGGTGTCTTTACTGCCCCGATCGCGCTGCAGCTGCTCTGCGAACTTTTTGATCAACACGGCAAGCTTGAGAACCTCCAGAGTTTCGTCTCGGACAATGCACAGAGCATCTACGGCATCTGTCCGGAGTTCAAAGAGGTCGTTCTTGTCAAAAGCCCGTTTACAGTGCCGGCCAAATACGGTGATGTGGTACCGATGTATGCCGGCGAGTCGATCGGCTGGAGTATTGAAGACGTCCTGTAGTCTTAAACACCCGGGGGAGGTGCCTTATGAAACGATCCTGTCATCGCTTTTGCCCATCTTTCTACACCCGGCTGAGGAGAACATTTGGCTAATATCCTGTTGCTCGAAGATGACCTTCTTTTAGGCGAGACCCTTGAAGACCTTTTGGATGAAGAGGGTTATACGGTCCATTGGTGCAAAAACGGCCAGGATGCGCTGGATGCCTCGTACAGCAACAAATTCGATCTTTATATTTTTGATATCAACGTACCGCTGATCAACGGCTTGACCCTTTTAAGCGAACTGCGCGATTCGGATGATATGACGCCGGCCATCTATCTGACCTCGCATCAGGAGAAATCGGTGATGCAGAAGGGTTTCGAGAACGGGGCGGATGACTACATCAAAAAACCTTTTGATACGGATGAGCTGCTTCTGCGCCTCAAAGCGCTGCTGCGCCGGAGCATGGGAAAACGCAAGGCGTGTTCGGGAACGCTCTGCATTGACCGTGACCGCTATGTGATCTATGAAAACAGCAAGGAGCTGACGCTCTCGAAAAAAGAGTTTACGCTGCTCTCACTTTTTATCGATAACAGCGGCAAAACTGTCAGCAAAGAGATGATCATCGATGCCCTGTGGAGCTCAGAAGAGGGTGTGAGCGACGGGGCGATCCGTGTCTACATCAACCGCCTTAAACAGGAGCTCACCACTGCAGAGATCCAGAATGTCCGCGGAATAGGGTACCGTCTTGTTTCGTAACGTCGAGATCAGCATCTTTCTCTTCTTTGTGATCACGACCCTGCTTATCGTGACGCTGTTCGCCTCACTCCATGATGCGGTGGCACTGCCTTATCTTATCGGCATTATTCTGGCCTTGGTGCTGCTCTCCGGTGTGGCAATGGTCAAACTCTCTATCGAACCGCTTCGTGAGCATTTTAACCAGCTGGAACACTTTTCCAAAGAGATCCTGCACGAACTCAATCTGCCGATCAACACGATCATGACCAACACCTCGATGCTTAAGAAGAATATTGAAGATGAACGTTCCCTTAAACGGTTCAAACGTATCGAGATCGCATGCAGCATGCTTGAAGAGCGCTATAAAGAGCTCGACTATCTGATCAAAAAACAGATGCAGCGCGAGCGCATCGAAAACTTTGACGTGGCTGACCTGATACAGGCGCGTCTGAAGCTGTTGAAACCCCTCTACAGTAATGCCGTATTCGAAGAGGATTTAGAAGCTATTAGTGTAAATATCGATAGAATAGGGCTGGCAAAAGTGATCGACAATATTATCGACAATTGTGTGAAATATTCGCCGCAACAGGCGGAGATCAGTATCGTCATCAGAGAGAGAGTGCTAAGTATCAGTGACAAAGGGCGGGGCATTGATGAACTTGAGCTTTTTCAGATCTTCGACCGGTACTACCAGAGTGATGAGAATGATGTCGGCTTCGGCATCGGACTCGGTCTGGTCAAGAACTACTGTGACCGGTATAAGATAAAACTGCGTGTGTATTCGAAAAAAGACGAAGGTACGACAATGCAGCTAGATTTTTCAGGAGTAGCGTAAATGGATTCAACGGGATGGTTAGACATAGCAGAACAGATGCTGGATTACGGCGTGATGGGGACACTGCTGGTTATGAGCGTGGTCGCACTGTGGCTCTTTATAGAGCGGTTGATGTTTTACAAGAGCGTTAAGCTAGAAGAGTATGACAACAGAGAACTTTTGGAGATCGATCTGACAGATAATCTCTCCACACTTTCCGCCATAGGCGCGAATGCACCCTACGTGGGGCTTATCGGGACAATTCTGGGGATCATGATCACCTTTTACGGACTGGGCGAGCTGGGCACGGTCGACACCAAAAAAGTGATGACGGGGCTTGCCCTCGCGCTGAAGGCAACCGCCTTCGGTATCATCGTTGCCATTCCGGCGATCGTCTTTTATACGACGGCGATGCGTAAGGTAGAACGTCTGAGTGCTATCTGGGACGCGAAGAACGCCCAAAAAGATTCGGACAGAGAATGAAGCAGCGTAAAAAGTTCGATCAGATCAATGTGATCCCGCTGATCGACATCTTGCTGGTACTCCTGGTGATGGTCATCACGACAGCCACCTTCATCAAGCAGGGCATCCTGCCGATCGAACTGCCTGAGGCCAAGACAGCCGACAAAAAAGATGACCAAAAAGAGTTTGACATCTACATCACAAAAGAGGGTAAGTACCACCTTGACAAAAATGAGATCTCGCTCAGCGATCTTGAAGCCAAACTTCAATCGATCGGTAAAGAGCAGACGGTTGTTCTGCGCAGTGATAAAGAGGCAAATTTTCAGTATTTTGTCAACGTGATGGATATCTTGAAAAAACTTGAACACAAACAGCTCTATATCGTCACAAAAGAGTAACTGTGCTTAAAAGAATTTTTAATCCTGCGATCAGACTGTTGTATTGTGTCTCTTCGAACGTTAAAAATTTCACTATCCTCCTTACAGCACTTCTTCTGATCTGCGGGTTCAGCTTTTACAGTGCTGTTTATGGCCCGTCAAATATGCTTTTATTGGGTCTTCTTCTGTTTTTGCTACTGGTTTGGGTCTACTTTTATATTGCCAATATGCTCAGTATTGAGCAGAGCATTATACAGGTGAGAGAGACGCTCGATGAGGTATCGCATGGGGCCTTTGGTTCCCGCCTGGAAGCTCCGAGTGCAAGCGAGTTTGACCTGATCTTCAAAGAGGGCAATACGATGTTTGCCTCTTTGGAGAAAAAGAATGCTTTTTTGCAGGAGTATAAGCGCGTGGTCGATGCCAGTTCACCGCTTGTCAAAACTGATATAGACGGGCATATCACCTACGTCAATGCGGCGTATGAAAAGCTTAGCGGTTACAGCATGGATGAGTTGTTGGGCCAAAGCCACTCGATACTGCGTTCAAAGCAGACCAGTGACAGTTACCTGAAAGCTTTCTGGGAAACGATTCTGAACAAAGAGATCTTTAAAGGGGAGTTCCACAACATAAACAAGACAGGGCACTCTTTTTATGTCGAATCAACAGTGGTGCCTATTGTAGATGAGAAGGGCGAAATATTCGAGTTCATCTCTATTATGTACGATGTTACAGCAAGAAAAGAGCAGGAAAAGGCACTTGAACGGCAGTTGTACGTTGACACGCTGACCGTGCTTCCGAACAGAATAGCACTGCATAAAGAGCTGGAGTCGTCTTTCGGGCATAAACTGATACTGATCAACGTGGATGATTTTAATACCATCAACATGATCTACGGCGAGCGCATAGGTGATGAACTGCTTGTCAGACTTGCAGATAAACTGCAAAAGATGCTCTCCAATGAAAATTTGATGCTCTACCATCTCAACGGTGATGAATTCGCAATCCTGGCCAATGACAAGGTCCCGTCAGACTTTTTCAGGGAAGATGTGGTCATGCTCGCGCATCAGCTCAACCCGGTCGAGCTGCAATGTTTTGACCACACCATCACGGTCCGTATCCGTATCGGTGCAGCGGAAGGATCAAAAAACGAGAAGCTTCGCTCCATCATCTCTATGGCGAGTCTCGCTTTGCGTGATGCCCAAAAACGCCAACAATCCTACGCGTTTTATTCGAAGAGTGTTGACAGTCTGTTGCATCTTGAAGAGAATATTTTGACCTTGGAGATGATGGATTTTGCACTGGACAATCACATGGTAAAGGTCTATTTTCAGGCGATCGCCAATGCCAAAACGCATGAGATAGAGAAGTTTGAAGCCTTGATCCGAATTGCCGATCAAAAGGGGAATATCCATTTTCCGAGTGAGTTCCTTGCCATTGCCAAAGGGGCACGTCTTTATGGCAGACTCTCCAAAGAGGTTTTTACTCAGACCCTGAGGATGGCTCAAAACAATCCCGCATATGAGTTCTCTTTCAATATTGAGATGGCCGATATACTTGATCCGAAAACCAGCTATTTTATTCTTTCAAAACTGCGCGCATCCAACTGTGCGGAGAGGATCATCTTTGAACTGGTAGAAACGCAGGAGCTCGAAGTGAGTGAAGAGGTCTATCACTTCTTTAAACTGGTCAAAGCGGAGGGTGCCAAGATCGCTATCGATGATTTTGGCAGCGGCTACTCCAACTATGCCTATCTGATGAAACTCGGCGTTGATATTGTCAAGATCGACGGCTCCTTGATCGCCGATATTGCGACAAATCTGAATAACAAACGCATTGTCAAGTCTATTATCAACATCATTCATGAACTTGGGATGAAAGTCGTCGCCGAGTATGTCGAAAACAAGGTGACTTACCAGGTGATAATACTTCTAGGCGCAGACTATGTGCAAGGCCATTACATCGCAGAAGCGATGAACCTGGACTTTACTGAACTTTCGCCGAAAAGCGATCAGGAAGAGCAATATGCGATATAGTCACATTATGCCGGGTGAAGAGCCTCCCCCTTTGCCGATTTGGCATTGTGATAGAGGTACAATCCGGACTCTTCACTAAAGAGGCCCAATGCGATGGCGTATGACATATAACAATGTTGGCGCTGCTGCCTGCTCAGCGAGAGGCATAGCCGTACGGGACTCCAGGGAAGAGCTTGAAGCTTTGGCACAAGTGTTAAAAGAGAAGATCTATAATGTCAAGATAGAAGAGAACAAAACGTATTCAAACAGGGAGAAAAGATGAAATTGATCAAAACGGTTATAGTAGGGCTGATGCTTTCGTTTACGGCGCTGTTTGCGGCTGAGCAGAAAGCGGTATTCGATCTGACGACCGGTGATCTGGCAACGATAGAGAAACACCTGATCAAGAACATAGACTCACTGGCACGCTATTACAGCGACAATGATATCGATTTTAAGGCGGTTGTGGTCATCTCGGGCAATGCCTATAAATATTTTGTACAGGAGATAGCCGACTCCCCTTTCAAAGGCGATACGGAACTGATTAAGGCACAGAAAAAGCTGGCACCGCTGTTGGCGAAACTGCACCGCGATTATCACGTCGAGTTTGATATGTGCAAGGCCGGGATGAAGGCACGCAATATCGACAAAAAAGTGCTCTACAACTATGTCAGAAGCGATCTTGTCAAAAGCGTCTATCTGATCAAATGGCAGAATGCAGGCTATGCCTATCTGCCGGTACATTAGGAAGCTGTTGTGGCTATAGTTACCCCCTACATTACCGCTGACGGTATCGTCGAGATCTATATCGATGACCAGTTTAAAGGGATCGTTCTGATCGACAGAGTGAACCCACCTTACGGAACGGCACTGCCAGGAGGGTTTATGGATATCGGCGAGACGATCGAGGCGTGCTTGAAACGGGAGATGAGAGAAGAGATCGGTCTGGATGTTGAGATCGAGCAGCTTTTGGGGCTCTACTCCGATCCGTCACGCGATCCGCGTTTTCACACCGTCTCTGCCGTCTATATCTGCAGGGGCGATGCTCTGCCGCAGGCGGGGGATGATGCAAGGAGCGTCAAGCTGGTTGCGCTGGAAGAGCTTGGGAAAGAGACCTTTGTTTTTGACCACGGCAAGATCATCAACGATTATTTGGCGCAAAAAGCGTTGTAGCGTTAAGCGAGTATACCGCTTCTACGTAATTTATTAAGGGCGAATATATATCTTTCGGCCTGAATATAAGAGTGTCAGCCCTTCAGCGATCAGACTAAGCGAGACAAAAAGACCGATTCCGTTTGCCGATATCGTCGCTGTGCTGGAGAGTATGATAAAAGCGAATATGCCGCTTACGAGAGCATTGATCGCCCAGGCATAAGCTGTCGTGTCCTGACGGGTCAGATAGGCAAAGTAGATATTATTCAGTGCATTCAGAAAGAAAAAGCTTCCAATAAAATAAGCGATAGCATTGAAATCGGATATGTTGAAAAGCAAAAAGATGAGTCCGGAAAAAAAGATAAGCAGTGCTTTGCTCCAGCTGGCATGGGTGTGCGGATTGATCTTGGCGGTCAGATAGGCTGAAATGATACCGACAGAGGTCAAGGTGACACCTAAGATGGCACTTGTTGAGAGCGTAGAGAAAATACTGTAGACAGAGACGATAAAACCAATAATGATAAAAAGAGATCCGATCCATCGGCTCTTCGTTTCATAATTATTGCTCAATCCATCTTTTGTAATTTTAATCCACAAAAAAGAACCCTTATAAAAAATATTGATATTTAAATGCCAAATAATACCACATATTCGGTAAGAAAAAGTTGGTACCGCTAGCAACTGTACATTTAATAAAGCTTACCGAAATGATCGATGCAGGTGAGATAGAGACGCATATCGAATTCGAATTGATGATAGGCGGGTTCCATATATTCGCAGAGTTTGTAGAAGGCTTTGTTGTGTTCTTTCTCTTTCAGGTGGGCAAGTTCATGCACGATGATCATTCGTAAAAATTCCTCGGGGACACTCTTGAACATGGACGCAACCCGGATCTCGTTTTTGCTTTTAAGTTTTGAACCCTGCACGCGTGATGCAAAGGTGTGCATACCCAGGGCATTGTTGATGACATGGATCTTGCCGTCAAAGATCACTTTGCTGATGGGTTGTGTCATTTTAAGGCGGCTATTTTTGAGCTCGATGGTGTAGTCATAAAGGCTTTTGTCGGTTTTATAGTTATGGGTCGTCGGGTATTTTTTCAGCAGAAAATCGGGCAGCTGTTTTGTTGTGATCAATGTGACGATCTGCGATTTGATCGTCTCATTGTAATGGTTCAGGTATTTTAAATGCATGCTGTTTTTGAAAAAAGAAGCATGCTACTGTTTGGAAGCATCGAGACTTTTATTCAAGATCTCTTCTATATCTTCTACATTGAGCTCAAGTTGTCCGAGCAGCTCCTGCATCGTTGCATAATTGCCCTCTTCGATAGCGAGTGCGATAGAGAGGAGATTTCCTATGATGCCCGAACGGTTCAGCAGCGCCTCTTCAACGGCAAACTCGAGATAAAAGGCTTTGAGCGTTGTTTCCAAGTCGACTTCAAATACATTCTCCAGCAACGACAGCATCGCAACGAGACGGGTCTGTTCCTGCAACTTTCTATTCTCATGTACTTTGAGTTTGGCCAGGATGCCCAACATCGTATCGATACGGTTTTGAATCAAAATGGAGTAGTGACTTTTGGCATCATTGACATTTTTGCTTGAACGGGAGTAGATGATCATCATCAACCACTGCATCAGCTTCTCTTTTCCGACACGGGTAATGATCTCTTTGACGGAGTGCGATTCGCTCCAATTGAATTTTGGAATCGATTTGACAAATTGCAGCAGCTGAAGCGTAAGCTCATTATGGCGCTCGAACTCCGCACAGATATCATCCATCAGATAATCGGATTCGAGCATATTGAAGATGCGGATGACCCCTAGATGTTTGGGATCAATGCGGTTCTGCTCGATGGTGTGGATGCCGGCAATAAAGTAACCCTGAAAATATTTAAAACCCAACTCTTTGTACGCATCGAAGATCTCCTGAAACTCGATCTTCTGTGCGATCAGCGTCTGATCTCTGAAGAGCAAAAGGTTTTTTTCCAAAGTTTCAAAATCCGTCTGTGATGCGTCTATTTTGACATAGGTAATATAAGGAAGTGCCGGCGTAAAGTTATGAATGTAATCGTCATCAAAACGGACATTGTCCAGGGCAAAGGTGTACCCTTTAAGGTGGAGCTGCTCAAGATTCGCGAGCTCTTTATTGCCCATCTGCACATCGGCGGAAAGCTCAAAGACAAAGAGGTCTTTCGGAAGATTGTAAAGTATATCGGTCAGTAATATATCGCCGCTGACATTGATAAAGGCTTTCGCTTCACCGATGCTCTTGTCGAGACCGACTTGATTGAGGATATTGACCAATACCGATGACGTAGCAGATCTTGGATCGGTAAATTCTCCCTCTCCAGCAGCATTGCGGTAAAAAAATTCATTTCCGATGATATTGTTGTTGAGATCGACAATCGGCTGCCGCGCCATCTTGAGTCTATCGGACATTAGGATCCTTTTAATCATTATTTACTTTATGGTACAAAAGCTTTTCTAAGAAAGAACATAAAAGAAAAAAGAAAAAAGGCCCCTTCGCTTTAGCTTTATCCCTATAATGCTATGATTTCTTAAAAAGACGGATAAAAAGATGAGCCAAGCCAATACGATATTCTTAGAAGAGTATGCGTCTCCCAGCCACCAGATAATCAAAAGTGACCTTACCTTTGAGATCTTTGACGCGTATACCCTGGTGACCAACCGAATGCAGATCAGACGGTTGGACAAAAATGCAGCTTCGCTTTACCTCCATGGACAGGCACTTCAACTGCAGGGCGTCATGATCGATGGTGCCCTAGCTGAAGAAGAGACTTATATACGCAACGAAGAGGGGCTGACCCTTATCTGTGACAAAGAGCAGTTTGACCTGGAGATCGCTACGAGGATCTATCCCGACAAGAACACCGCCCTTGAGGGGCTTTACCGATCGGGGACCATCCTCTGTACCCAAAATGAGCCGGAGGGGTTCCGTTCGATAACCTATTTTATTGACCGCCCCGATAATATGAGTATCTTTACAACGACGATCATTGCGGATGAGGCACGTTACCCTGTCTTGCTTGGCAACGGAAACCTTTCACTTCAGGAAAGTTGCGGAGAGGGGCGCCATATGGCCAGATGGGTCGACCCGTTTCCCAAACCATCCTATCTCTTCGCTGTTGTTGCCGGAGACCTTGGTGTAGTCAGTGACAGTTTTACGACGATGAGCGGGCGCAAGATCGAACTCAATATCTATGTTGACAAAGGCAATGAGAGCAAATGCGGCCATGCGATGCGTTCGCTGAAAAATGCGATGAAATGGGATGAGGAGAAGTACGGCCGCGAGTATGACCTTGACATCTACAATATCGTCGCCGTCGACAGCTTTAATATGGGTGCGATGGAGAACAAAGGGCTCAACATCTTCAACTCGCACTATGTCCTCGCAGACGAAGACAGCGCGACCGACCAGAACTTTATGGGAATCGAGAGTGTCATCGCACATGAATATTTCCATAACTGGACGGGCAACCGTATCACCTGTCGCGACTGGTTCCAGCTGACGCTCAAAGAGGGATTGACGGTTTTTCGAGACCAGAGTTTCAGTGCGGACATGAACGATGCCGCGGTGCAGCGCATCAGCGACGTCAAAGCGCTTCGTGAACGCCAGTTTGTCGAAGATGCCGGACCGACGGCCCACCCGATCAAACCCGAGAGCTACATCGAGATCAACAACTTCTATACGGCGACAGTCTACGAAAAGGGTGCCGAGGTGATCCGTATGATCCACACCCTTTTGGGCGAGGCGAAGTTCAGGGCCGGGATGGACCTCTATTTTGAGACCTTTGATGCCCAGGCGGTACGGACGGAGGATTTCCTCTGGGCAATGGACCAGCAGGGCGGATTTGACCTGGAGCGTTTTTCGCGCTGGTACAGCCAGGAGCGTACACCGACCCTGGAATTAAGCGAGCAGTATGATGAGGTGAGCCGGGAGTACCGTCTCAACATCAAGCAGGTGATCCCGAAATCGGTCAAAGGAAAAGAGCAGCTTCCCTACTATTTTCCGCTCGGTTTCTCACTGCTTGATGCGGCCGGCGGAAAACTCTCATTTGCGCTGCAGCGCGACAATCAGCCTCTGCTGGAACGCGGTATTCTGATCGTCGAAGAGGGTGCAGAGACCTTTATCTTCAAAGGGGTGGAACAAAAGCCGATCCTCTCCATCAACACCAACTTCAGCGCGCCGTTCAAGATCAACCATCCCGAAGCGGACTTTGACTTTTTGATGCGGTATGACAGTGACGGTTTCAACCGTTACGAAGCGACGCAGAAAGCGGCGATGAAAGCATTGCAGATATTTATAGACGAAGATGTGATAGACAGTGCCTACATAAAAGGTTTCGGCACTATTTTGGATGATGAGACCTTAGGGCTGGAATCGAAGGCGTTTATGCTTGAGCTCCCTTCGCTGTCGGTCATGATGCAAGAGCAGGAACTGATCGATGTCGCTCCGATATTTAAGGCGCGCTCCGAACTCAAGAAAGCGATTGCCAAAGCCTACCGAGCACCGTTGCTGGCACTCTACGCGAAATACCATAAACCGCAAAACAGCGCGCTCGATGCGCAAAGCATGGGCGAAAGAGCAATTAAAAATGCCGCGTTGAACTACCTCATGAGTCTTGAAGACGAGACGCTCAACAGACTCTGCCTGAAACAGTATGAAGAGAGTGTGACGATGACGGACCGAATCGTGGCGCTGGACCTTCTGGAGAACTTTGCAGCAGATCTGGCAGAAGCGCCGCTTCGCCACTTCTACGAGCGCTATAAAGAGAACACTCTGGTGATGAACAAATACCTCTCCGTTTTGGCGGCATCCGAGCGTGAAGGGACGATCGACCGTGTACAGGCCCTGCAGCATGATCCTGTCTATGATGTCAAGGTGCCGAATCTGGTCCGGGCTCTCCTGGGTGTGTTCGCCCGCAACGCGGTCGCTTTCCACGCCCCGACCGGTCATGGTTATGCCTTCCTGGCAGAAAAGGTGATCGAACTCGACGCCATCAACCCGCAGATCGCCTCGGGGCTGGCAGGCACTTTCAGAAGCTACAGCAGGCTTAACCCTGAGAACAGGGCCTTGATGAAAGAGGCGCTGGAGATGATCCTAAGTGAGAAAGAGATCTCCAAAAATGTCTACGAGGTCGTAGAAAAGATCCTTGCCGTCTAAATAAAAGGTTCCAGCTTCGGTGCACCTTGCACAAAAGTTTAGCGCTCGGCGTACCGATGTACGCTGTCGGTTAAACGTTTTGCACAATCTGTACCAAAACAAGGGTTACACGCTCGCTGAAGCGATGTTTCCTCGAAATCTTAAACTTTTGCAGAATTACGCTTCACGAAAGATGAGATGCGCAATCACGATTCTACGAATCACGAATCACGAATCACGAATTTTATGCTGTCTACTTTTATGGGCCTTTCTCCGCCAAAAAGTGTGTAAAATCTTCTATGCCAAGGTGGAAATATCACAAATAAGAATGCTGTATTAGAAAATGTGATAGGATTGTGATTGTTTTGCGATAAAGTGATTTCACGTATTAAATAACCGTTATTTATTAAAGGAGAAAAGATGGCTAGAGTCGTTGTATTGGGCGGAGGTGTTTCGGGACATACTGCTGCAACTTTTGCTGCAAAGTGGTTAAGCAGTGAGCACGAAGTGGTTGTGGTCACACCGAATGCAAAATGGAACTGGATTCCTTCCAACATCTGGGTGGGTGTCGGTGAAATGACAAAAGAAGAGGTCACGTTTGACCTGGACCCTGTCTATAAAAAAGCGGGAATCACGTACAAACAGGCTAAAGCGGTCTCGCTGAACCCTGAAGGAAGCGAAAGCCAGTCAAGCCCTTTTGTCACGATCGAATATACTGGTCAGGGCAAAGTCGGTGAAACCGAAGAAGTAACATATGACTATGTGATCAATGCGACCGGTCCGAAACTTAATTTCGGTGCGACACCGGGTCTTGGTGAAGGTTCTCAGCTGGGCGAACATACGGTCTCCGTATGTACGGCGGATCACGCAGAACACGCTAATGAAAAGCTGCAGGAAGCAATTGCGAAGATGAAAAAAGGCGAGCGTCAGAAATTCCTGATCGGTACGGGTCACGGTATGTGTACATGTCAGGGTGCTGCATTTGAATACATCTTTAATGTCGAGCATGAACTGAACAAAGCAGGTGTCCGTGATATGGCACACCTGCAGTGGATCTCAAACGAGTCGTTCCTTGGCGATTTCGGTATGGGCGGTCTGCACATGAAAGTCGGCGGTTATGTCGTCAGCTCCAAGATCTTTTCCGAATCACTTTATGCCGAGCGCGGCGTAGATTGGCTGGTAGGGGCGCATGTCTCGAAAGTCGAAAGCGGTAAGGTAGAGTATGAACTGCTAGACGGCTCAAAAGGCGAAGAGACATTTGACTTTGCGATGCTGATCCCGCCGTTTGCCGGTGTGGGTCTTAAAGCCTTTGCCAAAGACGGTTCCGATATCACAAGCACTGTTTTCGCACCGAATGGTTTCATGAAGGTCGATGCCAACTATAACGCCGGTGCCTATGAGAACTGGAAAGCGTCCGACTGGCCTCGTACTTACCAAAACCCGACTTACAGCAATATGTTTGCCTGCGGAATCGCGTTCGCACCGCCGCACATCATCTCTAAACCGATGAGCTCGCCAAACGGTACACCGATCAACCCGACCCCTCCGCGTACAGGTATGCCATCGGGTATTATCGGTAAAGCGGTTGCGCATTCTGTCTGCGACCTGATCACAAAAGGCGAAAGTGCCCATCTCCATGAAGCCTCCATGGCGGAAATGGGTGCGGCCTGTGTTGCATCGGCAGGTAAAGGTCTCTTTACCGGTACGGCTGCCGCGATGACGGTTTACCCGGTCGTTCCTGACTTTGAGAAGTATCCGGGAACAGGTCGTGATACAGACTACACCTTTGGTGAGATCGGCCTTGCAGGCCACTGGATCAAACATATTCTTCACCACCTGTTTATCTATAAAGCGCAGTTAAAAGCGGGCTGGACCCTTATCCCTGAATAGAGAAGAAAGGGCAGATGAAAAGCCGGTTGATCGGCTTTTGCAGCTCCAAGTAAGTATTTGCAAAACAGATCGATAGAGAAGCAAAAATAAAGAGAAGGAAGCAAAAATGGCAAAACAAGAAGAGATCAATTTCGCGCGCAATGCGCAGTCGAACACGACGATGATTCCAGGCAGATTTGCAAGAGCGATGCGCACCAATGTTATTTGGCAGTTTATTCGTTTTGTGATCATCAACCTTAAGATGCTGGTCGTTGTCAGCAAAAGCCACTAAGGCAGCTTTTTCCCCGGGCTCTGCCCCGGGTATTTTTTTAAGTCAAAACGCTTTGATTTAAAAAAAATACCCCGAACGCTCAACTCTCAAAGGTCTTCCAAATGGTTTTAGAGTTATTGAAATACCCCGACGAACGTATCCGGCTTATTTCCGGGAACATACGTTTTTTTGATGAGTCCCTTCATAATATTATCACCGATATGATCGACACGATGAAAGCAAACGACCTTGAAGCACTCAGTGCGATGCAGATAGGCATTCAATACGCGGTCGTTGTGATAAAACACGAAGACGGGTATAAACCCTATATCAACCTGCGTATCATCTCCAAGTCCGGTGAGATAACAGAGACAGAGAGAACCCCGTATTATGACAATATCAGTGTCGATGTACCGCGTTACGACAAGATCAAGATATTTTATGAAAATGAGAAGGGCGAGGCGCAATATGCGGATCTTGAAGGTTCGCTTTCACGTGTTATCCAACACCAGCTTGACTACAACTACGGAAGCACCTTTGTCGACAGGGTCGATAAAGAGACCCGGCAACGGATACATGAGCATCTCCCGAAAGGGCTGGTCTCAAGCAGCAACAGCAGCTGCCCGACCGTCTTTTACAGGGATTACATCAAGCGGGGCTATAAATATGTGATGCTGGCTGTCTGGTTAAGCTTTTTGGTCCCTTTTTTCACAGACGATGCGGCTATTCGGGAAGACCTCTTCCTTTTTGACAGGATAGCCCTTGGCCTGGTGCCTTTTATCGTGATCGGCTATGCCGCTTATGCCTATTACGAGTCTGAAAAATACAAACAGTGCACAAGCTGTCAAACAGGAAATATTATCGGGACTGTCGGGATTGCCCTGGTCCAATGGCTCATATTGAACGCAGTGACCTTCTTTTGGATAAGTACTTAGTACTCTTTTTCTGAAGCCTCTCTAAATCTACAGAGCTAGATTGCAAACAACGCATTCCCTCAACGGAACCTACAGTATCATGCCGGAACTAATCTCAGGAGATAAAATGAAAAATGTACTGTTAGGTCTGATTGTCGCGCTGTTCTTCTTAGGATGCACAAAAGGCGATCATGTCGCTGTCGAACCGAAGGCCGTTGTCGGGAACTCACTGGAGACACTTACGCTCAACGACCAGTTCGGAAAAGCTCATTCGCTTACAGCTGATACCAAAAAGGTGATCTTCGCCTTCAGCAAAGATATGGGCCATATGAGCAACGCATATTTTGAGAAACTGGCGCCTGAATATTTAAACGAGCATCAGGCTGTTTTTGTCGCCGATGTCAGCGGTGCCCCCTCACTCATCAGAAGTATGTTCATCATGCCGGGGCTGAAAGATTTCAAACATACGGTGCTGGTGATCGACGATAAAAATGTTGCTGCAAGCTACCGTATAGACGAAAACAGCGATAAGCTGATGATCATGGATCTGGATAATTACATTATCAAGAAGATCAGTTACGTATCGACTGAAGATGAACTTGCAAAAGCATTTTAACGGATAGCGCCGAGTCAGGCGCACTCCTTTCTCTTCTTCTTTGATGCAATAATCAAACCTTACTTCCTTCACTACCTCATTGCGCTAATGCGCTTTAAAGTTTTTCTATCGCACTATTCAGAGAGTTTTACATAAAGGTATCGGCCCGTCATGATGGAATATATCACCCTCTTTTTCACCGCACTCGTTGAGCTTTCAAATGCGATGGCTCCCTATATACTCTTCGGCCTTCTTTTCGCAGGGATCCTGCATGAGCTGGTTCCCGACACGCTGGTAACAAAGCATCTCGGAAAAGAGAGTATCGGCTCCGTTGTCAAAGCAACGCTTTTCGGCGTGCCGCTTCCGGTCTGTTCCTGCGGGGTCATCCCGTTGGCGACCAGCATCAAAAAGAGCGGGGCAAGCAAGGGGGCAACGCTCTCCTTCCTGATCTCGACGCCGATTACGGGGGTCGACTCCATTCTGGCGACCTACGGGATGTTCGGCTGGGCCTTTACGATCTACCGCGTCCTCACATCAATGGTGATCGCGATGGCGGCAGGGGTCTTGACAAACTACCTGGATAGAGAGGATGAGAAACCCAAACCGCTTTTCAGCACAGCCGCTGCAAGCGGTTTTTCGATGAAGCCGCTGCAGTCACAAGCGGGTGAAGAAGGGAGCTGCTGTTCAAGCGGCTCATGCTGTGATAACGGCGGCAAAAGAGGTTTTTCACTGACCGCGGCACTCCGCTATGCCTTTGTCACCCTGCTCGGGGATATCGCCAAACCGCTCTTTTGGGGTCTGCTTATCGGCGCCCTGATCACGGTGGCGATACCGCAAAACCTGAGCGATATTCTGGTGGGGTACTCGTGGCTCTCGTATCTGATCGTCATCGCCATCGCCGTGCCGATGTACGTCTGTGCCACGGCATCGCTTCCGATCGCCGCAGCCTTGATGCTCTCGGGCGTCAGCGCCGGGGCGGCTTTTGTCTTTCTGAGCGCAGGCCCTGCGACCAACACGGTGACCATCGGCGTCGTCAAAAAGATGCTCGGCAGCCGTTCACTCTATATCTACCTCGGGACGATTGTCGTGGGGAGCATACTCTTCGGTCTGGGGCTGGATTATATCTTTGACATCAGCGATATCGATCCGAGATCACTGGTGCATATGCATGAAGAGGCGGGGCTGATCGCTGCGGCAAGCTCAATTATTCTATGGGGCTTTATCGGCTACTTTCTGGCCAAGCCGCTGTTTGAAAAAAAAAGCTAGCTAGCCTCTGTTCTTAAACTGATACATCAAGATCGATGCCGCGATACCGACATTAAAACTTCTGATATCGGGCTCCATCTCGATCTGCACCGCCTCATCGCAGGCGGCGAGGACCTGCTGCGAGAGCCCTCGGCCTTCATGCCCCATCAGTAGTACCCACTTCTTCGGTACCTCTACTGCTGCCAAAAGGGTGGCCTCGTCCGTCACCTCCGCGCCGAAGATCCTGTAGCCGTCGGCCCTAAGTGCTTCAAGTGTGTCGAAGATGTCACGGTAGAGATGGATGTCAAGTTTGCAGACATGGCCCATCGAGACACGCAGTGCCCGCCTTCCGTAAGGGTGGGGTCCCTGTTCCGGCAGAAGGTAGGAACGCACACCGAGGGCCGCGGCACTACGGGCGATCGCGCCGATATTTTCGCTGGAGGAGGTCTTGTCAAGCATAAGGATATTGTCTCCGAGCTGCTCAAGCGGGGTCTGGGCAGGGCGGACGCCGTGCAGCATGACGTTGTGGTGCAGCCTGTGGCCGATGATCGTCTCCATCACTTTCTTGTCGGCAAGGAAAAGCTGCGGTACCTTTTTTTTGCAAATGAGTTCTTCAAACTCGTCATAATAAGCCTGTGTCGCGAGGATGCTTCTGACCTCGATGTCGCTCTCCAGGATCAGGTTGACGACCTTGGGACTGTCGGCGATAAAACTGTTGTCTTTGGTAAAGGCGTTGTCTCTAAGCTGTGCGTAGATCTCCATAGCAGGGGTATTGAGATCATCTATTTTTATCAGATTCATAGGGCGGATATCTTCCTTGCGTTTTGCTGTGGATAAACTGTTTTCAGATTGTACACCATTCGAAAAGAAAACCGGGGTTAAATCCGGGCACAATGACAAAGAGAGTGGACTGCAAAGCTTTAGACAATCGTGTTAAAAAGCGGCGGGGAGAAGGGCGGACGGTGGAATATCAGAAGAGCGGAAAAACGGCTGACGCCGCCCGGTTATATCTCAACAAAGCGTGTCAGTATAATAAATTGTCTGCCTTCAATGGCAGCGGCATCAATTTTGAATGTTTCAATAAACGCTTTGCGAAGTGCTTCGTCGAACTGGGAAAGATCAACCTTGTAATTGACGTAGGTATCCTCTTCTGACAACTTCATATTGAACTGTTTGATCTGCTCATCGGTCGGAGCTTGTTTGATCGTGATGTACATGCGACTTCCCAACATAATAAATTTAAACGAAATTATACTGTCGATTTTGTAAATTGCGGCAAGAAGTTTTTGCATGAATTTTTACCGATTATACAAACAACCATGGTTCTGTGCTATGCTTTGAAAATTTTATTTTAGAATGTAAAGAGGTGTACTATGTACCTGCACAAAAAACTTGACGACATTGAAGCGATACCTCAGAATGCAGGCAGAGGGGTGGCGATGAAGATGCTTCTTTCGCCAGACGAGTCTCCCAATTTCGCGATGCGCAATTTTACGATCGAGGCGGGCGGCTATATGCCGCTGCATACCAATACGGTCGAACATGAGCAGTATGTGCTCGGAGGCCGTGCAAAGGTGACGATCGGCGGCGAAATTTTTGAAGCCGGAGCCGGCGATATCCTGCTCATCCCCGCCGGTGTCCCCCACAGTTACGAAACGCTTGGCGATGAGGCCTACAGCTTTCTCTGCCTTGTCCCCAAAGGCGAAGACTGCATCGAGGTGCTCAGCTGCTGATCTGAATCACCAGACCAGGCTCAACCCCACCTTGCCTTTTTCCTGATCGATGGAGATGACTTCGATCTGCGGCAGGAACTGATTGATCGAGAGCACCTCCAGCGGGTGCGCGATGCGTTTTGTGCTCATCTTCGATATATGGATCATGCCGTCGTTTTTAAGGCCGATGTCGACAAAGGCGCCGAAGTCGGCGATATTCCTCACCACGCCCGAAACGAAACTCCCTTCGCGAAGCATCCTGATGTCGGTGATCCCCTCTTTGAAAGGGATCGGAGGCAGCTCCTCTCTGGGGTCGAAACCGGGCTTCTGCAGCTCTCTGATGATATCTTTGAGGGTCTCTTTTCCGATGCCGAGTTCCTTTGAAAGTGATTCGACATCGACACTCTGCAGATCCAGCCCGATGAGACGGGAAGCCGCCTTATAGCTTTCCGGGTGGATGCCGCTGTTGTCAAAAGGGCTTTTCCCCTCTTTGACGCGGATGAAACCGGCGGCCTGCTCATAGGCTTTCGCCCCCAGCCCTTTGACCTTCAGCAGCTCCGCTTTGGAGCGGAAGGCGCCGGCCTCTTCTCTGAAAGCGATGATGTTCTGGGCGATCTTGGCGCCGATCCCCGCGACGTAAGAGAGCAGGGAGGCCGAAGCCGAGTTGATGTCGACCCCGACGCGGTTTACAAGGTCCTGGGTGACATCGGAGAGCTTCTTCTCCAGCAGCTTCTGGTCGACATCGTGCTGGTACTGCCCGATGCCCAGGGATTTCGGATCGATCTTCACCAGCGCCGCCATGGGATCGCGCAGGCGCTGGGCGATGGAGATCGCCCCTCTGATGGTCACATCAAGGTCAGGGTACTCCTGCGCCCCGATCCTGGAGGCGGAGTAGACCGAGGCACCGGCTTCGGAGACAACGGTGTAGTTCAGTCCGGCCCCTTCCTCTTTGTTCAGGCGGGCGAAAAACTCCTGCGTCTCCCTCGAAGCAGTGCCGTTGCCGATGGCGACCGCCTGAATGTCGTACTTTTTGGCAAAGGCCAGTACCTTTTTGCGGGCACTCTCGTAGTCGTTCTGCGGTTCGGTCGGGTAGATGACGGCATGCTCCAGGTAGTGCCCGTTCTCGTTGATCACCGCCAGTTTGCACCCCGATCTGAAGGCCGGATCGACTCCGAGGATCACCCTTTTGGTCACCGGCGGCGTCATCAATAGCTGGCTGAGGTTCTTGCCGAAGACGCCGATTGCGGCCAGGTCGGCCTTCTCTTTGAGCTCGGTCTGCACCGCGCGCTCGATCGACGGCAGCAGAAGGCGTTTCAGGCCGTCGCGGTAGGCTTCGAAGAGCAGTTCGCCTGAGCCCGAAGCGTTGCGGGGGATCTTGAACTTTTTGATGCTCTCCTCGATGCGGTCGGTGTCGACGGAGATCTTGACGGAGAGCTCTTTCTCTTTGACGCCCCGCATGATCGCCAGGTAGCGGTGGGAGGGGATATAGGCGACTTTTTCGGAATGGTCGGCAAAGTTGGCGTAGACCCCTTTTCCGTCAAACGCTTTTCCCTTTTTCACTTCGAGGAGGCCGAAACGCATCATGGAGGCGTGGATGCTCTGACGCTCGCGCGGCAGGTCGGCATAGCGCTCGGCCAGGATATCCTGCGCCCCTTTGATCGCCTCATCGACGGAGGAGACCTTGCCTTTGACAAATTTTTTGGCTTCGGCTTTGAATTCGCCGAGCGTCAACCTGGCACGTTCGAGCGTGTCGGCGAGCGGGGTCAGACCGTTCTCTATGGCGGTGGCTGCGCGTGAGCTCTTCTTCTCTTTGAAAGGGCGGTAGATATCTTCGAGCGTTCGTCAGATTATCGGCATCGGCAATGCTCTTTTTGATCGACTCGCTTAAAACTGCCCGCTCTCCGATCAGCCGTTCGACCTCCGCTTTGCGTTCCAGCAGCTTTTTGGCACTCTGATAGACCTCTTCAAAGTCGCGCAGCACTTCATCACTGGCGCTGCCGGTCATCTCTTTGCGGTAACGGGCGATAAAGGGGATCGTCGCCCCCTCATCGAGCATCTTCAAAATATTCGTGATATGCTCTTTTTTGAGCCCTGTCTTTTCCGCTAACATCGTTACTAATGGGTTCATACTGCTTTTCTTTTATTAAGATAGGATCTGTTTTAACGGCTAGTGCGCCTCTTCGACGGCCGAAATGACCTTGTTCTCCAGTTTTTTTAAGAAAAGGTAGGCTTTAGAATCTTTAGGCGCTACGGATGGACGGACATACATGATCGATGTTTTGCCGTCTCGCTCGATGAGCGTCACACGAACAGGGCAGAAGGCCATCATCAGAGGATCGTTATTGGCGATTTCGTTTCCGAACCAGCCGTTGCACACGATGACCGCTTTGATCCCCGTCAGGTTGTTGGTATTGAACTCTTTCCCGAAGGCTTCGGGCAGGCCGGCGGCTTTGAACTTCGCCAGAATATCGATCTCAGAGATGACAATTAAACTGGCATTGTCAAAAGAGGCGAGCAGTTTGGGATAGATCTTGTTCATCGGTTCGTCATAGGTTTTGGTATAGACGGAATCTGCCCATAAAGAGAGGCTGAGCAGCAGTATGGCTAGAAAAATCTTTTTCATTTGGAACTCCTTTTTGTATGATTATAGCAGAGCGGTTCTTCTTGTAGAAGGATACGTCGCAAAAAAATAACTTTAGGCAGTAGCTGTTTTTTCTGACAAAATCAAGGCGAATGGTCAAGCATATCAGCGCTGTTTACAGGTAAAATCCGGTATTGATATCAATTGAAGCCTTATTAAAATAAAATGACGTACTGTTTTTTGTCAACTTACATGCTGAAAAACTTGGAGATATAAAATGAAAAAATCAATTTTTCTGCTGGCTGTCCCTTTTTTGCTACAGGCAGAGACACTGACGCAGCTCTTTGACGCGCTGAAGCACAATGCCAATACCAAGGAAGATACGGTCCTGGTCGAAAAAGCGAAGGTGGGAGAGGATAGGGCAACGTCCGAACTCTACCCCCGCATTGATCTTTTTGGCAAGTATGACCACTATTCGAAACCCACAGGAATGCTTCCCGTCCCGCCCAATGAACTCTTTCCTATGATCCAAAACCAGAATATCCCTCAGCCTTTCAGCACCAACATCTACAGGATGGGGGCCTCGTTGAGTATGCCGATCTTTATTAAAAGCATCTATACGACAGCCGACAAGAGCGAAAAACTGCAAGAGAGCGCCAAAGCCAAGAAACGTATCAATCAGCTGAAACATGAAGCTGTTATTGTCGGCTCAAACGCCAATTTACAGTACCTGGAAGTCCTGTCAAACTCTTTGGAGAGTAAAAAGAAGTCGTTGCTTGAAACACTCAAAAGCCTGCAGGCCAAAGTGGATAACGGCCGTGCCCCCGGTGCAGAACTGTATAAAATACGCGACAGTATCAATGAGGTCGAGATCGTTCAAAACAGTATTAGATTGCAGCGTGAGAAGCTTTTGTCGAGCATAGAATCACTCACCGGTATCCGTCTTGATCTGCCTGTTGCGATGCGGCAAGTGGGCGATTACGGCGAAAACTCCCTCTCATCGCTTGATCCGCTCCGTAAAAAAGTAGAAGCGGATGCCATTGGGTTAAAGGCTGAAAAAGAGAAACGCTACCCATCCCTGGTCGCAACAGGTAATTTCACCCGTTCATACGGCAAGGCTTACAACAACAACGAGGACATCTACACAAGCTACAGCAGCGTCGGTGTCGTACTCAATATCCCGCTGTTGGCGATGAGCCAATATGCAGATATCGATAGAGCCGCCCTTGATCTGGAAGCGTCAAAAACAGAGTTGGAGCGTCTGCGAACAGAGCTCATTGCACAGACCACGGAGCTGAAGCATTCGCTTCCTTTGTATGAAAGCTCCATCGCGCTTTCGGAAAAAAGTATTGCCGACAAAGAGCAGCTCCTGGCGATCGCCAAAGTCAATTTCAACAGCGGGCGTCTCTCTACCGAAGAGTATCTGCGTTACGAAGATGCGCTTGTCGAACAAAAAGCGAAACTTTATGCCAATAAAGCAAAAAAATGGCAAAGCCTGATGGCATTAGCCGTTATCTATGCCAATAACATCGAGGAGATCGTCAAATGAAAAAAATCATCACTATTATCGTAACTGTTGTTATTGCTGTTGGTTTAATAATACTGGGTGTCAAGGCCGTAAAAAAAGCGCAGGCGCGGGATGCCCAAATACCCAAAGCCGTAGTGAACCCTATTGTCATCAACAGTCTGGTTCCCCAAAAAACTGCGGTTCGTATCACGCTTCCATATCTGGCCGAAGTGGCTAACGACAGAGATGTACAGCTCTCTTCCAAAATAGCGGCCCGCATCGAAATGATCAAAAAGAGCGGTATCAAAGTGAAAAAAGGCGATGTCATCGCACGGCTTGATACGACGTCGCTGGCAAGCAATATAAAGGGCGTTGAAGCGGAGGTCGTGGCGAACAGGGTGGCGCTGAGAAACCTCAAAGAGACGCACAGCCGTACGCTGGATCTGCTTGCGATCAAAGGGGCTTCGATCGAGCAGTCTGAAGAAGAGTCGACCAAAATAGCCGTACTCGAAGCCAAGCTGTCGGGATTAGAACAAAAAAAGATCGAGCTTGAGAATATGATCAGCTACGGGAAGGTGACCTCTCCGGTCGACGGCACTGTCACCGTCTCTTTTGGAAATGCCGGCGAGATGTCGATGCCGGGCAAACCGCTGGTGAGCATCAGCTCTGAAAACGGGTTTTATCTTCTGGTCCGCGTACCGGGAAAATATCATATTAACAGTCTCATTATGAACGATAAACGGTATAAGACGATTGAGCTGGGCAGCACATTTCATGGTCTTGCCGAGTATAAAGTCTATGTGGATGACAGGCGTCTTACAAGCGGCGACCGCATCCAGGTCGCCGTTGTCGTTTATGAGGGCAATACGGTCAAACTGCCCTTTGACGCGCTTTTGAACCGAGAAGGGAAAAGCTATGTGATCGTCTTGCAGGAAGGCAGCTCCGAAGTGATGGAAGTCCATGTCATACAGAGCGGTGAAGAGGGGGTGGTGATCAAAGAGCCTCTTGACGGTAAAACGATCGCTGTGGCAAAGCCCGATATCCTGCTTAAGCTTGTAGCCGGCCACGCCTATAGCATTAAGGAATAAAGGATGTTTTCGTTCTTTTATAAGCGTCCCTATCTTCTCTACTCGCTGATAACCGGTTTTTTTGTGCTGGGGGCCATCGGCCTGATCACTCTGCCCAAAAATCTTTTTCCTGATGCCAATCCGCCGCAGGTCATTGTGATCACAAAAGTTCCGGGGGCTACGGCACAAGTCGCCGCAAACACCGTCTCTAAACCGATAGAACAGGAGATATCGCATTTGGGGCTGGTCACTGACGTCAGTTCCATCAATGTGGCGAACTTCTCTATTGTCAAAGCCGAGTTCGGTTATAAAAAAGGGCTCGAGGGTGCAGCTGTCGATGTTGCCAATGCTCTTTCTATCGCCAAAGCCAACCTGCCGGAGGGCTCCAACCCCGCGATCTATACTACGGGCGATTTTACGCTGCCTGTTGACGTCATCGCCTTGACGCCTAAAAATGAGAATATCGCTCTGGCGGATATCCGCAAGATCGCTGACAGCTTTATCAAGCCTTATCTTCTGAGCAATGAAGCGATCGGCAATGTCGAGGTGTTCGGCGGGTTTGAAAGTGCCATCACCATTGCGATCGACCCCTTTAAAGCGAAGCGCTACGGGGTGAACTTCGAAACGATAGCCAAAGCCATCATGGCCCTTAACCGTGATATTCCCATCGGTTTTGTCAAAGGCGAAAGCGACTTTTATACGGTTACCTTTTACGGTGAAAAAGATAATATCGAAGAGTTGAAACAGCTGAGTGTTCTTCCGAATGTGAAACTGAGCGATATCGCTGAGGTAAGCTGGGGCCATAAAAAACGGACAAGCGGGTATATCGGAAACGGCGAAAATGCGATCGCTCTCTCTATCCAGCGGGCGCCGGGCGGCAGCGTACTTGATGTCTCTACTGCCGCGCGCGCCGAGATGGCCAGGCTGGCAGTGCAATACCCAAATATCAAATTCGATATCTCCGACACACAGCGTGACCTCATAGAACAGTCAAACGCCAATATGCTCGACGCGCTTCGCGACGCGGTTATCTATACTCTCTTGGTGATCCTGCTTTTTTTAGGAAATTATCGTGCGATCATTGCGGCAGGTCTCTCTATCCCGATGGTGTTCTTCGCGACCATCGCGGTTATCTGGCTCAGCGGCGGTGAACTTAACATCGTGATCTATACGGCTATTATCCTGGCACTGGGCATGCTCACGGACGATGCTGTCGTGGTGCTGGAAAATATCGAGCGGCACTTGACAAAGAATGGCGAAAATCTGAACACGGCTATTGAAAACGGGACAAAAGAGGTCCTGCAGCCCGTGTTCGCAGGCACGATCGCTACGATCGTCATTCTTTTTCCATTGATGTTTGTCGGCGGATTTCCGGAAAAAATATTTCGGCCGCTTATCGAGACGCTGATCATCGCCCTGGTCGTGAGTTATTTTCTTTCCGTTACCTTTATTCCAAGACTCTCGTTATGGCTCTACCGCAACGGGGTCACGAAGACAAGGTTCGAAAAGGGGTTGGAGTGGCTGTATCAAAACACGCTTGCCCGGCTGGTGAGCCCTTATGTCGGCATTATCAGGTTTTCAAACGGTCCTTGGCGTATTATGCGCCGTCTTCTTCTTACGCTCGGGGTTGTCGCCTTGCTGCTTGCGAGCATGAAAAACATCATGCCGACCATCGGCAGGGATGCCATGCCACCGATGGATACCGGGATCATCAAAGCGCAAATCGCGTTTAGCTCCAATGAAACGGTTGAGAGCGCCGAAGCAAAGATCAAGCCTTTTCTGCAGTGGCTCCATCAACAGCCGTGGGTGGAAAAGAGCTCCGTCGCCTTCGGCACTGAGGCCGGCGTACTCTCGCTCGGCAGCGGCAATCTCCCGGCAGAAGCGACCGTAACCGTCAACTGCATCAACCGGTTTGAACGCAAGCAGAGTATATGGGAGCTTGAAGACGTTATACGACAGAAAGTGGCGCTTCTTGAAGGTGTCAAGCGTAACGATGTGTTCGACTTCGGTGCAACAGCAGTAAGCTCTATCAAGGCCTCCGTTGATGTGCGCCTGCAGTCTCCTGTTGTGGAGGGACTCGATGAAACCTCCTATAAAGTTGCCGCTGCTATTTCCGACGTTTCCGGGCTGACCTCCGTCTCCAACAGCTGGAATAGGGATTTCACCGAAATCGAGATGAAAATAGACAAGAACAAAGCATTGAGTTACGGTGTTACCCCCTATCAGATCGCGATGCAGCTGCCGATCAAGGGGGAGGTTATCGCGCTTAATGCCGATCTGGAATCCATGAACACACAGCTTGTGCGCCTCTATCTCAAAGGGCGTTTCTCTGAAAATATCGAGACATTGAAGCTGTTTCTTATACATACAAACGTCGGCGATATTCCGTTGGAGCAGCTTGCCACGCTTTCGCGCCATCTGACCTTTGCGAAGATCGAACGCGACAAAATGCTCTACAGTCTCGATGTCAACGGCTATCGTGCGAAACGCCCTGTCACGCTGATTACCGAGGATGCGGTTGAAGCGCTCAAAAATGTAAAAGCAGACGGCATCGTGATGACACAGGCCGGCGATATCGCCCAGATCGATGACAGCTTCAGACGCATGATCAAAGCGATCGGGCTGGGCATACTCTTGCTGACGATGACGCTGATCGCGATCTACCGTTCCGTACGCATGGCGCTTATTATGATCGTCGTCCTGCCGCTGTCGCTCATCGGTGCGGCCTGGGGCATGCTGCTTTTCGACAAGCCGAGCTGTATGCCGAGTCTGCTGGGTATATTGCTGCTGTTTGGTATTATTATCAAAAATGCCGTTTTGTTGATAGACTTCTATCAGGGCTATCGCACCAAAGGCGAATCGGCATTTGACAGTGCCGTAGAATGTGTCCGGGTGCGTTTCCGCCCGGTGATGATGACCGCTTTTGCTACGATCGCGGGTCTGATCCCGATTGCGCTCGAACAGGCTGTCGGGCTGGAACGGCTTAGCCCGCTCGCGGATGTAGCCATAGGCGGCCTGCTTGTCGGAACGCTCTTGACCCTGGTCTATGTGCCGATGTTCGCCTATAGTTTTGACAGTGATAAGCAGACGAAAGAGCATTGAGCGTCAGATGGAATTTTGGCATCTAAGGAATGAAAGTTAAGTCTTTGCTGGCAGTGCTTAAAGCGGCCGAATCAGGCTTCGTGCTGCAGCGGTATAAACCTTTTTGAAACTACCATTCATAAGCGATCTTTAACCCGTAAGCGCCCCGGTATGCGATAGCGCTTATCTCCACATGTCTGTACCGATCGGTAAAGAACCAGCTGCTAAGCGATCCGATCGCTGCGCCGGCCAGCACATCGCTCAGGTAGTGTTTATCGGCTTCGATACGGCTGTAGCCGACGAAGGCGGCGCCGAGATAGGCGGCAGCGGCGTATTTGAACCCGTAGCGCCGGTGGATAAAGGTCGCCCCCTCAAAGGCGAGCATGGTATGCGCGGAGGGAAAGGAGTGGTTGTCGCTGCCGTCAGGGCGTTCGCGTTTGACCGTATACTTGAGTCCGATGGTTGTCGCGCTGGAGACGCCGATGGATTTGTAAAACTCTGTCCGCCCGTCATGGTCATCAAGATAGAGTGTGCTGCCGTAGGCAGTTGCCGGTATAAGCACGGCAAGGCCGTCACCGATATGCTCGATGGTCCTCTCATTGGCAAAACCAGGCTGCACAAATAACAGCAAAAAAAGAAGAGAATATCGGATGAACATAGAGAGATTATAGCCAAGTTCTTGAGACCGTTTTGTAATAATAGGTGCATGCGGCGGTTTCATAAAGTCGTTATTCATCTATTCGCTCTATAATAGACAGAATTCACACAAGGAGTCCAGAGATGGCAAAAGTACTTAAGAAAAAAGCGGTCAGGAAAATTGCGAAAAAAGTGGTCCGAAAAGCGGCCCCGAAAGCGCCGGTCAAGAAGCTTGCCAAAAAAGTGACCAAGCGTGTTTTGAAGAAAAAAGTGACGACCAAGAAAAGAGCGGTCAAGGTTGCTAAAAAAGTGGTCAAAAAAGCGGTGGACAAGGCTGGAGACAAAACGGTAAAAAGTACCGTAGAAGTACCGGTTCAAAAGGTTGAGAAAAAAGCGGCAAAAGAGAGTGCCAAGAGACCGGACGAAAAGCCTGTGAAAAAGGCGAAAGAGAAGAAAGCAAAAGTGGTAAAAGAGAAGAAAGCAAAAGTGCCAGAAGAGAAATAACCGCTTTGTGATCCGGTCGGCATCTGCCGACTGCGTCTTAAAACCTCCAACTCCACCTGCTGAAGAAGTGCCTATGCAACATCGCCCATAACCGGAGAGCCTATCTTTATGTCGTCGAGATTGCAGCTGGGTCTTTGAATAAGGTAGCCTTGGGCAAATTGGCATCCCAGGGCTCTGCAGACGTCAAGCTCGCTTTGACGTTCGATCCCTTCGACAATGATCTTGACACCGAGCTCTCTGGCGAGATGAATGATATGCTCGACGATGATACGTTTTTTTCGGTCCTCGCAGATACCGTTGAGAAAAAAACGGTCTATTTTGATGACGTCCGGTGTAAACTCGTAAAGCAGTTTAAACCCTGAAAAGCCCACACCGAAATCATCTATAGCCAGACAGAAGCCCTCTTTTTTATAGTGCTCAAGAAGATGGAGAATCTCATTTCTCTCTTTGATCACTTCATGGCGTTCCGATATCTCAAAACAGAGCGTACTCTTATCAAGATCGAACTCTTTTAAAATGGCCTCCGTATTGCCGGAAGCGTAATCTTTCATTTCGAGCAGGCGGTTGTCAAGGTTGTAAAAGAGTTTTATGGCACCGTAGTTCTCCAGCTGTGTAAACTTTTTAACGGCTTTTTCACGAAGGATCAGGTCGAGTGCATACAACAGACCATGACTGTAGGCTGTATCAAAAAACTGGTGGATGGAGCTGTAGCCAAGTTTTTCGACATTGCGCAGCAGCGCCTCAACCGCATAGATCTCCTGTGTCTCTATATCCACGATCGGCTGAAAAGCAAAATCAAGAACACGCGTCTGCTCTAAAAATAGGGTTCTGTTTATCATAATCGGAATGTTAGCGCTGCGAGATTACATCTGTATTACACCGCAAAAGAGGGGGGGGTCTGTAATCGAAATATTACATTGGTGTAATGTATTGGAAACAAAGGCAATTTAGAATTCGGCGATTAAAGGATGATAATGAAACGTAAAAACTATGTATTGCTGGGATTAAGTACTGTTGCCGTTTTCGCATTTAGCGGCTGTTTTGAAAAACAGAACGAGTTGCATGAATCGAAAGTGACCTGCCCTGAGCACAGCCAGCTGATCAGTGACGATTTTGAGGGCAAACCTGTCTGCCAGCTGCGCGGGACGTATGTTGACGATATGCATTTGACAAATGATAAGTTCTGGGCACTCAAAGGCGAGGTGCATGTCGGTATTGACGGCAAGGAGAAGGCGACCTTTGAGATCGACCCGGGAACCACCGTTTTTGGAAAGACAGGAGCCGATTTCCTGATCGTGACACGCGGTTCAAAGATCAAAGCGGAGGGGACATCATCACAGCCGATCATCTTTACCTCGATGAAAGACGCTGCCGGTCTGCTCTCGGTGCCGGGTGACTGGGGCGGGATCGCGATCGCCGGGTATGCGCCGACCAATGCCGGCAAAGAAGAGCGTTTCGAGTTCTCCAACACCGATGTCCGTTTCGGCGGCGAGAATGAAGACGACGACTCCGGCGTCTTGAAGTATGTACAGATCCGCTATGCGGGCAATGAAGTCCGTCCCGGCGAGGAGCTCAACGGCTTGAGTCTCGGGGGTGTAGGGCGCAAAACGACTATCGATTATCTTGAAGTCTATAACGGCAAAGACGATGGCATCGAGGCATGGGGCGGCAATGTCAATATGAAACACCTTGTTCTGGTCGGAAACGGCGATGATAACCTGGATTTCGATCACGGCTATCGCGGCAATATCCAATATGTCTATATCAAGCAGACGCAGGTGGAATCGATCCACTCCAGAGGGATTGAGACAGACAACAACAAAAAAGCCAACGACGCCCAGCCGCGCACACAAGCCAACGTCGCAAACTTCGAGATCTTCGGTACCGAAAAGAGCTCGGAAGGTGTCTTTTCCCGACGAGGCTCAGGTCTGAGACTCTATAACGGGCTGATCCACAATGTCGGAGGAACGGGTATAGTGGTCAAGTCCAAGGGCGAAGAGCGTTTCGGGACACACCGTTTTGACGGCGTCCATCTTGCGGATTGCGGTCGCGGTTATGTCGAAGATATCGCTTCGGATACGAAAGATCTTCTGGCTTTCAACACCCGATACACCTCTTCTGTTGTCACGCGGGGAAGCTCCATCGCGGCGCTTGACAACAGTTTTTTTGAACGCGGCGATTTTATCGGCGCTTTCCGCCAGGGCAGCGACTGGCGCCAGGGGTGGAGCTTGCTGAACTAAAGCGGCTTTAACGCCCTTCACTGAAAACCGCCTTTCAACCGGACTCCTCTCGTAAAAAAATCCTGAGGTAATATGGGCACTTCTCTCTATCGCTGAAGTCAACTAGGGTTTTTAGAGGTGCCCATATGCTATACTCACAGCATATTGGATTCTGGAGTCCCCTATGCTACATGAAAAGGTTCCCAACCTTGTCCGCGCTCTGAGTACGCTTGTTTCGGCTAAAACGCATATTCTCCAAGAGTGGCTGGCCTCCGAAGAGCCCCGTATTATCCTTGAACGTCATGACATCAAAGCCGAATATTTTATCGACCACTTCGCCGGAGACGTCTTCGACTACTTCATGAACGTCATCAGGGGCAGGACACAGATAGGCGACTGCCCGGTCATTGCCGATCTGCTGGAGTACCTTAAAGACCAGGACGTATCGGCGGACGAACTCTTTGTCATCTGCAGCCACTTTCGAAAAGCGATGATCGATTTTTCCTATGACTCCTCGCTCAACAACAAGAAAATCTTTGACGAGGTATCTTTTATATTCGATCTCAACTTCTCGGGAGTGCTCAAACACTATGTCGATACGATCTACCAAAAAGAGCGTGAGATCGAGCGCAACGTCAAACTTTTGAATGAGTATAAAAAAGCGATCGATGCCAGCGCCATTGTTTCCAAAATGGACCCTGAGGGCAGAATCACCTTTGTCAACGACAAGTTTTGTGCCTTGAGCGGCTATAGCCGTCAGGAGCTGCTGGAGCTGGAACATAACATGATCCTGGCCACCGGCGAGGAAGCGGCTTTCGATAAGAATTTTTTAAAGACGATCCCGGCAGAGAGTGTCTATAGCAAAACGCTTCAAAAGCAGAAACGCGACGGAAGCTTCTTTTACGTTGACAGCACCATCGTGCCTATCAGCAATACGGAGGGACTGGTCACGGAGTACATCGTGATCGCATACGAGGTAACGACCCTGATTGAAGCAAAGCAGGAGGCTGTTGAAGCCGGGCTCTCCAAGGAGTACTTTCTCTCCAACATGTCGCATGAGATCCGTACACCGCTTAATGCTATTTTGGGTTTTGTCAGCATCCTGCAGGATGAGGTGGGAAGTTCAAAGCACAAAAAATACCTGGATATCGTCCTCAACAGCGGTGAGAACCTGCTCAATATCATCAATGACATTCTTGACTTTTCAAAACTCCAAAGCGGCGAGTTCATGATCGAGAAGAGCCATTTCAACCTGCATGAAGAGCTGAGCCACACGCTGGAGCTTTTCGTTGCCAGTGCCAATGAGAAAGAGATCACGATGCTCTCCTATCTCGATCCGCATATCCCCTATATACTTGAAGCCGACCCGCTTCGCATCAAACAGATCATCGCAAATTTTATCAGCAATGCCATCAAGTTTACACCGGTGGAGGGGGTCATCGAGCTGGAAGCGTTCTGCACAGACGAAATGCTGCGCATCAGCATCAAAGATACGGGGATAGGGATCGAAAAAGAGGAGCAGACAAGGATCTTCGATGCCTTTACCCAGGCGAAAAACAGAGGCGGGAATATCAACGGCGGTACGGGTCTGGGGCTTGCCATCTGCAAGAAACTGGCGCAGCACATGGGCGGAGATGTGTATGTCGAATCGGAAGTGGGCAAGGGCAGTGTCTTTACCCTCTTGATCCCGGTGCGGTCTAATGACAAAACGACCCTGGAGATGTTTAACGTCGAGCCGTTCAAGAAATTGACACTGGGACTTCTCCGTCAAAACGGCAGGCTCTCGAAGACCCTGGAATCACTGCAGCGCTACCTTGTGATATTTGATCTTAACGTTCTTCTGGTGGATGAGCTGAGTGATGAACTGTATGATATTCTCTTCTTCTGTGATGCCCAGATGAATGAGGAGATTCGGCTGAAAATAGCGCAGCAGAAGCTGCCCTCCATCGCGATCATGGAATATTTTGATAACCGGTACGAAGCGGTGCCGAACATTACACCGCTCTATTTCCCACTCTACTGCTCAAAACTCTATCACACCTTTTTGGACGCGCTTCATCTCTCTCAGGAGAATGATGCGTCGCTGCTGCCGAGCGAGATCAAAAAGCGCCGTTTCAAAGGCAATGTGCTGGTGGCTGAAGACAACAGCGCCAATCAGGAGCTGATCAAGATCATTCTTGAGAGCTACGGCCTGCACTATTTCGTCGCTTCTGACGGGCAGGAGGCTGTCATGCGGTACAAGTCGGGTGATTTCGACCTGGTACTGATGGATGAACAGATGCCAAAAAAGAGCGGTACCCAGGCGACAGAAGAGATCCGGGCGTATGAAATAAAGCATGAAAAAGAGCCGACACCTATTGTGGTACTGACCGCCAATGTCCTTAAAGGGGAGAAAGAGAAGAGCTCCGCCAAAGGGTTTAACGCCTTCCTGGGCAAGCCGATCGTCTTAAAGGAGATCGAAGCTGTTTTCAGCCGCTTCCTGAAACCGGTCGTTGAGGAAGATGAGACCCGAAACCGCCGTCAAATTAAAAGGGGAAGTACACTTAAAGGGGTGAATGCTGCAGAATTGGCTAATGAACTGATGCTTGAAGAGGAACAGATACTCCGTCTTATGAAGATCTACTCCAAAAAGATGTATGAGAGTCTGGATGAGCTGAAAGAGGCGATCGCCTCCAGAGAATATAAAGTCATCGGCCATCTGGCCCACTCGATAAAGGGCTCCAGCAGTAATTTCAGGATCGAGAAGATCGTGGAAATGGCGTATGAACTTGAAAAAGCCTCCTATGCCAAAGAGAGAGATTTCGATTTTGAAAGCGTTTATGATGCGATTGTCGAAGCATTTAACCAGATCGCCCTAAGCGAGTAAAAGCGGTTTTTTTCTTCGTGTCGAAAAAGTAAGTAAGATCACATCTCGATGTAATAACCGATACCCGACGCATTTTTGATGATCGGTGTAGGGAGCAGTTTGCGCAGACGCCAAACCAGAGTGCGGACATTGTTCTCTGTCGCGCCTTCATCTTCCCAGACATAATTCACCGCCTGCTCAAAACTGACAATGACACCGAGCTGTGCTACCAGAAGACGGATAAAGGTGTTCTCTTTTTTGGTGAGTTTGAGCATTTTCTCTTTGTAGAAGACCTTATCGAGGTCTATATCGAGATGGTAGCTTTCGCCAAAAGGGATGATCGGTTTATCAGAGATCTTTTTAGCAAACAGAAGCTTCTCAAGATGATCTTTGTCTGATTTCAGCGCATTGAGGTCTTCGTCGCGTTTTTTTTCCTCTTCAAACTTGTAGAGTGCCATCTGGATGGTGGCGTGCAGGGATTGCGGATTGAAAGGCTTGACGATGTAGCCGTATGGCTCGGACCTTTTGGCTTCAGCGATAATGTCATTTTCAAAATGGGAGGTGAGAAAGATGAAAGGGATTGCGTATTTGTCATGAATATGGTGCGCGAGTTCGATTCCGTCATTGACCTCTTGAAGCGAGATGTCAAGCAAAATCAGGTCAGGTTCGTAGATCTTTATTTTATTTCGTGCCTGTATAGCGGTATCGGCAATGGAGACGACATCATAACCCTGTTTTTCAAGCAACATCTTGAGATTCAATGCTGTGACTTCATCATCTTCAACGATCAATATCTTTTGACTCATTAATTCACCTAAATAAAATTTGTTTTTATTATAGACCAAAGCGCTTAAATTTTTAGCATGAGAATGTAAAAATATACTATAAAAATAGGGTATAAATATGTTTCAAAACCTAAAAGCCGGAAAAAAGGAAGAACTTGAAGGATATTTGAAGGGCAAAATCGATGTACGCAGTACCGACGGAGGCTGTTTGCCCGCCGCAGTGTGTAAAGTCAGTGTAGGTATAGAAGCGCGCAGTTCCCCTACGCGTGAGCGCTCTGCTGAAGAGGACGCAGAGTCATCGCAGCGGAGGGGAGAAGTGTGAAGAACAAGCCGACTGCTCGGCTTTTTTAACTTCGGAACCGCCAAAGGTGTTAAGAGCAATGCAAACTGCTTTGCATTGTTTAGCCGACGCGACATTGTGTTGTGCTTGAGCACCACATTGGCCAAGATGTACGCAGTACCGACGACGGAGACTATCGGCTCACCGCAGCATGCAAAGTCAGTGTAAGGTACAAGCGCGGTTCACCTGCACGAGGGCCTGACGCCGAGTCAAACCCAGTGTTAACGCAGCGGAGGGGAGCTTTGCTCGCCGCAGCGTATAAAACTAATGAATGGTATAACCGATCCCGCGAACGGTCTTGATATAGTCTTTTGTTTTGTCCGGATCGATCTTCTCTTTCAGGCGGTTGATGGCGACATTGACGGTGCGGCCCTGATAGTGCTCATTCTTTCCCCAGACATGTTTGAGAAGATGGTCGCGTTTCAAGACGGTGTTCTTGTTCTCGATAAAGGTGTAGAGAAGGTCAAACTCCAGCTTTGTAAGCTCGATCTCCTGGCCGTCTATAAAGATCTCCCTGGATTTAAGATCGAGTTCTATGTCACGGAAGGAGAGGGTGCGTTTCTGCTGATGTGCCTGTGTTCGGCGCAGCACAGCTTTGATGCGGTAAAAGAGCTCCTGCATCTCAAAGGGTTTTGTGATATAGTCATCCGCGCCGCGTAAGAATCCCTCTTCGATCTGGTACTTGCTGTCCTTCGCCGAGAGAAAGATGACCGGTATCTCCATTCCCTGATCACGAAGCAGCGCGATAAACTCGCTCCCTTCGATGTCGGGCAGGTTTCTGTCCATCAGGATAAGGTCGATATGCTCTTCTGCGATGGCCTGACGAACATTTTTTGTACTCAGAAAGCCGAGTGTCTCATAACCTTCTTTGTTTAATCGGTGTTCGAGTACCTCGAGTAAATCCTCTTCATCTTCAACGATTAATATTTGTGCAGCCATTACTTTTATCCGTTCTTTATGATGGTGATACTTTATAGACTTTTTATAACATAAAGGTTACAGCTTGCTTTATCTATGTAACCAAACTGTTACTTTTTGGATGATTAAGAAGGTTGCAATGTTTTGACAACGGCGAGTATGGATTTGACATCTGTATATAAGTTAGTCGAAGCAGATGATGTAACCAAAATGTTACCTACATGTTGCACTTTTGTTGCAACACGGTAGTGCTGATGTAATAGAAGCCATCTATAATTTTGCAAATTAATCAAGGAGCCTACCAAATGGCAATCGACCAAAAAATCGTTTCAACAATCGCGCTTAGTAGTCTTGCTGCGGCATTATTAACCTTTTCAGGTTGTGGCAGTTCAACTTCTTCTTCCGGAAGTACACCAGCACCACAAGCAAACTGTGACAGCAGTGTAATAGATGTTATCTTGCCTTCAAGTATTTCATCAGATATGAGCTTGGATGCAACTAAGGTCTATGGATTAGACGGCAAAGTGAAAGTGACTAACGGTGCAGTATTGACTATTCCGGCAGGCACTAAAGTCGCAGGATGTACGCCACAGTCTTTTATGGTTGTTAGTGCCGGTTCACAGCTGAATGCGGTAGGAACACAAGCTGCACCTGTAACGTTTACTTCGCAAAAAGATCTAGCAGGTACATCTTCTGCTAATCAAGCCGGCGAGTGGGGCGGTTTGGTTATTCTTGGTAATGCGACTACTCACTATGGTGTAGCTAAGTATGAAGCTGACGAGACTGAAGAGTTTGGTTGTGATGGTTCAACTGTTGCATGTGATGACACGCAGTCTTCTGGTCATCTGGAGTATGTACTTGTTAAACATACAGGTTATGAAGTTGAAAAAGATAAAGAGCTTAACGGTCTTTCATTGGGCGGTGTCGGTTCAGGAACTGTCCTTAAAAACATTGCGATCGTCGGCGGTCTTGATGACGGTATTGAAATCTGGGGTGGTAAAGCTAACATCGACGGTCTCTACGTTTACAATGCCCAAGACGATTCAGTTGATACTGACCTTGGTTACCGTGGTGAAATTAAAAATGTACTTGTTCAACAAGTCAATGTCGATAAATCAAATAACCATGACTCTGCAGGTATGGAGTTCGGTAATGACAACAACACGATCACAACGGATGATAGCAATGCAACTCAACCAAAAATGGTCAACTACACTGCCTATGTCAAAGGCGGCGGTATCTCACTTAAATACGATGCAGGTCTGATTGCAGACAATGTTAAATTTGTAAGCGACAAAGCAACGGATACTCAGCAAGTGTTCTATAGAGGCGAAGATGTCGTCAATACGCACGCGGTTCATGTTGACGGTTGTATTTCGTTCAAAGACACTTCGGTGACATTGGCAGAAGACAATACAACTTTCTCTGATGTTAACTCTAAAGATGCGAGTACAACCAAAACAGCCCTTACTGACTGGGTTACAGACAGAGGTACTGCAACGGGTATCCAACTCGGAACAAGCGCAAGCATAAATGTCGATAGCAGCGCATGTACGGGTGCGGATGAAGCGACTATCTGGAAAGGTAAAGCGGGTACTAACGATGCTTTGGAATCGCCATCAGCTTCTATTCCGAATGTGATTACATCGAGTATGACGTTGACTGCGGATAAGGTATGGTCAATTAACGGCAAAGTCAATGTAAAAGCGCCTGCTGTACTGACAATTGAAGCGGGTACAACTTTAGCGGGTGCGACACCAAACTCCTTCATGGTGATCGAGCCGGGTGCTCAGATCATGGCGGTAGGGACGCAAGCTAAACCAATCGTGTTTACATCTCAAAAAGATGTTGACGGCAACTCGGCAGATAATTCAGCCGGCGAATGGGGCGGTCTGGTACTTGCCGGTAACGCTTATACGCATTACGGTATTGCTAAATATGAAGCTGACGAAACTGTTGAATTTGGTTGTGATAATGTAACTGTTATGTGTAACAATACACAGTCCTCCGGTGACCTGGAATATGTTCTTGTCAAACACACTGGTTATGAAGTTGAAAAAGATAAAGAGCTTAACGGTCTTTCTTTGGCGGGTGTCGGTTCGGGAACTATCCTTAAAAACATCGCGATCATCGGCGGTCTTGATGATGGTCTTGAAATCTGGGGTGGTACAGCTAACATCGACGGTCTTTATGTTTACAATGCACAAGATGATTCTGTTGATACTGACCTGGGTTACCGCGGTACTATCCAAAATGTACTTGTCAAACAAGTCCATGTCGATAAAACAAACAACCATGATTCTGCGGGCATGGAGTTCGGTAATGACAACAACACGATTGTAACTGATGACTCTAATGCAACACAACCAACGATGATCAACTACACTGCTTATGTCAAAGGCGGGGGTATATCACTTAAAAATGACGCCGGTCTAAACGTTGATAATGTTAAGTTTGTGAGTGCTAAAGCAGCTGATACTGAGCAAGTATTCTACAGAAGTGCTGATGTTTATCAAACGAATGCTGTCAATATAGACGGCAACATCTGTTTCTATGACAGTGCAGTTGTTTTGGATGAAAATGCAACATACTCTGCTACAAACTCTAAAGATGCTAGTACGACAGAAACTGCCTATACAGCATGGGCTGCTGCAGCCAGACATCTTCATAGTGTCACAGGAACAATCTTCCTGGACGATGCGAACACTTGTAACGGTGCTACTGAAGCAAATATCTGGAAAGGTAAAGCGGGTTCGAACGACGCTTTAGAAGTAGAATAATCTCTCTTTCCAAAAACAGCGGGCGAACGGCCTGCTGTTTTTCCTCTCTCCCTGTTTTCCTCACCCTTCCCAACTTTTTCTGATACTCTCTCTCCCTTTTGCATGCTTCTTTCATCGATTAATCCTCCGGTCTGTTAATATTGTTTGTAACCAAATTGTTACTATTAAGTAACGTTAAAGTAACCACTATGATTTATTATTCGCCATCTTAAATTATATGGGGAATCCATGTCTACAAAAACGCACAACATGGCCTTGGCTTTTTTAATCGCCGGTTCGTCCTTGATGGCAAACAGTGACAATATGGCGGAGTCGCTGATGAAACTTCGTGCCGAAGTGGAGCAGCTTGACAGTTCGATCGCAGATGAGAAAGACACATTCAAAGGGTCGATGAAATCTTTTCGCCTTCAGAAAAATGATCTTGAAGCGATGGTCGCAAGAGAAGACCTTCGCATGAAACAGCTCACTGCCGAGATGGGTAAGGTCAAAAAAGAGGTCCAGGAGGCAGGCAAGAACTCTGTCGGCCTTAAACCTCTGGTCCTGGAGGCACTTGCACGTCTGCAGGCGCGCATTCAGACACAGATCCCTTTCAAAACAAGCGACCGCATCGACGATGTGACCCGTATTGAAGAACAGCTTAAAAAAGATGAGATCACTGCACAGAAAGCCCTTGCTTTGACATGGAACTCCTATGGCGATGCGATCCGCATGAGCAAAGAGAACGGCATCTTCAAACAGACAATCGAACTCAACGGGCAGGACCGTCTTGCTGACGTGGCACGTATCGGAACCATGATGATGTTCTTCATGACACCGAATGATGAAGTGGGCTATGTTGTCAAAGACCAACAGGGATGGCAGTATAAACAGGCCATCAACAAAGAGGAGATGGACCAGATCAACGTCCTCTTCGATGCGTTTAAAAAACAGATCCGCACAGGCTACTTCACCCTGCCTAATGCGCTTGTCGTGACGGAGGCGAAATAATGCGTAAATTCCTACTGGTTCTACTATTTGTAACAACAACACTGTTCGGTGCGACCGATACACAGCTTGACCGTGCCTATGCCAAAGAGTTCGCTTTCCTGAAAGCGCAAAAGAACATGCTGACGACACGTCTGGAGCAGGTCACCAAAGAAGATGCCGAGAAGCTGAAAGCGGCAAAAGATGAGTTGAACGATCTGCAGAACAAGGTGCTCGCGAAACAAAATGCCAGCGAAAAACTGAGCGATCAGCTTTATGCGGCGCAGCAGAATGCGCAAAACGTGAGTGATGACAGCTCGATGATAGAGGCTGTCGTGCTTCAGGCGCAGTCGAGCCTTTCGCCATACGGCATCAAGATAGAGGCCGACAAAGAGAACTACCAGCCGGCACTCAAAACGATCTTTGAAAAAGCGGACAGCCTGATCGGTGAGCTTTCAAAAGTCGAGGTGACAAAAGGGCCGTTTTATTTGAATGACGGCACGGAAAAACTCGGTACGGTCGTCAAAATCGGTAATATCGCCCGCTACGGTATCGACGGCAGCAATGCCGGTGCACTGGTACCGGCAGGCGAGGGCAAGTTCAAGATGTACAATGCACCGGAAGCGGCTGAAACGGCTAACGCTTTTGCAGAAGGCAAGATGCCGAAAACACTTGACATCTTTATCTATGAAAATGCCGATAAAGAGATCGGTGACAAAGAGGAGAAGACGATCTTTTCTGTGATCAATTCAGGCGGGATCATCGGCTGGGTGATCATCGGACTGGGCGCGGTCGGCCTTCTTCTCGCATTCATGCGTTTCCTTTTCCTGACGGGTGCAAACTCGAAAACGGGACCGTTGGCAAAAGAGACACTCTCTCACCTGCTGGAAGGCGGACCTGAAAATGCGCTAGAGTTTCTCCATAATGAAAAAGGGGCAACAGCACGTGTGCTCAAGGCTACCGTGCGCAACCTTGACGGGGACCGCGAGCACGTCGAAGACGTTGTCGCAGAATCGATCATGCATGAGAGCGGGCGTCTGGACCATTTCGGCTCGGCTATCATGGTGATCGCGGCTGTTTCACCGCTTCTGGGACTTCTGGGAACGGTAACAGGGATGATCGCGACATTTGACATCATCACCGAGTTCGGTACAGGTGATCCGAAACTGCTCTCAGGCGGTATCTCGATCGCACTTGTCACAACGGAACTGGGTCTTATTGTAGCGATCCCGATGCTCCTTCTTGGTAACCTCTTAAGTGCCTGGGCAGAGAAGATCAAAGATGCGATGGAACACTCAGCGCTGCATTTGATCAACGAGTTTAACAAGCAGAAATAATGTTTAGTCTGTATCTGGAGGGCTTTACTGACTATATGCAAAGCGGCGGCTTTGTGATGTGGCCGCTCTTTTTTACGGCGATGTTTTTATGGTTCGGCCTGGGGTTCCGTTTTCATACCCTCAAGCGCGGTTCACAAAAAAGTGTCCGCACCCTGATCCGTAAATTTCATGAGAACAAGCGCGTAAAAACAGAAGGCATCATTGACAGTGCGATCGTCGACGCGATGAAGATTATCGATGAGAACGGCTGTTCGACATCGACCCGTAAACTGATCGATGACCACTTTTACGGTTACCTTAAACAGATCAAACAGTACTCACGCATGGTGATGACTCTGGTGGCCATCGCGCCGCTTATCGGTCTTTTGGGAACAGTCGTGGGGATGATTGAGACCTTCGACTCATTGGCGTCAGCGACACTCTTCTCACAGAGCGGGGGGATCGCAGGCGGTATATCGCAGGCACTTTTTACGACACAGCTCGGTCTTGTCGTTGCCGTCCCGGGCTTGATTATCGGTCGTCTTTTGGATCGCCGTGGCAACACGATGGAGTTTGAACTCGAACAGATCAAAGACATTTTATGTACGGAAGAATTAGAGAAAAAGGCTGGTCATGAAGTTTAGAAGAAAAAAAGAGCAGGTCAGCGATGTTGACATGTCGCCACTGATCGACATGGTATTTATCTTGCTGATCTTTTTTATGGTAAGTTCGACCTTTGTCAAAGATATGAAACTTGACCTCGAACGCCCGGGTGCTTCATCAGCATCACGCGCCTCGTCAAAAGTGATCCGTGTCTATATTGACAAAACGGGCGAGACCTATGTCGACGGTCAGCCGGTCAAGACCTGGGCGATTCAGGGCAAACTGCGCGATATGATGCGCGCTTCGACCGAGAAGTCTGTCCTGGTTGTAACGGATGATGGAATCGCTGTCCAAAAACTGATCGACGTTGTCGACCAGTGCCGCCTCTCCGGAGCGAAAGATGTTGCCGTAGCAACACAAAAAGAGGTCGGTTAAGGTGCAACGTCCTAGTCTGTCAACCTATATTAAAGCCGTTCTATGGATGGTTTTCGGTGTTATTTTTGTCTTTGCCACGGTCATCATGATGAACGAGGCAGGCGGTGTCCACGAGACAAAGAAAAAAGAGAGTGCGGCCAATTTTGAGATCCAAAAGATGCTCAAACCAAAGCCGAAACCGAAGCCGAAGCCGAAACCGAAACCGAAAAAATCGGAGGTGAAACGCTCTGCGCCGACCCCGAGCCTGATGTCAAATCTCGGCGGTATCGATACCGGCCTGGAGTCGTTTATGAGCGCTGACATGGGAATGGACGACTCGCTGCTGGGCGATGTCGGCAAAGATGTGGTAATGACAGGCGAATCGGTGGATGTTGCGCCGAAACCGGCGCAGCGCTCTGCCATGGAGTACCCGAAAGCAGCCCGTAAAAACGGTATTACCGGATTTGTACTGATGAACCTACTGATCTCCAAAGAGGGGCAGGTCGAAAAGGTCAAAGTCCTCGAGTCCGAACCGGCCGGTGTCTTTGACGAGGTGGCAGAAGCAGGTGTCCGCGGCTGGACCTTTACCCCGGCACAGTATCAGGGCGAACCTGTAAAAGTGTGGGCAAAACAGAAGATCAGATTTGATCTACAATAAGAGAAGCAATATGAAACTATTTTTTTTACTACTGACCGTTTTACATTTGAGTGTCTTTGCTGCCGAAAAGCCCAAAGACGACGAGGTCGATCATGTCGCGCTGGCGGCGCTTCTGATGAAAGACGGCTACTACGCACGTGCGGCCGACACGCTCAATGGTGCCGATACGACAAAAAAAGATTTCGACTTTGTCCGCTACTATACACTCAAGGGACTCATCTTTACGAAACAGAACCTCTATAAAGCGGCTAACGACGAGTTTGCCAAAGCGATCGAGAGCGGTCAGACCGATCCGGCGATCTACCTCTACATCGCGCAGAACAACTTCAAGCTTCAGGACTATAAGGCAACGATCGACGCCCTGGATAAAGCCGGCGATGCGGCAACAGCAAAGCCGCAGCTTTTGGCCCTTCGTGCGGAGTGCTACTGGAGACTTGACCAGCATGAAAGAGCACTGGAGACCCTGGCAAAGACGATTGCGAAATTTCCGGACTATTATGCGGCCTATAAACAGCGTTTTAACTATTTTATAGAACTAGAGCTTTATCAAAGCGCGCTGGACGATGCCAAGGTCTACCTGGCCAACGAAGAGCCGAAGGCCAAGACCTATCTCTCTTTCATCGGGGCACTGCGTAAAAGCGGTGCGATAAAAAAGGCGACACTGCTGGCGGAGGAGGCGAACCTGAAATTTGTCGACAATGCCGAGATCACCGTTATGCTTGCGCACCTCTACCTTGACCGGGAGATGATCCAGGCGGCGGCCAATCTCTTCGACGAAGCTTCGATCGAAGATCCGAAATACACCAAAGAAGCGGCAGAGATGCTGCGCCGGGCAAAAGAGTTTACCCTGGCGCTCTACAAAAATGCCGAATTGACCGATACGCAGGAGAAGTACAAGCAGCGTGTCGCCATCTATCTGGAGTTCGGTGAATATGAACGTGTCGTGGCAACGCACAGTGCGCTGGAACGCAGCGGTCTGCTTGAAGACGAAAACATACGCTATGCCCTGGCATACGCCTATTATATGACCTCCAACTTCAAGGCCAGCGAGGCGCAGCTCAAAGAGTTGACACGTCCGGACCTTTTTCAAAAAGCGACCGAACTGCGTAAAAATATCGAAAAATGCCAAAACAACTCTTGGGAATGTGAATTATGAAAACACTGTTATTACTGATAACGTTTGCGACAGCTCTTTTAGCGCTGGAGACGGGAGAATTCTCATTCTATGTGATGAAAAACGGCAAGCCGCTTGCCGGTCAGACCGTAGCGATCTTTGAAAAGGGAGACCCGAACACGGCGAATGTAACCGGATACTCAGCCAAGAGTACCGAATATACGACCGACACGGACGGTTATATCTATACTGTTCTGCCGGTGGGGGCCTATCAGCTGCAGCTCATTGCAAAAGATAATGGCAGACCGCAGGCCTTTGTCAAAAAGAACTTTGCGATCACGAAAGATAAAGAGTCCCAGATGATCGTCTCGCTTAAAGCGGACGACAGTGTCGAGTTCGTGGATGAGGAAGCGCCGAAGGCGGCAGAGGCAGAAGAGCAGGCCGCCGAGACAAAAGCAAAAGCAAACGGTTTTGTCCAGCTCCAGCTTAGCTCTTCCGAGGACGGCAAGCCGATCAAAAATGCGCGTGTATTTGTCAGGGGTCTGAAGATCGATCTCAAAAGCAACGCAAAAGGGGCCGTTGACTTGAATCTCCCTGAGGGCGAGCAGACTATCTCCATCATTCACAGCGACTTCAGTTCGCAGACGGTAAAAGTCACCGTTGTGGCCAACGAAAGCGTCAACAAGTTTGTCGCGATGAGTCCGGCGTCGATGGAACTTGAAGAGTTCGTCGTTCTGGCACCGCATGTCGAGGGTTCTGTCGCTTCCGTGATTGCAGAAGAGCGCAACAGCGATGCCGTCGGTAACGTACTGGGTTCCGAGCAGTTCTCAAAAAGCGGTGACAGCAGTGTGGCTTCAGCGCTGAAAAGGGTCAGCGGAATAACGATTGTCGGCGGAAAGTATGTCTATGTCAGAGGCCTGGGTGACAGATATTCGACGGTAATGTTAAACGATCTGCATGTACCGTCGCCTGAGCCGACAAAAAGGGTTGTCCCTTTAGATATTTTTCCGACTTCAGTTGTCGAAAGTATAACCATACAAAAGTCTTATACAGGAGACCTTCCGGCTTCATTCGGCGGAGGTACCGTTCTGATAAAAAGCAAAGACATTCCTGAAGGTAACGACGGATATGCTTCATTGGGGCTGGAAGTGCTTGTCAACAGTTCCACAGGAAAAGAGGTGACTACGAACAGCGATAACGCAGTTGCTTTGCCGAGCAGTGTGCTGGTCGGCGGTAATAACATCAGTGGACAGGCGGTGACAAATGATGTGATCAACAGCCGCAAACTGAATCATGAGACTGCTACCTTGAGCCCGGGAATGAAGTTAGAGGTCTCTGCCGGTAAAAGCTTGCCGATAACAGATGATATCGCACTCGGAGCTTCCGGTACGGTCTACTACAAGAACACGTCTGAAAACGATCAAACACAGTATGATAAATATTTTTATGACATCAATACTGGAACCCTAAACCATGACAATCATACAGAAGCAGCAATCACAACATTCAACACCGAGCTGGCGGGAATGGTCAATCTTGGAATGAACTATTTTGACAATAACAAGATCAAGTACACATTCTTTACATCGCAGCAGACAAGCGACAAAACGACATTGTCATCTATTGATTATACAGGTGCGACTGAAGATAGAGAAAAGACCTATTATGAGTATGTGGAAAAGACATTGACATCACATCAACTCAGCGGTGAAAACGACATCAGGTTCTCGAATTCGACTGACGGTTATTTTGACAATATCAAAATCAACTGGGCATTGGAAAATTCAGAAGCAAGCAGGGATGAGCCGGGGACTGTTGAATATAACTATTTACATCAGACTTCAGGTCTGAACTGGGATAGAAAAAACTGGTACTATTACTTTATACTGAACGATAAAGTCAACAACTACCGAGCTGATTTATCACTGCCTTTTGAGTTTAACGGTAATGACAACTACACGCAGGCAGGTGTTTTTATCTACAATAAAAGCCGTGATTTCGACAGTAGACGCTTCAAAATGTTAAGCAACAACTTTAATGACATGCAAGAAGATATGGATACTATTTACGATACCTACGCGAATAATCTTGATTTTTCCGCTTCATACAGACTTACGGATTCCTATAAGGCAACGCAGGATGTTACCGCATTTTATCTCAAACAGTTGATCTCCGTAACACATGATTTTGACATAATTGCATCGGTCAGACAGGAGAACTCAAGCCAGCAATTGACTGATGCCGCAGCTGCGTACGATCCGTTGGAAACATCTGACCTGTTTCCGAGTCTGGGGTTGACATACCGGTTTGATAATGATGATATGCAGCTTAGATTTGCTTATGCATCGACGATCAGCAGACCTGACTTTCGGGAATTCAGTAACAGTCGATATAAAGATCCTATTACTGAAAATATTGTATTCGGTAACCCGGATCTGAAAGCGACCTATATTGACCATTATGACTTGAAATATGAGTGGTATATGTCAGCCGACCAGCTCTTCTCTTTTGCTTTGTTTGCCAAAGAGTTTACCAATCCGATCGAAAAAGTCATCAAGCTTGATGATTCACAGGATAATATTTTTCAGGAGACCTATCAAAATGCAGATGCCGCTTCCAGTTACGGGATTGAGATCGATTACAGAAAGCGTTTCGGGTTTATCAGCAACAGCCTGGATAAGCTGCTTTTTGCAACAAATGTTGCACTGATCAAGTCAAAAATAACACTGAACAGTGATCCGAACAACGCGTATACAAGCCGATTGACAACGACGGACAGGCCAATGCAGGGTCAGTCCCCTTATGTGCTTAACTTAACATTGGGTTATGATGATCCGGATACGGGAGACAGTGCGCTCTTCTTGTTCAACCAGATCGGAAAAAGAATTGTTTCATTGGGTACCGATCATAATGAAGATACCTATGAACAGCCTTTTGCCAAGCTTGATTTCGTGACGCAATGGAAATTAAACAATTATTATTTAAAAGACAGTGACTTTACCTATTCTATCAAGTTTAAAGCGCAAAACCTGCTCGATAGCAAAATAGAGTATACGCAAGGTGACTTGACAACCGCAACTACAAAACCCGGGCGAGAATTCAGTCTTTCTATAAAAATAGCATACTGATGAAAGCCTTCCTGCTATTTTCTCTGCTGATGAGTCTCTCTTCGGCAGCCGTCATCACAGATCCTGAAACGGCCCTGATGTGGCAGGATGTTGCCGAGAACCGGGGGGTCATCCTGACATGGCAGGAGGCAAAAGAGAACTGTGAAGAGCTTGACCTTGAAGGCTTTGACGACTGGTGGCTGCCGAGCGAGAGCGAGATGGCGACCATCGTCGATGTCACCCGCCCGGCGGGGCACAGGATCAAAAAAGGGTTCGTCTACTACAAGAGCAACTCCGTCTACTGGACGGCCAGTACCTATGCCTGGAACGCGCCGCACGCCTGGGTGATCGACTTTGGCACCGGGGCCTCATACACGCTGCCCAAAGAGGAGCGCCGTTTTGTCCGCTGTGTACGCTGCAGCGATTTTAAAAAGTGCATCGAACTGTTTTATAACAAGTAGTTGCCGCTCAACACACTGCCTCCCATAATTATTCAGACTACTGACTAAATCGCGCGGCTGTTTTGCGGAGGTGCTGCATCGATAAATGTAAAAGATAGTGAAACAAAAATGGCTTGATATGAGTAATAAAATATCATGTCCGTGATGCTTTTTTTATTTAATGCCTAACGGTTTTAATCGTCTGACTTGAGGGGAGGACGACGGGTGTTGGAATCGTCATTCACTGTTTGGTCTCCTTCCTTTTTTCCTGGCTGAATAAACTGAAGCAGGCATGTCGTTCCGTGGTTTTTTTCGCTTTCGATAGCAATTCGTCCCTCATGTGCCCAAACAATCCATTGTGCTATGGAGAGCCCAAGGCCGTGACCGGGAATGGACTTGGTGTGTGCCGAATCCTCGCGCCAGAAAGGATCAAACACTTTTTGCAGCGCTTCTTTCTCTATGCCTGCACCTTCGTCTTTGATGATCATTTCGGCATGATCCCCGTCTTTTTTCAAAGAGATTTCCACATGTTTCGCCTTTGGCGTATATTTGATCGCATTGTCAATAAGGTTGGATAGAGCCTCTTTAAGCAGCGTGGCTTCGCCCAGGATCGTGACAGGTTCGATCTGTGCGATTGAAAGATCCACCCCTTTGGCATCTGCGTCATGCTTTTTCTCTTTGCAGACTTCCATCAACAGATCGTTCAGCGCCACGGGAGCCATCTGTTTTTTGAGCGTCTGTATGTCCGATTTGCTCAAAAGAAGCATATTCTCCACGATCGTCTGCATCGAGACCGTCTCATCCACGATACTTTGCAAAACCTGCCGATATTCCTTTGTCTCGCGCTCTTTGCGAAGGGCGAGTTCTGCTTCGCCCCGTATGATGGTCAGCGGGGTTTTAAGTTCATGTGAAACGTTGGCGTTGAAGCGTCTTATCTGACCGAAAGACTTTTCAATGCGTTCCAGCATCGTATTGAATGTTTCTGCCAGGGTGTAAAACTCATCTTTGTTCTCGGGAAGCGGTACGCGGCCTGAGAGGCTGTTCTTCGAAATGGATGCGGCGGTATGCGTGATACTCTGCATAGGAGAGAATACCCGGTCGATCATGCGGTAGCCCAGGTAAAGTGCCGCAAGATACAAAAGCATACCGGAGAGAGCGGCAATTTTTAAAAAGTCCTCCATCGTGTCGTCAATCTTATCAATAGGGGTGGCCGCACTGATAATGTAAGTCTCTCCCTGAACCGTTACAGGCATAGACAACACGGCACTCTTATCAACAACGGATATAAATTTTATCTTAACCGATTCAAACGTTACAGCGTGTTCTGAAGGGAGGGGGAGATGCCTATTCGCCAGGTTTTCGGAATAGAGTACCCGTCTCTTTTCGCCTTCTGTAATCTGCCATACTTCGATATAGACCGGATAGACGGCAAACTCCTCTTCGGGATCAAGCAGTTCCGATGAGAGCGGATTTGAGAGTACATCTTGCTTGATGTCATAGATGACACTCTCAAGCGATATCCGTAGTTTGCTGTCGAGACTGTTATTGAGCCCCCATACCAGCGCCGCGCCGAACAGAACGATAAAAAGTGCCAATACGGCGGCATAAGCAGCCAAAAGCCTGCGTCTCAGGCTATGCTTCTTCAAGACGGTACCCCGACCCATGAACTGTTTTGATCAATTTTTTAGCAAACTTTTTATCGATTTTACTGCGAAGATGATGAATGGTGACGCTGACAACATTGCTTTGGATCTGCTTCTTGCATGTTCCAGATGTTCTCAATGATCATAGTATTGGTAACGGTCCGATTTTTATTGCGTATCAAAAATTCCAGCAGTTCATACTCTTTGGAGCCAAGTTCTATCCGCTTTCCTCCACGGGTCACATCTCGCGTCAAGGGGTCGAGGCTTAGGCTGCCAACCTTTAAAATTCCGGCATGATCATAGCCGTTTCGACGGTGAAGCGCCTTAACGCGGGCCACGAACTCGCTAAAGGCAAAAGGTTTGCCGAGATAATCGTCCGCACCGCTCTCAAGCCCTTCAACGCGGTCATCCACATCGCCCCTCGCGGTCAGCATCAAAACGGGGGTGCTGTTTTGCAGGGCACGGAGCCGTTTACAGATTTCGATTCCATTTACTTCCGGCAGCATCCAGTCAAGGACAATCACATCATAGCTATTCGTTTCTGTGAGGTACAGCCCGTCATTTCCATCATAGGCAATGTCAACGCTGAAGCCCTCTTCTTTAAGACCCTTGGCGATAAATCCGGCGATCTTTTGATCGTCTTCAACGATGAGAACACGCATGGCTTCTCCTTTAAATATGATTGCCGAAGTGGCGACTCATTGAATGCAGCCAATAAAAAAAGAGCGGCATAACAAACAGATTGACGATAATAGCAAAAAAGAGACCGCCCATAATAGCAATGGCCAGATCCTGTATGATCTGTGTTCCGCTTCCCAAAGCCAGGGCGATAGGAAAAAGCGCAAACGCATTGGAGACCATGGTCATCAATACAGGCCGTATCCGTACGCCAATGGCCTCGGTAATACGGTTTCGCTCACCGCTGTCTGCGGCAGTGTTCACTTTGTAATAATCATAGATCAGTACGTTGTTGTTGATGACAATACTGAGCACGATCAGTATGCCCATAAATGCCGTAATATCGAGCGGTTTTCCGGTGATCTTGAGCGCGACGAATATGCCGCTGAGTGTCAGTAAAAGTGCCATGAGGATATTAAAGGCAATACGCAAAGAGCTGAAGTTGAGCAGCAAGCCGGTAAAGATGATAATGACGGCAAAGAGGATGACATAGCCCATCTCCTTGAACGACTTCTGCTGTTCCTTGTAAAAACCGCTGATATCTGTGGTGATATCAGCGGGCAGATCTGCGCTGTCGAGCGTTTTTCGAATGTGCGTGACCACTTCTGACATATTGTTGCCCATAAACCTGATACCCAGTACACAGACGGGCGAAAGGTTATAGTGGGTTATCTCTGCGACCTTGTCCTGATAGGTGATATCGGCAACAAAGCTCAGCGGTATGTTTTTATGTCGGGTCGGTGAAAAGATCAGGAGCTCTTTTTGCAGGTAGGCGATAGGGTCGACTCGCGGACGGCTCATCAAGACACGGATGTTAATAAGCTTTTCACCTTGCGCCACGGAAGCGACAACACTGCCGTAATACATTGTCCTTATCTGTGCGGTCAGTGTCTGTTCATCTATTCCGTAATTGACGCGGGCATCGTCTTTCAGGCGGACATTGATCGCAGGCGAGGCGTATGAGGTAAGCACATTGACCTCTTCAACGTCTTTGATGGGTTTCAACAGGGTTTTGAGGCGGTACCCCTGCGCGATAAGCTTATCAGGGTTCGGGCCAAAGAGCAGCACGGCGATCGGTGCATCGGCTCCCATGATATCGCCAAGACGGTCTTCAAGGACCTGGGAGAGTCCGAGTTCTTCAAGGTTGGGTACGGCCGACTCGATCTTCGTCCGCAGATCGTCGATGATGGCAAAGGTACTTCGATCGCGTTTCTTTTTCAGGGTGACCAGAAAATCGCCCTGATTGGACTGGGTCGCGACCTGGCCAAGGGATGTTCCGATACGCATTGTCCAGCCTTGAACTTCTGCTGTGTTGTCTAAAATGTTGCCCACTTGCAAAAACTCATCCTCGCTTTGCTTGAGGGATGTTCCCGGCGGCAAAACGATATCAACAACGATATTGCCCTCATCCCATTTCGGTAAAAAGGTGGAAGGAATCGTATTGAAAAGATAAATGCTCAGTCCGAAACCGGCTAAAATAATAAGAAGAGATATCCAGGCATGGCGCATCATCTTCAGTAAGAAGCTTTTGTAACGTTTTACAATCGGTTCCATAAAGTCATGACCGCTTTCCGGCTGGTCCGGCAAGGCTATAAAAGCGATAATAGGTGTCAAAAAGATGGCAATAAGCTGCGAAATAGCATAGGTTATTACCAGAACAAAAGCCAGCTGTTTGAAAAAGAGTCCTACAACACCGCTGACCAGCAGCAATGGAATAAAGATCAATACGGCAAGCATTGTGGCGATGGTCATGATCGGCAAGATCTCCCTGGCACCTTTGATCACGGCCTCTTGCTTGGATACACCTCGTTTGAAGTGACGTTCAATGTTTTCGATCACGATGATCATCTGATCGATCAGACCTCCCAATGCGGCAGCCATACCCCCTAAGGAGAAGATGTTAAAGTCGATACCCGCAAGCTTCATGCCCACCATCGTAATCAGAAAGGTGACAGGAATAATAAAAAGGGCCGCTAAAGAGAGTGTGACTTTGCGCAAAAAGAAAAAGACAACCAGCACGGCGATAATACCGCCAAGGATAATAGCATCACGGACACTGGTGATCGCTTCATTGACAAAATCCGTACCGTCATAGTCATTGACGATCTCAATACCCTCTTTTTTGAGTTTGGGCGCCAGCTCTTTCAGCTTTGCATTAAAGGCATCGGCAACATCGACAGCATTGGCATTGGGTTGTCTCAAGAGATTGAAAACGACGGCATTTTTAAAACCGGTCGCTGCGCTTGTCGCTTTGACGGGATTGCTCCTCTCTATAAGCAGTGCCATATCGCTAAGCTTGACGCTGCGGTTGTCGGAGATCGGAATATCCAGCTGAAGCAGTTTTGAAGCATCTTCGCTCTTTTGATAAAGAGAAAGAACATATTGGCGGTGATAATCTTCGATCAGCCCCATAAACTCGATCAGATTCTGCGCTTTCAGCTGGTCGATCACTGTCTGTACCTCCAGTCCGAACCCGTGTATTTTTTCGGTATCGAGCAGCAGTTTGTACTCGCTCCATTCGGGTGCTTTTATCTCGATGTCATAGACACCGGGCAGGGAGAGCAGAACGGGCTTAAGTTCATAATAGAGCTTTTCGGTCAGTTTTGCACGTGAAAGAGAGTTTGAACCGATGGCGTAGATGGCTACCGGATAGATACTCGGTGTTGCCTGACGGATAGTGATCGAGGCATCGGCGGGGATGCGGTTTTTGATATCGGCAATGCGGGCCTGGACCAGCTGGTAGGCCAGATAAGGGTCAATATTCCAGTTGAAATAGAGGCTTATAGTTGTTGAGCCGATGGAAGTGGACGAGACGATCTTCTCAACATCCTGTACGGTTTTAAGCGCTTCTTCGCTGGGCTTGGTGACTGAAAACAGCATCTGCTCAATAGGGGCATAGCCATTTTCAATACTCACTTCAATACGGGGAAAAAAGACATTGGGAAAAACACCCTTCGGAATGTCGGATGAGAGTTTATACCCTACAGCCGCCAATAAAAAGATGACAATGAAAATGGCCAGTTTGTTTTTTAGGATATAGAGAAAAAAAGTACTTGAATCTTTCACGGCAGAACCTCTACCGCCGCGCCGTCATTCAACATATACGCATTTTTATAAGCGATCTTGTCATCAGCATTCAGATGATCATTGACAAGGACCTTGTCTATCATGTCTTTTTGGACATCGACAAAATGAATATGCGCGACATTGTCTTTGATCACAAAGACAGCAGGCCGGTTCTGTTCCAGAATAATAGAGGCTTTCGGAATGATCCATCCCTGCAAACTGCCTGTTTGTATGGTGGCTTCAATTTGCAATCCGACAGGCAGTGTCTGTGAAGGTTTGGCGATGACATCGATCAGGTTACTGTTGCTTTGGGGCAGGATCGCTGTGATGGTGGCGTTGATCTCTCCGCTTGGTGCCGTCACACTTACGGCTTGGTGGATATGAAGGCTTTTGGCGTAGGCCGGATTGACAAAGAGCCGTATGATGACGGCACTTGACGTAACTGCGGCAACCTGTGCTCCATAGCCGATATAGCTGCCATCAGCGCTGATAGACCGGACATATCCGCTTGTCGGGGCATAGATGTTCTGCCCTTTTTGAAGCAGTAAAAGGCGGGCAACATCATTTTCGCTCTGCGCCAGTACAAGTTCTTTTTCACGAATAGCTGATTCCTGCACTAAGATATCTACTTCAGAGATGATACCGAGATCCAGCATCTCTTTATTGCGCTTTCCTTTTTGGCGTTCTATGCCGACCTGTTCTTTCAGAAGTGCTATTTTAGTCCTGAGTGCGCTCAGCTGCATCGTGCGGACAGGATCAGTCAGGACCCCGATCTTGTCGCCTTTGTTAACATAGCTTGAGAGAGCGGTTTTAGAGTGAAAGATACCATCTGACTGCGCATTGATACTCAATGCTACAGCAGGTTCCACAACACCTCTTGCATTAAGACCGATGACAGCTTCACTGCTCTGAGGTGATACCACGCTCACTTTGACATGGCGCTGCTCTTTTGGTACCTGCAGCGTTTGATCAGGTTTGTCGTCATCATCGTTAAAAAAAGCAAAAAGCGGCAGCGCTATCAGCAGGAGAAAAACAGGTATTTTTTTATTCATAGATAACTCCGGAGCTGAGTGCGTTTAAGATCAGTGCACTTCGTATTTTTTGAAAACGGGCATCAATGGCCTGCTCTTTGATGGCGAGCAAATTCTGTATTGTTTGCAGATAGGCATTGAAATCAACAAAATGTTTGAGATAGGCTTTCTGCATGGCAGCTGAGGTTTTATCGGCGCGCACTTCTGCTTCTTGCAAGTCTTCGATCAACTGTTCTGCTGTCTCAAAGGCATTGCGCAGGGCGATATATCTCTGCTTGACCTCTATGGTCTGCTGCACTGATTGCAGTGAAGTTTGCAGTGCGCTTACTCGCAGAGATTCTGCCTGTTTGGCAATACCTCCGCCAAACCCCATGTGGATGCCGGCATTCAAGGCATAATTGTCGCCATAAGAGGTCGGGTCATTATTGAACTGGTATGCAGCACCCACCACGACGTCCGGCACCCACCCTTTAGAGACACCGGAGGCCTGTTCCGCTATTTGACGTGAATGTAAAACGGTGTATTGCAAGGTCGGTTCATGCGCGAGAAAGGCATTTTGATCGGCGTTTAAAGCGACTTCGTCGAGGGATGGAATACGCTGCTGCGGCGCATAAAGCTTCAATTGCTCCCGCATCGCAGCGAGGGCGTTTTTTTCTTTGGTAAGCTGTGTCAGAAGCAGCGCGAGCGCATCTGAAAACCGTTCAGCATCCATGCGGGCGAAGTTTCCGGAAGCCGCAGCGGTTTTTAAATGACCGAGTATCGCATCTTGCTGCGTGTAGAGTGATTGGTGCAGCCCATACAGGGCTTTGCCTTTTCGGTACGCTGTGATCATATCGATCAAGGAGATGTAAAGGGTCTGTTTCCGGGCATCGATGAGGCGTTGGTTGCCCAAGGTCTCCAGCCGCAGTGTCTCTATTGTGTACGTACGCTTGCCGAAAAGATCGAGCGAATCACTCAGTGCGAAGGTTGTCATGTTAAAAGGACCGCTGAGCTGGTCGGCTTTGGTATACGTGTAAGTGGCGTCTAATGAGAGATTGCTGAAACGGTTGGTTTTCTCTGCAGAGATGCTTGACTCACCGCGACGGGTTTCAAGGGCTGTTATCTGCCCGCTCTTGAGCGTTTGCAATGCTGATCGGTAAAAATCCAACACGGGTTCAGCCGCATTGAGGGAAAGTGAAACTATCAAAATAGGTATAAAGTGTCTTTTCATGGTCTTTCACTTTGCATAGTTTAAAGTTCCGAATAGCTGTCATTATACAGGCTGCGGATTACGGAAATATGAAAAAAAGATTAATTTTTTTTAATTTACCGGATACTCTTTTCTGAAAAAGTTATATTTCCATGTTCAAATGACGGTTGAACTGACGCTCCATGAAAAAGCAGGTTTTGGCTTTTTCGCTGTTACACAATTCTTGTTTTTTTTTCGGCGAGTGAAGTTGGTCGCGGCCTCTTTCTCCAATAATTATCCTGTCTACTGACTGAAGTGCCCGATCAATTTGGATTATACGCTGTATTAAAGGGAAGTTTTATGGTCAAAAAGCCACTATTGATATAGCCAGTATATCTCAATGGGACGAAGTAACCGATCATGAAAAACAGTGCCCAGTGGCATACCTATAATGTCATTACAATTGTCGAAGACTTAAAAAGCGATATAAGAACCGGTCTGAGCAGAGCCGAAGTAGACAACAGAAGAGAAGAGTACGGACTGAACATGCTCGTCCGCGCCGAAAAAACGTCCTGGCACAAAGTACTGCTGCGGCAGTTTACCGATGTGCTTATCCTCATACTCTTTGCGGCCGCAGCGATCTCGCTGGCAATCGGCGCCTTCGGGGATGCTCTTACCATTCTGGTCATCATCGCTCTCAACGGCCTTCTGGGTTTTGTCCAGGAGTTCAAAGCCGAAAATGCCATAGAACTGTTAAAGCAGATGCTCTATCCGACCTGCAGGGTACTCAGGGATACCAAAGAACAGACCATCGATGCAAAACTGCTTGTTCCGGGCGATATTGTCCTTCTGGAGATCGGTGACAGGGTTCCTGCCGATCTGCGGCTGCTGGAGAGTTTTAATCTCAAAGCGGATGAGTCCTCTTTGACAGGCGAATCAAAGCCGGCTTCGAAAAGAACCGCGTCTGTAACGCAAAATGCGCCGCTTTCTGAACAGTTCAATATGGTCTGGATGGGTACGGATATCGTCAACGGACGAGGCAGAGGTATTGTGGTCGAAACCGGTATGCATACCCAATTCGGCAGGATCGCGTCGATGACGCAGAGCGTCGAAAAAGAGGCAACGCCCCTGCAAAAAAAGTTGGCCGTTTTAGGCGTGAAACTGGGGGTTTATTCCGTCGTTATCGCCATTCTTGTCGCCCTGATCGGATGGCTCTTCGGCAAAGATCTTTTTGAGATGTTTCTGACGGGTGTCGCCCTGGCCGTTGCTGTTGTACCGGAGGGACTTCCTGCCGTAGTGACGGTGACGCTTGCGCTCGGCATTAAGGCCATGGCCAAGCAAAAAGCGCTGTTGAGGCGCCTTCCGGCTGCCGAAACCCTTGGTGCGGTCACCACAATTTGTACGGACAAGACCGGTACCCTGACAAAGAACCAGATGACCGTAAAAAAGATCTGGCTTGCCAGCAGAGAGATCGAAGTAAGCGGGAGCGGTTATGACCCAGCCGGCTATTTCGAATCTGACGGGAAGCGGCTCGATTCTAAAAGCGATGCGGAACTGCAGCTGCTTTTAAAAAGCGCACTGCTGTGCAGTCACGCCAATATACAAAAAAGAAGCTCCGGATGGGAAGCGGTAGGCGAGCCGACAGAGGCGGCCCTGGTCGTTGCCGCATATAAGGCGAAGCTCGACTTTGACGGGCATGATACGACGATAAGCGAGTTTCCTTTTAATTCAATCCGCAAGAGAATGAGTGTTGTCCTGCGTGAAAAAGAGGGCCTGAGAGTGTATACAAAAGGGGCTCCTGAGATTGTTCTGGAGAGATGCACCCAGCTCTTCAAAGGAGACAGTGTGCTGCCCTTGGATGAAACGTATCAGCAAAAGGCACTGGCCGCGTATGAAAAGATGGCCCAAAGCGGACTGAGAACGCTGGCTGTCGCCTACCGGAGCCTGCCGGAAGAGACGATGCTCGCAGAAGAGGGTGTTGAGAACGGGCTTGTTCTGCTGGGTATCGTCGGCATCATCGATCCGCCGCACGAAGAGGTGCCTGGGGCGATACGCATGGCCAGGGCCGCCGGCATCAGGGTCATGATGATAACAGGCGACAACTCCGATACGGCTCTGGCTGTCGGCCGCTCAATTGGTCTGGGTGCGGAGAAGGCTATTACGTCGAATGAGCTCTCCCACATGAGCGATGCCGCATTTAAAAAGGCGATAAAAGGGAATGTTCTGTTTGCGAGAGCCCGACCGGAAGACAAGTTACGGATCGTCGATGTACTCCAAAGCGCAGATGAAGTGGTCGCCATGACCGGAGACGGCGTCAACGATACCCCGGCGCTTAAAGCGGCCGATATCGGTATTGCGATGGGCAAAAGAGGGAGCGATGTCGCCAAAAGCGCTTCCGATATGGTCTTGAGCGATGACAATTTTGCCTCCATCATCTATGCGGTGCGGGAGGGAAGACGTGAGTATGATAATATCCAAAAATTCGTACAGTATCTTATGGCATCCAACAGCGGGGAGGTCATCGCTATTTTTGTCAATATCTTAGTCGGCGGCCCGCTGATCCTGATTCCCGTACAGATCCTCTGGATGAACCTGGTCACCGACGGCATGACGGCCGTTGCGCTCGGTGTTGAACCTGCAGAGAAGGGCATCATGAACCGCCCGCCTAGAGAGGTACATACGCCCATTCTGGACCGCCGCGGTATCATCATGATCGCCGTAATGGGAAGCTATGTGGGGCTGGCAACGCTCTGGCTCTTTCATCATTACCTCGCCAGAGATCCCGAAAACGGTCTTATATTGGCCAGGACAGTTGCCTTCAGCGGTATTGTCGTTCTTGAAAAAATGATCGTGCTCAACTATCGGTCACTGCGAGAGCCCATGAGCACGATAGGGTTTTTCACAAACAGATGGCTATTGCTGGCGATCGTATTCACCATCGCTTTGCAGGTCTCTGTCGTCTATGTGCCGTTTTTGCAGAAAGCCTTTCATACCACTGCGATGGATTGGGAGGATTGGGGCCTTATACTCATGGTGGCGCTTCCAGTATTTATAATGAGCGAGATCTTTAAACAGATACGTTTGAAGCAGCCGCCGCCGTTGAGTTATTGAATATAATTACACCGTAAAATTGACCCGGATCGGCACTGTTTCTATCGTTCCTGGCGTTTAAAATGTTGCCGATCAATACTTTTAGTATAGAAATAGAGATGCGCCTTAACCCCGTTTTCAACACTTCAAGGGCATAATCGCGTATTCAATAAAGGACATTTATGCTTGACTTTGCAAAATTTATCAAATATTCCAAGCCGGGGCCGCGGTACACTTCGTATCCGACGGCTTTGGAATTTAATGATGCCTTTACCTATGCGACCTATCTCGACAAATTAGAGAAGCAGGAGAGTTCACGTCCGCTCTCGCTCTATTTTCACCTGCCGTTTTGCCGCAACGCCTGCTACTTCTGCGGCTGCAACGTTGTTTTTACCTCCAAAGAGGAGAAGATGCTGCGCTATATCGAGTATCTCAAGCGTGAAATGGCGATCCTGAGCAGGCATCTTGACACCTCGCGCGAGGTGATCCAGCTGCACTTCGGCGGCGGAACGCCGACCTTCTTCTCCGCAGAACAGCTTAAAGAGGTCATTTTGATGATCAAAAGCTACTTTAAAAATTTTAGAAGTGATGCGGAGCTCTCTTGCGAGATCGACCCCCGCCACATCGATGAAGCGCAGATGAAGGTACTGAGCGAAGAGGGCTTCAATCGTGTCAGTTTCGGGATCCAGGATTTCAACGAGAAGGTGCAGGTGGCCGTGCACCGTGTCCAGCCGTATGAAGAGACCAAAAAAGCGATGGATCTGGCGCGCAAATACAATATGGACTCCGTCAATGTGGACCTGATCTACGGTCTTCCGCATCAGACGCTGGAGACCTTTAAAGAGACGCTCAGACTCTCTCTTACACTGAACCCTGACCGCTTCGCCGTCTTTAATTATGCGCACGTGCCGTGGCTGAAAAAGACAATGCGCAAGATCGATGAGACAACACTGCCGCTTCCGGATGAGAAGCTGAACATCATGCAGTACACCATCGATTATCTGACAGACAACGGCTATAAGATGATCGGAATGGATCACTTTGCCAAACCCGAAGACGAGCTCTTCAAGGCGATCGAAAAGGGCGAGCTGCACCGTAACTTCCAGGGCTACACCACCAAGGGCGGTGCGGATCTGATCGGGGTAGGGCTCACCTCTATCGGCGAAGGGGTCGATTATTACGCCCAGAACTTCAAAGAGATGAAAGAGTACGAAGCGGCGATCGACGCCGACAGGCTGCCGTTCGAACGCGGCGTCGAGCTCAACGAGGACGACAAGATCAGACAGTACGTCATTATGGAGCTGATGAGCAACTTCAAGCTTGATATCAGACGTTTTGAGAGCACCTTCGGCATAATCTTCAAAGAGTATTTCAGCGACGCTATCGAGCGGTTGAAGCCGTTTGCCGATGAAGCGTTGATTACGATGAATGACGATGAGATCGCCTGTTCGGAGACGGGAACTCTGCTTATCCGAAATATTGCGATGGAGTTTGATGCCTACATGAACAAACATGCCGGCTCTAAAAAGACCTTTTCAAAGACCGTATAATGTGTGTAAAAGCCAAAGCTCAGTTTAGGAGACATTAGATGTCGAGCCGTAAGAAACCCGAAGAAATTTTTAACTACGCCGAGACGAGCGATGCCTGTATTAAATGCGGGATGTGTATCCCGGTCTGTACCATCCATAACGTCAATTCGGATGAGGTCACCTCGCCGCGCGGTTTTATCGATCTGTTAGGTGCCTATCAGAATGGCAACCTTGAACTGGACAAAACGGCCAAAGATATCTTTGAGAGCTGTTTTCTCTGTACCAACTGTGTCGACATCTGCCCGAAAGCGCTGCCGGTCGATATGATCATCGAGCAGGTGCGCGCCGATATTGCCGACAAGTTCGGTATTGCCTGGTTCAAGAAGGCCTTCTTCTACCTGCTGCGCCACCGTTTTACAATGGATGTTCTGTTCAAGATGGGCTATGTCTTCCAGACCTGCGGTTTTAAGATCAAGGCGGAGCAGAACTCCATGGAGCCGCGCTTCACTCTGCCGATCATCAAAAAAGACCGTCTTCTTCCGAGTATGGGCAAGACCTCGTTCCTCAATGCCAACCCGGAGAACATCGACAACGGCGGCAAACGCAGAGTGGCGATTTTTATCGGCTGTCTTGCAAACTACAACTATACCGAGATCGGCAAGGGGCTTTTGAGTATTCTTGAGGCCCTGGAGATCGATGCCTTTATTCCGAAAAAACAGCTCTGCTGCGGAGCACCGGCCTATTTTACCGGCGATTTCGATACGGTCGACTACAATGCCAAAAAGAACATCGAGTATTTCGAGAGTTTTATCGACGATGTCGAGGCGATCATCATTCCCGAAGCGACCTGCTCGGCGATGATCAAGATCGACTACGAGCACTTTTTCCATGACCAGCCGGAGTGGAAAGAGCGTGCCAAAAAACTCAAGGCCAAGATCTTTATGGCGACGGAGTGGCTCGAACACCATACCCACCTGGAACATCTGCTCTCTTCGAAAGGGCGCAGCGACCTTGTCGTCACCTATCACGATCCGTGTCATGCCCGCAAGATGCAGGGCATCCATAACGAGCCGCGCACGCTGATCAAGCAGAACTATGTGCTTAAAGAGATGAGCGACCCGAATGCCTGCTGCGGCTTCGGCGGGGTAACGATGCAGACGGAGAAGTACCACTTTGCCAAAGCGGCGGGCGTCCCGAAAGCGGCGATGATCAAAGCGACCGGAGCACAGGTGGTCTCGGCCGAGTGTTCCGCCTGCCGCATGCAGATCAACAATTCGCTCTATCAGGCTGAGGTCGAGACGATCTTCAAGAACCCGATCGAGCTGATCGCCGAGGCATTGAAGAAGTAGATGACAAGAGCCAACAGCTCATACAGTGAGGTTCTAAATGCCGAGTCGTAACAAGCTCCTTATCGTCTGGACTACGGAAGAGATCGAAGTGGCCAAGAAGATGGTACTTCTTTACGGCAGCGTGATCCTGCCGAGGGAATATTGGGATGAGGCCCATCTGATGATCTGGGGCCCTTCTGCCAGAGCCTTGGCTGAAAACAGCGAACTGCAGGCCATGCTCAAAACCGTACAGGCGAGCGGGGTGGAGACCTCGGCCTGTGTCGTCTGCAGCGACGATTACGGCGTGAGTTCGACATTGCAAGCCCTGGGCGTCAAGACCATCCATACCGGTGAGTTTCTGACAGAGGCCCTGCAGAGCGGCTGGAAGGTAATAACCTTCTGATACCTGTGTCGCAGCAGAACAGCAGATAGCCGCCTGTCGTAGGCTCACGACCGAAACGGCCTCGGTGTAACCTTTATAATCTACTTTTTGGATATACTTTTCCGACACTATCAATGGATCAATAATGGAATTTTGGAACCATATCTACGACCACTTTAACCCTGTTGCCTTTACGGTTTTCTCTTTTCCGGTGCACTGGTACGGAATGATGTATGTTCTGGCCCTCATCAGTGCTTTATACGTGGCAAAAAGTGTGGTCAAACGCGACAGACTTCCCGTCGAACAGAAAAACCTGGATGATTACTTTATCTATATCGAGATCGGTATTATCCTGGGTGCGCGTCTGGGCTATATCCTCTTCTACGATCCGAATACAAGCTATTATCTGACGCACCCCTGGCAGATGTTCAACCCCTTTTCGAGAGAGGGTGAATTCGTCGGGATCCGCGGTATGAGTTATCACGGCGCGATCATCGGCTGGTTCCTTGGGTCACTCTACTACCACAAACGCCACCCGAAAGTCTCGTTCGGCATTATCATGGATGTTGTAGCGCTTGCCGTACCGGTAGGGTATATGTTCGGACGTATCGGAAATTTTTTGAACAAAGAGTTGATCGGACGGACGACAGACGTTCCGTGGGGGATCTATATCGACGGTGTGCTCCGTCATCCGTCACAGATATATGAGGCGATACTGGAAGGTCTGGTCGTCTTTGTGCTGATCTACGTCTACCGAAATCATAAACGTTTCAACGGTGAATTGATCCTGCTTTACGGGTTTGCCTACGGTCTAATGCGTTTTACGGCTGAGTTCTGGCGCCAGCCTGACCCGCAGCTGGGCTTTCTTTTTGGCGGGTGGATGACAATGGGACAGGTGCTCAGTGCGATGATGATGCTGACTTCGGTAGTGCTTTGGTACTATTTTAATAAGAAATTGGTCAAACACTGACATTTTAAGCAGTAGCGTAAAAGCAGGCCTACGCAGTTAAAACGCTGTTACTTACGAAACAATTTTTCCATGGCGGCAAAGAAGAGTTTGAAGGCCCCTTTATTGCCAATGACATCATCAATAAACTCATCATATGTCATTCTTTTTGATTCGAGATAGCCGATAAAGTATTTCTCGGAAGCTTCAACTCCGGAGCTCTCTTCAATGGCCGCCAGCTCCTTATAGAGTTTTGACATCCGTTCAATTGCTTTCGGTCTTGTTGCCTGGCGATAGGCCATGTACCCGGAGATGGTATTGTCCATCGGGTTTTTTCTGATTTCAAATTTGGTAGTTACCCAGTAGTAACGGCCGTCTTTAGCCAGGTTTTTAACGACGGCAAAGATATTTTTCCCCTGTTTGAGACGATCCCACATCAATTTAAAAATGATTTTAGGCATATCCGGATGACGGATCATATTGTGCGGCTGGCCTATCATCTCACCGGCCGTGTAGCCTGAGATCTCGTAAAAGTACTCATTTCCAAATTCAATAGTCCCTTTTTCGTCTGTGCGGCTTAAAATGTATTTATATTTGTCTAAAGGTACCTGCTTATCGATGGGTGTAGGTTTTACCATATAGTTTCTCCTGTAGTTTGATAGAATTTTAAAAGTGATATGCATATATTGTTCTCGATTTTTTGCGCTAACGCGTTTGAAGAAAGGATCCGTGTTATTCGGCAATTATATTGCTGTAACATAGCATAAGGAGATGTTGCAATACGACTTGAATCAGAGTTAAAAAAGTGTGCTACAATGAAAGTAGTAAAAGCTATTCAAATAAGGAGTCTCCTATGTCTAAAAAAATCGTTGATATAAAAACCCTGAAGTTGGCGCATACGAAAGATGGTGCTATCAGCATAGCCCATATTGAAAAACCGTATGGAGAGTACAGCAGTCCTGTTGTGAGCATTGCTATTTCGATAAGCGGAGAAGATCAGGACTGGAAAGTCCATATACCCTATGAAAATCTTGATGATCTGATTACGGCACTGAACGATGCACGTAGAGTGTGCGATGGACTTCCGCATGAACCGCAGCATATTATGGACCTTGGCGCCGATGTAGGGGGAGGGCAATAAGGCCTATATTTTTAAACGCCGTAGCAGATCGAAATGAAGTAATGTCTGATTTGATGATCGAAGACGTATCTGTCACAATAGAGTCAGCTGTATGGTGCGCTTCACGCTTATGCGTTTGCTATCTTCTGACGCAGGTCGATCAGTTTTAAAAGCGCCAAGAAGAAGGCGGTGATCGCCGGTCCCAAAATCATACCCCAAAAACCGAAAGTACTAAGACCGGCAAGTATAGAAAAGAAGATCAGGATCTCGTTCATCTTGGCATTTGTCTTAACGATGCGGAAGTTGATCTCTTTGATAATGACCGGCTTAATAAGCGTATCGGCAATGATTGAGATGACGACAAGCGAATAAAGTGCAATAAAGAGTGCACTGCCGGTGCTCCCCTGACTTAATTCAAAGATCATAAAAGGGATCCACATCAGGGCGCCTCCGACAACAGGGACGAGCGAAGCAAAACCGTACATGATCCCGAAGAGCAGGCCGTTGTAGCCCATAAACGCAACGGCAATACCAAAGAGGGCCCCCTCAAAGACTGCTGTCGTCAAAATAGAGTAGAAGACCACGCTCATGACTGAGGAGAGTTCAAAACTGAGCAAGGTCGCATCTTGCTGCGGAAGCTGGATGACCCGTCTAAAGTAGGTAAAGATGGTTTTGCCGTAAAAATGTGAAAAGAAGTAGAAGATGATGATCAACAACGCATTTTTTAGAAAACCTGCACTGTAGCTGCCGATAGTCCCCGCCATGCTCAAGGTATGCTTTGCAAGTTGATTGGTCTCGATCTCACCGAGGGTGTCGTCGATAAAAGGCTGTAGAAAAGCCAGATACGACGGCAAATGTGCAGCCCAATCACTGATGTTGACGTACACTTTTTCCAGGGCAGTGATGTCTATATTGCTCAGGTAGAGGGTAAAGGTGGTCAAAAAATAGCCCAAAGGGGCAAAAAAGAGAATGGCAAGACTCATGGTTGAAATGATAGATGCCAGCAGTACGGAACCGGTCTGCTGTTCAAGACGGCGCTGGAGCGAGGATGTGGAGATGGCTAAAAGTGCCGCGATCATTATCGTAAGCAAAAAAGGTTGATAGAGCAGATACATCCAGTAGAGCGAAAAAGCAAAAAGTGAGATAATAATATATTGCGGTTTCATCTCTTCTCTCTACTTTTCAAAGAGAGAGTGCTCTTGTTTCGGTGTTTTGAATTTAAGCACCTCATAACTCTTCTGCGTTGCGATGCGTCCCCTTGCTGTTCTCTCAAGATAACCGTTGGCCAGAAGATAGGGTTCCAGCACATCTTCGACAGTGCCTTCGTCTTCACTCAATGCTGCCGCGATCGTGCTCAGCCCCATCGGGCGTCCTTTGGCCTGCATCAGATATTCCAAAAGACGGATGTCCATCTCGTCAAAACCGAAGGTATTGATGCCGAGCTGCTCCAAAGCAAATTTTGTCCGATCGAGCAGGATATGCTCTTCATCGGCAACATCGGAGAAGTCACGCACACGGCGTAGCAGTCTCAGTGCGATACGCGGTGTTCCCCGGGAGCGTTTTGCGATCTCCATAGCGGCTTCATGGATGATCTCTTTGTCTAGTTTTTGAGAAGCTTGCTGTACGATGAGAGAGAGCTCTTCAGGCGCATAGAAGTTCATGCGAAAGCTCATGCCGAAACGGTCACGAAGCGGGTTGGAAAGCATTCCTGCCCGGGTGGTCGCACCGATCAGCGTGAAGCGCGGCAGATCGATCTTGACTGTCTGCGCGGCCGGTCCGCTGCCGATGATGATGTCAAGACGAAAATCTTCCATGGCCGAGTAGAGGATCTCTTCGACTGCAGGTGAGAGCCGGTGGATCTCATCGATGAAGAGGATGTCCCCCTCTTCGAGATTGGTCAAAATAGCGGCCAGATCGCCGCTCTTTTCGATCATCGGTGCGGCGGTGACTTTGATGTTGGAGCGCATCTCGTTTGCGATGATCAGTGCAAGTGTGGTCTTGCCTAATCCCGGAGGACCGTAAAAAAGTACATGATCGAGTGCCTCGTTACGCTTTATGCTTGCCTCGATAAAGACACCGAGGTTTTTTTTGATCTGCTCCTGGCCGATGTATTCGTCCCATGCACCGGGGCGGAGGTTTGACTCAGTAAACTCTTCAGTATCAAATTTCTCGATTTCGACTATGCGTTCCATCTGCGTTTCTTTTCTGTGCAATATTGTTTAATAGGTGTGGATCTCATCGGGAAAGCTGCGTGTCTCGACTTCATTTTTATAATTTTGCACCGCCTCTTTTACCAGCTCGGCACCGTTAAGGTATTTTTTGACAAATTTAGGGGTAAACTCCTCGAAAAGCCCGAGCATATCCGAAAAGACAAGTACCTGACCGTCTACGCCGCTGCCGGCACCGATGCCGATGACCGGAACAGATACTGCACCGGCGACCTGGGTGGCGACATCGGCTTTGACCCCTTCGATCACCATACAAAAGGCGCCCGCTTTTTCAACGGCTTTGGCATCGGCGACAAGCTGCCTTGCCTCGTCCTCGCTTCTGCCCTTGACCTTATAGCCCCCCTCACCGCGGACTGACTGCGGCAGAAGGCCGATATGGGCGCAGACCGCGATACCGTTGTCGACAAGGTATCTGATGGTGGGGGCTTTCTCCTCGCCCCCTTCGATCTTTACCGCATCGGCAGGGGATTCCTGAAAGATCCTGGTGGCATTTTCCAGCGCTTTTTCCGCAGTCGTGTAGGTGCCAAAAGGCATATCGGCGATCACAAAGCTGTTTGCCGCTCCGTTGCAGACGGCCTGGGTGTGGTAGATCATCTGATCCAGTGTTGCACTGAGTGTGTCTTTTTTACCGCCAAAGCTCATATTGAGGCTGTCGCCGACCAGTATAATATCGGCGATGGGGTCAAAGAGTTTCGCAAAAAGTGCATCATAGGCGGTGATCATTGTTAAAGGGCGATCCCCTTTGGCCTTTTGTATGCCGGTGATCGAGAGTTTCTTACGATTCGGCATTTAGTGCCTCCCTGTTCTGATCTTTAGCTCTTGTGCTCATGCTTCTTCTCGTCTCTTTGTATCAAGTATCGTGATTTTATCCAAAAGTGGTACAATTTGGTTTAAATATTACAATTAACCTTCTTATGGAGACAGATTGAAACATCTTGTAGCGTATATCACAACAGGTTTTCCTGAAAAATCATTTACGGTGGATCTGGCATTGGCTTTAGGCGAAAACGGGGTGGACTCACTGGAGCTCGGTGTCCCTTTTTCAGATCCTGTTGCTGACGGGCCGGTAATCGAAAAAGCAAATTTTCTGGCACTGGAAAAAGGGCTGCGGTTCAGAGATGTCTTGGAACTTTCGGCTCAGATCGCACCCAAAGTCGATACCTTGTGGATGGGGTATTTTAATCCGTTCTACCAGTACGGTATGGATGCCCTGCTGAAAAAAGCAAAAGAGATCGGCGTCAGCGGGATGATCATCCCGGACCTGCCGCATGAAGAGGCCCTTGCCTATAAGAAACAGTTTGACGCAAACAGTGTCAGCAACATCGCCTTTGTCGCGCCGACCGACAGCGATGCGCGTATCGAAGAGGTTGTCCGCGATGCCAAAAAATTCATCTACCTGGTAGCTTATGCCGGCATTACCGGAAGCGGCCAGAGCGAGGACCTACAACCGATCCTAAGATCGATCAAAACGTATACAAAGACCCCGGTCTATGTCGGTTTCGGTGTGAATGAGAAGACAGCTAAAGAGAAAGTTGCCGGGGCAGACGGTGTTATTGTCGGTTCGGCGTTTGTCAATGTCCTTTTACAGGAAGATATGAGCCTCTCCAAAAAGCTGGAGCAGTGCTGTGCAATCGCCTCAGAGATCAAGCAGCGAATCAACGAATAAACGCGTTAAAGAGCAGACGCTTTTTGCTGCTTTGCAGAAGGCCTTTTTTGCAAACAATACGCGTTGTGACAGCAACATTCTTTTGCAGGACGGTTGCGAGACTATTGCCGGGATGCCGTCAGTTCAAGCCTGTGATTATGGTTTTGTCATTGCCTTGCATTAATATATTTAGCATTTTCGTTGTCTCAAATATGGTATAATTCCGTCATGTAATTTGTACACAATCATCTGGGGACGACTTGGCTTCGACAGGAGTAGGTCGGGATCCGGTTGCATGCCGGGCTGAGCACTCCCGTTACGCGGCTCAACTTGCTTAAACGCAAACAACACAAATTACCGCCCAGCTTTAGCAGTAGCTTAAGTATAACCCCTCGAGAGAGGCGGGCTGCTTCACTCTTCGGTTCTATCCGAGAAGAGATTTTGAAGTATAACCTTCATGATAGATATACCTTGCGTCTGTCTCAGCGCAAGATGAACCTTTGGGGCTCGTTCGGCGTAATCTTGCACATTGTATGAAGCCGAATTAAACTAAACAATGTCTCTAAGCATGTAGACGCCGTTTTCTAACTATTTTTGGACTGGGGTTCGACACCCCACGTCTCCACCAATCAAACTTTCCAAACAATCATCAAATCTTATTCAATGAACTCCTTGAATTCACTTACTCTTACGCCAGCAGCCTCTTTGCTTTATCTGCGATCTCTTCAACGGCTATCGTCTGAATCGAAAAATCATCTTTGTCGATCTTATTGATATTGACCTTTGAGTCTGACTCACAGGCAAGGTTTATCGGCGTCTCATAGATCATTCTCGTGTTGGTGGGGCCGAAGAGGGTAACGGAGGGACGGTTCATCGCCCAGGCAAGGTGGGTCGGACCGGTGTCGTTGCCGACAGTGAGGTCGCAATGTTCAATGACGGCCCGGAGTTCGGCTAAAGAGAGCTTGGGTGCGGCTTTTGCATTGGAAGCACGTTCAGCGATAAAATCGGCATACTCTTTCTCACGCGGACTCCCCCAGATCAAAATACAGTGGCAGTTTTCCAAGGCAGAACAGAGTTCTGAAAATTTCTCTTTCGGGTACTCTTTGGAAGGCCAGGATGCCCCGATGACAAAAGCAACGTTCTTTTTGTTATGGGCCAGAAAAGCAGGTCTCGCCTGTGACGGGAAACAGGGCATTTTGTTGCGAATCTCTTCATCGTCCACACGGAAGGAGAGGGCATCGGCCACGACATCGATATTGCGCCGGATGACATTTTCTTCGTAGGCGATATGTGAGCTTGTTCTGTAAAACCAGGATGCGGCACTTTCTCTTGCGGATGAACTGTCAAAGCCATGAGTGTTATTGCCGATAAAGCGGGCGACGACGGCCGACTTGAGAAGCCCCTGCAAGTCGATGATCTTATCGAACGGCCCCGAGGCTTTCAGAAGGGAGAGTGTCTCTCTCAGCAGTGCAAAGCTCTTCTCTTTTTTGATCCGTTTGATGGGAACGGCATGGACCTTGTCAAGGTCCGGGTGCCCCAGAAGAACAGGGGCGAAAGCCTCTTCGCAGAACCACTCGATCCGGGCCTCCGGATAGTGCTTTTTGATCAGCTGCAGGACAATAGCACCGTTGATGATATCGCCGAGTGCAGTGAGACGGACAAGCGCGATGCGTATAGGCATTTTATTCATGTTGACACTATAACAGATGCATCGCAAAACAGGACTTAAGGGCACCTCTAAAAACCTTAGTTGACTTCAGCGATAGAGAGAAGTTCACAATCAAGGCGCTCCTTTGAAGCCCTAGCCATAGCTAAGGCGAAAAGGGGCAACGCGGAGTGTGGATTTCTCTCTATCGCCCGAAGGGAGGGATAAAGAGAGCGATCTTGCATACAATTTTCTATCCTCATAGCTACGGCTATGACTCAAGAAAAGTTCTGCACAATCTCATCTCTCTTTCTTCCCTCTGAAGCCTGCTAGGGTTTTTAGAGGTGCCCTTAAATGAACCCTCCATGAGAACCCTGTGCTGCGCTTCGGCGGTAGAGAGGTCATTACGGGCAAATCAATCATTAATGAACTCTTGGATATAATCGCCTATTTTAAAGAGCCGGAATAAGGGCTGGAACAGCAACCAAAGGAGCAATTTTAATGTTAACACGTGATATCCAGCACTACGCGGAGAGCAGGACCCAGGCACGTGCCTACTTTTGTTACCTTTTTTCGAAGAACCTGCCGAACAACCTCCCCTCTATCTCCGAAAAAACGGTCATGGACCGTCTTCGAAAGATCATGGGTGATCTGCAGGATTGTGAAGGGGTCTATCTGCTCAATGAGAAGGGTGACCAGATCTCACCCACCTATCTGCCGGACGGAAGCCATACGGACACCTGTATCAACCAGTCCCGCGCAAACCGTGCCTACTATTACCGTGCGATGAAAGAGAAACGCTGTACGATTACCGATCCGTATCCCTCTCTGATCACACAGGATCTGACCATCACCGCTTCAAAACCTATTTTTGATGTGAACGGTGAGATAAAGTATGTCGCCTGTCTGGACATGCCCCTGAACGCAGTACTGAAAATCGCACATCCTATGCCGATGAAGTCCTTTGCAGGACGTTTTTTCCGTCTGGGCTACGCCGCATTTACCCTGGTGCTGGCGATGGTGGCCCTGCTGCTCTTCCTGAAAGGGATCGGGTACTTTTTTACGCAAGGCATCAACTTCCATATCATCGATGTCAAGGACGTCTTTAATGCGACCATTCTGCTGACGCTTTCTCTGGCGATGTTCGACCTGGTCAAAACGCTTTTTGAAGAGGAGGTGCTGGGCCGCAGTATCGAGAGCCCGAATGCGGCCGACCCGCACAAGACGATGGTCCGGTTTTTAGGCTCTATCATCATCGCCCTCTCCATTGAGGCCTTGATGCTGGTCTTCAAGTTCGCGATGACCGAACCTGAAAAGCTGCTCAATTCAGTCTATATTATCGGAAGCGTCTCGATGCTGTTGATCTCCCTTGCTATTTATATAAAATTTACGGGAAAGAGAATTGAGTTATGATAGGTATCGTTGATTACAATATGGGGAATCTGGCTTCTGTAAAGAACGCCTTTAAGCTTTTAGGCTATGAAACAAAAGTTGAATCCGATCCGGACAAGTTTCACCTTTATGACAAGTTGATATTGCCGGGTGTCGGTGCCTACGGCGATGCGATGGAACATCTCAAAGAGCGCAGCATGGACAAGGCGATCAAGTCCTATGCCGCCTCAGGCGCTCCGATGCTGGGAATCTGTCTGGGTATGCAGCTGCTTTTTGAGTCTAGCCAGGAGTTTGGCAACCATGAAGGTCTCGGGCTGATCAAAGGGCATGTGCAGGCTTTTGAGAGAGAACGTTTTGACCATCCGCTTAAAGTACCGCACATGGGGTGGAACCGTATGTTTACGAAAGAGCATCCTCTTTTCAAAGGACTGGATGACGAGCATTATCTCTACTTTGTCCACTCGTACCATGCAGTGTGTGAAGATCCTAAGAACACGATCGGCCGTACGGAATACGGGTACAGCTTTACCAGTGCTGTTGCCAACGGCAATGTGATGGGTATACAGCCCCACCCGGAAAAGAGCCACAAGAACGGGCTTCAAATCTTACGAAATTTTATAAATCTATAGGAGCAAATGTATGACGCTATTTCCTGCGATCGATCTCAAAGACGGCAAGGCTGTCCGTCTCTCCAAAGGCTTGATGGAGAGCGCCAAGATCTATTCCGACGAGCCTTGGGAGCTGGTCAGGAGTTTTGAGAAAATGGGTGCCGAGTGGGTACATCTGGTCGATCTCAACGGCGCTTTCGCCGGAGAACCGGTTAACATGGAAGAGATCAAAAAGATTCGTGCCAACTGTAGTGTCAAACTTGAACTCGGCGGCGGTATCCGTGATGAAGAGACAATCAAACGTTATCTTGATCTGGGAATCGACCGTGTGATTTTGGGCTCGATAGCGGTTAAAGACCCCCAGTTCGTCAGAGAGATGGCAGCAAAATACCCGGTCGTTGTCGGTATCGATGCGATCGACGGCTACGTAGCTGTTGAGGGGTGGGGTGAAGTCAGCAAGATGAAGGCAACGGACCTGGCAAAGGCCTTCGCCGAGGCCGGCGTCGAAGCGATCATCTGTACCGATGTGGGACGTGACGGGATGTTGAGCGGGATCAATGTTGATTTTACACTTGCGATCGCACGTGCATCGGGTGTGCCGACGATTGCGAGCGGCGGCCTGAAAGACCGCGCCGATATCGACGCGCTTCAAGCGACGGGCGAGATAGCCGGTGTTATCGTCGGGAAAGCCTATTATGAGGGTACTTTGGATCTTGAAAAAGCCTTAAAGGAAGTAAAGTAGATGCAAGAATATTATTATGAACTTATTATCACACCATCGGCTCATCTGGAGCTGTTCGGCGACTTTTTAGCGGATACCCTCCCTATCGGGTTCGAGGAGCGTGACGGCAGTTTTATCGTCCGCAGCGAAGATGAGCTTGAGACGATGTCGTGGGGGGTCGAGCAGTTTAAAGAGGCGCTTGAACAGGCCCTCGGTGAACCGATCGATCTCGAGATCGAGCTTAAAAAAGAGAAGAACAGCGACTGGGTAAAATGCTATCAGGAGAGTATCACGCCGATAGAGATACCGCCTTTTTATATCCACCCGACCTGGAATGAACCGAAAGAGGGGATGCTTAATATAGTACTCGATCCGGCCCTTGCCTTTGGCACGGGACACCATCCGACGACGGCAGCCTGCCTTGAGGCGATTGCTACAGAGGTCAAAGCCGGAGATGAAGTGGCCGATATCGGCTGCGGAAGCGGAATTCTGGGTATTGCGGCTGCAAAGATGGGGGCGATTGTCGATGCCTGTGACACGGACCCTGTCTCGGTCGCAAACAGTATGGAGAATGCCGATATGAACGGGGTTGCTTTCAGAGAGATCTGGGAAGGCTCGGCGGCAGGCACGACAAAGCAATATGACGTGGTCATTGCCAATATCGTTGCAGATGTACTTGTCTTCATCGCCAGTGATCTAAAACGATTGCTTAAAGATGAGGGTGTCCTGGTTCTTTCAGGAATCTTAGACAAATATGAAGATAAAGTGTTAAAAGCATATGCTGATTGTGGTATTGTAAAACGCATTCAGCATGAAGAGTGGGTAACACTCGTTGTATCAAAAAAAGGAAAATAAAACAGTATGAGTCAAAACAAAACAACCAGAATCCGAAAAACGATAATTTTTTCAATAAAAACCCATTGATCACCTTTGCCATCTTCTCATTGGTGGTGATTCTGATCTTTAAATCACTGATCGGTGATGGCAACGGCAGCATCGGAGAGCAGTTCGGCGGACAAGGTGCCGTCAAACATAAAGAGGTGAGCTATTCCGAGCTTAAAGAATTGATCAAGAATAAGCAGGTCTCAAAAGTCGATATCGGGCAAACGGTCATTCGTGCCAAGGGCGAAAATACGATCTATACAACGCGTATGGTCGGAAACGACACAACGCTTGTGCCACTGCTTGACAAAGAGAAGATCGATTACAGCGGTTTTTCCGAGAGCAACTGGTTTACGGAGATGTTCGGCTGGCTTTTTCCCTTTCTTATCATTATTGCGATCTGGATGTTTTTTGCCGGCCGTATGCAAAAAAGCATGGGTGGCGGCGTTTTGGGCATGGGCAGCTCGAAAAAACTTGTCAATTCTGAAAAGCCGAAGACAAAGTTTGCCGATGTGGCGGGTGCAGAAGAGGCCAAAGAAGAGGTGCAGGAGATCGTTGAATTCCTTAAATATCCTGCCCGCTATGTCGAGCTCGGTGCGAAGATCCCCAAGGGGGTCCTGCTTGTGGGCAGCCCGGGTACCGGTAAGACGCTGTTGGCTAAAGCCGTCGCAGGCGAGGCAGAAGTACCGTTTTTCTCTGTTTCCGGATCAAGCTTTATCGAGATGTTTGTCGGTGTCGGTGCCGCGCGTGTTCGTGATCTGTTTGAACAGGCCAAAAAAGATGCCCCTTCGATCATCTTTATCGATGAGATCGATGCCATCGGTAAGAGCCGTGCGGCAGGCGGTATGATGGGCGGTAATGATGAACGTGAACAGACTTTGAATCAGCTGCTGGCAGAAATGGACGGTTTCGGAACGGATACGCCGATCATCATCCTGGCAGCGACTAACCGTCCTGAAGTACTAGATCCGGCACTATTGCGTCCGGGACGCTTTGACAGACAGGTATTGGTCGACAAGCCCGACTTTGAAGGGCGTGTCGCCATTTTGAAAGTCCATGTGAAAAATGTCAAGATGGATGTAGATGCCGACCTGGAGGATATTGCCCGAATGACGGCAGGTCTTGCCGGGGCGGACTTGGCAAATATCATCAATGAAGGGGCTCTGCTAGCCGGACGTAAAAATCAAAAGACAGTCAAACATGAAGATCTTCTGGAAGCGGTCGAACGTGCGATCGCCGGACTCAGCAAAAAGAACCGCCGCATCAATAAAAAAGAGCAGCGTATCGTTGCCTACCATGAGTGCGGACATGCGCTTCTTGCCGAGACGACTAAGGGGGCCAAGAAGGTCTCCAAGGTCTCTATCGTCCCGCGCGGCCTGGCGGCACTCGGCTATACGCTTAATACGCCGGAAGAGGACAAATACCTGGCGCAAAAGCATGAACTTTTGGCCGAAGTGGATGTGCTTCTCGGCGGCCGTGCGGCGGAACAGGTCTTTATCGGTGAGATCTCAACGGGTGCCAGCAATGACCTGGAACGTGCGACCGACATCATCAAGTCCATGGTACAGGTATACGGTATGAGCGATATCGCAGGACTTATGGTACTGGAAAAGCAGCGCCAATCTTTCCTGGGCGGCGGTATGGGCGGTCAGGCCCGCGAATACTCAGAGAAGATGGCTGAAGATATGGATCAGTTTATCAAAGTGACGTTGGAAGAACATTATAGCTACCGTCGTAGCGCGTCTGGAAGAGTACCGCGGTGCTATAGAGAAGATGGTTGAAGAACTTTTCAAGACAGAAAATATTTCAGGCGACAAGGTCCGCGAGCTTATTATCAACTTTGAGAAAGAGAACGGCATGGCGTCCAAAGTAGAACCGAAAGAGAGTGATGAAATTGAGCGTGAGTTCTCTGAAGATTTGTCTCAGGATCGAAAAAATATTGATGACAAAGAAGAGAAATAGCTATGATTAACAACGACACCTTCATCATTGCCAAAGATGGTTTTAGATGTATAGCCGCATCTTTCGCACTTATGCTCTTCTTTATGGTGATCGATGCGGATGTCTTGACATTTTTGAGTTTCGTTCTGCTCCTTCTGACGCTCTGGGCTTACCGTAATCCTGAACGGGTCACGCCTTATCTGCAGGAAGACAGCATTGTCAGTGTTGCCGACGGTATCATCAAAAGCATTGAAACAGTGGACGATGAAGATGGCAAAAGCAGTTTTAAAATAGTGATCAGGACAGGTTTCCTTGATACTTCAATATTGCGCGTCCCTTTTGCTTGCAAAGTAAAAGAGACAAAGACTCTCTACGGTGCACGCCTCTCTTCATCAACGCCTCTGTTTAAAAAACTTAATGAACAGAGCCATATTGTGTTCGGTAAAGATGAGAAGCAGGTGCGGGTCTCGCACAATCTTCAGTTGGCATCGGTGGGGATCAAAAACCGTCTGACTGAAAATACTCCTGTTGTCCAGGGAATGCGTTACGGTCTGATGGCCAAAGGGCATACAACTATTGTCTTGCCGCGAAACTCGCGTGTTGCCGTCAAAGTAGGTCAAAGTGTCCGTGCAGGCGAGACGCTCATTGGTTTCTTCTCGTAGTATGAAAAAACAGCCGAATCAGCTCGCTTACCTGTTACCCAACTTTTTTACGGCTGCGAGTATCTTTGCCGGCATCTACAGTATGATCTCGGCCGTTGAGGGGAAGTTTGTTCTGGCTGCGTGGATGGTACTGCTTTCACTGATCTTCGACGGACTGGACGGGCGTGTGGCACGCCTGACGAATACCTGCAGCAAATTTGGTGTCGAATTCGACTCTCTGGCCGATATCGTAGCCTTCGGTGCTGCGCCGGCAATGCTTTTATATCTTTATGCAGGACATGATTTCGGCCGTTTCGGGATTATGGCCAGTGCGCTTTTTGTCATCTTTGGCGGTATCCGTTTAGCGCGTTTCAACGTGATGAGCGGCCAGAGTGAACCTTCTGTCTTTATCGGTGTGCCGATTCCGACAGCAGCCGTGTTTATCTCTATTCTGGTGCTTTTGTATCAAAAATACAGCATGCTGGCAGAGTATAAACTGTTTATTCTGATCAGTGCCCTTGTTGTTTCGGTGTTGATGGTCAGCAATATCCGTTATCCCAGTTTTAAAAAAGTCGATATGGATAAAAAGCACATCAGACGCGTATTTGTCGGCATCGTGGTTGTAGCGATGCTTATCTTTATCTATCCGATAGAAGGTTTTGCGCTCTTCTTTACGCTCTATATTCTGTATGGACCGATCATGTCAATTGTGCATCTTTACAAGCGCTCAAAATTACTCAAGTAGTTTTGAATCAAGTCTATATATACTGTTCAAACTGCGTAACCCATGCCTGATCTATACAATAACAGGTCAAACTGCAGAAACGCTACAGCAAATAGTTAACTGTCGTTTTCAGGTATTTTTGAGCGGTTCTCTTTTTGCAGCACTTTTGACGCCGGAATATAGAATTTTTCCAGATACTCTTTCATCATGCGTCTTGCGCTGAATTTCGGTGAGATCGTTATTAGCGCTTCTTTCATCATCGCAATCCAGCCCTGCGGCAGATTGTTATCGTCTGTCTCGTAATAGAGCGGAACGATCTGATTCTCAATGGTATCATAAAGCGATGCAGCGTCTGCGGCGTTATCGGACGTCTCACCGCCGAACGCCCAGCCGTTTTTGCCGTTGTATCCTTCCGGCCACCACCCGTCCAGAACAGAGAGATGCAGTGTTCCGCAAAGCGAGGCTTTAATACCGCTTGTGCCGCTTGCTTCCATCGGAATAAGCGGATTGTTAAGCCATACGTCCACCCCGTGTATCAGATATTTAGCCACCGCTTCACCGTAATCTTCAACAAAAGCGATACGGCCGCAAAAACGCGGATGCTGCGCTGTTTTAAAAATATTTTGCAGGATTTTTTTACCAGGGTTGTCCGACGGATGTGCTTTGCCGGCAAATATGATCTGTATCGGTCTTGCCACGTTGTTAACAATTTTTTCGAGTCTGTCAAGATCATACAGGATCAGATCGTCACGTTTGTACTCCGTCATCCGTCTGGCAAATCCGATCGTCAGTACATCAGGATCGAGCATTACGCCTTCGGCCATTGCCACAAGCGGGTCTATCCCTTCTTCCGACCATTTACGGCGTACCCGTTCACGAATTGAATTGACCATAGTCACTTTACCGTCATAGTGCGTCTGCCAGATTTTAGCATCATCAAGGTCGGCCACCTTGGTCCAGAGACCAGGATCGTCCTGTATGTTAAGCCATGATTCTCCCAGCGTAGCGTCCATGATCTCAAACAGGTTATCATCCATCCATGTCGGCAGATGCACACCGTTGGTGACATAGGTAATAGGTGCACCCTTGCTCTTTTCTCGGTCAAACAGGTTTTTCCAAATGCCATTCGTCACTTCGCAATGCTTTTTGCTGACGGCATTACGATAATCGCACATCTTAAGACCTAAAACGGTCATATTGAATCCGTCCGATGGCTTATCGGGATTGATCCCGAACTGCATAAACTGCTCTTTGCCCATTCCAAGCCGCTTCCAGTAATCGTCAAAATTTTTGCTTATCATATCGAAACTGTAGACATCGGTTGCCGCCTGAAGCGGCGTATGCGTTGTGAAAACGGAGGTGTTTCTGACCTGTATGATCGCTGCATCAAGGCTCATGTTCTCATTTTCGATCAGACTGCGAACCCGTTCAAACAGTGCGAAGGCAGGATGCCCTTCATTGAGATGTAAAATAGAGTATTCTATTCCAAGCTCCTCAAGCACGCGGTAGCCGCCAATGCCGAGTACGATCTGCTGACGCAGGCGCTGGTTCATGTCGGGTGCATAAAGATGGGCCGAGATCTGCCGGTCCCAGGGATTGTTCTGCTCTACATCGGTATCAAGAAGGTAGAGTGTCACGCGGCCGACATTGATTTTCCAGACGGTGGCGAAGACGGGCGGATCAATGAATGGAACCTGGATCGTAAAATGTCCTCCGTCTGCATCCAGCACCCGTTCGATGGGTGCCGTATCGCGTTCTATCGGTTCGTTCATACCATTTTGCCAGCCGTCGCTACCGATCACCTGGCGCACATAGCCCTGAGGATACATAAACCCGATACCGACCATCGGCAGTCCCATATCACTGGACTCTTTGAGAATATCTCCCGCCAGAAACCCCAATCCCCCCGAATAGATCGGCACCGAATGGTGCAGGCCGTATTCGGCGCAGAAATAGGCAACGGGAAGCGGCTCTTCTTTGACATAGGTATTGGTATCGTTGATATAGCCCTTAAAAAGAGCGTGAACATAATGGTATTCACGCATAAAATGCTCATTGTCACAGGCTTCCTCAAGCTCGGCCGATGACATATTCTTGAGCATCAGAATAGGATTGTGCCCGCTCTCTTTCCATAGATAGGGGTTTAGCACTTTAAATAGATTCTTTCCTTTTGGACTCCATGTCCACCAGAGGTTGAGCGAAATATCCTTGAGGCCCTTTATCGGTTCCGGCAGTTCCGGAATGGCGATATTGACAGACGGATCATTTTTCATCATTTGCCTTTTTTCAATATTTCCATCGCATCAGCGACAGAAGCATTTTTAACCGTAACCGCATAGATGGCATCGGCCATTTTGACCGCTTCTTTAAGAGGACGCTGGTGGATATTCCGCCCGGTTCCGTTTCCCCGGCTTTTACCGATCTGTATCTGGCTGTGCAGTTCGGTTAAAAAGGCTTCTTCCGAGGTTTTATCTCCTCCCTCGCATAAAACACCGGTATTGCCGGCAGCCTGTGTTACTTCGGCCAGCAGATCGGGAACGAACTTTCCATTGCGCTGCGGTACTTTGAGCTTTACAAAATCTGCCCCGATACAGGCACCGACACCGGCTGCTCCGGCGATAAGATGCCCGTCGTGCTCATCTTTGACGTACTTGCCTTTGGGATAGATCCAGAGTACGGCGAGCATACCGTTTTGATGTGCTGCATGCACTGTTCTTGCCGCCTCCTGCAGCATGGCATGTTCATGCTCACTCCCCAGGTAGAGCGTGTAGCCGACACCCAGAATGTCCAGACCACTGCTCTGTTTGAAGCGGACAATGTCATCGACATCAAGCCACTGCTGCGACCAGGGATCTTTTTCGCTGTAGGGGATTAGATTGGTCTTTGCATTGAGCTTGACCAGGTAGGGGATATCGGGATATTGACGCGCATAACGGCTTATAAGTCCGAACTGCGTGGCGAAAACCCCGATATTGGCAGTGGATGCGATCTTGAAAAGATGCTCCGGATCATTGTCTTCCGCCGGAATGTCAGTTCCGTAGAAGTCGTTGTTCAGGTGCTCGACCTTCTGATCTCCGGCGAATAGCATCAGACGGCCGCTGCGACCGGTCGCTTTGTCGAAGTTTCTTTGGAACTCATTCTCTTTCTCGCCGGGTACGTCGGCAGGCAGGAAGTTACGCATCATCAACTCCTTTCAGACTTTTTTTCAAGTGCCACAATATTCTGAATCGTCGTGAGCACGCTGTCCGGGATTGAGACTGATCGAATCAATGCCCAGCTTTACCAAAAATTCCGCCATTTCAGGATAGTCGGAAGGCGCCTGTCCGCAGATACCGCTATGGCGTTTGTTGCGCCGGCATCCTTCTACCGCCATTTCGATCATCTTCATCACCCCGGGATCACGTTCATCATAATCAAATGCGACGATTTCGGAGTCCCGGTCGACCCCAAGGGTCAGCTGTGTCAGATCATTGCTGCCGATGCTGAAACCGTCAAAGATCTCGCTGAATGCGTCGATCTCTATGACATTGTTCGGAATCTCGCACATTACATAGATCTTCAGGCCGTTTTCGCCCTGTTTCAGGCCATATTTTGCCATGACGTCAACGACTTTTTTCCCCTCCTGCACCCGCCGGCAGAAAGGGATCATTAAGATGACATTGTCAAGGCCCATCTCATCGCGCACCCGTTTCATCGCGGCGCATTCAAGCGCAAAGCCCTCTTCATATGCCGGATGCGAATAACGGGCGGCTCCTCTGAATCCGATCATCGGATTGTTCTCTTCAGGCTCAAATACCTTTCCGCCTAGCAGCGTCGCATATTCGTTCGTTTTAAAATCGCTCATACGCACGACGCAGGGATTCGGATAGACCGCTGCGGCAATCGAGGCCACACCTTCCGAAAGCGTTTTTACAAAAAAATCTATCGGATCATCATAGGCACCGGCGAGTTTGGCAATTTGCTTCTGTGTCTCTTTATCGACTTTTTCCGGGTGATTAAGCGCCATCGGATGTACTTTGATGTATTCGTTGATCACAAATTCCATACGGGCAAGGCCGATGCCGTCCACAGGAAGCGAGGCAAGGCTGAAGGCAAGATCTGGATTGCCAAGGTTCATCATGATCTCTGTCTTCGTCTTGGAAAGCTTGCTGAGATCCGTTTTGACTATTTCATAGTCGAGTTTCCCCTCGTAAACATAGCCTGTCTCGCCTTCCGCACAGCTTACTGTCACTACTGCTGCGTCTTTAAGCATTTGAGTCCCATTGTCCGTTCCGACAACGGCAGGAATGCCGAGTTCGCGGCTGAGAATCGCCGCATGGCAGGTACGTCCGCCCCTGTTGGTGACAATGGCCGCCGCCGTCTTCATGATCGGTTCCCAGTCGGGGTTCGTTGTATCGGCGACGAGGACTTCACCGGGTTTGAATTCGTTCAGACGGGTCGCATCAGAGATGTAATGTACCTTGCCATGTCCGATCTTTGACCCGACAGCCCGACCGGTGGAAAGGAGCTTTCCTTTTTCTTTGAGGTGGTAGATTTCAAGGGTTGAGCCTTTTTTCTGTGACTCCACCGTCTCGGGACGTGCCTGTACCATATACAGATACCCGTCATCTCTGTCTTTTGCCCACTCCATGTCCATCGGTTTATGAAATCCCGCCTTTTCGGTGTAGTGCTTTTCGACTTTGATCGCATAATCGGCGAGTATCATCACATCGTCGTCGCTGATACAAAAACGGGCCTGTTCCTCTTCGGTCGTCTCAATATTTTTAGTGTATTCCGCGGCGATACTGTCTCTGTTGAGCACATCGGTAAAGACCATTTTCAGCTGTTTTTTGCCCAAACGCCGTTTGAGTACGGCGCGGTGTCCTTCGTTGAAGGTCGGTTTGTGCACATAAAAACTGTCCGGATCGATGGTTCCCTGCACAATGTTTTCGCCCAGACCGTAAGCAGCGTTGATAAAGACGACATCCTTGAACCCTGTTTCGGTATCGATACTGAACATGACACCGCTCGTACTCTCGTCAGAACGCACCATCTTCATGACCACCACGGAAAGATAGACTTTAAGGTAGTCAAATCCGTTGTCATATTTATAATGGATGGAGCGGTCGGTAAAGTTTGAGGCGAGGCAGCGTTTGTAGGCATCCAGAAGGGCGGCATCACTTGCAATATTAAGATAGGTGTCGTTTTGTCCCGCAAAAGAGGCTTCAGGAGAGTCTTCGGCAGTTGCCGAAGAACGTACGGCCAGGGAGATCGATCGCCATACTCCTTTTTGAGTTCGGCATACCCCTGCAGGATCTGCGCTTTTAGATCTTCGGGGATCACGCAGCCGTAGATGATCTCGCGGCACGCTTTTCCCCGCTCCTGCAGCTGAGACATATCTTCAGGGTCAAGATCGTCCAGCAGCGCATGCAGTTTGTCCCATACGGCGTTGCTGTCAAGCATATATTTATAGGCGTCTGCCGTTACGGCAAAACCGTTTGGTACACGGACGCCTATCGATGTCAGGTTTTGATACATTTCTCCAAGCGATGCGTTTTTGCCGCCGACTTGCAGCACATCCTCGATGCCTGATCTCTTTAAACCCTTTGATATAGTGTGCTGACATAAATTACTCCTTTATTGTCAGGACCGGCTGCATCTGTTTCTGATCATTGCCAAAGCTATTACAGCAGATAGATTTTTCGCCTATACTGGCCTGTTGTCTTGGTTTGTTCCGTTTTTAAGGTAGCTTCCCATAAAAAGCAGTATGAACCCGTCAAGAAAGAGACTGATCCCGACAAAAAATCCGACAAGCCACATTGCACTGAAAGGCCATCCGATGATAAAGATCACAGCCAGCAAAAAAGAGAAAAAAGCATTGATCAACCATATCCACCATCCTTTGAAGGGCTTCATGGAAAGGCCGATCGCCGCATTGCTGAAGGCATCAAGCAAAAAGTAGAAGGCCAAAAGAAGACCCACCGCTGCAACGCCGGGAAGCGGCAAAAAGATGATGAACAGACCCGTCGCCATCAATACAAATGCTTTGAGCCAGCCCAGCCAGTCATTCTTCCCTGCCATCCATGTAAAATAACCGGCGACAAATCCGCCAAGTGTCAGCAGCCAGCCGACAAAAAATACGGTTACAATTGACATGATCTGAGGATAGAGCATGCCGCCAAACCCCAGTATAATAAATATAAGACCTGCGATTGTCGCATGCTTCGAAACCTTTTTCTGCGTCTCTCCGTCAAACTCAAACAGATAACTCAACATTTCATCTCCTTCATATAATAACGCTTCGAAAGCTTCATCAACATAACATTAATCATAGCATATATCACAACTAACAATAGGAAGTAAATATAATTGTTATATAAATGTATTGGCGCATCTAGTTTTTCTTCTGTTTTGCCATCTCTTCTCTTTCAAGCCGTTTATCCATAAACAGAGAGAGTACCGTCTCCCTCTGCTTGAATCGATGATAGAAAAAGCTGAACAAAAAAACGATAAGTATGACCACGCCGCTTGTCAAAAGTGATTCCGGCGAGTTCAAGGCATTGTAACCGACGAGAACGATAACCGCTGCGACACACAGGAAGGTTCCAAATCCTGCGATAAGACGATTGGCGCCCGTCTCTTTGTAGAGTCGTACATTGGCAAAGTTCACCAAAGCAAATATGACAAGAAAACCTATACTGCCTGCTACGGAGATATTGTCAAGGTTAAACAGGGTTGCGAAGATGATGCTGAGCAGGGCGATGATGATCATACCGTCGTACCCGCTTCTAAGCTTTTCCTCAAAGATTTCGGGCAACTCGCCCAGTTTGGCGATCAGGTAACTGGTGCGTCCGCCGCCGTAAAGAGTTGAGTTGATAGCCGAAGCTGTCGATAAAAGTGCGGCGATTGCGATAAGGATGAACCCTGTTTTGCCGAAAAAAGGCTCCGCGGCTTTGGCAAGGACATAGTCCTTTGCTGTTCTGGCCTCTTCAAAACTCAGGTTTCCGACAGCAACGGCAGCGATGACAATATAGAGCAGTATCACAAAGATAATAGAAGCATAATAAGCCCGGGGAAGATTCTTTTTGGGATCTTTGATATCTCTGGCGGTATTGGCGATCAGTTCAAATCCTTCGTAGGCTAAAAAGATCATCAAGCCGCCGGTGAGAACCGACGGAATGGGCATCCATTGGGAAGTTGACAGATGGTGGGGATCAATCGTCAACATGCCGACGCCGGCAAAAGCGAGCAATATGAGCAATTTGACCGACACCATGATATCTTCAGCTCTGCCGGTCATAAATGCGCCTAGAAGATTGACCAGGACAAACAAGACAATAACACCGGCGGCAAGCGATTTATGGACCCATTGGACGTCGTCGCCCATAATCAGTGCCGAACCGTAACTTCCGAAAGCATAGGCATAGAGTGCAAGCATGATCACATAACTGATGAGCATAAGGGTGTTGACAAGCGATGAAAAGAGGCCGTTACCGAATGCCTGTACGATAAATTCGATGGTACCGCCTTCGCTGGGATAGCGTAAAGAGAGTTTGACGTAGGAATAGACCGTTACCAGCGCGATCAATCCCGCGATGGCGAAAGCGATAGGCGCGGCCCCTTTGGAGAGTACAATGGTCAGACCCAAAACGGCAAAGATGCCGCCGCCCACCATGCCGCCGACACCTATGCTGAACGCTTCCAGAAATCCGATTTGTCTGTTACTCATTTTTTCCACGTCCGGTGTTTGATATTTTTATAACAAGTCATCATCAATCTCATCGCTATAACCAATGATCTCTTTTTCGATCGAAAGACTCTAAAAATGGTACTCCAAAGTCCGAAAACATTCTGTTGATTTCCCGTTTGGACATAGATTTAAAACCGTATGCTTTATCTTAGCTTTTATCTACTTTGGCCACGTGCTGCTTGATGCTTTCTTTCTTAGTTGTATGGATAAGTGATTCAATCGATTTTATTGCCCGATCATAAAGTTTTTCCACTTCGTTTTTACCCTTGATCTCTTTTTGTATCGTTTTTATCTGCTCAGAAAGTGCTTGATACTCAGGCATATGTTGGTCTGCATACCCTAATAGTATGGATTTTTTCAATTCAGCACCGGCCTCCTCAACCAATTCTGATGCCTCTATCTTTTTCGTTTTTTCCAGTTTGGACGCAGATGCTACCAGATCTTCGGCGTTTAACAGCGGAATAGGAATGATGACCTTTTCCGTCACCAGCATACTCAATCCGGAGAGCAGTGTCTGTAATGCTGCATCTTGTTGGCCTTTGGCCAGTTCATTACGTGCATTCTTGGTTGCAACAGGATAGATATCCATAGGAATGGATTCGGTCGTAATCTCGATATCATCCTGCAGCGGCAATAAGATCTCTCTCGCAGTTTTTATTTGATGATTCTTCAGTGATTCTACTGCCAAATCCAGCGCCTTTTCGATCTGTTTGGGCGTACTTTCAAGCTCATTGACCTGGATGTCATTTGCCACAGGTATCAGTCCAAGATTCGGATCTGCTTTAAGTGCCGCATCAAAAGCAGCAGTTGCTTTGGACAGACTTGATGCAGCTGCCTTTGTATCTTTTGCTTGGAGTGCTTTGATCGCATTAAAAGTGTCATGCAGGCCATCAAGAATCTCTTTTGGAGGGCTTGTGAATTTCTGGTCTTGGGCATGAACCTCTTTTACCACATGTGCTTTTGGCTGTTCTTTTCGGTATGTATAGTAGGTGTCACCGAAACTGTTCGTATGTTTGATCCGTTTTACAGGAAGTTGATCCCATGGGTTTGTGCCATGGACACCAGGATAGCCGGGCTCAGCCTGAAGGGCAATTCCTGTAAACAAAAACGAGGCCAGAACTGTTGACAGAAACATTCTCTTTTTCATCTCTTTCTCCTGTGAATGGTATGCCACAATTATATAAAATAATTGTTAACGTACTGAAACATATAATAACAACTGAAGCACTTATTGAGAAGGAATGAAATGGCGTTTGGGTATAAAAACCGTTATGGTTATCGCGGCGACAATAGATGCCGTAAAGCTTACTTCTCAAATGATCAGAAGTGTAGATGCGGTTTATGATTAAGCGAATAATAAGAAGTCTGACGTGGCCATCACTTTGCCATATTCACTATCATAGAGATAAACATGACAAAATAGAACTTTCTTTTCGATAGTGAAGTACACAGGTACTTCGTAGTATTGTTAATTGTTAAGGTAAGGCTGAAGTGCGGCAGGAATAGTGATACTGCCGTCTTCGTTTTGAAAGTTTTCCATGAGAGCTACAAGGGTGCGTCCAACCGCGAGTGAAGAGCCGTTAAGCGTGTGTACAAGGATGTTCTTGTTGTCGAGCTTGGTACGGATCTTGGCCCGGCGGGCCTGAAAATCACGGGTATTTGAGACGGAAGAGATCTCGCGGTAGGTATTCTGACCCGGCAGCCAGACCTCGAGATCAACTGTTTTGGCAGCGCTGAAACCGAGGTCACCGGTACAGAGTGTGACCAGGCGATGGGGCAGTTCAAGTGCTGTCAGAAGGTCAGAGGCACAGCTGACCATCTCTTCAAAAACGGCATCGCTCTCACTCGGTTTGGTGATAGAGACAAGCTCGACCTTGTGAAACTGGTGTTGACGGATGATTCCGCGGGTATCGCGTCCAGCCGCACCGGCCTCTTTTCTGAAACATGAGGTGTAGCCGCACATTTTGATCGGCAGTTCGCTCTCTGCAAGGATCTCGTCCTGGAAGAGGTTGGTCAGGGGTACTTCGGCGGTCGGGATGAGATAGAGCTCGTCATTCTCGACCTTATAGAGATCATCTTCGAACTTCGGAAGCTGCCCTGTCCCTTCCAGGGCGCGGCGATTGACGAGCTGTGGAACAGAGACTTCGGTAAAGCCGCGTCTTCGGTTGAAGTCAAGCATAAAGTTGATCAGTGCCCGTTCGACTCGCGCACCCATATCAAAGGCAACGGAGAAGCGGCTTTTTGCCACTTTGACACCGCGTTCAAAATCGATCCAGCCGTTCTTTTCAGCAAGCTCCCAGTGCTCTTTAGGGGTAAATGTAAAAGTGCGGGGAGTGAGCACTTTTCTGATCTCGATATTATCCTCTTCATCGGCACCGTCGGGAACATCGCTGTCTGGCATGTTCGGTACGGCCATGACGACACTTGTCAATGCCTCTTCGGCTTCACGTTGCTCATCCTGAAGTTCGGCGACTTTGATCTTGTTGGCGTCGACCTTTTCTTTAAGTTCGGCAGTGTCTTTGCCCTCGCGTTTATAAAGACCGAAAAGCTTGCTCATCTCATTTTGATCAGCCTGCGCGCTCTCATAGGCCGCTTTCGCTTTTTTGAGAACTTCGTTTCTTTCTTTAATAGATTCGATGATCTCCAGACCCACACCTTTACGCTGTAGCTGGCTGCTGACAAAGTCAAAATCTTTTTGAAGGAGTTTCAGATCGATCATTAGGATTCCTTGGGGAATAAAATTGGCGAATTATAGCCAAGTTAGAGTAATTATAAAAAAAGGGCAGGAGGAGAAGAGCTGAAGGGGTACCTTATTCTTGCTCATCTTCCCGGACGCAGGGTTTAATGTAGGTGAACTGGTAGATATTGCGCGGTTCCTCATCGGCATAGCGCAGGGAGATAACGTGGCCTATTGATCTCGTTACGACATCAACGTATTCATCTTCATGTATATCCTGCGCATTTCTGAGGTAATACTGCTCGCCGTCATCGCCATAGATGATAAAATTGTTCATACCTGAAATTGGAGCTGACGCTGTACCCGTTATGTGAATCTTTTGATCGCTCTTTTTAATGTTTTTACCTGTCGGTATTTCGCCGCACTCTTTGACCATCTCCTTCATTCGTCTGGCCCATGATTTCTTCTCTTCTTCGGCAGCGAGCTGCTGCTCTTTGCTTTGCAGGTTCTGAATGCGTTTAGCGTCGCCACCGGCCTCTTCGTTGCCTAAAGCGTAGGCATTCGAATAAAAGGCATAGGCTAAATTGTAATCCCGCGGCATCCCGAGCCCTAGTTCAGCCATCTTGGCACGCAGATAGAACGCGTCGGCACTCTCCGATTTTGAAAGTTCCTCCAGGGCTCGGCTATAACGCTTAAGACCGTAATAGTATTGTCCAAGATAGTCGGATGCAGGCTGATAGCCGCTTTGAGAGGCTTTTTGCATTAAGGCTATCGCCTTGTAACTGGAGCCCTCTTTCAAAAGCATGGTGGCATAGCTGTATTGGGCTTTCGGGTAACCGTTTTGGGCCGATTTTTCCAGCCAGGAGAGCGCCAGTTTTTCATCTTTAGCGCGATAAAAATTATAGAGACGGAATTGGGCTTTGGCATCACCGCTGTCAGCAGCTTTGCGATACCATTTAAGCGCTTCCTCCTGTTTCTCCTGCGCTTCATAGAGGCGGGCTATGTTGAGGTCGGAGCTTTTGACACCTTCGTTCGCAGCGATAAGATGCCAATGCAAGGCTTTTTCGATATCACTGTCTTCATAGAGCAGGGCAGTCGAGCGTGCGGCTTGGGGATTATGCATCTGCGCAGCTTGCTCAAACAAGGCTCTGGCCTCACCGCGGCGTCCCTGATCGAGATACTGCTGCGCTTTTTGTACCAATTGTTCAGATTCTTGACGCTGATAGGCTAAAAAATGTGGTTCTTCATCAAAACGGGGAGAGAGATTTTTCATGTAGTCATAATAGGGTGCTATAAAGGTGTTTCCCGGAAAATTGATGCCTTCGGTGAAAGTCTCCGGATTATTTTTTCTGATGGCAGCAAGGGTTGCTTTTCTGACGGTTTCTATAAGCTCTTCATATTGTTGTTTGAGCTTAAGGCGTTGCCGTGCATCTTCGGTCTCTTTCATAGCAAACTCGGGTTTCGTAAGCTTTTTTGACATCAGTTCGATACCAAGAGTATTGCTGTGTTCAAGGCGTTTTAGAAATTGATCGCACTCCTTTTCAACGTCATCGGGAAGTTTGCTTTTGCCCTGTAAAACATCACGGCACTGCTCCTGTGCCTGGGCATAAGAACTAAGCTGCTTTGTTAGAGGTACCTCGGGTGATGGGGTACACCCGCAAAAGAGAAGAAGAGTAAAAAGGATACTGAATAAAAGAAATCGCATGTTCCGCCTTTCGTAAGATTGAGAAATTTTCGAAATTGACAATAAGACCAACTATTTGCAAAGGCCGTCGTCGTGCTGATCTTAAAAATGTATTGTTGTTTTACTTGGATAGCTGCATCATACAGGTTTTGAACGCTAAAGCCTCAGGATTTGATTATATAACAGAGTCTCTCATTATTAACATAAACGATGTAACTGATGCCCGATTTCAGCGTTGACAATTTTTTTGGAAAGAGAGTTGATAAATAGTCATCGTTGAATCGTTGTCACCGCTGATTGTCAGGGACTTACCTGTCGATTTCGCTGTGATATCAACATGCTTATACTGTTCTGTATCTGCCCGATCGGCGCCGAGTACAAAGAATTTTCTGCCATCTTCGGTATTGAGAATAAAACCGTCGGAATTTTCCAAAGGCAATTCAACGAGACCGTGAAGATGGAGCATCTCTCCCGCAGTTCTGATATTTCGGTTTGTTACCTTTTCCCCGCAGCGCTGAGCCAGCTCTTTTTGGTACTCACCCTCTCGACGTTTTGCCGCCTCGTAATGGGCCTCCTCTCTTTCTGTCTTCAGTTTATCGACGCGGGCCATATCTTTTTTTGCACCTTTGATTCCGAGACGATAGGCTTCTTTGTAGAGCATATAGGCGCTGTAATAGTCGGCTTTGACGCCAAGCCCGTGTTCAAACATCTTGCCAAGCTGGTATTTTGCGGCAGCCGTATCGGCAATATCTAAAAGAGGGAAAGCCTTTCTGTACTGTTTGTCTTTGAAGAAGATTGAACCAAGCGGGGCACCTGCTGCAGTGACACCGTGCACTTTTGCTTTGAGCAGCCATGTTTTTGCTTCTGCTGTCTTGTTTATTTTGAGCAGTTGCTCTCCGTAAGCATATTCTGCTTGGGGAAAGCCGTTATCTGCAGCGCTCTTTAACCACTTTGCGGCGATCTCCTGCGACTTGTCTGATACTGTTTTTTTATACTGCTCGTAGAGTATGAACTGTGCGTGGGCATCACCGTCTTCTGCCGCCAAAAGATACCATTTTTGCGACTCTTTGGGTTCGTGTTGACGGCTGTAGAGGCGGGCAAGTTGAATGCGCGAACCTTTAATACCGTGCTCCTGGGCCCTGGTATGCCACTCGATCGCCTTATCGATATGTTTGGCCTCATAGACAATGCCGGCCAGGTATTCAGCTTGCGCACTGTGTATAGCTGCCGCCTCTTTAAAGAGGGTGAGAGCACTCCGCTTATCGCCTTCACTCAAAAATGCCAAACCCTGATTGACCAGCTCCTGGGCATACTGTTGCTCATAAGCCAGATATTGCGGGTCATTATCAAACTGGGGGGCATATTTTTTATAGTAGAGATAGTGCTCTTTCGTAAACTGTGTCTCGGGAAACGATAAGGTCAGTTCTACGTCTGCGAGCCGGTCATTGGCGATGGCCTCCAAACTGACTTTATTGATCGTATCGGCCAGCTCCTGATAGTCAAGTTTTGTTTTGAGGTGTTGACGGTATCCGTCAGTCTGCAGAAGAATATATTCCGGCTTGGGCCTGGCATTGGGATCGGTATTGTCGTCATTAAAGTGGGCTATTTTGTAGTCGAGGGCATTGGCTTTATTCAGACGTTGTAAAAAAACAAGACACTCTTTGTCAAGCTCATCCGGAACGTAAATGCCGAGTGTGGTACGCAACCTTTCACAATTCTCTTTTGCAAGCGCATATTGGCTTAATTCAGGCGATAGCGGTACTTCCGGAGCGGGAGTACAGGCCGTAAAAACGAGAGAAGGGATTACTGCGATCAGAACTTTATGAATAGACATAACCTACCTTGAAAGATGTTTAAGTAGGAAACTATAACAAGAAATAGAAAAATCTTATATTAAGCGAGAATCTCTTTGGCAATCTGGAAGTGGTTGGCGGTCATAAGGTGTATTTTTGGGTGGATGGCCTTTATGTCATCAAAGAGTTTTTTACTCAGTTCAAAGCCGACCTTATACTCTTCTTCGGCAGATATTTTTGCGGCTTTGGAAAGTGATTCCAGCCAATACGAAGGCACATGTATTCCGGGTACATTGGCGTCGAGAAATTGGGCGGTACGAAGTTTTGTGATCGGAAATATCCCCAAGATCAGCGTAGCATCTGTTTCCGTATTGCTCTCCCGGTTCGCCTTCTGCATAAGTTCGGCCAGGAGCCGGGCATTGTCAACATCATAGACCGGCTGTGTCATGATCCCGAGAGCATGATGGTTGATCTTTTTGAGCATCTTCTTCTGCAGAGATTTCGGATTGCGTGCATGGGAATTGACCACAGCAAAAGGGTAGATCGGCTCTGGTGCATCTTTAAAGGCTTTACCCATCAGGTCGGTACCGCCGTTGAGGGAGGTGATGATGTCAAGCAGAAGAGACGAATCGCCTTCGAAGACACCTTTGGCCTCTTTTTGATCGGATATTTTTACCGGGTCCCCTGTGAGGGCCAGGATGGCGCGGACATCCGCTTCATTGGCACCCAGAAGATCTGACTGCAGGGCGATGCGGTTGCGGTCGCGCATCGTCATCGTGGCCAGAACCGGTTTGTTAAAACGGTTCTGCAGCAGCTGGGCTGCAAAAAGAGCATTGTATTTGAGTTTGGCGAGGGGGTTGTCGGTTGTACTGAAGCCGTCAACCATCTTGTCGAGTCCGAGCTCTGCAATCGTCTCGATAACCGGTTTGAAACGGGCCGAATGCGGCGGGGTCGTCTCAAGAGTGATGTATGTCGAGTTTTGCAGTTTATCAATCAGTTGTTCAAACAAAAAGGGCTTCCTACGCTATAATTGCGTGATTATAACGAAAGTAGAGCAATTTAGTATGAAATTATGCGTGTTTGATTTTGATTCAACCTTGATGGATGGCGAAACAATCGATTTTTTTGCGGAAGCTTTGGGAATAGGCGAACAGGTTTCCGAGATTACCGAGAGGGCAATGTCGGGTGATCTGGACTTTTTTGAGTCGCTTCAGGAGAGAGTCGGTCTGCTGAAAGGGCTTGACTATTCCAAAGTAGAAGAGATAAGCCATTCTTTACCCTATATGCCGGGTGCCAAAGAGACGATAGCAGCACTTAAAAAACGCGGCATGACGGTGGTCTGTTTCAGCGGGGGCTTTAGAACGGCGACGACCTATGCCAAAGATATCCTGGGATATGACGCTGATTTTTCCAATGCCCTGCATGTCAAAGACGGCAAACTGACAGGACTTGTGGGCGGGGATATGATGTTTAACTTTTCCAAAGGCGATATGCTGGTGAGACTGCAAAACATCCTGGGTATCGGTGAAGATGAGACGATGGTTGTCGGCGACGGGGCCAATGACCTGAGCATGTTTGCCCATGCCGGCACTCGGGTCGCCTTTTGCGCCAAAGAGATCCTGAAAAAAGAGGCCAATGTCATTATTGATAAAAAAGATCTTACAAAGATCTTAGAGTATATATAGGAGATATAAAAATGTTAGAAAATTCTATCTGGTACAAATATAACGGAGAAACGTCGGTTCGAGCGACTTTGGCCGCTTTTTATGGCTGTGACACAGCGATGATAAGCAATAATGAGGTTGAACTCTATAATATTCTCAAGCGTAATATGACCAAGCGTGAACTGCGTGTCTATGTGCTTGAAGTAGCTGGTTACGATGATGAAGCGATTAAAAAAGAGATGGGGCTTGATGATAAGACGCTCGAAAAGCTCAAACATACAAGCAACCGAAAACTGCGTCAGGACAAGATCCGCCAGGCAGTAAAATCGGCTGAAAATGACGAAGATGATCTTGAGATGATGGGCGAATAAGTAACATTTTTTTATGAAGTTAGTGATTTAAAAGAAAGAATTTACGTTAGATTTAGAGATTTGCCTGTATCATTTATCAAATTTTAATCACATGGAGAGAATGGACATGAAAAAGCAAACGTCAATTCTATTAGCATCACTTGTCACACTGGGTATGTTTAGCACAGCTGCAAACGCTGACATCAAAAAAGGTCAAAAAGACTACCTTAAGCAGTGTAAAAAATGTCATGGTAACGGTACTAAAGGTGCTGCTTTGAAAACTCAAGACGAGTGGGCAGAAGCATTCGCAGATAACGGTGCTGTTTTCAAAGCATGGCACAAAGGAACCAAAGGCGAAAAATACGCAAATGGTAAAAAATTCGAAAAAAGCGCAGCAGATCTTAAAGATTTCCTATTTGAATACGGTTCAGATTCAGGAAACGTTCCTTCTTGCGGTTAATTCTTATCTCTCTTAATCAGTGTTCGCTCTTTTGAGCGAACCACTTGCATCTACTCTTTTCTTTCTACCTATTCATAATTACCAACACTTAAAACTTTCAATAGATGTTTCATATCAAGTGGGATACAATAAAAGAGATTTTAATGCCATCAAGGATAGAAGTGCATTTATTGAAGCTTATTTTACCTTTGATAGTTTTTCTCCAGGCCCTTTACGGCGGAGAGGCCATTGTCCCCGGTGATGAGCAGTATTACAAGATCGAAGAAAACAGTACCGAAGTGATCTTTACCGAGCAGAACCGATATGCCGCTGAACAGGCGATGTCACTGGAGCCAATGCTCAATAATGAGTATGAACACTCTTTTGGCTATACACTTGATGCACCGTTGTTTGTCGGAATCATTTCCCAGAATAATCAGATCGCTAACGGTTTTTCGACACAGTACCCATTGAATATGCAGATCAACTATATCGGCGGTACGCAACAGATTGACTACTTTACGACGACATCCTGGCTAAATACACTTCTCTACCACGAGACGGCACACAACTATCAGCTCAATCCGAAAGCAAGCCCCATTACAAGAGGTTTGCACAGTGTCTTAGGCAATAGCTTTCTGATAGCAGGATTTTTTCCCCTCTTTACCATTCCCAATGCAATGATCAGCTCTTATCTGCTCGAAGGCAACGCCGTCTTGAACGAGTCATGGCAAGGAAACGGAGGACGCTTGTACAGCGGACGCTTAATGGCTGAAACCGTCTTGCAGGCAAAGGCCGGTCATATCACGCCGCAGTTTCTCTATAATCAGACAACCCACGACTTCCCCTATTATGATCGGCACTACATCATCGGGGGCTTTTTTCAGCTCTATCTGGCTGAAAAATACGGGTTGGACAAGGTCAACAGTTTCTTTTACAACCACTCAAGATCATGGCTATGGCCGTTTCGTATCAACCATATCTTTGAGATGACCTTTGGGGAGAGTTTTGAAGAGGCTCTCTCCGGCTATAACAGGTGGCTTTTAAAAGCGTCTGAAGATTTTGCAGAAGTTGAGGGGGAGGTGCTAGTCACCTCAAAATATTTCAGTTCACTCAACAGCAGTTGCGACAAGATCTTTTTTACCGTCTCAGACGGCCAGCGTGCCCCAGAACTGGTCCGTCTTTTTAAACGAGACAAAACGCTGAAGATCGAGCGCGAGAGTTATTTCCGCGGCAAAGTGATCGATCTGCATGACGATTATGTTACGCAGGGCAGCGGTTACAGCGGCCCGACCAAGATCTCTCAAGGGCTCTTTGACAAAGATGGGCATATCATTGATGGGACAGCATCCAAGATGATCCAGGGGTATCTTAAAGACGGGGCGGCGGTCTATTTTGATGTGCCGTCCTCTTTTGATCAGGCCCAGCTGTATGTGGGAGACAGCTTCTATGCCAAAGTAAACTCCTCGGTCTATATCGACAACGACAACAACCTCTACTATTTTGTCCAAAACGGCAAAAAACGGACCCTTTTTAAAAACAGGGAACCGCTTTATACCTTGGACGGCTACTACGGGATCGTCAGTGATGTTGACAGCCATGGGCGTGTCTATTTTGTGGCAAACAGCCAAAAAGGAAGCACGCTCTTTCGTTTAAATCCGACTGGTGTTGAACGTGTCTCGCATGCTGACAATATCGTGGAGGCGCGTCTTATCAATGATGATGAGGTGTTGGTTGCAGCAATCGGAGAGGAAAACTATTATTACGTTATTAATGCAATAGAGAGTCATAAGGAATTGCCTTATGTCCGTCAATATTTTTTTGAGGATAAACCTTATTTTGCGAATGCCTCTTTCGCAGCGAATGAAGAAACGGCTGCGAAAACAGTGCTGACACTTGATAATCCCTATTACGGTCCGTCAAACCTTCACTACAGCGGAACACTGCTCAGCTTCGGGAGTGCTACTAAAAATTCGAAATTGATCTTTACCTATGCTATCGATGCAAAATTTGACGATCCTCTGCTGAGCAACGAGTTTTCCCTCTTTGCGCAAAGTGGTTTCGATGAAGTCGGTATAGCAGGAATGGGCTACAGTAACAATGCGCACCTGCTTGAGTTTGGCGGTACTGTTTACGGCGTTTACAACAAGGGCGATGACAACACGTACCACGATTACAATCAATCGACTAACTCCTACTCTTTAAGTGCTCATGATATCGCCAAAGACAGTCGCGAATATGGTCTCTCGGCTTATCTGCGCCTGCCTGTCATACAGAGCGGCTATAACCGCGGGGATCTTCAATTGCGCTATTATCAGGATTATGACAGCAATGCCCGTTCGCCACTTGTTCTCAGTACTGATCTTTTGCATATAGAGCAGTACGGACAAGCAATGTTCGCCAACTATGTCAACGCACTTTCTCTTTTTGGGGCGCAGGACAGAGGGGATCTCTCTTACGGATTTGACTATATGCTGACCCATGATCTGCCATTAAAATTCTTTGTCGGCATGGCGCTTCAAGGGGTGAGAACAGACTACAACAGGGATGACAGAATCCCGGCAGATGCCGATTACACACGCGGGGTGAAATTCAGCAATTATCAAAGCAGTGTCTTTAACGATCCGACAACCGTCGTGATGCCGTCACTGGAGTACACACGTTTTATCAAACAGGCGGGGGTAGGCGAACTCTCTTTGAAAAAACAGTTTGATAGGCGCATTCTGTTTTTTACCTTTCCGCTCTCACTGACACGAGAGGCGCTATATGCAAAACAGCGCTATTACGACATTCAGGATTTTGGACAGGCTGACTTCAGTCGTGATTTTATAGGCGGGCATACTGTCTATAACGAGACAACGGCAGGCGTGACTTTTGAGATACTGCTCTTTAATAGACTGACAATTCCTGCCAGTTTTGAATATATCTATAATGCCAAAACCAAAGAGGCGCATAATTTCAGATTCACACTCGGCGCCGTGTTCTGATTCTATCTGAAATCTTTACCGGTGGCAGTTGAAATTACTTGAGTCTGACCTCTGAAGTATTGAGATATTCCAATACCTGATTGTCAATCACTCCTCCTTTGTAACCATTGCACCATAGTCTAACAGCAGATCGATCATCTTATGGCGCTTATGCTCTTGTGCAATTTTGAGTGCAGTAAGCCCCTGTCCGGATCTAAGATTTGGATCAACCCCGTTGTCGAGCATGAATGTCACCACATCGAAGTGGTTGTAGTAGACTCCGAACATCAAGGCACTCCACCCAAAATGATCGATGATAGCAGTAGAAGCGTAGTTGTTCATTAACATTTCGACGGCAGATAGACGGCCCATAGAAGCAGCAAGCATCAGTGGTGTACGGCCGTTTAAATCCATATGATTCACGTCCGCACCTAGCTGCAGAAGCAGGCGAATGTGTTCTCTGTTTTGTTTATCCTGTATTTTAGTGACAGTGGTGCAAAGCGGTGTCCACCCCAATGAGTTAACGGTCACGTCAACCTTGGCTCCCTTAGTTAAAAGCAGGGTCTCCAACTCTCTGTACATTTGTGCATTTTCAGGATATTGGAGCAGGGCGATATGGGTCAGGGTAAGAGGCGTATGCGCATTATCCGCGATATTGATATTGGCGCCATGTTTTATTAACATTTTCGCCCCTTCCGGGTTGTTGTTTCGAATGCCAACGCTTAATGCACTGTTGCCGCTGTGGGACAGGTGTTCAATAGAGGCATGACGATCAAGCAGCAGCAGCACGGTATTAAAATACCTTGGATGGCTCATCGCTAAGATAAGCGGGGTAAACCCGTCGTCATCTTCTTTGTCAATATCGAGGCCTTTGTTTAGAAGATAGAGCACTACTTTGATATTATTACTCAATACGGCCAGGTGCAATAGGGATTGACCTTCCTTATTGATTTGAAAGAGCTGTTGATAGTTATGGACACTGTGGATAAGACGGTTAAGGTCGCCCATGCGAGCCGTCTCGAAAATATTATAGGCCGTGATGTCGACTAACGATGCGGTTGTTTCTACAACAGCCCTGTCTTTATCTGAAGCACAAGCTACTGCTGTTATGCCTTCATAGTTGGCAATAGTCGCATTGGCACCGTAACGAAGCAGTGTCTCCGCGATTTCAATGTGCCCGAACCTGAGCGCGAAATGGAGCGGCGTGTTGCCCTCTTTATCTTGGATATTGACACTTGCTCCATAGAGCAGCAACGTATCAATGATCTCTTTTTGGTTATATTTTATTGCAAAGATAAGTGGCGGAGTCTGTGCCAGTTCATGAAAATCCACATCAAATCCCTCAAAGATCATCTGTACCATCTGCTCTGTTTTACCATGAACGATTGTCTCATAAAAAACATCATGTGTATGTTCAATAATATGTGCTTCATTAGGATGATACATCGGTGTCTTTAAGATCAATGCGCTGTGCAGACGTTCCATGAATGGCATACTGTCTCCTTATTCTTCTATCATAACATAAATAAAACGGCAAAAAGTTAATTGTTTGAAAGCTGTGAAAAAAGAGATGTTCAGCAATACGAGATATATTCTTTGGCAACGCGGATGTATGCAGCAGCTACGAGACGCTTTTACGGTATTGTTTTAGTCTATTTGGATTGTTTAAAATCGATTTTGTAGTGGAAGCAGCGAAGCCGAGTGCTTCGCTGAGGTTTTATCTGATATTTTCGAAAGGGTTGTTAATAACCACTTTGCGAGAAGCAGTGTATGGAATGATCGCCGCCGCACGTGAGCGTTTGATCGCGATTGTAACCATTTCCTGGTGACGTTTACAGTTGCCTGTCAAACGACGCGGCATGATCTTGTAGCGCTCAGAGAGAGAGAATCTCAATGAACCTGCATCTTTGTAATCAATGAAGTCAACTTTTGCTTCACAATATTTACAAAAACGTTTTTTGTATTTTCTTCTTTCTGCCATAATTAATCCTTATGTGTAAATTACAATTGAGTTCTTGGAACTCTAAAATGGAATCTCATCTTCATCAATGTCGATAGACGGAAGGTCTTCCGGCATATTTTGTCTCGGAGCTTGCTGCTGCGGGGCATTGTATGAAGGTTGAGCTTTCGGTTGCTGCGGTTGTCCGTAACCACCTTGCTGTGGTGCATTGTAGCCGCCTTGTGCGGAGCTTTGCGGGCTGTCGCCTTTGGAGTCCAACATCTGCATTGTTTCAACAGCGACAGAGTGTTTAGAACGTTTTCCGCCGTTTTGATCAACCCATTGTTCAAATTGAAGACGTCCTTCGACCAGGATTTTAGAACCCTTGCGAAGATATTGGTTTGCAACTTCTGCTGAGCGCCCGAAAAAAGTGATGTCGATAAACATCACCTCTTCTTTCTTCTCACCATTGGCGGTAAACTTGCGGCTTGTCGCGATTGCGGTCTTGGCAATGCCCAGACCTGCCTGGCTGTAGCGCAGTTCAATATCACGGGTCAGGTTTCCTGCTAGAATGACTTTATTGTACATCTGGGTTTTCCTTACTTATTCAGCTGTTGGAGCTTCTTCTGTCGGCGCTTCTGCTGCTGCTTCAACTGCCGGGGCTTCTTCTGTTTTTGCGGCAGGCTTCTTCTGCGTCTTTGCAACTAGATCGTTCCAAGCAGCAACTTCGCGTTTAGAATCGTATTTGATCGTAACAAAACGAAGAAGGTCTTCGTTGATACGGAAACGACGCTCAACTTCGGCAATTGCAGCCGGTGCCATTGTGTAATAAACAACATGGAAATAACCACGCTCATTTTTTGCGACAGGGTAGGCAAGTTTGCGTGTACCCATTTCGTCACGTGCAATGATCTCTGCACCGTTTGACGTTAAAACTTCTTCAATCGCAGCGATTGAAGCTTTGGTCTCTTCTTCTGTTAATGTAGGCTTAACAATTACAAGATTTTCGTAATGTCTCATAGAGTATTTCTCCTTTTGGTTTCGCCCCTTATGGCTCATGAATAGCAAATAAAATTTGACTATTCTCTCATATGCTCAAGTTATACTTTGCACAAAGAGTAAGGAAGCCCGCAATTATAGTTAAAAATAACTTAAGCAATAGTAAAGGGCACCCCTAAAGATTCTAAATAAATGCCTGCAGTTTTATCAGCGTGGAGAGCAGCAGGGCATTTTTGTCCATCGCGCCGCTGGACTTCATCTTAAGCTCATTGTCAAGAAGCAGATTCAGAATGGAACTGTACTGTTCCTGCTTGAAGCGAATACTCTGCTGCGCTCTTTCCTGTTCTATGTTCCGCGGCAGTTTATAGCCCAATACCGCCGCTGAATCGGCAATACCGTGGATCTTGATATGGGCATAAAAGAGATAGAGCTGCGTCATGTAGGAACTGATGGCAGTGATGATCCGGATCTCATCCTCACCGCTCTCCAGGATATGCTGAAGATCCGATTTAAAATCTTTTTTTGCGAGAAGGTGGTTGATGAACTGGTCGATCTTTACCTCGGCGACGCCGTAGACAAGCGCATCGATATCTTTTGTCGAGATGGGTCGGCCCAGGATCTGAAGTTTTCCCAGCTCATTGAATGCAAGCGCAAGTTCGCCGTTTTGCGATTCGATTAGGTGGGCGGCGGCGTAACCGTCCATCTGAATGCCCAAACGATGGGCCTCCTGCAAGATGAGGCTCTTCGCCTCATTGGCAAAAGGCGCAAAGAACCTGACCTCGATGCCGTCCGATTTTTTGGTGAAGGACTTGGCGGATGTCTTCATGTCGCTGCCGTAATAGGCGTAGATAAAGATGTTGTCCGGATTTTTTTGCACCAGCTCAAGCAGGGTATCGAGATCTTTTTTAGGCACCTTTTTTTCGTTCTTGATGACAAGTACATTTTGACCGCCAAAAAGCGAGCCTTGGGAAAGATGGACTTTTGCACTGTTGAAATCATATTCGTCATGATAGAGGCTCAGAAGGTTGGCATCCGGTAAGCTGCTTAAGATACGAAGGTAATGATCGATCAGGAAGTGGCTCTCGCCATATAACATGACGGACCGGGGATAGCTGCCGTTTCGAATAAGGTCATCAAGCTCCTGACGGCGCATCTACATCAGCTCCATCAGGTCACTGTCGAGTTTTTTAACCAGGCTTGCATAGATCTTGGCCGTTGCCAGATCGACCTTGTCGATACGGATGATGACGTCATCAAAGAGCATGACATTGGTGTTGACGTTCAGACTGACGGATGCGCCTACGATCGGTTCCAGTATCTCCGCGGTATAATCGGGGTCAGTGCCGTTGACACGCGCTCTGAACTCCTGGCCGATCAGCTCATGCGCCCAGCGTGCGAACTTGCGCTGCATGAAACGTATTTCGATGGTTGATGCCTCGCGCTCTTTTTCGCTGATACTGAAACAGAGGGCATCGATATTGCGCAGGACGTATGAACTCTCTTCGGTGTCTTTTGCGAGCAGGGCTTTCAGGTGGCGGTGTACGATAAGGTCCGAATAGCGCCGGATCGGCGAGGTAAAGTGGGTATAGGCATCAAACCCGAGCCCGAAGTGGCCGATATTATGCGGGGCGTAGCGCGCCTGCATCTGTGCACGGATGATGAGTGTGTCGACCTCTTTGCGCAGATCACGCTTGAGTGCTTCGGCCTGAATAAAATCGATGGTCTCCTTCATCGTCTCTTTTGGCTCGACGATGATGCCGATGCCTGCGAGCTCCTGGTACAGGTTCTGCAGCTTCAGTTGGCTTGGAGGCTCATGGATACGAAAGACGCCGTGTGTGTAACGGGAAGCTGCCGCTTTGTTGGCCAGAAGCATACAGTCCTCGATCAGCCCGTGCGACGGGGTCTCCTCGCTCAGCGTGGTCGAGAGGATCCGCTGCTCCTCGTCGAGCTCCATCTCGATCTCTTCGGAATGGAAGTCGTAACCGCGTACCAGACGCTCCTCTCTGAGGGAATCGGTCAGTTCCCGAAGTTCGGGCAGGTAGTCGAATACGATCTGCTCGTCGCTGTTTTTGGCGCTGAGGTCGCCTTCAAAGAAGAGATCGATCTCTTCGTAGGAGAAGCGGCGCTTGGAGTGGATGACGGCTTCGTAAAGCTCGCTTCTTACCACACTCAGACCCTCCAGGTGCAGTTCAAAGACAAAGGCGAGGCGGTCGACATGGGGCTGGAGCGAGCAGAGTGTTTCAGAGAGCTGGCGCGGCAGCATCGGAATAGAGCGGTGCGGCAGATAGATCGAGAAACTGCGGTAGATCGCTTCGGCATCGATCGGACCGAAAGGCTCGACATAGGCGCTTACATCGGCGATGGCGACATAGAGTATGTTTTTTTCGGGAATATAGCAGATGGCATCGTCAAAATCTTTTGCCGTGACGGGGTCAATGGTACAGAAGGGGAGATTGCGAAGGTCTTTGCGGTCCGGATAGAGCGAGGCATCAACGTTTTTGTCAAAACTTTGTGCCAGGTCCAGGACATCCTGCTCAAAGGCATCGTGCTTGTTGAACTGCGCCAGTACGATAATCTCATCGACTTTCGGATCACTGAGATTGCCCAACTCTTCCATTATCTCGCTGGTCTGATTGTTGATCTTGAAGAGGGTCCCCTCATCAAATTTGGCAAGTTCGTCCGCTGAAACAGGAACGCCGGCGGGATAGCCTGTACGAATATCTACTAGCCCTTTCTGCCCCTCTTTTGTGGCGATCATAGCGACACTGTAGCTTTCAACCCGGCCAAGGACTTCAATGACTTTTGCACTGGGCGAGCCGCGCTGACCCAGCAGGCGCTGCGCGATGACAAGATCGCCGTCTTTGGCATCGTGCAGCGAATGTTCGTCGATATAGAGATCGCGGACATTGGCACCGACGACCCGCAGGTAAGCCGAACCCTGCTGCGTCATCATAATGGTTCCGGCACGGTATTTAGAAGGGAGGCGGTAGAGCTTCTCCTCTTTTACCAGGTAGCCCTGCGCGAGCCACTTCTGAACATATTCCATCTCATCTTTGCTGATGTCTTGTTCGTACAGCCCCACAGTCAATCGTATTAAAAGGTTCTTCACGCGCTCTTTTCCCCGCCCAAGGCATTATCAGAGATCTCCTCTGATGATCCTTAAATCAATTTTGTGTATTATAACTAAGATATCAAAAGGAGAAAATATGAAATTTATTTTACTGCTGCTCATGGGGCTTTCGCTTTTTGCAAATGACTACACTGCGATGAAGAGTTCATTTGAAGAAGGTGACGTCAATCGCGCCATTGCCTATGCGCGAACAGAGGCCATGAACGGGGATGTCTCGGCGATGTACGATCTGGGACTGCTCTATTATGCAAAAGGTTCTTTTAAAGAGGCGCAGACATGGCTGGAACGATCGGCGAAAAATGATGGAAAAGGGCAGCTCGTCGTGAGTATCATTCTCTTTTCTCAGAGTCGTAACCGAGACGGATACAATCGTGTCGTACAATCGCTCATCGATGTTCCAAAAAGTCCTTTGCGTGATGCTTTGATGGCCGTCAGCGAAGACCTCTCGTCGAATCGGAATGAGGCGCCCGCAGAGAGTTATCTCAGGTTGGGGAAACTCTTCTCTTCGGACAAAATCATCCACCGGGATCTCAGAATCGCGCTCTTCCTGACCAATCAGGCGGCAAACAAGGGTAACGATAAAGCGATGGAGTTGATGGGTGACGCCTACTGGCGGAGCAATTATACGCAAGACACCTTGATGGATGCGCCGCAGACAGGAAATGACCTTACTATCGCATTAGAGTATTATATGAAGGCATCCAGCCTCGGCAATCTTGATGCCATGGCAAAAGCGGGAAAACTTTTTATTATTGCACCGCGTAATCTTCGCCGAATCAAATACGGGGTGGAGCTGATCACCCGGGCCGCAAATGCGGGGAGCCCATTGGCCGCGTTGATGTTGGGGGAAATGTATCTGAGCGGTCAAGGGGTCATGGCCGATAGCGCGTTGGCAGAGCAGTGGCTTTTAAAAGCGACAGATAAGTGTGAAGCAAATCGGTTGCTCGCAAATCTCTATTACTCAGGCAAAGAGGCAAAGGCGTATGCTGAGGCGTATAAGGTCTGCTCCGAAACGCATTCAACGGCTAACGCATACACGATTATGTTCGAACCATTTTGAGAGTAAATAAATTCTGTGTTAAAATCTTCTCCACTAATACGTTAAGGTAAATAATGAACAACGAAGCGATGTTAAAACAACTCGGATATACGCCAAATGAAGCGCTGTTAAGTCAGTTTGAAAGAATTGTGAACAATACAAAGTCGTTTGACAAGATCCAAAAGCATATTTTAGATTTGAATGAACATCTGAAAGTCGATGATTCGCATGTTACTATGTCTAATAGCAATGACTATTTCAAGATCAAGATCGAAGCGCCAAGCCCGGAACGCACTGAAGAGGCGATGGAAAAAGTACATCATTTTGCCGATAAATACAAGGTCGCATTGAAACAGATTGATGGAAAAAATACCTTTTATATTCTAGGCTTTGAAAAATAGCCTAAATGCGAGCCACTGAAAAATGCAAATGCTTTTGTATTTTTAGGCTTGCAACTGCCAAAGACGCCAAAAAAATATAAATTTTTTACATTGTTTAGCCGACGCAAGATTGTGTTCTGTTTTCGCATTGCATTGGCAAAGCTCTGCGAGGCATCTTCGGCTGAGTCCACTATAACGAAAGAACTCCCATGCACATCGAACCCATAACGCCTGAAGGCTATGATCTACTGACCAAAGAGTTCAAGTATCTCAAAGAGGTCGAAAAGCCCAAAGTCAGTCGCGAAAAAGAGATTGCAGCGGCCTTGGGCGATCGCAGTGAAAATGCCGATTACCATGCGGCCAAGGAAAAATTGCGCCATATCGATAAACGGCTCTTTTATCTTAACGGTCTGTTACAAAAGACACAGATCATCGATCCCTCAATACTGGAGCATTCCCGTGCCCACTTTGGCTCTACCGTCACGCTGCTTAACCTGGAGAGCGATGAAGAAGAGGTCTACACCATCTGCGGCGTATATGAGAGCGAACCCGAAAACGGTTTGATCTCGATCCATGCCCCGTTGGCAAAGAAGATGATGGGCAGATGTGCCGGTGACGAGTTCACGATCGATCTTCCGGGCGGCAAAAAAGAGTATGAAGTCGAAAAACTGGATTATATTCCGGTCTTTGAACTGAAAAAGACTATCAAGGATGAAAAGGAGTTCGGGTTCAGCTAAAACTTCTGAAAGTAAGTACGGGTAAAATTAGGGCCGGTAAACTGCATACGGTAAGCGGATAGGCGCTTTGCACCGATTTTGAACAGACCGGCATAGTGCGGCAAGGCTGCACGTGAGCACCCTGTTGAAGGGAACACAGCGTTAGCGCAGGTGCAGGGGCTTTGCTCCTGCGCCGTATTAAAATAATAGAAACCAAAGGAGCCGGTATGGCAAGAGCAGAAGCAAGACATATTTTAGTCGATAGTGAAGAGAAGTGTTTGGCACTTAAAAAAGAGATCGAAGCAGGTGCTGATTTCGCGGAAGTAGCAAAAGCCAATTCACAATGTCCATCGAGCCGTAACGGCGGTGATCTCGGAGAATTTGGACCGGGTCAGATGGTGCCGGAATTTGACAAGGCAGTCTTCTCTTCGGATGTGGGTGTTGTCATAGGACCGATCAAGACACAGTTTGGATACCATCTTCTGGAAGTGACCAAACGTATATAAGCCGGGTATTACCCTGGCCCGAGACATTAAAAACTATTCGATCAACAAGTTTCTTTAGTTAAGTCTACATCCGTGTCGGATCAACGTTTGCCAGGGAAGTCGTTGTCAACATCTCGACAAGAGCATGTTTTGGGACATTGTAGAAATTATGCAGTGAACACGGATTGAACTCATCACACTCCTGTTCGGTAAATGCGCAGTTGGTACAGTTGTTCTCTCCGATCGCCTCTAAAACATCAATAAGATAGATTTCATCGACATTTCGTTTGAGGGTAAATCCGCCGTTGCGACCGCGTGTCACTTCTAAAAGATCTGCCTTGGCCAATTTGGTCATCAGCATCGTAAGGTATTTGTAAGGAATGTCTATCTTTTCGTGAATATATGCTGCTGAGAAAAGTCTCTGGGTATCACTGGACATAAAGATAACAATGCGAAAAGCATATTGCGCTGTTTTACTAAAGATGTGAAAACTCCGTAGAAAAATAATTTTGTTAATTGTAGGCAGAAGCATCTTAAGTACTTCTCAAAAATATAAGTTAAAATATTTTTTTGGTATAATCGCGCTTTAAACATTTGTATGAACCTAGCAAGGAACTATCGTGAGCAAACCCCTGGAAAACATTGAAGAGATACTGAGTCAACACAAACTTTCTAAACTTGAATATGCCAATATTAAGAACATCTTAGGACGCGAACCTAACCTTGTTGAGATCGGTATTTTCTCTGCAATGTGGTCTGAACACTGTTCCTATAAGTCATCTAAAAAACACCTGAACGGGTTTCCGACAAAGGCGCCGTGGGTTATCCAGGGACCGGGTGAAAATGCGGGTGTTATCGACATCGGCGGCGGCTATGCGGCTGTCTTTAAGATGGAGAGTCATAATCACCCTTCCTTCATTGAACCGTATCAGGGTGCAGCGACAGGTGTCGGCGGTATTATGCGCGACGTCTTTACGATGGGTGCACGCCCGGTAGCCAGTCTCAACTCACTACGTTTCGGTAATGTGACGAATGACGACAAGATCAGTAAACACCAGCGCTACCTGGTACGCGGTGTCGTTGAGGGGATCGGCGGCTACGGCAACTGTATGGGCGTTCCTACGATCGGCGGCGAGATCAGTTTCGACGAGTGCTACAACGGCAATATCCTGGTAAACGCATTCAACCTCGGTATCGCAAAATCGGACGAGATCTTCTACGGTAAAGCAGAAGGGATCGGCAACCCGGTTATGTACGTCGGTTCCAAAACAGGCCGTGACGGTCTCGGCGGTGCGGTAATGAGTTCGGACTCCTTCACTGAGGAGTCAAAATCTCTCCGTCCTACGGTACAGGTCGGCGATCCGTTTACGGAAAAACTGCTGCTTGAAGCGTGTCTGGAACTTTTTAAGACAGACTATGTCGTCGGTATCCAGGATATGGGTGCGGCCGGTCTTACATCAAGCTCTTTTGAGATGGCCGGGCGTTCAGGTTCGGGCATGATCATGCATCTTGACAAGGTCCCTGCCCGCGAAGAGGGAATGACACCGTATGACTTTATGCTTTCCGAATCACAGGAGCGTATGCTGATCTGTGCGAAAAAAGGGAGCGAGCAGGCGATCATCGATATCTTTGAGAAATGGGATCTTGATGTCGCTGTTATCGGTGAGGTAACGGCCACCGGCCATATGGAGCTTTTCTGGCACGGTGAAAAGTGTGCGGATGTTCCGGTCGACCCGGTTTCCGAAGAAGCCCCGATCCTCGACCGTCCGACAAGACGTCCTGCCTACCTTGACACCATTAAAGATACGACGATCAACGATTTTGCCAAAGTCTCCAACCAGGAAGCGTTTGAAAAGATGATCGCGTCGATGGAAGTGGTCGACAAGGCCTGGGTATACGAGCAGTACGACTCAATGGTACAGACCAACACCATCAAAAAAGGCGGCATGCTCGATGCCTCTGTGATTCGTGTGAAAGAGAACGGCAAAGCGCTGGCGATGAGTTCGGACTGTAACGTACGTTTCTGCTTCATCGACCCTAAGGGCGGTGCGGCGGCAGCAGTTATGGAAGCGGGACGCAATGTCGCGATGTCCGGAGCACGCCCGTTGGCGATCACGGACTGTCTAAATTACGGCAATCCGGAGAACCCTGAAGTGATGTGGCAGTTTGCCGAGGGATGTCTGGGGATCAAAGAGGCATGCGCCGAACTTGTCACCCCGGTCATCGGCGGCAACGTATCGCTGTATAACGAGACAAACGGTGTCTCTGTATTCCCGACACCGTCGATCGCTACGGTCGGTGTCAATGACGACCAGAACAAGGTCCTCTTTTCCAACTTCCGGAAAGAGGGGAACGAACTCTACCTCGTCGGTGAAACGGCTTCGGAGTTCGGCGGTTCCCTCTATATGAAAGAGGTCTGCGGCACGGTTGAAGGCACATTGCCGAAGATCGACTATAAAAAAGAGCTGGCCCTCTGGGATCTGGTCATCGAAGCGAACAAGAAAGGCCTTTTGGCTTCAGCCAAAGATCTCAGTTCGGGCGGTGCGGTCATCGCGCTTGCGAAGATGGCTGCGACAAGCGGTCACGGCTGTGATGTCGTCATTAAAAACATTGCGGACGAACGTGATATCTTTGCCGAATCAATGAGCCGTGCGATCATCGAAGTCGCACCTGAAAATGCAGAAGTGTTTAAAGCGATGGTCGGTGGGCTGTCTTGCGAGAAGATCGGAAGTGTCGGCGGAAAAGATATCAAGGTCAATGACGTCGAGATGAGTCTGACTGACCTTGATAAGGTCTACTTCGGTCAGTTCCGTAAAGTGATCGAACAAGATATCTAAGGTGTGACAGCAGGGCTGCCTGCGATTGAAGCGGCAGCACTATCTCCTCTTCACAAGGTGTTTAATGGCAGATGAACTGTGCAGCCGTATAGAGACGACGCGAAAAGAGCTTCTTCCTTTTCTTGATCTGAGCGGTCTGCACCTTAGCGCCATTCCACAAGAGGTTGCCTCCTTGACATGGCTGGAAGCGCTCTCGCTATCCGATAATGCCATTAGTGACATAAGCGTCTTAAGCGGATTAAAACAGCTTAAAAAACTTGCACTTTCAAACAATAAGATTACGGACCTTTCCCCGCTGCACGCTTTGACAAATATCAAGTTTCTTTTTCTCGGTAACAATAAAATCAGCAATATCTCCGCGCTCTCCGGCCATATAAAACTTAAAAAAGTTCTCCTCTCCCATAACCGGATAAGCGATATCAATGTCGCAGGCACATGGAGCTCTTTGGTCTATCTTGATCTTGCTGACAATCTTCTGCGTGACATATCGGCAATTTCCGGACTTGAAAAGATCAAATACCTTGATCTTTCGCAAAACCCTCTAAACAGACACGAAGTGCAGAAAACAGTTGACGGGTTAACATCACTTGCGATATTTATCGACAGGAGCCGACATGAACAATAACCAGCTGGGGCCGGAGACTTTCGGGCATCTGAAAGAACCCGGTTTTTCTATTGATGAATGCCATATTGATCTGGCAACGATCTCGGTGCGCTGCAGCGACATCACCCGATACAAAAAAGCGTTTCGCGTAAAAATACGCCGATTGATCAAAGAAGCTGATACCGCTGCTTTAGTTGACTGCATCGATGCTTTCTACCGTTTTGCCTCATTTGTGGAGTACCTGTACGGATACCACAGCTGCACTACAGAGGTGAAACAGTGGCAGGAACAGGTGGCACTCTCTTTGCAGAAAAAGTTCAGTGGTGAAGGCTTGGACTATGGAAAGGGTGATCGGCTGAAGTATGCTGAGAGCGTTGTGTATGAGGCGCGGTGTAAAGCGTATTATAGTGCTGCACATCCAAATAATGACACCGACAGGTTGACATTCATTCAAGATAGAAAGCCGTTTCTGACCTTGAAAGATTATGCCCACTTTGAGCGCTGGTATGGCGAAAAAATCCAATGCCCGGCAAGGGGGGAATCTTAATCTCTAAAGCGGTTTTTAATCTCTATAAACTGATCAAGGTAGTTGACAAAGAGTGTTATAAGTTCAGGGTCAAACTGCTTTCCGCATTGTGATTTCAGATACGCCACTGTTGTTTCCAGCGGCCACGCTCGCTTATAGATACGCTCCGTTGCAAGCGCATCAAAAACATCAGCGACAGCAACAATACGTCCGTAAATGGAGATCTCCTTACCTCTAATGCCGCGCGGGTAGCCGTTACCGTCATAATGCTCATGATGCTCATAGGCTACGGTCGCTGCAATATTGAGAAGAGGGCGCTCGGAACCTTTGAGAATTTTGTAACCTATTTCGGCATGGGTCTTCATGACAGCCCACTCCTCGTCATCTAATTCTCCCTCTTTAAGCAAGATGGCATCCGAGATAGAGATCTTGCCGATATCATGCATCGTTGAAGCGGCAAAGATGATTTTGCACTCCTCTTCATTCAGCCCGGCCAGTTGTGCCAGAAGCTTGGAGTAGTGAGCTACGCGTTGGATATGGTGCCCGCTCTCTTTGCTTCTGGACTCAACAGCTTCACCCATCCGGTAGATCAGTTCGCGCTGGGTGTCTTTGATCTCTTCATTAAGCAGGATCATATCGGTAATATCCCTGCGAATAGCAATGTACTCTACCAATAGACCTTTGTGATCATAGATGGGGGAGATAGAAGCATCGACCCAGTAAGCGCTGCCGTCTTTTTTCAGGTTTTTGATGATGCCGTTCCACTTTTTCCCCTTTTTCAGATCGCTCCACATCACTTGAAAAACTTCCGGCGGCATATCAGGATGGCGGACAATGTTGTGGGGCTGATGCAGCAGTTCTTTGGGCGAAAAACCTGATATCTCACAAAAAGCTCTGTTCACATAGGTAATAACGCCCTGCTTATCGGCTTTTGATACGATTGTGCTGTAGTCAATCGCGTCTTGATAATGTTCAAGAAGTTTGTGCCCTCGGGCCAATGCTTTGGAGCGTATGAAAGAAATGACTAGCAGAAATGACAAGGCTGAAATACAGCCGGACCAGAAGATCAGATGCCTGATCATGGCACTTTTTGCATCTACTGCACTCTCTGAGAGAGTTGACTGAATCAGCTCTAAACGCTTATTGGCAATATTATGCAGATGGGCTAGCACACAGCTTGATTGTTGAAACCAATCCACCGGTTTGATCAAAATGTTGTCTATCGATCTGTTCGTTACGTTTTGAATGAGAGGCAGGATCTGCCGTACGCAACCCTGATTCTGAAAACCGTTAAGCAGCGGCTGCATCACGGGCGATTGGTCTGTCTGTGTTTGCATGATATGATACTGATAGAGGGCATTTAGCGCAATAATATCTTGGTAATTTTGATCTGTTAATATTTTGGAAGAGAAAACGGTGCCGATCCTGGAAAATAGCTGATCGGCGTTTTCCAGAGCACTCTTTAACAATTGGTAGATGGCAAGTGAATTTCCTGCCTCTCTATTTTGGATAGTGAACACTAGTGTGTCCGATTTTCGTATTGCATCTGAAATCAACCGGGTATAGTTTTGAAAGGTCTCAGCCTGATCTGTTCTGAGCGTTTCTGTTTGATAAAGAAGGCGATCGCGTTTTTTGTTCAATTCCGATATGTCAACTGTTTTTGCGAAAATTTCCAGCAAATGCGTTGTATGTTTGCGCTGATCTGAGAGCGCAGAAGCATTGTGCCTGCCCGCAACGGCACTATAGACGGCAGTGAGTTTGCGCTCTTTTTGAAGTTCGGTAATGATCGCATCTATTTTGATGATCTCCCGGAGGCGGTTTTCAACTGAGCCTATCTTCTTCAGTTTTTGCCGGTCCGAATTAAGCTCATGCCAGGCACTGTACATGGTCATAAAAGCAATGAAAATAATAGCGGTAACAACGGCGATTCTATTCTGTGGCATAGGGTTTTTACTTTATAAAAAATTATATTATATATAAGATATTTTAACAAAATTTTATGCTAAAACTATCACATTTAGCGTTGAATGCCATCATTGCAACGCTATTTAACCCCGCACAGTAATAAAAGGTTTAATAATTTTATATCATAAGTATTTTTAATGTGTATAAAATAACTTTGGGGCATAATTGTTTAAAACAGTGTTGCAAAAAAATGGCAGCAGGTATATTCGGAATAGAAAGAAAGCGTAAAGGAGAAGGGATGAAAAATGACACTTTTACTATTGCAGTGATTCAGGCATCGCCTCTGTTTATGGACCGTGAAGCGACAATTGACAAAGCATGCAGATTGATCCTGGAAGCGGCAGGCAATGGTGCAAAAATGGTACTGCTTCCTGAATCGTTCGTTCCAGGATATCCGGACTGGATCTGGAACGTACCGGCAGGGCAGATCGGATTACAGCAACAGCTCTATGCTAAACTTCTGGAACAATCTGTCACCATACCGGGTGAAGCGACTGACAGGCTTTGTGCGGCAGCCCGGCAGGGCGATATTTATATCATGATCGGAATCAACGAACGAAACATCGATGCCAGCGGAGGAAGCCTCTACAATACGCTTCTCTACATCGATCCGCAAGGCAATATCATGGGTAAGCATCAGAAACTTGTACCGACGGCTCCGGAACGTACGGTTTGGGCATATGGCGATCCCAGCGGCGTAAAGGTCTTCGAAACGCCGCTGTGCAGAGTGGGCGGATTGACATGCTGGGAAAACTATATGCCTTTAGTGCGTTACAGCCTGTATGCAGAGGGGATCGAGCTCTATCTTGCACCGACTTATGATGAAGGCGAGGTATGGCAGGCGTCCATGCGGCATATTGCAAAAGAGGGGCGTACCTATGTCATCGGCTGCTGCATGGTTTCGAAAAAAGAGGACATTATTGCCCATTGTCCGGAACTATCACCCTATTATGAATCGGCAGGCGAATGGATCAATACGGGCAACAGCATCATTGTCGATCCTAATGGTGAGATCATAGCGGGGCCATTGCATGAGGAAGAGGGGATCCTTTATGCCGATATGGATCTTAAAATGCTTCACGGAAGCAAATGGAATCTGGACGTCGCCGGCCATTATGCGCGGCCGGACGCCTTTGAACTGACCGTACGGCGGGACCCGACGCCGATTGTCTCTTTCCAAGCAACACCGGCACCTGTTGATGATGAAGAAGATTTGGAAAAAGAGAACTAAACGGCGTCAGAAACACTGCTATGAGCCTGAATCATTGCCCTTTAATACGCTTCGAGTGCCTTGTTGATCTGGAGATAAGCTTCTATGGGTGAGGTCTCAAAATATGGAATGGCATGTCTTCTGGCAAAATCACGCGTCATCTGCTGGACTTTCAAAAGGTTGAAACGCGGAACTTTCGGAAAGAGATGATGCTCAATCTGTGTATTGAGCCCGCCGTAAAACCAGTGGATGAAGAGGCCTCCTTTGAGTGAACGGCTCGTACGCATCTGAAGTTCCATCCATGAGAGATTTTTCCCCTCTTCATAATCAAACACCTCGCATCCAAGATGATTGGTGATAAAACCAAAAGCCAGCCAGGGTGAGAGCGCAAAGTTGAGCGTTAATAGGACGATGACTGCATCGCTGAAGGGCAGCATGTAGAAAACGCTGCCCCAGATGAGCGGCAGCTGAAGCAGCATCAAAATAAGTTCGCCATAGAGCCTGCGTCTTATGACAAAGCTGTAGGACTTTGCGATAAAAGCAGGGTACATAAAAAACATCGCACCCCAGAAGATAATGTATTTGAAACGTTTTATAAAGGGATTGCTGCCTCTGTTGTACGGTGTAAATGCGCCGTTTAAGGCACGTATATCTTCATCTTTCTCGACGATATTGCACCAGGTGTGGTGATTGACGTTGTGTTTGTAATCCCACCACGATGAAGAGTTGCTTAAAATGAGTGCACTGAAGGGGTAGCTTAGACGCATGGAGAGCGCTTTGCCTTTAAAATACTGGCGGTGCAAAATATCATGTGAGACAAAGACGGCACGCGTAAAGATCAGTGCCAGAAAGAGACCCAGAAGAAAGGGATGCCATAGCTCAATCGTGACAAAAGCGGCAACCAATGAGAGAATGACGGCGGTCATCTCAACAGTACCGCGAATGGGTGCTCGATTGAGCAGGCCTGCAGCCCGGACCTCTGCTTTTAGGTTATTGAAAATATCGGGATAAGAGTGTATGGACATAAGAGCAGACCTAACGCGTAAATTTGAAGGAATTATAACCTTTATATTTTAAGATTATCCGGATTTGTGGACTCTACCCAGAGCGGCATCTGGATGCGACAAACAAGTATTTGTCAAATTCACTATATGCCGGAGAAATACAGAAATGAATATTGTTCATAAAATGAATTAAGTTCAGTTTAATTTTTTGTGGCGTACACTTCGCTGATTAATCGGGAGGTAGCGAAATGTCACGTTTAAACGCGAAAATGAAAAATCTGAAACATGATCTCATCTTGGAAAAGGCCTCGGAGATGTTTGAGGAACATGGTTTCAATGAGCTGAAGATCTCAGATCTTGCTTCTGCAGCCGGAGTGAGCGTGGGAACGATCTATGCCTATTTTGACTCCAAAGAGGGGCTTTTCAGTGCCTGTGTAGCGGTTCAGATCGAGGAGGCATACGAGTTGTTCGTAAAACTTTTTGAAGAAGATATTGAATTTGACAAGATGCTAGAAAAATCGGTTCAGATCAAGTTCGATGCGATCTCCAAAAAACGTAAGACCCTGGAAACGGGAGCGTTTAACAACCCATTTTTCTTTGAATCGCAGCAGATCGCACATAAAGAGGGGTTTGATAAGATCTATAAGCTGCTTTCCGGTCTCATTGACCGGCATAAAGAGGTCGATATTGACAGTATGCAACTGGTCTATATTCTGAATTCCATCGGTAATGCCTATGTACTGAGATGGATCGAGGGAGAACTGGAAAGCCTTGACGCCAAAGCGAAAGAAGTCTGTTCTCTTTTTATGCTTATTTTGAAGGGGCGTTAATGAAGAAGTTGTTGATTGTTCCGTTTATGGCTGTTTCACTCTGCGGCACGGACCTGGCCGTACTGATAGAAAAGGCACAGAAAAACGAGTTGGTCGGGGTCTACCAGGAGAAGTTGAACGCTTCTGACCTGAACTACAGATCGGTGAAGTCTTCCTACTATCCGAAAATCGCGCTTGGGGGCCTTGCCCAGCTGACGTCGCCGAAAGGCCCGATGGATGCCGGACAGCTCTACAATGTAAATGCACAGGCTTCTCTGACCCTTCTTGACGGGTTCAAACGCGAAAATATTTTGGATGAAAAAAGCAGTCATGAAACGTTCAAGCAGCTATGATCTGGCGCAGGTGAAAAAAGAGGTCTCCATGGAGGTGGCGACGCACTATTTTACGCTGAAGACCATCCAGGCCGATATTGAGGCGCTGCATCAGAAAAAAGAGCAGCTCCAGGAGCAGTTGAACCGCCAGGAGAAGTTTTTTCAGGCAAAGCTCACCACCGAAGACAATGTGGAGCGTATCAGGGCGGCTGTCGCCAATACGGATTACGAGATCGAGTCACAGCTGTACAAGCGCGATGAAGAGGTGGCAAAACTTTACACACTGACCAATGAAGTGGTCGAAAACGTTGATGCGAGCACTATCACCGAGCCTGTCTATGGCAAGCAAGAAAAACTCGATTCCCTCAAGTCTCTGGCATCGCAGGCGCAAGCGCTTCGCTACAAGGCGGAACAGGCGGACAGTCCGAACTACCCGACTATTGTTCTGTCGGACAGGTACGGTTATACGGAGTACAAAGATGATAATCTTGAAGCATTCGGTTTTGAACGGGTCAACACTCAAAATGTCTTGATGCTCAATCTTTCGATGAACCTTTGGGACTTTTCCGCCGCCTCCGAGCAGCGTCAGGCCGTGATGGCGGAACACAATGCCCTCAAATCGCAGCTGGCCTACAAACAGAAAGAGTCGAATGCCGATCTGAAACTGGCCGAGCGCGCGATCGAACGTTCCAAAAAGCTGTTAGCAGCCGCGGAACTTTCGCAAAACGCTTCGGACCGCACGTATGAGATCGTCAATAGAAAGTATCAGGCACGCGTCGTGGACTATGTGAAATACCTTGACGCACTGACGCAGAAGACAGAGGCCCAGGCGCAGTATAACCGGGCCTTGGGCGCTTTGGAGATCTCCTATACGCGCTATTACTATTATGCAGGATTTGATGTGAAGGAGTATGTAAAATGATGAAAAAAATATTGGTGTTAACCCTGTTATTGGGCACTATGGCGTTTGCGGAAGAGATCTATGCGACATTCAATGTCAAGGCGGACAAAGAGGCTGATCTGGTACTCTCCTCATCGGGACTGGTACAGAAGATCTATGTCGATGTCGGCGACAGCGTCAAGAAAGGGGAGGTGCTTCTGGAGTTGGACAACGACGATCTTCAGACATCGCTTGTTTTGGCGCAGAAACAGATCGATCTGGCTGAGGTGAATCTCCGTTTTGCCAAAAAAGCGTATGAGCGCTTCGTGCAGGTCAAAGATGTCGTTGACGAGGAGCTGTTCGACCAGTATGCCTCCGGCTTCGAACGTGCCAAGATCCAGCTGGCAGATGCCAATGCAAATCTGGCCTACAAAAGAGCGCTGTTCGAAAAGACGCGTCTGAAAGCACCGTTTAGCGGTGTCATCGCTTCGAGAGAGATCGAACTCGGCGACGGTGTGAGCTCGGCGAAGATGGAGACGCTCTTTACCCTGATCACGCCGCAGAAACAGAAACTGATTGTATCAGTGGATGAGAAGTACTGGCAGAAACTGAAAGTGGGGCAGACTTTCAGCTACGTTGTCGGCGGCAGCGATCAGCAGCACAGCGGCAAGATCTCCAAAATATATCCTTCGATCGATGACAAAAAACGCTCCGTTACGGTCGAAGTCCCTGCAACCGCTCTGAAAGTGGGGCTGTTCGGGCACGGCACGATCAAGGTTGACTGATGTATAAATTCGCCATAAACCGGCCGATAACCACCCTGATGATCTTTATGTCGCTGGTGATCTTCGGTCTGATGAGCTTCAACAAGATGAACACGGTTCTCTTTCCGAAGGTGGATTTCCCGATCGTCACCGTCAAAACGCTCTATTACGGGGCTGATCCGGAGACGATAGAGTCGAAAGTGACCGAGAAGATCGAAGAGGCGGTCTCTTCGGTTGCGGGACTGGACAAGCTCAACTCGGCCAGCAGCGAAAATGTCTCTGTCGTCACACTGATCTTCGATATTGACGTCGACATCACGGAAGCGGCCAACGATGTCCGCGACAAGATCTCGGCGATCCGCTTTGACGAGGGTGTCGAAAAACCGCTCGTCAGCAAGCTTGACATCGGGAGCGCCCCGGTGCTTTCGCTCTTTGTGGCTTCGGACAAGGTGGAGACCACCCGTCTGATGCAGACGGTCGATGAGGTCATCAAACCGATGATCGAGCGCCTTAAAGGGGTGGGAAGCATCAATATCATCGGCTACCAGGACCGTCAGATCCGCATCTATCCCGATCCGAACGCTCTGCGCAAATACGGCCTCTCGGCAACCGATCTGAAGCAGCTGATCCAGGTCTCGAATCTCAAAGTGAGCGGCGGCAAGCTGATCACCGATAAAGAGCAGGTGATGGTGACGGTCCATGCCAACGCCACAAGCCTGGATGAGCTGAGAGACCTTGAGCTCCTGCAGGGGGTCAAACTCCGCGATATCGCAACGGTCGTAGACGGTCTGGCCGATGCGGAGAGCCTCTCTACCCTTAACGGCAAACCCGGGGTGGTACTGCAGATCCAAAAGCTATCCGATGCGAATACCCTGAATGTCATCAAGGGGATCAAGACGGTCATTCCGGAGATCGAATCACGTATCGGAAACGATTATACGCTCCAGTATTTCAACGATACCTCGGACTTTATCAAGGCCTCGTTGGACCATGTCATGTTCGACCTGGTCTACGGCGGACTGCTGGCCATCTTCATCGTCTTCCTCTTTTTGCGGAACCTGACGGCGACGATCGTCTCGGCTATCGCGATACCGACCTCCATCATCGGTACCTTCTTCCTGATGGATATGTTCGGCTACGAGCTGAACAAGGTCAGTATGCTGGGGCTGACGCTGGCGATCGGTATCTTTATCGATGATGCCATCGTCGTTATCGAGAACATCTACAAGAAGCTTGAAGCCGGCCACTCCAAGGTCGAGGCCTCGATCGAAGGGACCAAGGAGATCGCTTTCTCTGTCATGGCGATCTCGGCGATGCTGCTGTCGGTCTTTATTCCCGTCAGTATGATGGGCGGTATCGTCGGGCAGTTCTTTAACGCCTTCGCCTTTACGGTGGCCATCGGCGTCTTTATCTCCTATTTTGTGGCGATCATGCTGATACCGGCCGTGAGCGCCAGGGTACTTCAGAGAGGCGAGTCGAAGTTCTATCACCTTAGCGAGCCGATCTTTGTCTGGATAGACGCGGCGTATGTCAAGCTGGTCGGCTTGACCATCCGGTATGCAAAGACGACACTGCTGATGGCCGTACTGATCCTGGTCGGGAGCTTCTCCCTGGCCGGGAATATCGGGATGGACTTCGTGCCCAAAGAGGACAAGAGCGAATTTGAGATTACGTTAAAAGCGCCAGTCGGCGTGAGCCTTGAAGAGATGAGCCGCCGTTCGGAAGCGGTCGCCGAACTGGCGCGTAAAAACGAGTTCGTCGAATACACTTCGCTGACCGTCGCCTACAACAGCACCCGCGATGCCAACCGTGCACAGATCTACGTGAAACTCAAAGATGTCTCCGAGCGCAGCACCCCGCAGGAGTCGATTATCGTCGCGATGCGAAAGGCGCTCGAAGGATTTAGCGGGTTTGAGACGATCGCCGTTGCCGATATTCCGAATATCAAGGGGGCGGGGGCGACCTCACCGTTTCAGATGATCATCCAGGGCAACGATTTCGACTCCCTTCAAAGTGCGGCGGACAAGATCATGGCGCGGATGAAGGCGCACAAGGGGATCGTTGAAGTCTCAACAAACTTCGAGTCAGGAAAACCGGAGCTCACCATCGATATTCTGCGAGAGAACACTGCCCACCTGGGCGTTTCGGCGCAGGAGATAAGCGGCATCATCTCTACGGTGCTTTCAAGCGACAGGGCGATCTCGCAGTTTGAAGAGAACGGCAAGCAGTACGACATCACGATGCGTTTTTCCGATGCCTACCGTCACGATGTGGACGATCTGAAACGGCTGCAGGTCAAGACAGCAAGGGGTGATTTCGTTTCGCTTGAAGGTCTGGTCAAATTTGTCGAGACCAAAGGGCCGGTCTCAATCAACCACTTCAACCGCCAGCGCCAGATCAGCATCTCGGCCAACCTCGACGGCATTCCTCTGGGAGAGGCAGTGAATACGGCGCTCGACGGCATCTCGAAGGATCTGGGGCCGAACATGAAGTACGGGTTCCTCGGAATGGCAGAGGAGATGAAAAAGATGGGCAAAGAGTTCGGCATCGCTTTCGGTCTGGCCTTTTTGATGATGTACATCATCCTTGCGGCACTTTACGAGTCGCTGCTGCAGCCGTTCATCATCATGGTGGCGCTGCCGATGTCTTTTATCGGGGTCCTGCTGGCATTGATCATCGCCGGCAAAAACTTCAACCTCTTTACGATGATGGGGATCATCCTGCTTATGGGGATGGTCGGCAAGAATGCGGTACTTCTGGTCGATTTTGCCAATCAGCAGCTGCGCAAAGGTTCAAGTGTCACTGAAGCGCTTGTTCTCGCCGGCGAAAAACGGCTTCGTCCGATCCTGATGACGACCTTTGCCATGGTCTTCGCCATGCTGCCGCTTGTCTTTATAAAAGGGGCAGGGTATGAGAGCAATTCGCCGATGGCGACTGCGATCGTCGGGGGTCTGATCTCCTCCATGCTGCTGACCCTGCTGGTCGTGCCGGCTATCTACAAGTTCTTCAGTCCGCTGGATATATGGATGCGGAAGTTCTATGACCTGGACTTCATGAAGGAGCAGAAAACGGATGGATGAGCTGGAGATCATTTATCAGGACGACTGTCTGGTGGCGATCAATAAGCCGACCGATCTTCTGGTGCACCGCTCCTGGATCGACAAGGACGAGACCCGCTTCGCCATACAGATGCTGCGTGATCAGATCGGACAGTATGTCTACCCGGTCCACCGGCTGGACAAACCGACATCGGGGGTGCTGCTCTTCGCCCTCACTAAAGAGATCGCAAGAGCGCTCTCCGAACAGATGCAGGAGAAGGCCTTTCAAAAGCAGTATATCGCCCTTGTCAGAGGATATGCTGGTGAGAGCGGGCTTATCGACTATGCCCTCAAAGAGCTGCTCGACAAGATGACCGATGCCAAAGCGAGAGAGGACAAAGCGGCCCAGGAGGCTGTGACCGCTTATGAAAAGATAGCCCAGGTTGAACTGCCGTTTCCGGTAGGAAGGTACAGTACTGCACGCTACTCCCTTTTGAGATTGACGCCCCGGACCGGGCGGAAGCACCAGCTCAGGCGTCATATGAAGCATATTCTGCACCCGATCGTCGGCGATACGAAGTACGGCCGGGGGGAGCATAACCGCTTTTTCCGGGAGCAGTTCGGTGCGCACCGTTTGATGCTTCACGCCCATGCCTTGACCTTTATTCACCCTGTATCAAACCGGGAACTCACCCTGACGGCCAGGATGGATGCAGTGTTCCTGGATCTCATTGGACAGATGAGACTAGATTGTGCTATAAACCTGGCAAAAAGCAGCGCCAACTTTAAAGATGAACATGAAAACAGTTAAATTTCAGGATGATAACTTTGCCGAAGAGTTCAGGGGCCTGGACCTCTCGGCAGCAGAGCTCTCATCAAAAGAGTTTGCAGAGTGCATCTTCATAAACTGTGATTTCAGCGAGGCCCGGCTGCAGCGCTGCATATTTGAAGATTGCCGCTTTGTAAAGTGCAATATGAGCGTTCTCAAAGTCGACGGCAGCAGGTTCTCGGAGGTTGTTTTTGAAGAGTGCAAAATGACCGGTATCGATTGGACAAAGGCCGTGTACTCGGATATCATGCTGGACTCGCCGTTTACCTTTCTCAACTCTGTCCTGGACTACTCCTCTTTTTACGGCCTTAAACTGCAGGAGCTGGTTATGAAAGAGTGCAGGGTTCGCGATGCGGACTTCAGAGAGAGCGATCTCACGCTCTCCGATCTCAGAGAGACGGATTTTACCGACAGCCTCTTTCGCAACACCAACCTGAGCGGCGCCGATCTTACCCTGGCGGAGAACTACAGTATCGATATCTATATGAATACGATCAAAGGGGCAAAGTTCAGCCGCTACGAGGCACTCAGCCTGCTTGAGAGCCTTGATATCACGCTGGTAGGTTAAGGCCGATAAGAGACCTCAGAGGTGTCTAGCCTCTCTTTTTCAGTTCAAACAGATCTTTTCTTCTATCTTTCAGATTTTTAACACTGCCGAACTCATGCAGTTCTGTCAGCAGACCGATGTCAACATCCGCTATCAGAATCATCTCACTGTTGGGTATGGCTTCGGCTTTTATTCCGTTGGTCGGAAATGCAAAATCACAAGGGGTGAAAACCACGGATTGGGCAAACTGAATATCCATATTGTGCACATTGGGCAGGTTCCCTACGCTCCCTGCGATAGCGACATAGCATTCGTTCTCGATCGCTCTTGCCTGCGAACAGTGCCTTACTCTTGAATAGCCGTTTTGGGTGTCTGTTAAAAAAGGGACAAACAGAATATCCATACCTTCATCGGCAAGCAGTCGGCTCAACTCGGGAAATTCGGCGTCATAACAGATGAGTATCCCGATTTTTCCGCAGTCCGTGTCAAAGGTTTTCAGCTCTGTTCCCCCTTGCATCCCCCATATTCTGGCTTCATCGGGCGTGACGTGAATTTTTTCAAAGCGGTCGATCGTGCCGTCTCGTCTGCAGAGGTATCCGACATTGTATAAGTTGCCGTCTTTCATTTCAGGCATGCTCCCCGAGATGATATTGATATTATAAGAGATCGACAACTCTGAGAATTTTTGAATGATATCATGCGTATGTTTCGCCAATTCCCTGATCGCGGCAGGTTCGGAAAGGTGATTGTTTTCAGCCATCAAAGGTGCATTGAAAAACTCCGGAAACAGCGCAAAATCCGAGCGGTACCCCGAAACTGCATCGACGAAATATTCAGCCTGCTGCAGCAGCTCTTCGAGGTTTTTATAAGGGCGCATCTGCCACTGGATCAGGCCCAGTCGGACGACGGTCTTCTTGGTCGTCGCTTTTTTATTGGGCTTCTCATAATAGATATTGTCCCATTCGAGCAGAACCGCATACTCTCCGGATTCTTTGTCTCCTTCGAGATATCCCTTTAACACTTTTGCCGGGTGAAAGTCGTTGGATATCTGAAAATTCAGTACAGGATCATTGATCTCCTTTCTTTTGACCTTTTCGATGTACTCTTTTGGTGAAAATTCATTCGCGTATTTGTGGTAATTCGGGATCCTTCCTCCGAAGGCAATGCCTTTGAGGTTGAGTTTTTCACACAGCTCCTTTCTGTAGTCATACAGACGCCTTCCCAGGCGAATACCTCGGTATTTCGGCTCTATGAAGACATCGATCCCATAAAGTATGTCGCCCTTGTCGGTATGCGTGTCAAAGGTATAGTCTCCGGTTATCTCGCTATAGGTGTGATGATTTTCAAATTCATCATAATTGACAATGATAGAGAGGGCACATCCGGCTATCTCGCCATCGACTTTTATAACAACCTGGCCTTCGGGGAATTTTTCGATCAATGATCTGAGCTGCTCTTCTTTCCAATAGGCGTCAGGAATCGGCTCATACACCATGAGCATGATCTCTTTTAACTCCTGATAGTCATCCATGCTAAGAAAGTTTAGTTCAATATTTTCTCTGATTTGCGTTTCCACTTTTCTCCGATTGCTTCCAAGATCTTTAAACAAAACACGAACTCAGTTTGTAAATGTTTTATATCCAACTATTCTAAATTATAGCAGCTTTATGGCACTCGACCTTGAAATATACGCTTAAGAAAAACAGCGTTCCGGGAAAAAAGCAAAGGGCGAAGAAGAGGCGCTATGGTCAATGCATTGCGCGAATGGTATGAATATTGGTCGCCTTTTTCGGCACTATTCATTAAGAACAGGGTGAAGCGGGTCATCCGGTTAAGATGATTTATCTATAATTACAACCACAAGGAAACACAATAAAAAAATTATTCACAATCTTATTCCTGGCACTCTCTTTCAGCAATCTTTATGCTGATAGAACAGAAGCAGTTGCAAAAATCGGTGATTATATTCAAATTGCAATTCCGTTAACTGCATGGGGAACAACGCTTTACCTGGGAGATACCGAAGGTCAAATTCAATTTTATGAATCTTTTGCAACCAATATTGCTGTGACACATGGTCTAAAATATCTTGTAAAAGAAAAAAGACCTGACAGCAGTAATCTGGATTCGTTTCCTTCCGGACATACTTCGGCATCTTTTCAGGGAGCTGCATTCATTCATTTAAGGTATGGACTGAAATATGCGATTCCGGCATATATCGCAGCAACTTATGTCGGGTTCAGTAGGGTCTATGCCAATAAACATTACACCCACGATGTTATTGCCGGAGCTGTTATAGGCAGTGCCAGTGCTGTTATATTCACCGATAAATATAAAAATATTGCTATCTCCCCTATTGTTTATAACGGTACTTACGGCGCTACTGTAAAATACAGTTTCTGATTTAAATATAGAAAATATAATGCCTGTTGACACCGGCATTCAATTTACAGGTGCAAGGTCTCATTATGCTGCAAGACCTGGCATTAAAACGGTGTTACGGGCAAGCCCGGTTTTTCTTACAAGAGCAGGCGGCCATCGACATCACTGCTTGATCGCAAAGTCAAAATACCGCTCTTTAAACGGTTCATCTTTCAGGGTGAAGTGCCACCACTCCTCGGCGTAGTTCTGAAAGCCGTTTTCCTCCATCACTTTTTTCAGCCGCATCCTGTTTTCATGCTGCTGTTTTGTCACCGCGTCACTTTCCGTGTGCGACCACGGATCGAAAAAGTCAAAGGGGGTGCCCATGTCGAGACCGTCGATGGTCAGGTCAAGTGTGCTGCCGCGGCTGTGGCCCGATCTGGCGGCGATGTAGCCCTGGTCAAAAAGATCTTTTTTATCGACGCCAGGATAGTAGATATTTTTCATTTTGGTGTCGTTAAGCTCTTTTGCCCAGCGGACAAAGTGGTCGACTGCGCGCTGCGGGCGGAAGCAGTCGTAGACACGGAGGGTCTGCCCCTCTTTCTGAAGCGAGGCCTGCACCCGTTGAAGTGCCAGGGCGGCCTCCTTTGTCAGGTAGCAGAGAGGCTCTTCATAGCCGTCGATCGGGCTGCCGATAAAGTTGTTACCGGTGGCATAGCGTATCTCGAAGCGGATGGAGGGGGTCTGGGCGTTGACGTTTACAAATGCTTCTTCTTTAAGATCATCGGCAAAAAGTGTCAGCGTCAGAAGGGTTAACAGAAGTGCTTTCATGGGTCTTCTTTGTATGATTATGGGGTAGTATACAGAGATGAAAATTAATTTTGGGAGAATGGTATGGAACTTCGTTCATGGGTGATAAAGGTCGGGAGTCGGAATGTCCTGAACAGACTGATCGATATGGTGCAGAAACATGAGCTCGAAGAGATCTTTCTCTGTCAGGTCATTGAAGATGATGCCGTGATGAAAGGGTTTAGGAAAAACGATGTGATCGCGATGCTCTCAAGCGATGGCATGAAGGTAAAATCCAAGTTGAGCGCACTGGGAGAGTCTCTTCTTCTGGATGATCTTGACGATGCGATGTTTGAAATAGATGAAGAAGGCGCTGCGCTGAAAGGGGTCTTATACCCTGAGAGCGAAGAAGAAGAGTTGAAGATGGTCGAACTGCTAAAATAATGCCTGCCGCTCTAGGCTTCCGGCACTTTTCTGTCAAAGAGCAATACCGAGATGATAGCGCTTAAGGCACCGAAGAAGACAATGGCATAGCCGGTAGGAAGGTCGAGATAATAGGAAACGATGACCGCCGCTGTCCCGAAAAGTGTTCCTGCGAGCAGGGCGACGCTGTAGGGGGAAAAACGCTCCTGCATGAGCCCGATCAAAGCCGGCGCGATCAGCAGGACGAAGACGACCAGAACGCCGGCAAGCTGCACCGACGAGGTGACGGTGACGGCAAGCAGGCCGAAGAAGAGCAGCTCATGAGACACCCCCTTCATTCTAGGCAATACCCAGACCAACAGCAGACCGATACCCGCATAGATAAGCGCACTTTTGATGATGGTGTCGGTTGAGGTGAACAGGATATCCGCCGCGAGCAAGGCGCTGAAGTGCTCGCTTCCCTCCGGGTTCTGGGCAAGGATCAGCATCACCCCGCTTGCGCCGAGCACATAAAGCAGTCCGATAAAAGCTTCGATGTACCGAAGACGGCTGACCGCGAAGGTGATAAGCAGTGCTCCCATCAGCGCAAAGAGCAGGGTGAAGAGGTAGATATAGTTGCTGTGAAAAAAGCTTACGCTGATCGCCGCACCGACGGCGGCAGTCTGTCCGATGGCCAGATCGGTAAAGATAATGCCTCGGCGGATGATCCTCAGTCCGAACCAGCTGTGAATAGCGATGAGAATGAAGATGAGAAACAACAGCGGCAGCAGGAGCGACATCATGGCTGCGTCACCCGCAGGATCATGGTGTTGTAAAGGTTTTCAAGCGTGTCAGCCTCATGCACCGCATCGACGTCATGCGGGATTGTCGCCATTGTGGCCCCGCTCTTTTCGGCGATGTACTCCGCGGTCTTGGGATTGTGGTAGACATCCTGCAGGATCAGCGTCACATCCTGGGCTTTCATCTGATCGATCAGCTCCATGGTGTGGCGAGAAGAGGGGTTGATGCCCGGTAATGGTTCGATATTGCCGATGCTGACAAGGCCGAACCTCTTCAGAAAGTAGTTGTATAGCTCATGGTACTGAAGTACTTTTTTAGCCTTCAGCGGTGCCATCTCTTTTTCCCAGACCGCAAGTTTCAGCTTCCAGTTCCGCGTAAAGGCTTCGACGTTGTTCTGATATGCTGTCGCGTGGTCCGGATCGATACGTGCCAGCCGGGCTGCAATGGCATCGGCAAGCTGCGGCATCACAAAAGGGTCCGTACTGAAGTGCGGGTTGCCGTCGGGGTGGATGTCGCCGCCTGAACGGCTGACGGAGGCAGGTTTGTTGATAAGGGTTACATACTGGCTGAGGTCCAGAAAGCCCTTTGTACCGGGCTGGATACGCGCGTTGTTCGACTTGTCGATCAGCGGCGGCATCCAGCCGATCTCCAGCTGCGCGCCGTTGATGATCAGCAGGTCAGCAGCCGCTACCGTACGAATAAGCGAAGGACGGGGAACGACGAAATGGGGGTCCCAGTTCCCTTTCGCCAGGGTCGTCACGTCGACGTTATCGCCGCCGACCGCTTTCGTCAACTCGGCGATATAGGGATAGCTGACGGCCACCTGTACCTTGGCAAAAAGCGCCGGGACGATCAAGAGTAAAAGAAATAGATATTTTTGCATCATGACTCCTTAGAATGCGTGTGCGCCATGCGAACCGATGGCGATATTGAGCTCAAGAATGAACTCGTCAATGTTCTGTATGGTGCCTGTCGTGATGTTTTCGAAGGCACTGCTGTGGCTGTACTGGGCGCGGAGACGCGAAAATTCACTCGGGTTGTATTCGGCCATCACAGTGTATTTGTTGAGATTGTCAGATTGATTAATGCCGTTGGCATCATTTTTGAAGATCGTGTCATAGCGCAGACCGCTGCGCCAGTTGCGGTTGTAGGCATAGACAAGCTGACTGTAGGCGCCGGCCTGTTTGATGGCGAAGTCACTGCCTGCAGCCACATCTCTGCCCGACATGTCACGGTAGAGCAGCTCGCTCTGCCAGCTGAGATAGCTGTAACTGTCAAAATAAGACTTCACAAGCAGATCGGCGCCGTAAATCTTTGTCTTTCCGTCAAAGGCTTTCTCCTCGCTTTTCGTGTCGCCTGAAGCCGCGCTTATACCGAAGAGAAGGGTGGTGTCGTCAATGTCGAACGAGCTCTTTAAGTAGCCGACTGCCAGTGCCGGGGCAGGTGCTGCCTCGACATCGCCAAAGGTCTCATTGCTGAAGCTGGCACCGTTGCCGCTCTGCAACAGTTCGATGCCCGCCATCACATACCATGGCGTCGGTGCAAGCCACTGCAGCTGCAGCCCGGTATTGTTGAGCCCCTCGGGAGAGAGAAAGGTCGTGTAGACAAGAGGGGCGTCGGCAAAATCCCACATATGCTGGTGCTGATGATTATGGCGTCCGAAATCCGATTTGAACTTACCGCCTTTGATTTTGAGGCTCCACGGCAGAGCGCGGGTCGTAAAATAGACCTCTTCGATCCCGACACCTTCGGTCGTAAAGTGAAAGACGCCGTCAAGTTCAAAGAGCTGATCGACATCGGAGTGGAGGGTGAGTTCCGCGTAGTTCAGGTTGAAGCCGTTTACGGTGTTGAACTCAACAAAATTCGGATAAGGCTCGCCCAGCAGGGAGAGGTTTTCCTGTGCACTGTCTTTGACATTGCGATGGGTATAGGTCGTATCGACAATGAGGGCGATATCGGGGATAAAAGCACTCTGGTTGAAACTGGAACTGTAAGCAGTATAGGGGGACTCTTGCGCCCACACAAACAGCGGCAGCAGGGCCGCAGTCAAAACAATTTTTTTCATAGATTCTCCATTATAAAGCATCCACGCATGTATTTTCGGTCTGCGTAGAGCCTGGTCGTAAAATAGGTTTGGTTTTTTAATTGATACTTATGAAAAAAGCGGCGGAGCACGCGCGTTGAGCGTGGAGATAGGCGAACAGCTGATATCGCGTTCGGGCAGGAGGATCGCCTCAAAGAGGGTTGTCAGTCTGGTCAGCTTGCACGGTGCTTCTGGTACCAACGCATTGTCGTGCTGCACCAAGGTACAGATCTGGCAGTCGCTGCTGTTGTGGTGCGGAAGCAGTTCGTGCAGGCTGGTCGTCAGTGTTGTGATGATAAAAAAGAGTGCCAGTAAAGCGTTAATTCGTCGTTTCATCGCTGACATTTTAGCACAATCTTATTATGCATGACGTTGATCGGATACAGATAGCATATCGGCTATAGGTAGAAAAGGGATTAACAATAAACTAACACTCTTTTGCTACATTATGCGAAGATGAAAAGGGGTGTTAATGCGAATTTTGATGCTTGAGGACGACCCGAAGCTTGCAGGACTGGTCACGGCCTATCTGCAGCAGCACTTTGTGGTCGATACGCTGGCCGGTGTCGATGAGGCTGGCGACTATCTGGATCAGTTCAATTATGATGTTGTCCTGTTGGACCGGAATATCAACGGCATTGATATCGGAATGTCCCTGATTCAAAAGGTCAAAGCGAAAAATATACAGACAGGAGTGATCGTCATCAGTGCGTATGATACCATCGCCGACAAGATCAGCGGCCTTAATCTCGGGGCGGATGACTACCTTGACAAGCCTTTTGACAATGATGAACTCCTGGCACGGATCAATGCCCTTGCGCGGCGTCATCAGAATGTCGCTTTGATCGATCTGAACGGAATGAAGTGCGATGCTGCACTTAAACATCTCGAATATCAGGGAGAGGCTGTCAACCTGACACGCAAAGAGAGTGCGCTTTTTTTCTATCTGTTGCAGAAGCAGGGGTCGATCGTCTCAAAAGAGGAGCTGCTTGACGCCCTCTATCTCAACCCGCAGAACATCTCTTCAAATACGCTTGATGTGACCGTAGGCCATATCCGTAAGAAGCTGCCTGTCGAGGTCATAAAGACTGTTAAGACCAGGGGGTATATGATTGAAAAAGCCTAAAAGCCTTCAGTTCTCGATCATCTTCTTTTTTGCCGTCAGCTCAATTGTGACTTTTTTGCTCTTAGGTGCCTATGTCGCCTATGATTATCATAAAGAGCTGAGTCTAAATCTGCAGAACTCGATGGGTGTTTTGGCTGATGACGTAGTGCGGCATGAGCTGTACAAGAACGATCCTGACACGATCAAAGCGAGTTTTCATCTTTTGGAAGGGTATCATGAGGCACCCTTTATTGCCCTGTTTGATCATCTGACCTTTTCCATAGCAGACGCGGCTCCGACAGGGCAGAAAGGCTGCCGCGTCATACGGAAACTGCCTGACGACCGTTATCTGGTCGTACGTTCCGGTCTTGATGCCGTAGATGACAAAACATTCGACTTTGTCTATAAACTGCTGTCGGTATTCGGCAGTGTACTGCTGCTTTTTATTCTGATATTTACCTATTTTCTCAACCGCCTGTTTCTGCCGCTGCGCTGTCTGGTGCGTTTCTGCAAGGATTCTTCAACCGAAAAAGAGAGTATGCCCCTTTGCACCGGTAGCGCCGAGGTGACAAACCTGAAAAAAGCCATTGTCGGACTGATGGAATCAAACCAGACGCTTTGCAAACAGAAGCAGGATATCTTCAAAGAGGCGGCGCATGAGATCAAATCGCCGCTTGCGATCCTGAAAGCACGACTCTCGCTGTTTAAGCAAAATGAAAATTTCGATAAAGCGGCATTCATCCAGGAGAGTGAGGATGATATCAGGACCATCAGCAACAAACTGCGTGAGCTGCTATTTCTAAAAGAGATTGAGTGGGATATGCAGAAGAGAAAAGAGTCGGTCCCGATGCAGGCGCAGTGCGCCATGATGCAGGAGGCCTTCAAACCCATTCTGGAGAAAAAAGGGCTTAAGATGCTATCGAACTGGGAGGAGGATTTTACGCTCTCCGTTCATAAAGAGGCGATGCAGAAGGTGATGCAGGCACTCTTTGAGAATATCTTCATGCATACTAAAAACAACACAACTATTACCAATCACGTCGATTCCAAAAACCGCCGTCTGCACATTGTCAACGAGATGGGAAGCAAGAGCGATGAAACTCTTTTCAGCTCCTATATCGGTTCGAAAATGATCGAGCGGCTTGCTGACAAACTTGACTATACCTATACTGTGAAAGAGCAGGAAGGGCTGTTCTACACAACAATCGCATTTAATGCTTCTGAAGAGAAGTGTTAAATATAGGGTCTGGAAATTAAAAGCAGAAGAAGCATGCCAAAATATCTTTGGCATACTTTGGCGGAGCAGGGACTATTTGAAATATTTGCTGACGTCTTTTTCGACCGCACCGGGTACCGTCATGATGCCCATGAATTCAGTCATAGTGAGCAGCGGGTAGCTGATGGCGATCAGGTAGTCGGCACGCAAAGCGGTCGCTTTGTTGTCTTCTATCAGGATCATCCACGGTAGGATACCTGCATTCTGCACGCCGATCTTGTCGACGAATTTCATGGTACGGCTGTTGAGGTTCACACCGTAAAGTGTTCGGCCTTCACCAACGTCAAGCGTAAAGATCAGATTTTTCTTTTTGGTACTTTGGAGCTTGGCATTGAGCTCTGCGGTGTCACCTTGACCGGCAATGATCACGTCCTGGTAGTAAGGGCGGCCCATCATGAACTGGTAATCGGCCAGACCTGAAAATTCCCATTTGTCTTCTGACATTTTCATCTCGCCGAAGGCTTTGTTCAACGCATCAAGAAGCGGCTGCTCGTCACCGAGTTTGTAGTCACTTTGTAAAAACGCTTTGACGAAGTAGCGCGGATTGGAGATACGGGTCTCATTGTTTTCGGTGTCGACCAAGACACGCAGTGCGCCTGCCAAAAAGCCGCGTCCCGGTTTGTTAGCCAGAGCTTTGAGGTAGTCGTTGGTGAAGACAATGCTGTCAAGCTTTGCTTTACCGACTTTATCAACTGCAACGATCTCAAAACCGGCGCTTTCAAGTTTTGATTTGACGTCGTCCGTACTCATCAACGGCGCTATAAAATAGGTGCTGACTTCAGCCGGGCCTGTATATCCCGGTGTTGCTTCTTTCGAACTACAGCCGCTGAACATCATGACAGCTGCTGTCATAATTGCAAAAAGAACGTTTTTCATCGTATTCCTTAAATGTGAAGATGCATCATTATCTACTATTTAAAATGAAAAAATCATTAAAGCAGTATTAAAAATTCAAATACTTCTTTTTCATGATTTTTTCACGCTGAAGCCATTACACTCCACCCAGATTTTCTATATACAGGAGGTATTTAATGAAAAAACGTACAAAACTTATAGGATCAGCGGTTCTCAGTATGTTATTGGCGGCAGGTTTCAGCGGATGCGGCAGCAGCGAGGATAGCACGTCTGCAGCGACACCGGCGGCGACAGAGACAACGGTTTCGCCTTATCAGCGTGTTGCCGTTATTTCGGGAACATGGGCGGATGTGCCGACCATTGCGGAAAAAATCGCAAAATATACGGTCTATACGGATGAAACTGCCGCGTTGGGTCTGCCTAGTAACTGGGTGATCGCAGGGGCAAACGGCGGTCTTGACGGCCTGAGCGGTCCTGAGACGTACGAAGCAACAGACCTGTTGCCGATTCCGGGCATGGGTGTTGCAGGAAATACGGGAACAAGCCGGGTGATCGAGTTTTGTAACAGAGCGTATGCGATGCAGGCGATCGGGACAGGACGCTTCCACGGTTCAGCGCTTCCTTGTGAGGTCTCAGTCCATAGTGACGGCACCAATGTGTATATCGATATGCTGGATGCCGAAGCGATCTTCAACATCTTCTTTACAGATGCGGCAGATCACTTCACACCGGAACAGAATACGGCATTTGCAGCCATGGCGGCAGCCGTGAAGAGCGAACTGCGACAAATGATCAAAGCCGGTCTTGAGGATGACGGCGGTCTCAGCGGTTCTGCCGCTGTGACGTATACCGAGTCGACGTTGGCTATGGGGCCGCAGTTTACGCAGAGCCAGATCGAAAACGATGTCGCATTCCGCAGCCCGTATATCGTGTACAAATATCAGCGCAGCGGCGGCGGTACGTTTGCCAAAGGAACCGATGACAAACTGCTTGCACAGGCGATCATCGATGTTCTGGGAGACGGAACGGCAGCCACTGCGGATCAAAATGTTCCGGGACTTTCTGCCCTCTCTCTCTGGCGTTCGGGACGACCTGACCCGATTGCGATCCCGAACGTGCAGGTTGTTGAGGCCTGTTCGCCAAAGTATGCAAAAAAAGCGACGGCACTCGGAAACGAGTACATTACGGCACTGCCATGCGAGTTTACTGTCTATGTTGACGAGACGGACGAAACCAACAGTACGATCGCGGTCAGTTTCCTAAACCCGAGCTTCATGTTCGGCACGATGTTCGAAGGTGCGGTCGAAAATGCCTATATGAACGGCGATCTGAATAAAACACAGGTCGTTGAGTACAGCACATTGGCGGATGTGGTTTTCGGTGACCTGCGTATGATCGTCGATCATGCTGTTCAGGACAAGGCGCCTAATGTGACGCACAACCTTGATCTGAAAATCGTGGAGTAAGACAGTAAAAGAGGATAAGAGAGTAACCGGAGCGATCCGGGATGCTTCATCTTGTCAATAACACACTTCATCAGGCTTTAGGGCCTGGAATCTTTTTTCTTTTATCAATCAAACAGAAAGGTTACGGTTTTACCCGATCCTAATATCTACTGCGTTAGAATTCCACAAATATTTTTTCCAAGGTAGAGTATGAAACGCGCCCTGTTAAGTGTCAGTGACAAAAGTAATATCGTAGAGTTCGCCAAGTCTCTTGTAGCCCATGATTTTGAGATTATTTCGACAGGTGGTACCTTCAAGATGCTTAAAGAAGCAGATGTACCGGCGATCGAGATTGACGAGATCACCAAGTTCCCGGAATGTTTTGAAGGACGTGTCAAGACATTGAATCCGTTCATTCACGGCGGGATCCTTCACCGCCGCGACAAGCAGTCGCACCTTGACCAGGCCAAAGAGCTCGGCGTTGAAGCGATCGATCTTGTCTGTGTCAACCTCTACCCGTTCAAAGCGACGATCGAACGTACGGATGATTTTGAAGAGATCATCGAGAACATCGACATCGGCGGACCGGCGATGGTGCGTTCGGCTGCCAAGAACTTCGACAGTGTGATGATCGTGACAGACCCTTCGGACTACTCTCTTGTTCTGAACGCCCTTGACAACAACACCAACACGGTCGAGTTCCGCCGTGACCTGATGATCAAGGCTTATGAGCATACGGCTGCCTATGACAGCATGATCGCCAACTACATGAACAGCCGTTTCAACAATGGCTTCGGTGCAAAGCAGTTCATCGTGGGCAACAAAGTGATGGACACGCGTTACGGCGAGAACCCGCATCAGAACGGTGCGCTCTACGAGTTTGACAACTACTTCAGCAAAAACTTCAAGACCCTCAAGGGTGAGGCGAGCTTCAACAACCTGAACGACCTTAACGGCGCCGTAAAGATCGCCGCGGCGTTCGGTGACGAGAATGCCGTCGTCATCTGCAAGCACGGCAACCCGTGTGGCTTCGCCATCCGCGACAACCTGACCGAGGCTTACACGGAGGCACTGAAATGCGATCCGGTCTCGGCATTCGGCGGTGTTGTTGCCGTAAACGGTGTAGTCGATGCGGAGCTTGCCGAGAAGATGAACGAGATCTTCCTTGAGGTCGTAATCGCCGGTCGAATTACCGAAGAGGCGCAGGCGGTGTTCGAGAAGAAAAAGCGTATCAAGCTGTTCGAATACGGCGCGGACAAGATTGTACTTGCCAACGACAAGAAAGACTTCAAACACATCGACGGCGGCTTTGTCTTCCAGGATGCAGACAAAGTCGGAGCCGATGAAGTCAGAAATGCCAAACTGGTCTCAAAACGCGCGGCGACGGAAGCCGAGCTGAAAGATGCCGAGATCGCGTACAAGATCGCTTCTCTGACCAAGTCAAACTGTGTCGTCTACGTCAAAGACGCGGCGATGGTCGCTGTCGGTATGGGGATGACTTCCCGTGTCGACGCTTCGCAATGTGCGCTTAAAAAAGCCAAAGAGATGGGTCTTGACGTAACCGGTGCGGCGCTTGCTTCCGAAGCGTTCTTCCCGTTCCGCGACTCGATCGATGCGGCGCAGACGGCGGGTGTCAAGACCGTGATCGAGCCGGGCGGTTCGATCCGTGATGACGAGGTCATCGAGGCGGCGAACGAGTTCGGCATGTCCCTGTACTTCTCCGAAGTCCGCCACTTCCTACACTAAAGTTCCAGCTTCGGCGCACCTTGCACCGGACTGCGGCACGCTCGACGCACAGCAGTGCGCCTTCGGCCTTAGTCCGGCACAATCTGCACCCAATCTGAAACTTTTACCTGTACACTTTAAGGTGAGCTTCGCCACCTTTCAAAATTCAAAATTCAAAATTCAAAATTCAAAATTCAAAATTCAAAATTCATTCGCGCTGCTCTCACCGTTTTTTAACCACTTATCCAATATAATCAAAACAACATGCTCTTATAAAGGCAAACCATGAATTTACCTGCGATTACGATCCCTGTTCAGATCCCCGATGTCATACCTCTGCTGCTGCACCCTGTTGCGGTCCACTTCGCCGTTGTCTTGCCGCTGATCATCCTGATACTGGAGTTGATCAATCTTATCACAAAACGCAAGGCGTTGAGCATTACGGTCTATATTCTGTTTCTGCTGCTTGTCGTTGTATTTTTAGCTGCATATGCAACGGGATTGACGGACGGGAAAGAGGCGGGGCCATTCCTGAGCGAGGAGGGGCTGACGGCTTTGAAATCGCACAAACTATTGGGCACTTATCTTGTCTACTTGACACTCCTTCCGCTGCTCTTGAAGGTTCTTAGTCTCTTAGTAAAAAAAGGGTGGAGCCGGGCTCTCTACTCATCGGCGCTGGTCATTGTGATCGCTTTGACCTTTTTTCAGGCAAAAAAAGGCGGCGAACTCGTTTACAGCTACGGTGCCAATGTAAGTTCACAGCAGGTTCTGGAAGAGAGGGTCGAAGAGCTTAACGATACGATCGATACCTTGAAAAACGGCTATGAAGAACAGATGGCGTCGTTAAAAGCAGGTCTCAGTGATTGCAATCAGAGTCTATCCGAATCGAACAGCAGTAGTGCAACAACGGGTCTATCTGATATAAACAGTTCTAAAATTAAATTGTTAGATGTAAACCTGACAAAAAAAGTTGTGAAAATCAATGAAGTTAATAGCAGTAAGAAGATAAAAGTTAAGGAATCTAACGATTCAAAGTAGAAGAAAAAAGTGGTCGGGGTGAAAGGACTCGAACCTTCGGCCCCCTGGTCCCAAACCAGGTACTCTAACCATACTGAGCTACACCCCGACAACGGCCCGCATTATACAAATAAAAATATAAAGATCTGTTGAAATTGGTACAAAAAAGGTCAAATTCTCCAAGAATTTGACGTTAAACTTGATTGACTTACACTCAACTTATCTGCTATAATATACCATAAGTTATCGTTTATTTGAACAAGGAATATTCTGTGAGCAAAAGTTTATATGAAACATTAGGCGTAAGTGACAATGCGACCGAAGCAGAGATCAAGAAAGCGTACCGAAAACTGGCGCGTCAATTCCATCCGGATGTAAACAAAGATCCGGGTGCCGAAGAGAAATTCAAAGAGATCAATGCTGCCTATGAGGTCTTGAGCGACAAAGAGAAAAAAGCGCAGTACGACGCTTACGGCGACCAGATGTTCGGCGGCCAGAATTTTCATGATTTCGCACGCGGACAGGGTTCCAATGTCGATCTCGATGAGATCCTGCGCCAGATGTTCGGCGGTGGCGGCGGCTTTGGCGGAAACGCCGGAGGCTTCGGTGGTTTTTCTGGCGGGGCAGGCGGTTTCGGCGGGTTTGGCGGCGGCCATCGCCAGAGCGTCAACCTCGATATCGAAAGTGCGATCACCGTGCCTTTTACCGTAGCGGTCCTCGGCGGTAAACATGGCGTCAATCTGCAGGGTGAGAGTTTTGACATCAAGATCCCGGCCGGCATCAAAGACGGCGAGAAGCTTCGAGTACGCGGGAAAGGGCATAAACAGGGCGGACAGAGCGGCGATCTTTATCTTAAGATCAATGTGGCGCAGAACCCCCAGTATGTTCGTGAAGGCGATAATCTCAGCAAAACCTTTGATGTACCGCTTTCAGCGGCACTTTTCGGTGATAAGATCGTTATCGGGACCCTGGAGAAAGAGATTACGCTTAAAGTGCCGCAGGGTACCAGGAATGGCCAGCGTTTTCGTGTCAAAGAGATGGGTGTTGTCAATCGCAAAACCCATCAGAAAGGTGATCTCTACCTCATAGCGAACATCGTCTTGCCTAATGTGGACGAGTTGGATAAAGCGCTGGTTGAGATGATGAAAGAAAAATTGCCTAAACAGTAAAAGAAAGAAGGAAAAGATTATGCACCATTACGATGAGCCTGTTTACCTGATCAGTATTGTGGCGAAGATCTTGGAGATCCATCCCCAGACACTGCGCCAGTATGAGCGTGAAAACCTTATTACGCCTTCGCGTTCGGACGGCCGTATCCGCCTCTATTCGCAGCGTGATATTGACCGTATCAAGATGATCTTGCGTCTGACCCGTGAACTGGGTGTTAATTTGGCCGGTGTCGACGTGGCGCTGCGCCTGAAAATACAGATGGAAGAGATGGAAAAAGAGATCGCCGAACTTCGCCATGCCCTTGCGGTAGCACGCAATACCGGATCTGTTCCGCCGGAAAAATCGCTGGTCACGAAACGCAGCCATTATGAGATGGTAATCTTCACCGACAATTGAAGCTTCAGCCGGGTCTCTACTCTGGCGGGTATCGCCGTCTTTTATAATCTGATATGTCTACTCTTTTTTCCGGGTGATATTCGCGCCCAGAACACCCAGCTTCTTTTCAAGGTTCTCATATCCGCGGTCAAGATGGTAGATGCGGTGTACCTGCGTTATGCCCTCAGCGATATTGGCCGCGATCACCATCGCGCTTGACGCACGCAGGTCAGTTGCCATAACGTCGGTTCCTGAGAGCTTTGATGGGCCGAAGACCGTGGCGACATGGCCATTGAGTTTGATCTCTGCGCCAAGACGCTGAAGCTCGCTCACGTGCATGAAACGGTTTTCAAAGAGCCGCTCTTCGATCGTTGAAGTCCCATTCGCCTGTGTCGCCAATGCCATGAACTGTGCCTGCATGTCGGTCGGAAAAGCGGGATACTCCTGGGTGATGACAGTTACCGGTTTGATCTGATCAGTCGGATGAATGGTCATGCTGTTCCTGCTGATATCAAGTCTAAAACCCATCTCTTCCAATTTTCCGGTAACAGCTTCAAGATGGTCCGGACGGACATTGTCGAGGGTGATGGTTGAGTTGCTGATAGCAGCAGCACAGAGGTATGTTCCGGCTTCGATGCGGTCGGGAATGACATCAAAGGGGCTGATGTCAACAAGCCGCCCACTGGTCCCGTAAATGATAAGTTCCGATGTGCCGATGCCTTCGATGGCGATCCCGCTGTTCTTAAGTACCTCACAAAGCTGTACCACCTCGGGTTCGCGGGCCGCGTTGGTGATGGAGGTCTTCCCTTTGGCCAGTGCGGCAGCCATAACCACATTGGCCGTTCCTGTTACCGTGATCTTGTCAAAGATGATGTGCGCGCCTTTAAGACCCTCCGGCGCTTCTGCTTGTACATAACCGGCATGTATCGTGATCTTTGCGCCCATCTGCTCCAATGCTTTAAGATGGAGATCGATCGGACGCTGGCCGATGGCACAGCCGCCCGGCAGCGAGACCTCACAGTGGCCGAAGCGCGAAAGCAGCGGACCGAGCACCAGGATAGAGGCGCGCATCGTTTTGACGATGTCGTAGGTCGCTTTGGTATTGGTGAGACAGCAGGTGTTTATCTCCACCGTATTGGCATCGCTGAAGGAGAAGGTACCGCCCAGGTTCTCGACCAGTTTTAAAAGTGTCTTGATATCGACGACGGAAGGCATGTTGCCGATCTTTACGGTGTTGTTTGCCAGCAGTGCCATTGCAATGAGCGGCAAAGCAGCATTCTTTGCGCCTGAGATCTTTACAGAGCCTTGTAGCTTTGCAGGGCCGGTGATTTCTAAATAGTCCATTGCATTCTCTTGTTTTGATTGCGTAAGTATAAGGCAGAGTTGGTTTATCGGAGGTAAAAGTAGGGACGATTGGAAATTTGCGACGGCACAAAGAGAACACTCTCGGGCCTTAGCGACTTTCTTGATTGAAAACACTTCGTGCCGTGTAACTTATGCAGGATTTACAGCGGTGCCATAGATATTCAGAAGCTTCAATTGGTATAATATAGAGACAAATATTCGAGGGTATCGCCAGGTATTCTAAAGGAGAGACGTGAGCTCAGCATTAGACCGGTTAAAAGAGTTGACGTCCAAGATATCCAGTTACGAATTGGCACGGAAAGAGAACCTGCGCACGCTTGCACTCCTTTTTGAGACCTTGGAGCTTGCCGAAAAGGTCGGTGAGTTTAACGAGATTTTTGAGTTTAAAGCGATCAACCTCTCCGGAATTTCGCTTAGCCAGGAGGATATCGGCACCATTAAAGAGGGAAAATACCTTCAGATCATTGGTATCAAATACGACAAAGAGGCCAAGGTTAAAAACAGGAATATCTCGCTCGGCTATTACGGACGTGTCGAAAAAGTGGATGAAAAACTGCGCGAGACGATTATCCATTTTATTATTGCATGGCGTTTTGAGAAGAGTTTCCGTACGCTGGAACACTATTACGGTATGCTGGAAAGACTTCCAAAGGCCGAGAAATAGAGTGATGCTGATCTATCTTGACGTTGAGACAACAGGTCTGGAAGAGTCCGACCGTATCTGCTCGCTTGGCATTCTGGCCGACAATAGCGGGCATTGGCAGACAAAAGAGGAGCTGATCAATCCTTTGCGCAAGATCAGACCTGAAGCGATGGCCGTTCACCACATCACCAACGAGATGGTGAAAGAGGCGCCCGCTTTCAGCCGCTCCGGGGCCGCTGCTTTTTTGCAGGCACATAACAGTGCCGGGACGACGCTTGTTGCCCACAATATCGGTTTTGAGCTTGCCATGCTGGCCAAAGAGGGGCTTCTGTGGCAGGGCGGCATCATCGATACGCTGAAGTGTTCCAGACATCTGATCGATGAGATCGACAACTTTTCGCTGCAGTATCTGCGGTACGAATTGGGGCTGTATCGCTTTGAAGCCAGAGAAGCGCAGAGCCTTGGTGTTGCCATCGATGCCCACAGTGCTCTTAGCGATGCCTTCCATGTGATGCTGCTTCACCGCTATCTCAATGATATGGCGGATGATGCAAAGCTGCAGGAGCTGAGCATCGTGCCGGTCTTGATCAGGCGTTTCAATTTCGGAAAGTACAAGGGACACTACCTCGAAGAGGTCGCGATGAACGATGCCGGCTATCTTCGCTGGCTCCTGGATCAGGATGTCGATGAGGACCTGCAGTACAGCATACAACACTATTTAGGATTATAATCTATGTCAAAACACTTTACCAAAAAGATCGTTGCCGGGAAATACAAGGGCAAGACACTGAAACTCCCTTCGATGGAGACGACACGTAGCTCAAAAAGCATCGTTCTGGAGTCTTTTTTCAATACGCTTCAGTTTGAGGTCATTGATGCCAATTTTGTCGAGCTCTTTTCGGGCAGCGGTTCGATCGGTCTTGAAGCACTGAGCAGAGGGGCCAAAAAGATCTTTTTTATGGAGAGAGACCGCAACGCGTTGAAAACACTTGAGGAGAATATCGCGCAGACCGATCCGAAGGCCTGCGAAGTCTACCGCGGCGACACATTTGCTAACATCGGCGCTGTCGTCAAGCGGCTCAAAAGTCTGGGCGAAGATGCCTATTTCTACATCGATCCGCCGTTCTCTATCCGTGAAGGGCACGAAGATATCTATCTGAATATGATAGAGCTGATCGAAAAACTGCCTTCGGATGTGGTCAAACTGATCATCATCGAGCACATGACGGGCCTGGAACTGCCGGATACGATAGGTCTCTACAGCAAGACAAAGTCGAAGAAGTTCGGCAAGACCTCTTTGAGCTACTTTGCGGAAGAGATCGTATAGAACAGGCGGCTGAAAGAGAGTTTGTCTATCGGCTGTTCTTCGTTATAGTAGATTAAGATTTAAAGTTTTCCTTTTGAAGGTTGTGATTTGGTCCGTATTCCCTTTTTGAGTATTTTTACTCTTTTGCTGCTTTTTCTTTTTGTCTTCTCAGGAGAGCTGTTCTATCTGCAAAGCCCCTATGAACTGCATAAAGAGGCGATCCTTGTCGCACCTTCTTCCCTGTTTCCGCTGGGGAGCGATCGGCTTGGCCGTGACCTGCTGGCACGTCTGATCGAAGGGGGGAAAGTATCGCTGCTTATCGGTATCGGCAGCGCCTTCATCGCCTCTTTTGTCGGGTTGATGCTGGGGGCGACGGCGGGCTATTTCCGTGGAAAGGTCGACAAGGCCTTTGTGGTGACTGTTGACCTCTTTTTGACATTTCCGACCTTCTTTCTGCTGCTGGCGTTGGTAAGCTACATCAACGCATCTGTCTGGGTGCTGATATTGATCATCTCGGTAACGGGCTGGATGACAACGGCACGCCTGATCAGGTCTGAGAGTTTTGCGATCACCTCACAGCCTTTTATCAAGATCTTGAACATAGCGAAGGTGAGCAGGGCCAGGATACTTTTGAAATATTACGCCCCGCTGCTGGCGCCGATCTTTTTTGTCAGTTTCACCTTCGGCGTAGGAGGTGCGATCCTGGCGGAATCGGGGCTCAGTTATCTGGGCCTCGGCATCGTCGCACCGCAGATGAGCTGGGGAACGATACTCAGCAACGGCAAAGAGGTGCTGGATATCGCCTGGTGGGTGAGCTTTTTTCCGGGGCTGATGATCTTTCTGGTGACCTTTTCACTGATGAATATCGCCAACTATCTGCAGAATATCAACAGCAAAAAAGATATCCAAAACTAAAAGTTCCAGCTTCGGCGCACCTTGCACCGGACTGCGGCACGCTCGACGCACAGCAGTGCGCCTTCGGCCTTAGTCCGGCACAATCTGCACCAAATCTGAAACTTTTGCAGGTTCGCTTTAAGGTGAGCTTCGCCACCTTGCTTAACGCTTAACGCTTAACGCAATCTAACGCTTAACGCTTAACGCTTAATCACGAATCACGAATCAATCGGATCATGGACTTTCCAGCCGAATATCTTGCGATACATGATGCCGTGTGCGATCAAAATAAGAGGGATGGTCCATATCAGGCCGATTCCGAAGGGGATGGCGCTTACTATAAAAAGAAAGGCCAAAGCGATATAGACGCCGAAGAGAGTGAACCAGTGTTTTGTTACGGCCTGGCGGGAGACCTCCATTGCGCCCCAGATGCCCAGTTTTTTATCGACCATAAGCGGCAGTGTGAAATTGTATGCGACAGAGAGATAGATTCCCGGCAGTACCAGAAGCGCAAAACCGATGTAGGTAAAAAGCGCGATCAGCAGTGTGGCAAAAACGAGGGGCCAGACCAGGATATAGTAATTGAAGATCGAATCGATCCGCAGCTCTTCATCATTGGCCCGGCTGTAACCCAAAAGAAGCAGGCCGAGTGCGAGCGGAATCGTGACCGGCGAAGCGAGCCAGCTGATGACCATATCAGTGAAGACCCCTTTGGCCGTCTCGCCGGCGTCATAAAAGGCCTTTGCATCGAAAAAAATGCTGATGATGCCTGTTGCCAGCGAGGCAATGACGATATAGACAACCAGGGCACCGATGATCTTGAGTTTGGTACCCTTTACTTTTTTCCATGCCTCTGCGATGATCTCGCCGATGCTGAAGTCGTAGTCGCCGTTGACGGCCTTTTCCAGTGAACCTTGATCTTGAACCATTTTTTCCTCAATTGTAAGCATCTCTGAGACTGTACAGGGTTTCTAAAGGTGCCCTTATGTTAAACTTGTGCACATATACTAACATAAGCAGAGATAATGGTACAAACAAAACCTATAGGGCATGCCATCATAGTGATTGCTGCGATCATCATCATTTTAGGTGCCTTGAAAATGGCTGCGGCGATCGTGGTCCCTTTGCTGCTTGCCACTTTTATTACAACCATAATAGCCCCGCTCTACAGCGCATTGATACGAAGGAAGGTTCCGACGCTATTGGCTCTTTTTGCCGTTGTCGGCGGGCTAGTGATCGTATTTAGCCTTTTGGGCGTTATCGTCGGCAGTTCCGTTCAGAGTTTCAGTGAGAACATGCCGGTTTATGAAGCTAAATTGCAGACACAGCTGCACTCGCTGACTACCCTCTTAAACAGATACGGGTTGATAAATGGCGAACTGAACTCGTATTTCAATCCGGCCAAGCTGATGCAGTACTCTGCAACCGTCTTAAAAGGGGCCGGTTCGGTTCTGACCAACAGTTTTATGATCTTTCTGATCATTCTTTTCATGCTCCTTGAATCGACCCAGTTAACCAAAAAACTTGAGCTGGCAGATGGTGAGAGAGAGACGATGAAGTCTGTTAATGAAATCCTCTCAAAGATAAAACACTACATGGCGCTAAAAGCTGCCACTTCGCTTGCAACGGGGTTGGTGGTGACGATGATTTTAATGATGATAGGGCTTGACTACGCTGTTCTTTGGGGGCTGGTCGCCTTCTTGTTCAATTTTATTCCCAATATCGGCTCCATTCTTGCTGCAGTGCCTGCTGTCCTCCTGGCATTTGTCCAGATGGGGACATTCGGCATGCTTGAAGTGGGGTCGGTCTATTTGGCAGTCAATATCATCATCGGTTCGATTATGGAACCGCGTCTGATGGGTCAGGGGCTGGGTATGTCCACGCTGGTCGTTTTTTTATCGCTTATTTTTTGGGGATGGCTTTTCGGACCGATCGGCATGCTGCTCTCTATTCCGCTTACCATTATTATAAAGATAATGCTGCACAGCAGTGAAAAAACGCGATGGCTGGCGGTTTTGATGGGCAATGGCGATGGCATAAACGAACCGACTGCCTGAAAAGGTCCGAGGACGAAGAGGGGTTGTGTCCTCTCTTGTACCGGGGTTAACTGAGAAGGTGGCCTACAAATTTGCTCATATTATCCATGATCTCGCCGCCGCGTCTAAAGCCTAAACCGCAGGCCTCATAGGCGAAAAAGACGCCGGCCTGGTATTTGTTTCCCTGACTGTCCTTAGGAAATTCAACGTACTCCTGGTAGACGGGTTTGTAATTAGCATAGGGTCCATCTCTCTGAGCCAGGACTTTACCATCTGCATCAACAATCTTCGTATTGGCCCCTTCGCGGCCGAAATGGCGTTTCTCGACATAGGCACACTCTAGCGGTTCATCCGAGGTCTTAAGCAGATAGGGCGAATCGGGAAACAGATCATAAAGTATTTTCAGCATCCCTTTGGACTGAAAGAGCAGGGTATAGGCCGGGTTGAGGATGATCGCCTTTTGGTTCTGCATGATGGTGTTGAGCATCACGGCGAGTTCAGGTTCATCGCTGCCGATATCTTCCCAGGGGTAGAGTTTGAACCAGTACTCGTAGCTGTTACCGCCTGCGTCACTGATGCCCTCATCGCCGAACTGGACATGCTGCAAAAACTCGAAACCGGTGTTGAACCCTGCATCGGTGGCGATCTGCTGCAGCAGCCGTGTGGTTGCTTCTTCTTCAGTGATCCCCTCGATACATGAGAAAAGGAGCTTCCATCCGTCATAGCGCTCACTGAAGGTATCGGGATCATCGAAGAGGGTGATCAGCCGTTTAAAGTTGGCCTCGATCGCTTTGTAGACATCGTTAAACTGTTTGGCATCGTCCATGCCGTTGGCTTTAAGCAGGGCCCACTGCAGCACGGCGGTCTCAAACAGCCCGGTCGGGGTATCGGCATTGAACTCGATCAGTTTGATCGGCTTGCCATCGATTCCGCCGGCAAGGTCGAAACGGCTGTAGATATGCCAATGGACATCGCTCTCCCAGGACTTTTTGATGGTCTCTACAAGGTTGAAAGGGATGCCGAGCTCAAAGAAGAGATCGTTTTCGATCACATAGCCGGCTGCTTCGACATACATATCATAAAGGGTATTGGCCGCTTCATAATAGGCCTCGGCTTCCGCCTGTGTCACAACGACCAGTTGGTCGGCAACATACTTGCTTCCGTCCTCATCGGTGTGCCAGCTGAAACCGATCTTCTCCAGATCCTGGTCATCCAATGGGGTGACATTTTGGAGTCTGATCACTTCTCAGCCTCCAAAGGACGTACTGCTTCCGAACGAACTTGAACGGGCGGTACCGCCAAAGAAACTTTTACGGCTTGAAGCAGAACGTGCAGCTGAACCGGAGGCATTGCGGTGATAGGCAGATTTGTTGACAGAATTTGCGTGGCGCTGGAAGTTTTTGTTGCCCATCAGGGCGTTACCGATCATATTGCCGAGCAGCGATCCCGCCGCAACCGCAAGGATGGTCCCGGCCAGTCCCATTCCCTCGCCCGAAGGGGGTGCATTGAGTTCGGATTTGCCGCTTTGAACCTTCTCGTACTCCTGCTGGGCAAGAGCACGCATCTCCTCTTCGTTCATGAAACGCTCCGTGACAATGCCGTTCTCGTCGCGTTCGCGGATGATGGCGCGTGAAGGCCCTTCCGTCGGCATCTCTTCGACAACGACATATTTGCCGCCTGGGTTCTGTTCGATGACGAGAAAGCGGTTTTGCTGTTTTTCCTGATGCGCTCCGCAGCCGCTGAGCACGCTCATTACGAGGATACCCATACTGCCAAGCATGGCGGCGGAACCGATGGTTGAAAGATGTTTCACTGTTTCTCCTTGTTAACGCAATCGTCTGATCTGTTTAGCGTTTAATCTGTAAATAGATGAAGGCTTGCCTTCAAACAGGCCCCGGCTGTCTTCGACGATAATATCGGCATGGCTCTGCGCAAATCCACGCTCAAAAGCGCAGCCTTTGGCATTGGCAGAGGTGCTGTAGAGCCAGCCGTACTGTTTCAGCAGAAGATGGTGCTCACCCGATGACACGATACGAAGTGAGCGATTATTGATGACAAAGGTCTTTGCCTTTGATCGGCGGAGCCTGTTTTTGAATTTTTGCGGCACACGTCCGCCCATTCTGCTGTAGCGCTGAAGCGAATCAAAACTTTGGATAAAGGGCTTGTCGCCCGGACGCTCTTTGATAAGAGCAAGCTTCCTGGCATCCTGAGAGAGAAAACCGACGGTCGTGTCGGTTTGGGCCAATATCACGCTGTGCATCTTAATTGTCGAGATAATCTTGCAGAGCCTGAGGTTCGTTCCAGTTTGGATCTTCCATCTGTGAGAGGGCGTCGATTGCCGAACGCGCAGCACTCAGGGTTGTAAAGTAAGGGATATTCATCGCAAGTACGATCTGACGGATTGCAACGGCATCTTTTTTGGACGTGTTGTTGTCAGAGGTGTTGATCGCCATCGCGATCTCGCCGTTTTTCATCGTGTCCTGAATGTTCGGGCGTCCTTCGGAGATCTTGAGTACCAGCTCACAAGGTATCCCTGCCGCTTCGATTGTCTTCTGGGTACCCTTTGTCGCAATGAGTTTGAAGCCGGCTTTGTGGAGTCCGCCTGCGATCTCCGGTGCATGTACCTTGTCCATATCGATAAAGGAGAGGAAACAGGTCCCTTTTGTCGGGATGATGTTGCCGGCTGCCATCTGCGCTTTGGCAAAACTCTTTCCGAAAGAGTGGCTGATTCCCATGACCTCGCCTGTCGATTTCATCTCAGGGCTCAATACCAGGTCGGCACCGTAAAGTTTATGGAAAGGAAAGACCGCCTCTTTGATGGCGACATGGTCTTTCAGACGCGGTTTAAGCAGACCATCCTCTTCCATGACCACTTTGTAGGTATCGTAGAAGCGCAATGCATCTCGGAGGTTTTCACCCATCATGACGCGTGTGGCGACTTTGGCAAGCGGCACACCCGTTGCTTTTGACACGAATGGTACGGTACGCGAAGCACGCGGGTTGACCTCGATAAGGTAGACTTCGTTCTGATAGATGGCGTACTGGACATTCATAAGACCGACAACACCCAGCCCCAGAGCGATCGTCTTGGTCTGCTGCTCTACCTCTCTTTGAATATCAGCTGAAAGGTTCATCGGCGGCAGTGAACATGCTGAGTCACCGGAGTGGATACCGGCCTCTTCGATATGCTGCATAACGGAGCCGATATAGACGTCTGTACCGTCGCAGATACAGTCCACGTCAAGTTCTACGGCCTGGTCCAGAAACTTGTCGACAAGGACCGGAGCATCGTTGGAGACGGAGACCGCCTCATCCATATAGGTGCGGAGTTCGTTCTCGTTATAGACAATACGCATCGCACGGCCTCCGAGGACAAACGAAGGGCGCACCAGAACAGGGTAGGTTAGACGCTCGGCGATTACGACCGCCTCTTCTTTGGTGGTTGCAAGCCCGTTTTTCGGCTGTCTGAGGCCGTGTGCCTCGACAAATTCGGAAAACTGTTTGCGGTCTTCCGCCAGGTCGATCACGCGCGCCGGTGTTCCTGCGATCTTGGCACCGATCGCCGTAAGCGGGTTGGCCAGTTTAAGCGGGGTCTGTCCGCCGAAGTGGACGATGATGCCGTCCGGATTTTCTGTTTCGATCACGGCGCGGACATGTTCAAAATCGATCGGTTCAAAGTAGAGTACATCTGAGGTGTCATAATCAGTCGAGACGGTTTCGGGATTACAGTTGTACATGATGGTCTCGATGCCCATGTCGTCGAGTGCGAAAGCGGCATGGACACAGCAGTAGTCAAATTCGATCCCCTGGCCGATACGGTTCGGTCCGCCGCCAAGGATCAACACCTTTTTCTTGTCACTCGCGCGCGCTTCGATTTTCGGAAGTTTGGTGATGTTGGTGGTCGAGTAGAGATAAGGTGTCAGCGCTTCAAACTCGGCCGCACAGGTGTCGACCTCATTGTATTCAAAGTTGATATCCAGACGTTTGCGTGCAGCATAGACATCGTTTTCGCTCATGCCGGTTGAGCAGTTTTTCGCGATAAGCTTTGCGATGCGTTTGTCTGAGAAGCCGTCTGTTTTAAGGCGGCGCAGTGCTTTCTCGTCATTGAGCAGCTCAAGATTGATCTGACTTTCGCTGTTGATGATCTCTTCGATCTGGTATAAAAACCACGGATCGATCTTACAAGTATCGAAGATCTCTTCGACACTCATACCGCGTCTGAAACCCTCTGCCACGTAGAGCATGCGTTCCGCATTCGGACGGCGGATCTCGTGCTGGATGAACTCGATGTCGCCTTTCATCTCGTCAAAACCGCTGAGCCCGGTCTCAAGAGAGCAGAGTGCTTTCTGAATCGACTCCTTGAAGGTGCGGCCGATTGCCATGACCTCACCGACGGACTTCATCGAAGTCGAAAGCGTCGATTCCGCCTCCGGGAACTTTTCGAAGGTAAAGCGGGGGATCTTCGTGACGACGTAGTCAATGACCGGTTCAAATGAGGCAGGGGTGCCGGTGATGTCATTGGTCACTTCATCAAGCGTAAAACCGACGGCCAGAAGCGTTGCGACTTTTGCGATCGGGTAGCCTGTGGCTTTGGATGCAAGCGCCGACGAACGCGATACGCGCGGATTCATCTCGATAACGATCATACGGCCGCTCTTCGGGTCGACCGAAAACTGTACGTTCGATCCGCCTGTATCGACGCCGACCTCGCGCAGGATCGCAAACGAGGCGTCGCGCATACGCTGGTACTCTTTGTCCGTCAGGGTAAGCGCCGGTGCTACGGTGATGGAGTCGCCGGTATGGACACCCATCGGGTCAAAGTTCTCAATCGAACAGACGATGATGCAGTTGTCCGCCGAGTCGCGGATGACCTCCATCTCGTACTCTTTCCAGCCAAGAAGCGACTCTTCGACAAGAATCTCGGTGATCGGGCTTTCATCTAGACCGCGCTGTGCCAGCTGCTTGTACTCGTCGATGTTATAGGCAACACCCGAGCCGCCGCCTGCAAGCGTATAGGATGCACGGATAATGATCGGAAAGCCGATCTCTTCGGCGGCCGCAATGGCTTCGTCCATGTTGTGGGCATAGCGTGAATGCGGCAGGTCCATTCCGAGTTTGATCATCGCATCTTTAAAGGCAAGACGGTCTTCGCCTTTGGTGATCGCTTCAGGCTTGGCGCCCAAGAACTCGACACCTTCGAGCATCCCCTGCTCATACATCTTCATTGCGGCATTAAGCGCCGTCTGTCCGCCCATGGTCGGCAGGATGGCATCAACATTCTCTTTTTTGATGATCTCTGCGATGACATCGGGTTTAATCGGCTCGATATAGGTACGATCGGCAAATTCAGGGTCTGTCATAATAGTAGCCGGATTCGAGTTGATAAGGATAACCCGGTAGCCCAACTCTTTCAGTGTTTTGACGGCTTGTGTTCCTGAATAATCAAATTCACATGCTTGGCCGATAATGATCGGACCCGACCCAATGAGTAAAATTGTCTTTATGTCTTCGCGTTTTGGCATTATGACCCTTCTGAAAATGTGTAAAAATTTGCTAATTATAGGCAAGAAGCGCTTAAGAAACGGTGAAAGATTTGTCAGGAGTCAAGGGCTTTTCGAAGAGAGTCGGCCATTGGAAAGAAAAGCGCTCTTTTTACCCGTGAAACTGGAGGAAAAAGGCTATTTTTCTTCCGGAATATTCAATACCGCTTTCTCTTTTCCGAACAGATTGAACGAATAGAGTACGGAGAGCATTCCTGAGTAGATGAGTTTTTTGTCGACCAGGGGGCTATCTTGAATATTTTTCCCGAGATAATCCGCACGAAGATTGCCAAGAAGATGCCAATGTTCGCTGATATTGTACTTCAGGTAGGCCTGGGCAGCCAGATCGAGAGCGGGACCTGCCTCGTAAGCATAGCGTCCCAACAGTGTATCCGTCTCATTTTGCGGCACACCGAAGTAGTAATTCGTAAACTTCCGGGAGTAATAGACGCCAAGAAGGCTTGGTGCAAAATAGAAGTCGCCGAAGGTATAATCGGCACCCAGCTCTACGCGGGCCTTGACGGCGTTGGACTCATTCAAGATATCGCGCATCAGCAGGAATTCGCCGAAGTAGTTTTCATAGCTTGCGCTCAGTGCCAATCCGGCTTCCCAGCTACTTTTGCGCTCCTGCATGCCCGCCAGAATATGTGTCTTGTTACGGGAGCCGAGCGTGTTGAAAGCAGCGGTCTCGTAATAGCCTATAACCTGGGGCTGGGCAGTGACCGAAGCCCCCCAGCTGAACTTTTCACCTTTGTGGCCATAGAAGTACATCCCGACGCGTGTCCAGCGGATATAGAAGAGGGCGTTGTCGAAAAATATTACCGGTGAGGCAAGAACGACGGGATCGGCATCTTTGTAGGGCTGTGTTTGAAAATAGGGCCCGAGGCCGATATAGATGTCGTCTTTTGCATGCAGGAGGCTGAATAGAGCGCTTGAGATAAGGAGTAGATATATTTTTTTCATCGGATAGTTCTTATAAGGTGAAAGTAGTCGGGATTGCTGGCGTTGTAGTAGGGCTCTATAATGGCGTTCTGATACCCCTGAGACTGCTCTATAGAGAGGACCTTGCCCACTTTAAGTCCCGGAAAAAAGAGGTGATCAAGCCCTGATGTCAAGACTTCATCCCCGACTTTGATCTTGATCCATGTCGGAATAAACTCAACGATCAGCTCTTTTGAATTGAGTCCGTGCACGATCCCTGGCGCTTTGTCCGGGCCGACATAGACGGCATAAGAGCTTTTGGGTGCCCCGTTTAACAGCGCCATAGGGCGTCCTTCATGCAGCACGACGATGCCTGCAACATTCTCTTTATGGACCAGACCGTAGACTTTGGACGCGTCAAAAACGGGCATATCGAGCCAGACTTTGTTGATATCGCCGAATTTGGCATAGGAGATGGTGCGGACCAGTTCGACCTGGGGAAGGACTTTAAAGGTGGAGTTGTTTTCAATAAAGAGTTCGTTGAGCTCTGTTGCCACCTGATGGAGTATCAGATGGCTCTCTTCATAGAGTTTGAGTTTGTCACGCAGTTGGCGGATTGTAGCCTGCTGGGCAAAATGCTCATCAAAACCTTGGGCGACGGATTCGGTAAGGCTGTGATAAGAATTTTTGACGGAATTGGAAAGAGAGAGTATGGGGCGTTGCAGACCTGTCGAAAAAAAGAGCGCAGCACCGAAAAGGGCTGCAAACAGAAAAAAGATGCCGAGGACCTCTCTATTCATCAAAAAGTTCTTGGAGAAGATCGATCTGCTCAAGCGCCTTGCCGGTACCCTTGGCAACGGCTAACAGCGGTTCGTCGGCGACATAGACAGGAATGCGGATGATGTCGGAGAGGTATTTGTCAAGCTGGCGTATCAGTGCACCGCCGCCGGTTAGAACGACACCGTTGTTGACAATATCGCCTGCAAGGTCCGGCGGCATCTGCTCCAGGACATCACGCAGCGCTTCGGCGATCTCTTTAAGCGGCTCTTCCATCGCTTCTCTGGCATCCTCGCTCGTCAATGTGATCGAACTCAGCAGGCCTTCAACCTGATCACGTCCGGTAATGTTGTAGCTGAGGGTCTCTTCGAGTTCCATAGCTGTACCTACTGCGATCTTGATCTCTTCTGCCACGCGTTCGCCTATCAGAAGGTTGTATTTACGGCGAATGTAGTTGATGATCGAGAGGTCGATCTTGTCGCCGGCGACGCGTATCGATTTGGAAAGGACCAAGCCGCCTAAAGAGACGACACCGATCTCTGTCGTACCCCCTCCGATATCAACAACAAGGTGGCCTTGAGGCTCTCTGATATCAATACCGGCACCGATTGCGGCTGCCATCGGCTCTTCGATCAGGAAGACTTCACGGGCACCGGCTGAGAGTGCCGATTCACGGACCGCTTTACGCTCGACCTGGGTAAGGCCGTAAGGTACACAGATGATGATACGCGGGCTGATAAGCGCTTTTCTGCCGTGTGCTTTTTCAATAAACTTGCGGATCATCTTCTCCGTCATATCGAAGTCGGCGATGACCCCGTCGCGCATCGGGCGGATAGCGCGGATATTGCCTGGTGTTTTGCCGACCATGTCTTTTGCTTCCTGCCCAACAGCAAGAACTTTCGTCTGGCCGTATTTGATGTTTTTGACCGCAACGACAGAAGGCTCGTTGATGATGATTCCGTGGCCTTTTGCAATGACCAGGGTGTTTGCTGTTCCAAGGTCGATAGCCAGGTCGCTTGAAAAAAGACCGATAAGTTTATTAAATATCATTTATGAATTCCTATGCACTTTTTTGTTTGCTTTTTTTAATATAGAGAGGTGCATCACCGTTTACGATCACATCTTTGGTAATGACTGCCTCATAACCGCGGTACTCAGGAAGTGTGTACATGATGTCGATCATACTCTCTTCCATAATGGCACGCAGACCGCGGGCACCCGTCTTTCTGACAAGCGCTTTTTCAGCAATAGCGAGAAGGGCATCCTCTTCGAAGGTAAGCTCGACATCATCGATTGCAAAAAGCTTTTTATACTGTTTGACCAGCGAGTTTTTCGGCTCAGTCAAAATACGGACCATATCCTCTTCTTTGATCTCGCTCAGCGATGCAATGATCGGAAGACGGCCGATAAGCTCGGGGATCAGACCGTAATGGACAAGATCATCGGGTTCGACCATGTCCAGTGTCGGCTTCTGCTCATTCTTGCTCTTTTTCTCATGTCCGAAACCGAGAATATTTTCACCCTGTTTGCGCTTGAGTATCTCCTGCATGCCGTCAAAGGCTCCGCCGCAGATAAAGAGGATACCCGAGGTATCGATCTGGATGAACTCCTGGTTAGGGTGCTTTCGGCCGCCTTTGGGAGGCAGGTTGACGAGTGAGCCCTCTATGATCTTAAGCAGGGCCTGCTGAACCCCTTCGCCGGAGACATCACGGGTGATCGAGCGGTTCTCGCTCATACGGGCGATCTTGTCGACCTCGTCGATAAAGACGATGCCCTGCTGGGCACGTTCGACATCGCCGTCGGCCGCCTGCAGCAGTTTGGTCAGGATGTTTTCGACATCTTCACCCACGTAGCCTGCCTCGGTTAACGAGGTCGCATCCGAAATAGCGATAGGCACATTCAAAACGCGCGCAATGGTCTGTGCCATCAGTGTCTTTCCAGAGCCCGTCGGGCCGATCAGCAAAATATTTGATTTGGTGATCTCGGTATCGTCATCCTGGATCAGACTGGTTTTAAAGATACGTTTATAGTGGTTGTACACAGCGACGGAGAGCAGCTTTCTGGCGTTCTCCTGTCCGATGACATATTCGCCCAAAAAGGCATTGAGCTCTTTTGGCGTCATCAGCTTTGTTGTCGCATCGACGATCGCTTTTTGCTCCGGCGTGATCTCGCCGTGTGCATCGCCAAACATGATCTTGTATGCCGAATAGACACAGTTTTTACAAATATAGACACTGTTGCCGGCGATTAGCGGATTTTCTTCACTCTCTGCGGCGTTACAAAAACTGCAGTGACGGTGTTCACTCATATGTTTTTCCTCTCAAACGGGATACCGCGTTTGGTGTTGACTATAAAATTACAAAGGTTCTGGACATAGCTGTTGACACTGCTGTCAAGGAGCTCTCTAGCGACCTCCTGCAGCGGTTTTCCTGACTCAAAAAGTTCTTTGTAGGCTGATTTGAGCGCATCGATATCGCTGCGCTCAAGATGACGGCGAAGTCCGGTCAGGTTAAGACCTCTGAGGGTCGCACGGTTCCCTTCTGCCAGACAGTAGGGCGGTATATCCTGCGAGAGGGCAGAAGCGCCGCCGATCATCGCAAAATCGCCGATGTTGACAAATTGGTGCACCGGTGTCATCCCGCCGACGACGGCATTGTTGCCGATGACGACATGGCCGGCAAGGGTGACGGCATTGGCGAAGATACAGTTGTCACCGATAATGACGTCGTGTCCCAGGTGAACATACCCCATGAAGAGGTTGTTGTTGCCGACGCGGGTGACGCTGCCGCCGCCTTCCGTACCCGGGTTAAAGAGGGTGAACTCACGGATCGTATTGTTGTCTCCGATGATCAGTTCGACATCTTCGCCGTGAAATTTAAGATCCTGAGGGATCGAGCCGAGTACAGCATGCGAAAAGATACGGTTGTTCCTGCCGATCGTCGTCTTGCCGTAGATGCAGCTGCCTTGCGCTATCGTCGTACCGTCACCGATTTTTGCTCCGCTCGAGATAAAACAAAATGGGGCAATCTCGACATTCTCTCCGATAACGGCGCCTTCTTCAATGATGGCCAGTGGTGAAATCATACTCACACCGCAGCCTATTTATCTACAACCATGGCTTTAAGTTCTGCCTCTGAGACCAGCTCATCATCGACAAAAGCTTTGCCTTCAAGCAGCCAGATTACCCCTTTTTGCTTGATGACGGAGACACGGTACTCAAGACGGTCGCCGGGACGGACCGGTTTGCGGAATTTGGCCTTGTCGATGCTCATAAAGTAGACTACTTTTTCTTTGACCTCTTCTTTTGTCAGGCCCATGCTCTGGAAAGCCAAAAGACCGCCTGCCTGTGCCATCCCTTCGAGGATCATGACACCCGGATAGATCGGGTGACCCGGGAAGTGGCCCTGAAAAACCGGTTCGCTGATGCTGACATTTCTGAAAGCGATAATGTTCTCTTTGACCGCTAGCGAAACAACTCTGTCTACGAGCAGAAACGGATAACGGTGCGGCAGGATCTCTTGAATTTCGACGACGTCCATCATATATAAAACCTTTTGTATCGGCACTTTGTATAGTGATTACATTGCAGTAAAGTGTGCCATAAAATAAATTGCACAATATTATCCAAATATCTGTTAAGAGATTATTATCGCAGGGGTATTTAATTGATGCTCAAATACTCTTTGGTGTCTTCATAAGTCTTGGCATTTAGAGCAAGTGTCAGTTTGCCTCCCGGGATCGCATCAACAACAATGATGGGCGTAAGGTCGTAAGCCAATGGGATGATCTTCTGACGGACCATTAGCTCGATCTCGAAAGAGGGGGTATTGAAAATCAGCTCTTTGACATCTTTGAAACGGCTCTGCGCAAGCCGATTGTAGTAGTCCAGCGTGATAAAACGGATCTCGTCGCGGTTCATGAAGTGGACATCGCCGACAGCGAACTCGATCTTGCCCTGGGCCTGTTTGCGCGAAAGGGTCGAATAGGCAAGTGCATGGGCGGTGAGGGAGGTCGTTTTTCCCTGCGTCAGGCTGCATGAGAACTGGCGGTAGTTCAAAAACTTTTGGCGGATGATGCGATACGCTCTGTCTTCGTCTTCGAGTTCCATCCGTCGCGTGTACATGGCCAGACGCTCTTCGATAGAGGCCGGAAGAACGCTGTTGCTGATGGGCGAGAACATCTCGTCCATCAGCTTGTCCTGCTGGTCGCGCTGCATGGTAAGCCCGAAGATGCAGCCGCAGTAGTCCTGGCGGTAGAGCTGCTCCTCTTTGGTAACGCGGGACTGGTCCTGCGTCCCGCCGCCGCTTCGGTAGTCTACCGCGATGAACTCGACACCGTGTTTCTGATGAAAGGCATCGCCGACGCGTTTGAGCTGCTCCTGTGATTTAAGCGGGCTGACCAGCAGGGTCGTGGTCATCTTCTTTTCGCCCAGCTCAAGCGCCTTGTGCGCACTGACCTCGAAACGCTTGTCGAAACAGACCTCGCAGCGCGGCCCTTTTTCGGGCTCATTCTCCAACCCCCGGACCGCATCCATCCACTTCTCGAAATCATATTCGCCCTCAAGCAGATCGATGCCCAGTCTCTTACAGCTTCTTTGAACATCCAGATAACGGAGCCTATACTCGGAATAGGGGTGGATATTGGGATCGTAAAAAAAGCCGGTGAGTTTCTCTTCGGGGTAATCTCTTTGAAGTTTTTCAAGAAAGAAGTGGCTGTCGACCGAGCAGCAGATGTGCACTAACAAGGCAGAGCCTTGTTAATGATGAATTTTGAATTATGAATTATGAATGCAGGTATGCATACTACGCATGCCTTAAGCAACAGAGGCGTGGTTCTCACGCCTATTATCATTAAAAATTCAAAATTAAACATTCAAAATTCCAAACTTTAGCGTGCCGCCAAGATTTCCACAGTTTCGATCGTGTCTCGGCCCTGAAGGCTGTCAAGAACGGCCATAGACTCTTTGTCGTCCTGCTCGATACCGCCGAATACAGTGTGTACGCCGTCAAGGTGAGGGCATGGCACAAAACAGATGAAAAACTGTGAACCGCCTGTGTTCGGACCGGCGTGGGCCATGGAGAGGCTCCCTTTGACGTGGCGGTGTTTGTTAAGTGCCGTCTCACAAGGGATAGCCCAGCCCGGACCGCCTGTTCCTGTACCGTGGGGACAGCCGCCCTGTGCCATAAACCCCGGGATCACGCGGTGAAAGTTCAGACCGTTGTAGTAGCCGTCGTTGGCAAGTGCAGCAAAGTTTGCCACGGTGTTGGGTACTTCATCGTTGTAAAGTTTCAACCAGATTACGCCTTTGGACGTTGTCATCTTGGCCCATTGGTATGATGCCATCTCTTCAGCAGATACATCGTACGTTTTAAGCTCTTTTTTTCCAAATATTGACATAAATTTTCTCCAAACTAAAATGGCGATATTATAATAGAAGAATCTTAACTGCGAGAAAAATTTTAAATCTAAGTTGTATAATCGCTTTATGTTATCACCCCGACAGAAGATGAGCCTCTTGGCATCACAATATTTCAGCAATTTTACGCTCGCACAGGTCCACAATTTTGCAACGGTCGTCGTACTTCTGTTTACCATTCTTTTTGCCTATCTCTTAACACAGGATGAATACACTAAGTATGAAAACCAGCTGCATCAGGAGTATGAGCAGTTTATCGAAACGCAGCACCGGGAGATAGAAGATGTCTCCAGGCAGATCACCTTGTTGATGGAGTATGAACTCCGGCAGGAGAGTCCGCATGCCTTCAAGGCGCTGGAGCAGATCGGCACTATTTTCAGAACAGACAATCATCGTTTTGTGCAGCTCTTCGACCGGCAGATGAGACCGCAGTTCAAAAGTTGCGGTATCGATAGAAAAGTGGGTGATATAAAGCATCTGGAAGCGGACAGGATGATAAGGATGGAGGTGACACAGGAGGGGGTAGAACGTACGATCCTTGTCTATGCCGTAAAGCTCAGTAACGGCTATACGCTTCTCAACGGCATCTACACCAAACCTTCCGAACTGCTGCTGCAGGAACGTAACGAAAAACTGAAAGGCCGTCTGGTCAAGATCGTGTTGGGGATCGTGACCCTGGCCTTTATTCTGTTCGGCGTGATGTTCGGTATCAACAAGATCGTGGGCGCCATTATGCAGCGCGATGTCGACAGCTTTTTGAACTTTTTTGAACAGGCGGCCTATCATGACCAGGTCATCAACTACAATCAGATCTTTTTTAAAGAGTTTCGCACCATGGTGACCTACGCCAACCGAATGGTGGAGACAATTATGTCCCAAAAGTATGCGCTGACGGAGCTTAACGCTTCACTCGAAGACAAGGTCAACAGCAAAACGCTTGCCCTTGAGATGAAAAACATCGATCTGCAGAAAGCCCAGCAGTTTTCCCAGTCGCTGCTGGATTCGCAAAAAAGTTTTTTGCGCCACGCGATTCACGAGACCAATACGCCGCTGAGCGTGATCATGACCAGCATTGAGCTTTTTACGATGAAACATGGCAAAGACCGTCAGCTCTCAAAGATCGATGCGGCCGTAAAAAACATTTTTACCATTTATGATGATCTGAGCTATCTGGTCAAGAAAGACCAGGTGGAATACCCGCGTGTCGCTATTAACCTGAATGAGTATCTGCAGAGCCGTATCGACTTTTTTGACGAAGTGGCACAGATGGCAAAACTGCACTTTGCGTTTGAACCCTGCGGTGCGGAGAGCTATATCTATTTTAATGAGACCAAGCTGCAGCGTATTGTCGACAACAATATCACCAACGCCATCAAATATACACTTCCCGAAGAGGTGATCACACTGGCAACGGCCGTCAACGGCGCCACCATCAGCTTTGAGATCTTCAGCCGCTCCAAAAAGATCGAAAACACGCAGAAGATCTTTGAACCCTATTACCGTGAAGACGGCACTGTCGACGGATTCGGCTTGGGGCTGAATTTGGTACAATCGATCTGTCAGGAAGAGGGCGTTGCGATAGAGATCGACTCGAGCGAGAACGTGACGCGTTTTCGCTATATATTTAAGGTAATGGGGACATAGACAGTGAAAATATTTTTACTTGAAGACGAGATCATGCTCAACGAGTCGATTCAGGAGTATCTTGAAGCGATCGGGCATCAGGTGATCAGCTGTATTGACGGAGAAGCGGCGCTGACGATACTCAAAGAGCAGAGCTTTGATCTGTTGATCCTGGATATCAGTGTTCCGGGTGTCGACGGTTTGACCCTTTTGGAGCGTCTGCATGTACTGAAGATCCATACACCGGTCATCTATATCAGCGCACTGGTCGATATTGAAGACATTTCACGGGCCTACGATCTGGGCTGTTACGACTACCTGAAAAAACCGTTTCATCTCAAAGAACTGGCGCTGCATATCGACAGGGTGATGCTCTCCAACGAAGCGCCGAGAGTGCATCTGCGACTTTCAAAAAACTACAGTTACGACCAGGAACACAACACGCTGCTCTTTAACGGCTACCCTCAGATCCTGACAAAGCGCCAATCGCAGATCATCGATATACTGGCCAGAAACCGCGGGAGAATCGTCGATTTTGAACAGTTCAGGATCTATGTCTGGGATGAACAGATCGTTGACAATGCGACGATAAGGGCAGAGGTGAGCCGGCTTAAAAAATCGTTGAAAGAGGATGTGATCATCAACGTGCGCGGCATGGGCTATATGATAGACAAACCTTGATCCGTACCGATCTCTCCTGCCGTAAAATAGGCAAAGAAGTTTTTTTATTGCCCAAGCCGTGTGCTTAGGGCAGGACGATTGGAATGTAGTATTTCAGGGAGAAAAATCCGCTCTCGTTTAAAAAGTTGTTCTCGTCATAGATAATATAGGAGTGCTTCGTTGTGGTCTCATACCCGCTCGAGGGGAGCCATTCATGGTAGACCCACTGCACCAGTTTCAAAATATCATCGTTATAACCGCTTGCGCTGAACTCTGCGTAAACGCCCCCGTTTGTCTCAAATGAAGGAAGATTGACACGGCCGGGATCGAACGGCTCGTTTATGCTGATGCAGGCGACATAATTACACTCTTTCAGCGGTGTAATGATCGGGTTGTCGTGATAGAGTGCGATCTGCGAGTAGTTTTGTATCGTGTTGCTCAAGATAAAAGTCTGCAGCTTCTGCCAGCATTTTTTGATAGAGGCGTCATACCCGATGTGACGGATATAGTAGACCTTGCGCGGAGGCATCTTTTTGATAACGGGCGACAGCGTTTTATAGTCGGCATCAGATGTCAACTCCTCGGGTAGATCATGGACAATTTTATCCGAGTAGCTGATGAAACCGCCTCGCCTCCACGTCTTCGGGCTCATTTCAAATCTTTTGTTAAAAGCCCTGATAAAAGAGGTCTGTGAGCCGTAACCGCACATGGCGGATATCTCAGAAATGGTCGAGTTCCTGTTCGTTATAAGCAGATTGGCCGCTTTTTGCAATCGGATCGATTTTATCGTTTCATAGATATTCCGGCCAAACTCCTGTTTGAAGAGTCTGTGCATATGAAATTTGGAGATCTTAAAATCGGCACTCAAGGTGTCCAGATTGATCTGCGAATCTATATTGTCATAAATATAGTGCATCAGGTCGTTGGTTATTTTGGTCCTGTTGATTGCAGTCTCTTTTTTCATAACGCCAATTATAGCAAGAATTGACAACTTTGAAAGCAAAAAATGTTTATTAAGAGGTTGTTATTTGTATGGTATAAACATTACAAAACGACTATAATTCCGCCAATTGCCAGATGCAAAATGAGAGAAAACAGAATACTCAAAATGACTGAAAAACCGCTGCTACCCGAAACATCGCTGACACTATAAACCAACCCATTAAAGCAACGAACAATGAAACACAGACAACTACTGTTCGGACTTCTGCCGGTGCTGTTTCTGACAGCCTGCGTCCCGATGATCGACAAGCAGTCGCCGATCGAGGCGTCTGCTGTCAAAAGCGAACTCGAAGAGAGCGTCCTGTCGTCAATAGGCAGCGAATCGCATCTGGGTACCGAGTGGTGGAGAGCCTATGGCGATGCACAACTCGATGCGCTTATCGAAAAAGCGCTCTCTGATTCGCCTGCCATCAAAAGTATCGAAGCGCGGTATGCGCAGGCTAACAGCATTATCGCCGCCGCACGGGCCGGAAATATGCCGCAGATCTCCGCTGATGCGGGCTATTTGAGAGAACGCTTCAGTGAAAACTATATCTTCCCTCCGCCATTGGGAGGAGGTACGTACTCCCTGTACCAGACAGGGGTGGCACTGGACTATACGTTCGATTTTTGGGATGCACGTGCTTCGATGATCCGTTCGGCAAAATACAGCGCTCTGGCGCAAAAAGCGGCGGCCGATGCAACCAAACTTGCACTGACCAGCGGACTCTGCGCGATATATCTCTCATGGCATTATGATGAGGAGAGGATACTGATCCTCGAGGAGTCCGGAAACGCGATGGCCGAAGAGCGGAAGATATTGGAGAAAAAGTTGAAACAGGGGCTGACCGACGCGACGGATCTCTATGCAAAAACGGCAGAGATCTCAGCCGTCATGCAGGAGGTCTCTGCCATCAGACGTTCGATTGAAGGCAAAAAAGAGAGTATCGCTATTCTGGGAGGATTTATGCCGTCGTTTACCGATACCCTCGGCGTGCCGAAGATCAGGAAGGGTTTTGAAGTGCCTCTGCCCAAAGAGATCTATCTGGACCTGATCGCACACAGAGCGGATGTTACGATCCAGAAATATATCGTACTCAGCAAAAGTCAGAACATAGAGAACGCAAAGGCGCAGTTCTATCCGAATATCAGCCTCTCCGGATTGATCGCTTTGACCTCGTTTGATTTCAGCAAGCTCTTTGAACACTCGTCGTATGCCCCTTCGGGCGGTGTAGCCCTTTCGCTGCCGCTTCTCGACGGCGGAGCAAGAGAAGCCAACCTGCAGGCCAATGTCAGTGATTACAACAGCTCCGTCAATGATTACAACAGTGCCATCATCAAAGCGGCCAACGAGGTGGTCGGGGTGCTAAAGCGATCACAATTCATAGCGTCTCAAATGCGTCTGCATGAAGAAGATCTGGCTGCCAAAAACAGCAGTGAAACACTCGCGCTGAAAAGATTCAACGGCGGACTGACAAACAAGCTGCCCTATCTGAAAGCAAAAGTAGAGAGCTGGCGCGGCGAACTGGGCAAGATCGCTCTGGATGAAGAGAATACCGCCCTGCAGATCGAACTGATCAAAGCACTGGGCGGCGGGTATATTGATCAAGAGGGGCAGACAGATGCAGACAGGTAAAGCAGTTTTACCGTCGTACTCGTGGAAACGGATCGCCCTTGAATGGCTCGCAACAGATGCACCTGTCCTGACTTACATGGCGAAAGCGACCTTTGCCGGGCTGCTTGCATTGGTCATTTCGATGACGTTGAATCTTCCGGATCCGCGCACCGCGATCTTTACGACCTTTCTCGTCATGCAGCCGCAGAGCGGTCTGGTCTTTTCCAAAAGCTACTACCGTGTACTCGGGACGATCGCCGGGGTCGGAGTCTCGCTTTTGATGATGGGGTTGTTCGCGCAGGATGCGGTCTGGTTTATCGCCTTTTTTGCTATCTGGATCGGTATTTGTACCGCCGCCGGATTGAAATACCGGAACTTCCAGTCGTACGGATTCGTTTTGGCCGGTTACACGCTCTGTATTGTGGCCCTTCCGGTGATCGAGATGCCGCTTGATATATTCGACATTGCCGTTTCGCGGTTTTCGGAGGTCATCATAGGGATCATGAGTGCGACGCTTGTAAGCGACATCGTCTTTCCGCGCAAGCTCTCCAATTCGCTGTTGGCCAGCGAAAGAGAGCGGTTCGCCAATATGCTCTCAACCCTTGCCGATGATGCCGCGATCTTTGCCGTTAGCGGGGAGACGGAAACGAATGTTGCAGGATTCTCAGGGGTCGTCGGTCTTCACGCTGTCCGGATAAACAGCAGCTTTGAAAGCGGTGCCGACCGTAAAAACCGCCAGCATTCCGGACAGCTCAACCAGGAGTATATGCACCTGTCGACAACCTTTCATTCGCTGAAGAACATTATTATCGCGATCGAACCGCGCACGCCGCCGGAAGTGCTGGCGTCGCTTGCCGGGCTTTACGCTCCGATCGCATCTGTTTTGAGAGGCTTTCCTTTGACGCCGCTTTCTGTCGAAGACCTGAACACTATTGTCAACGAACTGTTGGCGGTCAAAAAAGAGGTCGATGCGCTTTTACTCCGGGAACAGAGCCGTTTGGAGCCTCTTTTGGACGCGGATGCCTATGCCGCGTTCACATCGGCGGCCGGTCTGATCGTCCGCCTGTTGAATGAACTGCACATCCATTGTGTGACGTATCTTTCGTTTCTGAAGCACCGTCTCTCCGGAAAGGTCTCCAGAGAGTTGAACCGCGTCGTCCGCTTTTCGACCCATACCGACAATGTACTTGTCGCATTGGCGGCACTGCGCGGCAGCGGCGTTTTGTTGGCGACGATGATGTTTTGGATCTTAAGCGGATGGCCCTACGCGACGCTGACCGTCACCTTGGCGGTGGTTCTCGGGCTGTTGATCGGGACACTGCCGAGTCCGCTCGAAGCGGTCAAGAATTTTTTCAAAGGGGGCGTCAGCGCTGTGGGCGTGGCGGCTGTTTACGATTTTTATATCATACCTGAGCTGACATCCGATATTTGGACACTCTCTCTGGTGCTCGCGCCTGTTCTGGCCATTGTCGCGTGGTGGACCACGCAGCCCAAATGGAGCGGTTTCGCACTGGGTTTTATTTTTCTGTTTATGTATCAGTGCTCGCTTGACCCCTATTACAGGGTCGATCCGACTGTTTTTCTCGAGAGCACGCTGGCCTACCTGATCGGGATCGTTTTCGCCGGGGCGGCTTATCTGCTGGTCAACTTCTGGTCCTGCTCGCTGACGCAGCAGCGCGTGGCAAAAATACTGCGCCGTCAGATCGTAACACTCTGCAGCGGCACGATAGCGGTGCAGCGAAGCTCTCTTGAGAGCACGGGGCGTGACTTGGTGCAGCAGTTTTCGACTCAGGGACGGCTCAACATACGTTCGAGCCGCCTTGTCTTTGAGTGGCTGCTCTCGACGCTGGAGATAGGACGTGCGGTTATCACGGTCCGCCGCAACAGGAAAAGGTTTGCCCCTTCTGATGCGTCTGACCGAATCGACAGTGCGATCTATGCGATCCGAAACTATTTTGCCACCCCTTCGGAGGCGATGCGCCAGATGCTTCTTGCGACACTGAAAGAGGCGCTTGCGGTGCTGCATACCGATGAAGCATCGGTAAGTGAACTTGAGAATAAAAGGATACAAAAGGTGATAAAGGAACTTGCGCTTATCCGTACGATCATGCTGAACGAGAGATCGCTGCCGATCGTCGTGGAGGATTCATGCCGTTAGATATAACCCTGTTCGGCATTCAGATGCCTACGCTTTTACCGATCTTCGTTGCTGTCGCTGTTCTACAGATCCTGGTGGACCGCATCATGTCCGATGCCGGTCTCTACAAACATGTCTGGCACCCGGGGCTATTCAGGACAGCTGTCTTTGTCTGTCTGTTTACACTGCCGTGTCTGATGATCTATACCTAAAGAAGGCCTATGATGAATGTCAATAACAAACTCTCCAAACTGTTGCGCTATGCGATTACCTTTATGGTGGTCGCAGTCGCTGTTTTTCTCGGTCTGATGCTCTGGCAGAACTATATGGAGAGTTCATGGACCCGCGACGGCCGTGTCCGAGCGGATATCGTCATGGTCGCTCCTGACGTCAGCGGTCTGGTAAGCGAGGTGGCCGTCGTCGATAACCAGTTTGTCAAGCGCGGTGATCTGCTCTTTAGCGTTGATGAGGTGCGCTTTGAGCATGCGCTGCACGAGGCGAAAGCGATAGTCAGTACCAAAAAAGCGGAGTACGAGATGAAAAAGAGCCAATATGACAGACGTGCCGCCCTCGACAGCGACAGCGTCTCCAAGGAGAGCTGCGATGACGCGAGACTCGAAGCCGATATCGCCAAAGCCCGATATGAAGAGGCGGTGACCCGGGCGGAGACCGCAGCGCTTGATCTGCAGCGTGCCGGTGTCCGCGCACCGTCTGACGGCTGGGTCTCAAACCTGCTGCTTCGAAGTGGGGATTACGTCAAGAGCGGTGATAGCCGTATGGCGATCGTCAGCAGCGACTCTTTTTGGGTCTACGGTTATTTTGAAGAGCACAAACTGGCATTGATACATGTCGGCGATCTTGCGGAGATGAAGATGCTGGGAAGCAAATATACCCTGAAAGGTCATGTAGAGAGTATCGCACGGGGTATCTCCGACAGGGATAATGCCACAGGCGAGCGGCTTCTGGCAAATGTCAACCCGACGTTCACCTGGGTCCGTCTGGCACAGCGTATACCGGTAAGAATCCATATTGACACTGTTCCGGAAGGTTTCACTGTTACCGCCGGAATGACATGTTCCGTCAAAATCAAACCGTCACCGTCGAAATAAGGATCAAATCTATACCGATAGTAACAGTAAATATAGACTATGTTTAATATGTGTAACTTATTGTAGCAGAAGGAGATAAAAACACCTTATATTCAACGATATCCGCAAATGCTATGTTCATGCTATCTTTCTCTCTTAGGATTAGAGCGTACGTTTTACAGTGGGAGTGAAAATGAAAAAAAAGATAGCTACAGGTACCGTTGCGATCGGACTGTTAAGTTCTGCGAATGTCTATGGTGCAGATGATCTGAGTGCTATGTTCTCCGAGGGGAAAGCCAGCGGACAGATACGAATGTTCTATATCGACCGGCAGTACCAGGGCGGTTCCGGTGCGGATACCCATCGTAACGCAATGGCAATCGGCGGCCATTTAAAGTATACGTTGGCGGCGTGGAATGGCCTGAGTGCGGCAACGGCATTTTATACGACGAACCAGATCCATATGCTCGACTATGACGTAGTGGATCCTTCTCTATCGGGAAAAGGGCTGGTCAGCTACTCAGTACTGGGCGAAGCCTATGTCAATTACGACATGAGCCGGTTCGGTACAAAGAGCAGTGCCAAACTGGGATATCAGCGCTATGATACACCGATGATGGGCAGCGACGACGCCCGTATGCTTCCGAATACGTTCGAGGCCTACAAGCTCACCAACAGCGATATTGAAAATGTGAGTTTTCAGGTCGCGCAGGTGAGTGCGATCGCCTACGGCACCTTCTTGAATAGTTATCTCCCTTATGCCGGGGGTATGTTGCCGGTAACATCGGGTTACACTTCACAGGGTGATGTCGGCACCGGGAAATACCTCAATATGGGTCAGGCGGCTGTCGGTAAAAACACGAACGGTGTAACCAATGCGATGGTGAGTTTTAAAAACAAAAACTTCAATGCAAAGATCTCAAACGATTACGCCTGGGATCTTTATAACACATTGTATGCAGAGGCCGGTGCTGCCTGGAACTGTCTGCTCAACGACAATGTCCACCCGTTCGTTTCGGTTCAGGCAATCAAGCAAAACAGTGTCGGAGGCAACTATATGCAGTATTCGACCATAGGCGGAGAGGGCAAGATCGACTCACTCTACTGGGCGGCAAAGATCGGCGCAAAATATGCTGGTTTGACTGCTTATGCAGCGTATTCGAAGACAACGGCCAACAGTGCCGGCGACGATGTTTACAAAAATGCGATCATCACCGAATTCGGCGGTATGCCGGCCTACACGCAGGGAATGGTGACGCGCCACCAGTTCCTGGCCGGGACGAAAACCTGGAAAGCGGCTGCAGCATACTCTTTCAAAGAGCTCGGAACGAACCTCTCGACAGCCGTTTTCTATGCGTCATTCGATGTGGATGCCAACAGCGGCTACGGTATTGCACGTACGGCTACGGAATCTGGATTCGATATTCAGTACTATCCTGAGGACGTGAAGAACCTTCAGCTGCGTCTTCGCGGGAACTTTCCGAGAAAGTTTGCAGAAGCAACAGCAGGTAACGATACAGGCTGGAACGAATACCGTTTCATTGCAAACTATAACTTTTAAGTATAGTTAGCAACAATATAGAATTAAAAGGGAGTCTTGATGAGAAAAGAACAAGTCGAAACGATTAAGAGCGATCCGAACTTTCAGGAGCTGGTGACCAAACGCTCCAAATTTGCATGGACGCTGACGATAGCGATGCTGGTCGTCTATTTTGCATTTATTTTGACCATAGCCTTCGATCCGGGCGCACTGGGGACACCGCTGGGTGACGATACCGTTACAACCGTTGGAATCCCGGTCGGTATGGCTATTATCGTCTTTGCTTTTGCATTGACAGGCATCTACGTCAGACGCGCGAACACAGAGTTTGACGCACTGACGGCCAAGATCAAAGAAAAAGCAAAGGAGACCGAATAATGTTGGGTCGTATTCTTATATTCATGGGTCTGTCAGCGGCAATGCTGTTTGCCTCGGGTGCTTTAGAGGGCGAGGTTGAAAAACAGGCGCTCAATATGTCGGCGATCGTCATGTTCCTGCTTTTCGTCAGCGGTACGTTAGGCATCACCTACTGGGCGGCAAAACGCACCAAGACAGCAAAAGATTTCTATACCGCAGGCGGCGGAATTACCGGTTTCCAGAACGGTATGGCGATTGCGGGAGACTACATGTCTGCAGCATCATTCCTGGGCATTTCGGGTCTGGTCTACATGAAAGGCTATGACGGTCTGATCTACTCGATCGGATTTCTGGTCGGCTGGCCGATCATTCTCTTTCTTGTTGCTGAACAGCTGCGCAACCTGGGTAAATATACCTTTGCGGATGTTGCTTCATACCGTCTGCGTCAGACACCGATCCGTTCATTGGCCGCTTCCGGTTCTATCGCTACGGTCATCCTCTACCTGATCGCACAGATGGTCGGTTCGGGAAAACTGATCCAGCTTCTATTCGGTCTTCAGTATGAGGTCGCGGTTATTTTGGTCGGTGTGCTGATGATCCTCTATGTCGTCTTCGGCGGTATGCTGGCGACGACCTGGGTTCAGATCATCAAGGCCTTCCTGCTGCTTTCGGGTGCGACCTTTATGGCGGTTGCGGTCATGGCACACTATGACTTCAGCTTCGGTGCGCTCTTCGCAACGGCAACAGAGATGAAAGGGATCGAGATCATGAGCCCGGGCGGACTGGTCAGCGACCCTGTTTCGGCCATCTCTCTGGCGATCGCGCTGATGTTCGGTACAGCGGGTCTGCCGCATATCCTGATGCGTTTCTTTACGGTCGGCGATGCAAAAGAGGCGCGCAAGTCGGTCTTCTATGCGACAGGCTTTATCGGGTACTTCTATATCCTGACCTTCATCATCGGTTTCGGTGCGATCGTCATGGTCTTTAAAAACCCGGCATATCTTGATCTTGCAAAGCAGGCAGTCGACGGCGGTTCTCCGATCCTCGGCGGCAACAACATGGCGGCAATCCACCTCTCCCATGCTGTGGGCGGCGACTTCTTCCTGGGCTTTATCTCGGCGGTAGCGTTTGCAACGATCCTTGCGGTCGTTTCGGGTCTTACATTGGCAGGTGCTTCGGCGATCTCACATGACCTTTACGCTTCGGTGATCAAAAAAGGCAAGGCCGACGGCATGGCGGAGATGAAAGTCTCCAAGATGGCGACGGTCGCGCTTGGTATTATCGCTATCATTATGGGTATCGCGTTTGAGAAACAGAACATCGCGTTTGTCGTCGGTCTTGCCTTCGCTATTGCAGCGTCGGCAAACTTCCCGATCCTCTTCCTCTCGATGTTCTGGAAAAAACTGACAACCCGCGGTGCAGTGATCGGCGGTTCTTTAGGCCTGGCAACCGCAGTCATGCTGGTCATCCTCGGTCCGATCGTCTGGGTACAGATCCTCGGTAACGCCGAAGCGATCTTCCCGTATAAATATCCGGCTCTCTTCTCTGTGAGTGTCGCCTTTATCGGTATCTGGTTCTTCTCGATCACCGACAAAAGTGAAGGCGCTGCCAAAGAGATCGAAGCCTTCGAAGCCCAATATGTTCGTGCACAGACCGGTATCGGTGCCGAAGGTGCATCGGATCATTAAGCCTTTGGCTTAATTCTGCAAAAGCAACTATAAAAGGAACGTGACTTGAGTATTTTGGATCAGCAGCAGCTGCTTGCTTCTATTCACCCGTTTGAACTGCTGAGCAAGCGTGTCATATCCCAGTTGAGTTCCCAGATGGATATCGCCTATTATCCGAATGAGACGGTCCTGATCGGACCGCGCGTAGAGGCGCAGCACCTCTACATCATCATCAAAGGCAGTGTGAACGAACTGATCGACGGCGAACTGCATAATGTCTACACTTCCCTTGACAGTTTTGACGCCAATGCATTGATCTATAACGATGTGAAATCCACGTTTGTGGTTCAAGAAGATCTTATCTGCTATCTGCTCCCCAAAGAGATTTTCTTAAACCTCATACAGGACTATGAACCCTTCCGCAGCTACTTCATGAAAGATTTCATTGCAAAGCATCAGTCGCTCAAAGAGCGTCAGCAGCAAAACGAACTGACCCCCTTCATGATAGCAAGGGTCTCCGACATCTTTCTGCATGAAGCCTGCATCGTGGAGCGTTCGGAACCGATCAATAGTGCGCTATTGAAGATGAAAGAGCTGAAGGCCACTGCGATTTTGGTCGAAGAGCAAAAAGGTTTCGGCATTATCACCGACACCGATCTGCGCGACAAAGTGCTGATAGGTGAGATACCGCTGGGCTCCGCTGCAGAGACGATCGCAACCCGTCCGCTCATTACCATCGATAAAAACGATTTTCTGTTCAATGCGCTGCTGCTGTTTACCAAGCATGCGATCAAGCGTGTGGCTGTGACGGATGAAGGAAATATCGTCGGCGTGCTGGAACAGCTGGACCTGCTGAGTCATTTTGCCAGCCATTCGCATCTTATTGCCGTTCAGGTCAATAAAGCCGAAACGATCGATGAGCTGAGTGCAATTCAAAAAGAGCAGCTCTATCTGGTGCAGTCGTTGAACTCAAAAGGGGTAAAGGTCCGCTATATCGCCAAGCTTGTGAGTGCGATCAACGCCAAAGTGTACGAAAAGGTCTATGAGCTGACGGTCCCTGCGGAGCTGAGGGATAAGGCCGCATTGATCGTCATGGGTTCGGAAGGGCGCAACGAACAGGTGCTGCGTACGGATCAGGACAATGCGCTCATCATAGACGACAGTGCCGATGCCGATGCGTTTGTGCCCTACATGGAGAGGTTCAGCGCACATCTTCAGAGCCTTGGCTTTCCAAAATGCCCGGGGCAGGTCATGGTTAACAACCCGCAGTGGCGGGGCAGTGTCTCTCTCTTTAAAAAACGAATTGACAGCTGGGTGGACAGTTTTGATGAAAATGCGCTGCAGACACTCTCTATTTTTTTGGACGCCGAGTGCATCAGCGGCAACAAGGGACTGCTGGATGAGCTGACGGAATACCTGCACAGACGCTTTACCGGAAGAGAGGATATTTTGGCCCATATGGCCAAGGGCGCGCTCAGTTTTGAAACACCTCTGAGCATCTTTTCCGGCTTTATTGTCAAAAAATCGCATGCCAATGAACTCGATCTGAAAAAAGGGGGGATCTTCGCCATCGTTCACGGCATCAGGACCCTGGCGCTTCAGCATCATATTACGCAGACAAACACGATCTCGCGCATCAAAGAGCTGAACAACCGTGGACTCTTTGACAAGAAGTTTGCAACCGAACTGATCGAAGCCTTTGATACGCTGTCGGGGATCCGCCTGAAATCGATGCTGCGCCATCCGAATACGATGGAGCATGCAAATTTCATCAATCCGTCGAAACTCGAAAAGATGGAGCGCGATCTTCTGAAAGACAGTTTCAAGGTGGTCAACACCTTTAAAAAGTTTTTGACCTATCATTTTCATCTGAACATGGTGGTCTAGATGTTTGAGACAATAAAACAAAAATTCAACCGTCGCCGCTTGAAAGACGAGGCATATGCCTTTCTGTTTGATGCATACGATGGGGAGGAGGTGGTCGTGTATGATACGGAGACGACCGGCCTTGACCCGAAAAAAGATGAGATACTCTCTATCGGCGCGGTCAAGGTCAAGGGCAACAGGATCCTGACATCAGAGACCTTCGAGTTTTTTTTAAAACCGTCCCGGGAGATTTCGCAAAAGAGTATCACTATTCATCAAATACGCCCCTGTGACCTTGAAGGTGCCGTAGAACCGCAAGAAGGGATAGCCGCTTTTTTGCAGTTTATCGGTGCCAGACCTCTGGTGGGCTACTATTTGGAGTTCGATACGGCTATGATAGAGAAGTACACGAAACCCTGGCTCGGCATTACACTGCCTAATAAAAAAATTGAGATATCTGGTCTCTATTTTAATAAAAAAATCGAGTTGATTCCCCAAGGAAACATAGATTTACGATTCGATACAATCTTGCGGGATTTGAAAGTACCTAACATGGGTCAGCACAATGCCGTTAACGACGCGATCATGACGGCTATGATCTACATAAAACTGTTGAATACCGACAGACTCAGGTGAGTTGTGGACAAGAGACTTTATCGAAAAGTCTTTTATCCAGAACTCACGTTCAATAATAATTAAGGAGAGACAATGAGTGATGTAAAAAAACCTGTATTCCAACCTAACAAAGCATTTGCAAAAGAGGCACGTATCAAGAACATGTGTGAATACCATGATCTGCAGGATTGGGCGCATGAAGATTATGAGGGTTTCTGGGACCATTATGCCAAAGAGAAGATCGACTGGATCGAACCGTACCACACTGTTCTGGATGAGTCGGAAGCACCGTTTGTAAAGTGGTTCGACGGCGGCAAGCTGAATGTCTCTGTGCAGTGTATTGACCGGCACCTGCAAGAGCGCAAAAACAAGACAGCGATCATCTTTGAGGGTGACAGAGGCGACAAGCAGTATATAACCTATCTTTCTCTGTCGCAAAGTGTCAACCGCATGGCGAATCTGCTGAAAAACCAGTTTGATATTCAAAAAGGCGACCGTGTTGTCATCTACATGCCGATGATCCCGGAAGCAGCTTACGCGATGTTGGCGTGTGCCCGCCTGGGTGCTATTCACTCTATCGTTTTCGGCGGTTTCTCTTCTGAGGCCCTTAAAGACCGTATCGAAGATGCAGAAGCAAAACTGGTTATCACGGCGGACGGTGCGTACCGTAAAGGTAAACCGTATATGCTGAAACCGGTGGTCGATGCAGCACTGGAGGGCGGCTCATGTGCCAAGAAAGTTCTTGTTGTTGAGCGTAACGATGAAGATATCGAATGGGTGGCCGGTCGTGACTACTCGTATAATGAGATGATCGACCACCAATCACACTACTGTGACGCGGAGCCGATGGGTTCAGAAGATCCTCTTTTCCTACTCTATACATCGGGTTCGACAGGTAAACCAAAAGGGGTGCAGCACAACCAGGCTGGCTATATTCTCTGGGCACAGATGACGATGGAATGGGTATTCGACGTTAAAGAGAATGACACCTACTGGTGTACAGCGGACATCGGCTGGATCACAGGGCATACCTACATCGTTTACGGTCCGCTTGCCATGGGTGCGACAACGATCATGTTCGAAGGTGTTCCGACCTATCCGGATGCGGGCCGTCCTTGGAAAATGGTTGAAGAGCATAAGATCAACCAGTTCTACACGGCACCGACAGCGATCCGCGTATTGCACAAAACAGGTGAAGATGAGCCGTCTAAGTATGACCTTTCATCATTGAAAGTCCTTGGAACGGTGGGTGAGCCGATCGATCCGCCGGCATGGAAATGGTACTATGAAGAGGTCGGCGGTTCCAACTGCGCCATCGTCGATACCTACTGGCAGACAGAGACAGGCGGTCATGTCGTCTCGCCTCTGCCGGGTGCGACACCGATCAAACCGGCCTGTGCAACCTTCCCTCTGCCGGGCATCATAGCTGAGGTCGTAGACGATCTGGGCCACCCGACAGGACCGGGAGAGCAGGGACTACTCTGTATTACACGTCCTTGGCCTTCACAGATCCGTAATGTATGGGGCGACAAAGCACGCTATGAGAAGTCCTATTTCGGTGATGTTGTCAGAGACGGCAAACCGATCTACTTCTCAGGTGACGGCGCGATCATAGATGAAGACGGTTACATCACGATCACAGGTCGTACAGATGACGTTATCAACGTTTCCGGTCACCGTATGGGAACAGCCGAAGTCGAAGCGGCCATCAAAAAATCGTCTGATGTTGCCGAAGTTGCTGTTGTCGGCAAACCGCATGATATCAAAGGTGAAGGGATCTTCGCCTATGTCGTATTGAAAAACGAGGAGAACCTGGGTGAGTTGGTCGACACGATGAAAGCGATCAATAATATCATCAAAAAAGAGATCGGTAATATTGCGCTCTGTGATGACATCGTCTTTGTACCGGGTCTGCCGAAAACACGTTCAGGCAAGATCATGCGTCGTATCCTGCGCGCTATTGCCAAGGGTGAGGCGATTACTCAGGATACTTCGACTTTTGAAGATCCGGCAGTTGTCGGTCAGATCGAGGCGTGCGTAAAAAACGGCACCTGCAAGTAAAAAGTTCCAGCTTCGGCGCGATTTGCACCGGAGTTCACCGCTCAACGCACAGCAGTGCGCCTTCGGGTTCACTGCCGGCACAACTCACACCAAATCTGAAACTTTTTAACGTTCAGTTTGGGTTAAGATGAGCTTCGCCATCTTCTTCAACATTCAACATTCAACATTCAACATTCAACATTCAACATTCAACATTCAACATTATCTATAGCATTCCCATCATACTGGTGCGTCCGAATTTCTGTACCAACATGCCTGCTGTTGCGCCTCTTAGGTTGGCAATACTTTTGTCGGCACCGTGGTCGATGAGGAGTTGGCATAGCTCCGGCATATCATCCATAACACACTCCATCAGCGGTGTCCAGCCCGGAGCATCCTGGCGGTTGATGTCGGCATCATTGTCAAGCAGGATTTGGACCATCTCGCGACGATCTCTACGGATACTGATATGCAGCAATGTCTCTCCATATTTGTTCTGCATGTTGACATCGGCGCCGGCATCGATCAGCGCTTTGAAAGCTTCGGTGTCATTTTGATAGACAATATCGGCAAAGAGTGAAAAAAGATCGTCATTATCAGGATGGGTGTCATAGGTTGATAGACGATTAGCGATAGCCGCATCGATCTTGCCCAATAATTCATTTTTAGTAGCCATATGTAATCCTTAAAAAAGTGGTAGGTCAGCAAGAAGCATAATCGTACGCAACTAAAAACCGCATTAAGCCGCCCTCCCGATTTCATGACTTTCATAGATAGAATCGTCTATACTTTCGCTATTAAATATAAAGGCCCGCTATGGAACTCTGTGTTGCACTAGACCTTCCGACGATGGAAGAAAACCTTTCGCTTGTCGAAAAGATCAAAGATTATCCTGTCTGGCTAAAAGTAGGGCTGCGTGCCTATATCCGTGACGGTGAGCCCTTTATCAAAGCACTTAAGACGATCAACCCTGCATGCAAGATCTTTTTGGACCTTAAACTCTACGATATTCCCAACACGATGGCCGATGCCGCGGAGTCGATCATGGGGCTGGGCGTCGATATGTTCAACGTACATGCTTCAGCCGGCAAGCGGGCGATGCAGACGGTGATGGCACGGTTGGAAAAGTATGACAAACGTCCTTTGGTTCTGGCTGTCACAGCCCTGACCTCGTTTGACGAAGAGGAATTCAGCACGGTCTACGGTGGTGCGATCGCAACAAAAGCGGACCAGTTTGCCAAAGAGAGTTTTGAAGCGGGGCTTGACGGTGTGGTCTGTTCGGTTTTTGAAAGCGCTTCCATCAAATCGGTCACCGACAAAACCTTTCTGACGCTGACACCGGGGATCCGTCCTTTCGGTGAAGATGCCGGTGATCAGCAGCGTGTGGCGACTGTCGAATCGGCACAAAAAGAGAAAGTCGATTTCATCGTTGT
>CAVYYS010000005.1:0-291806 GCA_963772795.1 uncultured Helicobacteraceae bacterium
ATCGTTTGTACCGTTGATCTGGATGGTCACTGTACTTGGCGTGCCATCGACACTTGTGACATTGAAGGTCTCAGAGTAGTTTTGACCCACATTAAGTTCATCAAACGCTGAGTTAGCTGTAAAGGTCCAGGCGCCAGCTGCATCGATGGCGAAGTCACCGTATGTTCCAGTTGTAGAACTGGCTGTGAAGGCATTGTCTGCATTATCGACATCTGTCGAAGTTAATGTTCCAGATGTGCTGAGTGCTGCATCGGTTTCCGTTAATTGGACTGAGGCTGAGCTTACTGTTGCGGCATCGTTTGTACCGTTGATCTGGATGGTCACTGTACTTGGCGTGCCATCGACACTTGTGACATTGAAGGTCTCAGAGTAGTTTTGACCCACATTAAGTTCATCAAACGCTGAGTTAGCTGTAAAGGTCCAGGCGCCAGCTGCATCGATGGCGAAGTCACCGTATGTTCCAGTTGTAGAACTGGCTGTGAAGGCATTGTCTGCATTATCGACATCTGTCGAAGTTAATGTTCCAGATGTGCTGAGTGCTGCATCGGTTTCCGTTAATTGGACTGAGGCTGAGCTTACTGTTGCGGCATCGTTTGTACCGTTGATCTGGATGGTCACTGTACTTGGCGTGCCATCGACACTTGTGACATTGAAGGTCTCAGAGTAGTTTTGACCCACATTAAGTTCATCAAACGCTGAGTTAGCTGTAAAGGTCCAGGCGCCAGCTGCATCGATGGCGAAGTCACCGTATGTTCCAGTTGTAGAACTGGCTGTGAAGGCATTGTCTGCATTATCGACATCTGTCGAAGTTAATGTTCCAGATGTGCTGAGTGCTGCATCGGTTTCCGTTAATTGGACTGAGGCTGAGCTTACTGTTGCGGCATCGTTTGTACCGTTGATCTGGATGGTCACTGTACTTGGCGTGCCATCGACACTTGTGACATTGAAGGTCTCAGAGTAGTTTTGACCCACATTAAGTTCATCAAACGCTGAGTTAGCTGTAAAGGTCCAGGCGCCAGCTGCATCGATGGCGAAGTCACCGTATGTTCCAGTTGTAGAACTGGCTGTGAAGGCATTGTCTGCATTATCGACATCTGTCGAAGTTAATGTTCCAGATGTGCTGAGTGCTGCATCGGTTTCCGTTAATTGGACTGAGGCTGAGCTTACTGTTGCGGCATCGTTTGTACCGTTGATCTGGATGGTCACTGTACTTGGCGTGCCATCGACACTTGTGACATTGAAGGTCTCAGAGTAGTTTTGACCCACATTAAGTTCATCAAACGCTGAGTTAGCTGTAAAGGTCCAGGCGCCAGCTGCATCGATGGCGAAGTCACCGTATGTTCCAGTTGTAGAACTGGCTGTGAAGGCATTGTCTGCATTATCGACATCTGTCGAAGTTAATGTTCCAGATGTGCTGAGTGCTGCATCGGTTTCCGTTAATTGGACTGAGGCTGAGCTTACTGTTGCGGCATCGTTTGTACCGTTGATCTGGATGGTCACTGTACTTGGCGTGCCATCGACACTTGTGACATTGAAGGTCTCAGAGTAGTTTTGACCCACATTAAGTTCATCAAACGCTGAGTTAGCTGTAAAGGTCCAGGCGCCAGCTGCATCGATGGCGAAGTCACCGTATGTTCCAGTTGTAGAACTGGCTGTGAAGGCATTGTCTGCATTATCGACATCTGTCGAAGTTAATGTTCCAGATGTGCTGAGTGCTGCATCGGTTTCCGTTAATTGGACTGAGGCTGAGCTTACTGTTGCGGCATCGTTTGTACCGTTGATCTGGATGGTCACTGTACTTGGCGTGCCATCGACACTTGTGACATTGAAGGTCTCAGAGTAGTTTTGACCCACATTAAGTTCATCAAACGCTGAGTTAGCTGTAAAGGTCCAGGCGCCAGCTGCATCGATGGCGAAGTCACCGTATGTTCCAGTTGTAGAACTGGCTGTGAAGGCATTGTCTGCATTATCGACATCTGTCGAAGTTAATGTTCCAGATGTGCTGAGTGCTGCATCGGTTTCCGTTAATTGGACTGAGGCTGAGCTTACTGTTGCGGCATCGTTTGTACCGTTGATCTGGATGGTCACTGTACTTGGCGTGCCATCGACACTTGTGACATTGAAGGTCTCAGAGTAGTTTTGACCCACATTAAGTTCATCAAACGCTGAGTTAGCTGTAAAGGTCCAGGCGCCAGCTGCATCGATGGCGAAGTCACCGTATGTTCCAGTTGTAGAACTGGCTGTGAAGGCATTGTCTGCATTATCGACATCTGTCGAAGTTAATGTTCCAGATGTGCTGAGTGCTGCATCGGTTTCCGTTAATTGGACTGAGGCTGAGCTTACTGTTGCGGCGACATTGGTGTCATCAGTCTGAACTGGTACGGCAGGGTTCACGACATCCGGTATAGGATTCTGCACTTCATTCGATGTGGTCACCGGCGCTACGTACCCACTGTCATCACTCAGGTTGCTGACAACATCCACCATAACATTGTCTCGGGGAGTAAGCTGGTTCTCCTGGTCGGTATTTTTTTGGGTCTTGTTGCCACCCTCTTCACTGTCTTCAGAGAAGCTGCCTTCGCGTGTTTTGCTCTGAATATCGACAAGATCACCCTTGCGGTCAGCGATAACGACCTCGTTTTCTGCATCGTGTTTAGGCGCATTCTCATCGTCACCGCTCTCATCTGAGATCTTCTCTTTTTCCTGTAAGGCTTTTTCAGTCTCAGCCAGCGCAGCTTCGACATTTTCAGGAGCAAGCGTATCGCCGATTTCATCGCGGGCCATGATCAGAGATTCGTCAAAAAGCTGTTCTTCAACACCCGTAAGTACTACGATCTCGCCCGTCGACAACATGATCTCGATGGAAGCGTATGCGCCATTGCCTTTTGCGCCGAATACCACCATATCCTGCGTTATCACATCGCCCTGTTTCAGTTCGATAATATTGCCTGATGTATCTTTTGCAAAAAATTTACCATTTACGCTGTTTACTGTACCGATAGTTGTTGACATGAAAAAGCCTTTGAAAATATTCCAATTATTAAATAGTTTAGTAGAAAAGGCAGGAAAAGACAATTGTCCCTAGGGACAGTTACCCGTTATTTAAGGAGAAGTGCAAGTCCCAAACGATCTTTTACGTTCAATTTTGCGTAGATATTCTGGGCATGGGCTTTAACGGTTCGCGGCGTGATCTGCAGCTTATCGGCGATCACCTTGTAGATGTCGCCTTTTTGAAGCAACAGAGCGACTTCGCGCTCGCGTTCACTCAGCTTTTCCAGGTGCACTTCAAGATCATTTTGTACGCCGGTGTTCATTTGGGTAATAAGCTGTGTTGTAAACTCAGGATAGAGCCAGACCATATTATCCTGCAGTGTCTCGACTGCCGCAATAAGAAAATGGTCACGCATCAATGCGTTGCCGTAGCCTTTTACACCCCACTCCAAAAGCTGCTTCGCAACATCAAAATCGGGTGTACGGTGCAGGACCAATACCCGGTTACTGTTTTGTGCCAGCCCATGCAAAACGGCTTTACATTCGCGTTTACAGGCATTATAGTTCATGATGACAATACTGTTTGAAACCCTCAGAAGCTCTTCAATCGAATCAACAACCAGGCATGGCTGAGACAAGGCCTTCTGCCAATAATCTATCAGCCGGATATCGTCGCTGTACAGTACAATCTCTCTCATCAGCGTTCCGTAAAAGTATATTGTTTGGTTTTCAAAATAGGTTTCAGGATGTAATCCATCACACTTTTCTTGCCGGTGATGATATCAACGTTTACCGTCATGCCCGGAATGATCTTGAGCGGATTGGCTTCGCTTCCCAGGTAGTTCTTGTTTGTCTTGATGCGAATCGTATAGAAAGTATTATCCTTCTGGTCGGTGATCGTATCGGCACTGATAAGGACGACCTTGCCCTCAAGTCCGCCATAGATGGAAAAATCGTAAGCCGAGAACTTTACAATGGCCTTTTGTCCGTAATAGATAAAGGCGATATCCGAGGGCTTGATCTTGACTTCGACCAGCAATGTCTGATCACTTGGAACGATCTCGATAATATCGGCACCCGGCTTAATGACACCGCCGACAGTATGGACAAAAAGTGTCTGCACGATCCCCTTCATCGGCGAACGCACCAAGGTCCGCTTGACCTGATCCGCAAGAGCGGTACTGTCGGCACGGATACCGCGAAGCTCGGCAACGGCTTCGTTCAAATCTCGCTTTGCTTCATTCTGAAAAAGGAGCTTGGTCTCTTCAATATTGTTCTTCACCTCTTTGATCGCGGACTCAAGACGGGGTATTGACAGACGTACGGCACTAAAGTTCTCTTCAATATCGTTGGACTCGCGCTGCAATTTCAGATAATCGATCTTTGAACGTACCCCTTTAGCCACCATAGGCTGGGTCATCCGCAGCTCTTTTGTGATCATATCGAGAGAGGCTTTTAGGTGCATCTGATGCGTTTTTGCTTCAGAAAGCTCCTGCTCACGCTGAATCAACTGCTCCTTCAAAGCACTGATCTTGGAGTTCAACTGCTTGATATCGGTACGATAAAGGCTCTCTTCATTGGCGACAAGCTCCGGCATACTCTGACGCATAGAGGCATTGACTTCAAAGTCTTTACCGCTTGCTTCCGCCAGCAGACGCATGATTCTCGCTTCGAGGGCGTTGGCCTTGATCTCACTTGAGCTGAAGGAAGATATGGACTTTTGATTATCGATCTTGATAAGCAGCTGACCGACATCGACGTGCTCACCCTCTTTCACCAGGATCTCCTCGACGATCCCGCCTTCAAGGTTCTGTATCATCTGGTTTTGGCCGCTGGGAATGATCTCGCCCTCACCTCTGGCGATCTCGTCTATCTGGGCAAAAGAGGCCCAGACCAAAAACATCACAATGGCGGCAACCCAGAAAAACAGCACGATACGAAGCTTGCGCGGAGTCACCTGCAGGACTGCCGCACTGAGACTGTGCATAAATTCATAATCGCGCTTGGAGAGATTTTTCTTAGGAAGCTTTGCCATCGCTGCCTCCTTGAAGTTGGGCTATCACTTTTTGTTTCGGTCCGTCCATAATGAGTTTGCCGTAGTGCATCACCATAACACGCTCGGTCAGATCCAATACCGTGAATTTCTGTGTCACCAGGATCAAGGTCTTCTCTTTGAACTCCTCTTTCAAACGGCCGATCAGGTGCAGTTCGGTGGTTTGGTCCATGGCATTGCTGGGTTCATCCATCAGCATCACAGAGGCGTTTTGCATCAAGGCTCTGGCAATACCGACACTCTGGCGCTGACCGCCGGAGAGGCCGGCGCCCCGTTCACCGATAGGCATTTCATAGCCTTTTGGATGCGTGTGGACAAAGGTATCGGTACCGCTCACTTTTGCAGCATGAAGAACATCCTCGTCATGCGGATGCCGCTCCGAAGAGATAATGTTCTCCTTAATGCTGCCTCTAAAAAGATGGATATCCTGAGGGACATAACCGATGTAGCGGCGCAGGTCGGCCGGATCGATCTGGTCAATATCGATGCCGTCGATCAATATGCTGCCGCTGTCAGGCTCATAGAGACGAAGGATCAACTTTGCGATCGTGCTTTTTCCCGAACCGATACGCCCTATGATGGCAACCTTTTCTCCCGCATTGATGGTAAAACTGACCTTATCAAGTGCCGGTATATCGGCATCCGGATAGGTAAAACTCACCTCTTTGAACTCGATCTTTCCGATAAAATCGCTTCGTTTTAAAAACTCTTTTCCTACCGGGCGTTCAGCCGGTTCGGAGATGATGTTGTTAAGGGTCTCATAGGAGGTCTTTGCATCTGCGTAATTGGTGATTAGCCCGGCAGCCTGTCCCATCGGTCCGACCGTACGCGACGTCAGGATCACTACGGCGATCAAGCCCCCCATCGTCAGTTCAAACTCCTTGATCAGATAGACGCCGAAGACAACGACAAAGATCGTGTTTAACTGAATGAACAGGTTGGTGATAGTAGGGATCGAAGAAGAGAGCAGACGTGATTTCAGGTTTTTTTCGGCGATCTCGCCGGTCGACTCTTCCCACTCCCATTGGCGTTTTCCCGCCATATTCATCGTCTTGACCGTCTCAATATTCTGCAAGGTCTCGATAAGAATACCGTTTTTCTTCGCGCTCGCCTCATGCGAACTCTCAATGCTCTCCTGCAGCGGTTTACGGATCATCATGGCATAAAAGAGTATTAAAAAGATGGTGATAATGGGCACAAGAACAAGCAGACCGCCGATATAGTAAATCACCATCAAAAAGATAACGGCAAAGGGCAGATCGATCATTGCCGTCATAGTCGCAGTCGTAAAGAACGAACGTATTGACTCAAAATCTTTCAGATTATTGGCGAATGAGCCGACCGAGCGCGGATGGACGGCCATCTTTAAGTCGATCACCTTCTCGAAAATGATCGAAGACATAATAATATCGCTTTTTTTGGCCGCAAGTTCAAGCATATACGCACGGGTGAACTTCAAAAAAGAGTCGAGAATATAGACGGAGACAATACCGATCGTAAAGACCATCAGAGTCTCCTCGGCGTTGTTCGGAATAACACGGTCATAGACATTCATCGTAAACAGCGGCGTCGCCAGAACAAAGAGATTGATCAGAAAGGATGCCCACAGCACGTCTCTGTAAATAGGGCGTGAAAGGTTCAGCGTACTCCAGAACCAATGACGCTGCTTAAGCTGCAGCGTCCGGGTGGTCTTGTCGCCGTATTCAAACACTTTTTTAAGCATAAAACCGAACCCGAGGTACTCTTTTTCAAGATCATCTACGCTCAGCCACTGCTCCAAGCCCTCGCCTTCAGGGTAGATGATCTTTACCTGTGTACGGTCTTCGGAAAAACGTTCTAAAATACAGGCATTTTCATGACTTAACAGCAGGATCATCGGCAGTTGAAGCTGAAGCATGTCGGAAATAGATCGCTCGACCAGCGTGCTTTTCAGTCCTGCACGGCCTGCGGCACGCGAAAAGAGCGATTTTGACCGTCTTAAGGAGAAGAGTTCCTGCGTGCCCTGCAGGTGATGTACCGGAAGACCGGACATCAGAGCTTCGGCACTGTAAGGTTTATGGAACAGCTTTGTATAAAGCACCAAAGCATCTAACAGAGCGTCTTGTTTGACCGTTAATGTTTCTTCGCTCATACACCTCTCTCCAATGACATCTGTATTACTTTTCATAATAATAATACAGTTTCACTTCAATTCGTCTGTTAGCATAGCGTCCTTCGGCAGTCTGATTATTTCCGATTGGGCTGCTCTTGCCTAACCCGGTAGCTTTCAGCCGTATCGGATCGATACCCTCTTTGATAAGCGCCTTTCTAACCGCATTGGCACGTAAAAAAGAGAGTGTCAGATTATACATATCACCACCAATGCTGTCTGTGTACCCTGAAACCTCTATTTTGTACTGGCTGTTTTTTTGCAAAAATTCAGCAAACTCCGCTACTTTAGACTGCAAAGCAGCATCAATGGCATAGCTGTTCGTTGCAAAATTCAACTGCAAGGTCGCTTTCAACGGGCATCCGACAGCATCCACATTAAATGATATCGGTGTGCCGGGGCATTGATCGAGGTAGTCATAGACACCGTCGCCGTCCGTGTCGAAAGGACAGCCTATCGTATCGACCGTCACACCCTTTGGCGTATTCGGGCACGCATCCTGGCTGTCGAGGACACTGTCGCCATCACTGTCCATCTCTTCGGGAGCATACACATAGAGTGTCACCATGACACGGTTTGAAAGATCGCGTCCTTCAGAAGTCGCATCACTGTATGCCTCGTCCTGCCCGCCACGGTATTCCAGGCTTGTCAGGTTTTTATCAACACCCTGATCCGCCAGCAATTTCTGAACGTCCTTTGCATATCCTTCGCTGATGCGTTCACTCGCATTATGATCCAGCTCTCTGCTAAACCAGCTTATCACTTTTTCGGCATAGACCTGCGACTTGATCGCCTTTTCATTGGGATCGTCTGTCGACGCCTGCGTGTGCCCGATGATGCTCACAGCGACCCTTTGTCCGCTGTTTTTGTATGATCCAACTGTTTGGGCGATGGTGCCGAGATACTCTTTTGAATCAGCTATCAATGTGTCCCCATCGAACAGCAGTGCTTTAAATCGTATGATCTTCTCATAATCGCCATACAGGAAGGAGTCCGCAGTCGTACTGTTGTTCTCCTCTGCCTTGCCAAGAGGTGAATAGCTGTAATCATATGTCCCGGCATAAGCAAACACACTCATCAGCATCGATAGTACAATCAGTTTCATCAATAATTCTTTCATCATCAGTTTTTACTCAATTCAAACTCAATCCGATGATTGCGTTCATAGGCTTCTCTTCGCCGCACCTTTGTGATACTGTTTTTTAGGATAACAAGCGTCAATAATAAAGTTTTACTTCAATACGGCGGTTGATTTGACGTCCCTCGCTTGTACGGTTATCGGCAATCGGATCAAGTTCGCCGCGGCCGCGCGATTTGAGACGTGACGAAGCAATGCCCTCTCTGACAAGTGCCTCTTTGACAGCATTTGCACGCCCTACAGAGAGTGTCATGTTGAATGCCTTTTTCCCTACACTGTCCGTGTGTCCGACGATCTCGGCATTATACTGCGGATTATCTTTTAAGAACTTGGCGAAGGCAAGCACTTCGGTATAGGACTCTTTGCGAATATCATATGAACGTGACGCAAAGGTCAGTATCAGTTTTTTGCTCAACGGGCATCCGATACTGTCCACTTTAAATGACTGCGGCGTATTCGGACATTTGTCTTTGAAGTCATAGACACCGTCACTGTCACTGTCGAGAGGGCAGCCCATATTGTTGACTTCAATGCCTTTTGGCGTGCCGGGGCATTGATCGAGGTAGTCATAGACACCGTCGCCGTCCGTGTCGAAAGGACAGCCTATCGTATCGACCGTCACACCCTTTGGCGTATTCGGACACGTATCCTGGCTATCGAGGACACTGTCGCCATCACTGTCCATCTCTTCGGGAGCATACACATAGAGTGTCACCATGACACGGTTTGAAAGATCGCGTCCTTCAGAAGTCGCATCACTGTATGCCTCGTCCTGCCCGCCACGGTATTCCAGGCTTGTCAGGTTTTTATCAACACCCTGATCCGCCAGCAATTTCTGAACGTCCTTTGCATATCCTTCGCTGATGCGTTCACTCGCATTATGATCCAGCTCTCTGCTAAACCAGCTTATCACTTTTTCGGCATAGACCTGCGACTTGATCGCCTTTTCATTGGGATCGTCTGTCGACGCCTGCGTGTGCCCGATGATGCTCACAGCGACCCTTTGTCCGCTGTTTTTGTATGATCCAACTGTTTGGGCGATGGTGCCGAGATACTCTTTTGAATCAGCTATCAATGTGTCCCCATCGAACAGCAGTGCTTTAAATCGTATGATCTTCTCATAATCGCCATACAGGAAGGAGTCCGCAGTCGTACTGTTGTTCTCCTCTGCCTTGCCAAGAGGTGAATAGCTGTAATCATATGTCCCGGCATAAGCAAACACACTCATCAGCATCGATAGTACAATCAGTTTTATCACTAATTCTTTCATTAATCAGTCTCGACTGAATTCAATTTCGATGCGATGGTTAAGATCAAATCCATCAGGAACCTCACCGGTAACAATTGGCTTCTCTGCACCGCGGCCTTCCGTGATGATACGTGTTTCGGAAATGCCGTTTTTGATCAGGGCAGACCGTACGGCATCGGCGCGCTGTTTCGAGAGCAAGCCGTTTGCATCTGGCGTATTTCGGCTGTTGCTGAAACCGATGATCGTCACCTTGTATTCAGGCCGAGTGCTTAAAAATGCACTCAACTGTCCGATCTCGGGAATTCTGTACGAGGGCAGTTTTGCACTTTGATCGCCAAAGTCAATACGCATATCCATAGAAATACTGCACCCTTCACTATTGACTTTATGACCAAACGGTGTATTTGGACAGATGTCAACATTGTCATCAACCCCATCTTTATCCGTGTCAAGAGCACAGCCGTTTGCCGATACAGGCGCGCCTGCCGGTGTAAACGGACAGATGTCTTTTGAATCGATGATACCGTCGTTATCACTGTCAGTGTTAAGCTTTCGGCAACCGTCAGGCATGATATCGGCACCCTCACCCGAATTGTCACACAGATCAAGGTTGTCCGTAATTTTGTCATTGTCCGCATCATATTTTATCGGCAGCGTATCAAGAACCTCTTTGGCATCGCCGTTGATATAAAGGTTGACACGCGCCGTATATTCTTCGCTGTTGCCGGTAATGGCAAGGATAAGCAGACCCATGGCGTCCAGAATCCTGTATTTTGCGAACCGGAGATCGTATTCGGCATTGACCAGCTGCATACGTGCATTTATAACATCGTTTTGTGATTGCAAAAGGTCGAGAAGCGAGCGCTGTCCCAGATCATACTCGTCTTTATAAAGTGCCAATGTCTGTTCACTGTACATCCTGTAATCACGAAGGTCGTAAAGTTGTGCACCGATCATCTCGTAAGCGTTCCATGAGAGGTTGAGCCCTTCGATAACCTGACGCTTCAGATCACGTTTGACCTCGACCTCCTGGTTTATCTTGCTGATCTGCTTGCGGGCTTCTGCACGGTCGGCACCGCCTCGGAAGAGATTGTAGTTTAGCACTAGACGTGCTCGAAAACGGTCATCAGGCTGATCGAAACCGTTTGGATACCTGTTGACACTGTTGTAGTTCTGACTTACCTCAAGATCGACCGTCGGGTAATACTCTTTTTTACGCTGCTTCCAAAGCTCCTGGGCCCCTTTGACATTATAGGTACTTACAAGAAGTGAGGGGTTGTGCTCGATCGCATACATGGCGGCACGCTGGTTGCTTTCGGGCATAGGAAAATCTTCGGAAGGAAGCTGCATCAGACTCGGCTCCGGCATACGTCCCAGCACGCGTCTGAACATATACTCTGTGTCGCGTGCATTGTTTTTCTGGACCGTAAGATTTGAACGCGCCAATGAAAGAAACGCCTGAATCTTTTTGACCTCTGAGTCTGTCACTAAACCGGCATCATAAAGATCTTTGATCTTGTTATAGATGCCCATATTGATCTGAACATTTTCGTTGGCGATCTGCAGCAGCTCTCTTCCGCGCAAAACATTAAGATAGACCTGCGTCATCTTAAATGCGGTGTCACTGGCTACTTCAAAATAGTTATACGCTGCCGCTAAAATTCTTGTCTCCTGATACCCGACTTTGTGCATTGTCGAAAAACCGTTAAAAATGTTTTGTGTCAGAACCAGCGAACTCTCATAGTTGCTATAGCTTTTATCATAAGTAACATCCGGATTGAGCTTGCCAGGGTTGTTGTAGCCGGTCGTTGCTCTAAGATCGAGTCTTGGATAATATTCAGATTCCGAGACCGTCAGGTCCTGCTGTGTCGCTCTGTAATTTTTCAACCGTTCCTGTACCAGGGGATTGGTGTTCAAGACTTCTTCAACGCTTTCTTGCAGTGTCAAAGCACTGACATTTGCGCCTATAAATAGGCTGAGAGGAAGCCACAAAAATTTGATTGGTCGCATTCAGACTGTTCCTTGATGAAATTTATAAATGTATTAACGTCGGGTATTATATTAATATTAGTTTAATCTTATATTTTTTTACGCTATATATTACAAAAAACCATACTAAAATTATTTTGTCAAAGGATTATAGACAATTTAATTGCAATCTGACAGCCTAATGTTCATGCAACCGATGCTTTTTATAATTACTTTGATAAAAAAGTGATACAAATGCCTGGAATATCTTCTTACCCGCACAATAAAGCATCAAACTGCCGGTATCCATTGGGATTGATCTGTTTACATTTGCAATGTCGGCAGACAACACTTGCGATCCGCTGTGCGTCCGTTAACGTTTTACATATTAGAAAAATTGCTGTTTCAACAGCTATAACAGTTCTATTTTCATCCTCTTTTTCTATGCTGGATAACTACTTTCAGTCCCGCTTTTATCATGCTTTCCAGACATGAACCATTTGAACAACACACCATTTTTAGCTCTTATATGCTAAGTTACACCATCACTCTTTCGACTCAATCGAGGTCTATATTTTATGAAATTATCTTATCTTCTCTTATCTGTCTCAACTGTTCTGATGTTCAGCGGGTGTGCGCAGAATGCAACAGTCAAAGTGCTGGAGCCGGCAGAGGTCAGCGGTACTTCTAATATCAAAAATATTGCCGTCACTCCCTTCCATCACGATTATGTCGATCTTGCCGACAAGATCGAAGCGGCGATTTCCAACCAGCATATCGATAACAAACCCTACTTTAAAGTCATCAACCGGAGCGATCTATCAAAGGTAGTTGATGAGGAGAAAATACAGAGCAGCGGCCTGATGGACGAATCGACCGCACTAAAGGCAGGAAAGCTTTTAGGGGCACAGGCGATTATTTCAGGATCGGTCGATATTCCTTCGATGCACGATGACTATTACTACGCCAAACGTACAAAATGTCAAGGCAGAGGTGAAAAGAGGCAATGCTGGGAGGTCAAAGTCTCCTGCGACAAACGCACTGTCGCGCTATCGGCACAGATCCGTATGATCGATATACGCACAGGCAGTATCATTTATGACGAAAACGCAAGCCGCCAACAGCAGTGGGACCATTGTGCCGATGACACCGGGTCCCTGCCGTCCAAACTGGAGGCAACGCAACAGCTGGCCGATACCATGGCAAATACTTTTGCCTATAAACTGGCGCCGCATTACCGCCACCTCTCTGTCACGCACATGGAAGAATCGGATTTAGCACACTGATTAAGTCAACGAATAGTATTCAAGCCAAACGCTGATCGTTTGTGCTGATCAACATGTTTCACTGACGCTTTTGTTTGGCTCTTTTAGAGTTTCTCTTTTAGCTTCTTTACCCGCATATACGCTTCGTTGATGCGCTTTTCGCTGATCTTCCCTGCTTTGACCTGCGACTTGATGACCTTTACGATAGCGTCAAGCCCGACCGGTTTTGCCAACTGGTTGGCAAAGAGCAAAATATCGACGCCGGAGTTGAGCGCCAGGGTGACCGTCTCTTTGAGCGTATAATGTTTGTGGATCGCTGCCATCTGCAGATCATCGGTGATGATGACCCCCTCATAGTCCATCTTGTTACGCAGAAGTTCCGTATTGACCCGGTAGGAGAGCGTAGCAGGATACTCGGTATCCAGGTTCTTATTGAAGATATGCGCCGTCATGATCATATCGACCTTCTGCGATTCGATCATCTGCTGAAACGGCTCCAGCTCTTGCGTCGTCCAGGTCGCTGTCACATCGGTAAAACCCTTGTGTGAATCGCCCCGGGAAGAGCCGTGCCCCGGGAAGTGTTTGATCACGGTCAGTACATGGTTCCTGCGGTGTTCCTCGACGAAAACGGAGGCATACCTGCTGACGACCTCCGGGTTGCTCGAAAAAGAGCGGTTTTTGCCTGCGATGATAGGATTGTACGAAAAAAGCAGGTCCACGCTCGGTGCAAAATTGGTGTTGATGCCGTTATGTGCGAGCATCTTTGCCATCGCATCATAATAGACCTCCGCCTCTTTCACGCCGTCTTTGGCGACATCTTCGGCCGAAGGGAAGGTCTCAAAACCGTCTTTTTCTTTCAGGCGGGCAACCTTGCCCCCCTCTTCGTCCACACAGATCAGCAGTTTGCTCTCAGTGATATTTTGAAGATCGGTATCGAGTTGTCTGAGCTGTTCGGCATTGACGATATTTTTGCGTTTCATCTTGTTGAGCGGGTCCTGATCGAAGAGGATCACCCCGCCTAGTCCCTGTTTGATCTCCCCGGCAATCGCGCTTTTTTTCGTGACCACGGTACCGTGAAAACCGATAACGATCAGAGAGGCGATCTTTTTCTCGAGCGCCGGTTCCTTGGTCGTGCTCGACTGGGCGAATAGCGCGGAAACAGACAGTACTATCGTCAGAAAGAGTTGCCGTAGCTTCATGATCAGCCTTTAAAGTGTCTTGTTCAAAATGGTGTTGTTCTCAAAGATACTGGCATACGCTTTTTCAGCCTTCACCCGTTCAAGTGCCCGCAGATGCCCGATCTTATGGGCATCGGAGCCTAAAAAATTGATCATTCCCGCTTCCGCGATCTTTTTAGCCATCTTCTCAATTGGAGTGGAGTAAAATCCGCCGAATGAGGGAATATTGACCTGAAAAAGGAGTCCCAGCTCTTTCAGTCGTTCATATTTTCTGAAATCATCATGCATATAGAGATAACGCTCCGGGTGGGCCAGCACCGGCTTGTATCCGGCTACATTGATCTCAAAGACCATCTCTTCAAGAAAATGGAGCGGCTGCACATACGACATCTCAAAAAGCATGTAGTTGTCGCCAAAGGTCAGAATATCGCGCTTTTCGACCAGGGCCATCACCGTCTCGTCGAGATAGTATTCGGAAGCGACCTCGATCTCAATCTCAATATTTTTAGCCTTCAGCTCTTTTTTAAGGGCTACAAGTCCCTCTTCGATGATGGCTCTCGTGTTGGGATAACGGTGGCTCATGATGTGCGGTGTCGTAATCAGTTTCTTATAGCCCTGCGCAATAAAAGCTTCGATCATCTGGATGGAGTCTTCCATACTTTTTGAACCGTCATCGATACCGGGGATCAGATGCGAATGCAGGTCGGTAGTTATTGCCGGGATCTTTTCCTGTTTTGAAGAAAATATTGTTTTAAATATATTGGTCATAGATTATTCTCCTTTGCGCAGCTGACACAATATCTCGATTCAGGCATCAGCAGCAGTCTCTCGAAAACGATGGCATCTTCACAATCGGCACAGTACCCATAACCCTCGTCATGAAGGTGTTCTTTCACGTAGAGCAGACGGTTATAGCGTTTTTTAACCTCCAGGCAGGCTCTGTTGAGCACCTCCTGATCATGCATCATCTCGGAGCGCAGCAGATCGCCCAGTGAACAATCGGGTGCAATCGGTCTGAGCTGAAGCTCAAACGTTTTTAACTCTTTGGCAAGCGATTCAAGATCATCGTCGATCCTGGCTGCCAGACGCTGCTGCTGCGTGGATGTCATGTTACTTTTCTGAGGGGTTGATCGTCTCTAATACTTCCAGGCCAAACCCGCTCAATCCTACAAATTCGGGCATCTTCGAGCAGGTCAGCAGACGCATATGCTTGATACCGTAGAGTTTTAATATCTGCGCACCCACGCCAAATTCTTTCATATTACCATGATTTTGGAGGGGGTTGTTTATAAAGACAATGACACCGCCATTTTGCTTAAGGTAGTCAACAGAGTCGATCAGCTGTCTGTATCGTCCCTCGTCAAGCAGAAGATCGATATCGGAGATGATGTTATGGACTTTGACATTGGCCGTCTCGCCGATATGATAAAAAGCGACTGCCGTGTGTTCGAGGCCTTCATGGTCGATAAAGGTCTGTTTTTTGGCATGCACACCGAAAAATTCGATCTCTTCTTCGCCAACAGCTTTGACAAGGATCTCGTTGGCCAGACGGTACTCTACGATGTCAGAGATATAAACTGTTTTAAGGCCGTGTTTTTCGGCAAACAGATCCAGATCGTCGCGTCTAGCCATCGTCCCGTCATCTTTGATGATCTCACAGATCACGCCCGACGCATTGAGCCCGGCCAGACGGCATAGATCGACCGATCCCTCCGTATGTCCTGTACGCACCAGTGTTCCGCCGTCTTTGGCGATCAGGGGAAAGATATGGCCCGGACGGGCCAGTTCTGTGGCTTTGCTTAAAGGGTTTGCCAGGATCTGAATCGTCATATCTCTCTCGGCAGCAGAGATACCCGTCAATGCCGATGCCGCATCGACCGACACCGTAAATGCTGTTTCATACTGTGAATTGTTTGAGCTGACCATCGGGTTGAGTTCGAGCCGCTTCGCGATCTCGCCGCTGACAGCGACACAGATCAGGCCCCGCGCTTCCTTAGCCATAAAATTGACATGTTCCGGCGTTGAAAAGACAGAAGCGTAAACAAGGTCGCCTTCGTTTTCCCGGTCTTCATCGTCGACCATGATGACCATTTTGCCTTTTTTGATCTCTTCAATTGCCTCTAATACGCGTTTAATAGGTGTCATTCAAATCACTTCTCTCTGTATTTTGGAGACAGTTAACGTCTCCTTTCTTGGTTTGGATTATAGTCAATTTCATCATAAAACCATCTCAAGCCGATAGGTTAGTTCAAATTCCTGCTCTTTTGTAATAACAACTTGACAAAGAGCCCCTTTTAGCCTATAATTTCGGCCTTTGAACGCATAAGGCTTTCAAAAAGTGTCGCGGAATAGAGCAGTTCGGTAGCTCGTCGGGCTCATAACCCGAAGGTCACAGGTTCAAATCCTGTTTCCGCAACCAATTCTACAAGATCTACAGACATATTGGGGTATCGCCAAGCGGTAAGGCCTCGGTTTTTGGTACCGATATTCGGGGGTTCGAATCCCTCTACCCCATCCACTCAAAAAAATAATTTTTATTGATTTTTTGTTTTAATCTAGGCAGTTTAGACTGAGGTATACATCAGGTATCCGAATGAAAAGCTAACGACGAATAAAGCTAAAAGCAAAAAAATTAAATGGCGCGGAATAGAGCAGTTCGGTAGCTCGTCGGGCTCATAACCCGAAGGTCACAGGTTCAAATCCTGTTTCCGCAACCAATCCTTTAAAACAATTCTCATACAAATACTTTTTATACTCAAAAACTCCACCTGCGACTAAAGTCACCAGCCATAATGATGCTTCGCATATCATCATGGCGCGTCGGCTTAAAAAGGTGAAGCAGTTCAGCCTTTGGCGGTTCAAATCCTGTTTCCGCAACCAATTTCTTCGCACTTTTTCTATAATCGTAAACTATTAATGTTAATTTATCCACTAAAAACGTACATTTAGCACCTTTTATTAAACGTGGCATATCATTGTCGATCAGCTCATGTAAGAGTGTACACTTCACTACTCTCCGCCTTGATATAATAAAAAATTGCTTCGAAATTATTTATTTTTTAATAATACAGAAAACTTCCATACATTAATTCTATACGTTTACTTCGTTTTACTCAGTATCCAGCGCTCCTGGATATAGAGAGACTTTTCTCTGCCCATGCAAATCTGATTGACAAAACGGTACAATACCTTTTTTAAAAGGAGCTGCTGTGCCGCCAAATCTTGACACCTCGTCAACCGGTATAAACCTGGTCTTGATGATCGTTATTCTCGTCGTCGCTTTTTTCGTTTTAAAACAGAAGAAAGAGAAGAAGTAACGTTCTATTTCTTAACCTCGCGTCCGATCTCGAGTTCGACTGAGGCGATCTTCGACTTCAGGCGGTTTGATTTTCCCTTGCGTATATCAATCTTCAGCGAAGAGTAGACTCTCTCGCAATCCTCTTCCAAGGTCTCATACGCCCTTTCGATAATGTCCAGCGCCTCACGCAGCGTCTCGGTCTCGATGATGGTTCCCATCGCTGTCAGCTGGTACGTTGCACCGTTTCGATCGATCATATTGATGATACGGCTCACATGTTTGGATACGGACGCACCATCATGACAGTCACCGCCGGTCGGAAACATTGAAAACTCCAGTAATACACTCATATCAGTCCTTTTTGGTTATAGATTGCACTTTTTACTATCATTATTACTCTGCCGCGAAATAGTGGGGTATCTCTTCGAGGATCTTTCGGTAAATCTTTTCAAAATCGCCCGAGTAGACCCTTGTCCCGCCGATCGAGGTAATAAAGTTTGTATCACCACTCCAGCGGGGGACTATATGCAGATGGATATGTTCTGCTATTCCCGCACCCGCAGCACTGCCAAGGTTCATGCCGAGGTTCACACCCTGCGCATTGAACCGCTCTTTAAGAAGGCGTACCCCTTTCTGCGCCAGATCGCTGATGTGCAGCCACACTTCGCTCTCCAGCTCCTCAAGTCCGTCGGTGTGGTGATGCGGAATGATCATAAAGTGCCCCGGCGTATAGGGATAGCGGTTCATCACGGCAAAGCAGTGCTCGTCGCGATAGAGGACATGCAGACTCTCATCATCATCGGCATGCGAACTGATGTGGCAAAAGACACACCCCTCTATCTTCTCCGCAGTCACATAGTCACTCCGCCACGGAGCGTAAAGAATCTTATTTTGATCGAACATCAGCACGCCTTTGAAAGTAGTTACTGTTTAAAGTATAACAAAGTTCTCTTTTTTCTTAATCTTATGATGCTAAGTTTGCATAGAGAAATTGTACATCGGTATCATACCGGGAGACTTTCCAATCGAAAAGTCTGGCGAAGAACGGCTGGCACTCTTTATAAAAATGCAAAAACCAGATCGGGAAAAAGAAGCACAAGGCCCAGTGCCAGAAGCTGAAGCAGTATAAACGGAATGATCCCCCTGTAGATCTGCAGGGTTGTTATGCTCTTTTGCGCCGCGCCTTTCAGAAAGAAGAGCGCCAGACCGAAGGGCGGTGTCAGAAAAGAGGCCTGCAGGTTCATCGCGATCAGGATGGCGAACCAGACCGGATCGATCCCAAAGGCGTTCATCACCGGCACCAGTATCGGTACGATGATGAATGAGATCTCAATAAAGTCGATAAAAAAGCCGAGAACAAATATTGCCAGCATCGAGATCGCGATAAAGATCCAGACATTGCCGATATCATCACTAAAGAACGCCAGTACCAGATCGGTGCCGCCAAGCTCGTTAAAGACAAGGCTGAAAGCCGTCGCACCGATGAGGATCATAAAGATCATGCCGCTGAGTTTGACCGTCTCCAGCATCGCATAGCGCATCATCGCAATATCAAGAGTCCGGTTTACACCACTCAGCAGCACTGCCCCGAGGACCCCGAAGGCGGCCGATTCTGTCGGAGAGGCAATACCCGCAAAGATGGAGCCGAGGACGACCACCATCAAAAGCAGCGGCAAAAAGATGGCACGGAGGAGTTCCCAGAAGCCGATCGGCTCGATCGCCTCACTCGAAGGGGCCATTTTCGGATTGATTAGAGAGACGATGACAATGTAGGCGATGTAGAGACCGACCAGTAGCAGACCGGGCAGAACGGCCCCCATGAAAAGCTCGCCCACACTGACGTTCATGACATCACCCAGGATAATAAGAATGATCGACGGCGGGATGATCTGGCCAAGCGTACCGCTGGCAGCAACCGTGCCTGATGCCAGTCCCTTGTTATAGCCAGCATTAAGCATCAACGGCAGGGCAATGACGCTGAGCATGACGACCGAGGCGCTGACGATCCCCGTTGAAGCGGCCAATAGTGCCCCGACAAGGACAACGCTGATGGCCAGCCCCCCTTTGACACTGCGAAAAGCCCTGCTCATCGAGATCAGAAGCTGCTCTGCCAGCTGCGACTTCTCCATCACCAGCCCCATCGCAATAAAAAGCGGTACGGCCATCAGGGTCGAGTTGCTCATGATGCCGAAGATACGAAACGGCAGCAGGTTGAAGATATCCAGACCCAGTTCAGGAATGAGCAGCGCAAAGAAAAGAGCCACCCCGCCGAAGACGAAGGCGACCGGAATGCCCACTAGCAGCAGTGCCAGAGCAAGCAGGAACATCCCCATAGCAATCATCTCGACTCCTTCAACAGCTTCACCTCTTTATAGACCTCGCTGAGCGTCTGTACGATCAGCAGTAAAAACGAGAGGGGCATCAGCGATTTGACGATGAAACGGTAAGGGAGCCCTCCCGGATTGGAAGAGGCTTCCATCTGCGCGAAGCTGATCATGACAAAATCAAAACCGACATAGACGAGAAGCAGCGAGAAAGGGAGGATAAAAAAGAGCGCGCCGATGATATTGATGATGCGGCGCGTTTTGTCCGAATAGCTGTCGTAAAAGATATCTACCCGAACATGGGAGGCACGCTGCAGCGTGTAGGCGATGCCCAGCATGATGACGACGTCAAAGAGGTGCCACTCCAACTCCTGCAGGGCGATCGAACCGGACTGGAACAGATAGCGCATAACGGTGTCATAGATCACCAGCGCGATCAGGATCAGCAGAGATGCGCCCGCAAGATAACCGATCCATCTGATCAGCGACTCCAAAAAATGAAACGATCTTCTGATCATCTTTTGATCCATTGCCAGATAAGTCCGTAATATTCATGAAAAGCAAGCTCGCTCCGTCGCAGCGCCTCGCCGTTGGGCATATGCCGCCATTCGATCCTGCCGCGCGCGTTGTAATCGGTCGGCGCCGCGATGGGACTAAGACCGTGATGCGTAAATATCGTCATCGCCCGCGGCATATGGGAGGCGGAGGTCACCAGGATAAAGGGTTCATCTCCCACAAGTCCCTTCATCGCCACAGCCTCCTCCTCCGTATCTTTCGGCTTTTCAAACATGATAATATCCTCACCCTTCAAACCGAGTGAAATCGCCGCTCTCTTCTGCATAGATGCCTGCGTGTCCGTATCGTAAACACCTCTGGCTCCCGAGACGACCAGCTTGGCATTTTGAAGGTTGTTATATTGGCGGATGCCCTCGCTTAAGCGTATCAGTGCCGTCGGATCGATCTGGGTGTTAATCGGCAGTTTATCGTCGCTTTTATGTCCGCTGCCCAGAACCATAACATACCTGATATTTTGCGGGGTCTCGAGAAGGGCAGGATATTGCCGTTCAAGCGGTTTAAGCAGCTCATAACTTACCGGATCGTAGCTCATAAGAAAGATCCAGACAAAAGAGAGAGGAATGAGGAACTTGGCTGTTTTATGACGGCCGCTGTAGAGGGCATACAGACCCGCGGCAGCAATAAAAAGGCCGATAGACATGGGAGCAAAGAGCGCTCCGAAAAGTTTTTTAAGAGCAAAAGCTGTAAAGACCATCAGATAAAGTTCGGCGCGTCGTTGGCAAAGAGGATGATATCGCCGGCTCTGGTACGTTCGCCCAGGACTTTGACCAGCTGACTTTTATCGCTAAGCATGATCTTTTCAGCGACACTGAGGTGTTTGTCGAAAAGTTCGGCATTGAGCTGTCCGGTGATGATGGCGACATCACAGACCCGGTTGATCGCCTCGCACAGCTCCAGATTAAGCTCTTTGGTGCTTTCGACCAGCCCCGGCGTGACGATCACCTTGCGTCCCGGATGCAGGGAAAGAAGACGGACCCCCTCCAGCATGCCGTCGATATTGCCGTTGTAGCCGTCATCGAGAATGATCTTGCCGCCGGAATCGATCCGCTGCAGACGGTGTTCGACACTCTTGAGTTCGCCCACCCCTTTTTGGATTTCGCTGCCCTTTAACCCCAAGGCGTCGGCGACCAGAACAGTCGCTTCAAGGTTGATCGTGTTAAAACTACCCAGGATCTTTGTCTCAAGATGAAGCGTTGCATCGTGCAGCTGCATATCAAAAGAGAGCCCCTCCAGCGTCGCCTCGACATTGCTGACGCCCTCTCCGAAAAATTCCACCTTCTCATGCGGTTCAGCCGTCACCGAGTTGTGGACGAAAGCTTTTTCCAGACGCTCTGAATGGATGATCTCCATCTTGGTGCGCTGAATGTTTTCGAGCGTCTTGAAATACTCCAGATGCTGCGGACCGACCTTGCCGACCACAACGATGTGCGGGTTCAGAAACTGTGCGATGGTGTAGATATCGCCGCGCAGGCGTGCACCCGCTTCGCAGACATAGATCTCGCAGTCATCCGGCAGCTCCATGTTGACATCACGCACCAAGCCGGCGATGGTGTTGACACTGCGCGGTGTAGCGTAGACCCTGTACTTTTTCGACAGTACCTGGGCGATGAAGTTCTTCATGCTCGTCTTGCCGTAGCTGCCGGTGACACAGACGATCTTCAGCTCTTTTCTCGACATCAGTCTCTTCTGTGCCTCTCGCTTGTAGGTCATAAAGAGATAGTTCTCTATTGCCCTGCTGCCGAGATAGGCCAGCAAAAGCGGCAAAAAGACAAAGTAGTGCCCCTCTGCCGACTTCATCGCCGTGATGATGTCGATAAAGAGCGTCAGTGAAAAGAGCAGGATCAAAAAGCGTTTGACCCGCCAGGTAAAGACCAGCTTCTTATCGAGTTTGTAGTACCAGAACCCCAGAGCTAGAAGATAGATCGCAAGGACAACAATAAAGTAATGCGCCGCGATGTAATAGAGGATAAAAGGGAAGACAAACAGGGTGAGATGCCAGAGCGGTTTGTGATGTTTGAGCACCACCCTGTCTATCTTGTAGTCGTACCATTGCAGGTTTGTTATGAGGTAGAAGCCCAGCGCCATCACAAAAATCAGATTGGCCAGAAGCATTACGAAAATCATCTACTCTGCCTTGCTTTGCAGCGATGCAAGCACCGTCGTCTCGATCTCTCTGGCTACGGCGCCCGCCTGTTTCATAAAAAAGTAGTGATCGCCGTTATAGACCACGAGGCGAGAGTCGGCGATCAGTTTGTCGATCTTTTTTGCCGTATAGAGCGGTGTCGCTGTGTCGTCTCTTCCCCAGCAGAGCAGTGCTTTGCCGCTGTACGCTTTAAACGCCGATGTCAGGTCTTCATTAACCACGTTCTTGAAGGTCTGGTACATGATCGCGTTCAGCTTTTTGGCATCTTCCGCGACGAAGAACGAACGCAGTCTGGCAAAGCCGAGAAATTTAAGCATCTTGAAGAGTGCGATCTTCGCCTTGATCTTAAGCGGTTTCGGCACGGGGATTCCCGAGCTGCCTACCAGTATCAGGATCTTCGGATTAAGCAGCAGCGCCACCTTTCCGCCGAAAGAGTGCCCCAGGATCATATGTTCCTGGTTGGCATTGATCTGAGCCAGAAAAAGTTCCAGGATATTGGCATAGTCCTCGGTTTCCAGAGGGATATTGCAGGTACTGTTGCCAAAACCCGGCAGATCGATATAGACATGACGGAAGGTATCCATCGTCTTTTCAAACGACTGCTTCATCAGCTCTTTGTTGGAACCCCATCCGTGTAGGAAAATGAGCGGTTTGCTCTTCTCGGGATGGAGGATCTCATACGAGATCTGGAAGGTCTGATGCTTGTACTGGATCGATTTGATGGCCACGTTCACTTCCCTTTTGCTTGATTGATGGAGTGGATATACTGATAGTTTACCTGAGGACGGCGCTTTTTCGGCAGATTTGCCAGCAGTGCATTGATGCCACCCTGGAAATCGGCAAAAAGGTAGTTTGCCATCGAACCCGGGATCGGATTGATCTCGTTAAGCAGTACTTCTCCGTCAACCACAAAGAAGTCACAGCGGATCAGGGCCCCTTCAAACATATTTGTATAGATCTTTGCAAAGGCATTTTCGAGCTTTTCGACCAGAGCATTGTCTATCGGCGCCTCGCTCACCGTCGAAGAGCGGGAGAAGTCGAGATATTTTTTGTCAAAGTCCAGAAACTCGTTTTTCTGCGGCTCTTCGACGATGGAGAAGTGAATGCCGCCGTTGGCAGCGTAGCCGGCCAGGTTATACTCTTTGACCCCGTCGATAAAAGGCTCGATAATAAGGTTGTCGTCAAACTCGAAAGCGACATCAAGCGCGTATTCGATCTGTGACGCTTCTTTGATGACGCTGACTCCGATGGAGCTTCCCAGGCGGGCCGGCTTGATGATGAACGGCAGCGGTGTCTTGATCACACGGGAGTCATTGACATTCAGGCTCTCGTAGGCAACGGTCTTCACGCCGATCGCATCGGCGAACCATTTGGTGTGCATCTTGTCAAAGCTGAACATCGAGGCGGCAGGGCGCGGCCCGATATAGTCGATCTCGTAAAAGTCCAGAAGCGAAGCGATCGTACCGTCTTCGCCGTCCGCACCGTGGACAAGATTCAGGACCGGCATCGCCAGGCGTTCGCTCCCAAAGAGCTTTTTATAGGTAAAGGCACCGATCTCCAGTGAGAACTGCGGCATCTTTCTGTGGGCTCCGGAGGCAAAGGTCTTGGCGATCATATCTTTGGCTTCGATTTTGTAGAAGCGGTGGTCCTGGTCGCAGAAGATAAAGGAGAGTTCAAAATTTTTGAGTTTGTCTTTGACCGTGATCGCACTGACGATACTGATCTCATGTTCGTAACTGGCACCGCCAAAAAGTATTGCTAATTTCACCGTAGTCCTTTAGAGTTTTTGTAGTTGTTTCAGAGCTTCTTTGACCAAGCCGGCGGTATCGGTTGCGCTGCAGCTGCTCAAGACCTTGGCGATCTGCTCTTTTTTAAAGCCGAGGCTCTCAAGTGCCATCTTCGCCTCGTTTGATGCCGGGTTGGCCGAGGCGCTCTGTTCGAGCAGTACCGTGTCAAAACCGTTAAGCTCCACCAGGATGCGCCCGGCACTTTTAGGGCCGACACCCGGCACTCTTTTGAGCGCGTTGATGTTGCTACCGGCGATGACCTCGCCGAACTGACCCGATGAGAAGCTCGAACAGATCGCCATCGCCACCTTCGGCCCCACACCCGAGATCTTCACAAGGCGTTCAAAGAGGAGCTTTTCGCTCTTTTCGATAAAGCCGTAAAGCAGCTGTGCATCTTCGCGGATAACATGCGAGGTGTGCAGCTTCACCCGCTCTTTTGTGATCGCCGCATAGCTCTGCAGCGAGATGAAGACCTCATAGATGAGGCCGTTGACATTCACATGTATAAAGGTCGGCTCTTTATGTTCTATTGTTCCCTCTATGCCTACGATCATAGAAGTTCCATCTTATCTATTTTACTCAAGTCAAAGTGAGGTTCGCTCACATATTTGTTGCGATACCCTTCGGTTTCCACGATCATCCCTGCCCTTTGCAACAGTTCTACACAAAGCGTACTGCGCTGTCTGTAAAACCGTCTTATTTCCAGCTTTAAAAAATAGAAGATACATTTTAATCTAAGATGGGTTAAAATAACGTAAACTTCCCTAAGGCCAGACAATCAAACAGTGTGCAAGATCATTAAATACTTTTTTTTATCCCAACCTTTCTCGCTGTGCAGGCGATAATGTTTAGACATATCTTCACCAACAGCTTCGGCATCCTTTTCTCGCGCGTTTTGGGTTTTGCCCGCGACCTCCTGACCGCCTCCGTCCTGGGGGCAAATGTCTACAGCGACATCTTTTTTATCGCCTTCAAGCTCCCCAACCTCTTTCGCCGTATCTTTGCCGAGGGTGCCTTTACCCAGTCCTTTATTCCCGCCTTTACACGTTCAAGGAACAAGGCCGTCTTCTCTATCCATATTTTCAGCCTCTTTTTTATGGTGATCGCCCTTATCACCCTGGCGGTCAACCTCTTTCCCGAAGCGGCCACCGTCGCCATTGCGGTCGGCTTTGATGCAGCGACGATTACCCTGGCGGCACCTTATGTCGCCATCAACTTTTTCTATCTTCCGTTCATCTTTGCCGTCACCTTTTTAAGCACCTTTTTGCAGTACCGCCACCATTTTGCCACCACCGCTTTTGCCACGGGGCTGCTCAACATCGCACTGATCGTCGCCCTTCTGCTCTCAAAAGGAGAGAGCGATGCGACTATTGTCACCTACCTGAGCTACGGCGTCGTCGCCGGGGGGATGCTCCAGCTCCTGGTGCACCTTGTTGCCGTGCAGCGTGTCGGTCTAAACAAACTCCTCTTCGGCGGGGTCAAATACTTCAAGGTCAAGGCGCTCAGGATCAAGGAGGAGACGAAAAACTTCAACCGCCAGTTCTTCCCTGCCATCTGGGGAAACTCCACCGCACAGTTCTCCGCCTTTCTGGACACCTGGCTTGCCAGTTTCCTCTCCACGGGCGTCATCTCGTACATGTACTACTCCAACCGCATCTTCCAGCTGCCGTTGGCCCTTTTTGCCATTGCCACCTCCATCGCCCTCTTCCCGCGTGTGTCGCGTTTCCTAAAAAACGGCAAACACACCGAGGCGCTCGTCTACATGCACAAAGCTTTCTGGTTCCTGGCCTTCATCCTGATGTTCAGTACCCTAGGCGGTTTTGTGCTCAGCGAAGAGATCACCCAACTGCTCTTTGAGCGCGGCGCCTTCAGCCACCAGGACACCCTCAACACCTCCGCCATCCTGCAGATGTACATGGTCGGCCTGCTCCCTTTCGGGCTCAACAAACTGCTTATCCTCTGGCTATATGCCCAGCAGCAGCAGATGAAAGCGGCCAAGATCGCCACATTGACACTGGGGACGAACATCGTCTTCTCGCTTGCACTCATCACACCGCTAGGCGGCGTGGGGCTTGCTCTTGCAAGTACCATCAGCGGCTTTGTCGGCTTCTTCGCCACGGCTCGTACCTTCAGCAGGACGGAGTTTTTGGCTATAATCTCGCTCAAAAAAACAGTGCTTCTGCTTCTGAGTGCCGCCGTTTTCACCTTACTTCTACTTCTCGCCAAGGAGCTTATTCATGTATATCTTTGATTCCGTCGCCAAGACAAAAAGAGAGTTTATCCCCCTGAACCCCGAACGTGTCACCCTCTATGTCTGCGGCCCGACTGTCTACGACGACGCCCACCTCGGTCACGCCAAAAGCGCGCTGGTCTTCGACCTGTTGCGCCGCGTGCTGGAGGCCAACGGCTACAGGGTTGTCTACGCCAGGAACATCACCGACATCGACGACAAGATCATTAAAAAAGCGGCCGAACAGAAGCTGACCATCAGCGAGATCACAGACACCTATACCGAAGCCTACCACCGCGACATGGCGGCGCTCGGCATTGAACGCCCGACCATCGAACCGAAGGCGACCGAATCCCTGGAGGCGATGTTCGAACTGATCCAGAAACTGATCGATAGCGGCCATGCCTACCGGACCGACAGCGGCGACGTCTACTTCGACACGGCAAGCGATCAGGAGTATCTCAGCATCTCCAACCACAAACAGAACGAAGACGACAGAGAGAGCCGCGTCGAGAGCTCCAGCGAAAAACGCAACCCGGCCGATTTCGCCCTCTGGAAATCAGTCAGCGACGGCTCCGTCACCTTTGATTCGCCCTACGGAAAAGGGCGCCCTGGCTGGCACACCGAGTGTTCGGCGATGATCGAAAAGCACCTTGCCGGCAGCGGAAAATACGCCATCGACATCCACGGCGGCGGCGCCGACCTCCTCTTCCCCCATCACGAGAACGAAGCGGCGCAAACCCGCTGCTCGTCCAACCATGAGCTGGCCAACTACTGGATGCACAACGGTTTCGTCAACATCGACGGCGAGAAGATGAGCAAGAGCCTCGGCAACAGCTTCTTCATCAAGGACGCCCTAAAAGTGTACGACGGCGAGGTGCTGCGCTTCTATCTGCTGAGCACCCACTACCGTTCCAACTTCAACTTCAATGAACAGGACCTGCTCGCCTCCAAAAAGCGTCTTGACAAGCTCTACCGCCTCAAGAAGCGCCTCTTCGGCATGAACGTCAGCGACGAGAAGACAGCGGTGCAGGCCAAGCTGCTCGAAGCGCTCAGCGATGACCTCAATGTCTCGCAGGCCCTCGCTGTCATCGATGAGATGATCACCAACGCCAACGAGACCCTCGATGCCAACCCGAAAGAGAAGCTGATCAAGCGCCAAACGCTCTCCGATCTTGCCTTCATCGAAAAGGTGCTCGGCTTCGGGACTAAAAACCCCTTCGAATACTTCCAGTTCGGCCTCGATGAAACGACCAAAGCGAAGATCGACGCCCTCGTCGAAGAGCGTACCGAAGCGAAGAAGGCAAAGGATTTTGCAAAGTCCGATGCCCTTCGCGACGAGATCATGGCCTACGGTGTCAGTATCATGGATACCGCGCAGGGAACCTTCTGGGAGCGTGTTGAATGATCGGCTTTGAGATCGTCGCGGTCATCAGCGTTATCAGCATCTTTGCCTGGTTCATCATGGCCGCTAAAAATACCAACAGCCAAAACCGGTTTACAGAAGATGATGAGACGAAAGAGAAAGAGTAGTATCATCCCATAGCACTTTTGATCTGCACTTTCTCCAAAAAACGACCTGAAGAAGACAAAAACACTGCATTCGGACACAAAGCAGAAGCCCCTTTCCGGATACAGGCTCTATTAACACAATGAATCTTCACATATATGCTATACTCGGGATCTATATACCATTTCACAGAGCAGAGCAACCGTATGAAACAAGTGATCAATCTCTACAAAAAGCATAAAATCACCGTCGACGGCTATATCGAAAACCTGATAAAGAGTTTTCCCAAAGACTATCTGGCAAACGCCGACTCCATCCTTAAAACCCACCATTTCATCCAGCTGATCTACGGCGTGGATCAAGATTTCATACAGCGCACCCCTATCGTCTGCCGCCGTGAAAAAGATGAGAAACAGATAGGCAGCGACAAAAGCCACTACTTTATGAAAATGCAGCTCGACAAGGACGGTTTCTATATCTCCACCCCCTACATCCACTACCGGACCGGAAAAGCGAGCCTATCGGTCGTCCACTACACTAACGATACCTACTATGTCTTCGATATCGATCTTATCGAGATTTTGCAGGATCTTAAGCTGATCGAATACAACAGAAAGCATGACATATTCAAGCGGGGTGTCTACTTTCTGGGTTCATCGCTTTTAACACTGGTTTCGGTAGCGCTTATCGTCTATGGCGGATACAACTTCTTCCTCAAACTTCTTTTTGAATTTACGGAGGCCAACTTCCTTAACGATGTATTCAAGTCCATCATCGCGATCACCCTGGGGCTGGCGATCTTTGATATGGCAAAACAGATCTTTGAACACGAAGTGATCTATGAATCCTTCCACCATCCCGAAGACAAACAGTATAAGGTATTGGGGAAATTCATCATCTCCATCATCATCGCACTCTCCATCGAGACCCTGATGGTGGTCTTCAAGATCGCACTGGACGACTACACCAAGATGTCCTCAGCCTTTTATCTGCTGCTGGGAACCACCATCTTGTTCGTAGCTTTGGGTTATTTCTATAAAATGATCAACCAGGAATCGGTAAAAGAGAAATAAGTCGTATTATCGCCTCAGGTTGAGAAAGGGACGCTCATTTCAACCTGACACTTGTTTTCCCTACGGCCATTGAGCCCTGACAAAAACGTCTCACAGCTGATTTAACCGCTTCCTTCCCTTTTCTCTCAAGTCCCTATAGGGCACCTATAATAAATCCAGTTTTTTTCCGTTATAATAGTTCAGAAAATATTTTAAGGATAACCCCTAATGAAGAAGAGCCTGCTTATTGCGATCGCCGCTGTTGTAATACTTTTTGCCGTGGTCGTTATGACCCATATCAACAACGTCCCCAAACTCGACGAAGGGGTGAACGCCTCGTGGGCACAGGTCCAGAACCAGTACAAGCGCCGTGCCGACCTTGTTCCCAACCTGGTCGCAACGGTCAAAGGGTATGCCTCCCATGAAAAAGAGGTCCTCACCGACGTTGTCGAAGCGAGGGCAAAGGTAGGGCAGATACAGGTTTCGCCCGAGATGCTGAGCAATCCAAACGCCATGAAGCAGTTCGAAGCAAACCAGAATGCTCTCAGCTCGGCACTGTCACGGCTTATGGTCGTCGTCGAGCGCTATCCGGAGCTCAAGGCCGACAAGAACTTCCAGGCCTTACAGTCGCAGCTTGAGGGAACCGAAAACCGCATCGCGGTAGCCCGAAAGGACTACATCGCAACCGTACGGTCGTATAACGTCGAGCTTCGCACTGTTCCGGGCCGCTGGGTAGCGGCGATCTTCTATCCCGACGCCAAACCAAAAGAGAGTTTCAGTGCCTCACCTGCCGAACAGGAAGTCCCTAAGGTAGTATTCTAGACCATGAGAACAGCCGTCCTCTTCCGCGCACTCACGCTCCTCTTTCTTCTTCTGTTTGGTACGCAAGCCGTGGCAGCCCCGTCTTTTCCCCCGCTTAGCGGCAGGGTCGTCGACAATGCCGGCCTCCTCAGCCCTGCAGAAAAAAACGTGTTAACCACTATCCTCGCACAGCATGAGACCAATACGACAGACCAGATCGTCGTTGTTACTCTCAATAGTCTCCAAGGCTACGATATCGCCGACTACGGCTACCAGCTGGGAAGGCACTGGGGGATCGGGCAGAAAGGCAGGGACAACGGTGTGCTGCTCATCGTCGCCCCCGATGAGCGCAAAGTGCGCATCGAAGTCGGTTACGGTCTTGAAGGCGAGCTGACCGACAAACTCTCCCACGACATCGTCCAGGAGGTGATCCTCCCTCGTTTCAAGGAGGGAAACTATCCCGCCGGTATCCTAAACGGAACCAAGGCGATCCTCTCTGTACTTAAGGGGAGCTATGCGCCCCCAAAACGCAGCCAAAAGGTGAAGGCTTCATCATCTGACTTCTCGGGAATCATCATATTTGCCATCTTTATCATCACTGCGGTCGCCAATGTTCTTGGAAACCTATCCTCTAGACTGCGGCTCATTTTCGGGTCGGTCACGGGTGCCGTCGCGGGTGCCGTAGCCTGGGTCTTCACCCATGCGGTTCCCGTCGTACTATTCGCTGCCGTTTTCACCTTTTTAATGACGGCTTTCGGACGTACTGGCGTCGGCTATAGCGGCAGAGGAAATTCCGGCAGCACATGGGGCAGCGGCGGCAGTTCAGGCAGTTCATGGGGCGGCGGTAGTTTCGGCGGTAGTTTCGGCGGCGGTGGCGGCAGCTTCGGCGGCGGCGGCGCATCAGGGAGTTGGTAATGGAACATACGATTAGCGAACAGGACAAACTACATATCAGCGAAGCGCTCAAAGCATTCGAGCGCCAAAGCAGCGCGGAGATCGTCACCGTCATCACCCAAAGGAGCGACGACTACCTTTTTATCCCGCTTCTCTGGGCGGCACTCGGTGCACTCGCCGTCCCCGCCGTTGTGATGGCACTCGGGCTCACTCTTCCCCTGATGCAGCTCTACGCGGTGCAGCTTCTCATTTTCCTGCTACTGATTTTACTCGGGCGTTTCGACCGCCTCACGATGGCGATGATCCCCCCTTCCGTAAAAAAAATACGGGCAGCAAACGCCGCCAGAAGACACTTTATCGCCCTGCAGCTGCACACCACCAAAAAACGCTCAGCCGTCATGCTTTTTGTCAGTGAAGCGGAACGCTATGTCGAGATCCTGACCGACATCGAGGTCGCCAAAAAGATCTCCAATAACGAATGGAACGCCGTCGTGCAGAACTTCATCAACCTGGTCAGGGCTGGCGAGACCGCCCGTGGGTACCTCGAGACGATAGAGCGCAGCAGTGGACTTCTGATCCCCCACTTCCCCTACGATCCGGATGAGACGGACGAACTTCCCGACCATCTGATCATACTCTAGGATTTCGCTGTCGCGTCAAAGGAGATATAAGGTTTATGAGAGATATGTCTGCTCTGTCACATTACGCCATCTCTCTTTTATCACATAGCGGCATCTCTTTTTTCATCTTGTAAAATAATATTTCCAAGGTGCTATAATAGTGCGAATCAGGACTGTGACATGTCAACAATCAGTGATGGGGGAACATTGCGTTTATGAAAAATATTGAAAAAATATTGGCGCCGCTGGATCTGCTGTATTATGAATATGATAAAAAAGCTCGTCTGCTCAGACTGGATAACAGCTGGTCGAAAGACCATATCTTTACAGAGCTTATAAGGATCACCTACACCCTCAGCAAACACAATATACAATTTTTTATTGATGAAGAAAAATCCATCATCATAGGTGCTACAGATACAATTGCTGCCAGGATCAGAAGATATTTCAAATCCTTATTCACCGCTATGCGAAACAGCAGAATGAAACTGTATGTCTTAAGTCATAAAAAGGTCAAATGGGCTAAAAACATACCGGTATTTGAGATCAGGCAGCTTAATCCGGAAATAGACCTTTCCGGCTATTCTGCCCTGATCTTCACCTCCAAAAATGCCATTACGGCCTTGGATAAGATTGATAAGAGCTGGAAGAACATACCCGCCTATGTAATCGCCCCGCAAACGGCAAAAAAAGTAAAAGAACTTGGCGGAAAGCTGGAATTTGTCGGGAAAGAGAAGCATGGCAATGCATTTGCGATCGAACTGCTGGAAAAACTGAAGAATCAAAAAGTCCTTTATGTCCGGGGCTCAAAAGTCGTATCGGGTCTGATCAGTATGTTGAATGCCAACGGTGTCATCTGCGATGACGTCATCGTCTACGAGACAGTATGCAAAAAATTCGATCATAAAGTAAAATTGCCGCGAGGGTCCACCATTATCTTTTCATCTCCTTCGACGATAGAATGTTTTTTCGAAAATTTTACCTGGGACAGCAGCTATAAAGCCGTTTCCATCGGGGAGACAACAGCAAAATATTTTCCCAAAGATATCGTACCCTTTTTAGCGGATACAACCTCTCTGGAATCCTGTGTCAAAAAAGCGATCGAAATCAACAGCTAGACAATTTTTCTTGCACCGCAGCAATGCAGCTACGAAATAAAAATGCAGTCAACTTCATATATTCTATTAGTGGATGCACGGCCCATACAGAGAATACAGAACGCTTCCTGAAGGTTTTTTTCTGAATTTGCAGACTGTTTGATCTCCAGAATGTCACTACTTTTAAACAGTATATTTCGATTTCATCAGGCACCCATGATGCCGCGGGCCGCCCGAATACCGGAGGCCCAGGCGGCGGTAATCCCTCTGCTGGTGCCTGCCCCGTCACCGACGCCATAGACATGCGTTTTGATCGCAAAGTGGCTGTCGATAAAACGGGGTTTGTTGGCATAGGTTTTGATCTCGGGATAGTAGAGAATCGATGAAGGGTGCAAAACGCCGGGAACGATGGCATCGAGCATTTTAAGCGCGTTCCAGATGTCGCGAAGGATCTTTGCCGGCATCGCCAATGAGATATCGCCCGGCGTTGCACTTTTGAGGGTGGGTTCGAAGTCGTAGAGATCATCATTGAAGGTACTTTGCGTCGAGCGTCTGTTGGCGCGGAAGTCCCCTACACGCTGCATCATCGGTTCACCGCCGCTGAGCTGCATCGCCATCTGTCCGAGAATCTTGGCAAATTCGCTGCCTGACGCCACCGGGTCGGTGAGCTGTATCGTTTTGAGCATGGCAAAGTTTGCCAGATGGTTCGATTTGTCGTTCATGCGAAAGCGAGTGGCCGTTGACGGAGTAGTAATGTTCATATCTCTCTTTGACTACATGCGCGGAGCCTGAATTGGTACAAAATGTGCGTACGCTGCCTGGAAAGTAAAATTTGGGGTCATAGTAGTCTTTAACGATCTTATAGTGCTCTTCTCTTGTCTCAAGCCTGATACCGATATCGACAATGTTGTCGACAAACGCTACGCCGAGCGACTGCATGATGGTCTGAAGCCACTCAAATCCGGCACGCCCCGGTGCGAGGACAAGATCACCGAACTGCAGGAGCGAACCGTCGGAAAGCATGATGGACTTTTGAGCGTAATCAACGTTTTGCATTTCGCGTTCAAGCGTTATGTCAACGCCCAGCGCCGCTAACTCCGATATCAGCCGCTTGATCAGCTCGGGTGCCTTGTCGGTTCCCACATGGGCCTGAGAGATCCTGAGCATCTCAACACCATAACGTTCGGCCCGCTTGGCGTAGGTCTCCATCTGCTGCCCTGAGTGGTAGATCGGTTTTAAATGCGCGGCTGCTGCGCCAAGCAGGGCCGTTGCCTGATCCCGTTCCCAGAGGTCCGTCGGAAATCCGACGGGAAAGGTATAGTTCTGTTTGCAGTCGTTTCGGAGCCCGCCGGAGCTGATTTTGCGTTTGTCGATCAACAGTACCGACCTGTCGGAGTGTTCCGACAGCTCAAAAGCACACCCCAGCCCCGCAGGCCCCGAGCCCACAACTATGACGTCGTAATAGGTTTTCATGTCTGTCCGTTCAAAGTAGGATAACTCTATTGTATCTGCTATTCGTTACACTAGGGATCTTGCCCTTTCATTTTACCGATATGATACTAATACTGTTTTTTGCCGTTCTGTGATTTCACGAACTTTCAGTATAATCTTCATAAAGGGTGTTTCAAAACCCTCTACAAGGAGTTAACATGTTTCGATATATACTGCCTTTTTTTCTGCTTCTGATGGTTGGCTGTTCCAAGAATGTTGAGACGGACTTTGATCCGGCATTCCATACAGGCACGCTTTCAACATTTGCGATCGTCCATAAAAGCAAGGAGGGTTACGACACGCTCAATGACGAGCGAATCCGTGAAGCGATCACCCGTGAAATAGAGAAGAAAGGGTATTCGACTGCGCCGGAAGATACGGCAGATTTTCATGTCACCTTCCAGACCAGAATCGAAGAAGATGTGCCCTCCAATGTCAGCTTCGGCTTTGGTTTCGGCACCTACTCCAGCGGTATGGGCACTTCTGTCGGCACCTCGCACAATCCGACCAACGACAAAGAGAACCTGCTCATCAATATGGTCGATCCCAAAACACAGAAGACCTTCTGGCGCACCTCTCTCTCCCAGGATATCCAGGAGTTCAAAACGCCCCAGGAACGCAGTGCCTATTTCGACAAGACCGTGGCATCCATGCTGAAAGACTTTCCGGCAAAAAAAGCGGCAAATACGGGAAAATAGCAGTAACTGACACTTTGGTTGCGGCTCTGTAGAATTTTGAATCCATGAGTATGTGGGCAGCGGAAAAAGCTCTCTCTACACAAAATATGAGTACCATTCCGAATGCAAAAATATGATGTGATCGTAATAGGCAGCGGTGCCGCAGGAATGATCGCCGCCATCACGGCGGCACGCCGCGGCAAAAGCGTTCTGCTGCTTGAAAAGCTCGCCAAGGTCGGCGCCAAACTCAAGGCGACCGGCGGCGGCCGCTGCAACCTGACCAATACACTCTCCAATGATGCGTTTATGGCCTGTTTCGGACGGGAGGGGCGTTTTATGACCCCTGCCCTCAATGCGCTTGACCATAAAGCCCTCATGCAGTTTTTTAATGGGATCGGCGTCGAGAGCCATGCCCCGGACGGCTACCGCGTCTTTCCCAAGAGCCACAGCGCCGTTACCATCATCGCCGCCCTTGAAGAGGAGATGGCCAGACTCGGCGTAACGGTCAGATGCTCGCAAAAGGTCGAGACGCTCAACATTGACGAAAAACGCGTGACGGGGGTCACCACACAGACCGACACCTTTCACGGCGAGAACGTCATCATCGCCACGGGCGGGCTCGGATACCCGATGCTCGGTGCCGAGGGCGACGGCTACCCCCTGGCGGAGTCCGTCGGCCACAAGGTCACCGAACTCTACCCCGCCATGATGCCGCTAAAAACCAAAGAGAGCTGGGTGGAGAACTGCCGCGCCGACACTATCGCCAAGGTTGAACTGAAGGTCAACCTGCCCAAGTACAAAAAACTCAGCGCCAAGGGCGATCTCATCTTTACCAAAAACGGCATCCGCGGCCCGGTCGTACTGGACTTTTCAAGAGAGATAACCCCCCTGCTCAGCAAGTATGACGAGGTGCCGCTGCTGATGAACCTGACCAAAGGGATGAACGAAGAGGATATCCGCAGGCATATCAAAGACGAGCTCTTTAAAAACCAGGAACACACCACCCTCACACTCCTTCAGACCCTGCTCCCTGAAGCACTCTCGATGGAGCTCTGCAAACTTGCCGACGCCGATCCGGTGCTGGGATTCAACAAGCAGAGCGGTCAGAGCCGCGACAGACTCGTCAAACTGCTGGCATGGACGCCGCTGACCGTCAACGGCCATGAGGGTTTTAAGATGGCCATGATCACACGCGGCGGGGTCTCACTTAAAGAGATCGTCCCCGAGACGATGGAGAGCAAGAAGATGCCGGGACTCTTCTTCTGCGGCGAGGTGATGAACCTCGACGGCCCCTGCGGTGGCTACAACCTCCAGTGGTCCTTCGCCAGCGGCTACGTCGCCGGGCATCTTGCCGAAGGTATAGACTAACATCATTGATTTAGAAACATAAACTTTTTTTAAATTTAGATTTGATAGTAGGATGTTACTTTTCTTCGCTTTGCTTGTCTCAAAAGAAAAACCTAACGAAAAGAACAAAGAGCAAGAACCTGACGGCTACGGTTACTGCTAGAACTTTCACTTGTCAACAGTTGGCATTCCGTCACTACTGCCGGAATTAATGTTCTGACGCATATGAATATGAACTTTCAAGACATCATAGATAGTGTAGAAGATTTTATGTTCCGCACAATGAGGCGTAGCCGAATTGTGAAAAGCGAAAGCTTTTAGACTCAATAGATGCGTTACCGCTTGGCTCTTTTTCGAAAAATCTGCAGAGCTGACTGAAAGGAGTGGACTTTCGTTAAAAAAATCACTTTGTCTGAGCGTAGCGAGTTTGGGATTTTTAGGAAGGGAACGAGTGAAAGGAAGGTACCCGACAGCTAGTCGGGCTCGAAGCCGTTTCGAGAGCTTTTTTGCTTACTTTTTTTGCGGCGTAAAAAAGTAAGAGTGTATGAGACAAAGGTTAATCCCTCTAACACACTCTCAACAATGCTTCATATATGGGTTCTTCTTTTTGAATGTTTTTTGATAGTAGTGTTGTCACTTTTTCTTCTTGCTTGCTCAAGAAGAAAACCTAACGAAAAAGAAGAAGAGCAATACCCTTCGGCCAGAAGTCACTGCTCGAACTTTGACTTATCAACCGGTGGCATTCCGTCACTTCTGCCGGAATTAATGTTCTGACGCACATGGAACACAAACTTCTAAGAAATTTCGGATCGCCTTGAGAATTGAAAGTTCGATGAAATGAGGCAAAGCCGAATTGAAAAGCGAGAGCTTTTAGACTTAAAAAATGCGTTTCCACTTTGCTCTTTTCGTGGCATCTGCAGAGCTGACTGCAAGGAGTGGACTTCCGTTAAAAAAATCACTCTGTCTGAGCGTAGCGAGTTAGGGATTTTTAGGAAGGGAACGAGTGGAAGGAAGGCACCCGATAGCCATCGGGCTCGAAGCCGTCACGAGAGCTTTTTTGTTACTTTTTTTGCGGCAAAAAAGGTAAGAGAGAAGCCCATAAAGCTACATTTTCAGATAAACGTTGTGTACCTGCTGTTAAAAGTGTGATAAGCTAAGATTAATAACACAAAGTCATTAGAGCTCCCCTTTACAAAACCCGTGCTATCATTATTGCCATGCAGACCAATAAACAGATCTACTCCTGGGCTCTATACGACTGGGCAAACTCCGCCTACGCCACAACCGTCATGGCCGGCTTCTTCCCCCTCTTTTTTAAAAGCTATTTCAGCAGCGAGACGAATGTCATTACCAGTACGGCCCACCTGGGGCTGGCCAACTCCCTTTCGAGTATGGTCATCGTACTTTTGGCACCGCTGCTCGGGGCTATTGCCGATGCCGGAGGGCTGAGAAAACGATTTCTTTTTCTTTTTGCCTACATAGGAATCCTGATGAGCGGTTCGCTTGCTCTGGTCCAGCAGGGTGACTGGGAGCTGGCCGCCTTCGTCTATGTGATGGGAAACATCGGTTTTATGGGCTCGAACACCTTTTACGATTCGCTCCTTCCCGGAGTTTCCGAAGGAAGAAGTGTCGACTTTGTCTCTGGGCTCGGATTTGCGCTGGGTTATCTGGGTGGGGGTGTCCTCTTTGCCCTCAATGTTTTAATGGTCCAAAAGCCCGAGCTATTCGGACTTTCTGATATGGCCGAAGCGGTCAAGGTCTCGTTTGTGAGCGTGTCGCTCTGGTGGGCCCTCTTTTCGCTTCCGCTGCTCTTCTTTGTCAAAGAGGAGGCACCTAGGCAGAAGCGCCGGCCTATTGAAGCGGTTGCAGAGGGCTACCGGCAGCTGCTTCGCACCTTCAGCAAGATACGTCACCTGAAAGGGCTGCTTCTCTTTCTGATTGCCTACTGGCTCTACATCGACGGGGTCGACACGATCATCCGCATGGCCGTAGATTATGCGATGGCTATCGGTTTCGACCCAAAATCGCTGATCATGGCACTGCTGCTCGTACAGTTCATCGGTTTTCCGGCCACCCTTGTCTTTGCCAAACTGGCACAAAAGTATGAAACCAAAAGGGCGCTCTATGTCGCCATCGGCATCTATATCTGCATCACCATCTTGGCTTCAATGATGCAAAAAGAGTCTGAGTTCTACCTGCTTGCCGTCATGATCGGTCTGGTTCAAGGCGGAATTCAGGCCCTGAGCCGATCCTACTACGCCAGGATGATCCCGCACGGACAATCAGCCGAGTTTTTCGGCTTCTTCAACTTTCTGGGCAAATTCGCCACCATACTCGGACCGGTCACGATCGGCTTCGTCGCCTTTATGAGCGGCAGCTCCCGTCTCGGCATCGCTTCGGTCGCCATCTTTTTCATAGCCGGGGGACTGCTGCTCTATTTTGTGGATGAAAAGAAGATCGCCGAAGAGGTGCGAGGCAGCCTCGAGTAACTGTATCTTACAATTTCAGTTAAAACAAAGTCGTGAACTTGCAAAAGGCACTCAGTGTCGCAGATTCAATCTTTCTTCTCTTTCGCGCCAGATGAAACCCGTAAAGCAAAAGCCAACTGCCCTGAAGAAACATCGCTTCGCGAGCGGTACCCTTGTTTTGGCTTTTGTAGGGTTGGAAACAGAGTCGATGTACGAAGTACCGACGCCGTAGACTATTGAGGGAAAGAAGAGAGGCGCTTTTGTTGCCACTGTACGTATCGATTTGTATACTGAAGGTGAGGCTTTTTTAGATGTACGGCATCTCTTGGCAATAGCTACGTCTTGGTACAGTGAATGATGCCGGAGGGTTTCGTGACTCCGAATATGCGATACTTTTGAAAGTGACTAAACCCGCCTTTGCACTTTCTTTTTTTCGTTAGTTTCTTTCTTTGTGCACGCAAAGAAAAAAAGTGACACCTAGCTATCAAATCCAATTCAAAAAAGTCTTAAACTTGCAAAAGGCACTCAGTGTCGCAGATTCAACCTTTCTTCTCTGTCGCGCCAGATGAAACCCGTAAAGCAAAAGCCAACTGCTTGGCTTTTGTAGGGTTGGAAACAGAGTCGATGTACGAAGTACCGACGCCGTAGACTATTGAGGGAAAGAAGAGAGGCGCTTTTGTTGCCACTGTACGTTTCACCTGACATACTAAAGATGGTACTGTATATTTTCGAAAAATAGATAAGCGGTGAGGCATTGACCTGAATGAAAAAGCTTTCGCTTTTAAGGAAGTACAACATCTCTTGACAATTGCTGCGTCTTGGTACAGTGAATGAAGCAAGAAGGTTTCGTGACTCCGAGTATTGGATACTGTTGAAAGTGACTAAACCCGCCTTTGCACTTTCTTCTTTACCGTTAGCTTTCTGCTTTGTGCACGCAAAAGAAAAAAAACTGACAACACTACTAGTAAATTTAATTCAAAAAAGTCGTAAACTTGCAAAAGGCAGTCAGTGTCACAGATTCAACCTTTCTTCTCTGTCGCGCCAGAGAAGAAATCTTGAGGGAAAGAAGAGAGGCGCTTTGTTTCTTCTGTGCGTATCTATTTTGTCTCTAAAGATACGACATTTTTCAGAAGCAGTGCGTCAGTTGAAGCAGTTTGTGCTTTTTCTGCGTCAGAACATTAATTCCGGCAGTAGTGACGGAATGCCACCGGTTGACAAGTCAAAGTTCTAGCAGTAGCTTTTGGCCGAAGGGTATTGCCCTTTTCTTTTTTTGGTTACTTTTTTCTTTTCAGAGAAACATTTTGCTATGCAAAAGCGGTACCCTTGTTTTGGGCAAGAAAAAAAAGTGACATCACTACTATCAAAAAGCATTCAAAGAAGTTCAAAAAAGATCAAGGAAGTTCAAAACATCATCTATATCAGTCATCAACTCCTGCTATAATTCCAACAAATTTATCAAAGATATTTTATGACCCTAGAAGAGCTTCAGACCCTTTTGATCACCAATTCGACGAACAAAACAGACGAGTACACGCGTCTCTTTCATGGTCGCGGCGGCTTTTACGGGGCCTACAAGTTCCTTACTGTTGACAGCGCGGACCAAGTGTTGTATGCCGCCTTTTTTGCCCCCGACGATGAGGAAGAAGCCATTGTCGGCATGCTGCAGAGATTTTACAAGACAGAAGGAAAATGGCAGGCCCTCGTTGTCCAGCAGCGCTACCTTGAAGGGGCACCTTCCGAGGTCGTTGTGGGCAAACTGCCGGAGGAGACCTTTGCGCTCGAGAACGGCCTCAAGTACAGACTCAACTTCCTTAACAACCAGAACATCGGTTTCTTCCCCGACATGAAGATTGGCCGCGAGTTTGTCCGTGACAACGCGCAAGGCAGAAAAGTCCTGAACCTCTTCGCCTATACCTGCCCCTTCTCCGTCGCGGCGATCGCCGGCGGGGCAAAGAGCGTCGTCAACGTTGACATGAGCAAGGGCGCCCTCTCAACCGGACGTGAAAACCACCGACTCAATGCGCTCGACCCCCGCAGCAGCCAGTATATGCCCTACAACATCCTCAAATCATGGAGCCGTATCCGTAAGGCGGGGCCGTATGATCTCATCATCATCGATCCGCCCAGCTTCCAGAAAGGGTCGTTTGCGGCAACGAACGACTATGCGAAGATCATCCGCAGACTCAAAGAGCTGGCAGCGGAGGACTGCACCGTTCTGTCGGCCCTCAACGCACCTGAACTGGGCACCGCATTCATCAAGACCCTCTTCAAAGAGAACGCACCGGAATTCGCCTACGTCAGACGTCTGGACAACATGGAAAGTTTCCCCAGCGATGACGATGAGCGAAGCCTCAAAAACCTTATCTTCCAAAAAGGAAAAGCATGAAAGAGCTCACACTCAAAGAGTATGCCATCAGGAACAAGATCAGCATCTTCAATGCCATGAAACTGGCGAAGAGCGGCAAGGTCCCCTCCGAGACACGTACCGTAAACGGTAAAGCCGAGATCATCATCCTGACCGACGAAGCGCCCAAAGCCGAAGCGGTAACGCAAGAGAGCATCACCGACTACAAAAAAGCCTATTTCGAGCTCAAAGCCAAATACGACAAACTCCTGAAACAGAAAGGCTAAGCCATCACCCGCTTCACCGACGAGAGTATGCTTCTCATCACCAAGACGCTTAGTGAGCAGCTGACAGACCGATCAGAGGTGCAGTTCGAAGTGCTCAACCCTGACCTCTGCAGCGGTTCCTACGCTGGCACTGCCGTAACAATCAGAGGCAGAACGTATCTCTACCGCTCACTGCGTTCATGGCTAGACCTTGCCGCTGACCTGCACTGCCGCATGCTGACACCGGTGAGCGCTACCGAAGAGACTATCATCCTCCGTTTTCAGAAACTGGAGACGCACTCCTTTCACCAGGAGAACCCGCAGGAGAGGTCCGAGAAGTACGGGGCCGATTCGCGTTTCTCTTCCATCAGCAAAAACGAGGAGCCCGCCTTTCTGTCCGCCTACCTCCATGCCCTTGACATTGCCTGTGTTGCGGCGAAGAAGCGGGTCTTGAACCTCGGCGTCAACCGCGGCGACGAGTTTGCCCTGATTCGGGAAATGCTGGGTGAAGCGGCCTTTGGTGCCATCGAATTCGTCGGCATCGACCACTCCGTAAGCGCCATCAAAGAGGCCAAAAGCCGTTTCAACACGCCCAATATGCACTTTTACAGCCATGACATCAACGCCCTCGACAAGCTGAAACTCGGCCGATTCGACCTCATCATCACTATCGGAACCCTGCAAAGCCCGGGCATCAACTACAAACCCTTTCTGATGGACCTCGTCCAAAATTACCTAAGCGAAGACGGTGCTATTATCCTCGGTTTTCCCAATTCACGCTGGATAGACGGAGAGATGGTCTACGGTGCAAAGATGCGCAACTACCGGGAATCCGACCTCTCGCTCCTGCTCAGTGACATTGACTATGCCAAGCGCTATCTTCAGCAGAAAAAGTTCACTGTCCGCATCAGCGGCAAAGAGTATCTCTTTTTAACGGCAACAGCCAAGAGGCCCGCATCAAAATGAGAACGTACTTTAGTAACCTGAAACAGTCGATGACGAACAGAGAAGAGATCAAAGCGAAGATAACGCTCCTGAAAACCCAGTCGCACAACGAGTACAAGGAGACGCTTCTGATGCTGCGCCTGCTTTATAAACAGGCAAAGACGACTGAAGAGAAAGCCTTTATCCGCCAACAGGCGGTCGACCTCATCAAAATAAGTATTGTGGTCGTCATTGCCGCCCTTCCGGCAGGTACGCTTGCCGTCGCCTTCATGGAGTTCGGGTTCAGAAAGATCAACCGGACCATCCTGCCGACCTCTTTCTCCGAAGAGTTCAAAGATGCGCTCAAAAACAGCCAAAAAGAGTAGCTGAAAAGCCGCTTCTTCCTAGTGCAAGAGAGGGTAATCCAGGTACCCTTTCTCATCCTGGGTATAGAAGGTATCGTGGTCAGGCTTGTTGAGCACCGCGTTTTCTTTAAAACGTTCGGGAAGATCGGGGTTTGCCAAAAAGAGCTTGCCGAAGGCGACGGCATCCGCCTGTCCGTTTTTTATGGCTGCATTTCCCCGCTCTTTATCATACCCTCCGTTGGTGATCAGAACACCCTTATAGGCCGCTCTGAGCACACCCAGTTCAACGACATTGGCGCCGTGCCGAATGTCTCCTTTAAGGGCATCGATGACATGCAGGTAAGCCAGACTGTACGCATTGAGCTTTTTACAGACGTAGGCAAAATGTTTTGTAGGATCAGAGTCTTTCATATCATTTGAAGTTCCGCTCGGAGAGAGCCTCAGCCCGACCCTGTCCGAACCGATGGCCGATGTGACCCCTTCGACGACCTCAAAAAGAAACCTCGCTCTGTTTTCGACAGAGCCCCCGTAGCTGTCTTCTCTTATGTTTGTCCCGTCACGCAGGAACTGGTCAATAAGGTAGCCGTTGGCTCCGTGGATCTCCACTCCGTCAAACCCCGCTTCGATCGCATTTTTTGCACCCGTGACATACTCCTGTACAACCGTTTTGATCTCATCGGTCCCCAGCGCTCTCGGTGTTACAAACGGTTTCATGCCCTCATACGTATAGATCTCGCCTGCCGGTTTGATCGCCGAAGACGAAACCGGCAGCTCGCCGTTATGAAAGGAGGGGTGCGAGACCCGGCCTACATGCCAGAGCTGCAAAAACATCGCACCGCCCTTCTCATGCACCGCTTTTGTCACTTTTTTCCACCCCTCTACCTGCTCCGGCGTATGGATGCCCGGGGTAAAGCGGTACCCGATACCGAGTGTCGAGATCTGGGTCGCTTCGCTGATGATCAGGCCGGCAGAGGCTCTCTGGGCATAGTACTCGGCCATCATCTCATTGGCGACATTGTTCTCTACGCTTCGGCATCGCGTCATCGGGGCCATGAATATTCTGTTTTTCAACGTGTAGTTGCCGATTTTTATAGGTGAGAATAGATCCATAATGCTCTCCTTGCAAATTAGGCTTTTGGGACTATTATTTCACAACCGGCATTTTATAATCATTAACTTTATTAATTAACTTCAAGATGAAGGAAACCGTGATGAGATCAGCTGAAATCGGGTAAGCGCGATAAAAATCCGTAAGATCGTATCATGCCGTCCATTCCCGGTGAGTACCGTTTAGATGTTTAGTATATAATTCGGCATGATTAAAAACATCGGTGCAAAACACTTTACCCTGGTCCTCTCAGGCGGCGGCGCACTGGGCATCGCCCATCTCGGCGTTCTGCACGACCTCGAACGCCGCCACATCATCCCCAGTGAGATCGTCGGTACCAGCATGGGCGGCATTATCGGCGCCTGTATGGCCGTCAGCATGAAAGAGCAAGAGATTCACGAGCAGATCAAACGTTTCTCCGGCGTCTTTAATTGGATCAAGTTCTCTTTTTCGGGCAACGCAGTTGTCGACAATGAAAAGATAGCCGGTATCTTTGACGCCATTTTCAAAGAGAAGAAGATGAACGAAACCGCGATCCCCCTCAAACTCATCGCGACGAACCTGCAAAACGGCGACAAAAAGGTCTTTGACGCCTCCGACGACGTCTACATCAAGGATGCCGTACTTGCCACGATGGCGATCTCCGGGATATTTGCAGAGCATCTCATAGACGGGACTGTCTACGGCGACGGTTTTCTCTGCGAAAACCTGGGCATCAGCGAAGCGGCTTTTGACAATGTCTTGGCGGTCGACGTACTCGGCAAAAACGCCTTCGACAACGAGATGCCGGACAACTTTTTAAAGACCATGAACGTTTTGGAGATGTTCGAAAAATCCATAAGACTGCTCATCTACAACCAGACCCGGACACACATCAAAAACAGCACTAAAAACATCACCCTACTGGAACCCGACACAAAAGAGTACAAGACCTTTTATTTTCATAAAACAGAGGAGATAAGAGCGCTGGGGCTGGGGCTTTTGGACGCTATCGAATCATGACAGCATCCAAGAAAAGAGTGACATCTCCTTACCTATTGAAGATTGCTGCCGTCAACGAAGCGAACATGCATCTCTATCTCAACCTTGCCCAGTGCTATGAGGCGGAGTTCTCGGCGATCACGCTGAAAAAACCCGATGCCGACGGCCTGTTCGAGCTCGATACACAGCTCGGGGAAGACGTTACCGGTCTGCTCCTGATGGCAGACGGACGCCCCGTGGCGATTGCGGCCATCGCACTCAAAGGGAGCGGACGTTACGAAGTATGCGAATTTTACGTCCTCCCCTCTTTTCGAAAAAGCTCAACCGGTATGCGGTTTGCCCACCTGATCTGGACGATGTACCCCGGGGCGTGGGAGATAAAACAGATCTCCGGCGCCGAATACGCATCTGCGTTCTGGCGCAAGAGCATCGCCGCCTTTAAGCAGACCGTTTACGAAGAAGACCGCTATATAGACCCCTACTGGGGGATCGTCACGCGGCAGTGCTTCAGTGTCGGCTAATCTATTTTAATAGACAATCTCCTAGACTTACTTTCAGAGGACAGCGCCGATAAGTGCCCTGGGGCCGGAGTCCGTTCAATAGCAAAACCTATCGGGTATAATGCGGTAAAAAAGGGCAGGCATGCAAGAAAAAACAATCAAATATTACCGCGCCAAAAGAATAGGCTCCGAGAGCTATAAAGAGGGCGATGCCTTTATTACAAAGATCTATTATGATGACAAGAAGAACAGTGTCAAAGAGAGAACGAAGGTCACAGGTGCGCACAAAGAGGTCAACCACTTTACCTCCAACGGCGTCTTCGCAAAGTCCGAAAACTTTCTCAATGACAAACGCCACGGCATCGAGACAAAATACGCCATCTCCAAAGCGAACGCAAGCGTAAAGTCGACCAAGACTTATGAAGAGGGCAAATTGCACGGCGAGAGCATCACTTATGATCTCAATGACAAGATCATCAAACAAGAGGTGTTTGCTTTCGGAAAACTCGTTTTAAAGTACCTTCGTAAAGAGGGTGACACCAACGAGATCACAGGCATTGAGATCATCGATCAGGACAATGTAGAGAAACTACCGACGGCAGAACTTGAAAAACTGCAGGCTCATAAAAAAGAGCACCCGGAGTGGTTCAAAGCCTTGCTTAGCTAAGCTTTGCGGCCTTTCCCCGACCCAAAACATCACCCTTCTGGAACCCGATACTAAAGCGTACACGACGTTTTATTTCCATAAAAAAGAGGAGATAAGAGCGCGGGGGCTGTCAAGCGGTGCAGAGCAGTAAAGGAGTCTGATTATTCCTTATTCAGCTGTTTATGCGCTTTGGCAGCTGCCGCATTCTGTCTCTCAGGCCTTGTCCGGTGTTGTTTTTTTGATCAATGATCGTGATGGTGATCCAGAATCTCACGGATAGCCTCTTCACTTATCTCCTGAACATCCTGCACCGTCCCTTCAAAGATGAGGCTTATCCCGGCCATCGGATGGTTTCCGTCGAGTACAGCGTGGTCCTCATGGACCTCCGTAACCGTGTAGATAATAACATCATCGGGGGCCTCCTCCATGTACCCGTCGATCTCCATACCGACGGAGAGATCCTGGAGAAGCTCGGAGAGGGATTCTTCTACGACCAGTTCTTCATCATAATCGCCGAATGCTTCACCCGGCGACAGCGTGACATGAAAGGTGTCTCCGACGCTTTTACCCTCCAATGCCTCTTCGACCTTCTTGAACAGATGACCGTGGCCGCCGTGCAGATAGATCAAAGGCTCCTGATCGGGGTTGAGAAGATTCCCCTCCGTGTCGGTGAGACGGTAATCGAGGGTTACGAGCGCGTTTTCGGCGATGGTCATTGTGGTTCCTTGTGCAATAAAATCGGATGGAATATTTTGACAGGATTATAGCGCGTCCTCCTGCACACAGGGCTGAGACCTCTGTCGGTCGTGACCAGTTGTTCCGATCCTAAAACAGCACCCTCCCCCTTGTCATTTTTAACGGCGAAGCGCTCCCCCGGAATTTCAAGCTATAATTCGTCTCTTAAAAGAGGTCAAGTCAAAACACCCTTACCGTGCAAACAAGGCAGCAACAATGCAAGAAAACCTTCCATCATCGCCGGACTCCGAAGCACTGGTCCTGCAGGCCGAGCAGCACCTGAAAGGGATTTTGAGCGAGGTGTTCAACTATACGGAGAAAGAGACCGCCGTCATCGTCTATGACACGGGCTGCCTTATCTCCAATATCGTGACCGAAGCGTACCGACGCGCCCTGCCCGAAGCCATCTTTGTCGATTTTAATCAGCAGACGCCCGACGCCATACTGACGATCCTCGCTTCGCTGCAGGCATTCGACTTCGTGGCGCTAGTGCAGTCGACCAATTTCCGCCTCGATGCCTTCCGCATACGGGTCGAACTGTTCAAGCGCAAAATCAAGGTCATCGAGCATCCGCACCTCAGCCGCATGACGGACGAAGAAGCACCATTCTACATCGATTCGCTCGCGTATGACGCCGACTATTACAGGGGTACCGGCCGTGCGCTCAAGCGCAAGATAGACAGCGCGCCTTCAGGGGTGCTCGACAGCGGCGGCGAGCTTCTGGTTTACAGCTCCCCTTTCGAAGATGCCAAGCTCAACATCGGCGACTACTCGGAGATGCCCAATACCGGCGGCCAGTTCCCGCTCGGCGAGGTCTTCACCGAAGCGGCAGACCTGCGTGCCGTCAACGGGCGTGTGCGCATCTTCATCTTCAGCGATATCACCTACCGGATCAACAGACCCGAAACCCCCATTACGCTCATCATCGAGCAGGGACAGGTCGTAGGCTGCGAAAACTCGACACCCGATTTTGACCAGATCCTTGCCCTTATACGCGACGGCGAAGGCGTGGTCTGGGTGCGGGAACTCGGTTTCGGCCTGAACCGGGCCTTCACGACGACACGCACCGTCAGCGACACCGGCACCTATGAACGCATGTGCGGCGTGCACCTCTCTTTGGGCGCCAAGCACGGCATGTACGGAAAGCCCGGCTTCAAACGCGGCGACGGCAAATTCCATGTCGATGTCTTTGCCGATACGCAGAGCTTTTCGCTTGGCGATGAAGTTGTCTATAAAGATGGGAACTGGATTGTTTGAGGGGTAAGCGGCAAGCGCCGCCGAAGCGTGCTCGCTCTGAGAAGAAGTATTAGAAGTTGTAACGGATACCGGTGCCGCTCATGATGTCAAAGCCGTTGCGGTCACCGTGCGGGTCGTCTCCGAAGTTGAACGACGGGCCGACCTCCAGGTAGCAGCTCCAGCCGTTTCTCGAAAACTGCCAGTCCGCCCCGCCCGGTGCACGGACAATAAGCCCTTCGCCCTGACCGCTGTCGTCCCAGCGGTAACCGACGCCGGCTGAGGCGTAGAACTCAAGCGGGTGACGATTCATGTAGGCATTGTTCGTTTCGAGCTGCATACGCCAAAAATGGAAATCGGCTCCGGCACCTCTATCTCCGGCTTTGACATCCAAAAGATGCCCGAACTGAGCGCTTACGCCGATGCCGTAATCGCTCTCGACCATAGCGCCGATCTTAAAGTTGCCGCTGGCGATCTCATCCATCGCCGCAGCGTCCGGGCTGACAAACTCCCCTGCCGCCTCTGCCGAAGCTGTCAATACCAAAGTTGTAACAATGACTGCCAATATACGTTTCATCATTTTTATTCCTTATCTCTTCTTTTGATTTTCTAAGTGTTTGAAGGGCTATATTGTACACCGGGACAGACAACCTACCGATAATACGGTTCTGTTACAGACTTGCAGCGCTAAAAGATTTTCAAAAAATCATTTCATTTAGCCGTTAATCTTTTATCGATCATGATCGCCAACGGTATCTGAATGACATAGGCCATCATGATCGGCAGCAGCATCGAAACGCCGAAGGTGTTGATGGTGAAAGTGGAGATGACCAGGGCAAGGGTGATGTAACGGGTCACGCTGTGCCAAAAGGCCGAACGCTCGTATTTCGAGTTCAGATCAAAGGTGATCTTCGAAGCGATGAACGTGACAAGATAGAACCCAAGAACCGCGCCCAACGACACATAGATAAGCTGAGGTTCGAACTCATACAATTCAAAAAGTGTCTGCGAGTTCTGCAGTCCGAAGAGGTAAAAAAGGATGATAAAGATACTGATATTACTGATATAGCTGCGGTACCGGTTGATGACAGCAACGACAGGGTCTATCAAAATAACGACCCGGCTTGCGACAAAAGGGACGACGACCAACAATATCAATACCGCCCGTGCAAAGTTACTGACATTGGGACCTTCGGCATACGCCTCGCCGAAATAGCTTGAGGTGTAGAGACCGAAACCATGCAGCATCAACAGGGATAGGGAAATAAAGAGAAGGTTGATAAAGAGCAACAGGAACCCCAGCGAGGTATCCGCCTGCGACTTCTTGATCCAATGCATCACCATCCCGCCGCCGCTGAGTACAGAGAGCAGAAACAGCCCTGCCGCGATACCGAAGTCATGTGACAACAGTCCGATGCCCAGTGCCGTTATCGGCAGAATCAGGTAGTTTAAAAAGAGACTTTTGATGATGACGATACGATGCGGCCACAAAAGCTGAACATCTCGCAGTTTGACATTGAAAAGTGAAGGCATAATAAGCGTAAGACCGGCAAAAAGACAGATCTTTGAACTGAAAATAAAGCCGTCGCTGTTTGCACCGTAGGTCAATCCCAGTATTGCACCCAGTATCACGATAATAAGCTGCATCTCATTCCTCTTTTCATCTATGTGAAGATTATATAGCAATACCGATGAAGTACAAAGGCTTTAGGAAAAAGCGTCAAAGCAGCTGTTCATCGATTCATATGTAAAAGTTTACATCAAAACACTTATATAAACTGCTTTTTGTAAATTGTCACCCCTATGTTAAGTCTACACTGCTGCAGACAACCTGCGCTCAATCGAACCGCTTGGTCTCCTGTAATCAATATCTCAACAGGAGTTTTTTAACGAGGGGTTAAAAAACTGGCATACTTGAAATACGAGCCAGACACGCCCCCGCCTAGTTATATGCATTCCCACGGAAACCGTGGGAACGAGGAAAAAATTTACTCGTTACTACGGTTTCCGTAGTAATGCATACGACAATTTAAATAATTCAACAAGCTTCATTCCACCGCAACGTGGGAGCGAGCAACAATCTTACTTTTTATTTTCTCAGCCTTAGAAACTTGATCACGTAGCAATGGTTCTGCCGATTTTTTATAAGAATTGATAACTTGCTCACATATTTGCAATGCATCCTCATACTTTTTCAGTTGGATTAAATAATTTGCTTTGTTTACTAAGGCTTTTATGGCATATAAAAGCATTTTGTTATTTTTTGAAAATATAAACATTTGGTATGCTTCATCACACGCAATAATAGAGGCGGGCAGAGTATTAGAGAAAGCAAAAATTCCAGATTTGTTTACCATTAGGTCGCCTAAGTCATGTGAAATTAACTTATTCTCTGACGGACTAAACTTTGTCTTAAAATCATTTGTCAATTGAATGGCTACATCATACAGCTTCATATCAACTAGTGTTTGAATCTTATTGAACATTGCCTTCGAGATTTGAACCTGCATGTCTTCATTTTCAATGCTTCCATATTTTTGAAATGACGGTATCAAATGACATTATTGCTTCTGGATAATTAAATTGTTTTTTATGTATTGCACCTTTATCAACTAATGCCATTGCTACCTGCAATGCAATTGATATATCTTCACTGTCTACATGTTCTTCAATTGTTTGCTCATATAAATTGAGAGCATCGCCATCTCTTCCTTCTTTTGCCGCTTTCATTGCCTTGTATACATTTGTAATCGTTTCGCCGATAGGGATTTCAGACAGTTTTAGGTGTGGCCAAAACCTTGGTGCTAAGTCCTCAAATGTTTTTGTCAATATCCATGGTTCTATTTTTGCTTTTCCATCTACTGTGTGCATAAACATTGAAGCTTCATAGTATGGTTGTCTATAAACAATTGTATTTAGAGCAGAACTAATTAATGTTGCAATATTGTCTTTATTCTTTGGATCAAATAATGAATGATGAGCAGAGATTTTATTTCTATAGATTACTATCTCAGGTATGATACTTTTACAATAGCTGTTACTATACTGCTTCACTTGATCTTTTATTTGATCTTGATTCAAGTCGTCTTCCATGTATCCATTTTTATTCACACACGCAACGAAGCCAACGAGTCGAATATAATTTATTATTGAAGACAGAGAACCAGTTGAACATATTCATTAAGATATCCCCATATTCCAAGCCTATCATATGCAAATATGAACCATCTGTTTGATATTTCTCTATCTCTAAGTTTCTTACGTTTTGTGCAAGATAATATATGCCTTCTAGATTATATTTTAATGCATGCATATTTTTTACTGGAAAGTCTTCGTTTAATTGGACGTTGTCAACATGATCAAGAATCATTCATATCTCCCTAGAGTTAAGCACTATTCATAACTATTTATATAACGAACATATTAGCGTTTTAATACTGCCAGAGAATATTAAATCACATAAAAAACAATTGTTTATTTTTAAAAACATTCCAGGTTGTCATATAAATGCCCCGTTTTGGTATTTTCTGAGAATCCTAGAATGTTCGTTTAATACTTTTTTCGGCATTAATTGAACGTTATTGTGGTTAATTTGTCGAAAAACCCGTTAAAAACACATTTTGTGTTTTTATTTGAAAAGCTGATAGTCATGCAGGTAAAATTAAATATCTCGTTTCAAAGTTGTACTTGAAAACGCCTACTTCAACCTCAAGAACCCAATTGAGAACTGACACAACTGCGTCCCGATAAAATCAATAATCAGCTATATTCCAAACCTAACACCAACCTTAGAAAACGCCCCGTCCGGCGTACTAACAAAACATTTACGCAAATTTCAGTATAATCGCAAAATTAATAGGCAAAGACAAGGCAGAAAATATGATCGCATACGACAGCATTAAACCGTGGTTATTCAAACTGGAGCCGGAGACGGCTCACCATGTTGCGGCGACTTTTTTACGTTCAGCCAACCTCTTTCCTGCCGCCTTCAACTACTGGACCCAAAAGCACTTCATCACCGACCCGGTCCTGGAGCAGGAGCTTTTCGGCCGTACCTTTCTGAACCCGGTCGGCCTCGGCGCAGGCTTCGACAAGAACGCGACGATGATCCGCGGCATTCAGGCGATGGGCTTCGGCTTTACCGAGATCGGTACCGTCACGCCGAAGCCTCAGGAGGGCAACCCGAAACCGCGTATGTTCCGCCACATCGAAGAGAAGAGCATCCAGAACGCGATGGGCTTCAACAATGACGGCCTCTTGGCGGTCCAGCGCCGTCTTCAGGAGCGCTACCCGTTCACGACTCCTATCGGCGTCAACATCGGCAAGAACAAACTCACCAGCGAGCAGAACGCCATCAGCGACTACACGACGCTGATCAAGGCCCTGCACAAGCTCGGCGACTACCTTGTCATCAACATCTCTTCGCCGAACACGCCGGGCCTCCGCGATCTGCAGAACGAAGCGTTCATCACCCGTCTTTTTGAAGAGGCGAAGGTGCTGACCGAGAAGCCTATTTTGCTGAAGATCGCTCCCGATATGGAAGCGCAGCAGGCGGTCGATCTGACGGCGATGGCGGTCGAAAAAGGTGCCGACGGCATCATCGCGACCAACACGACGATCGACTACTCTCTGGTACCCGATCCTAAAGATATCGGCGGTCTCAGCGGCGCGGTGCTGACGGAGAAAAGTTTTGCCATCTTCGATGCGGTCGCCAAAGAGCTCTTCGGCAAGACGACGCTGATCTCCGTCGGCGGCATCTCGACGGCAGAAGAGGCCTACCGCCGCATCAAAGCGGGAGCTTCGCTGGTTCAGGTCTACTCCGCCCTCATCTTTGAAGGGCCGGAACTCATCAAAGATATCAATGAAGGGCTGATCGACCTGATCAAGGCCGACGGCTACGACTCTATTACCCAAGCCATCGGTGCAGCACGTTGATAAGACTATTTGCACTACTATTTTTAATGTCAGGAGCCTTAATGGCAACAAGCTTACCGAAGTACGAGACAAAGACCCTGAAAAACGGGCTTGAGGTTGTCGTCATACCGATGAAGAACAACACACAGGTGATTTCCAGCGATATCTTCTACAAAGTAGGAAGCCGCAACGAAGTAATGGGCAAGACCGGCATCGCGCACATGCTCGAGCACATGAACTTCAAATCGTCCGAGAACCTCAAAGCGGGACAGTTCGACGAAGAGGTCAAAAGTATCGGCGGCGTCAGTAATGCTTCGACCGGCTTTGACTACACCCACTACTTCATCAAGTCAAGCACGCAGAACCTCTCCAAATCGCTGTCGCTTTTTGCGGAGCTCATGCAGAACCTGAAACTCAAAGACAAAGAGTTCCAGCCTGAGCGCGACGTGGTCACCGAAGAGCGCCGCTGGCGGACAGACAACAACCCGCTGGGCTATCTCTATTTCAGGATGTTCAACAACGCCTATCTCTACCACTCCTACCACTGGACGCCGATCGGCTTTATGAACGACATCCGTACCTGGACCATAGACGATATCCGCTCGTTCCACAAGACCTATTATCAGCCGCAGAATGCCATCTTGATCATCACCGGTGACATCGAGCCGGAAGAGGCTTTCAAAAAGGCGGAAAAAGAGTTCGGCAAGATCAAGAACACTACCGATATCCCTGCCGTCAAATTTATCGAACCGGTGCAGGACGGTCCGAAACGCGTGACGATCTATAAAGAGAGCGAAGTGGAGATGATCGCCATCGCCTTCCATATTCCCAACTTTTTGGACCCTGACCAGCCGAAACTCTCCGCCATCTCCGAGATGCTCAGTGCGGGTAAAAGCTCCCGTCTCTATGAAGAGCTGGTCGACAAGAAACAGCTGGTCAACCAGATCTACGCCTACAACATGGAAAACATCGATCCGGGCCTCTTCATCTTCCTGGCCGCCTGTAACCCGGGCGTTACTGCCGAAACGGTTGAAAAAGAGCTGCTGTCAGAGATCGAACGCATTAAAGACAAATTGGTGAGCAAAGAGGAGCTCGACAAGGTCAAGATCAGCACGAGAGCCGACTTTATCTTCTCGCTTGACAGCTCCTCCTCTGTTGCAGACCTTTTCGGCGGCTTCCTTGCCAAAGGGTCGATCGAACCGCTGTTAAAGTATGAAGATGCGATCAACGCACTGACGGCGAAAGATATCAAAGAAGCGGCGAACAAATATTTTGATATGGCACATTCAACAACGATTATATTAAGAAAGGCAAAATAATGAATTACGTTACGGGTGCGACGACTGCACTTATTACCCCTTTTAAAAACGGGAAACTGGATGAGGCGACCTACGCCAGACTCATTCAGCGTCAGATCGACAACGGGATCGACGCGGTTTGTCCGGTAGGGACGACCGGCGAAAGCGCCACGCTTAGCCATGACGAGCACAAGCGCTGTATCGAGATCGCGGTAGAGGTTTGCAAAAACTCCAATGTAAAAGTCCTCGCCGGTGCAGGCAGCAACGCCACCCACGAAGCGATAGACATTGCCAGACACGCCCAGAGCTGCGGCGTCGATGCCATCTTCTCGGTGAGCCCTTACTATAACAAACCTTCCCAGGAGGGGCTCTACCAGCACTACAAGGCGATCGCCGAAGCCGTCAGTGACCTGCCGGTCATGCTCTATAATGTCCCGGGACGTACCGGTGTGGACATCTCCGCAGACACGACCGTCCGCCTTTTTGACGACTGTCCCAATATCTACGGTGTCAAAGAGGCGACGGGCAGCCTGGAGCGCACGGTCGAGCTGCTTTCCCGCCGCCCCGAACTGAAAGTCTTCAGCGGTGACGATGCCATCGATTATCCGATTCTGGCAAACGGCGGCGCCGGCATCACCTCAGTCACGGCGAACCTGATGCCGGACCTCAAGAGTGACCTCGTGCACAGAGCACTCAGGGGCGATTTTGCAGGGGCCAAAGCGCTTAACGATCAGCTCTTCCCTCTCAACAAAGCCATGTTCTGCGAATCGAACCCGATTCCGATCAAGGCGGCAATGTATATCGCCGGGCTTATCGATTCTTTGGAGTATCGACTACCGCTACTTCATCCGAGCATGAAAAACATGAAGCGCATCGAAACGGTCATGGAACAATACATCATAAAAGGATTTAATTAATGCAGGGAAAAACACTATTTGTAAGCGGCGGAACACGGGGTATCGGCAAGGCGATCGTCTACGCTTTTGCCGAAAAAGGGTGCAACGTCGCCTTTACCTATAACGCCAATGACGCTGTAGCCAATGAGATCATCGCCGATGTCGAGGCCAAATACAGTGTAAAAGTACGTGCTTATGCCCTCAATATCCTCGAGCCTGAACAGTACAAAGATGTCTATAAGCTTTTTGACGAAGATTTCGACCGTCTCGACTTCTTCATCTCCAACGCTATCATCTCGGGCCGCGCGGTTGTCGGCGGTTTCGGTCCGTTTATGCGTCTGAAGCCGAAAGGGCTCAACAACATCTATATCGCAACGGTCGACGCTTTTGTCGTCGGTGCGCAGGAAGCGGCCAAACGTATGGAAAAAGTGGGCGGCGGCTCGATCATCTCGATGAGTTCGACCGGCAACCTGGTCTACACGCCGAACTATGCAGGCCACGGCACCAACAAGGCTGCGGTCGAGGCGATGGTGCGCTACGCCGCGGCAGAGCTTGGCGACATTGGTATACGTGTCAATGCCGTCAGCGGCGGTCCTATCGATACGGATGCGCTTAAGGCTTTCCCTAACTACGAAGAGGTCAAAGCTGAAGTGGTCAGACGCTCTCCGTTAAGCCGCATGGGCGAGCCAGAAGACCTGACAGGCGCCTGTCTTTTCCTCTGTTCGGACGCTGCCGGCTGGCTGACCGGTCAGACCATTGTTATTGACGGCGGGACGACCTTTCAATAATTGATACGCCCGGGGAAATAATTCCCCGGGCTACGTTAACACTGGGTTCACTTCAGCTGCGGGCTCGCGCGCCTTTGGCGCTTTTTATCATGCTCTGGGGAAGTAATTCCCCGGGCTGCGTTAACACTGGGTTCGCTTCAGCAGCGGGCTCACGCGCCTTTGGCGCTTTTTACATGATCAGGGGAAGTAACTTAACTCCGGGTTTTAATACGAATGTATGCTAAAGTAAATGTTATTTATTTTGATGTATGTTCCAAGAGCGATAACTGATTATAACTACAAAAGGATGCATTTGAATCTCCCCAATATATTAGCCTTGATTCGTCTTGCGATTGCACCTGTCATGTTCTGGATCATCCTGAATCCACAACTCTTTACAGACAATGGCTATGATATTACCTGGAACTATTTTTTCGCTTCCCTGCTCTTTGTCATCGCAAGCATCACCGACTATTTCGACGGTTACATCGCACGTGAACTTGACCAGATCACGATGATGGGCGCCATTATCGATCCCCTTGCCGACAAGATGCTCGTGCTGGCAGCTTTTTTGGGTCTGATGGTCACAGGTGCGGCTTCGGTATGGGCGATCTACATTATCATCGTACGCGAACTCTTTATTACCGGACTTCGTACCGTTGCCGTCTCTGAAGGGATCGATGTCTCTGCTTCGTGGACGGGTAAGGTCAAGACCGTTGCCCAGATGGTCGCCATCGGATTTCTGCTGATGCACTGGCCGCTTGCCGGTCTGCTGCTCTGGATCGCGGTTGCACTTACCGTCTATTCCGGGCTGGAGTATCTCTACGGCTTTTGGCGTACGTTTAATTCAAAGAAGGTCTGATTATGGGCTGGTTTGTCTCGTTTCTCGTCCTCTCGGCACTGATCTTTTTTCATGAACTTGGGCACTATACAGCTGCTCGTCTTTTCGGTGTCTATGTCGAGGTCTTCAGTATAGGCTTCGGCAGAAAGGTCGCCTCTTTCCGTCTTTTCAATACCGAGTGGCGTGTCGCCATGATCCCGCTCGGCGGCTATGTCAAGATGAAAGGTCAGGAAGACCTTGACCCGACTGCCCTCAGCAGCGATTCGGACTCCTATAACACCAAAGCCCCATGGAAGCGCATCATTATTCTGCTGGCCGGTCCCGCGGCGAACTTTGTGATCGCATTTTTTCTCTATTTTGCTATCGGCCTGGGTCATCCGCAGGTCCTTGCACCGGTCGTCGGCGATATCGTCAAAGACTCACCTGCCTATATCGGCGGTCTCGAGAGCAACGATACGATCAGAGCCATCAACGGCCAGAATATCGCCACCTGGGAAGAGATGTCCAATATCATCAAAGAGTCCAGCGGCACCTTAGACCTGACTATTGAACGCGGTAATTTCATTCAGCATCTTCAGGTCACGCCGAAGATCCAAGAGACGACCAACATCTTTAACGAGAAGGTGCAGCGCCGTATGGTGGGCATCGGCTCGGCCGGTGTCCCGACGACACTTGATCTGAATCTTTTTCAGTCCATAGGCTACGCGGCAGACGAGACCTACAAAGCGTCGACACTGATCTTTAAAGGGGTACAGAAGCTCATTACCGGCGATGTGCCGGCAAAAGAGCTGGGCGGTGCGATCAGCATTGTCAAGATCACGGCTGATGCAAGCGAGAACGGCTGGATGGCCGTCTTCTTTTTCGCGGCCCTGATCTCCGTGAACCTGGGTGTCTTGAACCTTCTGCCCATACCTGCGCTTGATGGCGGGCATATCATGTTCAACCTCTATGAGATGATCGCAAGGCGCGCACCGAGCGAAGCCGTCTTGTACCGGCTTACCATTTTAGGCTGGGCACTGCTGCTCGGCCTGATGAGCCTGGGGCTGTATAACGATATCAACAGGTTAATGCAGTAATATTTTAAAACATCTGCCACAACTGAGAGTTTAAAAGGATGACAATGAACGAATTGGAATACAAACGTCATATTGACGCTATCATCGAAAAAATAGAAGCGGCCCGTATCAAAGTGAGCGAACACCTCATCGTCAAGATCGTTGCTGTCAGTAAATACTCCGATGCCGAGGCAATCGAAAAACTCTACCATATCGGCCAGCGTGCCTTCGGCGAAAACCGTGTCCAGGATCTTGTCGCAAAACAGGAGATACTCGAAGAGCTCCCTCTGGAGTGGCACTACATCGGCAACCTCCAGCGCAACAAGCTCAATGCCCTTATCAAAGCCGACCCTTTCCTTTTCCAGTCACTCGACACGCTTGAACTGGCCAATGCACTGCAGCGCCGTCTTCTTGACCGGGGTACCACGATGGATTGTCTGCTGCAGATCAATTCGGCAAGAGAAGAGACAAAGTCCGGCGTCGAACCTGAAAAAGCCCTTGACGCCTATGCTTACATCAGAGAGAACTGTCCCAATATCCGTCTCAAAGGGGTGATGAGCATCGGTGCCCATACTGACGATAAAATGGTTATCAAAAAAAGTTTCGAGACCACCTACAAGATCTATGAAGCGCTTAAGGACGCCACAATCTGTTCCATGGGAATGAGCTCTGACTTTGAGCTTGCCATCAGTTGCGGCTCCAACATGCTTCGTCTTGGCTCAATCCTGTTTCCGGGTGACCGTTAGTCCCCGCCCTCCGCTCTCTTTCCATCAAACACTTTACTTTTACTTATAAAATTTTTTACATATCTGCATATGTAGTATAAGTAATATATATACTATTTAAAGAGTAGTGTATAATTAATGCTTATTATTATCAACTTTTTATCACAATGCTATCAAACATATTTACATTAAAGCTAACTTTAAACTCGACATGCAATGATATAACGATTTTTAATGCAAGGAGTGCATGATGAAACAAAACATACGAAGGATTTCTGCTTATTTGGCAGGGGCCCTGGTGATCTCAACTGCGTCTATGGCGTCGGCTTCTGCCACATATGACATGAACCCGCCATTCAAACTCACCAACCTTAAAAGTGAAACAATCAAAGTTGACGGAAAAAAGGTAAAGTCCCATAATCCTGTCAACGACGTCAATATGTTTATCAATTATGAATTGGGAATGCACTGTGTCGGCTTTGAAATGAGCTACTGCTGTGTTATTCCGCCTTACAATTCTATTCAGTCACAGGCTGTCCGATCCGGCGTAAACGGTGATCTTCCGAAACTGTTGACACCTGAAGACAACGTCAAGCTCTATTACTATACAAAAGACAACTCGTACAGTGAAGGCAATAAAATGCGTTACTGGGGTGTTCTAAAAGACGTTGACGGCAACGGCCGAATGGACGATCCGGGCGACAACGTTGCCAACTACGTCTGGAAGCACCTTTTCATCTACAAAGACCTTGAAGGTACAAAACCTGCAGGTGCTACTGCCAAAGACCGTATTTATGTCGGTAAAGACATTAAAGTCCCGATCGATTCAGGCCCGACCGGCAAGCACATTTCAGGCGGTTACCTTGAGTACTCCGGCAAAGACGGCAGCAATGTTGTCTTCACCGATACACTGGTGCCTGCGGTTACCGACATACCCCTTGTTTTGACCTCATCACATCTTTGGGATGCTTTGGGTCTTCCGCTCACTGCGTTCAACGACTCTACCCGTAGAGGGAGTATCCGTTCCATTACTGAAAGAGACTTTCAGCCCTTTCAAAAATCGACCGTTCAACTCCACGATCTAAACGGCAAACCGCTTACATCCAAAGATGGCAATGTCATCGAGTACTTCGGTACCAACCCGGTGGATATTCCAAATTGCTACGCCTGTCACTCACGTCAGGGCAAGGCTGCCGAAATGGCACGTGCCGAGGGTCTGAAATTTTCTGACCAGGAGTATGACTACTGGAAGACTTATCCGGATGAGAGTGAGTACATGGCGCGTTTAAGTGAAGCATCGATCAACATCCTTTCCCTTCACGATAAACACCATGGCACCAAATTCTTGTCGGATTATGACTCCAAAGCCTCATCATCACGTCTTGGTCGCGTAGGCGAAATCAACTGTGCTGACTGCCACGGTGATAACGTCTCGGGTAACCTTCAGGAACCGCGTCCGGGTGCAACCGGGTACGAAACGGTAAAAGCGAAAACATTGACTGAAGCAATCCATGCATTCCACTTGTCGATGGTCCCGATGCCTGATGGCGGAAAACGTTCACAGGCGTGTCAATCATGCCACCCGACGCACTTCCAGGATCCGGCTATGAATGACGATACGAACCCGTTCCGTGTTACAGACCGTTACGGTGAAGGCCGTTTCTCCAAAGGCGATATTCGTCAAAGCGGTGGTGGCTGTTATGTACGCCGTGACGCACACTCCAACCCGGATGCCAAACCGCCTTTCTTCCTCAATGCGTACGGTAAGTACCAACTTGATGAAGTATCGATGAAAGACGAAAAAGGCAAACCGGTCAAAGAGATGCGCGGTCTTTACTGTACAAACTGTCACACGAAAGTGGCGCAGAAAATGCAGGAACTTGATGATATTAAAGTGGCGCAGACCTTAGAGGGTAAATCGATCCGTAACAAGACCCTTAAAGATATGATCAAAGCGGTTGCAGACGGCGACGCAAAACGTTTTAATGCGATTGCCGACCCTAAGACCGACGGGGACAACGAAGTACTGAAATACTACTCGGATCACAAATCGGCGACACTGGTCAAAAACGTCGCCAAAGAGGGTCTTGACCTTAAACCATGGAATCACCCTACAGGCGGCGAAGTACCATACTCTGCAGCATCGGGCGGTAATGACTGGTGGTTAAGTGCCGGTGAACCTCACTGTGCGGATTGTCACATGGCACCGTTTGTCGAGAGCGAAGGCGGACAATACTTCCCGATCGATCAGCCGAACAAACTGTCACTGTATCGTTACTCGAAAGCGCACGGCGATCTGGCATGTCAGACATGTCATGAATCGACGCACGGACTTTACAGCACACGTTTCGACGGGCCGGAGCGTTCAGTTGACGTAACAACACATGAGCAGGCGCTGCAATACAGCCCGGATGGTAAATATGCCGGTCCGGTAACGTGTGCGGCATGTCACAGTGTTAACGACAAAGGTGTTCCGGTACAGCTTACGGGCACTGCATACGAAAAAGATTACTGGGCTTCTGTGACGCTTGCTCACTTTATGCGCTCAGGCGATCAAAAACTCTCTGTCAAAGATCTTGTGAAGAAATATCCTTACAAGGCCTCCAGCGAGATCGTTACCAAGGGATGGAAGTAATTCCGCCCCTTCCCCCTTTCTATAGTTTGATACGCCAAAGGAAGTAATTCCTTTGGCTGCGTTGACACTGGGTCCTCTTCAGCAGAGAGCTCACGTGCAGCTAGACCACACTCTTTTTTTCTTTTTACACTTTTGAAATACAACAAGAAAGTAATTCCTTTGGCTGCGTTGACACTGGGTCCTCTTACGACTCGGCATTTAGTGCCTCACATGTACTGCTTTGTTGAAGCTTGTCAGCAGAGAGCTCACGTGCAGCTAGACCACACTCTTTTTTTCCTTTTTACACTTTGTACATATGAAACGCATAAAAAATAGACTGTTTCTGTCGACGCACTGACTTTTACGAAAAACGTGCCGTATCATCTTTAGCAACCAAGCTGAAAGGTTGAATCTGTGACAATAGTTACTTGTTTCAAGTTCACGACTTTTTTGAATTAAATTTAAATAGTAGTGTTGTCACTTTTTTTCTTTTGCTTGCCCAAAAGAAAAAAGTAACCAAAAAAAGAAAAGTGCAAAGGCGGGTTTAGTCACTTTCAAATGTCTCTTATACTCGGAGTCACGAAACTTTCCGGCATCATTCACTGTACCAGTACGCAGCCATTGTCAAGAGATCTCATACTTCCCTGAAAGCGTCGGCTTTTTCAAGAATCTCATCTTTAGCTAACAAGCTGATACGCACAGAAGGAACAGAGCGCCTCTCTTCTTTCCCTCAAGATTTCTGCTCTGGCGCGACAGAGAAGAAAGGTTGAATCTGCGACAATTAGAACGTTTTGCAAGTTCACAATTGGGTTTTAAATTAGATTTGATAGTAGGATGTTACTTTTTTCGTTTGCTTGTCCAAACGAAAAACCTAACGAAAAAAGAAAAGGACAAAGGCGGGTTTAGTCACTTTTAAATGTATCCAATACTCGGAGTCACGAAACTCTCCTGCTTCATTCACTGTACCAAGACGTAGCTATTGTCAAGAGATAACATACATCTAAAAAAGCCTCACCTTTAGCATACAAATTAATACGTACAGTGGCAACAAAAGCGCCTCTCTTCTTTCCCTCAAGATTTCTGCTCTGGCGCGACAGAGAAGAAAGGTTGAATCTGCGACAACAACTGCCTTTTGCAAGTTCACGACTTTTTTGAATTAGATTTAATAGTAGTGTTGTCAGTTTTACGACTCGGCATTTAGTGCCTCCCTGCATAGGGCTTTAGCCTTTTATCTTCTTTGCTTGCACAAAACAAGGGTACCGCTTTTGCGCAGCAAAATGTTTCTCTGAAAGCAGAAAGCTAACGGTAAAGAAGAAAGTGCAAAGGCGGGTTTAATCACTTTGAAATGTATCCAATACTCGGAGTCACGAAATCTTCCTGCTTCATTCACTGTACCAAGACGCAGCCATTGTCAAGAGATCTACTACTTCCCTGAAAGCGTAAACTTTTTTAAGAATCTCATCTTTAGTCGGAATGTCGATACGTACAGAGGTATAAAAGCGCCTCTCTTCTTTCCCTCAAGATTTCTTCTATGGCGCGACAGAGAAGAAAGGTTGAATCTGTGACAGTAATTGCGTTTTGCAAGTTCACAACTTTTTTGAATTGGATATGATAGCTAAGTGTCACTTTTTTTCTTTTGTTTGCCCAAAACAAGGGTTACAAAAAAGAATCCGTGTTGCAGCAGGTCTGTTTGGAAGCTTTTTTTATCAGACCGAACTTTATTTTCTTTATAGAGTGCTATTCAGTGCAGCCATCAAAAACGATAGCCGTATGTTAAATCAATCATGCTGTTTTTGCTTTCAATGCCGCTTGAATTTGGCCAGTTACGGACGCCCGCGTTATCAAGACTCCTTATTCTGTCGCCTCTGACATAAGCATATCTCGTATATTCGTATGACAAACGCAACTGCTGATGATTGGTTATTTGATAACATGCCCCAAGATTAATGTTAACCATGGAGGTGTCATCAAATTTTGCTGTTTCGGTAAAAGGGACAAAATGGTGTCTATCCGTATAGCTCGCACGTATAAGTGGGCTATATTTTACACCGACATCGGCTGTAAGGTCTTTATATCGATAGGCCGTTCCGATTTCGATGTAAGGGCCTTTATACTCTTGCTCAAACGTCAGCCCCAAACCGCTGAAAGTGACAGGTATCCCATAATAGAACCCATAACCGTCATATACTTTGATTTTTATTTTTTCCAGTTTGTATCCCAGGCTGACCCAGGGGCTGATACTTTTCACTGTAAAACTTTTTTTGATGCCGAGATCCAAAACTGATACAGTCTCAATATGGGTATTGTCATGATAAGATTCATTTGTTATCTTGTCAGGATTGGTATCATCCACCCAATCAAAGTCTTCGGTGTAGCCGTTACCCGTGGCGATATTTTTTTTATAGCCTAAATAAAGATGAACACTTTCATCTATTCCATAGTCCATATTTATGCCTAACAGCTTTACCTTCTCGATTTTGTAGATCAATTCACTGATCTTTCTGCCATCTCCCGTCGTTTGGGGCATATACAGCAGTTCATGCGTTTTAGCGTTGAAATTAGACACTGACAAGCCGATCGCAAACCCTTTCGTACTTGAAGCACGATCAGACTTTTTTTCTACAATTCCATCACTCGCTTGAGCAGCAATACAAAAAGGGAGAGTAAACATAACCAGCTGACTTCCCAATTTTTTGAGGTGCAACACATCTCCCTTTGTCATCAAGAATTATAGATAAACTAATTGTATCACAGGCGCGCCCGACAAGCGTCTTTTTCACAGTAGCAGACAGTGCAACTGCACCTATCGAAACAATACATGAAAGCGCAATGTACTTAAAATACATTCGGCGAGGTTATGCCGATAGATAGATTAAGCCGACAGTGCCAGCAATATCTTGTTAAATACGCCATTTTATGATTTGCGATTTTTTTGCGAAGATTACGACATAAAATCTTCTGTGTCAATTTTCATCGGAGATAGATATGTTACGTATAGAAATTTTTACGGACTATGTCAAACGTCAAAAAAGTCTGAAGGAGTATATTGAGATACGAAGAAGGATCAATGAACAGGGCGAGTTTGACGATGCGTCGTTGATAAGAGCCGAAGAGAACCTCCGGCGCCTCCAGAGAGAAGAGCCTAAAGTCTACAAAGGGATGTATGCGGCACTGGAAGAATTATACGAGCGCAATATCGGTTTGACCATTGAATATCCCATTGATTTTATCCGTCAGATACTTAAGATGTATTGCAGCAATAACTTGACCCCTCTCCAGATCTATGAAGAGTACAAACGTCTTCTTGATCATTACCATCATGATGGCTAATACGATCTTCTTTTATTTCAATACACTTTTGCGATTTTTTTGCGAATTATTTTCTTTAAGATTGATGCCACACATTAATAATGCAGGAGTATCAACAGATGAAAGAGTATATGCCGTTTATCAATGGAAAAAACAGGCCTTCACACCAAGCAAAGGTGATCGATGATGTCAATCCGGCAACCGGAGAGCTCTTTGCCAAGGTGCATTTGGCAACTACAGAGGAGATCGAAGAGGCTATCAGCACCGCATACGCGGCATCAAAGCTTTGGGCAAAGACAACGCCGAGAGAAAAAGAGGCGGTACTTTTAAGAGCCGCCGATATTTTCGAGAGCCGCGAAGATGAGATCAGGACTATTCTGATGCGAGAAAGCGGTTCGGTCTATGCAAAGGCGATGTTTGAAATCGCCCTCGTTGCTGACATCTTACGGGTTGCCGCCGGGGAAGCCAGGCGTGTTTTCGGTCAGACATTCACCTCCAACGATCCTGGCGTGCTCTCTTACAGCACACGCCGTCCATTAGGCGTTATCGCCGGAATCTCACCATTTAATGCACCGATGATTCTAAGCACAAAGAAATTTGCGATGGCCATCGCTGCAGGCAATGCATTTGTATTGAAGCCCTCAAGCCATACACCGGTCTGCGCTCTGATTTTCGGTGAGATCTTTAAAGAAGCGGGGCTTCCGGACGGTGTTTTGAATATCATCCCCTGTTCGAGCAGCGACCTTGGAGAGACCTTTCAAACCGATCCGCGTATCGCAATGATCACCTTGACCGGTTCAACACGTGTCGGCAAGTTGGTTGCGGCGTCGGCGGCGATGAACCTGAAGAGATGCACCGTTGAACTCGGAGGCAAGTCGCCGACCATCGTACTCGGAGACGCCGATGTCGATTATGCCGTCAATACTGCGACCTTCAGTATTTTTCTCCATCAGGGTCAGATCTGCATGGCAGGATCGCGTATTATCGTCGAAGAGAGTGTCTATGATGCGTTTTGCGAAAGGTTTGCCGCCAAGGTCAAAACACTGAAAGTGGGTAATCCTGAAGATCCGACCACGATCATCGGACCGCTTATCGAAGAGGCGCAATGCCACTTTATTGACGGGTTGATCGATGATGCAGTTCAGAAAGGTGCGACACTGCTCTCCGGTCGTAAGCACGAAGGATGTTTTTACCAACCGACTGTTATCGCCAATGTGACTGAGGAGATGCTGATCTTTCATGAAGAGGCTTTTGGCCCGGCTGCCGCGATCATAAAAGCACGCGACATCGATCACATTATCGAACTTGCCAACAACAGCGCCTACGGGCTCAGTTCATCACTCATCACCGATAACCTGAGTGCCGCACTGCGACTCTCCGAAGAGATCGAATCGGGTATGGTCCACATCAACGGACCGACCATCCAGGATGAGGCCCATATTCCCTTCGGAGGCGTCAAGGAGAGCGGCATGGGGCGCGAGGGAGGTCACTTTGCTATCGAAGAGATGACCGAACTCAAATGGGTCACCGTAGAAGCTGCAGGGAACAGGCACTATCCTTTTTAAAACGCGCACCCCTCCCGGGGGTGCCTCTTTAGATTTCCATATAACGACATAGGTTTAAAATGATCAATAAATTATCGGCTATCCCCATCAACGAAGAGTTGAAAAAATATATCTTTATTTTTATCGGGGCTTCCTCATTGGCGCTGGGCGTTGTACTCTTTTTAATCCCGAATCATATCGTAGCGGGTGGAACCCCGGGTATATCGATATTGCTGAATTACTTTACCGGTATTCCCGCAGGTATGTTGATGTTTCTGATCAACATCCCCCTGGTCCTGATGAGCATCAGATACATCAGCAGAGGGTTTGCGGTCCGGACCGTCTTCTCGATTGTCGTCTCCTCATCGGTGGTCGATATTTTACGCGAGTACTTTCATGTTAAGCCCTGGACGAACGACCCCATTTTAGCCGCTCTGTTCGGCGGTATCGCCATCGGCATCGGGCTCGGGTTCATCATCGCCGGCAATGCTTCAGCCGGAGGTCCCTCGATCGTCGCACGTTATATTGCCGACAGAATGCAGTGGAGACAGAACAATGTCATTATTATCATGGATGTCATGATCGTCCTGGCTGCAGGCCTTGCCTTTGCAAGCATCGAAAAAGCCCTTTTGAGCTTAATTGGCGTCTATGCAACGGGACGCAGTCTGGACATGCTGATCTCGGGAAGGCCCACAAAAAAAGTGGTCCATATCTTTTCCAAAAACGTTGGATTCCTGCGTCAACAGATCCTCGAAAGGCTCGGAAGCGAAAACGTCGTGATAGAAGGGATCGGATTTGAGGCGGCAGAGGCCCATAAAGTGTTGATGCTTGTTGCCGAAAGCAATACGATCCGTATTTTGCGCACAATCGTTAAGGAACATGACCCGGAAGGTTTTATGGTGGTGATCGAAGCCTCGGAGCTTCATTAGCAACCGATCAACCATACCCCACCGCATGCTTGATGCTTCAGTGGAAGAAATGGGTTCTGTTTGCCCTACAAGTTGATCTTGTACCCGATTTTAGAGTGGCAGGTAATAAAATCTTTCGGCAGTTTTTGCCGAAGCCTGAACATCAATGAACGTAGGGCCCCCTCTCCGACAAGCTCTCCGTCCCAGACAAAATCCTCGATCTGCTCCACCGAAACAATCTTCCCAAGGTTTTTCATCAGAAGTCGGAGCAGTTTATTCTCCTTGTCGTTTAGTTCAAACGTTTCGCCGTTGAAAAGTAAAACGGAATTTTCATTATCATAAATATATCCGTATCGCAGTGGAATAAAACGTTCACTGGCCTGTTGATCAACGGCAAGTTTGTTTTGCAATGAAAGGTTTTCAGATTTGACATCAATGATCTCGGAAGAGAGTTTCTGATTTTCAGCAAACGTCTTCAACGCGATTTTGACGGCTGTTTTCAATTCGATCTCTTTAAACGGCTTGAGTATATAGCCGTAGGGTTTGATATTGATCGCCCGTTCAATCGTCTTGTTTTTGTCGTTAGCCGTTAGAAAGACGATGGGAACGGAGAGGATTCTTGAGATCGCTTCGGCGACGGCAATACCGTCTTCTCTCTCCTGCAGGGTGATGTCCATCAAAATAAGATCCGGCCTTTTCGTCTCTGCCAGATGAAGGGCCCTCTTCCCGTTGGCAGCGATCCCGACCACGTCGTAATCAAAATTGATCAGTGTCTCTTTGATGTTCAGAGCAATGATGCTTTCATCTTCGACAATCAGTATTTTTCTTTTCAAGCGTTCCCTTTCTCTTTCGGAACAAATGTTATGGCACATTTGAAGCCGTTTTCCGAGTCAGTCACGATCTCACCGTTTAATTGGAACTCGGTAATCGTATTGATCAGCTGGCACCCGAGCGACGTGGAGGTGCTGACTTTTTCACGGTTGATCCCGATGCCGTTATCGTTGACACCGAATACGATCGCTCCTTCTTCGCCTTTTTTGATAAAGATATCGATTACACCGCTCTCAACGTTAACAAAAGCATGTTTGATGGAGTTGAGAAACAGCTCGTGCACGATCAAGGCGACGAGAACCGCATAATCCATAGATAAAAAGAGGTCATCCACAACTAGATGCACCGTAATCTTTTTATTCTGGGCATACAGATCGACCATTGCCGAAGAGAGCCGTTCAAGATGTGACCGCATGTTGATGGTCGCCAGGTCACTGTTTTGATAAAGCATTTCATGAACAAGAGCAATAGCATAGATGCGGCTTTGACTTTTAGAGAGGGCATCTTTGACCTCCGAATTCGTCTCTCGCCGGCTTTGCATCTGCAAAAGCGAAGAGATCACTTCCAGATTGTTTTTAACGCGATGGTGTATCTCTTTGATGAGTACTTCTTTGTCCTGAAGCGAGTTTTTCAGAGCATTGTTTTGGGCGGTAATAACTCTTCGTCTCTCTTTTTGCTCCGTGATATCCCGACCGAATGCACAGATGAACTCTTTTGTACCGTTTCGAAAGTAGTTCGTGGAGACAGAGACCGGTAAGGTACTGCCGTCTTTTCGTGTCTGGCGGCTCTCAAAACAGATGAACTGCTTTTCTTTGATCTGTTCCAAAAACTTTTCCGTATTTTTGTTGTAATCGGAATCGATGTCGCTCAGTTTCATACTAAGCAGTTCCTCTTTGCTGTATCCCAACATGTTGCATGCCGCATCGTTGACGTAAAAAAAACTGGTATCAAAGGTAAACCAGTAAATCGCATCGGCGCTGTTGTCGAGAGCAAAGTTAAAAAGCTGGAGATCTTCTTTCTCTTTTTGCTGGTATTCAGAAAGTTTGACCAGAGCATCTTCCGCCACCTGGGCCGTCCGCCTGAGAAGCAGATACAAGAAAAATGCGCTGAGAACAAAAAAGAGCACTCCGAGTAGAAACGGCAGTCCGAATCCGTCATTTCCCGAGTTTATCAGATTGATTGAAATTCTATCTACGATCGCAACACCGATAACCCCGACAACTGCGAAACCCAATGCTTGAAGTCTGGCCCGATTTTCATTTGATATTTTCAAGTATGCGCGCTCCCGTCCGGACACCTACAATCTTCCTTCGATTTTCAATCAATTTGTACACTTTAATTGCATTATTTTACCTTATACAAAGAGTGAAACACCAATTTTATGCTATTTACCGTTGAATTCTTTTTTTGCAGCCTTGATGCGATTTTTATGCGATTTTTTTGTTTTATATTTACTCTGTTCAAAACTTATTGAGGAGGCAACATGAAGAAGTTGGCTTTAGGTCTATTGTTAATGACATCTTCCGTTTTTGCGGTGGAATTGGGAAAAAACTTTGCATTTAAAAATGGAGAGCATGCATACCAAAAGGTGTGTGCCCACTGTCACACACTGAAAACTGCTCCGCATACGATATTCACAAAGATGGATGATCAGGCAGGAGTCGAGGCACGTGCAGAGGGCATTATGTATACCGTCAGACACGGCAGCAATGCAATGCCTGCCTTTAGAAAATCAGAAATCGATGACGCTGTATTGAAAGACCTGGCAACAAAATTGGCCAACGGAACAATCACTTTTACTGAAAAATAGGAGGGGAAGAAAAATGATTCGAAGAAGATTTCTCCAGGGCTCTGCCGTAGCGGTAGCCGCGATGTTCACCCCTTTGACGGCAGCCGGGTTCAGTGTCGATGCGACTCAAAAAAAGATAGCAATTGTATCCGAAGCAGCGCATGAGACAGGCTATATCAACGCCGTCGCGAACAAAATAGATGATGTCATTATCCTGGGTTCAGACAGGTTGGAAAATCTCCATCTGTTGTCTGCTGTGATGGAAAAGAACGAAGGTGCTGTGTTCTTCGGCTTGGTAGCGCCTAGCGATTATGCCATTTTACACCATGCCGCGGCAGCAAACGGTGCAAAGATCGTATCGGAAACGGCACATACTCCTTCTGAGAGCGGGATCAGCCACACAGAAAACTCGTTTACCAGACTCTCCGTCAAAAAAGCCTTTGACTATTTTGCGCCACTCAACACCGACCAATACGGCATAACGCTTTCATCGTATCACACGACCGGATTGCACAACACCCTGTCCGTTGCAAAGCACGTTAACTTTGTTTCCCATCACGCATCGAAAAACGCTTTCGTATCGTTTGTAATTAAAGCCTAAAGGAGAAGAAAATGAGTAAAAAACCTACCGCATTGCCGGAAACCGTTTCTCTGGAAACAATGAATAAAGCGATAGAAGAATTTGTAAAAATTCTGGGAGCCGATAACGTCCTTATCGGCGATGAGGAGATGGCCCCCTACAAAAAGATCATGATGGCCGTCAAGATCGAAGATCATATGCCTTCACTGGCGCTGCAGGCCACAACAAAAGAGGAGGTCATTGCTATCGTCAAAGTATGCGACAAGTACGTCATTCCCGTCTGGACATTTTCAACCGGTAAAAATATGGGCTACGGTACTGCTGCACCGGCCAAACCCGGGACAGTCATTCTTGATCTTCATAAAATGAACAAGATCATCGAAGTAAACCCCGATCTCTGTTACGCGGTACTCGAACCGGGTGTTACCTATCAGCAGCTCTTTGACTACATTCACGAAAAGGGGTATAAACTATGGCTCTCCTGCCCTGCTCCGAGTGCTATTGCCAGCCCGGTCGGAAACACAATGGACCGCGGTGTCGGTTATACGCCATACGGCGAACACTTCATGATGCAGTGCGGTATGGAGATCGTATTGGCGGACGGTTCATCATTTAGGACAGGTATGGGCGGCATCAAAAACTCGACCAGTTCAGCTGTTTTCAAATGGGGGTACGGTCCGTCGCTCGACGGTATTTTCACCCAGAGCAACTATGGTATCTGTGTCGAGATGGGGATGTGGCTTATGCCTGAACCGCCGGCGTTCAAACCGTTTTGTATCACATTGGATACGGTGGAAGATGTTGAAAAGGTTGTCGAAGCGCTTCGGCCGCTGCGTATCGCGAACATTATTCCGAATGCCTTCACGATCGCCAGTACGCTTTATGAAGCGGCAGGCGTTGTCAGCCGCTCCGATTATGTCGACGGGAACCGCTCGATCACGGATGCAGAGATCGAGAAGATCAAAAAAGATACCGGAATGGGAACCTGGAACGTTTATGCGGCCTTGTACGGAACCGAGGAAGCGAATGAGTTGAACTGGAAGATCATCCAGTCGGTCATCAACGCCAATTTTAAAAACCATAAATTCCTGACATCCAAAGAGATGGGTGATGACCCGATATTCAAATACCGTTCCGACCTGATGCGTGGGTATATGACACTTCAGGAATTTGGTCTCTACAACTGGAGAGGCGGCGGAGGGAGTATGTGGTTTGCACCGGTTTCGCCGGCAGAAGGAAAACACACCCTTAACCAGTCGGCACTTGCTAAAAAGATATTAAACAAATACGGTTTCGACTATGTTGCCGAATTTATCGTCGGGTGGCGTGATATGCACCATATTATCGATCTTCTCTATAACCGTAATGATCCTGAAGAGATGCAGCGTGCACATGATTGTTACGCTGAGTTGGTACATGCATTTGCGCAACAGGGATACGGTGTATATCGAACGAGCAGCGGATTTATGGACCTTGTAGCTGAGACATACGGTCCCGAGATCCATGACGTATTCCAAAAGATAAAGCGGGCACTGGACCCTAAAGGGATTTTAGCACCAGGTAAATCCGGCATCTATTAATAGCTGCATATTTGAGCCGGGAGCTCTGCTCCCCATCAACTCTGCCTCTTTGACTGCCCCACGCATCACCTACGCCAGGCGTGCACCCTCTCCCTAAAGGCGAAAACACCCCAAGCTATAGCGCCAGCAGTATCCTATAAAGCTGATAGGCGTCTTTGCTGCCTGCGAGCTCCCTGATGGAGTGCATCGCAAAGGTCGGCAGGCCGACATCGATGGTGTCGATGCCCAGCCGCGTTGCCGTGATCGGGCCGATAGTCGAGCCGCACCCCATATCCGAACGGGTCACGAACTGCTGAAGCGTGATACCCTGAAGCTCTGCAGCAAGGGCGAAGGCTGAGATGGTGCGTGAACTGGAGGCGTAGCGCTGGTTGGCATTGACCTTGACGACGACACCCTCGTTGATACGCGGCGCATGGTTGTCATCATGTTTGCTTGCAAAGTTGGGATGGACGGCATGCGCATTGTCGCAGGAGATCATGAGCGATTTACGCGTCAGCCGGGTATAACTTTCAAAGTCCGGTGTCATACGGCGCAGCACGCTCTCCAGAAAGCTTCCTGCTGCTCCAGAGGTACTTGCGCTGCCCACCTCTTCGTGATCACTGCAGATCATCAGGCAGGGCTGTTCAGGAGCAACACTGCAGATGGTCAGCAGGGCGACATAACAGCTCAGGAGGTTATCCAGCCGCGCCGAAGCGATGAAGTCATCCTTCAGTCCGACATACTCCGCTTTTTGGGTGTCGTAAAGGCTCAGCTCGTGCGAGAGCAGGCTCTCAAAGTCATTATGGCCCTCATGCAGCAGCGCCTCTCTGATCCACACCGTAAAGTCAAACTCGCCGCTGGTGATGATCGGGACGATGTCGGTCTGGGCATTGACGGCGTGTTTCTCGTTGACTTCACGGTCAAGATGAATGGCCAAAGAGGGAATGATCGCGACCGCCTTCTGCAGATTGACAAGCGTCTCTTTAATCTGCCCTTCTTTGTCTTTATAGGCAACGCGTCCGGCGATGCTGAGATCACGGTCAAACCACGTGTTCAGCAGGACCCCGCCGTAAGGCTCGACACCAAGCTGAGTCAGGCCGTTCTTTTTGATCACGGGATTGGGTTTGAGTTTAAGGTTCGGCGAATCGGTATGGGCACCCATCATCATATAATCGTCTTTTCCCGGATAGGTAAAGGCGATGATGGAGGAGTCGTTACGCGTCACAAAATATTTCAGCCCTTTTTCAAGCGTCCACTTCTCTGTTTCATCGAGTTGGATAAAGCCGGCATTCTCACACATCATCGCCATATTCTGTGTAGCGTGGAACGGGGTCGGCGAAGCGTCCAAAAAGCCTAAAAGCGCTGTGTTGAAATCATCGATTGTCATCATATCTGTTTACCATATTCCATTAAATTACGCGACGTCTACTGCGTCAAAGTTTGCCAGCTCATCAAGCAGTCTGCTGTCGACACGGATCGCCGAATCGATCACGACGTTCTGCAGTTTCGAGACGATGTTGAGCTGCAGCGGGCGGTTGCCCGGGTAGCGTCTGACCAGGCGATAGAGCTCTTCGAGAAGCGCCGTGTTTTTATCCATGTGCAGGCGGAGTTTCAGCATTTCAGGCGGCTTTTCGACGATTTTGGTCTGCACCTTTTTCGCCTCTTTTTTCACCTCGTCGAGCGTAAAGATCTTCAGGACGCTCATACGGGTGAACTGCTCGGTGTGCGCGACTTTGACCTTGAAGGCGACCGGCTCCTGCAGGTTCATACCGGCAAGCTGGTCGAGCTTGTCGCTGAAGAGCATCATTTCGATATTTCCGTGAAAGTCCATCAGGTTGACGATGCCGAACTGGTTCCCCTTCTTGGAGATCTTTTTGGTGATCTCCTCGACTTTCCCGATAAAGATCGCCGTCGAACCGTCTGTGATGTTCTCGATATCGGAGGAGAGCGTGTAGCTCAGTGCATCGATGCGTTCCCGAAAGCCGTCGAGCGGGTGGCCTGAGACGTAAAAGCCCAGTGTGTCTTTCTCGAAATCAAGGATCTCTTTAAGCCCGAACTCCGCTTCGTCTTTCATGACAAGTTCGACCGTCGAGATCTCCTCATCGTCACCGAAGAGGCTGCCGACGGCATTTTTCTTCGCCTGGGAGGCATCTTTTGCGGTCTGGACGATCTGTTCCATCTGGCCCAGTATTGCCCGTCGTGAGAGTCCGAAAACGTCAAAACCGCCTGCCTTGGTAATCGATTCGAGTACCCGTTTGTTCACTTTCTGCGGTTCGATACGGTTCACAAAGTCCTGCATCGAGCTGAATTCGCCGTTTTCACGCACCTCCAGGATCGACTCGACGGCTGCCTCGCCGACACCCTTGATCGCGCCGAGTCCGAAAAGAATGACATCCCGGCCGTCCTTCTCTATCGCCGAGAACTCCAGCTGCGAATGGTTGATGTCAGGCGGGGAGAGCTCGATCTTCATACGTTTGACCTCGTCGATGTACTTGACGACCTTCTCCGTGTTGTCCTTCTCCGACGTCAGCAGCGCCGCCATGAACTCCTGCGGGTAGTAGGTCTTGAGCCATGCCGTCTGGAAGGTGACCATCGCGTAGGCCGCCGAGTGCGATTTGTTGAAACCGTAGCCGGCAAATTTTTCGATCAGGTCAAAGAGTTTGGATGCAGTATTGTAATCCAGCCCCTGCTTTTGTGCCCCCAAGGAGAACTCTTTATTATATTTGAGCATCTCCTCGACCTTTTTCTTACCCATCGCACGGCGGACAATGTCCGCACCGCCGAGACTCATCCCGCCGATCGTCTGTACGATCTGCATGACCTGTTCCTGGTAGACGATGACTCCGTAGGTCGGTTTCAGGATCTCTTCGAGCGCCTCAAAGACGTAGACGATCTCCTGACGCCCGTGCTTTCGCTCGATAAAGTCATCAAGCATCCCCGATTCCATCGGACCCGGACGGTAGAGGGCCAGGACCGCAATAAGGTCTTCGAAGGTGGAAGGTTTGAGCCGTTTGTTCAGATCCTGCATTCCCGAACTCTCTATCTGGAACATTCCGACCGTCTCACCTGTCTGGATCACCTTGTAGACCTCCGGATCGTTCTCATCGATCGTGTGCCAGTCGATATCCCTGTCATAACGGTTTTTGACCAGTTTGATCGCCGCATCGATGACATCAAGCGTTTTGAGGCCGAGAAAGTCGAACTTGATGAGATCGACATCTTCGAGGTAGTTAAGCGAGTATTGGGTTACAAAGGTTGTCTCGCCAGAAGGCTTGTAGATCGGGGTCTTGTACCAGAGTTCCCGGTTGGAGATCACAACGCCCGCGGCGTGCATACCCGCATTGCGTTTAAGCCCCTCCAGTTTTTTGGAGAATTCCCAGACACGTGCGGCCTGCGGGTCGGTCTCAACCAGTTCGCGGATCTTCGGCTCTTTCTGGAAAGCCCCGTCTTTAAAGCCGTCGCTGCCCGGCTTGCCCTTGCCGTTGAGGGTGATACCCAGCTCGTCCGGGATCAGTTTCGCCATCTTGTCGGCCTGCGAGAGCGGTACGTCGAGAACGCGCGATACATCGCGAATGACCCCTTTGGCCAGCAAGGAGCCGAAGGTAATGATCTGCGCCACCTGGTTACGTCCGTACTTCTCGACGACGTAATCGATCACCTCACCTCGGCGGGCCTGCATAAAGTCCATATCGATATCGGGCATCGATACCCGTTCCGGGTTGAGGAAACGCTCAAAGAGCAGGTCGTACTTCATCGGGTCGATGTCGGTGATATCGAGCGAAAAAGCCACGAGTGAGCCGGCAGCGGAGCCCCTCCCCGGTCCAACGGCAACGCCCATGTTCTTCGCCTCTTTTACGAAGTCCCAGACGATCAGCATGTAACCCGGGAACTTCATGGAGTTGATGACATCCATCTCGAATTCAAGCCGCGCCTTATACTCTTCGTGGCGCTCCTTCGGAACATGGATCAGGCGGTTTTCCAGCCCCACCCGGCAGCGGTGGATAAAATATTCGGCGTCGTTTTTGTCGGCGGCGCCCATCCACTTTTTCTTCGCCTCTTTATCAGCGTCTTCAGGCAGCGGGGCGTCATCTTCGTAGTTGATATCGAGGTTCTCGCGTGCGGCATACTCTTGGGTGAACTTGAAGTTCGGCGGGGTCGGATCGCCCAGTTTCAGCTCCAGCTGGCACTTCTCGACGATCTCCTGGGTATGTTCCAGCGCCTCGGGAATATCGGCAAAGAGACGGGCCATCTGCTCCGGCGACTTGAGGTAGAACTCGTGCACCGAGTGGCGCATACGATTAGGGTCGTCATAGAGTTTATTCATCCCGATACACATAAAGGCTTCATGATACTGTGCGTCGCCCGGAAAGGTGTAGTGGGTGTCATTGGTCGCAACGATCTTGATCTCCGTTTCGCGACTGAGCTTAAGCACCTGCTCGTCGATGTAGAGCTGGTCGCCGATGCCGTGACGCATCAGTTCAAGGTAAAAGTCGTCACCGAAGATCTCTTTGTACTCCAGGGCCACCCTTTTCGCCCCTTCGTACCCTTCAGCCCCGTTGCGCACGTTACGCTGATTCTGAAGATTAAGGTGCCAGTTGACTTCGCCCTGAAGACAGGCAGATGAGCAGATCAGCCCCTCGCTGTGTTCACGAAGCTCTTTTTTGTTGATACGCGGAAAGTAGTAGAACCCGTCAATGTACGCTTTCGAACTGAGGTACATCAGGTTCTCGTAACCTGTCTGATTTTTGGCATAGAGGCAGACATGAAAACGCTGCTTTGTGCTCCTGTCGTCAATCATCTCGCCGTTGTGGATATAGCCTTCCATCCCGATGATCGGCTTGATACCAGCCGCCTTCATCTGCTTGTAAAAATCGATAGCCCCGAACATATTGCCGTGATCGGTCATCGCCACCGAGGTCATCCCGAGTTCTTTGACGCGTTCAACCAGAGCAGAGATCTTGTTAGCCCCGTCCAGCAGGGAGTATTCGGTATGCAGATGAAGGTGGGTAAAGGGCTGTACGCTCATAGTGTTCCTGTAAAAAGACGATAGTAGTTTATGAAGGATATTATATTCTTTGGAGGTTAAAACTGGCTGTGATTTGCTGCTTGAAAAAGATCGCAGTCAGGCACTAAAGTTCTGGCTTTTCACTTAGATTGGGTATAATCGCAGGCTTATTCAAGCAACCAGGAAATTATTTGCTGTTTACCAGATCGCACTGCTTTACCATCCTCTCGCCTGGCGAAGATCTCCAATCGCCAGATGCCGGAACGGGATTTCTCTAGCATGAAAAAGATCGTCCTCACAACCCTCAACTCCCGTTACACCCATACTGCGATAGCGTTGCGCTATCTCTATGCCAACCTCAAAGAGCTCAAAGACGATGCCGTCATCGAAGAGTTCACCATCAATGAGAACGTTCAGAGCATCGCCGAACGCATCCTGGAACACCGGCCTGAGATCATCGGCATCTCCGTCTATATCTGGAACGCCACCGAAGTGCACCAGCTCATCGAAATACTCAAAAAAATAGCACCGCAGAGCCGTATCGTCCTCGGCGGACCTGAGGCCGGGCACATCCCCCACCGAGTCGACTTCTCGAAGGCCGATTTTATCATCCAGGGCGAGGGGGATGTCGCCTTCTACAAACTCTGCCGCGGCATATTTGACGGTTCTGCCCCGAAAGAACAGCTCATCACACCCATCACGGCCGACCTCAAAGCGATCAGACTCCCCTACGATGACTACAGCGACAGCGATGTGGCCAACCGCTACATCTATGTTGAGGCCTCCCGTGGCTGCCCTTTTCTCTGCGAGTTCTGCCTCTCCGCCATCGATGAGAAGGTACGCAACTTCGACATCGATGCGCTGATAGTCGAGTTTGAGAAGCTATGGCAGCGCGGGGCACGCAACTTCAAATTTATCGACCGCACCTTCAACCTCAACATGAAGTTTGCCAACGCCATCCTCGATTTCTTCCTGGCCAAAGAGGCGCCCTATTTTGTCCACTTCGAGGTCATTCCCGACCACTTCCCCGACTCCCTGAAAGCGCGCATCGCACAGTTTCCGGCCGGCGCGCTGCAGCTGGAAGTCGGCATCCAGACGCTGGACCTTGAGATCGCCAACAACATCAACCGCCCGCTGAAGCTCGACAAGATAAAAGAGAATCTCTCTTACCTGGAAAACGAAACGAAGGCACATATGCATGTTGATCTCATCGTCGGCCTGCCGGGCGAAACGCTGGAGGGGTTCGGACGCAACCTCAATACGCTCGCTTCGCTTACCTCCTGCGAAATTCAGATCGGCATCCTGAAACACCTCTCCGGCACCACGATGACTCGTCACGACAGGCAGTTCGGCATGATCTATTCCGATGTTCCGCCCTATGACATCCTGCAGAACGACCGCATCTCTTTTGCGCAAATTCAGCAGATGAAACGCTTCGCCCGTTTTTGGGACCTGGTCTACAACAGCGGCAACTTCGTCAACACCTTTGAGCTGATCACGAAAGAGACATCCGTCTTCGACGGCTTTTTCGCCTTTTCGACCTGGCTCTACAGCGAGACCCACTCCACCTGGAAGATATCGCTCGACCGGCTGACACAGCACATCTTTGACTATTTGACAAAAGAGAAGAAGCTTGATGAAGCAGAGGTCATCGAGACGATGCTGCTTGATATCACGAAGAACAGCGGACGGAAAATACCGTACTATATGAAAGGGGTGCAAGAAGGCCTGTCGGGTAAAAAACAGCCCAAAGCCAACAAACGCCAATTCCGCCATTTAGATTAGGATAAGTAAGCTGCAGTGTTATTGCGGAAAATTATATGCGATCGATCTTTACAGGTGGAGGTTAAAAAGCCAACACCCGCTTGCAGGACAAACGTGCATTGGTGTGAAATGCCTGCCTACTCAAAATGCGAGAGAAGTTTATTCTTTGCGATCTTTGTCAGATCGGAGGGAACTGTTTTTTTCAGCGTTTTTTTGATATCTGCACTCAGCATCTCTACCAATTTGTTGTGGGTCTCCTTCGGAAAGGCAAGATGCCATAACCGGGGCGACTCTTTTTCGATGATCGTCTTGATCTCTTCGCTGATCGCTTTAAGGGTTCGTCTGTCGCGTTCCAGCACCGTGTCGTGCGCTTCGCCCATTGACGTTCCCAAACGCCCTCCGAACCGTCCGGCCTGATCACTGACAAGTTCGTCCGTCTTCTTATGCGATTCGATATAATCCACATCCGTGATCAACTCCAGCACCGTCGACTCTTTTTCCGTTCCCCGATGCTGCATATGACTCACCTGCGCGCTGTCTTGTCTGTCGAATCCGCTCACTCCTGCGACCCTGTAGGCTTTAAGCTGCCCCAGGTCCCCAATAATAAGTACAGTTCCATTGAATTTCATAAAATCCTCCTATAACCTCTAGGGCACCTTTATTTATCTATCATACTCCACATTTCTTAAAAATGCATATAATCCAACAATAACAGTTTGTATAAAATGGTATACTCAAGGTATGAAAAAGTTATTGGATTGGATCGACCGGAAACGGACTCAGCATGGAAGAATAGTCGTTTTAATGGCAGCACTTGCCCTTTTTACAGTGCTTGCCCTTCATTTTGGGATTGGTTTACGCTTTTTTTATCGGGCTGGCCTACATCAACCCCTATCTCGTCCTTCTACTGACTGCCCTGTTATTAGTCATTATTATCTATACAAACAGACCCCGCTAAGCCTTGCCGGTATCTGGCCGGAAGACGAAAGAGCTGCCGAAGCGTTCTAAATGTTTAGGAAAATGCAGTTTCGCACAGACCAAAATGGGACTGGCTGCGGTTATCATCCTGCAAAAAGATCACAGCTCCGGCGTTACCATCGTCACGGCATCCCTGATGACAAATGAGGCTGTTCCGGTGGCCTCTTCATGCCGCTCCAGGTGCAGCATGCCATAGACTGTGATGCGTTCATAGGCATCTTCCAGCAGTACCCCTTCCCCTTCTTTGACCTCCACCAAAATGGTCTGGTTTGCAGGCGAAGAGGGAACATGGATGCAGGCCGCGGCATTGGGAAAAAAGAGAAAACGGCTGACTTTATCGCCGTCGATATCAAGAGGTACGATATAGCCGGAAAGCTTAACCCTTTTATTGTCAGCCGCCTTGTTGTTTCCGGCGTTCTTCAGTGCCTCCTGCATCTGGGCATAGATCGCTTTCTCCTCTTTTGAGCCTTCAGTATATTGGGCCACTTTCTGCTTGTAGTGTGCAACGACTTTCTCCTGATCGAAGGCAGGGTCTATCAGTGTTTTCCACTCCCCGATCTCATATTTTGGTTCTGAGCTGCAACCGATAAACAAGAAGACGATCACAAAAAAAGCAACGAAAAAACGCATCATAATCGCACCGTCAAACCGTCTTTCAGACTGTGTTTATAGGCCTGATAGGCCGGAATAAAACTTGCCAGGAGTGCCCCGAACATCATCAATAAAAGCATCATCCACTCCACTCCGTCCGGCAGTTTGGAAAGTGCCATGCTGCCGCTTAAAAACAGCTCTCCGCCGAACAGGCAGAGCTCCAAGACAATAAGACCGGCCGTAATGCCAAGAGCAACAGTCGCCAGCGACTCCATAACAAACAGTGTAAAAATGTGATAGGGTCTGGCCCCGAGTGTGCGTAAAATTGCGATCTCCCGGCGGCGTTCATTGAGTGTGGAGAGCATCGTCGCCACCATGCCGAAAATTGCAGCGATAAAGACCATGGCAGAGATAAAGAGCAGCACGTTTTCCATTTTTCCCATCACCTTCCACAGCTTTGCCAGTGCTTTAGCCGGGATAACGGCTTTAAGCGATGTATCTTTCATCTGATCGATCATATTCTGCACATGCAATATTTCCGAATGGTCTTTTAAACCGACCAATATTCCGCTGAGATGCTTCGGCACCGTATTCATCTTTTCAAGGTCCTTAGATGAAAGATGCATATCGATAAAACGCCCCGACTGCCACTCGATATGGATCGCTTCAAGCGCCTTCAGTGCAACAAAGACCGTCTCGTCATTGGGTGTCATCGTCGCAGTGAGTATCCCGCTGATCCTGAAAGGACGGTTGGCATGCCGGTGGGCATCATGTCCGTGGCCATGGGAAAGGAGAATCACATCACCGATTTTATAGTGCAGTTTTCGGGCAACGTCTGCGCCCACAACGACGTCGTAAAAATCTGAAAACCCCTGCCCCCTGCTAAATGTGAGCGATCGTTTGCCCCCGTATTTGTAGTGTGTAAAATAACCGTTATCCGTTCCGACCACACTGAAACCGCGGTGTTCATCCCCAAGAGCGATCGGTACGCTCCAAGCGATCTGGGGCAAGTTTGACATCTTTTTAAAACCTTCCCACTCTATCCGGCTCCCCTCATCACCCAGATGAAAGATCAGCTCCAACAGGATTTCGACCGCTCCGTTGGGAGCCGCGACAATAAGATCGGTATCGGAAACGGTATGCAGAAAATGGGCTTTGATATCCTTGCGGAGCATATCAACACCGAGCAGCAATAGGACGCTGATCGCAATGGAGGCGATAGAGAGGAAGAAGCCGATTTTGCGATTGCGGACGGTTTTGTACGTTAGGAACCACAACTCTCTCATCGTTTTGCCTGATTCAGTTTTTCAAACGATATGACCTGCGAAAACCTGTCAGCAAGCGACGCGTCATGACTGACAAAGACCAAAGTGCTCTGCTGTGCATCGACCTGTTCGAACAACAGTCGCATAAAATCTTCTCCTGTCTCTGAATCCAGCGCAGACGTCGGTTCATCGGCAATGATGATCTCAGGCTTTCCGATCAGCGCACGCGCCACGGCAACGCGCTGCTGCTGCCCGACACTAAGGCTCATGGCCGGTTTTGACAGCAATGACAGGGGCAGGTCCAGCCTTTCCGACAGCGCTTTGATCGATGCATCCATATCACCTACTCTTGCTTTTTTTCGTTCAGAGAAGCTGCACCCCAGCGCAATGTTCTCTTTCACGCTCAAATGCGCCAAAAGATTGAACTGCTGAAAGATGATGCCGTAATGGTCTGCGCGGATCCGATCTTTTTCGGCATTGTTCCTGTTCGAAAAAGGGGCATTTAGGACATTGATCATGCCTTCGTCCGGTTCAAGAACACCGCACAGCAGATTAAGAAACGTCGACTTTCCGCTTCCGCTTCTGCCTTTAATAAACAGATGTTGGGAAGGTTGAAGAGCAAGGTTGTCAATATGCACCGTATCGTCTGATGCATCTTTATATCTGAATCGGCAGGATCTGACCTCAATTATGGGACGGACAGGCATCTATTCTCCTTAGCCCCGGTTTATGCAACCTCTGTCGCAACATCAAGGGTGAAGAAATGATACCGTAAATGGATACACCATTGACCCGCAGACACACTTCAGCAGATTACACTTTTTCACAAAAAGTGGAAAGTGTCCCCTCTCTTACCGCCTCATATTTTTTTTCGCCCATCAGCTTTTTCACGATAGCAAGACCGAAGCAGATCGCCGTTCCCGGCCCGCGCGAGGTCATCACATTGGCATCTTCGACGACCTGGTAGGTATCGCCCTGATACCCCTCCTGACGGATCTCTTTTTCCACCGACGGGTAGCAGGTGTAGTTCTCTTTGAGAACGCCGGCCGCATTCAGGGCAAACGGAGCAGCGCAGATCGCACCGATACTTTTTCCCTTTTTGTCCATCGCTTTTAACAGGTCTTGTACGTTTGCATCTTCAGCCAGGCGGTTCGTACCGCCCCACCCGCCAGGCAGTACGATCATATCGATATCATCAGCACCAAGACCCGCGACAGGACCTTCTGCTTTAATAGTAATACCGTGGGCACCTGCCACCTCCATCCTGTCATCAAGAGCACGCACCAGGACCTCAATACCGCCGCGCCGCATAATATCGATCATACTCACCGCTTCGATCTCTTCAAAACCTTCCGCCAAGGGAACCAGAACTTTCGGCATAATCATTCCTTTTATCGATTTTTACTATTGTAGCACAGCGGGGAATTATGAATTATGAATTATGAATTATGAATTATGAATTATGAATTATGAATTATGAATTATGAATTATGAATTATGAAAGGTGGCGAAGCTCACCTTCGCCCAAACTGAACAGGTAAAAGTTTCAGATTGGGTGCAGATTGTGCCGAAGTGAATCCGAAGTCGCACTGCTGTGCGTCGAGAGGTGAACTTCGGTGCAAGGTGCACCAAAGCTGGAACTTTTACTTTACTTTTTCGAGGTATTCGCCATCAACCGTGTTGACGCGGATAAGGTCACCCTCAAGCACATGGTAAGGCACCTGCACAACCGCACCTGTCTCAAGCGTTGCCGGTTTTTTGGAACCGCTCGACGTGTCGCCCTTGAAGTTCGGCGGTGTTTCGGTAATGACCAGTTCCATGATAGCCGGCGCTTCGACGGAGATCGCTTTGCCGTTATGCGTGATGATATCGACATTCGTACCGTCTTTGAGCCACTTCATCGCATCTTCGCACTGCTCATAGCTGAGACCGAGCTGATCATAGGTATCGTTATCCATAAACTGAAGCATTTCACCGTCGTCATAGAGGTACTGCATCGTTTTGTACTCCATGTTCGGTACTTCGAACTTGTCGCCCGCATGGATCGTCTTCTCGACCACTTTGCCGTTTAGAAAGCTTTTAACCTTGCAACGTACAAAAGCTGCGCCTTTTCCCGGTTTGACGTGTTGGAACTCAACTACCTTATACGGTACACCTGTAATCTCTAAGCGAACACCTTTTTTGATGTCTCCCATACCAATTGTTGCCATTTTTGGGCCTTTATTTGATAAAAATTTTCGAGATTTTACCCTATTTGACCCTGTTTACAACTTTAGGGTAATCTTATTCTATGCGTATAAAGGAAGCCGGCACTTTTTGACGATATTATTTATTTTTTTTACCTGTTTTAACCGTCAATGTGATATATTTGTGATGGATGACTTATATAATTTCACCATATACTTTACATAAGATAACTATGATCAATAAAAAGGGGAAAAATATGAAGATGATAAGCGGTTTACTCGCAGTAAGCCTATCCCTATTTGGCGCGACACTCCGAAGCGATGATGGCCTCACTCTGGACGAGGCGATAGAGATCCTGAAAGAGGACAATCTTGAGATCAAAGCAGCGCAGTATGAACTTCAAAGCACACAGGCCAAAACTGCTCAGTCGAGTGCAATGAACTGGGGCAGCCTTGACCTGGTCCTCAACGCGGTACGCTCGGACGATGCCGGCAATGTATTCGGGTTTAAACTGACCTCCCGCCAGGCAACCTTCGGAGACTTCGGTTTTTCTCAATTTGACAGTACCAATCCGAACATTCTTTCTGTAAAACCCGAAGACCTGAACCATCCGGGCGATACAAACTATTTCCAGACCAAGCTCGAATACACCCTGCCTATCTATACCGGCGGCCAGATCAGCGGCTACACCGACATCGGCCGTTCCATGGAGAAGATGCAGGGACTAAAAAAAGACAAAACGGTCAACGACAAGATCTATGAGACAAGAAAAGCATTTTACGACATGGCCCTGCTGGAACAGGCGATCAAAAACCTTACGACGATCAATGACAATATCATCAGGCTTGAAAAGACGACACAGAATATGATCAGTGAAGGGTATGCCAAACGCATTGACCTGCTTGAAGTGCAGGCCAAGCACTCCAATGTCGAACGCAATCTTCATGAGATGAAAGCCAATGAAGAGCTGCTCTATCACTACCTGAGCTTTCTTCTCAACCGCGAGATCAAACATATCACTGTCCCGACCTCTGAAGTCAAAGCAAGTGCTTTTTCTACCGATCAGATCCTTGACCGCAATGTCGATATCAAACAGGCACAGACCGGTCTTGAGATCCGCCGAAGAATGGTCGATGTCTCCCAAGCGGACTACCTTCCAACGATCGGTCTGAAAGCGGATGTCCAATCTTCTGCCCTGGATCTGGCCGATTACAAGATAGATAACGGCTCCTATACGGCAGGCGTGCAGCTTAAATGGAACCTTTTCAGCGGCGGGGCGGATTCGAACAAGGTCCAGGAGGCCAGGGTCAATGCATTGAAGACCGAGACAGAGGTCCAACTCGCCAAAAAAGGGATCGCATTGAAGGTAGACAAGATCCGAACCGAGATCGAATCGCTTGATTATGAGATCGTCAGCCTCACCAAAGAGCTTGAACTTTCAACCGAGATCTATAAAAATTATGAAGAGCGTTACCGTGAGAACATCGCTTCAATGAATGACCTGATCATCAAACAGTCTATGCAGATCGAAAAGGTCCTGGCACTGCTTGAAGTCAAGAACAAACGAAACGAGCGTGTATTCGCCCTTGAAAAACTAGCAAACGGAGAGCAATAATGAAAAAACTGGCACTACTACTCGCACTGGCCGCTTCACTTTTGGCGGAGGGGTTGACCCTTTCCGGTACAGTTATCTCGGATAACGAAAAGATGATCACAAGCCGTTTTATGGGTTTTGTCACACAGGTCAACGCCAATGAAGGTGACTATGTCAAAAAAGGCACCCTGCTATATGCCATCGATTCCAAAGAGATCGATGCCTCAATCGCGCGTGTGCAGCTCAGTATTTCGCAGGCGCAGCTTGCCCTGCAGATGAACCAGAACGAGCTCAATAACGTGCGTCTTAATCTTGCCCGTCATAGACGTCTGTTGGAGAAGAACATGGTCTCAAAATTTGAGGTTGAGAACCTGGAGCTTGCCGAAAAAAACATGGAGGACATGGTGACGATCAGCAAAAAGCAGGTCGCGCAGGCAGATGCCCAGCTCAATGAGGTAAAAAACCAGTACAAATACCTTCGCATCGTAGCACCCAACAACGGGGTGATCATTGCCAAGAACATCAAGGTAGGCGAGATGGCAATGCCGGGCATGCCGGCTTTTGTCCTCTCAGATCTTGACTCGCTCAAGATCACAGCCGATATCGCCGAAAGCGATCTCAAGCGCATTAAAACGGGCACCCCGGTAGAGGTCACCATTCCCTCTGTCGGTATCGAAACGACCGGCAAGATCTCGGCCATCATCCCGAGTTCAAATCCGATGACCCACTCATTCCGCATCAAGATCGCTTTTGAAAACAAAACCAAAAAGATCGTCTATCCGGGTATGTATGCCACTGTCGTTGTCAAATAAGGAGGGTGCATGAAAACAAAAGCCTATGTTCCAAAGGACAGCGCCGGCAAACTGGCGCGCATGTTTATACGCAACCCGCTGACATCGGTACTCGGAATCTTTCTACTTGTCATGGGTTATATTTCGCTGGAGGTCATGCCCCGCGAAGAGAACCCGCAGATGGTGGTCAGCGGCTCGACCGTCATCGTTGCGATGCCGGGTGCAACGGCCAAAGAGATAGAACAGGTCATTGTCAAGCCCCTGGAGCGCAAGCTCAAAGAGGTCAAAGGGGTTGAGTATATCTACGGTTCGGCGATGGATAATGTCGGCGTGGTCAACGTGGCCTTTTATATCGGTGAGGAGAAAGAGAACTCCAATCTCAAGGTCTACGACAAGATCATGCAGAATAAAGATCTTTTTCCAAAAACAGCCCTCAGCCCGACCATCAAACCGCTTGACATCGACATCGATATTCCAATCGTAAGTGTTGCATTCTTTGCCAACGACAAGGCGATGAAGGCCACCGCACTTTATGACTATGTCAAAGATATCCAGCACCATATCAACGGACTGGACAATATTGCCGTGACGGCCCTCAAAGGCGGCCATAAACATCAGTACAACATTCTGGTCGACCTCTATAAGCTCTCCGGCTACAACCTCTCGATGGGTCAGATCTCGAAGGCGGTCCAGTCGGTTGCTTACAATGTTCCGGATGTGAAAAACCGTACCAAAGAGAACGAGATCATCATGGTCGGCGTTAAAAATGCCATAGAGAACAAAGAGGACATTGCCAATATTATCGTTGCCCAGTACATGGGTGCTGCCATCTACCTGAAAGATATCGCTACGGTTGAGGACTCTTTTGACAAACAGAACTTCAAATCGGCACTTGTCAGTGTCAAAGATGAAAAAGGCAATTTCTCGCCGCTTCAGGAACAGGTAACGCTGACCATCTCCAAACTACAGGGTACCAACGCGGTTATCATCGCCGATGAAGTCAAAAACGCGCTGAGCCAGTACAAAGAAGAGATGGCCAAACACGGCATCAGCTATGTCATTACCCGCAATGACGGTGAACGCGCCAACGATGCGGTTAACGAACTGGTCTTCCACCTGCTTCTCTCTATCGTCATCATCGCACTGCTGCTGATCTTTGTCCTGGGCTGGCGGGAATCTCTGATCGTCACCTTTACCGTACCTGCCATTTTGGCCATCACACTTTTTATCGCCTATCTGACAGGGCAGACTATTAACCGTATTACCCTCTTTGCCTTCCTGCTGAGTCTGGGTCTTTTGGTGGATGCGGCCATTATCGTTATCGAAAACATCCACCGCCACTATCATGCTGCCAATGCAGCCGATCGCGATCCTGACGAGTTGATGGTCGAGGCGACCGACGAGATCGGGCCGCCAACCAATATTGCCACCCTGGCCATCATTCTGACGATGGTGCCGATGGCCTTTGTCGGCGGCATGATGGGACAGTTTATGAAACCGATACCGGCAAATGTTCCGGTTGCATTGATCGCCTCACTCTTTGTCGCCTATATCTTCACCCCCTATCTGGCAGTCCGTCTGCTTAAAAAACCGGAACATCATGCCGGAGGAGAAAAATAGTGTTTAAAAAATTAGAAGAGCTCATCCATGCAGGCCTTCAGAGCAAACGCAGAAAGATGATGATATTGCTTGGCACACTGGTCGCCTTTATCCTCTCGGTTGCCATGCTGCCGACCGAGATGGTCCTGGCAAAGATGCTTCCGGGCAAGAACAATGATACCTACAGCATCTATATCGACCTGCCGGAAGGCAGTTCTATCCAGCAGACACAGAAAGTGAGCGAATGCGTGGTCGGCTATATCCACAAAGAGAAAGAGGCGCTTGATCTTGAGGTCTTTTTGGGAATGGGCGCACCGCTTGATTTTGCAGGACTGATCAAAGGTTCACAGTTCAAATCGTCTGAAAACCTTGCCGAAGTGGTGGTCAACCTGACAAAGGCGCATCACAGAGACGAACCTTCCTATATGATGGTGCAGCGGATCCGTCCGGTAATCCAGAAAAATTGTGAGTCGATCGTACCCAAGACAAATATCAAATTTGTCGAGCCGCCGGCCGGCCCGCCGACAATGGCCGCCATCGTGGCCGAAATCTACGGCAATAATGCCGACGGCATCCGTCATCTGGCGGAACGCGTAGAGAAGGTCTTTAAGCGGACAAAAGGTTTGGTTGACATCGATATCATGCAGGATACTATCTATGATAAATTTGAGATCAAAGTCGACAGTGTTAAGATCGCCAAATCCGGTCTGAGCATCAAACAGCTCAACGACATCATCTACCTCGCCTTTGAAGGGATGGATATTGCCGTCAAAAACAGCGCAAAATACAATGACCAGGTCCCAATCTTTTTGACACTGAGCGATGAAACGAAAAAATTCACCAACAAAGACAAAAACGCGGTCGAAAGCAAGCTTTCAAGCCTCCGCCTGATGAACCAAAACGGTATGATGGTGCCGATCACCGAGGTGGTCAACATTATCGCGGTCAAGTCAAATCCGATGATCATGAGCAAGAACCTGCACCAGATGACCAATGTCCTGGCCGAGACCGATATGGTCTCCCAGGTCTACCCGCTTATAAATGCAAGAGCTGCGATCATGGAGCAGTTTAAAGATGAGTATGACATCACGACATCAGGCCTTTTCAATCTCATTCTGAAAGAGAAGAAAACAGGCAATATCTATACGCTGCTTTGGGACGGCGAGATGAAGGTCACGCTGGACACCTTTGTCGATCTCGGCGGTGCCTTTATTGCAGCCTTGGTCCTGATCTTTTTACTGATGGTGATCTACTATAAAAGTTATATTCTCAGCGGGATCGTGCTGCTTGGAAGTTTCCTCTCGATTATCGGGGTAATCGTCGGCCACTGGATCATGGATATTTTTACGACCGACACCTTCTTCCTGACGGCGACTTCGCTGATCGGATTTATCGCCCTGATCGGGATCAGTTCACGCAACTCTCTGCTGCTCATCGACTTTACCAGATCGCTGATACATGACAAGGGGATGCACAAAACGGATGCGATCGCCTACGCCTCTGCAACCCGTGCCAAACCGATCTTTTTGACGGCGGCGGCCATTATTCTTGCGTCGACGCTTTTGGCCTCTGACGCAGTCTTCGGCGGTCTGGGCGTTTCACTGATCTTCGGAACCGTTGCAGCGGTCATCGCCTCGCTTATGATCGTGCCTGTCCTGCTGCACAACGCCGACCTTGATAAACATTTCGGGTTTAAAGAACGCAAGGCCGTCTCTGTCGAAAACCCCGACCACTTCGTCTGATCACGGTGGTCCTTTTCCTTAGGAAAGGGCCGTCCGCTCTCAAACGGTACAAAGGCTATTTCTTTATAGAATGTGACCGTAGTTCTACAAAATTTCGAACGCAGCGCCTTAAGCAAAAAGCCTACAGTGCTAGAGGCTTTCTTTGAGTTTTTTAAAGGCTTTTTTCCGCTCTTTGTAAAGTAGTCGGCACTCGGTTGACGCATGGTTTTTGCAAAAATCTTTTAACAGGGCAAGCTGGTTGGCCGTGTCCTGTATCTTACCGAAATGGTTCAGTATCTTCTTGCATTTTTTGATCTTTTTGCCGACCTCTTTCAAACTGCTCTCTTCAATAAACTCCAGTGTATAGCGGGCCAGTTTACAGCGAATGCGGACCTTATGTATTTTTTTTGCACTGCTCTTGCGGCTTAGCTCTTTTTTTAATGCAATGGCCTCTTCGTAATGCATCAGAGCGATATCGACCAGTACTTTGTCCGATAGTACGTATTGAAGCATATTCAGTTCCGCAATCAGTCGGTGCAGAGTATTCTGATGTGTCTGCAGCGTTTCGCTGTCCCACTGCTGCTGGTAAAGGGCGTTTCGGTACTGCTTGAGATCCGAAAGCAGCTGAGGGTAACGCACGCCATCTATACCCATCACCAGTACATCTATTTCCCGCAGTTTATTGGTAGATTTGAGAAGGGGCTTCAGCGCCTCTTCAAAATCATGGCTCTTTTTAAGGTAGACCTTGATGAGGGATCGGGCCCGTCTAAGGGAGACACGATAATGATGCAGGTTCTCGGGATCACTGCCGCTATGAATTTGCGGCAGCAGCGATTCTGCATTTTGTAAATGCTTCAACAGATAGGTTGGCAACAGCGTTGATTTCATCTGACTATTATACGACTTTTTTTCTACGCAGATGTTACTTCTCTATCAGTTCAATATCGAGATCGGTTTTCAAGGTCGTCCCTTTCGTTTGGATTATCGGCTGAATAACAGACAGCCCGTCGTGTTTTTTCCAAAATAGAGGTATTATGCCTTGTAATCAAAACGTTGTTCACTTCGACTATAATTGTAATCGGCCAATGCTGCCTCTAAAAAAAATATAATGAGCTTTATCCTGATGCCAAAACGATTTATTTTACTTATATTCGTTTTCTTTCTGCTTCATCTACAGGCAAAAGAAAAAGATCTTATGAAATTTGAACGATTCAATTTTGTGTTTGAAAATGATGCTTTTTTCAGAACCGATCGATGGTATACATTGGGTTGCGATCTCTCGTTTTTATATAAACTTCATCATGACCCCTTTTACCTGCCCTTCAGCGATAAGCAAAGGAGCATCTCTTATTTTACGGTAGGTCTGACCATGGAGATGTACACGCCTGCAAAGTTCAATGATCCAAAACCGCAACCGAATGATCGTCCCTATGCGGGGTGGCTGTATACCTCTTTCGCCTTGCATCAAAGCAGTGCAAAAAGTTTGGACTCCCTGGAAATTCAGCTGGGTCTCGTAGGTCCCTCTGTAAAGGCGGGTGAGATTCAAAAATTTGTTCATGACCATATATTGGGCGATCCGGTCAACGGGTGGCAAAACCAGCTTCATGATGAATTTGGGATCAATCTGGCTTATCACCATCATGAACGATACATCGTCGACACGGAGCAGTATGAGGCAGTGTTGATACCGCGTGTAGGCGGTGTAATCGGCAATGTACGTACCGAGCTGGATGTTGGCGTACTCTACAGAATAGGCGTCCACATACCCCGTGATTTTGGCCAGAACTTTGTAATGATGCCGGGGCTGGATTCTGCGATACCGGCTTTGGACAGAGGTGCGAAGCGATACAGGGCAGCTTACAGTTATTATCTACAGCTGCAGAGTGACTTGCGCCTTGTAGGCAGAGACATGTTTCTACAGGGCAATTGCGACGGAAATTCTCTCTCTGTCGACCCTTACCCCCTCGTAGCAAGAGTCGGCGGAGGTTTTGGCGGTTCGTATAAGAATTATCAGCTTTCTATTATGTATACGGCAGAAAGCAAAAGTTTTACGCAGCAACGCAAAATACACGGTTACGGCTCGCTGCTTTTCAGTTACGCTTACTAGCGCAACCGACAGTTTAAACATTCAATGTGTCGAGTGGCAAGTCGCGAAAAGCGCCGATCACCACTGCTGCCAATCCGCGGAAGTTGTTCCCAACAGCTCTGCTTGGGCATGCCACTTTCTAAATTCTACCCGCCGCTCTTCTCAAAAAGCCCGTCACTGTTGACTTCTCTTCAATATTGTTTTTTTGGTCATGTTTATCATGTCGTCAAAATCATAAACAATCGGGATGCCTGTCGGTATTTCGAGCGCCTCGACCTCTTTTTTATCGATCTTCTCGATTGCCATCACCAAAGCGCGCAGCGAATTTCCATGGGCAGAGACCATGACCGTTTTACCCCTCGCCAGCTGCGGTGCAATCTTCTCAAAAAAATAGCTGAGTGCTCTTTTGGCTGTATCTTCAAGTGATTCTCCTCTTGGCAACAGCTCCGGATCTATCTCTTTGTATTTGCTATTGTCCTGCAGAAGCCTAGGATCACCTTCTTCCAGTGCCGGCGGAGTGGCATATCGAACCCGCGGCGTACGGCAAAAAACGCCGTATCGCCGACTTCAGCCTTGATCTCATCTTTGTTATGTTGCTGCCATGCACCGTAGTGCCGCTCGTTGAGCTTCCAGCTTCTGATGATGTCGATCTGCTCCCACTCCATCTCTTCTAGCGCCAATTGCGCGGTATGGATAGCCCGTTTGAGCCAGGAGGTGAAACAGATATCCGGGTAGATTCCGTAGTTTGACAAAGTCTTTCCTGCCGATCTTGCTTCTTGAATGCCCTGCTCACTTAGATCGATATCGGTCCATCCCGTAAAGAGGTTTTTTTGATTGTAAAGGCTCTGGCCGTGGCGCAGAAGAATGAGCTGTCCTTTCACTGTTTTTCCTCTTTAAGATGTTCTATTGCAATAGTAAAGCAAAAACCATTCGAGCGGTATGCACATCGTAAACGCTTGCTGCCTCAACAACCATTGATCTCAGAGTACCTCTTCAGGTCTTTCTGATGCTTTCGGACCTTACCCGGAGACGAAAAATACTGCTTGGGATCGAAACCTGAAAGATCAACGCTTCGGACCGCCGCCCATTCCGCTACACTTGCCTTGTCCGCACTTGCCTTGACCCATACCTTGACCTCGCCCCATACCTTGACCTTGTCCCATGCCCTGGTTCTTTCTTACACGATTTTCCGGTGGATAGGTATTGAATTGTTTCAGCTGCTCTTTCGTCATCGTCTTCTGACGGGTCATCAGTTCATTGTGCAACTCGTTACGCTCTTGTAGTGTTGTCAGCGTACCGCGCATATTGAGCAATTCATCCGTACTTTTTGATGAAAAGTCTGCCGCATATACTGCTGCACCGAGTAGTAATGCACTTATTATGAGAGATAAAGTTTTCATGGTCAACTCCTCTTATGATATGAAATAATTGTACCACAGAAGAAACACAAAACGATCAAATATGCAATAATATTTGCGGCCACCATGTAAATAAGGTCAGCAAGATAATTTAAAAAAGAGGTATAACTATATGAAGAAAAAGGCAGAAAGGGAAAAACATCCTGACTGTGCAGGATGTATAATAATTACAGACGAGCGGCTTTGACGCTGATACATGCTTCAAGTGCAGCAAGCTCACTGAGCGTAGCATCTTTTACATCCGAGTCAACCAAGATCACGGCGAGTGCTTCAGACTTGTTATTACGGCCCAGACGGAAATCCGAGATATTGACATTGTTGTTTGCCAGGATGGTACCGACCTTGCCGATAACACCTGGAACATCGGTATTTTTGAAGATGATCATGTTGCCTTTCGGTGCAACATCGACTTCAAAACCGTCTATATCGACAATACGTTGTACACCGCCTTCGAAAATCGTCGCTGAAATACTGACCGCGCGTTTCTCCGTTGTCAGTTTGACCGTAATAAGGTTTTTGTACGGTGTTTTTACATGGGTATTTTCAACCTCTATTTTAATGCCGCGCTTCTCGGCAATGAACTCGGCATTGACATAATTGACCGTATCGCCGGTTGTCTCCGCCATTGCACCGACAGTTGCGAATGTCGCCAGTGACTCCAGGTATTGTGCGATTTCACCGTCGCCGCTTACTTTCACAGAGACGATCGGGGCTTTATTGATCTGTGTTGCAAGGAAACCGATCTTCTGTCCCATCTCCAGGAACGGTTTGACGAATGACGGTATCTTGCTCTCGTCGATCGGAAGGTTCATCGCATGCGGGTAAGCGATTCCTTTCGCGGCCTGGATCGCCTGCTGTGCCGCTTCTACGCCAATGTTGTACTGTGATTCGAACGTGTTGGCGCCGAGGTGAGGCGAGACAACAATATTGTCAAGGTCCAAAAGCGGATGATCGGTTGCAGGCTCTTTGATAAATACATCGATACCGGCAAAACGGACTTTTCCGGATTTGAGGCCATCATATAAAGCATCTTCATTATAAAGACCGCCGCGTGCGCAGTTGATCAGCACAACGCCGTCTTTCATCTTGGCGATCTCTTCTTTGTCGATCATGTTGATCGTCTCTTGGTTCTTTGGCGTATGGATCGTAATAATGTCACAGGCCAGGATGTCTTCGAAATTTTCAGTGTATTCCATACCAAGATCGGTCACTTTTGATGCATTGATGTACGGATCGTAGGCAACAATGTCCATCTCGAATGCTTTAGCACGGATAGCCACACGACTACCGATGTTACCGAAACCGATAACCCCCAGCTTTTTACCCTTCAACTCATATCCGTACCACTTCTCGCGTTTCCAGATACGCTGGTTTTTAAGATGGTCATGGGAGTAAGGGAACATACGCATACAAGAAAGCATGTGTGTCATGGTGAGTTCAACCGCTGCGATAGTATTGGCAGTCGGTACGTTCATAACGATGATGCCCTCTTTTGAGCACCCTTCTATATCAACGTTATCGACACCGACACCCGCACGGACGATCGCTTTAAGGTTTTTACCTGCATCAATAAATTTTTGGTCAACATCAGTTGAGCTACGAGTAATGGCGACATCTGCCGTTTTAATAACATCTAAAAGTTCAGTCTTATCAATATCTGCTGCAAAAACGTAATCGATCTGGTCATCATTTTTAAGCATTTCAAGACCGGCTTCATGAATGTGATCGCATACAACAATCTGATATTTTTCCATAACTTTACATCCTAGTAATAAAATAATTGTGTGAATTTTGACATCAATCTATTGTAAATATATTCAAGTCAAAATTGGGGATACAGCCAGGAAAGAGTGGCTAAAAAAGCCAACTCTTCACATGATGTTTACAAGGGAATTACTTATTGAGTTTATCTTTAAGAAGATCACCAAGTGTGTTGCCTGTGTCTTCTTTATTCAGATCTTCAATGATCTTTTGGTCTTTCAAACGGGAAAGCTGCTTGACTGAAAGACGGATACGGTCACGTTGTGTATCAATCACAGCGATTACCGCTTCAATCTCTTGTCCGACTTCCAGCTCTTCTTTAACAAGTGGCTCAAGATCTTCATCACGGATCAAAGCGTCTACACCATCTTCAAGTGAAACGAATACACCAAAATCTTTAATGTCTCGAATAGTACCGTTTACGATCTCATTGCGTCTGTGGTTAGCCGCAAATTTATCGATCGGGCTCTCTTGAAGACATTTATGGTTAAGAGAGATCTTTTGATCGTCACTGTTGATACGAGCGATCTTGACTTCGACTTCGTCACCTTTTTTGAACAGGTCTCTTGCTTTAACACCTTTGTCCCAAGAGACATCCTGGTTATGAAGAAGACCTTCAACACCATCGATCTTAACAAAAGCACCGAAGTCAGTCAATGATGTAACAACACCCTTGACCACTTCGCCCTCTTTGTGTTTTTTTACAAACTCGTCAAACGGTTTTGGAAGAAGGCGCTTGAGTGATACACGAAGCTTGTGTGTATCCGAGTTTATTTCGATCACTTCAACATCGATCTCTTGGCCGACATGCAGGTAATCAGCAGGGTTTTTAATGTTTTTGTCCCACGTGATCTCTGAAATATGCAAGAAACCTTCGATATCATTACCAAGGTCAACAAACACCCCGTAAGACTCGACATTACTTACCGTTACAGTAATAGTATCACCCTCATCCAACTCAGATTCTACTTCCGCCCAAGGATCTTCCTGGACCGCTTTGATAGAGAGAGAAAGGTGGCGTTTGTCTTTATCGTAACCGATCGCTTTGACCGTTACTGTTTCGCCTTCTTTGTAAAGTTTAGACGGGTTTACCGGTCCCTTATAGGAGATCTCATTGTAATGGACCAGGCCGTCAACGCCGCCGACATCAATAAACATACCGTATGACGTGATCTTTTTGATCACACCTTCAACGATTGTATCTTCTGCCAATAATTTGTCAATGATCTCTTTTTTCTTTTTACGCTCTTCATTAAAGAGTTTACGACGCGAAACGATGATAGACGTATCTTCCGGGTCAAGTTTGACGATTTGTGCCTTTACTTTACGGCCGACGACTTCATCAGTCTCTTTGAACGCTGCAAGTGAACGCGGCATAAAGAACTTAACAGAATCTGCTTCGATTACATAACCGCCACGGTTTTTGCTAGTGATCACACCTTCTATGACGATATCTTCATAATCATCTTTGTTTGCATTGATGAATTCGAGTGTTTTCGCCTGCTCAAGCACTTTTTTGCGAGAGATCTTTGGACGCTCGTTATAATAGCCGGTTACCATAACAGTGATCTTGTCACCTACATTATGGGTTAATTCGCCATTTTCATCACGAATCTCATCCAAAGGAAGAAAACCCTCTAGTTTCTCACCAACACCAACCAGTGCGCGGTCATCTTCTTCTTGTAATTCAACAATTTCGCCTTCAACAATACGGTTTGTCGACTCTTGTGCCTTTTCAGACGCCTCAAACATTGCCGCGAAATTTTCTTCTTCTAAAAGCTCTTCAGCCATACAACTTCCCCTGTAACTATATAAAATCCCGAAATTATACCAAAGTTTTACTTAATAGTAGACAGCATCCGAGTGTGCCGAAGCACGGAATCAGATGAAAATTATTTCTAACTCCCGGATGTACCAAATCGCTGCCCAGGCAGAAAGAATTATTGTTTCGTCATCTTTTTGATCGTTTCAACCACCTGTTGAATGATCCAGTCGGGGGTTGAAGCCCCTGCGCTGATACCACAAAGTTCTTTGCCTTCAAACCAGGCTGCGTCAAGATCATCCGGTCCTTCAATATGATAGGAGGCCGCATTTAGACCTTCGGCGATATTCTGAAGCTGCTTGGTGTTAGAAGAGTTTTTGCCGCCGATAACGATCATCACATCTGACTCTCCGGCCAGTTTGCGCACCGCATCCTGGTTCTCAAAAGTTGCATTGCAGATGGTGTTGAAAACACGCACCTCTTTATGGCGTGGAATCAGATAGTTGCAGATCTCAAGATAATCTTCGGCTTTTCGCGTCGTCTGTGCGACAACAGCGATCTTATCTTTCAGCTGAAGCTTTTCGAGCCCCTCTACCGATGTGACGACATGGGCGCCATGTATCGCATAACTTTTAACACCTTTGATCTCGGGGTGCTCTTCGTCGCCGAAGATGACGATATCATAACCGGCAGCGCTCATCTCTTCACAGATCTGCTGCGGTTTGGTCACATAAGGGCAGGTGGCGTCGATGACATCCACATTCCGCTCTTTTAGCAGGGCGAGTTCATCTTTAGGAATACCGTGCGTACGGATGACAGCTTTATCGCCGGCTTTAAAATCACTGAGATTTTCGCTCAATGCGACATTAAAATCGACCTTTAAACGCTCAATCTCTTTTGAATTATGGATCAAAGGGCCATAAGTTGCCGAATCGGCATTCTCTTCAGCGATCTTGATGGCGCGTTTGACGCCGAAACAAAAACCGTAATTCTCAGCTAATTGTATTTTCATAGTTCAATGTCCGTAATTTGGCTTAAAAGCGTAAAAAAGTTCGGGAATGAAGTGTTTATACACTCGATATCACTGACTTCCATGCCGCAGCGAAGACCGGCGATGATAAAACTCATCGCAATTCGATGATCACCGAAACTGTCAACTTTCGCAGCAGTGAGTTTGCCGCCGGTAACCGCATAGCCGTCAGCATACTCTTCGACGTCAATGCCGCACGCTCGCAGATTATTCACAACGGTTGAAATGCGGTCGCTCTCTTTGACACGCAGCTCCTCGGCATTGGCGATCTCACTTCTGCCCGATGCACATGCCATCGCGATGGAGAGTGCCGGCAGTTCATCGATCAGCCAGGAGATATTTTCATCAACACGTATCGCCTTGAGCGGGGCATATTTGACAGTAATATTACCAATAGGCTCATATTTGTCTTCTGTAAGATCGTAACTAATTTTTGCACCCATGCGTTCTAAAGCTTTGAAGGCTTCGATCCTGGTCGGATTAAAGGTCACCCCTTCCAGAACAGCTTCTGCATCCGGTGTGATGGCCGCCGCCACGGCAAAGAAGAAAGCCGATGACGGGTCAGCAGGCACACGGATATTCAGAGGAGCAAGCAGTTCTTTCATCGGCTCTATCGTCGTGGTCAGTCCATCTACGCTGATCGCTGCCCCCATCCCCTTAAGCATGCGTTCGGTATGGTCACGGCTGAGTTCAGGCTCTTTATAGCTGCAGGTGTTCTCAGCGCTGAGTGCAGCCAGGATCATCGCGGATTTGACCTGTGCCGAAGCGATCTTGCTCTCGTAATCAAAGGCTTTGAGCGAAGCACCGCGGATACTCAGCGGTGCCAGATCGCCGTTATGTCGTCCGTCCAGTTTGGCACCGATGCTTTTAAGCGGTTCAGTAATGCGTTTCATCGGTCGGCGTTTGAGATACGCATCACCCGTTAGGACAAAATGTCCTTCAGCCGATGCCAACAGGCCGCAGAAAAGACGCATTCCCGTCCCTGAGTTGCCACAGTCAAGAATATCTTCGCTCTCTTTGATACCTTCGGAGGAGATGCGGATATTCACACCGTCATCGACGATCTTTGCACCGAGCTTTTCAACGATTCGAAGCGAGTTCATGGTATCTTCAGCGCGTAAAAAGTTCTCGATGACACTCTCGCCTCTGGCAAGCATGGAGAACATCGCACAGCGGTGGGAGATCGATTTGTCTGCAGCGATGGCGTCCGTTTTAAAGCTGAAAGCAGAAACGCTGGGTAAGACCTTGACCCGATTCATCGCAGAGTCAGACCCAATTCTGTTTCAAGCGCGCCGAGAACACTGCTCATGGACGAGGTAATGTCGTCCTCTTCCAGCGTCTTCTCTTCCGATTGAAGTACAAAACGGAGGCTCAAGCTGACGTTCTCGCCCAATTTTTCATCGCTGTAGCGATCGACCGGATAGAAACGAATGATCTCGGCGCTTTTGTTCGCCTCGATCACTTTCTCGATCTGCTCGTAGTTCATCGATACCGGCATCACCAGGCTCAGATCTCTGAAAGATGCCTGATATTTTGAATAGCTTTTTGCCTCTTTGATACCATACTCCAAGGCATCGAAGTCCACTTCGCACAGGTAGGTGTCATCCAGGTCGTACGACTCTGCGATTGAGGGGTGCAGTTTAAAAAGCTCTCCGACCGCTTTATTGTTTTGAATGATCGCTGCCGCCTGGTAGGGATGGGCAAACTCATGGCTCGGGTACATTTTCACGCAGTTTGAAATCACCGATGACATCCGCGATCTTCTGAACAAATGAAGCAAAATCGACTATTGCTGCTTTACCGCTGTTGCTGATCTTGTCACGTTCCGAACTGCCTGATGCCAAAAAGGCAAATTTGACACTCTCATGGCGATCGGCACTGAAGACCGAACCCGATTCAAAAAGTTTGACGGACTTCCGTCCTACCTTGACATTGTGGGATGCCGCCTCGACAAGACCCAGCATCAACGTTGAACGCAGTGTGTCGAGTGTTCCGGCGATCGGGTTGAGCAGTTCTTTGGCTTTGTCGACCGTACTAAAACCGTATTTCTCCAAAGAGGCACGTTCGTTAAAGACAAAATGCACCGTCTCATAGAAACCGCTCTGCGCAGCACGGTGACGGTACACTTTACGCTTTGAATACGCGGCATAGTCATCGCCGAAACGGTTATCTTCTGCAAAGTAAGAGGGCTTGGAGTGAATGTTGTCAATGCCGACCAGACGGACGATCTCTTCGACCACATCCTGTTTATTGACGATATCGTGACGATAGCGCGGCACTTCGACAACAAAACTGTCAACTTTGGATTTGTTCAGACCGAAACCAAGCCCCTGCAGGAGATTGGTGATCGTCATTTTATTGATATCCATGCCGATGATCGCGTTGATCTCATCGATACTGATACCGATCACCTTCTCATTGAACTTGCTCGTCACATCAACACTGCCGCCATAGATCGATGAGTCTGAATACGACTCGAACAGGTTGAGCGCATAACCGAGACCGATAGCGAGTTCCGGCTCGGACCCGCGTGACGTGCGATAGAAATGCGGTCCGTTTTCGACTTTGTGTTCTGCTTTTTGCCGGGAGATGATATCCGGCGGTATGTAACTCGCCTCGATAAATACAATCCCCTCATCATAGCTTACACGCGATGCATCTTCCTGGCGGATACCGACGATAGATGCCTTGGCCTTTCCGTAGATGCTCACAAAACCATTTTCATCGCGTTTTAGTGTCGTGATGGCGCGCTGCTGCTTGTCATCATTGAAGAAACCGTAGTGATACGCGCGAAGAACGACACCGGTGCTGTAGGTCGCATACCAGAGCAGTCCCTCTATGGCGTTCTCTTGACTCTCTTCAATCTGGGCCAGACGCAGACGAAGTTTTAATGGCAGGTCAAGCCCTTTAAGATCGAGTGCACGGTAGGTCAGATCGACATCCAGCGTCTCTTCCTGCGTCAACTGAAGCAGACGGCCGATTCCAAGGCGTGCCTGATCGTTGTCTTCGATTTTCATCTTTTTCATCGGCCGATCGAAAGCGGCACAAAGATCGCGTGCCACACCGCGGACACTCAAGCAGTCTCCGCGATTTGCCGTCAGTTCGATCTCGATCAGCGCATCATTAAGATAGGGGTTGTTGCGTACTTCATCACCTAGTTTCACCGCACCGATACTCTCATCGATCACCATGATCCCGTCTTCGAGCTTCGGCAGGCCGATCTCTGTCGATGAACAGATCATCCCCTCCGAATCAATACCTCGAAGCTTGACCGGTTTGATCGTAAGCCCGCCCGGCATCTCGGCACCGAGTGTTGCAACCGCAACAGTAATGCCCTCGCGTACATTGGCAGCGCCGCAGACGATCTGACGGACACTGGCACCGATATCGACTTTACAGACACTGAGCTTTTCGGCATCGGGGTGTTTTACACACTCCATAACCCTGCCGAAAACAATCTTCTCCGGAATCTCGAACGACTCGACACGGTCAACTTCAAGACCGATACTGTTGAAGGTCTTCGCCAACTCTTCCGTTGTAATATCGTCGAGTTTTATCCACTCGTTTAACCAGCTGCGTGTAACGATCATTGAAACTGCTCCAAAAGTCTGACATCGCCTTCGAAGAGTGAACGAAGGTCGCCGATGTGTTGAATTAACATTGCAAAACGCTCGACGCCCAGGCCGAATGCGTAGCCGCTGACATCTTTGTACCCTACCGCTTCAAAAACATTCGGGTCGACGATACCGCAGCCAAGAACTTCCAGCCATCCTGTCTTGGAACAGACACGGCATCCCTTACCCTTGCAGAAGATACAGCTGATATCCACTTCGGCTGACGGCTCCGTAAAGGGGAAGAAACTCGGACGGAAACGGACCTCTACATCGCCGAACATGTACTTCAGAAAGTCTTCCAGAATAAACTTGAGATTGGCGAAAGAGACTTTGCCTTCATCGTCAACGACAAGCCCTTCGACCTGATGGAACATCGGTGTATGTGTCAGATCATAATCGCGACGGAAAACGGCACCGGGGGCGATCATACGGATCGGCGGTTTTGTCTTCATCATCGTGCGTATCTGTACCGGTGAGGTGTGCGTACGCAGCAGCATCTCGTCTTTAAAATAGAAGGTATCCTGCATGTCACGTGCCGGGTGATATTTAGGCAGATTCAGCGCTTCGAAGTTGTGGAAGTCATCTTCGACCATCGGCCCTGTATTGACAGCGAAATTCATCGAAACAAAGTATTCTACAATGCGATCCATCGTCTGCAGTACCGGATGCAATGCACCGCGTTCAGCCGTCGGCGAGAAGAGGGAGACATCGATCTTTTCCGCTTTCATCGCCGCTTTAAGTGCCTCTGTAGCGAGAACAATTTTGCGTTGATTGAAAAGCTCGGTCATCTTGCCTTTGTGAATATTGAGCTCTTTAGCGATCTGCGCTTTCTCTTCATTCGGCGCATCTTTCATCTTGGCAAACTCAGCTGCCAAAACGCCCTTTTTGCCAAAAACGGCAATACGGATCTCTTCGAGTATCTCAACCGAATCCGCTGCTTCTATTCTCTCATACCACTGGTTCAAATGGAGTCTCCATTGGGGCTTTTGCCCATAATAAATAATATCGCGTATTTTATCCAAAGAGTTTTAACTTTATCTTCAATTTACGAAGCAGCCCGATATTGCGAGCTTTCAAGAGGATTTACGAACTCTGTGTTACAATGACAAAAATCATAATTCCAGAGGAAAAACAATGTGTCTGTTTTGTAAAATCGCTGCCAAAGAGATCCCCGCAAATATTGAAAAAGAGAGCGAAAATTTTCTTGCGTTTCACGATATCAACCCAAAAGCGCCCGTGCATATTTTAGTGATTCCGAAACAGCACGTCGACAGTTTCAATGAGCTTCAGCCCGAGGTCATGGCAGGGATGACAACATTTATCCAGGAGCTTGTCGAGCTTGTCGACATCAAAGAGTCGGGATACCGTCTGATCAGCAACGTGGGTGAAAACGGCGGTCAAGAGGTGAAACACCTCCACTGGCATGTCCTGGGCGGGACTAAACTCAGATTCGGCCATTTTACGGACGCCGATCCTCAGGACTTTTTTTAAACTGCTTTAGCCCTTACGCTTCGTAAGGGCTAAAACCAGCTCCCTTCTCCCCTGCACTCTTTATCGCTCTCTTGCAAAAACGCCACAAAATCTTTATCTGTTTTCTCTGTTTTACGGTAGGTTTCAAAATCATACTCTTTAAAGACTTTGTCCTCAAGACAGCTGCAGTAACTCGCGTTATGTTCCCTTGAACATTCTGTGATCAGCGCCGTTTTGTCCAGTGTCTGCCAGGTAAAATATTTGTTGTAAAAAGGGATCAGAGCCCAAAAGAAAAAGACGACGGCAAGGAGTATATTGAAAAGATATTCGCGATTTCGTGTCTGAAAATAGCGTTTTGCATCATAGGCGATAAAAAGCAGAAAAAAAATCTCTAAGGTAATGGTAAACCAGTCACCATCTCATAAAAATATGAACATGATCGATCTCTAAGAAGTTTTGTTGAATGTATTTGATCAAAAGCAGTGCCCGATAAGGGGCAATAGAAAGTTAAGAGGGGCAGCAGGCATCCAGCTCGCCGAGGTCGACGTTTGAGCCCTGTCCGCTGATCATCTCGACATTCTCGCGGATCGTCTTGCCGTTATGGATGATGGTGTATGCGATCTTTGTCGTATCGCGAATCGTGTTGATCGTCGAACAGTAGGTCTCGACACTTGCCATCACCCAGCGGGCAGCCATGTCATCGCTGTCGGCGTCCGAGTTGAAGGTGTAGGTCAGCTGCAGCGAATTGAACTTTTTGGGATGATCCTCGTTACGCACGACTTCGCCTTCGACGACCAGGTCGGTCACCGTCTTAGACTGGTTCTGCGGCAGCATATAGATATCGGTCGCAGTGCAGGCAATGATACCGCTTAGAAAGTATTCGATCGGACTGATCGTCGGGCAGTCGATGATAAAACTGCTTTTTGCGGTAGTGGCTTCAAACTTCATCCCCTCTTTATGGGCTACAGACACTTTCATAAAGACAATCCTTCAATATAATTTCTAAAATACGCGACCTGTTCATCGGTACGGACAGTTGACGTTGCCCCCTGCGATCTGCGGGCATTCATCGAATGGTCCAGTGCCAGGAGCGGCATGACATCTTCTTTGATACGCTCATCGATCTTTTGCAGCTCTTCATACGGCAATTCGCTGATATCAATGCCAAGTTCCTCGCCGCGCGCAACGGCCTTGCCGGTGATAAAGTGCGCCGTTCTGAAAGGGATATTGCACTTTTCGACCAGATAATCAGCCAGATCAGTTGCCGAGAGGTGCCCTTTTTTACAGGCACTCTTCATATTATGCGGCTTGATCGTCATCGTCTTTAACGCTTCGCGCAGAATAACCAGGGAGATCTCGGCCGTATCGATGCTGTCAAAAACACCCTCTTTATCTTCCTGCGTGTCTTTGTTGTAGGCGAGAGGAAGCCCTTTCATCACAGTGAGAAGCGAGATAAGGTTTCCGAAAACGCGTCCCGTTTTACCGCGAAGCAGTTCCGGCACATCCGGATTTTTCTTTTGCGGCATGATAGATGAACCGGTCGAGTAGGCATCCGAGAGCTCGACAAAACCGAACTCATAACTTGACCAGAGAATGATCTCTTCGCTCAAACGCGAAATATGCATCATCATCGTGGAGATGTTAAAAAGGATCTCCAGCGCAAAATCGCGGTCGCTTACCGTGTCCAGACAGTTGACACTCACACTGTCGAACCCCAACAGAGAGGCCGTCAACTCACGGTCAATGTTGTGCGGCGTACCTGCAAGAGCGGCACAGCCAAGAGGCGAGACATTATTGCGGCGATAACTCTCTTCAAAACGTTCAATATCACGTTTGAACATTGAGGCATAAGCCAACATATGAAACCCGAAGTTGATCGGCTGGGCATGCTGCAGGTGGGTCATACCCGGAAGCAGTGTCGCTGTATGCTTCTCGGCAATATCAACGATCACTTCCAAAAGCGATTTCAAATGCTGCACGATCTCACGGTCTTTGCGGAGAACATAACGGCGAAAGTCAACAGCCACCTGATCGTTACGCGAACGCGCCGTATGCAGTTTGCCGCCGGCTTCGCCGATAATAGCCGTCAGGCGTTTTTCGATCGCCATATGCAGATCTTCATCCGCTATTTTCCATTTGAATTCGCCTGACTCGATCTCGCTTAAGACCTGAGCCATCCCTTTTTGGATCGCTTCAAGTTCACCCCCGGTCAAGATCCCCTGCGCCTGAAGCATGGCTGCATGGGCAAGAGAACCTTCTATATCTTCTCTGTACAGACGTCGATCATACATGATCGACGCATTAAAATCTTCTAAGAGTGAAGAAGAGGCTTCACTGAAACGGCCTGACCACATTTTATCCATAAACGGCTCCATTGATACCACTCGCAACTTAGAACAATGTAGACGTGTCCTGAACTGCCGTGGAGTAATAATTTTGACATTTTACCTTAATTTTACAGAGGATAAAACCGCGATGGACTATAGGCAATCGCTTCATTCAAAAAAATCAGCTTTTCAGGGGAAGAGACATATCTGGTTTAGATGCCATAAAATGAATATAAGGTGAGATCAAGGCACAGAAATTGTGCCTGAGATATACAGAGAAACTTAGTTACAAGCCGGAACGTTGCCGCTGTCTTTCGCGTATTCCACCAAGAAATCTTTTAGGTGCTTGGATTTCTTTGCATATGAAGAACTTTCAAAATAGTCCCATGACTCTTTTGCTTTCTCATTGCCAAGGTGCAGTTTTGCCAATCCATCACCCTTGTTCTTCATCAGCTTTTTCCAGGCGTTTCTTTTTTTAGAAGCTGCGACTTCAAGTCCGCCGCCGTGGCATTTTTTGCACTTTTGAATGTACACTTTTTGCCCTTTATAAACGGCAGCATTTGCGGATCCGAGTCCTAGTACAGTTAACGCGAGTACAGACATTACAATTTTTTTCATATACAAGCAACCTCTTTTTTTAATATTGGATTAATATTACATTATTAAAAATAATAATAGCCTTAACAGACTCCATAAAGAGGTGGTAGTCCGGCAGCGACAGGTATGATGTTACAGATGTTACAGCAGAAATTACAAATATTAACAATACTAATAATCTCAACAGTGTTTACAACTGATAATACCGTTCAAGTTTCACATCCAGATCCCATACCCCTTTTGATTTGAGTGAGTCGACAACGTCTGGAGTACAGGTAACATCATCGGGCCAGCGGCGTTCAAAACCATCCAACGTGTTCTTGTTGGTACTGTCGACATAAACCGTTGTACCTGCAATGCGAATATCACGCTGCGCATCCAGGTTATTGACGATTCGCCAGGTCAACATATAGGCATTATCAATGTTATTGTTTTTACTATCAACAAAGACGACGATGCGAAGATGCTCGCCAAGGTCGTCAAGGAGTTCGAAACACTCATTTACCCTTCTTGTTTTGTTGATCGTGATCACGGTAATCGGATTTGGCGTCATCAGCATATATTGGCGGAGATCTTCGGCTTCGGGAATACGCTCTTTGACCAGGGCCAAAAGTTTTTCATCATCAAGCAGTGCAGGTGTATGAGGGTCAAACTTCAGTGTTGCATCGATGCCGAGTTTGCCGCCGACAAGCGCTTCCGGGCTTGAGTGGTCAAGAGCATCCGTAATCCCTTCGGTAATAAAGAGCATCTTGGGCGAGAAACGGTCCAGTATGTATTTGGCCATGGCAAAATAGTTGCTTAGTTCAGGGCCTTTTTCATCCACAAAGATGGCATGTTTGACAAAACTCATCTGGCCGGCACCCCAGAAGACATGCATAAACTGTTTCGCATGGCCTTTGTAAAGCGGCTGCATCTTGGCCAGGATCAGGTTGTGGAACACACCGTTTTCCGGCATGTGATAATCGATCAGGTCAGGAGCATTGGTTTTAAGCAGCGGCAGGAAGATACGTTCCGTCGCCCAGCCCATGTACTTGTCTTCAAGCGGCGGCTTGCCGACAACCGTCGCCAAAAAGATCGGCTCTTTTTTGTGGGTTATGGCACTGACTTCCATCACCGGGTAAGGATCTTCCAGCGTATAGTAGCCGGTATGATCGCCGAACGGCCCTTCTATCTTCAGGTTCTGCGGATCGACCCACCCTTCGATGACATAATCGACATCGCGCGGGACATAGAGCGGTGTCGTGATCGACTTGACCACTTCGGCATTCTGTTTTTTGACAAAGCCGTAAAGCAGCAGTTCATTCACCCCGTACGGCAGCGGTGCCGTCGCACACCAGGTATAGAGCGGATCGCCGCCGATGCCGACAGAGACCGGCATCTTTTTGCCGGCACGCTGGTACTGATCAAAGAAATGCGAAGCGTCTTTATGAATCTGCCAGTGCATACCCAGATGATTTTTGTCATAAAGCTGCAGGCGGTACATCCCGAGGTTGACCATCTCGCCGTCGAGACTTTGGGTGTAGACTTGCCCCATCGTGATGAACGGGCCCCCGTCCTGCTCCCATGTTGTCAGTATGGGCAGGTCGTAAAGGTTTACCTCGTCACCAAGCATCTTCACCGCCTGGCACTCGCCCTCTTTTTTCAGCCGCTTCGGAAAGACATTTTTCAACTGGAACAGGTCACCCAGCATCGAGATCTTGTTGCCGAATCCTTCCGGAGGTTTCATGTGCAGAAGCTTGGTGATCTCATCGGCCACAGATTCGACAGGACGGCCGAAAAGCAGCTCCGTACGCCGGTAGGATCCGAAAAGGTTCATTAAGACAGGTACGTCAAATGTTTTGCTGTTTTTCCTGTCGACAGGCTTTGTAAAAAGAAGGGCTTTGCCGCCATCTTTTTTTTTCACTTCCATGTAGGCAAGATGCGGGATCTCAAGATAGATATCGAGCTCTTCGTCGATAACAGTAAGTTCATTATGTTTTTTGAGCAGTTCGACTGTTTTTTTCATGCGGGTTCTTTATGTGGTGTACTTCAACTGCCACCCGTTTTTAAAGTGGGGGTGGGCACCACTGCCTTCTCTTAAAGTGTACTCTTAATATTGTTTGCCTGTTCTTCAGCACGGGCCAAAAGCTCTTTGGCACCTTTATCGATCAGACGCTGTGCCATTTGACGCCCTGCATTCTCATAATCGTCTTTGCGGATGATCTTGGTTTCACCCATCACTTCAAGGCCGTTCGGCAGACCCAACAGCGAACGGATCACTACATCGCCGTTATCCTGAACAAAAGCGTTCACGCCGATAGGCACCTGACATCCGCCCTCAAGGCTGTCGACAAAGTCTCTCTCGATCGTCGTCTCGATACGGCTGTACTCGTCTTCGAGCTGCTCGGCGATCTTGATCACTTCAGGGTCATCGACACACTGGATTCCAAGTGCACCCTGCCCCATCGCCGGGATCATCTCCATCAGCGAGATCGGATAGATATGCTCGACCGCATCAAGCAGCTCCAAACGGCTGATACCCGCCGCCGCCAGAATGATGGCATCAAACTGCCCCTCTTTGAGTTTGCGAATGCGTGTGTCGACATTGCCGCGAAGGTCTTTGATGATCAGGTCAGGCCTGATGCGGGCGAGATGCATACGGCGGCGCAGCGACGATGTCCCTACCGTTGATCCTTTAGGAAGATCTTCGATATCCGTATATTTTTCCGACAGCATCGCGTCGCGCACATCTTCACGCTCGGTGATCGCCGCAAGGACCAGTCCCTCCGGCATCACTGTCGGCACATCTTTAAGCGAATGGACCGCGATCTGCGCTTCGCCTCGGAGCATCGCCTCTTCGATCTCTTTTAAGAAGAGTCCTTTGCCGCCGATCTTTGCCAGAGGTGTATCGATGATCTTGTCACCGGATGTGATGATGATCTTGAGTTCGACTTCAAGACCCGGGTTCTTCTCTTGCAGAACCGCTTTGATGTGTTCAGACTGCCAAAGGGCAAGTTTTGAACCGCGCGTTGCTATCGTTATTTTTTTCATTTAATCTTCACTTCTTTGTATCTCATTTTACTCGCATCTTTTTCGCCGTCAAAAAAGACGGTCGGCGTCCCCTGGACCATCACCTTCATGGCAATAGTCTTGTCATGGTTGAACTGGTTTTCAACAGCCGGCGTATGGATATCGGCCGCGGTGTAAGAGGTGCCGAAACTTTTGTTGAAAACAGCCAGGATCTTCTTCTCATCGGTCTCACGTGCGTTGATCTCTATCTTATACAGATCCAGTATTTTGCCCTTCAACCCTTTCTGTTCAGCCAAGATCGCCGCTTTGGTCAAGGTAACGGACGCAGGATGAAGTGAAGGAAGCGGGAAGTGGTAGTAGTAGACGGCAAAATCTTCAGGGTATTTTTCCATATACTTGATCGCTTCAGGCACATAGCTGCGGCAGAACGGGCAGAGAGGGTCAGAGAAGATCGCCACCTTGTGCTTTGCATTGGCATTGCCGAAGACAAGATTCTCTTTTTCATAGTATTCGGCTTTGAACTTCGGTGCGACCGAGTTGCTCAGAGGCTGACCGGTTTTAATATTGTTCATCTCTTTTGTGATGAAATTGCCGTGGACGAAGTAGATCATCTGCTGTTCGATATCACGCTCTTCATTGCCCTGTTTGACACGTGCCTTCAAGTCGACAATAACGCTCTCCCACCCTTCAGGCTCTTTGAGCGCGGCTCTGTTGGTAACGCTGATTGCAAGATTGGAAACATTTTTATTGCCGCCGATCTGTTTTTGTAAAAAACCGGTGATCTCTGCATCGGTTGCACCAAAAAGTGAAAGACTACTTAGTAGTATCGTTGCTGATAATTTCGACATCAATGACATTGTCATCCTTTTCTGAATGGATTTGGGTATGAGTATAGGTTTTGTTTTCGAAAGTAGATTTTGCCGTAAAACGGTTAACCAATATCTTGGTCAAAACGGAGAACTGTAGCAAAATTCCGATGATGTCCGTCAAAAAGCCCGGCAGGATCAGTAAGATAGCGCCCAAAATAGCAAAAATATTCAGGCGCTGGAACTCTTCCATATCGATCTTCTGCATCGAGAAGGCATGCATATTCGCCATCAAGGTAGTACGAAAGTTCACCAGCAGAACGATGCCCGCCAATGCACTGACCATCAGCTCTAAAAAGGTGTAGAGACCGCCGATCCTCGAAGCAAGATCAACCGAGATCATCACCTCCAAAAAGAGATAGGCGATAAAATAGATCATTTCAGACGTTCCATGATGGCATCGAAGACAGTTTCTGCGGCGACTTCGGTTTTCTCGAGATTGGCGCGTTCTACGATCTGCACATTCCCGTTTTCAAGTTCTTTGCCGACAATGACCGTGAAAGGAAAACCGATGAGCTCCGCATCTTTCATCTTGAAGCCGAAACGCTCTTTACGGTCGTCAAAAATGACGTCAACACCTTCGTCCTGAAGTTTTTTGTAAAGCGCTTCGCCGAAGGCCAACTGTGCTTCGTCTTTGATGTTGGAGACCATGACATCGACCATATACGGGGCCGTCTCTCTGGTCCAGATGCAGCCTTTCTCGTCATGATGCTGTTCGATCGTTGCGGCGATAAGACGGCTGACACCCATGCCGTAGGTTCCCATGACAAACGGCTCAGCCTGCCCTCTTTCATTCAGGAACTCCGCTTTTAGCGGCTTGGAATAGGTGGTGCCGAGCTTGAAAATATGGCCGACTTCGATCCCTTTTTTGTAGAGCAGCTTGCCGCCGCAGTTAGGGCAGTTGTCGCCCTCTCTTGCCGTGTACAGATCGGCAAAAAGTGCCCCGCTTAGTACGCTCATGTCAACCCCGACATAGTGGTAATCTTTCTCATTCGCGCCGCAGATCAGCTGTTTGGCACCTTTCAATCCGCTGTCAAAGACACAGGGTACCTTATCCATGTCGAGCGGCCCCATAAAGCCCGGGACAAGACCCAGAGCCGTCAGTTCATCTTCGCTCACATCCGCGATATCAAGGGCTTCGGCCGCATTGACCGCTTTGACCTCCTGAAGTTCGTCATCACCGCGAAGGAAGAAAAGAACGACCTGATCGCCGTCTTCATAGACCAGACGTTTAGCCACACATTTCATCGTGTAGTACGGATCGACCTTGAAATAAGCCGCAAGATCAGCGATACTTTTAATATTTGGCGTCTGGAATTTGTTAAATTGCGCTTCCGGTGCCTCGGGAATATCCCGGCGGTGCGAACGCTTTGCGGCTTCAACGTTGGCGCCGTACTCGCAGCTGTCGCAGATAGCGATCGTATCCTCGCCGCTGTCTGCGATCACCATCAGCTCTTTGGAACCCGAACCGCCGATCGCGCCGCTGTCGGCTTCGACCACGCGGAAATCAAGACCCAGACGCTCCAGAATACGTTTGTATGCGGCCTCCATCGCATCGAACTCGCGGTTAAGATCTGCTTCGTCGGCATGAAAACTGTATCCGTCTTTCATCACAAACTCGCGGCCGCGCATCAAGCCGAAACGCGGACGCGCCTCATCGCGGAACTTGGTCTTGATCTGATAGAGGTTGATCGGAAGCTGTTTGTAGCTGGTGATACGGTTTCGCACAAGGTTTACCATCATCTCTTCATGGGTCGGCCCCAAAACAAAAAGGTTCTCTTTACGGTCACGGAAACGCAGCAGCTCTTTACCGAACTTCTCGATGCGGCCGCTCTCCGCCCAAAGCTCGGCCGGCGTGACAAAGCTCAGGTCAACCTCCTGGGCGCCTGCTTTTGTCATCTCTTCGTTGATCACGTTCTCGATCTTCTTCAAGACGCGTTTGCCCAGCGGCAGATAGTTGTAAAGTCCGGCAGCGACCTGCGATGTAAAACCGGCACGTGCTAAAAAAATATGGCTGGCAAGCTGGGCATCGGATGGCGCCTCTTTTGTTGTCGGGATAAAAGCTTGAGAAAAACGCATGGGGTTCCTTCTGAAAATGGTTAATTTTTTTCTTGTCTGTCTAGACCCAGGATGTGCGAAAGCGCATTCATCAGGGACTCTGATTCAGCCTCTTCCGTCACCTCGCGAAGCCGCTTCATTTTGTCGTGAAGAAAACGTTTCATCGCCTGCTCGGCCATTTTTCGGGCCTCTCCGGCATACTCTTTGGGGAGATAGCCGTTTTTGACAGCCCGTTCGCTCTCGGTCTCTGCCGCCTGCATCGCGCGTAGGTAGACCTCTTTGATCATCGGCTCAATGCTTTGGCGCTGCTGCCACTCATAGTAGCTTTTTGTAAAACTTCGAATAATGCCGAATGAGGCTTTTGCCTCATCTTCGCGCAGGACGAGATTCTCATCCACAATACTTTTGAGATCATCCACGGCATACAGGGTGATGGACTCGGACTCGAACTCTTCGATGTCGCGCGGAACCGCCATATCGATCCAGTAGCGGTCACGGATCGAAAAGTTAATGTCTCTCTTTTTGATGATCGGCTCGGTTGCACCGGTTGCCGAGATCAGCAGATCAAACTCGTCTATGACCAGGCTCAGCTCATCAAAGTCGATCACCTGCGCATCAAACTCTTTGGCGATCTCTTCCGCTTTTTCCCGGGTGCGGTTCATGATCGTGATGGAGACATTCTCTTTGCTCAGGTAACGTGCACTCAAAACCGACATCTCGCCGGCACCGATAATCAGCGCCCGTTTCCCGCTCAGATCGCCTGCATCGCGCTTCAACTGCTGCATCGCGACACTCGCGATGGAGACCGGCTTCGAAGAGATATTGGTGACATTGCGCACTTCTGCGGCGCACTTGAAAGCGTGATGGATGACACCTGCGATCTGCGGTCCGCTGTAGTTGTGCACGCGTGCAAAGGTGTAGGCATCTTTGATCTGTCCCGCGATCTGCGTCTCCCCGACCACCATGGAGTCCAGAGAACTGACAACCGACAGCATATGATGTATGGCAGAACGGTCTTCGTGGATGTCCGCCCGCACATCCAGTTCATCTGCCTGAATGCCGGAGCGTTTGTGAAGATGAAGCAGTATCGTCATTGTCGCATCGTCGGTGTCGCTGCAGCTGCAGAAGACCTCGATGCGGTTACAGGTCGATGTCACCATCGCTTCATTGACGCTCGGGTCCGAACATATTTTCGCCAGGTACTCCTCTTTCTGTTCGTCATTGGAAAATGCCAGCTTCTCGCGAATGGCCAATGTGGTATTTTTATGGGTAAAACTGACCACCAGAAAGTGCATTAAAAACTTCTTTTCATCATGGATTCGATAATGCCCACAAGACGCTCATCGCCGGAAACGGCCTCGATCGCCTTATTTGAGAGCTCCTGGGCAAGCGCATAGGAGCGTTCGATGCAGAGATGCTCTTTCATCTTCGCTTTGATCCATGCCGATTCGTCAGAAGTGAGCTTCTGTCTGTGGCTTGAGACCAGACGCTCTCTCTCCGACGCACCCAGGGCTTCGTAAAGGTAGATGTACGGCAGGGTGCACTTGCCCTCTTCATAATCATGCAGTGCCGGTTTGCCGAGTGTCGCCTCATCTGAGACAATGTCAAGAATGTCGTCGATGATCTGAAAAGAGATGCCGAGGTTTTTGCCGTAGAGGGCGTACGCCTCGGCATCTTTGCCCGACAGCTGGGCTGCGGCCTTAGCCGAGGCTTCGATAAGTGCTGCCGTTTTGAGGTAGAGCATCTGCATGTAGCGCGCTGCATCGCTGTTGAAGTTCTCAGACATACGCACGTCCATCAGTTCGCCGACGGAAAGTGCTGTGACTGCGTCGGCAACCGTTTTGGCAACGGCCTCATCAAAGGAGACAAGGGTGCTGTAGGCTTTGGAGTAGAGCGCGTCTCCGAGCATGATCGCTGTTTTAGAGTCTTCCGTCGCATTGACAGAAGCGGTGCCGCGGCGAAGGGAAGCATCATCGATCACATCATCATGCAGAAGGCTGGCGGCGTGGATCAGTTCGACGATCGCCCCCAGCCTCGGTGCATCTGCCTCTTCGTCTGCGATCTCCAGGATCAGTTTCGCCCGCAGACGCTTGCCCCCCTGAAGAGTACCGAACAGGCGTGAAATCTCATCATAGCCTATTTGATCGACCAGTGAGAGTATCTCTTTTTCTACCTTCTCAATCACTTTTGCATAATCCTTATAATATCAACTGTAACTGTCTTATAAAAGCGGCATTATCCGCCCTTAAAAAAGAGCTAGCACTTAAGGGGGGAGACCCCTTCGCTACTCGTTTTTGGAAAGAACGTTGCCGGTGTATTCGATGTAGAGGCTTTTGGCTTTCTCATCGACTTCGGAACGACGGCTGTAATCATTGGTTGCCAATTGACGTTCCCAGTCACCGCCCACCTTCTCGTCAAGCATGATCTCCATCGCCGCCATTCGCTCGACGATCGAAGCCAGCTCGTTTTTGACAAGGTTGTTGTTGGCGTTAAAGACGATGTCCAGAAATTTCGATTTCGGTGAGCCTAAAAAGATGTCGTCGTCATCTTCGAAAAGTGCTGCATATTTGTTTTTATCGCTCATACTATAATGTATCCCATCTCTAAAAATTTGGTGATTATACCACTGAGATGCTTATGTCACCTCAAAAACCTGTATATTCACCCACGACACTTTAGCGTTAAGGACTTTTGATCCGATAAACCACCGCGTACAATATCGGAACGTAAATCAGGTTTAAGAGAGTCGCCCAGGTAATGCCGAAACCGAGGGCCACCGCCATCGGCTGCAGTATCTGCGCCTGGCCCGAAGCAAAAAAGATCAGCGTCAGCAGTCCCAGTACCGTCGTGATCGAGGTCAAAAGAATGGGCCGCAGACGTGTTTTCGCCAAAACGACCAGCTCGTCAAGATTGTTGGCTTTCTGGATAAAGCTGACCATGATCAGACCGTCATTGACCACAACCCCGGCCAGACCGACTATTCCGATCAACGACGTCATCGAGATGTTCAGCCCCATGACGAGGTGCCCGACATAGACACCGAGGACGACCAGGGGGATCGTGCTCAAAACGATCAAGGAGCGTTTCAGAGAGTCGAAGAGCCATACCAGTGTAATAAAGATCAAAAAGACCGCCACAACCGCCGCCTGGCCCATCTCTCTCTGGGTCTTCGCATTCTCCTGCTCCTCGCCTTTGACCTCAAGTGTAAAACCTTCCTGACGCAGGGCTTCCAGCGTCGGTCTCAGCTCACTCATCACCTCGGACGAGGTCGTCTTGCCCTTCTCAATCGAAGCAAAAACGGAACGGATGCGTCTGCCCTCCTCTTTGATGGTAGTCACATACCCCTGCGTCATGATAAAGTCACAGACCTCTTTCAGTGCCACATAATTGGACGTACCCGGAATCTGGACCTGCATCTCATCCAGCGACGCCAGCGTGTCTTTTGTAGTACCCTCGATGCGTACACGGACAAGGCCGCTCTCATTGAACATCTTGCCGTATTCGCCCTTCAGATAGTAGGCCCGAAGCTCCTGAGCGATCAACTGTTCGTTAAAGCCGAGTTGCTGCCCGTAGCTGTTGACACGGAGCTTAAGCTCTTTTTCACCGATATCCGCATCATCGGCGATATTGAGCAGACCCCTGATCCGGTGCATTGCCGCTTCGATTTTTTTGACGCCAAGGAGAAGGTCGTCATCATGTTTGCCGCTGATCGCGATCTCAACATCGTGGGCGACGACACCTGTGCCCTGGACATCCGTATTGAGCTCTTCATAAAGAGGCGCGCCGTCGACTTTGGCCTCTTTATAGGGCTTCAGCCATTCGGTAATCTCGTTTTTGATGGTGTACGCCGGTTTTTCACGGACCAGGAGTTCGGGATCATACTCGATAGAGAGATAAGGGTTGATGTATTTGTTGTAGAGATTATCGGGGGCGCGCTCATGGAGTTCAATGAAGATATGAAAGAGGTTTTCACCCAGTTCCGCCTTGTTCTTGGCATCGATACGCAGTCCGATCACGGAGGTCACGGAGATATAGTCATTTTCGCCGAGGCGCTTGAGAAGCTCTTTTTCCAACTTTGCGACAAGCTTTTCGGTGTCCTCAAGATCGTTATTGATATTGACCTTGCCCGAGACATAGACCTGGGTCACGTCAAACTCCGGAAAGAGCTGGAACTTGGAGCTTTTGACCATGTAGAACGTTGCGGCTGCGATCGTCGTGACGATGACGATGAGTGAGAGCACTTTCTGCCTGAGCAGACGGGTCAATACACGATTGTATGTCGTGTAAAGTGCCTCCCAGATGCCGTGGGTCATATGGCCCTCCTTGCGCAGCCGCAGAAAGTCATACGAATGCAGCGGCAGGAAAAAGAAGGCCTCGAAAAGCGAACTGATCAGCAGGACCGAGATCATGATCGGCAGGATCTTGATAAAGGTCCCCATTTCGCCGCTGATCAGGAGCATCGGCAAAAAAGCGAAGATCGTTGTCAGCGTCGCCGTGAGTACGGCCGGAAACATCTCGGTGGCACCGACAATGGCCGCCTCGCGGCGCTCCATCCCCTCTTCCATGTGCCGGTAGATGTTCTCGCCGACAACGATCGCCTCATCCACCAGCATCCCCAAAGCGATCAAGGCCCCGAGCAGGGAGAGCATGTTCAGACTGTAGCCGAGAGCCTCTGTTACGATAAGACCGATCATAAACGATAGCGGAATTCCCATCGCCACGACCAGCGCGATACCGCGGTTGACAAAGACCAGCATCGACAGAAAGACCAGCATCAGTCCGAACGTAATATTTGAAAATACGGTATTAAGACGGTTTTTGATCCAGACGGAGGTATCGGTATAGATGCTGAACGTAAGATGCGGATAGCGCTTCTCGTACGCTGCGAGGACAGCCCGTATCTTTTTGGCAAGCTCGATCGCGTTGCCCGATTTTGACTTGGTGATATTGACCGAAATATTGCGCACGCCGTTGTAGTGCGAGAGTTCCGTCTCGTCGCTCAGTCCGAAAGAGATATCGGCTATATCGCCCAGACGAACATGCGCTCTGCCGACATTCACGATCGAATCTTCCAGCGCCGATTTCTCTTTCTCGCCGTTGTAGGTCGAGATATAGAGATGGTCGCCCTGCTCCTTGATGGTGCCGATCGGGAAGATGGAACTGAGGTTCTGCAGGGCCGATACGACACTGTTGAACTCCAGCCCGTAAGCGCGTATCTTCTCCTCGTTCAGCTGCAGCAGCAGCTCCTCATCGGCATCACCGCGAATGCTGATCTCGCTGAGCTCCTTGAACTGCGAGAGCGAGCTTTTAAGCTCTTCGGCCCGCGCCAGGAGCTCCCTGGTCGGAACATCCCCGGCAATAGCCACCAGCACCAGCGGTATCGTCTCGGTATGGATCTTGGCGACGGGTTCATTCATATCGGCCGGCAGATCACGACGGGTCTGGGCGATGATATCTTTGACGTCCTGCAGGACCTCGATATTGTCGGACCCGGGTTTGATGTCGGCCAGAATGGAGAAAGCGCCGTTTTTGATCGTGGTCTCGACGGTATCGAGTTCATTGATGTTTTTAAGCTCGTCTTCAATGGTGGTCACCACCATCTTGTCCAGAACGTCGGCGCTCGTGCCCGCATAGCCGCCGGTAATAGAGATCTTATCCATCTGTATCGGCGGGAAGATCTCTTTGGGAATGTTGATATAGGCAAAAACGGAGAGCAGCACGATAAAGAGCAGCAATATATGGTTCAGCAGCGCCTTGTCAATAGCAAACTCAATGATACGGCGGATCATCCTTCAGCCCTACTCTTCAAACATGGTGTCAAGGACCTGATTTTTAAAACGGATCGATTCGATCTTCGTTTTGAGAATACGATTCTCCTCTTTTAAAATATTGTATTCGCCGGTCAGGACGGCGATGTCGCGGCTCTTATAGTAGATCTGCGACTGCAGGTAGATCTTTGGAAAAAGCAGCAGCCAGGCAATGGCAAGGACAAGCAGGGTCATGAAGAGAAAACGCCATCCCATCCTGTTCTCTTCTCTTTGAAGCGTTTTGACTTCTTTGAGAATGAGATCCTTTTCGTTCATTACGCCTCCATCGCAAAAACACGCAGCTTGGCACTGCGGCTTCTTGCATTCGCCCTGAGTTCGTCGGCCTGGGCGCTCAGCGGTTTGCGTGTGACGATCTTGCCCAGTCTGTGGTTGTTGCCGCAGGTGCAACGCATCGCTTCCGGCGGGCAGATGCACGATTTCGACCACTGCGCAAAGCGCTGTTTCACCATGCGGTCTTCAAGGGAGTGAAACGAGATGATACCGATACGGGCATGCGGCAGTCTGGCGTTTTCGATGGCGTCCAGAAGGCGTGAAAGCTCCCCCAGTTCGTCATTGACTTCAATGCGGATCGCCTGCATCACCAGGGTGGCCGGATGGATCTTCTTGCCGCGCGCACCGAAGGGTTTCACCACGTCGCTGAGCTCTTTTGCCGAGTGGAACGGGCGGTGTTTGAGTATCTCGGATGCGATCTGCGCCGCATTGCGTATCTCGCCGTAGTCGCGCAGGACACGTTCGAGTTCTTTCTGCGAATAGCCGTTGACCACCTCGGCGGCGCTCAGCGCCGCCCCCTTGTCCATCCGCATATCCAGTGTCCCGCTCTCAAAAGAGAAGCCGCGCTCTTTCTCGTCAAGCTGCAGGGAAGAGACACCGATATCGGCCAGAATGCCTCTGATATTCTCTTTACCCTCTTCGTCAATGATCGTCTTGAGCATCTCCGAGAAGCGTCCTTTTTTTATCCTGGCCCGGTCGCCAAAGGGGGCAAGCCGCTTCGCCGAGAAATCGATCGCCGTCTGGTCCTGGTCGATCCCGATCAGCGTGATCTCTTCATTGGCTTCAAGAAGCATCGAACTGTGTCCGCCGTAACCCATGGTACAATCAACGATGATCCCCTCCTCTATTCCGGCAAAGGCATCGATGACTTCACGGTAGAGTACGGGAATATGCGGGCTTTCTGACAAAGTTCGTCCTTCTTCAATTATGGGGTTATTCTACTCTATGCGGGCTTAATTTCTTGAGAAACAGGCTCGACTTTGAGACTGCAGCTGCCGTTGAATCAGCGACAGTTCAAACCGTTTGCAAATTCAAAATCAAAACAGTACTTCAGCCGTGAGACGGCGCTATTTTCTTTGAGTCTGATCGCAACAACAGGGTTAAAAACTATTCCCTCCATGCCCTCTGGCGATCGAGCTGAATGTGTTTAAAGTTTCGGTTCTTCCTGCCTAAACAGCAACTCAAATGCTTCGGATGTCAGGGGCCTGCTGTAGAGGTAGCCCTGTATCTCATCGCAGCCGAAACCGCGCAGTATCGCTATCTGCGCCTCGTTCTCAACCCCTTCGGCCAGCACGACAAGTCCCAGACTCTTAGCCATATTGACCGTCGCTTCGACGATGATCCTGTCATGCTGATTCTCTTCTAGTTCGGAAATAAAGCTGCGGTCGATCTTGAGCTTGTCAAGCGAGAAATTCCGCAGGTTTGAGAGCGACGAATACCCTGTCCCGAAATCATCAATAGAGAAGCGAAAGCCAAGATCGCGAAGTGTTTGCACATTCTGTTTTGCCAGCATGTGGCTCTGGATCAGGGAACTTTCGGTGATCTCAAACTCGATCTGATGGATGCCGACACTGAAACGCTCCAAAGTCTCTTCTATCATCGAGACCAGTTTTCTATCGCTTAACTGGCGGCGCGAGAGATTGACGGCGATCAGAGACGGCGGGGTGCCCTGTCTGTTCCAGATGTCGATCTGTTCACAGGCAAGTTCAAAGACCCGTTTGCCGAGCTCCAGGATCAACGAACTCTTCTCAGCGATCGCTACGAGGTGTTCCGTACCGATATTGGCCAAACTTTTTTCGCTGCAGCGCACAAGGGCCTCTGCTCCGGTCAGCATACCGGAAGAGAGCGAGATCTGCGGCTGATAGGCCAGGTAGAAACTGTCGCTTCTGAGCGCCTGTTTGATCGCCCTGCCCACGCGGAACAGCTCTTGCGACTGATCTGAAAGTTCAGGAGAATAAAAACCGTAGTTGTTACGCCCCATCTGCTTGATATTGGCCATCGCCCTGTCGGCCTTGTTGATCAGGGCCTCGACGCCGTTTCCGTTATCGGGATAGACGGCGATCCCCATGCTGACGGAGAGATCGAATTCCACATCATGGACCTTGATAAGCTGATCAAAAAGCGCCAACAGTTTTATTGCCACCTCTTCGATATCCTGAAGTGCATAAAAGTCATCGATGATGATCAGAAACTCGTCACCTCCCAATCGTCCTACCGTATCTTTGGAACGCAGGGAAGAGGTCAGTATGCCGGCACAGATCTTAAGCAGTTCATCGCCGTAAACATGGCCGAAGTTATCGTTGACATCTTTAAACTTGTCAATATCCAAAAAGATCACGGCCCCGATGGAGTCGAAACGCTGAACACGTGCTATAGAGACTTTGAGCCGGTCATAAAGCAGAACGCGGTTGGGCAGCTTCGTCAGTGTATCGTGGGTGGCAATATATTCGAGCTGCTGCTGCGAATATTTTATCTCTGATATATCGGTAAACATGATGACATTGTACGAACCGTTTCCCTCTTCTTCTATGACATCTACGGTCGCCTTGACAAGCCTGTTTCTGCCTGTCTTTGTCGCTATCTCCAATTCACCGCGCCAAAATTTATCTTTTTTCAGACTGGCAATGATGATCGCATAGTTTTTCTCTCCGATCAGGTAGGCCAGCGCTGACGTCTGGCTGCCGATGAGTTCTTTTTCATCTTTATCCAGAAACTGAAGCAAGGCGGCATTGACGGCAATGATCCTGCGTTCACTGTCTTCGATCATGATCCCTTCCGTCGCCTCGCGAAAAAGCGCATCTATGAAGGTTAACACTTTATCAGAAGGCAAGGCGGTTAACTGCTTGGTTGAAAGATTGCGCACTGTCAGCGGGCCCCTCTGTAGGAAAATCTATTTGTACTGTTTTGGAGTATAGCGTGAAGTATTTTCAAAAGCAATGTTTTTTAGAAAGGTTTGTATTTTAATGGCGTGATATTTCAGATCAGGCGTAACTTATGTTACGCCCCTTTTTAGCGCTTTTTGAGCTTGACGCCCATCTCCATATGACTGGTGTAGGGAAACTGGTCAAACATCGCCATTGTTTCGATGGTATGGGTTTTGGTCAGGAACTCCAGGTCGCGTTTGAGCGTCTCGGGGTTGCACGAGATGTAGAGAATATGCTCAAAACGCGAGGCAAAAGCGCACGACGTTTCGTCCATGCCGGCACGCGGCGGATCGACGAAGATCGTACTCAGCTCATAGCTAGAGAGGTCGATCTCTTTCATCCGTCTGAACTCGCGGACCCCGTCAAGCGCCTGGACGAACTCTTCGGCGCTCATTCGGACGAACGCAATGTTGGTCTCGCCGTTAAGCTGCATGTTGGCCTGGGCCGCATTGATGGACGATTTGGAGATCTCGGTCGCCAGCACCTTCTCGAACTGGGAGGCAAACGGAATGGTAAAGTTGCCCGCACCGCAGTAGAGCTCCAGCAGATCGCCGCTGATGCCCTTGAACTGCTCCAGCGACCAGCCGACCATCTTCTCGTTCACGCGCGGGTTGGGCTGGGTAAAGCTGTTTTCGATGTGCCTGAAGAGAAAGGTTTTGCCGTTGATGTTGAGTGTCTCGGTAACAAAGTCCTCGCCCAGCACCACCTTCTGTTTTCGTGAGCGGCCGATCACCTTGATGCCGTGCTTCTCGGCAAGTGCTCTCGCCTGTTCCTCCCACGCACCGTCGAGTTTGCGGTGGTAGAGCATGGAGACGGCGATCTCGCCCGCTGAACTGCTGAGAAAGTCCAGACCGAAAAGTCTATAGCCCATTCCCAGTGCTTTGATGCTCTCAAGCAGCGGCCACATCAGTTTCTCTATCGGCTCGATGACCATCGGACACTCTTCGATAAGCACCATCTTGCCGCCGCGCTCCAAGGGGTTCATCGCGTAGCGGATATCGTCGCCGACATGCCATATTTTGAACTCCGCCCGGGCACGATAGTGGCTGTCCGGCGAGAAGAAAGGGGTGATCTCGCCGCTGTAGAGTTCATTGAAAAGATCATGAATCTCGTCTGATTTCAGCTTATGCTGCGCCGCATAACCGCCCTCATACAAACGGCAGCTGCCGCAGGTTCCAAAATGTTTGCAATCCATATTTTCTTCACTTATTGGGCTCCGGAAAGTGCCCATGTTTTAATGACGGAATTATGCCCTATTGTCGATTCGAGTTGATTTAGAGTTGCTCTCATCTGTCGACAAATGTCCATCTTTGTATTTGGAACATTTTGTAAATGACTTTTACGAAAGAAATATAGTTTCATCTTTAGCGAGCAAGCTGATACGCACAGAAGTATAAAAGCGCCTCTCTTCTTTCCCTCAATAGTCTACGGCGTCGGTACTTCGTACATCGACTCTGTTTCCAACCCTACAAAAGCCAAGCAGTTGGCTTTTGCTTTACGGGTTTCATCTCTGGCGCGACAGAGAAGAAAGGTTGAATCAGCGACAATTTGAACGGTTTGCAAGTCCATGACTTTGTATAAATTAGATTTGATAGTAGTGTTGTCAGTTTTCTTCTTTGCTTGCACAAAGAAGAAAGCTAACGGTAAAGAAGAAAGTGCAAAGGCGGGTTTAGTCACTTTCAAATGTATCTAATACTCGGAGTCACGAAACCCCTCCGGCTCCATTCACTGTACCAGGACGCAGCAATTGTCAAGAGATGTCATACATCCTTAAAAGCGCAAGCTTTTTCATTCAGATCAATGCGTCGCTGCTTGCCGATTTTTCAAAAATATACAGTGCCATCTTTAGGATGCCAGATGAAACGTACAGTGGCAACAAAAGCGCCTCTCTTCTTTCCCTCAAGATTTCTTCTCTGGCGCGACAGAGAAGAAAGGTTGAATCAGTGACACTATCAGCCTGTTGCAAGTTAACAACTTTGTTTTAAATTGGATTTGATAGTAGGGTGTCACTTTTTTTCTTTGCACCCCAGGGCATCCTCTCTTGCTACGCAATTCACCTAGTCTTGCACAAAACAAGGGTACCGCTTTTGCGCAGCAAAATGTTTCTCTGAAAGAAAAAAGTAACCAAAAAAAGAAAAGTGCAAAGGCGGGTTTAGTCACTTTCAAAAGTATCTTATACTCGGAGTCACGAAACTCTCCTACTTCAAACACTGTACCAGGACGTTGCCATTGTCAAGAGATGTCATACATCTAAAAAAGCCTCACCTTCAGCATACAAATTGATACGTACAGAGAAAATAAAGCGCCTCTCTTCTTTCCCTCAAGATTTCTTCGCTGGCGCGACAGAGAAGAAAGGTTGAATCTGCGACAATAACTGCCTTTTACAAGTTCACGATTTTGTTTAAATCGGATTTGATAGAGGTTATGTCAGTTTTACGACTCGGCATTTAGTGCCTCCCTGCATAGGGCTTTAGCCTTTTATCTTCTTTGCGTGCACAAAACAAGGGTACCGCTTTTGCGCAGCAAAATGTTTCTCTGAAAGCAGAAAGCTAACGGTAAAGAAGACAGTGCTTCGATATACGCACTGACTTTAAGAAAAAAATACAGTAACATCTTTAGCGAGCAAGCTGATACGCACAGAAGAAATAAAGCGCCTCTCTCTTTTTCCTCAAGGTTTTCTCTCTGGCGCGACAGAGAGAAAAAGTTGAATCTGCGACAGTTGCTGCCTTTTGCAAGTTAACGACTCTATTTTAAATTAGATTTGAATCGTAGGGTGTCACTTTTTTCTTTTGCTTGTCCAAAAGAAAAAGTAACCAAAAAAGAAAAAGACAAGACCCTTCGGCCAAAAGTCACTGCTGGAACTTTGGACTATTAACACATGGCATTCCGTCACTACTGCCGGAATTAATGTTCTGACGCAGATGGAGCACAAACTTCTAAGAAATTCAAATCGTCTTGAGAATTGAAAATTCGGCACAATGAGGCGTAGCCGAGTTGTAAAAAGCGAAAGCTTTTAGTCTCAATAAGATGCGTCACCGCATGGCTCTTTTCGAAAAATCTGCAGAGCTGACTGTAACTCTCTTTTTCGCGTTAAGAAAATCACTCTGTCTGAGCGTAGCGAGTGCCAAAGGCGTTAAGAAAAAGGCAACCTGCTTTGCGTTTTTTAGCCGACGATATACCAAAAGAAAGGTGCCAGAAGGCACGTTTTTTTGGATAAAGTTTTTAATAACCGTTATGCGAAGCATCGGTGCGGCAGTTTTTAGTGAATAAGAGGGTGTAAGAAAGGTAGTCGGTAGCTTGCCTTCGGTGGTCACAATGCGACATCACCTTTGGTTCCGAACCTATAGAAGCCAAGCAGTTGGCTTCTATTTAACGGTTCTCACCTCGAAGCTGTTTCGAGAGCTTTTTTGCTTACTTTTTTTGCAGCGTACTAGAACCAACAGTTCAATGCAGAGAGGCACTAAATGCCGAATCGCAAAAAAGTAAGAGAGAAGTCAGAAATGTTTGTTACTTCTAACAATTTCACAACAACATTGCAAATTTACTTCCTTTTTTTAATTCTTTTTGATAGTAGTATTGTCACTTTCAAAAGTATCCGATATTTGGAGTCACGAAACCTTCCGGCATCATCCACTGTACCAGGACGCAGCCATTGTCAAGAGATGTCGTACTCCCCTGAAAGCGTCAGCTTTTTCAAGAATCTCATCTTTAGCTAGCAAGTTGATACGCACAGAAGTATAAAAGCGCCTCTCTTCTTTCCCTCAAGATTTCTGCTCTGGCGCGACAGAGAAGAAAGGTTGAATCTGCGACGATTTGAACGTTTTGCAAGTTCACGACTTTGTTTAAATTGGATTTGATAGTAGGGTGTCACTTTTTTTCTTTGCTGTGCACAAAGAAAGAAACTAACGAAAAAAAGAAAGTGCAAAGGCGGGTTTAGTCACTTTCAAATGTATCTAATACTCGGAGTTACGAAACCCCTCCGGCACCATTCACTGTACCAGGACGCAGCAATTGTCAGAGATGTCATACATTCTTAAAAGCGCAAGCTTTTTCATTCAGATCAATGCGTCGCTGCTTGCCGATTTTTCAAAAATATACAGTGCCATCTTTAGGATGCCAGATGAAACGTACAGTGGCAACAAAAGCGCCTCTCTTCTTTCCGTCAATAGTCTACGGCGTCGGTACTTCGTACATCGACTCTGTTTCCAACCCTACAAAAGCCAAGCAGTTGGCTTTTGCTTTACGGGTTTCATCTCTGGCGCGACAGAGAAGAAAGGTTGAATCTGCGACAATAACTGCCTGTTGCAAGTTCACGACTTTGTTGAACTTAGATTTGATAGTAGTGTGTCACTTTTTCTTCTTGCTTGCTCAAGAAGAAAACCTAACGAAAAAGAAGAAGAGCAAGAACCTGACGGCTACCGTTACTGCCTGAACTCTCACCTGTCAACAGTTGGCATTCCGTCACTTCTGCCGGAATTAATGGTCTGACGCACATGAAACACAAACTGCTTAGATCGAGACACTGACTTAACGAAAAAATATAGAATCATCTTTAGTAGGAAAGTTGATACGCACAGAAGAAACAAAGCGCCTCTCTCTTTTTCCTCAAGGTTTTCTCTCTGGCGCGGCAGAGAGTGAAATGCATGGGAGGCGCTTTGAGCCGAGTCGTGAAAAGGTTGAATCTGCGACAATTCGAATGCATGCAAATTCACTATCGCTTAAAAGTAAAAATCACGTTCTTCATTGACAAAAACCGCCTCTCCTGCCTACGAAAAGAGATCTATAATCTCAAATCCATCTTCTTACGGTAAAATAGCATTAAAAAAAGAATCACTATGCGCCAAGAACTTTCAATCGTTATTTTAGCTGCCGGCAAGGGCAGCCGTATGAAATCGCCCAAGGCAAAGGTGCTGCACACCATCAGCGGCAAGCCGATGCTCTACCACTCCGTCAAAGCCGCTTTGGAGCTCACCGATGACGTCATCGTCGTTGTTTCACACCAGAAGGAGGCGGTCACCCGGGCCATACAGGCAGAGTTTGACAACATCACTTTCGTGGTACAGGACACCGACAACTACCCGGGGACCGGCGGTGCGGTCATGGGTATCGAGCCGCGCTACGAGAAGGTACTGGTGCTTAACGGCGATATGCCGCTGATTACGGCCGCTGCCCTGAACGGTTTTATCGAGAGCAAAAGCAGCATCATCATGTCCATCTTCAACCTGGCCGATCCCTCGGGTTACGGCCGCGTCATCATCGGCAAACACGGTGTCGAACGCATCGTCGAGCAGAAAGACGCCACCGAGCAGGAGCTTGCCGTCACCTATGTCAATGCGGGTATCTACAGTTTCAAACGCAGCGTTTTAAATAAATACGTCCATCTTCTCTCCAACGACAATGCCCAGAATGAATACTACCTCACGGACATCATCGCGCTTGCCAAGGCCGACGGCATCAACATCGAACCGCTCGAAGTCGATGAAGAGCACTTCAAAGGGGTCAACTCCAAAGTCGATCTGGCCAACGCCGAAGAGATCATGCAGGAGCGCATCAGAAACCGGTGGATGAACGAGGGCGTCATCATGCAGCTTCCAAAGACCATCTACATCGAAGCCGGGGTCGAGTTCGAAGGCGAATGCCTCGTCGAGAACGGGGTGCGCATTTGCGGCAACTCCAGGATCGTCGACTCCCATATCAAAGCCCACTCGGTTGTCGAGGCGTCGGTGATGATCAACTCCGACCTGGGTCCGATGGGGCACCTCCGCCCTCTTTCACACCTCACAGATACGCATGTCGGCAACTTCGTCGAGATCAAAAAATCGACACTCGACGGGGTCAAAGCGGGCCACCTGAGCTACATCGGCGATGCCGAGATCGGCAGCGGCAGCAATATCGGCGCGGGCGTCATCACCTGCAACTATGACGGCATCAACAAGTACAAGACCGTCATCGGCAAAAATGTCTTTGTCGGCTCCGATACCCAGATCGTCGCGCCCTGCACCATCGATGACGATGTGATGGTCGGCGCGGGTACCACGCTGACCAGCAGGCATGTCAAGAGCGGGGTTCTGGTCCTCAGCCGTGCCAAGCTCAAAGTGGTCGAGAATTTCTTTTACAAATTTTTCGGCAAAGGTCAATAATGCTTATTCCTGAAAATCTTTTAACGGGCAAAAAGGTCCTGCTGGGGGTGACCGGTTCGATCGCCGCCTACAAATCCCTTGAACTGGTACGCCTCTTTGTCAAGGCGGGCGCCGAGGTGAAAGTGGTCATGACCGATGCGGCCAAGAAGTTCGTCACGCCGCTGAGTTTCGAGGCCCTCTCGCGCAACAGGGTACTCGACGAAGAGAGCGAGTCGTGGGCGGAAGACCACAACCACATCAAGACGGCGCAGTGGGCTGACCTCTTCGTCATCGCCCCCTGCACCGCCAACACCGTTGCCAAACTGGCCAACGCCATCGCCGACAACATGCTGCTGCAGTGCGCCCTTGCCTTTGCCGGCACCAAACTGATCGCCCCTTCGGCCAACACCAACATGCTGCAGAACCCAATCATTCAGGGTTCGCTCAAGATGCTGAAGGTCGCCGACTACGAGGTGATCGACACCCAGGTCAAAGAGCTTGCCTGCCAGACGACCGGCGACGGCGCGATGGCGGAGCCGCTCGACATCTTCTGGTACAGCGCCCGGACGCTGCTTAAAGAGAGCTTCTGGCAGGACCGCATGGTCATGGTCACCGGCGGCGGGACCATCGAGAAGATCGACGACGTGCGCTATCTCTCCAACTTCTCAAGCGGCAAGATGGCATCGGCACTGGCCACGGCGCTCTTTTTGAAAGGGGCCGACGTCAATCTCATCGCCACCCGTTTTGAGCCGAATCTCCCGAAGAACATCCACACCATCAAGGTGACCTCTTCCGACGAGATGTACGACTACCTCAAAGACTCCATTCGAATCGCCAAAAAAGGAAAGATGAGCAAGCCCTCCCTGCTCAATGACGAGGCCATCCGCCTGATCCAGAAAGAGCCCTACCTCTTCATGGCCGCGGCCGTAAGCGACTATATCCCCCGCTTTGCGCAGGAGGGAAAGATCAAAAAGAGCCAGATCGGCGAGAGCTGGAAACTTGAGCTCAAACAGAACATCGACCTGCTCGCGACGCTTGAACGCAGCGGCATCAGGACCGTCGCCTTCAAGGCCGAGATGGATGCCAAAGAGGCGACGCATAACGCTTCGGCCCTGATCGATACCAAGGGTGTCGACGCCGTCTGCCTGAACCTCCTGCAAAACAGCGAAAGTTTCGGAACAGCCGACAACCAGATCGACTTCATCACCGCCGCGGGCCTCCAGAGCCTTCCCAAAGCCGACAAGCTTTCGCTCTCGCTGATGATCCTTGAAAAAGCTGCCGCCTTATGAATCTCAACACTCCCCGCCACATCGCGATCATCATGGACGGCAACGGACGCTGGGCACAGATGCAGGGACTCAAACGGGTCAAAGGGCACGAAGCCGGTGCAAAGGTCGTTCGCAAAGTGACCCGTTTCTGTGCCGACCACAAGGAGATCGAACGTCTCACCCTCTATGCCTTCAGCACGGAGAACTGGAAACGGCCGAAACTCGAAGTCGAATTTCTGATGAAGCTGCTCGAACGTTACCTTCAAAAAGAGCTCGAGACCTACATGGAGAACAATATCCGTTTTGAACCGGTCGGTGATCTTTCCGGTTTTTCGCGCCCGCTGCTGACGACGATCGAAATGGTCAAAGAGAAGACGCGCCACAACAACGGGCTGGTCCAGAGTCTTGCACTCAACTACGGCTCGAAAAACGAGATCGTGCGCGCGCTCAACACCCTTGCCGCCGAAAAGACCGAGATCACGGAAGAGAGTCTCAACAGCGCCCTCGACTGTCCGGTGCCGGTAGACCTCCTGATCCGCACGGGCGGCGATCACCGGCTCTCAAACTTTCTGCTCTGGCAGGCCGCCTACGCCGAACTTTTTTTCAGCAACACCCTCTGGCCCGATTTCTCCAGCTATGAACTCGAGACCATTATTCATCAATTCACGACCATAGAACGCCGCTTCGGAGGGTTAAAATAGTGTTGGGACTTATTTACTTTATTTTCGGTGCCGTCATCGGCTCCTTTTTGAACGTCGTCATCTACCGTCTGCCCCGCGGCGAAAACATCGCCTTTCCCGCCTCACACTGCCAAAGCTGCCAGACGCCGCTTAAGCCCTGGCACAATGTTCCTCTGCTTTCATGGCTCTTCCTGCGCGGCAAATGCGCCTTCTGCGGGGAGAAGATCTCCATGCAGTACCCGGTCATCGAACTGCTGAGCGGTCTGCTCTTTATGAGCATCTTTTTAAAAGACGGTCCCTCCCTTGCCACCTTCGGCATAGCCGCCGCTTTTCTGACCCTGCTGACGCTCTCCATGATCGACTTTTACTATAAAGCCGTGCCCGACAGCCTCAACCTGCTCGCGTTGACGCTGGCTGTTTTCAGTGTGCATGATGTCCAGATGCTGGGTATCAACTTCGTCAACGCCCTGCTCCTAGCCGGCGGCTTCACCCTGCTGCGCTTTTACCTCTCGTACTATCTCTACGCGCGCACCAGGGCCTTTGTCAGACCGGACAAAAAAGCGTCATGGGTGCGCAACTACAACCCGATGCCGCTCTATTTCGAGGCGATGGGCGAAGGCGACATCATGGTAGCGGCGACGATGGGCGCACTTATGGGGGTGCAGCTCTCCCTGGTCGCCGTCTTTTTATCGGCACTCATCGCCCTGCCGGCCATCCTGCTGACACGCGGCAGAGATGCCGACAGCCACAGGCTGCCGTTCGTGCCCTTCCTGGCGCTGGCCGCCTACGTCGTCTACATGCTTGACACGCCGATCCTGGCCTGGTTGAAAGTTCTCTATGCATAAGCTTCGCCGCTACATCATGTCGAACTTCTCGCTGTCGTTCTTTTCGATATTTCTGCCTCTTTTTGCCATCTCCTCCGTCATCTTTATGATCAAGCTGGCCGCCTACACGGCCTATATCCAGCTCAACGTCTGGGAGATGTTCGAACTCTATCTCTTTATCTTGCCCGAGCTCTTTTTTTACACGCTGCCGCTGACCTTTTTTGTGGCCGCGACCCTGGCCCTTTTTCAGCTCTCCACCGATAATGAGATGGTCGTCCTCTTTACACTCGGCATCAAACCAAACTATATTGCCAGGGTTCTTTTAGTTCCGGCAATGCTTTTAAGCGCGGTGCTTTTTTTTAACTTTTTCTACCTCTTTCCGCACGTAAAGACCCTCTCCATCAACTTTGTCAAATATAAAAAAAGCGAAGCGAAGTTCAACCTCAGCGCCTCGGAGTTCGGGCACAATTTCGGTTCATGGCTGCTCTACATCGGCGAAGACAGGAAAGACCAGAGCTTCGGCGATGTGGTCCTGTTTCACAAAGAGAAAAACGAAGAGATCATCGTCAGTGCCAAAAGTGCCGAGATCACCAATAACAAAGGTCTGCTCCGTCTTAAACTTGATGCCGGCATCGGCTACAGCTACACGGCCGACGCCCTGACGCAGATGAAATTCGAGACGCTCTTTATCAACAACCTCATGACAACAGACCAGAGAAAGTACCTCTCCGCCTATGACTACTGGTTCCACAACGAACCCGACCTGCAGGTGATCCATACCAAAAAACTCATCAGCGATGTCCTGCTGGCACTCTTTCCGATCCTGAGTATTTTTATGATCATGGCCATCGGCATCGCCCATGTGCGCCAGCAAAAGGGCTATGTCTACCTCTTTCTGTTCGCATCGGTCATCATCTATTACGGTATGAGCATCGGCCTTGTCAACGCCCTCGGCTACTACACCATCCCGGTCGTCATCGGTCTCTGGCTCGGTGCGACCTACCCCTACTACCGGCGCAAGATCGTCCACAGGTTCTAGATGCGTGTCAAACTGACCATCGCCTACAACGGCGCCGATTTTTTCGGTTCGCAGGTGCAGACCGAGACCGGGCAGACCGTCAACGGGGCAGTTGAGCGGGCCCTCGCTGCGCTGCAGATCGAAGGCAAGGTGATCGCTTCGGGACGCACGGACCGGGGCGTCCATGCTACGCGTCAGGTACTCCATTTCGACCTGCCGCCCTACTGGAGCGATCTTGAGAAGCTCAGAGGGAGCCTCGAACGCTGCCTGCCCAAAAGCATCGCCATACGCCGCATCGAACAGGCCGACGACGCTTTCCACGCGAGGTACTCTGCCAAAAAACGCGCCTACCGCTACCTCATCTCCACAGCGAAGCCCAGCCCCTTCTTCGCCGACCTCGTCACCTATGTCAAGACGCTCGACGAGGAGAAGATCAGAGAGGCGATCAGCCTCTTCGAGGGGGTGCACGACTTCGAGTACTTCAAAAAAAACGGCAGCGACACCACCAGCTTCGTGCGCGAGGTCTACAAGACCCGCGTCTACAGCCACAAAGGCTGCACCGTCCTCTACTTCGAGGCCAACGGTTTTCTGCGCTCGCAGATCCGCCTGATGGTCGGCTTTCTCCTCGAGATCAGCGCCGGCCGATATACCGCCGAAGATCTCAAAACCCAGCTTCGCAAAGAGAAACAGTTCAAACTCAAACCCGCCCCGCACCAGGGGCTCTACCTCTGCAACATAAAGTATTGACACCGTACGCTTTTGAAAAAGAACCGCAAAAATGGTCGGACATAATGTAAGGCTATTGGGTTAATCCACAAATAGCCCTACATTTTGTCATGCTATCGGCCTAGAATCCAATAGCCGTACATACGTTTTAGCTATTACGATTGATAATTCATCTATAAAACAGTAAAAACATTTCAATACGTCCTATATTTAAAAATAGCAATACATTTTTTATGTTAGATATTGGGATGATTTCAGGCTAATACCTATAGTATGTTGGATATTAAATAGTTAGGCTAAAACATTGATTCCAGAAGGATATAACTGTGTATATTGAAAAAATTCGATTGGAAAACTTCAAAGCATTCGAATCAATTGAAATAAATTGTAACGATTCATTTAATATTATTGTTGGTGAAAACAACATTGGGAAAAGTACAATTTTTGAAGCATTAATTCTTTGGAAATTTGCATACAATAAGTTAATTCAGGAACGTAATAAAAACAAATTTTATAAAGCTGCGACAAATCACTACCTTCCCTTTTCTGAGCTAACTGAAATACGACTTGTGAATGACGATGATATATTTTTTAATCCTGCACAAGGCAATGCGTCAATCGCACTAACACTTAAAGAAGAAGACCAATCATTCTGTCTAAAAATACGCTTCGAAAAGCCAGGCATAAGAAATTCCTATTTTAGGATATTTAATAATGATAATTTTAGTGAATTTGAACGATTCGCTGAATACATCGCAGAAAAATCTTGTTCTTTGAAGAATGCGATTTTCATTTACCAAACTCGACCGATATCTACAATTTTCAAGAACGAGCCTTTCTTTAATAATGCACAAGTAGAGAAAAAAATAAGTATTGGAAAGTCCCATGATGTATTAAGAAACAAAATTTTAAGAACTGAAGATTCACAGGCATCTGTCTTGCAAAGATTTATGAGCCTTGAAAACAGGTTACAACGAGTATTGCAAAACAGATACACTATCCGCTTCAAAAATAAAAATAGAAATGATGATGAGTATGTAAAAATTACTGCTCAGTGCGACCATCATAGAGAACTAGAGATATCAATGATGGGTAGTGGCTTTTTACAGGTTGCTGAAATTTTTTCAACCATTGAATATATTGAAAACCATACTGATGGTATATGCCTAGTACTCATTGATGAACCCGATTCTCATATCCATTCGGATTTACAATCACATCTAATTGACGAATTAAAACGTCATGATGATAGTCAGATAATGGTCATAACACATAACGATAGATTAATTAGTAAAGCAGACCAAGGTCAATTATATTATTTGAACTCAAGTGTAAAGCAACTGGGTAATCTAACACCTCTATTGATTGATGATTTTCCTCAAGTCAGAGCGGGCTTAGCGAGTGTTTTAAGCGAGCTTGAAACAAGTCACTGCCCATTGATTTTAACCGAAGGAAAAACAGATCAAAAAATTTTAAATGTCGCATGGAGACAACTATATGGAGAACAAGTGATGCCATATAAAATAATTTCGTCAGGTATCCAAATTGATGAAAATAGCCGCTCAGGGAGCGCTGATACCGTGCGAAGGTCACTAGAATATATTTCTACAATAACTAATCAGAAGATAATTGGTTTATTCGATAATGATAGAGAAGGAAATGAACGTTTTAAGGGATTAAACAGCCAAATATTTGAACCGCACAACATTTCCAACCCATCACGAAAACATCTAGCAAAAGAAATTTATGGCATGGTTTTACCCGTCCCTCAAAATCGTACAGTTTTTGTAACTGAAGGTTCTTTAACACAAAGATATTTAGTTATTGAACACTTTTTTTCTGATGATATTCTGGATGCAAATAATCTTAAAGATGAACCAATCCTAGGTACAGATGTTTTTGAGATAAAAGGTAATAAAAATAATTTTGCTGATGAATGTGAAAATTTCAATTCAAATGAATTTGAGAACTTTCGTCTAATATTTAATGAATTTAGTCGACTACTTCAAAACGATGCCTCTTAAATCACAGCTCAACAAAAAGCAGTGATTTATAGATTGGTCCTGGGCTTGCTCGGGTGACGGTGCTAACAACCCAAAGGAGACCAATCAAAAACCCACAGGCGGCTTTTTGATTGCTCATTTTAAACGTTATACATAATAAAGGATAATATATGGAACTACCAAAATATCATGAAACATTTATCCCAATATTAGAAATTCTAAATACGGTAGAGTCTATAAGTAGCAGGGACTTGGCAAATCAAGTTCTTAATAATTATTATTCTGATTTACCTCAGGAACTACTTTCTCAAAAGACAAGCACTGGAGCCAATGTCTTGATTGATAGAATACTTTGGGGCAAGTCTTATCTTAAAATGGCAAAATTTGTTTCTTACCCAAAAAGAGGAACGGTGCAAATCACAGATAAAGGGAAACAAGTTCTAAATACAGGAAGCTTATCATTGCAAGACCTTCAAAATGACCAGGATTTTAAAAATCATAGAGAATCTGTTCAAAGTAAAAAAGAAAATGAAACTGAAACTGAACATGATCCTGTTAGTGTTGAAAATGCTTCTCCTCAAGATTTAATCGATTCAGGTTTTTCAACAATTGAGACCGAAGTTAAAAGTGAGCTATTAGAAAAACTGAAAGAAATTGATCCTTACTATTTTGAAAAAGTAATTCTCATCCTTTTGAAAAGTATGGGGTATGGAGATTTTATTGAAACTTCTAAATCGGGTGATGGTGGGATTGACGGAATTATAAATGAAGATAAACTAGGACTTGAAAAAATTTATACTCAAGCAAAACGCTACAATGAAAATAAGGTTCGTGAAAAGGATATAAGAAATTTCATTGGCGCAATGAGTGGAGACACCAGTAAAGGTGTTTTTATTACAACATCAACTTTTGATGATGCTGCAGTTAAAAAAGCAAGAGAAGCACACCATTCAATAATTTTAATTGATGGGGCTAAGCTAGTAGATTTAATGTATCAATATAAAGTTGGAGTTCAAACAAAAACTATTTATGAGGTAAAAGAACTTGATAATGACTTTTTTGAGTGAAGATGCTTTTTAGCAACATGTATAACAAATCAGAGGAGCCAATAAATTACCCTGCGGGCAATTTATTGGCTCATTTTAAACGTTGTACTTCAAAAGGAAAAAATTAATAACACTAACAAAAAGGGAATTTCGTGACAGAATACACTGAAAGTATGATGGTTTTGCCAGAACACATAATAGAAATTGATAAACAGCTTCGGAAGCTTGGTTCAAAAGTCAAAGTAAGCTGTCTGGATGATGGCGAAAAACATGTATTAGCTAATGTTTTGTATTTAGCATGTGGAGATGGAACATTTGGAATATCTTTGGATGCTATCAATAGTATCAAGCATGATGAATTTACTATAAATTGTACCTGCCGAAATCACCCAACGATGTAGCCTAAAGCACAACAAAGCAGAGGAGACCAATCAAAAAACCGCGGGCGGCTTTTTGATTGCTCATTTCAAACGTTAGAAAACAAATAGAATCTTTAAAGAAACTCATGACAAATAATCAGTATATAATAAAAAGTCTTCATAACGCAGCACTCATAGTCAAAGATAATCATTCATTTCTTTACTTAATGTCAGAACATTCTTCTGATATAAAAAAATACAATTTAGGCCAAGGCTCAGTTGCAGCAGCTATATCTTTATTCTCTTTATTGAGTTTTATTTCTAAAATTTTTATAATCCTTAAAAAAGGAAATACTGCGCTTGTAACTAAAGAAGATATCACGGAATATGATCAGCTAAAAGAAATGATAAAAATCAATCCTGATATAGAATGGAAAAAATTCAAAAAATACTTTTTCAAACCTAGACTTGGGCAAATAAATGAACTTGATGCATTTGTCTTAATGATCGAGTCATGCCCAATTGATTTTGGAATTGATAAAGATAATAAAGACCAAATAAAAAATATTTGGAGAAATTATAGAAACAAACTCACACATATAATTTCTTTAGCAGGTGATACAAAATCAGGTCAAATGCTCATAAACTTAACAATAGAACCAAGTAGAGAAGGAATGTATTTAAAAAACCTTGATTTCATTAAAGAAAGAATTTCTTCATATAAACCATTTGATATTCCATCAGAAGAAATAAGACAAACTTTCTCAGAAAAATCAGGTTTTGACAGTGTAACATTGCAACACATAGTAAAAGACAAATGTCATGTTGAAAGACTAACAATAGCTTCTCAAATGTTAATAGATTGGATTATAGAAGAAATTGATTCTGATAAATTTGATGAAGAAAATTGTAAAGTAGTTGTAGAATGGCTAAAGAATGAACTTAACTAGAGTAAGGTTTCTAACAATTACGAGGAGCCAATACGAACCCGTAAGCGGTTTCGCATTGGCTCACGACAAACGTTATGTATAAGGAGAAATATTATGAGTAATCAATATAGTGGAAAACGAATTTATGAATATGGTCGTGGCTCTCAAGCCAAATATGAGATTCGTGGTAATTTAATTCATGAGTATGCTCGTGGTACACAAGCAATCTACGAAATCCGAGGCAATCTGATTCATGAATATGCAAGAGGAACACAGGCTAAATATGAGATTAGAGGTAACTATATCCATGAGTACGCACGTGGAACTCAAGCAGTCTATGAGATACGTTGAGAGATACCATCAAATAACGGGTCAGGCGTTGAAAATACATTTTTTTTCGAAATAGATTTTCAACGCCTGACCCGTTATTTTGACCCGTTATTATGTTTCTTGCAAAGTTAGCCATCCTAAACACCTTCGTTTGACGGATAATCATTGGGGATTCGCAAACAAAGTTGAACTAGCTTCATCGCTTGCAAGCAATGAACATCACGATGTATGGGTTTGGAGCGCTTTAAAGAAGTTGAATGCTTTACGAAACAGGCTAAGTCACAGCTTAGAACCAAAAGGGTTAGATAAGGTAATTTCGGATTTTTGCAATTCCGTTAAGCCACATACTCCGAAGCGTTATCAGGGCGAAAAGATTACTGTTTATGGATGCGTTCTATTTGCAGTTACTGGACTATTTATAGTCATTAAAGCCGAGGAAGGAAAAATAGAATAACAAGCGGCTAACCCTCAGACCGTTAAACAAAAATAGGAGAGCATAGATGGATTGGTTACCTTGGGCTGCCTTAACTGCATTAGGAATTGGAATTTGGCATGAAATAAATAGATTTCCTGCTACAGATAAAACTTTTCGCAAGTTAATGGAAAGAATAGACAAGTTGGAATCAGAAAACTACGACTTAAGAGAAAAATTGAAATTTCTAGATTCCAAAGTACAATTAATTATTGAAAAAACAAAATGAGCCAAGCACGGCCCTTGTGAAAGCAGTTTATTATGAGAATTAAAATGAAAAAAATACTTAACAATCCATTGGAGACCAATCATAAACCCGTAAGCGGCTTTTTGATTGCTCATTTTAAACGTTATGAGTTGAAAATATGAAACCTAGTATTCTGCCCCACGATATTTATCGTACTCACATGATTGAGCTTAAAATTAGGCTGGTAAATACTGAGCGTATAGTGCGATCAAAAACTCCAGTAACAGGACTTAGCTCATTGGACGCTGAGTTTTGCTTTCTTCAGATACGTCGAATGATTGAAATCATTACATTCTCTGCTGTACTTCGTGACGAGCAACGCTATAAAAAGCTTAGAGAAATTCAGAAAACTGAAAACAAACGAGATCACGGAGATCATACTAAAGACTGGGAAGCAGCTGAAATACTCAAAAGACTTGCGGAAATCAGCATTTATTTCTTACCCATACCCATCAAACAAATCACCAATACAGGACCTGGAGCACTACATATAAATAGAAAAAATATATCCATCACACATGGTCGATTAATAGAAATCTATAAACAGTGCGGCGGTTTTCTACATGCTAAAAATCCTTTGGGCAAAAATTTTACAGACCTCGTTAACGCCGAAAGAAAGAAATACGAAAGTGCAAGTGCAGGTATTGAAAAACATCTTCGATTCATTCGATCTATAATATGGCATCATGCAGCAATTGGATTGGAGTGGTCAGATCTACTCGACCCGAGGGAGATGTCCAATCCGAAAAAAGCGTGGATTGTAGACTTCGGGGAAGAAGATACGCAGAATATATCACTCGTACTAGCTGAGGCAGAGGATTCATAACAAATCGCTGCATACCACCGATACGAAAAAGGATTAAAACTCATGTTAAAAAACTTTTTAATAATTGCAACTTTATCTCTATCAATAGCTGGCTGTGCTACTAAAACTATCGGGCCTATAGTTGCTGGGAAAAATATATATATAGTTTCTAGAGAAGAAGGAGCCTTTCCAACAGGGAATGAGCCTCTATTAAAGGAAGCTCTAGAAGAAGCTGAAAGGTTTTGCATAAGTCTTAATAAAACAGTAAAAATCATAGATACAGAAGAACATAGGCAAATTATTGGTGCTTATCCTAAAGCTTCTGTTACATTTTCATGTGTAGACAATAGTGCAAATTAACTTTATGCGTCAATAAAACACATAACAAGTACTCGAAGAGTAATTAGTTACTCTTGTGGGAAACTTATTCCTCAAGTAAACCGTTGTCATGTATAGTGTACCCTTATTCAAAAAACATAAACCCGCCTGACACCGACAAAATCCACCCTATACCATCAACTCATAACCCCACGCCCCTAAACAATGACAAAAAAAATCAAACAACTTTAGTCATTAACACTAAAGAAAGATGACATCTCTTGCATTATTGTTTTTAATTTGTTAAAATCGCGACCTAAACTAATTTAAGGGCACCTCTATAAACCCTAGCCAACCTCAGAGGGGAAAAAGAGAGATGAGATTGTGCAGAACTTTTCTTGCGTCATAGCCGAAGCTATGATAAAAGAAAATTCTGTGCAAGATCGCTCTCTTTATCCCTCCCTTCGGGCGGTAGAGAGAAATCCACACTCCGCGTTGCCCCTTTTCGCCTTAGCTATGGCTAGGGCTTCAAAGGAGCGCCTTGATTGTGAACTTCTCTCTATCGCTGAGGCGGACTGGGGTCTATAGAGGTGCCCTATATCTATGGAGAACAAAAATGGCAAAACATCAATTCCAGACGGAAGTCAATCAACTCTTACAACTTATGATCCACTCGCTCTACTCCAACAAGGAGATCTTCCTGCGCGAGCTTGTTTCGAACGCTTCAGACGCCATGGACAAACTCAACATGCTGGTACTCACCGATGAGAATTACAAAGGCATCGACTTTAAGCCGCGCATCGACATCAAGCTCGACAAAAAGAAAAAGACACTGACCGTCACGGACAGCGGTATCGGTATGAACGACGAAGACCTTGTCGCCAACCTCGGTACGATCGCGAAGTCGGGTACGAAAGCCTTCCTGGACAACCTCTCGGGCGACCAGAAAAAAGATTCGCAGCTCATCGGACAGTTCGGTGTCGGTTTCTACGCGGCGTTCATGGTCGCCGACAAGGTGGAAGTGACCTCCAAAAAAGCGGGCGAAGAGAAGGCCTACAAATGGACCTCTGCCGGTGACGGCGAGTATGAGATCGAGCCGGCCGAAAAAGAGAGCTACGGTACGACGATCGTCATGCACCTGAAAGCGGACGAAGACGAGTTCCTGGAGCAGCACCGCATCCAGAGCATCATCGAGAAGTACTCCAACCATATTCCTTTCCCTATCTTTATGGACAAAGAGAACTTCATTCCCTCAGAGAGAGACGACGAAGGCAAAGAGACCAAGCCCTCATCGACCGAGATCGTCAATGAGCAGGTCAACAAGGCGTCAGCGCTCTGGACGATCAGCAAGTCTGAACTGGGCGACGACGACTACAAAGACTTCTACTCAAGCATCGCCCACGACTCTGCCGAACCGCTGACGTGGATGCACAACAGAGCCGAAGGCGCCCTCGAGTACACGACACTCTTCTACGTGCCGTCGAAAGCACCGATGGACATGTACCGCGTGGACTACCAGCCGGGTATCAAACTCTACATCAACCGCGTCTTCATCACCGACGACGAAAAAGAGCTTATGCCGACCTACCTCCGCTTTCTTCGCGGTGTGATCGACTCCAAAGACCTGCCGCTCAACGTCAGCCGCGAGATATTGCAGTCGAACCCGGTCATGAGCAAGATCAAGAACGCTTCGGTCAAGAAGGTGCTCTCCGAATTCGCCAAGATGATGAAAAAAGACGCCGCTAAATACGACGACTTCTACAAGCAGTTCGGCAACGTCCTTAAAGAGGGGCTCTACTCCGACTTCGGCAACCGCGAGAAGATCCTGGAACTGATGCAGTTCAACACCATGAACAGCTCGGAGAAGACAACGATCGAAGAGTTCGTCAAAAACGTCGATGCAGAGAAGAAAGAGATCTACTACATCACCGGCAAGATGTCGCTCAACATGCTCAAAAACTCGCCGACACTTGAGCGTTTCAAAGCCAAGGGCATCGACGTTCTCGTCATGAACGAAGAGATCGACACCATCGTCTTCCCGATGGTCCAGGATTACAAAGAGTACAAATTCGTCAACGCGGCCGACGCCAAGTTCGAAGAGAGTGAAGAAGAGAAGAAAAAAGAGGAAGAGCTGGCCAAAGCGTTCGAAGGGCTCATCGCCGAGTTCAAGACAAGCCTCGGCGACAATGTCAAAGAGATCGAAGTGACTACGGCGCTGACCGATTCTCCGGTAGCGCTCAAGATCGACAAAGAGGACCCGAGCTACATGATGGCGCAGATGATGGCGCAGATGGGTCAGGGCAGCGAGATGCCGCCGATCAAACCGATCCTGCAGATCAACCCGAACCACGAGCTGCTTGCCAAACTGAAAGATTCCGGCGACCAGAACCTCATCAACGATGCGGCGCACGTCCTCTTCGACCAGGCCAAACTCTTTGACGGCATGGAGCTCGACGACACCGCCGAGTTCATCGCCCGCATGAACCGCATTATGAGCAAGGCGCTCTAAGCCCCGGCTCTTATTTTCGTCTCCGCAGCTGCTGCGGAGACGCCCACCCTCCCCTTAAAAGGAAAGCCGTGATCCCCAAACGTTTCGAACCCCTGCTCTTCGCATTTTTGATGTCGATGTTCATGTCTTTTTTCATGTCCTTCGTCATCACCTTTATCAACCTCGGTCTCATCGACGGCTTCGTTCTCAAATGGCTCGGCGCCTTCTGGAAGGCCTTCGCCGTCGCCTTCCCGACGATCTTTGTTGTCGTGCCGACAGTCAGAAAACTTGTGGGCAGACTGATTGCCCGGGAGATCCGTTCGTAGAAAGCGGTTTTCGGCCATCTTTCATACCCCTTTCAATCTCCCCGGTGTAACCAAACGCTACATTTATATATATTGTTTTTTATTTTTATTCAAATTACGAACAGTCTGCCGAACAGGTTTTATTTTTCAACTGTCCGTAAAATGTTATGTTAATTTCATGCAGCCTGTTTTTAACGCTATGACTGATCAGTCTCATAAAATCCCAGATTTTATGGGTTCCAACCATTCAAGCTGATGTAATGTTCCTCTTTTTTATATTTATTTTTATTTATACAGCAGATCAGAAGAGAAATAATATTTATTAATTTTGACGAAAAAAATAATAATATAACAATAATTTATTATAATATTTACTTAAAGTTATTATTAATTTTACCTCGGTTAGACTTTTTCAAATATTTACAAAGGATGATCAATGAAATCATTTACAAAAGTCACCATGGCAGCCCTCGTCGGGTTGAGTGTTTTAAGTACAAATGTTTATGCCGATGCGGCCAAAGGTCAAAAGATCTATCAGAAAAAGCTCAAAGAAGTGTGCGGTAAAACAGGGGCTGTTTTTGCCTCTTCCCATACGCAGATGGAGTGGGAAACCGCTAAAAACGAAGGCAAGCTGGCAGAGACTATGGAAGCGGAATGTCCGGCAGGCAAAGCCTTTTTTGAAAGCAAAAAATTCGAAAACAAATTCAAAGACGATCTTTATGATTTCGTTTATGACTTCGCAAGCGACAGCGGGAATATCCCTTCTTGCTAATTCAAAGGGTGAGCTCTCACCCTGTAACCATACTTCAAAATCAATAATTTTCAATACAGCTGTACACACAGCGCTGATCAACAGCTATATCAGAAACCGACATCTAAGGAATTACAAATGATAAAAAACCTGTCACTGCTTGCAAGTCTGGCACTGTTTTCTACCTCAGTCTGCGCGTCAGAGAGTGATCTTCAGGCACAGATCGATGCTCTCAATGCAAAAATTGAGAAGATGGAAAAGGTAGACAGCTACCAGAACAAGCAGATCTCAAAAGTCAATCAGCAGAGCGCCAATGACAACATCAAGTGGGACATCGATTACCGCGCGGCGTATGACAACCTCAACTATAAATATCGCGATGATGCCAAAACAGCTTCCGGGGCAGATGACACTGCCAATGCCGGAAAGACATATTCAAACTCGGCACTCCTGACCAGCCGCCTCTGGCTCGGTATGGCTGCCTCACCGTTTGAGGGTCTGACCTTCCACGGACAGCTGGCCGTCTACGGCTACTGGGGTGCGGAAAATACGAATGAAGTTTCAGACAAATCGTGGCGAGGCAGCTCCCGTCCGCACGACTGGACGGTCCGCTTCAGAGAAGGCAACTTTGTCTACAAGTTCGGCAACGACTGGGCCGTGCCGATGACGGCAAGCGTCGGCCGCCGCCCTGCCTCGATGGGCTTCCTGGCCAATCATCGCGACGGCGATGCCAAACCGAACTCGCCGCTGGCGCACATCACCAATATGGAGGCCGATGCGGCGATGGTGATGTTTGATTTTTCGAAGACTCTTTTACCGGGCTCGTTCCTCAAGGTCGTATACGGCCGAGCCCATGACCCGGTAGCAGCCGGTTCGACAACACCCTACATCGATCCCGAGAACGTTGCAACGGATGACGCTGCGGTCGACTTCCTGGTCCTTCCGATCTCCATCTACAATAACGGCCAGAGCAACCTGATGGCACAATACGCGATGATCCTGAATTCGAAAGGGACCAACATCCAAGGCGCTACACCTATCAAAAAAGCGGGGGCGGGAACGACCCACATGGGAGCCCTCTCCTACCAGCTTGACGGTCTAAACGAGGATATCGACTTCCTCGATTCATCGACACTTTTCGCCAGCGTCGCGGCGACGATGACGGACCCGGACAGCGGCTACGAGATGCTCGGCTCGACGAAGAGAGAGACCGGCTACAGCTTCTGGGCGGGCTTCCTCTTTCCCGACATGATGACCAACGGCGGCCGCTTCGGTCTGGAGTACAACTGGGGAAGTAAGTACTGGACACCGATGACCTGGGCCGAAGACACGATAATCGGTTCCAAGATCGCGACACGCGGCAGTGCCTATGAGGGGTACTGGAACATCCCGATCGAAGGCAAAAACCTGAGTGCGCAGCTGCGATACACCTATATCGATTACAGCTACCGCGCCAACACGACCTGCTACTGGGATGACCCGGCAGACAAAAACCTCGATTCGGCACAGGATCTACGCCTGTACGTTCGTTACCAGTATTAAGAAGGAGAGCAGTTGAAACTCGAAAAATCATTTCAAAACCTGTTGGAGCAGGAGACGCCAAAGATGTCACGCCGTGACGCCCTGAAGCTGATGGGAATCTCCCCGATCGCTGCGACGGTCATCGCGCAGGGAACCTCAGGCTCCATTACCGAGGCGAAGGCCTCCAGTGCCAAAGGCAAGATCGTCATCGTCGGCGGCGGCGCCGGGGCCGTCATGGCGGCGGCACGGCTGAACCGCGGCCTCTCCGATCCGGACATCACGATCATCGCGCCCAACGAGGTCCACCTCTACCAGCCGGGCCAGGTCTTTATGGCGGCCGGTGAGTACACCTTTGACGATATCGCCAAGAACAATGCAGACCTTATTCCCGACGGAGTAACATGGATCAAAGACGCGGTCGCGACCTTCGACCCCGACAACAACCGGGTGGTCACGCGCGGCGGGGAGACGATCGGCTACGACTACCTGGTCGTTGCGACCGGCCTGCAGTACCACTATGAGTGGATCAAAGGGTTGAGTATCGACGATATCGGCAAAAACGGCGTCTCCAGTGTCTACCTGAACGATCCCGAAAAAGGGACGGCAGACGGCGGAAGCATCACTCACCAGTGGTTCAAAGACGTGCATGCGGCTGCCAAAGAGGGCAAGAACCCGCGCGTCTTCTGTACCCAGCCGGCTACCGCGATCAAGTGCGGCGGCGCGCCGCAGAAGATCCTCTACCTGAGCGATGACTACCTCAAACGCGACGGCCTGAGCGCCGATTTTACCTTTGCAACAAACGGCGGCAATCTGTTCGGCGTACCGGAGGTCAACAAGACATTGGTCGAAGAGGTTCAGCCGCACTACGGCAATATCACCAACAAGTTCAAGCATAACCTGGTCGCCATCGATACGGCCAACAAAATCGCGACTTTTGAACACAACTACCAGGTTCAGGGCGAATACGACGAGGACCTGGAAGAGTACGACATGATCAATAAGAAAGAGATGGTCGAACTCGAATATGACTTCATCCACATCGTGCCGCCGATGAGTGCGCCTGACGCGGTCGTCAACTCGCCTCTCGGCTGGCAGAAAGGTTCGGGCGAAGGGTGGCTCGAGGTCGATAAAGAGACCCTGCAGCACCGCCGTTACAGTAACGTCTTCGGCATCGGTGATGTCCTGGGTGTTCCCAAAGGCAAGACGGGCGGTTCGGCACGCCACCACGCCCCGGTCATGGTCGGCAACCTGATCGCAGAGATGGAACATAAAGCGCTCAAAAAGAAGTTTGACGGCTATACGGTCTGCCCGCTCAAAACGCAGTACGGCAAGATCATTCTTGCCGAATTTGACTATAAGGGCGCCGCACCCTCGTTCCCGCTGGCTGTCGGAGAACAGCGCTGGATCTGGTGGGCGTTCGACCTCTATATGCTCAAGCCGATGTACTGGCACCTGATGATGCGTGGGCTGATGTAGGTGTTTCATAAACACCTCTGATCCCTAAACGTTTCAAACCCCCTGCTCTTCGCTTTTCTGATGCCGATGACATCTCTCTTTTGATCGCCTCCCCGGCGATCTTTCCTGTCATACCGGCAAGTCAAAACAGATCAACCTTTTATAAAAACAGTAATTTTACAACGCCCTAGGCGTATTGCCTGAGCATTCGATACAATAGTAGATCTTCGTATTGAAGCTTCTGCGCGTAAGCAGTAAATCGCTTCTCTCTGAAGAATACCCTGCACAACGACCAAGGAGAACAAGATGGCTAATGAAGGATTCCACGAACCGATCGAAAAGCTCTCGGACAAGACCAAAGATATGCACCGGGCGATCGTCTCTCTGATGGAGGAGCTGGAGGCTGTGGACTGGTACAACCAGCGTGTCGATGCCGCCAAAGATGAAGAGCTCAAAGCGATACTTGCCCATAACCGCGATGAAGAGAAAGAGCACGCCTCAATGCTACTCGAATGGATCCGGCGTCAGGACCCGAGTTTTGACAAAGAGCTCAAAGACTATCTTTTCACCGATAAGCCTATCGCCCATAAATAGCACCGCAAGCGGTCCCGGGCCATTTGACGGCTAAGAGACTCTTGCCGTTCAGATCGGCGCCGCTGCAATGCACCCCCTCGATAAAAGAATCTCAAATACTGCTTTGCCAAAGCCCTCACACCTCCTTTACACTTAAATACGCCTAAGCTCAAAACGGCGTCTGAAATCTGTTGATTTGATTAAATGGTGCCGGAGTACAATCATGCAAAAAGTAGGAAAACATATGGAACAGATCACAAAAGAAGACGCTATCAGGGGTGCCTTTTTTGGGGCCGTTGTCGCCGATGCCCTCTGCCTCGGAAGCCACTATGAGTATGATGCCCAAAAGATCTATGAGGCCTATGGGCAGAAGCCGGTTGAAAGGTTCATGTCGCCGGGCGAGATGATGGGCGGCGAGACCCACGGCATCGGATGGGGTCAGCGCAATTATCATCCGGGTAAAAAAGCCGGCGGCACGACGGACTACGGCGATTACAATATTCTGGTGCTGGAGCATCTGGCCGCAATCTCCGAACCGCCGAGAGCCTTCAGCGTCGCAGCCCTGATACCGCACTGGATGAACCGTTTTGAAAACAACTGGGGTTCATGGATCTGTACCATGACGAAAGAGACCTATGCCCAGGTCAAAAAAGGGGTGCCGATCGAGCATCTCGGCGGCATCTCAAATGCCATGGCGATACGCCATGTCGCGGCGCATGCCTATTACGAGACAGAAGAGGAGCTCGTCGACGTTGCCAGAAAAACGATGTTCACGCATAGAGATCTCCATGCGCTCGGCGGCGGCGAGTTTTTTGCCCGCGTCACCCACCGTGTCATCCACGGTGCATCGCCGCGCGACGCCATCGAGACCGCAGCCGTAGAGATGGGCGGTTTCTTTGAAGCCAAAGTGGCCCAGGCCATTGCCAAAGTAAAGGAAGCGACGGACCCGGAATCGCCGCTCTCCAAAGAGTTGTTCTGCGATGATCTGGCGCTCACTAGCATGGCAAGGCTCTGGGACATCGGCCGTTCGGAGCCCATCAAGGTCGGAAAGGCGAGCCCGACGGAGGGAACGCTGCCGGGTGCGGTCTATTTCATCTTGAAATACGGCGAGCAGGAAGATGGTCTTAAAAAAGCGCTTCAGGCCAATGCGATGGTCGGCGGCGACAATGCCTCGCGCGGTATCGCCATCGGCATGGTGCTCGGTGCCTTCAAGGGGGTCCAGGCGATCCCGGCCGAGTGGAAAGAGACGCTCGATCAATGGGAATATTGTGAAGATCTCTTAAGCAGGCTCCCCCTTCTCAAAAGCTGAGCCGAAAAGCAGACTGTATCTGCAGCAGCGAGTCGCCTCAAGGCTCGCTCTTGTCTACAAACCGCACTCTGCCCATCTTTTTTTCGTTTTGAAAGCAATTTCAAAAAGATCATACCTTGGAAACTTCCTTAATGGAAAACAGTATTAATCTGTTTTTTGCTACTATGACTCCTAATCTGTTATAGAAGATAATCGTACACGATGATGCAGTACCGATAATAAACAGACAGGAGAAAGACGATGGAAGAAGTTCAACAGATACTGATCGCTACCGACAGATCGGCTATGGCCGAAGAGGCGCTCAAACGTGCCATTTTCCTTGCAAAGGAGAAGCGTGCACAGCTGATCGTCGTGCATGTCGTCGAACCCCTTTTTTTTGAGTCTCCCTATACCGCCTCGGCCGATCTCGATGCGATCAGGCAGCAGCTCACCGAAGAGATCGACCGGCTCAATTCCCAAACGTGCGTCGAGTATCTTCTTTTTGTCGAGTCAGGATCGGCGGCCGGCGTCATCAAACGCAATGCGCAAAAGACGCAGGCCGACCTCATTGTGGTAGGATCTCACGGCAAAGACGATATTGACAGCAACTATTTCGGCTCCACGACGCTGAAACTTATTCAAGGCACCCATATTCCTGTGCTCATCGTCAAAAATGCGGTCAAAACCGCCTATCAGAACATGATCGCACCGACCAACCTCTCCGATTACTCAAAAGAGAGTATTCTCTTTGCCAATACACTGCTCGCCGGCCCGCACAAAAAATATCTTTTTGCTTTTCAGACCATCAGCAAGCTGCAGGCCAAAACCTACAATATCAGTGACGAGGTAGCCGAAGAGCTGCGGGCAATAAATACGAGAGACGCGGCAAAAACATTTACGAAGTTTGTCAAAGAGGTGGGTGAGGGGGAGATGGGGCTGATCGAATACACGGCATCCATCAACGAAGATCTGTTGACGTACATAAAAGAAGACAGAGCGGACCTGCTTGTCCTGGGTTCCAAAGGCGTTGATGATCTCAACTCCTTTGTCTTCGGATCGACCGCCTCCTATCTGCTGAGAAGATCGCCTATCGACGTTCTTGTCTATGTCCCCTCTTCAAAGTAAGCGTCTTGCGGGATCGTTATAACCGGCTATGATCTCGTCGATATTGCTTTGAGAAGATCTCGGCGTCACTGTGATGCCGGCATCCGCCAAGGCACGGATAATCTGTTCAATCAGGCTAGGCAGTGCCTTTTTCAGCGCATTGGTCAGATTGATCTCCACGCTCTGTATATCCTGAGGAATGATCCCCACTATATTTACTTCGGCCATTTTATCCAGCATCGAACAGACCTCCAGCATCCCCACAACTTCGACTTCATGGACAGTCTGCCTGTAATCGCCAAGGCCCATCAGTGCATCAGCCGGCAGGTTGTAAATGGAGCCCGGGAGGTCGTCTATGGAGACCGTATCAAGAATCACGACCTTATCGTATGCCTCAAAATAGTCCATCAGCCTAAAGCCGAGCGTCCCCCCGTCAATGATCTCTATTTCAGGCTCAAAGCGGTAGTTCGCTTCGAGCATCCTGCCCGCATAGATGCCTACACCTTCATCCATAAAGAGGATGTTGCCGACACCGATGACGGCTATCTTCATACTTCGAAACCGTTGACGTTTTGTGTTATAGACTGCAACTGTTCCCTACCTTGTAGATGCCCAATTCACGCCCCCTGGTATCGATCACATGCACGGCACAGGCCAGACACGGATCGAAGGAGTGGACCACCCGCAGCACTTCCAGCGGTGCAGTGAGATCTGCCAGCTTGATGCCGACAAGCGACTCTTCGTACGGTCCCCGTACCCCATCGGCATCCTTGGGCGACGCGTTCCACGTCGTTGGCACGACCGCCTGGTAATTGGCGATCTTCGCCCCTTCTACACGGACAAAGTGCGAGAGCACTCCGCGCGGTACTTCGAAGATACCGCGCCCTTTCGCCTCCTGGGGAAGTTCTTCAAAAACGTATTTCGTCCAGGTCTCTTCATCATAATATTTGATGTTCTCGATAAGATCGCTGCAGAAATCAAAGATATAGTCGCAGCAGATCTGTGCCTCTACCGCCCGCGCCGCATTGCGCCCAAGCGTCGTCGAAAAGTCCATCAGCTCCAGTCCCGTCGCGTCCATGAAGCGTTGGACATAGGGCTTGATGATCTTAGACTCTTTGCTATAGCCGACGATCATGCGCGCCAGCGGTCCGACCTCCATCGGCTTGCCCTTGTAGCGCGGAGCCTTGACCCAGCTGTATTTGCCCTCGGTCTTCAAAGTGCCGTCTTCATTCAGATCGGTGTAGAACGGCTCTGTCGTCTCCTCATAGGGCGAGGTGGGCGCCTCGTCGGCATACCATGCCCGTGAGGCCTCTTCGGTGATGTAGGTATCGTCGAAGGGCTCAATTTTGTCAAAGTCATGCGCGGTGATGACACCCCCCTCGAAAAGCTGTTCCGCCTTGCCGAAACGGTAGCCGCCGACGGCGAGGAAGTTCCCGCTGCCGCGCCCGTGCCCCGCTTTGATCTCGTCGCCGTAGGCTTTTACCGCCATCTTCATGTCCGGAATATAGGCCCGTTCGATGAAATCCCGGGTATCTTTCAGTATGAACATGAAGTCATTGAGGCGCTGCGGGTTGAGCATGTCCGCTACGCTTGTCACCCCGCCGACAACAAGGTTTTGGGGGTGCGGCGTCTTGCCGGCGAAGATCGCCACCGCCTTGCTCAACTCCCTCTGGATCCGCAGCGCTTCGAGATAGTGGCTCATATGCACCAGGTTCTCTTCGGGAGAGAACTTATAGCTGCTGTGCCCCCAGTAGCCGTTGGCAAAAAGCCCCAGGCGCCCCGCCTTGACGAAGGAGCCCAGTTTCTCCTTGACCGCGCTCAGGTGGCCACGCGAGTTGCGGTAGGGGTAGTCATGATAGGTTTTCGCGATCTCCGCCGCATTCTCAGGGTCGGCATCAAGGGCGCTGACGACATCCACATAGTCGAGCGAATGCAGATGGTAGTAGTGGACGATGTGGTCCTGCACAAAGAGCGCAAGCGTCACCAGGTTGCGGATGATCTCCGCATTTTTCGGCAGTGCGATACCGTAGGCATCTTCGACGGCGCTGATGGAAGCGCGGTAATGCACATTCGTACATACCCCGCAGATGCGCTGTGCGATCAGCCCGGCATCGCGCGGGTCGCGCCCTTTGAGTATGATCTCGATACCGCGAAAAAGCTGTCCCGAGGCCCAGGCTTCGGTGACCACGTTGTTCTCGTCGACTTCGACTTCGATGCGCAGGTGTCCCTCGATCCTCGTGATCGGATCGATTACGATTTTTTTACTCGCCATTAGTCTCTCCCGGTTGTTCCTGATACGACGCGGCATTCAAAGCCACCGTAAGGTGCGTTTTAACTCTTGTTTTCATGGGGTATATCCTCGTCCGCAAGCGGTCTTTGGTTGGCATACTTGTCAAAGGCGATCTTGCCCTGCCCGCAGGCGAAACAGCCGTGTCCCACCTGAACAGGCCAGCTCGTCCCTTCGTTGAACTTCACCAGGGAGCAGTTCAGATCGGCATATGGCCCTTTGCAGCCCATCTTGAAGAGGCACCACCCTTTTTTCGCCCCTTCATCGCCCCACTCCAGGACAAACTCGTCGAGGTCGTAGTGGCCGCGGCGTTCGCAGTTGTCGTGTACCCTAAAACCGTAGGCCCACTCCGGGCGGTTTTTCGCATCGAGTTTCGGCAGTTCGTCGAACATGATGTATTGCAGCAGGGTGCCGACGATGTTGATCGGGTTGACGGGACAGCCCGGCAGGTTAATGATGTCCTCTCTGCCCAGGGCTTCGGCAACACCCACGGCACCCGTAGGGTTCGGCGCGGCGGCAACCACCCCGCCGTCAAAAGCACACGAGCCTATGGAGAGCACCGCCGCGGCATTTTCGGCGACTCGTTTGAGCAGCTCGTAGCCCGTTTCGCCCTTCGCCCCGATGCGCAGGAACTTGCCCTCCAGCCCCATCGGAATTGCCCCTTCGACCATCAGTATGTACCTGCCCGCATCGTTTTTGATAATGCTGTCAAGCACGGTCTCCGACTGGTCGCCCGAAGCCGCCATCAGGAGTTCATGGTAGTCGAGGGAGATGTATTTTAAAATGAGATCATCCACCTTCGGGTGGGCGGTCTTGATAAAGCCTTCGGAGTTGCCGCTGCAGTCTGCCAACTCCAGCCAGATGATCGGGATCTTGTTGAGCTGCTCCACCCCGTGGCTGACCAGCGGCTCGTAGTCGGGGTGCAGCCGCATGTTGGCAGTGATCATCGAGACCCAACGGCTGTACTCTTTGTTCATGTCAAAGGCCTTGATCGCCTCTTCCAGGTTGTCGCTGCCGATCATGTTTTTCGGATGCAGGGCATTGAACTTGTCAATGCGTCGCTGTACCTTCGCCAACTCTTCCGCCTTGAGAGCCGCCTCGCGCTCGGACTTGATACGCGCCGCCTCTTCGGGGTCCACCGGCGTATCGGCGATAAGCTGCGCCACATCTTTCTTGCAGCGGCCGCAGACACGGCCGGCCTCGCTGAAAGGTTTGAGATCGCCGAAGCTCTCGACACAGTTTGTTTTGATGATATCGACAAGATCTTTCTCATACCCGCTGGCACAGCTGCAGATCAGCCTGCCGCGTTCGCTGATAAGACGGTTTGTGTAAAAATAGGAGGCATCGACCTCTTCGTTTTTCTCCATCATCTGCTTAAGGGCCATCACATCGATGTTGGTATTGATGCCGATGAAACGCACCACTCGGTTGGCGTTGGTGATATAGTGGTCGACGCGCTCCTCTTTTTTCGAGGCGATGACGATCTCTTCGTTGTTTTCATCTTTGGGGTCGTAACGGGTCGATGTGACATCGGCAAGCAGGAAACTGCCGACCTTGAGGCCGTCGATGGTCACGAAATCCTTGAACCCTTCGCTCTCTTTGCCGAGAATCGAAGCAATGGCGGCATCGGCTTCCAGGGTACACTCTTTCACCCGCCCGGCAATGTAGCCGTCTGGCAGCTGCGCCACTTCGCCGACAGCATAGATGGATGGATCACAGCTGCGCATGTGTTCATCGACAAGAATCCCTTTGTCGACAGTGACTGCCTCTTTGGCAAAATCAGCGCTTGGGGTGATACCCACCCCGAAGATGAGAAAGGGGTTTTCTATGGTACGGGACTTCATGACGATCTTTGTGATCTCGTTACCCTCTATCGTCTTGTCTATGATCTCCTCTTCGAGCAGTATCTCGACTCTCGGATCTGCCTCTTCATAGATGCGCTTCATCATCGCCACCGAATCCGGCGTCATTGCCTTGTCGTAAAGGTGCCTGCCGCGCGATACGAGATAGATCTTTTTGGGTCCTTCGATCGTACTGAGGGTATCGAGCAGCTCCAGTCCGATAGGACCCACACCCATCATCACGACATTTTTGTCCTTGATGCGCTCGGCGATGCAGGCACTGTCGTTGGCACTTCTGAAGGTCACCGCGTTTGTCATCCCTTCGATGCCGAAGAGTGTACGCGGCTTCGAGCCGGTGGCGATCACAAGAATATCGTAGGAGAAGGCCGACGATTTGGTATAGATGCGCTTGGCCGTCCTGTCGATCTGCACAACCTCGGCATCAAGTTCAAGTTTCACATCCTCAGGAAGCGGCAGCGCGATCTCATCGATACTCTGGCTGCCGTTGACCAATGAGCAGAGGTGAATACGGTCATAAGGCGGGTAGGTCTCTTTGGAGACGATCACCACCTCATGATCGGGAGACTGTTCTTTCAATGCATTGGCCATATAGGCCGCGACGATACCGCCGCCGACAATCACGATTCGCATGACGACTCCTTACTTTTCTGCTTTTGCACCAGTTATAAAAAACACTATTTTATGCATTATATCCCCTGTGCTGTTAATATCGATAAAAATTTTGACATTTATTAGGCAACTTCATGCTGCAGCTGTAAGATCAAACACTAAATCAAAGTGAACGTCTGACAAATCATCTTTACACCTGTTCAGATGCTATTTTCTTAGCGGATCATCGAAGAAACAGACCCTGTTACGCCCCTCCTTTTTTGCCTGATACATCGCCTGATCGGCCTGTTTAAAGATCTCTTCCGGGCTGGACTCGTGGTTGATGAACAGCACCACGCCGATGCTTACCGTGCAATGATGCTCCACCCTTGTCTCCATAGCGACTACGTGACTGTCCGTCAGCAGATAGGGCTCTGCCAGAGCAGCACGGATCTTTTCGGCGACGATACCGGCCTGAGCAACGGAACGTTTTCTATCGTCGTCTAATGCGCTGAGCATTACCACGAACTCATCGCCTCCGAAACGGGCAACGGTGTCGGTTTCACGCACGCAACGGCTGAGACGATGTGCCGCTTCGAGCAGCAGCAGATCACCCATGTCATGCCCGCGCGTGTCGTTGAGCGGTTTGAAGTTGTCCAGATCCATGAACATCAGCGCGCCGTAATGTCCGCTCCGTTTGCTGAGAGCCATTGCCTGATTCAGGCGGTCGCTTAGCAGACGGCGATTGGCAAGCTGCGTCAGCACATCATAGAAAGCAAGGTTGTGAATCTGTTGCTCTGCTCTCTTACGTTCGGTGATATCGCGAAAATACCAGACTCGCCCGTAGTACGTTCCGTTCGCTCCCGTGATTGGAGCGGAAAAGCGATCTAGAATCCTTCCATCTTTTAGCTCTATTTCCTCATGACTCTTTTCGTCACGGTGCCAGTACAAATATTGGACTCGGGCGAAAAACAGTTCTGGATTTGCGACTTTTTCAACAACTGCCTTGAGCACGGGGGCATCTATCCCGGCGCTAACCATTTGTTGAGGGAGCTGCCACAGATCAATGAATTGCTGATTGTAGAAGGAGATTTGTGCGTTTTCGTTAACCACCAAGATAGCATCAGGTGAAGTCTCCTGCAGCGTCTGAAGGATTGTATTTTTATATTTTATCTCCTCCTGCGTTAGCTTGCGTTCAGTGATGTCTTCCGTTATCCCCATCAGGTTTTCAACGCTGCCGTTTTTATTTTTGATCGGAACAAAACACGATTTCACAATTCTCTCGCGGGGCCCGATGGTCTTAAACTCGAAGTTGCTTGTCTCTCCGGCATATGCCTTGTCCAGCAGTTCGCTTATCCGTTGCCGGTCGGCAGTGCTGACGCCGTCCAGATATAAAGTACCTTGTATCTCGCCTTCTTCTTTAACGTCATGCATGAGAAGACCTGCACGGTTCATAGAGATTATTCTGCCATCCATCCCTATCTCGTGAATGCTCACGGGGGAATTTTCAATAAGCAAGCGGTAATGATCTTCTCTTTCACGCAAGGTACGGGTAATTTTCTCGTTTTCCGCTCTTGCAGCTTCGAGTTCCGCCGTGCGGCGGCGGACCTGATCTTCAAGCGTGATCGCAGTCTGGAACAGATTGAAGTCCGATCCCTGAATACTGGCGTTGCGTTCGGCACGATTCATCAAAGCCTGGATCATCTTGTTCAGACGTGCGATCTCGGAGTGCATGGCCTGTTCGTCTGCACCGGGCACCTGATCAGGCATCATCCACCTCTGCGGGCCTATCACCGGAAATACCGATGGCGATCCCGGTGAGGGTCTGGTTGACATGGACACCGTGGAACTGTTCGCCGTAGCTGTTAAATCCGATGGTGTTGTTCTCCTTGAATATCTCAATGACACGATCTTTTAAACCGTTCTGTTCGATCTCCAGATTCCGCAGTATGCAGTCGCAGCCGATCACGAGTTGAGGGAGACCCATCTCTTCACGGATCTTCTCAAAAGTATGCTCCAGATTATTCACCAGATCCACGCCATGGGCTACCCTAAGCACCAGTCCCTCTTCAATAGCGCAGTAAAAAGTCAGGCTGCCGTCGGGATTGACTTTCTGTATAGAACGTACATAGTCCGTGCCGTCAATCATTACCACGACGGGCGAAGACGCAAAATGCATCGGATTGAGTGCATCTACCTCAACGCCCAACAACCGGGCATACTCTTCAGCCGCAGGCAGCCCGTTGATCTCCTTGACGATGCGCTTGGCACTGTCAGCCTCTGTAACGACGAGCCGTTCATCGGTTGAGATAAAGTGCTGGGTTTTGAATATCTTGAAGGCCAAGGTGGTCGAGAACAAGATCAATACCGCACTGTCGGAATGAAAACGGCCGTCACTGTAGACATAGGTCTTTTCAAATTTCAGATTATCACCCGCCGAACCGCCGAATAGCGGTATCTTGCCCAACGCATACTGCAGTGCATGCGCCACCGGCTCCTCCCGTACAGACATTCCGTCGATCAGCATAAGCGCAAAGCTGTTTTCCGGGCTTGCCTCAGGGACTCTGCTTTCAAGCTGCTGCAACAGGTTTTGCGCAAAGTCATGCCCGCCAGAAATATCGAACTGGTTTAAATTAGCCAGCAGTCCGCTTACGGCTGCGAAGCTGCCCGCCGGAAAGCTCGCTCCCGAGAGGCTGTGCGTGGTATAACCGGCCGGTCCTATCTCACCGGCCGTAGTGCAGCCTACGACTCTGATCCCGGCAAAGAGGCGGCTCATTTCAGCCGCCACAATATCAAGATCATATTCGCTGGAACAAAAAAAGATCACAAGTTCCATATCCGGCTGCGCTACGGCATTATAAAATTCTGCTGCCGCTTCTTTAGCCTCTTTTGCTCGCGATTGCGCCGTGCGAATATTTTGAATACCCATAATATTCACCTTTTTATTAAACTGTTACAGCATAGCACAACAAATAATTATTGTTATTTTACAAATACCGGCGTACAGCTGATCGCCGAACCGCCTATTCGAAAAAACTGACTGTGTTACGCCCATCTCCTTTGGCTTGGTACATCGCTTTATCGGCCAGCCTGAGGATATCTTCCACGGTGCCTTCATGGTTAAGGAACACCACCATGCCGATACTTGATGTGCACTTATGTTCCACCGTAGTCTTATCGTTTCCATCATGTTGTCGCACCAGAAAATAAGGCATTTCCAGAGCGGTACGGACCTTTTCGGCGATTTTTTTTGCCAGTGTAATGGAACGTTTCTTGTCCGTATCCAGTTCCTTGAGTATCATCACGAACTCATCACCGCCGAAACGGGCAACGGTATCCATTTCTCGCACGCTGCCGGTGATGCGATGTGCCGCTTCGATCAGTAACAGATCGCCGATATCGTGTCCATGTGTATCGTTGAGCGATTTGAAATTATCCAGATCAATGAACACAACTGCGCTGTACAGGCCGCTGCGTCTGCCACTGGCCATTACCGTCTTCAAACGGTCATTCAGCAGACGGCGGTTGGGTAGCTGGGTCAAGGTATCATAAAAGGCAAAATTTCGTATCTGCTCCTCGGCTCTCTTGCTGTCGGTGATATCGCGGCAATACCAGACGCGTCCGTAGTACTTGCTGTCGGCCCCCGTGATCGGGGCGGAGTACTGGTCGATCACCCTACCGTCTTTCAGCGGTATCTCTTCGCGGCTTTTCACCTCACGGTGCGTATACAGATCATGGATACGGGCTGTAAACGCTTCCGGATTTTCGACCTGCTTGGCGATTGACTTCAGCGTAGAGGCATCCAGACGTCCCTCTTCCGCCTGCGCAGCGAACCCCCATAATTCAACAAACTGTTGATTGTATGAGATGATCTTCACGTTTTCATCGACTACAAGGATGGCATCTAGCGGCGTCTCCTGAAGTGTCTGAAGTATCGTGTTCTTGAATTTCAACTCCTCCTGCGCCTTCTTGCTCCGCTCCGTCTCCTCGCGAAGCTCACCTAAAAAAGCCGAAAGCAAACCAACGATCAGAGCACCGTCAAGAATGGGAACAATGACTCCCGCAAAGATAAGCTCACTGCTGAAACGGCCGTCCCATAGAAAATCAATAAATAAAACCAGCATGAGCGAAACAACCAGAGCTATGGCCACCAACAAGACAGAAGCCTGACGCTTCGTCAGCTTGAGCAGCGCAACAGCGATCCATTTTAATATCCGCTGTAGCAAATCGTCCCACTGTCTGATCATGTGCTCTTTTCCTTACCAACAGACTATCTGACTAAAAACGTCCTCAGAGAGATACTCCGTTTTGAATTCTGCTTCGTCTTCTCTATCTGTTTGCGTAGAGGCTGTTGCCAAAACCGCCTATTCAGCCGTGCAACGAACATCTTGTCGGTTATAGATAAAAACGGTTTATTTCTATTATACACTTTTAGCCATCTGTTTGTATAAAAACTCTCTATTTTAGAATTTTCGGTACAGACACCGATGCTTATTGCCTCTGCTTTACTTCCAATTGCGTAAACCGCCTTCTTAACAGCTTCTCAACCTCCATAACCGCTACCAGTCCGAAAGCAAGCAGCAGCAGAAGCAGCCACGAAACGAAACTGACGGGCTGCAGCGCCAGCAGGTGCTGCGTCCAAGGCAGGTGCATCGCGGCGATATGCAGTATCTGGGTCGCAAAGACAGAGATGACGACCAGCTTGTTGTTACGGTGGTCCATACCGAAAATAGAGGCGTGTTCGCTTCGGCTGTTAAACACATGCAGATTTTCGAAAAGAACCATCAGAAGCAGCGTGGCATTCCGGGCCGACTCGGTCGGTAAGCCCTGAAGTGTAAGCCAGTAGAAAAGAGCAAAAGCGATGCCACCCATATAAAGACCGCCGATTATGACACGCCGCAGCATCACGCTGTTGAAGATAGCCTCTTTCGGACTGCGGGGCGGGCGTTTCAGCAGATTCGGTTCGGCCTTCTCCATCCCCAGGGCCACATCCTGAATGCCGTTGGTCACGAGGTTAAGCCAGAGCAGTTGGATCGGCAGCAGCGGCACAGCCGTGCTGAAAACGAGCGAGAGGACGACCAGTATGATCTCAGCCAGACCTGTCGAGATCAGCAGGTGGATCACTTTGCGTATGTTGTCATAGGCACGTCGCCCCTCTTCAATGCCATTGACGATCGAGGTGAAGGCATCGTCCGTCAGAATGAGGTCCGCGTTCTCCTTGGCGACATCGGTGCCTGATCTCCCCATCGCAATCCCGATATTGGCAAACTTCAAAGCCGGTGCGTCATTGACCCCGTCGCCGGTGACGGCAACATAGTCGCCAAGAGACTGAAAGGCGGTCACGATCTGCAGTTTTTGCTCCGGTGAGACCCGGGCAAAGACACGTTTGTCAGCGATTTCGCTTGCATCAGCGCCGGTGCCGTGCCACTGGCGAAGCGTATCGGCATCGATGACCTCCTCAAAACTCAGCGCAATACCCAGCTCCCTGGCGATCTGGTAGGCGGTCTGGGGATGGTCTCCGGTGACCATGGCGACAACAATACCGGCCTCCCTGCAGGCTGCTACCGCCTCTTTGACGCCGGCACGCAAAGGGTCCGAAATGGCAGCAAGACCTGCCCATTGAAAAGCGTGTTGTTCAAGGAGAACGGTGCTCTCTTTGTGCGGAGAGTGGCCGTATGCTACGGCAATGACACGGTAGCCCTCTTTGGCAAGAAGCTCCACCTCGGCATCGATCTTCGTCTCATCTTCGGGTGTTACCTTGCAAAAACGGCGTATCAGCTCCGGCGAACCTTTGACGGCATGAAAAAAAAGCTGCTCATGCGCGACAGAAGCCGCCGAAAATTTATTCTGCGGCTCATAGGGAATAACGAAGCTTTTTTCGGTTGTCAGCACTGTTTCCAGCCGAGGGTCATTCTTTAGCGCGAAGCGCACGAAAGCGGTATCGACCTGATCGCCTGCAAAATTTTCGGCGCTGTTTTTGTAGGCTTCATTGGCAACAGCCATGGCCTTCAAGGCATCTGGCAGATGGCGTGCGGCCGCATCGTCACTCTGGCCGGAAAAAACGAACCTGTCCACCTCCAGACGGTTTTCGGTCAAGGTCCCTGTTTTATCCGAAGCGATCATCGTGCATGAGCCCAAGCCTTCGATGGCGGCCAGTCTGCGCACGATGACATTGCGGCGCGCCATGGCCACTGCCGCAGAAGCAAGCGCGACGGTTATGGCGACGGGAAGCCCTTCGGGGACGGCGGAAACAAAGAGGGCCAGGGTCAGAAAGAAGATCTCTGTCAGCGGCGTCCCGTGGTAGAGCGATATGGCAAAGATGACGGCGGCAACGACGGCAACGGCGATTGCGATTTTGGCCGAAAATCGTTCCAGCCTTTCGATCAGCGGTATTTTGGCACGTGCTTTTTCCGAAAGCAAATTGGCGATATGCCCGATCTGGGTCTGTATCCCGACAGCGGCAACAACAGCCTTGGCACGTCCCCGCGTGATATAGGTTCCGGCATGAAGCATATTGGAACGGTCGCCTACGGGCAGATCCGGGTCATCAATGACGGTATCGGCTGCTTTATCGACCTCCATGGATTCGCCGGTCAAAAGCGATTCGTCGGCGGAGAGTGCGTGCGAAGAGAGCAGCCTCAGATCGGCCGGTACCTTGTCACCGCTTTCGAGAAGCACAACATCGCCTATCGTGATTAGCGACGCTTCGACGGTATGCGTTCTGCCCTCTCTGAGCACTTTGGCAATCGTCCTCACGCTCTGTCGTAGGGCCTGGGCCTTTTGTGCGGCACTGTGTTCGAGATAGGTGCCGATGGTGGCATTGATCAGCAGCACCGCCATGATAAACCAGCCGTCAAGCATCTCCCCGATACCGAAGCTGATCACCGAGGCGATCAGTAAAACAATGATGATCGGGCTCTTGAACTGTTGCAAAAAGATGAGCACCAGCGAGATGGACCTGGATTCCGGCAAGGCATTGGGGCCGTAATGCTGATACCGTTTCTGCGCATCGCTCTCGGTCAGTCCGCGCTCTGAACTCTCGAGCAGTTGGAGTATTTTATCGATGGTATAAGTATGAAAAGCTTCCATTTTTTCTCGCTTGTAAGCATCTAAAAAACGTATCTTCTCTTGCCGGCCGGATATCATCGATGCCCGTCCGTTCAAAGAAGCAGATCTGCCTTATGTCGTACTTTTTGGCGATAGCCAATAGTGCTTAAGCATAGCATGAATCAACTCGCTTTGCCACCCCTGCCGATAACTTTTTCATCCGCCAAAGCAAAAAAGCCCTAACTGTTTTTTAATTTTTTGACAACAATCAGGAATTCTCTCTCCGCCTCTTCGAGTGCAGCAGCCGTCTCTTTGATCGCTTTCTCATACTCCGGAACATAATATTTCTGCAGCGCGTTTACCCTGACAACCGTTTTTTTAAGCTCGTCTGCAAGCCGCCACGCCTTGAATTCGATTTCGGCAAGGGCAAGGATTCCTGCCGTCGTGTCGATAAACGACTTTCTCGCCACTTCCAGAAAAAGGGCTTCAGAACCGATATCCACAGGAGCGCGCACCTGCTGCAGCTCATAGGTGATCTTGGGCGTAAGTATTCCCATAAAACTTCGCTCGTACACATACAGTTTCCCGTTGAAAACCGGCAGGGCCGCCTCTCGCTTCAACTGGATCTTTCCGCTCTCCATAAAAGCCTTTATCAGCAGGCGGTAACTCTGCCGCACGGCTTCGTTCAGCTTTGCCCGTTCGTCATCGACTTCGTCAAGCAGCGAAATGATCTCTTTAAGCAGGATATTACGCTTCTCCTCAAGGACCTGGGCGCCGTTATGGACCAGTGCAAGGTCTTTTTTCAGCTCCAGCAGTGCCGTCTTGTTTTTCGCGTGGATCATTGCAGATGCTCTGAAATATCGTCAGGTTTAAGGCGTGTCAGCAATGCAGGCGGCAAGAGTCTCAACAGTTCCCAGCCCAGCGCGAGCGTCTGTTCGAGCGTACGGTCCTCGTCGTTTCGCTGGGCAATAAAACGGCTTTCAAAAGCCTTTCCGAACGCCAGATACTTCTTCTCCACCTCGCCCATCTCCCCTTCGCCGATAATCGAAGCGAGCATCTGCGCTTTTTTAGCCTTGGCGTAGGCGGCATAGATCTCTGCCGACCAGCGCAGCTGCTGCGCGGATGCGGCGTGGTTCATCAGACGCGAAAGCGAGGGCAGGACATTGATCGGAGGGTAGATTCCCCTCTGCTGCAGTTCCCGCTCGAGCACGATCTGCCCTTCGGTGATATAGCCGGTCAGGTCGGGGATAGGATGGGTAATGTCCCCGTCGGGCATCGTCAGGATCGGTATCTGTGTCAGTGAACCCTCTTTCTCCTTTAAAATACCGGCCCGCTCATAAATAGAGGCCAGATCGCTGTACATATAGCCCGGGTAGCCCTTTCGGCTCGGAATCTCTTCGCGGCGCGAAGAGACTTCTCTCAGGGCATCACAGTAGTTGGTCATATCATAGAGAACGGTCACGACATCATACCCCTTCTCAAAAGCCAGATATTCCGCAAACGTCAGTGCTGAACGCGCAAGCAGCAGCGTATTGATGCTCGGTTCGTCCGCCAGGTTCAAAAAGACAGCAGTGGATTTGAAGTTCCCGCCGGCACGGATACTCTGCATCAGGTAGTTGGCATCTTCATATTTGATGCCCATTGCGGCAAGGACCACGGCACCTTTTTCCCTGGACGGGCAGATCTGGCGAACCAGCTGTGCCGCCAGCTCATTGGTGGGCGCCCCAGCCACGGAAAAAACAGGAAGTTTCTGTCCTTTGACCAGGACATTCAGGCCGTCAATCGCCGAGATACCGGTCTGGATAAACTCTGTCGGATAGTCTCTGCGGGCCGGGTTGTAGGCGGAACCGGCAATAGAGCGTTTCTCTTCGCTGAGAACAGCACCTGCCCCGTCCGCTGGTTCGCCGAAAGCGTTAAGCACCCGGCCGAGCATCGTCTCGCTGACCCCCAGTTCGAATGTGCTGCCGGTAAAATGCACTTTGAGATCATCAATATTCAGGCCGTAAGGCTCGCCCAGGATCTCTATCAGCATCACTGTTTCAGAAAGCGATGCGACCTTTCCGTAGAGCGTTTTTCCCTCCGAGCGGACCACCACTTTCTCCCCGTATCGGACGCCCGCTATCGGTTCAAAAAAGAGCAGTGACCCTTTAAGCTTTTGCGCCCCGGTATATTCAATGATCATGAGACTTCTCCAAAGCCAAGCAGCAGCGTTTCATACTGCGCCTGCATCCGTTTATGCCACTGTTCGAACCACGCCGTTTCACTGTTTGGTACGCTCATTCTGGCGAAGAGCAGCTCCTGTACGGCCGGCTGTTCTTTTAACAATGCCGCAGGGATCCCTTTTTGCCGGTAACCGCGTTCCCACCACTCATACAGGGCCTGCAGCGCCTGCGCCATGCGCATCTGCTTGGCAGGCGAAGCAAACATGTCAATCGCATCGAAAGCGTTCTGCTGCAAAAAAAACTCCTTGACCAGATCGGCCATAAAGAGGGTCAGCTTCTGATCTTCCGGCAGGGCTTCGCTGCCCAGCAGCTTGACGATACGCTGCAGTTTCTCATCCTGCTGAAGCAGTTCGATCAGCCAGAGGCGCAGTTCGCTCCAGCCAGGATAGCCCGCCTCCCACCACGGCGTAACGCTCCCGGCGTAGGCACTGTGGCTTAAAAGATGGTTGATCGAGGGGTAGAACCGGGCGTTGGCCAGCTCCTTGTCAAGTGCCCAGAAGACAGATGTAAACCGCTGCGTGTGCCGTGTCACCGGCTCGGAAAAATCGCCGCCCGGAGGCGAAACGGCACCGATCATCGTCACCGCACCCGAACGCTCTCCCAGCGTTTTGACCGCCCCGGCCCGTTCATAGACCGAAGCGATGCGTGAAGCAAGGTAGGATGGGAAGCCCTCTTCGGCCGGCAGTTCGTTCATCCGTCCGGAGAGTTCGCGCATCGCTTCGGCCCACCTTGAGGTCGAGTCGGCCATCAAGGCAACGGTATACCCCATATCGCGAAAATATTCCGCGATCGTCAGTCCCATATAGATGGAGGCTTCACGGGCAGAGACCGGCATATCCGATGTATTGGCGATCAGGACCGTCCTCTCAATCAGCCGCTTTCCGCTCTTGGGGTCTTCGAGCTCGGGAAATTCCCGGAGCACCTCGGTCATTTCGTTGCCGCGTTCGCCGCAGCCGATATAGACAATGATATCGGCATCGCTCCATTTGGCCAGGGTCTGCTGCAGGATCGTTTTTCCCGTACCGAAGCCGCCGGGGATCGAAGCACTTCCCCCTTCGATGATCGGAAAAAGAAAGTCGATGATCCGCTGTCCGGTGATCATCGGTTTTGCGGAGAGGACCCGCTCTTTGAAAGGACGCGCAATACGCACCGGCCACCGCTGCACCATCGTCAGTTTTTCCCCGTCTTCAAGTTCGATCAGCGTATCATCCAACCGGTAAGCCCCCTCCTCCGCAGCAAAACGGATGACCCCCTGCCTCTGCGGCGGCATCAGAATGCGGTATTCAAAGCTGTTCGCCTCGGCAACTCGCCCGATCAGCCCGCCGGCTTCAATCGTGTCGCCGGTCTTGACTGAGGGGATGAAATGCCACTGCTTTAGCCGGTCAAGCGGGTCAAGTCTGAGCCCCTTCTGCATTCGGGTCCCGATCTGTTCCAGCGGGCGTTGTATGCCGTCATAGATCGACCCCAGCAGGCCCGGACCAAGCAGTGCGCTGAGCATCTCGCCGCTAAAGGTCACCGCTTCGCCCAGCTTAAGCCCCTCGGTCTCTTCATAGACCTGTATCACGGCCTCTTCGAGGTCACGCTCGATCACTTCGCCGACCAGAGCGTCTTCTCCGACATAGGCGACATCCTGAATACAGACATTTTCGCCATCAAGACGTACTTTGACGATGGGACCGGAAATAGAGATCACACTTGCCATGGACTCTCCTCAAAGCACATACAAGACACGATATCATCGCCGAGTTCTTCGATAATACGCTCCACGGAGTACTCGATATAGAGGTTACCGCTTGTAAAAACGATCTGTTCTTTTTTGCATTCAAGCAGATCGAACTTCGCTCTGTTCACCGATGCTGCATACGCTTTTGGCGTCGTAAACACGCCCGTTTCATAGTGTTGTGCCACCCAGGCGATAAAGCATGCTGCCAAGGTCGGGAATACCTCATCAAGCCGTACTTGCAATGCCGCTTCGAGTGCCGCTTTACGCTCTTTTGTATAGGCGGACCAGCGTTTTTTCACCTCGTTGGAAATGGCCCTTTCTCCCCGCCTCTCCCTTTCAGAGAGCACCTGATTCCATTCAGCACGTGACTGCTGCAGCCAACGCTGTATCTCTCGCTGCGCGTCTTTCTCTTTTTGATGCGCATAGGCAGACGCGTCGTCTTCTGATCTTTTTACTGTCGCTGCGATACGTTTTTTGCTCTTTAGCGCAAAACGTTCAAAGTCGGATACCGAGGATACGGGCAAGGTACTCCTTTAGATTTGCTTCATGATGCGTTTTGTCCATGGACGGAATAAAGACAACGGCCGGAACAGCCCTCTTTTTGATCACCGTGCTGAAACGCTCGGAAAAAACAGAAAAATAGCGGTCCACGACTGCGATCACGCCGATTTCATCACTTTCAAGCAGCCGCTGCATCTGTTCGATGAACATCACCTCGTCATCGACAACGACCCCCTCTATGCCTGCAAGCGAAAAGCCCAGGGACTCCTCCTCATTGCCGACAACGACCAGCTTCATCCCACGTTACCCAGGATCATGATAGCAATGATAAGACCGTAGATGGCTATACCTTCGGCCAGACCGAGAAAGATCAGGGCTTTACCCGATATCTCGGGCTTCTCTCCGATGGCTCCCATTGCGGCAGCGCCGACCAGACCGACAGCGATACCCCCTGCGATCGTCGAGAGCCCTACCGCGATCGCCGCGGCGATGTAGGCAGCCCCTTCGTCCGAAATCGTCGTCTCTGATGCCGACAGCGCAAGCGGCAACAGCAGCAGAAACAGCATATTCAATCTCTTAATTCGCATTTTTTTCTCCTAAGGTATAAGGTCGGTACGGAAGGCCCCCGCCTTTAAAGAAGCGTTTGAAAAACTCGTAATACTCCAGACGCAGTGTCTGGATCGTCACAACGACACCTTCAAGAACAATGATAACACTATTTCCGACGATTATCGACAGCCAGTAGAAAAAAGACTCCCCCTGGCTTTCGCTGATGATCCTCGCAATGCTGAAAACCGCCATAAAGAGGGCACCGTGAGCCAGCGCAAAGGCGCCCACACGCAGAAAAGAGATCGTATTGGTGACCGTATCCATCAATTCCCGGATCAGATCGATCACGGCTTGCGTCTTTTCCTGCGTTTTTCGTATCATCAGAATAAAAATGGCCAGCAAGAGCAGTGAGAGGGTAATCACTTCATAGGTGATATCCATCTTCTGAACAAGCGATTTTACAGCGATGCCGATGATGAACCAGTAGACAAGAAGCCAGAGAATACTCCCCTCGCTGACAAACAGCAGACTCAGCTCCCTGCGTTTGATCGCGGTCATCATATGCAGCAAAAAACTGAGGGTGATGATGGCGATGCCGATGCCGATGCTGAAGATGATTGTCGACTGAATATTTTCGATGGGGGTAAACAGCAGATCCGGCAGCAGATGGTGTACCCCGAAGACCGAACCGTATAAGAGGCCGAAAAAGGTTGACGAAATGCCGCTTAAAAAATAGATCTGCCCCATATCGGCATAATTTGCAGAGACTCTTTTTACTGTCCATCCAAGAAGGGCCAGAATCAGGCCGTGGCCCACATCGCCGAACATGATCCCGAAAAGAAGCAGGAAAGAGAACGCGAACGGCACCACCGGATTGATCTCGCCGTATCTCGGGTGGGCAAAACTGCTGATGAGCTTTTCAAAAGGTTTGAGCGCCGCAGATGTCTGCAGCAAGACAGGCGCCTCCCCTTCCAATGGCTGAAAGGTGACTGTCGCATGCGCAATGGCCGAGCCAAACGTTTTGGCTCTTTTCTTCGGGATCCACCCCTCAAGCAGCAGTTTGTCATGGAGCTCTCTGAGCGACGATCGGGCCTCTTCAAATGCATGCAGCGCACCCAGAGAGTTTTCGATGTTCTGCAACTGTTCCCTGAATTCGTCCGCCAACGCTTTTTTCTCCCGATGAAGCTGCTCCTCTGCCTGCTGATGCAGTGTAAATGCCCGTTGTGAAAAGTATTCGTTAAAGATCTCGACGGCCTTAAACGTATTGAACGCCCTGCTCACCTCTGTCGCATCCTCCTCTTCAAAGAAGACTGCAACGGCACTGGTCTGCTCAAACAGCGGCTGATCGACGACCAGCAGCCCTTTCTGCTTGATGGCAAGCCGCAGCAGTTCTGTCGACTCCATCGTTACCATCGCAATGCGCATTTGCAAATAGGTCAGACCGACAGAGAGCCTCTGGAGATCGACCACCGGCGCAAGCGCTGTTATGGCACGGTTCGCTCTGTTGAAACGTTCGGATTCCTGCGCTGAATCTTTAAGCTGTATCACGAGCTCGTCGATTTTTACCCCCATGACCACAAGGCTGTTTTCCGTCTGATCAAGAAGTGTCCCCAGCTCTGAAATGGGCATCGTTGTCTGCCTGTTGGGCTCGATGTCAAGCATTGCCATATATTTTCGTACAAAGGCTCTCAGGGTATTCACCCGATTTGCTTCCGATTCGCTTTTGAGCCGGTGCTCTTTTTTATCGATATGGAGCAGGCCTGTTTTGCCGATCGTCTCAAGCACGGCATCACACTGTTCCGGTTCGATCGCGATGCTGACACGGAGCATCTTTTCGGGGAAGAACATATTCAGCCGCCTACCGTCATCGCGATGATATCACTGCCGCCGAGACCAAATGCCACCCCTTCGGTAACGGCCCTCAGGTCCGAGATCTCGATCTCTATCAATCGCAGCAGTGAGAATGGCAGTGCAATGGAAAAAGGGTAGCCGCTCCACACAGACAGAAGCTGTTGGCGATGGTAGCGGTAAAGTACATTGCGAAAGGTCTCGTAGTCGTCAAACCCTTCTCCCAATACCGGTTCGACACTGCGTGAAAGCTGCTCAATAGTCCCTGCATCACAAAGCAATGCAAGTTCCTCTAATTTAAATCTCTCGCCGTAGGGAAGCATATAGAGAAGCGTCTCTTCCACAGACTGGCGGTAAAGCAGACGAAATTTCACCAGGTTGTAGAGATTGAGAAGATCGAAGTAGCTTCCGACCATCTTTTTAAGCTGACGCTGCTCCGGAGCGGGAAGTGTGAGCATACTTTTTTTTAGCAGCCCTATATGGTCCAGATCGATATGGCGAAAGGCCTCTTGCGGGTCGGCGCAATGCATCCGGGCCGTTTTTTCATCCAATAACGCATATTTTGCGACAAAGAAGAGGTTGAACAGCGCCTTGTATCGCTTGCCCACACCCCGGATCAGCTTGCTGCGCTGATGCACAAAGCCTTCTGAAAGCCCGCGATGAATCCCCTCGGCAGAGACGGCGGTGATGAAAGGGGCGTAAGGTGTGGATGCCAGGGCACTGTAGAGCTCTCCGATACTTCTTGATGCAGCAAGTTCCCGCAAGCCCTCTTTATCGATCAGTTGCGAACGCATTGTGCGGCAGCGGGCGCTCAGATAGCCGTATTTTGCCGCTTTTACTAAGGGCATACCCGCTCCTTTGCCGCGGCAAGCAGATTCTCGATCAGCCTATCGAACTCAACCGTTTTGTCAAAGGCTTCCATCTTTTGATGCAATGCCGCCAAGGCTCGGCGACGCTCTGCTTCAAGTTTATCAGCAAGTACTGCCGCATCGCTCTCTTTTTGCTTCTCAAAAAGCTGCTGCTCTTCTTCGATCAGGCGTTTGGCACTGAGATCTGCCTCTCTCTTTACGTCCAGAACAGCTGCAGCGCTCTTTTTCAACGCTGTGTCAGCCTCTGCATCAAGGGCAAGTATCTTTTCTGTCAGTTCATTCAAGAGATCATCTCTGAAAGTTGACAAACAGATACGCTGTAGCGTTCAGCCGTTTTATAATTCATGCTGTTTTTCTCTCTCCAAACCGGTACCTTTGTCGCATTAACATCTAAAGCAGTCGGATAAAACAGCCGCTGCGCGTAAACCATCGATGATTAATAATATCTTATATCTGATATTTAATCTCTTAGCCGTCGGCAAACAGACAAAATTGTCTTAAACTCCCTCTATCCTGTTCAGACGTACAACTCATGCACGAAAGAAAATTCGGTTTCCCATCTTTAGCCATCTATGCTAAACTTGTTCTCTGTTGTCAAATATTTGAGATGAGATGGCTGCCGCCGGGACGCGGACTTTGGGTGATGGGGAGCCAAAATGTCTACGAACGCGGTATAGAGGCAACCCTAAATCGGCACTGTTTCCGGTGCAGCAGCACCTTGGACATATTTAACCTTTAAACTTGGACGAGGCATCTTTGACTGCGGCACTCAATGTTTGCCATGCACTCTCCGCCCCATCTTTGAGCTCCTCCCATGCGTCTTCGCTGGCCGAATCCAGTTCCTTCAATTTGCGCTTCACAGCATCAGCTGCTTGGTCAAGATCGTCAACCTGCTTGGCATATTTGAAACGAACATCGGCTGCAGAGCTCTTAGCTTTGGCTTTGAGCTCTGCTAATTTACTCTGCTCCAACTCAAGCCTTGCCTCCAGTTTCTGTTTATAGGCTTCTCTCTTGTTCATATCACATCTCCTCGATATAACCTCTTTTGCAAGTTCGGCTAATAAAAAGCTGCGGTCAGCTCTTCTTATTTCCGAAAACAAGAAGAATAGCCCCCAAGGCTATTGCTCCTGCACCGGCCCAGACCGGAACGTTGACCGTCTCCTTATCTTTTACCGTCAGCTCGACCGGTCCGACACTGCCCGTATGGGTATCTTTTGTGTAGGTAAAACTGCCATATGCCAGCCCAAGGACTCCGGCCAGGATCAGCGCGATCCCCGCGATTTTGACTGCGTTCATTTTTTCTCCTGTTAAAAACTTATGGCTCTCTGCATAAGAGATGCAGAGAGAAGTGATTGCTAAGACCTGCAAGCCGGAGTGCCCTGAATAAGGGTGTTTCAATGCTGCTAAAGTCGCCGACCTTGAATGACACGAACCAGAATCACTATGATCGCGAGAACTAAAAGAATATGGATGAATCCACCCATTGTGTAAGAGGTGACTAACCCCAGCAGCCAAAGTACAACCAGGATGACAGCAATGGTCTCGAGCATCTTATCTCTCCTATTTGTAAATAGTATATTAGAGGTGTCCATTAGCAGACAGTTCTGTCTGCTATAACGTTATGCTTGCATATACCTAATAATCAGAATATACTTAAACACCTTAATTAAACATAAATTAACATTATAATTCAAAAGGAGATCCGAGAAGCTAAGACGAGGTTATAACAAAGGGAAAATAGAAGCGGAGGGCCCCTTGGGGCCGGTGACTGATCTTACTGTTCAGGCTTTTGCATCAAGTCGGTCAAGGTGTTCAAACCCCGGCAGGATCTTGCCTTCGAGCAGTTCCAGACTGGCCCCGCCCCCGGTGGAGATAAAGCTGAAGTTCTCTGTCTCGCCGGCTTTTTCAACGGCATCGGCCGTGTCGCCGCCGCCGACGATCGTATAGGCATACGAATCGCCGATAGCGCCTGCAAGCTTGTAGGTTCCCTTGGAAAACCGGTCGATCTCGTAAATTCCCATCGGGCCGTTCCAGATGATGGTGTTGGAGAGTTCGATCGCTTCCGAGAAGAGTTTCAGCGTTGCCGGCCCGATATCGACGGCCTGAAAACCTTCAAGCACCTCCTGGGCAGGGACCACCTTGACGTCGACCGGGTGGTCGATCGAATCGGTGATCACGACATCCACCGGCAGGTAAATTTTGACCTTGTGGAGCTTCGCCTCGTCAAGCACCTTCTCGGCGGTTTCGACAAACTCCGCTTCATACAGAGACGCCTGCATATCATAGCCGAGCGCCCGTAGGAAGGTGTTGCTCATCGCCCCGCCAATGATCAGCTTGTCGATCTTGGGCATGACCGCACTTAGGAGGGTGATCTTGGATGAGATCTTTGCCCCGCCCACGACCAGAGCGATCGGGCGAATCGGATTTTCAAGCGCCTTGCTGAAGGCATCGATCTCTTTCATCATCAAAAAGCCGGCAACGCAGGTGTCGACATAGTCGGTAATACCATAGGTAGAAGCATGCTTGCGGTGCGATGTGCCGAAGGCGTCATTCACATAGACGTCACAGATCTCACCTAGTTTTCTGGAAAGTTCCGGATCGTTTCTCTTTTCACCCTCATGAAAGCGGATATTTTCAAGCAAGAATACCCGCTCAAGCGAACAGCTCTCGATCTCCGATTTGGAGGCCTCGAAATCATCGACAAAGACAACCCGCTTCTGCAGCAGCCGCTCCAGCCGCTTTTGGATATGTTTCAGTGTAAAACGCTCGTCGTATCCGCTCTTGGGACTTCCCAAATGTGACACCAGCGTAATCGAACAGGCATTATGGTCGATACAGTAGTTGATCGTCGGAAGTGCCGCACGAATACGTCGGTCGTCCGAGATATTGAACTGCGCATCCATCGGCACGTTGAAGTCCACACGGATCAGTACCCTTTTACCCGTCACATCGATCTCTTTGAGACTTTTTACCCCGGCCATATAGGCGATATTGCTGGTCATTTTTGCTCTTTTTAAATATCGTACATCTTAAGATAGTACTCATTGGCCATGCGCCCGGAATCAAATGCAGGGATCACGTCGAACATCGCTGTGCGCATCAGCTGTGTCCACTCTTCAGGTTTATCATAATACATCGGAATGATCTCGAATTCAAGAATGTCCATCATCGCCCTGTTGTCCTCAAAATCCTGCTCTTCTATGGATTTGGTATGATCGACCGACGGGATGGTAAAGGAGTTAATGCCGTGTTTGGCAAACTCGGGGTGCCAGCCGTCTTCCGTCGAAAAGTGGATGGAGCCGTTCATACTTGCCGTCATCCCGCTTGTCCCGCTTGCTTCTCTGGAGACTCGCGGCGTATTAAGCCAGACATCGCTCCCTTTTTTAAGTATGCGAGAGAGTTCAAGTTCATAGCCGGTAAGGACCGCCACATTCTTAAGTCTGTGACTGATGTGGATCAGCTCATTGAATGTATTGACCGTGGTAGTATCAAATGGATAGGGTTTACCGGCCCAGATCACCTGAATAGGCCGCTCCGGATCATTGAGCAGTCTTACAAAGCGGTCATAATCCTGTTTCAGCAGCCCCGGGCGCTTATATTCGGCAAAACGGCGCGCCCAGACGATAGTCAGCACTTCGGCATCGAACATCTTGCCGGTCTGATCCGCTACCACATTGAAAAGGGCGCGTTTCAGATGCTTTTTGCGTCCGATAAAAGCGTAATCCTCATGATCTTCCAGCGCGACAAGCATCCCCTTGTCCATCCAGAAACGGCGGTTTTGCGCATTGGTGATGGAGATGATCTCGGAACGCCCCTTATAGTCCTTCCACATACGGTTGGCCACCTCTCCGTGGAACTTGGAAACACCGTTTGTGATCTTAGATGCGCGCAGGGCACCCACCGTCAGATTAAAGGTATCACCGTAGGTCAGGGTAATCCTGCGTACTGTTTCAAGATCGATTCCGTTAAAAAAGCCGAATTTATGCAGCATCTCGATGTTATGCTGTTCATTACCTGCATCTTCGGGAGTATGGGTGGTAAAGACAACCTGTTTTTTCACACTTTCTATATTCGGGTTTTTACTATAGAGTTCATACACCAACGGCAGGGCATGACCTTCGTTCATATGGTAGATATCGACCTTGTGTTTTAACGCGTCAAGCACCTTGACCCCGCCGATACCGAGAACGATCTCCTGAGAGACACGGGTCTCCTCATTGCCGTCATAAAGCTTGTGCGTGATCGTTCTTGAAAGAAAGTCATTTTCTTCGATATCTGTCGACAGCAGGATCAGCGGCGCAGAGCCGAAGACATTTGGAGGCAGGTAGTATGCTTTGACAAGAACTTCCTTGGAATGAATGGTGACCTTGGTCTGGATCCCGAGGTCTTCGAGAAAATAGTAATATTTTCTGATCAGCTCAGACTTCATACTGCGATTTTCCTTACGGAGCTGGTCATAGTAACCGTAGCTCCACAAGATCCCGACCCCCACAACATTCTGACGCAGATCGAAGGCACTTCGCATGTGTGAACCGGCCAGAAATCCCAGCCCTCCGGAGTAGATCTTCAGTGCCTGGTGAATACCAAACTCCATACAGAAATAAGCGACACTGGTCGTATATTTCGGATCAAACTCGTAATCGTGCAGTATCATAGGAACCCTTCAATTTATTTAATTATCAAATTTTTTATAAAGTATAACTTTGCCCAGTTCAACACCGGGCTGATCATAGGTGTTGATCTTCAGCATTGCCCCGATCAGGGAGGTCAGCAGTTCATAGTAGAGGATCATCGTACCGATATTGGCTTCATCGATTTTTTCCATTACGATGCCGTCGACGGCCACTCCGCTCTGCACCAGACTTTCTCGCGTGGCGTCACATTGTGCATTGATAAGCGTATTGAAACTGTTGCCGTTTATAAAATCGGTCTTCTCGATATGCTTGAGTGAGATTTCCGGAATTTTAAGCGCGTTTTCGAAATCCTCGATTGTGAGAAAAGTGACCGTCTTGTCTTTTGGCCCTTCGATCAGCAGCTGCAGGAAAGAGTGCTGATCGATCGCACCAATCAGCCCTATCGGCGTCATACCGACATTTTTTCCAAAAGTATTGATCTTGCCCAGTGACTCGCCCCAGAGCTGAACATACCATTTGCAGAAGTTTTCAAGATCATTCGCATAGGAGAAGAGGACATTGATGCTCTGTTGCGGGCTCTGTTCATAAAGAAAACAGGCTTTTTCAAGAAGATGCTCCTCTCCGTGGTCGAAAAAACGTTTCACAAATTGTCCGGCACCTTCCAGCAAGGCTGTGGTGTCATACCCGGCAAGTGTCAGCGGAACAATACCCACGGCGCTCAGGACAGAAAAACGTCCGCCTACATTGTCTGGGATATTGAACTGTGCCATACCGTAGTGGTCGCCAAACTGTGAAAGCGGTGAGCCCTTGTCCGTAATGACAAGCACCCGCTCTCTGTCGGCAGCGTCAAGTTCCAGAGCAAAATGGGCAATGAGCATTTTGAAGATCGAGGTGGTCTCTATGGTTCCGCCCGACTTGGAGATGATAATAAAAAGTGTGCTCTCTTTTTTCAGTCTGGCCACGGTGCGGGAGATCTCGATCGGATCGGAATTCTCGAAGAAGTGCAGTCGGCGTGTATTGACATTTTTAGAGGCCATCAGCGAATCAACCGCTTTGATACCCAATGATGAACCGCCGATACCGATAACGGCGATATCGGTAATAGCTCCCGATGCAAGCAGTGAGTTGCTCTTGGTGAGCGCCTGCACCTCGGCGACCAGGGAGAGCGAACCATGCGGCAGATCGTAATAGCCCACCTTACCATTTTCAAACTCTTCAGAGAGTGCGGAAAAGGCCGCATCCATAATATTTTTCTGAGAAACTGTACCTTCGAAACTGAAATCGCGATTGAAACGTAGCACTATCTGTTCCCCACAAAAACACACATATCGACCAGACGTGAGCTGTAACCCCATTCATTGTCATACCAGGCAAGGACTTTGACCGTGTTTCCGTTCACAACACTGGTCATATCCGGCACATAGGTCGCACTGCAGGTAGAGCCGACAAAATCGCTTGAAACACGTTTATCATTATCGATCTCGATCAAGCCTTTAAAGTTGCCCTCTGCCGCACTCTTAAACGCACTGTTGATCTCGTCTATCGTGACATCCTTGTTTAGATTAACGGTAAGATCCACGATTGAGACATCCGGGGTAGGTACACGCATTGAATAGCCGTTTATTTTACCTTTTAGATGCGGCATGACCAGACCGATCGCTTTTGCGGCTCCCGTTGTCGTAGGGATCATATTGATCGCCGCCGCACGCGCCCGGCGAACGTCTTTGTTATGTTTGACATCCAGAATATTTTGGTCATTTGTATAGGAGTGGATGGTCGTCATCAGACCGTTATTGATCCCGAATTCATCATCAAGGACTTTGCAGATCGGGGCAAGACAGTTGGTGGTACAGCTGGCATTGGAGATAATTGCCTCGCCTTTATAGGCATCCGTGTTGACATTAAGCACAAAAGTCGGTGTGTCATCCTTGGCCGGAGCGGACATAACGACTTTTTTGACACCGTTTTTCAGGTATGCCTTTGCTTTCTCCGTCGTAAGAAAGACCCCCGTACACTCGATGACCAGCTCCGCACCGGCTGAACCGAAATCAAGCTCATCGAGAGAGCGCGTGCTGAACATCTTGATTGTTTTGCCGTTTAACAAAATAGTGTCAGCATTGATGACTTTTGCATCAATCCCGCTGTGGATACTGTCATACTTGAAAAGATATTCCAGCATATCGGCTTTCGCGGTTGTATTGATCGCCACCAGCTCAATATCATCACGCTCCATGATGATCTTTGCCACGATCATCCCTATTCTACCCGTTCCATTAATTGCTGCTTTAATTGCCATGAATATCCTTTATTTCACATATTATTTATATCATACATTATACGCAAAATAAATTACAGAATTGACTTATATTTAACCAATACTGCCAAAACACAAGATTTTTGAAATGATAAAATGTCATAATCTGTTCTTCTACACAAAAAAAGGGAAATAATGAGCCTTCATCCAAATGCCGGTAAACTGGCGCCAAAATCTATTCTGATCAATGTCCCGGAAGTGATCAGTGCCTACTATATCCAAACGCCTGACACCAAAAACAGTGCGCAGCGTATCAGCTTCGGAACCTCCGGACACCGAGGGGCTTCACTGCTGAGGAGTTTCAATGAGACGCATATACTGGCGGTTACCCAGGCCGTCTGCGATTACCGCAAAGAAGCGGGTATCAGCGGCACCCTGTTCATGGGGATGGACACGCATGCCCTCTCCTATCCGGCACAGCTCACGGCACTGCAGGTGCTAAGCGCCAACGGTGTCGATGTGCGTATTGCCAAAGCGTTCGGCTACACGCCGACACCGGTCATCTCGCACGCCATTTTGACGCACAACAAAGTCGGCGAAGCACAGTGTGACGGTATCGTCATCACGCCTTCGCACAATCCGCCTTCAGACGGCGGTTTCAAATACAACCCGCCCCACGGCGGACCGGCCGACACCGATGTGACCGACTGGATCGAAGCGCGCGCGAACACGTTGATGGAAAACAGTCTCGACGGTGTCCTGAAATTTACCCTTGATCAGGCACTTAAGGCTGCCAACATTATCGAATACGACTATATCACCCCTTATGTTGAGGACCTGCAAAACATTATCGATATGGAGGCAATCGCCAAATCGGGTATCCGCATCGGCGCCGATGCCATGGGCGGTTCCGGTATGGCCTACTACCCTGCCATCAAAGCACGTTACGGGCTCAATATGGAGGTTTTCAACAACACCCTCGACTCGACCTTCTCCTTCATGCACTGCGACAAGGACGGCAAGATCCGCATGGACTGCTCCTCACCTTACGCCATGGCGGGGCTGGTCGCGATGAAAGAGAAGTTCGACATCGCTTTCGGCAACGACACCGACTTCGACCGCCACGGTATCGTCACCAAAAGTGTCGGTCTGATGAACCCCAACCACTACCTCAGCGTCGCCATCAACTACCTGGCGCAGAACCGGCCGCTTTGGAAAAAGGATCTGGGTATCGGCAAGACACTGGTCAGCAGCTCAATGATCGACCGCGTGGCCGAATCGCTGGATAAAAAGGTGATCGAAGTGCCGGTCGGCTTCAAATGGTTCGTCGAAGGTCTGGTCGAAGGAAGCATCTTCTTCGGCGGCGAAGAGAGTGCCGGCGCGAGTTTCCTGCGCAAGGACGGCACTGTCTGGAGTACGGACAAAGACGGCATGATAATGACCCTTCTCTCAGCCGAGATCCTGGCGACGACAGGACGCGACCCGGGAGAGCACTACCGTGATCTTACCGACAAGTTCGGCGCACCGGTCTACGCGCGCATTGATGCACCGGCGAATGCCGAGCAGTGCAAGATACTCAAAAAGCTCTCTCCCGAGGATGTCAAAGAAGAGATGCTTGCCGGTGAGCCGATCGAAGCGATCCTGACCAACGCCCCGGGCAACGGCGCCGCTATCGGCGGACTGAAAGTCGTGGCAAAGAACGGATGGTTCGCCCTGCGCCCTTCGGGGACAGAGCCGATCTACAAGATCTATGCCGAGAGCTTTATCGACGAAGCGCACCTCAAGCAGATCCAGGACGAAGCCCAGGCGATGGTCAGTAAACTTTTCTAGCAGAAAGCTTAGCTGGCTTTTCTCTAAGCCGCAGCTATTACTGAACGCTAACCGTTCTTCTCATCATCCTTCTTCTCTTCCTCTTTTTTTGCCTTGGCACTTTTTTTCAGCTCGGCATAACGGAGACGGCTCTCGGCCGCTTCGCGCTGCCAGACGAACCAGCCGTTGTTGACATCATCGGTCTTAATGGCGCAGGGCTGTTTCTTCTCGCTCTGCCAGAGTGCCTTGCCGGGTTTCGGGCAGGCACGGACACACTCCCCGCAGTAGATGCAGAGGTAGGAGTTGTAATTGTATTCTTTCGAGCCGTCTTCATTCTGGGAAAAGACGATCGCCTTCGGCGGGCAGACCTTTTCACACTGATCGCAGTAGATGCACTCCTCGGCACCGAACTCGATCAGCCCCCGGTACTCTTTGGGCAGCACGATATCATCTTCAAAAGGATATTTGACGGTATGCACCGGTTTGAAAAGATTCATAAAGGCTTGAAGCAGTGCTTTAAACATCGGCTCTCCTACTTGGCCGTACAGGACATACAGGGGTCAAAGGAGGCAAGGATCATCGGCGCGTCCGCATATTCGCTCCCTTTAAACACCTCGATCATCGCAGGTATACCCGAGAACGTCGGCGTTTTGATGCGCAGCCTGTCAAGAAAGTTTTTCTTGCTTCCTTTGACCAGGTAAAAGAGCTCGCCGCGCGGTGCCTCTACCCTTATGATCGCCTCGCCGTCGGGTTTGCCCTTGACCTTTTCGATAATCTCGCCTGCCGGGAGATTGTCAACGATATTTTTACACATCTCTATGCTGTTAAGGATCTCTCTGAGGCGGACCATGTTTCTTGCATAGACATCGCCGCTGCGCTCAAGCACCATCTCGTACCCGAGTGCTTCGTAGGGAAAATACGCAGTCTCGGCACGGACATCCGTTTTGAGCCCGGAGGCACGGGCCAAAGGACCGAGCGCATTGTAGGTATAGGCCTCTTCAAGGGTGAGGATACCTATCCCTCTGTACTTCAGTGAAAGGGTCCAGTTGCTGCTGAAACGCTCCATCAGGTCATCGATCTTCGGTCTCAACCTGTCCAGATTTTGATGGACCATCTGCACCAGTTCCGGCGTAAGGTCACGATTCACTCCGCCGATGGCGATATAGTCGAACTGCACCCGGTTGCCGCTTATGGCCTCCTGGATGTCCATCACCAGCTCACGATCGGCCATGACCTGCATGAACATCGCTTCAAACCCGGCATTCTCGCTGACATGCGCCAGACAAAGCATATGCGAGTGGATACGGTCGAGTTCGACCATCAGCATCCGCAGGTATTTAATGCGTTCATTGGCCTCATACCCCAGCAGTTTTTCGGCTGCCATGGAGTAGGAGAGCGAGTGGGTGATGGCGCAGAGCCCGCAGACACGGGCAACGACATAGCCCACCTTTTTCCACTCAAATGTCTCGCTGCAGGCCTTCTCGATGCCGCGGTGCACGAAGCCGACATCGGCGCCCACCCCGACGATCTTCTCATTCTCTGTCGTAAACTGAAAACGGATCGGTTCGAGCAGCGAGATGTGCTGGGAGCCGAGGGGAATATTGACAACCTTCTTCATAGTGAACACCTTAGCGGCATGCTCAGCGAATCCTCGTCGAGATAGAGCCCTTTTTCGGCCCCCTCGATATCGACGCCGAACATATCGACGATCTCGCGCTCGCTGAGCGTCGCAGAAGGGATCAGAGAGACGATGGAAGGAACCTTTGTCTCGTAAGGGACTATGGTGTAAAAGAGTACGATCTCATCTTTGGCCCCGTATTTGGAAAAGAGCCACTGCAACTCAATCTTCCCCTCCCCTGCGTCAATGCCGTTTACCGTAATGAAGTGCCAGATTCTGGCATCGTAGAAGGCGCTCAGCTCACTCAAAAGCTCCGGCAGTTCGATCTCAATCTTTTCCATTTTCCACCTCTTTATCGTCGACTTTGTTGGCCATATCCAGACGGCTTATCAGGTTGCCGACCTTTCTGATGCCGCCGAAAAGCCTGAATGGCTTCTCGATCTCCCTGTTCTTTTGTTCAAGTATTTCAAGCCCTTTGACCACCCCGTCGATGATCAGCTGCGGCGAAGCGGCACACCCCGGGATATAGACGTCGACCGGGATATACTGGTCGATGCCGTCTTCGACATTATACATTCCCCGAAAGACCCCGCCCGTCGTCGTACAGGAGCCGACTGCGACCACCACTTTGGGTTCGGGCATCTGGGTATAGAGTTCGATCAGCCGCTCGCGCGAACGGTAGGTGACCGGACCGGTGACCAGAAAGATGTCCGACTGTTTGGGATTGCCCGTGTTGATAACGCCGAAACGCTCCAGGTCGAACTTCGGCCCCATCGCCGCCAGTATCTCAATATCGCAGCCGTTGCAGCTTCCGGCATTGTAATGGAGGATCCAGGGCGATTTTTTGCGAAAGGATTGAAAGAACTTCATCGTGTTATCCAGAGCAGATTGATGAGTGCGAGCGTTATCGCACCCAGGTAGACTATCTTGAGCATATCGCCGGTGCGGACACGGGCTGTCGCGTTATCGACCAGGTTGACCAAAAAGAAGACCGCAACGACCAGAACCGTGCCCACCAGCAGATCGTTGCCGCCGAACAGAAAGACAAAACTGTAGATGAAAAGATAGTCCAGAAACCGGGCCATATACATAAACTCGTAAAAGAGCCCGCTGTACTCTATCTCCACCCCGCCGACGATCTCCTGGTGGGCGTCGACCACGTCAAAAGGGGACTTTTTCACCTTGATCGGAATGATCATCAAGAGCGCGATGAAGAGCAGCGGCATCTGCAGCAGGTAACCCCCGCCCTCCATAATCTTGGCGATCTCGAAACTCCCGCTTTGGAGGTAAAACCCGACCGCCACCAGAATGAGGACCGGTTCGTACGCCACCATCGCCAGCAGCTCCCTGTTGGCACCGAGATGCGAATAGACCGAACGGACACTGTAGCCGGCCATGACCAGCACGATCAGGGCAAACAGATGCAGAAAGATCACGTAGAGCAGATTCCATCCGAAAAAGATGGCCGCTACCGTCAGCCAGAGTAGAAAAAAATGTGAAACGCCCAGGAGCACATGCAGGGAGTGAATGATCATGGTCCGCTTGTCCATCAGCTTGAACATATCGTAAAAGGGCTGCAGCAGCGGCGGCCCCTGTCGCCGCTGCATACGGGCACGCAGCACCCTCTCAAATCCGTAGATCAGCCCTCCGAGTATCGGTGCAAGCAGCGTCATCAAAGTGCTCATGAGAGAGCTCCCGCCAAAGCGACACCCGCAAAAAGCAACCCGAAGAACCAATAGACCCCTCGTCTTGTCGAGGCGCCCATCTCATAATAGAAAAGCGCGGCATCGAAGCCCTCTTTCTCGCCGCAGTGATAGGCTGCCGTACGGTCAAATCCCTCCAGTCTGCGGAAAAACCATACTATTGCGCCGAGCAGAACTGCAGGGATAAGCAGATAAAAAAGAGACAGCGTACTTTGTACGGCAAAGAGCCATACCGAGGCCGACAGGATCAGAAGTGTAAGCAGTGTCAACGGCAACGCTGCGCCAACAGGAAGCTTCTCTTTTTGCCCGACATAGACATCGCTCCCTTTGGAGAGCAGCGCCGACGCCACCTTAAAATAGAGCAGCGTAAGCAGGACGCTCCCTACGACCACCCCAAGCAGAACGATGATCTGCCATGGCGAACGCATCAGGTTTTCGGAGATCGCCTGCAGTGCGAACAGTTTGCCCATAAAAAGACCAAACGGCGGCAGGACCAGGGTCATAAAACCGAAAATAATAAAAGCGACACTCTTCGGCGCACGCTCAGCCAGGGCCTTCATCGATTCGATACTTTTGAGATGATGGACCTTTTCGAGCACCCCTGCGGCAAGAAAGAGCAGTGCCTTGGAGAGTGCATGAAAGACGATGAGCACCATGGCGATCTGTTCACCTGCCTGTGTTCCGAGCGCCGCCATGCTTATCATCAGCCCAAGCAGCGCAATCGTCGAATATCCAAGTATCTCTTTAAATATCTCTTTCGAGAGAGCAAAATAGGAAGCTGTGACAAAGACCAGCGCACCCGAAACGGCAATGGTCCCGCCGAGCAGCGTTCCGGCAAGCAGCGGTGCGAACTTGAGGATCATGAACGGCGCGATCTTCACCATCGTCGCCGAGTGGAGCATCGCACTGACGGGGGTCGGTGCCACCATCGCCCCCAGCAGCCAGCTGTCAAAGGGCATCGCCGCCCCTTTGACAAAGGCCGCCATGCTCAGCAGCGAAACGGCGAAAAGAAGGTAGGCTCCCGATTGGCTCATCAGAACGTCGATATAGACCGTCCCCAGCTGTGTGACGGCGATCAAGGCACCCAGCAGTATCAAGACACCGCCGATCTGGTTCATCCAGAGTGCCTGCAGTGCATTGGCACGGCTGACAACATCATCTCTAAAGGCGATCAGCAGGTAGGAGGCCAGCGTCGTCATCTCGAAAAGGAAGAAAAAAAGCAGCAGCGAATTGGCGATGACAATAGTGTTCATCACCGAAAGAAAGAGCAGCAGGTAAACGCTAAAAAGCCGTTTTTTGAGACCGCTCATCGCCTCGTCCTGCATGTACCATACCGCATACAGGACAATAATGCCGCCGACGACATTGATGATCAGAAACATCACTGTCGAGAGCTTGTCTACGTACAGCGAAGCACCGCCTGAGCTGCTGACAGCGGCTTCAGCCAGCCCATAAAGCAGCAGCTGAAGCAGGGCAAGCCAAGCCACCTTTTTATCTTTGAAACGGTATCCCTGATAGACAAAAAAGAGCAGCAGAAGCAGATCGGCGATGATCAGAGCGGTCTCTAAAGCGGATGAAAACGAATAGACAAGCAAGGTGGGCGGCGTCAGAAACAGTGAGACCGAGAGCAGAGACACGATCAAAAACGTAACGGTTGCAACAAAATACTGCGACGCTGCACTGCGGCTTGCGATCATGAAGAGGGCTGCGACAATCGGCGTAAAAACAAGCAGCGCAAGCAGTTCCATAAAAACCCCTCTTATGAAGATCTAACACACACGTATACCAATCAGCCATGATCGCAGTTCAGCAATCCCGCATAAAACCCATAATAGCAAAAAATCATTGCAACGCAGGTATATTCTTGCATCACCTCAGAAAATTCAGGAACAACCTTACCAGAGCATCTCTTTTTTGAGCAGCTGCCTGTTCTTCTTAAACAGGGAGTGCATATCGTCCAGAATATGGATCAGGACATTGATCGTATCGGTAGCGAAAGGGCCCTTGTTCAGCATAACGCACTCCGCCCGTCCGGCCATTGCCGCGTCCGTGACTTCTGCCCGGCTCGGCAGGTTGTTTTTCATCTGGCTTTCTAGCACCTGCGTCGCCCAGATGACCGGCATGTGTGCCGCATCACAGATATCAAGCAGCGCCTCCTGTATGTGCGCCATGTTTTGAAATCCCACTTCGATCGCCAGGTCCCCCCGCGCGATCATCACACCGCTCTTTTCCCAGGCAAGAAGTTGCTCCAGGATCTCCGGCATTTTCGAAATAGCCTGCTTTGTCTCGATCTTTGCAATGATCCCTATATCGCTGCGGTTGTTCTCTGCAAGGAGGTTTTGAAGGTCGCGTACGTCTTCGGCACTTTGACAGAAAGAGATACTTAAATGATCGGCAAACCCCATGACGGCAAGCGCATTTTCAGTGTCCTTTTCAGTCAATGCCGCCGTCTTGATACGGGTGTCGGGAAAATTGATTCCCTTCTCCTCTTTCAAGAGTGATCCGCCGGCTTTGGCATTCGTCACTTTGCAGGTTATGGCGCGGTCATCTTTCGCTAATACTTCAAGACCGATCTTGCCGTCATCGACAAAGACCTTTTCGCCGACTTTGATACGCGGTATGATCCCCCTGAAACTGCTGCTTATCAGTGCCGGCTCAACGACATTGCCCTCTTCGTTGCAGACCGCTGCCCGTCCCTCCACATCAAGCTCGCTTATTACCAGAAGGTCGTTTTTGTAGAGCCGGATAGGTTCTGCCTGCATCTCGACGTTTAAAACGGCCCCCTGATGGCGCTTGCGGTAGAGCTTTGTCGAATTATCCAGATAGACCTTTTTCTCGATCACCCCTTTTGCATACTTATCATGGAGCTCCGTAATAGTAATAAAGACTTTCTTTCCGTTGCTGTCAATCACTTTGAGACGTCCATCTTCTTTTATCTTGCCAAAAAACTTCTTCTCTACGGCAATATGTGCCGGCTCTTTGCGCAGTGTTCGTGCATCGGTCCTTTCGGGCCGGGTACTGAACATCCCTCCGGCAAAGAGATACACCTCTTTCTTGCCTTTGTTGCTCCCGATCGCCACAGGAAGGGCAATCTTCCTGATCCTGCCGGTACGTATCTTCGGACCCGCCAGATCGACAAAAGTCTTCACTTTGTTGTTTTCAGCGCGCCCTTCATTGATAGCGGTGATCACATCCGCCATCGCCTTCCATGTCTGCGGCGAATCATGGGCCGTATTGATCCTGAAGACATTGACGCCGGTTTCCGCCAGACCATAGATCAGCTCACCCCCGTTGTCCGCCGCATGCGAAGGAAGCGTCACCATTACGCCAGTAGTCTGCTTGCTCAGTTTAGCGCTTACCTTGCCGCCAAACAGTGCCGTACTGTTCCTCGAAGCCAGTGCAATCGACTCTCCGATGGTCAGATGGTGCACCAACGCCATCTGCTCCACGCTGATCTCGTCTTGATCAAGTGAACTGCGAATCTGATCGTACAGCGTATCGATGCTTGCGGCCACGTGGGCATAGGAGCGCCCCAGAGACGAGAGCGACATCAAAAAGAGTTTCTCCTGCAGCTCGGTCCTGTCTTTGCTGCGCAGAATAAGATACTGCTTCAGATTCAGCAGACTTTGATAACGAGGATGACCCGGTGTTACTTGCTCTCTTGCCGTAAGCAGTTCGGGCCGGATACTCTCGATATCTTCCAGAGCCGATTTCATTAATTCCTGATCCAGCATAGCAACTCCTTAACTATAGGACTAAGACGGTTCGGAATATTATCATTCGTAATCGCCCTCTTTTGGGTAACAAGCAGACATAAAGAGCACCTCCAGTATACCTGTTTAGCCTACCCTTTCCACTTCAGTGATCTTAAATATTCCATCTCGTGTACTGTGATGATGCGGATCATATTGGTAGAACCGCTTACCCCTACCGGATCGCCCGCTGTGAGGATATAACGGCTCTCCATGTCGAGCACTCCCCGTTTAAGCCCCTGATCCATCACCTCGCTCATCATGTAATCGATACTTTTATCCGTCACCGAGAAGGCGGGCACTACGCCCCAGACAATGGTCAGACTTTGGGCTGTCCGGCTGTCGTGTGTCACGGCATAGATAGGTCTGCACGGACGGTAGCGGGCGATCTTTTTTGCTGATCTTCCTGAAGAGGTGATCGTCAGGATGCCCCTGGCTTCGAGACTCTGACAGAGACGGACCGCCGCTTCGTTGATCTTGTCGGCCGCATCATGCATTGTAAAATTCGCCAGCCGGTGAAAGGGGTAGTGCTCTTCCGTCGCCCGGATCGTATTGACCATCGTCTCGACGGCAAGGACGGGGTTGTGCCCCATGGCACTCTCTTCGGAGAGCATCACGGCGTCAGTACCGTCCAAAACGGCATTGGCCACGTCGCTGATCTCCGCGCGTGTCGCGGTATCGTTCTTTGTCATAGAGAGCAGCATCTGCGTTGCCGTGATAACCGGCTTGCTGGCATCGTTGGCTTTTTTGATGATCATCTTCTGGACGGTAGGGACATTGAAATAGGGAATTTCGATCCCCAGGTCACCGCGGGCGACCATCAACCCGTCACTCGCTTCGAGTATCTCATCGATATTTTCGATCGCATCAAATTTTTCGATCTTGGCAAAAAGCTGGACCCGCCCGCCATGTTCCGTAACAACAGCGCGCGCAGCACGCATGTCCTGCGCGTTTTGGACAAAGGAGATGGCCATAAAATCAACGCCGTTTTCGATACCCCAAAGCATATCATCTTTGTCTTTTGCCGTCAGGACCTCGATGCCGAGTCTCGTATTGGGGAAATTGACCCCTTTTCGGGAACTCAGGATTCCGTCGTTCTCGATAATGACTTTGACGCCTGCAGGTGTCACGTCGATCACTCTTGAGCGGATGATCCCGTCATACAGATAGATGAACTCACCGACATGAAGCCTCTCAAGTATCGATTTCTGATTGATCGTCAGACGGTAGTGCCCCTCGGCTATCCGGCTTCCAACGATATCATCCTTGACGAACTCGACAATGTCCCGGACTCTGAGCATGAAATCTTCTTCCAGCATCCCGATACGGATCTTCGGTCCGCTGATATCCTGCAGTACCCCCGTAATAAGTCCTGTATTTTCAATCGCCTTTCTGATACGCTTGAGAACTTCCGAATGGTAGGCATGTGTTCCGTGACTGAAGTTCAGACGAAAGACATTGACGCCGGCTCGCATCAATGCCTCGATCTGTTCGAGCGAATCTGACGCCGGTCCGATCGTCGCTAAAATCTTGGTACGTTTTTTCATCTTACCTCTTTTGACTCGCTCTACACAAATCCCGTGCCGTGAAGTTCGGGCATGTCAGTACTGCACATTTTTAAAAATGGCAGAAGACTCCCGAGGGGAAAGCACTACTGTTATAGCACCCGTTTCAGATAGATCACCCCGAGCGGCGGCAGGGTCAGCGTAAGAGAGTAGTCGCGTCCGTGCATTGACTCTTTATGCGCTTTAATCGGTCCTGAATTGCCTATATTCCACCCCTCGTAATAGCTGGACTGGGAGTTGAATATCTCTACATACTCACCCCCGTACGGTACACCGATCTTATACGAATGCCGCGTCTCATCAGCAAGGTTGCACAGGACAAAGACCGTCTCATCCGGGTTATCGCTCTTACGCATAAAACTGATGCAGTTGTGCTGGTAGTCGCCGTCATCGATCCACTCAAATCCTTCACGCTTCTCATCGTACTGATGCAGTGCACGCTCATCGCGGTAGATACGGTTCAGATCGCTCAGCATCTTCTGCAGCTTGGCGTGCAGAGGGTACTCCAGCAGATGCCAGTCGAGACTCTGTTTGTAATTCCATTCGGCGAACTGGGCGAACTCGCCGCCCATAAAGAGCAGCTTCTTTCCCGGGTGGGCCATCATATAGGCATACAGAGCGCGCAGGTTGGCAAACTTCTGGTTATTGTCACCCGGCATCTTGTTGATCAGCGAGCCTTTCATGTGCACCACCTCGTCATGGCTCAGCGGCAGCATAAACTGCTCATCGAAGGCATACCAGAGACTGAAGGTGAGCTGGTGGTGGTGATGCTGGCGGTAGACCGGGTCATAGCTCATATATTTGAGCGTGTCGTGCATCCAGCCCATGTTCCACTTAAAGCCGAAGCCGAGACCGCCGATGCTGGTCGGACGCGTCACCATCGGCCAGGCCGTCGACTCTTCGGCGATCATCATGATGTCGGGGAACTCTCCGTAAACACTCTCGTTGAGCTTGCGCAAAAACTCGACTGCTTCGAAGTTTTCATTGCCGCCGTAGGCATTTGGTATCCATTCGCCCTCTTCGCGGGCATAGTTCAGATAGAGCATCGACGCTACGGCATCGACGCGGATACCGTCGACGTGGTATTTTTCAATCCAGAACATCGCCGAACTGATCAGAAATGACTTGACTTCGTTACGGCCGTAGTTGAAGATGATGCTCCCCCACTCCGGATGGTACCCCTGCCTCGGATCGTCATGTTCATACAGCGCGGTCCCGTCGAAATTGATCAGACCGTGCATATCGACAGCGAAGTGCGAAGGGACCCAGTCCATGATCACGCCGATGTTGTTTTGATGCAGGGCGTCGATCAGGTGCATCAGATCCTGAGGCTCGCCGAAACGTGCCGTAGCGGCAAAATAGCCGACCACCTGATAGCCCCATGACCCGAAGTACGGGTACTCCGTCAACGGCATGAACTCGACATGCGTGTAATTCATACGTTTGAGGTAGTCGACCAGCTCAACGGCCAGTTCCCGATAGCTAAGGTAGCGGTTCTCCTCCTCGACCTTTCGCATCCAGGAACCGAGGTGCATCTCATAAACAGAGACCGGCGCATCATGGGCATTATGCTTATGACGCTCTTTCATCCACCCGTTGTCCTGCCAGCCGTAGCCTTCTATACTCCAGACACGCGACGCCGATTTTGACGGTTTTTCACTGAAAAAGCCAAAGGGGTCGCTTTTGTCATGCACGATATTATGAAACTTCGAGACGATATGGTATTTGTAGGTCAGCCCCTGCTCGACCCCTTCAATAAAACCTTCCCAGATGCCTGATTCGTCCCCCCGTAGTTTAAGCGGGTGGGCATTGATGTCGTAACTGTTAAAATCGCCGCGTACACTGACGCGTTCGGCATTGGGTGCCCAGACGGCGAAATAGACACCGCTCTTGCCCTCTGACTCCATTAGGTGTGACCCCATTTTGTCATAGAGCTTGGTGTGATTTCCCTCTCTGAAGAGATAGATATCCAACTCTGTAAAGCGTGTAACGTCGTATCTGATACTGTTTGTCATGCCAATTCCTTATTTACGGCGTTTGCCGAGTGCATAGTAATAAACTTTTTCATAATCTTTTGCCGAATCTTCCCAGCCGAAATGCTGCTGCATCGCTCTTTTTTTCATCGCAACAATCTGTTCCGGGTTCCCATACCATGTGTCCACTGCCCATTTTATGGTGCCATAGAGGGCATCGCCTGTAGCCCAGTCAAACTTGAAGCCTGTCCCTGCCCCGCTGTGCGGGTCATAATTTTCGATCGTATCATCCAGCCCTCCCGTAGCCCGTACGATCGGCAAGGTACCGTAGCTCAGGCTGTAGATCTGGTTTAACCCGCACGGCTCGAAGAGCGACGGCATCAGAAAAAAGTCGCTTCCCGCTTCGATCTGGTGGGCCAAGGCGTTGTTGTAGCCGATATGACAGGCAAATCTATCCGGATACTTCGAAGCGACATCACTGAAGAAGTGTTCCGCCCATTTCTCACCCGTACCCAGCAGAACGATCTGAATATCCATATGCAGCAATCCCCCCATTATCTGCGCCAGCAGTTCTATCCCTTTTTGCTCCACCAGCCGCCCGACAAAACCGATAAGCGGAACCTCTTTGCGCTGCGGCAGGTTGAAGTGTTTCTGCAGGGCTTCTTTGCACGCATCTTTGCCCTTTAGATCATCCGCATTGTAGGCTTTTGCAATGAAAGGATCGTTTGCAGGCCGCCACTCATCATAATCAATACCGTTGATAATACCCAACAGTTTATGGCTGTGCCCCTGAATATGGCTCTCGAGTCCCCAGCCGAACTCAGACGTCTGTATCTCTTTGGCATAGGTAGGACTGACTGTTGTGAGCATATCGGCATGGGCAATGCCCCCTTTGAGGAGATTGATACCGCCGTACGACTCAAGAGACAACGGGTTATACTCCTCCCAAGGCACCTCCATCACATCAACCACTCCCTTATAGAAGTGGCCCTGATGCTGAAGATTATGAATAGTAAGGACCGATGCTGTTCCTCTAAAGAGATCATCCTGGGCATAACGGGTGTTGAGCAACAGGGGAATGGCTGCCGTATGCCAGTCATTGGCATGGAGTATATCCGGTCTGAAGTGGAGCATTTTGCACAGCTGCATCACAGCCTTGCTGAAAAAGACAAACCGGTTGTCATTATCGGAATAAGAGAACCCGTTCTCGTCATAGAGCCCCATTCGTCCAAAATAACTTTCAAAGTCGATGAAGTAGACAGGCACATCCGTTCCCGGAAGCAGCCCTTCATAGACGGCTGCCCATGCTTCGCCCATGCTTCCCATCGGTACGCCAAGCGGCCCGTCCAAAAGCTTAAGCCCATACTTCTCTCTGTCGACGATGTAGTAACGCGGCATCACAACACGGACATCGTGGCCCAGGGCACGAAGAGCTTTTGGCAGAGCGCCGGCAACATCGGCAAGGCCGCCGCTCTTTGCAAAGGGGACGACCTCGGACGCCGCCATTAAAATATTGAGTTTATTCATAATTTCTCGCTTGTATTAAGTTAACGTAAACGGTGCATTTTCAAAGGTACCCATCTCGATGCGCAAGGGTTCCGGAAGCTGCGCTTTTCAATCTGTTATCTTCCCATAAAGTGCCTTATAGGCTTTTGCACTCTCGCGCCAGGAGAAATCACATTGCATATTGTGTTTTGCGATCCTGTTGTATCGGGACTTGTCACCGTAAAGTGCAATAGCCCGCCCGAAAGCCGCAATGAAAGAGTCCGCTGTCGCGCTGGAAAAGACGATTCCGTACCCCCTGTTTGATAAAGGATCAAAGTTCTCTTCCTGACTGACGGTATCGGCAAGGCCGCCGACATGATGCACAACGGCCAGGCCGCCATAATGCATCGCGATCATCTGGTTCAAGCCGCAGGGCTCAAAAAGAGAGGGCATCAGCAGAAAGTCAGCCGCCGCATACATCCGATGCGACAGTGATTCATTGTAACCAAACGCCAGATGAATATTAGGGTAATCATCGGCGATCGCTTTGATAGCATCGCGGTACTTCGCTTCGCCCTCTCCCAAAATGGCAATATTGCACGCCAGAGAAGCGGCTTTTGGCAGGGCCTCGATAAACAGGTCCAAGCCTTTTTGCCAGGTAAAACGTCCGATAAAGACAAAGAGCGGTTTTTTAACGTCCTTTAGGTCTGTCTGTTTGAGATACGCTTTTTTGTTGGCTGCCTTTCCGGTCAGATCGGTATACGGTTCTGTCAGCGCGCTGTCATCCGATGGCGAGAAATCCTCCGTATCGATACCGTTGACAATGCCCGTGAACTTGTTTCGGTGAAGGTCTAAAAAGCCTTCGAGACCGCATCCGAACTCCGGTCTCAATACCTCTTTGGCATAGGTCGGGCTCACCGTCGTGATCAAGTCCGCATAGGCGATACCCGCCTTCATGAAATTGACCCGTCCGTAAAACTCGATGCCTTCCATCGTAAAATATTTTTCATCGATGCCAAGCTGCTTTAGAACACTCTTGTCAAAATGGCCCTGATAGGCCAGATTATGGATCGTATAGATCGTCTTTGTAGCGGTCGTCTCATCACCTTTCAGCAGCAGCGGCACCAGCGCACTCTGCCAGTCATTCAGGTGGGCGATGGCATACGATCCCTGTTTGAGCAGTGCTGCGATCGCATAACAGAAGATGCCGAAGCGGACGGCATTATCTTCGTAACCGTTTTCAGGCGGACCGTAAAGAAAGGTACGCTCGCACAACAGCGGCGAATAGATAAAAAGATGCTGCAGCCCCTCATACACACATCCGTAGAGTTCAATAGGGTAATCAACCCCACCCATCGCAACACTGAAATAGTCATCAAGGGCTTTGATAGCGAAGCGCTCCCGGTCGACGAACCGGTAGAGCGGCATGACAACAAGTACATCATAGTCATCACTCAGTGCCCGTGGCAGACTGTGGGCCACATCAGCCAGTCCGCCGCTTTTGGCAAAAGGATAGACTTCACTCGCGGCAAAAAGAAGGCTGGGCTTAGTCATCCTTGCTCTCTCTCAGCAGTTTGGCTGCCAGCTCCGGCGACACAGGGTTAATAAATACGCCCGTACTCGCCTCCAAACCGCCATGGCGGTAGAGTCGCGGCATGATGCGGATCGCGAACCTGCACATCTCGTCGACGCGGGCGATCATGTCATGTTCAAGTATCTCTTGCTGCAGCGGCGGTATCACAATCGACAGGTTAAAGACAGAGCACCCCAACTGCTGTTTCATCTTCCTTAGAATCGAGAGCAGCAGCGGGGCGAGTTCATCAATGCTCTCCTTGCTCAAGGTGTCGATCTGTCCCAATACCTTTTTGGAACTGATCATCACCTCAAACGGATAGGCACTGGCATAGGGGCAAAAGGCGGTAAAAGCGCCCTGTGCGGTAATAATACGCTGATCATCTTCCTCTTCATGCAACAGCATCGATTCCATCATCGCGACACCGGTACTTTTATAATGTTCATAACTTCGCTGGTGCCGGTCCCTGTCCGCTTTTGGAATGATAGGCAGCCCGATAAGCTGAGTATGCGAATGCGCCTGTGTCGAACCCGCGAGAAGTCCCTCATTTTTAAAAAGCGAGATATACGCGATACGGTCATCACACCGCAAATCAGCCACCCTGGCACGAAGCGTCTCCAGCCACTCGACAACAGCCTCCACGCTCCATTGCGTCATCGAGGTGTGATGTTCGGGCGTATCGATGATGACCTCATGGGCTCCAAACCCTTCCCAGTATTCCAGCAGACCGTAGCGATGCTGATAAGGTGCTTCGATCTGCACCGCCTTATAAAGATTGGGGACGACACGCGTCTTCCAGCCCGTTTCATTAGGGAAGCTTCCGCTCTTTCGTCTGGCAAAGATCTCCGGCGGTGTCATCGACTCATTGCCTTCGCAAAAAGGGCAGACCCCCTCCTCCACAACAGCTTTTACATTCATGTCGCAATCGGGCCGTCGTAACCGTTCCGGAGCAATGATGACGTGGACGTCATGCAGTTTATCATACCGTATCTCAGACATTCACAACCTCCAAAGTACCCGAAAGAGACATCTTGCCGCGCCTGAACGGCAGCACCATGGCAAAACTGATCCCCTGTACGCTCAGATCAAAACCCATTTCACTTTGAGAGAGCGTTTTGAGCGAAAAATAGTGGATATCGCATTTCCGGTCAAGACGGATAATGATCTTCTGTTTCAGATACGCATCGTAGATCTCGAGTTTATCTGTCTGATCGCACCGCCCGCCTTTGCCCATGCGTTCGCCGTTTACCACGATCGTCGAATAATCGGCAAAATGAAAATTGTGCTCGAGGACATACTTCAACTCTCCTTCCGCCTTTGTCGTAAAGCTGATCTCAAAATCAAATCCGCTGCTAGTGGGCGTATAGCTTTTTTCCAGATTGGCCTCCACTTTGTCATTGAAATAGAGGCCACCCTTGCGCGAAAACGTCACTTTTTTCTCGCTCAGTGCAACGTCAAAGGGCTGATTGGCAAAATCACCGTATTCGCGGAAACTGCAGGTACGAAAATTATCACTGCAAAAATGTTCATCACAGATATGATCGATGAAAGAGTTTTTCAGATACCAGTCATAAATGATCTCATCGAGGAGCGTATTGTCGATCTCCATCGCCGAGTTGTGGATGGTATCGATACCATCCTCTGCGGCAGGTGTCTCGCTTGAAGGCTCTTCATCAAGCTGACGCTGATGATACTGTACATCCAGCAGTCTCTGATGATAAGCTTCTTTGCGGCGTGTCAGCGTGTTCTGCCAGTTGAAACAGGCTTTGCGGCTGTCAAACTCTACCAGCTGTCCTCCGTTGGCGCCGTCAAAACGGAAGATATGGTTCTGCGTCACTGCCTTGACCTTGTCATGACCGTCGAGTTCGTTCCGATCGCTTTTTAGAATACTCTTGTCGCCGTAACGCAGATTTTCGCACGCAATCAGGTGTGTATAGGCATTGTCCCTCAGGTTCGGCAGATACAGACCCCCGAAAACACCGTGCCAAAGCGGATCATTTGTCTGCAGCTTATAGAGACTGATATCAAAGGCTGGGCTGTCGACAACGGTACGCACCCGGGAGAGTTCCAGCATCCGTTTGTGGATACGGTTGCTCTCGGCATATTTGACAAAGAAGTTTTTCCAGATGCCGCCTTTTAAAAACTTGACACCTCCCTCTTCATAGCGCTTGTTCCCCATCTCCTGCTTGAACGCTTCGAGTTTAAGCGCATCATCCGCACGCAGACTCCATTCGCCCATCTCATAATAGGAGACATTCGGGAGGTAGGCGATCCCGCGGGTACATTGCTGTTTGTAGTACTCGCCATAGTGCATCGTCTCGATCGATTCGTCCGCAAGGACGGCCTGGATGAACTTTTCGAGCCACCCCTTTGCATAGACCCAGTCATGCGTTCCCGGCCACATACCGAACTTCTCGGCATCGTCAAAAATAATGGCAGCTGAGTCCTTCTTGCGATTATACGATTTGACGGCGTTGATCGCATTCTCGACATTCAAAAAGGGAATGGCATAACGCAGTTTTTTACTGATTGGGAAAAGACCAAGTTTTGTACCCCCTTCTTCACTCATATAGTAGCCGTCCAAGACTTCTTCGTCAAAACCGGCGCACTGGAAATGGTAATCGTCCATCACCGTATATTCGATGCCGGCGTGGTTGAGATCGGGAATCAGCGATGACTCCCAGACCCGTTCTGTAAGCCAGAGGCCCTTTGGCGTCTGTTTGAATGCCGATGCGATCGAATCGTTGAGCATATTGATCTGAGTGACACGGTCCGCTGAAGGGATAGCGCTTAATATCGGTTCATAGTAGCCGGCACTGAGAAACTCGATGCTCCCTTTTTCGGCCAGGGTCATGATCTGATTGTAGAGTTTGGGATGAAAGTGTTCTATCTGCTCCATCAGCCAGCCGCTGCAATGGACGGCAAAACGAAATTCCGGGTATCTGCTCATCACCTCAAAAAACGGGCCGTAACAGACTTCGACCCCATGTTCGATGACCCACTTGAAATTATCCACAGGCTGGTGCATATGAATCCCAAACAGCAATGTCGTCTTATTTTCCATCTTTATTCCCCATCAATTTTTGTCCAGAGACTTCATCTCTACTCTTTTTGGCATACCGGCTCTGTCCAAAGCTTTTACCTAAACAAACCAGTTGCGCTCATAGGTCTCATCCAGATCGATTGGAAGTGACCCAAAACCCGGCATTGTCTGAATAATAGTCTTCGCCTGCACGATTTCAAAGCGCAGATGAATAGTACTGAACGTCTTAAAATACGATCGCGAGAGAGAGAGTTCCACACGTTCATCTACCGCCAGGTGGGATGTCTCGCTATTAAAGGAGCCATCCATGGCAAAGATGAGTTTCTCGCCTGTCTCTTCTATTGTCACCTGAAGCTCCAGATTCAAGGTATCAAGCGCTACCATTTTGCCCTCAAAAGCCAGAAAAACAGATTTTTTATTGTACCCGTAATAGATCTTTTCAATCGGTCCCCGAACGCGGTCCATCGTAGAATAGAGCTGACTCTCATCAACACTGCCACTGCCGAGCCACTCGAAGAAGTAGCTGTTTTTACCGTCGATCAGCGGTGAAATAGAACTTTGGGGCTTGACGAGGAACGATACACTGCTCTTGTGTGTGATGATCGGTTCAAAAAGATCTGAAGGCGGCTGTATCCCAAGCAGACGGTAGATCGTGATCAGATGCCCCCGGAAAAGAGCATCAAACTCAAAGGCGTATTCAGTGACGTGATCGTCGCCATACCACCAAAACCAGTCACTGCATTCCGATGCCAAAAAATGGTCTCTGACCTTTTCGGCCACATCATTGGAAATTTTTCCGTCATAATTGTCAACGTCTCGCCGGGTCTGATAGATGAGTTCCCAGGCACGATTCTTCTCCGGATGCCCGGACCAGGTGCTGAAATCACCGTGTATCCAACTGCCCGGGGAAAGTGTCTGCAGCGTTCCGGTATTTTTGAGTTTGGAAGCCTCATCCATCGTCATTGTTTTGCACCATGGCGTTCTCTCCAAACGCTGATAAAGCGTTGTGAAAAAATCATACGCATTGTTTTCGTAAAACTCCCACGCATTTTCCCCGTCGAGCGTAACAAAGACTGTAGGGTTATCCACTTTCGTAATCGGCTCCAAAACACTCATAAAATGGTCGGTCGCATCTCGGCCGGATTTGAAACGGTAGGTGAACCCTATCAGATCACTCAAGCCATGGTCTCGAAAGCCTATTGTCATACCATTGTAGCGATAGGGTTTGTACAGATTGGAACGTGATTCATCTCCTATCGACCGGAACAGGATCGCTTCATCGCTTGCTATCCAGCGAAGCCCCTGTGCCTTGTAGATAGCCACACTCGCTTCATCAACAGCACCTTCTGCCGGCCAAAAACCTGTCGGCTTTGTTCCGAATGTCTTCTTGTAGAGCACGATGGAACGCTTCACCTGCTCGATGGCATCATCTTTGAGCGACAAGGGATTATCCGGTAGCGATGTGTGCACATTGGCCAGCTTGGCATTATTGATATCGATGAGCAGCGGGAGGATCGGATGGTTGTACGGGGTCGTCGAAATCGAAATGACACCCTCTTTTTGCAAATCCGCATAGAAGGGAAGAATCGTCTGCACGAAGGCGGAGAGGTTTTTTAGCAATTCGCCTTTATCCGCTTGGGTAAAACCTTTTGCTTTGTCGATCAATCCGCGGACAAGCGTGTTTTCTCTGCGCAGATAGTTTCCGCACCAGGCCAGCATAAAAAGCACCTCAAATTCAATAAGCTCTTCATCGTTCAGATTCTCTTTATGATAGAGCAGATCAAAATGCGGCCATGGTTTGACCATCGTATCATACTGGGTCGATCTGCAGATCTTCAACAGTCGTTTTCTCGCCTCTTCGTCGAGTTCCGAAGGATGTTTTGCCCATAAGGAGAGAACATAGTCATTTTTCAGCGGATCACGATAGAGGTTTAGCTGTTCTATCAGCGGGGGACTGATATTAAAGGTCGCTTTTAGCCCCTTGTAAATGCTCAAAAGCCACGGCATCTCGTAGTAGTCTTTAATGGCATGGAGAAAAACCCATGGCATTATCATCACGCCGTCACTGCCCCGGTAATCGGGCTGGTGCATATGCCAGAAAAAGCAGAGATTAAGTGATGATTTTTTCATTACGACTTTGACCACTCCGCGATTTTAGCTGTGTACTCAGCCAGAATAGCTTCGCCTTTTTCGTCATTTTCAGCCTGGATATAGAGGTTGAGATGATCGTTGTACTGGTTCGGTATCATTAAGATCCAGTCGTTTTTGTCCAGCCATATCTTGACGCCGTCAAGTGTCGAGGACTCTTTATCCTTGGCATCTTCAAGGAACATGCGCATCATCTTGCCCTTGAGCGACTGTGTGCATGGTGCCTTGGAAATATGATAATAGAAGCTCGGAATCGATTCTATAATCTCGGAAAGTTTGACATTGTTGTTGATCATCATCTCAAGAATTTTCAGGGTCGCAAACATCGAGTCGCGGTGCGTCGCAAATTCGGTAAACGCAAAGTTCCCTTCTCCTGTTGCCACAAGATCATACTTTTTCATCTCTTCGGCCTTAAAGTTCGCGTACTGCCCGCGTTCGATCTCAAGATCATCAAAATAGACAATATCGGCTGCCCATGTCGGCAGCAGTACGCGTTTTTTGCTCTTCGATGCCTTGGCTTCCATATTCAGCAGTGAAAGAACGACATGCAGAGATTTCTGCTTGCCCAGAAGTGTGCCCTTATCGCACAAAATATCAAGACGCTGCCCATAAGGGTAGAGCATAAAACCGGCATCCAGCTTGAGCGCTTTGATGACAGCACTCATATCTTCATTGGAACGCTTGAGCAGGCTTTTGATATTGGCCAGTCGGTACTGATCAGGGTAGGCATTGAACATGATGTTTTCCACATTCAGATCATTCAGGATTTCGGGGAAGACTTCTGATGCCATTCCGTGCATCATATCGACCGCAACCCTGCAGTCTTGGCATTTAAAGACATGGGACTGAAGCAAGGCTTCCATACCCTGCTTGTAAGCTCTGTACTCATGCACATGATCGGACTCATGAATCTGGCCTATACGGGAAAATTCCACGCGGCGGAAGGTCTCTTTGAAAAAGGCCTTCTCCACTTTTTTGGCGACGTCATTGTTGATGCGCAGCGCTTCGCAGTTGTAAAAGGTAATGACCGTACTGGTCGGATCATCGATCTTCTGACGGAAATAGACACCCGCCGAATACTCCTCATGCGAAGAGAGACTGCAGCGTAAAACGGCAGAAGGGATATCACTGTAGTCTATAACATCGATACCGGCCGAAAGCAGACCGCCGAGGAAAGCACGTTTCAGCATACGCGAACTCTTGTGATAATCACGCGAGACAAGGACTGTCGATCCCACCGGCATCTGGGCACCGAAGGCTTCCGCCAGTTTGGTGGCCATCTCACAGGAGAGTTCGACATTGGACTGTCCGATGACCATCCCATGTTCAAAAATGGAGTTTTTGTATTTACTGCCAAGCACCAGGTTATGGCTGACAATCGATGCCTCTTCGATCACTTTGTCAGGCCAGATGGTGACATCCTGCTCCACATTTACGAGCTGGCCGATCTCACACCCTTCGGCCAGGATCATTCCCGCTTTCGCCTTAACATTCTTGCCGATTGTATTGTTGTTACAGATCACACAGCCGTCAAGCAAAACACCGCGATCGATTGTGACATCGTTCCATATAACGGAATTGCGGATCTTGCTGTCTCTACCGATCGTAACGTTATCGCCAATGACGACATTGTTCAGTTTTGTTCCCTTTGCAAGTGAAACATTTTTGCCCAACAGTACCGTACCGATGATCTCGATGCTCTGATCGAGCTCATATTTCTCTTCACTGTAAAGCAATCCGTCCGGGAACTTGTGCTTATGTCCACCGATCTTGAACCTGACCTTTCCTGTGAGAATATCATCGTACACATCCCTATAACTCTCGGGATTGCCCACATCACGCCAGTATCCTTCGGCATTTCCGGCCATCAGATCAATGCCTTCATGCATCAGACGGGGAAAGAGATCTTTGGCAAAGTCAAAATTTTCATTCGGAGGAATGTAGTCAAGGATCTCCGGTTCAATGATGTAGATACCGGTATTGATGGTATCGCTGAATACCTCTCCCCAGCTCGGCTTTTCAAGGAACTTCTCTATTTTCCCCTTATCGTTGGCGATCACAACACCGAACTCCAGCGGATTGTCGACAGATGTCAGTGTAATCGTCAATTTGGACCGTTTTTCTTTATGGTAGTCAAAGATCTTCTGAAAATCAAAATCGGTCACCAGGTCGCCGCTGATAATGATAAAGTTGTCGTTACCGATGAGTTCCTGTGCCAGTTTTACCGCACCCGCCGTACCATAGTCGTCATCCGGTACAACATAGGTGATCTTAATGCCAAAATCACTGCCGTCTTTGAAATAATCCTTGATGATCTCGGGCTTGAAGTAAAGCAAGACAATAAACTCTGTGATGCCCAGATCCTTCAGGCTCATCATCGTATGCTCCATCATCGGTTTATTCATGATTGGTAGCATCGGTTTTGGCCGGGAATTGGTAAGTGGTTGTATTCTGGTACCGAACCCGCCTGCCATGACAACAGCTTTCATTCGTCCTCCTTGGGGTAGATAAAATTTATAGTTTTAAACAGTCCTGAGACTGTTTGATGTAACAATCGTTTTTATTCGGAATAAAACAGATGCGCTTAAAGTTCAAGCAGAGAGTTTTGACTCAAAAACGGGGAGACCACGCAGGGACATTCATCTTCTGTAATCCACTCCTGACCGTTAACTTTATAACCGAATTGAAAAGTGTCGCCTGTTTTGAATACTTTGGTAATTGAGTACTCACCGCTTTTCTTCTGTTTCATCGGCTCTTCTTTCCACTCATTCCATTCGCCTGCAACCGCTACACCATCAACGCCTTCAACCAGTGGATATGTAAACGTAACCCAAACTCTTCCGCCGTTCTTTTTCATCGTAACCATCATCAGCTCCTTTTTAGTACTATTTTACGCTATATTCTACACCAAGTTTATTACTTATTGATTAATTTGCAACCAATTTTGTTATTTTACACCCCGACAGACCTGAATAACTCTATTGATATCCGGGGAACCAGACCCCGTGGGTACGACCACTCCCGAAAAGACACCGTCGGTGAAGAAGAGAGGCTAAGCAGTATGTTTTGCTTCAGGGAGAAGGTTCGTTCGGTAGAAGGTCAAGGCTTTGATAGCAACAAAGTCCTTATTATTGTTTGCAACTTTGCACGTCTTCCGGAGCAGTCAAGAGTTATTCGGCACCGGCACCGAAAGTGCTGTAGATATATTCGGCCATTTTTTCATCAGAGATTTTGCCTTCACGCGCTTCGATGGTCTTGAGGTTGTTTTTCATCACGGAGTGGTAGGATTTCGTATCAAAGCCTTTGTTTCTGAGGTCCATCAGCTTTGCGACAATCTCTTCTTTGCTCAATTTGTTCAAAGCCGGACCGTAGATATTGGTTTTCTCCTGAGAAGCCATACCGTTTGCATCCGCTTACTCCGCTTTTACACCGGGCTGCGCTTCGATCTTCGGCACACCGTTGGCCGTAACACCAAGACAATTGGCACAGCGGTCACTATAGACGCTACCCATCTCACTGACGGTTTGGGCGGCACAAAGAGTTGACACCAGCATCGAGACAAGAGTGGCAATCAATACTGTACTTCTTCTCATTTCTAATTCCTTAGAAAATACAACTCATGATATCACCTTATATTTGAAAAATTTATTACATTAATATATATTATAATTTAATACAGATAAACACTTTTTAAAGAGAGCTGTATGTGAAACTGTACATGGTTAAATAGTTGCTGATCGTAGGTAAAAAGCACATTGAATAATGACTGGATTTTAAAATGAGGTACAAAAGTGGTGGGTCCTCAGGGACTCGAACCCTGGACCGCCCGGTTATGAGCCGGGAGCTCTAACCAGCTGAGCTAAAGACCCACATCTATACTGGAAGGGCGAAATTATAGGCAAAGTTTCTTTAGACGAAACTTTTTTTACCGCGTCCGGTGTACATTTCTTTAAATCTGAAAGCAAGCAGGTTTTGCAAGATGGCAAAGAGGATCATAAAGTTGACAAAACTGCTGCCGCCGTAGCTGAACATAGGCAGAGGAACACCGACGACGGGTGCGAGCCCCATCGTCATTGCGATATTGACCGACATATAGACAAAGATCATCAGCGATATCCCCGCCGCGACCACCTTGATATACATGTCCTCGCTAAACGTGCTCAGACTCAACAGGTGCAGGATGATAGCCGCATAGAGTGTAATCAGCAAAAAAGCGCCGATAAAACCGAAGCGTTCGACGACATAGGCAAAGATAAAATCACTCGAGGCGATCGGCAGGAATTTCATCTGGGTCTGCGTCGCATTTTCTTTGACCTTGCCGATCACCCCGCCTGATCCGATTGCGATAATGGACTGTTGCACATGGTAAGAAGGTTTTTCACCCAAAAAATCGGCAATTCGCTGTTTCTGGTAGCCGTGCATCTGACTGTAAAGCAGAGGGGCCGAAATCAAAACACCGATGATCATTGTCATCCATATCTTCCAGTTAACGCCGACCAGAAAAAGTGTTCCGATCCCGATAAGCAGCAGTACCGTTGCCGTACCGAGATCGGGTTCTTTGGCAATAAGCAGAAACGGCAGCAGGATATAGAAACCGATCTTCATAAAATCGAAAAGTTCATAGCCGTCTTTCGGCGGCGGATTGCGGCTTATAAGATAGGCCAGCATCAATATGAAAGCCGGTTTCATCAACTCGGAAGGCTGCAACGTAAAGTTGATGAAGGGGATTTCGATCCAACGTTTGGCACCCAAACGCGAATGGCCAAAGAACTCGACGGCGATCAAAAGAGCGATATTGAGCCAGTAGAAAAAAGGGATCAGCCAGTTGAAACGCCGCAGCGGCAGAAAAAAGAAGAAAATAAAGACCAGGACCCCGATGCTTACATAGATAAAATGCTTCTGGGCAAGGGCAGGATGAACCTCGCCGATAAGCCAGTGCGAGATAAAGATCAAAGGCAGCAGCAATATAATGGAGGGATAATCAAAATGTGCTAAAATACGTCGATCAATCTTAAACACAATCAACATCCTTTTTATAACTAAATCTTTATATTGAGCGGATTGTAACATAATGGACAACAATGATACCAAAAATGACAACCCTGCTTGCCACTGATGCGACTCGCCTGGATTCATTTCTAAGCAGTGAATTGGGCGTTACGCGAAATCAAGTAGTGCAACTTATAAAGCAGAATGCCGTGCAAATTGACGCCAAAAACGTCTCGAAACCCGGCGTCAAACTCAAGGCAGGCCAGGAGGTGGTCATCACTTTTCCGGAGGCAAAGGTCACACCCGCGAAAGCGATCGATTTTGACGTAGAGATCCTCTATGAGGATGATGACATGCTGGTCATCAACAAGCCCTCCGGTCTTACCGTCCACCCTGCCCCCAGCGTTAAAGAGGCGACACTGGTGGACTGGCTCAAACACAAGGGTATCCGTCTCTCAACTGTCAGCGGTGAAGAGCGCCATGGCATTGTGCACCGCCTCGACAAAGGGACTTCCGGTGTGATGGTCGTGGCTAAAAACAATGAAGCCCACGAGGCCCTCTCAGCCCAGTTACAGGACAAATCGATGGGACGCTACTACCTGGCCGTGATCACGCCTCCGCTGAAAGACACCTTTGTGATGGTGGACAAACCCATCGGCCGCAGCAGCCAGAACCGTCTGAAGATGGCAGAGGTCGAAGGCGGCAAAGAGGCCCAGACCCTGTTTAGAAAACTGGCACTGACCGGTGATGAGAAAAATGAGCTGATCGCCTGCAAGCTCTTTACAGGACGCACTCATCAGATCCGTGTCCATCTGGAGACTTTTTCGCGCCACATCCTTGGCGACCACCTCTACGGAATCAAAAACGACAAACAGGAGCAGATCCTGCTTCATGCCTATGTCATCTACTTTATTCATCCGAGAACAAAAGAGAGATGCCAATTTTCGGCGCCGCTGAGTGTGGCAATGAAAGACTATTTAGACAAACATTTTGACAAGGAGATTATCGATGAACAGTTACTTCAAGAGAATTTTGAGCGCCACTTCGATATTAGTGCTTCTTAGCGCTTGTACCGCTGGACCATCCGCATCAAAACCCCAAAAAGTTGACAAAACGCTGCAGCAGGTGTCGCTAAACGGCTACCTTAGCGACATGACCTCCGCCGCTTTCGAGTGGAAACCGATCACAGACAGCCGTGTTCGGGGGATCATCGTATATCGCAACGATCCTGACTCCCAAAAGCCAAATGAACTGCAAGAGACCGAAAGAATCAAGAGTGCCCGAGTTACCCACTATCTTGATGAAGATCTCAAACCGGGAACGCTCTACCACTACCGCTTTGCGACCTATAATGCCCTTGGTGCAGCCTCCATCGCAAGCGAACAGAGCGATGTCCGGACCCTGCCCCTGCTTCCGTCCGTAAGCTTTTTTTCGACGGCCGAAGCGATGCCGCGCAGTGCCAAGCTGGTCTGGCGTCCTCATACCGATAAGAGTGTCGTCACCTATAGACTGGAACGCCGCCAGGACGGCACGGATAAATGGCGCAAAATAGCAACGATAAAAGGCCGCCTTAATGCCGAATACATCGATGAAGGACTCGAAGACAATACCCGGTACGAATACCGCCTCAGATCGGTCACCTATGACGATATTGTCTCCGAACCGAGTGACACTGCAGCCGTCATCACCAAGGCACCGCCGAAGCCGGTCGGTACGATCAGCGCGAGTCAGGGCAAAGCAGGCAGCATAGAGATCGACTGGCAGGTTGAAGCTGATACCAAAGCATCCTACTACCGGCTCTACCGCGCCACCAGCAGCAAGGGACGCTATAAGTTGATCGCAGATAAACTGACAGCTACACACTACAGCGATAAGATCAAAGATCCGGGAAAGAGCTACTTTTATAAAGTTGCCGGTGTCAGCGAAGACGGTCTTGAAAGTGGTATTGAAACCTTGCAGGCCGCCATGGGAACAACCCTCGAGGCACCAGGCGCACCGACGGATCTAAAGGCCATGGTAGAAAACGAGACCGTTCAACTGACCTGGACACCGGGTGACAGTCGGACACTCACTTATATCGTCATCAAAACGACAGAAAAAGGGTTCCTTTCCAGTGAGACACAGGAGTTTAAAAATATCAAAAAACCACTGATAATCGACAGCTCTCTGCAGCCGGGTGAAGCGTACACTTTCACTGTTATCGGTGTAGATAAATACGGTATCAGATCAGCGCCGTCTGCCACTGTTCAAGTCAAACTCAAGGACAAAAAGTAACCCATGCCGCATATCCATATCAAATCCTTCAACCGCGTTAGTCTGCCGGCCAAAAAAGAGAATGTCAGCTTCCATTTCATGGCGAGCAATGTTGCCCATGATGATGAACATCTGATCGCTACGAGCATAGACGATAAAGAGTTTTTTATCCTTGTCAAAGAGACATCAGAGAAGGTACTTCTAAAAAGTGAGAAGATCTCCCGTCCCTCACCGACCTACCTTATCAAACAGGCCCTTACCCAGTATGCGGCCCTCAGCGGGAGCGAGGTCCTGGCCTCAAACGTGAATGATACCGCCAAGAACATTCACCTTGATACAGACGAAGCGCTCTGGACGATTCACGACTTTGCCAAAGCTTTTCCGGAGGCTGAAGATGTCCGTATCGAAGTCGGTTTCGGATCGGGCCGTCACATCCTGCATCAGGCAAAAGCAAATCCGGATATCCTTTTCATCGGCATCGAGATCCATAAACCCTCCATCGAACAGGCCCTTAAACAGATCAATATTCTAAATCTCAAGAACCTTATTCTACTTGATTATGATGCAAGACTCTTCCTTGAGCTCGTGCCTTCCAACATTGTAAGCCGCATCTATGTCCACTTTCCTGTGCCCTGGGACAAAAAACCGCACCGCCGGGTGATCTCGACGGCGTTCATCAATGAATCGACACGTGTTTTAGCCCCGAAGGGGCGCCTTGAACTGCGAACGGACAGTGAGAACTACTTTGCCTACTCATGGGAGACCTTTATAGCACTGAACAAGGCCACACTCGAGATCAACAAAAACCGGGAGATCGCCATCACGTCCAAATATGAGGATCGTTGGAAAAAGATGGAGAAAAACATCTACGATATTACCCTCGTCAACAGTGAGACAAGTCCTGAACGCACGATTGAAGGCAGTTTTCTCTTTAAGAGCGGTCTCGATGAAGAACGCCTCATGCAACCTCAACGGCACGACCCTGAAAACCGAAGACGGTTTTTTGCATTTTGAACGTCTCTACAGCATCGCGTGATGGGCGGATGATGTTCAGGATATCAATGGGGAGTTTTGAGAGGCCGGAGCATCTCTACGTCATCATCGGCAAAGAGAAGAGTTACTATTTCCCGACCCGGCCGATTCCGTCACAAACCAATTTTGTGATCCATACCCAACTGGACGAGCTTCTTCATGGATAAGGTTATCGTAGCCCAGGATCTGACTTTGGCGTATAACGCGGATGAGAGCATCATCTCAAAAGCGAACTTCTCCGTCACTTCCGGTGAATTCGTCTTTATCACCGGGGCAAGCGGCAGCGGAAAATCGACCCTGCTTAAATCGTTTTACGGTGCGATCAAGCCTGACCGCGGCTCGCTTATCGTAGGCGGCGTCGAGATCAACAAGATTTCAAGTTCCAAACGCAATTTCCTGCGCCGCCATATCGGTATCGTCTTTCAGGACTACAAACTTATTCGGGAATGGACGATCGAAAAGAACGTAATGCTGCCGCTGCTCATCAACGGTTATGCCAAAGATGTCAGTGATGTGCAGGTCGAAAAACTGCTCAATCATGTCAAGCTCTCTCACAAAATGGGCAAATACCCGCCTGAACTCAGCGGCGGCGAGCAGCAGCGTGTCGCCATGGCAAGAGCATTGGCGCATAACCCCATCCTGATTTTGGCGGATGAACCGACCGGCAACCTCGACAACTACTCTTCACGCCTTATCTGGAATCTGCTTGAAGGCGCCAACACACAGCTTAAGGCGACCGTGCTGGTCGTCACCCACAACATTCCCGAAGAGCTCGGAGTTAAATACAAACATTTCAATATAGAACATGGGACTATCTATGAAATCTGTTAGAAATCACCTCTCCCTTGTCATCGCTCTTTTCACCATCGTCTTTACAATGCAGATCTACCTCGCAGTCGATCGCACCGTTAACGCATACGAGAGCAGCCTGAACGAGAACTACAGTATCGTTATCGTTACCGCCAAAAAGATGGAGCCTGATGCACTTGTCGCCTTGAGTCCGAAGATCAAAAACGCACAGGAGGTCTCGACAAAAGAGGTGATCGAACAGCTTCAGTCACAGATGAAACAGCGCCATATCGACCTGCTGAAGCTCTCGCTTCCGCACTTCTATTCACTCCATCTCAACCATTTTCCGACACCTTCGGAAGTCAATGATCTGCACAAGAAACTGCAAGCAAACAGTGATATTACCCGTGTAGAGGATTTTGCCCAAAATCATGACACCCTCTATAAACTGCTGCTGCTGTTTAAATCGGTGGTGATCATCTTTGCGATCGCGATCTTTGCCGTCACCTCGCTGCTGGTGCTCAAAGAGATGCGCATCTGGCAGCTGCAGCATAATGAACGTATGAGTATTATGGCGATGTTCGGTGCGCCTGTGTGGCTGCGTTCGGCAATATTGTTCAGACTTTCCATTGTCGATGCCCTGATCGCTTCGGTTCTGGCGATCAGTACCTTCAGTTACGCCAGCTATTTAAAGGTCGGCGATGAACAGCTCCGTACCATCGGAATCGACGTGCTTCTGTTTGACCCGTTCAACGACAGCAGCTTGATCATCGGTGTGGCACTAAGTCTCTCGATCATCCTGGCCACCCTGATCGTTATCGGCCATAAAGAAGAGCATTGATGCGGGCGTTTCTGCTTTCTCTTCTGCTTATCGGGACAACCCTTATCGCCAGAGAAGATGTTGCCAAACAGATCAGTAAAACGCATAGGGCGATCAAAAGTTTTGATAAAAAGTACTCCAATCTGCATAAAAAGATGGAGATGACAGCCGCCGAGATCAAAAAAAAAGAGCGTGACCTCGATGAGCAGCAAAATCATATCGCCCGCCTGAGCAAAGAGCTGGAGCATTCGCAGGAGCAGTATGAGGCAGACCATAAAGAGCTGCAGACGTTCAAAGAGAAACAGCAGCTGATACAAGAGAAGCAGACACGCATCGAAAAAGAGCTTATCGAGTCGCTTGCCCGCAATATCTCTATCGGCATGCTGGGCAAAGACAAAAGCGCCGTCACAACGGAATCACTCATCACAGAAGAGATCCTGCGCGAACTGAACATCCAGACACAGCGAAACATTGAGAAGCTCGAGCAGGAACATAGCGAGAATGCCAAAACGATAGAGAGTTATCAGGCCCGCACCGCCGACCTTCAATCGGCAATCAGCCGCATTGATAAGCAGAAGAGTGAACTGCTCGAAGTAACCCGGGATAACAAAAATTCTATCGAGAGCATGCAGCGGGACAAAGCGAAGTACAAGGAGTCGATCGACAAACTGCTGGCACAGAAAGAGGCGCTCAAGAACACCCTGGCACAGCTTAATATCATCCGCTCACAAGAAGAAGAGAAAAGAGAACGGGCGCAACAAGAGGCGAAGAGCACCCAAGCGAGAGTCACCAAAAGCGGCTCCAGCTATCAAAGTGTCAAATCCAAAAAGTACAGAGGGGCCAAAACCATTGCCCCGCTTTCAGATTATAAGGTCGTCAAAGGGTTCGGTCCCTATACCGATCCGATCTACAACATCAAGATCTACAACGAATCCGTTACGCTTCAGCCGGCTGAGCAGAATGCCAAGGTCAAGACCGTGCTTAACGGCAAGGTCATACTTGCAAAGAACACACCGCTGCTTGACAATGTGGTCATTATCAAACACGCTAATGGACTGCATACTATATACGCCCACCTGGATATGATCGCACCGAACATTGAAAAAGGCAAGCGGGTGAAAAAAGGCGCTGTGATCGGTCGTATAGACGATGAACTGATCTTTGAAGTGACACAAGACAGCTTTCATATTGATCCGATGACGCTGATTAGGTAGCGTTACACCTTCACTGTCTGCCAGTTACGCCGCTGGTAGATATACCAGAAAATGCCCCCTTTTATAAAGGTCTCTACCGTCATTGCGATGAAGATCCAGATCAATCCGAATCCCAGATAGTACAAGATCACAGAGGGAATAACGCGAAGCAGCCAGAGGGAGAGGACATTCACGATCAGCGTTATTTTTGTTGCCCCTGCCCCCCGCAGCGCACCGTTGATGACAAAGGTCATTGCCAGCGGAACCTGCGAGATACCGACAAGCCGCAGGTAGATCGACGCGGCTTCTATCGTCGCACTGTCCTGGGTAAAAAAGCTTATCAAAAAGGCCGGAAAGAGCGCCATCACCAAGCCAAATAAGCCCATAAAAAATATTGCGATCTTGGTCGCATAAAGACCGGTCTGGTAGGCAGCCTCGTAATTTTTTGCCCCGAGATTCTGTCCGACAAGAGCCGTTGCGGCGATGGCGAAACCGAAACCGGGCATAAAAGCAAGCCCTTCGATACGAAGCCCTGTCTGATAGCCGGCAATAGCTGCTGTGCCGTAGGCCGTAATCACCCAGACAAAGAGGATAAAGGAGCTGACACTGATCAGCCGTTCCAGCGAGGCGTGTTTGCCCACATGCAGCGAACGAATCAGATCGGCCTTGGTAAAATGGTACAAAAGGTGCAGTTTGGAGTTATTACGTGCCAAAAGCATAAAATAGATCAGCAGGTTGACCCCGTAGGCGATGATGGTGGCATACGCCGCACCTGCGACACCCATCGCTGCAAACCCGCCGTGACCGAAGATCAGCAGATAATTAAAAAGCAGATTGATTAGGGCAGAAAAGAGCTTGATGTAAAGCGATGACTTGGTATCGCCGGCGGCAGAGAGCGCATTATACATCAGCGCATCAAGAAAGATAAGCGGCAGACCAAGCATCAGGATCTCAAAATAGTCCCCGCCGAAAGCAGCCAGCTCTGTTTCCGCACCCATCCAGAGGTAGAAGTTCTCCGCATTCAAATAGCCGAAGATGCTGATCGGCAGTGAAAGCAGCAGCGCGAACAGCCCTAAAGAGTAGAGAAGTGCCGAAGCGCGATGACGCCGCCGTTCGCCGATAAGTCTTGCAATAACGGCAGTACCCCCGACGATATAGAGCGTCATCACCACATTGATGACCATCATAAACTGCATGCTCATCCCGACTGCCGCCAGGGCAGCGACATTGAGCATTCCCACCATGATCATATCGATCAGCAGCTGCAAAATATCCAGCAGCTGCTTAAAAGCGGCAGGAAGCGCAAGCCGCAGGACATCGCGCAGGTGGGCAGGTTTAGTCAAAATAGCGGGCGACCTCTTTCATGCCGTCAATAAGCGCCTCTTCACTCTCATAGACCAGTTCAATACGGTTGTTGGGCACTTCGCCAAGGGGATCGATGTCAAAGATCAGCACATACGAGGCGATAGGGACTTCCTGCTTCTTCTCCATCTTTGCCCACTCGAGAGAGACCTGGGCGATTTCACCGTGGACATCGACTGTCGCGGCAGGGTAGAGACGTGTCAGCAGGGTCAGGTCGATACGTTTTCCCTGTGCTTCATAGATCATATTTTTACTCATGTTTATAACTCCAGTTCGGGCGGCATTTTACCATCTTCAAAGGCAGTTTCACGAATATTGTAGTTCTTTTTTATCCAGATGAAGTAGAGTGCTGCCACCGCAAAGCTGCTGCCAAGCAGCATTGTGATCGTTGCCAGTTGAACCCCCGACTCCACCATGTACCCTATCCCCAGCGAAACGACGGCGACCGTCAACAGAAATACCATATCATTGTAAGCGACGATGCGGCCGTAGTACTCTCTGTTGGTGTGATGCTGCAGCAGCGTATAGGTATAGGACCAGAGCGTGGTGGTCGCAAACCCGACAAAAACAGAAGCCAGAAGCGAAAGGTAGAAGTGCTCTATCACCAGCGCCCAGATGATGATGGTGACCGCCTGGTAGAGCAGAAGGTAGACCAGTGTCTTATGGGTAATCCACTTTCCTATCACGATCGGTCCGAACACCAGTCCGACGGCCCGGAATGAATGCAGCAGCCCTATCCCCAAAGCCACAGCGACCGCCTGTGCGTAGTAGCGCTCCACCATCAGAGCGACCAGTGCATCAAAGGCGGTAAAACCGACAAAGGCGTGCAGAAAGATCAGATGCTTGATATGCGGCTCGTTTCGCATATAGGAGAAGCTGTCTTTGAACATCCTGAAAAAGCCTTCGCTCTCTTTGGGCCTGGTCTCGGGAAAAAGCACGCTCGTCAGCAGGAAGAGCGCTAGAATAAAGAGTACCGCATCAAGAAAAAATGCCGTCTTGACGCCGACCAGGTAGACGACAAACCCGCTGACAGCCATCCCGAAAGTGTAGGAGAACGACCAGATGACGGAGTGTATCTCATTGGCCAGTTTCAGCTTCGCTTTATCCAGTATTCTCGGCAGCAGCGACATCTCCAGCGTAAAATAGAAACTGGAGGCTCCCATGCGGATAAAGACTAAAACGAAAAGCAGCCATAACAGGCTTACATTGTCTACCAGCATCAACGGCAGTGTGGCGACTATCTCTATCGACATCAAAAGCGCCATCAACCTCTTTGGGGCTATCTTATCGATCAGGACACCGCTGAACGGGGCCTGCAAAACACCGGGGAGAAAATGGAGCGCGGCAGTCATCGCGATAATGCCGGCAGAAACATTAAGTTGTATCAAAAGGGTGTAGATCGCCACATTCGAGAACCAGGCACCGAAATAGGCAATCAGCTGGATCAATGAAAGGCGTCTGAGCAGCGGCTCTTCGCGTAAGAGGATTAAATATCGATTCATAAATGCAAGGATAGCAGAGATGCGTATAATGGTTCTTTAGAGATGCCCTTTACATTAACCTTTTTATTACCTAATTTAAGGTAATGTTCTGCAATATATTTTCAACTCTCGTGAAGGTTTTTAGATGAAAAAAGAAGTTAAAAAAGTTGTACTCGCCTACTCCGGCGGACTGGATACCAGCGTTATCTTAAAATGGCTGCAAGATGAGTATAAGTGTGAAGTCGTTACCTTTACTGCCGATCTCGGTCAGGGCGAAGAGCTTGAACCAGCACGTATCAAAGCCCTTGAATTCGGCATCAAACCGGAAAATATTTTCATCGATGACCTGCGTGAAGAGTTCGTGAGAGATTATGTCTTCCCGATGTTTCATGCCAACACCATCTATGAGGGTGAATATCTTTTAGGTACCTCGATCGCCCGCCCGCTGATCGCAAAACGCCAGGCCGAGATCGCCAAAATAACGGGTGCTGATGGCGTTAGCCACGGCGCAACCGGCAAGGGCAATGACCAGGTCCGTTTCGAAATGGGCTACCTTGGTCAGGATGCGACGCTTACCATCATCGCGCCGTGGCGCGAGTGGGATCTGAACTCCCGTGAAAAACTTCTTGCCTATGCCGAGAAGCACGGCATCAAGATCGAGAAAAAAGGCAAAAAATCACCCTATTCAATGGACGCGAATCTTCTGCACATCTCTTACGAGGGCGGTATTCTGGAAGATCCGAGTGCAGAGCCTGAAGAGAGCATGTGGCTCTGGTCAAACTCGCCTGAAAATGCACCGGACAAGGCTGAATACATCGAGATCGGATACAAGCACGGTGATCCTGTGACGCTCAACGGCGAGGAGCTCTCACCGGCAACAATGCTGAAAACACTCAACGAACTGGGCGGAAAGCACGGCATTGGCCGTGTCGACATCGTCGAGAACCGTTTTGTCGGGATGAAAGCCCGCGGCTGCTACGAAACACCGGGCGGCACCATCATGCTCAAAGCGCACCGCGCCATTGAGTCTATCACCCTTGACCGTGAGGCGGCACACCTTAAAGATGAGATGATGCCGCGTTATGCAAAGCTGATCTATAACGGTTTCTGGTTTACACCTGAGCGCGAGATGCTGCAGGCGGCGATCGACAAAACACAGGAGTTCGTCAACGGAACGGTTCGTCTGAAACTTTACAAAGGCAGTGTCATGGTGGTCGGCCGCTCTTCTGAAGATTCGCTTTTCAACCCGGAATATTCTACCTTTGAAGAGGATGAAGTCTATAACCAGAAAGATGCCGAAGGCTTCATCAAGCTAAATGCCCTTCGCCTCATCATTGCCGGCAAAGCCCGTAATAAAAAATAACCATTGATCCAGCCCCCGCTGGATCTCTCCCCTCCTTTTTTCCAAATACACTTCTACAACTCATCTATCTTCTATCATTAGATTTTTTAATTCCCGATTTACAAATAAAAAGATATTATTGCTCAGAAAATTTGTAAAGGCCCTGTATGAGCACCGTCAAGATCGATCCTGAATCACCAGAGTTCAAAGAGACCCTCGAAAAAACTATCCGCTTTACCGATAAGGTTGTCAAACAGTTCGGTTGGGCTTACAACCCCGATCCCGAGATCAATCAGGGTATCCAGTTCGGACTGACCCGCAACAAGATGATGCACGGCAAACGCTACTGCCCCTGTTTTTTTGTTACGGGGGAACCTGACGATCGCGTCTGCCCATGTACACCTGCGATCGAAAAAGAGATCCCCGAAGACGGTGTCTGCCACTGCCAGATCTTCTGTACACCGGAATTCGCGGCCGCCCAGGCTAAAGATGAGATCATCGAAGAGGTCGTCCACCAGCACTCACGCGGACTGAGCAGAGAAGAGTGCACCTTTCTTGTCAATAAAGAGGAGCTCGACGGTGATGAGATGATCGCTCTTCTTGAAGCACGTAAACTCGGGATGGTTGATTTCAAACTCGTCGATGTCCGTGAACCGATGGAGTGGAAGATGGGCCACATCAAGGGTGCCGACAAACTCATCCCTACCAGCAACTTCTTTCAGACACTGGAAGAGGCCAACCTTTCCAAAGATGAGAATATCATCGTCTACTGTCATGTCGGAAGCCGCAGTGCGCACTGTGCCCGTATCCTGGGCGATATGGGCTATAAAAAGGTCGGTAATATTACCCACGGTATCGTGGCTTATCCGGGCGAAAAAGAGGCCTGATCCCGCCTGTCTTTTTAACGCCAGAACAAGCAGGCTCTTTCGACCGGGCGGAGAATACGTTCTTCCAGACGAAGGATTCGCCGGCCGCCAAATCCTGTCTTTACAACTCCTTATTTTGTGACGTTCTAATCCTCCCCTGGCCACTTTATGTTATCTGCTTTTTTACATTCACTCGCTACAATATAAAATATAAATATAAAGTTAGGAATATCGATGCAAGTATTATTGATCAAAGATGTCAAAGGTCTGGGCAAAGCAGGTGAAGTCAAAGAGGTCAAAGACGGTTACGGCAAAAATTTTTTAGTGGGCAAGGGACTTGCAAAAGTGGCCACCAATGAGGTCCTTAAAAAACACGCTTCCGCTGAACGCAAAAAAGCAGAAGACGAAGAAGAAGAGATCAAAGCACTGAAAGAACTTGCACAGAAACTCGATAAACTCAAGGTGATCATTACGAAAAAACTTGGTAATACAGGACATCTTTTCGGCGCAGTGACGAAAGATGAGATCGTCAGCGCGCTTAAAGATCAGCACAATATCGAGATCGACAAAAAACATATCAACCACAAAGAGGCCATCAAGGTCACAGGCACACATGATCTTGATCTCAAACTCGGACATGCTATGCATGCCTCAATCCATTTAGAGGTAGTCGGTGAATAAATCAGCAGAACACAAAGCGGGGTTCGTTGCTCTTGTAGGACGACCGAATGCCGGCAAAAGTACGATGCTCAACTGGATCCTGGGCGAGAAGATCGCGATGGTATCGCAAAAAGCCAATGCAACGCGAAAACGGTTGAATGCCATCGTCATGCATAACGATGATCAGATCATTTTTGTCGATACGCCCGGCCTGCATGAAAAAGAGAAGATGCTTAACCAGTACATGCTCGAAGAGGCTCTCCGAGCGATAGGCGATTGCGATCTTGTCATCTATTTGGCACCGGCAAGCGACTCGATCAAGCACTACAAACACTTTTTGGAAGTAGACGGCAAGAACCGCAAACATATTATTGCCCTCTCCAAGATCGATCAGGTCTCCCAAAAGGAGTTACTGGCCCGTATCGGCGAGTACAGCCAGTTTGCCTCTGAATTCGAAGCCCTGATACCGATGTCAGTCACCAAGAATGTCGGCAAAAAAGACCTGCTGGATGTCATCGTCAAACACCTGGAAAATTCACCCTATCTTTTTGATCCGGAAGACCTGACGACGGAGAGGATGCGCGATCTCTACAGAGAGTTCATACGCGAAGCCATTTTTGACAATATCAGTGACGAAATCCCTTACGAGTCCGATGTCGTTATCGACAAGGTCGAAGAAGACAAACGCGTCGAGCATATCCGTGCCACGATCATTATCGAAAAAGACAGTCAAAAAGGGATCATTATCGGCAAAGGCGGTGCCGCGATCAAACGTATCGGTAAAGACGCCAGAGAGAAGATCGAAAAACTTGTGGGTAAACCGGTCTATTTAGAACTTTTTGTCTCTGTTAAAAAGGGGTGGACCAATGACAAGGAATTTTTAAAAGAACTCGGATATGACATCTGATCAGCAGGAAGGTATATTTATTTATACCTGTTTTACTGTTTCGTCAAAAATTTAAGCAATCCTCCAAAAGAAATCATAAAAAAAACAGTAATTCTACTTACATCTAAACGAATCCATTATCAAATCACACATAAACAATCACCTATTCAGTGCTGTATACGCACTCTGCGGTAAATGGCAGGTACAGTAAATATATTTTTATCTTTTTATTTCTCCCATAAGAATAACTTTAAGTTTAAAATGGCTAAAATAAATTCAATCGCAGTTATTTAATAAGATTTAATTATTTTGAATACTGTTGTGGAATTGGTCTGTTTATATTTAATATAGACGTGTAAAAAATTCAGTTCCAAAGATGTTTTGGGACAGAATTTATAAATCATTTATTTAGGATATAGTGCGATGAGTAAAACGCAACAACCGACATTCACCAGTGTCCTCTCTATAAATCCCTACAAAGAGATTTATTATTTAGGTTCAGCCGGAAAACTTGAGCAAGTTCAATCCATCAACTTCTCTAAATCACAATATACGATGTCTTTTTTAAATACCAATGACTTCCTAACAGCATTAATTGGTGTCAGTAAAAATATCCCGGATGAAGATCTCTCCTTTGCAATTGAGAACAAGGTCTATGAAGAACTCGCCCTCGACATGGCCGTTGAATATAACATTAAATTTATAGAATCCGGCCGCCAACAGGATGAAAAAGAGCGCTATTTTCACGTCTTTATTGTTGACCCGCTCACAATGGACGAAACCTTTGAGACAACGGTTAATCATATCAAATATCTAGATCTGATCGTACCTGTTCCTCTTCTTCTCAAAGGTCTGTATCAACGCGAAATCGTTACCGAGGTCGGCGTCCATTGTTACATCTATTTTCAAGACAATGATGCCTTTTTCACCATCTACGATGATCAAGAGTTCGTTTATACAAAATCGCTTAAATATACTATAAAAATGATGCATGAGCGATTTTGCGAACTCTACGGTGAGCAGATCACTTATGCCCTTTTCATCGAACTTCTTTCAGGCGAAGGTCTCGGCTCCGGCAATAAAGAGTATCAACGTGATCTCATCAAGCTCTTTGGTGAGCTCTTTTTACATATTAATGATGTTTTAACCTATTCCAAGCGGGCATTCGAACTTGAAACCATCAATCAGGTCTATATCGGCTCTCAAATCGGTTCCATTGCCGGTCTTGATGAATATTCCCAGACCTATTTGGGACTGATCTCAAAGCCGTTTGACTTTGATTATCATTTTGATACAAACGGCCAGTATGTTGACCAGATACATCAACTGATGCATCTTTATACGATGGCAGAAAGTGATGAACGTTATGAATGTAACTTCTCTCTCTATCCGAGGCCGCCTAAATTTCTGCAACGCAACAGCGGTAAACTGATTGCCGTTGCAGGAATCGCACTTGTTGTAGCCTTTTCCTATCCGGTCGCATACTGGAGTCTGACATTTGCCGAAGAGCTCAACAAAGCCCTGCTTGACACCGAATTCAACGAAGTCCATAGCACAAAAACAACACGTGAGGCAATAATAAACCTTAAAACAGTTGAAAAAAATGCGATTACGAAACTGGTCAATGCTGAACAAGAAGAGCTCAATCGCCAAATGAACACCCTGACAAAGATCCATGATGTCAAAGTCAACTATCCGATGAAAGCCAAGCTGATCACGGAGTTTGCCGAAGATCTCAATAGATTCAAAGTCACACTTGAAGAGCTTTCCTACAATGAAACAGCTCATTTTAAAGGATTTACATTTAGCATGATATCCGTTACGGACAAAGACATTACGCGACTTTTAGAGTATTTAACCAGCAAAAAGACATCTCGATTTCAATTTGTCTTAGAAGAGATCAAATACGATGAAGATAAAAAACGTTACCTTAGTGAAATGAAGGCGGTGTTGAAATGACGGCGATATTTGAAAAATTCCTTTACGATATAGACCAAAGTTTTTCACAAAAAAGCGATAAAGACATCAAGCTTATCTATATGATGATATTCGTCGTGCTTGTCACCTTCTCTTATCTTGTGTTTTGGGACACAGCAGAACAGGGATACAAAGATGCCCAAGCTGCTTCACTGGCTGTCCAGGACAAGATCAATGCTGACAGGCAGTATCTTTTAATGCACCCTGAAGGCGAGATTGTCCGTTTGGACCAGCAAATAACTGAACTCAACAGCAAAAATGCCGTTTTGACAAGTGAAAACGCCTATATTAAAGCAGCCATTGAAAAAATCCCCGAACTTTATTACGATCAGGAGACCTGGGGACAGTTTATTGATTCAATTGCCGAAAAAGCAAAAGTCAACAAGATCAAGTTAAACTTTTTTTCCAACAGGCTCGCTATGGACAAAACTAAATTCGGACATGTCCTGAATATCGAAATTGAAGCTGAAGGACGGTATCAGAACATGGTGACATTTATGAATGCTATCGAAAAAAGCAAACTGGTAGTCGACTTGCATGATTTGGATCTGAAAGCAGGTAAAGAGCTAAGTTTGGATCTTAATCTATCGGTATGGGGGATTACGTACTAATGAAAAAGCTACTACTAATAGCTCTCCTTCCTCTCGTCCTTTTGGCCGGGGTAGACATCAATGTTGAAAGTGAAAATCACGCACATATCAGTGACCTTATCAAAGAGATAAAACCTCCTCGAAAGGGTGTTAGCAAGAGTGAGGTTGCACGGGTAAAAAGTCCTTTCCTTATGCTGTATAAAGTTAAAAACAGCAAAGGCAAATCAAGATATACCGTTGAAAAGAGAAGTGTTGATCTTCGACCGCTTACGCTTGAATCGGCTATCAACAAAGTTGTCAAGATCAATGGAAAGTGGTACAAAGAAGGCGACAGAGTTCGACAATACACCATTATCGAAGTCTCTCCAGAGGAAGTTCTATTAAAGAGCAACAAAAAAGAGCTTAAACTGTATCTTAACCATAAAAACGACAAGATACAGTTCAAAGTAAATTAGAAGAATCAGGATAAAAGGAAAATCAAAAATGAAAAACTTAAATAGAAAACTTATCTCTTTTGCAGCTTCAGTTGTATTGGCAACTTCTATGCAGGCAAATTGTACCTATGAGCTTTTTAGCATTTCTTCTACCAAAGGGACAACGATCGGCGAATATGTCGACCAGCTGACAACCGCTTGTGAATACAGTCTTGTCGTCGCAGACAAAGAGACTGAAAAGCTGATGGACAAGAAGCTGAATAAGACCAATATCAAGAACCTGACAATAGATGAAGTCTTTGAAATCTTGTTGACAGAGAACAATCTAAACTTCAGCATTGAAAATGACATTTTGAGAATCTCCTATCTTAAAACAAAGACCTACAATATCGACTACATTCTCTCTACACGCAAAAGCAAGGGATCAACCGATGTCATGCTTAGTTCAACCTCCTCCCAAATTGGATCAGGAAGCGGAATGAGCGGCGGATTGAGCGGCGGAATGAGTGGCGGAATGAGCGGCGGATTAAGTGGCGGAGCGAACGGCCGTCAAGGCGGATCCGGTTCCAACAAATCAGGTCTCTCCATTCAGAGTGAAGATGAAGTAAAGTTCTGGGAAGAGTTGGACCTTGAACTGCAACGTGTGCTGAATCGTCCGGAAGATGCCTATCAGGCTGAAGCCCCGATTATCAACAGGAATGCAGGGCTGATAACTATTTCAGCAACAGGACGTCAGCAGCAACGTATTGAGAGCTACCTTAAGAAGCTTCAGGAAAAGGTTCAGAAACAGGTACTTATTGATGTCAATATGCTCTCTGTCACATTTAACGACACCTCATCTACCGGTATCGACTGGTCCCAGCTTTATGCCCTTCAAAATTTTCAAGTTGCTGTCGATACTGTCAACACAGACGGGGTCGGCACCTATTCGCCGATCGGCAATATTCAAGATACGGTAGGCAAAGCAGCCAGTATGATACAGGTCAGCGGCGGCGGCTCTCTTAATCAAGTGATAAAATTTTTGAAAGAACAGGGCGAAGTACGTGCGATCTCCAATCCTAAAGTGCTCACACTCAATAATCAGCCCGCTTTGATCACTGTCGGTACAGAATACTTCTACAAAATCTCACAGTCGCAAAATCAGCAAGGTGCCGGCGGCGGGGTTGTTTCTACCACGCAAAATGATATCGTCAACTCTGTCTTTGCCGGTGTGCTTCTGGACATCACCCCTGAAATCGGCGAAAATGGTACCGTAACTATAAAGGTCAATCCTTCTCTGAGTCAGACTCGCGTTCAGATCACCAGTGATTCTAAAGCGCAAGAAAACCGCACGATGCCGCCTGACCTTGACCGTCGCCAGCTGGCAGCAGTTGTAACGGTAAAAGATGGCAACCGCATCATTTTAGGCGGCTTGATCGGATCACGTGATAACATTAAAACAAATAAGGTACCGCTACTTGGCGATATCCCGGCTCTAGGCTATTTCTTTAAATATGAAGAGAAGGTCCGCCAGGTTGAAGAGCTTGTCATTGTTATCGAACCGCATATCATCAAAAGTGAAGGGAATACCTTGGCGCTTGAAGATTTGGGCTACACCTCAACGACAAAAGAAGAAGCGGGCCTAAAGGCGACTTTCAGTCAGGATGCCAATATCACTACAGATGCGAAAAAAGCACCTGAAAGCAAAGAGGCAGATGAGCGCCTCTAAGATCTTTCGTAACTGCAAAGACATTTTTCTGGACAATGTCGATTCTAAAGACTATGTTCAGCTTGATCGCAATGTTGCGATCTATCATGCGCTGAAAGAGGCGATAAAGAAGCCTCTTAAAATGATCCTTGTCGTCGGAAAACCGGGAACCGGGAAAAGCATGATGCTCAATAAGCTCTATAAAGAGCTTTCGCCAAAACAGACAATAATCTATATCCAAATACCTATTATAGACGAGAATGAATTTTTCAAGGTCCTGGCCTATGAGATCTTTCGATTCAATTCGCCTTCTCCCCTTAACTTCACTCAGTTTATAGAGATCGCAAATTATTATGAAAATGAGATCACACCTATTGCCCTGCTCGATGAAGCACAGCTCTACTCCGAACCTTTGATGGAGAAGATCCGACTGATATCAGACTCAAGAAAAGTAAAATTTGTTTTTGCCCTGCACAAGACCGAGAAAGAGGACCTGATCGCCAAAGAGCATTTTAAAACGCGTATTTGGGAAAGCCAGGAGCTGCAAAATGCATCAGCTGCGGAACTGACGCTCTATATTCAGAAGAAGCTGCTGCGCGCAAACTATTTTGATGTCGCCAGCATGTTCTCCGAAAACAACGTAAAATATATTCATGGCTTTACCGGCGGGAACTACCGTGATACCAATAAACTGCTCTATACTCTATTTGAGATCTGCAGTTGGTATGAAGCAAACAAACCCGCTAAAGCAAACTTTAAATCTATGCCGACAAAGATAATTGAAATGGCGGCCATCCATGCAGGATTTATCGATGTTTGATGTGCCTGCACTGGAAAAAAAATGGTTCCGATACCGGCTAAAAAAGCTACTGCCGCTTTTTACAACTGTTGCTATTTTACTCATTACCGCTGGCGCTGCCTCTTATCTGTTGATAGTCAAACCCGGGTTCATCAACGATATCATTAAGATCAGCCCTGTCGTTGTCGAAAAGGAGCAGTCTGATGTTGACACAAACATCAGTGCCGCTATTTCGCCTGTGACCCAAATTGCCGAAAAAGATGAGCAGAACATTCTGAAGCCGTCGCTCAGCTTTATGTACAACATTGAAGACGAGATTATTAACTACAATAATAAAAAAGTCCTTGAGAGCGTTTCTGAAGCTGAAAGTACTGAAGAAACGGCCAAAGTCAAAAACACCGGGTCGTCAAGTAAACCTGCTGCCAAAACAGCGGTACAAAGCCGAAAGGTTTCCAAACCAGCAGTCCAGCCTAAAAAAACAGAACGACATGCTGTTTCCCAAAAAGAGAAACCACCTGTGAAGAAGATCGTCCAGGAAGAAGAGCCGGTGAAAATAGTCGTTTCAGATAAACCCGCAGAAGATACATCTAAAGAAGCCCTCGTTCAGATCACGCATGATCAGATATCCGATGACGAACTCAATAGTGTTATCAAACGCTTTGAAAAACTTAAAAATCCGGCACTGAGTCTTTTTATTGCCAAAAAATATTATGCACAAGGCAACTTTCATGAAGCATACAATTATGCACTCGAAACCAACCGGATTAATCCGGAAATAGAAGAGAGTATTCTTATCTTTGCCCAATCATTAGTAAAATTAGGAAAGAAAGAAGAAGCTATAACAACGCTAAAAGCCTATCTGAACAAGACAAATTCAACTCAAGCAACAGTTTTACTCGATAAAATTGAAAAAGGAAAATTCAAATGAAACGACTGACATTTCTGCTCTTTTTCTCTTCGCTGCTCCTGCAAGCTGATGTCAAAATAGAGACCTACAAACTTTATCAGGATGCCAAATATGATGAAGCCTGTCAGACGGGAGAAAAAATTCTTGACCAGTATAAAAATGATGAAGAGTTTATCTCGCTTTACGCATTTTCCTGTCTAAATGCCGATTATATTGACAGCCTTTCGGTGCCGATCACTTTATTGAAGAATTCATCTGAAGCGCGTGCCAATGCCGCCTACTTTGCCGTCATTTTGATGCAGAAAAAGCTGCTTTTACATGCACTGACAGACCAGTATAACCTCAAACCTGTAAAACTTCCGACAACAGACTATATCTTATCAACAGTTTTTGATCTCTACACAAAAGACAGCAATCAAAAAGAGAGACGCCGTTATAATTACATCGATCCAAATGATGCGAACAAAAGTTATCGTCTGTTTGTCACAAAAAGCGGACCTTCCCCAAAAATGATTATAGAAGAATATTATGATAATATAATGACCAAGCGTCATATCTATTGGTAGGATTATAAATGGATAGAATTACCCTCGATTTATTAAAACAAGGGCACATCTCTGAGGAGCAGATAGAACGTCTGCATCGTGTCGGAGTCAAAGATGATACTTTATTGGAAACGCTTACCAAGGTCGGTGCTATATCGGTCAACTTCGTCAAACGCTTTATTGTAGAACAGATCCGTTCCGGTAATTACGAGATCGCTATTATCAAACAGTATCAGTTTTTAGACGAACAAGCCGTCATACAGCATCTTGCCCAGGTTATGGAGATACAATATCTGGATCTTGATTCCATCGATATGGATTATAGATTGGCCGACAGGATTCCACTGTCACAACTCAAACGCTTCAATGCCATACCTATCAAAGAGAACGATCTATCAGTCACCGTTGCATTTATGGACCCCTTGAACATAGAAGCGCAAGAAGCACTTCAGCGCCTCTTTCCCCGTAAACCGATCGATATCGCCATTGCTACGGAAAAGCAGATCCAGGCCTACCTTTTTAAGATCGAACTCAAAGACAGTGTCAAAGAGCTGATCATTAATATTCGCAGTGAACTGAACTCTTTAGGCACCGATCAAAAGCATGATCAGGCTCAGGCCTCTTCCATTCTCCAGCTCATCGACGTTATCTTGAAAGCCTGTATCAAGAACCGGGCCAGCGATATCCATATTGAACCTACAGAAAACAACTGTACGGTGCGTGCCCGAGTAGACGGAAAGCTCTCCGAGATCTTTATCTTTGACAAAGATATCTATCCACCGCTCTCCTCGCGTCTGAAGATCCTGGCAAATCTTGATATCGCTGAACGAAGAAAACCCCAGGACGGACGTTTCTCCGCCAGGGTGGGAGAGAGAGAGTTCGATTTCCGTTTTTCCACCTTGCCGATCATGTACGGTGAATCGATCGTCATGCGTGTTCTCGACAAAGAGAAAGCCTTGATCCGTCTGGAAGATGCCGGTATGGACGAAACAGGCTACAAAAAACTGCACACCGCACTCAAATCGCCTTTCGGCATTATCCTGGTTACCGGACCGACCGGTAGCGGTAAGACAACAACCCTTTACGGTGCGCTCAATGAGCTTCGCAGCGTTGAAGACAAGGTCATCACCGTAGAAGACCCGGTAGAGTACCGTATGAATCTTATTCAGCAGGTACAGGTGCATGCCAATGTCGGACTGAGTTTTGCCGATGCGCTCCGCTCTATTTTGCGCCAGGATCCCGACAAGATCATGATCGGGGAGATCCGTGACCAGGAGACACTTGAGATCGCGATCAAAGCGGCCTTGACCGGCCACCTCGTCATCTCGACCTTGCACACCAACGACGCTATCAGTGCGATTCCGCGTATGGTCGACATGGGTATTGAGCCCTATCTTATCAGCGGTTCCCTGGTCGCCATTCAGGCACAGCGACTTATCCGCAAAATCTGCCCCTACTGCAAGGTTGAAGAACATATTCCGCTCTCCGTCGTCGAACCCTATAAGCAATATCTTCCGCATGATATGGTATTTTATAAAGGTAAAGGGTGTCGGGAGTGTAACGGTGTCGGATATATGGGCCGGGAGATGATCTCGGAGGTTTTGCCGATCACGGAAGAGCTGGGAAGCATGATCGCGCGCGGCGCGTCAAAAGACGAGTTGGTTGAACAAGCACGCAAAGAGGGTTTTGAACCAATGTTTGCAAATGGAATGAAAAAAGTTGTCAACGGTACAACAACGTTGGAAGAAATTTTAAGGGTGGCAAAAGTATGAAACATTTTACGGCAACCGTACTTGCACGCGGAAAAAAAACAGAGCATAAATTTTACGCTGACGGAAAAAAAGAGGCCCACTATCTGGCCAAAGTCAAATTTCCAGGCATCTTAGTCAAAATTGAAGAGACTTCGCCCCCTTTGGAGGAGCAGTTTGCCCAATTTAAAGCCAATATTTTTAAGAACGCCAAAAAGAAAAAACTCAAACCGGACGCTCAGATAGGTGCAGTGCGCCAGCTGGCCGTTATGACCAATGCCGGTATTTCAGTACACGATTCACTGGCAGAGATTGCCGAAGCGACACAGGATAAAACCCTAAAAGAGATCCTCTCTAATTGTGGCGAAGACATCAATGCCGGCTCAAGCCTCTACAAGGCGATGGACAATTACCGATCCCAGCTTGGCGGTCTGACCCTGGCCATGGTGGACCTGGGAGAGAAGACCGGTAATATGGCGGAAGCTCTGCACAATCTGGCCAATATGCTCGAAGAGATCCGTAAGAATATGGTCAAATTCAAAAAAGCGATGGCCTATCCGCGTAATGTCATGATCGCGATGGCCGTTGCTTTCAGTATTTTGCTCAGTTTCGTTGTCCCGAAATTCAAAGAGATCTTCTCAAAGTTCGGTTCCGATCTTCCAATACCGACCAGAATATTGATGTTTCTCTCCGATGCGTTGACCCACTACGGTCTCTATATCCTGGCCGGCATCGCGATCATCTATCTTGTTGTCAAATACATGGTCGACAACAATCTTGATTTCCGTTATAAATTTCATCAACTGTTACTGCGTATCTACCTTATCAAGGGGATCATCCTCTACTCGACACTTAACCGGTTCACGCTTGTCTTCTCGGAACTGGTCCGAGCAGGTATTCCGATCGCGGAAGCCCTTGATACGGCGATCAGTATGACGGAGAACCTTCCTCTGAAAGCAAAGCTTGCCACGGTTCGTCAGGCGGTGGAGAAAGGAAGTACACTGCATGAAGGTCTCGAAGAGACAGGCCTATTTGAAAATATGGTCATCCAGATGGTCTCGGCAGGCGAGGCTTCCGGTCAGCTTGATGCGATGCTGTTGAAGGTGACCGAATACTACAAAATGCGCTTTGATGCCATTATCGACGGTCTGCAGGAGGCGATCGAGCCGATCATGCTTTTCGTTATCGGGGCCATGGTCCTGCTGCTTGCTCTCGGTATCTTCCTGCCGATGTGGAGCCTCGGCGAGGCTGCCCTCGGCAAATAGGCCCTCAAACGCGGCACAGGCGTTTTTCTCCTTGGCAGAGAGGGTTTTCTACTCTGCTTTTAAGGCCGCTTCTTTCTCTTTGCGCTTCTCTTCATGCAGAAGCATCTTTTTATAGGCTTCGTCTTCCTGCATCATACCGGCTTCGTAGAGAAACTGCGAGGCGACAAAATCGCTTTTTTTGATCTTGTCATATTTGGCGAAACTCAGGTACAGGATATCTTTTGCCCTTGTCACGGCCACATAAAAAAGGCGGCGCTCTTCATCCAGGCTTCCGCCACGCGTCATCAGTTTTCGGTTCGGAAACCGTCCGTCCATCAGATCAATGACATAGACCTCTTTATACTCCAGCCCTTTGGAGGCATGGATACTGAGAAGATGGACCCCCTCGCCCTGCGTAAGATCCTGGGAGCCGAGTATCATCGCATTTAAAAAACGTTCATGTTCGCTATAGGGCTTTGTCAGCTCAACCAGGATCAGAGACTTGTTATGAATACGTTCGCTTGACTCTTTTTTCTGTCGTTCATCAATCGTCCCGTCCGGAAGTAGCGAGCGCTTGGAGCTGAGCACATCGACGATAGCGTGATAAAACTCGGAGGTGCGGATCTTGCTCACCACCGTTTTTGGCTGCTTGACGCCGTGTATAGATCGCAGCAGCTGGGTAAAGTGATAGAGGAACTTCGCTCCGTCCTTTGTCAGTTTAGGATGTTTCAGTACCGGATTTTTCAGAAAACGCTCATCAAATCCAAGGCTTCCGAAGCGTCCGGCAGAACCAAGCTCAAGAAAATCATCAAAGAGCCCCAGCTGCTGATTGAGTTTGCGCTTTTCAAAGGGGTTGCTGATACTGGTGTCGGGAGAGAAAATACCGTACAACAGTGATCCGGAACCCACATTCTGCAATGCGATAAAAAGCTCTTTGGCGATGGCGCTCCCTACCCCCTTGGCAAACTCAAAAAGGTGGATAAAGGCCATCATGTCATTTTCATTGACCATCAGGGTGTAGATATCGAGTATCGCTTTGACCTCTTTTGCGTCAAAAAAGCTGGTACCGCCGCGTCTTCTGCAGGGTACCCCCTGCTCCCGCATCGCCGCTTCGATGCCGTCGGCGGATGAGTTGTTGCGAAAGATGACGGCGATCTCTTCCCGGTCGATCGCAGAGTGTTTGATCATCTCGGTGATGGCGTGGTACTGGTCAAAAAGTTCGTCATAGACAAGCAGTTTCGGCGGCTGCGCTTCATGCTGGCGCGTCACCTCCAGCTCTTTGGGGTAGATGCGTTCGTTGTGCGCGATCACACGGTTGGCAAGCGAGAGGATCGGCACGGTCGAGCGGTAATTTTTGCGAAGAGTATGCACCTCCGCCTTTTCAAACTTTGTCGTGAATGAGCCGATAATGCCAATATCGGCGCCGTTGAAGGCGTAGATGCTCTGGTCATAGTCTCCCACGCAAAAGAGTGACGGCGGCTTCATCGAGTCGACAAGGGAACCCTGAAGCGCGTTGGTGTCCTGGTACTCATCGATCAGCACCTCTTTATACCCAAGCTCTTTCTGTTCGCTGATATTGCGCATCTGGATCAGCAGATCATTAAAATTCAGAAAGCCGTACTGCAGTTTCAGCTGCTCGAACTCGCTCACCACATCGGCATAGATCATCGCGAAGATACGGTGTTCCGGCTGCTTCTTGGCGATCCACGTCTCGAAATCCTCGCTCATCTCCGTATTTTGGTAAAAAGAGTAGAGATCATAGAGATAATTTGCCCCGTAAGGCTCGCTCTCGCTGCTTAGATGCGAAAATGAGCGCTTTTCAAAGACACTGCGAAAGAGGGTTTTTAGCTCGCGCTGCTGTTTCAGGACCACCTTGCCGTTGAAGCGCTTGAGCCAGCGGTAGCTGATGGCGTGAAAGGTGCCTGCATCGATCTTGCCTGCCGTCTGTTTGCCGAAATACTGGGCAACGCGCTCAACCATCTCGGCGGCCGCCTTGTTGGTGAAGGTGAGCAGAAGTATCTCTTCGGGTTTGACACCGTTTCCAAGCAGATGGGCGATGCGCCCGACTATGGTCGATGTCTTGCCGGTACCGGCGGAAGCGATGATGAGATTTTGCCCGTAAGGTGCCGTTGCCGCTTTGTATTGGTCATCATTTAAACGTGAAAGTGGCAATCGTTTTCCTTAAAATTCATAATATGTCTCTGTCTGTTTCCGGGTAACTAGAGAAGATGCAAGTCGGTGAAGCAGTCGATTATTTAGTCGAATCTTACCTCTTATTGGCTATAATCCGCCTAAATTTTAAGAGCTAACTAATAACTCTTTTTCAAACCTGACAACACTATTTTCATTACAAAGGCAAGTCCGTATGGCAGAAGAGACAAAACAGGCAGCAGCGACCTACGAACCCAAGATCATAGAAGAGAACTACTACAAGATCTGGGAAGAGCGCGGATATTTTGAGGTTGACGGCAACAAGGCGATCCAGCAGGAGAACAAGAACTTTGCGATCATGATGCCGCCTCCGAACGTTACCGGGCGCCTTCACATCGGCCACTCGCTCACCTTTACCCTTCAGGACATCATCACCCGCTACAAACGCATGGACGGCTACCGTACGCTCTGGCAGCCGGGAACGGACCACGCCGGTATCGCCACGCAGAACGTGGTCGAAAAGCAGCTGCTTGCCGAGGGGACAACGAAAGAGGAACTCGGACGCGAGAAATTCCTTGAGCGTGTCTGGAAGTGGAAAGAGGAGTCCGGCGGCATCATGGTCGGCCAGCTCCGCAAGATGGGTGTCTCCCCGGCCTGGAGCCGTGAGCGCTTCACGATGGACGAGGGGCTTAAGAACTCGGTCAAGGAATCTTTTGTCCACCTCTATAACGAGGGGCTGATCGTCCGCGGCAACTACATGGTCAACTGGTGTACCCACGACGGCGCCCTCTCCGACATCGAGGTCGAGCACGAAGAGCACGCCGGCAAGTTCTACCATATGAACTATCACCTTGCCGACGGTTCGGGCCATATCACGGTGGCGACGACACGTCCCGAGACCTATTTCGGCGACAGTGCCGTCATGGTACACCCCGATGATGCACGCTATAAAGCGCTTGTCGGCAAAAAGGTCAAACTGCCGCTGCTTGAGCGCGAGATCACTGTCATTGCCGATGAGCATGTTGACATGGAGTTCGGTACCGGTATTGTCAAGGTCACCCCTGCCCACGACCAGAACGACTACGAAGTCGGCAAACGCCACGACCTTGAGTTCATCACTGTCTTTGACGAAAAAGGGATCCTGAACGACTTTGCCGGTGAGTTCAAAGGGCTCGAGCGTCTTGAAGCGCGCGACATCATCGTCAAGCGTCTCGACGAAGAAGGTTTCATCGAAAAGATCGAAGATCACGTCCACCAGGTCGGCCACTGCTACCGCTGCCATAATGTCGTCGAGCCGTACATCTCCAAACAGTGGTTCGTCCGCTCCGAGGTTGCCAAGAAATCGATCGAGAAGACCAACAGCGGCGAGGCGCAGTTCTTCCCGCCGCACTGGATCAACTCCTATAACGCCTGGATGGGCGACCTTCGCGACTGGTGTATCTCCCGTCAGCTCTGGTGGGGCCACCGTATCCCGGTCTTCTACTGCGACGACTGCGGAAATGAGTGGGCATCACAGGAAGATGAGCCTTCGGCGTGCCCGAAATGTGCAAGCAGGAACTTCGCGCAGGACCCTGACGTCCTAGACACCTGGTTCTCATCGGCGCTATGGCCCTTCTCGACACTGGGCTGGGGCAACGGCGACAGCGAGATGGACCGTACTTTCAGTTCCCAGGACCTGAAAGATTTCTATCCGAATTCCCTGCTGATCACCGGCTTTGATATCCTCTTCTTCTGGGTCGCCAGAATGATGATGATGGGCGAGACCTTCATGGGAAAACTGCCGTTCAACCATATCTACCTCCACGCCCTTGTCCGCGACGAGCACGGTCAGAAGATGTCCAAGTCCAAAGGCAACGTCATCGACCCGCTTGACATGGTCGAAAAGTACAGCGCCGACGCCCTCCGTTTCACCCTCGCTATCTCGGCCGCACAGGGGCGTGATATCCGCATGAGCCAGGAAAAACTGGAGCAGAGCCGCAACTTCACCAACAAGCTTTACAACGCCTCGAAGTTCCTGCAGATGAACGTCGAGACCTTTGGGGAGCTCGCCGACATCGAAGTGACGACACCGCTCGGCCGCTATATGCAGAGCCGTTATTTTGCGGCCGTCGCCGAGACGCGCGACTTCCTTGACGAGTACCGCTTCAACGATGCGGCCACGACGCTCTACCGCTTCCTGTGGAACGAGTTCTGCGACTGGGGTATCGAACTCTCAAAAGTCTCCAAGGAGAGCGTCGCCGAACTGGGCGCCATCTTCAAGGAGTCGATGAAACTGCTCCACCCGTTCATGCCGTTCATGACCGAGTACCTCTACCACAGCCTTTCGGGCACATCGCTCGAAGCGGGTTCATCGATCATGATCGAACACTACCCGCTCAAAGGCGAACGCGACCTTGAGATCGAAAAACAGTTTGCGATCATCATGGATGCCGTTATCGCCGTCCGCCGTGCGAAGACGCTGGTCGACATGGGCAACCAGAAGATCGCCGAAGCGTATGTGAAGACCGAAGTCGATGCGAAAGAGCTGATGGGGCCGTTTATCGCACGTCTCGCCAAGGTCGAAGAGCTGAAGTTCACCGACACCAAGATCGATAATGCGGTCAGCGACATAAGCGAGTATGTCGAGGTCTACATCCCGACAGGCTCGATCGATCTCGAACCGATCATCAACCGCCTGACAAAACAGAAAGAGAAACTCGACATCGAGATCAACAAACTCAGCGGCATGCTTTCAAACGAGCGTTTTGTCGCCAACGCCCCGGAGAGTGTCATCGCGCAAAACCGCGAGACCCTTGCCGATGCCCGGACCAAGCAGCAGAAGATCATCGACCAGCTCGATTCGCTACAAGGCTGATTTTGTTCAATATCTCAAACTACTCCACTAGAAACATCAAAAACGACATCCTTTCGGGGCTCGTCGTCGCCGTTGCCCTCGTTCCCGAAGCGATCGCCTTCTCCTTCATCGCCGATGTCAGCCCTATCGTCGGGCTCTACACCGCCTTTATCCTGGGGCTCATCACTGCGCTTATCGGCGGCAAACCGGGCATGATCTCGGGTGCGACCGGCTCTGTCGCCGTCGTACTTATCGCACTGAGCCTTCAGGCCAGTACCATGCTGAGCGCGCAGGGGCTCGGCGGTGAAGAGCTCGCATTCGGTGTGCTGCAGTACATCACCCTCGCCGCCGTCATGGCCGGTCTGATCCAGCTCCTTGCCGGTGTTTTCAAAATGGGCAAGTTTATCCGCCTTGTCCCCCAGCCCGCTATGTTCGGCTTTGTCAACGGCCTGGCGATCGTCATCGCGATGGCCCAGTTCAAGTTCTTTGAGGGCCAGGGCACCGGAGATGTATCTGCTGGTCGCCTCGACGATGCTCATCATGTACTTCCTGCCGAAGTACACCAAGGCCATTCCGGCCGGTCTTGTCGCCATCATCGCCCTGACGCTGCTGGTCTATTACGGCAGTATCAACACCATCACGGTCGGCCACCTGACCGACCTGAGCCAGTTCAAAGGGCAGCTCCCCTCTTTCCACATTCCTGACACCGTCCTGAGCCTCGATGCCATAGCCATGGTCCTGCCTTACGCCGTCATCGTTGCGCTGGTCGGTCTCATCGAATCGCTGCTGACCCTCTCGGTACTGGACGAGATGAGCGGCACGCGCGGTTCAGGCAACAAAGAGTGTATCGCCCTGGGGAGCGGAAACATCACCTGCGGCCTTTTCGGCGGTATGCCGGGGTGTGCGATGATCGGCCAGTCCATCATCAACTACACCTCCGGCGGGCTCGGGCGACTTTCGGGCATCACGGCCGCCATCGGCCTGATGCTGCTTGTTGCGACCCTCACCGACCTGCTCAACATCATCCCGGTCGCCGTGCTTGTGGGCATCATGTTCATGGTGAGTATCGGGACCTTCGAGTGGAGCAGCGCCAGCCACCTCAAGCACATGCCTCGAAGTGACGCCTTTGTCATGGTCGTCGTCACCGTCATCACGATCTTTTCCGACCTGGCCATCGCGGTGATCTCGGGCGTCATCATCTCCGCGCTCGTCTTTGCCTGGAAACATGCGCGTATCTTCTCCAAGACAGCCGTCGAAGCCGATGGCACCAAGGTCTATGAGCTCGACGGCCCCCTCTTCTTCGGCTCGGTGACCAGTTTCATGGACACCTTCTCTATCGAACAGGACCCGCCGCGCGTCGTCATCGACTTCCAAAACGCCCGGGTCATGGATGCCTCAGGCGTCGAGGCGATCGACTCGCTGACCAAAAAATATGAAGAGGCAGGTAAGAACCTCACCCTCCGTCACCTGAGCGCCGACTGTAAAAAACTGATGAAGCGTGCCGGCCCGCACTGCACCTTCGAAGAGAACGACCCAACCTACAAGGTCGCGGTGAACTACTGATACTTCTACGGGCAGTTAAAAGAGAAACAAACTTTTTGAAGCCGGGAAGACGAAACCGGAGTGCTCCCGGAGTTACCCGATCAGGCGCTTTATCTGTTTTTCTCAATCGATGTTTTCAACTTGCAAAAATGTTCCCACTCCTCTTTCGTGTCGATGTCAAGAATGTAAGCGGTATCGATTGGAACAGATATGCAGGGATTTGACATCAGCAGCGTCTTCGCCCCTTTATCCCCTTCAAGCATTTGCAGTGATTGATAGTATTTTAAAGGAAACAGAGCAGGTACTCCGGGTTTGGCGCTGTATTCTGAAGCGATCATCAAGGTGGGATTCTCTTTCGCGCTGTCGATTAGCTTTTTGTAATGCTCTTTTGGGATCAATGGCTGGTCGCACAGCATAATGAGCAGATGATCATGCTTTGGAATCCGCGAAACGGCATAAGCGATGGAGCCTCCCATGCCTTCTTTATAGTACGGATTGAACAATGTCGTCACACCAACGCTTTCGAGAGCCATTTCGCACAGCTCACGCGCATGTCCCAAAACAACATAAACGTCAGGCGTCAGTCTCAGAGCATCGGCTGCTGCATGTTCCAGAAGTGTCTTCCCCGCATACTCAAGCAACTGTTTCGGACTGCCCAGACGCCGGGAACTCCCCGCCGCGAGAATGAGTATGGCTAAGTCAAGCTGCATTGGAAGATTTGAGCTTTTCTTCAGGCTGAGAAACGGCAATACGTCTGTTGCGTGTCGCTTCGATCTGCGCACAGATGGCTAAAGCTATCGATTCGGGAGACTCGCCGCCCAGGTCCAGTCCGACAGGGTTATGAATACGGGCGTCCAATACCGTCTCCTCCGTCAACCCCATAGATCGTATCAACATCCGGGTACGCCTTTTCGGCCCCATGATACCGATATAGGTGGCATCGGAGTGTAGTGCTGCTTTAAAATAGTCCGAATCGCTGTTGAAGACATGGCTCATGATCACGATTGCGTCAAACCCTTTGCTGCAAAGCGCATCTGCTTCTGCGGCGGTATGTAACAGGTACTGCTGATCTGCCGTGTGAACATGCTTTAAATGGCTTTGGCGGGTATCGGCAACCGTGCTTATCCACCCCTGCGTATCTGCGATGGAGACCAAAGATTCACAACCGGGACCGGCCCCAAGTACTAAAAGCCGGTAAGGAGAGCGTATTTTTTGATAAAACAGCTTCTCCTCTTCAAGGTAGCGGGCTTCCCCTTCAAGTCCTTCCGATACCAGTCGATGCTCTTTCGTATCTTCCAGAGAACGCAGGAGTACCTTGTTTTCATTGTTCAGTGCCGATTCCAAGACCATTCCCAGCACCCCAAATTCCTCTTCATAATAAAAGGGCTCCATCCAGAATTTCAGCAGACCGTTGCACCCCGCACCTTCTCCCCAACTTTCCGGCGAATCGTCTTTCATACGCAAGTCGTGGATGACGTATTTGCCCTTGCGGGATGCAAGCACTTCCCAGCAACAGTGAATGACCTCTTCTTCAAAACAACCGCCACTCACAACGCCCAAAAACACGCCGTCGGAATCGACAAGCATCATCGCTCCGCTTTTACGGTATGCAGAGCCTTCGGTTGACAATACGCTGACAACAACAATATCTTTTTTCATTTGCTTACAGCGTTGCAGGAATTGAACGCTCTTTTTACTGCCAAACATATCAGGCATCCCCAATACGAATCGGCATAGAACGGTAGCGTTTTCCGGTAGCATCAAAGAGTGCATTGGGGACTGCTGCCAGAATCGGCGGCACCCCCGGCTCACCGATCCCGCCGATAGGATGGTCGGAATTGACAATGCTGACCTCGATTTCCGGGGCGTCTGAGATCCTTGAAACGAAATAGTCATAAAAGTTGTTTTGTTCTGCTGCGCCGTTTTTAATGGTTATTTCGCTGTATTTGAGCATCGCGATGCCGAAGTTGATGGCGCTGATCATCTGGTTTTCCACGTTAAGAGGGTTGAAAGCAAACCCGCAATCGATACTGCACCATACGTTCTCAACTTTGAAATCGTTCTCTTCAGCACGGACTTTCACCACCTGCGCGCAGACGCTTCCGAAGGATTGGACCACTGCGACACCATACCCGACATTTTTCTCTTTCTTGCGTTGTTCCCAGCCGGAGAGTCTGGCGACATCTTTCAAAAGGGCGATATGACGGGGCTCTTTCAGGTTGGCAAGACGGTATTGCAGGGCGTCAGCGCCTGCAGCATGGGCCGCTTCATCCACAATCCCCTCCAAGATCGGCGCGGTATGCGTGTGCCCTACAGAGCGCAGCCAAAGTACTGTAACAGGAAGGTCCGGAGCATAGGCCTGGATGTCATTATTCTCGATAGCATAAGGGTGGTGTGCGAGGCCTTCCACCTGAGCCTGTTCAAAGCCGTTCTTGATACCGCCTTCAAAGGGGGTTCCTTTGAGAAGTTGCTGTATGACGACCTTGCATTCCAAAGCACTCATGGCACTCTTTTTATCTATAGCCAGTTTGACACTGGTTTTGGACATCGGCCGGTAGTACCCGCCTTTTATATCATCTTCCCGTCTCCAGAGGGTCATCACCGGGTAGGACTCATCTTTGGCCACATGCAACCCATCCATGATAAAATCTGTGCTGGGTGTTCCGCGCCGTCCGAATGCGCTCCCCAGAAACGGCGTATTGTAGGTGATATCTTCTGGTTTAACGCCAAGTACTTTGACTGCAGCATCTTGCGCCCATGTCTGCCCCTGGCTGCTGGACCAGATGGTTGCCTTCTCTTTGTCATGATGCACGGTGACACCAAGAGGTTCCATGGCCGCATGGGCGAGATAAGGGAAGTTGTATTCCACCTCAAGCACTTTTACCGCATCTTTAAACGCTTTTTGCGTATTGCCGTCTTTTTGCGCCGAAGCACCCGGCTTTTGCATCATTGCGCTGAACTGTCGATGCAGCTCGGGTGTACTGATCTTGGCAAAATCCCCCTCATCCCACTTTGCATCGATATCCTGCAGCGCTTCGCTGGCCTCCCACCAATGCTCGGCGATAACGGCAACACCGTTTGGAATCGCCTTGACCTTCAAGACGCCTTTGCGCTTCAGCGCTTTACTTCCATCGAAGCTGGCCAGTTTAGCGCCGAATACTTTGGGGTGCAATACGGCGGCATATTTGAGGTTTTCGATTCGGACATCGATGCCGAACTCCGCTTTTCCGGTGACTTTTGCCCACGCCTCTTTCGGGTGCCGCTTGGTCGGCTTGCCGATGAGCGTGCACTCCTTAAGCGCTTTGACTTTTGGATCGGAAGGCACTTTCATAGCGGATATCGCTTTGACAAACCGTCCATATGGCACCGATTCGCCGGTTTTGGTGTTGACAACATGGGCCGCTTCTGTTTTTAGATTCGAGACTGAGGTTTTCCACTCCCTGGAAGCGGCATTCAGCAGCATTTCATGAATGGCGGCACCCACTTTTCGCATCTCTTCCTGCTTTCTTCGAATGGAAGAAGAACCGCCGGTGAGCATCAGGTTGGTCCCCTTTCTTGCATAGACCTGTGCTACAGGCGCGGGTTTGATGCAGATATTTTCCCACTCCACATCCAGCTCTTCGGCCAGACACATGGCAAGGGTCGTATAGGTCCCCTGCCCCATCTCAACCTGACCGATGATAAAAGAGATGGTGTTGTCTTCGGTGATTTCGATAAAGGCATTGGGTTTGAGGGGTGCAGTCTGCACAGCCGCTGCCCGTGCTTTTGGCGGGATATACATTCCGATTACAAACGCGCTGCCTGCAACCGCCGTATTTTTGATGAAGTTTCGTCGTGTCATTGCCATCTTATGCCTCCTCTCCGACTTTAAGGATCGCCGCTTTGATGCGGTTGTACGTTCCGCAACGGCAGATATTGCCTTCCATTGCGTCAATGATCTGCCCTTCTTTGGGCTTCGGGTTGGATTTGAGCAGCCCGACCGCATTTATGATCTGTCCCGGCTGGCAGTAACCGCACTGTACGACGTCTTCGTCCACCCAGGCCTGTTGTACCTTTTTTAAAGTCAAATCGGTCTCATTCTCTATCGTTATGATTTCGGCCTCGCCTACGCTGCTTACAGGCGTAATACAGCTTCGTATCGCCTCTCCGTCCATTAATACCGTGCAGGCGCCGCATTCCGCCACCCCGCAACCGAATTTTGTTCCCGTCATGTTAAGATGGTCGCGAAGGACCCACAAAAGCGGGGTCTTCGGGTCAACATCCACTGTATGGTATTTACCATCGATTTTAATCTGCATCTTCATGGAAAATCCTTTAAAAGTAGTGTTGGTCTCAAACTTCCAAACAGAGAAATCAGAGTCGCAAAATAAAACATTTATTAATAATTTTGCCCTATTCTTCAGAAATTTACAAGCCATAGTCGTTACTGCTCTATCAGGTGACTCAGAATGTCCGAAGAACCGGCCATAGTCAGTACCGCAGCGAGGGTCCGGCGTTGATCGCAATGAATATACCATACCGGGAATCAGCACAAATTTTTCGGCTATGTCACACCTTTGACAAACATATCTTCTCTGCTGGTTTCACGTGCAGTTCAACCAGACTGCACTATAATGTCGGAGCACATTGACCACACGTCACTATTTTCTATCTACCCATTTTAAAAAGGAAAAATCATGTTATTAAAAGAACGCATTCAAAACGAAGTAAAAGAGGCGATGAAAGCCAAAGACAACGCACGCCGCGACGCCCTCAGACTGCTTACTTCTGCTTTCAAACAGGTCGAAGTCGATGAACGCATCGAGCTTGACGACGAAGCGACGCTGAAGATCATCCAGAAGCAGGTCAAACAGCGCCAGGATGCGGCGGCGCAGTACAAAGATGCGGGCCGCGAGGATCTTTACGACAAAGAGGTGGCGGAGATCGCTATCTACGAAGAGTACCTGCCCAAGCAGCTTGACGATGCCGAGCTTGAAGCGCGCATCAAGGAGATCATTGCCAAGGTCGGTGCGGCGTCGATGAAAGATATCGGCAAGGTGATGGGAACGGCCTCCAAAGAGCTCAGCGGCATCGCCGACGGAAAACGCATCAACGAGTGTGCCAAAGCACTTCTCTCATAATCACAATGCTCCCTTCGCTGCATTGGCCGGTGAAGAGCTTCTACATTTTGACGGACGCGCATTTTCAGCGTATTCCTGACATAAAACATTCAGATTCTTCTGCTTCACTTTACTGATATCGCAGTGCCTCGATCGGCTCAAGTCTGGCTGCTTTCCGGGCCGGGTAAAAGCCAAAAAAGACCCCAATGGCGCCGGCCACACCGAATGAGAGCAATATCGACGCGCCCGTAACGACGACGGTCAGGTCGAAAAAACGGCTCACAATCAGTGCCCCGCCGATTCCCACGCCGACACCAATAAAACAGCCGATCACCGAGATCATTACCGCCTCAAAAAGAAACTGCAGCAGGATATCGCGCTCCTTTGCCCCGATGGAGATACGGATTCCGATCTCGCGGGTGCGTTCGGTGACGGAGACCAGCATGATATTCATGATGCCGATTCCCCCGACGACGAGCGAGATCGACGCGATGGCGCCGAGCATAAACGAAAGCATCTTGGTCGTCTCCGCAGCTGCGTCCGCCATGGCGGTAAGGTTGCGTATCGTGAAGTCATCGTCCATATTATCCTGAATATGGTGGCGTCTGCGCAGCAGGGATTCGATCTCCCGGTGCACTTTTGGCATCACCTCGGCCGAGACGGCCTGCACCATGATGAAGCGCACCGTCCCCTGGAAAACCGAGCCGAAAAGCTGACGCTGCGCGGTGGTCACGGGTATGATCACCGAATCATCCTGATCCCGGCCGTCCATGTTCTGTCCTTTGGGAGCCAGAACGCCGACGATGAGAAAGGGGCTCTGGTTGATTCGTATCGTCTTGCCGACAGGGTCTTCGCCATTGAAAAGGTTGTCGACAACGGTCTTGCCGACCACGGCCATACGCGTGCCGGAGCGGACATCCGAATCGCTGAAGAGATAGCCTTCGGATAGCCTCCAAGCCCTGGCATCAAAATAGCCCGGTGTTGTCCCGTAAACGGCGGTGCTCCAGTTGTTTGCGCCGTAGACGATCTGTGCCGTTCCCCGGACCGTAGGGGCTACCGCAAGGACATTCGGCAGCTCCCCGATGGACTGGGAATCGGCGACCGTCAGCGTGGGCGTAGCGCCCGACCCCGCCCGCAGCCCGCCTGCAGTGGTCGAGCCCGAAAGCACGATAAAGAGGTTGCTCCCCATCGAATCGATCGACTCCTTGATCCGCTGCTGAACGCCCTGCCCGATCGCCAGCATCAATATCACCGCACCGACGCCGATGATCATACCCAGCATCGTCAGAAAAGTCCGCATCCGGTTGGCACCCATCGAGTGCCACGCCTCCAAAAGCATCTCCCAGATCATGGCATTTCTCCCATATCTTCTTGCTCACCGTCATGGACGATCCTGCCGTCGAGAAAACTGACCAGGCGGCCGGCATACGTTGCGATGTCGGGTTCATGGGTCACCAGTACGATTGTGATCCCCTCTTTCTGGTTGAGCTCTTCAAAGAGCGCCATAATCTCTTTGCCTGTCTTCGTATCAAGGTTGCCCGTCGGCTCGTCTGCAAGGATGATGCGCGGGCGGTTGATCAGCGCCCGGGCGATCGCGACACGCTGCTGCTGGCCGCCTGAGATCTTGTTGGGCCGGGCATCGACGAAACTTCCCAGCCCGACTTTCTCCAGCATCTCCCGCGCACGCACCAGACGCTCCGACCTCGGGACATTGGCGTAGATCAGCGGGAGGGCGACATTCTCGATCAGGCTGATGCGCGGCAGCAGGTTGAAGCCCTGGAACACGAAGCCGATCACCTTGTTGCGCAATTCAGCCAGTTCATCCTTGGAGAGTGCACGCGTATCGGCACCGTCGAGCAGATAGCGCCCCTTGTCAAAGCCGTCGAGACAGCCTAAAATATTCATAAACGTTGATTTTCCGGAACCCGAAGGCCCCATAATCGCCACAAACTCTCCCGTACCGATCGATATGTCCAGTGTTTTCAGGACATTGATCGGACCGGCATCGGTCTGATAGTTCTTGACAAGCCCGCTGATCTGTATGAGCGATTCGGCCATCAGAACATTCTCACCCGCATCGAACTTCTGCCTGACTGTGCCCCGCCGCTGCCGCGGCTCTCTTCAATGACGACTTTGTCCCCCTCTTTGAGATTACCCGAGAGCACTTCGACCATTTTGTTGTTGTTGATCCCTTCCTGAATCTCGATAGGCTCGATCCTGCCGTTTTTAAGGAGGTAGATGACGGGCATTTGGCTCCTGGTCTTTCGGCTTTGTTCCTTGGCCTTCTCATCTTCTGAGGGCCTGAAACGAAATGCTGATACCGGGACGGCGATGACATCTTTGCGCACGGCCAGAATGACATTCACATATGCCGTCATGCCCGGCAGCAGGATCTCGTCGGGATTGTTGACCGCAACGACTACGTCATAGGTCACGACGTTTTGCTGCGTCGTGGCATTGAGCCGTATCTGTCTGACCACCCCTTCAAACGTTCGTCCGGCAAAGGTATCAACCGTAAATTCCACCTTCTGGCCGATCCGTATACCGCCGATATCCGCTTCGGCGAAATTGGCGTCGATCTGCATCTTGCTCAGATCCTGTGCGATCTTGAAGAGCGTTGGTGTCTGGAAACTGGCTGCCACTGTCTGGCCGACATCTACCGTGCGGTCAACGACGACCCCGGAGACGGGGGATCGGATAACCGAATAGCGCAGGTTGGTCCGGTCTTTTTCCAGTTGCGCTGCGGCAAGATCGACCTGGGCATGTGCTGCCTGAAGCGTCTGGGTCGTCTCATCCATCTGCTGTACTGAGATGTACCCTTTCTTAAAGAGAGGACGCATCCGCTTTTCATTGGCTTCGGCCAGCGCGAGCATGGAGCGTGCGTTTTTAAGGTTGGCTTTGCTCGCTTTGACCTGTGCGCTGAAAAGGGAAGGATCAAGTTCCATGAGCACCTGCCCTTTTTGGACCTTGTCATTGAAATCTACGTAAAGTTTTCTGACGGTTCCCGATACCTGCGTGCCGACACTGACAAGGATGACCGGATTGAGGGTTCCGTTGGCGGAAACCGACTGGACGATGGTCTCTTTTGAGACCGTGTAGGTTTTGTAGCGCGCTTCTGCCGGTACACTCGACTGCCAGACCCACCAATAGTAGCCTCCGCCGAACACTACAGCAGCCAGAAATAGTTTAAAAAATGTAGATCGTCTAATTGTCATCATTGGTCCTGTTCTTTTTTCATCTTGCCAAAATCCAGCTGCCCCATCGCAAACGCCAGCGCAGTTTTGGCTGTATACCAGTTGTAGAAAGCCTGGATCTTCTGTACTTTGGCCGAGGCCAAAGCACTCTGGGCGATCAGCAGCTCCGTGATCGTCCCCACACCGTTTTTGTAACGGCCCAGTGCGGTCTCTGCGGATGCCTCGGCACTTTGCAGCAGATCGAGACTGGTACGGTAGACCTGTGTCAGGGTCATAAGGGCATGATAGGATTTCCAGACATCCAGCGTGACCTGCTGATTAATAGCATCGTAGCGTGTCCGCTCGATCGCCGACTGCACTTTGGCCGCTTCGATCGCGTAGGTCGTGGCGTAGCCGCTAAAGATCGGGATCGAAACAGATATGCCCGCCGTCGCACTCTGAAAACTTCCGACCTGGGTGCTCCCTGTCCGAGTACTGTCGGAGATGTCGAGCGAACCGTACAACGCGATCTTCGGCAGCCCCGTAGCGCGGGCCTTTTTTACAGATTCGTCGGCCGCATCGATCTGGGCCTTTGCAGCTGCAAGATCGGGACGCAGACCGAGTGCCGTCTGCATCGCGTTTTTAATACTGTCTTCATAGTCTTCCGGTACCGTCGAGGCGAGTGCGCGCACTGTAAAATCACTGTCGGGAGGGATAGACATCTGATTGGCAAGGGTCCCTTTGGTGATCTCGAGAATGCCTTCGGCGCGGATGCGCTCAAGTTTTGCCTGGGCATATGCGGTCTTGGTCTGCAGCATGTCGGCCAGGGTGGAGACCCCGGCTTTGTACCTGGCCTGCGCCGCGTTGAAACTTTCCAGCGCCGAGGCTTCCGACTCCGTCGTCGCTTCGAGCGAATAGCGTGCGGCAAGGTACTGGTCATAGGCATCAACGGTCGCGTAAAAAAGGGTCTGGATGATGGATTCCTGGGTCTGGTTGAGCGCATCAAGCGTCAAAGCAGCACTTTTGAGCGAGGCTTCCCGTCCGCCGAAGTCAAACAGCAGGTAGCCAAGGTTCAGCGAAGCGCCTGTCCGGGTATTTTGCGCGCCGTCATGCACCGCCGTGCGCTCCGCCAGCAGCGACGCATCCAGCGTGGGCAAATAAGCCGATTTGGCACTGCCGACCTGTGCGGCCTGATAGAGGGCGTTTTCCCATGCCTCACGCGTTTTCGGGTTGTTGCAGAGCGCATGTTGGAGAATGTCGTAGAGGCCGAGCTCTCCTGTAACCGACAGATCTTCCCGGCAGATTTCATGATCGGTTTGCTTTGCCATAATGCTTACCGCTGCAGAGTCAGAGACCGATTCAGCCGTCGAAAAAGGATCAGCGGCACAGAGGGAGACGGGTGTTGCAAGAGTAAGCGCAACTGCACTGGTCCACCCAAAAAAGTTCAACATTTTTTTCATTTAGCCTTTACCGCCGGAAAGTTTGCTTATGTGTGAACATTATATCGATTAGATGCAAATAATGCGTTCTCCAAACGGCAAACACTTTTTGTTCAACGGACGGAAGAAGAGAGAAGCCCGTATGTAAAAGTGCAATGCTGTAGAAAGAAATAGCATCCTTAAAACAAAACAACAAATCAAAGCGTACAAACTAAAGTTCTAAAGTATGACCGGTTTCTAATTTATACTTCTCTTTACATTTTGCTATAGACTCTTTTATGCATATATTTTTTCAGATATAAAAGGTATAGTTCACCAAATAATAATTATATGACTGATTAATATCATAGAGATAAATAAGGATAGAAATTTGAAATTCAGCGACAAAAAGGTCATTTTGTTTGACCTGGACGGGACACTCGTTGACAGTGTACCGGACCTGGCATTGGCGCTCAACCATATGTTGGAGACCCTGGAGCGAGAGCCTTTTTGCGCCGAGACGATACGCTCATGGGTCGGTAACGGCGCGCAGACACTTGTCAAACGCGGACTTTCCGGAAGCAGTGTCATTGACGAAGCGATAGAGCCCGAACTTTTCTCGCAGGCTTTGAATATTTTTCTAGGCTTTTATGCACAAAACCTCTGCGTCGCGACGGTAACCTACCCCAATGTCCCGGCTACGCTTAAAGCGTTAAAGGCGAAGGGCTACCGCCTGGTTATCGTGACCAACAAACCGTATGACTTTATCGATCCGCTTCTGGACGGGTTGGGTCTGACCGACCTCTTTGAGTTCTGTATCGGCGGTGACAGTTTAAGCAGGCGCAAACCGGACCCGTTGCCGCTGCTGCACGTCTGTGAACGTCTCGGTGTCACAGCCTCGGAGTGCGTCATGGTGGGGGATTCCAAGAATGACATTATGGCCGCCAATGCCGCCAACATGCACAGCATCGGCGTCAGTTATGGCTACAACTACGGTGAGAAGATCGACCTGTATGCGCCCAACAGGGTTGTCGATGACTTCTCAGAGATCGTAGCACTCTTAGGATAAAAGAGCGTCCCATGTCGAAAAAGAACGAAAAAATGCCGGATAAAGCCAGAATAGCAGTTGTCGGCGGCGGCATCGCCGGTGCGTCGATCGCCCTGTATCTGAGCGAGATCGGTCTGGATGTGACCCTCTTTGAAAAAGGGACCAGTCTGGTCAACGGCCCGCCGATCTGCCATCTGCACGCAGGCGGAAATCTCTACCGCGAGATCTCGGATGAGCAGTGCGTCACCCTCCTCAAGGAGTCGATAGACCTTATCCGCTTTTACCCCGATGCCGTTGATTATCGGCCGACGGTGATCGCCGTCCCTGTCGATGACAAGGGGACACCGCAGGAGCTCTACCCCCGTCTGGAGAAACTTCGGGCAGAATACGCCGCCCTGGTCGGGCAGGACCTCCGCAACAAGGTCCTAGGCGAGAGTGCCGATTATTTCAAACTGTACGACCGCAAACAGGTCGAACACCTGAAACGGCAAAAAGCCGTTGCCAAGCCGACGTGCATGGACCACTGGATGATACCTGTGGCCAAGAACATTGACCTCGACAAGGTGCAGTTTCCGCTCATCATGGTACAAGAGTACGGACTGAACCTGTTTCGGCTTGCCTCAAGCATCACCCTCACGCTTAACGACAAAGAGAACTGCCGGGTCTTGCTGAACCATAAAGTGACCGATATTGCCAAAACAGATGGGCAGCACTCCTGGCTGCTCAGCTATCAACATAAAGAGAAGACCCGCCAAGAGGCCTTCGACTTTCTCATCAATGCAGCGGGCTTCAGAACAGGCAATCTTGACGATATGCTCGGCTTTAAACGCGAGCGCTTTGTGGAGTTTAAAGCGGCCTATGTCAGCAAGTGGGAGAGTTGTGACAGCACCTGGCCGGAGGTGGTCTTTTACGGCGAACGCGGTACGCCCAAGGGAATGGCACAGTTTACGCCCTATCCGGGCGGATACTTTCAGCTTCACGGCATGACCAAATCGATAACGCTTTTCGAAGAGGGGCTCGTCAAAAGTTCCGAGCAGAGTGCCCAGCCTCAGCTCAACACCAAGTTCCTGGACAAAATAGAGAAAAGCTGGAATCCAAAAGATGTCATAACACGTAGCCGGTCAGCGATAAAACATCTCGCCCATTATATCCCCTCTTTTGACAAGGCAAAGGTCGTCTCCAAGCCGCTTTACGGCGCGCAGCAGATTCCGGGTCTTGATGCCACGCTAAGGGCGGCTGATGTCTCGTTCGTCGACGAGCATTATGCACGGTGCGAGATCGTCAAAGCCTCTTCCGTCCTGTCAATGGCCGACACCATCACCAAACAGCTGATCGCCTTGGGCTATGTTGATGATAAGATGTATAAAAAAAGAGATTTTGCTTCCATGCAAAAACTCGATGAAAGCGAGATCAGCAAGTACGCCGAATCACTCGGCACGGCGCGTGAATATCCTGCCGCGCTGACGCGCAGAACCGTGGCCGCTTACCTCTGATGCAGCGCTTCTGATTACGCGGAGCGTACCGTCTCAAACGTCCCGCATACCTTGTAATGTTTCAGCTTGACCAGGTGCGGAAAGAACTCCCTTTTGAAACTGTCGTGCAGCATCTTGATCTTGGCAAACTCGATCGCTTCGTCAATATTGAAGCGCACCGCGTTCTCAAACCCCTGCTCTTCTTTGCAAGTGACCGGCGAATATACCTTGATCCATTCACACAAGCGAACCGCAATCTCCCGACCGACCATAGCCTCAACCTCTTTTGACGAAATGAACATTTTAGTACCCTCCCCCGATTTTTATAATACTTTATAATGAAACTATTGCGGTAGGGATACCAAAACGTCTCATCAGCGTAACAATATCGCTTTAATTTTGTTACATTTCACACGAAAGTATTGAAAGTATATTTTGTCAGGACCTGATTCTATAGTTTTCTATTCCGTATCATCAAATCATTTTTAATTGCAATATGTCTTTAAATATATTAAAACTAATTATGTGATTTAATATTTATATACAGATTTGAAATTATAATATGCTGTTATACACGTAGTTAGGCCAGAATGGAAGTTCTTTCATCGTTGCAGAGACGTTCGTCTTTTCAACTATTTCGACAGGAGACAAATTAAATGACAACGCTAATGATATTTCACGAAGTTGAAGATGGACAGAAGTGAGCAAGTGCCTGGAAACAAGGAGCTGGAAGCCGTCACGAAATGTTCGCACAGATTGGTGTAAAGGCTCGGTGCTTTAGAGACCCTAAAATCTGAACTCGACTGGCGTATTGCCAGAGGTGTCCGATATGGAGCGCTTCCGAACCTTCATGGGCTCTGACGAGGCGAAAAAAGCCATGGAAGAGGATCGTCTGAAGGTTGAAACAATGCGGGTTCTTGTTGAGCTCATCCCCTAACGGAGAAAGACGCTAAAACCTTAAGTGATGGTATGGCTATCATCAAGCACCACGCCGCTCTGATTGCAGGGGTGAACAAGATGTTGCAGGTTGTGCAGTCGTGATTTGACTATAAACAATTTATTTTGACCCAAACCGGACATTCAGAATCAGTTTATTCCTTTTCGCCTTGATTAATAGGCGGATGCCCCGACAAAACAACAACCTCTCCATGTGCAGCCGTTATGAATTCGTCCGCACGCAAACCGGCTATCTTCCTCTCTTTTGCCAACAACTCAGCCGGCTCGTCTATACTTTCTGCGGTCAACTGGAAGGTGCCGTAATGGATTCCGATCGACTTGCGGGAGTGAAGGTCCAGGTGCGCCTGGACCGCCTGCTTTGGGTCCAGGTGCGCAAACCCCATAAAGCTACGGGGCGCGTAACCTCCTATGGGCAAAAGCGATAGGTCCATCGGTCCGAATCTTTCGAACGTTTTTTTGTAATGCTCCGCATAACCGCTGTCGCCGCCGAAATATATTTTGCGGTGCCCTGTCTCGAGTACGAAACCTCCCCACAGTGTCGAGTAGCGGTCAAAAAGCGTCCTTCCCGAAAAGTGCTGTACAGGAACAAACGTCAGGGAAAGGTGAGGTGCGACATCGACCTTTTCCCACCAGTCGAGCTCCCTCACATTGTTCACTGAGTCAAGGTGCTTACCGACTCCCAGCCCCAAAAATATTTTCGGGTTGTCCCTCACTGCCAAGCGTTTAATGGTGGGGAGGTCCAGATGATCATAATGGTCATGGCTGATAATGACGATATCGATTTTCGGCAGATCGTCAAATCGAATGCCCGGGTTGCGCACACGTTTAGGACCGATAAATGAGAAGGGGCTGGCCCGCTCTGAATAGATAGGATCAGTCAATATGTTGAGGCCGCAGGTCTGGATGAGTAGTGTGGAGTGGTTGATCAGCGTCACACGAAGCTCATTTTCAAGGACCTTCGCTGCAGGCTTGGCGCCGTACGGACTCTCTACCCATTCAGGCCACTTTGCATACTCGGTTTTTATCCGCACTTTAAAATAATCCCACAAAGACTTCGTTACCGCTGCACCGTTTCTGAACGCTCCCTCTTTGAAATGAGGAGAGCGGCTTCTCTCATCGGCATACCTAAAGTTGATTGATTTTTGATTCGACAGCATACGAAGCTCCTCGTTCCCATTGACGAGATGGGATTCCATACGGAAGGTCAAACAAGACAATAGACATTCTACCTATTGTCATAGCCAATATCTCAGTAAACAGTAAAAACATTTCAAAACGGCCTATTTATTGAAATTAGAAAACATTTTTTATCTTAGGGCACCTCTAAAAACCATAATCAGAGTAATATGATTATTACGAGGATGACAACTACTCCAGCTGAAGGAATGAGAATTGGAGTGGGTCCCTATCATAGGTACTTTTACAACGATGACCTTCAAACCGATTTACATTTTGATGAATATGCCCTTTATCAAAATGTAAAAGATAATGGTACAATTGAAATATCCGGTTATCAATTTAATTTCAGGTTATACAATAGTCACTATCAGATAGGAAAAGAGTAGCAAACCAGAGGAACCGATCAAAAATCCGTGAGCGGTTTTTTGATCGCTCATCTTAAACCTTAACTGCACGAAAGGAACATGCTCAATGATCGAAGAAAGGAGGATCAATAATGAAAGATCCTGACTTGGACGACTTGTCCGCCGAACAAGCACCATTGAATGACACGGGATTTCCAGCTTCTTCGACACGGATGCATTGGTTTAGTCATCTAATAGAATCGCCCATCCTGTTTCCGGCGATCGCCGTTCTCGTGCTGGCCGCGATCTGGGGGATGACCCTGAGCCTGATCAAAATCGAACGAACCGCGGCCGAGCAAACCGCGGCGGTATTGAGCCGCGAACTGGCCGAGACTTATGAATCGCAGGTCGTGCGTGCACTGCGCGAAATCGACCAGACCCTGAAAGTCGTCAAATATGCGAACGATGTCTTGAGCATACAGGATGTACTGCCGACGTTGAAAGCCAGGGGTCTATTGCCGCCGGCGCTGGTGTTCGTCGTCAGTATTACGGACAGCAGGGGCGATGTCGTGACCAGCACCAGTCCCTCCGAAAACGCCAATGTTGCCGACCGGGATTTCTTCCGGAGTCAGCTCCAGACTGATGCCTTCTCGGTCGGTCGTCCGCAATTTGACCCCGACACCAAAAGGTGGAGCCTGACGTTCAGCCGCAGGCTTGATTCGGTCAATGGAAAGTTTGCCGGTATTGTGATGCTCTCGGTCGATGCGGCCTATTTCGTCAGCGGCTATGAATCCTCGAAACTGGGAGAGCATGGCATGCTCGGTATCATCGGTGAGGATGGCATATTCCTTGTCAGGCGCAGCGGGGAAACAGTCACTGCCAACGACAAGTCTAATTTCGGATCACAGAGAGTGCATTCCGAGGATGAGATGGAAAACGAAACCATGCTCCTAACCAACCCCTGGGATGGCGTGCGGCGCTACACCAGTGCATACAAGCTCTATGGTTTCCCCCTGACCGTGATCGTTGGATTATCCGCAGACGAACAATTGGCGTCTGCTCAGCGGGAGGGAGAAGTCTATCTGTGGCGGGCGGCAGCCGGCAGCTTTGTAATGATGCTGATTATCGCGGTGATGTGGCGCATGAGCCATCAGCTTGCGTTAAGCCGCCAGCGCGCCGTTGAGGAGCATATCGCCCATGCAGCGCGTGTCGAATACCTTGCCTACCACGACAGCCTAACGACCCTGCCCAATCGCAGTCTGTTCAGCAAGCTGCTGGGTCATAGCATCAACCAGGAACATCGCCACAACGGGCAACTGGCAGTGCTGTTTCTCGACCTGGACTATTTCAAAAACATCAACGACACGCTCGGACACGAGGCCGGCGACCAATTGCTGCAGGAGGTTGCGGCAAGACTCAAGACATGTCTGCGCGAGAGTGACACCGTTGCACGGCTGGGTGGCGACGAATTTGTCGTTATGCTGCCTGAACTGGATGTGGAAAAATACGCAGCAACAGTAGCCCAGAAAATTCTTTCCGCTGTCGCCCGGCCATTTGTCCTGACCGGTCAGGAGTGTCGCGTCACGGCAAGTATCGGGATCAGTACCTACCCGCAAGACGGTATGGACGAGCAGACGCTGACCAAAAACGCAGATATCGCGATGTACAAGGCAAAGGAGGAAGGCAAGAACAACTTCCTGTTCTATTCCGATAAACTGAACGCCAACTCACTCGAACGTCTTAACCTGGAGTCGGGTCTGCGGCATGCGCTGGAGCGAAATCAATTTCAGCTTTACTACCAAACCAAGCGGGATATCGGCAGCGGCCGGATCACCGGCATGGAAGCGCTGCTGCGCTGGCAGCATCCGGACCTGGGCACGGTGGCACCGTTGCGGTTCATCCCGCTCGCCGAGGAGACCGGTTTGATCATACCGATCGGCAAGTGGGTGCTCAGGACCGCCTGCCTGCAAAACGTGGCCTGGCAAGATCAGGGACTGCCTCATTTGAACATGGCCGTCAACATGACGGAGCGGCAGTTTTTCGATGAAAGCCTGCTGAGCGACCTGGCGAAGATACTCGCCGACACAGGCATGGACCCACATCTTCTGGAGCTGGAAATTTCCGAAGGCCTGTTGATGCGTGACGTTGAAAAAACCAAGCGGGTATTTCGCGGGATCAAGGATATCGGGGTCCGCATCGCCATCGACGATTTTGGCAGCGGCTACTCCTCACTGGCCATGCTCAAACAATTCCCGCTCGATACCATGAAGATCGACCGATCCTTCATTCGTGATGTCGCCAATGTTGCCGAAGACAAGTCTTTGACCGAAGCTATTATCGCGATGGGCAGGACGCTGAGCCTGACCGTCGTAGCCCAGGGTGTGGAAACAAAGGAACAGGCCGACTTTCTGCGCCAGAACGCATGCGATGAATTCCAGGGTTATTATCTCAACAAGCCCGTTCCGGCTGATCAGATGGTCGAGCTGATCCGGGCGCAGCAGAATATTCCGGATATCGATTCAGACCTTGCCACCTGACAACTCGAGAGAGTCAAGATGGTATCGCAGGGCCGGATCATTTCGTGAGTACTACTTTCACAGTGTCATCCACCAGCTTATGCTCGATGTAGCCGATGGCATCGGGATGTTTGGCAATGAACTTCTTTACCTCGATGTCATTCGGTACTTCCTGCGGCGGCTGGCCCCGGCCGGTGAAAATGATCTTCGACCAGAATGCCTTGATCTGCGCCGGAGACTTGTCGGCGAACTTGAGGTAGAACTCCTCGCGTGCGGCAGAACCTTCGTCCTGATCGATCGGCACGGCTTCATGGCCATCTGGGAAACGGGTCGCCTTGCCCAAGAATATATCCACGACCTGGTTTTTGCTCAGCGTGGTCACCGGGTTTTTGGCCGAGACCACCGCAACTACCTCGGCCGATGTAGCCGATAGCATCGGGATGTTTGGCAATGAACTTCTTGACTTCGACGTCATTCGATACTTCCGGCGGCGGCTGGCCCCGGCCGGTGAAAATGATCTTCGACCAGAATGCCTTGATCTGCGCCGGAGACTTGTCGGCGAACTTGAGGTAGAACTCCTCGCGTGCGGCAGAGCCTTCGTCCTGATCGATCGGCACGGCTTCATGGCCATCTGGGAAACGGTTCGCCTTGCCCAAGAATATATCCACGACCTGGTTTTTACTCAGCGTGGTCACCGGGTTTTTGGCCGAGACCACCGCCACTACATCGGCCTCAGCTGAGCCAAAGCTCAGGGACAATCCGATGATGATCGATCCGATGCGATTCACATTAATCATAATCAGCCTCATCAGAATACGAAATCAATCGTGGCGCTGAACACGTTGACCTTGCCGCCCGTCTGATAGCCCGGCTGAAGGTTGATCAATACGCCGGACGAGCCGGCGCCGATATCGGTGTGATCGTATTGCAGTTTGAGGGCGGCATTACTCATGAAATCCCAGCGCCCGCCGATGGACAGGGTGTTCTGAACCGGTTTCGTGCTCAAGAGCGAATTGAGGGCGGCATTGAGGCCCGCAGCAGCGGGGTGCAGCTAAACCGGGATCGGAGAGATTGTCCGCCTTCGCCTGACCATACGTGAGGTAGGGCGTGAACTTCCCAAGCCGATAGCCGCCGCTGACATACCAGCCGGTTCCTTTGCCAAGGAAGGAATGGGTATGCTGTGTGGGCCCATTCAGCCATCACGAACCACTTGCCCGGATCATACGTCACGCCTGCTGCAATGACTGGATAAGGCTTGTTGTCGAGATCGTACTTGTCTGCGAGTGCGATGCCTTCCGGTCCAAACTGCCTGAAGGCATCAAAGAGCGGTTTAACGGAGTCCAGGGTCAAATTGGGTCGATTGATACGCGAGGTGCACGGTGGCGGCATGATATTCGAGCTGTATAGGAAAGGCCCCATGCCTGCTCCGCCTTGATCGTGCCGCCGCCCGGCAGCTTGCTGTCGCTTCTGCCGTAATTGGCCTGCAAGCGTGTTCGTGAAATCGCCGACGTGTATGTGGTAGTGGACATCCACCCCGTCGTCGGCGGTGACCGGCAACAGGTGATAAACCTCCAGCGGCGGACGCACCCAGGGATAGGTATAAGCCACTTTACGGGTATCGGAATACAGAAAGGTGGGCAGCACGGTGCGGCCGACGCGCACACTGAAATCCGGCGTGAACTGATACTTGATATTCGCCCACTCCACATGGGGCCGGTAGGTATTGTCGTAATTCTGCTCCGATATGACCTGCAGGACGGCAGAGAGCTTTGGGGTAAAATTGGCGGTGACCTGCCCGCCGATCAGGCTGTCGACGTCTGCGCTCCAGGCATGGCTGTAGCCGGCGCCGTTGGGCTTCAGAACACTGGAAGTAAAGTCCGCCTGATCCTCGCTGGAGTGGACCACACCCAGGGTGCCGAAGCCGCTGAACGAAAACATCGGCGTTTCAAATTCGTCGGCGCTCGCGCCGGCCGCGTGAAGTGCCGCCGCTAGCAGCGCGATGTAAGTCAGTTTGTTCGATATGCGTTTAATCATGCTTGCTCCAGGGTGGGTATGAGCCGCCTTCATGGTAACTGAATCGCTACCGCTTTCCTAGACACTATCGAGCTCTACCTCGTAACGCTATTCAAACTCGACCGGCGAGAGGTTGCCATCGTCGCGTTGCCGACCTCGCCGGTGTGAGTGACCGGAGACCTGGGTTACAAAATAGCCCAGGGACCACCTTAAGGTACACCTCATATCTAATTACTATACCTAAATAATCTTCAATTCGCAAATATTTTTTCATGCAATCAACCGAACGCCGTTGTCGATTTCCACATGACCTATGTATTCGCCAGAGCAAACCGCCGATACGTTGACCCATTGGCAGTTCCAGCGGATACCTCCTTTAACGCTGACCCGGCGTATTTCAAAGTGGTCAGGGTATTAAAAAGGAGCAGTCTTGTTTTATTTTATATGTCAGGCGAATGCCTATAATATCGGAGATTCAACCCCTGCAGTGGGGCATAATCGGCATCGAGAGGTTGATACCGATGCGGCTGTCAGCCGCTAGCAGTGTGTTTAACGGTTTGGGCCCATGCCCCCGCCGCCGCATTTGCCGGCGCCGCATTTCATACCTTGGCCCTGGCCCATGCCGCCGGGACGATTTTGCATCCGCATTTGCTGATGGTTTTTGAACTCGGTCGCGTCGATGACCCCGTCTTTGTTGGTGTCGATGTCACCGAAGGCAGGTGCATTTCCCGCATTTCGCATCATCCTGCCGCTTTCGGCCTGTTTGGCCATATTGGCCTGCTGGGTGTTTTCAAACTCGCTCTGTGTTATCTTGCCGTTGCCGTCGGCATCGAAATCATTGAATGAAGCCATCATTCCCGGTGCGGCGAAAAGTGCACTGCCCAGCAGCAAAGCTGCCATACTAAAACGTTTCATATTCGGACTCCTTTTTGTGTAATGAAGTGATTATAGCACAGAAGAGTGAGTGAAATGTGAGAGATATCACCTTCACCCCAGTAAACTAGGTATATCGAAATTACACCCGTCATGATCAAGCTCAAACCAGGAAAAAGACGGACCATTTTTTCAGAAATGTCTTAGGCAATGGTGTAAGAAAAAGTTAAGCAGAAATGAGAATTAACTATGTTCGACTTTTAAAGATACATTTGAATAATATTAAAAGTACACAATAATTCAAGAGTAACACAGGAGAACTTATGTCCATACTTCTGAAACGCGCGTACGAGGCACCCGAACCGGGTGACGGGTTTAGGGTCCTAGTCGACCGACTTTGGCCGAGAGGAGTCGCGAAGAGCTCTGCCAAAATCGACCTATGGCTCAAAGACGTTGCTCCCACTGCAGCCCTCCGTAAGTGGTTTGGCCATGACCCGGCAAAGTGGCCCGAGTTTCGGGACCTTTACCTTTCGGAACTCGGCCAAAATCCCGAGGCCGTCGGGCAACTCATGGAGTACGTGCGCCGAGGTACGGTTACGCTCGTCTATGGTGCAAAGGACACGGAGCATACCAATGCGCTCGTACTCAAAGAGTTTCTCGAATCATCATTCGGATGATTCCTAAAGCATCCTGCTGAAATCGGTATCCGCAAAGGTTTTACACAATGACACCGCACACCTCAAAGGTCTCTTTTATCGAGTTTGTTACGCTGATGGGAATGATGACGGCCATGACCGCACTCTCCATCGATGCCGCCCTTCCCGCCCTGGGAGAGATCGGCCATGCGCTCCACATCATCGACAGCAATGACAATCAGCTCATCATCTCCCTGCTTTTCACCGGGATGGCAATCGGCCAGATTTTCTACGGCCCGCTTTCCGACAGCATCGGCCGAAAGAACAGCATCTACATCGGCTTTGTACTCTACCTCATCGGCTGCCTCTTATCTATCTTCAGCACCGACCTCACCACGATGCTTGTCGGCAGGTTTTTACAGGGGCTGGGGGCCGCGGGACCTCGTATCGTCACCATGGCACTGATCCGGGACCGCTATGAAGGTCGTGAGATGGCCCGTGTCATGTCCTTTATTATGAGCGTTTTCATCTTCGTTCCGGCCGTTGCCCCTGCTTTCGGAGAAGCTATCCTCTACTTTTGGGAGTGGGAGGCTATCTTCGTCAGTTTCCTGTTCATCGCCCTCTTTTCCCTCGTTTGGTTCGCTCTCCGCCAGGAGGAGACGCTGCCGCGCGCTGCGCGGGTCCCCTTTTCACTGCTGCATATCTATAGAGGGGCCAAAGAGACCTGCCTGAACCGTACGGCCTTCAGTTATACCATCGCAACTGGGATCATTTTCGGTGCCTTTCTGGGCTATCTGAGTTCTGCCCAGCAGATCTTCCAGGACGCCTACCGGACCGGAGAGGCCTTTGCGCTCTACTTCGGTCTCCTGGCTGTCGCCATCGGCCTGGCCTCATTTCTCAATGCCAAGCTTGTCATGCGCTACGGTATGCGCAGGATCAGCGGATATGCCATCAAAACCATTACGGTGCTCTCCGCCCTCTTCTTCATCTATGCGTACGCCTTCAACGGGCTGCCGCCCTTCTACAGCTTCATGCTCTACGGGGTGATCACCTTCTTTTGCCTCGGACTGCTTTTCGGCAACCTCAATGCCATGGCGATGGAGCCGCTGGGACATATTGCCGGAGTAGGCGCCGCCGTCGTCGGCTCGCTCTCTACCTTTATCTCCGTGCCGCTCGGCATCCTCATAGGCCGTCTGTACGAAGGCACTATTCTCCCCCTTGTGGCCGGGTTTGCGATTTTAAGTCTGCTTGCTGGTGCAGTGTTCCGCTATGCAAGCGTTGCAGCCCTGCACACCGTAGAGATCGACGGCCAAGCAGCGTTTGAAAAAAAAGCCGGAGAGGACATATGACAAAAATACTCTACTTCAACACCGTTGTAGGAACCTTTTTTATCGCCCAGGGCATGCATGGAAAATATTACCCGATGTATGAGGATAAACGCTTTGACGCCTATGACAATATGTTTGATGCCATCGAGGCTCTGGCCTATGACACCTCTTTTACCCTGATGCATCCTGAGATGGGTGATCCGCTTGACCCCACCGACCTCGGCGTTCCCGACGATATCAGCGGCTGGAAAGTGTGCGAAAGCGCTTCTGACTGAACTCAGATGACCATCCGGATCAGGCTCTCGGCCCACATACTGAGGTGGTCTTTGGAGAGTGCACTGCTGAAGCGGTTGACCTCCCTGCCGTTTTTGAAGGCGATGAGGGTGGGGAGCAAGTTGACTTCATACCGTCTGGCCAGGTCAGGGAACTCCTCCGTATTGACTTTGACAAACCGTACTTCAAGCCCGAAGGATGCAGCGGCTTTTTCATAGTCCGGTGCCATCTTCATGCACGGGGCGCATGAAGGCGAGTAGAAATCCACCAACACCGGAATATCGTTGTCGTTCAAATGGGTGTTGAATGTTTCCGGGTCGCATTCGACAGGAAGCGTCTCAAGCAGGGAATCGCTGCATCCCTGGCACGCTATGTCGGCTTTGGACGCTTCAATTTTAATAACGTTGACTGTTTTACAATGGGGGCAGACTATCTTCAGGGTATTCATGGCGGACCTTTTCGCTGTACAGAGATGGGTAGATGTCCACACCATTGCATATCTCATGCCAAACTGCCACCCAAATTTCGACAAAGTACTGGCAAATCGCTTTTCCGCCTTGAGTCAAGAGCCAACGGTTCACGGCATCAATGACGTATTGCGATCTTGTTGTTCCTGATCGTCTCGATCAACGCAGAGATCTCTGCCATACGCCGCTCTTCCTCTTTCATGTGGTCGATCGCATCCAGGTTGAAGTGCGGGAGCTTCTTGTCCAGATAGCCGGTATTAAACTTTCCTTCGATGAAATCCAGGTCCCTTGTGATCTCTCTGTGCAGGGGAATATTCGTCACCACCCCGTCGATAAAGAACTCGTCCAGAGCCCTTCTCGCCTTTTTGACGGCCCCCTCCCAATCCAGCGACCAGATGATCAGTTTTCCGATCATGGAGTCGTAATTGCCCGGGATCGTGTAGCCGGCATAGAGACTGGTATCAAGCCTGACCCCCGGTCCGCCTGGCGCCATGTAATTGGTGATCTTCCCGGCTGCCGGGAAAAAGTTTTTCTTCGGGTCTTCCGCATTGATGCGGAACTCGATGGCATACCCCCGGAAGACGATCTCCTCCTGACGGAAACGCAGTCCGTCCCCCTCCGCGATCTCGATCATACGCTGAATGATGTCGATACCCGAGATAAGCTCCGTCACCGGGTGCTCCACCTGGACCCGGGTGTTCATCTCGATGAAGTAGATGTTGTCCGCTTCGTCCACCAGGAACTCGATGGTGCCGACACTTTCGTACCCCAGCTCCAGCATCGCTTTTGTCGAGATGCTGAATATCTCCTGCCTGACCGCATCGTTCAGCCTCGGTGAGGGGGCGATCTCGATCACCTTCTGGTGGCGGCGCTGGATGGAGCAGTCCCGCTCGCCGAGGTGGACCACCTTGCCGTATTTGTCCGCAATGATCTGCACTTCGATATGGCGCGGGTTCTCAACGTATTTTTCGATAAACATCTCGCCTTTTCCGAAATACTTTTTCGCCTCGGAGGTGGCCGACTCGAAGAGCGCATTGAACTCTTTCTCCTCCCGGACGATGCGCATTCCCCTGCCCCCGCCGCCGAAGGCCGCTTTGATGATGACCGGGAAACCGATCTCTCTTGAGATGCGCGCCCCCTCTTCGAGGCTGCTGACCGGTTCATCGGTCCCTTCGAGCACCGGCACGCCGACCGCCTTCATGGCGACCTTCGAGGCCATCTTGTCGCCGAAGAGGGCGATATGCTCTGCCTTTGGACCGATAAATATCAGCCCTTTTGCCACGCAGGCTTCGGCAAACTCGGCATTTTCGGAGAGAAAGCCGTATCCCGGGTGGATCGCTTCGCAGCCCGCTTTCAGTGCCAGCGATATAATACGCTCGTAATCGAGATAGGCTTCCAGCGGGTTGCCGAGGATCGGGTAGCACTCGTCAGCCTTTCTGACCCAGATCCCCTCAAGTCGACTTCGGAAAACATGGCAACACTTTTGATGCCCAGCTCTTTACAGGCACGGATGATCCGCAGCGCTATTTCGCCCCTGTTGGCGACCAGGATTTTTGTGATCTTTTGCATCTCTACTCCACCTTTTTTAAATGATGGGAGTATTGTAGGATTTTGAGAATTTTATTTCTTTATCTTTCATGTGCTAATTATAATTGATTTATGACACTAATATCATTTATTAGTGTATGTATAATTGTCTATTAGTGCTATAATTAACCTTATGAAAAAAGAGACCCTGCAGAAACGGACCAAGATTGCCAACGATATTATGTACTATATCTACACCCACATCGATACGCACATCGATATTGAAGAGCTGAGTGGCGACCTTGGCATCAGCAAGTTCCACATGCATCGTATCTTCAAAGAGGCTTTCGGCAAAAATATCTATGAGAGCATCAAATCCATCCGCCTTCAAAAAGCCTCTAACCTGCTGTTGACCAACAGATACTCTACCATCTCCGATGTCGCAAATCTCTGCGGCTACAGTTCACACTCCTCATTCATCAAAGCGTTCAAAGAACGCTTTGATATGACCCCGAAGGCGTGGCGCATCGGCGGATACAAAAACTACTCCAACCGCATTCTTCACCAATCAGAAATAGCCGGACGTTCAACTGCCGATTTCAGCGGCATGGAACCGACGATCGTCAAGATGCCCGCCATTGAAAGCTACTATATTCGTCACAAGGGCTACGGTCCGACGATAAGACAGACCTGGCAGAAGCTTCAGACCTGGGCTATGGGGCAGGAGATCAGCCAATTCGACGAGATCGGCCTCTTCCATGATAATCCCACCATCACGCCTTTGGATGAATGCCAGTACATCGCATGTATCGTTCCAAAAGATGCCAAAAATGTGGAGAGCGACCGATTGCCCAGGTTCAATATCGCCGAAGGCATCTATGCCCGGTTTGATCTTAAAGGGGTCCACGGCGACAGTCTGAAATTTATTCACTGGGTCTACCACGAGTGGCTGCCAAAAAGCGAATACGAAACAACGACAAAACCCTCCTATGTCCTCTACAGAAGAAACAATTTTCTCTCCGACGACATGACCTTCGATCTGAGCTTTTACGTCTCGATCCGTTTTTGAGCAAAGCCGGGTTCTGCCCTTGGACTTCCGTTACCCTCCCTGCTCAGATATTGACTCGCGCGTACAGTGACAACATTCATATCCAGCAGTTTGATTTTATCTTATTCACCTTGACCGACAGCAACAATAAAGAGGTTAAGAGAAACAGGAACAATGGCAAAGAGGGAAGTACAGACATCTGGCAGAAGACAAAAGAGTCTGTTTTAGAAAGAACGGAGGAGTTCAAAGGGAGCATGGAGTGAGCTGCTGCCCAGCTTCGTATAGCAGCAGGCGCCGTTACTGATAGAGTTCGACTTCGATGCGGCGGTTGAGCGCGCGCCCTTCATCTGTTGCGTTATCGGCTATCGGCGACGTCTCGCCTTTTCCGATGGCTTCGAGGCGGTTGAAGCTGATCCCTTTTCGGTTGAAGATCTTTAGCACATCTTCTGCACGCTCTTTGGAGAGTTTCATATTGTAGTCGTCGTCGCCGACATTATCGGTGTGGCCGATGATCTTCACTTTGTATTCCGGATGTTCACTCAGGAAGCCGACAGCCTTTTCAAGCGCCAGCATCGATTTTGGTGTTATCTCATTGACGCGCGGCGCGTAGTAGAGGTTGAAAGAGACGAGGTCGGCGCAGCCGTTGGCCTTGATCTTGGCGTGAGGCATCGAGTCAGGGCACTGGTCTTCGTAATCTTTGACGCCGTCTTTATCACGGTCGAAGGCGCAGCCGTTTGCATCGACTTCGATACCAACCGGGGTATCCGCACACTGGTCTTTGCTGTCTTCGATGCCGTCATGGTCTCTGTCCGCCATGCCTACAGCAGAATAGCCGGGTACAGAAAACTCTGAAGGGCTTTCTTGCGTACTGAAGCTGACTTTGGATGATGTACTGACGTGTTCCTTCTCTGGTGCCGGCGCTTCTTTCGGCGCTGAAGAGCAGCCCGTCGCTAAGAGCAGCGTGAGGCCGAGGAGTAAAAAATACTTCATCAGCAGACGCCTGTTTTCAGGCAGCGCAGTGCGCTCTCGACATCATCCTTGCGCATCAGCGATTCGCCAACGAGGAAGGCATCGACACCCGCCTTGTTCAGGTCTTCGAGCTGGCCGTGCTCATAGATACCGCTCTCTGCGACGATGATCTTGTTGTTGGGGATGAGCGGAAGAAGCTCGTATGAGAGGTTCATGTTCATCTCAAAGGTCTGAAGGTTTCGGTGGTTGATGCCGATGATGTCAGCGCCGGCAAATATCGCCTTTGTCAGGTCCGTCTTGTCATGTACCTCGACCAGCGCCTCCATGCCCAGGTGGCGGGTATAGTTAAGCAGGTGTTTCAGCTCTTTTCGCGAAAGTGCCGCCGCGATGAGCAGTACAAAGTCGGCCCCATGGACCAAAGCCTCAAGAAGCTGGTACTCGGAGACGATGAAGTCTTTACGAAGCAGCGGAATACCGACATAACGGCGCAGACCCGAAAGGTACTCCAGATCACCCTGAAAATAGTGCGGTTCTGTAAGAACAGAGATGGCGCTCGCACCGCCGCGCTCATAAGCCTGCCCGATCGCCAGCGGATCAAAATCTTCGCGGATGACGCCCTTTGACGGGCTCGCCTTTTTCACTTCGGCGATAATGCGGTATTTGTCCTCTTCGGTCGATTTTAAAAAGGGAATAACATCGCGCGGTGCGCGGCCGTTGAAAGCGAGCGAACGCCCCAGCCACTCCATTGAAAACTCTTTTTCGCGTTTGGCAAGGTCCTCTTTTGTTCGGGCAACAATCTCATCTAGTATCATCTATTTTTTTCCTTTTTTACACTTTCGAATTGCTTTAAGATGGGCTTTGACCTCTTCGTCATCGGCACCGATTATCTTGACCACGCGCTGCATCAGTTCGTCCGCTTCCCTGCATTTGCCCTGCTTGTAATAGCCCCAGGCGAGCGAATCAAGGAAGTAGCCGGAGTCGGGCTCGATAACCAGGGCTCTTTTGACATAGGCGATCCCTTTGTCGACGTCGCGGTCATATTCGATCAGACAATAACCGAGGTAGTTCAGGTAATACCCCTCCTCTTTGACCTCGACCACCTTGGTAAGATCGCGGATAACGCTGTCGAGAAGTTTTTTGTCTCTTTTATTTTTGGCGGCTTCATAGGTAAAGATCGCTTTTTGGCCGATATAATTGATCTCGCCTGTCTCATCATAGAGTTTCTGCGCAAGCGCAATAGCCTTGTCGAAACGCTTTTCACTCGCATAGATCTTCAAGAGCAGCTCGTCATTGCTTTGGGTAGACTCCAGGAACTGTATCAATTCAGGTATTTTATTGGCATTCCAGTAGAGCTGGATCACAATATTCGCATTCTGTTCGGTAGGCTCGAGGTCATAGAGATGGGGATAGGTGTTTACCAGACCCTCTTCGTCTTTTTGGTTGCCATAAAAGGCGAGGAGACGCTTTGTCAGCAGAAGAGAGTAGCCGAAGTGCTCAATATGCTGTTGCAGGCGTTCGATCGCCTCGTTATGGCGGTTCATATTGGTATACAGCAGCAGTACGATCTGATCGAGGATCTTCTCGGAGTAATTTAGCGCGTAGCCCTTTTCCAAGGCTTCCAGGGTCTTCTCATTATCTTTTTTAAGCAGGTAGACCTCGGCCAGGGTGAGATAGTTCTCTTCGCTTGGACTTTTCTGTATCAGGGCAAGTGCCTCTTTTTCGGCAGCCGCAATATCCTGCTGCGCTAAAAGAGAGACGACAAGGTAACGCCGGTATTGATCCGGGATTGTTTCCCCGTTTTGGCGCATTGACAAGACACGCGAAACAACATCATTGTAGTAGCGTCCCTGCATCAGTGCGCTCATCGCATTGTCCCGGTACAGTTTGTCTTTAGTCTTTTTATACAGGAGGTCATAATAGCCGACGGCCTGATCGTAATGACCGTGGCTCTGTGCATCAAGGGCAAAAAGCACCAGGGTGTTGTCATCGACATAGATCGCATCTTCTTCAGGTGTTGTTGCAGCAGGCGCGGCCAGTTTCGTGCAGCCGCTGAAAAGGGTGACAAGCAGGAGTGAAGAAAGAAAGAGTCTAAACATCGGTGATTCCCGGGCATTCGCGCTTGAGTTCATCAAGATGGGTTTTGAAATAGTCCCAGAACGGAAAGGTCCGGCACTGGGTAGGCCGCGCTTCATAAACACCGCAGCCGTTTATCTTGCGGTCAAAAAAGATGCAGTCATGTGACATTCCGACGATCTGCTCTTTGAGCGAGAAGCTGTAACCCCGTTTTACAAGGTAGGTCGAGCGGAAGAGGCTCTCATCCATTTTGAGATGCTTGGCCAGAGCGGCTATCTCTTGCGGCGATACGAAAATATTACCGCTCTCACCGGTGCAGCAGCGGCCTTCACAGCTGTCGCAGGCCGACGGGGTAAAAGCAAAATCAAAGCCCTCTTGGCGGATTAGATCTGACATCGTAGTGTATGCGTCCTTGCTTTAGAGTAGATGCCTGCCGCCTCTGCAGAGTATTCATCGCCCTCAAAGGCGAAAAAAGGCGGCCACACCTTCATCAGTGATTTTGAGTTTTTACGTGCATGAACCATCACGATGGAGGCTTTTCTATCACGCTTGGAATGGACGAATTGTACATCAACAACTCTTAATTTCGCGTTGTCGAGAGCCGCACAGAGAAGCCCGAACTGCTGCGCATCGTAGCAGAAGATAAAATGGCCCTGAGGGCGTAAAAGCGCGGCCGCTTTTTTGACGAAAGCGTCGATCGGCAGGTGGATGTTGTACCGCGCCGTATGGATCATCTCGTGCTCACTCCGCGAGGCTCCCTCGTGGTAGAACGGAGGGTTGGAGACGATGTAGTCAAATCCCTGTTCATCCTGAAACGCCAAAAAATCGTTTTGATGCAGCGTATAGGGTATCTTGTTTATCTCGGCATTTTTGGTCGCCAGAAAGACAAAAGCATCCTGTTTTTCTACCGCTTCAAGCCGTACTGACGGGTTATCCCTCGCCACCAGAAGGCCGACGACGCCGCTGCCGGCACCCACATCGAGCATACGGCCGCGCGGAGAGAATGAGGAGATAAAGTCGTACAAAAAAAGCGAATCGCTGTTGTAACGGTAGCCGCTTTCAGGCTGATAAAGCAGCATTCACTCTCCTCATGTTATAATTTAAAAATTATACCCTACAAGGGTGAACACGAGGCATTTAATGATCATTATCCCGGCGCGTATGGCATCGACCCGTTTTCCAAATAAAGTTCTTGCAGATATCGGCGGATTGCCGATGGTAGTCCGTACCGCAAAACAGGTAATGCACCTGGACGATGTAGTGGTCGCAGCCGACGATGAGAAGATCATCGAAGTGTGCAGAGAGCACGGCATCCGCGCCATGCTTACCTCCACGACGCATAAGAGCGGCACCGACCGTATTAATGAATGTGCCCAGCTGCTTGATATCGATGAGGACGAACTGGTGATCAATATTCAGGCCGATGAGCCCTTTATCGAACCGGAGGTCCTCACTTCACTGATAGAGCGTCTCACCGCCTTGAAAGCGGAGGGGCGCTCCTTCATCATGGGAAGCTGCTACAACGCCATCAATGCCGAAGCGGCCGAAGATCCGAACCTTGTCAAAGTCGTAATGGACGCCGGCCATGACGCGATCTACTTTTCGCGTTCGCAGATACCGTACAACCGCAGCGGTTCCGCCACCTACTTCGGCCATATCGGCATCTACGGCTTTACGAAACAGAGCCTCAAAGAGTTCTGTGCTCTGGATGATGCCCCGATCGAAGATATCGAAAAGCTCGAACAGCTGCGCGCCATCTATCACGCCAAAAAGATCTCGATGGTCAAAGTCTCCAGTACCGGTTTCGGCATCGACACCCAAGAAGATCTGGCGCGTGCCAAAGAGATCTTTTTAAAAGAGCAGTAGCCTTTGAAAACACTTCTGCTGCTTGCCGCACTCGTACTGATGAGCGGCTGCGTCCATGATATTTCGGTTGCACCGGAAATTGCCAAGGTCAAAAAAGTGCGCCCGGTGACGATAGAGCGCATCGTCGCCTACTACATTCCGCCCGAACTCTATGCTTTAAGCGTAACGACACCCGGCGGCAACAACGACCAGTTGCGCTACAGCCCCTATAAAGAGAGCGAACCGGCCTTGAAAAAAGTGCTGGAGAATGTCTTTACCGAGGTGCACCGCATCGATTCGCTTGATGATGAGAAGATCGGCAGGTACCACATACGTTTCATCTTTGTTCCGCAGATCGAGACGATGTCCTACTCCAACTCCAATGTCGACTGGCAGCCGACCAAGTTCAACTTCGTCCTGAACGTAACGTTTTTAACAGCTGACAAAAAAGCCTTTTATCAGTCGCATGCTCAAGGCAAAGGGATCACTAATTTCGGCCACTACCGTGACAATCCCGCCTACGCTGCCGAGATCGCTTCGCGCTCGGCTTTTTTGCAGTTTCAAAACGAGATCATCGATCAGCGAAACCTGTTTAAATAAGAGCAGCCTGCCACGATCAGCCCTGTCAGGGGCGCAAAAAAGCACTCTTTCTCTCCAAGTTCTTTCCCCACACCGCTGTTTTGGTATCAAGACACTGTTTACACAAAAGAAGATCTCACGAAAAAATCATCATCCGCCTTTAATGTAAACAGCTCTATACTTGAATCAGCTGTAAACGTTTTGCATCGAAATGGCGAAACATCGTTCAGACAATATACGTCTTCGTCCATCAAATACAATAAAAGGATCAACATGCCAACAACAGATGAAAACCTGAAAGTAGCCTTTAGCGGAGAGAGTCAAGCCTTTCAAAAATACAATGCCTTCGCTGAAAAAGCAGCAAAAGACGGCTTTGCCAACATTGCCAAACTCTTCCGTACCACAGCCGAAGCAGAACGCATCCATGCCAACGGTCATTTAAAAGCGATGGATGCTGTCGGCTCTACCCTTGAAAACCTTCAAGCGGCAATAGGCGGCGAAACATACGAATTTACCGATATGTACCCGCCTATGTATGAACAGGCGCTCAAAGAGAATCATAAGGCTAAAAAGATGTTTGGCTATGCTGTTGAAGCCGAAAAAGTACATGCGGAGCTCTACCAAAAAGCGCTTGAAGCCGTTAAGAACGGTGTAGATCTTGATGAAGTCAATATCTATCTCTGTCCTATCTGCGGGCACATCGAATTAGGTACACCACCTGAAAAGTGCCCGGTATGCGGGGCTAAGGGATCGGCTTATATACAACTTGCCTGAGCATAAAAATGAGTTAAAAACTCCGGCGTGCCGGATATTCTGCCGACCAAGGTATAGAAAATAGGGCAAAAAACGCCCTGTTTATTCGCCGAAGCCTACCGGTCCGCCGACCTTGTCATCACTGTAATAGCTGTGTGTACCGTCACAGAATGGAAAGTTATTCGAGCTCTTGCAGCGGCACAATTGATACGCTTTGCTCTTCTCTATTTTGACAACTTTCGGCTCGCATGACGTTCCCTGATGACTGTCGTCACAGAAGATCCCGTCCTTGCTTCGTCCGCACGCACAAAAAGAGTACGTTTTTCCGCCTTCGAGTTCAGTCCCCAGCGGCATGTTTAAAAACACGATCGCATCTTTACACATCTTTGTCTCCTTTGATGAATATTACTCAAAGTATAACTCAACTGCAGTCAAAATATTTTTACTGTACGTTTGGTTCTCTTCCTTGTTGTTCATTTCACTTTTGCCTGACGATCTTTTCAGCGGTCGCTAAAACAGATTTTTCGGCACATTCCTATTTCAGATCTATCATATAATTCTCGGCATGTTTCTCATGCCAATGGCATTGCTTGGGATACCCCATTAAAGTCATACCAAGTCCGCCGTCCAAGACAGCACACTCTATCCTGCCCCACTTGACAAGCAGCCAGATATCACCGTAACGGTACGCCTTGATCGATGCATTCTTCTTGATAAGATGTTCGGCAGGCCGACCGTTTTTTGCAATGTACGTTTGAATCTCTTCGCCTTTGACGGCATTTGTTGCCGGCATTTGGGCAACCCTTATCGTATTCGATGCAGTGTCACACAGGCCGTCACTATCGCAGACCTTTAATTTGACAGTATAGGCACCGGTATTTTTGTATTGATGGCTGGGATTACGCAGTGATGATTCCACCCCGTCGCCGAACTCCCATCTATTGCTTTTGAGCTTGCCGCCCTTGCTGTAAGAGCTGTTATCAAAATAGATATTTTCCCCAAGCAAGTATTGCTTTTTTTTCACCTGGAAAAGAACAGTCGGCTTTATTTTTGGTACCGGGTTTATGGTTTTCGAAACACTGTTTGTTGCACCCTTTTCATCCATCACCTGAAGCACTACCCTGAAGTCGCCGAACTTGTGATAGGTATGCAGCGGATTTTTTCGGACAGAGGTCTCTCCATCGCCAAAGTCCCAATAATAGGTGACTTTTTTTGATTCATCGTGAACATTGGAGATGAAACCGACCTGGCACTGGCGACTGTTTTGCTTCTCGCACCCGTTTATTTCGAAATCGAGACTCGGTACTGCATTGATCGACTGCGCTATCTTACTTTTTTCGATATCGATCTTGCCTATCATAGTCGGGGCGATCTTATCGGCACGATCGATCTTTGTATTGAACGCCTTCTCTTCGTCTAACAACTTCGCCACCGCTGCTGCTTTGTCACTATAGATGATCGTATTATTGAACTTTTGCATACGGTCCAAAATCGCATCTCGCTCTTGTTGAAGCTCCTGTCTGTATTGCGCCCACCCTTCGTAAGTCAATATCGCCTCATAGCAGTAGCCTTTCTTCTCCTGCATAAGCTGGACCCTGCTCTTTTTCAAAACAGATGCCGAATCGATAGAAGTTACTTTTGAAAGTGCCGCAAGAGAGAGTCTTTTCGCCTCTTTTTCATTTTCATTACAGGCCGAAGCAGTGGCATAGGCTCTCTCTTCTTTGAGCTTATCCGTTCTCGATTTAAATGTGATTTCACATCCCGAAAAAAGCAATAATGCTGATAGATATAAAAATAAGTATCTCATATTACATCCTATTATTCAGTTTTAAATAATAAATAGAGTTAACAAGATACCGAAAACAACTAAAATGCACTTTAGCAACCCGCCTTTATGATTTAAAATCATACACAGCTGTTTCGTTATGTTTTTAATTCCCGTTACCATATTTTGCACTTCCCGGTAGTTTGTTCCCGAGACAGCTCTGAGAAACGGCCTTCTGTCGCATGAAAGATTAAAATACAGATAAAAGTGTGTGATTTGATGAAAGCGGTACTAAAATTGAAATGAAATATTCTGAAATGAAGGAAAAGAGAGTAGTGATACGTGCAACGCAGATGCGTTGCATGAAAGATTAGATGTTGTCGCGGATAGAAAGGGCTTCGATAGTTTTCATGTAGCTCTCTCTGTTTGTGCGCTTAAGGTAACGCATCAAACGACGACGCTGACCAACCAATTTAAGAAGACCAAGACGTGAAGCGTGATCTTTTTTGAACGTTTTAAGGTGTTCAGTCAACTCTGTAATACGAGAGCTCAGTAGTGCAATTTGAACCTCTGATGAACCAGTGTCCGTCTCATTTTTGCCGAATTTGCTTACAATTTCTTGTTTTTTCGCCGCATCTAAAGCCATAATAGCCTCCATAAGGGTATATAAATTCAATCTTTTGCACTGCTGCTTGGATTGTTGAACGCGAATTATAGCCAAATATATCTTTTTTGCCTAATGCGCTTGCATAACATTTCGATAATTCTCCAAAAATAAAATATTATTGAGGACGAAGTCCTTACGCCGACCCCTCGAAGTTCGATGTGTTATAATGTCTGCGATTATAAACTATAGTATTTTGGATATTTATCAATGTTAATGACACGAGCAAGCGAATACGCACTTTTATCACTTATCTTACTTGCAAAAGCGGATAAACCCATGGATGCCGACACCCTGTCAAAGGAGCTCGACATCTCAAAGAGTTTTTTGGCCAAGATCCTGCAGGCGATGGCACGCAAAGGGCTCTTGAACTCATTCAAAGGGGCCCACGGCGGTTTTTCCCTGGCCAAAGAGAGCAGCGAGATCTCAGTTCATGATATTATGTGCGCAGCCGAAGGAAAATCGCCGGCCGTATTCGATTGCGCCTCCAGTGACAGTAAATGCCCGTCAGACAAGTCTTCCGCCTGTTCCATCTGGCCGTTTTTAAACCGCTTGCAGGGCAAGATAGACAATTTTCTCGAACAGTTGACACTTGCCGATATCTTAGAGCAGTAGTTTACACTCAGCACTTAACGCACAGACCATTTACAGACAGCCATAAAGGAACTATTTGAAACCCACCATCCACCACCTCTCACACATCGATCTCGACGGCTATTCCTGCCAGCTCGTTATGGAATCGACCCCCTACAAGATCTTCTCCTACAATGCCAACTACGGCGACGAAGTGATCGAACGTCTGAATGAGATTCTCGACGCGCTTAAAAAAAACAATGAAGCTTCTATCATCTTTATAACCGATCTCAACCTGACCCTCGATGAAGCAAAATGGCTCAACAGGGAAGTTGAAAGGCTCAACGAATCAGGCAGGCAGATCGAGATCATACTCCGTGATCACCACGGCAGCGGACAGGAGTGCGCAAACCGTTACGAATGGTATTTTCTCGATACAGGCAAATGTGCCACGAAACTTACCTACGAGTATGCCAGGGAGAAGTTTGCGCTTGACGAGCCGGCATGGATGGCAAAATTTGTTGCCGTCGTCAATGCCGTCGATCTTTGGCATAAGGACGAAGTCGAAAATTTCGAATACGGCAAAGTCTGTATGCGCCTTGTCACTGAAACCCGGGAGCTGAACCGTGTGGTCTTTGGCGATGAGGACCGAAAATACAAGGTGGCCCTGCTCAAAGAGGCGGCGCAGATGGTCGATATAGCCAATGCCAATATCATCCTGGACGAGAAGATCCATTCGCTTAAGAAACGTTTCTTCCGCGAAGAGAACAGTGATGACACTCTGGACAACCTGGCCACCCGCTTTATCGTCAGACTTCTCGGTCAGAAACAGTCGATAATGACGATCTACTATAAGGGGTATAAGGGCTTTCTCTCTTACGGCGTCGGCAATACCTCCATCATCGGCAACGGTTTTCTGGTCGCCTATCCCGAATATGACTTTATTGTCGACGTCTCGACCCGCGGCACCATGAGCCTGCGAGCCAACAACCAGGTCGATGTAGCCCTTATCGCCAAGGAGTGGGCCGGCGGCGGCGGCCACCCCAATGCTTCAGGCGGACGCATTCAGGGCTTTAAAGAGCAGTTTCGCTACGACAAAGTCAAAATGCAGATCGAAAACCTGATCCATTCAAAAGAGTCTATCGCCGGTAAACTCGAGTATAAAGCGAATTAAAAAAGAGTCTAGAGCGGCTGATACCAGCCCCATTTATACACTCAGGCGACCGGTCAATCGTATCAAGAGTGATGCCCCCTTGGACCCTCTCGCGTACGCTTAAAAAGTTCTCCGTCCCGGGCCTGATCACAAAAGACATGGCTATGCGATCACAAATCGTGAGAAGCTTCGCATTCTGTTTGAATAGCGGCTGCTTTTTACCGCTAGTGGCGCCGCTCTTTATTCATAAAATACTGTTCGATCCCGTCTGCCATACCTTCCGCAAATACCTGCTGATAGCGCTTATTGATAAGCGATTGCACCTCTTTCGGATGCGAGACAAAACCGACCTCGACCAGTGCCGCCGCCGACGTCGCCCCCACAAGTACCCAGAAATTCCCGCCGGCCACCTTGGCATCTTTGACCTTAAAACGTTCACTCCTGAGATTGCTGACGACATTTTGTCCCATATCAATCGCCAGGAAGTTCGACTCCCGTACCTTTAAGCGACTGTTGGTGGCACTCAAGAGCTCACTGAAACTTTCGTCCATCGCCTTATAATCGGCAGCATTCTCTTTTCGTTCCAGACTGCTCGAACGTTTAGAGCCCCGCGTCGGATCGAGATAATAGATTTCGATGCCTGAGGCCTTTGCCGCCTTGCGCTTGGGTACCGAATTGGCATGAATCGAGATAAAAAGATCCGGGTTGTTCTTTCGGGTGAAATGGGTGCGCCATTTGAGTGTAAGCGTTTTGTCCCTGTCGCGGGTCATTTTAACGCTATAGCCCTGTTCACGCAGGATCTTTGCCAAACGGTTAGAGATCTGCAGAACGATATCTTTTTCCAGGTGCCCGGCATACCCGACAGCGCCGCCGTCTCTGCCCCCGTGTCCCGGGTCAATAATAATGAGCTTATCCTTCTTTGTGACACGCGGTATCTGTTTGGCCTTCGGCGCATAGACTTTACCGACACCCAGACTTATGATCAGTGCGCTGTCGTCGTACGTAAACCTCGGATGAAGCTCTTTTTCACTTTCAATAACAATGCGGATCGTATCACGTTTGTATTGCGAAATCGAGATGCGCTTGATCTCTTTGTGCCTGATGATCGGCTTTTTATATACGATCGCAGAGACGTCAAAGATATAACGATACCCTTTATTTCCAACAGGTCTGAGCCAGAAATAGCTGATATCATTGGACTGAAGGGTAAAATCAAAATTGAGAACAAGGCTGCTTTCTTGCCATGCGAAACCGAGCAGAGCGTGCTGACTTCGTATTGAGACCTGTTTGTTCTTTACGGCTTCAGTACGTTTGATCTTTTCTGTTTTCATAGGGACGACAGTTTTCTCATCAGCACGCTCTTCGCGCTTGTCAGAACCTGTTTCGCCGCTTTGTGACTTGAGCGTTGCCCGCTTTTTTTCATACTCGTCGATATCGATATGCAGTTTCCCTCCTGCGATCACGATGCCGTCCAGGCAGCGTTTTTGCGTTGCGATATCATTGGCGATCAGCGCTTTGAGATAATGATTTTTATAGGTATCGTAGGCTTTAAAAAGATCGGATTTTGAGGTGGTGGAGTAGAGATATTTTTTGGCAGTGTCCAACTCTTCTTTGGTTGAAGCAGCTGTCAGCAGCGTGCAAAAAAATAAGAAGAGAGTAAAAAAACGCAACATCTTGCGCTATTCACCTTCTGTCAATTTTTCCATTAACTCTTTGACGGAAATAAGTTCTGTTAAGCGATAACCGTTTGTACCTGAGAAGAAAAGCCCCAGCTCCATATTGCCTTCATAAGCATCGCTCAGGCGGTCGGCGATACAAAAGCCCACCGCTTTGGCTTCAACGCCCCGGTGACAAGGCGCGACACAGTTCGATATACATTTGATATCCGGCCCCGTGCGTGTCTCGACAAGACGGGTAAGGTTGGTACGGACACCCCGTGCGGGATAGCCGACTGGCGATTTCATCAGAATAATATCCTCTTGGGCAGCAGCAATCAGCACTTTTTTGAAGTTCGCATGGGCATCACACTCGTTTGTCCCGATAAAACGTGTTCCCATCTGTACACCTGATGCACCAAGTGCGATCATTGCATCGATGTCATTTTTATCCCAGATGCCGCCTGCAGCGATAACGGGGATATTGCCCCACAGCGCCGCCTCTTCCACAACAGGTTTGACCAGATTTTCAAGCTGGTTTTCCTCCATGGCACACTGCTCATAGGTGAAGCCCTGGTGCCCGCCGCTTTTAGGACCTTCTAAAATAACGGCATCAGGCAGACGGTTATACCGTTTCTGCCAGCGTTTGTTGATGATCTTTAAGGCCTTGGGCGAAGAGACGATCGGGACAAGCGCCACGTCAGGATAGCCTTCGGTAAACTCAGGCATATTCGTCGGCAGTCCTGCGCCGGTAATAATGATGTCAAAACCGATCTCACAGGCATCACGCACAACCCGGCCGTAGTCGTTGATCGCATACAAAATATTGACGCCGAGAGGCTTATCGCCGCAGATCTTGCGCGCATTGTCATGGATCGCTTTCAGCCCGTCTTTCGAATAGAAGTTCTGCACATCGAGAGGTCGGTCCGCCACCAGTTTGTGTGAAAAAGCCTTGTTATTGTAATAGCCTGTACCAACGGCACTTACAATACCCAGACCGCCCTCTTTCGAAACATTACCGGCAAGCTGATCCCAACTGATACCGACGCCCATACCGCCTTGAACAATAGGTTTTTCTATATTATATTTTCCGATTTTCAATGGTGCTAATGCCATCATTTCACCTTTACTCGTGCAAACTTGCGTTTACCTACTTGCAAGACATACTCGCCATTTTCAAGTTGCAACTGTTCATCCGATACTTTCTGTTGGTCTATTTTAACAGCACCTTGCTTAATGTCACGTCGGGCTTGGGAGGTTGAGGGTTCCATTTTACATTCGTGTAATGCTTTGGCGATCCAGATCGGACCGTCGAGTTCGAACTCTTCCATATCGGTTGGGATCTCACTGTTTGCATGCACCTTGTCAAACTCGGCTTTGGCAGCCTGTGCCGCCGCCTGCGAATGGAAACGGGCCGTGATCTCCTGTGCCAGATCCTCTTTGACTTTTTTTGGGTGGAGGGAGCCTTCGGCAACGCCGGTTTTGATCGCTGCGATCTCTTTGAGCGTTTTGGCACTCAACAGCTCATAGTAGCGCCACATCAGTTCATCCGAGATGCTCAGAATTTTGCCGAACATATCGTTGGGCTCATCTTCGACACCAATGTAATTGTTCAGACTTTTGCTCATCTTTTGAATGCCGTCAAGACCTTCAAGGATGGGCATCATCAAGACAGCCTGCTCTTTTCCGATCTCGTATGTGCGCTGCAGATGCCGCCCCATCAGGAGGTTGAACTTCTGGTCTGTGCCGCCGATCTCGATATCGCTCTTGAGATGCACACTGTCGTAGCCCTGCAGAAGCGGGTAGATGAATTCACTGATCGAGATAGAGACACCGCCTTTATAACGCTTTTCAAAATCATCGCGTTCCAGCATACGGGCGACATTGAAGGTGGTCGTGAGTTCCAGCATACCGTTTGCCCCTAACGGACTGATCCACTCGGAGTTGAATACAACTTCCGTCTTTTCGGGGTCGAGTATCTTGTAGACCTGCTCTTTGTACGACTCGGCATTCTTTTTGATGTCGGCCGGCAGCAGTTTTTTACGCGTCTCGCTTTTGCCGGTCGGGTCGCCTATCTGCGCGGTAAAATCACCGATCAGAAACTGTACTTTCGCACCAAACTTCTGGAATGTGGCCAATTTATGCAGCAGTACTGTGTGACCCAAGTGGAGGTCCGGGGCGGTCGGGTCAAAACCTGCTTTGACGGTATAGGTTTTACCCTCTTCAAAATAGGCTCTCAACAGCTTTTCGATACGCGCCGTATCAATTATCTCTGCCGTGCCTCTTTGGATCTCTTGAAGTGCTTCTTGAATCATTTTTTTCCTATCTATTTACTTCGGTACGCATCATCGGTGCGAAAAAATTGTATGACTTTAATTTTTTGCTCTATTTTACCGCGTAAACGGTAAAGATCGCCTTCCGGCGACTGAAATTCGAGCTCACAGTACTGAATATGTTCCGCCTGCTCTTTTCCCAGTTCAATACTGTTTATTTCTATATTTAATTTAGCAAGATAGGTCAGGAAACCGGCCAAAGCACCCTTGGCGTTCTGCATACTGACGATCATATGATATTTATAGATACGCTCTTTTCGCCAACGCACGAAGAGCATCGGTATCTCATCATCCATCATCTTCGCCGCATGTTTGCACATCTTGTGGTGGACATGCGCCTTGCCCTCCTGGTTAAAGGCAACGATCTCATCGCCCGTTTTCGGGTGGCAGCAGTAGTCAAAGACGACATCGGAGATGCTTTGATTTGAAAAGACCTCCAATGAACCGAAATGGTACTCTTTAAGCTTGAATCGGTGGGAGGTCAAAAAGCGGGTAAAGCGCCCTTTCACGCGAAGATCATCCGTATAACTGTTGACGATCTCCTTAAGGTAATCGATATCGCGCGCTATTCGGACACGGTTGTCTACCGTGCCGTTTTTATGGCACCACTCTTCGATGCGGGAGACTTTCAAATTCAGTATCCCCACCAATATCATCAGACCGCTTCGGCTGTCGATGGCCCGGATACGCTGGTTGCAGTTGGCACGAATGTTACTCTTGGCTCTGGAAGTCTTGACCGCATCAAGCCACGAACAGCGGGTGATCTTCTCCTGGGCAGTCATAATGCTGACAATATCGCCGCTGTGAAGTTCGCTGAGCAGTGAAGCGCGCTCTTTATTGATCAGACAGTACTCCGCCGTGTCACCAATCTCAGTGTGAATGGCATAGGCGAAGTCCAGCGCCACAGCACCCCGAGGCAGGGTAAAAGGCTTCCCTTTCGGTGAAAAAGCCGTCAGGTCCTCACTGTAGAGATCATTTTTGATCAGGGCATAGAAATCTTCCACCGATTCGTTTTGATACTGCAGATTATTGAGCCAGTCGAGGTTGATGGTATTGCCCCCGCTTTTGTATTTCCAGTGCGCAGCGACACCCAGCTCTGCGGTGCGGTGCATCTCAAAGGTCCTGATCTGTACCTCCAGGATCGAACTTTCATGAAATATACTGGTATGAATGGTCTGATAGCCGTTCTCTTTTGCAATGGCGATATAATCTTTAAAACGCGACGAAAGCGGCTGAAAATGGAGGTGGACAAGCCCGAGTATCTTATAACAGTCGACCGGGTTCTTTACCAGTATCCGTACCGCCAAAAGATCCAGGATCTCGTCGATCCCGATCCCTTTGCGCTGCATCTTCAAATAGATCGAGTAGTGGTGTTTCACCCGGCCCTTGATCTGAAAATCTTCAGGCATAAACCCGTTTTGCAGGATCAGCTTTGTTATCGCCTGCTGGAAGGCATTGAGTTTGAGCTCGATTGCGTGATAGTTCTCGTAGAGGTAGTCGACAATACTCTGCTCTTCACTGGGAAAGACATATTTAAAACTCAGGTCTTCCAATAGGTTTTTGACAAAAGAGATCCCCAAACGGTGTGCGATAGGCGCGTAAACGACCAGAGTCTCTTCGGCGATACGCTCCTGTTTGTGCGGCGGCAGCGCCTCTAGCGTCAGCATATTGTGCAAACGGTCGCAGAGCTTCACCACCAGAACGCGGACATCTTCGATGGAGGCCAGCAGCATCTTGCGGAATGAGAGCGCGGAGACAATCAGTTTTTCATCCGAAGCCGAACTGGCGAGATTGGCATCGCGGATCGAATCGATCTTGGTGAGCCCGCCGACCAGGTGCGCCACGTCATCGCCGTAACGCGCTTTGACTTCGTCAATCGTGACCAGCGTATCTTCCACCACATCATGCAAAAGTGCCGCGATGACCATCGACTCGTCTTCGGTGATCTTGGCAACGATAGAGGCGACCAGAATAGGATGAATAATGTAGGCCACACCGCTTTTTCTGAGCTGCTCTTTATGCGCATCGGTCGCAAATGCCAGGGCATCATTGACCTTCTCGTTGAGAACAAATGATCTGCGTAAAATGGCACCTGCCTCAGCAACACTCTTGACCTTTACAATGGCCGCAATATCGACTTGATCCATTCAAACCCTTGAAAGGCCACCTTACCAAGATCCTGCGCAGATCTTAGAGGTGTCCTATTGTTATTGATGTGAATTATAGCAGGGGTACTTTAATATTTTTTTTGGAGGGGGTTACATAATGAAAGCTAATGTTGAAAAAGAAAAAGGTTGGAAGTAAAGTTATAAAATGAGGTATTTCACCTCATTTGCTTCACTCGTTGTCAGTGAAACCTTTAATGGTGACAACACCTTCAGCGATCTCCATTAGCGCAAGATCGGCTGCCTTCATCGTTTTAAGATCAACGTTGAGTTTGCTTTTGGCACCGTTAAGCAGGTCTTTTGAACGTTTTGCCACGGCGATTGCCAGCTGGTATGGGTCAATATTGGCAGTATTAAGTGCTTTTGCTGTTAATTCTTCTGTTCTCATGCTATTTCCTTATTTTACTATTGAACAATTTGTCAGGTTGCCGTTGATGATCTCAAGCAGATTTCCCGCTTTGAACATATCACAGACAATAATCGGCAAAGAGTTATCTTTTGCAAGTGCGATAGAGGTATCGTCCATCACATTGATATTTGCATCCATCGCTTTATCGTACGAGAGTGTATCCAGTTTGACGGCATCGTCATACTTCTTCGGATCCTTGTCATAAACACCGTCGACTTTGGTCGCTTTGATGATGACTTCGGCACCGATCTCAACTGCACGGAGTGTCGCAGCCGTGTCGGTGGTAAAAAACGGATTGCCTGTACCGGCGGCGAAAATCACTACGCGTCCTTTTTCAAGATGACGCACCGCACGGCGTTGAATATACGGCTCCGCGATCTGCTCCATTTTAATGGCCGACTGCACACGGACTTTCATGCCTGCATGCTCACACGCTTCCTGCATTGCAACTGCATTGATCACAGTTGCAAGCATTCCCATGTAGTCACCTGAGGTACGTCGGATAATCCCATCTTTTGCAGCTGATACACCACGGATTATATTGCCGCCGCCGATGACGATAGCCACTTCGATATCGGCATCGACCAGCGATTTGATCTCATTCGCAATATATTTTAAAATCTGAGTATCAATTCCGTGACCGTTCTCACCCGCTAAAGCTTCACCGGAGAACTTCACTAAAACACGTTTAGAACCCATTTGATACCTCTTTCTCTTTTTTAAAAATCTTTGGATTATACTTAATAGTTGCTTTTAAAGTGCTTTGAACCATCTTGAAAAAAGATGAATATGAAAGTTCTCAGCATGCACCTTTATGAAGCAGGGTCTGAATAATCACGGCAGGATAGAACCCAGCCTTATCTTTTTACCTGAAATATATTGCGATTATTCATTGACCCCTTATCAAAATTTTATGTTAAAATAGTATCATTAGTGCGTACTTCATTTTGAAAAAATTGAGACCTGAGGTATAAACTTCAAAAATCCAATATTGTAACAGCTGATTAGATAATTCGGATGTCCAATAAATAAAGAGAGACTACTTTGCGTATTTCCTTCCTGTTTTTACTTCTTAATGCCCTGTTCTTTACCCAGATTCTTACTGCAGCAGATGATGATGCTCAACTTAAAAGTGCCCTTTTAAAAGCGATCGATGCGCATGACACCGCCAAGGTTCAAGCACTTGCCGACGGCGGCTATGAAAGTATCGACAGAGATGACGCACTTCAAGAGAAGATATATCTCTATTTTGAAAGCGAAAAAGAGAGAGCACGTCTTGCCAAGGATCAGGCCAAGACAGATGCTGCCGCCAAGAAAGCGGCCGACGAAAAGATGAAAGCCGATGCTGCAGCCAGGAAAGTGGCTGACGAAAAAGCAAAAGCAGCTGCCGATGCCAAGAAAAAAGTGCAGGAGAAGGCAAACGCCGAAGCAGCGGCTGCCAAGAAAGCAGCTGATCAAAAAGCAGCAGCCGCCAAAAAAGCAGCCGATGAGAAAGCAAAAGCAGCGGCGGCAGCAGCCAAAGCGAAGCCTGCGGCCAGTACTGCGGCCGTAAGTGCTGCGGCTGCAAGCGCTGCAGCGGCCAAGAAAGCAGCTGACGAAAAAGCGAAAGCGGACGCAGCTGCTGCTGCCAAGAAGGCTGCGAATGAAAAAGCAGCAGCCGAAGCGCTAGCCGCTAAAAAAGCTGCCGAAGAGAAAAAACGCTCAGAAGCCGCAGCAGCCAAAGAAAAAGCTGCAGCCGAAGCGAAGGCTACGGCCGAAGCAGCAGCCAAAGAAAAAGCCGCAGCCGAAGCGAAGGCTGCAGCCGAAGCAGCAGCCAAAGAAAAAGCCATAGTCGAAGCAGCTATTGCCGTACCGGCTGCCGCTGCAGTAAAAGAGAGCTTTAACGGACCGCTTACTATTTCTGACAAAAAACTGATCGGTATGTGGAAGCAGGTCAGCAGTGACAGAGTCAACACCCTTTCTGTTAATAAAGACGGCAGCTTTACACTTGAGGAAGTCGAAGATGACGGCACCCTGACCCTGACGGGAACATGGAGAAGTGATAAAAACATCTTTATGCTGAGCATTAAAAAAGTGCAACGCAACATTCACTCGCGCGAAACCAATATACACCGTATCTATAAAGTAGAGGAACTGAGCAACCACCGACTTGTCCTGAGCGACAAACGCGACCGCATTGCCTACGATCTTAAACGATAACTCCCGGGGAAGTTCTTCTTCCCGCTTCTGATTCAAACAAGCATACCTCTCTAACCGCACTTTCATACCGCTTAGCTCGGCACTTAGCTCTCTCTGAGTAGTACGCTGTTAAGTTCCAAACCCCTCTTTGAAATCAGCCAGACTACATACCCATGAATACTCGAGTGCGCGACAAAACATTGCCCTGCCACTCATGGTATTTACGTTACAATAAAGAACCGACGCAGCGGTATGGGTTATTATTTCCCCTTATCACACCGCTTTCACTCAGGAGAATACTTTAGATGGCACACCTCTCTTTTTGGATCGAAGCTTTTGCAGGTCTTGGACTTTTTTTGTTCGGCATGCTCTATCTTGAATCGCAGATCAAAGCTTCCGCCGGGAGGGCATTCAAAAACTGGGTACATAAAACGACAAGCACCCCTTTTAAAAGCCTTCTGACAGGCCTGTCCGCCACAGCACTGCTTCAAAGCTCAACGATAGTATCACTTATGGCCCTCTCCCTGATCGGGGCACAGCTGATCAACCTCGAAGGCGCCATTGCGATGATCTTCGGCTCCAACATCGGTTCTACCGTAACAGCCTGGATCATAGGGCTTGTCGGTTTTAAAATGGATATCAAACTCATCGCCTACGTCATGATCGGTATAGGCGGCCTCGGCGGTGTCCTGGTAGACGAAGGGAGCCGCTGGAAAAACTATTTTGGCAGCATGATGGGTTTTGGCGTTATCTTTCTCGGCTTGGCGGGGATGAAAGAGAGTTTTTCCACCTTTTCCGAAAACTTTGACATCTCCGCCTACAGCCCGGACAGCATCTATTGGTTTGCGCTGATCGGGTTCGGTGTCACGGCGGTCATACAGTCAAGCGCAGCCGCGATCGCGATCATTCAGAGTGCCTTGTTCGCGCAGTTGATAGGCTTCGAAGCGGCAGCCGCATTTGTCGTGGGGGCCAATGTGGGGACAACCGTCACGGTGATCCTGGGATCGTTCGGCGGCATACCCGACAAAAAACGCACAGCGGTGGCCCATTTATTTTTCAACCTTTCCACAGGTGTTGTCGCGCTGGCCGCTTTGGGCCCCCTTGTCTGGCTCACGCTGCATATCATGCCTTCGGCCGATGCCGTTATTCAGATCGCGCTTTTTCATACTATATTTAACGTGATCGGCGTCACACTCTGGTTTCCGTTTATCGTCATCTTCACGCAAAGGCTGGAGCACTTTTTTAAAAAAGAGCCCCGGCACGTGACCAAATATATTCACCACGTGCCCGTTGACATTCCCGATGTTGCCCTTGATGCCCTGCAGAAAGAGGTCATGCGGCTTGGAAAAAAAGTGGAGGAGTTCGCTCTTCTCTCTATCAATATTCCCCCGCCCAAAGCGCTGGAAGAAAATGCCTCGGTGAAGAAGCTGCTCGATTCCTACCAGGACAATATGGAACTTTCCTACAGCAGGCTTTATGAACCGATCCGCCAGCTTGAGGGTGAGATATTTCGCTATATCACGCAGCTTTCTCTCAAAAACACCAGCGCAGGTTTTGAAGAGAGCATCAACACCTTGGCACAAAAGACTACCTACCTCGCTACCGCCGCCAAAGCGATCAAAGATATGCTCTACGACATCGACCGTCTCTATAACGCCCAAAGCAGTGAAGAACTCGAGTTTTTGCGCAACCTTCGCTATCAGATCCTCAGCAGTGTACAGGCATTTGAAAAGACATGCAGGGGTAGAGACAATGCCATGGAAGAGATGGAAAATATTTACAAACAGATCGCCGATTCGCATAAAAACAACATGAAGCTGATCACCGACATTGCCAACAACCGTGCCATCGCCTCGGAGATGACCACCATTGCCGTCAACGACCTCCATCTGAGCAAGAGCTTCACCAAATCGCTGCGCAATGTGCTGCACCTGCAAGCTAAGATCACGCTGCTAAACGACGAGGAGGAGGTTGTGACAGTTCCCGATCAAAAAGCGTAACTGAACTGCTTTATGTCAGGCTAATGCCTATTAAGTATAAGTGAAAGTAAGCAGAAATGTTGAAAAAGCCATTTCACAAGGAGCCTTCAAATGTTTAAAGTAACACGCGTCAGTGAACACCGTTTAGACATCGAGATGAGCGGAAAATTGAATTCCGTGGAAATGGAAAAAGCCCTGGACGAGCTGGTCATCAAGGCCGAAGGCATTGAAAGCGGCAGGATGCTCTATGATGTAATAGATTACCACCTTCCTGCACTCGGCGCGATCGGCATAGAATTTTCACGCCTTCCCTCGATGCTGAAGCTCATGAAAAAATTCGACCGGGCTGCCGTTCTGACAGACAAGGCGTGGCTGAAGATGGCCAGTGAGATCGAAGGGGCACTTATTCCCGGCCTTGAGATCAAGGTTTTCAGCAGAGAACAGAAAACGGAAGCGGAGGCCTGGTTGTCAATTTGATTAGAGCACGTCAGGCACAGCGCAAGCACCCAAAAACTAAACATAAAGCTCTATCAAAATTAATAACACTGCCTATTTTACATACAATTATCTGCACAATAACGCTTCTGTTTTTGATATTATTTTCCATATACATATTCCAAATAAAAGAGATCTACCCTGCGTAGAGACAAGGAAACCTGTTTATGAAAGATAATGTTTTTGTGATTCGGTCTTTGGATAATGGTTGGGATTGGCCCGATATCGGCGATAAAAGTGACTTGGAACTTTACTGTCTAGAAGAGCTTGAGGTTCCAGAAGAGCTGATAGCCGACGTCGCCTGTTTTGACCACGCTTTCCAGCTAACGCTAAAACGCGAACGAAGCTACCGCCGGGACGACTGGTACGTAAACCTGCTGCGCAGCGCGTAAATACTGGCACTACAACCCCGTACCGCTCAGACTGTCATCTCGTTCCCCGGTACAACCGGGAACGAATCAAAAAACTTTACCCGCCCCTGCTTTAATCCTATATTCGATATAGTTTTTCATATTTGTCAACAGGAAACAGCATGGATGATTACGACAATAAAATGATCGAAGCCTTCGTCAATAAGCCCGAGAAAACCGTTTGGTACCAAAACGCTTTCAGCCAATATAGCATCAACGGCGTTGAGAAGATCTCCTGGGTCTGGAGCTGGTGGGCCTTTTTCGGCGGTATCTTCTACCTGCTCTACCGTAAAGCCTACTTCCCTGCCCTCGGTCTTTTTGTCCTGACCGTTGTCAGCTTCGCCATTCCCTTCGGCGGCCTCATCGTCTGGATCGTCACCGGAGGCCTCGCCCCCTACTTCGTCTACAAGACCTACCTGACTAAAAAAGCGGAGATCGAAGCCAAGGTGACAGACGAACAGAAGCGCATTGAGACCATGCGCGCCGTCGGCGGCTACAACGACTGGGCCATCTGGCTGGCAGTCCTGTTGCATCTGTTCTTTTGGACCTGGGTCTTCTTTGCATTCTCGGCTATGATGGCGATGTTGTCGCAGCAATAAGCGAGAAGAAGGGGTTATTGTTAGCACCAGAGCCTTTATCTATCAAATCTAATTTATATATACAATGCAAAAAACAGTTTGTGTCGCAGATTCAGCCTTTCTTCTCTGTCGCGCCAGAACAGAAATCTTGAGGGAAAGAAGAGAGACGCTTTTGTTGCCACTGTACGTAACAATTTGTATTCTGAAGGTGAAGCTTTTTAGATGTATGACATCTATTGACAATGACTACGTCTTGGTACAGTGAATAAAGCAGGAAGGTTTCGTGACTCCGAATATAAGATACTTTTGAAAGTGACTAAAACCGCCTTTGCACTTTCTTTTTTTCGTTAGTTTCTTTCTTTGTGCAAGCAAAGAAAAAAAGTGACACCCTACTATCAAATCCAATTCAAAAAAAGTCATGAACTTGCAAAAAGTTTAAATTGTCGCTGCTTCAACCTTTCTTCTCTGTCGCGCCAGAACAGGCTTAGGCGTCTAGGTTACAATATTTATTTTTATCTTTACTTTTGCGTAATAGATGATTGATCGGTCCCTGTATTGGGAGTCTGACCTCTAGGCCTTGGTAGTGATAAGCAAGGCAGAGGTAAAGCATAAGTAAAAAGCAATTTATGCGGAGAGCCACTCTTTGGCTTGTGACAGTTCACTGTTTTCAAATACGCGAACCTCTCCCGGTATCGCAAATCCAAAGACTTTTACGGCATTTTGCATCCATTTGGTGTCGGTGACTACGGCTATTTTCTCCCAGGCTGTCCAGTGCGAGAGACCGACTTTTGTATCATCCCACATAGCCTCTAAGTCATACCCGTCAAAATCAGGACCAAGATGGTACAGCAGTCGAACTTTGGGGAATGATTTGAGTTTAGCTTCTACGGCTGGAATCAATACATCTTTGTAGTCTTTGCCGGTAAGCCTTCCGCTCGCCTCAAAGCCCAATACATTATCTGGGAGACTGGATATTATCTTTAACATTTTGTTATTCTCCTAACAAATAAGAGCTGACCTAACAATATTAGGTGTTTCTAGTATAGCCAATTTTTGTTACACGTATAGCGTGGGAATGCTTCCTTACACCGTAGAACCAAACAAGCTTCTCCCAAAAACTGTAGTACAATTAATACAAAAACAAGTAGGGAACAAGATCAATAGAAGGCAGACATAATGGCAAAAATATTTATCACCGGATCAACTGACGGCATCGGCTTTTTGGCGGCGGAGAAGCTGCTGAAAGAGGGGCATGAGGTTGTTTTGCATGCGCGTAATGCCGAACGGGCGGAGCATGTACTGGGCAAACTGCCGACAGCCAAAACAGTGCTGGTAGCGGACCTCTCAAGTTTAGAAGAGACGAAAAGGTTGGCGACGGAGGTCAATGCATTGGGCCGCTTTGATACTGTTATTCATAATGCCGGGGTTTATCGGGTACCCAAGAGGGAGATCTTTGCGATCAACACGCTGGCACCCTATATTCTAACCTGTTTGATAGAGAGACCCAAACGCATTATTTATATCGGTTCCGGTATGCATCTGCAGGGTGATGCAACGCTTAAAAATCTCTCTATTGACACAGGCGCAAGTTATTCTGACAGCAAGCTGCATGTCTTGATGTTGTCTATGGCCGCAGCGCGCAAATGGCCAGAGGTGTATATCAATACCGTCGACCCCGGTTGGGTACCGACTAAAATGGGCGGTTCAACGGCGCCGGACGATCTGCAAAAAGGGGCGGAGACACAGGCATGGCTTGCGGTGAGCGACGATGCCGATGCCAAGGTCAGCGGTCGATATTTTTTCCAGCAAAAAGAGGCGCACTATTGTTCAAAGGCTGCCGACGTCAGCCTGCAGGAGAGACTGCTTGCGCTTTGCGAAGAGATCAGCGGTGTCTGTTTTCCGGCACACTAAACGCGTTTCTATTTCACCGCAGCCCCTCCAAAGCCCTTGTTTTCTGCTTCTTTTTTCATCAATTTTATAGCTAAATCTTATGTTAAACCTGTTAAAGTAAGTGCAATTTTAATCTTTTAGGGTATTCCGAAATGACAAAAACAATCATAGTCTTTTTAATGTTCGGCAGCCTTTTGCTGCAGGCAGAAACAGTCGATCCGTTTGCTGTGAACAACGGGGCCATACCGAGTGCTTCGGAGTACAGGGGTCCCTTGTTCAAATTCAGATATGACTACCCGGCATCGTACGCGCAGCCGAAAGAGACACCCTGGGGAAAAGTGCTGAAGGGAAAACCCCTGACAAAAGCGAATGCATATGCCTATGTCATGGCACTCAAAAGCTATGTCGAAGGCCCCCTGCATGACTTTTTAGCCGACCCGAAAAAATGGAACGAGAGCAAACAGACCGGCTGGTACAGCATGCTTTGGGCGGGTGATGCTGTCGAAGCAACAGGCTGGGAAGGCCGGGATGCCATCTACGGTACCTACACGGGGCAGATCATGGCCAAAGAGGTCTATGCAAAGTCCGGACTTACCGTCAATATCTGCAATCATGCTGCCATCTACTACAACGAGACGGCAGCCTATACTCTCGGGCAGGTATGGCGCGATTGCAATGCGAGCAAAGCGCGTTGCGTACCCCGCACGGACAAGGGCGAGGCGCAGTTCAAAGAAGGCGCCATCGTTGTCAAATCGGCAGGGGTGACGGCGACGCCCGAACAGTGGCCGGTGCTTAAAGGCGCCGCAAAGTGGCAGGTTTACCGCAAACCCTTCGACCTCAACGGAACGATCGTCAGTGCAAAACCGGTCGTGACCGATCTGCGTGTCGGCATTTTCGACATCATCATCAAAGACTCGGTCGCCTCACCGCAGACGGGCTGGGTCTTTTCCACCCTGGTCTACGACCGCGATGCGCCTGGTGAAAGCGTGTGGGACAAAATGGTACCGCTGGGCGCGATGTGGGGAAACGATCCCGAAGTAAACTCGGCAGAAAATCCGCAGCAGCTGTTGATGGAGACCTATATCAACCCCGATGCGCCCGCATGGACGAAAGTCACGCTCGGCTACGGCGGAAGACTCTCGGGACCTTTTGACATCGCCGTCAAATACAACGAGGAGGTCAACGGCACCATCGTGCCCGCACTGCGCAGCTCTTCGTGTATGAGCTGCCACGGCACTTCGGCTTATCGTTCGGACAACGCGCATATGAGTACCTTTTTATACCCAGCGGAGAAGTACGACACAACGCCATGGGTCATGTACACGCCGGGCTCCGAGGCGTGGAATGCGTGGTTTCAGAATCGTCCCGGGGATATCGCGCAGAGCGAAGGTGCGATTGGACTCGATTACAGCACCTTTATGGATGCCGCCCTTATGAATTATGCCGCGGCACATACAGAGAAGGGTTCCTACCCGGAAGAGCTCTTCCTTAAATGGAAAGCCTACCGAAGTTTTTCTTCGCACTAGGGAAGGTGACAAGATGAGCAGCAAGTTTATCCGCTTAAGTGATCGCATCCAAAACGGTCGCATCGATCTCCCCTCTTTTTTACCGATCGCCATTGAGACCTGCAGGCACGTTTATGCACTGCATCACCAGAACAAGCTCCATCGTCACCTCTCACCCGCTGAAATATGGGTCAATACCTCCCTTCAGGTCAAGATTACCGAGCCTCTCTCGGCAGCATTATCCGGCACCATCCCATACATCGCCCCGGAACAGGTCGTAACCGGATCAAAAAGTATCAACCACTCATCAGAAATATATATACTGGGGATCATCTTTTACGAAATGCTCTCAGGAAAGTTGCCCTACAGCTCTCATGATCCGCTGGAGTTCTCCCATACTATCGTGACCCGCAAAGTCCCTTTTCTTTCCGATCAAAACATACCTCTGATTGTCTCAAAGATCGTGGACAAAATGGTTGCCATCAACCAATCAGAACGGTATCAGGATCTTCTCTCGGTCTCCATAGACCTCACAAAAGTGTTACAGGCTCTTCATACAAAAGGCGATGCCGATGATTTTGCTGTTGACACCTTCGGCAATCTCTCTGGAATCCATACGAGCACTACCCTCTACGGCAGGGAAAAAGAGCTGCGCAGACTGCAACACCACATCGATGCAAAAGATGACAAGTCGAACATCATCTTGATGGTCTCCGGTATCTCGGGGGTGGGTAAATCTTCGATCGTTGATACGGTGATCCAAAAGAACAAAGAGACTTTTTCGCATATCTGCACCTTTAAACTTGACTACGGCGAGCAGAGTGCCCCGTATCAGAAACTCTACGGTGCGCTGCGCCTTATGACAAGACAGCTAATAGCACAAGACGAAGAGACCCTCCTGCACTACAAAAAGAGGATGCAGACCCTGCTCGGCAGCAATCTGCAGCTGCTGCTGACAGTGATACCTGAAATAGTAACGATCTTCGGCGCATTGATGCCCGAAAATCAAAGCGGTGCTGTCGACACAAACGTGAGTTTTGACAATCTTCTGATACGGTATATCGAGGTCTTCATCAACCCGCAAAAACCGCTATGCATCTACATTGATGATATGCAGTGGGCCGACGGCGTCATTATACAGTGGATGAAAAACGTCGTGCTGGAACTCGACAACATCATGCTCTTTTTAACCTACCGCAAGGACGAAACGGATGCTGCGAACAACCCTCTGTTTGCATCGATGCTGCATGAATTCGCCTTGTATGACCTGAAGATCGACGGCATAGAGATCGGGCCGCTTGTACACGAAGACATACAGACCCTTGTCAAGGATTCTGTAGAGCTGGATGCGTCAGACGAGATCGCCCGTATTATTTACGAACGTACAAAGGGCAACCCGTTTTTTGTCAAACAGTACCTCAAACAGCTGCAGCTCGATAATGCCATATGGTTCGATATGCACTCATTGACCTGGCAGTGCGATCTTAACAAGATCGGTTCCCTGCAGGTGTCGGACAATGTCTTCGACATGTTATCCGACTGCATCGATCTGCTGCCCACAAATGTACGCGATCTTCTCTGCATCGCCTCATGCATGGGCAACGACTTTTCGCATGATCTCCTGCAAAAGGTCTATGACAATGATGAGACCTTCGAAGCCTCTATGGCTTCGGCGCTCTCCTCGGGCTGGATCGTCGAAGATCTCTCCGGAAAGCGTGCCACTAAATCGTACCGCTTTCTGCATGACAAGATGCAGGAGACCATCAACTCCTTTTTAGTGGGAAAGATGCTCGGCAAGGTGCACTACAAGATAGGGTGTCAGCTGGAACTGCAGAGGAACGCTCAGGATCACCAGAATCTGATCTCGTGCGTGAATCATCTCAACATCGGCTCGCTCTATGTCCGGGACAAGGTCTTTTTGGGTAGATTGAACGTGGAAGCGTCTATTGACGCCAAACGAAGCGGCGACTTTGAAAGCGCATTGACCTACATCAAAAAAGCCATGGAGCTCTTCTTCCTGAATACCTCGATAGAAGAGTCCATACTGATGCTCAAGCTCAGAGCAGAGTGCGAGCACCTGTGCAACAACAGCGCCGAAGCGATCATCTATTATGAGAAAGCGCTCGAACTGGCTGCCTATAAGTGGCAACGAGGCGAGATCTACGAACTGCTCATCAAGCTCTATTCCGATATTTCAAACTTCAGAAAGGCATATGAGGTCGGACGGATCGCGACGAGTGAGTTCGGCATTGAGATTCCGAGAAAATTCATTCCTCCGAAATTTATCGTAGAGTTTCTGCGTCTGAAACTGAAGCTGCGCCGTTACAAGACAGCGGAGCTTATCGATCTTTCGCCTTCGCAGGACGATGAGTTTAAAATGGTCATTCGTCTGATGGCCAATACCCTGCAGGCCGCCTATCAGATCCGTCCCGAACTCTGTGTTGCCAATGCCATGATCATTGTCAGACTCTGCCTGGAACACGGACTGACCAAAGAGTCGGCGATCGGATTTACCGTTTTCGGCGTCATCTTTCAAGGCGGTATTCTGGGCAATCACCAGACCGGGTATGACTACAGCCGTTTGTCTTACCACATGCTTGATCGCTTCGACAATACGACACAGCATGCCGAGGTCAAGTTTGTCAGCGGCTATTTCGGGACCTCGTGGAAAAAACCCGCTGCCGAAACGGAAGAGCTGTGGAGCGCCGCCTACAAAAACGGTCTGGAGATCGGGGACTGGTTTCATACGGGGTGCGCTGCGGCAGGCATCGCACAGAGCATGTTCATGCGCGGCGTAGCATTCGAAGATATTCTTGACAAGATCCGATATTTCGAAAAAGTGCTGCTAAACATCGGTGCAAAGGAGCAACACGGCGCAATCATGAGCGTGAAACAGACCATACTGAACCTGACGGGAAAAACGCGATCGCCGCTCTCTTATGACAGTGTCGATTTTAACGAATCCTCCTTTGAGCAGAGTCTGGCGCAGTATGCATCGAAACATTTTGCTCTCTACTATTTTGTTGACAAAATGATCGCGCTCTATCTGCATAAAGCCTATAAAGAAGCCGATCTTGTGCGTCAACATGGAAAAGTCTATGTCAAATCATCCCAGGGGATGCTACACCATACAGAGTATCTGTTTTACGATGCGCTCATTGCAGCGCAACTGTATGCCGCTGCAACACTGTTAACACAAAGAAAACATAAAAAGAAGCTCATTCGCATTAAAAACAGGTTCATGAAGTGGGCGGACGATTGCGCAGAAAACTTTCAGGTCAGAGCTTACATCTTACAAGCCGAAACCGCACGGATCAAAAATAATTTTGCCAGAGCGCTTCTCTATTATGACAAAGCAGCCGAACTGGCAACGATCTATGGACAGCATCATCTTGCGGGCATTGCCGGCAGACTGAGCGCGGCGCTGTATGAAAGTATGGGGCAAAAAAAAGCGGCAATGATCTATGACAATGATTCGCGAAAAAGTTTTCATAAATGGGGGATCGATCAGGGGCCTGAAACTGAAAACAGCGACAGCAATAACTTTGACGTCAACACGCTCATCAAAGCATCGCAGGCAATCGCCATGGAGCATGATTTTTCAAGCCTGCTGAAAACGTTGATCCGTACCGTCATCGAGAATGCGGGTGCACAGCATGGAGTACTGCTGCTGGAAAAAGACGGGAACTTCATGGTCCAGGCCTCTGCAGATGCCGAAAGATCGGCTGTGGAGGTTATGCAGGAGATCGACTATAGCCATATCGAAACCCTCGTACACCCCGTCATCAACTACGTCGTTCGGACAAAAGAGTCGATTGTGATCGACGATATGACACAGGACAAAATATTTGACACCGCTTACATCTCCAAACGTCCGGTCAGGTCCGTGTTCTGCGCGCCGCTGATGCTGCAAGGCGAGCTCAAAGGGCTTATTTACCTGGAGAACAACCTGCTTCCCGCCGTATTTACGGCTGACAAGGTCAAACTGCTGCAGTCGCTGAGCGGGCAGATCGTGATCTCCATCGAAAATGCCATTGTCTATCAAAATCTCGAAGAGAAGATCAAAGTGCGCACAAAAGATCTGGAAGAGACGCAAAATGAGTTAAAACTGCTGGCATCGACAGACCCGATGACAAAACTCTATAACCGCCGATATTTTACAGAGGTTTCCGGCCATATTTTCGATCTTTCCAAACGCGAGGGTAAAGATCTCTCGCTTATTATGCTCGATATTGACCACTTTAAAAAGATCAACGACAGCTACGGGCACAAGGTCGGAGACAGTGTCATTATTGCACTGGCAGACATTATGCAGGAGCAGACGCGCCAAAGCGACATCGTCTGCAGGTTTGGCGGTGAAGAGTTCATGATCCTTCTGCCCGATACAAACCTGGAAGGTGCGATGCAAATTGCACAAAAGATAAGGGAAGTAGTTGAAGGTGTCAAGTTCGATATTGACGAGAAGACAATATCGTATACGGTGAGTATCGGCACTACTATGGTCCAGCATGAAAAGAGTACCAATTTCGATGTGGCCATCTCGGAAGTCGATCGTGCACTCTACGCTGCCAAAAACAGCGGCAGAAACAGAGTGTGCAGCTATGCGGGCAATGAGGCATAACGGAAGCGCTGTTCGCTTATAACACCCCGGCGGCTTCAGGCCTCAGGCACTCGTCTCTTTCACCTCGACCTTAATACCTGCGGTACTTTTTCATATAAGTATTAAGAAGGATGCAACCTTTTTCGTATAAATTCCGTCATAAGGAGATAACATTAGACTCAAAGAGGAAATAATGATTTTCACCAATAACATAGAGACAGCGTCATGCGGATGTGCAACACAAGAAGAGACAACACACACATGTCCGCATTGTGGTAAAAGTGGCAGTAATGTCGATGCGATAACAGTAAAATCACAATTAAAAAAAGAAACTCGTGACAGTATGAAACTGGGTCTGGATGCATTTAATTTCTGCAGTAATCCTAAATGTGATACCGTATATTATTCTAATGATGGCAGTGAAACATTTTCTCAATCAGATGTCAAATCAAAAATTACTATTAAAAATGATGACCCCAAGACACCTTTGTGTTACTGCAGAAAGCTGTTGAAAGAGAATGTTATAGAGATGATAAAGAAGAACGAACCGGGTATCGCTAAAAAAGTGAAGGCGATCATATCTGAAGGAAAATCATTCTGTGAGAAATCAAATCCAAAAGGCACCTGTTGCACAGAAGATATAACAAGCTTTTTAAAAGAGTACGGCATCGACTTTAACGAGTCTAAAAAAGTCACTTTCAGCCTTAACCCGAACCCGTCATCAGGCTGTTGCTCAACATCGCCTTCTTCAGGTGGTTGCTGTTAACCCGATTACCTATTCTTCTCTATCACTTTAATACTCTGAGGTACTACTTTCTCAGAGTACAGCTGCACCGCCATCTGTTTGCAGTTGGGTTCGCCCGATTTCGGGCCGAAGAGCGTGTTGATGCGTTTCCCTTTTGTTTAGAGAGAACCCCCTATGTCTGTTAAATTATATTTTTAAGTATGACCTTGATGAAAATTGCTACAATAGTATAATTTACGTCATAAGGAGTTCCCATGCGCTTTTTTCTTGCTGTCGCCCTCACACTGCTTATCAGCGGCTGTTCAACGTTGAAGGTTGAGACCGATTACGATATAAAGGCCGATATAAACCCTCCCAAAAACTTTGTTATCGTCCATAAGATGTATGAAGGCGAAGACACATTGACGGCAGACCGTATCACGGCTGCTATCGAAGACGAACTGACCCAAAAAGGGTATATCGAAACGTCCAAAGAACATGCCGATTTTTATGTGCTGTTTCACACCGGGGTGACCTCGAAGACCCGTATCGACACCGACTACCAGTATGTCAATATGTTCCCCTATTACTATGGCTACAATTACGCCTTGATCCCTGAAACACGGGTCTACACCTACGAAGAGGCAAAACTGATCGTCGATGCCGTTGTACCGGGAGAGAACAAGATCATCTGGCGCGGTACCGCCGTCGATTATCTCAAAGAGATGAAAACGCCGCAGAAAAAAACTGCCTACATCAACAAGGTGATCAAAGAGCTGATGAAAAGCTTTCCAAAATAGAGAACGGGTTCAAACGCTTTTCAGCCACTGCGTTCTATACTCAGTCTAGCAGGAGTACAAGATGAGTGGTTGGTTCCATCGTTTCTTACATCATTCAACAGTCTCTAACCCTAAGCGGCATCAATTCGGCCGCAGCATCAATGCGCAGATCAACCCCCAGGAGCGCACCCTCTTCAATCAGGCAATGGATGCCTTCAGGGAGGGGAAAATCACAGAAGCCTATGAGCACTACCTCCGTTCGCTTGAAAACTTCAACGGAGCCGAATCCAACCGGAACATTCTTTTTCATTATGAAGAAGAGACCCTCCATTTTGAACTCTACCAGGGTACGGCAGTGATAGAAGGTGCAGTAACCGACAGAACATTTGAAGCGCATGCGACGATTATTAGCAGAGAACTGATGAATATCGCGATCAAGCGCCAGGTTCTGGAGCGTAACGACCAGCTCACCTATGTGCGCTATTATACCCACGGTCAATTCCTTCAGCTCAAGCTCTACCTGGACAACACCACCATGACGCCCCAGAAGATCTTCTACCCGCTTAGGGAACTGGCACTCAATGCCGACTATGAAAAAGAGTACATCCACTATCATTTCAAACAGGGGAGACTGATCGAGGTCGAGCATCTCAGAACGATCGACGCAGAAGAACTGCAGATCAAATACGACGCTATGCAGAGATGGATAGCCGGCAGTCAGATAGAGCTGAAAGCACTTCCTGCCAACGACAACAACAGCACCGTCTCATTCACGCTGCTGAGTCTACTGCTGCAGATCGACTACCTGCTGGTCCCGCAGAAAGATATCTCCCAGGAGACCATACAAAAGATCACCAGCTACTTTACAGACGATGAACGGCTGGTCGAACAGAAAAACGACGAGCTCCAGAAGTTCGTGGAAAAACTCCAAAAACTCGATTTCGAAAGCTTTACGACAAATTTCTATCGGGCATGCTACACCTTTTCGCCGATGGAGAGCGCTTCCATCGAGGAATTGACCCTCTTTATCGAGGCATCACTGGAAAAGTCGCGCTGGTTCAGACAGCACCGCTATGTGCATGTTGTCTCTATCATTTATCGCTACATAGCCCTCTATATTCTCTACAACTACAGTCTGCACCCCTCCTATTCGGAGCTGCTGCATCTGCTTGTCGAGGTCAATAACAGTGACTTCTTTGTCTCTCTAGGCTACAAGCCCCTCTATTATGAAGAGAGCGGGCGCTTTGACAAAGAGGCGATCATTGCGGCTGTCAGTGACGCCATAATGCCATACCAAAAAGAGTTTGCCAACCTTGAGCCCTTTGGGCGCAAATTAAACTATACGACACTGGAGGAGTTTAGCCACAGTTTTTATCAGCAACTGAGAAACCTGAACTATACCGAACTATGAACACACAGATCATGCTGCATACCTATGTCAACAACATCATCCAGATCAGCACCCCCTACGGCAGCGGAAGCGGTTTTGTGATCGACGGCGTCATCGTCACCAATTCACATGTCGCAAGCGGTCTGAGAGAGGTCGTGATCTCGGCCAAAACGCTCAAACGCCAAAAAGCCGCCGTCATCTATGACGACCAGGTCCTCGATCTTGCCTTTATCGCATTGCCGCCGATGAACATCGAACATCCGCTGCAGTTAAGCACAAAACCGGTACAGGACGGGGACATCGCCATTGCCGTCGGCCACCCTTACGGCCTGAACTACTCGGCGACGGAAGGAATCGTCTCCAAGGCGGACCGCCTGGAGGGCGAACTCGAATACCTGCAGATCGACGCCGCCATCAACCCTGGCAACAGCGGTGGGCCGGTACTCAATGAACTGGGCGAGGTGATCGGTGTCAACACCTTTATTCTGCTCAATGCACAGAACCTCGGTTTCGCCCTTCCCTACTACTATGTGCGCGAAGCCCTCGATGCGTTCAAGACCTTGCACAAACAAAACATCATCCGCTGCTTCTCCTGTAAAAACCTCATAGAAGAGAAGGCGATAGAAAATGACTACTGCCCCCGCTGCGGCGTTAAACTCGATGTCGCGAAACAGCGCCGTCTCGGCTACCAGCCTTCGGGTGTCGTTGCCCTGATCGAAAAGATCCTGACGGCACTGCATATCGACGTCACCCTGGCACGAGAGAGTCAGCGCAGCTGGAAATTCGTCGAAGGCAGTGCCCATATGAATCTCAACTATTTTGAGAGCGGGGTCATCGTCGCCGACGCGCTGCTGTGCAACATGCCCCAAGAACACATCGAAGAGATGTATGACTATCTGCTGGACAAGAACGACGACTTTAACTACCTCCAGTTTGCGATCAGCAACAACAGCATTATCCTCTCCTATCTCGTCATCGACTCCTCACTTACTTTCGAAGAGGGCAAAAGAGGGCTTGAACGCCTCAAGAAAGCGGCCAACCGCTATGATGATATTTTAATCGAGAGGTTCGGTGCGACACGCCCAAAACGGGAGGACGAACTGTAGAGAATCCGGTCCCAACGCTTTGAAAACCTGATATGGACATCCTTTTTCCTTCTCGTAGCTTCAAGAAACAGCTCCGTGATGTCCGAATATCATTTTGCATGACGTAAACTGTTTTGAATTAAAGAACGACTAGAATAGACGGTATATGAAACGGCTGATCACCATCTCACTTCTGGCAATAGGCTTCCTGAACGCCAATGCTGATTCTAACGAAACAGAGTGGAATAGCATTGATTATGACAGGCGATAAACCCTCATTGCGCGCAGGGGAGCACTTCGGATATCAGCATGCCCAATAGCGATACAGCCTAGCCTCAGTTTACTCGAAATTGCTACAATACCACCGATATTTGTTGGCTATATGTCAGTAAACGTACTACAATATACCTATACGGTATGCTAGGCATTATGTATTTAAAAAATACTTTGAATAAATATTGCATACAATATACCTATTCAAAGAACTCACAATAATAATAGGACAATTATGAGCAAATCACCTTTCATCCCCTTTTCCGTCGATCTCGACAGTTTCATCAGTGAACTGAGCGCACGGCTTGACAATAACCGAAAAGAACTTATCCAGCTGCTTGACATCAAAGAGAAGAGCTACCAGAATTTCGTCAAACCTTTTGAGATGATGGACGAAAGACTCGACCAGTTCTTCACCCCGCTCTCTCACCTCAATGCCGTCAACAACTCCGAAGAGACCCAGAAGGTCTATGCCGAAGCCCTGCCGCTGCTTACCGACTACTCGACAGAGATCGGGCAGAACCTTGCCATTTATGAAGCCTTCAAGATCATCAAAGAGCGCGAGTCTGATACGCTCAACCAGGAACAGCGCCGCCTTGTCGAGCTGAACATTCAGGGCTTTGAGCTCTCCGGAGCCCATCTGGACCACGGCCCGAAAGCACGTCTCAAAGCGATCAATCTGCGCAAAAGCGAGCTGACCAACGACTTCTCGCAAAACCTGCTCAATGCCACGAATGCCTATGAACTGCTTGTGGAAGACGAAAAGGATGTCCAAGGGCTTCCGCAGAGCGATATCGAGGCGGCCAAAATCGAGAAAGAGGGAAAGACCTTCTACCGTTTTACCCTGCAGATGCCCTCGTACATCGCCTACATGACCTACGGCCCGAACCGTTCCATCCGCGAAGAGCTCTACAAAGCCTACACGACGCGTGCACCCCAGAATGCGGCCATCATCGATGAACTGCTTGCACTCAAGATGGAGAGCGCACAGCTTCTGGGGTTTAAAAGTTACGCCGAGTATTCTATCGCGACGAAGATGGCCCCTACGACACAAAGCGTCATAGACTTTTTAGAAGAGCTCGCTGCCAATGCCCACCACCAGGGGCAAAATGAGCTCGAAGAGCTGAAAAAGATGAGCGATGCGCCGCTGGAGAGTTTCGACACCGCCTACTACAGCGAAATCCTCAAAAAAGCGCAATACGATATCGACGAAGAGGCCTATCGCCCCTATTTTGAACAGAACTCTGTTGTGGAGGGGATGTTCGTCTTTTTGCACAGGCTCTTCGGTGTCAGTTTCAGAGAGACCGACGAAAAGCTCTGGGACGAGAAAGCCAGTGCCTACGACCTCTATGTCGACGACGTACTGCGTGCCCGTCTCTACCTCGATCTTGAGGCGCGTGAGAGTAAACGCGGCGGTGCATGGATGCATAACTGGCAGAGCCACTGCAGGGATGAAAACGACCATGAACAGCTTGCTTCGGCCTTTATCGTCTGCAACTTTCCACCCTCTTCAGCCGAAAATCCTTCGCTGCTGCGCCACGATGACGTCGTGACCCTCTTCCACGAGATGGGGCATGCCCTGCATCATATGCTCTCCACGGTCAATGAGAACGGCGTCAGCGGTGTCAACGGCGTCGAATGGGATGCCGTCGAGTTTCCGTCGCAGTTCCTGGAAAACTTTGCGTATGAACCAGAGGTGCTTAGACTCTTTGCAAAACATTACGAGAGCGGCGACATTCTGAGTGATGTGATGATCGACAGGCTTGTTCGCGCCAAGAACTTCCAGTCCGCAATGGGCATGCTGCGCCAACTGGAGTTTTCACTTTTTGATTTCAAACTGCATCTCAGTCTCTACCAGGGCGAAGAGGTACAAAACCTGCTTGACCGTATCCGTCAGCAGACGGCACTGATCACGCCGCCGAGTTACAATAAGTTCCAAAACGGGTTTTCACATATCTTTGCAGGCGGATATGCCGCGGGCTACTACTCCTACAAATGGGCGGAGGTACTGAGTGCAGATGCCTTTTTTGCCATCGTCGATCAGGGCATATTTGACACTAAACTGGGCAGAGACTATCTTAATATCATCCTCTCAAAAGGCGGGTCACAAAGTATGCAGGAACTCTTCAAGGAACTGCTCGGACGTGAGCCTGAGACGCAGAGTCTCCTAAGGCTCAACGGAATCAAATGAAACGGACCCTGCTCCTTATCCTCTTTTTAGCGACACTACTCACAGGAGCGGAAGTGAAAATAGCCACCTACAATGTCGAAAACCTCTTTGACCTGGCCTACAGCGGCCATGAGTATGAGGAGTATATTCCCAATACCTCCTGGCAATGGAACGCCGATACCTACCGCAAGAAACTCAAAAACATCTCAAGGGTCATTGTCGATATAGCACCCGACATCATCGCACTCCAGGAGATCGAATCGCTGCAGGCGCTCAAAGACCTCAAGGCGCAGATTCAGCGGGACGGGCTTTACTTCCCCTACTACGCGATAGCCGCTGCCAAAGCAACGACCGTCAAAGTCGCACTGCTCTCAAAGTACCCTATTCAGACCCGCGAACTGCGGGTAACAGCTTCGCATCAATACCGGAATATTCTTGAAGCCAAGGTGCAGCTTGGAAGTGAAAAGCTCTACCTCTTTGTCAACCACTGGAAATCTAAGTCCGGCCCGGAAAGTATGCGTGTAACTTCGGCGAAGGTGTTGAAGGAACGTCTAAATGCCCTGGGTGACATCAACTATGTTCTGGTAGGGGACTTTAATTCGGATTACAGAGAGAACGAGACCTTTGTCAGAAAACGGAAATTCAACGATACCGGCGGCTTGACGGGGATCAACAGCATCCTAAAGACGACAGTCAATAATAGCCCTGTGGCATTAGAAGCGCTGAACAGATGCAACGACTGTGCCTACAACCTCTGGTATGAACTGCCTAAAGAGGCGCGTTGGAGCCACAAATACCGCGGTAACGGCGAAGGGCTCGACAACATTATCATCTCGCCTAAACTCGCTGATGGCAAAGGGGCAGAGTACCTAAAGGGAAGTTTTCATAAATTTGACAGCGCCTATCTCTTGAAAAAAGGCGGCATCAACCGATGGGAACGCAGCCGGAAATACCCTAAACATCACACCGGAAAAGGGTTTTCTGACCACCTGCCGATATACGCCACATTCAGCTATCAATAATCGAGACACCAATCAATCGGCGTTATGCCATTGGCTCTCAGGTAGTCATTTGTCCGGGAAAAAGGTTTTGAACCGAAAAAACCTCGGTAAGCCGATAGAGGCGACGGATGCGGCGCTTTCAGGATCAGGTGTTTACCTGCATCGATCAGACATTCTTTACTCTGTGCCGGTCTGCCCCATAAAATAAAGACGAGATGCTCTTTCTCTTCGCTCAACAACGTTATCGTAGCATCGGTAAACGTCTCCCACCCCTTTTGCTGATGCGAGCCTGCCTGCGAAGCACGTACACTCAAGACCGTATTGAGCAGAAACACGCCCTGTTCTGCCCAAGAGGTCAGATCGCCGCCTTTGGGCATCTTGCAACCCATATCAGAAACAAGCTCACGGTAGATGTTTTTAAGTGAAGGCGGGAGAGGCTGCGCTTGCCTGACAGAAAAAGAGAGTCCGTGGGCTTGGTTTGGCCCATGGTATGGGTCCTGCCCCAGAATAACCACCTTCACTTTTTCAAAAGGGGTCTTGTTAAACGCATTGAAACGATCCGATTTGGAAGGGAAGACAGCATGTTTCTCATCCTCTTGTGAAAGAAAGAAAATCAAATCTTTGTAATACGTTTTATGCCATTCAGCAGCAAGCCTCTCGCGCCAACCTATCTCTTCAACCTGCATCAGACAGCACTCTCTTTCAACTCTACCGAGCACATACGTATGTCACTCTGTTTCAAAGTTTGTATCACAACTCAGCCCTTATAATAAAATCTGATTATAGCAAAATGAAGATGACAATGGCGCCGGTTAGAGATAAAGCTGATACGCACAGAAGAAACAGAGCGCTTCTCTTCTTTCCCTCAAGATTTCTGCTCTGGCGCGACAGAGAAGAAAGGTTGAATCTGCGACAATTTGAACGTTTTGCAAGTTCACAACGCTTAACACGGACTAAAGTGAAAGAGCGTTCGTCAGCAGATTACGCCGATTTCCAAAGTAATGATTGTAAAGAGTTAATATAGTTTATTGGAGTTTGTATAATCCGAGCCGCCGGAATGGATGTTAAGAGATTTATG
>CAVYYS010000006.1:0-76195 GCA_963772795.1 uncultured Helicobacteraceae bacterium
GCCTTGTAATGCTTTCGGGAGTAAATCCCTAAACATTTAAGGCACACCTTATTCCGAAGTTACGGTGCTAGTTTGCAGAGTTCCTTAACAGTAGTTCTTCCACGCGCCTTAGAATACTCATCTCACCCACCTGTGTCGGTTTACGGTACGGGCAACGGTTGTTCTCATTTAGAGGCTTTTCTCGGCACGACGGCATCATCGATTCAGACCGCTCTCCGAAGAGATTGGTCTGCCTGTAAGATCTCGGTCTAGTGCACAGCGGATTTTCCTACTGTACGACCTACGTCCTTCGACCCACTATTCCATCAGTGAGCTCGATTAGCCCTATGCGTCCCCCCATCATTCAAACAAACAACCGTCGGTATCGGAATATTAACCGATTTGCCATCGTCTACCCCTCTCGGACTCGACTTAGGTCCCGACTAACCCTACGATGACGAGCATCGCGTAGGAAACCTTGGGTTTACGGCGAAGGGAATTCTCATCCCTTTTATCGCTACTCATGCCTGCATGCTCACTTCCAAACGCTCCAGCACTCCTTACCGGTATACCTTCAACGCTGTTTGGAACGCTCTCCTACCACGTGAATAAATTCACATCTAGAGCTTCGGTGACTGTCTTAGCCCCGTTATATTTTCGGCGCAGAATCGCTAGACCAGTGAGCTGTTACGCTTTCTTTAAAGGATGGCTGCTTCTAAGCCAACCTCCTGGTTGTCACAGCAACTCCACATCCTTTTCCACTCAGACAGTACTTTGGGACCTTAGCTGCTAGTCTGGGTTGTTCCCCTCTCGACGATGGATTTTATCACCCACCGCCTGACTCCCGAGGTTACACATGAAGTATTCGGAGTTTGATAGGGTTTGGTACCGCTGTATGCAGCCCTAGCCCTGTCAGTGCTCTACCCCTTCATGCTACTGCTCGAGGCTATACCTAAATATATTTCGGAGAGAACCAGCTATCACTAAGTTTGATTGGCCTTTCACCCCTATCCACAAGTCATCCGAAGACTTTTCAACGCCTACCGGTTCGGTCCTCCACCGGCTCTTACACCGGCTTCAACCTGCTCATGGATAGATCACTTAGTTTCGGGTCTGCAGCATCTGACTAATTCGCCCTATTAAGACTCGCTTTCGCTACGGCTTCCCGTTTGGTTAACCTTGCCAGATACCACAACTCGCAGGCTCATTATGCAAAAGGCAGTCCGTCACACGTATATATAATCGTGCTCCGAATGATTGTAAGCCATAGGTTTCAGGTTCTATTTCACTCCGCTCACCGCGGTTCTTTTCACCTTTCCCTCACGGTACTGGTTCACTATCGGTCTGGTAGTAGTATTTAGGATTGGAGGGTGGTCCCCCCAGCTTCAGTCAAGATAACACGTGTCCCGACCTACTCTGGATCCTGCTAGCGTTCTTCTGATTTCGATTACGAGGCTATCACTCGCTATGGCCCGACTTTCCAGACGGTTCATCTATCATCCAAACTACATATTGCAGTCCACAACCCCAAGCACAAGTGCCTGGTTTGTCCTAATCCCATTTCGCTCGCCGCTACTATGGGAATCTCGTTTGATTTCTCTTCCTTCAGGTACTGAGATGTTTCACTTCCCTGAGTTCGCCCCCCGTAGGGTAACATGACTCGCGCCATGCTGGGTTGCCCCATTCGGATATCCCCGGATCAAAGCTCTTTGGCAGCTCCCCGAGGCTTTTCGCAGCCTAATACGTCCTTCATCGCCTCTACCAGCCAAGGCATCCACCTATGGCCCTTAATATCTTTATTCTAATTTGCGTATTCACTACCTTATTCAACATATAGTCGAATAAAACAGCAAATGTATTAATTGTAGTTACTATTAATTTTGTTGACTTTGACAATAATAAGTTAAATAACTTTTAGACTTTAAAAGTCTAATTTTAATTCTCTCTGAGAACTAAAATTAAACTTTTTATCTGATGGTGGGCCTAGGAGGACTTGAACCTCCGACCTCACCCTTATCAGGGGTGCACTCTAACCAGCTGAGCTATAGGCCCTTTTAGGGTTTTTGAGCTAGTTGTGCTTAAGGAAAAGGCGAAGTGTACTTTCGTACATGAGTCTTTTGCTTAAGTGCAAATAGCCAAAAATGGTGGAGAATAGCGGGATCGAACCGCTGACCTCCTGCGTGCAAGGCAGGCGCTCTCCCAGCTGAGCTAATTCCCCAGATAAGTAATTTATTCAAATAACATAGATCACTGAAAACTAAGTAAGTAGACACATTAATCTTCATAAGACGTGAGATTTTCTCTTGAGTCCTTCAATCGAATGAGGACTCGTTACTCTAGAAAGGAGGTGATCCAACCGCAGGTTCTCCTACGGTTACCTTGTTACGACTTCACCCCAGTCGCTAATTCCGCCGTAGAGGGTAGCTAGTTTAGCATCCCCGCTTCGGGCGAAATCAACTCCCATGGTGTGACGGGCGGTGAGTACAAGACCCGGGAACGTATTCACCGTAGCAATGCTGATCTACGATTACTAGTGATTCCAGCTTCATGTTCTCGAGTTGCAGAGAACAATCCGAACTGAGAGACGCTTTATGAGATTGGCTCCACCTCGCGGTATTGCAACTCTCTGTACGCCCCATTGTAGCACGTGTGTAGCCCTAGCCATAAGGGCCATGATGACTTGACGTCGTCCTCACCTTCCTCCTCCTTACGAAGGCAGTCTCGCTAGAGTGCTCAGCCGAACTGTTAGCAACTAACGACGAGGGTTGCGCTCGTTGCGGGACTTAACCCAACATCTCACGACACGAGCTGACGACAGCCGTGCAGCACCTGTTTTCAAGCTCCCCGAAGGGCACCATCTTATCTCTAAAATATTCTATCAATGTCAAGGCTAGGTAAGGTTCTTCGCGTATCTTCGAATTAAACCACATGCTCCACCACTTGTGCGGGTCCCCGTCTATTCCTTTGAGTTTTAATCTTGCGACCGTACTCCCCAGGCGGAATGCTTAATCTGTTAAGTGCATCACCGAAGAGACGAGCTCTCCGACGACTAGCATTCATCGTTTAGGGCGTGGACTACCAGGGTATCTAATCCTGTTTGCTCCCCACGCTTTCACGCCTCAGCGTCAGTTATGTCCCAGCAGGTCGCCTTCGCTTTCGGTATTCCTAGTGATATCTACGGATTTTACCCCTACACCACTAATTCCACCTGCCCCTTCCATACTCTAGGTTCCCAGTTTCAAGTGCAGTTCTACAGTTGAGCTGTAGGATTTCACACCTGACTTAAAAACCCGCCTACGCGTCCTTTACGCCCAGTGATTCCGAATAACGCTTGTCCCCTCCGTATTACCGCGGCTGCTGGCACGGAGTTAGCCGGGACTTATTCATCAGATACCGTCATTTTCTTCTCTGATAAAAGGAGTTTACACACCGAAATGCGTCATCCTCCACGCGGCGTTGCTGCATCAGGCTTTCGCCCATTGTGCAATATTCCTCACTGCTGCCTCCCGTAGGAGTCTGGTCCGTGTCTCAGTACCAGTGTGGCGGATCATCCTCTCAAACCCGCTATGTGTCATTGTCTTGGTGAGCCATTACCTCACCAACTAACTGATACAATATAGGCCGATCCCTTAGCGAAAAACCTTTCCCGACTGACATTAAATCAGAAGGAGTATCCGGTATTAATCACCGTTTCCAGTGGCTATCCCAGACTAAGGGGCACATTACCTATATATTACTCACCCGTGCGCCACTCGTCAGCAGACCGAAGTCCCTGCTACCGTTCGACTTGCATGTGTTAAGCACGCCGCCAGCGTTCATTCTGAGCCAGGATCAAACTCTCCATAATTGTATTATGTAAAGACCACCTTTCGATGGATTACTGATTCCTATTGCCCAAGATTTAAAATCATTGGCTATAAAAAATATAGTGTCTATTTCAATCATAACTTAAAAGCTACAAATGAATAGACGGTTGTTTTTGTGTCTTATAAAGTTAACTTCCAACCCCGTAAAGGTCAGTGTCAAACTTACTTAGTTTTCAATGATCTCAAACGTTTTTTAAAGCTTCAACATGAAGTCTTCTTCGTCTCTTTTTCAAGCGACTCATCGTTTGTGGACGGGAATTATAGACAAATCAAAAACCAATGTCAAGCACTTTTTTGGCGAATTGTGAAATTTCTTGAAATTTGTAAATTTCGGTAAAAATTGATCAGATCCCTGACGCTTTATTACTCATCTTAATCGATCGATTCCACTTTCACGTAGCCTGTCTCCGGCATCACTGATATCACACCTTTTCTCGAACCGGATTGCAGGGTGATTCTGACATAACAACGTTGATATGCCTTAGTAAGATTTTACGATAAACCTTACTGCACCTAGACATTAGATTTATATACATTATTGCATAGACATTTTATTTTAATCTTATTTAGTGCAAAGTATTTCAAATATTAAAGCTATATAAATGTTTATGCCAAAAAGCTGGGAGAAGTACAAGAATAAATAATACGTTAAGTTGAGAATGTTTAAAGAGGAAAGAATGTTACGCCTTAAAAGGCGTAACGGTATCGAATTAAACTAGTTCGATGAAAGCCATAGTCGTTGCGTCACCGCGACGAATACGGGTACGGGTGATACGAGTGTACCCACCTTTGCGATCGACATATTTCGGTGCGATCTCTGTTACAAGTTTATTAGTAGCTTCTTTGCTTTGTAAAGCAGCGAACACAGCACGGTGAGCATTAGAGTCACCTTTACCGGCTACAGTGATAAGTTTCTCAACAAATGAACGAAGTTCTTTTGCCTTAGGAACGGTAGTTTCGATTTTTTCGTTTTCGATCAATGCAATACTCAAGTTTTTAAGCAAAGCTGCACGGTGTGAGCTTGTACGACTTAGTTTGCGGTATCCATGACGGTGTCTCATGATACTTCCTTATTCAGCTTCGATTTTTTTCTTAAGTGCGCTAACAAGGTCATCTGACAAGTTTTCACCTACTGAGAAACCGGCTTCTGTCAGTTTCTCAAGGATCTCTTCGTAAGATTTTTTACCTAGGTTTTTAACGTTCTTAAGATCGTTTTGGCTCATCAATACGATTTCGCCGATATATTTGATGTTTGAACGATCAAGACAGTTGAATGAACGAGCACTCAATCCAAGATCATCAACACGTGCAGTTAATTTTTTCAACTCAGGAGACTCTTCAACACGCTCAATAGTTGTTGGAGCCTGAATGCTGATCTCGCTGCTGAACACGTTCAATTGTGCATGCATCACAGCTAAAGCATTTCTGAATGCATCTACTGGACTGATCTGACCATCGGTTACGATGTTCAGTACAACTTTTTCAAAGTTCGGATTGTCTTCAACAAGAACATTCTCAATAGCGTATGTTGCTTTGCGTACCGGTGTAAAGAATGCGTCTAGAGCAATATAGCCCTCATCAAGTTCTTCACGAATATCTTCGCTCGGCACATAACCGATACCTTGATAGATTTTGATTGTAAAGTTCAGCGTTGCATCATCGTTAAGAGTTGCAAGGAATGCGTCTGGTGTAACGATCTCTACTTCATCATTATCAAGATCACTACCTTTGATCTCACATGGACCTGCAAAGCTATATGTGATCTCAGCCTCTTTAGCATCATCTTTAAGTTTAAAGCGGATACCTTTGAGGTTGATGATAAAGTCAGAAATATCTTCAAGCATACCACGTACTGAGTCAAACTCGTGTTTAGCACCTTCGATTTTGATCGCTACAGGAGCATATCCTACAGAGCTGCTGAGCAAAAATCGGCGTAATGGATGTGCAAGTGATACCGCATAACCTGTTTCAAACGGGTATGCAATAATGTTTGCTTCATTTTCGCTGATTTGCTCAACCACAAACTCTTGTGGAAGAAGCGGAGATGTTTTGATTTTTTTCATTCACAACGCCTTTTTATAAATTATTTCGAGTAAAGCTCAACGATTAAACGCTCTTCAACCGGGATAACGATCTCTTCACGCTCTGGAAGACGAGTAAAGATACCAAATACTTTCTCAGCATCAATGTCAACCCATGGAGAAATACCAGTTTGGTTGCTCAACTCGATAGCGCGTTGTATTTGATTGTTTTTTTTGCTTTTTTCACGAATTTCTACTTTTTGACCTGGTTTAACGCGGTAAGATGCAATATCTACGCGCTTTCCGTCAACAAGTACATGACCATGGTTTACGAATTGGCGTGCAAAACGACGAGTCGATGCAAATCCCATTCTGTAAACAACATTGTCAAGACGCTGCTCAAGCAGTACGATCAGGTTTGTACCTGTATTTCCTGCGCGACGTTTGGCTTCATCAAATAGTGTATGCATCTGTTTCTCAGAAACACCATACATGAACTTTGCTTTTTGCTTTTCATTTAGTTGCAGACCATATTCTGAAACTTTTTTACGACGTTGACCGTGTTGACCTGGACCGTAAGGACGTTTTTCTAATGCAGACTTGCCTGCTAAACGACGCTCACCTTTAAGGTTAAGGCTTACACCGAATCTTCTTTCGATTTTTTCTACTGGACCTCTATATCTTGCCATCAGTAATCTCCTTACACTCTACGACGCTTAGGTGCGCGACAACCGTTGTGTGGTAGGGGTGTAACATCTTTCATAAATGTAACACGGATACCTTCGATTGCACCTACTGCTTTAGTTGCAGTTTCTCGACCTGAACCAGGACCTTGAACTTTAATACCAAGTTCTTTAACGCCATGTACTTGTGCTTTAGCTACTGCATCTTCAACAGCTGCTTGAGCTGCAAACGGAGTAGATTTTTTAGAACCTTTGAAGCCTAGGCTACCAGCAGAACTCCAAGCAATCATGTTACCCATTTCATCAGTAATAGTTACAAGAGTATTATTGAATGAAGCAGCGATATGAACGATTCCGCGTGCAATGTTCTTCTTGATTACTTTTTTACGCGTTGCTTTTCTTTTTGCCATTCAATAGCTCCTTACGCTGCGCCGACAGTTTTGCGTTTACCCTTACGAGTACGCGCATTTGTCTTAGTTTTTTGACCACGAACAGGAAGTCCGCGGCGGTGACGTAGACCACGGTAGCTACCAAGGTCCATCAATGCTTTAATGTCCATAGCAACTTTTTTACGAAGATCACCTTCTACCATATGGTTTTCACGGATCTCTTTAGTGATCGCAGCCACATCATCTTCGTCAAGTTCGTAGATACGTTTGTTATAGTCGATACCTGTCGCGTCAAGGATTTGACGAGAAGCGTAAAGACCAACACCGTAGATGTATGTTAGACCATACTCTACGCGTTTTTTATTAGGTAAGTCCACACCAGCAATACGTGCCATGCTTATCCTTGTCTTTGTTTATGTTTTGCGGTTTTGCAGATTACTCTTACAATTCCCTTGCGTTTAACGATTTTACAATCGTCACACATCTTCTTTACTGAAGCGCGTACTTTCATTGTAAGCCCTTTAATTTAAATCACTTCCACCGTTTTAGGCAGTGCGGTTCGCCTTGCCAATACTTGTATCTACTGCTATTATGTAAATAGGTACAAATACTCAACCATTTTGTTTAAAACGGCAAAGTGGAGGCGTATAATACTTAAAAAAACTTAAATTTATTATTAAGGGAACCTAAAATTCCCGGAAATTATCTTCTTTCACCTTAAATAGACCACTATTCTATCAATAGATACATCGTAATAAGTGTATAATTGCTTATCACGAATAGGACAACTATGAACAAAACAATAGAACTCGGCAAGATCAACACCCTAAAAATCGTCAGATTCACGGAACCCGGTGCTTATCTGGCAGCTGAAAACGGTGAGGATCTGCTTCTTCCGAATCAATATATTACTGATGCGATGGAACTTGATCAAGAGATCGATGTTTTTGTCTACACGGACAGCGAAGACCGCCTTGTCGCCACGACAGCACAGCCTGCAGCAATGCGTGATCAGTTCGGTTTTTTTGAGGTGGTCGACGTTGCCGGTTTCGGTGCCTTCGTGGACTGGGGGCTGCCAAAGGATCTGTTTGTTCCCAAGAACCGCCAAAAGACACCTTTCCGGGTAGGCGACAAAAGAATACTGCGTGTCGTTAAAGACGACCAGAGCGATCGCCTTATCGGTGTCGAAAAGATCAAGCAGTTTCTTTCGCATGAAGTGGAAGAAGGCTATTATAAAAACAGAGCCGTTCATCTTTTAGTCATTGCCAAAACACCGCTCGGTTTTAAAGTCATTGTCGATAACAAATATTCAGGTATGCTTTTTACAAATGAGATCTTCGAAAAGATCGCTGTCGGAGACAGTAAGAAAGGGTATGTTAAAGAAGTACGTAAGGATGGAAACCTTGACATTGCCTTGCAGCCGATAGGTACCGAAGCCAAAAAAGATATTGCCACTGACAAAATAATGACACTTTTAGAAGAGAACAAAGGTATCCTGGCCTACAACTATAAAAGCGATGCAGACCTGATCAGCAGCGTGTTCGGTCTAAGCAAAAAGAACTTCAAACGCGCATTGACCACTTTGATCGATGCCGGAAAGATCACCGTTACCGAGACCGGTATCTATAAAAAGTAGGATAGAAGATGGCAAAAAAGAAAAAAAGCATCGATTACAGTTCTGAAAACATCACATTTGTCTTTGAGAATAAAAAAGAGAAGCTGATGCGTTACAACCCTAATCTCCAGGTCACCGAACTCAAGTGTCTTGAAGCGGGTTCAAAAGGGACACATGAAGTCGCATTTGCCCATCTGCCCAAAGAGATCAAGGAGCTGATAAGGCCGCTTAAATAGCAAATTAGCAGCACCTAACAATCATCATGGTACAATCAAAAATGCATTTCATACAGAAGGAAAATAATGAACGAATTTAAAAATGTCACGGCAGTCAAAGCGGCCAATATCTATTATGACGGCAAGGTCACCAGCCGTACCCTCAAATTTGAAGACGGCAGTATTAAAAGTCTGGGCATCATGCTTCCCGGCGAATATACGTTCGGTACAGACGATGCCGAGATCATGGAGATCCTCTCTGGTGAACTCGATGTTAAACTTCCTGGCGAAGAGAGCTTTCAAAAGCTTAGCACACCATGTTCTTTCAATGTCCCCGCCAACAGCTCTTTTGACCTGATCATAAAGGCACCTACCGACTACTGCTGTTCTTACATCAAAGAATAATTTTCTTTCGGGGTTCCTCCCCCGATTGCCAAATATTTGCCATCTTCTGATATAACTACACAAAATATCAACAAAAGAAGAAGCATGACAAAAAAAATCTATCTCTCGACATTAGCAGCCAGCATGGTTGCATTCTCAATTTTAGGCTGCAATGGCAGTAACGAAGCATCAAAAGCGGCTGAACCTTCAGTAAAAACGTTAACAACACAAGAGGAGAAACTGGGCTATGCCATCGGTCTTCAAATCGGGACCCAGCTGCATTCAACCAAAGATGATATAAACAGTGATGCCCTCATTATGGGTCTCAAAGATGCACTTGAAGAAAAATCTCCTAAACTTTCTGAAAAAGAGATGCAAGATGCAAAAATTGCATTCCAGCAGAAGGTCCAGGCACGTGCTGCCAAAGATATGGCACTGCTTTTAGAAAAAAACAAAAAAGAGGGTGAAGCGTTCCTGGCGCAAAACAAAACCAAAGAGGGTGTTGTCACCCTGCCAAGCGGACTTCAATACAAGGTTCTCAAAGCCGGAACCGGTGCAACACCTAAGGCTACCGACATTGTCGTCACCCATTATCGCGGCACTTTACTCGACGGCAAGGTCTTTGACAGCTCAATCGATCGCGGAGAGCCGGCAGAATTTCCTGTCAATGCCGTTATCAAAGGGTGGAGCGAAGCGCTTCAGCATATGAAAGTCGGAGCAAAATGGCAGCTATTCGTTCCTGCAGAACTAGCCTATGGCGAACGCGGCGCCGGGCAGGTGATCGCACCGAACTCAACACTTATTTTTGATATCGAACTGTTGAAAATTAAAAAGTAGTGCTCTTCTGACAAAATGGCGGCAGTTGGCAATTTTATAAACTGCCGCCATACAACACTCCTCACTCCCATAGCAATTCTTGCATCATAAAACTACAATGACGACCGTACCTCTATCGCATGCCAAAGTATGGCAAGATTCAAGATCAAGATCAAAAGTGAGCTGCCACGCATTAAAAGATTCTGAAACCTGCTTCGGGTTGATTTATGTACTTTAAAAGCGATCGCCATATGGATTACGGTAAAAAGCGTAATCAGTGCCACTGCGTAGAGTTTATGGATCATGTTCTGTCCCAATTGTGACTGCGGTGACTGCAGCAGCACATCATCCAGGCCGTGATAAACAAACAAATAGCTTCCTGTTATCAGCAGTGTCAGCAACCAAAAGCTCTCAAAATAGCCGTAGATCGGTCCCAGATGATCATACACGTTCGATTGGGCCTGTTTATCTCGAAGGAATATCCCCAGTGCAAGCAGCAGAAGCGAACCGCCAATCCAGGCAGTGGCTGATAAGATGTGTGTAAATAAAATCATTTTCATACCCCGCACTTTACGCTTTTTTTACCAATAAAGATTTGACTTAACACAAGATTTATTAAAATATATAAGCGACAGCATCCTACAATGGCGCTATAACAACCCTAACGGAGGTTTTATATGGCTGAAAAAAAAAGTGCCGAAGAACTATTTAGGGACTATGTTCCTGAAATAATGAATTACGACCCAGAGCTTGAAAAAGGGAAGCTGCACCTCGCACACGGAGCACATCTTAGTGATGAGGAACGTCTTCGGGATGACCTGATCCGTCTTAAAGCGAAAGAAGCAGCAGAAAAAACTGTGCAAGGAAAGAGCATCGAAGAGTTGCTGAAAGGTTATGTTCCTGAAATCATGCATTATGATCCGAAGGTGGATGGCGGGGAAGAGCATATGATCCGCGATGAGCTCCTAAGCGAAAAAGAGCGCCTCAAGGATGTCATTACCCGGCTTAAGGAGAAAAACCGCGGTGACAGGAAAGTACGCAGATAGTATGCGAGTTAAATCTGTATTCGTAAAGGCAGGTACTCTCCGTCAGTCCTGCAAGGTTCTGCAATACTTTACAGAGTCTAAAACCTTTTACCCCTTTTTTGCATTTAGTCACTCTTAACCCCAAAACCACTAAAATTCTGCAATTACTAAAAATCGAGCCTATAAATGATTCAAGAAGCACACACTGCCTATAATGCAAAAGAGTATGACAAAGCGTTTATGCTCTATGAAACCCTGGCTGAAAAGGGGGACGCTACGGCGCAGACCTCATTGGCCTTTATGTACCAGAATGCCTTAGGCACTGAAAAAGACGATGCAAGAGCCCTCACGCTTTATATCCAGGCCGCTGAACAGAAACAGCCCTATGCCCTCTTTAATCTGGCCCTGCTTTACGCGAATGGGATCGGCGGCGTAATGCACGATCAGTTCAGGGCCTTCGATCTCTACCTTGAAGCAGCAGAACGCGAAGTTCCTCCGGCCATGTACGAGGCTGCACTGATGCTTGAACGAGGGCTTGGATGCATGCAGAACTACTCAGAGTCGGCTTTTTGGTATGAGGAAGCAGCCAAGCGCGGCCATGTCGAAGCCTTTAACAATCTGGGAGCACTCTATAAAGAGGGACATGGCGTACCCCAGGATTACCAGCGCGCCTATATCTGTTTTTCACGTGCCGCAGAAAAAGAGCTGCCTGAAGCACTTTACAATCTTGGTCTTCTCTACGATCAGGGACTCGGTGTCGAAGAGGATCATGACAAAGCGCTCGATCTCTGCCGCAAAGCTGCCTACCAAGGGCATGCCAAAGCCAAACAGATCATTGCCGGCCTGCAGGCCGACGGCAAGATTGTTTTCTGATCCGAAAGCCGATCTCGGCTAAGGTCTCTGCTATAATTGCTTTATCAAACAAAAAGAGTCCTATAATGAACGATTTCCCCTTCGCCTCTTTCCAGAACATACAAGCAGAGGTCCAGTAGATGTTTACCGGCCTGATTCGTGAGATGGCGACTGTCAAAAGTTTTGCCAACAACACATTGACCCTGCAAGCTTCTTATCGTCCCAAAATGGGAGACTCCATTGCCATCAACGGCGTCTGTCTCAGTGTCACCGCGCTCTTTAACGACGGTTTCAGCGTTGAGCTCTCTCCTGAAACGCAGGGTACCGTCGCACTGGAGAATCTCAAAGGCAAGGTGCATATCGAACCGGCAATGATGATGGGTGATCGATTCGAAGGCCATATTGTCCAGGGCCATGTTGACACCATCGGTACAATCACTCAGATCAATAACAACGGCAATTCCTATGACGTCTTTATTGAGATCGATCCAAAATTCATCGCCTATATCGTGCCTAAAGGCTCTATAACTATCGACGGTGTCAGCCTCACCGTCAACGAGGTCTTTGAAAGCTCTTTCAGACTCACGATCATCCCAATCACCATGAAAGAGACGCTTTTCGGAAGCTATCAAAAAGGGACGCGTGTCAATATTGAGACCGACATGTTTGCCCGCTATATCGAGCATATCCTGACGCATAAAAAAAGTTCACTCGACTGGAAAACGGTGGATCGGATGAGTGCCCTTTACTGATCCTGGCATTCGCTGTCGGTCAGGGGTCTCACCTCTGTATTGCAGGCAATCTTGTGTGCCATGTCGACTTTATCGTAGCCGATCAATTCTGACTTAGAGGCCAATGTCGCATCCCGAAACCCCTCGCCGCTGTTGAGATAGACATTGAAACCGTTTTCATGCAGCGCCAAACGCGTTTTCAGGGCCATCGAGTAGGTAGTAAGTATGCCCTCATCGTTTATTAGTCGTGCAATATCACCGAAATACTCTGTTGTCCAGAGAATGGGGTTGACACCGGGACTGAAAGCGTCCTGATAGACGATGTCAAAACGCTCACTGCAGGTTCGAAGGTACTCTCTGGCATCACCCACATAGAGTTCGATATAAAGCTGTTCATCTTCATAGACATTTTTCGTGCTCAGTGCTTCGATGATCGGTAAAAAAGGTGCAAATATCCCGGGATACGTGAACGACTTTAGCGACGCTATCAGCTCGCCATCAAATTCAGGCGAGAAGATACGCAGCTTCTTGTTCAGCCCCTGCTCCCGCATATAGTAGAGGGTCGCCAGGGTGTTGAACCCGAGACCGAAGCAGATGTCCAGGATGCAGAGTTCATCTTTTTGCTTATGGTGTTTAAAGGCGGGGATCACATGTTTGCACAGCGACTCCTGCAGAGCGCCGTCTCTTGTGGAGTGGTAGTGTTCTTCAAATTCGCTGCTGTAGGCGGTAAAACTGCCGTCCTCACTTTGCACCATCGTATGTTTCGTTGTATTGAATCTCATCTCTCTTCTTATGATTAACAAGGGATGGCTTTAAAGGCCGTTACCCCACATATGCATCTTTTTAGCCATCACCAGATCATAGCCCTCTAAGATATCGATACTGTTGGCTGCCCGGAATTCAGCTGCCTCCAGCATCGCTTTCTGCTCCTCGACATCGGCGCTTCCCTTTTTGGAGATAATGATAATATCTCCCGTATTGGCAAGGGTCGTGTAGATACCTTTTAAAATACGTTCTTTGAACGCATGCTGCTGGAATACGTCACGGATCATCACCACGTCGTTATCGCGCGGCAGAGCACGGAAAGGGGCACTGTAGTTGGCAACGCTATGAACTTTTATGGCGTCGCTTGCCTCAAATGTTTGATGTTCTCCCGGATAGAGCGACAATTCCAAACGATATTCAGAAAAAGGAGCCAGGTGCTCGACAATGGCCGCCGTCAGCGCATCGGCATGCGAGGTAATGTCTAGGACCTTAAAACCCGGTTGCGGATGAATAAGCTGCAAAAACTGTTGATAACGCTTCATCTTCTGCAATCCATCATCGCTGAACAGTCGATACTACAGACCTAAACTGCAAGGTCATGAAGCTCTTTAAACAAAAATGCCTCGACGATATCATCAATATAACGCTGAGTATGGGCAACAAGAACCATCGTCTGCTGCTCGATGAACTCCATCACCGGTTCATAATCGCCGACGACGACAACGGCATCAAGCCACTCATTGACATCCTCTTTGGTATCAAAGTAGTTGATCTCAACCACCTGCCCCGCTTCCAGATCTATCAAGGCCCACGTTTTGGCATCGTTGATCGAAACCAGTTGACCCTCTTGCGTGTCTTCAGAATCCATTGGCAGCAGTATCTTCATCGCTCAGGCCTGATCGACTTTTGAAAGATCAAGCTTGATCGCATCATTATCCATAATACCGATACCGCCGTCCAGTACTTTTTGTGCGATCGCTTTCGCCTCTTCGAGCGAGTGCATCTTGGCACTGCCGCACTGGTAGATGTTAAGCTCCGGAATATCTTTTTGCGAAGCAACATGCAGGACATCTTCCATCGACTCTTTCCACGCTTTTACAACGGTCTCTTCAGCCGGAGTCCCGATCGTGCTCATGTAAAAACCGGTGCGGCATCCCATCGGAGAGATATCGATGACCTCTGTTCCGCCGCCATTGAGATGGTCGCGCATAAAACCGGCAAAAAGGTGCTCTAACGTATGGATTCCCTTTTCGCTCAGGATATCTTTATTCGGTCTGACGAAACGAAGATCAAATACCGTTATATCATCGCCCGATGGCGTCTTCATCCCTTTGGCCTTGCGAACGGCCGGTGCCGGCATGATAGTATGGTCTACCGTAAAGCTGTCTAATAGTGGCATTCTTTATCCTTAAATATTATAGTAGAAGAATATTAGCATAATTGAGTAACATTAAAATTGGTACAATACAGCTATATTTTTTCTGTAAGTGAGTATTATGAAAAGTCTGTTCGATGATGCAAAAGCAGCTGCTTTGACGACACCGCTTCAGCTGCGGGTCTACACCTCCCAGCTGCTTGGGCAGTCCGAAGAGCTGGTCCTGCACGGCGGCGGGAACACCTCCTACAAGAGCGATGACACACTCTATGTCAAAGGAAGCGGGTGGAACCTGGTCGACATCGAAGAAGCGGGCTTTTCACCGGTCGCACTTGATGTGCTCAAAGAGATGGCCACACGCGATTCACTCGGCGATACACAGATGGTCAAAGAGCAGCGTGCTGCCCTGCGCGATATGAATGCACCCAACCCTTCCATCGAAGCGATCCTGCATGCCATCATCCCTTTTACTTATGTCGATCACACGCACACCGACGCCATCGTCACCATTTCCAACACCCCTGACGGCAAAGAGTTGCTCAAACAGATCTATGGCGACAAGGTTCTGCTTATTGATTATGTGATGCCCGGCTTTGTCTTGTCCAAACATATCTATGAACAGACCCGAGGCATTGACTGGAATGCACTTGAAGGCATTATACTTCTAAACCACGGGCTCTTTACTTTCGATGATGATGCCAAAAGATCGTACGAGAAGCATATAGCACTGGTCACCAAAGCCGAACAGTACATTGAGACGCATACGACCCTTCCGACTGCATGCGAATCGAAAGCGCTGGACAACAGTTTTTTTGACACCCTCAACAATGAGGTTGCAAAGCTTCGCGGAAGCAATATCGTCGCCATTATTCTCGATTCGGCTCAGGCCTGTGCACTCTCAAAACTCCCGAATCTTGAAACGATTCTCTCTAAAGGCGAGTTGACCCCGGAGCATGTCATTCGCATCAAACCTTTTCCGGCTGTGATTGATGAAAATCTTCAGGAGGGGCTGGATCAGTTTGTAAATGCCTACAGGCTTTACTTTCAAAACAACGCCTCTGCCGAGCAGATCTGTCTTGACCTTGCCCCGCGCTATGCTATCATTAAAGGGTTTGGAGCCGTCGCCTTCGGCAGAGACGAGAAAGAGACCAACATCATCGCCGATATCGTTGAACACACCGTTAAAGCAATGTTGATCGCCGAACAGCTTGGCGGCTGGCAGAGCCTTGCCCAAAAAGATATTTTCGATATGGAATATTGGGAACTTGAACAAGCTAAATTAAAAAAATAAAAATGTGCGAAAGCCCATTTGGCCGTACTCTAAATTTATATAAAAAGGACCGTTATGAAAATCACAAAAAAAGTTACGTTTATTGCCAAAGAGGGGCATGAACAGCAGCTTTCTACGCTGCTAAACGCTATGATCATCCCCTCACGCAACGAAGAAGGATGCCTGCTATACGATATTTTTCAGTATGAAAACGACCCTAAAAAGTTTATCGTGATTGAGTCATGGGCTGATGAAGAGGCGCTCGAAGGCCACAAGCACTCCAAGCACTACCTCCACTATAAAGCACATTATGAAGTGCACACTGCGGACAAATCCAGCGACAACCTCACTATTCTGGGAGATCTTTTCTAGGGCTCTTTGATAAAAGGCATTCCCGGCTCCCACTCGATATAGACACTGTCTTTTTCCTCGAGGTGGGGCGCCTTTACGAAGACCGCTTTAAAATCCTCACCGCTTCTGTTGTTAAAGAAGTGCGCCTCCCCTTTTTCGCAGATCAGATAATCCCCTTTTTTCAGCACGACAAGTTCTCCGTCCACCCAGACATCGCACTGCCCTTCCATCGCCAGAAACGACTCCTCCTGATTGACATGTTTATGGCATGGGTGCGCTTCGCCCGGGGTGATCACGACAATACCAAGATCGACATTCTCGCCTTTTGTCAGGTACTTTGGGCCGTGGTCACCGAACCGGTACGCATGATCCTCTTCTTTCGTCAAATACATTCATCTCCTTTTACGTTTTTTACAGTCCCGGTGCTTTCCACATCGATCTGGTGACACCTTCCTCGACCAGCTTCAGCTGCGCAGCATATGCCGCCTGCCACCGTGAAGCGATCTCTTGGTACTTTACGTGGTTCGCTCTGTCAGGCGTATAGCTTTTCTCCCACTGGACCAGTCCTTTTGCCGCTTCCGCTATGCTTTTGTATTCACCGACGGCAACACCGCAGGCAAAAGCGCCGCCGAGCGAAGTCGCTTCGTTCACATTCGGTATCTTTACCTCTCTGCCTGTCACATCTGCCAGAATCTGCGACCATAATGCACCTTTGCTGGCCCCGCCTGCAAAGGTGATACTCTCGCTTTGCACCCCGGTAAAACGGAAGATCGCTTCAAGGTTCAACATCGAAACGATCGCCGCATTCTCTTCGAGCGCGCGGAACATCGCCTCTTTTGATGCAAGAGCAGCATCGAGAGAGAGGTTCAAGAAAGAGGGAGCTGCATGATACCATCTACCGTAGTGCATGGTGTCTGAAAAGATGGGCAGAATGCCGTTAGAACCAACAGGTACTAACGCGGCAAGCTCTTCCAGATAAGCATAGGGGTCCATCCCTCTTCTCTTGGCCTCAGTGACCTCGCTATGGCACAGGGCATCCCTGAACCAGCGCATCACCAAGCCGGAGAAAAAGGTGATCCCCTCCGCCTGGGAGATGCCCGGGATGACATGCGGGTTCACCCGAATATCCATCTTCGGATCTGTTTTCGCCGCCGGCATGTTCACCAGCTGCTGCCAGAAGGTGCCGCCGAGAACAGCGACCTCGCCCGCTTCGACAATGCCGAGACCTGCGGAGCCGAGCTGTACGTCGCCGCCGCCTGTCACAACCGGTGTCCCGACGGCCAACCCTGTCTCGGCTGCAGCCTTTCTAGTCACCTCACCGATAATCGTTCCGCTCTCATATACCGGCGGGAAAATATCATCTTTCAGGCCCACCCTTTTTGCCATCTCGGGTGCCCATTGGCGTTTTTCAAGCGAAAATATTCCCGATGTACCGGCATTTGATGGTTCACTGGCAATAATGCCGGAGAGTTTTGTCAATACCCAGTCGCTGATCATGTTCATCGACACGGCCTGCTCATAAAGATGTGGTCTGTTTCTCTTCAGCCACAATAGACGTGGAAGAGCTCCGAGTGCATATGTCTGACCGCTTTGGGCATAGAACTCTTTTTCACTTTCCGGAAACTCCCTATTAAGTTGCGCGACTTCCTTGTCCGCTCTTGCATCAACATTGGCAACCGCGAACAGTTCCTTGTCCTCCCTGTCGTACAGGACAATGCCTTCACGCATACTTGTCGCCGTCACCGCCTTGATCATTTCGGCTTTAATACCGGCCTTCTCTATGGACGCTTTAATACAGGCAGAGAGGATCTGCCAATTCGTTTTACAGTCAAAGCCCATAGAGTTGGCAACGCCCTCTTCACTCGGATGCTCCCACTCCTGCTGCCCTATACTTATCTGATTGCCAAGTGCGTCAAATAGAACAGCTCGTCCGCTTCCGGTTCCTGCATCGATCGTTAAAAAATAGCTTTGACGCATCTTCTCCCCTAAGGCTAAATTCTTCTGTATATTGTAGCAAAGCAGCTTGGACATTTAACCTTTAATCTGAAAGAGAGAAGAAGATCATCTACAACATTTCTGCCAAAAAAATTGACCTCCGTGTCCTCGATTCAACATGCAGACTACCCGTGCTATTTATCCTGTTTAAGTTATACTATTTGCACTTCGCTATCAAAAGGCTGAGCATGCATCCATCTGTTCTCTCTATTTTTGCTTTACTGGCATCTTCTCTGCTGAGTGCTTCCAGCATAGCACTGCAGCCAAACAGTTCTTCGCTCGTTGTCTATAATGGCGACCTCGGGCTGGTCCATGAGACAAGAGAGCTGCTCCTTGATAAAGGAAAACAGTCTCTTGTTTTTTCCGACGTAGCCAGCAGTGTCCAAACGGACAGTGTCAATGTCATATTTCCAAAGGGGGTGACGCTCTATTCACAGCAGTACCGCTTTGATCAGATCGATGCCAGGAAATTGGCGCAGGCCCACCTGGGCAGAGAGGTCAAGTTCTATCTGCAGACCGGCAGTGATCTTCTCTTTAAGAGCGGGCTCTTGCTGTCTGCCGATCCGCAGGCAGTTGTCAAAACAGCTCAGGACGAAATCTTCACCGTACCTGTTTCGGCTCTGATCTTCTCGGATATTCCGAAAGAGCTGATAACGAAACCATCCTTGGTTTGGAACATAAATGCTCCGCAAAAAAGCACGACCGCCCTCTCGCTGGACTACCTGATCGACAGCATTTCGTGGAAGAGTGACTATATTCTCAACCTCTCCAAAAACAGTGCCGATCTGAGCGGATGGATCACCATCAATAACCGCAGCGGCAAAGCTTTTAAAGAGACAATGCTGAGTGTTCTGGCCGGCGATATCAACCGCGTCAAAGCAGTAGATAATCGTATTTACATGGCTAAAGCGGCTCTTTCCGAGTCGGATTCCGCTGCTGTCGTAGAGTCCTCCCGCGAAGGCTATCATCTTTATCAGATCCCCTTTGCCGTAACGCTTGCCAACAATGAGAAGACTCAGATCAAATTCCTCGACGTTAAAAAAATTCCTATTGAGCGAAAATATGATGTTCAAGTCGGCAACCCTTTCTATTTTCAAGGGGAGATTAAGCACCCCGTCAATCAATATCTGCAGATCAAATCACTTGACAACCCTTTGCCGATAGGTACAATCCGCAGCTATTCGAAAGAACAGGAGAGAACACTTCTTTTAGGTGAAAGTCATATTGAGCATACCCCTCAGCATGAAAAAATCAAAGTTGCGCTCGGAATGAATTTCGATCTGCTGGTTACGGAGAAGTTGATCAGTACAAACAGCGATCGTTACTATCTTGACACAAAAGTCGCATATGAACTTGTCAACCGTTCCAAAGAGCCGAAAATGATCCAGCTTCTCATCCCTTTTACCAAACGGGATGATGGTCAAAGCAGTGTCGACACCAATGAAAAATATTATTGGAAAAGTGGCAATCTTCTTACCTTTGATCTTCTGCTCAAAGCCGATAGCAAAAAAGTATTCGATGTTCACTTCAGAAATAAAAAATAGATTTCGCTGCTCAAGAGACGAGATATTTTCTAAAAAGTGAATAGAGGTGCTATACTCTTTAGGGCACCTCTAAAAACCCTAGCCAACCTCAGAGGGAAGAAAGAGAGATGAGATTGTGCAGAACTTTTCTTGCGTCATAGCCGAAGCTATGATAAAAGAAAATTCTGCGCAAGATCGTTCTCTTTATCCCTCCCGAAGGGCGATAGAGAGAAATCCACACTCCGCGTTGCCCTTTTCGCCTTAGCTATGGCTCGGGCGAAAAGGAGCGCCTTGATTGTGAACTTCTCTCTGTCGCTGAGGCGGACTAGGGTTTATAGAGGTGCCCTTTATCATCAAGATAAGGTCATGGGTATGCAAAAAGCGTTAAGCATCTTTCTTCTATCCGCAGCATTGTTGGATTCGACTGCCCTTTTCGCTGAAGAAAAAACGGCTTTCCAATTTGAACGTTTCAACTTCTATCTCGAGAACGATTTCTTTGACAGGACCGATAAAAACTACACCGGCGGTATCAAATTATCCACTGTCTACAGAGTGGATACTGCGGTCTACACCTATCTTCAAATGCCGTATCTCTATGATAATGCCAAATACCATTTTTTTACCATCTCTGTCGCCCAGCAGGTCTACACGCCAAAAGACAAAGCAAAAAGTATTCCAGATCCGGAAGATCAGCCCTACGCCGGCTGGCTCTATACAGGTTTCAAACTGCAGCAAACTGATAGTAAAGAAGCCGATACGTTAGAGCTTCAACTGGGTATTGTCGGGCCGGCAGCATTAGGCGAACAGACCCAAAACCTTGCTCATAAGCTGATCAACAATAAACCATCCAACGGATGGGATCACCAACTGCACAATGAAGTGGGTATTATACTGGCCTATGAGCATCGATGGCGCAATCACACAGATGATCTTATTTGGAATCTAAACGCAGACTTAACCCCTTTTGCAGGTTTTGCGCTGGGAAATGTACATACCTATCTTAACAGTGGGACAGCGGTGCGAATAGGCTGGAATATTCCGCATGATTTCGGCAATACGATCATGCATCCTGCGCAGGAGAACGGTCTGCCTGCATTCAGTAGAGATGCTGAGCCCTATAAACCGAAATGGGCATTTTATCTACTTGCCACCGTTGATTTACATATAGACATACGTAACATATTCTTGGACGGCAATACCTTCCGGGACTCCCCGTCCGTTCCTGATCGAGAATATTTTATAGCAGAACTTACAGCAGGCCTTAACATCAATTACGGAAGATGGAATCTTGCTCTTTTGAATACGTACAAAACAAGAGAATACCCACTTAATGCAAGAGGCTTCAGTTACGGATCTGTTGTGATATCTTATGCATATTAAATAAAAAAGAGGGACGGATAGTTTTAGAGGGGGAGGAAGTGAGTGCTCACTTCCAAAAAAGCAAGATTTATACTCTTGCTTCTTCACGTCGTTGCAGATAGTCCCAGTCACGATCAACACGTGCTTGCCATTCGTCAAGAACATGTTTATTCTCTGGTTTGAAAAGGTGTTTAAAACGACCTTGTGCTCCGAGGTAATCTTTGACCGGAACTACATTTTTAGGACGGTAAGTGATGTTCAGCTCACGTCCGTTGATGATCTCGTACAACGGGAAGACCAGAGAGTCTGTTGCCAGGTCAGTGATCATCATCGTATCTTCCGGTGCGAATTTCCACTCCGTAGTACACGCTGATACGGCATTGATAAATACAGGCCCTTCGACAGACATACCGTGCTGAATCTTCTTGACCATATCTTTCCATTTACCTGGAGAGACCTGTGCGACATACGGCGCACCGTGTGCCGCCATGATCGCCATCATGTCTTTCTTGTGCATCTTCTCACCATAGCTCACACGACCGGCCGGTGCCGTTGTTGTCGATGATCCGATAGGTGTCGATGATGAACGCTGTCCACCCGTGTTGGCATAGACTTCATTATCAAGTACAACGTGCATCATGTTATGCCCGCGCTCGAAACAACCTGAGATCCACTGAAAACCGATATCATAAGAGGCACCGTCACCTGCAAACGACACAAATTTAGGATTACGGTCCGGCTGTTTCAGACGACCTTTTTTCTTTAATGCTTTGTACATAGCTTCGGCACCGGCAACAGCAGTTGATCCATTTTCAAAACCGATGTGAATCCATGATGCATCCCAAGATGTATATGGATAAACTGCAGTACAGACTTCAAGACAACCTGTAGATGCTGAAAGCACCAAGTCGTCATTTGTCGCATTAAGTACTTCACGTACGATAATAGAGTGCGCACAACCTGGGCAGAGAAGATTTGCACCTTCAAAACGGTCTGCAGAAGTTGAGAACTCTTTTAAGTTTTTGATTTTTTTGATTTCACTCATACTGTTCTCCTATAAAAATGCTAGTTTCGGACCACGAAGACCGATATATTGTTGTAGTGGAGTCGTTGACTTTCCTGCAGCAGCATTATCTGCAAGTTGTCCGAAAATCTCAACCAGATGTGCTTTGGTAAGGTCACGTCCGCCTAAACCGTAAATGTAGTTTGTCAATACAGCATTTGTGTCTGTATTGATCAAAGCACCGGCAATCTCATTGAACAACATTCCGACAGTACCGTGTGGTGAAGAGCGGTCAAGTGCTGCAATCGCTTTGACATCTTTTAAAGCATCACGGATTGCTTCAAACGGCCATGGACGGATAAGACGAATCCCGACAACACCTACTTTTTTACCTTGCGCACGTAGTTCATTTGAAACTTCGACGGCTGTTTCAACTGATGTACCCATACAGACAACGGCACATTCAGCATCTTCCATGTTATACGTTTCGACCAGATTATATTTACGGCCTGAAAGTTTTTCAAAGGCGTCAAATGCTGCCTGCATTTTTGGTATAACCTTGGTCATAAGATCATTTTGCTGGCGAGCCTTGTGTTCAAAGTGCCAATCTTCTTCAGTCTGTACACCGTGCGTAACAGGGTGTTCAAAGTCAAGCATGTCGTTCATCGGTTTGAAATCGCCGACAAAACTGTAAGCTGTGGCATCATCAAATGTCTTAACACCTTGTGCCGTATGTGATGTCATAAATCCATCTTGGTGCACCATACAAGGAAGACGTACTTCATGGTCTTCAGCCACTCTGAATGCGATAAAGTTCAAGTCGTATGCATCTTGCGGGCAGTAAGCATCGAGTTGGATCCAACCGCTGTCACGGCCAAGATACATATCGGAGTGGTCACCATTAACGTTAAGCGGTGCCGCAAGTGCACGGTTAACAACATTAAGGATAATCGGCAGACGCATGCCTGACGCTTGATAAAGTGTCTCTACCATCAGAGCGAAACCCTGTGATGATGTTGCTGTTGCAACACGACCGCCTGCAGCCGAAGCTCCGATACAGCCTGACATCGCTGCATGCTCTGATTCGACCATAACAAACTCGCCTTCTACATAGCCGTTTGCTAAAAAGCTGCCGTAATTCTCAACGATAGGCGTAGAAGGTGTAATCGGATAGGCTGCAACAACATCAATTTGTGCTTGACGCATCGCTTGGCTTGCAGCCATGTTTCCGTCCCATACTTCGATATCGCGTAGTTCCATGTTTTCAAATGCCATTATTTTTCCCCTTTTTCTTTCTCAGGCCATCCTGCGATTGCCTCTTCTTCGTCTTGTTGTTCCGGGAACATTAAAAGCGATTTAGGGTTTGTTGGACAAACCTCTACACAGATACCACAGCCTTTGCAGTGATCCATATCGATACCGATCATCTTCTTGTCGCGCGAAATGATCGAGATATCTGGACAGTAGACCCAACAAAACTGACAATCAATACAATAATCTTTATGAAATACCGGTTTTTCAATACGCCAGTCAGCTACACTTGCTGTAAACGAGTTGCTGTTAGAGTAGTTACGGTCTTCTTGCAGTGTTCCTGCAATATCATCGACCTTTCCATCAAAAGAGCGGAGCATTGCACCGATTTCGAAATCATCCCATCCGTTTTTTTGCATTCAGAACTCCTTATTTCACTTCGTCATAGGCACGCTGAATAGCGACCATGTTGGCATCGATAATTTTTTGCGGCAATTTTGAGAGTATGTTTTTGATACTCTCTTTAAAGAACTCAATATCGTACATTTCAGAAATCTTCATCAAAGCACCCAACATAGGTGTATTTGGAATCGGACGTCCGATTGTCTCTTGCGCAATTTTAATACAGTCAACGGTAAAGACTTTTTTACCTTCAAGTCTCGGTTGTGAAGCTATTAATTCTTCCGTGCTCATATGTGTTGTAATGATATAAACAGTGTTCGGTTTATCATAAATTGTCACATCTGTTGTGTATGTCAATGCCGGGTCGATAACAAGTACATAATCCGGATTCATATATTTTTCATGGTTCATGATAACTTCATCGTTTACACGATTGTATGCCGTCATCGCGGCTCCACGCTTTGCAGAACCGTAAAATGCAAACGCTTGGACATGTTTACCCGTTGTTGACACAACGTCTGCCAAACCTTTTGCACCCGTTACTGCACCTTGACCAGCGCGGCTATGCCATCTTATTTCTAGCATTAAATCTCCTTAGTCAAACTATTCTAAAATTATTCAGAACACTAAATATTTTGTATTTTATGCTAGATGCTCTTAAATAAAGCTTCACTTTTTCCGCTTTGAAAAAAGGGTGGTACTAACGTGATTATTATGCCAGTTTTGCGAGCCGCCTGACGGCTTGAAGAGCGTCTATTTCGATAATATCGGTTAATGTTTTTAATTGTTCCAGGTTATCATAACCGCTTAAGACACCAATGCTTTTTACCCCTGCATTGTTAGCTGATGCAATGTCAAGACGTGTGTCTCCTATCATCCAGCAACTCTCTTTTAAAACCTTCATCTTTTCCACTGCTCTATCGATCGGTTCAGCATGCGGTTTCGGATGTAAAACATCTTCTCGACCGATCAAAATTTCGAAATGTTCCATCAGCCCGAAATGTTCCATCAAGATTCGGGAAAACTTTCCGGTCTTAGTGGTTACGATCCCAAGCCTGGCGAACTTTTTTGCTTCTTCTACTGCCTCTCTTGCTTTGGGAAGAAGCAACGTCTTTTGTGTTGATATCTCACGGTAATGTTCTTTGTAGGTGTGAACGAACTCCCACACCCGTTTCTCTTCAATACCCAGCTCCGCATACATAACATCCAAAGGATGTCCGATCAGTGCTTTGATCGCCTCGTCGCTTGCATGCGGGTGTTTATGCAGATCAAACGAATTATGAAAACTCTCCAATATCGCTTCGGTCGAATCGATCAGCGTGCCGTCCAGGTCAAATAGTATTGTCATATTTTGTTATTCCTCAATTTCCCACTCGATATAGTTGTGCCAGATACCGTTCAGTGCAGGTTCAATGTTTTTGATCTTTTTATCAACCGCCGTAATAGAACTTGGAATGAACAGGAAAAGATAGGGGTTGTCTTTTACCACAGACGCGAAGATCTTCTTCTGTATCTTTGAGAGTTCTATACGCTCAACGGTACCCTGCATCGTCTCGATCAGAGTATCCACATCTTTGTTGTGATAGCCGATGAAATTAAAACCGCCAGGCTTATCACTGTCGCTGTGCCATAAGAGATAGGGATCAGGCGAGAGCGAGAGCGACCAGCCAAGCAGTACCGTGTCAAACTCCCTCGGGAAAACCACCGTATTTAAAAAGGCCTGCCACTCCATTACACGCAGTTTCACCTCAACACCCGCTTTCGCAAGCTGGTATTGCAAAATCTGTGCCGCATAGGGGCGAATCGAACTCGAATTTGAGGTCGCTATCTCAAAACTGAAAGGGTGTGCTGCATCATACCCCGCCTCTTTTAAAAGTGCCTTGGCTCGCTTAAGATTTTGCGACGGTGCTTTCACACTGCTGTTGAACGAAGGTCCGCCCGGCAGAAACGGCCCCGTACAGACCTGACCGTGCCCCATAAACAAAATATCAACCAACTCTTGTCTATTGATCGCCAGAGAGAGGGCTTCGCGTACGCGCGGATCTTGAAACTTCTCACGCCTAAGATTAAATCCAAGATAGGTGTAGGCGTGGGCGATCTCTTCGATCACCCTGTAGTTGTCAAAAAACGGCTTCTCAACCTGACGCTCTATCTGCATCGCCTCAAGTTCGCCAATGTCTACCTTTTGCGTTTTAAGCATCAAAAAACGGGTATTGGCATCAGGGATGACATGGTAGATGATCCTGTCGATCCTGGGGCGATGTTCAAAATAGTCTTCATTCGCCTCAAGTTCGATGTTTTTGGAAAACTCGAGTTTACTTAACCAGTAAGGTCCCGTACCGACAGGCTTCGTATTAAAATGCGAACTCATTATATTTTTTTCATCTTTGAGCAGATGATACGGCAGAATACCGCTCATCCACAATTCCAGGGCTTTAAAATAGGGCTCTTTGTAGATGACCTTCAGCGTCAGGTCATCCACGACCTCAACTGATTTGACCATACGAAAACTGGACGTATAGGGGGAGACCACCTGGGGCGAATTGATCAGCTCATACGTAAAAAGAACATCCTGTGCAGTAAACGGCGCACCGTCTTGCCACTTAACCCCATCTCGCAGTTCAAAAACGAGGGTAACATTATTTTCGAAATAGAAGTTCTTCGCCAGATCGCCTACGATCTGTTTTCCGTCTTTGTTGTATTTGACCAAGCCGTTAAAGATATAATTTGCGATCTCAGAGCTCGCTGAATCGGTCGCCAGGATAGGGTTGATGCGCGATGGATTCGAAGAGGTACTCAGATGCAGCGTCGAAGCCGCTAAAAAGAGTGGTAACAGGAGAAAAAACAGTTGTTTCAAAAGAGTACTTTTTTGAAGGGATTATACCATAGACAAAACACGGGGAGAAGGAGGAACCCTATCTCAGAGGCTCTGTCCGTTGACCTTTACCTTGCCCTCCTGAAGGGTAATATCAAAGATAACCTTATCACCCAGCTTCTTGGCAAAAGTATCGGCCATACTGAGGTTTCCCTGCGTTTTCATAAAATCGTAAAAAGCAGAAGCAAACTGTAATTTCGCATTGATATCGATATTTTTCAGCAGTGCCACCGGTGTCATCTGCATCTTTTGGATCAGATTATCATCTGCTTTGACAGTGATATCGATCTTATGGTCAAAACCGTCCATCAGTCCCGAATTTTTGATCGCTATCTTCTCGGCACTCAGTCTGTTCACATGCAGATTAAAACCTTTCGCGACCACCCCTAAAGAGGCCAGCATCGTATATTGCGAAGAGGCACCGGCCTGTTCAGATGCTTTCTGGAATGCTTCATAGGCGGCTTCATCAATGTCTTCCGCATCCATCTCAAAGCTAAAGTTCTGTAATTCCAGCGAACTATTTGCATCATACAGCTCAAAATGTTTCACCGAAGCGTTGATCTTTGTCTCCAACTTGGCGTTGTCAACGCTGGAGTTTGTAATTGTCATCATCTCTGATACGTCAACACGCACATTCGTCAGATTGTCCTCAAAAGAGAAATGAAGCTTGTCCGCTTTGTAATTTAGATCAAAACTGTTTTTTGTGTCAAAAATACTGCTGCTTTCAAGATTGAGAAGCGTTAACTGCATCTTCACATCTTTTGGCAAAGAAAAATCGACATCGGCATTTTTAACATGCAGCTGTATGCTCTCTGGTTCAACCAATGTTCCTGTTCCTTTGAAGGTCGCAGCCTCAAAAATTATTTTTGCCCGCTTGCCGTCTTTGAAGATGAGTTCTTTGTCAATATCTTTGATATTGCCTTTGAAGGCAGCATCCGCTGCGTTGTAATCCATGTGATACATAAACGCTCTGTCTTCAAGCATCTGCAGCATCTGGTCGTAAAGTGCCGCATCCTCCGCTTTCATGCGGTCACCTGCCGTTTTACTGAAAGCAACCGGATAAAGATCGATACTGACATCATCGTTAAAAAGCAGATTCGAATAGGTCACATCCGCTGCCATTGCGACATCATCCAGCATCGCATGCAGATAGGCCGGTACTTGCGCTTTTGAGAGGGTATTGAGATAGCTTTCAAATGCTTCAGGATCTTCAAGAATAAACTCATAATGACTTTTCGTCGTCAAGTAGCCTGAACCGATATCATGACTCTTGACCTGCACACCGTTCTCATTGAGCATGCCAATGCGTTCATCGATCAGCTTCTGGATACTGATATTTCCGATCAACGGCAGTGCAGCAAGAAAGCCGACAATAACCGCACTGATAATTAATACTTTTTTTGACATCATGGTTCCTTCTGATTGGGTGGCTGAATTATACAGAATATTTATGGATAAGAGAAAATGCATGTGCGTGTAAGAAGACCGCATCATTTGAGGAGTTATAGAAATTTACCGAAACATCCTTGCCAAGAAAGGAGTGTATAAACACACCTTTCTTACATCATTTAGAACCTAACGCAGGGTGCTAATCTTCTAATGCGGTAATCGGTAAAAACTGATTCTGCTCAGGGTCATAATAGTCGATATTGCCATTTTCAATATCGTAGTACCAGCCATGAATATGGATCTCTCCGCTGTCTACCCGTTTCTTGACCGACGGATAGGTCAAAAGATGCTCCAGCTGTGTGATAATGGAAAACTGCTCTGTTAAACGCAGCAGTCTCTCTTTCTCTGCACCATGCCCCAAGGCGATCAGGGCCATCGATTTTGCTTTTTCGCCGAGTTTAAGCCAGTGTTTTGTGTGGATCAGCTCCGGATCATCGATCGTCTCAAAGAGACTTGAACAGGCGCCGCAATGGGTATGCCCGCAGATGATGATGTCTTTGATCTTCAAGACACTCACCGCGTATTCAATCGCCGAAGCGGTAGAGTGATAATCTTCATCCGGACTGAATGGTGCAACAAAATTACCCACATTTCGTATGACAAAAAGATCACCCGGTTTGGATTGCATAATCAGATCGGGGATAACACGTGAATCAGAACAACCGATATAGAGCACTTTTGGATTTTGCCCATGCTTTGCCAGTTTAACCAACTCTTTTTCATGCGACTTAAAGTAACTTTTTTGAAAAAGTTCATTACCTTTAATCAGGGTTTCTGCTACCAAATTGTTCTCCGTTATCTTATCTACAGAAAAAGTATATCTTATTACGACTAATGGCGTTTGATTAGAGCTGTTGAACTACAGAGAAAAGCAGCTGCGGCTACTAACCGCAACTGCTTTTAACGTTGCCTTAGTTTGATTCAACCTCACGGTCATAAAGTTCTTGAACCGGACGTTCATTGTCAACATAATATTTTTGGAAGGCTTCGATCTGCTCTTTTGACGCCTCTATCGGCTCTTTGAGTAGATACCACTGTACATTCTCTGAACACGGCGGTGCTGTCAATGACCCGATATAATGGTAGTAGTGTGCGCTGTCTGCAGGCAGAAGGTCTTGCGGGTCAATGCTGACTTCACCTCCGATATTTTCCAGGATCTTATCCAAAAGCGCACTCTTCTTACCTGCTTCAAAGAAGACAGCGACAATAGCCAACTGTTTTGTCTCAGGATTCTGGTGGACAAGGTGTGCCACCATGTCGTAACGCTTGCCATCAATGGTATGTTCACTTTTACCATGAAAAATGATCTGTGTGAGTGTGAACTTCTCACCATTCAATATAATCTCCCCGCCATCGACCGGTCTCACCTCAATAGCATGCCCGCTGTCGATAACATGTGCCATTGTTTGAACGTCTTCAGCCAGAGAAATATCATATTGATGGTCCATCTCGATTGTCTGGGCACGGACAATATTGACCGGGGACTGGTGATGCCCCATAACGCAGGTCTTGGAGACCCTGCCCCAGTGTGCCGGCCCGTTTTTATCAGAGTAGCCCCAGCTGGTTTCATCCATATTTTCTACTGCTGCACGGGCTTTTTCAGCGTTGTACGCTTTTACCTCCGCTTCATGCGAAGCACACCCGCTGATCATAAACAGTGCAAAAATGCTTGTTACAATGAGGAATTTATTCCAAACTTGAACGCTTGCCATTTTGTCTCCTTTGTTCTGGTTTTCATCGCAGTTTAGATAACTATCAAAAATAGTGTACAGACATCAAAACAGTTTTTAAAAGTTTATTATTGCTAAAAAACAGTAACAAAAACGCCATAAGGGTATGATGAAAAGTTCAAAAAGGGCATGTTATAAAAAAATAAAAGAGAGGAAGTAGATAACAGAGATTGGAAGATGTAAAGAGCAGCGGGTTATTTAAAAGGAAGCTAACATCGATTTTACGGGCCTTGCCCGCGGCATCGATGTTAGAAAAGTTTCGAAACGATTAACGTTTAGAGAACTGAGGAGAACGACGTGCTTTACGCTTACCTGGCTTCTTACGTTCAACAACACGTGAATCACGAGTCATCATGCCTTCAGGTTTCAAGATCGCACGGAACGTATCGTCAAATTTGACAAGTGCGCGGGAGATACCGTGACGAAGTGCGTCTGCCTGACCACCGAAACCACCACCAAGAGTAGTTGCTACGATATCAACAGAAGTCTCTTGTTTAGTAAGAGCAAGAGGTTGTTTAACACGAAGTTTTTTCGCTTCAAGTCCACCCAACCATGCGTCTAGTGAAAGACCGTTGATTGTGATGTTACCTGTACCTGGTGTTAGCCATACTTTAGCGATAGACGCTTTACGACGTCCTGTTGCATAGATTTTTGCCATCTATCAATCCTTACTTAGCAATTTGCGCAGTGTGAGGATGCTCAGCACCTGCGTAAACTTTTAATTTTTTCAACATTGCACGGCCAAGCTTCGTTTTCGGAAGCATACCACGAGTTGCAAGTTTGAACAGTTTTTCCGGGTTAGTCGCCAAAAGTTCTGTCATTTTAATACTCTTAGTAGAACCGAAGTAACCACTGTAAGAGAAGTACTCTTTGTTTGCGAGTTTACCCGCACCATTGAATTTCGCTTTTTCAGCATTGATGATAACAACGAAATCACCACAATCAACGTTTGGCGTGTAGTACGGTTTATCTTTACCACGAAGGCGTGTAGCTACTTCAGTGACTAGACGACCAAAAGTTTTACCTTCTGCATCGATCAGTATCCACTTGCGTTCTATCTGCTCAGGTGTTGCAATTTTTGTAAATTTCATATTGCACCTTTTCTAAATTTTTGATAGCGGAAGTATAGGGAAATAAACTTAAATAGTACTTAAATTAAGGTTCATGTAAGACTTTTTACGCGTTTTCTCTTACGTGTTTCCGTCGGCTCTATTTTTTGGCTTTCGCCAGAAAAATGCTATAACTGCGGCCATTCTCTTTTTCCACGGTATACGCTGTATAAAACTCTATATCCCTAAACCCCGCCGATTCTAGTTTTGATTGGAACTCGCCGCGATCAAACCCGAAATGAAATACCCCTTCATTGTTGCCAGCGTGGAAGGTACCGTCTTCTTTGTCCAGATCAGCAAGCGCGACAAAGCCGTCCGGTTTGAGATGTTCGTAAAAGACCTTTAAGATCTCCTCCGTATCTTCGACATGGTGCAGCGCCATGGCGCTGACGATACCGTCAAAGTCCTCTTCAAGAGGCTTATGCAAGATATTTTGGCAATAGGCAGCCACCTTGCCCTCAAGTGAACTTTTCTTGACGAGTTCATCCAGCATCCCTTGCGAAATATCAACCGCCGAGATCCTGGCGACCCTGGGCGCCACATGCTCGGCAAGCAGCCCCGTCCCTGCCCCGAAGTCCATAATGTGCATCAGCGGTTTCAGCTCGACATTCTGTACGATGGCACTGCCAATATTGTTGGCAAGCTGCGTGCGCAAATCGCTTTTATCCCACTCTTTGGCGGCTTTGTCGAAACGTTCGGTCATTATAGATCCTTTCTGCAATCGTTAGTACCAGTATGCAACAGCTTTGCTGATAAGCGCTTGAGTTACGCCGCACTCAGACCTATCCACCCGGCACTCATCTGCTCGTATTTAGATTTTTCAAATTGCCGCTATTATACTTCTACGATCTCACATCCCTCGTCCAGCAGATAGACCAAAAAGGCGGAGACCTTTTCATTGGTGATCGAAGCTACCGCTTTTCTGTAGAAACCGACCTGTTTATGGTACTGCTCGCTAAACCCTTTTGCCGACTTGTAGTCCATAACGATCCATTCACCCGGTTTTTGTACCAGAAGATCAATATAACGGAGCTCTGATGCATAACTGACAGCACGCTCTTTTGTGATCACCCCGTCGCTCAGCGTTTTAAAGCGTTTGTCATTGACAAGATGGCCTATCCGTTTTTTAATACTCATAAAATCATCTTCGCTCAGATAAGCACCGTAACGGTTCATCGCAACCGAGAGTGCCTCTTCGATAGCGTTCTCCTCAAACAATGCCATCATCTCCAGCGTGTAGTGCAGCGCAAGTCCGAACTCGATGGCATGCTGATCTTTCTCCTCTTCACGCTCCTCTTTGATGATCTCGCTCTGCACGCCGTAAGAACGCGGCTCGTAGGCCAGGATCTCCGCCTGCTCTTTTTGCACAAGATGCTGCACCGTGATCTGCTCTTCGCCCCAGGTCTGCTCGCTCAGGCCAAGGTCCTCGAACTTGGAATCTTTTGACTTCTGTATGATATAGAGCCGTCTCTTCGCACGGGTAAAGGCAACATAGAGTGCATGCATTCCGTCTTCGTAACTGAGACGTTCTTCGTCTGCAAGGGCTTGGGCATAGCCGCTGTCAAAACTGGCGCGCTTGTTCATCCTCAGATAGAGCTGCTGCAGCATGATGCCGTCATACTGGTAGATAATGGTACTGCTGTCCGCTTTCGGGCGCCCGAGCCTGTCGATGACAAAGACATTTTCAAACTCGAGCCCTTTTGATTTGTGGACTGTCAGTACCCGGACGCCGTGCAGGTCAGTCTGCGCGGCGGTGGCATCAAGACGCTCGTATTCGAAGAGGAAGGCTTCGATATCGCTGTAATTGTCCAGCAGCTGTAAAAAGCGCAGGAGGTTCAGGTCGCCGTCAAAGAGCCCGTACATTTCGATGACCTTCAGCAGCTCACTTGAAAGATCGCTCGCACCGATGTTACATGGCTGAAGAGCACCCACCTCCAGCTCCAGCAGTGCAAAGAAGTTTCGCGCATAAATGCTCTCGTTGAAATAGGAGTATTTCAGGTATTCGATCAGGGCCCGGATATTTTTTTGATTGATCAGCAGGGACGTCGTCTCCGTCACCACCTCCACGCCCGCCTCGCGCAGCAGGTTTTCCACCGCACTGCCGTCACCGTTGGTCTGCGTCAATATAGCGATGCTGTCGGGATCAGCCCCCTTCTCTATCAACGAAAGTACCTTGTCGCGCATCTCTTCAAGGATCTCGTCGTTATGAATGACTTCGACATACCCCTGTTCTGCACCGCTGCGTACCAGCTGCGGTTTATAGTTGGAAATCTTCTCTCTAAAGACCTCATTGACAAAGTTGACCACATTGGCGTCACTGCGGTAGTTCGTCAACAGATTGTCGACCGTCACCCCATACTTATCCGTCACATAGTAGAAGAGCTCTTTTGTACCCCCGCGGAAGCGGTAGATGGACTGTTTGACGTCGCCTACGATGAAGAGAGAGTTGTGTTCGCTCACCCCCTTGCCCGAGGACATCTCGTCGATCAGCGGTTTCAGGATATCGAACTGCACCACCGAAGTGTCCTGGAACTCATCGAGCAGAATATGTGAGATCCTGGCATCAAGTCTGAAGTATAGGAACTCGCTGTCAACACGCTCTTTCAACAGGCTGTAGACCAGGTTCGTAATGTCATCGAAAGAGAGCTCGCCATCCTCTTTGGCCACCATCATCTTCGCCTCTTCGTAGATATCAAGCAATCCGAAGAGCGCATTAAAAAAGTGCGCCTCCTTCGCTCTCATATAGGAAGGAATCAATATCTGGATGGTGTGCAGACGTTCATCCATATCGGGTAGATAGCCTTTTTTATACTGCCAGTACTCCAGGCTCTCTTTTTCGATCCATGCCTTGGTGAGCATCTCATCCACGCTCTCGCACCGCATCGTATTTTTAGCCCCCTCCGACATGTTAGAGGCAAAGACCATGGCCTGCATCGCGGAAAAATTGCTCATGATCTCTTTTTCAATGGAAAGGTAGTCACCGCTTTGGAAGTGCTGTCTTCCCATCTCTTTGCGCTTGCCGTAGAGCTCGTTCAGAAGAGAGAAGATATCCCTGAGCCGTTTTGAGGCCATCAGCGAGAGGGCGATCAGATCGTTCTCTTTGCCTCTGAGATTGGCAAGCGTCAAAAACCGAGCCATGACCTTGATCTCATGCTGTGATGCGAAAGTGGAAAAGGTCGGCATCAGCCCTGCGTGCAGCGAGAACTTGCGAAGGATCTTGGCAAAGAACTTGTCGATCGTCATCACTTTGGCATCCGAACGGAGAAAACGTTCCAGAACCGCCTGCCGCTGCTGCAGCAACTTTTCCGCATCTATGCCCGTTACCTTTGCGACCTCAAAACGTTCATCGCGCTCCTGAAAGTGCATCAGGGTCTCGATGATACGCTCCTGCATCTCATTGGCCGCCTTGTTCGTAAAGGTCAGTGCCAGGATCTTATCGGCATCTTCGTCCATAAAGAGCAGGGAGAGATACCGAACGACCAGAGAGAAGGTCTTGCCGGCACCTGCGCTCGCCTCATAGGCGTGAAAAGGAATAAATGTCGCCATTACAGCCCCCTTTGACAGAGATGAGCAAACTCGCAGTAGCTGCAGTCGCTCACTCTGTCCGTCATCTCAAAGTCAAAATGGCTGTTCTCCCGGAGTTCATCCAGGATGCTGTAGAGCTTTTCGAGTTTCTCATGCAGTACACTCTCTCGGATGATCTTGCCGCTGTTAAGGTCGTAAAACCCGCAGCCGCGTACTTCCCCCAGCTGTGATGCCAGAAGATAGTAGAACTCCAGCTGAAAATCTTTGGCATTTTCCAGCGTCTTGAGCGTATAGGTCTTGTAGGCGCCGCTCTTATAATCGAGCACCTCCAGCCCTTCAACGGTCGCATCGATGCGGTCGATCACGCCAAAGAGCTTAATACCCCGCACCTCCGTTTCAAGCTGCTTCTCGCACGAATGCACCCGCACCTCTTTGAAGCGCTCTATCTCGTGCTCCAGAAACGGCTCAAGCCGCTTCATCCAGAGTTTGTGCAGGTATCTGTCCAGGACGCTTTTACCGCTGCACTCATCGAGTGCTTTCGAGAGCGCTTTTTTTAACGGCTCAATCTCAGTGAAATGGTCCTGCTCTTCATAGACGATCCTGAGCGCATCATGCAGGGCCGAGCCGATCTCATGCTCTTTTGGCATATCCTTGGCGATCTCATGGTTTTTGATCCCCTCGATGTAGCGGTGGTAGAACTTCCGTCTGCAGGTCATAAAAGTTGTCAATGCCGTGGAGGAGAGCTTTCGTTTTGTAAAGTCGTACTCCCCCTCTATCTTTTGAAGAGGCACTTTCTCTCGTGAACGCATTGTCATGATGACAGGGGCATAGGCTTCATCGTACTGTCTGGAGTCCAACTTCAGCCCCAGCTGCGTTAAGAAACGCGAAGGGACCGCATCGCTTGAGCTGACGTAGGAGATGGCCGCCTCCTTGGCCCGCGTGAAAAGAGAGTGGTAATAGAGCTTTTGCAGATCCTCACGCTCGCTGGTTGTCGGGAGGGAGGCATTGCTGCGTGTGGCAGAGTTCAAAAAGAGATCTTTTTCGCTTTTTCGCGGAACAATATTCTCATTGAAATCCACGACAATGACCCCGTCGTACTCTACGAGACGGGTCTCAAGTACCCCCATCACGGTTATCTTGCCGCCGCGGACATCGTCGATCGACTTTGCCTTCAGTCGGTTGGCGAAAAGGTGCAGTGCCGATTTCAGCGGCGCGTCCCCGAGTGCCGGTATGATCTTCTCGAAATAGTAGAGTTCCTCTTTCACGATGTCAAGAACGGCTTTGTCATACTCTTTCTCTATAAAGGGCGCCATCAAGGCGGAAAAGTCCAGACCGCTGACCGGCGAACGGTAATTCGAAAAGAGCCCTTCTAACAGCTCTGCCCCGACACGGTTCAAGCGTGCCGTATTCTCGACGCTCTGATTTTCAAGATAGTTCATCACCGCTTCAAGACTCTCTATAAAATAACTTTCTGAGAGCGGTATCCCCATGGCAAAGTTAAAATTGCCCTCGTCATCAAAACGCCTCAGATGCCGTGCAAAACTCTCATCCGGCAGAACGACGACGATCTTTTCGGGGGCGATCCCTTTCTCAACGAAGGCGTACACTTTCTGTTTGATGAACCCGACCTGCAACAGCGATTGCGAAAAGCTCTTGACCTCGGCATTGATCTGCTCCGAATTTGCCTGGATACCGTTAACAGTGAGATTCATCAAGTCGATTGTCTGGGTACTGCCATCAGCAACATCTATCCCCATCGTTCCAAGCTTCTTTGTCAGCTTTGTGTTAAAACGGTTGGCACTGTAGCGTAGTGAAAAAGGGATGATACCGGCACACTCACACAAGACCTGCATCTCAAAATTAGTCAGATACCCGAGAACATAAAGCTCGACTTCACCCAGGCTTTTGAGATAATTCTCGTTCAGTCTGTATTGCTGCGGCAGAAAAATCGGGTCCAACACTTTTTTTTCTTCGCAGAGTGCCTTGTATCGATGATAGAGCTCGTTCAAAATGGCAATATGTTCTTCATAGTCCCCGTAGGTATCGGCAAACTCCAAATTTTCGATTTCAACCAGTTCACCGCTCAGCTCTTCAAAAAAACGGAATAGAAAACTGGCATTTTGAATAAAGGTGAAAAAGTTGCGCTCGATGTTCAGCGATGCAAAGTTTTTAAAATCAGCTGCCTCAAGCAGCAGCAAGGTCCTCGTGTCATCGTCTACACGATGATAGCCGTCAACACGCAGCACCCGCTGTAAGAACTCGCCTATTGTCAAAAAATTCGGTAAGAAACCGTCTTCACCCTGTTCTTTTAAAATATGTGAGCGAATGGCACGCGAACTGGGAAGAATAGTTGTGTTTATTGTCATTGTGTGACCTTGGTTTTGCTTGTGAGGTATTATAATCAATTAAGAGAGATTGTACTGTTTCCCTGACAATCCTGGCATCACTTTTGACTATTTTTTGATGCTGGGAAGAGAGAAATATTTGATTTATATGAGCGGTACCGGACAGATCCGGGAAAATTGCACTTTATTGCACTAGCACAAAATGATTGCTGTTAATATTCAAAAACGTTAGGATAACGTGTGTCCGCTTTTAGGCTTAAATATTTTTCATTCTCGCCTACGACGACGTGTGCCATAATATCCCAGCGTCCTGCTAGCGGCAGTTTCCCTACTTCAAAAGTGTAGACACCATTATCAACTTTTGCTGTATCAAAAGCGATATCACTCTTATGATTATCGGGTCTGGTCACCATGATGTTAATCTTTGCATCGTTTATGCTCTTGCCATCTTTAGTACTGACTTTGTAAACAATAACTGCATTATCCTTGTTCAGCTCTTTACTCACATAATCGATAGTGTATTTTTTGTCAAAAGCAATTTTGGCGCCGATAATATCATTGGCATTGGCATCATAATGATGATAACCTTGCATATCGAGATCACTCATCTCGACAGGGTTCTTCACTGCGACAACAACGGTTGCCGCTGCTGCAGCAACTATAAAAAGGATTGACCCTACAATGGCATAAGGCCAGATCCTGCCTTGTGATTTATCACTCATATTGCCCCCTTTCAACTGGCTATTTCTCATAACTTTCAGTCTCTTTTTCTTTACGGCGCGAACCGAAAAATCTACCTCTTATGTATTTGAAAACGAAGAGCAATAATACTCCGTAAAAGATAATACGAATAATATCGATCGTGATTTGGTTGCTATTACCTGCCGCGCTGTCAAGTTTAACGCCACGTGAATCTGCTATCTCTTCCGCGATCTCGGAATAACCGTTAAACATTGCGACTGCATATTTATTGACAATATCATTACCCTTGGCCCGTTCCCCTAAAACAGGCAGGATCACACCGCCGTAACTGCTCATAAACTCTTTGACATCATCAAAACTGCGGGCAAACATAATTGAACTGACCACTGCGCCGATAAACGTTGCATTAGGGCTCAAAATACCGTTTTTATCGAACTCTTTATAAAGCGATGATGGATTGGCTAAAATCTGGACCTGTTGTTTAAGCTCGACAAAACTCAATATGACAGCTGGCTCTTTCAACTCTTTAGCCAATGCAAGTTCGTATTCTGCAATTGTTTGATTGGCATCCAGATCTCTTACCATTACAAGGTAGAGGGATACGCCTGTTTTTTCATAAAGTTCTGAACCGATCTTCTCTATCTCTTTTGAAAAACTGTCTCTTTGAACAACATCGTCTTTGTAAAGATATTCTGCAAAAAGGGAATTTGAAAAAAGCAGAGTGAAGACGAGGGCCGCTAGCCCTCTTGATATACGCAACTAAGCTACCTTAGCCGACGAACAGGTGATTTGGAGTCACAACTGCATACAGTGTGTATGCCGCTGAAATGATCAAAGCAATCGTAATAATTTTATCCATATACTGATTCATCTTTAATCCCTTATTTTACGTCTACAACATGAGACCCTGATGTCGGGTCGATCATTTTGATCGATTTAGCATCTTTGATCTCATAAAAGTTGTTTGCATTTCTGTTTTGCGCACCCAAGGCAGCAATCGTTAAAGCCACCAAAATACTCAGTAAAAGTACCGTTGCGATCAACATACCTGTAATGCCATCTAAAACGAACAGACCTCTGTTTTCATTCATAATGGGCTCCTTATTTGCTTAAGCTAGTAACATAAGCACTAACTGCTTTAACTTGAACCTCAGTCAGGTTAGTAAATGCCGGCATTATACCGATAGCACCTTTTTTACCGTGAGCAAGAACATTAGCGATCAAGGTGCCATTAAAGCCGTTGATCTGTGGACCGACGCCCTCGATACCTTCACCTTTGGCACCGTGGCATCCGGCACATACGCTGAACATAGCCGGTTCAGTACCGGTCAGACCGTTAGCGACATAGGTTGAGACTTCATCAATATCTGCTGCGCTAAGACCAAGATCTTTTCCGGTCGGCATTGGAAATTCAAATCCGAGAAGCTGGTTGTTCGAACCGTTTTCAAGAACATACTCAACTGTTTTTTTGTCAAGACGCTTATTAAGATTTGCCGCTTTACCGTCAATACCGTCTGCTTTAAGACCGTGACAAGGAGCACACTGTACCAAAAAGACAGATTCACCCATCGCTGTCAAAGTCTCAGCATCCATATCAGCATATTTCGCTTCAAATTTCGCATCATGCTTTTTGACATCTTCGTTGTATTCACCGATCTGAGAGTAGGCATTGACAGGGTAACCTGCAATAAAGTACCACATTGCCCAGATGACAAGACCCAAAAAGATGAATGCCCAACCGGCCGGCAACTCATTTTTATATTCGCCGATACCGTCCCAATTTTCATCTGCCAATTTACCTGTCGCTGTATCAGTCTGCATTTGACGTACATACTTGATGACTACAAATACTGTAATGATTACCAGTGCGATTGCACCGGCAACAGCGAGCATATTGACGATATCATTATTTAATCCGCCCTTTGAACCACCAACAGAAAACCATGTGGCAGCTAACATAAGAGCGGCAAAGATAATTCCCCAAAGCGTAAGCTTATTCATTTTTATCTCCTACCTTTTTTGTCTCTTTCGAGAGTTTGTTTACCGGTTCATCGGTAATGTCATCATGCAGTGCCATATTGCTCAACTCTTCATAATCACGCCCATGTTTCTTCTTTGACGTGTAAAGATGGTAGATGTACCCATAGAGCACAACAACCATAAAAACCGTAAAGAAAAAGTAACCGTACGCTTGCAAAGTTACAATATCCACTGAATGACCCTCCTTACTTCAAGCTGTTTAAATAAGCAATTAGCGCTACGATCTCAGGGATCTTACCGGCAGCAACCGCGTCTTGAACACTTTTGTCTTTCATGTCTGCAGTAATCAGTTTCGCTTCTTCAAGAGCAGCTGCCTGCGCGCCTGCCAAACTATCTGCAAGTTTAACCTGTGCATGTGATCCGTCTTTCATAGGAATATCCTGATTGTACGGAACAGAGAAAAAGTTTTTAACAGTCACTTGTTCAGCATAGGCGGTATCGATATTTGCCTCATTTGTGAACATCCATGGATACGCCGGCATGACAGTTCCCGGAACAACCGCTTCAGGATCTCTCATGTGATTTTCATGCCAGTCAGTCGTACGGTAGTTTCCTACACGCATAAGATCCGGACCGGTACGTTTTGAACCCCATAGGAATGGACGGTCATAAGCGTATTCACCGCTTAGAGAGTACGAACCGTAGCGGTCAGTCTCTGCTTTAAACGGACGGATAAGCTGTGAGTGACATGCATTACATGAGTTTTTGATGTAAACATGACGGCCAGCCAACTCAAGTGTAGTGTATGGTTTAGTACCGATTACAGGACGAGATGCCTGAGCAAAGCTTGGCACGATCTCGATGAGACCGGCAAACGCGATAACCACAAATACACCAACTGCAAAAAAGAACGGGTGCTTTTCTAACCAATGAAACATATTATCCCCTTCCCTTACGCTGCCATAGGTGAAGCGTTTTGAAGTTCATTTTCTTCAACACGACGACCAGCAGTCATAGTTTTATACATATTCCATGCGAACAGGAACATACCGATTAGGTAAAGTGTACCACCTACAGCACGAATAGTCCAGTACGGGTGAAGCACGGTAACTGTATCGATAAATGAGTAAGCCAGGTTACCGAATTCATCGTGTGCACGCCACATCATACCCTGAGTGATACCTGCGATCCACATAGAGGTAAAGTATAGTACAACACCGAGCGTCTGAACCCAGAACTGTGTGTTCATTAGCGACTTAGAGTAGATCTCACGTTTGAACACACGCGGTGCCATGTGGAAAAGTGCCGCCATGATCATGAATGCGACCCAACCAAGAACACCGTCATGTACGTGACCAATGATCCAGTCTGTAAAGTGTGCAATCGCATTAACCGACTTGATCGCCTGGATAGGACCTTCTAATGTAGAGAACATATAGAATGTCGATGCCAATACCATAAACTTGATCAACGGAGATGAAGCGACTTGTTGCCATTCACCCTTCATTGTAAGAAGCATATTGATCGCTGAACCCCAAGACGGAAGGATCAATACAACAGAGAATACAGAACCCATTGTCTGCATCCAGTCAGGTACCGTTGAGAAAAGAAGGTGGTGTCCGCCGGCCCATAGGTAAACAAACATCAGACCCCAGAAAGAGAGAAGTGATAGTTTATATGAGAAAACCGCCTGTCCAGACTCTTTTGGCAGGAAGTAGTAGATCATTGCAACGATTGGCACGGTGAAACCGAACGCAACTGCATTGTGACCATACCACCATTGTACAAGCGCATCATTTGTACCGGAATACATAGAGACAGAGTGCCACCAGTCACCGATACCGCCTGCAGCAAAGTATGTCGGAATTTCCATGTTGTTGAAAAGATACAGCATAGCGATACCGAGGAAAGTCGCGATGTAGTACCAGATAGAAATATAAAGTGATTTTTCACGTCGAATACCGATCAAACCAAAGATACTCAAACCCCAGATAACCCACACGATAACAATAGCGATATCGATCGGCCATTCGAACTCTGCATACTCTTTTGATGTTGTAATACCCAACAAAAGTGAAACGACAACAGCGACAACGCCAACAAGGTATAGCCAGAAGTGAAGCTTTCCTAGGAACATCAACACTTTTGATTCTGCCATAGAAACTTTCAGTACACGTTGACCAACATAGTACCATGTAGCCCAAATACCACTAAGGGTAAAACCAAAGATAACCGAATCCGTGTGCAACGGACGCAGACGAGAGAAGTTAGTGTACTCCGCGACTCCACTGCCTAAGATCGTATTCACGCTTGGAAATGCTAGTTGCCAAGCCAAAATAACACCGACAAGCATACCGACAATTCCGAGCAACACAGTTGTAAGCATAAACATCTTCGCAACAGTGTAATCATACTCTAAAGGACGATTCTCCATTTACAGCCTCCTAATAAATTCAAAGCGTAAGAACCCATCGAAAATGGGTTTTTAGACGTTACGATAATAACGACTATATTGTTTGATTATTCTTAAATAATACGCATATCGCAATGTTATCGAATTTATATAATATATTTAAGTAGTAATTAAGGGTGGTGGGAAAAAAAGAAACACCTTCTATATCAAAAGGGCTCTACTGTGGGATATAGAATAAAATCGGTCGCCATATCAGACAGATCGATCATGGGAAAAAAATAGTTTATTTACCGCTTCCGCACTTGCCTGGAGCGCATTTCATCGCTTCTTCCTTAAGCGATTTGCCTTCTGCTTTATCTGTAAGTTTGGCACCGCATTTTCCCATTCCGCAGCGTCCGGCACCGCACTTTCCGGCACCGCATTTTCCCATTGATTTCGCATCTTTGACCTGCTGTTCATACGAAGTATTTTTCCAGTAATCAAACTGCATGTAGGCTTTCATAAGTGTCCAGCCTCCGAAGACAATGATCGTGATGGCGGCGAACTGAATCATCAATGAGCGAAAGCGTGTCTGCGAAAAGAGACCGACTGCAAAGGCAAAACTAAAGAGTGCAGGAATAGTGAAGATGCCGAATATAGCCATAACGACAGCACCCCACATTGCCGACTGCGTCGTTGTCGCCGTGACCAACATCGTATAGACGAGACCACAGGGAAAAAGGCCGTTTAACAGTCCCAGGGTAAAAAAACTGCTTGGTTTGGCCGATGTCAGCTGAGAAGTAAAGATCTTTTTAAACCAGGATTGACGGGTGATGGGGTATTCGATCGAAGTCAAGAACTTCAGTTTCCCTGCAAAGGAGAGACCCATAAGGATCATCATCACGCCTGCTATGGCAAACATAATGGCCCGGGTCAAAGGAGAGATGTCCCAGAGCGAGCCGAAGTAGCCAAAGAGCGCACCCAGTAATGTATACGTTACGACACGACCGAAATTATAAAAAAGGTGGTAGGTCGCCTGGGTAAATTTTTGTTGTTCCGGTTTGATCTTGGCTGTTGTATAGGTGACGATAAAACCGCCGCACATTCCAATGCAGTGGCCGATCGAGCCAAGCAGCGCAAAGGTGATAATGGCAGTAAACTCGATACCGTTCATGAAGGTCCTAGAGAAAGTACTTTCTTACGCTTTGAGTGGAAAGTGTAGCGAAGAAGTGTTACATTAGTGTTAAGTGTCAAAAGAGGTATCTGGCCTAGATCAGAATTTCACCCTCTTCTCCTTTATAATCATACATGCTTTAAAAGTTTTAAGAACTCGCCGAAGATATAACTGCTCTCTTTCGGTCCCGGGCTTGATTCCGGGTGGTGCTGCACTGAAAAGATCGGGGCATCATTATAACGAAGTCCTTCGATCGTATCATCAAACAGATTGGTATGTGTCACTTCTGCGATCTCGGTAATATTGTCCGGAACATTATAGTTATGGTTTTGTGCCGTGATCTCAACCATGCCCGTTTTAATATTTTTTACAGGATGGTTGCCGCCATGATGGCCGAACTTAAGTTTATAGGTATCGTAACCATGTGAGATCGAAAGCAGTTGATGACCCAAACAGATGCCGAACATCGGCACTTTTGCTTCGATCATTTTTTTGATCTTAGCCTGCTCTTCTTTGAGAACCAGAGGATCTCCCGGTCCGTTCGATAAAAATACCCCATCGATCTCTTTGTTTTTAACGCGTGCGATCAGTGCATCAGCATCAAAGGTATTTGGAAGTACTTCAGCCTGCAGTCCTGCCTGGGTCAATTCATTCAGGATGTTGCGTTTGACACCAAAGTCAATAACAGCGATTTTTGCTTTAACCGAAGGCGCTTCATTGTACTTGAACGTAACAGCATCGTACATACCGTCTTTGTGCGTGTACACCTCTTTCGTACTGACCTCATTAATGTAATTGATCTCTTCAATGCGCGGCGATGAATCAAGAACTTTTTTCAGCTCTTCTTTATCACTGATCTCGGTCGAAGCGACCATCATCATCGCCCCTTCCGCACGCAGCATCTTTGTCAGGTAGCGCGTATCGATATCACAGATACCCATGACATTATATTTTTTCAGGAAATTTGCAAGCGAGTCTTCTGCACGGAAATTTGAGTAACGGTCCTGGTATTGGCGAACGATCATCCCTTTGGCATGCGCTTTTTTGGACTCCATATCTTCCGAATTGACACCGACATTACCTATTTCAGGCGCCGTGAACGTAACGAATTGGCCCGCATAGGAAGGATCGGACATGATCTCCTGATAACCGCTCATCGAGGTGTTGAAAACGATCTCTCCGACCAAGGTTGTCTCTGCACCAAATGATGCCGCTTCCAAAAACGTACCGTTTTCAAGATAAATCCATACTGGTTTCATTAAGCAAGTCCTCTTTTTTGCAGCTCTTCATTATAGAGCTTCTCATGAATGATATCAAACTCTTCCGTACCCGGGATAATTCGGCGTTTATATGCGCGGATCTTTTCCATAACAGCATCATCGATCTCATCATTGCTGGCAATATAGCCCGTAATCGCATTGTAGATGATATTTTTGACACGGCTTTCCGTTACTTCATAATTGATCAGGTCTTCTTCATACAGTGCATCAAAGATCTTATGCGATATATCCGAGTAACGATCTTCATAGGAGAGAATAACACCATATTCCGGGGCTAGTTTTTTCTTGATCAAAAAGAACATTTGACGTTCGTCTGCCAGCATATCTTCGATATCATCCTCGTTTTCCGCAAGCATCTCATTAACACGTTCTTCAAGTTCATGCTCTTTTTTTACACTCTCTTCTAAAACAAGTTGTGCTTCATGTGCGACCTGGTCGAGACCCCTAGTCATAGTGACCAGACCACTTTTATTGAGTTCGATAGCTATTCTGCTGGCAATACGCGGAACATGTGAGAGTGTAACTTTCATGCGAAGACCCCATAATAAATTTTTTGAATGTTACTCTATTTTTGGTTAGAGAGAGGTAAAAACTGAGTTAAGAGTTAAGAGTTAATTAGAGTTAAGAGTTAAGAGTTAAGAGTTAAGATTAGAAAAGGTGGCGAAGCTCACCTGATACCAAACTGAATAAATAAAAGTTTCAGATTTGGTGCAGATTGTGCCGAACTAAGGCCGAAGGCGCACTGCTGTGCGTCGAGCGTGCCGCAGTCCGGTGCAAGGTGCGCCGAAGCTGGAACTTTTAAAGAAGGATTGTGTCGTTACGGTCAGGTGACGTGGATATCATGCCCACCTTTGTCGCCGTCAGCACTTCAAGTGCTTTGATATACTCCTGTGCTTCAATCGGAAGTTCGTCCCATGAGCGGGCACCTTCGGTCTTATCCCACCCTTTAAAAGTTTTATAGACCGGTTTTGCTGTCTCCAGGTCAAGCGGCATAAAATCGATCTCTTTGCCGTCGACTTCATAGGCAACACATACTTTGATCTCTTCGAAACCGTCAAGCACGTCGAGCTTCATCAAAGCGAGCTGGTCGCAGCCGTTGATACGCGAAGCGAACTTGCAAGCGACGGCATCAAACCAGCCGCAACGGCGTTCACGGCCTGTCGTTGTACCAAACTCATGCCCCTGATCGCGCAGACGGTTACCGCTCTCGCCGAAATCTTCTGTCGGGAACGGACCGTTTCCGACACGGGTACAGTAGGCTTTGACGATACCGGTTATCTTGCCGATATCTTTCGGGTTGATCCCAAGTCCTGTACAGGCACCGGCAGAGATTGTTGACGAACTTGTGACAAACGGATAGGTACCGTGGTCGATATCCAGAAGTGTCCCCTGTGCGCCTTCAAGAAGAACCTTCTTCCCTGCATCCATCAGGTTCCACAGCATCTGTGTCGTGTTTGCCAAATATGGTAACAGGGCATCAGCATAACCCTTAAGTTCGGCTTTGAGGTCACTCACTTCCGGACGTGTCAATCCAATAGCATCGCAGATCGGACTGTTGTGGTCAAAATACTCTAAAATACGGTCAGCTAGCAGATCGACGTTACGCAACTCGCCCAGTCTGAAACCGGCACGTGCGATTTTTTCAGCGTAAGCAGGCCCGATACCGCGGCCCGTCGTACCGATCGCTTTAAGCCCGCGCATACGCTCTTTTGCCAGATCTATCTCAATGTGAAAGCTTAAGATCATATGAGCAGATTCACTCACGAAAAGGCGGCCCAGAAGATGGTCAAACTGTTTCATCTCTTTGATCAGGGCTTCCGGAGAGACGACCACACCGTTGCCGATGATATTAACGGCATCCGGGTTTAAAACACCCGAAGGGATAAGGTGAAGCGCATATTTTGTACCGTCTACCCAAATAGTATGGCCTGCATTATGCCCGCCTTGATAACGTGCTACGGCGTCATATTTTTGAGCAAGAAGGTCAACCATTTTACCTTTGCCTTCATCACCCCACTGGATTCCTACAATTAAATCTGCTTTATGACTCGTCATTTAGTGACTCCCTGCATTGAACTGTTGGCTCTTATCATTCTCATTCCTCTTATTTGTTCGCTTCTATCAACGTATCGGTGTAGATGGCAAAACCGACCGATGTCACATCTTCATTCATATAACGCCCGCCCCGGGCGTAGATATCATTCCCTTCGATCACTCTGAAAAAAAGTTCATCATAGTAGAGCATTTTTGCATAATAGAGCGGTGCGATCACCTTGTTCTTATAGGCTGTTTTCCCGCACATCTCTCTCATCTTCAAAAGTTCTTCTCTGATCTCTTCCGGCACGATATCGATCACACTGTCCACATCTTCGGGATGCTGCAGATAGACGAGTTTCGTCAGCCAGTCAATATCAAGTGCCAAGAACTTTTGGATATTGATATGACGAAAATCGTCAAGATCGATGTTCAAGAGTTTCGAGAGTTTCTTCGGGATAGCAATATTGGAGATCTGCAGCAGAGGTTCAACGTCAAGGCGGTTAAAAATCTCCATAGACTGATTCAACACTGCGCTTAGATCGCTCTCGCCGATGATCTCGGCGCCGACCTGGTTTTTCTCGGATGAAGGGTAGCGGTAGATCGGCTGGATATAGAACCATTTGCTGTGCGTCGTGTTTCGTCCGAGACGCTTGGTGATGATACGCACCACATCGATCGTCGAATCCGCACGCAGGCTCATCTTGTTGTTCTCTGTGTCGTTGATACGGATGAGCTCTTTGGCATCTGAGATGGAGTCGTGCTGATGGTATGAAAAAAGCGGTGTTACGATCTCTTCAAAGCCCTCTTTGTAGAGCACTTCGCTTGCGACCTGTTCGATGAAACGTTTGCGTTTTGCCGAATCACCGAAATAGAGTTTTGAACCCTCCGGGATCTCGTGTTCAAATATCATTTTACGTCTGCTTCGGCAAGAAAATAGTTCTCGGTAAAGACCCGGCTGGCCGTACCGTCATAATCCCGGCGTCCCAGTTTCTGCAAGGCAAGTTCAACGGCATTGACGACCCAGACGATCTCGTACGGCTCGATCAGTCCCATCTGGTTGATCCTGAAGATCTTGCCCGTAAGATCATCCTGACCGCCTGCGACATTGACGCCATAATCTTTTTTAAGCAGGCTGCGTATCTCGGAAGCATTAGCATCATCGATGGTTGTCATCGAACGTGCAGGCGCTTTCGGATAGGAGTGCAGTCCGATCGCTTCCAATGCATAACGGACCGCATTGGCACGACGTTCCGTATCGCTGTAAAGTCTCTCGAACCCGCCGTTATCCTCGACATGCTGAAGGACGGCGCGCAGACCGATGATCAGTGTCGTGGCAGCTGTCCAGGCGGTTGTGTTCTTAGCCTGATTCTTTATTTCAGTCGCCAGGTTGAAATAGTACCCTTTACCGCTGCCGATCTTCGCTATTGCCGCTTTACTGAGACCAAGGATCGCCAACCCGGGAGGAAGCATCAACGCTTTCTGGCTCCCTGCGATCAGACAGTCGATATTGGTGACATCGATAGGCTCGACCCCCACTGCCGTAATACCGTCGGCGATCACCATAATATTCGGGTTGATCTCTTTGGCTGCCGCGGCAATCGCCTCGACATTGTGACGAAGACCGCCGGCCGATTCGGATATCTGAATGGCCAAGGCATCGATCTGCGGATTTGCTTTAAGTGCTTTGACCACCTCTTCGACAGAAGCAGGCGTATTCCAGTCGTTTTTGATCTCGACATTTTTGAGCCCGTTTGCCACAGCGATCTTGCCAAAACGCTCACCGAACTTTCCGGAGTTGATATTAAGCAGCGTGTCCGAGCAGAGGTTGATCACGGCAGCTTCCATCGCGCCTGTACCCGAAGAGGCAAGCATGACAACCTCATCCGTCTTGAACAGTTTAAAAAGCAGCTTACGGGTATCGGCAAAGATCGCTTCAAATTCCGGTGTACGGTGATGAAGCGTCTCTTCTGCCATTGCTACACGGACAAATTCCGGTACGGGGGTCGGTCCTGGAGTAAAAAGCAACATATCTATTTTCCTTTGCTAAACATCATCTAAAAGCCCTGAAACGGAGGTTCTTAAATGATGTTTATGCCTTACATTTTTTCAAACCGCGTATTATAGCCAATTACCCTTTAGCCGCAAATGAAAAAGTATGCTGCCCCGCAGTAAATACACAGCCACAAGAATGCTTATCGATTTAGCACCGAAATGCTACAATGGCAGGATCAAAAAAGCAACCCCTTGATTTTTAAAAGGCATTGCTTCCATCCCCAGATAACAGGAATACAATTTGGATATTTTTCAAGCCATCATCATCGGTATAATCGAAGGTTTCACCGAGTTTTTACCCATCTCCTCAACCGGTCATATGATCGTTGCCAGCAGCTATCTCGGTGTCTCTCAGGACAGCTTGACCAAAGCCTATGAAGTGATCATCCAGTTCGCTGCCATTTTGGCAGTGATGCTGGTCTATCGCGATAAACTGACATTCTCCAAGATCGTCCTCTGGCAAAAACTTTTCGTTGCCTTTTTACCACTTGCCATTGTTGGTTTTATCTTCAAAGACCAGATCAAAGCCCTCTTCTCCGTCGAAGTGGTCGCGATCATGTTCATTGTCGGCGGTATTGTCTTTTTGATTGTCGAAAAGTTCTACAAAGAAGAAGAGAGTCATACCGTAGAGGTTGAAAATGTCACCTACAGACAGGCATTTTTGGTCGGTATCGCGCAGATCTTTTCACTCATACCCGGTACAAGCCGCGCCGGTGCGACAATCATCGGCGGGCTTCTGCTTAAGATGAACCGTAAAACAAGTGCAGAGTTCTCATTTTTGCTTGCGATTCCTGTCATGGGCGCAGTAAGCGGTTATGACCTTCTCAAACATTACAGTGAGTTCGCCGATGCCAACTGGAGTGCCTTTATCGCAGGCTTTGTCACTGCTTTTATTGTCGCATACATCACCATTAAACTTTTTCTGGTCTTTTTACAGCGTTTTACCTTTGTCAGTTTCGGTATCTACCGTATTGTCTTTGGTATCTTACTGTTACTCTACCATGCATAAATAGAGCTCTTTTCAATTTCTACTTATACTGTTCCAGCTCTTCAAACTGCTCTTTACTGGCTCCGCAATCCGGACAGACCCAGTCGTCCGGAATATCCTCAAAGGCGGTTCCCGGTGCGATCCCCCCGTCGGGGTCTCCCACTTCGGGGTCATAGATCCACTCACAAATAATACAGATATACCGTTTTGCCATCGCTAATCCTTTAGTCAGTTAGTATTACTGAGTGTAGCAGACAATTTGTTTATCCTGCAGTTATCTGCGACATTAAAGCTATTTATTTAAGTGAGAACTAATCGTCTGAGTGCGAGGTATGCTGCCGGCCGTTTTAAACGTAGGACGACATAGCGACATACCCACAAGCTAAGATGGAAGGAAAAGATTATACGTTTCACATTTGAAACAGATACTCTGACAAATGCTTGTAATAATTATAAACACTCTTCTCTTTCCGAAAGCTTATAAATACTATATCTTCATATTATTTTTAGCTTTTCTCTTTTATTTGCATCGTTTATACCAGGAACGAAATGCAAAACAAGGCCATTAACGGTTCTCTTTCGTCTTTTCTATTTTGTTGTTCAACTCTTGCTTCATATCCATCATCTTCTCTTTGATCATTTCAGGATGTGAAATCATCATATAACCTTTAAAGCCTGTGTAAATGCCGTACAGTGCTATCAGTACTGCCGCTACGGTCATAACATGTTTTCGCCATGTCATCTGCGATATCATCGTGCTCACCATTCCCAGAATGAAAAGAGCAGGAACGGTTGCCAGGCCGAAGACAGCCATCACCACGGCCCCCATCAGTGCCGATCCCGAAGCGATCGCAGCCGTTGCAAAAAAGTAGACCAGACCACAGGGGATCAGACCGTTTAAGACGCCCATATAGAAAAAACTCGGCAGCGATTTTGATCTGATGACCGATTGAAACAGTTTTTTGAAGAGCGGCGTCTGTACAATAGAGTGCTCTATCACCGTCAGAAACCTGATCTTTCCGCTGAGAGAAAAGGCGATAAGCACCATCAACAGGCCGATCACAATAAACAAAATACCTTTGGCCCCCAGAGAGAAGTTGATCGCTGAACCCAGGTAACCGAAAATGGCACCGATAAACATATAGGAGACGATACGACCGCTCGAATAGAGCATATGCGCCGAACTCTGAAAAAACTTCGTACGTTCCGGATCGATCTTGGCCGTGGAGTATGCGACGACAAAACCGCCGCACATACCGATACAGTGGCCTACCGAGCCCAACAACGCTACAATAAATATGGTCCAAAGATCTGCAGATTCCATCAATTCTCCTCAAGCTATATAATTATAATAATCATAAGCAATTATTGTTACATAAGTGTTAATCTAAAAACTCGTTCAGACAAAGGGCCTGCCTTCCCCGGTCTAAAACAAGCTTTCGCTCGAACTCTCTTTCCTCTCAAGTTCTATCGTTTCAGATGGTACCTCTTCTGCCCCGCACGTAGGGATATTCCCTGAATCTTTAGCATATTCAATCGCGAAATCTCTAATATGCTGCAGCTTTTTCCAAAGTTTTGGATCACCCAGAAAGGCTTTTTGCTCGGGGTACTTTCGGGAGAACTCGGAAACAAACCCTTTGCCCTCCTCCTCAAAAAGCGCTCTCCACTCCTGAGCGGTATGCAGCTGTGTAAACTGAAGACCGTTCATCTTGAATTTCTGCTTGAAATCCTTCATATAGTAGCGCTTGCCTTTGTTGACATCGGCCGTCAATGCCGATGAAAGCAGCAATATAATTAAGAAAAATACTGATTTTGACACTATTTTTGCTCCAATATCCATTTTGTTACGCCTTCAAGCTCTGCTTCGCTCAGGGTTTTAAACGAAGGCATCCTTGCATGACTGGCCTCTTTCCATCTGTCTTGCGAGCCTGCAAGGATACTTCTGCTGATCTGCTTTTCGTCATCAACATAGCGCCTGGCAATAGCTCGCAAAGCGGGACCCATCTTCTTCTGTGTTATGCCATGGCAACTGATGCAGCCGTACTTGCGTGCCACACGTTCGCCCGGGTCCATATCGCGCAGGATCTGCCGCTCTTTCATCACCCGCAGAAAGTTCTTCTGATTGTAATACTCAAACATATAGACGGCGACAGCCCCAAGCTCCTCTTCGGTCAGCTTCCCTTTTAGCGAAGGCATCAGACCATAATCATCCAGGCTTTTCTTGTCACAGAACGACTTCTCGATAGAGGGGTTGAAGACATAATCCTTTACAAAAGCGATCGACGCGGGGATCTTCTCTGCGGGTGTGCTGACATCGATAAAGTCGTAGATGTGAAAAGCAACCGCCATCATCGGCGGTGCTTTTTCTTCAGGAAAGGTTTCAGGCGGAATATCAAGGTTGTGGCAGGCTGCGCATCTGCTCTCCATCAGCGTTTTGCCGTCAAGTTCTTTGCGTTTTTTCTTCTCCTGCGCACAGCCTGTCAAAAGGAACAGCAGTAGATTCAGCGCAATAAAAGTCCTGAAAAGATTTTGCATCAGGGCATCTTGGGCGGCGCGATCTCTTCGCTGAGCATCGCATAGGATCTACCGACGCGGGCCACAGGATCATAGCTGATCTGCATCCTTTCGCGGTCACTGATGCACGCATCATCGATAAACTGGTGCCTGATCTCGACAACCAGCGGTATGGTCTTTGAGCCTTTAAGGTCGATCTCCTGGTAAAACTCGCAGAAAAAAGCGGTCGGCGTCCCCTCGACCATCGGCGGAAAATCCCCATACGGCCGTGCCAGCGGAATGCTGAATGTCTCTGCCTCGCTGACAGAGGCATCCAGCTCTTTTGAACTGAAATGCATCTTCTCCAGCAGTTTGCCGTCCACCATGCAGATGGTGCACTTTTTGCTCTCACGCAAATTTCTGAGTGTATCTTTCTGAGTGCCGTCACTCTTGTGGCCCACCGACAGCATCATCGTCGCCGGTTCTGAAGAGAGTCCCATAAAATAGCTGAACGGCGCAATATTGACCACCCCTTCATACTCCGTTACGACCCATGCGATCGGCCTCGGAATGATGCTTTGAGACATAAACTGATACCGTTGCAGCAGCGTTTTTTCATTGTAATCGACAAGCATCTTCACCCCTTTTTGTTATCACTATAATATAAAAGCCCTATTTTAGAGGGGCATTTTTAGGCGTATCGCCCTGGGCCAGGGCTACTATGCCGCCTTTCATCACACGCGTGTTTTTAAATCCTAGCATCTTGAGACTGGCCACCGCCATTGTCGCACGTGTACCGGAGTGGCAGACCACGACGATCAGCTCATCGGTCGGCAACTTCGCAAGGCTCTCTTTTTCAAAAAGATGCTGCAAGGGGATCGCCAGAGTGTTTGGCGTCTTTAGACCCAAAACCGCCATCTCCCCTTCAGTGCGGATATCAAGGAAAGTGAATTTTTTCTCTTTGCGCGTCATCTGCATCACCTCATCGCTGTCGATCGCCAGCTTGGAGTCAGCACAGGCTTTTTGCGTCATATGGGAATAGAATGCATTAAACCCCTCTGCTTTGTTCGCATCATAAGCCGACACATTACCGGCCATCATCGAAAGCAACAACGTACCGAACCATATTTTTTTTATCATAATCGTGCCTTTGTTCAATTTTAAGAACTATACATAAATGACGGTTAAATAAATCTTATGATGTATTTTTAACGTCAAAACATGCCGTTCCGATCTATTCTGTCGTGTTGCATTCCAGGCTGGATCTTAAATAAACGGAGGTGAGGAAATGTCAAGATTTGACAAGGTTTCAAAAGAGCGGGACAGTTTTCAGCAGAGACAGGAGATGGCTTCAATCATCGTAAAGACTGCATTGAACACAGAACAGTAGAAAGCGTTCAAAAAGAGAATGAAAAAGAGCACCTTATCTTCTTGATGAGCGCCAGAAAACAGGAACCCTGCTAATAGACCTTGCGTTTTTTTATCTTTTTAAGTTCACGCTTGATGAACTTGTTTTCGTGTTCCATCTTGATCCAGAACGTTTGGGTCACGTATCCTTTTTTACTGATGCGTATCTGATAGTTGTCCGGTTTCAGCTCTATTCCCATCTCATATTTGGGTTTTATGTTCAGGATCTGTATTTTAGCCCCGAACGGCACTGTTTCGATATAAAGCTGATAGGTCTCTTTGACCTCTATCCTGGTCGCTGAAAAATAATAGCTTATCGCACCTATAAGAAGCAGGAGCGGCAGGATGCCTGCCAAAAGACGTTTGCTGAGTACTCTCTTTTTTTCATCTTGCTCCTCTTTGGCCTGTCGGGTCTCTTCTTTGAAATTCCGACGCGCCATGCTCTCTTTTTGATAACTCTCGATATGCTCTTGAGAGATCTCTTTTAAGGCATCAAAATCAACGACCAGCTCTTTTGCTTTTGTCCCATCTTCAGCGGCACTGTTTTCGGTCTGAGACGCTTTGGATCCTGTTTTGCTCTGAGGGCTCTTCTCCTGTTCTCTTGCCTCTTTTTCAGCTGCAAACCGGCTCTCTATCTTTGAACGTCTCTCCAAGCGCTCTTTCTGAATACGATTTTTCTCTTCCTGATAAAACTTTTTCCTCTGTGCTAAAAAAGCCGCCTTTTGGACTTCCCATTTTGCTCTGTCCCGTTCTTGTGTGAGAGAAGAAGCGTCAAAGTTCTCTTCAACGGCATGCACATAGGCGTCAAAAGAGGGGAGCCCGGAGAGATAAAAGTCATTGGAGATATCCAATGCCATCTCTTCAAAGATATTTTTATTAAGCAGGTCTTTGTCGGTATAAAAAGCGCTTGGTCTTTTGCACTCGGCCCAGGAGAGCAGGCCAAAGGCCTGTGCTCTGTTTTCCTGATGAATCGCCGCACGGATTCGGCGTTTTATCTTGCGGCTCGGATAAATATCACGTTCATCGACTCCGATGCCCGTGATCATCCGGCGGCCGTTTGCGGCACACTGCAGTTTTCTTTTTTTACGGTTTAGCCGGAATCCCGCCTTCGTGATGATCTTCTCTACCTCCGATTCGATCCTCGGTGCAAATGATTCATCGTTAAAAGAGAAGATAAGATCATCGGCGTAGCGGGTATAGACAACGTGCATACCCTCATCAAAAATAGTACTTTTGATGGCAACGTCAAGTTTTAAAAAAGCAAGATTGGCAATAACAGGGCTTGTCGGCAATCCCTGCCTGGCTGCCCCGTCGATAAAACAGAGATCTAGTTCCTCTTCACTGAGGTACTCCCTGACCATAGCCGCTTTGACACTGTCAAAGAAATCTTCCAGGTCAAGCGAGAGGGTATAACGGTAACCTATATGTTTCAACGCATTGCTGACAGGCCCGCGCCCGCGCATGAATCCGTGGATTATGCCTTCTGTCTCGGCATTATGAATTTTTTGCTGCAGGTCCAGAATGAAGGATGAAAGTCTGTTTTTGTAGGCTTTGTTCGGGGCATAAAGCGTTCTAAACTTTCCGCCGCCTTTAGGGAGTTTGATTATTTTATATTGTTTGTTCATTCGATAGGCTCTTTGAAAAGGCAGCACGAGTTTCAGTAGGACCATCTCAAAAAGTAGGCGAAACGCTCTACCAAAATGGGCCTGAACTACGATCGAAATCGTAAAGAGCTGCTGCCTTGGCCTGATTATAATCTACGCAAGCTTTAAAATACTAGTGCTCGCGCCCTTTTTTGATAGTGCCCAGGACCAGTTTCGCCAAACTCAGCGCCTTTGAGCGGTGAGAGAGCCTTTTTTTGACACTCTCATCAAGCTCTCCCAGGGTCTGTCCATAGCCTTCCGGGATGAAACAGGGATCATAGCCGAAGCCGTTTTCGCCACGCGGTGTTGTGATAACATCCCCGTACATCCAGCCATGGACCACCTGCTCTCCCTCTTTTGTCACAATAGCGATAGCTGCCGTATAGTGTGCCGGCGAGCTTTCAAGCCCCCTGGCCTTTACCTCGTTCATCAGCTTTTGAAGATTCTCTTTATCACTTGCCGTTTCACCCCCGTAACGGGCACTGTAGATACCCGGAGCACCATCCAGGGCATCGACCGATATGCCGCTGTCATCAGAAAGAACGATTGCATCCGCATCCCCCAGAGCCTCGTATACGGCCTTGGCTTTGAGCAGCGCGTTTCCTTTAAAGGTCGGGGCGTCCTCGACAATCTCAAAAGCATCCATAAGGTCGGTATAGGGAACAACCTCAAAATCTTCACACATCGCCTTGATCTCACGTACTTTCCCACTGTTTGAGGTGGCTAGGACAATTCGCATCTATGATTCCTTATACAACTTTTAAGTCAAGACACTGCCTTATTCTTTGAGACAAAAAAAACAGCATCTGTATTATAATGCGCATTTTAACGCAGTTGTCCCGAAATTGCCAATACCATCTTAAGGTCTCTCTATGTTCAAAACCATCATGCCTCTCTCCGCTATTTTATCGCTGCGCTTCCTTGGACTTTTCCTTGTCCTTCCCGTTCTCTCGGTCTATGCAATGGGCATGCAGGGGGCAACACCGCTTCTGGTCGGCGTCATTGTCGGCGGCTATGCCCTTACCCAGGCGCTGTTTCAAGTGCCCTTCGGCACCATCAGTGACAAGATAGGGCGCAAACCGACCATCTTTGTCGGGCTTGTGATCTTTCTGATCGGTTCTGTCATCGCAGCACTGAGCACCGATATCTATATGCTTATGGCCGGCCGCTTTCTGCAAGGTGCCGGTGCGATCGGTGCGGTCGTCACCGCAATGATCTCCGACCTTGTCCCGGAAGAGGTGCGCGGCAAGGCCATGGCGATGATGGGCGGCACGATCGCCATCTCTTTTGCTTTGGCAATGGGGCTCGGTCCGGTTCTCGGTGCTGCTTTCGGAGTTGATTTTCTATTCTGGATAACCGCCGGACTTGCGGGTCTGGCAATGCTGCTGCTTTTCACCAAAGTACCGACACCGCCGCGTATCCGTCATATCTACCATAACACCACCAAGACCTCCGATATTCTCAAAGATCCGAACCTTCTTGGCATGATCATCATCAACGGAATGCAAAAAGGGCTGATGACAATCGCCTTTGTTCTCATACCGATCATCATGACCAATCCTCTTGCCGAAGGCGGTTTCGCCTGGGAAAAATCGGAGTTGTGGATGGTCTATCTTCCGGCAATGGTCTTTGGGCTGATCGCTATGGGGCCGGCAGCCGTATTCGGCGAGAAGCACAACAAGGCAAAACAGATCTTTTTGGTCTCTATTGTACTGTTCATTGCTGCTTTTGTATTGATGGGCTATGCGACAACACCGTTTCTTTTCATCGTCGGTGTCGTCAGTTTCTTTATCGGCTTTAATATGATGGAACCGCTGGTACAGTCACTTATTTCCAAATATGCAAAAGTACACCAGAAAGGGGCCGCACTCGGCATTTCCAATTCCATCTCATACTTTATGACCTTTTTGGGCGGTACCTTTGCCGGTCTGATGCTTGGTATCTCCGATCGCCAAACCATGGGGATGATCCTGGGTATCGTCGGAGCACTATGGCTGATCTGGACTGCGTTCAGACTCTCAAACCCGCCAAAGCACAAACATCTCTTCAAACATATCGGCGAGATCGATATGGCGAAACTCGAAACGCTTGAACATGACGCAATCGCCGAATGGTATATCAATGAGACGGAAAACCTTGTTGTCGTAAAATACCGCAGTGACGATATTGACGAGGCGGAGCTGCTCGCCAAGATCAGTAAATAACTGCTCCTGCCGGAATCAATGTTCCGGCGCATAAAACATATACTGCTTTACTACTTTAGAAAAGGTGTCAACTTTAGCAGGCAAACCGATACGCACAGAAGAAACAGAGCGCCTCTCTTCTTTCCCTCAAGATTTCTTCGCTGGCGCGACAGAGAAGAAAGGTTGAATCTGTGACAATTTGAACGTTTTACAAGTTTATGATTTTGTTTAAATTAGATTTGATAGGAGGATGTTACTTTTTTTCGTTTGCGTTGTCCACAAAGAAAGAAACTAACGAAAAAAAGAAAGTGCAAAGGCGGGTTTAGTCACTTTAAAAAGTATCCGATATTTGGAGTCACGAAACCCCTCCTGTCTCATTCACTGTACCAGGACGCAGCCATTGTCAAAAGATCTCATGCTTCCTAAAAGCGTCAGCCTTTTTTATCCAGATCAATCGTCACCGCTGCCGGAATCACAGTTCTGATGTAGAAAATACGAACTGCTTCAATTAACGCACTGCTTTTGAATAAGTCTCATCTTTAGCCGGAATGTTGATACGTACAGAAGTATAAAGCGCCTCTCTTCTTTCCCTCAAGATTTCTTCGCTGGCGCGACAGAGAAGAAAGGTTGAATCTGCGACAATAGTTGAACGTTGTTGCAAGTTCACGACTTTTTTGAATTAGATTTGATAGTAGGATGTTACTTTTTTCGTTTGCTTGTCCAAAGCCTACGTCGGTACTGCGTACATCGACTCTGGTTCCGAACCTATAAAAGCCAAGCAGTTGGCTTTTACTTAACGGTTCTCACCTAACGAAAAAAGAAAAGGACAAAGGCGGGTTTAGTCACTTTCAAATGTATCCGATATTTGGAGTCACGAAGCCCCTCCGGTTTCATTCACTGTACCAGGACGCAGCAAATGTCAAGAGATGTCATCTATCCTTAAAAGCTTTAGAAAGACGGTTGGTGCACACAGAAGTATAAAGCGCATCTCTTCTTTCTCTAGATTTCTTCCCTGGCGCGACAGAGAAGAAAGGTTGAATCTGTGACAGAAACTGACTTTTGCAGGTTCATTACTTTTTTGAATTGGATTTGATAGCAGAATGGAACTTTTTTAAGAAGAGCGCGCGGCTGTTTCAGTTTCAATTTGTTTTTTATTATTATTTTCGATAGAATCAGTCATCCAAAATAAATTGAGACGGTATGACAAGAAGATTTCTTTCACTTATAAGTCAAAGACATACACTTTACAATGCCAGATCTTTCTCGGTATTTCAGTACTCACTATTGCTCTTTCTCTTAAGTTCCTTTACCCTGATGACTTTGCTTTTTGCACTTCGCGAATATCTGTTTCCGCATGATGTTACAATGATCATCGCCGATATTGTCGGGGCATTTGCCGGGTCTATACTGCTGATCAATCTCTTAAAACACAAAAACCTCAAACAGATCGTCAGTTACACCACCCTATTCCTTTTCTTTTTCCTGCTAGCCTTTAGCATCATCAATCAGAACAGAGAGTTCGGTCTTATCTGGAGCATCTTTTTCCCGGCATTTGCCATCTTGCTGATGGGCGTACGTTTTGGGCTGGTGATCTCGCTGCTCTACTACAGCATCCTGTTTCCATTTGCCTATTCAGGCATCGGCGTTTGGGAAAACGGGGCATGGACACTGCAGGCCTTCCTGCGATTCAGCATTGCCTCGGTCGGTGCCGTGTTTGTCTTGTCGCTTGGAGAATACAGCCGGGAGAGGGCCTTCAGGACCCTCAACCATATGCGGGCAAAAGAGCGCCGCACGGCCCGGAAGCTGTGGGAACTCTCCAACAAAGACCATCTGACCGATCTCTATAACCGCCGTAAACTCCAGGAGGTCTTTCCCCAGAAGATAGACAGTGCCTCAAGAAGTGATACCTGTTTCTGTTTTTTTCTACTGGACGTGGACTATTTCAAACAGTATAACGATACATACGGGCATCAGCAGGGAGACAAGGCACTCAAAAGCATTGCCGATATTTTGAGAACCACGCTGCGCCGGGACAATGATATAGTATTTCGGTTAGGCGGGGAAGAGTTCGGCGGCATCATCTTAGGCCGCTCGAACGAGGCGATAAAAGGGAGACTCGATGCCATTATGGAAAATATCCGTGCAGCAGGTATAGAGCACAAAACGAGTACAGCGGCCTCTTACCTCAGTGTCTCGATCGGCGCCGTCATATCACAGCCGCTTCTGGTCTGCCACTTTCTGGATTACCAGTTTTCGGCAGCCGACAACGCCCTTTATCAGTGTAAAAGCAGCGGGCGCGACTGCTGCAGTGTTGTTGAACTCTAAAACTGTTCGAGCTTGATGACCTGAACCCGCTCTCCGGCTTTTAACGGCCCGTCATCTTCACCGCTTGCAATAAGCGCGGCATTGCCCAGCATATTGGTCAAAATCGCCGAAGTTCCGGATTTCTTGCCTTCAAAATCAACATGGTATGTCCCGTCTTTGAAGCAAAGATTACAGGCAGTAAACTCGCTCTTTTTCGAACGCTTGTTGAACGGTTCCGACAAGATCGCTTCGACAAGCTCAAAACCTTTCTCGGCACCCAGGAATTTCTTTATGAGCGGAACGGCATAAAGCAGGAAGGTCACTGTCGAAGAGTAGGCAAAGCCCGGCAGTGCGATGATGAATTTTGTGCCGCGCTGGGCCACCAGGATGTGCTGGCCCGGTTTGATATTCACACCCTGAAAGACAACCTCGGCGCCAAGGGCCGGGACCACATCCTTCACAAAATCGTAGTCTCCGACACTGACGCCCCCGGTACTGACCACGAGATCGGCTGAAGCCAGAGCATTTTCAAAGGCAGCCGTTATGGAAGATCTGTCATCTTTGACCACCCCCATCTGGACAACCTCAGCTCCCGCCATCATAGCGATCGCTTCGATCGTATGATGGTTCGAACTTCTGATCTGCGCAGCATTTTCCTGCAGCTGACCGATCTCAAGGATCTCGCTTCCGGTAGCGAGCGTCGCAACACGCGGCTTCAGCGCAACCGGTACAACTGCCGTGTTGAGCCCAGCCATCACACCGATCTCTGCAAAACCGATCTTGGTCCCTTTTCTGATCAGCACGTCGCCGGCAGCGTAGCTCTCGCCGATAGGACGGACGCTGAACCCGCAGGGAACCTCTTCGTTGATGATGATCGTATCACCCTCTACGGTAACATTTTCGATAGGGATCAGCGTGTCGGCACCGCGAGGCATAACAGAACCTGTAAAAGTCTTGATACAGATGCCGCTCTTCACTTCGCGCTGTTCGTCGCTTCCCGCCGGATTATCGCCCAAGATCCTGATGCGGCCTGAAGCGAGATCGCTGTGCCGTACCGCGTAGCCGTCCATTGCCGATGTCGGCAGCGTCGGAGAGTTCTCAAAAGCGATCAGGTCTTCCGCAAGATAGCGGCCCAGCGAGGCATTTAAAAAGAGCTTCTCGCTGCGGACACTTCCGACATTGAGCGCCGATAAAAGCGCTTGTGATTTTTCATAATTCAACAGACCCACCGCTATGCTCCCAAAATGCCGGAGCCGCTGATCGGTGTAGATCGATCAGCCGCATAGATACGTTTGCCCTCTTTCAGATCATATTTCCAGATCGGGGCACTTGCCTTAAAATCCTCGACAAAATCGTTGATCATCTTGAGCGCCACCTTGCGTTTCGGCGAAAAGACGGCAGCGACATAAGAGGAGGTGTGCAGCGGCACATCGCCGCGCGAATGGGCCATCTTCAAAACAGCGCCGGCCTCTTTTGCTTTGGCCTGCCAGCCTTCAAACCATGATTCCAAAATAGGCTCATAGATATCGAAACTCAGACCGGAGATACCCTCTTCATCACGGATCGTTCCGATAAATGGGATATAGGCGCCGTAATTGCTGCCGCTTTCTTCCCGGTACCAACGCACAAGGATCTCCTCTACCGGAACAGGACCGTCATAAAGTTCCAGCATATCAGCCCCCGCAGACCGGGGGCAGAAGTGAGACTTTATCACCTGACTTCAACACCGTATCGAGGCTTTTGACCAGCGTGTCGTTGACCGCTACTGCACAGCTGTCGAGCCAATCTTTTACCTCTTCATCATTCTGAAGGGCGGCCGCTACATCACGAAGCGATGAAGCTTCGATCACCAGGGCCTCTTTTTGAATCGGCCCCAAAAATTCTACACGTATCATTTTTATTCCTCAAAGGGCCTTCGTTATCCCTTTATTTGTCAGTGTGATTATAGCATAGCTGTGATTCGTGATTCGTGATTCGTGATTCGTGATTCGTGATTCGTGATTCGTGATTCGTGATTCGTGATTCGTGATTCGTGATTCGTGATTCGTGATTCGTGATTCGTGATTCGTGATTCGTGATTCGTGATTCGTGATTCGTGATTCGATTATAGAAAGATGGCGAAGCTCATCTTAAGTAAACCTGCAAAAGTTTCAGATTTCGAGGAAACATCGCTTCGCGAGCGGTACCCTTGTTTTGGTGCAGATTGTGCAAAACGTTTAGCCGACAGCGCACTGCTGTGCGTCGAGCGCTAAACTTTTCAGAGAAACATCGCTTCGCGAGCGGTACCCTTGTTTTGTGCAAGGTGTGCCGAAGCTGGAACTTTCAATACGTTATAATAGCGACAAAAAAGGGGTTGCGTGCTCTTTGGCAAAATAGAATATTTGAACCTGCTTCCTTTTCACCTCTTTATGAAACGCTACATCCGCTCCAGCAGCCAGGCGATGAGTTTCCGATACAAAAAAGGGGTGCCTTCAAAGATCAACGCGGATTATGCTGCCCGGCGAGTTGATGCCGCTTTCATCTCCAGCATAAAAGCCAGGCGCGAACACCATGTCGATCTGGGTATCATCGCAAAAAAAGAGGTCCTCAGCGTGCTGCTTTTAGTTTCCGACAGAGACACTCTGGACGAAGCAAGTGCCACCTCCAACGTCCTGGCCAAAGTACTCGGGCTCCAGGGTAAAGTGCTCATCGGCGACAAAGCCCTTCGCCACTACCTCAGCGGCGACGAGAACGCGATCGATCTTGCCGCCGCCTGGAACCAGCGCTATCACCTTCCCTTTGTCTTTGCCGTGCTCTGTTACCATCGGCACGCTTCCGAGGTCAAAAAAGTGTCAAAAGCATTTAAAAAAGACCGGCGGAAGATCCCGCAGTATCTGCTGCATGAAGCCTCGCAGCGCAGCGGTATCGCAACCAAAGATATCAAAAAATATCTCACCTATATCTCGTATGAGATAGACAGCAAGGCAGAAGCCGGCCTGCGAAAGTTTTGGCACCTCTCAAAAGGTTTTTAATACTGATGTGTATTTTTAATGCTAATATATAAAAATGATCAAACAACTTCTGCTCTTTTTTTTATTAGCGACGCTCCTTTCCGCACTTGAGCCGATCGCCCCTCTGCCGACCAAGCTTGAGGATGTCGATCTTGCCAAAGCCAAGCTCGGACGCAAGCTCTTTTTTGATCCGATCCTCTCTTCGGACCGGAGTATCTCCTGTCTCAGCTGCCACAGTTTCGATCACGGGGGCGCCGATCCGAATGCCGTTTCTTTCGGTGTCCATAACCGGAAAGGGGGTATCCAGTCTCCCTCTGTCTACAACGCCCGCTACAATTTCAGGCAGTTTTGGAACGGCAGAGCAGGCACGCTAAGAGCGCAGCTCAACGGTCCGCTTTATGATCATGCCGAAATGGACATGACCCCGCAGCAGATCGAGACACGTCTTAACCAGAGTCCTCTCTATCTTGCCGCCTTCCAGAAAGTCTACGGTTTCAAGCGGATCACCATTGACGACGTGACGGATGCCCTTGTCGAATTTGAAAAAGCCCTTGTTACGCCGAACAGCCGCTTTGACCGTTATCTGCGCGGTGAGATCGAACTAACCGCTGAAGAGCAGAAGGGGTATGAAAAGTTCAAGACGCTGGGCTGTGTCACCTGCCATAACGGCATCAACATCGGTGCGAACGCCTTTCAGAAGATGGGCCTTTTCAGAGACTACGCTTACGACCCGAAATATAAGGACCGTTTTTCCCTGACAAAAAGTGCGCTGCATAAAAATGTCTTTAAGGTACCGACCCTGCGCAATATCACCCTTACGTCCCCCTATTTTCATGATGCCAGCGCGGCAACACTGGAAGAGGCTATTACGGCCATGGCGCGTTACAATCTGGGCATCACCATCTCTAAAGAAGACCGTGATCTGCTTGTCATTTTTTTAAAAAGCCTTGAAGGCGACAGACCGAAGATACTGGATATGCCGTGAGACCGAATCTCCCCATTGCCCTTGCCTTTATCATGGGAGTCGCCTCAGTATTTCTGACTACCTATTACTATCTGCACCAGCGTGAATATGCGCAGCAGTACAAGACGGTCATCAATGCCTTTCACACGTTCCAAAGCGATTACCATACACTCTCCTTGGACATTTTAAAAAGTGCTCTTTACGGCTACAACAACCAGGATGACATCGCACAAGGGGTACGCAGTATCAATGATGCCTACGGCGAACTCTATAATGCACCGCTCTTCAGTAAAGAGCAATACCTCACTCTTGACTATCCGCTCATCGATCTCGGAAGCCAGATCCTGGAATACACCTATGCCGTTGACCACTATCTGATGCTCAATGCCGGTATTAAAAACTCTTTTGTCTTTCTGCTCAACTACAGCTCGGCTTCCCACCTCATCTTCGGGGAAAAAGCCAGCATCCACAATGATATCCACGCCATCATCTCGGAACTTTCCGATATGCGCCGTCTGCTCGAAGAGAGGCAACTCAGCTCCATCGAACAGCACCTGAAAAACATTCAAAATTTCAAAACGAGCAGTAACGAGCAAAAACTCTTTATCGAAACCCTGACGCTGCACATCAGATATATCCAGGCCAATTTTCCCGACTTTATCACCGTCATTACCAAACTGCAGGACAAAGAGATCGACACATCGCTTTTAAACCTGCGCAACACCTTTAACCAGATCGCCCAGGATGACTTTGTTATAATCGACAGACTGGCCGTTCTTCTCCTGGCCCTTATCATCACCGCCCTGGTTTCCATCATCAGCCTGCTGCTGCGTTCGCAACGCGAGAACATCCGGCTTAAAAGTCTGCAAAAAGAGCTCGAGTATCTCGCTAACTTCGACATCTTGACCGGCCTTTTGAACAGGAACAGCTTCAACCGGACCCTCGCCATGAAAAGCTACAAACAGCCGACACTGCTGCTTATCAATATCAACGGCTTCAAACATATCAACGATCTCTACGGCTCGGAAATAGGTGATTATATTCTGCGTACCGTGTCACAACTCATCAAACTGCCTCTCTTTGATAACTTTGCTCCCGGCTACTACCGTTTAGGCAGCGATGATTTCGCTGTTTTGCTTGAGGGGATCAGCGGGGAGAAGGCCTATCTTTTTTCCGAAGCCGTGATTCAGGCGATCAAGAACCATCTCTTTATCGATAATGAGATCGAATTCGACGTCACGGTCAATATTGCGATCAACCGCAAGGAGCCGCTGCTGGAGAATGCCGATATGGTACTGAAACACCATAAAAAGAACGCATCGGAACCGATCGTGGTCTTCGCTGAAGAGTTCGGGCTCAAAGAACAGATCCAAAACAATATCAATACCCTGAAATCGCTCTCGTCCGCGATCGATCAGAAGAGGATCGTTCCCTTTTTTCAGCCAATTGTCGACCTTCAAAGCGGCAGAATCGTCAAATATGAGACCCTTGTACGTCAAATAAACAGTGTGGGCGACGTTATCGAACCGGACCGCTTTTTGGAACTTTCGGCACAGACACCCCTTTACCGTGAACTGACGAAGATGATGATTGAGCAGGTCTTTGCTGCTTTTGAGTCTGAGCCCTACCGTTTTTCCATCAATCTCTCCATGCGCGATCTCCTCGACGGCGAACTGATGCAGATGCTCGAAGAGTTGCTAAAAAATAATCCCAAAAGTGCCCCGCGTCTTGAGATAGAACTCCTCGAGAGCGAGAACCTCTCTGAGATCGATGTGGTCGAACACTTTATCTCCCTTCTCAAAGGCTACGGATGCAGCATCGCCATCGATGACTTTGGTACAGGCTACTCCAACTTCTCCCATCTGGCCAAACTCTCCGTTGATACCCTTAAGATCGACGGATCGCTGATCACCAGGATCGAAACCGATGAGAAATACCTGCAAACAGTCCAAACCATCGTCCGCTATGCCGACGCTCTGGGCGTTGAAACGGTTGCAGAATTTGTAGAGACAAAAGAGACGGCTTTAAAACTCAGAGCCATCGGCGTGACCTATGGTCAAGGTTACTACTTCGGACGTCCGGACCCCTCTATTACCCAGAAAGAGATCATTTTGTAGGCTTCCTGTGTTACAATCGTTTAAACTGACAGAAAAAACAGTAAAGGAGCTATTTTGCCTCAAAAAGAGTTGATGAACACGATCTGCTCGCAACTGCTCACGCCTGATGATATTAACATTTCAGAAGATTTTTTTACTCAGATCGAAAAAGAGAAGATCGTGGTGCAGGTTCTTGTCAAAGAACAAAGTGCTGCAATCCGCATCTATTCGCAGCAGGCCCTGACGCTTTCATTGATCATGCCGATCCTGCACTATTTCGGCTTTAACATCATCGATGAAGTCGCATTTAGTTTTGAATACAACAAAAAAACCATTCATCTGAAACGCTATAATCTCAATCTTGTCAAGATTAAAGAGCTGACGCGCGCAAAAAAGAACATCGAAGAGGTCATCAAACAGATACTCAGGGGCGCAAGCTTCAAAGTTTCCCCGCTCCTGTCACTGGTCTGCGAACAAAACCTCAATCTTCGGGAACTCGCCTTGATAAAAGCGCTGGTCGAGTACATGAACCAGGCTGTGCTTGAGGTTAACCTCGGCAGCTTTTTACAGACGATCACCTCTCATTCCGAGATTACAAAACTCATTTTGGATTATTTCAATACCAAGTTCAACCCTCAGATCACGTCACGGGTCAAACAGATGCGTTCGATCGAAGAGAGCATCGAGAACTACATCAAAAAAGTACCCAATATCACCGATGACAAGATCCTGAAACTGACTTTCGCACTTATCCAATCGATTGTGAGGACCAACTACTTTCTGGGTAGAGACGCCATTGCGTTTAAGATCGATACGGCGACATTTTCCCATAACCTCAAAGGGATGCAGCCCAAAATAGAGAGCTTTGTCGCCCATAACGACTTTTCGGGCATCCATCTGCGCATGTCCAAGATATCACGCGGAGGACTGCGCTGGAGCGAAAGGCATGAGGATTTCCGTACCGAGATCAAATCGCTGATGATCACCCAGGAAGGGAAAAACGCCATCATCATTCCCGATGGTGCCAAAGGCGGTTTTGTCATCCATCGTGACCAGAGCGAGATCTCCCATACCTTTTTTACCGAGGTCTACTCAAGTTTTATCAACAACCTGCTGGATCTTGTCGACAATCGCATTAACGGCGAGGTGGTACGCAATAAAGCGATGCTTACTTATGACGAAGAGGACCCTTACTTTGTCGTTGCAGCTGATAAGGGAACTGCAGCAATGAGCGATGTTGCCAATGCTATCGCCATCGAGCGTAACTTCTGGCTGGGTGACGCCTTTGCCAGCGGCGGTTCAAAAGGTTTTGGCCACAAAGAGCTCGGTATCACCGCCAAAGGGGCCCTCATTTCGACCGAACGGTTCTTTCTGGAAAAAGGGGTCAACTTCAGAGAAGAGAGCATCACGGTTGTGGGGATCGGCTCGATGAGCGGCGATGTCTTCGGCAACGGGATGTTAGAGTCAAAATCATTTAAATTACTCGGCGCAATCTCGCATAAAGAGATCTTTATCGATCCTGCCCCTGATCCGTTATCGGCCTATGCGGAGAGAAAGCGTCTTTTTAAGATGAAAGACGGTTCATGGAGCGGCTACAAGCGCACAGTGATCTCTGACGGCGGCGGGGTGTTTTTACGCAGTAATAAGGCCATAGAGCTGACCCCGCAGATACAGAAGATGCTTAACACGAAAAAAAGTACGATGAGCGGGGAACAGCTTGCAAAGGCGCTCCTGTGTATGAAGGTCGACCTGCTGTTCAACGGGGGTGTGGGCACCTATGTCAAACACACCGAAGAGAGTAATCTCGACCTCGGTGACAAGCAGAATGAGGGCGTTCGTGTCGATGCTTCCGAACTGCGATGCAGTGTCGTCTGCGAGGGGGGAAATCTCGGTTTCACCCAACGTGCCCGTATCGAGTATGCTCTGAACGGGGGCAAGATCAATATCGACGGTATCGACAATGCCTCCGGTGTAGACACCTCGGACCATGAGGTCAACCTGAAGATCCTGCTCAATATCCTGAAAGAGAAGAAACATATCAACGAGGAGGAGAGCAGCAATATCCTGCAAGCGCTGACCCAGCAAGTCGTCAATATGGTGCTGTGGAATAATTACCGCCAATCCCTTGCCCTTTCACGCGATGAGACGCTCAGTCATCTCTATCCGGAGGACTTCAACACTGTTATCGATGTGTTGTGCGAGAATATCGCAACTTTTAGCCGTCGTGATTTTTTTATACCTAAAAAAGAAAATATGCAGGAGGTCTTGACAAAAAAAGGTGAGATCGTCCGGCCTTTACTGGCCTCCCTTCTCTCCTACTCCAAGATCTTTGTCAAAAACCTGCTGCTGGAGAGCAGTTTTATCGATGAGCCGGGAAGCGTCGAGTACCTCTATAAATATTTTCCAAAATCATTTGTGAGTGTTTACGAGAATGAGATTCAGGTCCATCCGCTAAGACGTCAGATCATTGCGACCGTCATTTCCGATATGCTGATCAGTGCCCAGGGTGCCAGTTTCATCCATAACTACAATGATCTCGGAAAAGAACGCTTTCTGATCAAGATCAAATCCTACCTGATCAGCAACGATCTTTTCAGTGCCAACGACATCCGCTTTGAGATCTTCAGGCAGGATTACATCATGCCTGTGAAAACGCAGTATCAGCTCTTTGACAAGATGGAGAAAACACTCAATTTCTCTACCGGATGGATGCTGAAAAATCTCACTGAAGACATGATCGATTCAGCGCATATCCTTGACTATAAAGAGCGTCTTTTTACACTCCTGGGCTCGATCGAACATAACAAGCCTGCACAGGAGTTCATCCCCGGAAATACCCCGTTCAATCATTTCTTTGACATCGTCGACTATCTCCGTTTTGCCGTTGCTGCTATTATGATCAAAGAGCATAAAGACAACAGCTTTGACAATATCGCGACACTCTTTTATCTGATCATCCGCCATTTTCAGATCATGCAGCTGATCAAATCTCTGGATGAGCTCAAGATCAGTGAAAAGAGCGACCATGCGCTTAAACGCCAAATGCTCTTGTATATCGAATATATTGTCGTCCATTTTACAGAGAAGATCTTGAATTTCCAACGCACCGAGGAAGCGCCTATAAAAGCCTTTGAAAACTATTTGGCCAGCGACAGTGAACGTTTTGAAAATGTTTCTGCCCAAATCGACCAAGTACTCAGCAGTGAAAGCAAAGATGTGAAAGAGCTAGTGATTACCATCAATCAGTTGATGGGGATCGCTATTTATAAATTATGAATTATGAATTATGAATTATGAATTATGAATTATGAATTATGAATTATGAATTATGAATTATGAAAAGGTGGCGCAGCTCACCTTAAAGTGAACCTGTAAAAGTTTCAGATTGGGTGCAGATTGTGCCGGACTAAGGCCGAAGGCGCACTGCTGTGCGTCGAGCGTGCCGCAGTCCGGTGCAAGGTGCGCCGAAGCTGGAACTTTTAAATGCGGGTAGAGAGTTGTTTTTTGTAGCTCTCGATGTCGAAATCGCTAAGTGCACTGGCGCCACTATGCAGCGCGGCAGTGGCGACGGCGGCCGAGACTTCGACGATCAGGCGTTTGTCGAAGGGTTTGGGGATAATGTACTCCCTCCCGAACGCCACCTTTGTTCCATAGAGCTCATCGATATAAGCCGGCACCTCTTTGCGCGCCAGGGCGGCCAGTGCTTCGGAGGCCGCCACTTTCATCTCCATGTTGATGATTTTGGCACGAACGTCAAGTGCGCCGCGGAAGATATACGGAAATCCGAGAACATTGTTGACCTGGTTCGGAAAATCGCTTCTTCCCGTTGCAATAATCGCATCAGGGCGCACTTCCCGGACCTCTTCAGGGAACATCTCCGGCGTCGGGTTGGCCAGGGTAAAGATGATCGGCTCTTTGGCCATACGCTTGATATCCCCGGCGCCGAACGAACCCGGCTTCGAGAGACCGAGAACCACATCCGCACCGGTGAATGCCTCTTCCTGCGTCGTCTCAACCTTTTGTGAGAACGCCTGCTTGTATATATTGAGATCTTTGCGTCCGTCATGGACAACGCCCTTGGAGTCGATCATAATAATGGTCTGAACACCCATGTGGCGGTAGATACGCGCACAGGAGATGGCGGCAGCGCCGGCACCCACGATGACCACCCGGATCTCCGGGAGCTTCCGCTCCGTCAGGCGGCAGGCATTCATGATAGCGGCGGCAGAGATCACGGCCGTGCCGTGCTGATCATCGTGCATGACCGGGATGTCAAGCGCTTCCACAAGACGTCTCTCTATCTCGAAACATTCCGGCGCTTTGATATCTTCGAGGTTGATACCGCCGAAAGTCGGCGCGATCGCCTCGACCACGTTGCAGAAGCGGTCGATATCTTTGGTGTCGACTTCAATGTCATAGGCATCAAGATCGCTGAACTTTTTAAAGAGGATCGCCTTGCCTTCCATCACCGGTTTTGAAGCCAGGGCACCGATATCGCCAAGGCCGAGCACGGCGGTCCCGTTTGAGATCACACCGATCAGGTTGGCCTTGGCAGTATAGCGGTAGGCGTCATCGGGATTTTTCTCGATCGCAAGACAAGGTACCGCCACGCCCGGCGTATAGGCCAGACTGAGATCTTCCTGGGAAAGAAACGGCTTTGTCACCTCGGTCGCGATCTTGCCGGGACGTTTCCCTTCGTGATAATCAAGTGCTGCCTGTGCAAGTGCCGTTTTTGCCGTATCCATCCCTATCTCCTTTTATTATACTATTGCGAAAGCGCTGTGACCGCACGATTGATGCGTGCCAGCGTCTCATCTCTGCCGATAACTGCCATCACACTGTCAAGTCCCGGGCCGGACATCTCGCCGAGCAGGGCAACGCGCAGCGGCATACCGATCTTTCCGAACCCGATCTCCATCTCGGAAACAACGCTCTCCATCACATGATGGTAGTCCGTAGGCAGATGCAACGCCTCTGCCGTCTCAATTTTTTCTGAAAAGGCCTTCAAGACAGCAATAGAGTCCTCTTTGAACGCTTTTTTGACCGCTTTGTCATCATACTCCGTCGGCGCTTCCAAAATGCTTTTGATAAGCAGTGCAAGCTCTTTCATCGATTTTGCGCGCTCTTTCAAAACGTCCAGCAGGATCTCTTTCCTGTCATGCGCCTTCAAAAAGACGCCGTACTCTTCAAGCAGCTGTCCCAGCGCTTCATTGCTGCTGTTTTTGATGTAGTGGCCGTTCAGCCAGTCAAGCTTTTCGACATTGTAGATCGAAGCCGACTTGTTGATGTTACAGGGGTCGAACAACGCCTTCATCTCTTCAAAGGAGAAGATCTCCTGATCTCCGTGGCTCCAGCCCAGGCGTACCAGGAAGTTCAGCAGGGCTTCCGGCAGATAGCCCATCTCTTTATAGGCCATCACATCGGTAGCGCCGTCTCGCTTGGAAAGCTTTTTGCCCTCGGCGTTATGGATCATCGGAACATGGTAGAACTTCGGAAGATCAAACCCGAGTGCCTTGTAGACGACCATCTGTTTCGGGGTGTTGGAGAGATGGTCATCCCCGCGTATCACCTCGTTGATCCCCATCAGGGCATCATCAACGGCCACCACGAAGTTATAGGTCGGCGAGCCGTCTGCACGGGCAATAACAAAGTCATCGAGAATGTCTTCCGCCTGAAAAACGACCCTGCCCTTAATACCGTCGTCCACAACGATCTCGCCGCTTTCCGGTGCCTTGATGCGGATGACCGGTTCGATCCCTTCCGGCGGGGTCCCTGTAAAATCGCGGTAGCGCCCGTCATATCGGGTACGCTCCTTCCTGGCCATCTGTTCTTCGCGAAGCGCTGTCAGCTCCTCTTTGGACATATAGCACTTATAGGCCTTGCCTTCGTCAAGCAGCTGCTGAATATATTTCGTGTAGATCTCGCCGCGCTTTGACTGGTAGGTGATCTCGCCGTCATGCTCCAGACCGACCCACTTAAAGGCATCTACAATGGCTTTGGCCGCCTCTTCGCTGTTGCGGCTCAGATCCGTATCTTCAATACGCAAAACAAATTTCCCGCCGTTGCGGCGGGCCCAAAGATAAGATAAAAGTGCCGTACGGAGACCGCCGATATGTAGATAGCCTGTCGGGCTTGGGGCAAAACGTGTCACAACCATGGTTGACCTTTACAGTAATACAAAAATTGATGTCGAATTTTAACAAAAATGCGCTTTAAGTCGGGAGCGTATTGAAGCCTTACGATAAAGTAGGTAAAATACCCCATCCAATTGCCAAGTGAGCCACTTTTGAAATTCCTACTACTCATTCTCTTTTTCCTCTCTCTTCAGGCCAAGACCATCGACGGGGTCGCGATCCTGGTCAAAGACCAGCCTATTACGCTGTATGAGATCACCAAAGCCATGGAAGAGAACAACATTCCGCAAGCGCAGGCGGTCGATCTGCTCGAGCGTAAAAAACTCGAAGAGATCGAGATCAAAGAGCGCCATATCACGGCTTCCAAGCAGGAGGTCTTTGACGATATCCAGCGTATGGCGGAGCAGAACCATATGAGCGTAATCGAACTTTACCAGGCGATCCAGAGCACACAGGGCCTCAGTGAGGCAAAACTAAAAGAGAAGATCAAAGAGAAGATCCTTGACCAGAAACTTTACAACGCTATCGCCTTTGCAAACCTGAGTGAGCCGAACGATGAAGAGATCCAGGAGTATTATCGTCTTCACAAAAAAGAGTTTGAGAAGCCGTCTACCTACAGCGTCATCATCTACCAATGTGCCGACAAGTCCCACCTGCAGGAGAAGATCGACAACCCGATGTTCTACTCGCCTGATGTGACCAGTGAAGAGCGCACCTTCGAAACCGCCCAGATAAACCCTCAGCTGGCCGATCTTTTGGACAAAACCCCTGTCAACGGCTTCACTCAGGTACTCCCTGCGCCGAACGGCGGGTTTATGAGCTTTTACATCAAAGAGAAAGGGGCGATAAATGCGCTGGACATTGCAAGTCTCAAACCGCAGATCTCCAATGCCATCATGGGACAGAAGCGCGAAACAATTCTCAAAGACTATTTCGACCGACAGCGTCTTAATGCTGATATCAAGGTAATCCGCCTGCCGGGGAACTAGTCCGTTTTTTACATATTCCTGCCGTTGGCAGCATCTTCACAATACTGAAAAGAGAGCCGGGTTACCGGCTCATACCTGCCCTGTCTCCTCTAAACGCAAAACAAGCTAATATTATTTAAATTAATAACTGTATAATTAAATATCCCATAGAAGGAAAAGGTGCGCTTTGCCAAAAAAGATCAGATCCCTTATATTCCTTCGAAAAGCTTTTTTTCACCACCCATCCATCTCCTGGGTCATCCTGCTCATTTCCATCGTTGTTGCCGTCGCTGTCTGGACAATGTCCAAACACTACTATGAGAACCATTTAGAAGAACTTTTTGAAAGCAAAGTCCATGAGAACCTGACTCGTATCGACAAGCGGATGCTGCGATATGAGAACGCGCTGCGCAGCGGCATCGCTTTTTTTCATGCCAGTGAGGATGTCAGCCGCCAGAGATGGCATCGATTCGTAGCCGCTCTTCAGACCAAAAAGTATTATCCGGGGTTTCAGGGCATCGGGTTTTCGGTCATGCTCCGCCCCGATGAAGTTGCCCCGCTCGAAAAAAAGATGCGTGCAGAAACGCATTCCCTTTTTTTACTCAAACCCGCAGGCAAACGGGAACTATACAGCGCTATCCTCTATCTCGAACCGATGGACGCGCGCAATGCAGAGGCTATTGGATACGACATGCTTTCCGAACCGCGCCGCAGAGAAGCAATGGAGAGGGCCAGGGACACCGGCCTTCCATCGGTATCAGGAAGGGTAGTGTTGGTGCAGGAGATCGATTCGGATGTCCAGCCCGGATTTTTGATGTACCTGCCGCTATACAATATAGACAAGGAACCCGATACGGTTGAAGCAAGGCGCAAGGCACTTCTCGGATTTGTCTACAGCCCTTTTCGCATGAAAGATCTGATGAATGCGATCGTCCTGAATGACGACCTGCTTAATTTTGAGATCTATGACAACCAAACCCTATCGGACGATTATCTCCTCTACCGCTCATTTGAGCCCTCCGCCTATGTTTCAAAATACAATAGCCTCCAGACGCTTGAAATCGGCGGACGGGTATGGCATATCCGTTTTTCCAGCACACCGGAGTTCGATGCCGCAACGGACAGTAAATATCCTCTCCTTCTGACACTGGGAGGGCTGATCATTTACTTTTTCCTGCTGTTTATTATCCTCTCGCTCGTAAAGAACCGCCAGGTTCTGCAGCTCAAAACGAAGGAACTTGAATCAAACAGGACCTGGCTTAACACCCTGCTCGAATCTTCTACAGACGGCATTCATATCATCGATATAGAGGGCAATCTGATCGCATACAACCCCTCTTTCAGTGAAATGCTTGGCTACAGCGATGAGGAGATAGAACATCTTAAAGTTTTTGAATGGGATGTCCATCTGTCTGAAGCGGAGATACGTAAAAATTTCAGCCTGATAGTTAATCATCCGATGACAATTGAATCGCGCCATCGCCGTAAAGACGGCACGGTTTTTGATGTCGAGATCACGACCAGAGGGATTGAGCTCGATGGCAAACACTATATCTACGCCGCTTCCCGTGATATCACCGAAAGAAAGAAGAGAGAGGAAGATTTCAGAAGACTCTCTTCTCAAAACGAAGCTATTCTGGCTTCAGTTCCCGATATCATCATGCAGGTGGATCTTGATAAGCGGTATACCTGGACGAACAAGGCCGGGATCGCTTTCTTCGGAGAAGATGTGCTCGGCAAAGAGGCCTCTTTCTATTTTGAGGGAGAACAGGAGACCTATGATGTTGTCAGCCCGCTATTTGAGGGCGATGACAATATCATCTATATCGAGAGCTGGCAAAGACGCTATGACGGCGAACAGCGTCTTCTGGCCTGGTGGTGCCGTTCGCTCCAGGACCAGGACGGCAATCTGATCGGGGCGCTTTCCACCGCGCAGGATATCACCGAGCTTAAGCAGACACAGAATGAACTGCTCAAGCTCTCCCAGGCGCTCGAGCAGAGCCCGCACACCATCGTCATCACTGATCTTGACGGCAATATCGAATACGTTAACGCAGCCTTTAGCGCAATGAGCGGCTACACGAGAGCTGAAGCTATCGGCAAAAATGCGCGTCTTCTCCAATCCGGAAAAACGCTGCCATCGGCCTACAATGCGATGTGGAGACAATTGACCCGGGGGAAAGCGTGGAATGGCGAATTTATCAACAGACGAAGAGACGGAACAGAATTTATTGAAGCGGTCAAAGCCTCCCCGATCTTTCAGTCGGATGGGACCGTCGCCCATTATATGGCGATCAAAGAGGACATCACCGAGAAAAAACGGGACCAGGAACGTATCCATTATCTCGCGAACTTTGATGCGCTCACCGGACTGCCGAACCGGGCCCAGTTGGAAGAGAGGATAAAATACTCCATCAGTTTTGCGAAGCGGCAAAACGGCAAGCTGGCGCTGCTCTTCCTCGATCTTGATCACTTCAAAGATATCAACGACACGCTTGGTCACACTGTCGGCGATGCCTTGCTGATTGAGTTGGCCAGACGTTTGCGATCGATTCTGCGTGAAGAAGACATCGTATCACGCCTGGGTGGCGATGAGTTCATCTTTATGGTGCCGCACACCGATCTTCAGGGCGTTACTTTTGTAGCACAGAAACTTCTCAATACCATTTCCGAGCCTGTTATCATCGAGCATAACGAGCTGACAGTGACCGCCTCCATAGGTATAGCTATCTATCCGATAGACGGTAACGACCCTGAAACGCTCACTAAAAATGCCGATATTGCCATGTACCGGGCAAAGCATGACGGCCGCAATAACTACTGTTTCTTTACCGATGCGATGCAGGAACGTTCGTCACGCAATCTGTGGTTGACGAATGCGTTGCGCCATGCACTGGAGCGGAAGCAGCTACACTTGGTCTTTCAGCCCCAGATCGCTCTCTCCACAGGACGTATTATCGGCGCAGAGGCCCTTCTTCGGTGGACCCACCCCGAACTGGGGAGCATCTCACCTGCCGAGTTTATTCCGCTTGCAGAAGAGAGCGGATTGATCCTGCCGATTGGAGAGTGGGTACTGCGCAGCGCGGTGAAACAGGCGAAAGAGTGGATTGAGCACGGTCTGTCGCCGATGACGGTCGCCGTCAATATCTCTGCGGTGCAGTTTCGCCATCCCCGTTTGCCGGATCTCGTATCGGCCATACTTGACGAGACCGGCTTGCCTCCGGAATACCTTGAGCTTGAATTGACGGAAGCGGTTGCAATGAACGACCCGAAAAACGCCTACGCCATGATGGACGATCTGCATGAGCGGGGCGTACGTATGTCGATCGATGATTTCGGTACCGGCTATTCAAGCCTGGGCTACCTTAAAAAATTCAAAGTCTATAAACTCAAGATCGACCAGTCCTTCGTCCGCGATATCTATACCGATCCGGAAGACAGGGCTATCGTAAGCGCCATTATCAGTATGGCGCACAGCCTTGGACTGCAAACGATTGCCGAAGGG
>CAVYYS010000007.1:0-1183189 GCA_963772795.1 uncultured Helicobacteraceae bacterium
GTATTGCTGGATGACCCATTGCTTTTGCATAGCGTGCCAATTTTACCTGTTCGTCCGAAAAGAATTTTTCTTCGTTCATATCAATTGCATTAAAGAATAAAAAAAAAAGTAGCAGTCCTGTAAGCGGGATTCTGTATTTCCACCCAAGCGGCGGATTTCTGTCATTCCGTCATCTACTCGGCTGTACCTCACGGCACAACTCAAACGACCTACCCCTCACGGCATCCTCTGGGTCCCGATTATTCTGATTGCGTCAAAAATCGGGGAAGCTTTCGGCGGGCCGCCGTCTCCCAGCTACAGCGGGGAACCGTGATGTACATGGTCTTTCAACTCATAAGGTTTACCCTCTTTGAGGAGGAGATGGAGCGGATGATGGAGCCGCTGTTGGGCGACAGCAAGAACAAATGGTTCCAGCTTTAGCCCCGAGGTGAACCTCGTGGAGTCGGAGAATGAGTTCGAGGATCACGGTCGAACTCCCCGGCATGAAGTCCGAAAGGAACTCACATCGAGTTGCTTGAGGGCAACCTGGTCATCTTCGGCGAGAAGAAGGAAGAGAAAGAGGAGAAGGGCAAGACCTATCATCGCGTTGAGCTGCCAGCGGCGAGTTCCGCCGTGTGGTTCCACTGACCACGCCGGTCAAGGGAGAGGCCGTCACCTCGCAGTACAAAGAAGGCGTGCTGCGAGTGGTGCTGCCCAAGAGCGAAGAGGTCGATCCGACACATGATTTAATTAAGAATATGCCTTAACTTTTACAAAAGGTGAGCCTCCTAATCCCGATCAGAACGCCTCCCCTATTCCGAAGTGGATTTCGATATTCTGCATAAAATGGGGATTCCAGTTGTTCCAGACATACTTTTTATTTGACGGATCGTAGAATTTAAATCCAAAGTCTATTCTAAAGGGCACTACCTCGGTATAGTAGCGGAAGCCGAATCCTACGGCTACAGCTATTTTATCGAATTGGAATTGTTTGTAGCCGAGCCATGTGTTGCCATAATCGGCGAAAAGTGCGGTGCCGAAATTCTGAAGGAAACGGTAACGGTATTCGAGAGAGCCTTCTACCATGAATGTGCCTCCCTTTACACTTATTCCCTGCACATTTTTAACGCTGTCGGTTCCCTGGGGAGCCAACTGATTGGAGTGCCATCCTCTTACGGAGTTGCTCCCGCCGACATAAAAAGTACGGTTTAGCGGGATGCCGGAATAGTCGCCGTAAAAGGTCTGAATGTGCCCGATCTTGAACTTAAACGCGGCTATTGAATTTTTTCTCCGGTCTATGGAAAAATAATATGAGCTATTTAACACTAGCTTATAGAAAAGCGCCCCTGGGTCTCCAGACCCGACCAATTTATCGAAAAGATAAGGAATTGAATTCGCCTCTTCTGCGTGAAAGGATAAATTGTAACCCTGCGTGGGGAAAAGAATGTTGTCCGCGGTAGTAGAAGCAATGTCGCCGGATATATCGGAAATTAATTTAGTTGAGGTGCTGTCATTGTTCGTCCGGTAAACCTCATTCGACTGCTCAATGTTATAAGATGCACTTAGATGATTGACAAACGTATAGGTCGGGAGCTCGAACTCCATCGTAAAGATCGAGCCGTAGCGGGTATTATTGTACTGCGCCTGTTTGTTGATTTTAACGTAAGTGTCCCACGTACCGAAGATCGGCTTGCCGAAAAGATAAGGCTGTTCGATTATAACGTGGGAATCGAAATACCCGAGCAAGGTCGTGTCGCGGAAAGAAAATTTTTTGATGAGTTTACCGAGGTCGGTTTTAAAGATGTTCTGCACACCGAACGAAGAACTGATAGTTAATTTTCTGGCATTGCCAAGAAAGTTCTTCCTGATATAAGCCGCGCCGAGACCTATATTGAAAGCGTTCTGCTGGTTATTTAAAATTATTTCCGGAGAGAGTTCATTTAGAAGTCCGATGTTGCCGTTCAGAGTAATCGGGACTTTGCTGTCCGACGTGTCCTGTTCATCGGCAGCAAGCACCACGGTATTGAAGAGTCCGGTTCGGTAAAGCCTAACCTGACTCCTTCTAATCTTGTCGAGATTATAAACTTCTCCCGTTTGAATACCGGTTATATTGCGCAGCAGCTTTTCCGTAACCAGGTCGGCGCCTTCGCCGGTTTTATGAACCAGCACCGTGTCTATACCGTAGGTTTTCCCTGTGGAGATATACACATCGAGATCGGCTCTGTAGTTAAGTGTATCTTTATAAATAATTGCGCTGTCGAGCTTGGCGAACATAAACCCGTTATTAAGCAGAATGTTTATTGTTCCCTGGATGTCGTTATGCACGATTTTTTGAGAATACCTTTGTGTGGTATCGAGTACGAAACTTTTATTTATACTGTTCAAGACGGGCGGAGGTACGGCCGAAAGTCCGTAAATTTTCAGTTTTCTGTAATTCGATGGATGGCCCTCGTCTATCAGATAAGTCAGATCCACAAAATGATCGGCCGTATCTACCGTGTATTTAACGGAGAATTTAGCGTCGAAAAAACCATTTGTGTTATAATACTGCCGGAGTGAATTAATATCGATCTGAATATTGGTGGAGTCGAAATAACTCGGCTCTTTTCCCATGCTGGTGAAAGAATGAAGGAAACGCCAGAACCACCAGGGTGTTTCTTCGGAATAAATTAAATCTTGTAAAGTTGAAGATGAGAATGTGTTGTTACCCTCGAACTGAATCGAATACAATTGATAGCGGACAGCCTGCTGTGCAGATATAGTACCGCAGAATACAAGGAACAATATTACTATAATTCGCTTTCTGAGCATAAATTTCAAACTATACAGTTTTACCGGTTAAAAAAATGATATGTAATGCGGTCGATCGATTTTAATATTTCAGGACAACATCCTTTGCCACTATTTGCAAAGACGGGTGGTCTTTTCTAAAGATGCTTATAAAAAAAGTCTTAAGTTCCGGCACGTCTATGTTATCCGATAAATAAAGCGAAGCGGGCCTTTCCTTTTCTATAACCAAGTGAGCGTAATACGCTTTCTCCTTGTTGAAATTGATAATATAAGAATACACTTCTCCCCCGCCGCTGCCGAGATAGTAATCCTGCGAGTTATAATATACAAGCTCGTAACCAAAAGCAGGGAACTTAATCCTCTTTACCAATCCGTCCTTGAAAGAACCGTTCAGCATACCGGTCTCATAAACTTTTTCTAATCCTTCGTCGCTCTTTTTAAGAAGAGCAAATTTTATTCCCGGTTCGGTAGAATCGTTCATTTCAGTCCCTGCCACAATTTCTAGTACCGTATCCCTGTCGAATTTACCCTTAGCCGCAAACATAACATTGGCGTCGAGATATTTCTGCGCCTGCTGCGCCGCGACCAGCGGGTTGGAGTAATCGATATTCGTTTCCGCATTTTCCTGCCCCTTTTTATTTTTTCCGCACGAAAAAAAGATAACCGAGAGCAAAATTAATATTAAGAAACGGGATAATTTACCTGATGACAACTTTTGTTCCTTTCTTTACTACCGAATATAATTCGTTCATATCTTCGTCGCTCAACGCGATTGATCCGTCAGTCCAATTATAAACAAACGGAAGATACCTAAAAATCTCATTCAAATCACCGATACCGTGGATCCCTATGTCGCCGCCCAGTTTTGTATTCGCGTCGGGACAAACGCCCCTGCTCTGCTCGGATTTAATGGTATTGTACTTGGCCTGGCTGATCCAGCCTTTCCTCAAAGCCTCGGCCGCATCTTCTAAATTCGGATAATTTAATTTAAAGAACATATAATATTTATAAATTGTATCGATTTTACAGATCTTGTAGTCTCCTACCGGTGTTGAAAGATCGCCCGCTCTTATCTTCGGCGCATTTACGTTTCTCCCAAAATTTGCTTTGTAAGATTTGATAAGAACCGAACCTTGGTACAAATTCAGACTGTAGGAATGCCGGTTAACAATTATGCGGGGATCCGCCAGCTTTGAAAAGCCCTTTTCCTTTATAGCTTCCTTTAAAGGAATTTCTCGAATATTTAATATTATTCCGTATACAATAACCCCGAATACAAATAATATTATTCCGCCGCTGAAAAGTATTACATGCCTTATCAAGTTCTTGTTGAAATACGACGAAAAGCCGACTGCAATCTTTCGGTAGGATTTATCGCTTCTATCGTTCATTCTTCAAACGGCCGAGATTTAATTATTTGCATCCGTGCAGACCAAATTTTATTATTTTCAAAATTAAGCTAAAAATCGTTAATTTTTAACAGAAATAATAGTTAATTAACGTAATTATGTATAATAATATGACCATTCGCAATATAGATTGTTTTAAATTTTACACGGACGGTAATTATACGGAGTGCCTATCAAAATCATAAGAATTTTATTTTTATCAATCTGTTTTATGACTTTGTCTTATACGCAGATCACCGTAAAAGCGGTGGGCGATATTATGCTCGGATCGATAACCCCAAAAGAAGTTCTGCCGCCGGAAAACGGCACGGTGTTCGCAGAAACGATGCGACAATATTTAACCGGATCCGATATAATATTGGGCAATCTCGAAGGATCTTTCCGCACCGACTCGCTGAAGCCTGTTAAGTGTTCCGACTCCGCTATTGCCGCCGGTAAATGTTATGAGTTCGGTATGCCGGAAAACCTGGCAGGTTCTTTAAAGCAAATGGGGTTCAACTTACTCAGCCTTCACAATAATCACTCCCAGGATTTCGGGAAAGAAGGCTACCTGCTAACGCAGAGAATACTAGACAGCCTTGGCATTAAATTTATGCCGAAGGAAGGATTCACCATTATCCACGCGGGGGAGATAACCATCGCGGCCGCAGCCTTCGGATTTTCGGGATTGTCCAATAATATTTTTGATCTGAAAAAAGTACGCGAGATAATTGCCTCGCTTAAGAAAAAATTCAGGATTGTCATCATTTACTTTCACGGCGGCGCCGAAGGTAAGGATGCTGCTCATGTAAGAAACACGGAGGAATATTATCTTGAAGAGGACAGAGGAAACGTTGTAAAATTTGCGAAGGCCGCCGTCGATGCCGGCGCCGACCTGGTTATAGGCAGCGGGCCTCACGTTTTAAGAACGATAGAAATCTACAAGGATAAACTAATCGCTTATTCACTCGGCAACTTTCTAACTTACGGCAACGTCAACATAACCGGAATAAGCGGAATCGCCGCGATTCTTAAGATTGTGCTCAATAAAGATAACGGCAATTTTATGTTCGGCTCCGTTATCCCGACTGTGCAGAGAGGGAGAGGGATTCCACGGTACGATAAATACGGAAGAGCCGTCAGGATCATTAGATATCTTTTAAGCGAAGACATGATGTTGAACAGTGCGGTAATAGAAAACGACGGTAAAATAATTAAAAGCACTATCATTGATCCCGGAACTTTAACAATTATTAGAAAATCCGGTAATGAAAATCGGCTCAAGTATAGTATGAAGAAAATAAGTCTGCCCACTTCTCCCGCGGTAAGCAAATAAAAAGCCCGCTGTTTAAAGCGGGCTGATTTTAATTTCTTGCGTTCATTATTATCTTCTAATCGTCAGACTTCCATTATCTCTTTTTCTTTATGCTTTAAAATTTCATCAACATTTTGAGTATGTTCATCGGTAATCTTTTGTATCGTGTCCTCAGCGTCTTTCAGCTGGTCCTCGGAAATCTTCTTATCTTTCTCTTCTCTCTTAAGATGATCATTGGCATCGCGTCTTACATTGCGTACTGCAACCTTTGTTTCCTCGCCGAATTTTTTCACGATCTTTACAAATTCCTTACGTCTTTCCTCGTTAAGCGGAGGTACGGGTATCTTCAGGTTCGTACCGTCGCTGACAGGATTAAATCCTATATTCGCTTCCATTATTGCTTTTTCGACTGCGGACAGCACACTCTTATCCCACGGAGTTATCGAAAGAGTATGAGCGTCGAGTACGGTAACGTTAGCTAACTGGTTAATCGGGCTCAAGTTGCCGTAATACTCCACCTTAATACCGTCCAGCAGAGCTGTTGTGGCTTTGCCGGTCCTTATTTTCGACAGTTCGGAACGTAGATTATCCATGGATTTATCCATCCTGTCTTTTGCGTCTTTTATTATTTGTTCCATCATTACCTCTCGGGTTATTAAAAGTTATATATGCTTCGGCGTTCTAAGCGGAAGCAATTTAGAGCATGCCGCCTTTAATCGCGGCAAGTTATTCACTCATTTATAACCGTACCGACATTCTCTCCGGTAACAAGTTTCAGCAAATTACCCGGCTTATCCATATTAAACACCACCATAGGTACATTATTTTCCTGGCACAAACTAACCGCGGTCAGGTCCATGACCCGCAAATTCTTTTTTAGGATATCCAGGTAAGTAATAGAATCGAATTTAAATGCATCGGGATTTTTCTCCGGATCGGAATCATAAACTCCATCTACCCTTGTTCCTTTCACTATTGCGTCAGCACCTATTTCCACGGCCCTTAAAGCGGCGGCGGTATCAGTACTGAAGTAAGGATGACCTGTTCCCGCGCCGAATATGATAACCCTTCCTTTTTCGAGGTGCCTTACGGCTCTTCTTCTAATGTAAGGCTCGGCAATTTCTTCCATGTGAATTGCGCTCATAAGTCTCGTGTAAATTCCACGGTGTTCTATGGCGTTCTGAAGCGCAAGTGAATTTATAACGGTAGCCAGCATTCCCATCTGGTCGCCGGTAACTCGGTCAATTCCCTGGTCGCTTGCGCTGAGTCCGCGGTAAATATTTCCGCCGCCTATCACTATTCCAAGCTCTACGCCTTTATCGTGTATCTGCTTCACTTCGCCGGAAAAAAACTCCAGCACCTTATGATCGATGCCGAAACCTTTATCTCCCATAAGGGATTCGCCGCTCAATTTCAGCAGTATTCTTTTATATTTTAATTCGCTCATATTCGTAAGTTAGTTAATTATAATAAATTTGACAATTAAGAATTATAAAACCCGCCGGCCGGAGGATTTTGATTTGTATTTTCACCGCCAACGGCGTTTACCCAGATAGAAAATTAGTCCGAACGCTGTGCCTGGTTACACGAGAAAATTAGGAAGAACAAAAATGGATATAAAAAAAGGTCTTAAAAAATTTAAGACCTTTTCAATAATAACTATTTGTTTTCGTCACCGAGATGGAAACGGTGAAAATGGCTTATCTTCACCTGACCGCCGCTCTTCGAATTATATTCTTTTAATAAGTCGCTCACGGTTTTGGTGTTATCCTTTATATAAGCCTGCTCGATGAGGCAGTTTTCCTGGTAGAACTTGTTCAGTCTGCCCTGAGCTATTTTCTCGAGTATATTATCGGGCTTTCCTTCTTTGCGGGCAAGCTCCTTATATATATCCATTTCTTTCTCGATTACGTCCTTCGGCACGTCCTCGCGCGCTACGCAGATAGGCTTCATTGCGGCTATCTGCATCGCAACATCTTTGCCTATGTTCGAAAGCTCTTCAGTTGCTTCGGCAACTCCGTCGAATTTAACCAGTACACCGAGCTTGGAGCCGAGGTGTACGTAATCCACTATCATACCCTCAGGAGCCTCTTCGGCGGCAAAGCGGGAAATTTCCACTTTCTCACCGACCTTGCCCATAACCGCAGTCAGGCTCTCCTGGATCTCCGGATTTTCGGACAACAGCTTCTCTACGCTCGAAGGTTTCTTGGTCTCGACGGCATGAAGAACTTCGCCGGCGAATTTCACGAAGTCATCGCTCTTCGCAACGAAGTCGGTTTCGCAGTTAACTTCAACAATAATTCCGTTCTTTTTATCATCGGATACTTTTGTAAGTACAAGGCCTTCGTTGGCTGTTTTTTCTGCTCTCTTTGCCGCTACCGCAGCGCCTTTCTTTCTCAGAATTTCGATGGCCTTCTCTATGTTGCCTTCGGCTTCGACAAGGGCCTTCTTGCAGTCCATCATGCCTGCACCGGTCTTTTGTCTTAATTCGTTTACTTGTGCAGCTGTAATTGCCATAATTTTCTCGTTCCTTTTGTTTATGATTCTGAAGAAGTATCTTCTTTTTCTTTAGAAGCCGCCGGCGCTTCTGTTTTTTTAGCTTCACCGTCTTTCTTCGCAGCCATTTCCTGCTTCTCGTCCTCAACTTTTTTCTCGGCGGCTTTCTTCTCGTCCTCAGCTTTTTTCTCGGCAGCTTTCTTCTCTTCAGCGGCTTTCCTTTCGGCAGCTTTCTTTTCCTCTTCCGCCTTCTTCTCTTCTTCTCTTTCCTTCTTCAATCTTTCGTTCTCGGCAGCTTCCTCGGCTTTTCTTTCCTGAGCTCTCGCGTTGCCTTCCAATACTGCTTCGGCCATATGATGGACGATAACCTCTATAGTCTTTACCGCATCGTCGTTTGCCGGTACAAGGTAATCCACAGTATCCGGATCACAGTTCGTATCTACGATGGCGAAAACGGGAATGTTGAGTCTCTGTGCTTCTTTAATGGCGATCGATTCTTTTTTAATATCAACTACGAACATCGCGCCGGGAAGGCGGGACATGGTCTCTACGCCTTCGAGTACTTTTTTCAGCTTGTCTTTCTCCCTTGTAAGGAAGAGTCTTTCTTTCTTTGTTATCTTTTCGAAGGTACCGTCGGTCTCCTGCTTCTCTATATTGTTAAGTCTCTTTATACTTTTCCTTATAGTTGAAAAGTTTGTAAGCATTCCGCCGAGCCATCTTTCGCTTACCCAGTTTGAGTCGCATCTTCTGGATTCGGATTCTATAATGTTCTTTGCTTGTTTTTTTGTTCCGACGAACAGCACTTTTTTGCCTTCGGATACGAGGTTTGAGAGATTCTCGGCTGCCGAAGTTACAAGTGACTGCGTCTTTTTAAGGTCGATGATGTGGATCCCGTTCTTCTCCATAAAAATATATGGCTTCATTTTGGGATTCCAGCGGCGGGTTAAATGCCCGAAGTGCGCACCGGCTTCTATGAGCTCGGTAAGCTCTATCTTATTCATGTTTGCTCCTGTTTAACTTCTACTTTCTTCAACTTTACCTACGATCCCTTTTTTTGCGGGACACAGGCGGTAAATCGGAAAGTATGAATGATTGTTTATTAAAAAGTCTAAGTTTAGTTCTAAGTCTAAGTTGTTGTAGATGTCGTCATTAAGTGTAAGACTAAATTTAAAACTTAGACTTACACTTAGACATAGACTCTTATTATCTCTTCGAGAACTGGAATCTCTTCCTTGCTTTAGGCTGTCCGTATTTCTTACGCTCAACCATTCTCGGGTCTCTCGTTAAGAATCCTTCTGATTTAAGAGCGGGTCTAAATTCTGGATTTAAGGTAATCAAAGCTCTAGCAATACCGAGTCTGATGGCTTGGGCCTGACCGGTAGTTCCGCCGCCGTGAACGTTAACCAGTACATCGTACTTGCCCAAAGTCTCGGTAACTTTAAACGGGTTCATTATGTCTTCCCTGCTCAAGAGCTGGGGGAAAGCGGCTTCAAACTCTTTGCTGTTAACGGTGATCTTTCCGTTACCGCTTCTTAATATTACCCTTGCTACGGAAGTTTTTCTTCTGCCTACAAAAATTTGATCTGCCATTATTTCTCCGTTAAGCTGATTGGTTCCGGCTTCTGCGCTTGATGAGGATGTGATTCACCGGCATAAACTTTTAATTTCTTTATCAATTGTCTTCCGAGTCTGTTCTTGGGAAGCATTCCCTTCACGGCGTTTTCAATTACAAACTCAGGCTTCTTAGCCAGCACTTCATGGAGGCTCTGTACTTTCAAGCCGCCCGGGTAACCGGAGTAATGAGCGTATGTTTTCAGTAATCCTCTCTTACCGGTAACCTTAATCTGATCGGCATTTATAACTACTACAAAATCGCCTGTGTCCGCGTTGGGTGTAAATATCGCTTTGTTCTTGCCGCGGATAATTCTGGCGACTTTAGAAGCCAATCTTCCCAGCACCTGGTCCTTTGCATCCACTACGTACCATTTCCTATCGGCGTCCTGGGTGCTTATAAACTTAGTCATTTTTTCTTGTTTCACGCTTTGTTCCTCCGAAACCGTAAATCTTTTTCAATAAAGAGAAGAAATTTAACCTTAAGCCTGAAAAAAGTCAAGAAATCCGGAATTTAAAAACTTTTTTACTAGGCAGGACCTTTAATATCTGCAAAAAACAACATTTTTTCACGTACCGGCCTAATTTTTTTAGTCCGCGAATCGGCAAGTATACTATGTTTTGACGGCTTTATTTTAATTTGTAATTTTAAGACCTAATTCTTGCTAAAATATCGGAAAAATAATGAAATTTCTTGTTACCGGCGGAGCCGGTTTTTTGGGCATAAACTTGATCAGGCATCTGCACGGAAAAGGGGAGCAAATTGTATCCCTGGATATCGTACCGTTCGATTATCCCGATATGAACGATAAGATCACCGCAATCACTGGAGACATTAGGGACAAGCAGGCGGTAAAAGACGCGATGAACGGTATAGATGTAGTAATCCATACCGCTGCCGCGCTGCCGCTATATAAGCCCGAAGAAATTTTCTCCACCGATATTGAAGGAACAAAGATTCTCCTTAATACAGCGGATTCGGAGGGAGTGAAAAGATTTATTCACATTTCATCTACCGCAGTATACGGTATACCCGACCATCATCCTATAAATGAAAATGATAAGCTAGACGGCGTCGGACCTTACGGCAAATCTAAAATTGCCGCTGAGAACGAATGTTTGAAGTATAGGGAAAAGGGAATGTGCTTACCGATCATCCGCCCAAAATCGTTCGTCGGACCGGAAAGGCTGGGAGTGTTCGATTTACTTTACGACTGGGCTAAAGACGGCCGCGGCTTCCCGATGATAGGCAGCGGGAAGAACCGCTACCAGCTTCTGGATGTTGAAGATCTTTGCGACGCTGTTTATTTGTGCGCTACGCTGGATGAAGCAAAAGTAAACGACACGTTCAACATCGGAGCAAAAGAATTTACTACGATGAAAGAAGATTACCAGGCTGTTCTGGATCATGCGGGATTCGGGAAGAAGATTATCGGTCTGCCCGAGAAACCGATAATCTTAATGCTGAGAATACTCGAAGCGATGAAGCTTTCCCCTCTTTATAAGTGGGTATACGAAACCGCGTCGAAGGATTCGTTCGTTTCAATAGAGAAAGCCGAAAAAGTGCTTGGCTACAATCCGAGGTATTCTAACAAAGACGCGCTCGTACGCAACTACAAATGGTATATCGAACATCTTCATGAATTTCAAAATAAGAGCGGGGTTTCTCACCGCGTTCCGTGGAAACAGGGAATACTGAGAGTTGCAAAGAAGTTTTTTTAATTTAATTGTATCGGAAGATCTCAGACCATCCCATTCAAAAACATTCCGCACCCTACATTCCTTTGTTGGAAACCAGGAATTACTTAATTTTCGGTGCCTTACGGAACATTCTTTCGGCAAATGCTTTTTGTGCATAATCCGCTAAATTAAAATGGCTCTGCGGTAAATCTCATGAAAGCATAAAATTCATTTCCATTTTATTTTTAATGTTTTATTTTATAACAAAATAAAAACACAGATTAAGGAGCTAGAAAAATGGCAGGTAAGCAGGATTTTTTAAAGGAGACGATAAAACATATTGATATCAAAGAGCACAACGTAGTGCCCTTGGTAGACGCGATGGGAAATATGGCTTTCTCCGCCAGGGATCTCAACAGGGCCGCGAGGATCTACGATATGATGATAAAGGATAAAAACTGCGGGATCATATTAACTTTGGCCGGCAGCTTGTTCAGCGCGGGACTTAAAAAAGTAGTTTACGATCTCGTTATGAACGACATGGTTGATGCTATAGTTTCGACCGGCGCGGTTATGGTCGATCAGGATTTTTTCGAAGCTCTCGGTTTCAGACATTATAAGGGAACTCCATTCAGCGACGACAACCAGCTTAGAGATCTTCACATAGACAGAATTTACGACACATTTATAGACGAGGACGAACTGAGAGTCTGCGACGAAACGACGGCAAAGATCTTCGACAGCCTCGAGCCGAAGCCATACTCCTCCCGCCAGCTGCTTTGGGAATTCGGAAAGTATCTCGACGAGAACGGCGGTCCCAAGGTTGAAGACTCTGTTATCTACGCGGCTTACAAAAAAAACGTGCCGATCTTCGTACCGGCTTTCTCGGACTGTTCCGCCGGGTTTGGTTTCGTAATGCACCAGACTAAGAACCCGGACAAACACGCTTCTATCGATTCAGCAAAAGACTTCCTCGAGCTTACAAAAATTAAATTGAAATCAAAAGAAACCGGAATCTTCATGATCGGCGGCGGCGTGCCGAAAAATTTTACGCAGGATATTGTAGTTGCCGCGGACATTCTCCAGGAAGACGCCGAGATGCACAAGTACGCCGTGCAGATAACGGTAGCGGACGTAAGAGACGGCGCGCTCTCGAGCTCTACGTTAAAAGAAGCAAGCTCGTGGGGCAAGGTAGAAACGACATACGAGCAGATGGTTTATGCCGAGGCAACTCTGGCCATGCCTCTGGTTGCGGGCTACGCTTATCATAAAGGCTCATGGAAAGAAAGAAAGCCGAGAGAGTTCACGAAGATATTCCAGGCAGAAAAAGTATCTGCTTAATAAAATTTAATTGAACTAACATTTTTTTAAATTAAATTTATTTTGATGACAGGCCCGGCGGATAAACTTCGCCGGGTCTCTTCTTCGAAGGGGAAATAGATCTTAAACCAATTAAAAGATTTGAGATCTTATTCATTCATAATTTTCCGATATCTATTCCATATTCTTCCCCGTTTAGCTGAAAGATTTTTTAACTAATATACCCGGGAGACAAATGCGGATTATTATTGCCGGTATGGGAGATGTCGGTTATCATCTCGCCAAACAGTTATCCAACGAAGAACATGATATAATTGCGATAGACACCGATCCGCAAAAACTGTCGTACACAGATTCGATGACCGACGTTATGACAATCCTCGGATCATCAACATCGCTAAAGACACTCCGCGAGGCTAAAGTAGATAAGGCAGATCTTCTTGTTGCGGTTACTTCGTCCGAAGAGGTTAATGTTACAACCGCTCTTATCGGCAAACGCCTCGGCGCTAAAAAGACTATAGCGAGAATTAAAAACGACGAATACTTATCGCCAGAAGCCATGGAGAGCTTTGCCGAAATGGGCATAGATTTTATGATCTATCCCGAAGAGCTTGCCGCGCTCGAGACGGTGAACCTTATTCTCAGAACCGCCGCTACCGACGTGCTTGAATTCGAGGAAGGAAAGCTCTCCGTTATAGGATTGAAACTCGATTCGAACGCACCGGTCATCAACCAAAAAGTAAAAGACATCGCGATGCAGTATCAAAGTGTGGATTTCCGTATAGTGGCAATCCACAGAAATTTTAAGACCATTATCCCGAGCGGTAACGACAGGTTCTTCGTCAACGACCAAATCTTTGTTATTACAACACCTCAGGGAATCGAGATGATTTTAAAGCTCGCCGGCAAGGAGAACCTGAAGTTCGAAAACATAATGATCCTCGGAGGCGGCAAAATCGGCAGAAGGGTAGCGCAGCTTCTTGAAAACATGATGAGAGTGAAATTGATAGAGTCGGATAAAGAAAAAACTTTTTCACTTGCCGACGAGCTTTCCAATACCCTCGTTCTTCACGGTGACGGCCGCGACATAGATCTTCTGGCGCAGGAAGGTATTATAGATATGGACGCGTTCGTCGCGGTGACCGACGACGCCGAGACGAATATAATAGCCTGCCTTATGGCAAAACACCTCGGCGTTAAAAAGGCTATCGCTCTCGTGGACAAAGCCGATTATATACCGCTTACCCAAACTATCGGTCTCGATTCTCTCATCAACAAAAAGCTGATAGCCGCAAACAATATCTCAAGGTTTATAAGAAGAGGTGAAGTTGTAGCCTTAGCTACTCTGGAAGGTATCGATGCTGAGCTGCTGGAATACGTTGCGCAGCCCGGATCGCTCATAACTACAAAGCTGATTAAAGATTTAAACTTTCCGAAGGAGGCGATAGTTGGCGGTGTTATAAGAAACAGCTCAAGCTTTATTGTGGTGGGCGACTCGCAAATAGAAGCTCACGATCGCGTTGTTGTCTTCTCGCTTCCGGGAGCGTTCAAGAAAATCGAAAAATTTTTCCACTCGTAAATGAACTATAAAGCTGTCTTCAATATAATCGGGTTTCTGCTGATAATGACCGGAATGTTTATGCTTACCGGCATTGTGTTTTCTATTTATTACGGAAGCGATGATATATGGGCGTTGTTAACTGCGGGACTGACAACATCCGCAGCGGGGTTCTTGCTTTGGTTTTTCACAAGGAAAGGCAGCAAGGACATCAGCAAAAGAGAAGGCTACTTAATCGTAACGCTCGGGTGGATCACCATGTCGCTTTTCGGCGCTCTGCCTTTCGTAATTCACGGCGCCATACCGGGCTATACAGATGCTTTCTTCGAAACCATGTCCGGCTTTACTACAACCGGCGCTTCAATATTAAAAGATATTGAAAGTATGCCTCAGGGACTTCTCTATTGGAGAAGCCTTACGCAGTGGCTCGGCGGAATGGGAATAATAGTATTATCTGTTGCAGTGCTTCCTATATTAGGAATCGGTGGTATGCAGCTTTTTGTGGCGGAAGTTCCGGGTCCGACCAAAGATAAAATTCATCCCCGTATAAAAGAGACCGCGAAGAGGCTATGGGCCATCTACTTTATATTTACCGCGGCAGAGGTTTTTCTTCTTTATATAGGAGGAATGAGTCTCTTTGATGCCATTAATCATTCATTTACTACAATGGCAACCGGAGGCTTTTCAACAAAGAATGCAAGCATCGCATATTATACATCTCCTTTTATCCAGTACGTGATTATAGTTTTTATGTTTTTCGCCGGCACAAATTTTACGCTCCATTATTACGCGCTTCACGGCAAGTTCGGATTTCTTAAGCACAACAACGAATTCCGGTTCTACGCATTCTTTATAGTATTGTGTACAATTATTATAGCGGTCATACATCAGCCGCACGTCACTTTTAAATTCGAGGAATCGATAAGGAACGCGCTTTTCCATGTAGTATCACTGGTAACAACAACGGGATACGTTACATCCGATTATGAAAACTGGGCATCTTTTTCCAGGATGATATTCTTTATCCTCCTTTTTATCGGGGGCTGCGCGGGCTCTACGGGCGGCGGAATAAAAGTTATCCGTCATTTTGTTCTTTTCAAGAACGGACTTCTTGAGCTGAAGAGATTAGTTCATCCCCGCGCCGTCATCCCCGTGCGCGTAAACGGCAAGGCGGTATCTTCGGAAATTATAGCGAACGTGCAGGCTTTTTTCATCTTCTATATTTTGATCTTCATCTTCGGGTCTGTCGTATTATCGATGACCGGACTGGACTTCATTACTTCACTAGGTGCTGTTGCCACGTGTCTCGGAAATGTCGGACCCGGAATCGGTACGGTAGGTCCCGTCAGCAATTTTGCACATCTTCCCGATTTAGTGAAATGGTTTCTAAGCTTCCTTATGCTGCTCGGAAGACTGGAACTGTTTACCGTTCTTATAATATTTTCGCCCGCTTTCTGGAAAAAATGAGCCGATTTTTTACTCTTGAAGTAAATTGAAAAATAGCAATAAACTGTTGAAACAGTTTCAGAAATAATTCGTTACATCATTTACCCGGGATTAATCCCGGGGTAAAGAATATATAAATTATAAACGCAAATGTTTTAACGGTTTCTATTTAGTTATCGTTTACCGTTATTAAAATGCAAACCTGCGGCAAAAGAGTTAAAATTATGCTATATTAGTCGCCCGTGTTTTGGGAACAGGATATGACAGGCAAAGAATTATTAAAGAAATATAAGGACCCGAAGAACTTCTTTAACCGCGATTTAAGCTGGGTAGAGTTCAACAGGAGAGTGCTCGAAGAGGCACTGAACCCGGATCTTCCGTTGCTTGAAAAGGTGAAATTCATCTCTATATTCCACTCGAATCTGGACGAGTTCTATATGATACGTGTGTCCGGATTGAAGGACCAGGTGGCTGCAAACGTGCTTGAGCCAACCATTGACGGACTTACTCCACTCGAGCAGCTTCAAAAGATAGAGAAGGCTTTGAGCCCGATGCTGAAGCAGGTTATGAACTTATGGCTGAACGAAATCGTTCCCTCTCTTAAAGAAGATAATATTGAAATTGCCGACTGCGACAAACTTCCGAAAAAGGAAAGAGAACAGCTTACCGAATATTTTAAGAAAGAAATTTATCCGGTACTTACTCCGCTCGCGTTCGACCCGGGCAGACCTTTTCCATACATTTCAAATTTAAGTTTAAGCCTGGCCATACTTGTAAAGAAACCGAACGGAGAAAACCATTTTGCCAGGGTAAAAGTGCCGAGTATACTCCCCCGTTTAATGCGCGTAGATGGGATTTTAAATCCGGGCATGAAGATTCAAAACGACGAAAATTTCTGCGCAAAATTTATATGGCTCGGTGATTTAATAAAAGCGAACCTATCTTTATTGTTCCCCGGCATGGAAGTAATAGAAGCACACAGGTTCAGGATAACCAGGGATACCGACATCGAGCTTCAGGAAGATGAAGCGGACGATCTGCTCAGGGTAATAGAGGAAAATATTAGACAGAGAAGATTCGGCAGCGTAGTAAGGTTAGAGGTTGAAGAACAGATGCCCGAATTCATGCTGGAAACGCTGATGGAGAATCTTCAGATAAAACAAGAGGACGTGCATGTATTCGACGGGCCGCTCGGACTAAGCGACGTTATGACTTTGTACGACCTCCCTCTTCATCAATTAAAATCCAAGCCGTATTACCCGGTTATGCCGAAAGTTTTTGAGGACGACGATGACATATTCTCTACCATCAAACAGCGCGACATCCTCCTTCATCACCCTTACGAATCTTTTACGCCCGTCATAGATTTTATAAAGCAAGCCGCCGAAGATCCCGACGTACTCGCCATAAAACAAACGCTTTACAGGGTCGGTACGGACTCGCCGATTATCAGATATCTTATAGAAGCCGCCGAGCGCGGAAAGCAGGTGGCAGTACTGGTAGAGTTAAAAGCCAGGTTCGACGAGAAGAACAATATTTTCTGGGCTAGGGAGCTGGAAAAGGTCGGCGTACATGTTGTGTACGGTCTGGTAGGATTGAAGACCCATGCTAAGATGACTTTGGTAGTCAGGAAAGAATTTGACGGCGTAAAAAAATATGTGCATCTCTCAACCGGCAATTACAACGTATCCACCGCCAAGCTCTATACCGATATAGGATTTTTTACGGCGGACAGCCGGATATGTTCCGATGTTTCCGAAATATTCAACTTCCTTACCGGCTACTCTAAGCAGACCGTGTTCAGGAAATTATTTGTAGCCCCGATAAATATGAGAGAGAAAATTCTTTCGTTAATATTCAGAGAAATAGAGAACGTAAAGAACGGCGGAGAAGGTAAACTTATTTTAAAGCTCAACGCCATGGTAGACCCGGTTATCATCTGCTCGCTTTACGAAGCCTCGAACGCGGGGGTAAAAATCGAATTATTTTCAAGGGGGATTTCGTGCCTGGTTCCCCAGGTTAAAGGTCTCAGCGAAAATATCAGGGTAATCAGTATCGTCGGTCGGTTCCTCGAACACAGCAGGGTATTTTATTTCTACAACAACGGGAACGAGGAAATTTATTTAAGCAGCGCCGACATGATGCAGAGGAACCTCGACAGAAGGGTCGAGATAGCTTTCCCGGTGGAAGATCCCCGGCTGAAAGAAGAGATTCAAAAAACACTCCTGAAATTTTCGCTCAAAGACAACGTTCAGGCGCGGCAGCTTTGCCCGGATATGACTTATACCCGCGTTCAGGCCAAAGACGGGGACAAGAAAATAAGCTCACAGGAATGGCTTATGAATCACGCAGTTAAGAACGCCGGTAAATCGGTGAAACCCAAAATCTGACACAAATCTCTTTCCGCCTCACTGAAAACTGATAGCAGGCTCCGGATTACTCTCTGCATTTTCTTCAATAAAATCCGCAAAATCCAGCATTTGCGTACGGCGATAGTCTTGAACCTTTCTGTCTATAGTCAACATGTGTTTTATGAGACTAAATGAATTCAATTTATGTTATAATTTTGCTAAGTTTAAAGTTGCTTTAAAAATTAAATAAAGGGAAGATATGTCTGATTTAACGAAGAGCGGGATACTGAATGCCCTGAAGAAGGTAGACGATCCGGATTTCAACAAAGACTTATTGATATTAAATTCTATAAAATCATTCGACTTGAAGGATAAAAATCTTTCGATAAACGTTTCTTTATCCATACCTAAAACCGGTGTTAACGATACGCTGAAATCGAAATTTGCCGACGCTATAAAAAAAGAATTTTCCGACATAAAAAAAGTTGATATTAATATCGAGGCCAAGGTCTCGGCTCATCAGGATCCGAAGAAAAGCTCGCTGCTGCCTGGCGTAAAAAACACAATAGCGGTAGCCAGCGGAAAAGGCGGAGTGGGAAAAAGCACAATAGCCGTAAACCTTGCAGTAGCTTTGGCTAAGGAAGGCGCTTCCGTCGGTTTGATAGACGCGGATATTTACGGTCCCAGCATTCCTTTAATGCTCGGACTTACAGATAAGCCCCAGGTTTACCAGAACCAGCAGACGATGAAAATAATCCCGCTGACTAATTACGGCGTGAAGGTTATCTCTATCGGACTTCTTATCGACGATAACGCTCCGGTTATATGGAGAGGTCCGATGGCCAGCGGCGCAATCAAGCAGTTTATGACCGACGTGGAATGGGGAGAACTGGACTACCTCATTTTCGATATGCCTCCGGGAACAGGCGATATACAGCTGACATTGGTTCAGACCGTACCTCTTACCGGCGCCGTAATTGTAACAACCCCGCAGGAAGTTTCTCTTATAGACGCGAGAAAAGCGCTGAAGATGTTTAACCGGGTTAACGTACCGGTGCTCGGAATAGTTGAGAACATGAGCTATTTCATCGCTCCCGATACCGGCAAGAAATACGATATCTTCGGTACCGGCGGCGGCTCAAAGATTGCAGAAGAGCTTAACGCACCGTTCCTCGGAGGAATTCCGATTGAAGCGGGAATAAGAATAGGCGGAGATAAAGGTATTCCCATCGTGTTCGACGATCCCGATTCTGAACGCTCAAAAATAATTACCCAAATATCCCGGAAGCTTGCCGAACAGGTTAACATTAAAAATTTGCATGACGGCTCGGAATCAAAAATGGAAATACTTCTGGATGACGAATAATTATCCGTCTATCGTTCGTATTTGGTTATTAATTTGGAATCGAATTGAATGGATACTGATCTGAAAGAGAACGTATTAAAAGCGCTGAATAATATGAGACCTTACCTGCAGGCCGACAGCGGGGACGTGGAGCTTATAGACATAACCGAAGACATGATCGTTAAGGTAAAATTAACGGGTGCCTGCGGCGAGTGCCCGATGTCTCAGATGACTCTGCGCGCCGGTATAGAGCGGTCTTTAATGCGCGAAGTACCGGGAATCAGAAGAGTAGAAGCGGTAAGTTGAATTATTGAAATTAATTAGCTATTCTCGTATAAGCGTTTCGGCAGGCCGGATAACATTTGGACTTGCGGTAAGCTGGTTCGGCCCGCTTAATTACACATAGTGCTCGATGCTTAATATAAGGACAGCAGATGCCGGATACCTCACAGAAAAAAATAATCAGGATAATTATATGGACTTTGGCCGCCGCCGCTGTGTTATATCTGTTCTACCTGTTATCCGACGTCCTTATAATTCTGGCGATTTCGGTACTTCTATCGTTTATTTTCGAGCCGCTCGTTAAAATTATGGAGAAAAAGGGCTTCTCCAGGCTGCCTTCAACTCTCATTGTGTTCGTCGCGGTCGCCATATTATTTTACATCGGACTTTCCTACTTCATCCCCAAGCTCATCTTTCAGATGAACCAGTTTATCGCGGCTCTGCACGTCAGTTCGCTTCACGAGCAGATCATGTCGGTAGAAAAAACTATTTACAACTATCTTCCCTTCTTTACACTCGGCGATCTTTCGAAAAGAGTGGAAGAGTTCATCTCGTCGGGGATAGTAAATTCATTCGATAAGATTACAACCGTGCTGACCAGCATTGTTTCCATTGTGGCGCTCGTTGTAATAGTACCGTTCATTACCTTCTTCCTTCTGAAGGATAACAGAATAATACTGCACGGCATTCTTCACATAGTTCCTAATAATTATTTTGAGATGTCGTACTGGATATTAAAGAAAGTCAGTATTCAGCTCGGCAGGTTTGTAAGAGGATGGATCTTCGACGCGGCTTTTGTGGGTATAGCGTGCGGACTGGGATATTATTTTCTGGGGATTCAGAACGCGCTTCCGCTGGGATTGATCTCCGGGCTCGGGCATCTTGTACCTTATTTCGGACCGGTAATAGGAGGCGTGCCTGCTATCATAATATCGGTTATTCAGTACGGTGATCTTTCCCACGTTCCGTTCATTGTAATACTTATGCTCGCAGTTTACGCTGTTGATAACGGGATCGTTCAGCCTTTCGTATTCGCAAAAAGCGTGGACATGCATCCTATCATCATTATCTTACTAATTCTCGCCGCCAGCCAGCTCTTCGGGGTTCTCGGAATGCTACTTATAATTCCGTTCGCTACCGTAGTAAGAACGGCAGCTAAAGAAATTTATTTTGCCCTTAAGAATTATAAGATTGCGAGACTTTAACCGCCGGGTAGATATTCAGAAATGATAAAGAGAAATTACTTCTCTCTATTCCGAACCTTCCAAAAGTTTCTTAATAACTTTCACCGAGTCTATTCCGTCGGCTTCCGCGCTGAAGTTGGTAATTATCCTGTGGCGGAGCGCCGGTATCATTGTAGCTTTCACATCGTCTATATTCGGTGAGTACCGCCCTTGGGTTACGGCGCGGGTTTTCGCGGCAAGGATTAAATATTGAGACGCTCTCGGTCCGGCACCCCAGCTTATCCAGTTCTTTACGAACTGCGGCGAACTTTCGTTCTCCGGCCTGGTTTTATTAACGATAGTAACGGCATACTCAATAACGTTGTCGGCTACGGGAACTTTTCGTACTAGATTCTGAAATCCGGTTATCTCTTCCGACGTAACTACTTTCGATAATTCGGCAATATATTCACTGGTGGTTGATTTTACTATCTGGACCTCTTCGCCGAAGCTGGGATAATCGAGCCATAAGTTGAACATAAATCTGTCGAGCTGGGCCTCGGGCAGAGGATATGTGCCTTCCTGTTCAATCGGGTTCTGTGTAGCAAGTACGAAGAAAGGTTCTTTCAAAGTGTAGGTTGTACCGGCAGCTGTTACGCGGTGTTCCTGCATCGCTTCCAGAAGTGCCGCCTGGGTTTTAGGCGGAGTTCTATTAATCTCGTCGGCTAAGATTACGTTGGCAAAGACAGGACCGGGAATAAATCTGAAATTTCTTTTCTTAGTAACCGGATCTTCTTCTATAAGTTCGGTACCGGTTATATCACTCGGCATCAGGTCCGGGGTAAACTGTATCCTGCTGAATTTTAAGTCGAGCACTTCGGCGAGAGTTTTTATGAGGAGCGTTTTCGCGAGTCCGGGTACTCCGACAAGCAGGCAGTGCCCGTTCGACAGCAGTGAAATCAGAAGCTGGTCGATAATTTCATCCTGCCCGATAATGACTTTTGCGATCTCGCTCTTTATTAAGCGAACCTTCTCGTTCAGTTTTTCAACCAGTATAACGTCTCCTGCCGGAGCTTCCGATTTTCCCAATATAAATTCCTTACCTGTTTATGAAGTAAATTGATTATCCGACAAACATCAAAGCATGATCTTCCAGTAGATCTTGCTCTTAAGCGTGTCGATCCATTTATTATATTCCTTCTGTTTTTTGTACTGGTTGGCTAATTTTTGTATCTCGGTATAATCCCTTGAAAGGCTGGCTTCGTGCTGGGGAATTCTTTTTTCGAGATATACTATATGGTAACCGTATCCCCCCCTGCCGTAATCAAGTCTTTTCGGGAAACTGATCTGCCCCTGCTTCAGTTTGGAAACAACGTCCAGCAGTGATTTATCGAGCTGGTTAAGATAAAACGTACCGAGGTCGCCGCCGAAGGGGGCCGACTCTTTATCCTCGCTGTATTTTTTCGCGTAGTAGGCGAAGGTGCTGTCCCCTTTTACAATGCTGTCCCTTACGTCGGTAAGAAATTCTATTGTACGAAGATCGGCGTCTTCATCTTTTTTAATCTTTATTAAAATATGTCTGACGTGTATTTTCTCGCCTCTTTTATCGATAAGCTGGATGATATGAAAGCCTACGGGGGTTTCTATTACGTCGGAAAGCTGGCCGGGCTGCAGAGCGAATGCCGCCGCTTCGAATTCGGGGTAGAAAACACCTTTACTCACCCATCCGAGGTCACCGCCGTTTGCGGCGCTGCCGGGGTCTTCCGAATATTTTTTGGCCATAGCCGCGAAATCCGCCCCGTGCTTTATCGAATCCAAAATAGCTTCGGCTTTTTTCTTATACTTTTCTTTAAGTGCGGCTGTAAGCGCGGGTATTCTGAAGATGTGCGAGATCGTCACTTTCTCGGGAATGATACCGATGCTGTCTTTATACGTATCGAAAAATTTTATTACATCGTTCCTAGAAGTCTCAACCTCACCGAATTTTTTCTGCTCCAGCTTCTGTATCATCAGCTGTTTGCGCACGGGTTCCTCAAGCGTTCTCTTTATCTTTTCGACACTCATGCCGTAAATCTGCTCCACCTTTTCCTTCGATCCGTACTGCTGCTCGAAATAGGTAATCTGCCGGTTAATCTGATCCTTAACCTCGTCGTCGGATACGTCTATGGAATCCAGCTTTGCCTGAGCGTAAGCCAGCTTCTGCTCGATCATAGTATTGAGAACTTTCTGTTCGAGGTTCGGTGTGTTAGGGTCGATTTTCTGCTGCGCGGCTTCCAACCTAGCCTGATAATCTACTTCGCTCTTCAGTATAATTTCATCTCCTACAATAGCAGCGATTTTATCGAGTGTTTCCTGAGCAAAAATATTTGAACACATAATAAACACCGCTAAAACCGAACTAATAATTAAAATCCTAAATTTCATTTCACTCCTGGTTTTTAACTTCAATATCGTTGTTAGAATAAAGATCCTGAATGTAACTATTGATCATTTGTTCTTTCATTTCCTGCGCAAGCCTTCTTCCTGCTTCTAACTTAACCGCATCGAACGGAGGCACACTGTCCCGCGGGAATTTATCTATTTCCTGAATGACTGCGTACTTGTCGTGTTCGTAATTGATTACAATGCTCAGCTCCTTCGGTTCCAGCGCGGTGATAATTCTCAACAAGCTGGCCGGATGAATTTGGTATTCGGCCAGTATTTCTTTGGAATGCGAATTGATAACGGTCGTATCTCCGCGGAAAATATTTAAAGCCTTATCCCAGTCGCTCTCGATTACAGTGTTTCTAAACCTAACGGCTTTATCCTCGTTTGAGAACTCAATTAAATTAATCAAATACGAATCCGAAGACAGTCTAAAATCATTGATGTGGTCTTCAAAATAATTTTCAACTTCTTTGGAGTTTAGATTTACTTTTTGATCCTCGTAATATTTCTGAACTAAAAGAGCCGCGGCAAGTTCCTTCTTAGAGCTATTCAGCAGTCTCTTAAAAGTTTCGTCATTTAAGATCCCTTCCTTTTCCGCTTCTTGGTACAGAAGTTCTTTATTTATCCAGTTTCTTACGATCTCATTCTTATAATAATTCCGGCCGCTGCCGGTGTCTATCATCGCCGCAAGTTCGTCCTTAGTTAAATAGGTATTATTAACTCGCGCGACGAAATCCTTCCTCGTTTTTTCCTCGCCGCAGCCCGGCAAAAGAGCCGCGGCAATTAAGACTGCTATTAAACCGCTTTTAATTCTTAAATGCTTCTTCAAGTTTATCGTAATATATTTCTGGATTATACAGCTTCTTAAGCTTTCCGACATAGTCGGCCTCAAGCCTCTTGCTTTCGGAATCCTGCAAAGCGCCGGAAACTTCGGCCCTTGCTTCCTTGAACGTTTTTAATTCGGGCGGAACCCTTTTTACTAGTTTTACAATCGACCAGCCGCCGCTTGTTTGGAAAGGCTCGGTATAGTCTCCCGTATTTTTCAGCTTGCTGGCATGCGCGGCAAGCTCGGCCGAAAGCTCGGCTGATTTAAGCGGCTGGGGTCCCCAGTCTCCTTTTTTTGCTTTAAAACCAGGTCTTTCGGTGTATTTGGCAGCCAGGGAACCAAAGTCAGCCCCCTTCTTAAGCATATCATAATAATTATTTATGAGCGAATCGCTCTTAGAGAATATCTCTGCGAAATCGATCCTTTCGGGCCATGAATAGTTATCCTTATTCTGCTCCCAGTAGTTATGAATCTTGGCAGAATCCGTATTTATCTTGTCCCACACCTCGTCCTGCTGCAGCTTAAAAATATAGACGCCGTTCTTGTAGTTATCCATCAAGTCGGCAAATCCGGGATCGGTTTTATCCAGATTTTCGGCGGCAATTTCAACCAATATTTCGCCGCTTATCTTGTTTACTGCTTCTTTAATAAGAGCAGGAGTAATCGGTTTGTTCGCGAACTCGAATCTTTTGCTTAACCTTTCCAGGAAATCGCTAACTTTTTCTTCGCCGTTAGAGGAAGTAAACAGTACACGGCTCTTGAGCGCGTCGTATTTGGGATTCGGCTGTCCGACTTTAACCGAATCGGCATTTTTCTCCAGCACCTGCACCGTTCCGTCGTTCAGCTTATAATTGTAAACTTTTTTGAGTGAATCAATCATTGCATCGTATTCGCCCTGGAACCTTTGCTGCTTAAATATTTTTTTAAGCTGAGTTTTTTCCGCCTCAAAAGTCGGATAAGGTTTTTTAGCGGTTAATTTAATTATGTGAAAACCGTAATTAGTCTGGACCACAGGAGAAATGTCCCCGACCTTTTTAAGTTTAAAAGCTGCTTCGGCGAAAGGCTCTACCATCATTCTAATACCGAAAAATCCGAGGTCTCCGCCGTTCTCGCGGCTTCCGGGATCTTCAGAATATTTCTTCGCAAGTTTGGCGAAATCTTCGCCTGCTTTAAGCTTCATCATTACTGTATCTATCTTGGCCCTGGCATACGCGGTATCGATTTTTCCCTTACCGCTATTGTACTTAACGAGAATGTGGCTGGCCCTGATTTCGGGTATTCTGGGTCTCTTGTCGGTTACTTCAATAATGTGGTAACCGTAATTCGTCTTAACCACTTGTGGATAGATGTGTCCGGGTTTGCACGCGTACATTGCGTCTTCAAACTCCGGCGGAAGCTGGCCCGCGGTAAGATAGAAAAGATCGCCGCCTGTTTTCTTAGAGAAGTAATCCTGAGAATATTTCTCGGCCATCTTAGCAAAATCGGCTCCGTGCTTAAGACTGTCTAAAACCTCGGTTGCCAGTTTTTTTGCATGAGCCCAGCCGGTGGAATCGGGTCTGAACATAATATGACTGACCCTGAGTTCCCATTTCCTTCGGTTATACAGAGTATCTAATCCGGGCTCAACTATTCTTTTATTCAGCAGATACGTTTCTCCTACCTGCTTCTTGTATTTCTGAAGCTCGTCCTGAAGTGTCTGGTCATTGTCATATCCTCTAACCCAGGCGTTCCTGAGCTTCATTCTAAAATCTACATAGAGGGTGAGGAATTTTTTTAATTTGGAGAGGCTGTCGTTCTTGGCTTCCTCATAACTTCCGACGTTGTCGGCATAGGCTTTTTCAAACTGGCCCATTGTTATTTTATTATTCCCGTAAGTGGCCAGAACAATTTGGGAATGCTCGGGAGCGCAAGAGGCTAAAATTAATGTAAGTCCGAATGAAATAATGGTAACAATCCGTAACAGCATTTAATGATTCTCCTATAATTAAAATTACCAAATTTAGCTGGTTATATTAGCTACTGACTGCCTGAAAATCAAGGTAAATGAATTCATAGCACTGCATTATGACCTATGAACATACCTATACGGCAATATTAAGACGGTTTCATTTCACACGGGTTCCCAATTTTACCGAGTCGTCTACGGATAGCAGATTTAAATCTCCCTGCTCGTTTTCAACCGCCAGTATCATTCCCTGGGATTCTAAGCCCATCAATTTTGCGGGTTTCAGGTTTGAAACCATCACAATTCTTTTATTAATCAATTCTTCCGGCGAATAACTTTTGGATATTCCGGCTATAACCTGGCGCTCTTCGCCTTCCAGTTTTACCTTAAGCTTCATCAGCTTTTCGCTTTTCTCAATTTTCTCCGCTTCAATTATCTGAGCTACTTTAAGCTCGACTTTCATAAAGTCGTCTATTGATACTTGTGCAGAAGCTTCGGGTTTATCAGCGGGCTCCGTTTTTCCTAATTTATCCATCTGTTTTTCTATAACCTCGTCTTCTATTTTTTTGAAAATAATTTCAGGCATGTTCAGCTTATGACCCGGTTTCAAATTTTCTTCTCCGCACTTATCCCACGACGTCTTTTCCGAGTTAAGCATAACGAAAAGCTTGTCGGATGAGAAAGGTATTACCGGACTCATCAGCTCCGCGAGAGTGTTTATTGCCTGCAGGCAGACATAAAGGGTGGTCCCGCATTTTTCCTTATCGGTCTTTACGCTTTTCCACGGCTCTGAATCGTTGAAATACTTGTTCCCTGCTCTCGCCAGGTTCATCATCTCGAGCACGCCGTCACGGATTTTATAAGATTCGAACAGACCGGATACTTTTTGAGGAAACTCGGAGATAAGCTGAAGCATTTCGCTATCTATCTGCTCAAGTTTACCTTTTGAAGGCACTTTTCCTTCAAAATGTTTGTGAACGAATGTAAATGTGCGGTTTATAAAATTGCCCAGTATATCGGCGAGCTCGCTGTTGTTGCGCAATTGAAACTCTCTCCAATAAAAATCCGTGTCGCGGCTTTCAGGCAGGTTGGCCGCAAGAGTGTACCTCAAGGGATCGGCAGGAAATAATTCAAGGAAATCGTGAACGTCTATTCCCCAATGCCTGCTTTTAGAAAACTTCTTTCCCTCAAAATTCAGGAATTCGTTTGCCGGTACGTTTTGCGGCAGAACGTATTTTTCCCTGTCGCCGTCGTTCCAGGCCATCAGCATTGCGGGAAAAACTATGCAGTGAAAGACTACGTTATCCTTTCCGATGAAAGCTACATATTTTGTATCGGGATCCTGCCAGTATTCCCTCCATAAGTTTTCCTTGCCGAGTCTCTGCGAAAGTTCTTTTGAAGAGGAAATGTACCCGAGCACCGCCTCGAACCATACGTAGAGAACTTTACCGTGAGCCGAATCGATTGGCACCTTTATACCCCAGTCGAGGTCGCGTGTAACGGCCCTATCCTCCAAACCGTCTTTAAACCATCCCCGGCAGTACTGGAGAACGTTATCCTTCCACCCGTACTTTTTATTCATCTCGTCAATATATTCTTCGAGCCTTTTCTGGTAGCTTCCGAGAGGAAAATAATAATGAGAAGTTTCCCTCAAAACCGGTGACTCGCCCGTAATTTTGCTCTTGGGATTTTTCAGTTCATTCGGCTGATATAACGCGCCGCAGTTCTCGCATTCGTCGCTTCGCGCTTCTTCGAAGCCGCAGTTTGGACAAGTTCCCTCTACATAGCGGTCGGGCAGAAACATCTTCGCTTTTTTGTCATAAAACTGAAGCGATTTTCTCTCGTTAAGTATGCCGCGGTTATAAAATTCAAGGAAGAACTCCTTGCCGGTTTCGTGATGGATAGGGAGGCTGGTTCTGGAGTAATTATCGAAGCTCAATCCGAATTTCTCAAAGGCTGCTTTATTTATCGTATGATATCGGTCAATAATAGTCTTTGGCGTTACGTTTTCCTTATCGGCGCTGATAGTAATCGGCACTCCGTGTTCGTCGGATCCGCAGATAAAAATTATATCGCTTCCCTTCAGCCTTTGGTAGCGTACATAAATATCGGCCGGAAGATAAGCCCCGCTTAGATGCCCGAGATGTATCGGACCGTTCGCGTACGGGAGCGCCGAAGTAACCAAAATTTTCTGATTTGGCAAAATAATTCCGTAATTTGTTTGAAAATGCGATTTTAAATATACGGAAAATTTAAGAAGTTATTAAAGGCAGTCCGTTTGCGTGTGAGGCGGAAGAAATCATCGGATTTGCAGGAAAGAAGTACGGGGAAATTTAAAAACGAGAGGGCTGTTGTTTGTTGAGCAATTTTTTACTTGGAAATTCAAAAACTTCTTCCTCAATAAAGAGGCTGCAAGTAAACCACCAAACAACAGCCCAGATAATCAGAATTCGAATAATGTACCGGCTGCGATCTTCCGGCCGGTCCGAAAACTGCATCGGCGTTAAGGCCGTCCCTTATTTTATTATCGGCATGACCAATGAAATGTTTAGTGTCCGGGCGGTAAAAACAAAAATATTTTTTTATACGATCGGCAGGCGCTTAGTCTTACCGGTAAATATCCTATGCCTGCCGATTTTTTGTTTCCCGTAATGCATCAGATCGCTACTTTTGTGTGTAAAATTTGAATCAGGAGAAATAATGAAAGAAGACCAAAGCTCATTCAGGTATGTAATCGGCCTAATTTTAATAATAATAGGCGGTCTTTACTTTTTGAGCGAGATGAATTTCATCTCAATAAATATTTCACATGTAATTTTCTCGTGGCCGTTTATAATATTTTTCGTCGGCTTGATGATTACGCTGCATTCATACAGAAAAGCCTTCGGCATAATTATGATAATAATCGGAGCTCTTTTTCTTGTGCCTATGTTCATACCGGGATTATATATCGATTCCGGCATCATTATTCCGGTAATGATCGTAGCGCTCGGTATCTATATTATTACGGGGCGGCGCGAACGGCTTCACGTACCTAGAAAAGGTGAGTATGAGGATAAAAAAGACTGGAATGAACACCATGGCAGTCATCATCATCGCCGTCACGATCCTTTCCAGGCCTGGAACTTTACAGCGAGAGAAGAACGCACAGATTACATCGACGATGTTTCGATCTTCGGCGGAAGCAACAAGTCAATTACCTCGGAAAATTTCAAAGGCGGCAACATTACAGCCATCTTCGGCGGCTCGAAGATCGACCTGAGAGGCTGCAAACTGGCCGAGGGGAAAAATTATATAGATATAATTACAATTTTCGGAGGCTCTACCATAATAGTCCCTGAAAATTGGGACGTCCGAATGAACGTTACCCCCATCTTCGGAGGATTCTCCAACAAGATGGACAGGAATCCCGAGGGAACTATAGATCACGACAGCACACTCATTATCAAGGGCGTCACTTTCTTCGGCGGCGGAGAGCTTAGAACGAGAAACGACGGATATTAATAAAGAGAAATGATGTACACTAACCCGATACTCGGAAAAGTTAAAAACCTGTACATGTATCTCGCTTTTTGGGTGATTATTTGCTCTGCCTATTCTACCCTATTAGTGTTCGTAATGGATATACCGGTAAATATTGCTCTTCTCGACGGTATCGTATTTAATCTGCTTCTGGCGGGTATCGGACTCAGTCTGTGGTTTCCGGTCAGGTACATTTCGTTTGAGGACAACAAGCCGATGACGATTGTCTTCAACCACATGGCGGGGGGAATAATCGCAACGGCATTCTGGCTCGCCGCCGGTTACGCGCTTATAACTTTAATGCTGTCCGATCATTCTTATTTCAGCTCGTTCTTTACCCAGACTTTGATTTGGCGCTTCGTTATTGGTGCACTTTTCTACTTCCTAATAGTCGCGTTCTATTACCTGATTATTTATTACAACGGATTTCACGAAAGAGAATTGAGAGAATCGGAGCTGAAAAGTATGCTTACCGAAGCGGAGCTGAGGACACTGAAGTTCCAGATAAACCCGCACTTCGTGTTCAACAGCCTGAATTCGCTGAGCGCATTGACTATGATCGAGCCCGAACGCGCACAGACGATGATACTAAAGCTGGCCGACTTTCTTCGCTACACACTTTCTCACAACGAGCAGCAGAGCAGCAAACTTTCGGACGAACTGGCAAACATTAAAAGATACCTTGAGATAGAGAAGATCAGGTTCGAAGATAAATTTTCTTTTATCGAGGAAATTGACGAGGCATGTTTTAAAAAGCCGATTCCGTCGATGCTCCTCCAACCTCTTATAGAGAATGCTATTAAGCACGCGGTATACGAATCGCTCGGGAAGGTGGAACTTAAGCTTAAATGCCGGGCCGAAGCACCGTACATGCGGATCACTATCGAGAATAATTTTGAGCCAGGCGGAGGCAGTTCGAGAACCGGAACCGGGACCGGGCTGAAAAACATTAAGAACAGGATGCTTCTTTTGTACAATAGAGAAGACCTTGTAGAAGTGAAGAAAGAAGAAAATATTTTCAAAGTGATTTTGTATATTCCCTGCGATGACTGAAATGTGAAATTGGAAATAATGAAGATTTAATCGATCATAAGTTATTATTGATATGGAAAATTTAAGAGCAATTATAATTGACGACGAACATCTCGCCAGAGAAGTTCTGAAGAAATACCTATCGGGTTACGATAACATCGAGCTTGCGGCGGAATGTAGCAACGGCTTTGAAGGGATAAAAGAAATTAATGAGCAGAAGCCCGATATCATATTCCTCGACGTTCAGATGCCGAAGATAAATGGTTTCGAGATGCTCGAGTTGCTGGACGATCCGCCCGTCATCATTTTTACAACTGCTTTCGATCAGTATGCGCTGAAGGCATTCGAGGCCAATGCGGTCGACTATCTGCTGAAGCCGTTTTCTAAAGAACGGTTCGATGAGGCAATCGAACGAGCCTATCTGTTTGTAAATAAAAGACCCGAGAACAAAGAGGCCGTCTCTCGTCTTTCCGAACATATCGACAAAGAAACGGAATCTTTGGAAAGAGTAATAATTAAAGACGGGTCGAAAATTTCCATCGTCCCTGCCGAAAACATTAAATGGATAGAGGCGCAGGACGATTATGTGATGATCCACACCGCGGAGGGGAAATTCCTTAAACAGAAGACGATGAAATATTTTGAAGCACATCTGTCACCGGATAATTTTGTAAGGATTCACAGATCTTACATTGTATCAGTTAATGAGATCAAAAACATCGAGTTGCTGGAAAAAGAATCCTATCAAATCCATTTAAAGGACGGTGATAAACTGCCCGTGAGCAAAACCGGTTATTCGAAACTCAAAGAAATTCTTAACGGATAATAGAAATCACTAATCGGTGATAAGTGACTTAAATATCCGAATGCGTCATAAAACAAATTGAAACTTCAAGCGTCAATCTTTATATTTATTTAATCTTTTAGCAATTAAGGATGGGAAATGGGGTTCGATAAAGACCTGCAGTCAATCCAGGAAGCACGCGATCTTGCAAAAGCGGCAAAGGATGCCCAGCTTGAATTTCAGCATTATAACCAGGAGCAAGTAGACGCCGTCATAAAAGCGATGGCCGATGCCGGTTATAACGAAGCGGAACGGCTCGCGAAATTGGCATGCGAGGAAAGCGGATTCGGCAAGTGGCAGGATAAGGTTATTAAGAATCAATTCGGGACTAAAAATGTCTACGAATCGATTAAAGACTTAAAGACAGTCGGGGTGGTCGGTGCCGAGGCCGGCGGTAAGGTCATTAAAATCGCCGTGCCTATGGGCGTGGTATGCGCTCTCGTTCCGTCTACCAACCCAACTTCCACCGCTATGTTCAAAGCGCTGATTTCCCTTAAGTGCAGAAACTCGATTGTGGTTAGTCCCCACCCCCGTACGGTAAAATGCACAGCAGAATCACTAAGAATTTTATCTGAAGCCGCCGAAAAAGCAGGCGCGCCTAAGGGACTCATTCAATGCTTGACGAATCCGACAATAGAGAGCACCGAAGCACTCATGAAGGACAAGAACGTAGCGGTTATACTAGCAACCGGCAGCACTCCGATGGTTAAATCGGCATACAGCGCGGGTAAACCGGCTTACGGCGTCGGATCGGGAAACGTACCTGCCTTCATAGAAAAGACCGCGGACTATAAAAAAGCCGTGGCGGATATTATATACGGCACTACATTCGACAACGGCACGCTCTGCTCGTCAGAACAGGCGATGATTGTTGACAGGTCGTTAAAAGATAAAGTAATAGCCGAGGCAAAATCGGCCGGCGCATATTTTCTAAACGACGAGGAAAAGAGCAAGCTCGGAAAAGCTATTCAAAAAGAATTCAGGATTAATCCGGATATCGTCGGACAGCCGGCGCCTTTTATCGCCGAATACGCTGGATTCTCGGTTCCGGGTAACACAAAAGTTCTTATCGCCGAATGCGGCGCTGTCGGAAAAAGCGAGCCTCTTTCCATGGAAAAACTCTCCCCTGTTCTGGCTTTCTACACGGTAGACGGCTGGCTGGAAGGATGCCACAAATGCATTGATCTTTTGAAATTCGGCGGCATAGGGCACACGATGGCAATCCATTCGAACGATCCTGATATCATTATGAAATTCGCGCTGGAAAAACCGGCGTTCAGGATTCTTGTTAATACACCGGCATCCGTAGGAGCCGTGGGATATACAACCGCACTCGAGCCCTCAATGACTTTAGGGCCCGGAACAATAGGCGGCTCGATAATATCCGACAACGTTTCTGCGAAGCATTTGATGAATATTAAAAGCCTCGCGTTTGAGACCAAGCCCGTAAATAAGGGACAAAGCGTTTCATCTCTCCGTACCTCAGTCGGCAGCGCCGGATCTCAAGGCAGCTTTATGCATGACATTGAAGAGAGATTGAAAGCACGAGCCGGGAACCCGCCGCTGAAAGATTCGTATTATACTGTTAAGAAAGGGGAAATAAATAAAGGCTCTAACTCCATTCCCCCTTCCCGGGATAACCTGGGAAACGGAATATCAGAGGAGGAAGTTAAGAGAATTATAAGTGAATTTAAGATAGATTAATGATTCTATTCTGATTTTCCGGAGTGTTCTTTTTTATATGAATGAGAAAATACTTATTGTAGACGACGAGCGTGATATCAGAGAAGCTCTGTCATATGTTTTGGAAAGTGAAGGTTTTAATTGCGCGACCGCCGAGAACGGAGAGGTCGCAGCCGAGGAATTGGAAAAGTCGAATTACGATATTCTTATAACGGATATTGTAATGCCGAAGATGGACGGCCTGAAACTGCTCGAGAAATGTCTCCAGATCTCACCCGGTACAATCATAATATTAATGACCGCTTATGCATCGGTGGAAACCGCGGTAACCGCTCTCAGAAAAGGTGCGGTAGATTATCTGTTAAAGCCGCTTGAGTTCGACGAGGTTATCGTGAGGTTAAAACAACTAATAAAGCACAGGCATCTTACGCTTGAAAATAAACTGCTACGCAGACAGATCGACAAGCGATTCAACTTCAACAATATCATCGGCCAGAGCAAAGCCATGCAGCAGGTCTTTGCAATGATCAAGCAGATAAGCTCCGCCACTACGAATGTGCTTATCACGGGTCCCTCCGGAACCGGCAAAGAGCTGGTTGCAAGAGCGATACACGGAAACAGCGAACGGGCGGAAAAACCTTTTATACCCGTTAACTGCGGCGCAATCCCCGAAAACTTATACGAGTCGGAATTCTTCGGTTATAGGAAAGGAGCTTTTACCGGGGCTAATACCAATTACGACGGACTCTTCAAATCAGCGAACCAGGGCACTTTGTTCCTTGACGAAATTGCAGACCTTCCCGAACACGTTCAGGTAAAACTTCTGCGTGTTCTGCAGGAACGAGAAGTACGTCCTCTCGGAACAAGCCAATCGTTTAAGATTGATGTTAGAATTTTATCCGCTACTAACAAGGATCTTCTTCAAGAAGTTCAGGAAGAGAGATTCAGGGAAGACCTTTATTAACCAACAAGCGCCAGAACTGAACCAAGTAAACGACAGAAGAATGTATTGCTACATGAGCAGCTTCGCAACTTCTTTTTGCGCGCCCTTCCGCGTCTGATGCCTCCTTATGTCTTAAAAAAACTGTATAATCAAGCCAGAAAATTCACAAGGTCTTAACACGATGCCATATCAAGAACATTCTTCAACAAAGCAGGTACTGCTTTTTATATTCATCGCATATCTATTCAGTTTTTTAATTCGGATGATCTGGGTCTACCAATTTCAGGACAACCCTCAGGTTATGTGGAATAACCAGTTTATGATCAACACCAATGACGGCTACTTTTTTGCTTCGGGTGCACAAAAATGGCTAGAGGGGACCCTGCAATATAATCCGCAAACGGCAGGCGTCTTTTATACAGCCGCCATTACCCTTTCGGCTTTTGCCGCAAAATACCTGCCGTTTTCACTCGATACGGTGATACTCTATATGCCCGCCGTCGTCTCCAGCCTGGTCGTTGTTCCTATTATCCTGATCGGGCGTCTTTTCAATATGACAGTCGTCGGTTTTTTTGCTGCACTTTTAGGTTCGATTGCCTGGAGCTACTATAACCGTACAATGATCGGTTATTTTGACACCGACATGTTCTCTGCCATGGCCCCGATGTTTATTCTCTATTTTTTGCTTGCGACGATCAAAACAGAGAAATCGATTTTTGCACTCCTGAGTGCTCTTGCTATTTTGATCTACCCATTTTTATATGATCACGGGCAGGCACTTATTTATGCCATGGGCATCATCTATATGGTCTATATGATCGCCTTTCACCGTAAAGATGAATTTACCTACCACTCCATACTGCTGATCTCTATAGGACTGATGAATATCAATATTTGGGCACAGCTTGCGATCATCATCGCCCTTTTTATTGCGGTCAATAAAAAAGTTATTACTGCGAATATCTCCCTTTACGCTTCTATCTTCACCGTATTCCTGTTTCTCTATAGCGGGCATGTCTTCGATCTGATCTGGATGAAGGTAGCACTCTACTTTGACCGCGGCGTTGAAAGCAACGGTCTTCACTTTTTTCAGGTGATTCAGACGGTACGCGAAGCAGGCCAGATCCCGTTTGAAACGATGGCCAACCGTATCTCCGGTTCAGTTCTCGGGCTCTTCGCCGCACTTGCCGGCTACATCGTTCTTGTCATGCGTCACAAAGAGTTTATTTTGGCACTGCCGCTCATCGGTATCGGTGTCTTCTCTCTGGTCGGAGGGCTGCGCTTCACCGTATATGCCGCTCCAATCGCCGCGATCAGTGCCATTTTTCTCTTTCATGTTATTGCTCATGTATGCAAAAGAGAAAAAGTTCTATTACCTTACGCTGACCCTTTTGAGTGCCGCGATCATCTACCCCAATATCACGCACATTATCGGCTACAAAGTCCCTACCGTCTTTATGACTAAAGAGGTGCAGATCCTCGATGACCTTAAAGCCAAATCCACCTCCAAAGACTATGTCATCACCTGGTGGGACTACGGCTACCCTATCTGGTACTATGCGGACAAAAATACGCTGATCGACGGCGGAAAACACCAAAACGACAACTTCATCGTTTCAGAGATCCTTCTCAGCACCTCACCGCTTGAAGCGGCCCGCCTCTCCCGTCTTGCCGTGGAGACCTATGTTGATTCCAACTATACGATTATTGCCGATACCCTCTTTAAAAACCGCCAAGAAGATCAGGTCGATGTCAGCGCCTACCTTGAAAACCTGCGCTACGGTGATGTGAAATTGCCTGAGAAGAGCCGTGATATCTACCTCTATCTGCCGATGCGGATGCTGGATATCCTGCCGACGGTCAAGATGTTCTCGAACATTGACCTCAATACAGGAAAGCCGCTGTCCGACCCCTTCTTTTACTCTACGCAAAATTTCCAGGACAGTGCGACGGTACTGCAGCTGGGCAACGGCGTCGCCCTGCTCAAAAATGAGGGCAAAGTGCAGATCGGTGACCAGACAGTACCTTTGGGCGAATTTATCAAAGTCGGCTACAACCAAAACGGCAAGATCAATATCCAGAAACAGACCATCACACCGATGTCGCGTCTTACTATCATCTATATGGAAAGCTACCATCGCTTTTTGGTGCTTGACACCGAATACCTCAACTCCACCTTTATACAGATGTATGTCTTTGAAAACTACGATAAAGCGCTTTTTGAACCGGTAATCCTGGACCCTCTTGCAAAGATCTATAAATTAAAGATATGAGAGTTCTTCTTACCGGTGCCTCGGGTTTTATCGGGTCGGCATTTTATAGCCAGTACCGTAAACTTCTTGAGATAGAAACGGTCTCTTTTCATAACGAGGCCGATCAGATCGACACAAGCCATATCGATGTTGTCGTGCATCTCGCCGCCCTGGTGCATCAGATGAACGGAGCGGATGAAAGAGCCTATTACGAAATCAATGTCGCCAAGACACTTGCCCTTGCCAAAAAAGCCAAAGCATCCGGCGTCAGACAGTTTCATCTTTATGAGCAGTGTCAAGGTCTACGGCGAAGAGAGCGATAACACCTTACAACGAAAAGAGCCCCTGCCATCCGAAAGATCCATACGGAAAGAGCAAACTGGAGGCCGAAAAAGCCCTGCTCGCTTTGGCCGACGGCACCTTCAAGGTCGCCGTCATCCGGACACCTGTCGTCTACGGAGAGGGGGTCAAGGCCAACATCCTGAAACTGGTCGAACTGACGGACAGATACAGGGCTCTTCCTTTCGGCGGCATTGACAACAGGCGGAGCATGGTCTATATCGGCAACCTGACGCACCTGATCTTCGAGATCATCAGACAAGAGAAAGCGGGGCTCTTTCTGGCCGGTGATGATGCCCCTTTCAGTACATCGGCATTGATCGCAGCGATAGCAAAAGCCCTGCAAAAGAGCTGCCGACTCTTCCCCTCCTTGACCTTAAAAACTGCACTCAAATATCTCAAGCCGCAGCTCTTCCAGCGGCTTTACGGCGATCTCTATCTCGACAATACGCAGACCAAAGCCTCGCTGAATTTGACAAACCCCTATAGCGCCCGGGAAGGAATCGAAAGAATGGTTGCCTGGTACAAGGCTCAAAACCGATGATGCTTTCCCTCCTGCTCCTTACTTTTTTCTTCTCGCTCGCACTCACACTTGCCGTCCGTTACTTTGCCAACAAAAAAGAGCTCCTTGACCACCCGAACGAGCGCAGTTCGCATACGATGCCGACGCCTAAAGGCGGCGGTCTTGCGATCATGGCCGCATTTTACGGTGCACTGTGCTGCCTCTATTTTCAGACACAGATCGATCCGAAGCTCTTTTTCGCACTGCTCTCGGCACTGCCTGTCATCCTTGTCAGTCTTATCGACGACCTCTATCCGCTCTCGGCCAAGATACGTTTGGGGGTTCAGCTTCTCAGCGCTGCCGCCGCACTCTATTTTTTAGGAGGCATCGATTCGATCGACCTTGCACTCTTCAGCCTCCACGGCGTCTGGCTCAACCTTATCGCCCTGCTCGGCATCATCTGGATGACCAACCTCTACAACTTCCTCGACGGCATCGACGGGTATGCCGGCCGCCGAAGCGCTCTTTGCCGGCCTCGCGGCCTTTATTCTTTTCGGAAATACCCCTGCTCTTTTCATTGCCGTTTCGGCGGCAGGTTTTCTCTTTTTCAACTGGCACAAGGCCTCCATCTTCATGGGGGATGTCGGCAGTGCCCCCCTGGGCTTTATCTTTGCTGTATTCATACTTTACGATGCCGATACGCCACACTTTTTAGGCTGGCTGATGCTGCTGTCACTCTTCTGGTTTGATGCGACGCTCACACTTTTCAGACGTGCAAAAAGGGGTGAAAAGCTCGCGCAGCCGCATAAAAAACACGCCTACCAGAGACTCAACCAGGCCGGCTTCGCCCACGACAAGGTCGTTCTGCTCGCCATGGGCATCAATCTGCTGATCTTTGCGGCACTCTATTTCACCCGTCCGGAGAGCTACTTATACCTCTTTTTAGCCCTCATAGTGCTATTATATACGCTCACAAAATTCATCGACAACAAGAAGGCCTTTGATTGAACCTATTCCAGCCCAGTTTTGCGAAACGTCTTCTCTTCTTTTTGCTCAGTGACCTGATACTCTTTTTTATCTCGCTTCACCTCGCCTATGCACTGCGTTTTGATTTCCTCATTGAGCCCCGTTTCATGGAGAACTTTCTAACCATCTTTATCTCGCTTTCTCTGCTTAAGATCGTTTTCTTTTTTCTCTTTCGCGTCTACAGCATCACCTGGCGTTTTTTCGGTCTGGATGATGCCCTGCATCTCATCAAAGCCCACCTGGGTGCCGCCGTCACCTTCGGTCTTCTTTTTTATCTCTTCTATGACTTCTTTATGCCGATGCCGCGAAGCGTTATCTTTATCGATTTCTTTCTGTCGCTTATGTTTACCGGGGCCTTGCGCATCTCCAAACGCGCGCTTTCCGAACAGCTCAAACGCGGTGAAAACAAGCCGACACTGATCATCGGGGTCAACCCGAAAACCAGCTCCATCATAAAAAGTGCGCTGAACGGGGAGCTCAACTACTTTCCGCTCGCTATTTTTGCCCTGCGCAAAGAGCATCAGAGTGCGGTCAACACCTACATCAGCAAGGTGAAGGTCTATGCTTCCGATGAGATGGAAAAACGGATCGACGAACTGGGCATCTCTGCCGCCATCATCACAGAAGATCTTCCCCAGGCCGATCTCAAGGCCCTCTTTCTGCGTCTGCAAAATGCCGGCGTCAAAGAGATCAAACTGGCCAAAATATTGGGATCGCAGCATGAGAAGCTCGAAGACCTCTCCATTGAAGACCTTTTGGCCCGCCATCCCAAGGATCTCGACAGCGCTGCCATTGCCGGCTTTATCAAAGGCAAGCATGTTCTTATTACGGGTGCCGGCGGCAGCATCGGCAGCGAGATCACCAAACAGTGCCGGCATTTCGGTGCGGCCTCGCTGACACTGGTCGACAACAGCGAGTTCAACCTCTACCAGATCGCAGAGGAGCTTCCCGATGCCGTGCATGCGCTCTGCTCGGTGACCGACTACGCGCGTCTCGACCGCCTCTTCAGCCAACGCCCTGTCGACATCGTCATCCATGCCGCCGCCTACAAACATGTCCCCCTATGTGAGGAGAATGTCGATATTGCCATCATCAACAATATTATCGGCACCAAAAACGTCATCGATCTCAGCATCAAGCACCATGTGCAGAAAATGGTCATCATCTCGACCGACAAGGCGGTCCGACCGACCAACGTCATGGGCGCTACCAAACGCATTGGAGAACTTTATGCCCAAAATGTCGATACCAAAAAGACAGAGATCGTCGCGGTACGTTTCGGCAATGTCCTCGGCAGTTCCGGCAGCGTAATACCGAAATTTAAAAAACAGATCGAAACAGGCGGTCCCGTTACCGTCACCCATAAAGAGATGACCCGCTATTTCATGCTGATACCCGAGGCGTGCCAGCTGGTCCTGCAGGCCGCTTCGATCGCCAAAGGAAATGAACTTTTTATTCTCGATATGGGCGAGCCGGTCAGAATATACGATCTTGCCCAGCAGATGATCAGGCTTTACGGCAAAGAGGATGAGATCGAGATTACCTTCAGCGGTCTGCGGCCGGGTGAAAAGCTCTATGAAGAGCTTCTGATCGACGCAAGCGAGAAAAAGACCGAGTACAGCTCTATCTTTATAGCCCATCCGACAGCCTATGATATTGAGATACTGGAAGAGGATATAAAATCGCTGCTGAGTGCCGAAGACAAGATAAAAGCGTTGCAGAAGATCGTGCCGGAGTTTACACGTAAAGCATAGCTTTCGTGATTCGTGATTCGTGATTCGTGATTCGTGATTCGTGATTCGTGATGTCGTGATTCGTGATTCGTGATTCGTGATTCGTGATTCGTGATTCGTGATTCGTGATTCGTGATTCGTGATTCGATTATAGAAAGATGGCGCAGCTCATCTTAGAACGAACTTGGAAAAGTTTCAGATTGGGTGCAGATTGTGCAAAACGTTTAGCCGACAGCGCACTGCTGTGCGTCGAGCGCTAAACTTTTGTGCAAGGTGCGCCGAAGCTGGAACTTTTTTATAATTCAGTTTTTAGGGCGGCACCGTTCGATGCGTTTGAGACAAGCAGGCTGTAGCGTTTGAGCCACTTCGACGTGATCTCTTTTTTGACCGGGGTGAAGTGAAGACGACGGCGTTCAAGCTCTTCGGCGTCAACATTAAGCTGCAGCAGGTGGGTGTCAACATCGATCTCGATCTCGTCACCGTCTTCGATCAGTCCGATCATACCGCCTTCAGCCGCTTCCGGACTGACGTGGCCGATACTTGCGCCGCGCGTCGCACCCGAGAAACGTCCGTCGGTGATAAGCGCAACGCTTTCGCCAAGACCCATCCCCATAATAAGTGAAGTAGGTGCAAGCATCTCCTGCATACCCGGTCCGCCTTTAGGCCCCTCATAGCGGATAACAACGACGTTGCCCGCTTTTACTTTATGTGCCATGATACCGGCGATCGCTTCTTGCTGAGAGTTAAAACATACCGCAGTTCCTTTGAACTGTCTCATGCCGGGAACGATACCCGCAGTCTTAACAACCGCACCCTCTTCTGCAAGATTTCCAAACAGGATCGAAAGACCGCCGACTTTAGAGTAAGCGTTCTCGTTCGTATGGATGATGTTCGTGTCTTTGATCTCGGCATCTGCGATCCTTGCACCAAGAGTCTCTCCCGTTACCGTAAGAGCATCTAGTTTTAGGACGTCGCCGCGGCGGCTGACCTCTTTCATAACAGCATTGACACCGCCGGCACGGTTGATATCATCCATGTGGACAGTAGAAAGTGACGGAGAGATCTTCGCTATGTGTGAAACGTTTTCAGAGATCTCGTTTATGCGAGTGATGTCAAAATCCACTTCAGCTTCTTTAGCGATAGAGAGCATATGTAAAACCGTGTTTGAGCTTCCGCCCATCGCCATATCGACGACAAATGCATTGTGGATCGCTTTTTCATTCAGGATATTGCGCATATTCCATTTTCCGTCATCGTTTGCTTTTGCCATCTCGACGATGCGTTTGGCAGCAGTCTTGACCATCTCGATGCGCTCAGGAGTCATCGCTAAAACTGTACCGTTTCCCGGAAGTGCCACACCCATCGCTTCACAAAGCGTGTTCATCGAGTTTGCAGTAAACATACCTGAACAGCTTCCGCCGCTCGGACAAGCTTCACACTCTATCTCGTAAAGTTCAGCATCGCTCATGTTGCCTTCAGCGTGCTTTCCGACAGCTTCAAACGCAGTCGCAAGGTCGATGGGTGTACCGTCTTTTTTGTGACCCGCTTTCATAGGACCGCCTGAGACAAAGATGGTCGGTACGTTTACACGAAGTGCTCCCATAAGCATACCCGGGACGATCTTGTCACAGTTAGGGATACAGATCATCGCATCAAGTTTGTGAGCGTTCATAACAGTCTCGATGCTGTCGGCGATCAGTTCACGTGATGGCAGAGAGTAAAGCATACCGTCATGCCCCATAGCGATCCCGTCATCAACACCTATCGTATTAAACTCAAACGGAACTCCGCCCGCTTCACGGATAGCCTCTTTAACGATGCGCCCATACTCTTGTAAAAAGAAGTGACCCGGAATGATATCTATATGAGAGTTCGCAACACCGATGAACGGCTTGTCAAAATCTTCGTCTTTAAGTCCCGTTGCACGTAAAAGAGAACGGTGTGGAGTACGGTCAAACCCCTTTTTTATTGTATCGCTACGCATAAAAATCCTTCTAATAATTATTATATTAATGCGATTATAACACTTTTTCAAAAAAATCAATAAAAACTCTTTACATCACCAGAAAAATTTGCTATACTTCCGCCCCAACAGTTAGTAATATTAACTGTAGTAGATGCGGGAATAGCTCAGTGGTAGAGCACAACCTTGCCAAGGTTGGGGTCGCGAGTTCGAACCTCGTTTCCCGCTCCATAAAAGTTATTTTAAAAAGTATTTATTTGCCCGGATGGCGAAATTGGTAGACGCAAGGGACTTAAAATCCCTCGGTGGTAACACTGTGCCGGTTCAAGTCCGGCTCCGGGCACCATAAATTAATAATAAGAGAACTGGCGCCATCGCCAAGTGGTAAGGCCGGAGCCTGCAAAGCTTCTATCCCCAGTTCAAATCTGGGTGGCGCCTCCAATTATTATTAATATACTTACAGCATTTAGTGGACAGGTGGCAGAGTTGGTTGAATGCACCGGTCTTGAAAACCGGCGAGGGTCATACCTCCGTGGGTTCGAATCCCTGGGTCTCCACCACCATTTTTAAAACCCCATAAACCTCTAAAAAAATATAAACTTTCAACACAAAGACTAAAATACTATACGTCGTCAATTCGTGCGATACATGCCCTGCCGACTGAGAACAAAACTAGCACAAGCACACATTGATCACGTTGCTATAGTAAAAAACGCAACAGCCATCTTGTGCCTCTCGATTTCCTTTCCCGTCTCTTTTTAAGCCCCTGACTGGTAAGCTGTAAAAGAGTGAGCATACTATAATCAGAGGTGTATGATGATATCAATCAGGATTGCCGGAGTATTGCTGCTTGGAGCGTCTGCCCTTGTCGCAGGCGATGTGGTAAAGATCGAAAGAATGAGCCTGGATCTGGCAACAGAGGTGGCCAAGCGTTCTGTGGAAGCCTGCCGTGCCCAGGGCTACTGGGTGAGTGCGGTAGTGGTTGATCGCAGTGCCAATGTACAAGTGGCCATGCGCGATACCTATGCCCCGCGCTTTACGATACAGATAGCGGAACAAAAAGCCAATGCCGTGATCATGGCGGGGACCGATTCGGCCACCTTTGTCACAAACCGTGCCGATATCCGAAATGAACTTAACAATATTGACGGATTGATCATGATGCGCGGTGCGTTGCCCGTCAAGTCCGGTGATGTGATGCTCGGTGCCGTCGGTGTCAGCGGAGCACCCGGCGGTGATCTTGATGCGGCATGCGCTGCCAAGGCACTTAAATCACTCGAGGAACGCCTCGCTTTTGCGATGATGGAAGACGAGAAAGAAGAACAATAAACTGCCCCCTCAGTTCAACGTCAAAGTCCTGACTGATAACATACAACTCTCCAGACAGGGTCTCGAAGAGCGTAATCAGATCTCTTTTTTAGCAGCGATCATGTCGGTACGGCACTTCTCGTACCACCCTTCCTTGAGTTCGACCGGGGGAAGGATCTCAAGGTGGACCGTCCCTTTTTTCGAATATTTTTCCGACTCGCTGTAACAGTTTCTGAGGTCTTTGATCACGATCGGCTGTACCTTAAGCGTCAGCTTTTCGGCGACGATCTTGGCCCCCGCTTCAAACGCCTGGATATCACCCGTCAGAGAGCGGGTCCCTTCGGGGAATATCACCACCTTTTTTCCTTTTTTGGCCTTGACCTCTTTTAACAATTTAACGGCGGAACGCCTGTCATTTCGATCGATCGTAATGTGCCCTACGGTCCTGACCACCAGCCCGATCGGCCAGATATCCATGATCCCTTTGCGTCCGACAAAACGGACATCAGAGCCCACCACTATCTCCAGAAGAAAAATGTCCATCATCGATTGGTGATTGGCCACGATAAGATCGGTGTCGGCCTCCAAATGCCCTTTTGTCTCAAATGTGATCCCGGCCATCCGCAGGGCATTCCGGCTGATCCAGATGCGCAGACGGTTGACTCTGTTACTGTCGTTTTTATATAGATCAACAAGTGTCGAACCGACAGCGATAACCAGATAGACTAAAAATGTCCGTATTCGAAAGATCAGATTGTTTATCATCACGTTGCCTCAAAATCTTTAAATATTATTTTACAAAAAAGATGGCATATTTTCCTTGTAACCGATATGAAACAAAATTATTGTAATTTTCCACAGCTTTTTTACAGCCGTTCCTCTGTATACTAAAAATAATTTCACTCTCAATAATAAGGATAAAACATATGCATAATCACTTTAAAACGCCGAGCCGCGCTGCTTTCTCTCTGATGGAATTGATGATCGTCATTATCATTCTTGGTCTGTTGGCATCATTGATCCTTCCTAACCTCATGGGCAAAGGCGAAGAGGCCAAGCGCAAACTCGTCTGTGTCCAGATGAAAGGTGTCGGCGAGACCCTGAAGATGTTTAAACTCGACAACGGCACCTACCCGACAACCGAAGAGGGGCTGCAGGCACTCATCACCAACCCGAGTGAAGAGGAGTACCCTTCGTATGCGCCGAACGCCTATCTCGAAGGCAAGAACCTGCCCAAAGATTCATGGAAAAACGAATTTATCTACATCAACAACGGCAATGACTTTGATCTGATCTCTTTAGGAGCAGATCGCAAAGAGGGCGGCGAAGGCGATAATGCCGATATCCGTTTCAGCGAGTGTAAGTTCTAGCCGGTAAATGATGCAAAAAAAGGCGTTCACCCTTATCGAGCTTCTGCTTGTTGTCGTGATCATCGGCGTCATCTACGGGCTTGTGATCAACTCGATGAAAAAGATCACCAACAGAGAGGACAGTCTTGATTTTAAAAGCCTGCCCTCTTTTGTCAAGACCTTTCATCACCAGAACCATGTCGCTTTTGTCTGTACGGACAACTGCAAAGCATGTGCGCTATATGCAAACGGTGAAAAGATCAAAGAGATCGATGCCTTTATGGCAAAAGAACGGGTTCTGCGCTTTTGGCGCTTTGACGCCAATCAGGGAACGCAAGAGCTTCGTTTCACCCCGATCTTCGATGAGGATGACCGGGAGTTCGACGTCTGTTTCAGATATGAGATTTTTGAGGATGGGAGCAGTTCGGAGATGATCATTGAGACACAAAAAGAGAGCTATGATTATCGCGGTCTTTTTCATCCGGTAGCTGCCTACGCATCGCTTGTCTCCCTTGAGGATGATCGCCAAAAAGAGATCCAGAAGGTGCTGCGATGATTTTCGCCTACAAGGGGATCGATGCCGAGGGCAAAAGAGTCAGAAACAAGATCGAAGCCACTTCACTCGAAGAGGCAAAGAGCAAACTCAAAGCCCAAAAGATCATCTACCAGAGCATTGAAGAAGAGCTGCCCTCTTTTTTCAGCGGCGTCAGTTTCAGCCGCCGTTACCGCATCTCCCCAAATGAGCTCTCCCAGCTCAGCCGCGAACTCGCCATGTACATCCGTTCGGGTATCAGTATCGTCGGTGCTCTCAGGATCATACAGAACCAATACCTGCACAAAAAGAAGATCTACCTCTTTTTAAAAACGATCAGTACCTATCTTGATGAGGGTAAAAACTTCTATGCTGCCCTGGAAGATCAGAAGATCGTTATCTTGCCGGAATTTTTCAAGCAGTCCATCAAGGTGAGTGAGTCGAGCGGTATTCTGGATGAAGTGCTTCTGGAACTCTCTCGATTTTTGAAAGAGCAGGATCGCATTGCCAAAGAGATAAAATCGGCCTTTGCCTACCCCGCTTTCATGATCGTCATCTCGCTTTTCATGGTCGGTTTTATGCTCGCCTTCGTTGTCCCACAGATCACCGGGATCTTTGAGGGAATGGGCCAGGAACTACCCGCAAGTACGCGTTTCGTAATCGCTTTAGGCAACTTTTTCAACAACAACTATATGATTATTTTTACGCTTTTGCTGCTGTTTTTCGCTATCCATTCACTGCTGATGCATTATAGCGGGAAGTATAAATATGCTGTCCATAGCGTTGTCCTGCGCGTGCCCCTTTTCGGAGAGATAGCCCTCAAAAGCGAACTTGCACGATTCGCATACGTCGGCTCCCTGCTGGTACGCTCCGGGGTCCCGTTCGTACATACCATCAACCTGGCTGCCAATATCCTGAACAACAGCGTCTTGAAATCTGTTTTTTTAGAGGCTTCGGAAAAGGTGGTCGAAGGCAAACGCCTCTCCATCGCACTCAATGAATCATCATACAAGCTCGATCAATCTTTTCTTCAAGCCATTGCCGTCGGCGAAGAGACCTCACAGATCGAACCGGTACTGATCAATCTATCCGAGCTCTATTTCGAAGACAACCGTGACAAGATCTCGCTTCTGTTAAGCCTGCTTGAGCCGATACTGATGCTCTTTGTAGGCGGTACCATCGGCTTTATCGTAGCGGCCATGTTATTGCCGATCTTCTCAATGAGTATCAAATGATAGCCCCATCGGTAATAACTCTAGGCGAAAGCCAAAACTTTAGTGCAATGAATGTGAAGGTGACTTTGCTGCCTGCACAGAAAACACTCTATGATAGACTTCCGATTTTCTCAATGAGCATCAGATGATCCAAAAATGGAGTAAAAAGCGTCACGGTGTCGCCCTGCTTATCACCCTCTTTTTTATCATCGCCATTACCGCCGCCGTCGGGGTAAGTCTGATGAACCTGCGAAAAAGCGGCGACGAACTCCATCAGGCCCGTTTTCTACTCCAAAGCGGTGCCATTATCGACGATGTACTCGCATTGATGAACCAGGCGGACAAACTCGGCATCGTTTCAGATGCCGAAAGTCTGAATATCTTTTTGCTGAGCACCGGGTTTATTCCTCTGCAATTAAAAGAACTTTTAGTTAAAATAGAAATTACAAGTGCAATGGGCCGTATCAATATCAATGCACTTCAATCGTCGAACGACTTTCAGGTCGCGCTGGCGAAATACATGGTTCGTTTCAATGTCCAGGATGCCGCTTATATGACCGATCTGCTGCTCGATTGCATGGGCGGTTACAAAGTGAGCTATAAAACCGATATTTTTGATACGATGCCGGATCTTTATCGTGAGCGCATCGTTTCAAAAAGACATTTTGACAAGATCATGGATTTTTATATCCGGGAGCGGCATGACAATGCCATCACAAAACTGCCCTGGGGAAAGTTGATCCGTTTTGATGATGCCAATGCCACAGCGATTGATGCGAACTATATTACGCCGGAACTTTGGCAGATGCTTATTCCGGGCTTGGAAAAGGTGCGAGCTGTCGAACTTTCATCCGGAGAAGTGATCTACAAATCGCTTGAAGAGATCGATGTGTCGCCTGAGGAGAGAGCAACGCTTTCGAAGTTCAACCTCAGCTTCTATCAGCCGACGGTGCATCTGGATATTGCGATACTGGAAAACAACAGCAGCGCCAAAGTAACATTTGACTATGACTTAACTACCAAAAAGGGTAAACATTTTGAACTGGGGATTTAAATCCAAAGCGAAAGCTTTTTTTGTCGATGTCGATTCACCTGCCTACACACTGGAAGAGCCGGTGAACATCATCCTTTCACCTTCAATGTATTGGGTCAAGCGCGTTAAACTCCCCGTCAAATACCTGCGCGAAGTCAAAAGCCTGCTGCCATCCCTTTTTGAAGACAACCTCCCGGCTGGAAAATACAGCTATAGTACCTACAAAGACGGCGACAGCTTTTTGATCTTCGCCTATAACGACAAAGAGGTACTTGACCTCATTGCCAAAAAGGGGGTCGTATCAGCAAATATCGACAACATCTATCTTGCTCAAAGCGAATTCGATACCATTGAGGAACCGATCAAGATTGATGAGAAGAGTATCTTAAGCCTTCAAAACGGTGTCCTGGTAAAGCTGCCGGCAGCGCTCTCAAAAGAGGCCAGACCACTCGATCTGAGCGAGCACACCTTCTCCAAGCACTCTATCCACCTGACCCGCTTCAACCAGATCGCCGATCAGAAAAGCCAGATCATCTTCGCTTCGATATTGGGTTTTTTGATCCTTATGTTTGCCGTGGAGTGGATGATTACCGGGGCCAAAGTATCTGCGATGATTCAAAAAGAGTCTGAAGTCTTTGCTCAGCACAACCTGCCTGCGACCTCGTTTCAAAACGAAGCGATCCACGCTAAGCTGAACACGATCTTTGAGCGCCAGACCCGCATACGTGACATCGTCAATTCGGCACTTACTGCCGAACTTGCCGCCGATGAGAAGATAGAGCAGCTTGCCCTTGATAAAAACAAGATTGTCATCGAGATCAGAACAGCGTCCAAAGAGCAGGGTGAAAAAAGTCTCTCTAAAATCATCAAACAGTTCAAAGGCAAGAGCCTTCGTTTTGAAAATGGGATCTACACAATGGAGATACAGCTATGAAGATCAATCCGCTCTATTTCGCGCTTTTGCTGATCGCAGCCCTGCTCTTCGTGATCTATCAGCTTGGCAGTGCCAAAGCAGAGCTGCGCGAAAGTAAAAATGCCTTGGTAAAAGTAGAGGCGATGGCGGAAGAGATCGATGCACTAAAGCGGGCCTGGGACAACCCTAAAACAACAGGCACGGCACTGGAGAGGCTGCTGGAAGCACCGCAGCTTAAATCGGCCAACATCCAGCGTTCTGAAAAACGTGGATTGATTGTCTTAAAATCAAAACGTTCGGACCTGAAAGCAGCAAACTACTTTTTTGCCAAACTTTTTAACAGTGCCTATATCCTTAAATCATTCGAGATCAAGCGGCTTGATGATGAGACCGTCAGCTTCAGTGTGGAGATTAAATCATGAAAAGAATAGCCCTCTTTATTCTCTACACACTTCTCTTTTTCGGTGCATTGCTCTTTTTTACCCCCAAAGAGAACCTCTACTACTTTGCTGAAGAGCAGCTCAAATCCCAGGGCATCATCATTGCTTATGAAGAGGTTATCGACCACGGGTTCAGTCTGGAGATCAAGCATGCGCAGCTCTATATTCAAAAAATAAAAAGTGCTGAAATCGGATCGGCGACCTTTACCTTATTTGGGCTCTACAACACGGTCACTGTCTCCAACGTTCTTCTTGACAAAACCTTTGAGCAATTCTTTCCGCCACTGATTCAGCGCATCGATCTCCGCCAGAATGTGCTCTCTCCGCTTCGTTTGGATGCCGATGCCACGGGGGATTTCGGAAGAGCGGAGGCCCGTGTCGATCTGTTGAAGCGCTCCGTGAATGTACTTTTAAAACCTTCAAGGCTGATGCTGACACACTATAAAAGTACGCTGAGCAATTTACAAAAGACCAAGGAAGGGGATTATCGTTATGAATATAAGTTTTAATCCTGTTCTCATGAAAATCACACGCAATCTGCTTGTTATTATCCTTGTCGCCAAGGTGCTCTCGCTTTTGATGCTGTGGTATTTCCCAAGCGAAGGGGTCAATTACCACCCCAGCAGCTCAAAAATGCCTGAATACAGGCGTTACAGCGTCCAGAACATCATCAAGCCAGTACAAAGAGCTGATATAAAGAGTAGTGTTGAAGAAAACGAGCTCACATCTTATGGCCCCAACATCTCCAATATGGTCATATTGGGGCTCTACAAGACCAAAAGCGGAGGGCTGATCGTTATTGCACTGAAAGCAAGCCGGATGATGCCGACGTCATCGGCATCGGGGAGACGTTTCAAGGCTATACACTTAAAAACATCCTCGATAACGGGGCTCTCTTTAACAAAGACGGCCGTAGCCTACAGCCTCCTCTTCTCTGAAGAGGAGCCGAAAGAACGCAGTGCCAAAAAATCAGCCACAGCATCAGGTGATGAAGGTATAAAGCAGGTCGAAAAGTCCGATATCAACTACTACGCCAAGAACTTTGATCAGATCTGGCAGGACATCGGCATCGAAGAGGTCAAAAAAGACGGCAAGATCACCGGTTTCAAAGTGACCCGCATCAAAACCGGCACCCCTTTTGCAACTCTCGGTTTACGCCAGGGCGACATAATTATCAAGGCCAACAATAAACCGATGACATCTTATAAAGATGCCCTTGAGATCTATAAGAATATCGATAAACTAGAAGCGCTTCAACTCATCGTGCTGCGCAATAACCAAGAAACGGAGATCGTCTATGAAATTAATTAAACATCTATTGGTGTTGACTGTTTTAATCACTGCCACGCTTTATGCCCGCGAAGAGGTAAAGATCAAGCTTGACAACCTGCAGATCGAAAAGTTCATCCAGCTTGTCTCCGAGATCAATAAGCAGAACATCCTAGTCACAAACAAGATAAGCGGAACCGTCGACCTTGTCTCATCTGCCCCTATTTATGAAGACGAGTTGATGGGCATTTTGGTCTCGGTACTCGAATCAAAAGGGTTTACGCTGGTTAAAAAGGGCTCGTACTATGAGGTCGTACGTTCCACAGAAGCTGCAAAGTACAATGTTCCCGTAATCCGTTCAGGCTATGTAGCAAGCGGCAACACGATGGTCACGCAGGCCATCGAGGTCAAAGGAGAGAATGTCGACATCGTTGCCGCCAAGGTGCGCTACCTTATCTCCAAGACGGCCAAACTGATGACGATGAAAGAGTCCAACACCATTCTGATCACCGACTACCCTGCCAACATTCAGACCATCAAACGTATTTTAAAAGATATCGATACCAAAAACGAGAAGATCATGAAGATCATTCCGGTGGAGCATGCCGAACTCAAAAAGCTGCATGCCCAGGTCGCTGAGATTGCCAAATCGATCTTCAACGAGAAGGTGGCGACGCAGAGCGTCACTGTCCTGCTGAACAGTGATGTAAACGGGCTGATCCTTATCGGGAACAAGAAAGAGGTCGAGGCACTTGAGAAAGTCATCAGGAAACTCGATAACGAACAGAACCTCAATGAAGTGGTGCAGATCATTCCCCTGAAAAATTCTGACGCCAAAAACGTTCTGGCCACACTTACTGATATCATCACCAAGCAGACCTTTGCCGATCCGACACTCAAACCCAATGTCTCCTCCAACGATGAGATCAATGCCATCATCCTCGTCGGGAATCCGTCTATACTCAAAGGGCTTATAAAGATCATCGAGACGCTTGATAAAGAGAAGTATCAGGTCTATGTCCAGGCAAGAATTGTCGAGATCAACAAAAGTGATGCCGAGCAGATCGGTATTAAGTACGCCCTACTGGGCGGGGCTTCAACCGCTTCCGGTCTCTATACGTTCAGCGGCAATTTCGGCGGTGACAATACCGCGCTCTCCGCAAGCGTAGGCAATTTTCTGCAGGGCAGCAATGTCGACCAGCTGCTGGCGATCGGTGCCTCACTTGACTTTTTGCAGTCCAAAGGGGCTTCCAAGACGATCTCCAACCCGTCTATCCTCTGTGTCAATAACCAGGAGTCCTCTATCTATGTCGGTAAGACCCTCTCTTTTCAGACCGGTGAGACCACCGGCGTAGCCGGTACCACCAACTCCTACAAACGTGAAGATATAGGTCTCACCCTCAAGATCAAACCGCGTGTCTCGTCCAAAGACAAGGTGACACTCGACTCCGAGACCATTTTGGAGAACATACTCAGTGTTGACATCAACAAACAGCCGGTAACGACCAAACAGACTGTCCTGACCCAGTCGATCCTGCGTCACGGCGAAAGCATCATCATCGGCGGACTGGTCAAAAACTACACGACCAATACTGTAACGAAAGTGCCGATCCTGGGATACATTCCGATTCTGGGCTGGCTCTTTACCCATAAAGACTCCCAGGAGCAGCAGGACAACCTGCTTGTCATCCTGACACCGTATGTCATCGACAATAGCGAAAAACTGTCACAGCTTCAGGAACAGCTGGGTGAATTTGGCCGACTTCAAGAGGAGTACAACAAAAAGGTCTTCCCGAAAATCGAAGAAAAAGCAAAAGAGGGAGCGCTCTAATGTTATCGGCCCAGCTTCATCATGATCTCAACCTCGAAGCGATCGAAGTCGAAGAGATGGAGACAGAGTTACTGGTCAGAAACTACCTTCTGCTGACCCGGGTCGACGAAAATATCGTCGCTGCAACATCCGAAGAGTACCTGGTTGAAGCCAGTAACTACTACAGCAAACTTCCTCCTATATACCCTTTTGTCGTTCTCGACGAAGAGTCTTTTGAACGCCTCTATAAACGTTTTCTGGAGCTACGGACCGACAGGCAGATCGAAACCATGCAAGGCGAGGGAGAAAGTCCGGAGATAACCGACGGCGACATCTCTTTGACCGAATTTTTGCGCACCTCTTCGGACATTCTCACCTCCGAAGAGTCTGCACCTATTATCAAGTTCGTCAATGCCCTCTTTTATCAGGCCGTCAAACGAAAGGCCTCCGATATTCACATCGAAGTGCATGAAAAAAGAGGGGAAGTCCGCTTCCGTATCGACGGGGTTCTCACCAAAAATGCCGATCTTGAAAAAAAGGTGATCACACTTATCATAAGCCGTATCAAGGTCATCTCCAATCTTGATATCTCGGAAAACCGTATTCCCCAGGACGGGCGTACGCAGATCAAGATCGCCGGCGAGTCCCTTGATATACGTGTCTCCATCCTGCCGACCTTTTACGGTGAACGCGTTGTTATGCGTCTGTTGATGCAGAGCGGTTCCGTACCGCATATCCAGCAGCTTGGCTTTTCGGATGAGACGATTCACGACATCAAGAACCTCCTGCGCAATTCCCACGGCATCATTCTTGTTACCGGTCCGACCGGTTCAGGAAAGACCACCTCACTGCACGCCTTCCTGCAGGAGGTGGAATCGCCTGAACTCAACCTCATTACGGTTGAGGATCCTGTCGAATATAAATCGGAGACGATCTCCCAGATCCAGGTCAACGAAAAGGTGGGGCTCAGCTTTGCCGCAGCCCTGCGTTCTATCCTGCGCCAAGACCCCGACATTATCATGATCGGTGAGATACGTGATGAAGAGACGGCCCATATCGCGGTGCGTGCCGCCTTGACAGGCCACCTTGTCTTCTCGACCCTGCACACAAACTCTGCCGCGGCAACGATCTCGCGTTTAGCCGACATGGGCATAGAACCCTTTCTGATCTCTTCTTCCGTCCTGGGTATCATGGCCCAGCGGCTTGTCCGGCGGCTCTGCGATGCCTGCAAGGTGGAAGACAATATCGCAGAAGATTTTGCGGCAGAATACAATATCGAACCTGAAGCAAAGATCTACAAAGCGGTCGGATGCAAAGCGTGTAACTACAGCGGCTTCAGCGGCCGACAGTCGATAGGCGAGCTCTTGATCATGAATGATATGATCAAAGATATGCTCAAAGAGACCACGGATGAGCATACCATCTCCAAAGCGCTGGAAGCAGAACATCTCGTCACCATCTCTATGCAGCTTCACAAGATGCTGTTGAGAGGAGAGACCTCTCTGGATGAAGCGATACGTATCGGTTTAGCCCATGCCTAAAACGTCCCGCGGCTTCACCCTCCTGGAGGTTCTTGTTGCCGTAATGATCATCGCTGTCGTCATCGGATCGCTGATACAGCTCTTTGCCAACAATTCGAATACCTTTGCCTCTATTCCGCAAAGAATCCTGCATACCAATACCACAAGCCTGCTCCTGGGCAATGAGGTCTATGGTTATCAAAAAGCCAAAACAGATCTCGCTGAACTGGTCAAAGATTTTAAGATCGATGATGACCTTAGGCGCAAGCTTAAAAACATCAAGGCTGAGATCATATACAGCGAAGTCACAACTATCGATTTTGGCGATGCGTCTGAGAGCATTGCAGAAGAGGCAAGCAGTAAAACAGGCGGCGAGACCCTGGTCAAAGATGCCGCAGACGTAAGTAACTCCATGGAGATCGGCCGGACAACACTGAAGATCAAAGACCAATCCAGCTCTTTTGTGCGGATCAAATTCCAATGAGACGCCGCGCTTTCACCCTTATCGAAATGATGATCGCCATCACGCTCTTCTCCGTGGTGATGATCTTTCTTTACCAGTCTGTCGCTTCACTCGGCAAATCCAACCGGTTTTACGGTGAAAAGCTCGAAGCGATCACGACAGAGCAGTTTCTTTTGAAAACCCTTTATCTCGATCTCGCCCTCTCCGTACCCAATACGGACCAGATCATCAACATCAACAAGAACGAAGATATCGTCCTGATGCAGACTTCGAATATTATCCACACCCATGTCATGCCCTATGTCGCATATCTGATTAAAGATAAACACCTCTACCGCATCGAGTCGGCTACCAAACTCGATATATCCTTTCGAGCGTGATCAAAATGTGCTGATCGATGATTTTGGCGAAGGGGATTCGTTTCGACTCTATAAAAACAGTACCCATTTTTTACTGAACATCAATATCGACGGTAAAACGGACAACCTTCTGAAAATTCGCCATCTGAATATCGGCAATTAGTCTCATTCTCAAACTGTTTTGATAACTGTATTGTTTTTTTACGGTGAAACGTGCGAAAGATAAAGGGGAATGGAATCAAGGCCAAAGGCCCTGATATGTTAATTAGAGTGCAGTTTTTGCTTGAGTCACTACAGCGCTGAATGCGGCTGCATCGTTCATAGCCATATCAGCAAGGATCTTGCGATCAAGTTGAATATCGGCTTTTTTCAATCCGTTGATGAAACGAGAATAACTGATGTCATTTAGGCGACATGCAGCATTGATACGAATGATCCATAGTTTACGGAACTCGCGTTTTTTCTGTTTACGGTCACGGAATGCATAATACATACTGTGTTCAAGTTGCTCTTTCGCTTTACGGAAGTGCTTGTGACGTCCCTGAAAGAAACCTCTTGCTAATTTTAATACTTTTTTATGGCGACGGCGTCTTACAACACCTGTTTTTACTCTTGGCATTTTTTTCCTTTACTCTATCATCTTTTGAGATGTATAGGTGCCACTTCAGTTGTGGACTTGCCCAGCTTTGACTGGAGAATATTTTGAATGAAAGCGTAATTACGCGATCATCGCCTTAATGTTTTTAGCATCTACGTTTGAAACTGTTTTCGGCGCATTTTGTTTGCGACGAGTTCCTGCGTCTTGTTTAGTCAAGATATGGCTACGAAACGCTGTACCACGTTTGATCGTGCCGTTTTTCTTCACTTTAAAACGCTTTACAGCGCCTTTTACAGACTTCATTTTAGGCATAGTGACTCCTCTCTAATTTTACTATTTTGCTTCTTGAACAAAATAAGTCCGAAATTATAGCCAAATCGAGATTAAAATGCCATTCCTGTCGCAAGATGTTATCGTCTGTCCAAAACGCCATACCTTTTTTAGACACCATCTTTGGCTATACTAACAAAATGGCAAACACAGATTTGGATTTACAGAACATGATTGTACAGATCGAAGAGGAGTTCAAGTACCTCGAAGAGCAGTGTTTGAAAAATGAAAAAGACAATTGTGACATCAGGCTGCATGCAATCGCCATGATCACCCTCTACCATTTTGCCCTCAATCTGAAACTCTCCGGCGCACAGCTCATCAAACTGCTCTATCTTTTAGATAAAGAGAGCCGACTCCGCCGTCACCTGATTGCCCCTTACCTGGTGCTGCTCGACGATATGGAACTCGTCTGCAAACAGTACGGGCACACCTACCTGCTGTTCCTCTCGGAAGTCGCGCAAAACAAAAGTGATGAAGAGATCATGGAGGTACTCTTTAAAAGGCAAAACTAGCGTTAATTATGAATTATGAATTATGAAATGTGATGAATTATGAATTATGAAAATGACGCAGCTCACCTATAAAGTGAACCTGTAAAAGTTTCAGGTTTCGAGGAAACATCGCTACGCGAGCGGTACCCTTAGTTTTGGTGCAGATTGTGCCGAAGTGAATCCGAAGACGTACATCGGTACGTCGAGTGGTGAACTCCGGTGCAAGATGTGCCGAAGATGGAACTTTTACTTCTTCTTCTCTTCGCTTTTTTTCGGAAGAACCAGCATGTTGTAGTAACGGCCTTCAAAACGCGGCGGCTTATCCATTATGCCGACATCTTCAACCATTGGCCATACGCGAAGAAGAACCTCTCTGCCCGCCTCAGGGTGTGCCATCTCACGACCGCGAAGGAAGACGCGGAACTTAACGTGCTTGCCCTCTTCCAGAAACTCGCGTGCATGCTTGACTTTGTAGTTAATGTCGTTTTCAGCGATCTTTACCGAGAGCTTGATCTCTTTGACTTCGATCTTGATCTGGTTTTTACGCTGCTCTTTTTTCTTCTTTTCTTCCTGATATTTGAACTTACCATAATCCATGATCTTCGCTACCGGTGGTTTTGCATCCGGTGCGATCAGTACAAGGTCAAGACCCATTTCATCGGCTTTAGCCAGTGCTTCTCTTGTCGGGATGATTCCCAGCGACTCACCGCCGTCGATGTTACAACGAACTTCCGGTACCCGGATCTCTTCGTTCATTATGGTGTTGTCTTTTTTTCGATTCAAAAATTTACCTCGTTGATTTTTACTTGAATCATAGCCAAGAACTCTGCTTCGCTAAGATTATATTGTTCGCGACTACGTCTGTCACGCACTGCGATTGTCTTGTTCGCCACCTCATCATCGCCTAAAACGATGATCATTGGAACACGCCCTTTTTCAGCAGTCCTGATACGTTTATTGAGACTCTCGTTTTTAGAAAATATCTCACTGTCCGCCCCGATATCGATCAGTTTGTCTGCTAACTCTTTGGCATATGCGTTATGAGGTTCGGCGATAGGAACGATGGCAACCTGTGTTGGCGCAACGAACATCGGGAACTCACCCGCATAATGTTCTGTCAATATACCAATAAATCGTTCAAAGGAACCTAAAATTGCTCTGTGAATCATAACAGGTTGAATTTTGTTGTTCTCGTCACCGCTATATTCCAGTTCAAAACGCGCCGGAAGGTTAAAGTCAAGCTGAACCGTTCCGCACTGCCATTCCCGGCCGATCGCATCCGTGATCTTGATGTCGATCTTCGGACCGTAAAACGCGCCGCCCCCCTCATCGATCTCATAGGACAAATTGTTTTTATCCATCGCCATTTTGAGTGCATTGGTCGAAATTTCCCACACTGCGTCATCGCCCACGGCCTTTTCCGGCTTGGTCGAGATCATCATTTTGTAATCAAAATTGAACGTTGTCATGATCTTGTCAACAAAATCGACGACTTCAATGATCTGTTCTTCGATCTGATCAGCCGTACAGAAGATGTGGGCATCATCCTGCGTAAACTCGCGTACGCGGAAAAGCCCGTGCAGCGCACCCGTCATCTCATGGCGGTGAACAACCCCATACTCAAAATATTTGAGCGGCAGATCGCGATAGGAGTGCGGCTCGTCTTCATACGCTTTGATGTGGCCGACACAGTTCATCGGCTTGACACCGAACTCCACATCGTCGATCTGCGTGAAGTACATGTTTTCGCCGTAGTTCTGGTAGTGCCCCGATGTCATCCAAAGGTCGGAACGCAGCATCTCAGGACCGCGGACCGGCTCATACCCGCGTTTACGGTGCGCCTTGAAAAGCAGTGCTTCCAGACGCGCACGGATACGTCCGCCGGCAGGCAGCCAGATCGGGAAACCGGCCCCGACCTCTTCTCTGAAGGTGAAAAGTTTCATCTGGGCACCGATCTTGCGGTGGTCCCGTTTTTCAGCCTCAGCAACCATATCAAGGTGCGCTTTCAGGCTCTCTTTGTCCGCAAAAGCGATCCCGTAGATACGTGTCAGCATCTCGTTCTTAGAGTCGCCGCCCAGGTATGCCCCCGAGATCTTTGTCAATTTGAAAAACCTGATCTGGCCGATATCCGGCAGGTGCGGCCCCCGGCAGAGATCTTCAAACTCACCTTGCTTGTAGATGGAAACGCTATCACCTGGAATGCGTTTCATCACTTCCAGCTTGAGGTGATCATTGGCAAACTTCTCTTTTGCTTCGTCCATCGTGATCTCATAACGCTCGATCGGATACTTTTTCTTGGCAAACGAAAGCATCGTCTTTTCGATCTGTTTCAGATCAGCTTCACCGATCTCTTCACGTACTTTAAAGTCATAATAAAAGCCCTCTTTGACAACAGGACCGACATAAAACTCGGCATCCGGATAGAGTGACTTGATCGCCTGGGCCATCAGGTGTGCTGTTGAATGGCGAAGGACCTCTAAAGATTCAGGTGAGTTATCGAGTTCGATCTCTTCCCCGCTGATACCGTTTGCCGCAGCCGTTTGAAGATCAATGATCTCGTTATTGTGTTTAATCGCAATCGCGCTCATACTTTTTCATCCTCTATCAAAGTGCCCACCACAACAATAGGCAGAACATCTTGAAGATATTTTATTTGCGTGATTTTAGCTAAAAGTCGCCTTGTTTAGATTGAAAGAAGATTTTGCAGTCACTTTTCACCGGTTTGGCCTCAGATTTATCGTTAAATGCCATTCACTTATTATCACAATCTCTATAGCAAAGTAACCATTTTTAATTTTTGTACGTTAGAATAGAGACAATATCAATTAAGGTTGGTCCAAATGGATACAAAAGATCTGAATGAACTGCTCAAAAAAAGCAATAATGCTGAAATGCTGTCACGCAGAGATGCCCTGAAGCTGATGGGTATCTCGCCTATCGCAGCCGGTGTCCTCGCTTCAACCTCGTCAAACGTCATTGCCAAAGCCGAAGCCTCGGATGCGAAAGGCAAGATCGTTATCGTAGGGGGAGGATCGGGCGGTATTATGGCCCTGGCGCGACTGCATTCCGATCTTAACAATCCGGACATCACCATCATCGCACCCAATGAACTGCATATTTATCAACCCGGACAGGTCTTTGAAGCAGCAGGCCTTTACACCCATGAGGATCTCATCAAGCCAAACAGCGATTTCATCCCTGATGACGTGAAATGGATCAAAGACGAGGTGGCATCCTTCGATCCGGACAATAACAGCCTTATGACCCGAAGCGGTGAAAAGATCAGCTACGACTACCTCGTCGTTGCCACCGGGATCGTTTACCATTACGACTGGGTCAAAGGCCTAAAGGAAGAAGATGTGGGAACCAACGGCATCTCCAGTGTCTACCTTAACAACATGGAAAAAGGGACAACACAAGGGGGTTCTATCACCTGGGAGTGGTTCAACGCACTTAGAGATGCCGCCGCATCGGGCAAAAAACCGCGCGTCATCTATACCCAGCCAAACACCCCGATAAAATGCGGCGGCGCCCCGCAAAAGATCCTCTACCTCTCTGCCGATTATCTGAAAAAAGAGGGTCTTTCTGCCGAGTACATCTTTGCAACCGATAGCGGAAAACTCTTTGGTCTCGCGCCTATCGCTGATTCGCTCGGTGAAGTGCAAAAGCGTTATGACACTATCACCAACAAGTTCAAACATAACCTTGTTTCGATCGACGTTGCTAACAGGATCGCCACTTTTGAGCATACCTATGAGGTCCAGGGCGCGTATGACGAGGAGGATAAAGAGTATGACATGATCACCAAAAAAGAGATGGTGGAGATGGAATACGACTTTATCCATGTCGTACCGCCGATGGGACCGCCGAAAGCCGTCGCCGAATCAAAACTGGGATGGCAGAAAGGGAGTGCTGAAGGGTGGCTGGAAGTTGACAGAACAACACTGCAGCACCGCCGTTACGAGAATGTCTTCGGTATAGGCGATATCTGCGGGATACCGCTTGGAAAGACAGGCGGCAGTGCACGACATCATGGCCCGGTCGTTGTCGGCAACCTCATTGCGCTGATGGAGAAAAAAGCACTCAAAGAGAAATTTGACGGCTATACCGTCTGTCCGCTCAAGGTAGGTTACGGCCAGATCATCATGGCAGAGTTCAACTATGACGGCCTTGCACCGTCATTCTCGTTTTTGGCACCGCAAAAGCCGCGCTGGATCTGGTGGGCGTTTGACCTTTACATGCTGAAGCCGATGTACTGGTATTTGATGTTAAGAGGGTTGATGTAATCCTCTTACGGGTAGACTCATCTACCCGCACTTTCAGCTTTACTTCTACGCTCATATTCTTTTAGCTTTTTAATTACTTCACAATTCTAGGCTTTGTTTTGACTTTTTTGAGCATGTGAATTTCTTTTATTACTTCATAGCACTAGTACGTTACTTTTTTCTTTTGCTCGCTCAAAAGAAGAAGTAACCAAAAAAGAAAAGAGCGAGGGCGGTCACAGTCACAATCCAAAGTCTCCTATAAATGGAGTTACGAAATGCCTCCATAGGTTCTGGCTGTACCAAGACGTAGTTCTATCAAGACAATATTCGAACGAAGTCAAAAGCATCAGCTTTTATAGCCAACGACCGTTAAAAAGAAGCTATATTGAAAATTCGTGTTAATTCGTGGATAAAAAGATGCCAAAACTCATCGAGGAGTACGTAAAACTTTCAGATTTCGAGGAAACATCGCTTCGCGAGCGGTACCCTTTTTGGTGTAGATTGTGTTGAAGTGAACCCGAAGGCGTACATCGGTACGTCGAGCGGTGAACTTCGGTGCAAGGTGCGCCGAAGCTGGAACTTTTAAGAGAGGCCGGCCGCTTCCATACTTTTGATCTGAGCGTCTGTGATCAACGGATCGATGATCTCGTCAAAAAGGCCGCCCAGCATAATCTCCCCAAGACGATAAAGCGTCAGGTTGATGCGGTGATCCGAGATACGGTTCTGCGGGTAGTTGTAGGTACGGATACGTCCGCTACGGTCACCTGTTCCGACCTGTTCATTACGTGCGGCACTGTCTTTTGCCTGCGCTTCGCGCAGTTCCAGATCAAAGAGACGGGCTTTGAGAACTTTCATCGCCTTGTCTTTGTTTTTATGCTGCGACTTCTGGTCCTGGTTGGTCACCACGATACCGGAAGGAATATGTGTAATACGTACGGCCGAGTCTGTCGTGTTGACCGATTGACCGCCGTTTCCGGAAGCACGCATCACATCGATCTTAAGGTCACCCGGATCAATAGCGACCTCAACATCTTCGACTTCAGGCATCACGGCAACTGTGATCGCCGAGGTATGGACACGCCCTTGCGACTCCGTAGCAGGTACCCGCTGAACACGGTGCGTACCGCCTTCATATTTGAGACAGCTGTAGACCTGGTCGCCTTTGATAAGTGCGATCAGCTCTTTATAGCCGCCGGCCTCGGACGGACTGGTGCTCATCAACTCGATCTTCCACCCTTTGACTTCCGCGTAGCGGGTGTAGGCGTTAAAAAGATCGCCTACGAAGAGCGCCGCTTCATCCCCGCCGGTGCCTGCGCGGAGTTCGACGATAATATTTCTATCATCATTCGGGTCTTTGGGAATAAGCAGTTTTTTGATCTCATCTTCGATAAAAGGTACTTTCGGTTCAAGTTCCCTGAGTTCCTCTTTGGCCAGTTCGCCAAGTTCGGAGTCATACGTCATCGACCTGTTCTCTTCGATATCGGACAGAAGGTTTTTGTACTCTTTTATCTTTTCGACAAGCGTTGACATACCGGACTGCTCTTTCGAGAGCGCGGTCATACGCTTGATGTCCGACGCTATGTCGGGCGAGCTAAGCAGCTCACTCAACTCATTATAGCGTTCAAGAAAAGGGGTTAGTTTGTCTGCTAACATTAGGGGTGTTACTTAACCCTTACAGTGCGTTAACAGCTTGGTGAAGGCGGCTTACTTTACGAGAAGCTGTCTCTTTTTTCAAAAGACCTTTGCTTACAAATTTATGAATCTGCTTGTTAGCCACTTTTAGTGTTTCAGAAGCTTCTTCTTTATTGCCTGCATCAATAGCAGTGCGAACTGCCTTAACAATGTTCTTTAGACGAGTACGGTAGAATCTGTTACGCTCAGTCTGTTTCTCAGTCTGGCGGATTCTCTTCAATGCTGACTTATGGTTTGCCATTGCATTATCCTTATAATAATCAAATTTGAGGTAGAATGTTACCTTAAAGATAATTAAAATTAAGTTAAACATTATGTTGAAATGTAAATAAGGTGTACAAATGAAATTATTTGGAACAGACGGGGTACGTGGCGAAGCCGGAAGTTTTCTTACAGCTTCCCTTGCCATGAAGGTTGCCATGGCGGCAGGCATCTATTTTAAAGACAGTGCAAAGACGAATAAGATACTTGTCGGAAAAGACACGCGACGCAGCGGCTATATGATCGAAAATGCGATCGTAAGCGGGCTGACTGCGGTTGGTTACGATGTAATCCAGATCGGTCCGATGCCCACGCCCGCCATCGCTTTTTTAACAGAGAACATGCGCTGTGACGCGGGCATTATGATCTCGGCAAGCCATAACTATTTCGGCGACAACGGCATCAAGTTTTTTGACGCACGCGGCAATAAGCTCTCTGAAGAGATCGAAGCTGAGATCGAAAAGATCGTCCAGGATGAAGAGAGGTTAAACAGTGCAGCGGCCACAAACAAAAATATCGGCAAGGCGAAACGCATCGATGATGTCATCGGGCGCTATATTGTTCAGCTGAAAAACTCTTTCTGCCAGGAGCATACGCTTCAGGGAATGCGCATCGTTCTTGATACGGCCAACGGCGCCGGCTACAAGGTCGGGCCGACCGTTTTGGAAGAGCTCGGTGCCGAAGTCATTGTCCTCCATGACAAACCCGACGGCTTTAACATCAATGAGGATTGCGGGGCATTGCACCCCAAAGATGTCCAAAAAGCGGTCGTAGAATACCGTGCCGACATCGGCTTTGCGCTTGATGGCGATGCCGACCGTATCGTCGTCATCGATGAGAAGGGTGAAGTCGTCGACGGCGATCAGCTGATCGGTGCCTTAGGGATCTATCTCAAAACGATCGGAAAACTGCACGGCGATGGTATCGTCACCACTGTTATGAGCAATCAGGGACTCGAAGATTTCCTGCAATCGAACAGCCTCAAGCTTTACCGCGCCGATGTCGGCGACAAACATGTCCTGGAGATCATGGACAAAGAGGGCATCAACTTCGGCGGCGAGCAGAGCGGGCATGTCATCATGAACGATTATGCCAAGACAGGCGACGGGCTGGTCACGGCACTGCAGACGCTTGCGCTTGCGCTCAGCAGTAAACAGCCTGTCAGCAAGGCACTGCGCCCCTTCAGCCTCTATCCGCAGAAGCTTGTCAACATCAATATACAAGAGAAAAAACCGCTTGACAGCATCGAGGGCTTATCTGAAAAATTTGCAGCGCTTGACAAGGCCCACATACGCCACCTGGTACGGTATTCTGGAACAGAGAACAAACTGCGTGTCCTGCTTGAGGGCAAAGATGCCAAAGCGATGGAAAGTGCCATGAATGATCTCATAGACTTTTTCAAGAAAGCGCTCAATGGTTAAATCACTTCTTGCTCTGGCCCTCGCCCTTGTCGGTATCTTTATCGCCGATCAGGGGATCAAAGAGTATATCATACTTAAAGCGATGGCAATCTCATCGCTGCCGCAGGAGGTCCTCTACACTCGTGCAGTAGACATCTATGAGACAGGCTGTATCAACCTCCGTCTCGTCTTTAACCACGGTGTCGCCTTTTCAATGCTCTCATTTTTGGAAGAGTATCTGAAATGGCTGCAGCTGCTGTTGATCTCCGGTGTCCTGGCTTACGTGGTCAGCCTGAAAAAAAGCTGCTACATGGTCCCCTCCGGGATTCTGATCGGTGCCGGTCTCTCCAACATTTACGACCGTTTTATTCATGGCGGGGTCGTCGATTATATCTTTTGGCACTGCGGTTTTGATTTTGCCATCTTTAATTTTGCCGATGTGATGATCGATCTTGCGGTTGCATGGCTGCTGGTTTTAAACCTGAAACCCAGGTTTTGCAAGAAGGAAAAGGGAAATTAACCCTTTTTCCTGCAAATTACACCCATATCTCAAATCAATTTAAGCAACCGTAGTGTAATATTCTCATCTCTTTTCAAAATGGTCTCTTAGCTCAGTTGGTAGAGCACTACCTCGACAAGGTAGTGGTCACTGGTTCGAATCCAGTAGGGACCACCATCTCCAAACCCCAAAAAACAAACTTTCAAACACTTCTATCTGTTGGTTCATTTTCATCTGTATTTGAAAAGTCACCAAAAAAGTCACCCAAACCTTCAGAAATATCAATCGAACGGCTCACTCTCAGATGGGACTTTCCGAGATATTTTCCATAATGCTAAAAAAGCATAAAGTATAGACTTTGTTTATCTCTTTAATCTCCTGGTTGCGCATCCTCTCGACAGATCGAAACGTTCTTAATAGCATAATCGTTCTTTGATGTTTAAAAAACGTAGGGAGATACGGTGGCACCGAATCTCCCTGACATAAATGAGGGGGAAGCTGTATTATTTCATACTTTGCGATCTTGTGCAGATGATGGATCATTCTATGACCGCCATCCATTAGTTCTTATTGATTCAAGTAGACCCGGTTGGGCTGACCATTATAGTTGGCTACTGCCATATCCTGGTCGCCATCGTCATCTACATCGCCCAAGGCGATAGAGAAACTGTCATCCAAACCCAGGGTCAGGCCCGAATCGGTGAAGCCACCGCTGCCGTTGTTGATATAGACCCGGTTGGGCTGATCCCTATTAGCCACCACCATATCCAGATCGCCGTCGCCATCCACATCGCCAAGGGTGATGAAATTACTGTCATCCGTGCCCAGGGACTGGCCGGAATCGGTGAAACTGCCCGAGCCGTTGTTGGTATAGACCTGATTTGGTTGACCTAAAGTGTTAGCTACCACCATATCCAGATCGCCGTCACCATCCACATCGCCAAGAGCAATGGATCTAGAAAGAGGCATTTGAAGAACCTGGCCGGAACTGGTGAAGCCGCCCGAACCGTCGTTGATGTAGACCACCTTGCCTGAAGAGGACGCGTCAGCCAGCACTATATCCAGATCGCCGTCGCCATCTATATCGCCAAAGGCGACTGATACAGCAAAAATCCCGTCCAGAAACTGGTTGGAAGAGGTAAAGACGCCTGAACCGTCGTTGATGTAGAGTACGAGGGGATCCCCCCCGTGAAGCATACCCTCCACTATGTCCAGATCGCCGTCGCCATCCACATCTCCCAGGGCGATGGATCCACTCGAACCCGCACTCAGGGATTGGCCGGAATCGCTAAAACTGCCCGAACCATTGTTGATGTAGACCCGGTCGGGTTGGCCGTCGGGTTGGCCATAGTTTGCCACCACCATATCCAGATCACCGTCACCATCTAGATCACCCAAGACAATAAAAGTACTGTTATTATTTTCACCCAGGGACTGGCCCGAATCGGTGTAGCCACCCGAACCATTGTTGATGTAGACCCGGTTCGGCTGGCCAAAGTTCGCTACCACCATATCCAGATCGCCGTCTCTATCCACATCGCCAAGGGCGATAGAGGCACTGCTGTTCACTCCCAGAGACTGGCTTATATCGGTGAAATCTACACTGCCCCAGGTGCCGGAAAGTGAGTTAAGGTAGACCCGGTTGGGCTGCCCATTATAGTTAGCTGCCACCATATCCATGTCGCCATCGTCATCCACATCGCCCAAGGCGACAGCGGTACTGTCATCCGAACCCAGGGACTGGCCCGAATCGGTGTAGCCACCGCTGCCGTTGTTGATGTAGACCCGGTTGGGCTGACCATTGTAGTTAGCTACCACCATATCCAGATCGCCGTCGCCATCCACATCACCAAGGGCGACGAAATTACTGTCATCCGTACCCAGAGACTGGCCGGAATCGGTGAAGCTGCCCGAGCCGTTGTTGGTATATACCCGGTTAGGGTGACTTGAAGTGTTAGCCACCACCATATCCAGATCGCCGTCGCCATCTATATCGCCAAGGGCGACGGAGCTAACATAACCCATGTCCAGAGACTGGCCGGAATCGGTGAAGCTGCCTGAACCGTCGTTGATGAAGACCTGGCCGGTAGTGGCCTGCGTTATCCACCACTATATCCAGATCGCCGTCGCCATCTATATCGCCAAGGGCGACGGAGCTATCATAATGCATGCCAAGGAACTGGCCGGAATAGGTAAAGCCGCCCGAACCATTGTTGATGTAGACCGTGAGGGGATCTCCGTTAGTCATAGCCACCACCATATCCAGATCGCCGTCACTATCAACATCCCCCAGGGCGACGGAAGTGCTGTATCCATAAGTGCCCAATGACTGGCCGGAATCGCTAAAGCCCCCCGAACCATTGTTGATGTAGACCCTGTCGGGCTGTTGATAGTTAGCCACCACCATATCCGGATCGCCGTCGCCATCTAGATCACCCAAGGCAATAGAGGTACTGTTGTTGTCTGCACCCAGGGACTGGCCCGAATCGGTGAAACTGCCAGAACCATTGTTGGTGTAGACCCGGTTTGGCTGTCCAAAGTTAGCCACCACCATATCCATGTCGCCGTCTCTATCCACATCGCCAAAGACGACCGACGTACTGCTATCCGTGCCGAGGGACTGAAGAGTATCCACATAGGCCGGTATCATATCAATCGCCGTGCTGGCCTGCGCATCAATACCGGAAACCCCCTCAATGACGTCAGGCATTATCGAACTGCTGACATCGATGCCGGAAGGAGAGTTCGCCGCAGTGGCACCGGTGTAATCCTGGCGTGTCTTCAAACTCGGTGATGTGCCTAAGGTAATGGTAATCTCATTAGCCGCAGGCCCTGCACTGACACTGGCGCCGGAGCCCAAACTATCTCCGCTCACCGGCAAGGTAAAATCACTGCCGTTGGCACCATTAACCGTGACCGTTTGATCAAAGGGGACAATCAACTGGTCACCCGCGTCATTAATACCATTGAGGTTGATGTCCAGATAACGCGCAAGACCACTTACTTTCGGTGGAGTACCCGTTGCAAGCACAGCTGATACTACGGAACTGCCTGTTATCGTTCCCGTTACTGCGACGGGTGTGACTTCAAAGATGATTTGTGCCGGAACGTCAGCTGCGGCCAGGGTATAGGTCGAAGCCGTCGCACCGCTGATGGCGACACCATTGCGAAGCCAACGGAAGGTGGTCGCACCTTCGGCATCGCCGTCTGCATCGGCATAGGTGTAGTGGCCCGTCAGGCTGTCCCCTACTACGGCATTGCCGCCGTTATCATCCGTAATGTTTACATAGCTGGCTGTTGGGGCGCTGTTTGAAGAATTACCATCACTTCCACGTCCTCCGCAAGCCGCAAGCATAAAGGTACTGAAAAGAATAAAACAGACCCGAACAATCTTTCCAAACAAAAATCCAGACATACTACCACCTTTTTTGAAACATTTACCAAAAGAACACCTCTTCTGAATCTCATGTACTATGAAAGGCAGGCAAAAATATTAATCACCTCTGCGAGTAAGATTTAACGTCACATCATCACAAAGAGTTCCACCATGTTAACATTCTACCTCATCTACACCCACTTTAGCTGCTTCATTAAGTTCAACCTCTATTGCTTTCGATGCATCGATAACGAATTTACTGTAAACAATACTAAGCAAAAAAACTCAGGCTATGGAAATGAGTTTATATTTAAATTTATTAAAAAATAATTAATAAATATTTAAAGACCCGCCAATAATAGAATAAAAGCAAAGATTCTTTAAAACAAAAGCTCTGGGAGGAGAGACTATAATGTCTCAGAAATATTTGACAGCAAATTAAAGGTATCTGATTTTTTAATGTCATACTAATTACTTGGGTGTACCATGTTTTATCACGAATGGTCACTTGAATTCTACTATAGGTGGGTGATCTAACTACGAAAAACCCAATAATTTGGCACCGGTTTAACCTCGACCAGGTAGAAGGTACTGGTTCGAATCCAGTAGGGACCACCATCTCAGAATCCTCTTAATCACAAATTCCGATAGATATTTCACCACTCATCATTTTCATCGAGTCTGCAGCTGCCGGCACACGCATCTTCCCGAGACCTGGTATCAACAACAAATTGATCATCTTTATCTACTGATGAGATTAAAGCAGCTGTACCTATGAAAATCTTATTTTTCTAACTTTACAGTTTGCCAAGCATAAAAATGTATTTTTTAGATAAACTTAAAACAACAAAGTTCAACTTTAAAAAATGCACTACCCGATTGTAAGGTACCTGCTTACAGAAACTTGACTCTATCCCTAAAAAAGGAAAACCGAATGAAAACATTCAAACAATATACGAGTGTAGCGCTGCTGTCCGTACTTTTCATGCTGACAGCTTTTACGGCAGGATGCAGCGGCAGCGGCGGGGCGACTGCAGCAAAAATGCCAGTAGACCTCGGAACAGCCGGTGACTATGTGATCCTTGCAAAATCTGGAGTAACCACCACAGGTACCACTGCTATTACAGGTGATATAGGGCTTAGTCCGGCCGCCCAGTCCCTACTGACCGGATTTTCCGAAACTTTGGCTGCTGATGGCACCTATGCGACATCGCCTTACGTGACAGGAAAGATCTATGCCGCCGATATGGCAGTTCCGACACCGGTCAACCTGACCACAGCAGTAAGCGACATGGAAACCGCCTACACCGATGCAGCCGGACGCAAATTGCCTGACTATACCGAACTTGGGGCAGGCGATGTAAGTGGCATGACTCTCGCTCCAGGCCTTTATAAATGGAGTACGGACCTTCTAATAACAGATGTAGGCGTCACTCTCTCGAGCAAGACAACAACCGGCATCTGGATCTTCCAGATAGCGGGAGACCTCATCGTGAGCAATGGTGCCAAAGTAACCCTGGCCGGCGGCGCATTGGCTAAAAATGTCTTCTGGCAAGTTGCAGGCCCAAGTGGCGCGGTCATTGGAACAACGGCACAGTTCAAAGGCGTATTACTGGCCCAAAAAGCGATTACCTTAAATACCGGTGCAACAGTTGACGGCAGGCTCCTGACACAGACAGCAGTGACCTTGGACGCCAACACAGTTACACAGCCTGCTAATTAAAACCAAGCAGCCTACGAAAAAACAGATCTGCTCTGAAGGTCCTCCTTCGGAATTATCCATCTCAGGAGTGCTGGTTGTAAGCTACCTGCTTACAGCGGTTCGTCCCTATCGGTAAGAACGTTATACCTTCGTATCAATAACGCGTATAAATACCTTTACGATTATAATTGCTTCAGGTACACCGTTACGGCGATCAGCCCGAAATAGACCAGAGCTTCGACATTGATCTTCCTTTTATATTCTCTTTTCGATGTTCTCATTTTAACTTCCTTGTTTAGAATTTAAATGTACTATCTGTGCAGGTCTCATGTTTATTCGAACAGGCCGTAACAACCTCTGCCTGCAGCGGCTTCCCTAAAAGTGTCTCGACATATTCCTGCTCAAACCCGCAGAGTTTCCTGCCGCCGATGACCATCAGCGGCCTTTTGATCAGTATCGGCTCATTCACCAGCAGCTGCAGTGCCGCTTCTTCGTTCAGCAGTGCCGGGTTTATCTCGCCGCTCTTTATCTTCGGAGCGGCAGGATTGAACCATTGTGTCATTGGCTTGTGTTCCAGATAGGCGTAAAGCTCCTCTCTGTTCATCCCGTGCTCGAGCAGGCTGCGCTCTATCACCATGCAGCCCGCATTGCGAAGGCTTTTTTTCTGTTTGGCATTGGTCGCGCAGCCCGGTTTTTCGTAGAAGATGACGATCTTCATCCCATCTCCACCATATCGATCGCCTTGTCTGTCAGATAGTAGGTCTCGACGCCGTCGTCGTGAAGGTTCATACATTCACCCAGACAGCCCGCATCAAAGAGGGTGGCGATCGTCTCGTCGACGACTTTTTTATCCAGCCCGAGATAGTCGGCGATATCCTCGGCGTCGTAGACATTGTAATTGTCCTCATCACTCAGGTTATAGATGGCCTTCATAATACTCTTGATAACAGATGATGTCACGTTCATTCGGACTCCTTGAGCAGATTGATCTGCTTCTGCCAGACGATCTTTTGCAACGGATGAAGACTCGTTCGTTCCATCCACGTCTCAAAAGCCCTGGCAAAATGCACTTTTACATATAGATGCAAGTTCTGTACCTGATCTGTCAGCTGCTGCAGATACGTTTTTGCCTCATCGACAGTGAAATTTTTGACGGGCTGCAGGCGGCGTGAAAGGCCTTCGAGCAGTTTTGCATCGGTCATCCCGCCGGCGATATCCAGGAACCTCGACGCCGCAACCGGATCGGCAAAGTTCTCGTTCCAGATCCGTCCGTTGACCATCTGGTCCAGGGCGAGGTCCAGAAAGACAGGGTAACGTTCCAGCACCGCCACAAGTTCTTTGAAGTCGTCATCGACCATGGCCCGAAAAAGCATGCGGCTACGGTTTCGCACCTTGACACGCAGTTCGTCGTTTGCTATCACCTCGTCGTGCAGGCGGGTAAAACGCTCCAGCGCACCGAGGCGTGAATGGTTGAAGGCCATAATGGAGACCATGACATTTTTGTCGCTCACCTGGTCGGGATGCGAACCCGAGGGGCGGTAGAAGGCCCACTCCAGACGCGCTTCGTCGTCCTCGTGATGCATATAGATCGCATCGCCCTGCGCCTCGAAATCGTTCAGCTCTTTAAGCTCTTCAATCGCCTCTTTATAGGTCAAAGTAAAAGACGTCGCCATAACTCTCCAGCCTTTTCATGTTTTTCTTTTCACTGATCAGAAAGAGCGTACTTATCTCACAGGCGCGCTCTATCTTAAAAAACCCGTCGCTGAGCACCATCAGGGTGCTCTCATGCGAGTTACGCCCCTTGAGGTACTCGACGACCGCGCCGAACTCCGTGCCCCCGTTTCCTTTTGCAAAAGCCATCTCGGGCGGCTTCGGCGCCTGGGCGTCATAGGTGACGACGGCGTTTTCGTCCACGCTGTCGTCAAAGGGGATGACGCAGACGCTGAAGTCGGAGCTCATGCGCAGTACACCGTCGATGATGCCCAGAAACTTCGAGAAGAGATCACGGCTAATACTCATGGAGCGGTCGAGGGCAATGTAGAGGTTGAGGCGGTTGCGTTCGCGCTTGTACCCCGGCAGGTAGAGCCCCCGGTGGATAAAACGGCGGTTCGGGTTGGAAAAGTCGCTCACCTTGTCAAAAAAGCTCTCCGAGAGGTAGGTATGCAGCAGGGTCTCAAGATCGATCTTGGGGCGGGTCACCTCGCGGATCACCTCCAGGAAGGTGGCCGGGATGTTCCCCTGCTTCTGCGCTGCGCCGAGGGCCTGAACGATCAAAGTATCGAGCGACTCCTGCGCGGCTTCCGCATCGCCCTCGTTCTCTATGAGGTCAAGCTTCTGCTCTTTGGGATTCTCCTCGTCGGGTGTCCCCTCGCCCTCCCTGTTCTCCTGGTAGAGCGTGTTGTAGACCTCTTCGACGCTCCGGTCGCGGAACTTCTCGAGCATCACCTCCTCTTCGGGGCGCATGCCCACCCGCTCAAAATCACTCAGCAGCAGGTTGATGACGATGTCGCTGCTGCGGTTCCAGACCTTGTGGTCGCGTGCCCCCATCCGAAATACGTGCTTGAGCAGGATGTGCAGCAGGGTGTGGGCATACTGGTACTTCAGCTGCGCCTCTTCCATCTTCTCCGCCATCGCCGTATCGACGAAGATCGCCATACCGTCGGTCTCCAGCGCCTCATGGGGGTTCTTACCGAAATGCATCGGCAGGGAGAGCGCCAGTACGCTCAGGAAGGGGTGGTCGAAAAGAAACTGGATGCGTACCTTTTCGAGGCGGTCAGATAATGTAGTCGCCATATTTCGCCAGCCATGCATCAAAAGCACTGTATGTCGCAAGCGACTCGTCCTTGACGATGACATCTTTGATCAGCATCACGCCGAACTCGGTCGGCAAAGTCTCGCTGAAAGCGAAGAGGTGCTCTTTGTGGAGGTCCGAGCCGTCAAAATACTCGACCAGTGCCGAGACCAGGGCGTAGAGCAGTGCCGGCTGGTTCTTGATCTCGGGGTAGTGCCCCTCGTAGATGGCGGCAATGTCGGGAAGCTCTTCGTAGACCTTGACGTAAGAGGTGAACTCGATGCCGGCGCTGTAGCCGATGGTGCCGTAGATGATCGGCGTGATCTTGAAAATATCGCTGCTCTTTTTCAGGATGTTGGAGAGCATGTGGTAGCTTCTCGGAGTCGCGAAGGCCGGGTTGGCGTCGTCTTCGACCACCGGGTCGGTGGAGAGCAGGTCGGGACGGAAGCTCAGAAATCCGATGACAAAGGCGTGCAGCTTCGCTTTGATGGCAAAGAGTTTGAAGTCCTCCAATCGGGCCTGCACATGCAGGTGCACCATGCGGTTTGCCAGCGGTGTCGGCAGGCGGAAGACGACCCCACGGTCGCTGACGCGGTTGCCCGCACAGAGTATGCGCCACTCTTTCGGCAGTTCATACTCTCCCATCTTGCGGTTGAGCACCAGCTGGTAGATGGCGGCCTGCACCGACGGCGGTGCCGAGTTGAGCTCATCGAGAAAGAGGATCCCTTTTGAGTCCGGGTCTTTCGGGAAAAAGACCGGCGGCATCCAGACCGTCTGGTCGCCTTTGATGGAGGGGACCCCGCGCAGGTCGACCGGGTCCATCTGTGAAAGGCGGACATCCACCAGCTCCAGGTTGTTCTTCTCGGCGATGTCCGCCACGATATATGACTTCCCGATGCCGGGGCTGCCGTGAATAAAGACCGGCGTGTCGCTCTCGATCAGCGTATTGAGGTGGGTATAGAGTTCGGTCGTTGAGATCGAAGGTGTCGTCATTAATATTTCCTTTTGTCTTAAGCTGCCGTCTGAAACAAGTCCCGAAAGAGGGCCCGTGCACCTTTGGTGCTTTCATATCGTTCGGTCAAACTCATGCGCTCAACTCCTGCATAATGCATTTGAAACAGGTGGCCTGGTCGTCACAGGTGGCGCAGGCAGGTGCAACGGCACCGATGCAGTCGTAGAGGTACTTTTTCCAGAGCTTGTCTTTGGGTTTCTGCTTCGCCAGTCCGGGGAAGTTGCGCATCATGAAGCGCCCCATCTCGGTACGGCTTTTGAAACCCAGGTCCTCGTAGAGGTGGTTCATCTCCAGCGAGGTGCGCGCTACCAGCGGGGCAAGGACCATCTCGGCAAAGCCGTTGACCGCATAAGAAGCGAGCATCATCCTGATATCGTCGTACATTATCTGGTGTTCTGTTGTCATATCTCCATCTCCACTATTTTTCCCATTGTGATCTCGGCCAATTCGATACCGAAGGCAAAACAGGCTTCCAGCTCCTCTTCCGTCGGGATCAGTTTGACCTTCAGAGGCGCTACCGGCAGTCTGAACTTAAGCCAGCGCATACGGTCATGCAGCATCTCCGGGGCTTCGCCTGTCCAGCCGTAGGAGCCGAAAGAGGCCCCGACCTTGCCGCCGCTCTCAAGATAGGCCATGCAGGCGAGCAGATCCCAGGCCGGTTTGACCGCATCGCCATTGATCGTGGGTGATCCGACGATGATGCCGTCAGACTCTTCGAGCAGGTCGATCATATTGCGCTCTTCGAGCGAGGCCAGGTCGTACATGCTCGCCACGATCCCCTCAACCGAGTCCGCGCCCTCCATGATCTTCTCCGCCATCTTCTGCGTGTTGTCGTAGCTGGACATATAGAAGACGGAGAGCATCTTTTTGCCGAACTGGTGTTTTCTAAACTTCTCTTCGCTGCTCCACGCCGCATACTTGTCGATGTAGAACTGCGGGTCGGAGCGCAGCACGGGGCCGTGAAGCGGGGCGATCAGGTCGATCTCGAAACGCTTGTACAGTTCGAGCGCCTGCAGGACATACTGCTTGAAGGGGCGCATAATATGGTCGTAGTAGTACTTGAACGCGTAGCTGAAATCGCCCACTTCATCATCAAAAAGACGCTCATCGTAATAGTGGCTGCCGAAGACATCGCCGCTGAAGAGGATCTTCTCTTCGTGCAGGTAGGAGCTCATCGTGTCAGGCCAGTGCAGGAAAGGGGTGCTCAGAAACTCGATCGTCTTGTCGCCGAGCGAGATCACTTTGCCCGTATTGGCTACTTCGAATGGGATATCGGTCTTGACCAGCCCCTTGAGCATCATCACTGCGCGTCCGGAGATAATAAGCTTTGCCTGCGGCGCTCGGGCCATCAGTTCGATCAGGGCCCCGGAGTGGTCGGGCTCGAGGTGGTGCAGCACGATGTACTTGATCTCATCATAGTCGCAGAGCAGTTCAAGGCGCTTGAAGAACGCCCCCGAAAACTCTTTTTTGACGGTGTCCATCACCGCAACACCCTCGCTGCCGCGGACAAGGTAGCTGTTGTAGGAGCTGCCGTTCGCCGTTTTCATGATGATGTCAAAGGTGCGGATCTGCGGATCGAAGGCCCCGATAAAATGGACGCTCTCCGAGATCGCGGTTACGGCACCTAGCATTGCAGTCCGTACGAGATCACGACCTCGCCCTCTTCGCAGAGCACACGGCACTGGCACATCAGGCGCAGTTCGCTGACGTCACCGCCCAGCATCTCGAGTGCCCGCAGCTCTTTGTCCGTCTTTGTGCTGAGAAGGTCCATCCCTGATCTGACATGGGCGACACAGGTCGTACAGTCGCCGACCCTGCAGCCGAACTCCATCGATGCACCGGTCCTGAGCGCGACATCACGCAGCGTCGTATCTGCTGGAACCTTGACTCTGATATTGTCGTTCTGAAGAAAAATCGTCACCATAAAATTTCCTTGTTATACAAGGAGTAATGCAATTTCCGTTCCATTTGCAGGTTTTAACAGAAATGTGGTGTTTTAATGAAATTTTTGGGAAGATGTTGCGCTAATAAAAGGTTTAACTTTTTAAATGTTTTTTGATAGTAGTGTTGTTACTTTTTTCTTTGCGTGCACAAAGAAAAACCTAACGAAAAAAGAAAGTGCAAGAACCTGACGGCTACCGTTACTGCTAAAACTCTCACTTGTCAACAGTTGGCATTCCGTCACTTCTGCCGGAATTAATGTTCTGACGCATAAAACATAGACTGCTTAGACCGATGCACTGACTTTAATTAAAAAATACAGCACCATCTTTAGCGAACAAGTTAATACGCACAGAAAAAACAGAGCGCCTCTCTCTTTTTCCTCAATAGTCTACGGCGTCGGTACTTCGTACATCGACTCTGTTTCCAACCCTACAAAAGCCAAAACAAGGGTACCGCTCGCGCAGCGATGTTTCTTTAGGGCAGTTGGCTTTTGCTTGACGGGTTTCATCTCTGGCGCGACAGAGAAGAAAGGTTGAATCTGTGACAATTTGAACGTTTTGCAAGTTTATGATTTTGTTTAAATTGGATTTGATAGTAGGATGTTACTTTTTTCTTTTGCTTGTCCAAAAGAAAAAATAACGAAAAAAAGAAAAGTGACAAAGGCGGGTTTAGTCACTTTCAAATGTATCTTATACTTGGAGCCACAAAACCCCTCGGCATCATCCACTGTACCAGGACGCAGCCATTGCCAAGAGATGTCATACATTTAAAAAAGCTTCACCTTCAGCATACAAATTGATACGCACAGAAGAAATAGAGCGCCTCTCTTCTTTCCCTCAAGATTTCTTCGCTGGCGCGACAGAGAAGAAAGGTTGAATCTGCGACAGTTGACTGCCTTTTGCAAGTTCACGACTTTATTTAAATTGGATTTGATAGAGGTATGTCACTTTTTTTCTTTGCTTGCACAAAGAAAGAAACTAACGAAAAAAAGAAAGTGCAAAGGCGGGTTTAGTCACTGTCAAATGTATCTTATACTCGGAGTCACGAAACCCTCCGGCTTCATTCACTGTACCAAGACGCAGCCATTGTCAAGAGATGTCATACTATCCTTAAAAGCGCAGGCTTTTTCATTCAGATCAATGCGTCGCTGTTTGTCTATTTTTCGAAAATATACAGTGCCATCTTTAGGATGCCGGCTGATACGTACAGTGGCAACAAAAGCGCCTCTCTTCTTTCCCTCAAGATTTCTGCTCTGGCGCGACAGAGAATAAAACACTAAAGTGTAATGCAGGGTGGCACTAAATGCCACATCGTAGAAAGGTTGAATCTGCGACAATTTGAACGTTTTGCAAGTTCACGACTTTGTTTAAATTGGATTTGATAGTAGGGTGTCACTTTTTTTCTTTTGCTTGCCCAAAAGAAAAAAGTAACGAAAAAAAGAAAGTGCAAAGGCGGGTTTAGTCACTGTCAAATGTATCTTATACTCGGAGTCACGAAACCTTCCGGCTTCATTCACTGTACCAAGACGCAGCCATTGTCAAGAGATGTCATACTTCCTTAAAAGCGCAAGCTTTTTCATTCAGCTCAATGCATCACTGCTGCCGAAATTAATGTCATGACGCATAAAAGAACAACTGCGTCAACCGACGAACTGCTTTAAAAAAGTGTCAACTTTAGAGAGACGGTTGATGCGCACAGAAGAAATAGAGCGCCTCTCTTCTTTCCCTCAAGATTTCTTCTCTGGCGCGACAGAGAAGAAAGGTTGAATCTGTGACAATTTGAACGTTTTGCAAGTTCATGACTTTTTGAATTAGATTTGATAGTAGGGTGTCACTTCTGCCGGAATCAGTGATCTGACGCATGGGGCACACAAACTTCTTTCTAAAAATTAAACGATAGAAGAAGGTCTTACCCTCTTCTGCCGTACATCAATTTCAGATAATCATAGATATCGCTGAGAAAAAAGCGGCGATTGTCCCGCTCTTCAAAGTGCCCTACCCAGCCCGGATCACCTGCAGCCACCTCGCGGCTGGGCCGCACAAACTCATTGAAGGGGAGCTGCGCTTTGAGCGGCCCGCAGTCGTTGATCGCATTGACAACGGCATCAAAAAGCATATCGAGCGACCCGACATCCTCGACAAGGTAGAGCGAACCGTCTTTTTGGAAGAAACGGTAGATATTGAGTATCTTTTCGGCCTCTCTGTTTTCAGTTTTTTTCATTTTAACATTCATGACGGAAACTCCCCTGTTTTTTTTCTACTCCGACAGCACAGACATAGAGAATATAATCTTCCGTCCCCAGAAAACGCTGCATCTTATGATCGTAAAAAGCACCGATTCCGGTAAAGCCGACACCCCTGCTCTCTGCCTCCAGATGGAGACGATGTCCGAATGCTCCGGCAGCCATCAAGGCATCGGAGCCGAAAGATCCCGATGTCATGACCGTCACCATCCCGGCATCTTTGACAAAACGCTGGTCGACCAGCAGTGCGCTGATCTCATCATCGTAGAGACCCTCCCGTACCAACACTCCCCCGGCATAAATGCCGGCGGCTGCCGTTTCGCTGCGCAAAACGACGGTATGGCACACAAGAGGCTCCGGCGCATCTTCCAGCAGTTGCATAAAGTGTTCAAACGGGCCCTTTGACAGCGAAGCACCACTGAAATGGCGGGCGGAACGTCTGCCGGTGATGGCCGACACCCCGATAGCTGTGGCCTCGAATGTCAGAGTGCCCTCAAACAGCTTCTGCTCCGCGATCTGGCGGGGGATCTCCCCTTTTGTATCGCAGTAGTCCGTCGGCGCCACCTGTAACAACGAACCCTTCATCGCCTCAGCAGATCGCTTTCCCGCTTCGCCTGCCGCCAGTACTGCGCAGCTGAACTCCTGCTGGGAAAAGCCCATCTTCGCATTGAGACAATTTGCATCGAAACCCGACAATATTGTCATATCCTGTCCGCCTGCCGCGACTGCGGCTGGACGGCACCGATCTGATGCCCGGCATCAAGGTAGCAGTAGCGCAGTGCCCGTTCGCCGTATTTCCATTCGGAGCGGAAAGGGACGCAGCTGACGATAAAGAGCATCCCTTCAAAACGCTCCTCCAGCCCCACCTCAGGCTCTATACCATCACGTTCTATCTCTCGGATCAGCACCAGGGCCTCTTCCCCGGCGTCGACATGGTAGATGCCGCTGAGCACCCCTTTGACGCCGCGTATCTGAACATAAAGCTCGATGGGGTGCAGATTGCCGGCTGACGGGGTATTGAGACGAAAGTAGGGCTTGCCGCCGATAACGGCGCGTGATGTAATGAAACGCGAGTGCTCGACCGTGCGAAGTGCCGGATTGGTGCCGAAAGGGTAACGAAAAAGAAATCCGGGGTAGTGTTTAAAGAGAGAGGGCTGGGAGGCCCAGTCGATGTAGCCGCTGAGACGGGCCGCACGCATCGGTGTCAGCGCCGTATTCTGATAGAGTTCAGGCATGCCGCAGCTGTTTGAAGATCGTCTTGTTGACCGCATAATCGATAGCAGAGTAGCCGTCGACATTCTGCATGCTTTCATCCGCCCCGAGGCTGATCAGGGTCTCGACGCTCTGGAGTTTTGAAGCCGACACCGCATACATCAGCGCCGTTTCACCCTCTTCATTGATGTCGTTAATATCGGCACCTGCCGCGACGAGTATGCGGATTATCGCGGCACTGTCCGCATAGCAGGCATTGAACAGCACCCCGTTGTAATCATTGTTGACCGCATGAAGATCCGCACCGGCATCTACGAAGAGCTTGACCATCTTTATGTCACCCTCAAGCGCCGCCTGCAGCAAGGGCGTATTGCCGTTAAAAGCACGCGATTCCAGAGAAGCTACCGCAAAACCGCGCTCTTTCAACCATGTATTGGATCGATCCGCCATCTCAAACTCCTTTTTTAAACAGTCATCCACTGCTCGTGCGTATGGCCTGTTTTCTTTTCACTGAGGATCTTCTCTACCGCAGCGATACAGGCGTCATAATCGACCTCGTCGACGATCTCCGGCACCAGCTCTTTATAGATGATCAGCCCTTCGCGGTCGATGACATAGACGGCACGTGCCAGACGGTCTTTGAGTCTGCCTTCGGAGATAAGAAGACCGTATTTTTTGGCGAAATTTCGGTCGGCGTCAATGACCAGCTCGGCACTCTCTATACCCTCTTTTTCGGCATACTCTTTGACGAACTCGATGTCATCCGTCGTGATCATGATTGCCGTGAGCTTCTTGTACTCTTTGAGCATATCGTTGAACTTCTTGGCGCCCAGCGAGCAGACCTCTGTCTTCAACGACGGTATCGAAATGAGCAGCTGCACCTGCGGCGCGATCATACCGATAACATTTTTACTGCCATCGAGTTTCGTGATCCGTGCCGCGGGTGCTTCACCGCCAATATTGACCTTTTTGCCCAGCAGTGGCGTGGGCGTACCGTGTACTGTAATCTGCATTGTTACCTCTTTATCATGATATTTACTACCCGATATGCATAAAATGTACCTGCTAAAACAGGCGAGATTGGCTACTTTTTATACAGTTGGATTGACCTAAAATATACTATATAGGTATATACTATCCGGATTAAATTGGGAGGTCGTATGATGAATAAATTCAATATTCCCGACAATCCGGAGTGCAAGACCTGTTCACTCACTTTTGCCTATAAAGAGATAGAACTGCTTTACGAGATCGCGGTCGCGCTGGCCAGTACGACGGAAATCGAAGAGACAATCGAACAGGGAATGCGCCTTCTGAAACGCCATGGCTATCTTGACCGGTGCGCGCTCTTTATCCTGAATGACGACAAGACTGTCCTCGAGCTGTTTGCCTCCATCGACCTTACTGCGCAGCAGCGGATGATGGCCGTCTATAAACTCGGCGAAGGAGCAACGGGTATGGCGGCCAAAAGTGCCGAACCGGTCGTGATCGAAAACATCCACAACAATATCAACTACCTCAACAAAATGGGAAGTATCAGCACCAACGCAATCTCCTATATCGCCGTTCCGCTGATCCAGGACGACGGCGTCGTCGGTGTCATCTCCGCCAATATCGGCGGCGGCGTCCCGCTGGATTTTGACGATATCGTCCGCATGCTGACCATCGTCGGTTCACTCTTTGCGGGAACACTGGCGACCCAACGCCGTTTTGCCAAAGAGAAAGCGGAGCTGTCAGAGCTTAAGACCTATTATAAAGATGAACTCCTCAGCGATCACAAGTTCGAGAACATCATCGGCAAAAGTACCAAGATGCAGCATATATTCAGTATGCTCGAGACCGTTGCGCCGAGCGATGCGACCATACTGGTGCGCGGCGAGACCGGGACCGGTAAAGAGCTGATCGCCACGGCGGTCCACAACCTCAGCAAACGGAAAAACGGCCCCTACATCAAACTCAACTGTGCCGCCATCAGCGAGACCCTTCTGGAGAGCGAACTCTTCGGGCACGAGAAGGGGGCCTTTACCGATGCCAAAGAGATGCGGAAGGGACGTTTTGAACTTGCCGACGGCGGAACGCTCTTTCTCGATGAGATCGGCGACATCACCCCGGCACTTCAGGTCAAACTGCTTCGTATCCTGCAAGAGCAGGAGTTCGAACGTGTCGGCGGCACCAAGACCGTCAAGACCAACGTCCGCCTCGTCGCGGCCACTAACCGGAACCTCGAAGAGATGGTAAAAAAAGGGGAGTTCCGAGAAGACCTCTTCTACCGCCTCAATGTCATCCCCATCAACCTGCCGCCGCTGCGCGAACGCTACGAGGATGTCAAGCTGCTGGTCGAACACTATCTGCGCAAATTCATGAAAGAGCACCGCAAACAGATGCACTTCTCAAAAGCGGCGCTCGAAATGCTGCTGGACTACCCTTGGCCGGGGAACATCCGCGAACTTCAGAACATGATGGAACGCATTGTGCTTATCTGTCCCGACGGAGAGATAACACCGCAGGGCCTCAATCACGTCCTGCCCTTCAACTACCAGAAGATGTACATGCCGCCTGAGCCGGAGACGGCTGCTCCGGTCGAAACAGCCCCTGCCGCCGCAGCACCGCAGAACCAAGAGAGCGAACAGCCCGCCACGCCGAAACTGACCAAAGCGAGCCTCAAAGAGATGGAAAAAGAGTCCATCATCCAGGCCCTGATCGACAATCGCGGTATCCAGACCAAGGCCGCGGCACAGCTGGGTATGACCGCACGACAAATCGGCTACAAGGTCAGAAAGTACGGCATCGAAATTTAGAACACAATTTGCATACAGTTAGAAAAACAGAGGAGAAGACAATGCCACTATTTTTCTACAGCAAACCGCTCATCAAGGCGGACACCGGTTTTTCAAGCAGCACCTTTGGATCGGCTCTGATCTATTACGACAAACCTGCCGCGCTCTATTACGGGCTCTGATTTCTATTCTTTTTAATTGAATAAAGGTGACATTAAAGGTACCTTTACGACAATGCAAAAAGGAGATATTGTATTAGATAAAATTATTATTTAAAACAGCTGCCAACGTGTTGTCAATACAAGACTCAACTCACCTCCAGTAATCTTCTATAAAAAAATCCTTGTAAGTTCAGGCGCAATAAAAGCACCCATCGCTCAGGTAAAAGTGCCCTTACCGCTTCATTGCCAAACACCATCTCCGAGGTTAATAATAATAAAAAATCAGTTCATATCACAAAAAAATAACAGGTCTGCATAAATACTTTATTTTCATAGTATTTAAATAACCGTTAAGTGAAATAAGAAAATAATTCTCTTCAAGCGTTATGTATGGCGATAACCAGGCACGCATTTCACGTGTAATACTACTTTCCTGCAAGGCGCTGCTTTGAACGAAAAAAAAGGAGATATAAATGAAAAAACCGACACATTATATGAGAAGTGTCCTCTCGTCTTTAAGTATTACTACGGCGTTACTGCTGGTAGGATGTGGTTCGAGCTCAAGTACAAGTACGACTGCAAGTGACGCGCCTTCGAGCGAGGCTCAGACTCAGACTGTAAAAGCCAGCGTTAAAACACCGCTTCAGGATGCGACGGGTATTCCGGTGGACCCTCTCTTCAATGTTGTATTCAACACGGTGATGGACCCTGCTTCCATCAATGGCGATACGATCTATCTGGTTGCACAGAATACGGACATTGCAGTTGCCGGAACAGCGACAATGCTTGACGACAACATAACTGCCGTCTACACGACTGCCGCGGCGCTGCTTCCCGGAGAAGTGTACAACCTCGTCGTGACAACCGGTGTAGAGGACATTCTCGGCAACCACTCTCTCAGCAATCTGACCTCAACATTCACCGTCAGCACTGCCGCACGCATCGCGGTACCTATAGCGATGCCTGTCGCGGGCACGGTGCTTGACAACGAAGCGGCTCAGCTCCTTCTCTCAACGCTCAGCTGCATGCTGGGATCGACTGCCCTGCTTCCGGTTCAACCCGATGATCTGTTGGCCTTGACGCTTGAGGAGTTGACGCTTAACGATCTTCTGGCTGCTGTCCAGGCGCAGAATCCGGCAGCAGGTACTGTCGGCGAACTCCTCGGCACACAGATGTCGCTGGGAGCACTGCTTGGTATCTTGAGCGATAACCTGCCTGCCGGTTCGTCAGCCCTGGCCTCTCTTGAAGCTGTGACTGCCCAACTGTCGGCAGCCCCTGGTGACCTGCTTGGCCAGACCCTGGCCCTGGGTGACATCCTGACGCTTCCGGCTGCGATGCTGCCACTTGATCCGACAAGCACCTCCGTCCAGGATGCGCTCTCCGTCGTTACCAATCCGTTGGCACTGCTTGAGACCATTGCGCAAGCTGTGAATGCCGGCGGTCTGGTGAACGATCCGGTTGTCGGCCCGATCATTGCAAACGTGACCTCAGCAGGCCGCCTTGTAATGGAGGGTGGTGTTCTGACACAGCTCCCGGGTGCTGCCGAATTGGCCAGCCTGATCCCCTCAGACCAGCTGGAACTCGTCAATACGATTCTCGCCTCCGGCGATCCGACAGCGCTCATCGAAGCGATACTGAGCGGCGGCGATTTGACAGGGCTTCTGAGCGGAGACCTGCTTGTTACGGTAACCGGTCTGCTGGATGGACTGACTACAGATCCGGAAGCAGGTCTGACGGACCTTCTCGGTCTGATCGGCGCTCTTGGTGTATAGTCCCGACGCAACTTTATATGCCGCAGTCTCAGGGCTTGCGGCCCTGCTCTATCGCAACTGACCTCATGTCTTTCCGCTCTCTTTAACTCTTCTTGTGTTTCACGCTATCACAGAAATGCAATTTATTAAGTAAACGGCAGAACCGTATTGAAATAACCGCTACTCATCACCGCGCGTAATGATCTTCGCATTGACCTCGTTAGGCAGCTTCTTGACACCCGGCTCAATAAACCATACATCCCCGTTGGTCAGGTTGACGTTTCCGCCCCACTTCTCTTCACTGTCAAACTCAAGTCCCTGAATAATCTCTTCCATGTCTCTTTTAGCAATATAAAAGAGAACCTTGCCCTCGTCGTTTAATCGTAGCATTACTTTTGCCATTGTCTTTTCCTTTTTATTTATTTACACGCCAAAGGAGCAAAGCCCCTTTAGCTACGCTGGCCGCTGTGGCACTAAAGCTTGCCCCCTTTCGGGGCAGAATACACGCCAAAGGAGCAATACCCGAAGGGGCACACCGAGCCCCTTTAGCTACGCTGGCCGCTGTGGCACAAAATGAGTGAAACGCTCGGCTTTAGCCGACATTTCCCCGAAACGCTTGCCCCCTTTCGGGGCAAACTCACGCCAAAGAGACAGAACCGCACCGCTATGCCAGCCCCAACACCTTTTTGACGTTGTACCATATGTTGATGGGCGATGCATTTTCGAAAGTGACCTTCATATAGTTGTACTGAAGCTGCACGATATACGAAGCCGAATCAAACAGTTTGTCGTTTCGCATCGGGTAATCTTCACGGTAATGTACTCCGCGGCTCTCTTTGCGCTGCATGGCGGAGACGACCATCGCCTCGGCGATCACAAGCGCATTTTGGAACTCCAGGATGGAAGGCAGTTCGACATTGTTGTGGCGCTCTTTGTTCACACAGTGCAGTCCGTAGTTGCGTTTCATCAGGTAGTGGATATATTCAAGCGCACTCGAGAGAGAGGTTTCGCTGCGGTATACACCCGCATGCCGAAAAAGCGACTCTCCCAGGTTTTTGCGCATGGCGTTGATGTTGAAACGGCTTTCGCCCTCCATGATCACCTCGACACGACGCATCTCTTTATCGACGTCGGCATAATCGATCGGCTGAAAATCCCGCTTCATTGCGACCCGGGCCGCTTCCAGTCCCGCCATACGTCCGAAAAAAGCGCCTTCAAGCAGTGAGTTTCCGCCGAGGCGGTTCGCCCCGTGCACGCCCGTTACCGCGCATTCGCCGCAGGCGAAGACGTAAGGCATATCGGTCGAGGTGTCTTCCCTCGTCCAGATGCCGCCGATGGTGTAGTGAGCCGACGGCGTGATCTCGAGCAGCTCTTTCGTAATGTCGATCCCCGCGGCATTAAGCGCCATCTTTCGTGCCGAGGGGAGTTTCTCGTCGATCACCGTTTCGTCAAGATGGCGGAAATCCAGGTAGACCTTATGGCCTTTGAGCATGTGCGAGGTGATCTCGCGTGAGAGTTTGTCACGGGTCTGAAGCTCATCGGTAAAACGTCTGCCCGTTTCGTCGACCAGGTAGGCACCCTCGCCACGCGCCGCTTCACTGATCAGGGCCCCCGTTTTCGCCAGGGTCGTCGGATGGAACTGCACAAACTCCATATTACTCAGACGCATTCCCGCACGCAAAGCCGCCGCAATGACGTCGCCCGAGCTCTCCTGCGAGTTCGTGCTGTGGCCGCGGTAGATGCCGGCATAACCGCCGCCGGCCAGTACCAGTGCCTTACATGCCAGAGCTACCACCTGCGTGTTGTGGCGACGCAGCACGGTCACGCCGGAGAGCTTTCCGTTGTACTCGGCAATGTTGAGAAACTTGTGGTTTGAGAGAATGTGCACCCCTTCATTGCGGCAGGTCAGCAGGAGCGTCTGGACAATCGAGGCCCCTGTGCGGTCGGCAATATAGCAGGTGCGGTTCGCACTGGCGCCGCCGAAGGGGCGCTGCTGCAGGTTCCCCTCCTCATCGACGTCAAAACTCACCCCCATCTCCCGCAGTTCATCAACGATATTCGGCGCTTCCTGACACATCTTTTCGATGTTCTGAAGATGCGCAAGACCGTCGGAACCTTCAACCGTGTCACGAACATGGCGTGAGACCGAGTCGTACTCGGCCATGCTGATCACTGCATTGATGCCGCCGGAAGCCACCGCCGAATTGGAGCGGAAGGGATTGCTTTTTGTCAGGACAGCGACATTGAACCCCGCCCGTTTTGCATAAAGTGCCGAATAGAGCCCGGAGATACCGCTGCCGACGACGATAACGTCATACAGCATCTTTGGCCCCAAACAGCTTTTCTACATTCTCGGGTTTTGCATTGGGTATATAGGCCAACAGCAGATTATCTTCGACATGCTTCGGGTCGACCGCGCCGAAAAGGGAGCTCACAACACTGCCCATCCGCGCGAACTGCAGGGCCGTTGCCAGGTCGTTGAGCTCGCTTGTCCCCAGCAGCTCACCGACTCTCGGGTCGAACCTGCTCTGGAAAATATTGGCCTGCAGCAGAGACGAGGAGCCCATCATCTTCAAACCGTAGCCGTGCACCGCCTGCATCAGGGTGTAGTAACGCCCGTCGGGGCCTTTCTGGTTGCTGTAGCTGCGGGCCTGTGTCTTGGCGATGTTGTAGGGCGACTGGATGTACTTGAAGTGGTGCTCTTTGCCGCCGACCTCTTCGGCGATAGCGACCATATCTTTCAGGCTCAGGTACTCCGTATGGCTCTCGTCGTACAGAAAGCCGTTCCAGCTGGCGATGCCGTAGTGGCGGATCTTCCCCTCTTCGACAAGTTTTTCAAAGAGCTCGAAGGCCTTTTTGATCCGTTTTTTCAGGGTCTTGTAGTCGACATAGCCCAGCTGCATCTCGGGGTTGTGCAGGAAAAAGACGTCGATCGTCTCCAGCTGGAGGTTCCTGAGCGACTGCTCGGCGCTCCAGCGCAGGTAGGCCGGCGTCATACAGTGCTGATCGACGATGACCTCCTCTTTTACCGCAAGCCCCGGTGCAAGAATATTCTCTTCTATCCATTGATATGGATTTTCCGGGAAAGGAAAATCCAGAGGAAGGAACCCCGCCTTCGAGGTGACAACGAGCTGGTCACGCGTAGCGCTGCCTTCAGAGAGAAGATCCTGAATCGCTTCGCCGATCTCGCGTTCGCTGGTCTGGTAGCGGTAGTTGATGGCGGTATCGATGAGATTGATGCCGTTGAGCACGGCCATTTTAACGGAATCTTTGTAGTTGACGATGTAGTTCTCTTCGCGGTAGGGTTCTTTGCGAAAAGTTCCCAGTCCTAATGATGAGACAAAGACATCGCCGTCAAAACGGTAAAAATCTTTGCTGTATTTCGGAAACTGTTTCAGGTAGCTGAAGGTTCCCTCTTTCGTCGCATAGTTCATAGTACTCTTTCTGTATATACCGAAGGTGTTTGAGGCCTGCGGCACTGAAATTTCTCCCCCCGGGGAGAGATTGGATATATCGTTTTTTCTTGAGAAAAAAGCATCAGGTCACGATCACCTTGATCGGCGCCTTGAGCTTGAATTTCAGCATATCTTCGATACCGGCCAGTGTCGTCGTCGTGTTCATCGAACAGCTCATACACTCGCCCATATACTTGATCAGCACCTCGAAGAGGCCCTCGCTCTCTTTGATGTCGATCAGCTCGACGTTGCCGCCGTCTGCCTTGAGCGTCGGACGGATATACTCTTCGAGAATGGACTCGACCGCCTTGATCTTCTGGACAAGGCCCATCGTGTTAAAGGTACCGTCGCCTTTGGCTTCGATGATCTTGCGCGACTTCTCTTCCGCTTCCAGCGCTTCGGCCACTTCTGCCAAGAGGTCGACCAGGTAGACGTCTTTGACTTCATGGCCGCCGGGCTTGATACAAGACTTACAGAAACCGCCCGCCTTGGTGTAGTCGGTGATCTCTTCGATGGTCGTCAGCTTGTTAAGCTTGATCACCTCTTTGAGCGTATCCTGCGAGACGCGGGCACATTCACAGATGATGAACTCCGACTCCAGGCTCTCCATATCGACACCCAGGTACATCGAGGCCGCTTTCTTGATGACATCGTAGGCCATGACCGAACAGTGCATCTTCTGACCCGGGACTGCCGGGACATCCGGATTGTCACGCAGGGCTTTCTCGACATCGATATTGGTGATCTTGAGCGCATCTTCGACCGTTTTCTCCATACAGAGTTCCGCCATCATGTCCGAAGAGGCGATCGCCGTTCCGCAGCCGAAGCTTTTGAACTTGCTCTTCTTGATAACGTTGCTGGCAGGATCGATCAGCCAGTAAAGACGCACCGCGTCACCACAGCTCTCCGCACCGAAGTCCGCGATGATAAGCTTGTCTTCACCGGCTTCGGCCTCCGTGATCTCGCCCATATGCATAGGCGCATTCATTCTTTTCTGTACTTCCAACGAATACTCTTCCCAGAGCGCTCCGCCGATCAAATCATCTCTTGCCATAGTGTCTCTCCAATATAGTACTTTTAGCTGATGATGCAATTGCCGTTCCCGCTCTTTTGTCCTAAAGAGTCACATTTTTGTTACGGTACGTCCTCAATCACAAAATCGTCTTTTTTGTCCAAAAGTAGAACATAATATGCATGATGTATAAAAACGGGTTGTCAAACCCATATAAAGGATGAAAAGATGTATCAACTTACCGCGATTTTTAACCGAAGCTGTCTAAAGGATGTGTTGCAGGAGCTTTTTGAACGCAAAATAGAAGGGGTCACCGTAAGCAGTGTCATCGGTAAAGGGGGCATCGGCTTTATCGAAGAGAGCGGAAGCATCGACCTCGACGATAAGGTACGCATCGACATCATCATCTCAAATGACAGCTACAAAGAGAGCGCCAAAGAGGCTATCCGCGCCAATGCGCAGGATATGGGCCACGGTTCGGGCAAGATGTGGGTCACCCCGGTGCTTGAAGTCGAACGCATCCGCACCGGCGAGACGAACGAGGCCGCACTTACGCAAAGTACCAAGATCAAAAAATTGCACCAGGAGAGCTACTACACCGCCATTGACACGCCTGCCAGCTGACCGCAGACGTCATTGCAGATCAGTATGATCGGCATCTTAAAAAAATCGCTGATCGGCACCCGTCTACGCATAAAAGCGAAAGCTTTTACTGTGAAGGAAGGATCACTGCTGCGTTTTTCCCGGCGTCTCTTCACAATTGATTCTACTCTGCTCCTGTGAGAGTACCGTTAACAGTTTTAGCAGACTGTCCCGCAGAGCATGAAGCTTTTCGATGCCTGCGATCGCTTTTTTCTTCTCCCCCAGAGCATTAAGCTCAAGCAGTTTGGCCACGTGGTCATGAATCTGCACATGCAGCTGCTCTATCTCACCGAAAACCGGCTCCGCTTCGTAGCGTCTCCTGCCTTCGGTATCCAGCCAGATACCGAAACGGCACAGGTGCAGGTCCAGCGGCACAGGGCTCTCCAGCTCGCCTCTCAAAAACGCCTCGACCCTTGCGATCCAGGCACGGTGCTCGACACTGGCAAAAAGAAGCGGCAGGTCGTCGTGGTCCACCGGTGACAGATCAAGCCATGCCGGATCGGGACGCCATGTGACAAACCAGTCCGGAAATTCCTCTGCCGGCAGAGGCCGGGCGATGGCATAACCCTGAGCGAGTTCACACCCCAGCTGCATCAGCAGCTCACCGTGGGCCACGGTCTCAATTCCCTCGGCGAGAACATCGATGCAAAGGGCGTCGGCAAGGCCGATAATGCCTGTCAGCACGGCCAGGTCATCCTGGTTGTCGATCATCTCCTGTCCGAAGTTTTGATTGATCTTGATCTGGACGACCGGAAGCTGCTGCAGATAGGTAAGTGAGGAGTAGCCGGTGCCGAAATCATCCAGCACAAACAGAATGCCCAGCTCCCGGCAGGCTTTGATGATCTTTGCTGTCTGTTTCATCTCTTCGAGTGTGCTGGTCTCCATTATCTCCAGCTCCAGAGAAGAGGCTTCGACCTCAGGATGCAGTGCAAGGATCACCTGCAGACGCTCGACAAAGTCTCTCTCCTTCAGCTGGCGGGCACCGATATTGACACTGACCGCAATGTCCAGCCCTCTGCTGTGCCACTCTTCTATCTGGCGCAAGGCCCTGTCGATGACCCACTCGCCCAGCTCGACGGCCAGCGGATGCTCCTCGATCATCGGCAGGAATTCCGAGGGTACAAGGAGCCCCTTCTCGGGATGCTGCCAGCGGATCAGTGCTTCGGCTCCGATCACTCTCCCCGTATGGATATTGACCTTGGGCTGGTAAAAAAGCACAAATTCACCGCTGCTCAGGCCAATACTCATACGTTCTATCTGTTTGTGACGATCCAGCAGCTCACCCTCTTCCCTGCTGTCGAAGAACTGGTACTGGTTCTTGCCGGACATTTTGGCCGCATACATCGCCTGATCGGCCTGGCGTAACAGTATGTCGGCATCCACCTCTTCGGACTGCGGGTAGAAGGTGACGCCGAGACTTGCCGATATCTGCAGCATCTCGTCGCCGACATGCACCTGTGCGGAAGCCGCATCAAGAAGACGGGTGATCATCGGTATAGAGACGTCGATACCGGGAAGGTCCTGCAGTACCACAACGAACTCGTCGCCCCCCAGCCGGGCGATGGTGTCGCCTTCACGCAGGGTCTGCTGCATGGATTTGGAGAGGGCGATCAACAGCTGGTCGCCGGCTTTATGCCCGTACGTGTCGTTGATCTCCTTAAATCCGTCAAGGTCAAGATAGGCGACTGCCAGATAGAGACCGTGGCGCAGCGCCTGTGCCATTCCCTGATGCAGACGGTCCGACAGCAGCACGCGGTTGGGCAGCGCGGTAAGCGCATCGTACTGGACAGCGCGTTCCAATTCGATCTCGTGCTCCTTTTCCTGAGTGATGTCTGAGAAGAGCGCCGCAAAGTTTTGGATCTTGCCCTGATCGTCCTTTACGGCGGTGATGGTCAGCATAGCGACATACTCCTCGCCGTTCTTGTGCCGGTTCCAGATCTCGCCGTGCCAGTAGGCCTTCTCGATGATCGAGCTCCACATGGAGGCGAAGAACTCCTCGTTATGATGCCCTGAACTGAGCATTCGGGGATTTTGTCCCAGAACTTCCTGTCGGCTGTAGCCCGTGATACGGCTAAAAGCCCTGTTCACTTCGATGATAGTGCCGGCAGGGTCGGTGATCATGATCCCTTCGCCCGCATGCGTGAAGACACTGGCCGCGAGCTTAAGCGTCTCTTCGGTGAGCCTGCGTTCGGTGACATCGTTCAGAATCAGGAGCACCATCTGCATGCCGTTGGCATCTACCGCCGAAACGGCCGTCATATGCACCCAGAACGGGGCCTCGTTCTGGCGTATCATCCGCAGTTCGCAGGAGTGCTGTTCGGAGGACGCAAGGAACTTTTTTCGGAAATGGTAATAGATGATCCCCGTCTTCCTTCAGGACAAAGCGGGAGATCGGCTTATTGAACAGCTCATTCCTGTGTACGCCCAGCAAGGTGCTTGCGGTGAGGTTGGCCTGCCGGATCAGCCCCTCTTTGTCCAGGGTGCAGTACCCCACCGGCGCCATCTCATAGAGATCGAAATAACGGTTCTGTGAAGCGTCCAGTGCCGCCTCCGCCCGGCGGAGTTCATCATTTTGCATCTCCAGTTCGATCTGATGGACCTGAAGTTCGTAGAGTATCCGGCGCGTCTCCTCGTCCAGCTCTTCGCTTTCCGATGAGATGAGTCCTTTTTCGGCAACGATCTTTTCGGCTTTCCGGCGCCTCTCCTCAGTGGGGATGGTTGCCGGGGCCTTGCTGTCGGCAGGCTTATTATTCTTGCCCATGGTCCCGCTCCGCCGATCGATCGATTTTCCGCTCCGTTGTCGCGATCGCATAGACCTGCCCCGCTTTATTCACCAGGGCGGTGGCGGTCATCCAGACCTCCACGAGCGTACCCTCTCTGGTCGATGCGCTTCGCACGGTACGGCTCCAGTATCTCGGCATGGCTGAGCTGCAGCAGCTTGGCCAGCGCATTCTCTCTCTCTTGCTCAGGTACACGGTCGATCGCGTTCATCTTGAGCGCTTCGGCTTCGCTCCAGCCGTATATCCTCACCGCGGCGGGGTTCCAGGCCAGAATACGGCCGTTAAGGTCCTGCAGCGTGATCGCATCGTGTGCGTCGCGCACGACCACAGCCAGTCGGTTCATCGCTTCGGCTTCCTTCAGCGCCTTGCGCATCTGCACGTTTTCGGTGATATTGATAAAGGAGATCACGGCCCCCTCGATCGTGTTATCGAGCGTGCGGTAGGGCTGAATGCGCATCAGGTACCACTTGCCGTCGCTCGTCATCACCTCCATCTCTTTGGGGATCAGGGTGTCGAGCACGGACTGTGTGTCCGCCGCCAGCGTGTTGTACTCCACAAGGTTGGAGGCGAGATGGGTCACAGGCCGCCCAAGGTCGTTGAGCACCAGGTTGATAATGGTGGTGGCGGCAGGGGTGAAACGCAGAATGCGCATCTCGCAGTCCACAAATACCGTGCCGATGCCGGTACCGGCCAGGAGATTGTTCATATCGTTGTTGGCCCGCGACAGATCCGACACCTTGGTCTGTAGCTCTGCATTGACGGTGGAGAGCTCTTCATTGACCGACTGCAGCTCCTCTTTGGAGGTCTCCAGCTCTTCGTTGGTGGATTGCAGCTCCTCGTTGAGCGACTGCATCTCTTCGTTAAAGGAGTTGAGCTCTTCATTGGACATCTGAAGTTTATCATTGGCGGCCTGGAGAAACGACTCCTGGGCATGCAACTCCTCTTTAAGCGCTGCGATACGCGTGTCGGCATCAATGTCGGTATCACTCCCTCCGGCAGCAGAATGCACGAGGAACTGACGGGCCTGTTCAAGGTCCATAGGCGGCACCTCTTCCAGCACGACCAGATAGAGAAGCGGCTCAGAGGCCGTCGCAGCCTCCGAGTGCACCGGGTGTATGGCGAGATTCACGACGGCAAAGCCCTCTTCGTTCTTAATGTACAGCCCCGGACGCTGCACGCTCTGTTTCGTCGTAACTGCTTTGCGCAGGGAGATCATAAGGTCGTGCTGCAACCCGTCTTTCGCCATTTTCAGGATGTTGTTGACCCCTGTTTCGCCGGAGGGCAGTTCCAGGTAGATGCCGGAGCGCCCGTGCAGGTAGAGGATGTCGCCCCGTTCATTGACAAGTACTCCGGCCACAGCGCTCTTTCTCAAAAGGGCCTTCTCCGTCAGCTCCCGCAGTGACATTTTGACGGCACCGGCTGTTTTTGCGAGCGGTTTCGCCACGTCTTCCTGCGTGCGCATTGCCGGTGCGAGAAGATTCCCGAGGGCTCTGCGCTGTACTCCGGACTCACTCTCTTTGCGCTGGTACAGTTTCGATTTTTGGTCCAGCACTCTGAAGAGATCGCCGAACTCGCCCACGCTCTCCGACGTGCCGAGGAAAAGAAAACCCTCGGGGTTTAACGCGTAGTGGAACAGGGGTATAAGCCTCTTTTGCAGGTTCTGCCCCATATAGATCAGGAGGTTGCGGCAGCTGATAAGGTCAAGCCGGGAAAAAGGCGGGTCTTTGATGATGTTCTGCTCGGAAAAGATGAGCATGTCCCGGATACTCTTGTGAATGCGGTACCCGCTGCCGTCAGGCAGGGCTGTAAAAAAGCGCGCCAGCCTCTCCGAAGTGACGGCATCGGCGATACTGACGGGATAGAGGCCGGCGCGCGCCCTGGCGATCGCCTGCGGGTCGATGTCCGTCGCGAAGAGCTGTACCGCATAGTTTTGTTTCAGCTCGTCCATCCGCTCCTTCAGGAGAATGGCAATGGAATAGGCCTCCTCGCCGCTGGAACAGCCTGCTGTCCAGACACGGATCGTACCTCCTGAAGGTTTAAGCGCAAAAAGCCGGGGGATCACCTCCTCTTCAAGACGTTTGAAGGCCTCCGCATCACGGAAGAAATAGGTCACGCCGATCAGAAGGTCGCGAAACAGCGCCTCGCCTTCGGAGGGTGTCTGCTGCAGGTACTTCACATATCCGTCAATGTTTTCGATCTGGTGAATGGCCATCCGCCGTTCGATGCGTCGGCTGACCGTGCTCGGTTTGTACTGCGAAAAATCGTGTCCGGTTTGAGCGCGCAGCAGGATGAATATCTTTTTCAGCATATTCAGGGTGTCGGGTATCGGGACGGATCCCGCCCCGATGTGCGGCTTGCCGAAGGCATGCGCGGTGTAGTCGATGAGCCGGGTCGGCATCTCGGCCGGTGGCAGTACGTAATCCACCACACCGGTGGCGATGGCACTGCGCGGCATACCGTCGAACTCGCAGGAGTCAGGGTCCTGGGCCATGACCATCCCCCCCTCACCCTTAATGGCGAGTAGCCCCTGTGAGCCGTCGCTGCCGGTTCCGGAGAGGATAACGCCGATGGCGCGCTCGTGCTGATCCTGGGCCAGGGAGCGAAAGAAGAAGTCGATCGTCAGGCGCTGGCCGCGGGGTATCGAGGGTTCGAGCAGGTGGAGTGTGCCGTTTAAAAAGGCCATGTCGCGGCCCGGCGGGATGATGTAGGTGCAGTTGGGTTTTACTCGCATGCCGTCTTCGACCTCGAAGACCTGCATCCGCGTATAGCGGCGGATAAGACCGGCAAGGAGGCTCGTGTGGTCGGGCGCCAGATGCTGCACCAGCACAAAGGCCATACCGGTATCGGTATCTGCAGGCATCCCCGAAAAAAAGGCCTCGAACGCCGCCAGTCCGCCTGCCGAAGCACCGATACCGACGACAGGAAAACCGGCACTGCCGATGTCGGCGCTTTTTTGCAGCCCGGCCGGTTTCAGATCGTCCGACGGTTTCTCGACTGCTTCGGCTTTCCCTTTTCGTCCTGAGGCCATGCTTATCTCCTGTTTCCGTAACTCTTTTTCACCGCCCGGGACCTTGTAAAGTTCAACACGCCATAAAGACCGGGTGAAGATTCAGAACCCGCCAGGTCACGCTCTTGCGGTTAAGGCGGATTTTGAAACCGCACCGAGAGGGACACGCACTAAATACAGATTAACCATATTGGTTAAATTTTACTTATATATAACTGTAGAGTAGCTGAAAAAATCGAACTGGCCTTAGAGCATCTCAAGCTTATAGAGGAACTGCCGCTCTTTGAAAGAGGGGATGTCGAGCTCCTGACGGTATTTGGCGATGGAGCGGCGCACCATCTGAATACCGAAACGCTCTTCGATCTTCTCATGCAGGATCTTGTCGCTTTAGGGCTTCTCCTTCTCCTCGCTGTTGACGAGCCTCTGAAGAAAATGTTTGATCTCCGAAGTCGAGACTTCGCCGATGGCGTTTGAAAAGAAATCCTTGAACGCAAAGGTGCCGCGCTCACACTCGAGGTACTTGTCGCTGATGGCGCGCGAGATCGTCGATTCGTTGAACCCGAGCTCGTCGGCCACATCCTGAAGGCGCAGCGGTTTGAGTTCGCTGCCCATGAAAAAGGCGTACTGCTTCTCTATCAGCACAAGGGCGACATTGTACAGTGTCGCCTTGCGAAGGTCAAGCAGTTTGACCAGTTCGCGCGCCTCTTTGAACTTCTGCTTGGCGAAGTTGTCGTACTTGTCGATCTGGTTCACCTTGAGATCGGGATAGAAGGCGTGGTTGATGCGGATAGTCAGTTCGTCTTTTTTGAACTCCACGAAGACGTCGGGCAGCAGCTGCTCGTCGTTGCTCATGTACTCCATCGCCGGCGGGTTCCTGAAGTGCTGAAGGATCTCTTTGGCATCATGCATCCGGGGATGGTCCACGAACTTCTCAATATGGTCGAACTGCACGATCAGCGCCCCGAGCAGAATGCTCAGCTCATCGTCAAGTTCATAATCGTTCAGCTGGAACAGAAACGACTCTTTGTAATCCACCGCCCCGACACCCTTGGGTTCAAGGTAGGCAAAACGCTGGCGTACCTGTTCGACTTTGTAGACATCGGTGCCGCACTGCTCGGCGACCTCGTTGAGATCGCCTTCAAAATAGCCCTCGTCGTTGATATAGAAGATGATCTGTCGGGCGATCTTCTGGGAAATCGGTGTCGGAAAAAGGGGTGCCGTGATCTGATCATCGAGCTTTTCGTAGAGGGACTGGCTGGAGACACTCATCCATTCGATCTCCTCGGACGAGGCGTTGGAGACGTGGTTCTGGTACTCCATATAGGCGCGGTGGGAAGAGTCGCTGGAGCTCTCGGAGACCTCGAACCCGGACTTTATCTCCAGACACGGGTTCTCGCTGGTCGCGACCTGAAGGTGTTTGTCCAGGTCGCTGAGCGAACACTGCAGCAGCGGCAGCCAGGTCTGCATCGAAAGACGCGGTAACTGTTTCTGCTTAAGATTATAGTTTTGTTTCATTGTGCTGTCTTCATTTTTGATTGTGTCTCATTTATTATACGCCGTTTGCTGCATTAATACTACAACTTTATAGATGCTTTTTTATACAGCTGCATATTGTGTTCCAGCCGATCGAAAAAAGGTTAAACAGAGGCGGTGGGAAGAGTCTCGGTATGGATAGTTTGGGCACTGCCCGCAGCGGGGCAATGTATGTTTTAGTACTTTAGACGGATAAGACCGTTTGGCTGAATGATCTTCATCTGGCATGAAAGGCGGGCTTTCGGGTTCGATTCGTTAAGCATCTTCATAACCGCTTTCTCTTTGTCGGTCATGTCGCTCAGGAACTCCATTCCCGATTCTACCGATACCACGCAGGTACCGCATTCGCCGTCACGGCAGCCGAAAGGCAGGGCGCTTCCTGAGGCTTCTACGATATCCTGGATCGTTTTTCCCGGTTTGACGTTGATCGCCAGGAAGTCATTCATAATCTCTACACGTGTTGTCATTTATCTCTCTCCTTGATTTATAGTACTGCTCGCATATTCTGCTGCAAAAAATTTCCGTCCTGAAAAAGGACAATCTTTATGGGCCTTTGCTTCCGAGCCGTTCTAATTAAACGGCTTGACCAGCATCGCAGAAACCGCAAAAAATAACATTGACCATTTTTTCTCCTTTTTTCGCCGACAGGGCACTTATGACGATGCTCCGTCGGCTATCAATACCCAAAAAGTCGATCACACTCCTTCTTTTTGAGATTGCGAAGCGGCCTCCTGGGCAGCTTTTTTCGCGGCGCGTTCGGCCCGGTGCTCACGCAACCAGCGCAGCTCTTCTTCGACCTCGTCGTAGCCGTCGACATCGCCTATCGCTTCGAGCTCGGCTTCACGGCAGCCGTAGGTGTCACCCTCTTCAATAAAGTGCACCTCGTAGATGCGGATGACCTGAAGCCAGTCGCCGATATGCTTGACATACCCTTCGGCGCCCGCCGGCACAAGGATCTCATTGGGGTCGTTAAAAGGGTTGGAGCCGTCATTGCGTATCGGCTTTGTCATACGGACACGCTGTCCTAAACGGAAAACGGGTAAGATCTCGTCCTTAGTTGAAGCTGATATCTGACTGGCTTGTGCATGCGTGAACTCCATTACTGACCTCCTCTACATCGTTGCAGCTGCTTGAAGTGGAACAGCTTCCACACGCACTCGGGTTGTCATACATCGACCAGACATCTGCTGCCGAAGGGGCATAACCGTTCTCAAAGTTCTTGTAGACGGTGATGAGTGCGAACTTGTAATAGTCCAGCAGCTTCTCCTCGCTGCCGAAGTCATTGCCCTCTGCCTTCTCGATCATCTCGCCATATTTTTTCAAGATGTGAAAACGTTTGACATAGACCAGACGCTCGTCGTACTCAAGGTCGAAAAATTCAAAATACTCTTCCGTATCGGTCAATGACTTAAATTCCGCAAGTCTGCTCATGATTCATCCTTTGTAATGATCAGTTATCTTGTTAAATGCAATTTTCGGTCTCGGGAGTTATCCCCGAAACAGTCCATCTCGCACTAAATACTACAATTTTGTCGTAGTTATACACCGGGAGCCCTAAACCCTCTTATGACCACGACGCCGGCGGGGCCTAAAGCCCCATCTCGCTTTTAAGCTGTTCGGCCCAGGCACTCAACCGCTCATCCGTCAGCTCCTGCTGGTTGATGTCGTCGATCGGCAGGCCGCAGAACCTGCCCGCTTTTTCCGCATAGGAGAACTCGTACTCGTAGCCGTCCGTCGGCCAGTGGCCGAAACCTGTTTTCGCCCCGCACTTCTGGAAGATCTCTTCCATCTTGCCCAGTGCGCTGACAAAGTGCTCCCCGTGCGTCTTCTGGTCACCGGCACCGAAAAAAGCGACCTTCTTGCCGTTAAAGTCCGGTTCGTCGTTTGTCATCTCGTAGAGCGGGTCGACCCAGTCGCGCTGCGGGTCGCCCTGACCCCATGTCGACGAACCGATCAGCAGGACGTCAAATTCGTCGAACTGCTCAAGATCGTCGTAATCCTCTTCCATATTGATCAGCTCCGCACCCTCGAAAAGTTCTTCGAGCTTCTCCGCCGCTTCCTGGGTCACACCGCCGCTACTGCCTACAAATATACCTACACTTGCCATCTAACATCTCCTTCTATGGTTGATTAATCGTCGCTGCCCTTGCAGGGCTTGTACTGCTCATATACCTCAAATGACTTGTCGAGGTACTTTTGCCCCTCTTCGTAAAGCTTCTCAAGCGTACGGAAGCTGAAACGGTGTGCATCTTTGAAGTACTTGTCTACAAGGACTATGCGGCCTGCTATGATGATGCAGCGGCCGAAACCTTCGTGGCTCATCTCCATGACCACGTTGCACATCACGCCTGTCTGGCGCTCGAACTGAAGGGCGATCGCCTTGAAGATCATCTTGATCTCGCCGATAAGCATCTCGTCGATATCCGCAATAATAGGGATCTGTTTAAGATCCTCTTTGGTCTTGACGTACTTCTTGATCAGCAGCTCTTCGTCGCTCATCTTCGACCAGTTTCCGAACTGGTCTGCCGCTCTCAACTGACGGATCAGCTCCTCTGTAAATGCATTAACTTCCATGACTTCACTCATAATTGCTTCCTTTTCTATTTTGATACGGTAACGGAGCAAAGCCCCGCCACCTACGCTAACACTTGGTTTGCCTCGGCGGCAGGCCCCCGCGCTTTTCGCGCTCCTGGACTACTCCTTATACTGCCTGTGCACCTATGGCAGAACGATCACTGCCGTTGTCCGGTCTTCCCTTTTATTCCGCCTGCCAGCGTGCCAGACGGACATCTTCGACCGTCTCCAGGTTCATGATGCGCTTGATCCACGGCGGCGGGTTGTCGTTGACCATCGTTACCAGTTCACCCAGGATATCCACGATCTTGCGCGGCTCCTGCACTTTCATCGGGTTGATACCCGCACGGATCACCTTTGCGGCCGCCGTGCCGCCGATAGACTCGCAGTACATGATGTTGATGCCCTTGAGCGCCTTGACCTTGAAGTCCGTCTTGTCGTCGCCGGTAAATCCGGAGGTGTCGGTCTTGATCACACCGCTCAGCTCGAAACCCTCTTTGGAGACGTTGTAGACGACAAACTCTTTGGCACCGCCGAAGTGCGCGTTGATCGTCTCCATATCTTTCGATGCAAAGGCCACTTTCATGGCATTCTCCATCGACCCTGTACTTTCAACCGAAATTTTTGTTGATTCACTCATGATCTTTGCTCTCCCTTTTTGTTTGGTTTTACCGCGATCCGGGCAGAAGCCCGGTTCATTTTCATTGGCACCGTTGCCCCTCCCCGGGGGAAGATGGCTCAATGACCCTCCCCGTGTTTAACCAGGCGCAACTGGTTGGCCACTTCGAAGAGGAAATAGGTGCTGCCCTCATAGAGCTGGTCGTTTTTAAGCTGGTTGCCCAGCTCTTCATAGTTCGGAAAGCCGCGGAGTATCAATCCCGTATGCTTCTGCTGCATATGCAATAATCGTTCCGCATGAAAATTGCTGATGACGAGATCGGCCGTTTTGAAATGCTCTGCAGCATCTTCAAGGTCGCCGACAAAGATCTGGCCGGCGGTGATCTTCTCCAGAACGGGGCTGTAGTTCGTCGCCACCACCGCATCGATGGTCCCGCCGACGCTCTGAAGCAGTTCGCAGATGCCGATGCACATGTCCGGCTCGCCCGTGACGACGAAGTGCGAGGAGCCGATGAGGAAGTGGCTGTCGAGCATGGCGTCCTGCAGACGGCCGCGCCACCGCTTGAGCAGCGGTGCCGGTTCGATCTGTCGTATCGCCATCAGGGCCGCGACAAAATTGTCGTTGTTCTCCTGCCCCATAAGATGGTCAAAGTGCAGATGGGTGACGGCAGGGTTCTTTTTCAGCAGCGCTTTGGCGGCGATCTCCATCGATGCGCCGATCGTGATCATCGTCGCACTGTCGCCCAGCGAACGGATATCGTCGATGCCGATGGCCCCCGTTCCCAGTTTTCCCTGGCCCTCGCTCAGGTAGCCGTCGAGCGAGGTCGAGAGGTCAGGCAGCGCATAGGTCTCGAAGCCGAACCCCTCACAGAGTGCCTTGATCTTCTCGATCTCGATAGGCTGGAGGCTCACATGCGGCAGCAGCAGCAGCTTGTTCGCTTTGAGCGCCGTGGTCTCGATCGTGTGCTGGTCGATGAGCGCCTTGGCCGTCAGCGCCCAGCCGCTCTGCATTCCCCCCTCGTAATCGGGCGTGTTGACATAGCAGTAGGGAATCTCGATATGCATTCCGACGCCGCGCACGTCGTCGCCCTTGGTCTCGGTAAGCCCCGTCGTGTGCAGGCCGATGATCTCGGGCTTCAGTGTCTTGTTCTTCTTGGTGATGTTCTCGATCGCCATCAGGATGGAGAAGTCCCCGCCGTCAAGCACCGCCGTGATGTCGCTGACGGAGGTGTTGTACATGGCGATAGGCTCGTTGAAGTGGCGGGTGTAGAAGACCTTGGTGTAGGAGGCGCACCCCTGCGAGGCGTGCATCAGCGGCATGCAGTTGCGGATCCCCATAAAGGCCAGCGCCGCGCCCATAGGCTGGGAGTGTTTGATGGGGTTGACCTGCAGCGGCTTGTGTTCGTGTTTGCTAAGCTCTATTTCCATGGCGACTCCTTCTTGCAGAAGCTATTGCAAGAACCGTTCGAGAGCCAAAGGCGTTAAGTAAAATGCAAACTGCTTTGCATTTTATAGCCGACGCGACAAGGTGTTATGCTTCAGCATCATCGCGTCAGAAAATGCGTTAATATTTATGGTTTGCATCACTATAAACAGGCCTTAGGAGAAATATGTATTTTTTTACACACGCTTGTATTACTCTATTTCTCACTTCTTTTGACTGTCTTTAAATAGAGCCTATGTTACTTAGACTTGATTACAAATTCCCTCAATATTTAAACTGTGGCAGACCGAACTTTTTCACGACTCGGCACAAAGTGCCTCCCATGCATTTCACTCTCTGTCGCGTCAGAGATGAAACCCGTAAAACAAAAGCCAACTGCTTGGCTTTTGTAGGGTTGGAAACAGAGTCGATGTACGAAGTACCGACGCCGTAAACTATTGAGGAAAAAGAGAGAGACGCTGTTGTTAAGACGCAACAATACGATCTCTAAAGCAGTTAATGGTCTCTCCTTCACACTGAATACGACCCAAGCACTCACTGCCATCAAACAATTCAAACAGGGATCAGAGCACAAGCTTTGACATTAAAATAATATGCGTTACCGCTTGGCTCTTTTTCGAAAAATCTGCAGAGCTGACTGAAAGGAGTGGACTTCCGTTAAAATATAGCATCATCTTTAGCGAGCCAGCTGATGCGTACAGAAGAAATAGAGCGCCTCTCTTCTTTCCGTCAAGATTTCTTCTCTGGCGCGACAGAGAATAAAACACTAAAGTGTAATGCAGGGTGGCACTAAATGCCACATCGTAGAAAGGTTGAATCAGCGACAGTAACTGCCTGTTGCAAGTTAACGACTTTGTTTAAATTAAATTTGATAGAGGTTATGTCACTTTTTTTCTTTTGCGTGCCCAAAAGAAAAAAGTAACCAAAAAAAGAAAAGGGCAATACCCTTCGGCCAAAAGCTACTGCTGGAACCTTCAACTGTCAACACATGGCATTCCGTCACTTCTGCCGGAATTAATGCCAACACGCACATAAAACATAAACTTTTAAGAAATTCAAATCGTCTTGAAAATTGAAAGTTCGACACAATGAGGCGAAGCCGAGTTGTAAAAGCGAAAGCTTTTAGACTCAATAAATGCGTTACCGCTTGGCTCTTTTCGAAAAATCTGCAGAGCTGACTGCAAGGAGTGGACTTCCGTTAAAAAAAACACTCTGTTTGAGCGTAGCGAGTTAGGGATTTTTAGGAAGGGAACGAGTGGAAGGAAGGTACCCGACAGCTTGTCGGGCTCGAAGCCGTTTCGAGAGCTTTTTCGTTTCCTTTTTTGCGGCGTAAAAAGGAAAGAGTGAAGTCAGGAATATTTGTTACTTCTAACAATTTCACTACTCTCTTGCAAATCTATATTCTTCTTTTAATGTTTTTTGATAGTAGTGTTGTCACTTTTTTTCTTTGCACCCAGGGCATCCTCTCTTGCTACGCAATTCACCTTGTCGTGCACAAAACAAGGGTACCGCTTTTGCGTAGCAAAATGTTTCTCTGAAAGCAGAAAGCTAAAAAGAAGAAAGTGCAAAAGCGGGTTTAGTCACTGTCAAAAGTATCGCATATTTGGAGTCACGAAACCCCTCCGGCTCCATTCACTGTACCAAGACGCAGCAAGTGCCAAGAGATGTCATACATCCTTAAAAGCGCAAGCTTTTTCATTCAGATCAATGCGTCACCGCTTGGCTCTTTTTCGAAAAATTACACAACAAGAAAAAGACTAACGTCAAAAAAATGACCTTATTTGAACGTAGCGTGTTAGGGATTTTGGAAGGCAATGAGTGGAAAGAAGGTACCCGACAACCATCGGGCTCCAAGCCGCTATGAGAGCTTTTTTATTACTTTTTTGCGGCAAAAAAAGTAACTGAAGTCGAAAAACAGTTACGTTCAGACAAAGTCACGCGTCTTGTAAAACAGTAGAGCACGAGTACCGTACTGCCAGCTTAGCGCCAGATGATCTCTTCGGCAAGATCGGCCGTTACAACGATGCAGTCCAGCTCCAGGTTGAATCCCGGGTGTTCCGTATCACACTCGTCAAAGTGGTGAAGGTAGTGGTTAAACTTCTCGTCTTCGAATTCGATCATCTCGTACATGGTATCTCCTTTAAGGGCTTTGCCCTGATATCTACTTTTGCGATTTACATTTCGCATTTTTTATTCAACAGCTGCGGACAGCTTATGCCCAGATGATCTCTTCGATCAACTCTGCCGCCACGGCGATGCAGTCCAACTCAAAGTTGAACTCCGGGTGTTCCATATCACACTCGTCAAAGTGGTGAAGGTAGTGGTTAAACTTCTCGTCTTCAAATTCGATCATCTCGTACATAGTATCTCCTTTAAGGGCTTTGCCCTGTTTGTTCTACCCTTACTAATACATAACCTATTCCCAAAAAATCAGCCCGGCTATGCAATTTTTATACTAAAATCGTGATTTTCCTACAAAATTGTCGTATTTTTTGAATAAACATGTCTATTTTGCGTATATCAGACTGAATTAGTCTTATTTTTATCTGTTTTTAGCCGTGTTTTGATTTGTATTTAATGTGGTTGTTACTTCTTTTGAATGTATTTTGATAGTAGGATGTTACTTTTTTCGTTTGCTTGTCCAAACGAAAAACCTAACGAAAAAAGAAAAGGACAAGGTTGCCGCCGAGCATTATGCACTATTTCTACGTATCTGCTCTACAGGCATTACAAACTCCCTAGACCGACACATTGACTTCTAGGAAAACATACACAATGAATAAAAAGTACCATCTTTAGTGAACAAGCTGATGCGCACAGAAGAAACAAAGCGCCTCTCTCTTTTTCCGCAATAGTCTACGGCGTCGGTACTTCGTACATCGACTCTGTTTCCAACCCTACAAAAGCCAAGCAGTTGGCTTTTGCTTTACGGGTTTCATCTCTGGCGCGACAGAGAAGAAAGGTTGAATCTGCGACACTGACTGCCTTTTGCAAGCTCGCAACTTTGTTTTAATTAAATTCGATAGTTGGATGTTACTTTTTTCTTTTGTTTGTCCAAAAGAAAAAGTAACCAAAAAAGAAAAGGACAAAGGCGGGTTTAGTCACTTTCAAATGTATCTTATACTCGGAGTCACGAAACCCCTCCGGCTTCATTCACTGTACCAAGACGCAGCAATTGTCAAGAGATGTCATGCTTCCCTAAAAGCGTCAGTTTTTTTATCCAGATCAATCGTTACCGCTTCCGGAACCACTGTTCTGACGTAAAAATATGAACTGCTTCAACTAACGCACTGCTTTTGAATAAATCTCATCTTTAGCCGGAATGTTGATACGTACAGAAGTATAAAGCGCCTCTCTTCTTTCCCTCAAGATTTCTGCTCTGGCGCGACAGAGAAGAAAAGTTGAATCAGTGACAGTAACTGCGTTTTGCAAGTTAACGACTTTTTTGAATTAGATTTAATAGTAGTGTTGTCACTTTTTTTCTTTTGCGTGCCCAAAACAAGGGTACCGCTTTTGCGTAGCAAAATGTTTCTCTGAAAAGAAAAAAGTAACCAAAAAAAGAAAAGGGCAATTCCCTTCGGCCAAAAGTTACTGCTCGAACTTTGAACTGTTAACCGGTGGCATTCCGTCACTACTGCCGGAATTAATGTTCTGACGCACATGTGACACAAACCGCTTAAACCGACACACGGCCTTTCATATAAAAGATATTGGTTCATCTTTAGCGGAAAAGTTAATACGTACAGAAAAAACAAAAGCTCCTACTCTTCTTTCCCTCAAGATTTCTTCTCTGGAGCAGCAGAGAAGAAAGGTTGAATCTGTGACACTAACTGCCTTTTGCAAATTCACGACTTTTTTGAATTAGATTTAATAGTAGTGCTGTCAGTTTTCTTCTTTGCACCCCAGGGCATCCTCTCTTGCTACGCAATTCACCTTGTCGTGCACAAAGCAGAAAGCTAACGGTAAAGAAGAAAGTGCAAAGGCGGGTTTAGTCACTTCCAAATGTATCTTATACTCGGAGTCACGAAACCCCTCCGGCTTCATTCACTGTACCAAGACGCAGCCATTGTCAAGAGATGTCATACATCCTTAAAAGCGCAAGCTTTTACATTCAAATCAATGCGTTACCGCTTGCTTTTGATTCATGGCATCTACAGCGTTGACTGTAAGGAGAGAAGGAGCGTAAAAAAAACGTAGTGAACGTAGTGACCCATGCGTTTTTAGCGAGAGAAAGACCGAAAGGAAAGTAGTCGGTAGCTCATCGACCTCGCAGCCGCTATCGAGAGCTTTTTTGTTACTTTTTTTGCGGCAAAAAAAAGTAAGAGATGTAAGTCGGAAAAGTTGTTACTTCCAACAATATAAAAAGTCTTAAAAGCATGAAGAGTTCAAGTTAATAAAACAATTTCGAGACAAAATTGTAGGTAAAAGGGAATAAAGGACAAAAAGGGCATCTGTGAAACCCTACGAGGACGGCATAGGATTCCAGAGATGCCCTTTGAAAAATCAGAGATCCCAGGGCGCCTTTTGGGAGACGTTGGCAAAGACAGGGTTGCCGAAGGCGTACTTGAGATCTTCGGCCAGATTGAGCAGCCCGTTGTAGCCGCCGTAACTGGTCTTCTTCTCCTGATTGACGTCGATAAAGGAGATCTTCTTTTTGATGGCCGTGTAGAGACTGCGCCCGCCCGCGAGCAGGATGTGCGCTCCCCGCTCGTCGATGACCTTGGACTGCTCCGAGGCCGGCGCCTTCATCAGGACGCCCTCAGGGCCGAGGTAGTCGCGCGCCTTGGCGATGTCGTCCTCGGTCGACTTGCGTATGGAGGTCGCCACCACCTCGATGCCGAGGTCCTGCAGCCCCGAGGCGATGGACCACGCCTTGTTGCCGCCGGTGTTGAGCACCGCTTTTTTGCCCGCGAAGAGCTGCTTGTAGGGCAGAAGCTTCGCTTCGAGCTTCGCCTCCTCCTCGGCGATGATCTTCTCGGCCTTCGCGATCAGTTCCGTGTCGCCGAGCGCCGTGACGATCTCGCGAATCGCGAAGGTGGTGTCGCGCTTGCCGTAGAAGGAGACTGAGATCCACGGAATGTCGTAGCGTTCCTGCATCTTTCGGCAGAGGGTGACGAGCGACTTGGCGCAGACGATGACGTTGAGCTTGGCGCGGTGGGCGCCGCGAATGTCGCCGACGCGCCCGTCGCCGCTCATGGAGCTGAGTACGCGTATGCCGATCTTCTCGAAGATCGGCAGGTACTGCCACATGTCGCCCGTGACGTTGTAGTCGCCTATGAGGTTGATGTCGTAGGGGGTGGTGTATTCGGGCTCTTTAGTGCCGATGAGATGCTCCAGCACCGCCTCGCCCGCGATGCGCGAACCGAGGTTCTTGCCGCCGACGAAGCCCGGCGCATGCACCGGCACGACCGGCACGCCGTGCTTCTCGCTGCCGAGACTGCAGGTCATGTCGATGTCGTCGCCCACCATCGCCGTGACGCAGGTGGAGTAGACGAAGATCGCCTCAGGCTTGTAGTGCTCCATGATGTAGTCGATGGAGTCGGCAAGCCGTTTGTCGCCGCCGAAGATGACGTCGTTCGTCGTGATGCCCGTCGTAAAGCCCATCACCGTATGGTCGCGCCCCTCGTAGGAGCTGAGCGTCTCGCGGGTCTCCCACGAGGCGCCGAGGCAGGTCTGAGGCCCGTGCACCAGGTGCACCGCATCGGCATAGGGAAAGAGCGAGATCTGCGCCCCGTCAAAGGCGCAGCCCCCCGCCGCCATTCCCGGCTTGGGCATGTCGCACCCTTCGCCCTTCTTCTTGTCCTTGTTGTGCGAGCAGGCGCTCTCGTTCATCAGCTCTTTGATCTTTGCGCGGTTTACCATAATAATGCTCCATAGGTATGAGATCATAGTGGGTAAAGCAGCTCATCCGCCTACTTTAGAAACTATCTTTGCAAAACGTTGTGCAATTTTTGTACGAGAAGCCCGCAAGCCCCATCGATTCCGCCTTCAATGTAAAGCGTTTTGTCGGGCATGGAGAGTGCCGGCAGGGAAAGAACGATAATGCGACAAGACGCAATGGTGCCGGCAAATCCATCTTTTTTAACCGGTAGTAACGATGAGTACGGATTTTGCATCAAGCCTGTATTACGAACGAACATGGACAAAAGTACGACAAAAAGAGCAGTAAGGAAGCATCATGCAAAAAATCCAGATCGTCTGCCCGCACTGCGGCAAGATCAATGCCGTTTTGGCGCAAGAGAGTTACGACAGCGCCGATTGCGGCAGCTGCGGCAAGTCGCTGCTCGAGACGAAACCGATCGAGCTGACGGATGAGACGTTTGAAAAGCATGTCGCCAATTCGGAGATCCCGGTCATCGTCGATTTTTGGGCGACGTGGTGCGGGCCCTGCCGGATCATGGCACCCCTGTTCGAAGAGGCGGCGGCGCGCTTTGCGCTGAAAGCGCAATTCGTCAAAGTCGATTCCGACGAGGAGCCGGCAACCAGCAACCGTTTCAAGCTCATCTCGATTCCGACCTTCGTCGCGCTCAAGAACAACAAAGAGGTCGGTCGAAAGCTCGGGGCGATGAGTGCCGAGGAGCTCCATGCGTGGGTAGCGCAGTTCGTCGGGTAGCCATCTCAGAGATTGGGTGACAGGCACTAAAGCAGGAAGAAGTACAGAGTTATCACCTGACCCCTTTTTTCTTTTTCTTATGACGAAAGTTTCTTTGCGATTTTTGCGACATGTTCTCCCTGGTAGCGGGCACCGGCAAGCTCGTTCTCGCTCGGGACACGGCTACCGTCGCCTCCGGCGATCGTCGACGCGCCGTAGGGGGAGCAGCCGGTGATCTCATCCATGATCGTCTGCCCCTCGAACGTGTACGGCAGGCCGACAATGACCATGCCCAGATGCAGCAGGGTGGTGTGAAAACTGAGAATCGTAGATTCCTGCCCGCCATGTTGCGTGGCCGAACTGGTGATGACGCTGCCCGCTTTGCCGACCAGCGAACCGCTCGCCCACAGTTGCCCCGTACGATCGAGAAACTGCCGCATCTGGCCGCACATATTTCCAAAACGCGTAGGCGTTCCGAAAATGATCGCATCGGCCTCGCTCAGCTCCTTTACGGTGCATACGGGCACATCGGCCTGCTGCTTTTGCGCTTCTAAGGCCCCCATCTTTTCCAGCACCTCGTCAGGCAGCGTTTCCGGAACCCTGCGGAGTATGACTTCTGCGCCCTCCACCGATGCCGCTCCTTCGGCGGCGGCTTGAGCCAGCTTGTAGACGTGTCCGTACATCGAATAATAAACGACCATTACTTTCATGATAGCTTCCTTTGTGTTTTTATCAAGCGGCGTGTTAAACGCATCGCTTACAACGTGTTCATATATATTGCCACTTTCCGATCATCTATAATAATACCAAATAAAAAGAACGCGCAGTGAAATCATCGCTCGGCGTGCCGGGTTTTGTCGGTATCTGCCGGGGTCTGGAGAACTGGTGGAAGCGCATGGAGTGGAAATTTGTTTCAGACAACTGGTCAGCCAAAGAAGACGACCTGATCATCGGCTATCACTAAGCGGGCTTTACTGCTCCTCGACAGAACAGCGCATGGGGAACCCCTCTTCGCGCGCCTGCTCTCTCACGACAGCAGCTTTGGTCTCGGCGATCTCATAGCTGTAGATGCCGCAGAGCCCCTTGCCTTTCGTATGGATATCACGCGTAATGGCGTCCGCTTCCTGAACGCTTTTGTGAAAAACGGCGCAGATGATCCGTATACAAAAATCCCACGTCGTGTAGTCGTCATTGAGCATAAAAACGGCAAACTTTTTAGGTTCGCCCGTAAGGATCTCTGTCTCGTTTTCGAGTTGTATTGCCATAATTGTCATTCCCGCATAACAGAAAGAACTTACGTCAATCTGCTTGAGTAAAAGCCCCCTCCAGGACACATGAGAGGAAGACTTTTTCGTTGCCAGATTATAGCGTTTTAGAAACGCTGTTGTCATGAAGGCAGTAGCTGCTATTGCTATCACCTGACCCCTTTTCTTCTTTTCTCGATCGACCTTTTGGACGTACATTGAGATTCATTCTTGCATATTAAAAAAGCTTATGCAAACCAATACAAGAAAAACGACGCTAAAAGGAGCAAAAACATGGCATTTGAATTGATGAAACTGCCTTTCGACGAGGCGGCACTGGAGCCCATGATCTCCGCGGAGACCATCTCATACCATTACGGCAAACACCATCAGGGGTATGTGAACAAACTCAACGAGTTGATCGCGGGCGGCAAATATGAAAATGCGCCGCTGCTTGAGATCATCCGCAAATCGAAAGGGCCGACGTTCAACAATGCCGCGCAGGTGTTCAACCACGATTTCTACTGGTACGGCCTGACAACGCAAAAGAGCTCGCCGTCCACGGTACTGATGGACAAAATAGAGCATGACCACGGTTCCATGGAGGACTTTAAAGAGGCCTTCCTGAACGCGGCCATGAGCCTCTTCGGTTCGGGCTGGGTCTGGCTCGTCAACCAAAACGGCAGCCTTGCGATCAAAAAATATGAAAATGCCGAAACACCTGTGAAAGACGGGCTCAGACCGCTGCTGGTCTGCGATGTCTGGGAACACGCCTACTACATCGACCAGCGCAATGCACGCGCGGCCTACCTGGAGAACTGGTGGAAGCTCATAGACTGGAAATTCGTTTCGGACAACTGGGCAGCCAAAGAAGACGACCCGATCATAGGCTATAACTAGACGTTAGGGGTATTAAACTTAAGAAGCAGTCTGAGACTTACGCTTCATAGATAGCTTGTCAATTCAGGGCTATCGGCGGGAACCTCACTCCCGCTCATCCTCTTGCAGCCATGTTTCGACCTCATCGACAAAAAAGTCGGTGGAGCCGTCAAGGACGTGGTTTGCGCCGTCGATGCCGTACTGACGGTAGTTCGGCCCAACGAGTTTCTTGCGCGACTGCGCAAAATCTGCATCCTCTTTATTCGCCTTGCCCCAGACATCCAGCGTTCTAACCGCGATCTTGGGCATGTTGTCGTTGCATGAGATCAGCGTGCTCTTGTTGCCGCGGCACCCGACGGCGATGTAGCCCGCAACGGGCGCTTTGGGGTGAGTGACCAGGTAGCTGCTCGTCATCCCCGCCCCCAGCGAGTGCCCCACAAGGTAGATCGTCTTGACCCCTTTCTCCTGCAGATACGCGATCGCCTGATCGATCATGGCGTTGACCCGCGGCTGCTCCGCTTCAAAGTCTTCATACTCTTTATGGTTTACAGGCATCTGCAGAGAGAGGGTGTGGTAGTCCAGATCTTCGTTCAGAGCCAGCCGCAGGGGCTTGACGACCTTGAAGTCGGGGTGCATCCCCTTGCCGTGCGCCAAAATGACGCCCTTGTCGCTGCCGCCTTCGAGGTAGAGCGCTTTTTCGGGCAGGGAGACGGCCAGCAGGGAGAGGGGAAACAAAGCGGTCAGAAACAGACGGCGCATGGCAAATCCTTCTTTTTTTGACCAGTATAATCTATGAGTATAAATTCTGCGTAAAGATTTTGCTCTCTGTCGTATTTACATATGGGTTATAGTTATCACCTGACCCCTTTTCCCTTTTCCTCGAGTGGATCGGTTCTTATTGCCTTTTTGATTGCAACGAAAAGTAAGAGCTAAATTTACACCCCAGGCGTTGAATCTCCACTTTTCACTACACCATTTGGTTGATGCCTCACCTCGTCGCCAAGCCCGGCTCGAACCCAATATGCATAATGCCATTAAACAAACAAGGATAACACATGGCATTGATAGCGTTGACCGAAGAGAACTTTGAAAAGACTATTACGGAGAACGAGGTCGTCATTATCGATTTCTGGGCGGAGTGGTGCGGGCCCTGCAGGCAGTACGGGCCCATATTTGAAAGCGTGTCGGAGAAGATCCCCGACGTCATATTTCGCGAAAATAAATACCGATGAGCAGCAGGGATTGGCCGCGCAGTTTCAGATCCGTTCCATTCCGACAACCGTGGTGATGAAAGAGCAGATCATTGTGTTTCAGCAGGAAGGACTCCTCTTCCGGGAGAAGCTGGCGGAGATCGTCAAAAAGGCGCAGGCGCTCGACATGGAGACGGTCCGCAAAAAGATCGCAGAACAGGAAGCGGCAGCCGCGCAATAGTCTCCGTTTGACTCAACCCCATTTGACTATTTTTTGACCAGAACAACACACTTTCAACCCCACGCAGAGGCTATAATTTAAGCATTACAATTTATTCAAATGTGAGGAGTGTGTGATGGTCAAAGAGAACTACGTTCGGAACATGCAGCAGGCCAAGACGTCGATAGTGCGGGAGCTTCACTCTCTTAAGCTTCTGGTCTCCGGCCTCGACATCGACATCGACAAAAGCCACTTTACCCCCAAACTGACCGAAACGGTCTTCGGAAAATGGTTTTACGGCGAAGCGATGCTTTTTTCAGCAGAGAAGAGCAGCCACTGCCTTAGTGACATCGAAAAGACCCTGCTTGAATTTCACGCGCACTTTACACAGATATATGCGACCTATTATGTCAAACGCGCCGGAGGACTGCTGGGTCTGCTGGGCATCAAAAGCAAACCTACTCCCGCAGAGAAAGCATCGGCGCAGCACCTCTATGAAGAGATGATCACGCTTGCCGACCGGCTTAAAAAGCAGATGAACCTCCTCGCTGCTGTCCTGGAGGATATGCCCGATGAAGCCTTTCACCAGCTCTCCCATGTACCCGAAAAGAGCCGTGTGAGCGCCTGAGATCATGATGAAGATGTAACGCTATAAAAAATAGGGCTCAGGTGATCAATCTTATATTCCCTATACTACTTTAGCCCTCGACCAAAAAAAACGCAAAAATGGGGACAGGCTGCTTATTTTGAGCCATATGCGATGTACATTACTACGTTACAACGCACTGACAATACTCTTTATATCATCTGGTTTGTTTTTATACTCATAAAAATTTTCCGGCAAGCGCAAATATCGGGCCGGCAAATGCAGTGCTTCCAGCATAACATCAATTTCATCCCTGTTCTTGGACCTGATCGCTTTCAACATCGTCGCTTTCGATAAATTGATGCGCGGCAATGTCAATATCTCTTTATCATAAACATAAGGCTTTCCAACCTCTGATAAACGATAATCATAACTTCGGTCTTTTACCAGTGCAATACGGCGTTTTGTTTTAGTACTGTTCCAGTCGTATGCGACACGACCCGGTCCATAAATATACTCGCCCGTAGCGTCATGCTGAATTCCCCGTATCAGGGCACCGATAAAAACACCCGGTTTTCCAAATGTAACGTCGAAACCGCTGTAATGGAAATAGGAGTTTTCAAAAGACTCCTGTGCCTCATGCCGATGGCAAAACGGGTCAGGAAACTCGGACGAATGGTAGTATATCTCGGCCTCAGCGATACGATACAATACACCGTCACGTTCGATAGCGTAGTTATTAAACAGCTTGAGCGCCAGTTCGTTAAGTATTTGAAGTCGCATGCTTGATCTTTTTTAGTCTATTGTACATAAAATTTACACCCCAGTGGGTGAATCTCCACTTTTGCCTACACCATTTGGTTGATGCCTCACCTCGTCGCCAAACCCGGCTCGAACCCAATTTGCAAAATGCCGTTAAACAGACAAGGATAATCCATGGCATTGATAGCGTTGACCGAAGAGAACTTTGAAAAGACTGTTACGGAGAACGAAGTCGTCATTATCGATTTCTGGGCTCAGTGGTGCGAAAGATAGGGGTCTGGTGACACCTATCTAAAAAGTAAAATCGAAACGACTCAGATCAACCCCTCCCTTTGACTATTTTTTGACCAAAAGCGGTCCCAATATTCCAATATCAACTGCTATAATAAAAACAAATATTTAAAAATGAGGAGTCTGCGATGGTCAAAGAGCGCTATGTTCGGAACATGCAGCAGGCAAGGACTTCCAACATGCGGCAGCTCCACTCGCTCAAACTTCTGGTCTCCGGCCACGACATCGACAAGCGTCTCTTCATCCCCGAACTGGGCGAGACGGTCTTCGGCAGATGGCTGTACGGCGAAGCGATGGTTTTTTCGTCAAAAGGCTGCCATCACTGTCTCCAGAACATCGAAGAGAGCATGATCGAGTTCCATGTGCACTTTGCCCAGATCTACGCCATCTACTTCGGCAAACGCGCCGGCGGTCTGCTGGGTCTGATCGGTCTCAAAAGAAAGGTACCCGAGGCACAGAAGGCAAAGGCCCGACGGCACTACGATGAGATGGTCCTGATTTGCGACCGGCTCAGACAGCAGATGAACGTCCTGAAGACCCTCATGGAACGGCTGCCGGACGAGACCTTCCCCGAACTCTATCGCATGCCTGAAAAAAGCCCGATAACCTCCGGAGGCCGTTACGGAACAAATTGACACCCTGCCATAATTCAGCCGCTTTCGCTGCCGATGTGCCATCATTGCACCATGGAAAATCTATCGAACAGTGCTCATCGCAGCACAATGCAATCGCAGCAGAACAGAAGAGGGCCTGAGGAACCGCAGGGTCACGACCACACTTTCGAGGGGCAGCCTGTGTCCATCGTTGAGAGCTTCTCGCGGGGCGGCAAGCGCATCGCCCTCATTGAGGACAGGGACGGGGAGGTCTTTGAAGTCTTCTTTGAACAGCTCGACTGAGTGTAACGTGGTAAAATAGCGTTTATGAAAGCAAAAAAACTCGCCCATACCTTTTACGCCTGGGAAGGCGATATTCTGGTCCTGAACATCTTGGGGACCCCCAGCGCGAAACAGGACAAGATAGGAAAGGTCAAAGGCCACCAGCTGAAGGTCAGCGTCACCGCCACACCGGTAGCGGGAAAGGCGACCGATCACATGGTACGCTTTCTGGCGAAAGAGTTCGGCGTCTCCCGTTCTGATTTCGAAGTCGTCTACGGCCGCATGAACGTCAACAAGCAGCTGCGCATCAAAGCACCGAAAAAACTCCCCTCCGTCATCTCCCCCGCGTAAAACAGCCCATTTATCAGCATCGCTCTACACTAGTACCATAATTGCATAGTAATTTAATATTACGCCAAGGACGCTTATGGGCACCAATGAAATACGCATCGACGAGCGGTATGTCTCGTTCACCAATATAGACTGTTTTGAAAATGCCTGTCTGGCCATCGACCGGCTGCTGGCCGTGCTCGAAGAGGCCGAGCACGTCAACCTCTACTGGAAAAAGATCGTCCCGACGATCCCTCAGGCCTATTACCTCAGAAGCTCCAAAGCCGATGACAAAGAGGCCCTGCTCTACCTTGTCTGCTCCAACGTATTCTACCTCGAAGAGCTCTTCGAAAATGCCGAAGACGAGGCGGGCCTCGACGCACTCAGACGCTGCGAACTGGAGTGCTGCTGAACGGTCGGGCGCCCGGGGCATTCGCTATAATGCGTCTACATTTTTTCAGGACTGTTTATGAGCGAAACACTTCTCATCCTTGCTGTCGCCCTGGCGATGGACTCGGTCGCCGTCTCGATAGCGATCGGCGCAAAATACAAGGCGATTTTACTCTCTAAAACGCTCTTTATCGCTGCTGTCTTCGGGTTTTTCCAGGGCGCGATGCCGCTGGCAGGCTACCTCGCCGGAGTGACCTTCGCCGAGTACATACAGTCGTTCGACCATTGGGTCGCCTTTGTGCTGCTCGTCGGTCTCGGCGCCAAGATGCTCTATGAAGCCTACAAAAACGATTTTGACGAAGAGGTCACCGACCTCAGCACCAAAACCCTTGTCACGCTGGCGATCGCAACGAGCATCGACGCCCTGGCGATCGGCGTGACCTTTGCCTTTTTGAAGACCGATATCTGGACCGCGGCAGGCGTGATCGCCCTCGTGACATTCGTGCTCTGTGTGGCGGCCGTCTATGTCGGAAAAAGGCTCGGAACCCTCCTCGAATCGAAAGCCGAAGCGGTCGGAGGGCTTATTCTCATCGCCCTCGGTTTCAAGATCCTCTTTGAGCATCTGGGCATTCTCTAAAACCCTTTCCTCCGAGAACCCCTTTCGCCTTTTTTTAGCTGTGTTTAACAAAAAGTGCTATGATTAGAGTAATTACACTAGGCAGAGGTGTGCAATGACACGCAAAACGTTTTTACGGCTTCTTATCCTGGTGCTCGGAGGTTTTGCCATGCCCTTATCTTCATCTGCTTCAACGCGAAAGAGAGCACCCGCTTTTTTCGTCGGTCACGGCAGCCCTATGAACGCCATCGAGACCAACGCCTTTACCCGGTCGCTGCACGAACTGGGCCGCAGCCTGGAGAAGCCGAAAGCCGTTCTGGTCGTCTCCGCCCACTGGACACCGCCGTACTACGGCGTCTCCGTGCACGAAAGCCCCGATCTGAAATATGATTTTTTTGGCTTTCCGCAGCCCCTCTACGAGGTCCGCTACCCGGCAAAGAACGCCGCCTTTCTGATCCCTTCGATGCAAAGTCTTTTCCCTGCCCTGCAGATAAAAGAGCGCGGGCTCGACCACGGGGCCTGGAGCGTGCTGCTGCATCTTTTTCCCGACGCGGACGCGCCGGTCATGCAGCTTGGCATCAACAGCGGCCTCACTCTGCGCGAACACTTCGTGGTCGCCAAACGGCTGAAGGTACTGCGAGATCAGGGGGTGATGATCATCGGCAGCGGCAACATCACACACAACCTTCAGGCTACGGCAATGGCCCAGGACGCCCCCGCCGTCAGTTGGGCGCTCGACTTTGACCGCTTTGTCAAAGAGGCCATCGAAAAACGGGACTTCGAAGCCCTGATCGATTTTGAGGAGCGAAACAGGTTTGCCCGCACCGCACACCCGACGCTCGAGCATTACATACCCCTGCTTTATACAGCGGGGGCCTCTTTTGACGATGATGAGAGCCGGTTTGTCTATGAGGGGATGGAACACGGAAGTTTGAGTATGCGTAGCTGGCTGCTGAGCTGAGGCAGTCTGATCGCTCTTTTTACGCCCGCCCAGCAGAGCGAAAACAGACCCCTTTTGCGAAGTACAAAAGCGTCAGGGCGGAGGGTCTATTTTGCGATCTGGATGTTCTGCCCGTCCCACTTGGTGGTCAGATCAAACATATCGGCCATCTCTTTGATGCGCATGACTTCAAAGATCCCTTCGGCGTCAAGCGATTTTGCGATAAGCACAATAGTCTCGTCCTGTACGACGCCCAGTTCATGGTATTTGAGTGCTGCATTGCTCAGCATTTCGTGTAAACTATATATCATAAAATCTAACCTTTATTAATTTATTAATATTGTACCCTATTTATTTGAAAACAATATAGGGCACCTCTATATTTTCATCAAATCGGTACAAGAGCGTAACGGCCGGTTGTCAATGGCGGCTATAATAGTGCTTGAAAAAGAGAAGGAAAGAGAACCCGAATGACCGTTGAACCGATAGAGACCCGAGACCGCATGCAGCTTGCAGCGACCCTTGCGCATGCCATCTGGCATGAACACTACACCCCGATAATCGGCAGGCCCCAGGTGGTGTACATGCTCGAGACCTTCCAGAGTGCGGACGCCATGATGCGGCAGCTCGCAGAAGGGTACCGCTACTATCTGCTGCTCGAGGGGAGCGAAGCTCTCGGCTACATGGCCGTTCAACCCAGAAGCGGCGTCCTTTTTCTGAGCAAACTCTACGTCAAAGCGTCCCACCGCGGCCGGGGCCACGCCAAAGCCGCTGTCGGCTTTCTGTCAATACTGGCGGCAGAGACGGGGGCGAAAAAGATCGAGCTGACGGTCAACAAAAACAACACCCTCGCCCTGAAGGCCTATGCGAAGCTCGGCTTCGTTCTGTCGGGCGAGGTCGTTCAGGCGATCGGCGACGGCTTTGTGATGGATGATTACACGATGCAGAAGCGTCTGATGAATGTTTGACGCGCCCTAATTACTGTCGGCCTGGACCACCCTGTTCCTGCCCCCCGCTTTCGCCTCGTAGAGGGCCCTGTCGGAGCGCTTGATGCTCTGCTCAACCGACTCGTTCGGGGCATGAAGCGTAATGCCGAAACTGCAGGTCACGCGGCCGGCTACCTCAAAAGTCTCCTGTTCGACACGCTGCCGCACATGCTCGGCCATACGTCTCAAGGTCTCGATGGATTCCGTATCTATGACCAGCAGGAACTCTTCGCCGCCCCACCGTACCAGCAGGTCGTCGTTACGGATAGAGTAGCGTATCGTCGCGACAAGATGCTTCAGGACCTTGTCGCCGACGTCATGGCCGAAGGTGTCGTTTACCCTTTTGAAATGGTCGATGTCCAGCATGACGAGACCGAGAGAACTGTTTCTCTTTTCGGCATTCTCCATAAGCTCCCCGATGGTCATATCAAAGAAATCCCTGCTGTAGGCGCCGGTCAGATGGTCGCGGCTGACCCTCTCCTCAAGTGAGAACTGCTGCTGCATGGTCTCGCTGATATCGGTAAAGGCGACGATGTAGTCATCATCATCGAAACGGTTGATAGAGACCGTGAAGGCATGGGGGTGTTGGCGTTTGTCGGCTATCGAGACCACACGCTCTTTTTTCGGAATCGTCTCCAACGCTTCGACCCAATTTACCTCGCCGGGTACTTTTCCGAGGTGGAAAAAACGCTCATCTCTGATAAAAAGATCGCAGATGCAGTCGTGCTCTTTCAGAAAATCGTCCAGGGAGCCGTAGCCGAAAAAGTGAAGGAACGACTGGTTGGCCTTTTTTAAACGGATGCCGCCGGTCTGGATGATGATGTTCTTCTGCAGATCGAACAGGCGCTGAAGTTTCTCCTGGTCGACGACGTGATCGGTAATGTCGTAGACGGTCCCGATGGACTGGACCGGCTTGCCATCGCTGCTGTAGGTGTGTTCGCAGTGCTCTTCGACATAACACACCGCCCCGTTTTTTTGAATGACCCGGTGGACGATGCTAAAGTCGGTTCTCTCTTCGATGGAGCGGCGGTATTTATTCGCCAGCACCTCCCGGTCGTCGGGATGGACGTAGCGCAGGAACCCTTCAAAGGTGGCTTCAAACTCCTGGGGCTCCAGCCCGAAGATGCGGTAGACCTCGTCACTCCAGTAGAGCCTGTCCGCTTCCAGATCAAACTCCCAAAAGCCAAGATGGGCGATGTTCTGTGCCTCTTTGAGCCGTGCATTCGTATTTTGCAGCGCCGCTTCCGCTGCTTTGAGGTTCTCCTGGACCGTGACCAGGTAGCGAATCAGATAGGCGATAAAGTAGAAGATTAGAGAGCCGACGATGATCGGGACAATGAAAGCGGTTACAACAAGGTGCATCTCAAAAAAACTGCCCGTCAGTAAGTAGGTCAGGGGCAGGGCGAATGCCTCTGCGAGGACCGTCGCCAGGGCCGTAAAGAGGAGTATGAACGGCCAGAACCCCAGCTTCGTCAGGTAAGACAGCACCTTTGCCAATGAAAACCTTTACTGTATGCTGCTGAACCCGGCTTTCGGGCAGCGGCATAAATTAGATAGATAACTTTTAGTATAAGGCAAATATCTCTCAAATAAGCTGAAATGTGTGTTAATTAGAGCCGACGGCAGGCACGGGCTTGGGCTCTACATCGTCGAGAACATTGTCCGGGCCCACGGTTACCGCCTTGACTACCGTTACGTTGAGGGAATGCACATCTTCGGTATCCGGTTTGTTTAGCGGAGACGAATTTGGGCTATACTTAAAAAAGCATTATGGCAAGGAGGGTACTATGCGATTGAGCAGAGCGACGACCGTCGCATTGACGGTCTTACTGTCCGGGGGAACCCTGTGTGCAGCATCCGGGCATTCGGATAACAAAGAGGGCCACGCCAAACGCACGGAGGTGAAAAGAGGCACGATAGCCAAAGGAGCCGACCGGGGGGACGGGCAAGGTCTGCGCGCTGTGAAACCGTCGCGGGAACGCACGGTAAAGGTACGTTCCAAAACCGATCATACAACTGCGACAGCCCGGCACACCGTCAAAAACGAGATCCAGCGCCGACAAGTACCCACCGATAAAGGGCTCACAAAGGTGAAACGCCCGCACTACTGGACCCCGCCCCGGACCAGACCTCTGCCCTACCATCACCGTCCCGGCTATATTACCCGGACGATCCCGAAAGTGGCCATGACCATCAGCCTTGGCGGCCTGCTCTATTACTATTCGGACGGCATCTACTACCGCCACCACAGTAGCGGTTTTATTGTCGTCATGCCGCCGATAGGCCTTATCGTGCCCGTGCTGCCGCTGGGATATACCGTTTTTCAGATTCACGGCAGCACCTACTACTACTATGACAATGTCTACTACGTTTGGGATACCGATCACCAGGCCTACCGTGTTGCACAAGTGCCCGATGCCTATGCGGCCTACGAACCCGGAGACATTGTCGAAACACTGCCCGACGGTGCCTACACCGTCACTATAGACGGTGTGCAATACTACCGCTTCGGCGGCGTCTATTTTCTGCCCTCGGTACAACATGAAAAGGTCTTCTACATCGTCGTCACCCCCGAGGGGCAATGACCTCCCCCTCTTTTTTTGGGATGATCTCTGCTGAAGCCACCGGCTTCGGCGTTACCCGCTTCTCTGTTGTCCGGGCAGTGTAAAGCTGCAAAAACAGTAAAATGAGTGGCTAATAAATGGACACCTTCTGTTTCCGAAAAGAAGCCCCCGTCACGATGTCTGCCTCTCGACCCCTTTTTTCCGTTACGGCCCGCCTCCTCTCCTTAGTATCATACCAATGGCAGCCGGGAATCAGTGATCTGACTATTTTTTAACCAATACCTTGGCACCGCACGCAGCGTTCATCGTTATAATTATGACAATTTTGTCTATTAATTAAAGAAGGTCTTATTATGCTGAAAGAGAAATATATCCATAACCTGAATCAAGCCCGCACATCACATGTCCGCATGCTCAACTCTCTTAAACTTCTGGTTTCCGGACTCAGTGTCGATGAGAGCCAATTTAAAATCAATCTTACCGAATCGGTATTCGGAAAATGGTTCTATGAAGAAGCGATGCTTTTTTCAATGGGCAACAGCCGTATGTATCTTGATGAGATTGAAGCCGTATTGCTGAAGTCCAATGACCATTTTACAAAAATATACCAGATCTATTTCAACAACAAGGCAGGCGGCTTCACCGGTATGCTTGGCATGAAGAAAAAGGCGAGCAACGCCGAAAAAGAGCTGGCACAGCGTCTTTATGACGAGATGGTGATCATGTCGGATCAGCTCAAACAGAAGCTGAGGATTTTCGAGAGCCAGTTGGCCAGTATGAGCGAGGAGAAGTTCGTGGAGATCGACTACACGCCTCCCGAAGAGCTCAAACCGAAGCCGCAGACGGAGCAGGAGGAAGACGGGTCACGGTACCAATTCGGGGCACGCGGCCATTGATCGCGCCGCTTCGACTGCCGCGATGCCGGCAAGAGAGCTGTGCATAAGAAGATTTCAAGCGGCTTTTTAAAAGTACTGAAAGAGAACAGGTATACGGGCGGTATCGCCTCGGCTAACACTTTTGTAACAGTTTTAGGAGTATCATACTCTCAAACCACCTCGAAGGAGTACCGCTATGGAACCGAATCTCGAAGAGATGAGCGACTACAACAAGCCGCTAGGAAAGAACAAACTGAAGCTGATCATCATCGCTTTTGCTATCGTGTTGGCGGTCTACGCCGTCTACGCTCTGGTGATGGGCGGCTTCTAAGCCTCACGGCAGATCCTCGAAAGGGTCTGCCCTTCTCCTGTTTTTCAGACAAGTACACTTCTTCCTTTTCTCTATTAATACAGCCTTCAACACCTTTAGAGTATCTTATAACATAATTACTATACTCCAATAGCAAAGAGTGATAATGTTCACACGCCAAAAGCCGAATGACGATGCAAAGATCAGAGCAGAAATGGTCAACATCGCCTATGCCCAGCTTCGCCTCTCTTCCATTGCCGTTGTCATCAACGGCTTTGTACTGAGTCTGTTGCTTTGGAACGTCATTGACCATAAGATCATCATGATCTGGTTCAGCGCCCTTCTGAGTGTCAGCCTGCTGCGCTACTACTCGGTCCGGAGTTTCAAGCGCCGCAAAGAGAGCTACTCGGAGAGCTACTGGGAACAGCTTTTTCTTGCCGGCGTGGTCGCTTCCGCCCTCATCTGGGCCAGTGCCTCGGTTCTGCTTTTTGCACACGAGAGCATTATGCACCAGGCGATGCTCATCATCGTACTTTCCGGCACGGGTGCCGGCGCGGTCAGCAGCCTCGCTTCGGTATTGATCGCCATTCGGCTCTACCTTTTCATCATGCTGGTGCCGCTTTTTGTCCAGCTTCTGCGCCAGGGTAGCGAAATCTATGACTGGCTCAGCTTGCTCATCATCATGTTCCTGATACTTCTCCTCGCCATATCCAAACGCTTTTACGAAAACAACCGCAAGGTGATCATTTCACAGCTTCAGTATGAGAAGGCCGATGCAGCGCTCCACCTGAGCACCGAACGTTTTGAGACCGTTTTCCGCGAAGCGCCCGTAGGGATCTTCCTTTATGATACCGATCTGAAAATACTGGAGTTCAACCAGGAGTTTTCAGCCTTCCTTGAGGCTCCTGCGGAGTTTCTGACCGGGCTGGAGATGAATCTGCTCCCCGATCAGCGTATTTTGCCGGCGCTCAAGGCGGTTCTGGACGATACCGGCGGTTTCTACGAAGGGAGATACCTCACGAAATACATCGCTAAAGAGGTCTGGATCAACATGCGCACCTCTCCGGTACACGATTACGAGAAGAATGTGATCGGCGGCATCGGCATCGTCATCGATATCACCGACCGCATGAGCGACCAGCGGAAGATACAGCATCAGGCCTATTACGATGCCCTGACCGATGTTCCCAACCGCACTATGCTGATAGAGAGGATACACCAGGAGATCAGCCGTTTCAAACGCCATCAGGTCATTGCCGGCATACTCTATCTTGACCTCGACCATTTCAAGAACATCAACGACTCGCTCGGGCACCAGATCGGTGACCAGCTCCTGATCGAGACGGCCAACCGCTTGCAGAACCTCCTCAGGGAGGAGGATACGGTCTCGCGCCTCGGCGGCGACGAATTTGTCATCCTGCTCCCCGATCTCGGTACCGAACCCATACAGGCCCTCAGCAAATCGGAGCACGTTGCCCAGAATGTCCACAAGGTTCTCTCCGCGCCTTTTATGCTGCAAGGCCATAAGCTCTCCACCTCAGCAAGTATCGGCATGGCCATAACCGACGAGGACAATGCCACGACCGAAGATCTGCTCAAACATGCCGACATGGCGATGTACCAGGCCAAAAAAGATTGGCGGGGAAGCACCAGCTTCTACCGGCCGGAGATGGACAAATTGATCAAAAGGCGGCTGAGCATCGACAATGCCCTTCGCAACGCCCTTGGCACCAACGAGCTGGAGGTCTATTTTCAGCCGATTACCGAGTTTACGACCGGCATCATTGTCGGGGCCGAAGCGCTGTTGCGGTGGGACAACCCGATACTCGGGAGGGTCACGCCCGATGAGTTCATCCCCATTGCCGAAGAGAGCGGCATCATCATCCCCATCGGCGAGTGGGTACTCAACCAGGCATGCAAGCAGTTTGTACAGTGGCAAAAAGAGCTGGGGGAGGCCTGCCGTCTGGACAAGATATCGGTCAATGTAAGCAGTAAACAGTTCAACGAGAATACTTTTATCCAGAAGGTGCTGCAGGCCATCAACCACAGCGGCATTGACCCTGGGCAGCTTGAGCTTGAACTGACCGAATCGATCATCATCGACAACCTTGAAAAGATCTCAAAACAGATGCGGCGGCTTCGCGGCCACAATGTCCTCATCTCCATCGACGATTTCGGAACGGGGTATTCGTCGCTCTCCTATCTGAAACAGCTGCCGTTCACTACGCTCAAGATCGACAAGTCCTTTACCCAGGATATTCAGACCGACACCGACGATGCCGAACTCATCAGCACTATTATCACCATCGCACACAGTTTCGATCTTAAAGTGATCGCCGAAGGGGTGGAGACCCTCGAGCAGTATGACTTCCTCAATCAGCACCGCTGCGACTGTTTTCAGGGCTATTACTGCAGTACGCCGATTACCGGCAAAGCATTTTTCGAGCTGCTGCGGACTAACGACGGAATATGTCCCATCACTGCCGCAACCCCCTCCTCTTCATAAGCGCACAGGTCAACCAGCACCTTTTGATATGATAACTATCATCAATCAGCAGAAGCCTTGACCTGGATAATAGGCACGGTCAGGTCTTGCCAAGGGAACGTGACAGAGCACCCTTTTTCCGGTTTAATGCTTCTCGTGCGTTCCGCAGCCGCAGCCGCCGCCGATCATTCCGATGACATAGTGGTCATTGACCTCGGTCACATCAAAGTTGTGTTTACCGCAGAAGCTTGACTGCATAAATGCCACCTGTGCCTGCGCGGCATCGAGCGCCGCCGACTTCTCTTCAAAGGTCTCCACCTGCGAGAACCCCTCTTTTTTTGCACAGCTGCATAGCTTTTCGATAATAACATGATGCTCCATAGCACTCTCCTTGCATAAATAGTTTCAAACACAGATGCATGAACCGTACCAGAAGAGGTATAATTCGTTTATGAAAAAATACATACTCTTTGATAATGACGGTGTACTGGTAGAGACCGAGATGTGGTACTTCAGGGCCAACGTCGAGATCCTAGAGACGATGGGTCTCCGTCTTGACGAAGTGCGCTACCGCGACATTATGATCAACGGCCTGAGCGCCTTTCTGCTGGCCGAGGAGGCAGGCTTTGACAGCGCGGCCGTCGAAGCCGCCCGCGACAGGCGCAACCTGCTCTATCAGCACTATCTTCAGACGGAAGAGATCGCGATAGACGGTGTGAAAGAGGTGCTCGCGGCACTGAAAGAGAAGTACCGCATGGGCATCGTCACCTCGGCGCGGCGCGAGGACTTTGAACTGATCCACGCAAAGCGCGGCATTACCGAACCTATGGAGTTTGTGCTCTGCAGCGGTGAATACGAACGCGCCAAACCCCACCCCGACCCCTATCTCAAAGGGCTCGCACTCTTCGGCGGCGAAAAAGCCGAGGCAGTCGTCGTCGAGGATTCGCAGCGCGGGCTGCGCTCGGCCGTCAGTGCAGGAATCGACTGTGTCATCGTCAAGAACCGCTTCACCAAGGGCCACGACTTCAGCAGTGCCACCCACCGTATCGATACCCTTTACGAACTTGAAAAACTACTTTAACATGTTGCGGCCTTTGGCACGCATTATGCAACAAAAAAACAACCTGGCAAAATGAGCACCGATGCCTGGCGCTCCGAACGCCGATACCCTGGCATGTGCAAGTACGTTTCGCCTTCGAAGATGCTATGATGCATAACACTGTTTGTCCTGCCGCAGAAGAGTCTGCCGATCAACCCAGCTGTTTATCGTAGCGGTGTGCCAAAATATACGAACGGAGCGTAACCATGGAAGATCGACACTACATTACAACGGCGGCAGGGGTCAGGATGCCGAAGATCATCTACGGGACGGCCTGGAAAAGAGAACACACGACAGAATTGGTCCTGCAGGCGGTTCAGGCCGGGTTCCGGGGGATCGACACCGCCTGTCAGCCGAAACACTATGCAGAAGCATCGGTCGGCGAGGCCTTAGCCAGCCTGAAAAGACTGGGTGTTGCACGCGAAGAGCTCTTTATACAGACCAAATTCACCCCTCTTGAAGGGCAGGATCCGAACAACATCCCCTACGATAAAAATGCCACCCTGCCGGAACAGGTCGAGCAGTCGTTTAACGTGTCGAAACAGAACCTCAAGACGAAATATGTCGACTCCCTGGTGCTCCATTCGCCCCTCTTCCCCTTTTCCCGGCTAAAGAGTGTCTGGGAAGCGATGGAATCAATTTATAAAGCGGGCGGCGCGCGGCAGCTTGGCATCAGCAACTGCTACGACCTGGCTCTGCTTAAGCGGCTCTACGAGGAGGCTGACGTCAAACCGGCTGTCGTGCAGAACCGTTTCTGCGCGGACACCGGTTACGATGTCGAGCTCCGCCGGTGGTGCGACGAGCAGGGCATTATCTATCAGGGTTTCTGGACGCTGACGGCGAATCCGCATCTGCTTGAGAGCAGAACCGTTCTGTTGCTGGCACGCAAATACCGCAAAACACCGCCGCAGATTTTGTTCCACTGTCTCAGCCGCTTCGGCATCGTCCCGCTCAGCGGAACGACCTCCCGGCAACATATGAAAGAGGACCTCGAAAGCCTTGACATCGAGTTGAGCATCGGAGAGACAGAGAGCGTCCGAAGCCTTATACTGCAGCCCTGAGCGCGGCAAAGCAAAGCATCACCCCTCGCTTCCCTTCACCTTCCCACGCATCGCTTTGATCTTACCGCGTTTCGTTTTGCTGTCCATCCGTTTCTTCTGCGAACTCTTTGTCGGTTTGGTCGGCCTGCGTTTTTTCTCCGGGACGGCGACACTTTGTACCAGCACCTTAAGCCGCTCGAGCGCCTCTTCCCTGTTCGCTTCCTGGCTTCTCGACTCCTGAGACTTGATGTTGACGACCCCCTCTTTCGTGATACGGTGGTCGCTCAATGCGAGAAGCCTCTCCTTGTAGAACTCCGGCAGCGATGAGGCGTTGATGTCGAAACGAAGATGGATGGCCGTGGAGACCTTGTTGACATTCTGTCCGCCGGCCCCCTGCGAACGGATCGCCTTGATCTCGATCTCCTCGTCCGCAATCGTCACCTTGTTTGAAATCTGCAGCATGCCCCGCCTTTTTGATTCTAATATACCCTATTATAGACGGATTTTGCCATCTCTTGTGCCCAGTCTTGGTTAAACGAACAGAACACGCCGCTTTGCCACTGCCTAAAAATGAACCATTCGGAGGCTGCCGGGGCCTCACGAAGCTGCTATACTCGTAGCAAACACTTTGTATTTGACTAATCTGGTCGCAGCAGTGACTTTTTTGCTTCAATAGAGAGAAGGAAAAAGGAGCGGCATGTCGCACTACCACCTTGAGCATCTCGACCGTGACGCCTACATCGCCTCTACTGCCAATATCACCGACCCCCGAACTGTCAATTTTGCCGACATGTCACTGCAGTGGTGGGACAAGCACTTCAGCTGGCAGGCGCACGGCTGCGTCGTCTTGTGCGACAGCGAAAATGCCCACCTCTGCTACATCTTCTACAACATCGACCGCTACCGCATGTATATGACCATCCACAACATCTTTACCCCGCTTGCCTTCCGCCGTAACGGCTATGCCTACGAACTTTTGAAGATGGTCTTCGATCTTGCCATTTCGAAACATGTGAAACGGTTCAAACTCACCTCTATCTCAAATTCGCTGGACTTCTACCTCGCTCTAGGCTTTGTCTACTGGGGCGTCACCAGCATCGGCGACTACTACTGCGACCTGCCCATCCCGCTTCAGGGGCTCGACATGCTGGGCGCGATGGTCCGAAGCGCAGACACCCTCACCCTCACCGGCAAAAATCGCGAAGCGATCTGTACCAAAGTCAGCGGCATGGCTGCCGGCCTCACCTCTGAACAGACACTGATACTCGACAGCGACAAAATAAAGATGGGCAAAAGCTATCTGCTCGACACGCTGCTTGATCTTAACAATCTTTCCGCCTAAAATTTCCGTAATATTTTTATAACATCATTTGTTATATAATCCCACTCATATATCGCACAAAAACAACGATTATTTATTCGAATTCCGCTTTAGCCGATCAGACAGCAATGCGGGGATTGAATAGGTATAAGCAGATTTGTGAAATGCTATTTACGAGAGGAAGAGACATAGTATGCACAAGTATGCAATTTTAAAAAAGGCAGGCCTTGGCGTCGGCTACCTGGCAAGTCTGCCGGCCGTCTTTGCCATTGTGCTTCTGTGCTACTTCTTTATCGATCGGGAAGTGGCCCGGTATTTCTGGGCGATCCCGGCGGATACAACGATCAAAGAGGTTTTTGCGGCATTGAGCTACATGGGAGAAGCGCAATACTATCTCGTACCGCCGCTGATTCTCTATGTTCTACTGCGAAAGCGTTTCGCCTATGCGGCGAAAGCCTCTCTTTTCGTCTTCTCAACCGTTGCACTGTCGGGGATCACGGTCAACATCCTCAAATTTGTCTTCGGTCGGGTAAGACCGGAACTGTATTTCAGCGAAAACCTCTTCGGCTTTGACTGGTTTCACTACGGACACTCCTTTGCCTCTTTTCCGTCAGGCCACTCGGCTACGGCATTTGGAGCATGGCTGGCGTTCGCCCTGATCGCGCCCAGGTACCGCTGGTTTTTTATAACGGTAGGGGTGTTGATCGCTTCGAGCAGGGTCGTCCTTACCGCACACTACGTCAGCGACGTGATCGCAGGCATCTATGTCGGTGCCGTCGCGACCCTGATACTCTATAACATCATGCTGCGTTCCGAAAAGGAAAGACTCAATCATGCCCACTAGTACATTTATCGAAAAGTTCGGTCCTGCCGCCATTTTACTGGGCATCTTCTTCGGCTTCTTTTTCCAGCTCGGCAGCGTGCCGCTCTTTGATCTCGACGAGGGGGCGTTCAGCGAAGCCACGCGGGAGATGATCCTCAGCGGCAACTACCTGACGACCTATCTCAACGGCGAACTCCGTTTCGACAAACCGATCCTGATCTACTGGTTTCAGGCCGCCAGCGTCCACCTTTTCGGACTGAACGAATTCGCCCTGCGCCTTCCGTCAGCCCTCGCCGCAACGCTCTGGGCCGGGGTGCTCTACCTCTTTACCAAGCGCTTTTTCGGCATCAAAACCGCCGTCACGGCGACCTTTATGATGACCACGGCCCTGCAGATCAGCATCATTTCCAAGGCCGCCATCGCCGACGCCCTGCTTAACCTCTTTATCGCCGCCTCGATGTTCGGCATCTATCTCTATTACGTTACCAAAGAGAAGCGCTATCTCTACGGCGTGTTCGTTCTCATCGGGCTCGGAGCACTGACCAAGGGGCCGGTAGCGGTAATGATCCCGCTTGCGGTCAGCTTTATCTTCTTTGCCATCAAACGCGAACTCGGCTTCTGGCTGAAAACGGTATTCAACCCTGTGGGCATACTGCTCTTTGTGCTTGTGGCAGGTCCATGGTATGTGCTGGAGTACCTCGATCAGGGGCAGAAATTCATCGATGGCTTTTTCTTCAAGCACAACCTCAGCCGCTTTAACACCAGTTTCGAAGGCCACAGCGGTTCGCTCTTCTACTACGTTCCGGTGCTGCTGATCGGTCTGCTTCCCTATACCTCGGTGCTCTTTACCTCGGTTCGCAACATCAAAACGTGGTTCGGCGACGATATGCACAAATTTTTTGCCATCTGGTTCCTGTTTGTCTTTATCTTCTTCTCATTTTCAGGGACCAAACTGCCGCACTATGTGATATACGGCTACACTCCGCTTTTTGTGATCATGGCACTGAACATCGAGAAGATGCGTTCCGACAGACTTCTGCTGCTGCCGCTGACACTCCTGTTCGCCTTTCTGCTCTTTCTGCCCGAGATCGCAACAGCGATCAAACCGCTTGTCAAGGACCGTTTCGCACAGCTTGTCATCGAAAGTGCGCCGGCGGAATTCGGCACCTTCTACCGCCTCTATTTTGCCGCATCGCTGGCCATTCTCTTTGCAATGATGTTCGCGCCGAAGATGCAGCGGGTCAATAAGCTCGTCGTGTTGGGACTGCTCAGCGTCATCGGCATCAACGGTTTCGTTATTCCGACCTATGCCAAGATCGCCCAGCAGCCCGTCAAAGAGGCGGCCCTCATTGCCAAAGAGCGCAACCTCGACGTGAACATGTGGAAGATGAATATGCCGAGCTTCATCGTCTACTCCGAAAAGCTCGTCTCCAGAACGACCCCTCAGGACGGCGAGATCGTCATTACCAAGAAGACCAATCTGGATGACTTCAACGCCACCGAGATTCTCTACGAAAAGCACGGCATCGTCCTTGCTAAAATCATCAAAACCAAGGCACGCCCATGAAACTCTCCATCGTCATTCCCGTTATGAATGAAGAAGACAATATCCAACCGCTGTTGTCCGCCGTATACAATTCGGTCAAAGCCTTCGATTATGAACTGATCCTGGTTGACGACGGCTCCAGCGACCGCACCATAGAGCGGATCAAAGAACTCTCCAATACGCGGACCCGCCTGCTTGTCTTCAACCGCAACAGCGGCCAGACCACGGCGATGGCGGCAGGGATCGAGATCGCGCGCGGCGACATCATCGCCACGCTTGACGGCGACCTGCAGAACGATCCGACCGATATTCCCCTGATGATCGAAAAGCTTGAGAGCGAGGGGTGGGACATCATCGCCGGACGCCGTCTGAAACGCCAGGACGGCATGTTCCTGCGCAAGGTGCCGAGCAAGATCGCCAACTGGATCATCCGCCGCTCGACGGGGGTCTACATCAGCGACTACGGCTGTACCCTCAAGATCTTTCGCCACGATGTCGCCAAGAACCTCGGCCTCTACGGCGAACTTCACCGCTTCATACCGGTTCTGGCCAAGATGTACGGTGCGAAGATCACCGAGATGGACGTCAAGCACCACGCACGCATCCACGGGGTCTCGAAATACGGTATCGGCCGCACCTTCCGCGTTATGAGCGATCTGCTGCTGGTGCTGTTCATGCAGAAATACCGCCATAAACCGATGCACCTTTTCGGAACGCTGGGCATCCTCTCCTTCGGTGCCGGTGCACTCATCAACTTCTACCTGCTCATTTTAAAGCTGATGGGCGAAGATATCGGCCAGCGCCCGCTGATGACACTCGGGATCGTACTGCTGCTCGCCGGTATTCAACTCATCACCACCGGGTTTATCGCCGAACTGATCATGCGGACCTATTACGAATCACAGAATAAAAAGCCCTACACTGTCAAAGAAGAGTTCGTTGGAAAAGCGCCAGTCGAATAAGGCCGCGATGGCCCTGCTCAAAGCAGCCGTCACCCTGGCGGCGCTTGCCTATGTCTTCACGCAGCTCGACTTTAACGAGGTAAAAGAGATTCTGCGCCATGCCGACCTCTTCTGGCTCTTTGCGGCGCTGCTGGCCTTCAATGCCTCCAAGATAGTCAGTTCCGTTCGGCTCAACCGCTATTTCGGCGCTATCGGGCTGAAGCTGGGCGAAGGCTACAACCTCATGCTCTACTACATCGGCATGTTCTACAACCTTTTTCTTCCCGGCGGTATCGGCGGCGACGGCTACAAGGTCTATCTTCTCCACAAACATCACCATACCGGAGTCAAGGCACTGCTGCAGGCTGTCGTGCTTGACCGCATCAGCGGGCTGGCCGCACTGCTCTTTCTGGCCGGCCTCCTTTTTATGTTCAGCGGGTTCATGGCGATGATGGCCTACCTTCTGCCCCTTGCCATCGCCGGCATGATCGCCGTTTTTCCGGCTACTTACCTGGTGACCCGCTATATGTTCCGCAGGTTTCTGGATGTCTTTGCGGTCACGACCCTCCTTGGCATCGCCGTTCAGCTACTGCAGCTGCTCTGCGCGCTCTTCATCGTCTACGCCATAAACGCCCAGGCGATGAGCATCGATTATCTGACCCTCTTTCTGGTCTCGTCTGTCGTCGCGGTCCTGCCGATCAGCATCGGGGGCGTCGGCGTACGTGAACTGACCTTTCTCTACGGTTTCAGCCTCCTCGGCAGCGACGCGAACAGCGGCGTGCTCTTCTCGTTTCTCTTTTTCCTGATCACCGCGCTCTCTTCGCTTGCAGGGACCCTCTTTTTGCATAAGACCGAAGTGAAGAGAGCAGATCACTAAACCCGGATACCGGTAGATGCTTACCGCTTTCAAACACCGTTTGTTTGGTGCAATTGCCGCTTATATGCACTCTTTGATACTCTTTTTATCTGAAATATCGCTACAATCAGAAAAACAGTGATCCAAAAGGAGGCTGCAATGCGACCTGCTCCTGTAAGCGCGCTGCTCTGCGACATCGGCGGGGTACTGTATGTGGGAGATTCCCCCATCGAAGGGGCTGTCGAGGCGGTTGCCCGTCTTAAGGCAGAGTACAAAGTGCGTTTTTTGACCAACACTACCCAGAAGACCGGGGCCCAGGTGGTGAAGAAACTCCGGGCCATGGGCTTTGACATCGACCCCGACGAGGTCATTACCGCCCTCGACGTCACCAGGATGCTGCTCAAGCGCGAACATTGCGGCGCGGTGTTCCTGCTGACCGACGATGCGCGCACCTTTTTCGACGACCTGCCCAAAGCACCCTGCCGCTACGTCGTCGTCGGCGATGCGCAGGAAAACTTCAGCTACGAAAACCTCAACAGGGCTTTTCGTGTACTGCAGCAGGGGGGCGAACTACTTGCGGCGGCGAACAACCGCTACTTTAAGGACGATGACGGCGAATTGAGCATGGATGCGGGCTGTTTTGTGGCAGCCCTGGAGTATGCAAGCGGCAAGAAGGCGCGCATCCTCGGAAAACCCAGCCGGGAGTTCTTCCATCTTGCCTGCGCCTCGATGGACGCAGCGCCCGAAGAGACGGCCATGGTCGGCGATGACATCGAGAGCGATATTCACGGTGCCCGGGAGGCCGGGCTTAAAGCCGTTCTGGTCAAAACCGGGAAGTTCGCACCCGCTGATCTCGAACGCGGCATAACTCCCGACCGCGTCCTGAACTCCATCGCAGAACTGACGACTTTGACGTTCTAGTCTTCGAAGCTCTTTTCAAGCAGCTCGGTATCGTTGATAATCGTGACCGTCGTAAAAGGGTCGCCCTCGCTTTTGGACATCGTCGAGAACCCCTCCATCGAACCGCAAACCGGGCATTTACCCTCATTCAACAGGGGCAGCTGATCGATCGTTATTTTGGCATCGCAGCCCTGGCAGTAAAAAAATGTCTCCATCTTCTCTCCTTTTTTCTGTCTCTCTGCAACTTCCGTACTATCACTCTGAACAACAATTGCATACCGAAGGGGAAAGTCCCAAGGAGAAACGATGAAAGGCAGACTGTTCTGTCACCACTGTGACAAACATTTCGAGGTTGACATTGAAGATATAAGAGCGGTTCAGGCTCTTGAGAGTGCACGGTTCACCTTTGCCCACAACACCTACTTCTACACCGGCGGCTGTTTTTTCAAAACACTGGCGCAGTACAGAAGTACCCTTCAAAAATAAGACCATAGAGGAGAATAAATGACGCAAAACACACTGGCATGGATGACGGCAAACAGTTACAGCCCTGAAGAGCTTAACCTGCAAGGCGCCTACGGCAACACGGCACTGATGAAGGCCGCAAGAGAGGGGAATGCCGCGATCGTTGCCGAGCTGCTGGAAGCGGGGGCCGACATCGCCCTCAAGAACGTGGACGGCAACACCGCTCTATGGCTCTCCTGTTTCGGCGAGAACCCCGAAGTGGTCAGGATGCTCATCGATGCGGGCATCGAGATCGACACGCCCAACGTCAACGGGGTCACCTCCCTGATGTACGCCGCTTCGAGCGGTAAAGAGTCCATGGTCAGAATGCTCGTCGAGGCCGGCGCCGATGTCCGCATCAAGAACCCGGACGACTTTACGGCGCTCGACCTTGCCGTCACACCGAAAATACTGCGCCTCCTGCGCAATGCTGCCGCATGACGGTCGACGTCTACGTACGCTCCGGCGACGCGGCCTTTCTGGACGATATCGATGAGATCATCGAAGAGACAATGGTGCAGATGTTTATCCTTCAGCCCAGAGACCTCGACGAACTCGAAACGGCGAAAGAGCAGGCGGACGAACACAACCCCATCTTTTACTGCGCACCCCTGACACTTCGCGACGAAATTGACGGCAACTGTGTCGCCTTTTTTGTCGACGACGCCGACGCACTCTCGGCAGCCCCGGAAAAACCGCTTTTTGTCGAGGAGTCGCAGCTTGACGGGACAATGGTCGATGTTCTTGCAGAGGGGGCATTTCGCGGCATCATCCTGAATGCCACGTATGCGCATGAAGGGCTGAAGGATTTTTATCTTGGCATAGGCCCCGGCACTGTCGGAAAGTTCGATCCCGACACGCTGGCAAAGCTGCCGATGGAACGTCTTGTGATGCAGAGCGGGTATCCGGAGTACGGTTTTGAAGCGATCTCTGAAACAGCCAAACGCATCTCAGACATCATGTTCCGTCCCGATCAGAGTATTATCGCAGCGGCGACAAAAAGCTCACTGACGCTGCTGGGTTTCAAAAAGGGATAACCCTTCCGGCTTAACGCCAGATGATCTCTTCGGCGAGATCGGCCGTTACAACGATGCAGTCCAACTCAAGGTTGAATCCAGGTTGGTCCAGATCACACTCGTCAAAGTGGTGAAGGTAGTGGTTAAACTTCTCATCTTCGAATTCGATCATCTCGTACATGGTATCTCCTTTAAGGGCTTGGCCCTGATATCTACTTTTCCGATTTACATTTCGCATTTTTTATTCAACAGTTACGGACAGCTTATGCCCAGATGATCTCTTCGATCAACTCTGCTGCCACGGCGATGCAGTCCAACTCAAGGTTGAACTCCGGGTGTTCCATATCACACTCGTCAAAGTGGTGAAGGTAGTGGTTAAACTTCTCGTCTTCGAATTCGATCATCTCGTACATGGTATCTCCTTTAAGGGCCCTGCCCTGATATCTATTCCTACTTATACATATCGCATTCCCAAAAAATCAGCCCGGCAATGCAATTTTTATACTAAAATTGTGATATTTCTACAAAATTGTCGTATTTTAGAAATAAACGTGTCTATTTTGCGTATATCGGAGGAAATCTATCCTCTTTAAGTGCTTTTTTTATTGGAAATATTGACTTCCAAAATGTTTATAAATTGAATTTGATAGAGTTATGTCACTTTTTCTTCTTTGCGTGCACAAAGCAGAAAGCTAACGGTAAAGAAGAAAGTGCAAGAACCTGACGGCTACCGTTACTGCTAGAACTTTCACTTGTCAACAGTTGGCATTCCGTCACTACTGCCGGAATTAATGTTCTGACGCATAGAACATAAACTGCTTCAACCGACGCACTGACTTTTACAAAAAAAATATAGTTCATCTTTAGCGAGCAAGTTGATACGCACAGAAGAAACAAAGCGCCTCTCTTCTTTCCCTCAAGATTTCTTCTCTGGCGCGACAGAGAATAAAACACTAAAGTGTAATGCAGGGTGGCACTAAATGCCACATCGAGAAAGGTTGAATCAGCGACACTAACTGCCTTTTGCAAGTTCACGACTTTATTTAAATTAGATTTGATAGTAGGATGTTACTTTTTTTCGTTTGCTTGTCCAAACGAAAAACGTAACGAAAAAAGAAAAGGACAAAGGCGGGTTTAGTCACTTTCAAAAGTATCCTATATTTGGAGTCACGAAACCCCTCCGGCTTCATTCACTGTACCAAGACGCAGCAATTGTCAAGAGATGTCATACTTCCCTAAAAGCGCAGGCTTTTGCATCTAGAGCATGTGTCACTGCTGCCGGAATCAGTGGTACAACGCAGAAAACATGAACTGTTCTGTCCAATGCACTGACTTTACCAAATAAATCTAGTTTCATCTTTAGCCGGAATGTTGATACGCACAGAAGAAACAAAGCGCCTCTCTTCTTTCCCTCAAGATTTCTTCTCTGGCGCGACAGAGAAGAAAGGTTGAATCTGCGACAATAGTTGACTTTTGCAAGTTCACGACTTTTTTGAATTAGATTTGATAGTAGGATGTTACTTTTTTCGTTTGCTTGTCCAAACGAAAAACCTAACGAAAAAAGAAAAGGACAAAGGCGGGTTTAGTCACTTTCAAATGTATCTTATACTCGGAGTCACGAAACCCCTCCGGCTTCATTCACTGTACCAAGACGCAGCAATTGTCAAGAGATGCCATTACGCTTAAGAGGCACAAACTTAATTGACAATATAAAATTGAAGAACGTCCCTTTACTCAGCACAACTAGGAAGAACGAGTTGTAAAAGTGGAAGCTTTTAGATAAAGGCGTTAAATAAAAAAGTAAGAGCGAAGTCAGTAAAGTTTTTTACTTCCAAACAAATTGACTGAATTATCTACCATATATACATAGCCTTTTTAAACCCCGCTTCGCACCATAATTGCACATACAGCAGTAATACAGCACCAAGGAACTCTATGAACCCCCAGCACGCCAAACGTTCACTCAAACATCTCAGTGAAAGAAAGGTACCCGTTTTCCTCTGGGGGCCTCCGGGGATCGGAAAATCCTCCATCGTGGCGCAGATCGCCAAAGAGAAAAACATCGGCTTTATCGACCTCCGACTCTCCCTTCTTGACCCCACCGATCTCCGCGGCATCCCCTTCTTCGACGCCGTGAACGAAAAAGCGATCTGGGCGCCCGCCTCTTTCCTGCCCGACGGCAGCCAGAGCGAGGGCATCCTCTTTCTAGACGAGCTCAACACCGCGGCGCCGATGGTGCAGGCCTCGGCCTACCAGCTGATCCTCGACAGGAAGATCGGCGAGTATACGCTGCCTGATGGCTGGTCCATCATCGCCGCCGGGAACCGCGAAAGCGACAGGGGGGTTGTCTTCCGCATGGCGGCGCCGCTCTCCAACCGTTTTATCCACCTTGAAATGGAGACGAGCGTGGAGGACTGGAAGAGCTGGGCCGTCGCCAAAGGGGTTGACAGCTCCATCATCGGCTTCATCTCCTACCGCCCGGACGCCCTCTTCGCCTTCGATACCCAGAGCAACAGCCGCTCCTTTGCCACCCCGCGCACCTGGGAGTATGTCAACGAGGTGATCGCCTCCGAGCCCGAAGCCGATCTCTTGATGCCGCTGGTCAGCGGCGCCATCGGCGAAGAGCTGGCCGCCGCATTCCTCGGTTTCAGGGTCGTGGCTGCGGAACTCCCCGACATCGACACCGTCCTCGACGGCAGCTGCACGGTCGTGCCGCACGAGCCCTCCGCCCTGCACATGCTCTCTACGGCCCTGAGCCTCAGGGTCGATCAAAGCACATCGACCAAAAAGCTCAACAACCTGGTCGGCTACACCCTCAAGATGCCGGGAGAGTTCGCAGTCATGATCGTTCAGGACCTGCGCTCGCGCGACATCGAGCTTGACCACGTGGACAACTGGACATTGTGGATGAAAAACTTCAACCAGCTCCTGCGGTAAAACAAGTTGGTTTTGCACCTCTGCCTCTTAGAGGCAAGCGTTTCGAGGAAACATCGCTTTCGCGAGCGGTGTCCCTTGTTTTGTGCCTTAGCGGCCAGCGTAGCTACCGGGACTTTGTTCCAGTGGCGTTCAAAGGAATAAAGACGATGAACTCCAGCGACCTACTCGTCAAGGCCAAAAGCCAGCTCAGCGTCAGATACCCCTACTTCGGCATGCTCGCTTCACGCCTCAGACACGAGCCCAAAGAGGAGATAACGGCCTACGCGAGCAACGGGGTACGCTTTCTCTATAACGACGCCTTTATTCAGCGGCGCACCATCGACGAGCTGATGTTCATCCTGACCAACTGCGTCATGCATCATGTGCTTTCGCATCAGCAGCGCCGCCTCAACCGCCGCGGCAACCTCTGGCAGCTGGCTACCGACTACGCCATCAACAACATCCTGCATCAAAACGGCATGCGCATCCCCCAGGGGGCCAACTACAATGAAGAGTATGCCAAGATGTACGCCGAAGAGATCTACGAGCTGCTCAAAGAGGCCTACTATAACGGGGCGGACGCCTTTGACGAAGAGAGCGGTTTCGGCAACGATGCACCGCCGGCTCTGCAGCTCAACGAAGCCGCTGATGCGGACGAAAAGGCCTTCGGCTCGCTGCAGGAGATCGACGACGAGCTCGACCCGGAGACCGAGTCAAGCTGGGAATATGCCGCCTCTGTCGCCAACGAGGTTGCCGCGCGCAAAAGTCTCTCCCCTTCGGGGTTCGAGCGGCTGGGCAAAAAGGTCAAGGCCAGCGGCGTGGACTGGCGCTTCGAGCTCTACAACGCCATCAACCGCCATATGCGCAACAACTACGCCTTCATGCCCCCGAACAAAAAGCACCTCTACCGCGGTTTTGCACTGCCTTCGCTGGCCAGCGACACCTTGAGCCTCTGCGTGGCGGTTGACTCTTCAGGCTCCATCGACGAGTACCTGCTGGGTGCCTTCATGGAGGAGTTCAAGGCTATTATGACGAACTTTCCCGCGGTCAGGATTGAGCTGCTTATCTGCGATGCAAGGATCCATGCGCACTACACTTTCCAGGGCGGCGAGAAACTGGACTTCAAGATCAAAGGCGGGGGCGGAACGGACTACCGGCCGGTCTTCGATTACATCGATGCCAACATCCCGATGAACACCATGCTGCTCTATTTCACCGACGGCGACGGCTGGTTCCCGAAGTTTCCGCCGAGCTATGAGGTGCTCTGGGCGCTTTCACGGCCGGCGAAAGTGCCTTTTGGGCGTCCATTGGTTATCTTTTCATAAGACATTGCTTGAAACCCCTGAACAGATGCCATCCTTAGTGATATCTGCTCAGGGGTTTCGACACAAAAAACAAAAACAACATAAGGAGACAAAAATGTTAGTAACCAACAAAGCACCTGATTTTACCGCGACAACCGTCATGGGAAACAACGAGATCAAAGAGGATTTCAACCTGTACGAAAACTTCGGCGAGAAGGGTACCGTCCTTTTCTTCTACCCGCTGGACTTTACCTTTGTATGCCCGTCTGAGATCATCGCCTTCGACCACCGTCTTGAGGAGTTCAAATAGCGCGGCATCGAAGTGATCGGTGTCTCTGTCGACTCCCAGTTCTCTCACTTTGCCTGGAAAAACACGCCGGTCAATGCCGGCGGTATCGGTCAGGTCCGTTACCCGCTTGTCGCCGACCTTACCAAAGAGATCGCAAAAGAGTATGACGTCCTTCTTGACGGCGGCGTTGCCCTTCGCGGTTCGTTCCTGATCGACAAAGACGGCACGGTGCGTCACGCTGTCGTCAACGACCTTCCGCTCGGCCGCAACATCGACGAGATGCTCCGTATGGTCGACGCGATGCTCTTCACCAACGAGCACGGTGAAGTGTGTGCCGCAGGCTGGAACAAAGGCGACGAAGGGATGAAAGCAAGCACTGAAGGTGTTGCCGAATACCTTGCCAAACACGAAAAAGATCTGTAAAGATCGCTTTCACGAAAAGGGGCCTAGCCCCTCTTTTCTCCTACCAAAGATCCTCACTATTTCTAATCAGTTACACCTCTTTAAATATATTTTGATAGTAGTGTTGTCACTTCTGCCGGAATTAATCCTCCGACGCATAAAACATAAACTACTTCGACCTACGCACTGACTTTTACGAAAAAACACAGTACCATCTTTAGCGATCAAGCTGATACGTACAGAAAAAACAAAAGCTCCTACTCTTCTTTCCCTCAAGATTTCTTCTCTGGAGCAGCAGAGAAGAAAGGTTGAATCAGTGACAATTTGAACGTTTTGCAAGTTCACGATTTATTTAATTGGATTTGATAGAGGTTATGTCAGTTTTTTCTTTGCTTGCACAAAGCAGAAAGCTAACGGAAAAGAAGAAAGTGCAAGAACCTGACGGCTACCATTTCTGCTCGAACTTTCAACTCTTAACGGTTGGCATTCCGTCACTGCTGCCGGAATTAATGTTATGACGCACATGAAATATAAACTTCTAAGAAATAATGAATCGTCTTGTACAATGGAAGTTCGATACCTACAGACAACGACCTTGAAGCCGTCACAAGAGCTTTTTCGTTTCCTTTTTTACGGCGTAAAAAGGAAAGAGGAAGTCAGGAAAGTTTCAACTTTTCAATACATCCTAAAAGCGATATTGACGATAATACTATGATTTTTATGTTAATTTAATCATCAGGATATATAATTATGTCAAATCTATTGCATAAGAAAACACATTTTAAAAGGATTTGCCATGAGAATTATATTTCCGACAGACGAAGACCTCGGTTACCTTTCCCGCCGCGGTGCCCATTTCGGCAAAGCAAAATACTACACCATAATCACAATGGAAGACAACAAGATCATCGACGTTGAAGGCATAAAAAATCCGGGTCATGATAGCGGAGGCTGCTCCAATGCCGTCGCAAACATCATGGCGCTTAATCCTGACGCATTGATCGTTTCGGGCATCGGCGGCTCACCGGCAAAAGGGTTCGCCCAAGCCGGCCTAACCCTCTACGTCGATCAGCACTCCCCGACCATCAAACAGTCGCTCATCAGTTTCTCTCAAAACCTTCTGGAGCGTCTCGGTGCAGAGGGCACCTGTTCGACACATTAGCATCTGCGCTCGCTGTAAACACTACTTAAAATAAAGGGGGCAGCCCCTTTCCTCAAATAAACATGTACTGCTTCTACTGACGCACTGACTTTTTTAAAACACAAAGTATCATCTTTAGCGAGCAAGTTAATACGCACAGAAAAATAAAGCGCCTCTCTTCTTTCCCTCAATAGTCTACGGCGTCGGTACTTCGTACATCGACTCTGTTTCCAACCCTACAAAAGCCAAAACAAGGGTACCGCTCGCGCAGCGATGTTTCTTTAGGGCAGTTGGCTTTTGCTTTACGGGTTTCATCTCTGGCGCGACAGAGAAGAAAGAGTTGAATCTGTGACACGAAACTGCCTTTTGCAAGTTCACGACTTTTTTAAATTGGATTTGATAGTAGGATGTTACTTTTTTCGTTTGCATGTCAAAACAAGGGTACCGCTTTTGCGTAGCAAAATGTTTCTCTGAAAAGAAAAACTAACGCAAAAAAGAAAAGGACAAAGGCGGGTTTAGTCACTGTCAAATGTATCTTATACTTGGAGTCACGAAACCCCTCCGGCTTCATCCACTGTACCAGGACGCAGCCATTGCCAAGAGATGTCATACATTCTAAAAAAGCTTCATCTTTAGCTACAAATTGATACGTACAGAAGATATAAAGCGCCTCTCTTCTTTCCCTCAAGATTTCTTCTCTGGCGCGACAGAGAAGAAAGGTTGAATCTGTGACAATAATTGCCTTTTGCAAGTTCACGACTTTTTTGAATTGGATTTGATAGTAGGATGTTACTTTTTTCGTTTGCTTGTCCAAACGAAAAAACCTAACCAAAAAAGAAAAGGACAAAGGCGGGTTTAGTCACTTTCAAATGTATCTTATACTCGGAGTCACGAAACTTTCCGGCTTTATTCACTGTACCAAGACGAAGCTATTATCAAGAGATCTCCTACTTCCCTGAAAACGTCAACTTTTTTAAGAATCTCATCTTTAGCCGGGATGTCGCTATGTACAGAAGTATAAAGCGCCTCTCTTCTTTCCCTCAAGATTTCTTCTCTGGCGCGACAGAGAAGAAAGGTTGAATCTGTGACAATAAATACCTTTTGCAAGTTCACGACTTTTTTGAATTGGATTTGATAGTAAGCGTTTGCGTTTACACAACAACAGAAGTGCTCTAAAACAAAAAAACTTAAGCGTTAAAAGACTTACTCTCTATACCCAGTGCCGCACCCACCGCCTTATTATAAAGCACCCCGTCAAAAGTGTTCAGCGCAGTGATCATAACAGGATTTTCGCGGCAGATATTTTCAGCCCCGTATCTGGCAAGCTGACGGACATACGGCAAAGTCGCATTGGTCAGCGCGTAGGTCGAGGTGCGCGGGTAGGCGCCGGGCATATTGGCGACGCAGTAGTGGACCACCCCCTCTTCGATGAAGGTCGGAGCCGTATGCGTCGTCGCATGCGAGCTCTCGAAACAGCCCCCCTGATCGATCGAAACATCCACCAGCACGCTCCCGTTTTTCATGATGCCGAGCATCTCGCGGGTAATGAGCTTGGGCGCTTTCGCCCCCGGGATGAGCACCGTACCGACAACAATATCGCATTGGGGCAGCAGATCAGCTATGGTCGCAGCCGAACTGTACATCGTCGCCACATTGGCAGGGAGTACGTCATTGAGGTAGTTCAGGCGTTCCAGATTGATATCGAAGATAGTCACATCCGCGCCCAGCCCGGCGGCGACCTCAGCTGCCATCTTGCCGGCGACGCCGCCGCCGAGCACCATCACCTTGGCTCTGTGCGTCCCGACGACACCGCCGGCGAGTATTCCGCTTCCGCCCTGATAGCGTCCCAGGTGCACCGCACCCATCAGGGCTGCCATCTTGCCCGCGACTTCGCTCATCGGCTCCAGCAGCGGCAGACGGCGCCCGACCTCAAGTGTCTCGTACGAAAAGGCGCGGATACCCTTCTCAAGCAGAAAACGGGTCTGAGGCTCGTCAGCAGCCAGGTGCAGGTAGGTGAAAAGTGTCTGGTTGGGCTTGAAAAGCGGATACTCTTTTGCGATAGGCTCTTTGACCTTGAGTATCATCTCAGCCGATTCGAACACGGCTGCAGCTCCTTCCAAAAGTTTTGCCCCGGCCTTTTCATAATCGGCATCGCTGAAACCGCTCCCCTCGCCCGCACCGCTCTGGACATAGACAAGATGCCCCTCTTTGACCAGCTCATGCACACCCGCAGGTGTCATAGCAACTCTGTATTCGTCCGTCTTTATCTCTTTGGGTACGCCGATGACCATAGGGTCTCCTTTATAAAGGGCTAAGGGATCAGTAACTGCCTTCGCCTACGGTGATGACAAAGTTGTCATCCACGGCTACGACATCAAACTCATGCTGTCCGCAAAACGACTCGTTGAGCTCCTGCGCCCATGCCCTTGCGACGCGCATCGCGTTCTCTTTGTCGTCAAACGTCTTGATCTGCGGCATCTGTTTGCGTTTGGCACACCTGCACATTTTTTCTACTACTATATGATATTCCATCATGTCACCTTTTCTCTTTAATAGCGCTCATAAAAACCCTATGCGGTCCCAGCATCAAAATGTTCTTAAGGATGAAATCGGTTTCCTAAATATATTTACACATATTTGTCGGCCTGTTTTTGTTGCTGGGACGGCATAAGGTTTATGGCCTCTGCTTTACGAAAGGTCTATTGCATGAACTATTCCTATGCGCGTCAAAATCCCTGAAACAGGGGGTTCAAGAGGATAGATCTCTGCGGTTCAGATCTCGCAGGCTTCGACAAACCCGCCATCTTCGACAGAGATGACATAATTGTCATCCACTTCGACAATATCGAAGCCGTGTTTGCCGCAAAAACTGTTATTAAGACTGTCGGCCCACTCGTAAGCATGCTCTTCGGCATCTGATTTGATGTCAAAAGTGCGGATCTGCTCGACTGCAGCTTTCTTGGCGCAGAGACAAAGCTTCTCCAGAACAACATGATGTTGTTTCACGAAAGCCTGCTGTTGTTTGAGATAAGGTAGAACTGGTCTTTGAGTTTGTTCAGCTGTTTGATAACGAGGTCATGGTGTTCGTCACTTAAACTGTAGTGCTGTTCCATAAAGTCATACATCTTGTCAATATTGGTATAGATCTCTTTAAGCAGGTTCTCTTTTATCTTCGTTTCTACGCTCATAACAACTCCTTCTGTCGTCTTTCCTTTGCATCTGCAAGTTATGTACCAGAAGGCATTTTCAGATCAGTAACCGTCAAACAGGCCCTGTATCTGTGCTATATCATGCCGCGTCGCATAAAGCGGCCCGCTCCCGCCATAGCGCAGACGCTGCTCGAAGGTACTGCTGATGTTTTTGTAGAGCACCCCCAGCGGCATCCGTTCCGTTTCCAGGGCTTTTGTCAACGCAGCGCAGATATCTGTCTCATCATAACCGTCGTCGAGAAAGTAGGTGTTCTCCTTGAACCACTGGTAGGTGTTGATCTTGTTGAAGGTGACGCAGGGTTGAAATATGTCGACAAGCGCATACCCCTTATGCTGGAATGCGGCTTTGAGCACCTCTTTGGCATGGGCGGCATCGCCGATGTTGACGCGTGAGACAAAACCGGCCTTCAGGGAAAGAGCGACGGCAAGCGGATTGAAGGGCTCATTGCCCACCCCGTCGACCTGAACCTTGGTCGTAAACCCTTTCTGGCTCGTCGGCGAGGCCTGCCCTTTGGTGAGACCGTAGACCATATTGTTATGGACGATATGAACGATATTCACATTGCGCCGTATCGCATGCAGAAAGTGGTTTCCCCCTTCGCCGTACATGTCGCCGTCGCCGCCTTCGGCGACAACGGTCAATTCCGGGTTGGCGGCTTTGACGGCCGTTGCGACCGGCACAGCCCTGCCATGCAGTACCCCGAACATATTGACATCAACATAAAAGGGCGTTTTTGCCGCCTGCCCGATGCCCGAGACGATAACGGTATTGCCGCGATCGGCCTGAAGTTCTTCGAGAACCTCTTTGATCAGCTCCAGGATACCGAAATTGCCGCAGCCCGGGCACCAGGCGACATCAACGTTCTGGCGGTCAAATGGATTGTTCATGACAACTCCTTTACAGATTTTTCTATCATACCGCTCAACTCGTCGGCAAAGAAACTGAACCCGTTTGATTGCAGGATCTTGTCGTCCACCTGAATGTCGTGAAGTTTAAGCTGATCTGCAAATGCTGCATCGGCATTGTTCTCGACAATGATCTTGTATTTGTAGTTTTTCAAAACGCTCAGCTGCTCTGTTGTGAGCGGATGCATCCATGCAAAGTGTACCTGCACGAGACGCGGATCATCGAGTCTCGCCAACGCTTCGGCGATAGCGCCTTTGGTCGAACCCCAGCCGATGACGGCGATCTCCCCGTCTCCCTTGCACAGAGGAGAGATGGCCTCCTTTATGAGTCCGTCGTTTTTACGCGCGCGTTTGGAAACCATCTGGACCCGTGTCCTGTAATCTTCTGTGATCTGTCCGCGCTCATCATGTTCATCGCCGACGGCACATATCAGCCCCTCTCCGAAACCCGGAACAGCTCTCGGGCTGATGCCGCTATCGGTATCGGTATAGCGCCCATACTCTTTAGTGCTTTTTACGACGTATCTGCGCTGTTCGTAAGAGGAGAAATCGACATCACCGATCATCGTCATCGAGTCTGCCAGATACTGGTCGCTTAATACGATAACCGGTATCTGATGTCTGTCGGCCAGTTCAAAAGCAAGGTAGCCGTAATCGATACACTCCTGAAGTGAACCGGGGGCAAGGACCACGCGGGAGAAAGGTCCGTGTCCGGAGTAAAGCGCCATGTTCAGGTCACCCTGCTCGCTTCGCGTCGGCAGTCCCGTTGCGGGTCCGGGGCGCTGCGCGAGGTAGATCACGGCGGGCGTCTCGGTCATACCGCTGAGGCTCAACGCCTCGCCCATCAGGGCAAAACCGCCGCCCGAAGTCGTTGTCATCGCACGTGCGCCGGCATACCATCCGCCAAGTACCATCGTCAAAGAGGCTATCTCATCTTCGCTCTGTTCCACTGCGATCTCGAACTGCTTTGACATTGCTGCCATAAAATTTAAAACGCCCGTGGAGGGTGACATCGGGTAGGCTGTTATCATATTGCAGCCGCCGGTCAAAAAACCGAATCCCGCTGCCGTTGTTCCATCCATCAGATGGAGTTTTTCGACCTCCTCTTTATGCATGTCAGGCAGAACGGGCAGCCTTGAATGCTCTATCTTTGTACCGGCTTCAAAACCAGCTTTTACCGCCGCGTCGTTCCCCGTGTCCTTTTCAAAGTGTTCGGCAACGCTCTGCAGCAGATGCTCTTCTTCCATTCCAAGAAGACCGAAGATCACGCCGGCAGCGTAGGTATTGGCATAGCGGATGTTCCCGAGTTTCTGGGCTGTTACGTTCATCTCTATCGCGGTCACATCGGCGTCCTTGCCGGCAAAGCTCTGGTCTGCCAAAATAACCGATGCCCCGCTGCAGCGCGCTTTTGCATGCGCCAAAGCGGGTTCATCGATGGCAATGAAAAGATCGACCTCCCAGCAGGGTGCTTCAACAGGCGTGTCGGAGATCCGTATCAGCGCCGTATTGCTGCCGCCGCGTACCCGGGACATATACTCTTTTGTGGAAAAGAGGTAGAACCCGCTTCGCTTGAAAGCATCGCTCAGGATCTTTTCGAGGGTGTCGATGCCGGTCCCTGCCGCACCGCCGATCAGTATGGCGATACTGTTTGGCTTGCCGGTAACGGTATTTTTCTCTTCATGCCGCTGCACAGCCACCGGAGCCACAGTCGCAGCCGATGAAAACGGCACCTCATGCCTGCCGGTTTCAGACCTGACCGCTTCATGAGGCTGTCCGCCCTCAAAAGCGCGGGGTTCCGGCGTTTCGGCAACGGCTGCTTTCATATCATGCTCCTCGTACTCGGAAAGGTCGCCCCAGGTGATTTTTCCCCCGTAGTACCCGAGTACAATGACGCTCAAACCTGTCAGCAATACAATACCGTGGTAGATGATCCCCTCCGGCGAAGCTTCGTAGACAATACCCGGGTTCTCCAGGTAGAGGGCAATGTTCAGCACGCCCAGCAAAAGTGTGAGCGTAGCGACGATCAGCTTCACGACAAAAGGGCGGCTCATGGAAAGGTTGTAATTGATCTTCCAGCTCAGAATTCCGGGTACCATCGCAACGAATCCCATGACGGTAGCGACGAAAAAGGTGTAAAAAACGCCGTCTGCGTAGCTGTCTTTGGGAGAAGCGAGAAAGAGAAGATCCAAACCGGCGGCAAACAGATGCAGGGCTATCGGAAAATGGACAGCCATCGGGTGGGGATGGTATTTTTTATACCAGATTTGCAGACCGGTTCTGTACGCAGAAGATTCCGCTGCTGCTGTCTGCTCCGGGTCTGCCGGTTTTTCTTCTGTCCGGCGGCCCGGCAGAGGCTCTTCTTCCAATGTTGCGACGACCGGCATCTTCGCAAACACCTCGTCACCGTGCGGGGCCGCGGCCAGCATCGCAGTCAGATCTTCGCCTGCACTGTGCTGTCCTTCATGCTGCCCATCTTTCCAGAAGGCACTCTCCGAAACATCGTAGACTGTCCCTTTGTAAGCCACATACGCCTTCATGCCGTTACGCCCGTTATATTGTTTGAGCTCACTGTGTGTCATAATCCTGTCCTTTAAAATCTATTGGACTTAAACGCATCGGAATTTTGCGTACTTTTATGTTGTAGTACGTTCATTTTCCTGCATGACATCAACATAGTCGCACACTTCGTTATCGTCATTGCACGACTGACTGTACCCCGCAATCGGATCATTTTCAACCTTGGCAAGATTATCAGACACAAACTCCCAGTTGACAAGTTTCCACCAGTTTTCAAGGTATTCCGGCCGTGCGTTGCGGCGATCTATATAATAGGCGTGTTCCCAGACATCGCAGGTGAGCAGCGGTATGCGCCCATGACGTATCGGGGTGTCGGCATTGGAGGTCTGCTCGATCTCGAGTTTGTTCTCCTTCGTAACAACAAGCCATACCCATCCCGAACCGAAAAGCCCCGAAGCAGCCGTTAAAAACAGCTCTTTAAAGGCCTCCATTGAGCCAAAATCACGTTCGATCAGATCGGAAAGTTCTACCGAAGGGCCGGTCGGCGCACCCGAAAGACCGTACCAGTAAAAATCATGATTAAAGACCTGTGCGGCGTTGTTGAATATGGCGCCGTCGGCATACTTTACGATATGTCCGAGCGGCTTGTCAGCATACTCTGTTCCTTCAATAAGGCCATTGAGTTTGTTAACATAACCGGCATGGTGTTTTCCATAATGGTATGAAACGGTTTCGGCAGAGATATAGGGTTCCAGTGCTGTCTGTTCGTATGGCAGCGTCATCAATGTAAAATGCATCTTGTACTCCTTGGCTTCTTTTTTTAATAGTACCTTATAATCATAAATTTTCCCAAAAAATAATTAATTAGGACGGAATAATAAGATGCAGCAGGAAGTCAGATCTGCACAACAGAGACAAATATGTTAACGAGATACGGTAGTAAGCGGAAAAACCGGTGTTGTCCGGTGCGTGTCAAAGTAAGGCGCCGCCCCGGAGGGCGGCTAGGAGAGAATGAATAGTTAAAAAGAGAACTTCTTAGCGGATCAAGTCGAAGAAGTAGTCTGTTGACGCGATACCTTTGGTATCTTCGTCAAGTTGATCAAGCACTTTGTTCGTGATCCAAGTCAAAAGGTTCAGCGCACCATCGTACCCTGAAATAGAGTATCGGTGTAGGTGGTGACGGTCAAAGATCGGGAAGCCGATGTAGATCAAAGGCACGCCCGTATCACGCATAAGCTCTTTACCGTATGAGTTACCGATCATGAAATCGACTGGCTCAGTAAAGAGAAGTGAACGCATGTGCCAGAGGTCTTTACCGGCCCATACATGACAGTCAGCTGCTGCAGGAGAGGTATCGAGCATTGCTCTGATCTCTTCTTCCCAACCGCGTCCCGGGTTGTTACAAAGGACGTGAGTCGGTTCTGCACCCATCTCAAGAAGGAATGAAACCATACCTACCAGGAAGTCAGGGTCACCCCAGATAGCAAACTTCTTGCCGTGCATATACGGATAAGAGTCCTGCATTGCATCAACAAGACGGCCGCGCTCGACTTTAAGTTTCTCAGGAACTTCTTTACCTGTCAACTCTGCTAGTTTCATAACGAACTCATCAGTACCTTTAAGGCCGATAGGGTTAGAAACGCCACCTTTGTGCTTCCATTTTTTCATCGCCATTTTCATGGTCTTGACAGTTGCATACTTCTGAAGAGAGATCGTCGCATCAGCGTTGATACAGTCTTTCGCATCGGCAATAGTCGTACCGCCGGCGAACATGCTGTAATCGCCTGCTGGCATGTCCCACTGATCGGAGTGGTCACCGATCATTGTATAGCTCGCACCGAAAGATTCGACGATCGCTTTAACAGAACGGATAGAACCGATATAAGTTTCGAAACCAGGAATGATGTTGATCTTTCCGTTTTTCTCTTCTTTTTTGTTACCTTCAGTCAGCTGAGACATAATCCCGTGCATCATGTTGTCGTAACCGGTAATATGGCTACCCGTAAATGACGGAGTATGCGCATAAGTGATCGGATACTCTTCCGGCAGGAACTCGCCGCCGTCTTCCTCTTTAGCCGCTGTAGCAAAGGCATAAAGGTCGTCACCGATAACTTCTGCCATACAGGTAGTCGAAACAGCGATCATCTGTGGCTTATAGACAGCCGCACAGTTTTTAAGACCGTCTTTCATGTTGACAAGACCGCCGAATACCGCCGCGTCTTCTGTCATAGAGTCAGACACACATGGTGTAGGCTCTTTGAAGTGACGTGTAAAGTAGGAGCGGAAATATGCAACACATCCATGAGAACCGTGAACATACGGCATTGTATCTTCAAAACCAAGTGCTACCATTACGGCACCAAGTGGTTGACAAGCTTTGGCCGGGTTGACCGTGATCGCTTCACGTGCAAGGTTTTTCTCGCGGTAGTCCCACGATTTTGTCCACTCAGCGATCTCTTCGACTTTGGCAGGGTTGATTGCACCCATGCCGCCTTCGAACTGCTTTTTGTTTTTTAGTACTTCTTGGTATTCAGGCTTTCGAAAAAGATCTTTACCGTTTACAATATTGTTTACGTCTTGCATTATACTTCTCCTTCTTTATCCCACGGCGCTTTGCTGTGTCCCCATACCGGAGAGTTGATAGCAAGGTCCATGTCCTGTGCAAAGATTGCGAAACCGTCATATCCGTGGTACGGACCGCTGTAATCCCATGAGTGCATCTGGCGATACGGCAGACCCATTTTCTGGAACACGTATTTCTCTTTGATACCTGAAGCCACTAGATCCGGCTGAAGTTTCTTGACGAATGCTTCAAGCTCGTACTCGTTAACATCATCATAGATAACTGTTGAACGGAAGATCTCATCTTTAGTACGTTTGTAGTCGTCATCGTGAGCGAACTCATAACCGGTACCGATAACTTCCATACCAAGATCTTCGTAAGCACCGATAACGTGACGAGGGCGCAGACCGCCGACGAACAACATTACTTGTTTGCCGGCTAGACGAGGCTGGTATTTGTTATACTACCGCATCAACCATCGGCTGATATTTAGCGATAACTTCTTCACATTTCGCCTGAATACCCTCATCAAAGAATGCAGCGATCTTGCGAAGAGACTTGATCGTTTGGCTTGGACCAAAGAAGTTATACTCAACCCAAGGAATCCCGAACTCTTTCTCCATGTGACGAGAGATGTAGTTCATTGAACGGTAGCAGTGAAGCAGGTTCAGCTTAACTTTAGGCGTAGCTGCCATCTCTTTAAGTGTCGCATCGCCTGACCATTGTGCAACAACACGAAGACCCATCTCTTCAAGAAGAATACGGCTTGACCATGCATCACCACCGATATTGTAGTCACCGATAATAGCGACATCATAATCTGTTTCTGCTCGATCGGCTCACCCAAGGTCTCGACTTTACCGTCAAAGACATAGTCACGAACCGTGTCGTTTGCGATGTGGTGACCCAATGACTGGGAAACCCCGCGGAAACCTTCACAGTTTACAGGAACGATCGTTTTACCGGTTTTGTTCGCATACTGTTTTGATGTCGCGTTGATATCGTCACCGATAAGACCGATCGGACACTCTGACTGCACTGTGATACCGTTGTTAAGCGGGAACAGTGAATCGATCTCCTCGAAACAGACAGCAAGTTTTTTATCCCCGCCGAAAACGATGTCTTTTTCCTGGAAATCAGACGTAAAGTTCATCGTTACGAAAGTGTCAACACCTGTTGTACCGATGTAGTAGTTACGACGGCCGGCACGTGAATACTGACCACAACCGACAGGACCGTGAGAGATATGAACCATATCTTTAACCGGTCCCCATACAACACCTTTTGAACCTGCATAGGCACAACCGCGTTGACTCATAACACCTGGAACAGTTTTCTTATTCGAACGTACGTTACCGCAAGTTTTTTGACTTTCGTCTTCCGGACCGCCTACACCTAGGTGTTTGGCACGGTTTTTAGCTGCTTTCTCAGGGTACGCTTTCAGTACCTCTTCGATGGCTGCTTTTTGTTTAGCTTCCAATGATTCTGGACCCATCTGGTCTCCTTTGTAATTATTCTTTTAATCAGAACGGCAAAAGAGCAAAAGCCCTTTTGCCTACGCTAACGCTGTGTTCACTTCAGCAGTGGGCTCGCGCACAGATAAACCGTGCTTTTACTATCATGAAACAAAGTCTCACAACCTGAGCTAACGCTGAGTTTCACCCAAGGGCATTCCCTTTGGTCGCTTCAGCAGTGGGCTCGCGCCGCATTTCGGCTCTAACGAACACGCCGGGAGCGTGTTTGTGCTTCAGTGGCACAGCGCCGAGCGTAGACTCCGGGAGCTTTGCTCCCGAAGTCGTGCAATTCAATGGTCTAGGCAGCTATTACCGTAAAGTGAGCCATTGAATCGAATTTTTTACAAAGAGCCATTGTCTCATCATCACTGTCCAAACGCTTGGAAAGTTCAGCCATTTGGTAACGGTTTGTATAGATCAAATACTTTGACTCAGCCGTCTTGATGTAATGCGCAAGCGCTTTAAACAAGAAGGTGTCTTTATTCGTATAAGAAAGCTCTTGCACTTGGCCATGTTCTTCCATAACCATCTTGATCTCATTGATACCGCTTACATCGATATCTGCTGCTTCTAGTTTTTCAACGACTTTTTCATCCGGGATTTTATTTCCCATGTCTGCTGGGAAGTGGAAACCTAATATAAACATTGTAATTCTCCTGCTTTGTCTATTATTTTCTTTTCATTATGAGAATGTGTTGTCTCCCCGGGAAGGGGAGACGCTAAGGGCGTATACAGTCAGTAGCAATTACGCTTCTGCTTCTGCTTTACCGACGTTATCTTCATCAGCTTCTAGGTCAAGACCGAATTTCATAATAAGGTCTTCAAGGTCGTCCATCTCTAGTGGAGTCGGGATGATCTTGTAATCATTAGCGATGATCTTGCGAGCAAGTTCTTTGTACTCAAGAGCTTGGTCAGATTTAGGGCTGTACTCAACAACAGTCATACGACGGATCTCAGCACGCTGAACGATGTTGTTACGTGGTACGAAGTGGATCATATGCGTTCCAAGATCTTCAGCCAATGCACAGGCAAGGTCGTATTCGAAGTCAGTCATACGAGCATTACAGATAAGACCTGCAAGACGTACACCACCAGTGTTCGCATACTTCAAAATACCTTTAGAGATATTGTTGGCAGCGTACATTGCCATCATCTCACCAGACATAACGATGTAGATCTCTTGTGCTTTACCTTCACGAATCGGCATAGCGAATCCACCACAAACAACGTCACCAAGAACGTCGTAAGAGACGAAATCCAGACCTTCTTCTTCATAAGCACCCTCTTCTTCAAGAAAGTTAATCGCTGTAATAACACCGCGACCTGCACAACCAACTCCTGGCTCTGGTCCACCTGACTCAGTACAGTTGATCCAACCGCCCGGTGCGTCAGGAGCAAAAATACCTGCACCCGGCTTCAGTGCATCTTCAAGCTCAAGATCTTCAACAGTACCCATTTCAGCAGCGAGCTGAAGAATAGTGTTTTGTGCTTTTTCATGAAGAATAAGACGAGTAGAATCCGCTTTAGGATCACACCCAACGATCATAATATTTTTATCAAAGTAGTGGGCCATAGAAGCCAACGTGTTTTGAGATGTAGTAGATTTACCAATCCCACCTTTTCCGTAAAATGCAATTTGACGAAGTGCAGCCATTTTTTCTCCTTGTATTTTGAATGTATCTGTTAAGACACATCCACGTACTTCATTCCAACTAATGCAACCTCCGTTCCCGGTTTTTTGAACCACAAAAAGTGACAAAATCACTTTCTGACGACAATTCTCGTAAAAACGTACATATTTGTAAGAATGGATTATGCAGGCCCAACACCTTTTCTCATTCAGACCCTGTAAAGCCCTGAATCCTGAGGTTTTGCAATAGACTATACATATAACGACAAAACAGTGCAATCGGCTTTGTTACTGCAGCTGTGATTAAAAAGTGTACATTTTTACAGGGAATGTCTCCGTTTTATGAGGCTAAAAGCAGAGTGGTACGGATGATATTATTAGGCTTTGGAACGTGATGCCGGGCGTCACCGTCCGCAGAGGAGGGCTGCGCCTTCTGCTCCATCTTGGCTGCTGGCTTAGCAAAAATGTTCAGCTGTTTTTGAAGTGGTAGATGCTTAGGTGGGTGCGGCGCAAACCGCGGCGGTTGTAAAACTGCAACGCATTGGCATTGTCGACATCGGCGGCAAGCTGAATACGTTTGTAGCCGTACTCCTGGGCAATAGCACGCATCCTGTTGATAAGACGGCTGCCGACGCCCATCTTGCGGTAATCCTCTTTTACGACCAGGTCTTCGATCTGCCCGATGAAGTCCCCTTCGGCGCTTGAGATAAGTCGCTGCATCGTCACCATGCCCACGACGGCGTTGTCGTGGCGGGCGACAAGAAGGTCACATCCTTCATGCCCGTAGAGACGTTTGATACCGGCTAGCTGTTTGTCGAAATCGATCTCGAAATCCGTTTCGATGGCGAAGAGAAGGCTTAAAAGCGCCGCCATCTCCTTCAGATCCTTTTCCTTCGCTCTTTCGATGACGATACCCGTTTTCATATTGAGGTCACAGATCTCCGGGGCCAGTATCGCGATCACTTTTTTCGCCGCTTCGCTCAGCGGATTGCCGAGGGCATAGAGCGTCTTAAGGGTCAAGAGATTGGCCAGTCCGTCCGGCAGATCAATGATGGCATTGCCGTCGATATCGAGTTCGCGAAGCTGCGTGTAGCGGCTGATCCCCTCGGGAATGGACGTCAAGGCGTTCGATGAGTAGCAGAGGGTCTCAAGCGCGTTCGAATGTGGCAGTAAAAACTGTGTCAATCCGCAGCTGTCGCAGGAGAACTCCCGCAGGCCGGGTGCAAAATCCTCCGCGACCGTCAATGAGGTAAAGGGGTTGTTATCCAGCGTCAGGGCCTCCAGCTCTGACAAGCCGTGAAGAATCAGCAGACTCAGCCTGTTTGAACTGAGATCGACCGTCTCGACCTCAAGCAAAAAGAAGCGCTCATCGATCTTTTCGATCTGATTGTCAGAGAGATCGATCTCTGTCAGCGAGACCAGCGCTCCGACTGTTTCAGGAATCTGACCCAGGAGATTACCGCTGAGATTAAGCCGTTCGACATTCCCAAGTACCGGAAGCAGCGTGCCAATCTCTTTTATAAAGTTGGAAGAGAGGTTCAAGGTACGCAGCCCGTTTTCGGCAGGCAGACACGCATCGATATCGCCGAGGTCATTGCCGCTTAGATCAAGGACACGCAGATCATGACACGCCGCCAGTATCGAGATGTCGTTTAGACGGTTGCCGCTGGCATTCAGAGAACGCAGCGGCATCTTGGAAATGACCTTCGGCAGTTTTTCAAACCGGTTGCGGCGCAGGTCTAGGTTGCTCAGATGCACCAGGTGCTGCATCGACTCCGGCAGTGCCGAAAGCTTGTTCCCCGAAAGGTTGAGCACAACAAGTTTGGTAAGCAGGCCGAAGGCCTCGGGCAGTACCGCAATGCCGTACCCGCTCAGATCGAGACGTGTCAGCTCCTCGGGCGATGTAACGGTGTCTGCCTCCGCTGTATACTGCTGAAGCCAGCTCTTTAACCGGTTCCATTCTAGATCATTCATCATCGGCTCCTTCGCACAGGCGTTTTATGCGTTCTAGACGCTGCTCGATCAGATAAGCGATCTCTTCGTAGTCAAAACGGCCGAACTGGTTCATATCGTAGAGCTTCATCAAAGCCGCACGGCAGCAGCTTTTGTTGCATTCGGTAACGAGTTTTTTGGCTTTTTTAAAGGGCAGCGATGTATTTTGAAAGGTGTCAATGGCCTGCGCGACGCTCTTTGCACCGCACTCGCAAATCTCCATCTCAAGAATCTCTTGTTTATCTTTCATAATAGTCCTAGGGCACTTATAAAAACACTAAAGAAGGAGTGCTTTTAGAAGTGCCTGATGAAACCGGCTCAGAAAAGCCGTCTCTATTATAAGCCGTGTTCCTCTTTGAAACTATTCGCCTCATTCACGGCGGCAAGCAGTTTGTCACTCAACTCAGGCATCTTTACGGCGTCCGTCCAGAGCGTATCTTCAACAATATCGTGTATCTCCGAAGCGATCTCAACCGCCATACGTTTACGCTTAGCCAACTCTTTTTTCAACTCTTTTACATCTTCAGACATTTCTATCTCCCTTACTATTTGATTTAACACGCCGAATGAGCAGAAGCCCATTCGGCTGCGCTGGCCGCTGTGGCACTAAAGCTTGCCCCTGTCGGGACAGAACTTGACTGTAGAGCAGAAGCCCATTCGGCTGCGCTGGCCGCTGTGGCACTAAAGCTTGCCCCTGTCGGGACAGAACTTGACTGTAGAGCAGAAGCCCATTCGGCTGCGCTGGCCGCTGTGGCACAAAACAAGGGACACCGCTCGCGTAAGCGATGTTTCCTCGAAACGCTTGCCCCTGTCGGGACAGAACTTGACCGTTGAACATAATGCGATGCGGACATGACCGTACTCATGCTGCATTAGCCGCGATCGGGTGGACCTCGATCAGACGTGCTTCATCTTTTCGCAGGGCGATCAGCGAGCGGTTGATCATGATCTGAACGGTGCTCTTGAAACAGCCGAAATGTTTGACGCAGACATGTGCATCGCGCGTCAGCCCCATTGCGCAGAGGCGCTGTTTCAGAGCACCGTTGACATTGATGGCATCGATCGAGACCATCTCGCCGACCTTCATATTTAACAGACACATCGCTTAGCTCCTTAGTAAAATTTCTTTGGATGCAATATCCAACAACCTGACAACTGTTCGACACGAGTAACCCAAGAGCGCAAAGCGCGAGGGCCTGTTGCCGAAGCGTCCAAAGGAAATGCCCTCGGGTGAAACCCAGTGTTAACGTAGGTTGCAGGACTTTGTTCCATGATTGCAAAAGCACGGTTTATCTGTGCGTGAGCCCACTGCTGTAGTGAACACAGCGTTAGCGTAGTCAAATGGGCTTTCGAGGAAACATCGCTTCGCGAGCGGTACCCTTGTTTTGCTCATTTGGCGTTCCTACAATGAAAAGGCATAGATGTTTTCGAACTTCACGTCTTCGCCCGCACCGCGTCGCATGTGAATGAAACGCTGTCTATTTTGAAAATGGTAACGCTCGTAGAGGTCGACGACGTGTTTTACCCCGAGGGGGACATCGGCGACCACCTTCTTGAGACCGCGGAAATAGAGCACCCCGCGCATCATCTTCTCGGCCTCCTCTTCGTGCCCCGCACGCACCTGCCACGGTCCGAGATAGACGTGGCGGGCATTGACGACGGAAGAGTGCTGAAAAGCGTTTGGCAGGGTGAACTTGAGTGAAGAGTTCCGCTCCATCTCATCAAGGAGAAAGTCCATACGGTTTTCATGAAAGGTCTCTTTGTCGATCGCAGAGATGACCGACTCGAAGTTACCGCTGTCAAGCTCTTTGGCGTGGGCATTGGTAAAGTTGAACGGCGGGACCTTGCCGACATTGACAAAGCGTCCGATCTCCATCTTTGCTTCAAAGCCGTACTGCTCAAAAAAGGGTAAAAGAGCAGGATTGGCATGCAGATAGATCTTGCGCCCCTCTCTGTCGACAGCGCCGAGAAGCGTCTCGAAAAGGCGTCGTCCGACGCCCTGCTTTTGATAGCTTTCTCTGACCATAAAGTACTTCATCATCGACGAGTGCTCGAACTCGATGGCCATAATGGCACCGACCAGTTTGCCCTCATCATAGGCACCGTAACAGAGGTGCGGCGAGTGCATCATCATCAGTTTGACATGGTAGCCGTCGACCAGCCAGCCCACCTCATCGGCAATCGAAACAAGTTCGCTGACGTCGGCGAATTTAAGCCATCCTATAAACACAGGCTCTCCCTGTAGAGGCTGACAAGTTCGCTGTCGTCAAGCACCCGTTTGCGCGAGGTGACGATCTCGCGGATACGCGGCAGCAGTGTTTTGAGGGCATGCTTTTCAGCGCTGATACCCAGCTGTTTGAGATGGTACGAGATCGTTCCCGTACCGGAGTGTTTTCCGATAGGGTATTGGCGTACGCACCCCACCTCTTCGGCAGCAAAGGGCTCGTAGGCACGGCCGTCTTTCATCATGCCGTCGGCGTGAACGCCGCTCTCGTGTGAAAAGATATGGTCGCCCATGATCGGGGCGTTGTGGGCCAGGCTTACGCCGGCTGCCAGAGCGACGGTATCGACCAGCGTCCGCATCCCGGGCGCATCGAAGTGACGCGCCTGGCCATAAAGATGCTTCAGTGCCATCGATACCTGCTCGAACGAGGCATTCCCTGCCCGTTCACCCAGCCCTATAACGGTTGTGTTGACGCTCACGGCCCCGGCATCAAGCCCGCTGAGGGCGTTGGCGTTGGCAAGACCGAAATCGTTGTGCGTGTGCATCTCGATCGGAAGGAGATGTAACGATGTCAATGCTTTGATCTGCGTATAACTCTCTGTCGGTGTCATAATCCCGACAGTATCGCAGTAACGAAAGCGGTCTGCGCCGAGCTCCTGCCCGAGCGTCATCACCTCTTTAATGAACGCAAGAGACCCTCTTGAGCTGTCTTCACCGCCGATGCAGACAAAAAGCCCTTCGCGTTTTGCCGTGAGAATAACACGCTCAAGGTCACGCAGCATGGCGTTTCTGTCTCCGCCGAATTTAACGTCTATCAAAATATCGGAGATAGGAATAGAGAGGTCGACCGATGTCACGCCGCAGGCCAGGGAGGCGTCAAGATCGCTCATCTTGGCACGGTTCCATGTCATCATCCGCGTCTTCAGCCCCAAATTGAGCAGCTCTTTGATATCCTCCTGCTCGCGCACTCCCATAGCGGGAATGCCGATCTCAAGTTCATCTGCGCCGCAGGCCGCAAGACCTTTGGCGATAGCCAGTTTCTCTTTGGTGTTGAATGCTACGTACGGTGCCTGTTCCCCGTCTCGCAGTGTCGTGTCGTTGATCAACATCTATCATCCTTTCTGCCGTGGTCATTCAAATCCGAATGCACCCGGCGCTATTTTCTCCCCTCAAAAGGGGGAAGCTCAAACGATCAATTCGCCTCTAACTCTTCCGGCAGATTGAAATACTTGCGGGTCGCTTTGAGTACGGATGCCTCGATCGGCTCATACGCATAGCTCTGGTCTGCGATCAGACCCGCTTTTTTGAGGTCGTCCTGCGGACAGCCGCCGATCTTCGCCGTGAGGATCAGCTTACAATCTTTAAGTTTTTCGAGGATCGGATCGATCGGATTGCCGCCGTCCGGTCCCGCACAATATTCGTAGTCGAGCTTACGGTGGTGGATAAACCGGATCCCGTTGTCGCCCGCTTCGTAGATCAGGAACTCTTTGACCGAACCGAAGTGCTGGTTGATCATTCCCTCTCCCGCCGTCGTGACCGCAACAAGGATAGTCTGACCGTCACTGCTGAGATCGGCTTTCTCTTTACGGACACGCTCATTGGCCTGGTCGAGGAAGAAGCGGAACTCTTCGATCTTCGCCTGGCTCTCTTGACGCGCTGCAATGTTGTAGTGGTCTTCAAGCGCATCGAATGACATCTCAGAGAAGATATCCTTGGTAAATTCGCCGCCACGGTCTTCACCGATCAGTCCGACGGCATCCGCACGGCACTGGCGACAGTGCTGCATCAGTTTCATATCCATACCGCACGCTTCCTGTACGGCCATCTGCTCCTGGTCGGTCGCACTCGGCACACCGTCAAGCGCAAACTTCGTTCCGAACTCAGGCTCTGAGAGGATCGGCATGATGTTGTGAAGGAAGACGCCGATCTCTTTGAGTTTCTTGGCGACTTCAGGCAGGTGCTTGTCGTTGACCCCCGGAATAAGTACCGAGTTCGCCTTGATCAGAATACCGTTTTCGACACACTTCTTCATCCCTTCAAGCTGACGCTCAAGAAGGATCTTGGCAGCCTCTTTACCGTAGATGCGTTTGTTGTTGTAGAAGATCCACGGGTAGATCTGTGAGCCGATCTCCCCGGTCGTATCGACACTGTTGATAGTGACCGTAACGTGGTCGATGTCGAATTTGACCATCTCGTCGACAAAGGTCGGCAGTTCCAGACCGTTAGTCGAGAGGCAGAGTTTAAGATCCGGCGCTTTTTCACGTACCAGTTCAAAGGTCTTGAAGGTCTTCTCCGGGTTGGCCAGGGCATCGCCCGGTCCCGCAATACCCAGTACGCTCAGACGCTGGACTTCACCGCCGACGTACATCACTTTTTTCGCCGACTCTTCCGGTGTCAGACGCTCACTGGTAACACCGGGACGGCTCTCGTTGGAACAGTCATATTTGCGGTTGCAGTAATTACATTGTATATTACATGCAGGTGCTACCGCGACATGGATACGTGCATAGTGGTGGTGGGCACCTTCTGAATAACACGGGTGGTTGTGGATCTTGTCTTGGATATCCTGTGGCATTGCCATTTCAGCAGGATTACTTGAACTACAGCTCATTTTAGCTCCTTATAATTTATCTACTTTAAATCACTTTTAAAGATATAAAATCCCCCCGCTTTCGCTTTCGCGAAAAGCCGGCCTCTCTCAAGTACAGAGTGATTAATGCAGATCGTTAGGGCACCTCTATAAAGAGCTGCCCTTTTATGTTTTTGGAATTCAAATGATCTCGCATCATGTAGCTATAATCATTATCTCGTCCTCCCAAATGCAAGTAGCATTCCAGTGCTTTTGCCTTCACTTCTTACTATCGCGCAAACCAACAGCGACAATTTTGTCAATTTTTGCAATTGCCCCTCTTCTTTTGTCCGCCTTCTCCTTGACATTCCCGTTTGTCGCTAGAACGCAATATGCAGAATGCCTCAATAAATAGTCCGTGTGCCGGGCTGAAAGGCAGAGTCTTATGAAGATCGCGGTCCCCTTAAACGATACGTCCACCTTTTATCACCGTAATCCGTTTACCGCGCCGAAATTTGCTATCTATAGTATAGAAGGGGACCGCTCGCACCTTACCTTCGGTCTTTTCGCTGTTGTCGACAATCCGTGGAGCGCTATCAATGACGGCGGGTTCGAAGAGAATCAGATCACCTGCGGATGTGACACGCAACAGTGCGAGAACATGAACCATATTTTCGAACATTATGCCCTGCTCGAAGCGATCGGCGGCTGCAGTTATCTGCTTGCCGACCACTACTGCGATAACACCTCCCGCGCGCTCAACAAGGGTGGGGTCAAGGTGTTCAAGATCCCGCCTATCATCAATAGCATCGATAGTGCTGTAAAAAACTTTCTAATAGGAGCCTCGTTTGCAAGTACATTTAAACACATTCACCATGCGTCTTGAGGATCTTCCCCTCGACGTCGGCTACGCTTCTGAAGAGGTCAAACTCAAAGGCAGCGACGGCAAGGAACACATCATCGGCGGCCACAACGGCAAGACCCAGCTCATCGTCACCGCCCCTTTTATTGACGATGCCTTTAAAGAAGAGCTCAGAGAGATCGATGCGATGCTCCCCAAAGGGGGTGAATACGAAGTGACGGCGGCGCTTGTCGTCGCCAACGAGACCCATGAGGATCCGAAACTTGATAGCTTCGGTTTTTTCATCGACAACAAGGAGGAGTTCGGTGACTTTTACGGTGTCCGACTCGAGGGTGATCCCTGCGGCGGCGAGCTGACCAAAGCCATTATCCTCATCTCCAAAGACGGGGCCATCTTCTACGATGAGTTCACCAACAACCTGCACGACAAATTCAGAGCCGACACACTGATGCGCAAGATCGCAGCAGCCCAAGTCTGCTATACCGGAAAAGGATGCCACTAATGAGCGACATAATTGAGACCATAAAAAAAGAGCTGCGTAACCAGACCACCGTACCCTACTTCGGACTGGGTATTTTTGAAGGCACGAAGACCAAAGAGGGCGAGCAGATGCCCTTTGATTCGGACTCGATGATCCTGACCCTGAACAACGGCCGTCCGATGAGCCAGCGCCTGATGTTTGAGTATTCACGCGCCGCTATGCACCTTGAAGAGCGCCGCGGAGTGGACTATCTCAGACAGCTTGTCAATCACGTCTACACAAAAGAGTACGCACCGACACCGCTGCACAAAGCCGTTCTCAACATGATGCCGCGTTACATCATCGACACGAACCGCGACCCCAAGCTCCAGGAGCTGCTCGCATTCGAGCCGCACTGCCTGATCCTCGGCAAGTCGCGTATCACGGCCGAGAAAGACCGTTTTGAACTCTACGAATATGATGTAGAGAACAAAAAATATTTTCTGGTCGAAGAGGAGGCACTCGATGATGCCAAGAAGATCCTTTTCAAACCGATGGGCTCGACCCTTCCCGAGCCGACTTTCGTCATCTCGGACGCCGACTATGTCGACTGGCTGACCGAAGCGATGGGCGGGTTTGCCATGCCGCCGGTGATCAAGAGCTACCGTAAGACCAAAAAGTACCTCTTTCTGGGGACCTCGTTTGATCGCGACACCGACCGCATGGTGGCGAATGAGCTCACCATGTATCTCGAAGGCGGCTATGTCATCACCGACAAGGCGCTGAGCAAGAAAGAGAAGAAGTTCATCGAGAAACACAACCTCGAAGTGCTTGACATGTCGCTGGAAGAGTTCACAAATGCCTTTATCTAAAAACCCATTGTATCTCTCACCCGAAGGGTGTAGCTTTAGTGCCACAGCGGCCAGCGCAGCATATCGGGCTCTGCTCGAAATGCGTTCAAAATTAGCGTAAAGGATTTTCATGCCATATATACCAACCGTAAAAGACCGCTCCCCAAGAGGCGAACGCTACTTCGACCTCTTCTCCAAACTGATGGGAGACCGTGTCCTGATGATCACGGAACCGATCGATGACCATATGATGGGTGTTATCGTCTCACAGCTGCTCTACCTCGAAGCCGAAGATTCCGGTGAGCCGATCCACATGTATATCAGTTCGCCGGGCGGTTCGGTGATGGCGGGACTTGCCATTCTCGACACGATGCAGCTTATCAGCGCCCCGGTGCACACCTATGCGATGGGGATGGTCGCTTCAATGGCCGCGGTCCTCTTCTCCTGCGGAGAGCAGGGACACCGTTACATCATGCCCAATGCGGAGGTGATGATTCACCAGCCGCTCGGCGGAACGTCCGGTCAGGCAAGCGACATCGAGATCCAGGCCAAGCACATTCTCAATCTCAAAAAACGACTCTACAAGATCCTTTCAAAAGCGACAGGCAAACATGTCAAGACGATTGAAAAAGAGAGCGACCGCGACAACTATTTCGAAGCGGACCAGGCGATCAAGTTCGGACTGGCCGACAAAGTCTTGGAAACCATAACAAAGAAGGATGTGTAATGAGCCAGGAAAAAGTCTGTTCGTTCTGCGGACGCAAACAGAGCGAAGTCAAAAAGATGTTCTCTTCAGAGACCACCCATATCTGTAACGAATGTGTTGCCACCTGTTCAAACATCCTGCAAAAAGAGGTACGTTACGAGCAGCGTACCCAGATGCAGGAGCAGTTGCCGAAGCCTGAGAAGATCGTCTCTTTCCTTGACAAGCACATCATCGGGCAGGAAGATGCCAAAAAGGTACTGGCGGTGGCCCTTTACAACCACTACAAACGCATTGAGAACCCTTTCTTCAACGGTGTCGAACTCGAAAAGAGCAACATCCTGCTGCTCGGACCGACCGGCAGCGGAAAGACCCTGCTTGCCAAGTCTCTGGCCAAGATCATGAACGTCCCTTTCGCCATTGCCGATGCCACGGCACTGACCGAAGCCGGCTATGTGGGAGAAGATGTCGAGAGCATTCTCTCCCGTCTGCTCGCTGCGGCGAACTACGACATCGAACTGGCACAGCGCGGCATCATCTATATCGATGAGATCGACAAGATCGCCCGCAAAAGCGAGTCCTCGACCATGGGCCGCGATGTCTCCGGCGAAGGGGTTCAGCAGGGGCTGCTGAAGATCCTTGAAGGTTCCGAGGTCTACGTTCCGGTGAAAGGGAGCCGCAAAAACTCGACCACCGAGACCGTGCTCATCGACACCACCCACATCCTTTTTGTCTGCGGCGGGGCCTTTGTCGGTCTTGTTCCCGACATCCATACCAAAAAGAGCAACAAGGTCGGTTTCAAATCTGTTCAGAATGCCTCGATGAAAGAGTTCAAAGTCGATCAGAAGGCACTGGTACACTACGGCATCATCCCCGAGTTCATCGGGCGTATCCCCGTCATCGCCCAGCTGCGTGAACTGACCATGGAGCAGATGGTCCAGATACTTCAAGAGCCGGACAATGCGCTGATCAAACAGTTCCAGGCCCTCTTTGAGATGGACGGTATCACGCTGAACTTTGAAGAGAAGGCCCTTGAAGCCATTGCCAAAGAGGCGATCGACAAGGGCGTCGGTGCACGCGGTCTGCGCGGCATCATCGAAGAGGCGATGCTGCCGCTGCAGTTCTCATGCCCTTCCAAAGAGAACCTCGAAAGCGTCACAATCACCGAAGCGGTCGTAGCCGACCCTGCCCAGCAACCTATTTTCACCTATAAAAAAGAGGAGAGTACTGCCAGCTCCGAAAATGGCTAACAGTACAAACAGGCAATCTGGCGGAGTCTGTTTCAAACGCGGTTTAGCTGCGTGCGGGCTTCACGCCGAGTGAAACAGAGTGTTAACGTAGTCAAAGGGGCTTCTGCTCCTTTGACGTATCAAAAAGGAGAAATAACAATGCGCGTCTACTTAGATAACAATGCCACCACAAAGATAGACCCTTTGGTCAAAGTCAAAATGCAGCCGTTTTTCGAAGAGCTCTACGGTAACCCGAACTCGCTGCACCAGTACGGTATGGAAGTTCGCCCCCACCTCAACCGCGCGATGGGCGAGATGTATGACGCCCTCAATGTGCCTGACGCGGACGACATCCTGATCACCTCCTGCGCCACCGAGAGCAACAATGCGGTGCTCAAGGGGATCTTTTTCAAACATATTCTTCCAAATCCCGAGAAGAACCACATCGTCACCTCCTCGGTGGAGCATCCGGCCATCCTTGAGACCCTGATGTTCCTCAGCGACTTCGGCGTCGACGTCACCTATGTCGATGTCGACGAAAACGGCGGCATCTCCGCAGAAGCGATGAAAGCAGCCGTCACGGACAAGACTGTTCTTATCTCGATGATGTGGGCGAACAATGAGACCGGAATGATCTTCCCGGTCGAAGAGGTCGCAGCCTTCGCAAAAGAGAAAGGGATCCTTTTCCACACCGACGCCGTACAGGCCATCGGCAAGGTCCCGGTTGACCTGACCAAGGTCGACGTGGACTACCTGACCTTTTCAGCCCACAAATTCCACGGTCCGAAAGGGATCGGCGGACTCTATGTCAAAAAAGGCAAGACCCTTCCAAACCTTCTTCACGGGGGCGAGCAGATGGGCGGCAAACGTGCCGGGACCCTCAACGTCGCCTACATCGTCGGCATGGGTCTGGCGATGAAACAGGCGACAGGCCACGTCGAGAAGATGAACAGCGATGTGCGCAGACTGCGTGACAAACTTGAAGATGCCCTTTCAAAGATACCCGACACGATCGTCGTCGGAAACCGTGACCATCGCACGCCGAATACCATCCTCATCTCGCTTCGCGGTATCGAGGGCGAAGCGATGCTCTGGGACCTTAACCGTGCCGGCATCGCCGCGTCCACCGGAAGTGCCTGTGCGTCGGAGTCGCTGCATGCCAACCCGGTCATGAGCGCCATCGGCGAAGACCCCGAGCTTGCCCATACGGCGATGCGTCTGAGCCTTTCGCGTTTCACCACCGAAGAGGAGATCGACTACGTTATCGATGCCTTTACCAAAGCAGCCGAGCGTCTGCGCTCCATCTCTTCGACCTACGCCTATACCAACGAAATCGGCTGATGCGCCCCTACCGCAATATCACGGACGAGGAGCTCTCGGCCCTCGGTGCTATTCGGGAGTGGAGTGCCGACAGGGCAAGAGAACTCCCGCTTCAAAGCGAGCTGCTCTGGGTCCATAACCGCCGCAAAAAGCTCTCTGCGCTGCAAGGTGACAACGACGCCCTGATCCGCCGCGTCACCGTCCTCGACATCACTGACCGTGACATCATCACCAACTTCGGGCGATACGCACTCCAGAGCGGCAGAAACGTTCACAAAGCCTATTACATGCAGTACTTCGACTGCTACGGCAGACTCTACCTGCTCGACTCCAACCTGCAGAGCACCCTTCTGAACCGGGAGATACCATGCACTACCTCATCGATATCCGTATAGACGGCAGCAAAAAAAGCACGTTCCGCGTCGATGCAAAAAATGAAGCGCAGGCCCTCGAAAGGCTGGTCCCCCGCCTCCCGCCACAGCACCGCGACAACTACATAGTCGACGCTATCAAGATCGATCCGGCTTCCGTCGGCGACGAAGAGCCTTTCGGTGTTTTCGGCGGGGAATAATCTTCCGCCTCTAATAACTCGTCTTTTACATATTTCTAAGCAATCTCGAATCGTCCTGAGAACTGAGAGTTCGACACAATGAGGCCAAGCCGCATTGAAAAGCGACAGCTTTTAGACCGAAAATAATGCGTTACCGTTTGGCTCTTTTTCGAAAAATCTGCAGAGCTGACTGGAACTCTCTTTTTCGCGCTAAGAAAGTCACTCTGTCTGAGCCTAGCGAGTGCCAAAGGCGTTAAGAAAAAGGCAAACTGCTTTGCGTTTTTTAGCCGACGATATGCCAAAAGAAAGGTGCCAGAAGGCACGTTTTTTTGGATAAAGTTTTTAATAACCGTTATGTGAAGCATCGGTGCGGCAGTTTTTAGTGAAGAAGAGAGTGTAAGGAAGGTAGTCGACAGCCTGTCGACCTCGAAGCCTTTTCGAGAGCTTTTTCGTTTCCTTTTTTGCGGCGTAAAAAGGAAAGAGCGAAGTCAGGAATGTCTGTTACTTCTTTGAAATGTCTTTCGATAGTAGTATTGTCACTTTTTTTCTTTGCTTGCACAAAGAAAGAAACTAACGAAAAAAAGAAAGTGCAAAAGCGGGTTTAGTCACTTTCAAAAGTATCCGATATATGGAGTCACGAAACCTTCCGGCATCATCCACTGTACCAAGACGCAGCAATTGCCAAGAGATGTCATACATCCTTAAAAGCGCAAGCTTTTTCATTCAGATCAATGCGTCGCTGTTTGTCTATTTTTCGAAAATATACAGTGCCATCTTTAGGATGCCGGCTGATACGTACAGTGGCAACAAAAGCGCCTCTCTTCTTTCCCTCAAGATTTCTGCTCTGGCGCGACAGAGAAGAAAGGTTGAATCTGCGACGATTTGAACGTTTTGCAAGTTTATGATTTTGTTTAAATTGGATTTGATAGTAGGATGTTACTTTTTTTCTTTGCTTGCACAAAGAAAGAAACTAACGAAAAAAAGAAAGTGCAAAGGCGGGTTTAGTCACTGTCAGATGTATCTTATACTCGGAGTCACAAAACCCCTCCGGCTTCATTCACTGTACCAAGACGCTGCCATTGTCAAGAGATGCCATACTTCATTAAAAGCGCAAGCTTTTTCATTCAGATCAGTACATCATTGCTACCGAAATTAATGTCATGACGTATAAAAGAACAACTGCTTCAACCGACGAACTGCTTTAAAAAAGTGTCAACTTTAGAAAGACGGTTGATGCGTACAGAAGAAATAGAGAGCCTCTCTTCTTTCCCTCAAGATTTCTGCTCTGGCGCGACAGAGAAGAAAGGTTGAATCTGTGACAATTTGAACGTTTTGCAAGTTTATGATTTTGTTTAAATTAGATTTGATAGTAGGATGTTACTTTTTTCGTTTGCCTGTCCAAAACAAGGATACCGCTTTTGCGCAGCAAAATGTTTCTCTGAAAAGAAAAAGTAACCAAAAAAGAAAAGGACAAAGACGGGTTTAGTCACTTTCAAATGTATCTTATACTCCGAGTCACGAAACCCCTCCGGCTTCATTCACTGTACCAAGATGCAACTATTGTCAAGAGATCTCATGCTTCCCTAAAAGCGTCAGTTTTTTTATCCAGATCAATCGTCACCGCTGCCGGAATCACTGTTCTGACGTAGAAAATATGAACTGCTTCAATTAACGCACTGCTTTTCAATAAGTCTCATCTTTAGCCGGAATGTTGATACGTACAGAAGTATAAAGCGCCTCTCTTCTTTCCCTCAATAGTCTACGGCGTCGGTACTGCGTACATCGACTCTGTTTCCAACCCTACAAAAACCAAAGCAAGGGTACCGCTCGCGCAGCGATGTTTCTTTAGGGCAGTTGGCTTTTGCTTTACGGGTTTCATCTCTGGCGCGACAGAGAAGAAAGGTTGAATCTGCGACATTGACTGCCTTTTGCATGTTTACAACTGGGTTTTAAACCAGTTCAATACTCTGTGCAACTCTTTCAAAATAAGCGTCTACGCCTATTTTCATGCCGTGGACTTTACATTTGAATTATAACTGCATACTATAATATAAAACTAAATATACCAAAAAAGAATATTTGAAGTGATACTGTAGTAGCCTTTATTATTAGTTGGATTTCCGGATTTTCATTATCAGTGGGTGCAGCTGCACCTGATACAGTTCCAAATGGAGGTATATTATGAAAATTGAAGCGAACCGTATGTTGATAAGGCTTATTGTCGTTCTTGGTCTCATTTCGTTTTTCAGTCTTGAGTTATGGGCCGCGCCGATGTTTGCACGCAAGTACAATCTGAGCTGCACGGTATGCCATTCCGCTTTCCCGAAGCTTAACTCCTTCGGCAAGGAGTTTATGGCCAATAATTATCGGTTGCCGAACTGGCGGGAGAACACCCTTAATGCGGGTGACGAACAGCTCGCACTTCCGGACACCGTGCCTATCGCTTTCCGGCTCCAGGGGTTTGTCCAGGCACGCGACAGCGAAGCGGTTGATGTCGTTGATGGTACAAAAACCACCGCAGATACCGATTTTCAGGCACCTTATCTGATAAAAATGCTCTCAAGCGCGCCGCTCTCTGAAAACATCTCCTATTATTTTTATGCGATCTATGCCGAAAAAGGCGGCAACGGGGAGGTACTTGTTGAGGATGCCTGGTTCTCCTATGACGACCTCTTCGGCAGCGGCATCAGCATGATGCTCGGCCAGTTCCAGGTCTCTGATCTGATGTTCCCCAGAGAGACGCGGTTGACCTTTCAGGACTATATGGTCTACCGTATGGCGGGAATCACCTATGAACGGGGTGCTCTGTTTTCAAAGAAGCTGGGGCCGATCGGTGTCGGAGTGGGAATTGTAAACGGCAACGGCATCACCGAAAACGTCTCGATCAACAGTCCGGGTTACCGCCGTCCGGACCGTCTGTTTGACAACAACAACGCAAAGGCTCTCTTTGCCAGAATCGGCACCGATCTTGGGCCCGTTTCAACAGGATTGTTTTATTACAACGGTTCGCAGAAAAATGCGGCAGGTCCTGCCGGAACAGAGGCCGGCACCCGCAATACCGATAAACAGATCGCCGGTATCGATCTCTCGGGTGACTTCGCAGGTGACATCTACTGGTTTGGGCAGATCCTGTGGAACCAATGGGACGGTTTTATTGATCAAAACACCAAATACAGGTGGTTTGGCGGTTTTGTCGGTCTCGATTATGTGCCGGGAAGACACTGGAGCTACTCGCTGCTCTACAACTACACCAACGCCCATGATCTTGCTGACAGCGATACGGTGTATGAAGGCATTGACATGAACAGTCTGACGTTTAATGCTTCCTACTATTTTATGCGCAACGTCAAAGGGGTGATCGAAATCAATGCGGACTTTCTAGGCACAAAAGCGCAAAGCGGGGTATATTACACAGGCCATTTGAGCCAGGAAAACTCTTTTTTGCTTGGGTTCGACGCAGCTTTTTAGCCACTGGCTTTACGAGACGGTCAAAGCATCATCTTTAGCCGGAATGTTGATACGTACAGAAGTATAAAGCGCCTCTCTTCTTTTCCTCAAGATTTCTGCTCTGGCGCGACAGAGAAGAAAGGTTGAATCTGTGACACTGACTGCCTATTGCAAGTCCACTATTTTTTAAATTGGATTTGATAGTAGGGTGTCACTTTTTTTCTTTGCACCCCAGGGCATCCTCTCTTGCTACGCAATTCACCTTGTCGTGCACAAAGAAAGAAACTAACGAAAAAAAGAAAGTGCAAAGGCGGGTTTAGTCACTTTCAAAAGTATCCGATATATGGAGTCACGAAACCCTCCTGCCTCATTCACTGTACCAAGACGCAGCTATTGTCAGGAGATGTTATATATCCATAAAAGTGCAGGCTTTTTCATTCAGATCAATGCGTCGCTGTTTGTCTATTTTTCGAAAATATGAAGTGCCATCTTTTGGATGCCGGCTGATACGTACAGTGGCAACAAAAGCGCCTCTCTTCTTTCCCTCAAGATTTCTGCTCTGGCGCGACAGAGAAGAAAGGTTGAATCTGTGACACTGACTGTCTTTTGCAAGTCCACTATTTTTTAAATTGGATTTGATAGTAGGGTGTCACTTTTTTTCTTTGCTTGCACAAAGAAAGAAACTAACGAAAAAAAGAAAGTGCAAAGGCGGGTTTAGTCACTGTAAAATGTATCTTATACTCGGAGTCACGAAACCTTCCGGCTTCATTAACTGTACCAAGACGCTGCCATTGTCACGAGATGTCATACATCCTTAAAATGTAGGCTTTTTCATTCAGATCAGTACATCATTGCTACCGAAATTAATGTCATGACGTATAAAAGAGCAACTGCTTCAACCGACGAACTGCTTTAAAAAAGTGTCAACTTTAGAGAGACGGTTGATGCGCACAGAAGAAATAGAGCGCCTCTCTTCTTTCCCTCAAGATTTCTGCTCTGGCGCGACAGAGAAGAAAGGTTGAATCAGCGACAATTTGAACGTTTTGCAAGCTCACGACTTTTTGAATTAGGTTTAAATAGTAGTGTTGTCAGTTTTCTTTTTTGCCTGCACAAAACAAGGGTACCGCTTTTGCGCAGTAAAATGTTTCTCTGAAAGCAGAAAGCTAACGGTAAAGAAGAAAGTGCAAAGGCGGGTTTAGTCACTTTCAAATGTATCTTATACTTGGAGCCACAAAACCCCTCGGCATCATCCACTGTACCAGGACGCAGCCATTGCCAAGAGATGTCATACATTTAAAAAAGCTTCACCTTCAGCATACAAATTGATACGCACAGAAGAAATAGAGCGCCTCTCTTCTTTCCCTCAAGATTTCTTCGCTGGTGCGACAGAGAAGAAAGGTTGAATCTGTGACAGTAACTGCCTATTGCAAGTTCACAACGCACATCGACTTTGGTTCCGAACCTATAAAAGCCTAGCAATTGGCTTTTTTTAACGGTTCTCACCTTGTAGCCGCTTCCGTTCAGAGGTGTAGGCCCACCACACCTTCGGCTCCCCGCCGTTCATAAAATCGACAATTGACATCAGCGTATCGAGAACGCAGGGATCCTGACGGCTGCCTGTCGTCTCGCACAACTTTACATACAGTTCCGACGCATCGCACCCGACAAGCTGCTGCGGTTTTTCGATCCCGATGCGGCGCAGATCTTTCGCCATCGCCGGACCGATATTGGGAAGATCTGTCAGTACAACAGTCGTCTCGCGTCTCACTTTTTCCGGGTGCATGCAGGCCTCCTCTCTTTCAACTATACGCAAAAAACGCCGCAGCGACTGTGGGCTTTGGCCCTAGTGCCAGATTCGCGTCAGGTATTCCTTGAGCGAACCGCTGCCGGGGCTCTTCCCTTCGCTGTTCCAGTTGTCGATCAATATCTTTTTCTCCCGCTCAAACGCTTGCGCCTGCTCTTCGTAAAAGGCTTCGGCCTCCCGGGAGTTTTTTTCCGAGAGGGTCTGTACCAGAGAAGCCACCCTGGCGTAATAGAGGGGGATCATCGTGTTGAGTATCTTGAAACGCTGCCGCTCGGTGTTGTGGAAGAGAATCGCGTAACGGTAGACGATCCGCACCCAGGTCCCGGTGGGCATAAGGAAGGGGCCGTTTACCTGATACGAAGCCAGCTCGGTAATGACAGCAAAGTCCTCAGCGTCGATATGCTCCTTCCAGAGGGTATTGAAATTGGCGTACCCCAGTTTGAAGTATTCGATCAGTGCCACGCTGTCAATGGTAAGCTCCGGCGGTTCCTCCTCGGGAAGTTTTCCATAGAACTCCACCTCCCGGCTTTCGCCGCTCTTTTTCCAGTGCTCCTCATAGAACTCCATCAAGGCAAAGATGGTCCCCACCACCTGGCGGAACATGGGGCCGAGGTCCGCAGCCGGGTCCTTCTCGCCGTGGATCTTCACACCCAGACGCGTCTGGCAGACGCGCGAACCCGACACCAGTGCCAGGGTGGTCAGCCAGATATCGATCCCGAAGCGGGCGATGTCCGTCTCCCAGATATCTTCCTGCAGATAGCGGTTCAACAGTGAGGAGGAGATGCCGAAATCCCCGCCGATTGGCTGGCGCACATTGTAGCCATAGAGGGCGCGTGTCAAGTTGTAGGCGATGGTATTGGTGATGGTGCCGTCGAATTTGTGGCGCAGGTAGTCGGGAGCGACAAAGTCATACCCCTCCATCACCGGTTCGATGACGTTTCTGACCCATTCGGGCCTGATCGATTTCAGGTCGGAATCAAAAAGAGCAATCTGTTGGGCCTTGAGGAACTTGGCCGCCTCGAAGATCGCCCGCACGGCGGAACCTTTTCCTGCGATTCCCCGGTAGATACTCACGAGCACCTGGACATTGTAATCATTGGCGACCACCCTCGACGCGGCCTCGCGCGTATCGTCTGTCGAACCGCCGTCGGCGATGAAGACGAGGGATTTTTTGTCGGGGTAGTATTTTTCCAGCCCCGCAATAATGGTGCGGGTGACATGCTCGACCGACTCCATCGAACAGAAGGCGGGGATCCCGACAAGAATATCGACGGAACCGATATGTTCGATGGCGTCCTGTGCATCGTCGCGAAGAGCGGTAAAAAAGCGGATCGATTGCATTGGCCCTCCTTTTCGTATAAAACAGCCTACCCAGTTTAGTCTCTTTTTCGAACGATTGCAAGTCCGCAAATGAGAGGGCATGGAACCGAAATTGCATGCTATTGTGAAACCAAAAAAAGGAACTACCCACTCATGTCAACAGTACAGGACTTCATCTACAACAACAGCTTGCAATGGCAGGCATCATTCAACGCTAAAACTGACAAATACGACTACGGCTACCGCGGCAGCCTTATTATCACGCCGGGCAAAGTCATGTCAGCAGACAGACAGCTCCCTCCGAAAGCAACAGCTACACAGATGATCCTTGTCAGCAACAGCGACAAAATCGACTTCATCGCATGCGAACTTGAGACACTTGACTTTTTCGAACCGTTCGTCGAGCGTTATAAAGAGGTACTCTCACCGGACGGTCTCTACCTGATCTTTGTCACTGACCTGGACGCAAACGGGAAAGTTGAATATGAAGGGTTTACTTTCAACATGTTTGCGCTCGATGAGAGCTCGGTATGGAACGAACTTCTCGATTACGCCGACCTCTCCAAAGGCGACCTTAAGAAGGCCTCCGCAGAAGAGAAGATCGATACGGTTTACGACGAGATCAAAAGAACACCGCTTCGTATTAGCGTCAAAAGCTATGAAGAGATCAAAGCGCTTCAAAAGGCTGAAGGCAAGGTGCTTTTTGGCGCAGTCTGATCACCCCTTTTTCTTTTGCATCTTCCCCTGCCGGGTCTTCCCCGGCTTCTTTCGACTGACAATCCCTCTTCTATCTATAATCGATAAAGACACTTATCTCCGCTCCATGCAGTTATTTAATTTGAGTATAATGGATGTTATCTATATAGCCAGGCCGATATAAACGCCCAAATCGAGAAGACCCATGAATAGACGATATTCCCATAACACTCTTAACGAATCAGAAAAGACACTTAGCTATGTTCTTGATATTATCCGTGAGGGGCTGTGGGACTGGAATGCCCTGAGCGGGCACGTCGAACGCAGTCCCGGCTGGTACCGCATGCTGGGGTATGACGTGGACTGCTTCGACAGGGATGTCTTTACCTGGGAAAACGTGATCCACCCCGACGATTACTCCAGGGTAATGGACCATTTTGAAGCCTACCTCAACGGAAAGAGCGAAAAGTACCGCATCGAATACCGCTGCAGATGTGCCGACGGCAGCTATCTGTGGATCGAGGACGTCGCGCAGATCGTCGAACGCACGCCTGAGGGCAAGGTGGCGAGAATGATCGGCGCCCATCTTGACATCCACGCCGCCAAAACGGCACAGGATGAGCTCTACCGCCAGAATGAACTGCTGCGCCACGATAAAGCCACCCTCAAAAACCTTGTAGAAGAGCGCACCCTCGAACTCCAGAAGCTCAATAAAACACTGCAGCACCAGCTTGAAGAGATCAGCCATATTGCCAGCCATGACCGGCTGACCTCGGTCTACAGCCGCCATATGTTCGAGGAGATGCTGCATAAAGAGCTCAGTCGGGCAAAACGCTACAGCCGTCCGCTCGCGCTGATCATGGTCGACGTCGACTTCTTCAAAGAGGTAAACGACCGCTACGGCCACCAGGCCGGTGATACCGTCCTGCGCGAGATTGCCCTTGCGCTGCAGAAGGACCTGCGCGACTCCGACCTTGTCTCCCGATGGGGCGGCGAGGAGTTCGTCATTATCCTGCCCAACACGACGCGCCAGCAGGCCGCTCTCATCGCCGAAGAGCTTCGTACGACTGTCGAAGAGAGTCGCTTCAACGGCGGCATCAGCCTTACCTGCAGTTTCGGGGTGACAGCCTACCACGAAGAGGACAGTGTCGACTCCCTTTTTGCACGTATCGACAAGGCGCTCTATCGTGCAAAAGAGTTCGAAAGAAACAATGTGCAGTGCGAGTAGAAGATCTTCCCGATCAACAAACAGCGAACCCTGATAACCCGGAAACAATCCTCAGACTTTCATAAAAAAATGCGCTTTTTTACATTTTGAACAGAATTGTCTATTTTTTAACCATCTAATTGAACACCGCTTCCTCACCCTCTGGTACAATAGTGCTTAGAAAACATGTCATGAGGCCTAAAAACCTCATATTGTCTAATAGACGGCTAGGGTTCCGGCAGAGCGATCTGTGTCTGGTCCGAGAGCCGTCAACCTCTTGAGTAGAGGTTACACGGAGGGATAAAAGCCCGGGAGGTTTTCGGCCTCTTGGCGTGTTTAAACCAAACCTACTCAGGAGTTTCTAATGAAATCTCTCTTCACATCCACATCCAAACTGCTAGTTGCCACATCGTTGGTCATGAGTCTAGGCGCCTCGTCGCTTATGGCCGACGTCAAAGAGAAGTTCCAGGTATCATGGACCATCTATGTCGGCTGGATGCCCTGGGATTATGCCCAGCAAAAAGGGATCATTGACAAGTGGGCCAAAAAGTACGGCATTGAGATCGACCTGGTCCAGGTCAACGACTACATCGAATCGATCAACCAGTACACGGCTGGCAAGTTTGACGGTTGTCTGATGACCAACATGGACGCACTGACCATCCCGGCTGCGGGCGGCGTCGACTCGACGGCGGTCATCATGGGCGATTTCTCCAACGGCAACGACGCCATCATCCTTAAAGACAAGACGAAACTTTCGGATATCAAAGGCCAGAGCGTCAACCTCGTCGAACTTTCAGTATCGCACTACCTTCTTGCACGCGGTCTTGAATCTGTCGGTCTGAGCGAGCGCGATGTCAAGGTCGTCAACACCTCCGATGCCGATATCGTAGCAGCCTTCTCATCTAAAGATGTAACAGCAGTAACGACATGGAATCCACAGCTCAGCGAGATCACCAGCAACTACAAAAATGCTCACATCGTTTTCGATTCCAAAGAGATCCCGGGAGAGATCATCGACATGCTGGTCATCAACACAGAAACACTAAAAGACAACCCGAAACTGGCGAAAGCGTTGACAGGCGCCTGGTTCGAAGTGATGGCGATGATGAAAAAAGGCGACACAAAAGCCCTCGAGTTCATGGCACAGGCTTCCGGAACTGACCTTAAAGGGTACAAAAGCCAGCTGGATTCGACAATGATGTTCTACGATCCAAGCGAAGCGGTTAAGTTTGCCGACAGTGCAGCACTGCCTAAGACCATGAAAAAAGTCAGCGAGTTCTCGTTCGATCACGGTATCCTAGGCGAAGGCGCACCGAGTGCGGAATTCATCGGAATGGAGTTCCCGGGCGGCAAGACCTTCGGCGACACCAAGAACATCAAACTGCGTTTCACCGACACCTATGTCAAAATGGCTGCGGACGGGAAACTCTAAGGTACTCCTATGAAACGATTCATGAACCTCAGACCGTCCAAAGCGACGGCTCTTTTTCTGGGATTGCTGCCGTTCTTCGTCCTCATTCTCTTCTATCTCATTGCGTCTGACGCGCGATTGGCCGAGAATGCGAACGACAAGCTGCTGCCCTCCATGTCAAGCTTTGTGGAGGCCGTCGACCGTATGGCCTTTACGCCAAGCAAGCGTACGGGCGAGGTCCTCTTTGTCGAAGACACGGTCGCCTCACTCAAACGCCTGGGTCTTGGGGTTCTTATCAGTGCCGTTCTGGCACTGCTTATGGGGATCCCTCTGGGACTTATCCCCTTCGTGCGTGCGGGGCTATCGCCTTTCGTAGCGGCCTTTTCCATGGTGCCGCCAATGGCTGTTTTGCCCATCTTATTCATTGTTATCGGCATGGGTGAGCTGGCTAAAGTAGCACTGATCGTTATCGGTGTTACCCCGCTGATCGTCCGCGATCTGCAGCAGCGTGTTTCGGAGATCCCTGCCGAGCAGCTTATCAAAGCGCAGACTCTCGGCGCTTCGACATGGACCATCGTCGTCCGTGTCGTCTTGCCGCAGGTCCTTCCGCGTCTATTTGACGCCGTGCGCCTGACACTGGGAACGGCATGGATCTTCCTCATCTCAGCCGAAGCGATCGCGGCCACTGAGGGTCTGGGTTACCGGATCTTCCTGGTACGCCGTTACCTGTCGATGGATGTGATCCTGCCGTATGTGGCCTGGATCACCTTCCTCGCCTTCTTGTTCGACTACCTGCTCAAGAAGTTTACCTACAAGGTCTTCCCTTGGTATGATGCCGGAAAGGAGCGTTCATGAGCCTCGTAACCATTAAACACCTCTGGAAAGAGTACGCAGGCAATGTCGTGCTCGAGAATCTGACGCTCAACATCGAAGCCGGTGAGTTCTGTACGCTGGTCGGCCCTTCGGGCTGCGGCAAGACCACCTTCTTGAAGATGCTGCTTGGGCAGGAGGCACCCTCACGCGGTACCTTCCTGCTTGACGGCGAACCGTTTCCGAGCGAACCGGGCGTCGACCGCGGCATCGTCTTTCAGCGCTACTCGGTCTTTGAACACCTGAGCGTCCTGAACAACGTCATGCTCGGCATCGAGTTCGAAGAGTCACGCTTTCTCGGCAAGCTCTTCGGCAAAAAACGCAAAGCGGCCAAAGAACGTGCCATGGAGATGCTCGAAGCAGTCGGTCTTACCGATTCGGCAGAGAAGTATCCAAGCGCGCTTTCGGGCGGGATGCAGCAGCGTCTCTCTATCGCCCAGGCCCTGGTAAAAAAGCCGAAGATCCTGCTGCTCGACGAACCCTTCGGGGCGCTCGACCCGGGCATCCGCGCTGATATGCATGCGCTGATCCTCGATCTGTGGAAGAAAAACAATCTTACGGTGGTCATGGTCACCCACGACCTCCACGAGGGCTTCTACCTCGGAACCCGTCTGCTGGTCTTCGACAAGGTCCGCCATGACCCGCAGGCGCCCAACGCCTACGGTGCACGCATCACCTTCGATATTCCCGTCGGACAGACACAGAAATCGATACTCGATGAGATCGACAAAACCGTAAAGATCTGAATAACACCGGGAAGATCATCTCTTCCAGTGCCGTTGGACGACTTGCGGCATCATAACGACCGGGACGGCCCGAAACAACCATGAAGGAGAAACAATGATAACAACACATAAAAATTTGAAGAGCGAAGACATCATTCTTGACGAACTTCTTCCCGGCGGTGCCCGCTGGTCGAAGATCATCAAGCGCGGCGACAAACTGCGTATCACGACAAAAGATGGTCTGGGCTCTCTTTCGGCCATGTTTTACAATGCCGACAACACGGCGGAACGTTTCAACTCGGCCGATACGGTAAAGATCCAGTACAACGCCTTTTTCGGCAAAGGAAGAGTGCTCTATTCGGAACTCGGCCGCGTGCTTTTTTCGATCACCGAAGATACGACTGAGGGACTTTTTGATGCGATTGCCGGGATAAGCAATCCCCGTATTGTCAAAGAGCGTTTCGGCGAAGGTGACTTCGAGCACATCCGCAACCGTTACTACAAAAGCGACCGCGAAAACTTTCTTGTCGAACTGGGCAAGTACGGCATGGGTAAACGTGACATGATCCCTGCTATCAACTTCTTTAGAAAAGTGGACGTCAAAGAGGGAAGCAAGCTTGAGCTCTCCCCTAAACGTGCCCAACCCGAGAGCTATATCGAACTGCGCGCCGAGATGAACGTACTTCTTGTGCTCTCAAACACACCGCATGTTATGGAAGAGGGTCCATACAACCCGAGTGATGTTCAGCTGACACTGCATAAGGCAGCCCCGGTTACAGAGGATGATCTCTGCAAGAACTTCAGCCCACAAGCGACGCGTGCTTTCATCAACAACGCACGCTATTTTGCCTAAGGAGACAATGATGAGTAAAGATATTTCAACAGCAATCTATAACGAAAAAATCGCCGCCGGTGTGCCTTGGAGCTATGTCGTCAAAAAAGGACAGACGCTGCGTATCATCGATCTTAAAGGGTGTCAGGCAGTCGATACCCTTTTTTACAATGCCAACGATCATGAAGAGCGCTACTCTGCCAACGATACCGTCAGAGAGCAGGGAAGCATTTTTGTGACAACCGGTACGAAGCTCATCTCTACGGATGACAATGTCATGATGGAAATTACCGCAGACACCTGCGGCAACCACGACACGCTGGGCGGCCACTGCAGCGCGGAAAGCAACACGGTACGCTATTCTCACGACACAAAATATATGCACAGCTGCCGTGACAACTATCTGTTTGAGATAGGCGAGTTGGAGATGGACCCGAGAGACCTTACCAATAACATCAACTTTTTCATGAACGTTCCGGTCGAAGAGGACGGACACCTCGCCATCGTCGACGGTATCTCCAAGCCCGGTGACTACGTCGATATGAAAGCAGAGATGGACACGCTGGTACTGGTCTCGAACTGCCCACAGTTAAACAACCCATGTAACGCCTACGATCCATCTCCTATTCAGATGGTTATCTGGGACGACTGAGACCATGAAAACTGCCGCAAAGCTCTTTAGATTTGACGATGCCCTGATCCCCAACCTCCTGGCGTGGGGCTATATGTTTGCAACATATTTCTTTGGGTTTGCGGCGATACTGGCGGATTCACCCTGGTTGAATGCCGCAGGCGTACTGCTGCTCGCGCACAGCATGGTGATCGCAGCCTATTTCATCCACGAATGCGCCCATGAGTCACTGTTTAAAAAGAGCCGCCACAACCGGATCTTCGGCGAGCTGTTGCTCTGGCTGACGGGCACTTCCTACAGTGATTACAAGGCCGTTCAGCATAAACATGTACGTCACCATATGGATAGAGCCGATATCGTTTCGTTTGATTTTCGTCAGAAGCTGCTTGCGTACCCGAAGTTTCTGAAGGTGTTGCAAATCCTTGAGTGGTTGTATATTCCGGCGTTGGAGATCATGATGCATGGATTAATCCTTGTATTACCGTTTGTCAAAGAGAATCGTAAAGCGCTTCGTACACGTATCATCACCGTCCTGCTCCTGCGTATCGCATTTTTTGCTGTACTCGCCAACATCTCGCTTAAGGTCCTTCTACTCTACCCGATCGCCTACATGCTCTTTTTGACCGTAATGCGTTTTATGGATGTTCATCAGCACACCTATGATCTGTATGAGACCCTGGACCAACCCAGCGGCGATGAAGTCAAACAGTATGACGGTGCCTTTGAGAAGCGCAATACCTTTTCAAATGTGCTTTCATTGAAGTATCCGTGGGTAAACCTTTTGGTACTGAATTTTTCGTACCATAATGTTCACCACGATAAACAGATGCAACCCTGGTACCGCCTCCCGGCACTGCATAAAAAGCTCTATGGCAATGACGAGACACAGCTCCTATCCTTTGCCAACCTGCTTAAAAGCTACCACCGTTACCGCGTGCAGCGGATCGTCAACTCGGACGCACCCGATATCGATGTCCATAAAGGCAGAGACTTTATCGGCGTTGACGGCGTCTCATTTTTGACGGCACATTAAGGAGAAGATATGACACAGGTAAAAAAGTTCTGGCCCATCCTTACCGGCACCCACCGCTATGAAAAAACGCTTTCAACAAGGGGCCACGGTGAAGGAATTATCATAACTGCTCCAATTTTAAGCTATTTGATTGAAACAGCCCATGGGAGAATATTGTATGATACCGGATGTGACTACTCCAAGATCGTAGACGATGTCAAACGCCGACACTTTTACGAACACGAAGGCTTCCCTTTCGGGCCGCCGACCATGGAGGAGGAACAGCGTCTTCCAAACCGCCTTGCCGAACTCGGCCTGAAAAAAGAGGATGTGGACGTGGTCTTCTGCGGACATCTGCATTTCGACCATGCCGGCGGCGTGTGCGAATTCTGTCATGCCGAAGTGCATGTACACGAACGTGAACTCGAAGCGGCAAGAGAACCGGCGGATGAAGCCTATTTCAAAGAGGACTTCGACTGTCCGATCAACTGGCGTGTCTATAAGGGCGAGTATGACCTGGTACCCGGCGTCCGGGCTGTCGAAACCCCGGGCCATACGGCCGGACACATGTCGATGCTGATCGAGCTTCCCAAAGGGAAACCGATCCTGCTTGCCGGCGATGCGGCCGACCTGCAGGAGAATATCGACCGGGAGATCGCTCCGGGACTCTGCTGGCGCGATAATGAAGCGATGGCCATAGAGAGCATCAAAAAGCTCAAACAGCTCGCCAGGGAGACAGAAGCTGAACTCTGGCCCAACCATGACATAAGGTTCTTTGAAAGCCGCGACTGCTTTCCGAAGTACTTTCATTAGAGAAGAAGAGATCTTTTACTGACGCTCTGGGGTGCGCGACCCCACCTGCTGCTGGACGGCCTGCAGCAGGTATCCGAACGGGACGGCCCGAAAACCTGAACATGAGGACAATAGAATGTTTAAAAAAGTTTTAATAGCCAACCGCGGCGAGATCGCCTGCCGTGTTATCCGCACCCTTAAAAAAATGGGTATTTCCTCCGTCGCCGTCTACACTGCCGCCGATGCCGACTCCCTGCACGTGAGCATGGCCGACGAAGCCTACTATATTGGCCACGGCCTCGCCTCAGAGAGCTACCTTGACGCGCAGAAGATCCTCGGCATCGCCAAAGAGAGCGGTGCCCAGGCCATCCACCCCGGCTACGGTTTTCTCAGTGAAAACGCCGCCTTTGCAGACAGCTGTAAAGCTGCAGGCATCGCTTTCATCGGCCCGCGACCGGAGCATATGACGCAGTTCGGCCTCAAGCATACGGCCCGCGCCCTTGCCGAAGAGAATAGAGTGCCATTGCTTCCGGGCTCTTCACTCCTTGCCGACCTCGAAGAGGCCAAACGTGAAGCGCTGCGTATCGGCTACCCGGTCATGCTCAAGAGCACCGCAGGCGGCGGCGGCATCGGGATGCAGCTCTGCTACAGCGAAGCGGAACTCATTGACGCCTTTGCCTCAGTCAAACGCCTCAGCGAGAACAACTTCTCTGACGGCGGCATGTTCCTCGAAAAGTATGTCGAAGCGGCCCGCCACATCGAAGTACAGGTCTTCGGCGACGGCAAAGGTTTTGTCGCTGCACTCGGCGACCGCGACTGCTCCGTGCAGCGTCGCAACCAGAAGGTGATCGAAGAGACCCCGGCTCCGGGCATCAGCGCCGAGAGCAGAGCTGCCCTCTATGCGTCGGCAACGGCACTGACCTCTTCGGTCAGCTACCTCTCTGCCGGTACCGTGGAGTTCGTCTACGACACCGCCAGCGGTGAGTTCTACTTCCTCGAGGTCAACACCCGTCTTCAGGTCGAACACGGCATCACCGAAGAGGTGACGGGCGTCGACCTTGTAGAGTGGATGATCCGTCAGGCCTACGGTGAGAACCCTGCACTCTACAGCTACGTCCACCAGCCCAAAGGTCACTCTATCCAGGTGCGCGTCTATGCCGAAGACCCATCCAAAAACTTCCAGCCGAGCTCGGGCGTACTGACCAATGTCAGCTTCGCCGGGGGTATCCGCTGCGACACCTTTATCGAAACAGGGCTGAACGTCTCCGCCTTCTACGACCCGATGATCGCCAAGCTGATCGTCAAGGGCAGCGACCGTACCGACGCCCTCAAAAAGATCGCCGATGCGATCACAGAGACCCGCATCGACGGCATCGAGACCAACCTGCGATACCTCGGCGCCATCGTCGTCTCCGACGTCTTTAAAAGCGGTACGCAGACCACCAAATACCTCAACAGCTTCGCCTATGCCGCCAAGAGCATCGACATTCTGCGCCCGGGCACGCAGACCGCCATTCAGGACTACCCCGGCCGCAGCGGCTACTGGGATATCGGCGTTCCGCCTTCGGGCCCGTTCGACAGCTTCAGTTTCCGTTACGCCAACCGCCTCGTCGGCAACAGCATGAAAGCGGCCGGTCTTGAGATCGCCATCTCCGGACCGACACTCCGCTTCAACACCGACAGCGTCGTCGCTCTCTGCGGCGCGCAGATCGACGCCTCGCTCGACGGCAAGGCCATCGCGATGAACGAGGCCGTAGCGGTCAAAGCCGGCAGCGTCCTGAAACTCAAAAAAGTCCACAACAAAGGCTTCAGGACCTACCTTGCCGTACGCGGCGGTTTCGACCTTCCCGAGTACCTCGGCAGCCGCGCCACCTTTACCCTCGGCCAGTTCGGCGGCCATGCCGGCCGCACCCTGATCGCCGGTGACGTGCTCCATATCGACACGATGACCGACGGTGCCGCTTCCGAAACGGCGGCAGTGCCGTTCCGTCCGCTGGAAAACCGCTGGGAGATCGGCGTCCTCTACGGGCCGCACGGCGCCCCGGACTTCTTCACGGACGACGACATCGAGACCTTCTTCAAAACCGAGTGGGAGATCCACTACAACTCCAACCGCACCGGCGTCCGCCTGATCGGACCGAAACCGCAGTGGGCACGGACCGACGGCGGCGAAGCGGGGCTTCACCCCTCCAACATCCACGACAACGCCTATGCCATCGGCGCCGTGGACTTTACCGGCGACATGCCGGTCATCCTGGGGCCTGACGGTCCGAGCCTCGGCGGCTTTGTCTGTCCGGTCACCATCATCAGCGCCGAACTGTGGAAGATGGGCCAGCTTCGTGCCGGCGACCGCGTGAAGTTCGTTCCGGTCGAACACGCCACGGCGATGGAGATGCTTCAGGCACAGGAGAGCGCCATCGCTTCGCTCTCTACCTACGACGAAAGAGCCTTCCTCTCGCCGAAGCCGATCGGTTCGCCGATCCTCTACAGCGACCCGGGCAAAGGCGACCTTCCTGATGTCGTCTTCCGCCAGTCGGGCGACAGCTACCTGCTGGTCGAATACGGCGAGATGCAGCTTGACATCGAGCTCCGTTTCCGTGTCCACGTCCTGATGGAAGCGCTCAAAGAGGCAAACATCGCAGGCATTACCGACATCACCCCGGGGATCCGTTCGCTTCAGCTCCACTTCGAGCCGAAGGTCTGCGACCGTGCCGAACTGATCGAAAGGCTCAAAGAGATCGAGCTGACCCTGCCCTCCATCGAGGATATCGAGGTCCCGGCGCGCGTCGTCCACCTCCCGCTTTCATGGGACGATGAATCGACCCGTATCGCCATCGACAAGTACATGCGCACCGTCCGTCCCGACGCGCCGTGGTGCCCGAGCAACATCGAGTTCATCCGCCGCATCAACGGGCTTGAGAGCATCGACGAGGTCAAAAAGATCCTCTTCAGTGCTTCGTACCTCGTCATGGGGCTCGGCGACGTCTATCTCGGCGCACCGGTCGCGACACCGCTCGACCCGCGCCACCGGCTTGTGACGACCAAGTACAACCCGGCGCGTACCTGGACACCGGAAAACGCCGTCGGTATCGGCGGCGCCTACATGTGCGTCTACGGCATGGAGGGGCCGGGCGGCTACCAGTTCGTCGGCCGCACCGTCCAGATGTGGAACCGCCACCGCCAGACGGAAGATTTCATCGAGGGCAAACCGTGGCTGCTGCGCTTCTTCGACCAGATCAAGTTCTATGAAGTCACTGCCGACGAGCTCCACCAGATGCGTGAGGATTTCCCGCGCGGCCGCATGAAGCTGAAGGTCGAAGAGACGACCTTCAGCCTCAAGGGCTATAAAGCGTTCCTCGAGACGAACGACGAATCGATCCAGACATTCAAAAAGACGCAACAGGAGGCCTTCGAAGAGGAGCGCCAGATGTGGGACCGCACCGGGCTTGCCAACTTCACGACCGAAAATACCGAAGTGCTTGAGCAGGGCATGGAGACGATAGAGCTCGGCGAACACGGTGAAGCGGTCGAATCACCGGTCCAGGGAAGCCTCTGGAAAGTGATGGCCAAACTCGGCGACATCGTCGAAGAGGGCGAGGTTCTCGCCATCGCCGAATCGATGAAGATGGAGGTCGACATCGAAGCGCCGGAGCACGGCAAGATCACGAGGGTACTCTGCCACGAAGGCGAAAACGTCCACGCCGGCAAGATGCTCTTCGTCATCGAACCGATCGCTCAGTAGGCCGCCTCATGCAGCAGAAACTCTTCAAGACGATGTGGGGGTTCAAAGGCGATTTCGAGAGCGCCTGCATTGAGGCCAGAGAAGCCGGCTTCGACGGCATCGAAGGACAGGCCCCGCAGGATGCGCAGGAGCGCGCCGATTGGAAAGCCTCTCTCGAGAGACACGGCCTCAGCTACATCGCCGAGATCGTCACCGGCGGCGACTATGTCCCCCGCCGCGACCTGAGTGTCGAAGCGCACCTCGACGATGTCGAAACGGCACTGCGCAACAGTGCGGAGCTTTCGCCGCTCTTTGCCACCTGCATCGGCGGCTGCGACGCCTGGAGCGAAGAGGAGAGTATCCGCTTTTTTGACGTTGCGATGACGCTGGCAAAACAGTACGGCATAGAGATCACCTTCGAGACGCACCGCAGCCGCTCCCTCTTCAACCCCTGGGTAACACGCCGCATCGTCGAAGCACTGCCGCAGATCAGGCTGACAGCCGATCTCAGCCACTGGTGCGTCGTCTGCGAACGCCAGATGGATACGGAGACCGAGACCATTTCCGCGATCGCACCGAACGTCCGGCACATTCACGCCCGCGTCGGGTACGACCAGGGGCCGCAGGTGCCGCACCCCGCCGCGCCCGAATACGCTTACGCCCTGCTTGCCCACCAGCAGTGCTGGGAGATATTCTGGAGAGCCCAGCAGCAAAACGGCATGACAACAACGACCATGACACCCGAATTCGGTCCCGACGGCTACCTGCACACCCTTCCATTTACCAAGGCACCGGTCGCGGACCTGTGGGAGATAAACCGCTGGATGGCGGAGACGGAACGCCGCCATTTCAAAAACAATAATACCAAAAAAGGAGCGGCCTTATGAGACACCATCTTCCCGTCATCATTCTCCTCGGTGCTTCGATACTCTGGGGCCTTTCATGGCTGCCGCTCAAGAGCATCAACGGCATGGGGGTAGACGGTGTCGCCCTTACTTTTCTGGCCTACGGCGTACTTGCACTGAGCCTGACCCCACTGCTTCTGCACCAGTTTCCGCTCTGGCGCCAGCATAAAAAACCGCTCCTTCTTATCGCGCTCTTCGGCGGCGGCGCCAACCTCGCTTTTACCTACGCCCTCGTCAACGGCGAAGTGATCCGCGTGATGGTGCTCTTCTACCTGCTTCCGGTCTGGGGTGTCCTGGGCGGAAAGTTTTTTCTCAAAGAGGAGATCGACCGCTGGCGCTGGCTGGGTGTCTCTTTCGCCATCGTCGGCGCTTTTTTTATTCTCGGCGGCTTCAAGGCCTTTGATGCGCCCCCTTCGTGGATCGATCTGATCGCCCTGCTTTCAGGTCTTTTCTTTGCTATGAACAACCTTCTCTTCCGCGCCGCACAGGCCGTGCCGGTCGGCTCGAAGATCACCGTGATGTTCTACGGCTGTTTCACCCTCGCGGGAGTGCTGCTGGCCGCAGGCATAGAACAGCTGCCTTATGATATCGCCGGCAATGCCTGGCTCGCGCTGTTGCTATATGCACTCTTCTGGCTGCTTGTCGCCAACATCGGTTCACAGTGGGGTGTCACCCACATGGAAGCGGGGCGCTCTTCGATCATCATCATCCTGGAACTGATCACCGCCGTCGTCTCGGCAACAGTGATCGCCGGCGAGAGCATGGCACCTGTCGAGTACTTCGGCGGGGCCCTTATTGTCACCGCCGCCTTTATCGAAGCGCTGCGGACCAAAGACGACGAGATCCCCCAAACCACTATTTAATAAAGGAACAATTATGACAATCAAGAATCTTGCAAAAAGCTATTTGGACAAAACAGTTACCCCGCGCGAAGTGATGGCGCAGATCAAGAGCCGCATCGAAGCGCATGCCGACAACCCGATCTGGATCCACGTGCTCAGCGATGCGGAGCTCGAGCCTTACCTGGCTCGCCTCGAAGACTGCAACCCGGCCTCGCTGCCGCTTTACGGCATCCCTTTTGCCATCAAGGACAACATCGACCTCAAAGGGGTCCCGACGACCGCGGCCTGCCCGGACTTCAGCTACGTCCCGGAGCGCTCCGCCTATGTCGTGGAGCTGCTGATCGAGGCGGGGGCGATTCCCGTCGGCAAGAGCAACCTCGACCAGTTCGCTACCGGCCTGGTCGGAACCCGTTCGCCCTACGGTGCCTGCCGCAACAGCATCGACCCCGACTACATCTCGGGCGGTTCAAGCTCGGGAAGCGCGCTGAGCGTCGCGCTCGAGATGGCTGCCTTTTCGCTGGGGACCGACACCGCCGGTTCAGGGCGCGTTCCCGCAGCCTTCAATAACCTCGTCGGGGTCAAACCTTCAAAAGGGGTGCTGAGCACCTCCGGCCTGGTACCGGCCTGCCGCAGTCTCGACTGCATCTCCATCTTTGCCAACACCACCGAAGATGCGCAGAAGGTCTTTGACCTTACCGCCTCTTTTGACGAGAGTGATCCCTACAGCCGTCCGATGCCTCAGGTGCAGACAAGCGTCCCTGCAACCTTCCGTTTCGCCGTCCCGAAAAAAGAGCAGCTGAAGTTCTTCGGCGACAGCGAGGCCGAAGCCCTCTTCTGCAAAGCGGTCGAGACCTTTGAGAACATAGGCGGCACCGCAGTCGAGAGCGATTTTTCGCCGCTCTTCGAAGCGGCCGACCTTCTCTACTACGGGCCATGGGTCACCGAGCGCTACGTGGCGGTCAAAACGCTGATCGAAACAAAACCGGAAAGTTTCATGGACGTGACGCGCACCATCATCGCATCAGGCAAGACGAAGAGTGCCGAGGAGTACTTCAACGCGGAGTACAAGCTTAAAGGCTGCCGACGACAGGCCGACAAGCTGATGGCCGATGTGGCGTTCGCATTGACGCCGACGACAGGGACCATCTACACCATCGACGAGGTCAATGCCGACCCGATCCAGCTCAACACCAACCTGGGCTACTACACCAACTATATGAACCTGCTCGACTTCTCGGCCTACGCCGTCCCGGCCGGTTTCAGAAGTAACGGGCTCCCCTTTGGCGTCACCCTCTTCGCCGAAGCCTTCGAGGAGCGCAAGCTGATGCAGATCGGCGAAAACTACCTAAAGGCTTCCCGTGTCTAGTACCATCGACATCGCCGTCTGCGGCGCCCATATGCGCGGCCTCCCGCTGAACCGCCAGCTCACCGAGCTTGATGCGACCTTCGTCAAGGCGACCTCAACAGCCAAGGGCTACCGCCTCTACAACGTCCCCGAAAAGGTGCCGCCGCGCCCCGGCATGGTGCGCGACAGTTCGTCGGAGGCCGCTTTGGAGCTGGAGGTGTGGTCGATGCCGCTGGCGAACTTCGGCGCCTTCATGGTTCAGATCGCCTCGCCGCTGTGCATCGGCACAGTCTATCTCGCAGACGGCACGCCGGTCTACGGGTTTTTATGCGAGAGCGACCCGCTTAAAGGGGCCGAGGAGATCACCGCTTTCGGCGGCTGGAGAGGCTTCCTCTCCTCGCGCTGACAAGGCGCCGCCCTCCTCTTCTGAAACCGCCTCTCTGCGTGGCACCGCCGCTGCCCTGCCTTTTGCCTTTTTCCAATACCGCCAGACAAATCCATAATAAATAATTGTTTTCAACATACAGTAATATTCGTTATAATAAAAGTTATGGGTTATGCTAACAGGGATACACGATGAAAAAACAGCTACGCTTCAGCAAAGAGAGTGCCGTCATTCTCTCCGCATTGACACTTCTTGCGCTCTTTACGGTCAGCTCAAAACTCTACACTTTTTACCAGATGGAAGCGATGCATGCCATCACGACCGATCTTTATGAACACCCGCTGAAAGTCTCCAATGCCGCGCTGAGTGTCCAATCCGACATCCACAGGATCCGCAAAGACGTAAGAGAGCTCCTTTCATCACCGGAGTCACTGCCGACGCTCGAAGCAGAGATCGCTGAACATGAGCAGAATCTCCATACCAGTCTGGCCGTTATCCAACAGAACATCCTCGGAGACGAGGGGCTACGCCTTTATCAACAGACGCTGCGCATGGTCGAAACCTCCGGCTCCCTGCGCAAGGAGCTGCTTGCCCTTGTCAGAGCCGGCCGCATCACAGAAGCGGACGCCATGTTCCGTGCGAAGGGGCGCGATCACTTTGCAGAGCTGGAGACCAGCACCCTCAGACTTAACACCTATGCCAGACAGAAGGCGGATGACTTTTAAAGAGCGCTCCGACACGATGTATGCAAAACTTGAAAAGATCCACTTCGCCATCACCGTCGTGCTGCTGCTGCTGTTCGGGCTCATCGGCTGGTACACGCTCAACAGGGTCTCCGGCTATGTCGCCGGCAACAGGCATCTCACCAACGTCTTGTCCATGATAAGGGATATCGATCAACTGATCGTCAGGGAAAAAGAGCCGCAGCGGCTCATTCAGAAAAGCTGTGATATTCTGACCTCAAGCCATATTTACGACAACGCCTGGATTTTCCTCTATGACGATGCCGACAAGGTCATGTTTAGTTCCAGCTGTCACCGAATCAGACGCTTTTATCCGTTTCAAGGAGAAGGTCGCCACGGGGTGGACGCCCGGCCGCATCGACAAGACGACTCCAGAGTGAAGCCCATGAGACCGCCACGGAAAACACTCCTGAACATCTCCTCCTTGCCGATGAGTGCGATGGCAATACCTTCACCATAGCCATTAGAATTTACCGCAAGACCTACGGCTATATGACCCTTTCCATTGAAGGCATATGCAGCCTAAACGATCAGGAGACCAGCCTTCTGAAAGAGGTGGCCTCCGATATCGCCTACGCCATCTACAGTCACCAGATGGAGCAGCAACTCTCCGAGCAGGAGAAGCGGTACCGGGAGCTGGTCGAGAACATGCAATCAGCCGTGGTCGTTTACCGTCCGCAGGAGGAGGGCCGCAAACTTCATCATCACCGATCTGAACCAGGCTGCCGAAAAAATCGAGAGCATCAAAAAGGCAGAGCTGATCGGCAGAGACATCGAAGAGGCCTTTCCAAATATAGAAGCCTTCGGGCTTCTGGATGTGTTCAAGAGGGTCTACAAGACAGGCGTTGCCGAGAAGTTCGCCCTCAAAGAGTACAGCGACGAGAGAATCTCCGGGTGGCGCGAGAACTATGTCTACAAGCTCTCTTCGGGCGAGATCGTCGCGCTCTACGCCGACAGGACTGCCGAAAAGATGCAGGAAGAGGCCGTCAACAGACTCAAAGAGCTGTATGAAAACATCATTGACAGCGTCGAGAACCTCATTTTTGTCAAGGACCTGGGCTTTACCTACATCGTCTGCAACCGGGCCTTTGAACGCTTTGTCGGCAGATCGAGAGAGGAGATCGTCGGCAAGAGCGACTATGCGCTCTTCGAGAAAGAGGTCGCCGATCTTTTCCGCAAAAATGACGAACAAATGCTCGTGACGCAGGAGCCGAAATCGAACTACGAATGGGTCACCTACCCCGACGGGCAGAAGTTCTACCTGCTGACCACCAAAGCGCCGCTGCGCGACGCAAAGGGGAGTGTCATCGGGCTGGCCGGCACCTCGGCGGACATTACGGAGCAGAAAGCGGTCGAAGAAGCGCTCAAACGCACACAGCGCCGCTATGCAAAGGCAGAGACGATAGGGAGGGTCGGAAGCTGGGAGTACAATATCGAGCAGCCAAGGAGTTCTGGGGTTCCGAGGAGTCCAAACGGCTCTACGGCCTGCCGGCAAAGAGCGATCTTTTCACCGCCGACACGATAGAGGGGTGTATTCCCGAGCGCGAACGCGTCCATCAGGCGCTGGTCGACCTTCTCGAAAAAGATGCCCAATACAACCTTGAGTTTGAGATACGCCCGCTTGACGGAAGCGCCCCGCGCATCATCTACTCCGTCGCCGAACTCGAACGTGACAGTCAGGGAAGCCCACTGAAGGTGACCGGCTTCATCCAGGATATCACCGAGCGCAGGCAGGCGCAAGAGGCGCTTAAAAGGTCAAACGACAAATTTGAAAAAGCCTTTAACCACACGCCGAACGCTATCATCATGACGCACATTGCAACAGGCAGGATCTATGAGGTCAATCGTACCTTTGAAAGGGCTATTGGCTACAAGAGAGACGAGGTGATCGGCAAGACGACGCTGGAGATCGGTTTGTGGAACGACCCGAAGGAGAGAGAAGCCTATATCGCCGCCCTGAAAAAAAACGGTGCTGTCGACGGGGCGGTCCATACCTTTAAGACAAAAGGCGGAGCGCTGATGACCGCACAGGTCTACTCCAGTCTGGTGACCATGGATAATGAAGAGTATATTCTGGCCGTTGCCGAAGACATTACCGAAAAACAGGAGTATATGAAACAGCTGCAACAGAAGAAGCGAGAGCTGGAGACGATCATCCAGGAAGCGCCGAACCCGATCATGCTGCACAATGAGGCGGGGAAGGTCCTGATGGTCAACAAGATCTGGGAGGAGCTCACCGGGTACAGCCCTGAAGAGATCGACACGGTCGATAAATGGACTGAAAAAGCGTACGGCAAAAAAATGGCACCTATTAAAAAAGAGATCGAAAAGCTTTACACAATAGGGCACAAAGTCGATGAGGGGGAGTTCACCATCAGGACCAAAAACGGCGATTCTGTCGTCTGGCAGTTCAGCTCCGCGCCCCTTGGCGTCATAGACGGCAAGCGCACCGTCATCACCTCGGCCATGGACGTCAGCGAGCTGAAGAAGAAAGACGAACTGGTGATGATGCAGTCGCGCTACGCCGCGATGGGCGAGATGATCGGCATGATCGCCCACCAGTGGCGCCAGCCGGTCTCCGGAATTGCCATGGATGCGAACAACATGCTGCTCGATATCGCCCTGGGCGATTTCAAGGCTGACACGGCAGAAGCCTATGCCAAAGAGATCCTTGGACAGACCGAACATCTCTCCAAGACCATCGACGACTTCAGGAACTTCTTCAAACCGGACAAAGCGGTCTCTGAAGTGAAACTGCCGGCGCTCATCGAAGAGACCTTCTCCATCGTCAAAGAGAGCCTTGCCAACCACAACGTCGCATTTAAGACGACTTTTGCGTCGGAGTCCGAAGTAAACGCCTACCCGAGGGAGCTGATGCAGGTCTTCGTCAACATCATCCATAATGCCATGGACGCCCTGGCGGCAAAAAGCGTCAAAGAGCCGCTGATAGAGGTACGCGTCTATGAGGATGCGAAGTATGTCAATACGGAGATATGCGACAACGGCGGCGGCATCGATGCAGCGATCCTCGGCAAAGTGTTCGATCCCTATTTTACGACCAAGGATGAGAAGACGGGCACCGGGCTGGGGCTCTATATGAGCAAGATGATCATTGAAGAGCATCTTCACGGCATCATCGAAGCGTCAAATAGCGATGGCGGTGCCTGTTTCAGAGTCCGGCTGCTCAAAAGGCCTAAGGGCGATGCCGCCTGACGCAGCGGTTCCCCTGCTGTATAATCGGACCATTCCTGCCGGCTTCATCGTATCTCTCTATTTTTAACGCATATTGTGATAATATAAAAAGTGTATCTGTACACTGAAGAGAGGCAGGAAGTGGCATCATCATGGTAGATCAGCTTAAAACAGAAATCGAATCCCTCAGAAAAAAAGCAGCAGACTTTTCCATCCTCTACGTCGAAGACGAACCGGAGCTGCGTGAGAAGATAGCCGCTTTTTTGCGCAAGATCTTTACCCGTGTCGAGATCGCCGCTGACGGCGCCGAAGGGCTGGAGAGATATCTTCACGGTCCCTACGATATCGTTATCACGGACATTCTGATGCCCAGGATGAACGGCCTTGAGATGATCCGAAATATCCGCAAAGCAGACGAAAAGCAGGAGATCATCATCGTCTCGGCCTATACCGATCCGGAATATCTGACCGAGTCCATCCAGCTGGAAGTCACCGGCTATATTATCAAACCGATCGTTTTTGAACAGATCCTGCGGGTGCTCGAACGGTCGCTTGAAAAACTGACGGCATTTCGTGAAAACGAGATATATAAGACGCAGCTCAAAAGCATGGTCGATGAGCGGACCAAAGAGGTCTCTCAGCTGCAGGAGCGACAGACTGCCAACTATGAGCATGCCATACACGCCATGATCACGATGATGGAGGGGCGCGACACCTATACCAGCGGCCACAGTGAACGGGTCGCAACCTATTCCAGGGCTATAGCAAAGGCGATGGGCCTCACACGGCAGCAGTGCGAGCTCATCTACCAGGCCGCAGTCCTGCACGATATCGGCAAGATCATCACCCCCGACGCCATTTTGCTCAAGCCCGGCAGATTGAACGACCAGGAGTATATGCTGATCAAAGAGCATGTGAGTGCCGGATATGCGTTCCTCTCGGAAGTGCCAATGTACCATCAACTGGCCGATATCGTCCACGCCCACCACGAGCATTATGACGGCAGCGGCTATCCCCGCGCGATCAAAGAGAAGGAGATCCCTTTGCTCTCACGTATCATGGCCGTTGCCGATGCCTTCGACGCGATGACGACCAACCGCATCTATAAAACGAAGAAGCCTGTTTTCGAAGCCGTCGAAGAGCTCAAAAGGCTCAGCGGCATCTGGTATGATCCCGAAGTCATCGAACACGCCGTCGATGTCCTTAAAATCGTAGATATCAATGAACAGGTCAGCCAGGTACCGAATACGCACATCGACGATGAGCGTTTTGCCTACTTTTTCAAAGATCCGCTGACGCAGCTCTATAACAACTCCTACCTTGACTTCATCCTGCAGCGCAGCCGCGATGAGCAGAATTTTATCTGTCTGCATGTTCTCTACATCAACAACTTCACCGCCTATAATCAACGCCACGGCTGGAGTGAAGGCGATCTGTTATTACGCAAATTCAGCACCTATCTGCAGGCTGCATTTTCAGGTTCCAAAATATTCCGTATCTTCGGCGATGATTTCGTCGTCCTGCATCACATGCATCAGGAGATTGATGTCGATGCACTCAATGCACTGCCCCTGCTGCGGGATAACGACCTCTCCTGCACCCACAGACACCTGGACATGGAAAAATCGACTGTCGGCAGCCTTAAGGAGCTCAAAGAGATCATCTGAGGGTCGCTTTGTCCTGCACCCGCAAAAAGAGCTGAAACGAGGTCACCGCGTCGATATCGCCGGCCTCCACCGAGACCCTGCCCTCACTATCGACCTGGGCGATGAGCTCAATATGGGCAGCCTCGTCCGTAAAGACAATCAGACCATCCGATCCGCCGCTTTGGGCGGACAAAAGGATCCCGGAATTTTCGATCTGCTTTTTCAGGCTCTCCGGAGAGTCAAACGGGGCGGCAGTCAGCTTCCCGATAAGTGCTATCAGCCTATCGAACCTAATCTCGCAGAGCAGACACTCCCTGTTCGTACGGCTGATGCCGCAGTTTTCAAACGAGACAATGCCGCTCACCTGGATATCTCTGAGATCGTCCATCGTGATCTCCCTGGAACCGTACACCTCTTTAAGACGATAAAACGCTGAAATCATGCCGCACCTCTCTATGTCTTCTTTGTGCATATACAGTTCTTACAGGGTAACAGCGTGGGTAGGAGAAGAGAAACAGCATCGCCGGCACAAAAAGCGCCATGGCAGCGTTACTGCCCGTTGCGGCTCAGAACGTAGGGGTTGCGCTGGGCCGTCGGCATGACGAGGACGTCCTGGATGTTGACGTGCAGCGGGGCGTTGAGGATGTAGAGCGCAAGGTCGGCGATGTCTTCGGGGTGAAGCGGCTCATACCCTTCGTAGACCGCATCGGCCCTGTCGTCGTCGCCGCTGAAACGGGTGTTTGAGAAGTTCGTCTCCACCGCGCCCGGGGCGATGTTGCCCACCCTGATGGCCGTTCCGGCCAGGTCGATGTTCATCGCCTCGCTCAGGGCGTGCACGGCGGCTTTGGTGGCGCTGTAGACGTTGCCGCCGGGATAGGTCATCTTGCCGGCGATACTGCCGATGTTCAGGATATGGCCGCTGTTTCGGCGGCGCATCTGCGGCACGACGGCGCGGCTGACATAGAGCAGCCCCTTGATGTTCGCATCGATCATCTCTTCCCACTGGTCGACATCGCCTCCGTCGAAAGGCTCCAGCCCCAAGGCGAGCCCCGCGTTGTTGACAAGAATGTCGATCTCGGTCGTCTCAAGCAGTGCTGCGAGCCCGCGCTCCACCTCTTTGCGGCTGCGCACGTCAAAGACGACGGTCATCACCGCAACTGCGTCGCTTGCGAACGCCTGCTTAAGTGCATCGAGTTTTTCACTGTTGCGTCCGCAGAGGACCAGGTTGGCACCGGCCTCTGCCAGTTTGTGGGCGCAGGCCTTGCCGATGCCGGAGGTCGCACCGGTGACCATGGCCCATCGGCCTTCGAGCTTGTTGAACATCTTCTTCCTTTTCGATCCGCTTTACGCTGATAAGAGTGTCAGATTCTAGCGGATTTGAATTGAAAAAACGATCAGGATCGAAAGGGAGGGGAAGGCGTTAAGTTTCTGCGGAGAGTCTGGTACGGACCGCCGCTTTAAACGCCTTCATCTTCGGCCGGGAGATAGAGGCCATTGCCTCTTCGCGGAAAGCTTTTATCTGGGCGAAAACCAGAGATGAGGGCTCGTTGCGCCCCTGTGCTATAACTGTAAAAACAGTAGGATCGAAATAGAAGCTCGTCTGCTCCGGCAAGGCATCGTAAAGTGCCATGAAGACGCTTTTTTCATACGTATCCATCTTGCAGGAGTCATCGGTTATCTTCAATGCCACCGTAATGGCACAGTCTTTTTCAAAACTGTCCAGATTGGCGGCAACACTGCTCAGGAGAGAGAGATCATAACTCATACGGCATCTTTTTATCCTACTTCGATATCTTCGGGTTCTACCTGGACCTCTTTGCCGACACCGCGCATCTCTTGCGGAATGTCGGTACGATATTTCTTTTTACGGAAAGTCGGTGTCTTGAGCTTGCCGTTTTTCTCACCCAGTTTATAAAGTTCTTCATTGAGGAAGTGCTCTTCAAATTCTGGTGTGAACGGCATATCCCAGGTAATACAGCCGATGCTCGGACAGATCGCCGCACATTGCGGGTCGTCAAAGATGCCGACGCACTCAACGCACTTCTCAGGCTGGACATAGTAGCGGCTCTCGCCGGTCGGGTTGTTGCTGTCATCTACGATCGCATTCACAGGGCAGTTCTGAAGACAGGCATCACAGGTTATACAGCTATCATCAATAATCACAGACATTTTCTATCCTTTGTTTTGGTTATATGGTTTAAGTCTCCGCGCCACAAGCGGGGACAGGAGACCTGTTTTCGTATGTACTCGAATCGCGTAATCATCACTTGAACAAAGTGATCATCAAAGGTTTCAGTGTACGGTATACCACCGCTACGCGCTACTTATATTTGTTTTATCCCGCCTGACGAGCCGAGCCCCTCAGGCTGCGCTAGCCGCTAAAGCCAGCCTCTTCCAGGCAGAGGTCAAGCACTCCGTGCTTCTGACTTGTGATAAATACGCAGCAGCCACATCGGCGGGTTGTCTGCAAGCATCGCCTGCAGTTGAGAGATGGCATTCGAAAGTTGCTCGCCTTCGGCAACACGAACAGGGTGAATACCGGCCGCCTGCACCATCTTTGACGCTTTGGGACCGATCTGGGTGCAGTACATGATGTCCGCATCTTCGATGGTGTCGATCTTATAGCTCAACTTCTCATGTTCATCTTCAATATCGGTCGTGGCATCGATAATGCCCAAAAGTTCGGAACTCTCTTTGTCGACCCGGTAAAGGTAGAAGTTTTTAGACCAGCCGAAATGCTGGTCGATCGCTTCTCCGGTTGATGAGGCAAATGCGATATTCATATCTCTACTCCCATTCTCCGGGCAGTGCCCGTAAAACGCTGCAGTCCGCTGCAGCAGTTTTCATCTGATTCTATTAAACCGCTACGTTGGCATGCGCCTGACGCAAATCCATACCGATCTCTTCCATAAACGGCTGTGCTTTGACACTCGGCAGCATCAGCCCTTTTTTCTTGTGTTCTCTGATCTTGTAGTCACCGTTGTCATTGCCGGCAACATAGTACTCTTCAAACTCGGTTGTGTACGGCATATCCCAGACGATCGAACCCTCTGTCGGGCACGCTGCCGCACAACGCGGCTCATCAGCATGACCCACGCACTCAACGCAGCTTTCTACTTTGACATAAAAACGCTCGCCATCGTGCGGGTTTTTATCGTCACTGTCGCTCAGGATCGCAGCGACCGGGCACTCCGGTGCACACGCATCACAGTTAATACACTCTTCGGTAATCATTACAGCCATATTTATCTCCTCATGTTGTTATAAAATTTAATTTGCAACTTCTGTTCCAGTGGTGCCCTCCAGCACCTTGCAGTAGGTATCGAGATCGATCGGTGTCAAAATAGGTTCGACATTGACATCCAGCCCCCGCAGCAGCATCGTTGCCTCGCACCCCTTTGTCAGACCAAGCGTGTCGTACGCGTGTGAGGTTATCAGCGATATTACCTCGCCCAGATCACTTTCAAAGGTGAGTTCGCAAAGCGATGCCCCCCTTCTCACCTCTTTGATCGTCGCCGGCAAACGATTCTCTATCGAGACCTTTCCCGGGCACTCTTTGCTGACACAGACAGAGGTCTCCTGAAACGTACAGGTGACCTTGTCACCGACAGAGAGCCACTCCGGTGTTTTCGGCTTGATAAGGCAGAGCGTCGCTTCGCCGACCTCCACCCGTATGTAGGTGACGACTTCGGTCTTTTCGATCTCTTTGACGATGGCGGCTAGCTGATTCACGTTTTTTCCTACATCAAATAAAGTACTACATTTTTGTCGATCATTGTCTCAAAGTGATCAAGCAGCATATCGGCCGTTGAAGTCGAACCCAGGTGACAGCCCGAACAGGCACCGAGATAGTTCAGCCAGATCTGTGGTGTCTCTCCCGGTATATAGTTCACCAGTTCAATACCGCCGCTGTCCGCTTCGAGTGTCGGACGGATCTTCGTCTCTATAAGATTCACGACAAGTGCATGCTGGCGCAGCGCATCGAGGGCGTGAAAGGCGGCGTTCTTCCCGGTTGCCGTCGCAGCGTTGCTGACATAGGTGATGATCTCCTGCGCCTGCGCCTGATTGTTGTGTGCCGCCGTAATAAGGTAGCGCATCGCTTCGGCTGTTTTGCCTCGCTCACGGTAGAGCATACCGGCTTTGAGCTGGGCATCGACATGCCCGCCGTCGGCGGCTTTGGCATAGTATTCCAGCGCTTTGTCGCTATCCTGTGGCACGTGCACCCCTTTCTCATAAAAGGTGGCCAGCGCATTCGATGCCTGAATATCGCCCTGCTCTGAGGCCCGTTCAAGCCACATCACCGCCGAGTCGTCGCTCTGCTCGCACCCTTTGCCTTTCATATGCATCATCGCAAGGTTGAGCATCGCCTTCGTGTTGAGCTCGGCATCCTCTGCAAAAAGGCCGTACGCCTCTTCAAACTGCTTCGCCTCAAATGCTTCTACCGCTCTGTCAAATGTTCCTGTCATCTCTTTCTCCTTATTGTTTAAATAGCGCTCCAGCTCCTCGTACGCATCGGTCCGCGCCTCTTCATAGCTGTCGCCGATCCCCTTTATATGGGGGAATGCAACGAATACGGCCATGCAGCCGTCTCCGTCTTCGTTCGAGAAACCGTAGTAATCCAGTTCGTAACGTTTCATATCTCCAAATATGCATACATTGTTCTAGAACAGAAAATGCATTTTTAAGGGCAGATAACGTTAAGGAGCACTTATGATCGCTATCCCTGTCGACTCGGCAACCCCCGGTGTCAAATCATCCAAGCTTTTTGGGAACGTCCCGATATTCGCTATATACCGGCCCGTTGATGAAGAGTTCTACTTCACGACGAACCAGGGAGCGGGTGACGGTGTCAAAACAGCCAAACAGCTAAAAGAGTGGGGCGTAAAGAGCGTCGTCTATTCCTATATGGGCGAAGGTCCGTTCAAAGTGCTGAACGAAGACGGTCTAAATATTTACTACCTGGGAAAAGAGCCGATGGCGCTTTTCGAGATCATCAGGAAGCTCGAGGCACACGCGTTTGTCAAAGTGGACAGCGAGAATGCGCAGAGCTATCTCGACCCGGGAACCGAAACAGGAGAATGCAGATGCGGATGCGACCACTGAATAACGAGATCATTACACCGGAGATGATGCAGATCAAGAGCATGATCATCGACACTTTTGTACAGCGTGATGCGATCAAAAACGAGATGGAGCACTGGTACGACATCAACCCCGGCAAACACTTCCCGAAGATGAAGGAGCTGGTCGTCACCGACGCGACACTCTCCAAACTCGATACGTTCTACAAACAGCTGTGGGACTACCACAACGCAAAGCCCAAATAGGCTATGAGCAGACCCTACGCCAAGAAAGCGCGGCTGATCGACGACATCACCAGGATCGGGCAGTACCGGCCGATTTTGGAGAAAGACAACTTTCAGAGCGACGAGCCGCACTGGCGGCGTATCAGCAAGACCACCATCAGCCTCTTTCAGGTGCTGATAGACCAGGACCTCAGCGACCTGGTCAGGGTTCTTGAGCACTACCCGCGCTACGTGGAATGGGTCTGCGAGCACTTCCGCTATGCCTACAGCTACAGCGAGAATGCTGCGGACATCGATGCCGCGTCGCAGCTGCTTTTCATGGGAGAAGCGTACTTCTCCAAACAGTTCGTACGCAACGTGGTACGCAAGCTGCCCAAACTTGACGAGATGGACATCGAAGCGCTCGGCAGGTTCGCTGTGCTGATAGGCGAGTGCCGTCACAGCTGGCACCCTATCGTCACCAACCACTATCACGACCTCTTTACGGAATGCCTTGAGCGGCTTGACCTGCACCCGCTGCAGCGAATCGCCCTGAACAGACCGATCGCGGGACTGAAGCGCCAGGAGACCTACGAATACGATGCCGAAGACCGCGATGCGGTTTTGGACATCCCCTATATGACCTAGGGGCATCTCTAAAAACCCTATCAAATAAAAAGGAAAAACAATGGATTATGAAACACTAAAGAGCGAACTTTTAAAACAGGCAAGAAACGCGTTTGAAACGGCCTGCACCCTGCGTGAGAACCAGCGCATCGAAGTCTATCTGAATAACGGCGTACCGAAGACCACGGATACACTCGAAGAGAGCGACGAGATTCTATACGGCCCGGAACGGGTGCTCTGCTACCGGGTCTACGGCCATGACTACCTCGAAGGCGAGATCAAGACCTGGATCGACTATGCCCGGGTCTACCCGGAACCGAGTGACGAAATGCCGATGCCCGAAGCGACCGACATCGAGAAGTCCATCCGCGAGCTCATCGGCGAGATCGCCCTGCGCAACGGCGTCGAGCACGACGAGGTAAGCTCTTTCGAGGTCTTTGCCAACCTGCCGATGGACCTTCTCGGCAGCATCGAACAGCAGATCATCGAATACTGGTGGAGCGCCAAAGAAGAGGAGAACGGCAAGATCCTTGCACTCGAACAGATCAACGAGGCGATCGTCCAGGTTGCCTGAAACCTGTCGGCGCCTCGTCAGGCCGCCTCTTTCAAACCCCTTCAATACATTTTACGGCGCTAAACGCTCAGCTTTCTAACAACCCCCAGAAGCACGACAATACCCAGAAGAACGGCACCTGTTACACTGAAGAAGTCCTGTACCCCGAAGTGCATGACGAAAGGGTGAAAGAGGATCGGTGAGCAGAACTGCCCGAAAAAGAGCGCACTGGTGAGATAGCCGGAGGATTTGACCCGCCGGCTCTGATGCGACCGGCTCAGCATCCAGGCCGTCACATTGGTCATCAAAAGGCCGCCTCCGAAGCCCATGATAGGCGCTGTGACGAAGAAGAGATGCACCTCCTGTATAGAGCCTATCAATAAAAATCCGATCCCGACAATGGCGATACCGATGATATAGATTGTTGCGAAATCGTAATGCTTTTTGAGCCTGGAAAAGCTCAGTGCCCCGAGGGCATTGGCGAGAAAGGCGGTGGAGATGATAGCCCCCGTAAGCGTGCCGCTGGCACCGAAGTGGTTGATCATCAGAAAGGGCATCTGCGTCGGCAGTATGTAGAAGATCAGCATCAGCACAAAGGCCAGAGCGTAGATGCCGAAAAGCCGGGGCCTGACCTCATCTTCAGGCCCATCAGAAGAGGCAACAGGCTCGACCAGAAAGAGCAGCGTAAGCGGAATAAAGAGCAGCCCGACCAGATAGAGGCCGAAGGGAAGGCGCCAGCCGAAATCGCTCAGCAGACCGCCGCCGATCAGGAAGAAGAGGCCGCCCAGGGAGGTAAAAGCTCGCTGCATCCCCATGTAGCGGTGGCGCGACGCCTGCGCAAAATAGTCGCCGACAAGTGCCGTCGTGACGATCATCAGCACCGCGATGGCAACACCGAGCAGGGCACGCGAAAGCAGAAGCGCCTCGATGCCCTCAAGGTAGAGCCCGCCACTGCCCGCAAGTGCGAACAGCAGAAGCGCCGCCACCGTTGCGCTTCTGCGTTTTATACGGTGCAGGAAATGGCCCAGAAAAGGGGCAAGCAGGGCAATGGAGAGCGAAGGAAGTGTGATCATCAGACGCGAAAGAAACTCGATCTCTTTCACGCCCGGAAAATGGTCTTTGAGGTGCGGCAGCGAGGTGACGATGGCGACGTTGGACATCATCGTTACCATCGAAAGCAGCAGCAGTGTCACTTTGGTAGCTTGCGAGATCTGCAAATGGACTCCCCGTAACGCGGTAGATGATAAAAGTATACTCCATTATCATCTTCAGACGCTTTACTTGTTTCCAACCCGTGCAATTTTCATGCGTACAGACAAATATAGAGCGACGTTATCGTCAGGATGTTATAAAGGGGGATTGTCACGGTAGGTCTCTCTGATCGCAATGAACTCGTCCAGATGGTCAAAAAAGAGATCGATCAGCTGCGGATCAAAATGGGTCGCACGGTTCTCCCTGAAGTAGGCGAAGATCTCGCTGTCGGGCCAGGGCTCTTTATAGGGACGGGCCATACTCAGCGCATCAAAGACATCGGCAACTGCAGTGATGCGGCCGAAAATATGGATCTCCTCGCCCTTCAGACCCCTGGGATAGCCCGTCCCGTCCCATCGTTCATGATGCTGGTAGGCAACAATAGCCGCAGTCTTGAGGATGGGGCGCTCCGAGTTGTTCAGAATATTGTAGCCGTTTTCGCAATGGCTCTGCATGAGCACACGCTCTTCTTCGGTAAGATACCCTTTTTTATTAAGGATATGATCGGGGACCGCTATCTTGCCGATATCGTGCATCGGCGAGGCAAGCTGGAGAATGGAGGCTTCATTTTCGTCAAGACCGGCCTTGAGGGCAAGTACTCTGGAGTATTCGGCTACCCGTCTGACATGGTTTGCCGTATCATGTGAGCGGATCTCACCGATCTCTCCCAAACGGCATAAAAGGGTTTTCTGGCTATCTTCCAACTCCGCATAGAGGCTGCTTTTAACCGTCTCGATCTTTGTGATGTCGTAACGTATGCCGATATATTCGACAATATCACCGTTGCAGTCGATGATAGGGTTGATGACCGTATCGACATAATATTCCCCGCCCTCTTTCGTGCGGTTTTTGACAATGCCGTACCACGGTTTTTTGTCGGAGATCATGCGCCACATCTCATCGAAAACAGCGCCCGGCATATCGGGATGCCTGATGATATTGTGCGGCTGGCCGACAAGCTCATCCTCACGGTAACCGGAGATGTCGCAGAACTTTTTATTCACAAAGGTAATAATGCCGCGTGCGTCTGTTTTCGAAACGATGGCACTTCTGTCTACGGCTTCTTTATACTCCTGCAGCAGTCTGTTCTGAAGTCTGTCCTCGGAAGTCACATCCTGTAAGACAACAACATACTGCTTCGCTTCGGCATGGGTGTATGCCTGCACTTTTGGGAGAAAGATACGGGTCTCATCCCCCTGTTGGATCATAATCTTGTGATTGCGGTCGCTTTTGCTCAGGATCTCTTCCACCCACAGCCGGTCACCGCGGCAGGAAGAGAGGTAGCTGCGCGCCTTTTTAAAAAGTTCACAAATGCAATGATACTTTTCAAAAAAAGCTTCATTGGAGGCAAACCCGATAAATTCCAACAGTGCCCGGTTTGCCCTGAGCATTTTTCTGCCGTCAGTAATAATGCAGGGGCTCGGCATCAGATCAAATACGGTCTCAAAACAGGTATGGTCCGATTTTTGCGTTTCAGGATCAGTTTGATACATATCTGCCCTTTGGATACAACACTTTCCTCCCGGCTTCTGCATGAAAGTGCTGTATCATTGATATCACCTTGTTATTTTCCGCCGAACATTTTGGCCATTGCGCTGAAGAAAAGCTTGAAAGCCCCCTTGTTTCCGATCAGATCGTCTATGAACTCGTCATAGGTGATGCGTTTGGAATCAAGGTAGCCGATAAGGTACTTTTCAGATGCTTCCATGCCGCCGTTTTGTTCAATGCTAAGCAGTTCCGAGTAGAGCTTACTGATCACTTTGATCGCTTCAGGCTTAGCCGCCTGGCGGTAGGCCATATACCCGCTGATCTGGTTGTCGATCGGATTTTTTCTGATCTCAAATTTGGTTGTGACCCAATAGTAGCGCCCGTCCTTTGCCAGGTTTTTGACCACGGCGAAGATATTCCTTCCCTGTTTCAACCGGTCCCACATCATTTTAAAGATGACTTGCGGCATGTCCGGATGGCGGACAACGTTATGCGGTTGTCCCAAAAGCTCGCTGGACGAATAACCGGAGATCTCGTAAAAATAGTCATTCCCGAACTCAATATTGCCTTTTGTATCGGTACGGCTCATAATATACTTGTACTTGTCTAGTTTGATCTGTTCATCAATAGGAGCAGGTCTTTCCATCTTCATTCCTCTGTACTTAGATTATTGTCAAAATATCATAGAACAAAAAAGGGGCACAAAAGTGACAATAATGGCAAAAAAAGGCCGTTATAAGAAATATCTATTTAATGTGATTCAGCTTGTAGCCTTCACCATAAACATTTTCGATGCACTCTTTCGGCAATTTTTTACGGATGCGTTTAATGAGGGCTTTAATCCTTGGCGCGTTATCTTCTTCATCATAATCTAAAGGCCAGAGATACAGCTCGATCGTATGGAGTGGAAAAATTCGGCCAGCTTTGGAGCTTAGAAGGGTCATCAGCGCATGTTCTCGGGAGGTCAATCTGACCGGCGTTTTCTCGTACAGAAGTTCCTGCTTCGAGCAGTTCCAGAGGTAGCCGTCTCCGAGGTCGAGATTGTACTTATGGTCAAGTTCGAGAATGGCTTTGGCAAGGGCCTCTTTAAGATCCCGGCGTCCGAAGGGTTTAGGTAGAAAACGGGTCAGTCCCAGTTCGACGGCCTGGAGCAGGTGCTGCTCACTGACATGCGCTGTTGCGATAATAATACGCGTCGTCTTGTCCTTCTGCCTGATCTTTTCAGCGACTTCCAGGCCGGTCATCTTCGGCATCTCGACATCCAGAAGCACGATATCGGGACGGTGTTTTTCATAAAGCTTCCACGCCTCTCCACCGTCATGTGCTTCGTAAACGACATGGAACAGATGGCCCAGAAATTCCGCATAGTGCTTCCGTGCCGTTGTCGCGTCGTCGGCATACAGTATTGAGACATTGGCATAGCAGAAATTCACGCTCGGCTCTCCATCGGGAGGTGCAGCGTAAATTCGGCGCCATCGGCGTTGTTTTCAGCGCTAAGCGTTCCGAGCAGGCTAGTTTCGATCAGCATTTTTGCGATGTACAGGCCGAGTCCGGTCCCGTGGCCTTTGCGCCTGGTCGTAAAATAGGGGTCGAAGATCTTATCGACGAACTCGTCCGGAATACCGCCGGCATTGTCTGAGAAGATGACAATGTTTTCCTTATCGTTACCCCCTATGGTGATGATGATTTTCGGATCTTCGGTACCCCGGTGGCTGAAACACTCCTTGGCATTGTTCAGGATAATCAGCGCCGCTTGAACAAAATCCTTCTCCGAACCGCTTGCGAAGGCGTCTCTTTTCAGAATGAGTTCACAGGTTATTTTTTCACGTTCGAATTCACCGCGAAAGAGAATAAAAGCTCTGTTCAGCGCATCGGAAATACTGAACGCTGTTTTCTCTTTTTCAGGATGGAAAAAGTTTTTAAAACTCTCCATTGTCTGGGAGAGATGGTTTGTGAGCATCTCGATCTCATCCAGCTTTTCTGCCAGCGTCTCTTTTGTCAGCGTACCGTCCTCATAATCGTTTTCTATCGAGGGCAATACCGAGTTGATCTGGTGCAGCGGCTGTTTCCACTGATGGGTGATGTTGTTGATCATCTCTCCCATCAACGCCATCTTGGACTGGTGGAACATCAGCTCCCGGTTTGTTTCGTTCTCGATCTGCAGCTGTCGCATCTCAGTGACATCCTGGACCGTACCAAAAGAGCTGACAGCCTCTCCGGCCTCGTCAAAGAGCGTTTCGCACTCTTCGTTGACGTACTTTATGCGCCCGTCCGGCATGAGCAGACGGTGTTCGATACGGTACGGTCGCTTCGCTTTCAATGATGTCAGGTAAGCCCTGTTTACGGACTCAACATCGTCGGGATGGATGGCATCAAGAAACGCTTCGTATGTTGCGCCGAAATTCTCGGAACCGATTTCGAAGATCTTGTAGATCTCTTCGGACCATTGAAGCCGGTTTTTTTTGATATCGAGATACCATGAACCGATCTTGGCCATCTGCTGCGCGCGTTTAAACGTTGCTTCGTTGCGGAGGTAGGCTTTTTCCTGCTGCTGCTGTTGGGTGATATCTTCCGCTATGCCGTAAACGGCCTTTACACTGCCGTCGTCATTGAAGAAGGGCTGTTCAAAGAGCCTTAGACATATATGCGTGCCGTTCCTGTGCACTATTTCGATCTCGTACGGAGGCTGTTTTTCGCCTGATACCGCTTTGCGAAAGTGTTCCATGGCCTGCTCGTTTACAGGAGAATCACTCATAAAACTTTTCCATGACTGCAAGAACTCTTTGTCTGAATAGCCGAGTATGGCGCTTTGGGAGGGGCTTAAATAGGTGAGCTTGCCGTTGATATCATACGTGTAAAAAAACAGTATTTCATCTATTGACTGAATAAGTGTCGAAAAATCAAGGCTCTCTGATTGCTGCATATCTTCTCATCTCAACTTTTTTTGTTTGAATGTGCTGAAATGAAAAAGCACATTTGCGTGTTAAGTACTGTATCTCTATTATATTTTTTATTGATTAAAAATAACTATCCGATAAAAGTCGTTCCGGTTTGTTTAAAGCAGTGTTACCATGTCACTCTACCGCCCGCAAGAGCAGCAGCAAAAGCACTGACAGAGAGTGCTGTCAGGCGTGGCTGAAACGGCCGCGCTTATCGGATAGCCTGCAGCGCCTCTCTGCAGAGCATCGTGATCTTATGAAAGTTCTTGTCAGCCAGCGCCTCTTTGGGCACGATCCAGCTGCCGCCGACACAGAGGACGTTCTCAAGCGAAAGAAAGTCGTTAAGGTTGTTGAGGCTGACCCCGCCCGTCGGGCAGAAACGCATCGAAGCAAAAGGGCCGCCGAAGGCTTTAAGCGCCGCCGTACCGCCGGCAACCGTGGCAGGAAAGAGTTTGCAGCAGTCAAAGCCGTTGTTGTGCGCCAGCATCACCTCCGAGGCAGTAGCGACACCCGGAATAAGCGGCACATTCAGCTCTTTTGCGCTCTGCATCAGCGTTTCGCTGATACCAGGACTGAAGACGAACTGCGCACCATGGTCGACGGCGCTTTTGACATCCCAACCGTTAAGCACGGTCCCTGCGCCGACATGCATCTGCGGCAATGATCTTGAAATAGCTTCGATAGCTTTCAGCCCTGCCTCGGTACGCAGTGTGATCTCCATGATCGAGATGCCCCCTTCCAGCAGGGCCTCTGCCAGCGCGAGCGCATCCTCTTCCTTCTCCAAGGCGATCACCGGCACGATCGGTGATATCTGCATTACATCGATAGCTCTCATGCGCGCTCCTCTCCCGTAAGATCAAATACGGCTGCACCCGCTTCGGCACTGCCCACACTATGACGGATGGCGGCAAAAAGTTCACGGCCGAAGCCGTGACGATTGCCGCTCAGATCTACAGATGCTGCAACGCGGGCCTGTAATTTTTCCTCTTCGACCAAAAGCATAAGCTCACCTTTTTCGGCATCAAGGCGGATCATGTCGCCCGTCTCGATCTTGGCAAGCACTCCGCCGTCCAGCGCTTCGGGTGACATATGAATGGCCGAAGGGACCTTGCCGGAAGCACCCGACATCCGCCCGTCGGTGACGATAGCCACTTTGAATCCCTTGTCCTGGAGCACGCCGAGCGGCGGCATCAGACCGTGGAGCTCCGGCATGCCGTTGGCTTTGGGGCCCTGAAAACGCACGACCGCGATGAAGTCCTTCTCCAGCCCGCCATGTTTAAAGGCGCTCTGCAGCGCCTCCTGCGACTCAAAGACGATCGCTTCGGCTTCGATCAGGAAATGCCCTTTTTTGAGCGCCGAAGTCTTGATGACGCTGCGCCCGATATTGCCATTAAGCAGTTTCAGTCCGCCCTCCGCACTGAACGGGGCCGCCGTGCTTGAGACAACAGCCGTGTCTTTTGAAAGCGTAGGCCCTGCTTCAAAGGTCAGATGCGAGCTCTGCAGAGACGGCTCCGCGATATAGCGCTCCAACCCTCTTCCGACGACCGTTTCGACATCCGCATGGACGAAACCTGCATCAAGAAGCTGGCTGATCACGACGCTCATGCCGCCGGCCTCTCTGAAGCTGTTCACATCGGCCTGGCCGTTGGGATACATCCTGCACAGCAGCGGCGTCACCTTGGAGATGGCGTCAAAATCATCCCAGTTGAGCACGATCCCCGCCGCCTTCGCCATCGCGATCAGGTGGATGGTGTGGTTGGTCGAGCCGCCCGTCGCCATCAGTCCGACGATGGCATTGACAAAACTCCGCTCATCGACGATCTCGCCGATCGGTCTGTAGCTGCCGGAAATATCCGTCATCGTCAGGACGGTTCGTGCCGCCTCTGCCGTCAACGCTTCGCGGAGCGGGGTATTGGTGTTGACGAAGGAGCTGTTGGGAAGCTGCAACCCCATCATCTCGAGCAGCATCTGGTTCGAGTTCGATGTACCGAAGAAGGTACAGGTACCGCTGCTGTGGTACGAGGCGGACTCCGCTCTGAGAAGCGCTTCCTCGCTCACCTTGCCCTGGGCAAACTCCTGACGTATCCTGGCTTTTTCGGCGTTGCTGATTCCCGAAGGCATCGGGCCTGCCGGAACGAACATGCCCGGCAGATGACCGAAGGCCAAGGCACCGATAAGAAGTCCGGGGACGATCTTGTCGCAGACCCCGAGGTAGAGCGCGCCGTCATAGACGTTATGCGAAAGGGCGATCGCCGTTCCCATCGCGATGTTGTCGCGGCTGAAGAGACTCAGCTCCATGCCCGGCTGCGACTGGGTCACCCCGTCGCACATCGCCGGCACCCCGCCTGCCACCTGGGCGGTCGCACCGGCATCCGCCAGGGTTCGTTTGATCAGCGCCGGATAGAGCTTATAGGGCTCATGGGCGGAGAGCATGTCGTTATAGGCGGTCACGATGGCGATATTCGCGGTCTGCATCTGAGAAAGCGATCTCTTTTCGTCCGCCTGCATCGGCGCCATGGCATGGGCGAGGTTGCTGCAGCCGAGCCGCTTGCGGTTTACCCCGTGTCCCTGCGCTGCTGCGATACGCTCTTTGTAGATCGACCGGCTCCTGTACGAGCGCTCCTGTATCTGCTCCGTGACCTTCTGTATGATCGCATTCATCTGAAATATACCTCAACATCGGTGTTGTTCTGGTGCAGGATAGAGCGGATCGGCATCTTGTACCTATCCTCTCCCGCCACTGCTTCCTGATAGACAGCCTGTTTCTCCCCGCCTTCGAAGTGGAGGTAGAGATGTTTGGCACTTAAGATCGCCGCAAGGGTCAGACTCATACGCATATACGGCGCGGTTCCGGGTTTTATGGCGATGCAGAGCTCGCCGCTGTCAAGATCGAAAGCATTTTCCAGCTTTGGGTTTTCCGGAAAAAGCGATGCGGTGTGGGCGTCGTTTCCCATCCCCAGGATGAGGACATCAAAAGGATAAAGCGCTTTTCTGATCTTCTCCGAACAAAGATGTTCCGCCTCTTCAGCAGCCATCGTATCATTATACATCCCGACAAATGTCGCTGCGCTTGCGCGCTCCTGAAGCAGATGCGTTTTGACGAACTTTTCGTTGCTCGCCTCATGCGAAGGGTCGACCCACCGCTCGTCGCAAAGCCCTATAGTGACCTTGTCCCAGGTGATCTCCGTCCCGCGCAGTTTTTCAAAGAGCGGCTTCGGCGTACTGCCGCCGGAGACGATCAAAGAGGCTTTTCCCTTTTCATCGACAGCCTCCTGAAGCTGCCCTGCGATGCGCCGGCTGAGCGTCTCAGTCAGCGCATCCTGATCTTCGAAAGCGTGGAGATGTCTACTCATCGTGCCAGCTTCTGCCGTCACGGACGATCAGCTGTATGGCCGCGCTGGGGCCATCGGAGCCCGCACTGTAGCTTTTCATCGGTACGCTGTTCTCCGCCCAGCTCTCCAGTATGACGTCGGCCCATTTCCAGGCGGCTTCGACCTCATCAAGACGCATAAAGAGCGTCGGATTGCTGCGGATCACATCCAGCAGCAGACGCTCATAGGCATCGGGTTTGTGCTCTGTATTGACAGGGGCGTTGAGCTCCAGCTCTACCTGCTGCAGCCGCATCTGCTCGGTCAGCCCCGGGATCTTGTTCATCAGTTTGAGGCGGATACTCTCTTTGGGCTGAAGCGTGATGACCAGTTTGTTTTCAGTGATACACCTTCCCTTGTTCGCAAAGATCGAGTGCGGCACTGTTTTGAACTGGATGACGATCTCCGAGTTGCGCTGCCGCATGCGCTTGCCGCTTCGAAGGTAAAACGGTACCCCGTTCCAGCGCCAGTTTTCGATATCGACGCGGAGTGCGGCGAAGGTCTCCGTGGTGCTTCCGGCCATCCCTTCGCCTTCAAGATAACCCGGTACCGGTTCACCGTTGCTCGACCCGCTTGCATATTGGGCACGCACGGTCTTCTGTTCAATATCGACCGGGTTCATCACACGAAGGGAGCGCAATACCTTCACCTTCTCGTCGCGTACACTGTCGGCGTCGAGCGAACAGGGCGGCTCCATCGCCACGAGGCAGAGCAGCTGCAGCAGATGGTTCTGGACCATATCGCGCATGGCGCCGTAATCATCATAGTAGCCCCCTCGCCCTTCGACGCCGACGCTTTCGGCCACCGTGATCTGGACATGGTCGATATTGTTCGAATCCCAGAGCGGCATGAAAATACGGTTTGAAAAGCGCAGCGCCATGATGTTCTGAACCGTGTCCTTGCCCAGGTAGTGGTCGATGCGGTAAATCTGCTTCTCTTCGAAATAGTTGAGCACTTCGACGTTGATCACCCGCGATGACTTGAGGTCGCGGCCGATCGGTTTTTCCAGCACGACGCGGCTTTTTTGCGTCACCAGTCCCCACTGGCTCAAAGCCTTGCAGATGGCACCGAAAAAGACGGGTGATGTGGAGAGATAGTTCACCCTTTCTCGGTCCGGATGATGATCAAGCATCTCCTTTAGCCCCTGGTAACTTGCCTGATCATCAAAGTCCACCGTCACCACACGAAGCTGCTCTCTGAAGCGCTCAAAACGGGTCTCGTCAAATTCGCCCGGCGCCAGAAACTCAAGCAGTTTTGCCCTTACCAGTTCGATATGGGCTTCGTTGTCCATCGCCACCCGCGTGACGGTGATGATACGGCTCTGCTGCATCAGATAGCCGTCATTGCAGAGATAATAGAGTGCCGGCATCAGTTTCCTGAAAGCCAGATCCCCATGACCGCCGAAGATCGTAATATCACACAAGTTTTCTGTTTCGCTCATAGGGTCTTCTTTATTTCTCTTGGCTGCGGGCGTAAAAATAGTTGGTCGCCTCGACAAAACCGTCGACACTTCCGCAGTCGAAACGTCTGCCTTTGAATTTATAGGCGATCACCATCCCGCTTTTAGCCTGCTCGCAGAGGGCATCCGTGATCTGGAGTTCGCCGTTCTTGCCCGGTTCTGTCTTTTCGATCACCTTGAAAATATCGGGCGTCAGAATATAGCGGCCGATCACGGCCAGATTGGAGGGGGCCGCATCGTTGTCAGGTTTTTCGACCATGTTGGAGACCATATAGACTCCATCTTCGATCGCTCTGCCCTCGATTACGCCGTATTTGTGCACCTCTTCCTGAGGCACCTCCATCGTCGCTACGATACAGCATTTGTATTTATTGTAGAGCTTGACCATCTGGGTCAGGACACCGTCGCCTTCGGGATTGACACAGAGGTCATCCGCCAGGATCACGGCAAAGGGCTCCTGTTCGCCTACCAGGACCCTTCCTTTGTAGATCGCATCACCCAGCCCTTTCATCTCGTTCTGACGGGTGTAGGTAAAGGTGCATTTGTTGATAATATTGCGGATATCGCCCAAAAGCTCCTCTTTGGAAGAGCCCTGTATTTCGTGTTCCAGCTCGTAAGAGATGTCGAAATGGTCGGTAATGGCACGTTTTCCGCGTCCCGTTATGGTACACATGACATCGCACCCCGCTTCCATCGCCTCTTCGACGCCGTACTGGATCAGCGGCTTGGTCAGGATAGGCAGCATCTCTTTGGGCATCGCTTTGGTCACCGGCAGAAAGCGTGTCCCGTAACCTGCCGCTGGAAATAGACATTTTGTAATCATGGAGTCTCCTTAATTTTGATTTACGTGCTCATGCGGCCTTTAAGCCACATCATCTGATAGGGTTCGAGCGTCACTTCCCTTGTCGTATCCACCTCGTATGCCGAGATCAGGTCGTTAAGCGGCAGCAAGATATCCTCCGGTATGGAACAGGTGACAGCTTTGTCCGAAAAGTTGTGCAGCGCCAAAACACGCTCCTGTTCGCTGATATCACGCTGTTCGATCACAAATAGCCTGGGGTCAAGATCATAAAACCTGAACATCCCGAAAGGGTTGAACGCGGCTTCGTGGCTTCGGATCGATATGAGCCTTTTATAGCTGTCGAGCATCGTTTTGGGCAGACTTCCCTGTTCAGAGAGCTCTTCCTCCAGCCAGTCGACGTTGTACTTTTCGCGGTTGATCGCGCGGTTGATCCCCGTGTGCTTGACACCGTCATGGTAGTTGCGCGAACCTACCAGCGAGTGGAAATAGATGCCCGGGACCCCCGGCATCGCCAGGGCCGTCCCCTGGGAAAGAAGCATCCGTTTGATGCGCAGCTGATCGCTTTCATCCGGGTGGGTAAGCGCGTCGACATAGCTGCAGTTGATCTCATAGGGGCTCTCTGTTCCATCGGAATCGTTGCGGTAAGAGATAAGGCCGCCGTGTTCTTCAATCGTCAAAATAAGCTTCTCGATCTCGGCATCACTGAGTATGCCTTTAACGGGGCGCAGCCCGATGCCGTCGTGGCTGGCGGTAAAGTTGAAGAAACAGACCTTGTTACTCGGCAGCGACAGCGACTCTGCCCATGCCGTCAGCGTCCCGGTATTGCCATGCAGGATCGAATGGATCAGTAGCGGCGGCAGAGCGAAGTTGTAGACCATCTGCGCTTCGTCATCTCCGCTGCCGAAATAGGAGACATTCTCATGGTGGGGCACATTCGTCTCCGTGATGATGATGACCTCGGGCGCCACCTCGTGCAGCACCTCCCGCATCAGCTGGATCAGTTCGTGGGTCTGGGGCAGATGGACGCACTCGGTGCCGACCTCTTTCCAGAGAAAAGCGATGGCATCGAGCCTGATAAGGGTCGCCCCTTTTTCGATGTAATAAAAAAGTGCGTCCAGCACATTGCGCAGGACGCGGTGGTTTTTATAGTTGAGATCGACCTGGTCTTTGCTGAAGGTGGTCCAGATGTTGTGGATCTTCCCGCTGTCGTCCGTAAATTCGCTCAGCAGCGGGTTGGTGCGGGGGCGGACGACCTTGCTCAGATCGGTAGCGGGATCAAGTTCAATAAAGAACTCTTTGAAGTACTTGTCGCCGGCAAGATAAGCTTTGAACCAGTCGGAAAACTGCGATACGTGGTTGATGACACCGTCAACCATCAGCCGGTATTTCGAACTGATCCTGTCGATCTCGCGCCAGGAACCCATATGCGGATCGACCGCACTGTAGTTGACGACCGAAAAGCCGCTGTCAGAGGAAGAGGGATAAAAAGGGAGAATATGGATGGAGTTGATGATGCCCTCAAGGTGTTTGTCCACAAAGTCGTTTAGCGTCTGCAGAGAGGCTTCATGGTTGCGGTTGACCTGATCGCCGTAGGTGATGAGAACCACATCTTTTTCGCTGAGATGATAGGGTTTGGAGTCGATGCGCTGCTTGTATTTAAAGATAAGGTCGATGATATCATTGACGGCTCTTTCGGCGATCTCCTCCGGATAGAGTTGATGAAGCCGCCGATTGATGGTGTGCTCTGGGTCGGAGATATGCATTATCGGTTGTCCTCTTCGACATAGGCAGCAAATTTATCCGAGAACTCCGGCAAGACCGAACGTACCGTGATCCAGGGGGAGAGTGAAGGGACACCCATAGGGTCCTCGTAAAATTCTGCCGCCGCTTTTTTGATCGCCTCCTGGAACGTGGTGACAGCACCGATCTCTTTTTCACGGTTGTATTCAAGCGCATTGAACTTGCTCAGTGCGTTGTATTTTGAGATCTCAAAGCGTGCTTCCTGATAGTAGGTCGCTTCAAGCGTTTTAAAGGCCGCTTCGGAGATGACCACGCCCTCCTGTGCCATCACCCGGAAAATGGTCTTGGCGATGTCGTTCGCCATCTTATAGATGCCGTCATTGCCCTCATGCGATCCGAGGTCCTGGTGCTTATGCTCGTAGGTCTCCATGATCTCAGTCTGACAGATACGGCGGTTCGAGGTGTTTTTATAGACTTCGCTCAGTGTTGAGACTTCAAGACCCCATGTCGGCGAGATGGCGATACCGCGCCCTAGAGAGCGGATAAATGCGAATTCCCCCGAAAGCGAGTAGCGGAAACTCGCCATATAATCAAGGTATCGGCTGCTGCCGAACACCTTCTCCAGCGAGGAGACCAGAGGTGAATAAAAGAGCCTTGTGACACGGCCGTGTAGCCTGTCGGTAACACGTGAATAGTACCCCTTGTTAAATTCAAAATCCAAAGCGGGATGAATAATAGGAAAAAAGAGTCTGGCCGGGATCTCACGGCTGTAGTTGACGATGTCGCAGTCATGGAGGGCGAAAGCGTACGCATCCTTATGGGTCAGGCCGTAGCCTATCATCGTCCAGACATTGCGCCCTTTTCCGGGCGTGTAAAGACCGGGGAACCCCTCTTTGGTCAGCTGGGCGTAGAGCTCCTGGATGCGCGGCCCGTCGTTCCAGAGCACATCGACCTTGCACGGCAGCGCCGACATCAGAGTTTTGACCTCTTCAAACTGCTCTTTCGTAGCACGGTCAAGACCCAGAATGATCTTATGGAGGTATTTCACATGCTTGAGCTCCTCGATAATCGTCTGCATCGCAGGCGTCTCAAATTCCGAATAGAGCGCCGGCAGCAGCAGCACCATGTCGTGGCGCTTCGCGTAGAGTTCAAGTTCGCTTTCGATATCGTCAAGCGAACGCTCTCCCAGTCTTTGAAGGGTGGTGATCACCCCGTTTTGAAAAAAATCAGCCATTTAACTCTCCTTTTGTCGGTTTCGGCTCGACCAGCATCATAACGATATCGAGCAGGTTATTATGGGTCGGGCCTGGGACAAGCAGCTCACCGCTCTTGGCAAAAAAGGTGTTGGAATCAAAGGTCTCCAGATAGTGTTTCGGCTCAAAATGATTGATCTGCGCATTGACGCGGCTGTGCAGGTCGATCAGGGCACCTGCTGCCAGCGAGTTGCCGTCGACACCGTCGGTAGCAGCGCATAACAAGGTGATATCCGTATCGCCCTCAAGCAGATCGAGCAGACTCAGACAGAGGTGCTGGTTACGTCCCCCTTTGCCCTCGCCGCTGACAACGACTGTCGCTTCGCCCCCAAGGAGGTAACAACAGGTCTTCGCTACAGGCTCGCGGGCCAGCGCAAGCAGTTCCTGCGCGACGGCAGCAACATCGCCCTGCAGCGGTTTTGCGATGATCGTTGTTTCGATGCCTGCTTTACGCAGAAGCGTCGCTGCTTTTTGAAGGACCATCGTGTTGGAGCCGAGGATATGGTGGTCAATATGCTTTTGCGCCCTTTTCGGCGTTTCGCTGCGGCGCCCCTGCTCACCCTCCCGCAGATGGTTCCGAACACTTTGCGGCATCTTCTCAAACAGGGCGAACTGCTTCAGCTGCGCAACAGCATCCCCAAAGGTTGTCGTATCGCAATAGAGCGGCGCCGAACCGATCGCGTGGAGGTCGTCGCCGATGACATCGGAGAGAACCAAAACAATACCCTGTGCCTCGGTGAGTTCGGCCAGTTTTCCCCCTTTGACCTTTGAGAGGTGCTTGCGGACGCAATTGATCGCATCGATCGGCATTCCGCCGTGCAGCATCAACGATGTGGCATCCTGAAACTCCGCCAGCGTGATCCCCTCTTCCGGCAGTTCGACCAGGGCCGAATTGCCGCCTGAAAGCAGATAGATAAAGAGATCTTCCCTCTCCATTGCACGCATCGCCTCCTGAAGTGCCGTGGCGGCCTGAACGCTCCGGGACGAAGGAAGCGGATGGCTGCTCTGTATGTAATCGCTATTATCGAGTGTTCCGTTCAGCGGATAGGCTCCGACGATAAGGGTATGTGAAAGATGTTCTTTTAAGAGGTTCTGAACGGCTATCGCCATGGGTACTACAGCTTTGCCGGACCCCAGAAGATAGATCTTTTTATAGCGGCTTAGATCGTAGGATCTCTCCAGGACAGTCAGGGTATTTCCGCTGAGCCGGCACTGCTCCTCGATCAGTTTTTCCGGTGTGATCGCCTCAATAAGCTGCTCGAAGGTGTTTTGAAGCAGGGTTTTATTGGACATGAAAATACCTTTTTAACGCCGTATTCCACCCGCTAGGCCCCGGCGAAGGGGCTTTGATAAGATGCGGAATGTCGCAGGGCAGGTAACTGCCGTCCGGATGCGGGATCAGAATCGGCGTGTCCACGCTTTGAAGCATACTCAGGTCGTTTGCGCTGTCACCGAGAGCGACCGTTTTAAAAGTGTGTCCCAATGCATCCTGAAAATATTTGACGAGGTACAAGATTGCGGCCGCTTTGTCCTGGCCTTTGGTGATCAGATGATAAAAACGCCCCCCTTTGACGATCGAAAGCCCGTCGTTATCGGCCATCTCCCTGAGCAGGTCCAGTTCATTTTCATCTTCAAGGATGAAAGGTTCGGTAAAAAGACGTTCTTTGGCATCCACAGCCTGTTCAAGCGGCAGATTTGTGCAGGCGGCGATCTCTTCGGCACGCATATCGAAAAAGCCGCGCATCGGAACGCTCTGGGCATAGCGTTCAAAGGCTTGGCGTATCGCCTTGTAGTCCTGCCCCATCGATATCGTCTCGTAACCGCCGCTCTTGGGGATCAGGATACCAGCGCCGTTTTCGACAATAAACGGCATCTCGATCGCAAGAAGCTTCTGAAGACGGATGACCTCGTTTTTTGTTTTACTGGTCACAATGATAAGGGGGATACGATGCGCTTTCAGATAATCGAGCATCATGGATGCTTCATCAAAGCGATAGCTGTCGTGATCGAGAAGTGTGCCGTCAAGGTCGGTAAAGATCAATACATCTTTGGTTGGATTAGCTAATGACATGAGATCAGTATACCTTTCTTTACAGCTTTGGAAAGCATCGTTGTGCCTATATTTTATTCAGAAAAAGTGAATACAGTTGACGACACTGCACACCCTGTTCTCTTTGGTATTTCGGGATGGACACAGACATCCTCTTTCGACGGTTTACAAGTGCGTCTTCTCAACTTATGTTGCACCTGCATCTCCGGACACCTTGTTTCTTTATATTATCCTATCTTATAATAATAAAACTTTTCCAAAAAATTGTGGATTCACGTAAAACATGACGAGACAGAAGTATAGAGCTTTGAATGAAACCTATAAGCAAGTTGCCGGAAATCGTAGCGTAAAAAGATAAAAATGCTTCGATCCTGAAATGGCGGAGTTCATCCAATGCCGTTAAAAAAGCGTAATATGGTAAAAACAGCTGAAAGAGTAATTTTAGACCATGACGAAAAGATGGAGGGAGCAGTTAAAAACCGGGCGATACAGAAACTTCTAGCTGATCGTTTCAAACCCTTTTTTGATCATGTAGTCGATGACATAATCATCTCCGACATAGGATTCATCCTTCTCGCTCGCCTGGCCAAGGTTCTGCAAGACGCGCCTCAACAGGTCTGCGGGGAGATCGGAAGTCGTCACTGAAGTCATACCGGCGCTGATCTTTACATTGGGATAGATGCTGTTCAGATCATACAGTATGTTTTCAGAGGCCTTGAACGCCTCTGCGTAGCCGATATTGCCATAGATCACGCAGACCAGTTGACCGTCCAGTTCTACGACAGTATCGGTCTGGCGGACCAATGCCTTCATCATCTTCATAACGCTGTGCGTTTCTGAATAGAACGTTGCCATACTGAAAGGTACATCGTAACGTTGAAACCTATAAAGATCTATCCTTATAGCATTCTCGATTATCTCTCTATACCGTGACAATACCTTAGACAGATACTCATTTGTCATAACTGACTCCATTTATTGCATTATAACAATATTTTGTCATAGCTAACTCGAACTGATATATTATAACAATTTCCCGCTTCTTTAAACATATAAACTTTCCTTTAATACGTCACGACCGTTGCACGCCCTCGATAGGCCCATTGCGTTTATTGGCAAACTCCACATGATGATTTCCGTAGTAACGCGAAACCGTTTCGCCTGGATGCACGGCAACGACACTGCCTACTTCATAAGATAGCCACATCGACTTATAAGTGTCTCTTAATATTCTTTGCACTTTAGCGCTCTATGTAATACTACCTTACAATCATAAAGTTTTGCAAAAAAAAATAGATTAACCTAAAGGGCACCTCTAAAGCTAGTCGATACAAGGGCATATTGATGAGCTGCAAAAAAGCAATGAGATCATCTACAATGAAAAGGCGTTGGCAGAGGTGACACTGCGCTCTATTATCGGCATTCACTATGCCCAAGGGTACGCCATCGAAAAGCCACACCCTCTTGAGGATCTCTGTTTGGAATAACCCAACGGGGCCAACTGAAGCCGGTACGCTACTTTTCACCTACGCGGTTACGGCCCTTTTGGCAGGGACTCCGACGGTTGAAATTTTGTTGCGCAATAATCGAAAATATGCTGTATGATTCCGCACCAAATTTAAAGGTCTAGAAGGATAGTACGTATGAAAATCGCGATTTCAATCATGTTGGCATTGTTTATCATGGGTTGTAGCGGAGAGAGTACAAATGAGGCGCAAAACAGTGAGCCTAAACAAGTAGTAACTGAAACGTCAGACAATGCTCAGGCACAAACTGACGACGCTGCAGATCAAAAAGAGACAGCGCCGGTTGCACAAGAGACAATGGATGCTGCTGAGGTGATCTGGGGAGAGAAGCGAAGCTGATGATAAAAGAGAAACAGAAGAATAAAAACCTCTAAGCGCTAACAGTACCATACGCAGTCTCTCCTCCTTCTCCCAAGAGAGGGGAAACTGCTTTTTCCCGGGCCAAACTGCTATTTTGGAACTCTCTGCTTCCGGTTCCAGACCTTTCTTTCATCATTAAAAAAAACAGGCAATTATGTCTATCTTTTTTTAAACCTATTTTTTGTTCTCCGCTTTATACCCGTCGTAACTCTCCTGCAGCAACTTTAAAAACTTCTCGGCATTTTTCCCGCCCATGATCGATTCGATCACCTCTGAATTTTGCGAATTTAAAAAAAAGAATACGGGCGACATCTCGGACCGAAGTTCAATCGGCAGACCGCTGTCGTTGGGGTAAAGCTTTACCGCCACATAGTTTTTGCCCAGATAGTCGATAATCTGCCTGTCACTGAAGACATTCTCGTTCATGTAACCACAGCTCTTGCAGTTCGGCAGGTAGAGATAGAGCATCAGAGGCTTGTCTTCGCTCTTTGCCTTGGAGAGCGCCTTCTGGTAATTGTGCTGCCAACTGATCGAAGCGGCATTCAGGGCAGTCAAAGTCAGCAGCAGTGCAAGCAGAAATCTCATTTTTTCTCCGTCTCGCACCCTTTGTTGAGAGGAGGCAGTTTGATATCGAGGTATTTGATCTCGTCGATGGACTGAAGCCGGAAACGGTCTAGCGGGGAACGTATACGGTAGTAGGCCCAGGTCCCCTTGCGTTCAACATGCAGGAACCCGGCCTCTTTCAGGATCTTGAGATGGCGCGACAATCTTGACTGGATCATTCCCAGCGAATGCTGCAGGTCGCAGACACACAGCGCGCCATGCTCATCGAGAAAACGCAGAATTAGCACACGGGTCTCGTCATTGAGCGCACCGATCGTCTGTAAAAAATCGTTCATCTTCTGATCCTTTTATAGCCGGAAGTATACCAAAGATAGGGCAAATATATCAAGATGTATTGATATAGTAATGATTAAGCGCTATACTACAGCAATTGATTATCGAGGTACCTATGGTCTTGGCATTTTCTCTTTTTCTCATCACCCTTCTCTTTGTCATCTGGCAGCCAAAAGGGCTTCAGATAGGAACGACGGCAGTCATCGGAGCGGTTGCCGCCCTCCTTCTGGGTGTCGTCACGCCTGACGATGTTCTCACCGTCACCTCTATCGTCTGGGATGCCACCCTCGCCTTTATCGGTATCATCCTCCTTTCGATGGTGCTTGACGAGATCGGCTTTTTCGAATGGGCGGCGCTGAAGATGGCCCATTTCAGCAGAGGCAACGGCTACCTGATGTTTGTCTACATTTTGCTGCTCGGTGCCGTCGTAGCAGCCTTCTTCGCCAATGACGGCGCCGCGCTCATCCTCACCCCGATCCTGCTTGCCAAGATGAAGCACCTCAAGATGAACCCTGTCGCCGTCTTCGCCTTTTTGATGGCGGGCGGTTTCATCGGCGACTCCGCCTCCAACCCGCTGGTCATCTCCAACCTCACCAACATCGTCACGGCCGGCTATTTTGACATCGGCTTCTGGGAGTATGCCAAGACGATGTTCCTGCCCAATGCCCTGAGTATCATCGCCTCGATTCTTGTGCTCTTTCTCTATTTTCGCAAAGGATATTCCAGGAACGATCGATGTCGCCGAACTGGCAGAACCGGCCTCCGTCATCAAAAACAGGACGATGTTCAAACTGAGCTGGTACTTTCTGGCCCTGCTGATGGCCGGCTACTTTATCGGCGACTACTACCATCTCCCGGTCTCGCTATTTGCTCTCGGCGGCGCCCTCATCTTCCTGCTGCTGGCCAACCACTACAAGGCGACCAAGCCGATCATGACGATCAAAGCGGCCCCCTGGCAGGTGGTCTGGTTCAGTATCGGCCTCTATGTGGTCGTCTACGGGCTTAAAAATGCGGGGCTGACCGACATCGTCGCCTCATGGATAACTTTCCTACAGACACAGGGCAGCGCCGTCGCCGTCATCGGCACCGGCTTTTTGTCCGCCGGGCTCAGCTCAGTGATGAACAATATGCCGACTATCATGATCATGGATATCGCCATCGACCAGGTTGGCTACGCCGGCAACGAGGCCCTCGTCTACGCCAATATCCTGGGCTCCAACCTCGGACCGAAGATGACCCCGATCGGCTCGCTCGCCACCCTGCTCTGGCTGCATGTTCTGGCGCAGAAAGGGGTCAAGATCGGCTGGGGCGAATATATGAAAGTCGGCCTTGTCATTACGCCGCCGGTACTTTTGGTGGCATTAATAGGGTTGATTTAGACTTTTATTTGGCTATTTGAATTAGATTTAATAGAAGTGTTGTCACTGCTTCCGGAATTAATGTTCTGACGCATAAAACATAAACTGCTTCAACCGACGCACTGACTTTAAGAAAAAAATACAGTAACATCTTTAGTGAGCAAGCTGATACGTACAGAAAAAATAAAAGCTCCTGCTCTTCTTTCCCTCAAGATTTCTTCTCTGGAGCAGCAGAGAAGAAAGGTTGAATCTGCGACAGAAACTGACTTTTGCAAGTTCACGACTTTGTTTAAATTAGATTTGATAGTAGGGTGTCACTTTTTTTCTTTTGCTTGCCCAAAAGAAAAAAGTAACCAAAAAAAGAAAAGTGCAAAGGCGGGTTTAGTCACTTTCAAATGTATCTTATACTCGGAGTCACGAAACCCCTCCGGCTGCATTCACTGTACCAAGACGCAGCCATTGTCAAGAGATGTCATACTTCATTAAAAGCGCAAGCTTTTTCATTCAGATCAATGCGCTGCTGCCGGAATCAGTGGTCTAATGCAGAAAACATGAACTATTTTAACTAACGCACTACTTTTAAAAAGCCTCACCTTTAGCATACAAATGTGATATGTACAGAAGTATAAAAGCGCCTCTCTTCTTTCCCTCAAGATTTCTGCTCTGGCGCGACAGAGAAGAAAGGTTGAATCAGTGGCACTGACTGCCTTCTGCAAGTTCACGACTTTGTATAAATTAGATTTGATAGTAGGATGTTACATTTTTCGTTTGCACCCCAGGGCATCCTCTCTTGCTACGCAATTCACCTAGTCTTGTCCAAACGAAAAACCTAACGAAAAAAGAAAAGGACAAGACCCTTCGGCCAGAATGAATTGCTCGAACTTTGAACTGTCAACACATGGCATTCCGTCACTGCTGCCGGAATTAATGCCAACACGAACATCGAATACAAACTTCTAAGAAATTTCGGATCGTCTTGAGAGTTGAAAGTTCGACACAATGAGGCGAAGCCGAGTTGTAAAAGCGAAAGCTTTTAGACTAAAAATAATGCGTTACCGCTTTGCTCTTTTCGAAAAATCTGCAGAGCTGACTGAAAGGAGTGGACTTCCGTTAAAAAAATCACTTTGTTTGAGCGTAGCGAGTGCCAAAGGCGTAAAGAAAAAGGCAAACTGCTTTGCGTTTTTTAGCCGACGCGCCAAGCTGTTATGGATTTATCAGCGAGGGAAGAGTGAAAGGAAGGTACCCGATAGCCATCGGGCTCGAAGCCGTTTCGAGAGCTTTTTTGCTTACTTTTTTTGCGGCGTAAAAAAGTAAGGGTGTATCTCAGGTAAGTCTTTGCAGGTTGACGGTACTAGAAGTCTTGAAAACATAAAAAGGTTAGTGCGCCCACTCAGTGACAAAAGTAGGTGTCACCTTACCTTTAAAGGTGATGGTCCCGTCCACAAGCCCAAGGAAGAGCGTATCCCCACTGGTCGGATAGACTTTGGTGCTCTCACCGACCCACCCCTCCTGATTGGCACGGTAGAAACAGGCTGCCATCCCCGTCCCGCAGGCCAGCGTCTCATCCTCGACCCCGCGTTCATAGGTTCGCACGCGTATCGTTCCGTCTTCCTGTACTTTGGCGATATTGACATTGGCGTTGTACTGGTGGCGGAGCTCACGGGCTTCCAGAATGTCAAAGTTGTCGATATCCGCATCGAAGGTGACCAGGTGCGGTACCCCTGTATCGATCAGCCAGAATCTCTTGCCGCCATGTTCGACATCTCTCTTGAGGATCAGCGGCGGGGTCAGATCGCTCTGCACCATCAGGCCGTCGACATGCGCTTTGATCTCGCCGGCAAGGGTGAGGAAGGTCATGTTGTCGGGTGCCAGTTCGTAACGCACCGCGTAGTGGGCACAGGCGCGCGAACCGTTGCCGCACATCTCGGCGCTGGAGCCGTCTGCATTGTAGAACTGCCACTCGAAATCGAGCGTTGGGTGCGGCAGAAGCACGATGAGGCCGTCGGCACCGATGCCGGACTGGCGGTTACAGAGCTCTTTTGCCAGCTGCGAACGGTCTCTTTTTTCAAAAGCATGGAAGAGAACGAAGTCATTGCCGTTGGCACTGTATTTTGCGATCATCATAACGGTTTCCTTGACGCCTGGTGCGCGTGAATTGATTGTGTGATTATACTATTTTTTAGGAGGCGGGTATTTTGCCTTGATCGCTTCGACGAACTCGGCGCACTCTTTCTGGAGGTGTTTGAGGTTACCGGAGTTGTCGATCACCCAGGTGGCGCGTGCTTTTTTCTCATCGATCGGCATCTGCGAAGCGATGCGGCGTTTCGACTCCTCTTCGGAGAAACCGTTACGTTTCATAAAACGTTTCAGCTGTACCTCCGGCGGCGTATAGACGACAACAGAATCTTTGATATCATACTTCTGGCTCTCGAAAAAGAGGGGAATGTCGATCAGGTAGGGGTACTCCAGGCTGTCCTGTTTCTCGCTTTGTCGCTCTATCTCTTCGCGGATCAGCGGATGCAGAAAAGCTTCCAGCATCTTTCGTTTTGCACTGTCGGCAAAGACGATCTTTCCGAGTGCCGGGCGGTCGACTTTGCCTGCCGGCGTGACAAACTCTTCACCGAAATGCGCTTTGACCCAGGCAGCATTTTCATCAAGGATCCTGTGCGAGATCGTATCCGCGTCGATAATACGCAGGCCGCTGAGACCCAAAAGTGAAGCCACAGTGCTCTTGCCTGTCGCGATACCCCCGGTCAATGCGATCGCGTATTCAAACGCCATTACAATCCTTTGTGATGGTCTGAGCACTCTGTCTGACAAGCATCAACAATGCAGTGCAGCGAAGCACTAAATGCTGAGTCGTAAGAGAACCCAGTGTTAACGTAGTTAACGGGACTTTGTTCCGTTTGCGTTTTAAAAAAAACAGGAGCCATCAGTTTCTGATGATTCCCAGGTAGGTTTTACGGATGTAGTTCGGCGTTGCAAAGGCAGCCGGGTGGATATCGCAGTTGTAGTACTGCTGTCCGTCGAGCATATCCGTACGGTGCAGGATCACATCCGCCGTCGGGTGGTACGCTTTTGAACCGAGCAGCAGCGTCTCGCCGTTGCCTACATTGTAAGGCATGATGATCTTGAAGTAGTTCCCCATGATCTGCATCAGCTTTTTGTTCGCCTCGACCTCATCCAGGTTCGGGTGTTTCAGGACAACAAGCCCGTCCTCTTTCAGCACACGGTTGATGTGTGCCAGGACCGCGGCGTCGTCCGTCAGGGTATCAACCAGTACAACATCGGCAGAACCGTCCGTTTCGTTGCGGAGCGACTCCAGGAGGTTGGACGCCGAAACTGTTTTGGAAGCAATCGCATCATGGCGGGCGACCTCAGCCTCAAGGGCAGCGGCATTATCACTTACAATAAGTACGTTCTTCGGCTCTTTTGCCGTACAAAGCGGTACATGGACCATCATCTCCGGATAGATAAACTCTTTCATAATCAATAATTTCCTTCATCGCAATCAGTTGATCTGCTGTATATGTGGCGCGATTTTAACATCTTTATATTAAGGATTCCTCTTATGATTCCGGCAGCGCCCAATGGGCTTTGAAAATGTAAGGTTGCGCAGGAGCCCTTTTTCAAGGCCCACCCTGCGGAGAGATCTCTCCTTGTCATCTGCGGCAACACAATTGAGCTGTCAGATCCTCTGCTCTATTAATACCGTCATAACGTCAAGTCTGTTATAATCGCGTCATTATTATATTACGCGGAGTTGCAATGAGCCAGATCAGCTACAAAGACGCAGGTGTCGATATTGATGCCGGAAACAGTTTTGTCGAAAACATCAAACCCCTAGTCAAATCAACACGTATTCCCGGTGTACTTGGTGGTATCGGTTCGTTTGCAGGTGCTTTTGAGCTCCCGACAGGGTATAAAGAGCCCGTCATGCTAGCGGCGACCGACGGTGTCGGTACGAAGCTTAAACTCGCCATCGACTCGGGCATCCACAACACGGTCGGCATCGACCTGGTCGCCATGTGCGTCAACGACCTTATCTGCAACAACGGCACCCCTTCGTTTTTTCTTGACTACTATGCGACGGGGAAACTCGATGTCAACGTTGCGACCGCAGTGGTCGCCGGCATTGCCGAGGGCTGTATCCGTGCAGAGTGCGCCCTGATCGGCGGCGAAACGGCTGAGATGCCGGGAATGTACAGCGAAGACGACTACGATCTCGCCGGTTTTGCGGTGGGCGTCGCCGAGAAGTCCGAACTCGACACCGTCAGCAAGGTACGTGCCGGTGACAAGCTTCTGGCACTGCCGAGTTCCGGGCTTCATTCAAACGGCTTTTCACTGGCGCGCAAGGTGCTTTTCGAAAAGATGGGAATGAAGTTTGACGATATCTTCGAAGGCAAGCCCTTGATCGAGACACTTCTGACCCCGACCAGTATCTATGTCAAGACCTACAAAAAATTCAAGCCGCAGATCCAGGCAATGGCGCACATCACAGGCGGCGGGCTTGTCGAGAACCTGCCCCGTGTGCTTCCTGAGAACCTGCGTGCCGTGATCAAAGGTGAGAATATCCGTATTCTGCCTATCTTCGACCTCATCGGCAAACACGTTGCCAGAGACGAGATGTTCAGAGCCTTCAACATGGGTGTCGGCATGGTGCTGGTTGTGCGTCCCGAAGATGCAGCGACCATTCTTGAAAACTCGGACGCCTACGAGATCGGCGAGATCACCGAAGGCAAACGCGAAGCGGTTATCGTTTAAACACAACAGAGGGCATGTGAAAAAACCGCTTTTTGTCTCTGCCCTCTTCAGCCACTCTCTTTTACAGGCGGACGGTTTCGGCACTCTTTTTATGGGTGCCACCCTTTTTATCCTTCTCTTCACCCTTATCATCGCATTAATGCTCCACCTGAAAAACCTCCAAAAAGAGAACCTTCGATACAGCGCTTTTTTTCACCATTGCGACACACCGGCACTTTTTATCGATACCAAAAACACCATACGTGATCTTAACGAGAGTGCGCAGACCCTGCTGGGCTGTACCAAAGCGCAGCTCATCAATCAGATATGGTATGAAAAACTGCTGCCGCATGAGAGTTCGCTGCAGATCCGGCAGCGTCTCTACCGGGAAAACCACAAGGTCGAGAAAAGTGAGTTTTGTGTCCCTCTTATCTGTGCCAACGGGGATATAGTCGAAACACTCGTCACTTTGACAAAATTTCCTGAACCCCTGGAAGGCTTCATCCTGGCCCTGCCGGACAGGTCTAAGAGATAGGCACTTTTTGGACCCGGGTATAAAACGCCGTAACCTTGTAACTGCACTTATATTTGCGTAACGATTTTTCCGCTATACTGGAAACCATATACGATAAAAAACGGTATAACATGAGATCAATCAGCAAACTTATATTGAAACACTTTTTCGTACAGGCTTTATTGCCTATTTTGGTGATCGAATTTTCACTTATCATCACCCTGTTCTTACTCAACAGCTATCAGTCCGAACAAAACAAAAGTGCCCTTGAGTCGATTGCAAATGAAGCCTTTATAGAGATCGCCCATCAGACAACTGCCCGCATCAATCAGCACTTTATCCAGGCAGAAAACGCACTCATTCAACTCACCAACACCAGTGAGATCTTTCTTAAGCTGAGCGAACAGCGTGCAGACAATCAGAAGGACTTTCAACTCTATGACGGTTTCTATCAATACGCTCCGCCTCGTGAATCTGAAAAGGGTTTTTTAAAATATATCCGCCCCGAGAGTACAACCGTTTACACAACCAATCTTAAACAGCTTCAGTCCGATGATTACGGTATTTTAAACTCTCTTGTCCCGCTCACGCCGATCGCCAAAGCGATCATCGAGACACCCCATTCGCTTATCACCAATATCTGGATCAATATCGATAAAAGGTTTGCCTTTGCCTACCCGCCGATCAACCCTGCCAAAGAACTCACGCCGACACTCAATGTCACGAAACAATCTTTTTATTACAATGCCGATCCCGCTCACAATCCGGACAAGAAAGGGCTTTTTGTTCCGCTTTATAAAGAGAGCTGGGCGCTTCAAAACGGTGAACTTGGCACCTATGTCAAGCCGATCTATCTTGATCAGCATTTTATCGGGGTGGCGGGATTTACGCTCAACGTCAAAGAGATAGCAAACGTGATCTACGCACTGGACCTTCCCTTCAAAGCGCAGGCTATGCTTGATGGACAAAGAGAACACCCTGATCGCATCCTCCAATCCATCGGTCATCGAAAAGGACTTTGGGACACACTCTTTTTACCAGATGTACAAAGATCAGATGGAAGCACAACCGGACTCGATGACAATCGACATGAAACATCTCGCCGTCTCCCGATATATCAAAAACACCATGTCTGTCCAGGGAACGGACCTCAAAATCGTCATCTATGTTGAAAAGGCGGCCATTTTTGCATCGATTGAAAGGGTGAGTGAACGTACTGTTCATGTCGGGATCCTCTTTATCATTGCCATCGCAATCTTCTATCTCTTTTTCTTCTGGTTCAATCTGGCTTCGCTCAAAAGACTGTCCAATCGCATTACGCAGCCGCTTCAAGCTATTGTCTCCTTCTCTTCACAGCTTGGCCGTAAAGAAAATTTTCATCTTGACAACTCAAAGATCACCGAGCTGGAAACACTCAACTCCAATCTCAACAGGACACACCAGGAGCTGCTGGACATGTTGATCAGAGACAAGGAGAGCGGTCTTTTTAATCGCCGTAAACTTTTAAGCGATCTGCTTGAGACCGAAGCGGAGTGTCTGATGTTACTGCATATCCATAACTACGTCGCACTTTTACAGTATTATGGACAAGAGAGCGTCCAGGCTCTTCTCGAGAGTATCATTGCACTCCTCCGGCATGAGAATGTCATCGAACTCTACCGGACAGCCGAAGATGAGCTGGTGCTGCTTTTGCCGTATCAGGAACAGCGCTATTTCACAACGCTGCTGCAGCAGCTTAATGCGCTGCATGTCACCTATAATGCTGTCGAGCTGCACCCCTTCATCTATGCCGGTATCAGTACCGTAAAAAATGACGGCAATGCACTTGAAAAGGCAACACTTGCACTCCATAATGCCCTTAAAAACAAGATATCGGCACCCATCTACTTTAAAGAGGAGTTTGACAGAAGCCAGCAGATCAGTGACAATTTGATGTGGGCCGGGCGTCTTAAATCGGCGATCATCGAGGACCGTATCCTGCCCTATTTTCAACCCATCTACAATATCAAGCAGCAGTAAGATCGAAAAATTTGAGGCCCTTGTGCGCATCGAAGAAGAGGGCAAGATACTCTCCCCCTATCACTTCTTGCAGTGTGCCGACAAGATGGGCCGGATACATGAGATAACATTGCTGATGATCGAAAAGGTCTTTCGTGTCGCTGCCACTTATCCGAAATTGAGCTTTTCGATCAATCTCTCGTTTAAAGATATCCAGGATGCGAAGATCCTGGACTATATCATCGGCCGCTGTATGCACTTCAACATTACACCCCAACAGATTGTTTTTGAACTTTTGGAGACCGAAGAGATCGATGATCCGCAAAAAAGCATCCTCTTCTTCAGCGAGCTTAAACGGGCAGGTTTTTCTATCGCTATCGACGATTTTGGAACGGGCCACTCCAATTTTGCGAACCTCTCTATGATGCAGGTTGATTTTATCAAGATAGACGGACAGTTTATTAAAGACATCACCAATAATCCGAACTCCCTCGCTATTACCAAAAGCATCAGTGAATTTGCCAAAGTGATGGGGGCACAGACTATCGCCGAGTTTGTCAAGGATGAAGAGACACTTCAGGCAGTCAGAGAGCTGCATATCGATTATGCACAGGGATTTGCCTTCTCCCAAGCAGTGCCGGAAAATGAAATTGATCAGTTGCTGAATAAGTTTAACGGGGCTTGATCAGTAGTGTAAAAGCTGAGACTGGCCGGCTCACAGCAAAACATGCTGATCACATTGCCGTCTGAACGTTTGGAGGAGCATCATCGCGCTTCGTAAGCAGTACCCTTTTTAAAAGGATACGCTGACGCGAATAAAACTTTATTTGGCTGCGTCGTAGACGTCTTTACGCGGGAAGATAAAGGTGGTGTGGCGTTCAACCGTGATATGTTCTTTATCGTCCAGGGCATAGGCTTTAATCGTGATCGGGATGATCGTATCTTTTGTCGCATCGTCAACAAGCATATCATTCGTGTAAAGTACGACTACTTTTTTCTTTTTCGTGTCCGGGTGCGCCGTAAACGGTTCTGACGGTCTGTCGATCTTTATCTTGCCTTCATACTCTTTTGGAACGATCACGTCAAAATAGAACTTGTGGTCTTTATTTTCCGTATTCTGCAGCAAGAAGATATAGGCATTATCCACACGTTTCTCACCGTCAGCTAATTTCGTGACATCATAAAGACGGCTCTCTTTATTGATATTCAGCAGCATATGCTCTTTTGTGCTGCCCATCAGCCCCAGTATCACCGCTATAATAATAAGGATGACTGCATAACCGATCACTTTTGGACGCAGATAATGGGTCTTGCCTTTCTGATAAAGGACCTCTTTCTCGCTTGACCAGCGGACAAGGCTCTCTTTGCCGAGCTTACCCATAACCGTCGTACAGGCATCCACACACTCCAGACAGTTGATACACTCCAGCTGAAGTCCCTGGCGGATATCGATATGCGTCGGGCAGACGGTAACACAGGATTCACAGGCCGTACACTCGGAAGCCGGCTCTGCCGCACGGATATCTTTCTCTTTGGTATAGAGTTTGGTATCTTCGTCATAGATCTTGCCGCCTCGGTGCGGATCGTAGATCGCCATCACCGTATCATCATCGTAGAGTACCGACTGAATGCGGGAGTAGGGGCAGACATAGACACAGAAGTTCTCTTTGATCAAAACGACATCCACGACGATAAATGCCGCGGTACCGATCAATGTTCCCAAGAGCACCATATGGTCTAGCGGATGGGCCATATAGGCGAAAAAATCTTCCGGCGGTACAAAATACCATAAAAAGTCAGCGGCAGCTGCCAGGGCCAAGAGGGTCCAAAGCAGGACGCCGACCACTTTTTTGACCTTGTTCTCGATCTTGGACATGTCCGGTTCTTGCTGCTTGTTTTTAATACGTTTACGCAGTCTTAAGATCTTCGTCTCGATAAGATCCCGGTAGACAACACGGAAGATCGTCTGCGGACACATCCAGCCGCAGAAGACCCGGCCGCCGACAACGGTCAAACCGAAAATCCCGATAAAAAGGATCATCAGAACAAACGGCATCAGATACATCTCCTGCATATCGAACTGGACAAAGGCCAGATGCAGTTTCAGCTTATCGAACGAAAGCAGGAAAAGATGGTTTCCGTTAATGGTGATCCATGGTACGATCAACGAAAACGCAGTGACCATGGCAAAAAACCAGTACCGCTGGATACGGAAAGGGATCCACCCTTTTAAGTAGTCTTTTGTCGATTTTTTCTCGACGGCAGCTGTTTGACTCATACTTTTAACTCCTCAATGTTTTTGTCTGCGTGGGGACAGACTATCGTCTCTATCACTTTCTCTTCCGCATCGACGGGAATATGCAGGGTAACCAGCCCTTTGGCCACCTCTTTTAATTCACGTGACTCGATATAGTCCTTTAAAGAACTGCGGCTGACGTTCATATGCCGTGCCATGGCACTTACACTCATATCTTCACGGATATAACCGATTATCTGATCCAGATAAGGATCAAATTTCGATGAAGAACGGCTCCCTTTCGGACGGCCGATCATCTTTTTCTCTCTGTTCTCCATAACCTGGCGCAACTGGTCAATGATACCCAATACCAGCATTACATCGCTTTTTTTATCGAGCACGACACCCGCATTGATCACATGAATACGCATATTGTTTTTCAAAAGACAGGCAAGCATCTGCAAAAGATCTTGAATATTACTGCTCAGTACCCAAATATCAGGTATCAGCAGATCCCTGCCCTGGTTGCTTTTGAAAAACTTGACGATCTCTTCACGCATCTCCAGCGTGTGGTTTTGCGAGGTATGGTCTATATATTCATCCGTAATATGGATACCGCTTGACTGCGCATAGGCATTGATACTTTTTAACTGCTCGAAAGCACCGTCGAAATATTTATCTGGGCGGATATAACTAATTGCCATTGACGATTAAACCCCCATAATTTTTATTTTCATCATCATTATAGATCTTTTTGACGTTAAAAGTCAATACAAACAGGTTATATTTTCGTCAGATTTGCACTTTGCTGCCGGATTGTGATAATTTTGTGACACAGGAAAAGACTTTTATATGCCCTATAATACAATTAAGCCGATACATATCTATCTTCTTCTCTCGTTAGATCCGTAAAATCTTGGCTTTAAAAGTTAGCCTGAGGTATAATTTAATAAAAAACGGAGAAGGTGTGAACGGTCTGTTTATCGAATTTCGTGATCCGCTATTTGGCATCATCATCTTCTTCTCGCTTGTCTTCGTCATCACCCTCTTCTCCTACTGGTGGAGCCGCATTAAACACAAAGAAGAGTCGCGCTATCTCGACAGCTTTCTGGATGTTTTTCGATCTGTTCCGACGGAGCAGGAGCTAAAAACCCTTATGCGCTCAGAAGCGATCTCCGAGAAGTCCGCCCTCATTATGGCGCAGACCTATTACCAAAACGGTGATTATGAGAAGTGTATCGAGATCTATCTCATCTTGCTTGAACTTCAAAAAGAACCTGCCCAGAAAAAAGAGACCCTCTACCTTTTAGGCGTCACCTATTTTAAAGCCGGGTTCCTGGAGCGTTCGCAGGATATCTTTTTGCAGATCCTTAAGCAGTTTCCCCGTACCCCTAAAGCACTCCGCTATCTGCTCATTATTTATGAAAAGATGCATCAGTTTGACAAGGCGCTGGAAGTCCTGGAGCCTCTGGACGAACTGGGCATCGATAACAGAAAAGACCGCATCTACCTCTCTGCGATCGCTATTATCCGGAGTGCCGAATTTGGCGTTGAAGAGAAAGCACACAAACTGCTGGCCCTTTACCAGGAGCATCACCTCCTGAGCTATCTGATCTTTGAGTACCTCTTCCGCCATACGCCTGATCTGGCATGGAAGAACCTCGATCTAAGCCAGTGCGAGCAGATCAGCGACCTGCTCTGGAATGCCCGTGAAGCTGAGTCGAATTTGGATATAATTTCATCCAACCGTTATCTGCGGGAGCTCTTCAGTGCCAAAGGTATTGTGCTTTTGGCCCGCGAAAGCAATATCTTCGAGTTGGATATACTGATCAAACTCAATATTGCAGATCAGGGTGGTGCGACCCTGCAGTTTGATTACCTGTGCGGTCATTGCAAACAGGTCTATCCGTTCAGTTTCCATCGATGTCCAAACTGCCACGAGATCGACTCCGTCGTCACGGAAGCGCTGTTGACAAAGGATAGCTTTGAAGCAAATAACTCTTTTCAGTGACGGCAGTGCGCTTGGCAATCCAGGCCCCGGCGGATATGGTACGATACTGCGCTACCACAACAGCGAGCGTATCATCAGCGGCGGTGAAGCGCACACCACCAACAACCGCATGGAGCTGCGCGGTGTCATCGAGGGGCTGAAAGCCCTTAAAGAGCCCTGCGACGTCGAGGTCATCTCGGACTCCTCGTATGTGATCAAAGGGATCAACGAGTGGCTCGAAGGCTGGATCAAGAGGGACTTTAAAAAGGTCAAGAACCCCGATCTCTGGCGAGAGTATATCGAGGTATCGGCACCGCACAAGATCCTCGGCATCTGGGTCAGGGGACACGACGGGCATGAAGAGAATGAGCGCTGCGACGATATCGCCCGGGCCAAGGCGGAAGAGTTTAAAGCACATCTGAACTGAATTTTGAAAGGATAACAATGCAAGAGATAAAAAAACTTGAAAATCGACTTGACTACCATTTTGAAAACAAAAAGCTCATTATTGAAGCGCTGACCCACAAAAGCTACAAACAGCCCTACAATAATGAACGTTTAGAGTTTTTAGGCGATGCTGTACTCGATCTTATCGTAGGGGAATACCTCTTCAACAAATTTCCCAATCATGATGAGGGGAAACTCTCAAAAATGCGTGCTTCATTGGTGAACGAGGAGGGCTTTACCCGTCTGGCACTGCACATCGGGCTGGGCGAACTGCTCTTTCTCTCCAATGCCGAAGAGAACAACGGGGGCCGCAGCAAACCCTCGCTTCTCTCCAACGCCTTTGAAGCGATCATCGGTGCACTCTATCTTGAGGGCGGGCTGGAGTGCGCACGCCAGATCAGCGTCAAACTGCTTGAAGAGGTCTATCCCGACATCTCGCTTGATACCCTTTTTAAAGACTATAAGACAACGCTTCAGGAGATCACCCAGGCGCAGTTCGGAACCACACCCGAATATAGGCTTGTCGGATCACACGGACCCGATCACAAGAAAGAGTTCAAGATCGCCGTCTATGTGGATGGCAAAGAGTATGCCAGCGCCAGCGGAAAGAGCAAAAAAGTCGCCCAACAAGAGGCAGCTTTTATTGCGATCAACCTGTTGAAAGAAGGTGAGGTATGAACCGATTCGGCATCCGTTTCAGCTTTTCAACATTCGGTGAGTCCCACGGCAAAGCGATAGGCTGTCTGATCGACGGCGTACCGGCTGGGCTTACGATCGATGAGGCCTATATCCAGGCCCAGCTGGACCGCCGTAAACCGGGACAAAACGAGTTTGCGACAGCGCGCAAAGAAGCCGACAGCGTTGAGATCCTCAGCGGTGTCTTTGAAGGCCTCAGCACCGGTACGCCTATCGCTATGGTCATCTATAACACCAATCAGAAAAGCAAAGACTACACCAACATCAAAGATACCTTTCGTCCGGGCCATGCCGACTTTACCTACTGGCACAAGTACGGCATTCGCGACTACCGGGGAGGCGGACGCTCCTCTGCGCGCGAGACGGCTGCACGCGTTGCCGCCGGGGCCGTGGCCAAGCTGATGCTGCAATGAGCTGGGCATCACTGTCGAGAGCGGGATCATTGAGATCGCCGGCATCCGCGCCGAAGAGCTCGATTACAATTATCCTGCCGGCAGCGAGATCTACGCCCTCGACAAAAATGTCGAACAGGCCCAGAAAGATGCCATCCTCGAGGCCAAGAACCGTCACGACTCTGTCGGCGGTGTCGCACAGATCAGGATGAACAACCTGCCTATCGGTCTGGGCGAACCGCTCTACTATAAACTCGACGGCGTCCTTGCCGAGGCGATGATGGGGATCAATGCCGTCAAAGCGGTTGAGATAGGCGACGGCTTTGCAAGTGCCCGAGCCTTCGGCTCTACCAATAACGATCCGATCCGCAAAGAGGGCTTTGAGTCCAACCGCTCCGGCGGCATCCTGGGCGGTATCAGCAACGGAGAAGAGGTGCGTCTGAATATCTACTTCAAACCGACACCCTCCATCTTTATCGAACAGCATACGACAACGACAGAGAACGAAGAGGTTGATTTTTCCCTCAAAGGTCGCCATGATCCCTGTGTCGCTATTCGAGGCTCTGTCGTTGCAGAAGCGATGGCAGCCCTTGTCATAGCCGATATGGTCCTGCTTAATATGGGTCGGACGATGGCCGGCGTAAAAGGTTATTATAAGGCCTAGCGGCTATTTTGCCACGTTCCCGGCAATATTCAATGCATCCCATGCATTTGAAAATGGCGGTGAATAGCAAAAATCCATCATGCCAAGCTCCTTGGTGGTCATCCCGGTCTTGACCGCCATTGCAATCACATCGATACGGAGCGCTGCACCACCTTTGCCCAGGATCTCTCCACCGAGAATAACCATTGTCTTTGCATCATAAAGCAGTTTGATATAGAGATCGTGCTGACCGGGATAATTGCCGCTGTGGTTTGTATCTTTTATAAAAACGGTCTTATAGTCCAGCCCCATTTTCACCGCATAGGCTTCAGTGATACCTGTCAAGGCGGCTTCATACTCCATCACCTTTACGCACGCCGAACCAAGCGAACCGGGGTAATATGCCTCTCCTCCCGCCATGTTTTCGCCGACGACACGACCGAGTTTATTGGCACCTGTCGCGAGAGGAATATAGACATTCTCTTTTTTGACGATATGCGGTACAGTGGCACAATCACCGGCCGCATAGATGTCGGAAACGCTTGTCTCGCCCCGGTTGTTCACAATGATGGCACCGTTTGGCAGCCGCTTGATATGCGTATTCTCTATAAAATCCGTATTGGGTCTAAAGCCTGTCGCAATGACTACGAGATCGGTTGGATATCTCCCTTTATCGGTTATAACGGCGTCAACTTTGTCATGGCCTTCAAAACCGGTGACACCCTCTTTCAGTACCAATTCCACCCCGTGATGCAGAAGCTCTTCCTGCATGAGATTTATGATCCTCTCATCGAATATAGTATTGAATATGCGTTCACTTCGTTGTATAAGACGAACTTTCTTACCCTGTTTGATCATCGCCTCAATGACTTCTATACCGATAAAACCGCCGCCGATCACGGTAACATTTTGAACAGCATCGGAACTGACAGCGCGCTTGAGTCCGAGACCGTCTTCCATCTTGGTCAAGGTAAAGATATTGGCAAGACTGCTGTTTTTAAAGGGCGGGATAATGGCATTGGCCCCGGTCGCGATCATCAATTTGTCATAGCTGTCGTAAAATATTTCGCCGCTTTGAAGGTTTTGGACCTCTACCGATTTATCAGCAGCATTGACACGCAACACCTGATGCCCTGTAAAGACATCAATTCCACTCTCTTGCGCCTGTTCAACGCTGCGTGCGATCATCTGCGAATTGTCATCAAAAAAACCGCCCACATAATAGGGCAGTCCGCAGGCGCCGAAAGAGATAATATCGCCCATTTCATAGAGGGTGATCGTGCCATCTTTTAACAGACGACCCGCCTTTGCCGCGGCACTCATACCCGCTGCAACGCCCCCGATAATAACTATTTTCATTCAGCTTCTCCCGATCAGTGCTAATCCATTGTAACGTTTTTTTAATAATATGTATTCAGGTTTGGAAATCGGTATAAGCAAGTGACGGAAAGAAAAATTCAATTGCAGGGTATCTCCGTCTACGATATTACAGGAGTAGGGATAGGCTTATGATGCGCCCCTAAGAGAGAGACGCCCTTCGTCTAAAAGTTCTTATCGAACCAGTTTGCCACCTCGCTTCGAATCGTATGGCGCAGCTGAATGCCGGCAACAAAATCATTTTGTTTGGCCTTTTGCAACAGTGTGACCAGTGCGTTGCGTCGCTTCGAGAGGAACGGGTGGTCTATCTGGTGAGGGTCGCCCATCACCACCAGACGGGTCTCCTCTCCCATACGGGTTCCGATCAGTTTCAGTGTCGCATTGGTCATATTCTGCCCTTCATCGATAATGACAAACTTGCGCGAGATGGTGGTACCGCGCATATGGGCGATATCCATCACTTCGATATTGTATTTGGCCATAAACTGTTCCGTCGCATTTTCACGTTTGGTCGAGTTGATATTGCCCGTATACGCTATCCTTGCATCGATAGAGCGTTTCGTCTGGTGTTCGATCGTAAAGTTGATGGCGGAGTAGAGCGGATACATAAAATAGCCGAGTTTCTGTTCCTGGTCCCCTTTACGGTAGCCAAGCTCCGCCTGCGGGTCATTTGAGGTCACCGTGTTGCGCGCATAGACAATCCCTTCGACGATCCCCTCTTTTACCAGCTCAAGCCCCGCCTGAAGCGCCATCAAGGTCTTTCCGGAGCCTGTCGAACCGGCGACAACCGTGACAAAGTTATGCGGATGTGTCAATATGGTGAAGTAGAACTTCTGCTCCAGATTGATCGGACGGACAAGTTCGCTATCAAAATGCTCACCGAACCTGCGGTCAAAATCGCACCACTCCAGCGTGTTATTCATTGTCATTGCATAACGCTGTATTCCCGTTTCATAGATCTCGTTCTGCTCACTCTGCGCCTTTTGGATAAAGGTGATCTGCTCAAAGTCGCGGTGTTCATCTCTGTCCTCCATAACAGGTTCATTATCATAATAGTAGTTATGCGCAAATTCGATCGCATCGGCATTTTCGACACGTGAGTTGCGGATACTCTCGGCAGCAATATTTTGCACTTCGGCAGCGATCTTGAATGAGATGTCATTGGTCAACAGCGTTAAGCCGTAATCTTTTGCTATCTCTCCGATCTTTGCATCGTTGAGCCCTTTCGCTTCACTGTAGGAACGGACGATCCTGTAATCGTTGCGATAGACAATATAGAGCGGTATCTCATTATCATAATCCCGGTTGCCCAATACCGACGGTTCAAACGGCAGTACCAGCTTGTAATAGAGGTCCTCCCTGCATCTTTCTTTATCGACATTCTGTTTAAGACACTCCGGCAGATCTTCAAAACTGATCGTCTGCCCCTTATCATTATCAGAGAGTCTGAAAAACTCTCTCGCACGGAAACCGGCATCTGAACGCATATCATCTTTTTTATTATTAAGTTCGGCCAGCACAATGTCGCTGATAGCAACAATGTTTTCGTTGTTTTCGGAAATTCGAAGTATATTGATGGGGTCATCAAGGATAACGGAGGTGTCGAGAAGATAGCAGTTTTGTGAGTCACTCAAGGCGGATCCTTCAGCTAAGATAGATCTATTATAGCCACAAAAAAGTAAATTTTGAAAAATGAATGTGGGGGTTTTTTAAGCAGTTGCGTTGGGAGTTAAGATATCCCGCATAAAGCGGGAAGGAGAATTAGATCGGAAGGACGCGCACTTTCGAAGAGAGCTTCTCTTTAAGTGTTGCCTCGATCGCGTAAAGTGTACCTGTCGTTGAAGATGAACATGAAGAACATGCGCCAAGGTAACGGATATAGACGTCGATATATTCATCTGACGCTTTAATATCGATAACTTCCATGTTGCCGCCGTCCATGACCAGGAACTGGCGCACACTCTCGTCGATCACGGCATCGATCGCTTTGATCTTCTGCACCAGTGTCATTGTCTCAAAGTCACCCGTAGTACCGGCATCTGCTGCAGCCGCCATCTTCTCTTTATCCATCTCATTGCGAGTATTTTCAAGAATGTCAACAAGATAGTACTCACGCGCTTCATGACCGCCCGGCTTGATACAGGATTTACAGAACCCGCCCGCCTTGGTGTAGTCTGTGATCTCGGCAACCGTTTTAAGATCGTTCAGACGGATCACTTCTTGAAGCGTACCAAGTGAGACACGGGCACATTCGCACACAATGATCTCATCTTCAAAACTTTCGGCATCAACACCCATGTAGAGGCCGGCTGCTTTTTTAATAACATCGTATGCCATGACCGAACAGTGCATCTTTTGCGGCGGAACTGCCGGTGTCTCTGGGTTGTCCCTCAGGGCCATCTCAACGTCGATATTCGTGATCTTGACCGCTTCTTGTACCGTTTTACCGATACAAAGTTCTGTCATTACGTCTGACGAGGCGATTGCCGTACCGCAACCGAAACTTTTGAACTTGGAGTTGACGATCGTGTCTGTTGCCGGGTCGATCTCCCAGTAGAGACGAACCGCATCACCACAAGACTCAGCACCGAAGTCGGCTACGATAAGCTTGTTACCGTGCTCAGCCGCTGCTTCTTCAGTGATCTCGCCCTGATGCTGAGGATTGTTCATCAAGGTCGTTACTTTATTCGAATATTGGTCCCAGAGAGAGCCGCCTAATAAATCATTTTTTGCCATAATATATCCTTTCTATTAACTTTTCAGTCTAGTGATGATGAAGTTCGCACTCTTGAACTTCACCGCCTCGCGTTGGTCCGACTTTTGCGTAAGAGCTTGAGATCGCACGCAACCTTGATACCGCATTTTTAAAATGCTCGATCACATAGTCGACCTCTTCATCCGTAGTAAAACGGCTGAGACTCAGACGGATTCCCGTGTGGGCCAGTTCGTTGTCTGCACCGATCGCCAGCATGACGGTATTTGCTTCAAGGTCTTCCGATGCACAGGCAGAACCGGTCGATGCGCCGATCTGTCCGTTGTTAAGGTCCCAAAGCATACCTTCGCCCTCAACGCCGCGGATGGAGATAAGAATTGTATTCGGTGTACGGTTTTCCCGGTCGCCGACTGTCATTGTCTCAGGAATCGTTTCAAGAAGGGCATCTTCCAGACGGTCCCGTTTGGCACGGATATCTGCCATCTTCTCTTCAATATTCTGTGTTGCGATCTCGATCGCTTTGCCCATACCGACGATATACGGTACATTAAGTGTTCCGGAACGGCGGCCGCCCATGTGCTCCCCGCCGTTCAGCAGCGGAGAAAGCTCCTGGGAGTTTTTGATGTACAGTGCACCTATCCCTTTAGGACCGTGGAACTTGTGGGCACTCATCGAAAGGAAGTCAACATGGACCTCCTGAAGGTCAACCGGGATCTTTCCGACAGCCTGAACGGCATCAGTATGGAAAAGGACACCCTTCTCTTTACAGATATCGCCGATCTCTTTGATAGGGAAGATCATCCCCGTTTCGTTGTTTGCCCACATAACAGAGACTAAAGCCGTCTTCTCGGTAATGAAGCTTTTAACCGTATGCGCCTCGACGACACCCTGCTCGTTTACCGGCAGATAGGTCACTTTTACGCCCTGTTCTTCCAAAAATTTACATGTCGAAAGTACTGACGGATGTTCTATCTCTGTCGTAACGATATGATTTTTGTCACCGTTAAGGATCTTATCGATCCAGATCGATTTCAAGACCCAGTTATTTGATTCTGTCGCACATGATGTAAAGACAATATCATCAGCATCTGCTGCATTGATCGCCGTATAGACCTGATCTATTGCTTTTGAGATCGCAGGATGAGAAGCAGTGCCAAACTTGTGTAGAGAATTTGGGTTTCCATAGGTTTCGCTGAAAAACGGAAGCATCGCTTCAAATACCTGAGGATCGACCATTGTTGTTGCATTGTTATCCATATAGACCTGCATATGTTTCCCCCGATAATGATTATTAATTTAAATAGGACAATTTTTATCCTATTTGGATGGTGTGATAATAAACTATGCGTTGTTATAGCTTGCTTAAGGTTTCTTTATACTGTTTTTACTTTAAGAATAGGTTTGAATGGGAGGATTATACACTGTCAACAGAGGAAAAGACTCTACTTGCTGTTTCTCTCTTTAAGCGATCTTCTATACTCTTTTTCAAACTTCTTACGGCGTGCATAGGAGAGTTTTTCAATAAAAAGTTTACCCTGGAGATGGTCCATCTCATGCTGGATGGCAATACTCAACAGTTCTTCAGCCTCTAAAGCACACTCTTGCCCGTGACGGTCTTGATACGTAATGCCGATCTTTTCAAACCGTTCGACATCTTCATAAAATTTCGGCACACTCAGACAACCCTCTTGATAGACAGTGGTCCCTTCAGTGTAGGTGATACGCGGATTGATGATCTCAAGAAGGTTTTTTTTGTCCTGGGCCCCCTCTTCATCGTCATTCGGCAGGTTGATGATGAGCACTTCAATCGCGTGATCAACCTGTATCGCTGCAAGACCGATCCCGTTGGTTGTGATCATTGTCTCATACATATCGTCCAATAGAGCATGAAGCGCAGCATTGAATTCGCTGACAGGTTTGGAAATAGTCTTTAGGCGTTTGTCAGGATAAGTTACGATAGGAAGGATCATGTTGGGTTCTCTAAAAGAAAAGCTTACTCGCTCTTCTCTTTCTTATTAAGGACTTCGTCAATCAGACCGTAGCTTACTGACTCGTGTGCACTCATAAAGTTGTCACGGTCTGTATCCAATTCGATCGTCTCGATCTTTTGACCTGTATTTTTCGCCAGAATCTCGTTAAGTTCAGCTTTCATGCGCAGGATCTCTTTTGCCTGGATCGCGATATCACTTGCCTGTCCCTGCGCGCCGCCGAGCGGTTGATGGATCATAATACGTGCATGCGGCAGTGCAAAACGTTTGCCCTTTGCGCCGGAGCTGAGCAGGAACGAACCCATTGAAGCCGCCTGGCCGATACAGATTGTTGCCACATCGGGACGGATATAGTTCATCGTGTCAAAAATCGCCATCCCCGAAGTCACAACACCGCCCGGAGAGTTGATATAAAAGTAGATGTCTTTTTCAGGATCTTCAGCTTCCAGGAACAGCATCTGCGCTACGATCGTTGAGGCGACCTGATCGTTCACCTCGCCGCTTAGCATGATGATACGGTCTTTTAAAAGACGTGAGTAGATATCGTAAGAGCGTTCTCCGCGGCCACTCTTCTCTACCACATAAGGAATATAGCTCATTACGCTTCTTCTTTGACCGTGTCGTTCAGAAGTTTGGAAAGGACCTTGTCTTCTACCATCGCCATCTGGATTGCAGGAAGGTAACCGGACTCCTGGTACTGCTTGTAAACTGCTGACGGGTCTTGTCCCATCTGCATTGCTTCGAAATAGATCGTCTGCATAAGCTCCTGCTCCGCAACTTCAATACCCTCAGCTTTTGCAAGTGCATCGATAATAAACGTTGCCTTCACAGAGCGCGCTGCATCATCGCGGAACTCTTCACGAAGAGCCTGTACTTTATCGACATTTTCTCTAAGCTCTTTGATCTCATCTTCGCTCATCGTCTGCGCTTTTTTGTTAAGCGCCATGTCCATCTCCTGTTCGACTACGAACTTCGGAAGATCGACATTGATCTTTTCAACAAGAAGTTCAAGCATTTTTGGCTTAAGCTCTTCATTGTAAAGTTTTGTCACTTCTTCGCTCTCAAGCTGCTGTTGGACCTTCTCTTTAAGCATGTCCATTGTCGCTTCTTCTTCACCCGGAAGCATCTGTTTTGCCAGTTTGGCATCATGGCGAGGTTTCTTCTTGGTCTGGATCTCTAACACTTTGACTTTAAACTCGGCATCTTTGCCTGCAAGTTCTTTGCCGCCGTAGTTTTCAGGGAAGGTTACATTGATCGTCTTCTCTTCATCTTTTTTCATGCCGATAACCTGGTCTTCAAAACCAGGGATGAACTGTTTAGAGCCCAGTGTAAGAGAGAAACCTTCTGCTTTTCCGCCAGCAAACGCTTCGCCGTCAACAAAACCTTCGAAGTCGATCATCGCTGTGTCGCCTTCAACAAGAGCACGGTCTTCTTCTACCGCTTCAAACGGTGCCTGCGCGAGCGCAAGTTCATCGATGCGCTCTTTTACGCTGGCAGCTGAGATCTTCGGCTTTTTAAACTCCGGGACAAGTGCCTTATAATCACCCAAATCGATCTCAGGACGAATAGCAACCGTAACTTCGACGTCGATATTCTCTTCACCTTTGTCGAATTTAGTGATCTGCGGCTCACCGATCAGCGCTTCGTTTGATACACCCAGTTCAGAAAGACCTGCTGAGAGGACATCACGAAGAACTTCCGCTTCCGCATCCTGGACAAGACGTTCACCGTACTGTTTTTTCACTGCAGACACAGGAACTTTACCTTTACGGAAACCTGCGATCTTTGCTGTTTTTGCAATCTGCTTGGCTATCTTTTCTACGTTTGCGGCTACTTCCGCGTTTGTGATCTGTGCTTCAATTGTTGCGTTTGCACCATCAATTTTATTGGCTTTAACGTTCATCTAATCCCTTTATATATTGCCCTATCGGCTGAATAAAAATCTGGGCAATAATAGCGAAAAAGTGCTGATAAGTCTATTATATGCGTTTGCCGGCCAGTCCAAGGAAAATGCCATGCCTGTAAAAGTAACCTAATGCCGAGACAAGCCACTTGATACAAGGGATTTATCTCAGTCAATTCGTGGTATTGTTTTAACATGAAAACAAACGAACAAGAAGCATTTGAATCAGCCGTTAGAACAATGATGGAGAGTGTAGGCGAAGACCCGGCACGCGAGGGGCTCTTAAAAACGCCCGAGCGCGTCTATAAAGCCTACGAGTTTCTGTACAGCGGTTATAAAGAAGATCCTAAAGAGATCCTGCAGTCCGCTATCTTTACCAGCTCTAATGACGAGATGGTGCTTATTAAGGATATTGAGTTTTACTCCACCTGCGAGCATCATCTTCTGCCGATCATCGGTCGTGCGCATGTCGCCTACATACCGGATGGCAAAGTGGTCGGTCTCTCCAAGATCCCGCGCGTAGTTGATATCTTTTCACGCCGTATGCAGATTCAGGAGCAGCTGACTGAACAGATCGCCGAAGCTATTATGAGTGCGCTCGATCCAAAAGGGGTTGCCGTCGTCATCCAGGCTCGCCATATGTGCATGGAGATGCGCGGTGTTCAAAAGATCAACTCCACAACAACATCAAGCGCACTTCGCGGACTCTTCAAAAAAGACGAAAAGACCAGAGCCGAGTTTTTCAACCTGATTAATGCCCCTATGGGGAACCGCTACTAGGCCAAACTGCCTGATTAATTTAAGAAAACATTTATTAATGATTGCCGTTGCATCTGTTATAATAAAACAAAAAAATCGGAGTAACCCCATGAAAAAAACTGTTCTCTCTTTACTTCTTGCCCTTAGCTTGGCACAGGCAGATTGTACCTTCTCACAGCCAGATAATCTCGATGTAACCTGGAAAGCCTTTAAGACCCCTCTGAAACTCGGTGTCGGCGGGCACTTCACCAATACTGACTTCAAAGCGGCTTCACTCAAAGCACCGATGCTCAAGACACTACTGGTCGGTTCGACGGTCACTATTGCCGTAGCAAGTGTCGACTCCAAGAACAAAGGACGCGATGAGAAACTTCTCAACGACTTCTTTAAGCAGATGGCCGGTCCGGATATTACAGCGAAGATCGTAGCGCTGAAAAAAGGTGAAACAGCAAAAAACAGCGGGGTGCTTACTGCGGCAGTTACGATGAACGGTGTTACGCGCGATGTGCCGATGACGTACAGTTTCAGTGAAGGAAAACTTTCGGCAAACGGCGTCATCGACCTGAGCGACTTTAAAGCACAAAACGCACTAAAATCGATCAATACTGCCTGTTATGACCTCCATCAGGGCAAAACATGGAGTGATGTAGAGATCGGTTTTACGATGGATATCAAAGCCGATTGCGGCCAACCGGCAAAAGGGTGAAGCTAAGTCCGGCTCTCTGTCTTAAAGGCAGAAAGCCGAACTGCCAGTCAACTGGCTATCACCTTATGGGTTCTCTCCCCATCTGCGATTAACCTGCCTGTAGATCTCAAAAAAGATCAAGACAGTGATTGCCACTGCTATCAAACCGATAATAAACATCCTGTTCTCCTACTGATGCCGATATACTATATAAGTTTTAATTCTGCAACTGATAATATTGCAATCTGCCTCCATTCATGCTAAATAATATTTATTTTAGTTTATTATCGGTATATTTAATCCATGAAAAAACTACTTTGCGCCACCCTCGAAGGCATTGAAGCCATCCCCGTTTCCGTCGAATCGACTCTGACCAAGGGGCTGCCATCGTTCACTATTGTCGGCATGGCGTCAACCGCGATTAATGAGGCGAGAGAACGCGTCAAATCGGCCCTGCTTTCCAACCGGTTTGTCTTCCCTCCCAAGCGTATCACGATCAACCTCTCGCCCTCCGATGTCAATAAAAACGGTTCGCATTTTGATCTGAGTATTGCCTTGTTGATCGCACTGGACAGCATGGAGACCGATCTCTCGGAGTGGTATGTCTTCGGTGAGCTGGGCCTTGACGGCAGTGTGAAAGAGAACGCGCTGCTCTATCCTCTTGTCCTCTCCCTTGCCAACAGCGCAAGCATGCAAAAAGTTCTTGTTCCCAAAGAGAGTCTCTCAAAGGTGCAGAATATTCCCAATATAGAATTTATCGGCGTCGGACATCTAAACGACGCCATCGCTTTTTTCAGAGGCGACAGCGAAAAGATCATACGACAGGACTCGGCGCAAATCGATTACCCTAGCTATCGTGTCAAGGAGCAGACCTACTACTTTCAAAAACACTATCCGCTTGATTTTTTCGACATCAAAGGCCAGGAGAATGCCAAACGGGCCGCCCTGATCAGTGCAAGCGGTCTTCACAACCTTCTGCTTGAGGGGAGCCCGGGCTGCGGCAAATCGATGATCGCGAAGCGGCTGCACTATATCCTCCCTCCCGTAACAGGTGATGAACTGCTCGACATTGCCAAACTCGATTCGCTGGAAGGCGTAGAACCCCACTTCAGTCCGTTGCGCCCTTTTCGCTCCCCGCACCACACCTCTACTCCGGCATCTGTTTTTGGCGGCGGCAGCCATAAGGCCCAGATAGGCGAAATCGGACTGGCCCATAACGGTCTGCTCTTTTTTGATGAACTGCCCCACTTTCAGAAAAGTGTACTGGAAGCCCTTCGCGAACCCCTTGAAGACAGAAAGATCCGAATATCGCGTGTCAACACGAAAATCGAATACCCGACATCATTTCTTTTCGTCGCCGCTATGAACCCCTGCCCCTGCGGTAACCTCTTGAGCACAACGCAAAACTGCCGCTGTTCGGAACGCGAGATACAGCGCTACAAGAACCGCCTCTCCGACCCTTTTCTGGACAGAATAGACCTCTACGTACAGATGCAGAATATTGATCCCGACGACAGACCAACCTACACGTCAGAAGAGCTTCACAGGCAGGTGCTTTATGCGCATAAACGCCAAAGAGAACGTGCCCAAAGCAGTATGAACGGTCAACTCAGCGACAGCGAGATAGAGAGGTTTTGTGTTTTGGAAGAGGAGACAAAAGCCGTTTTGGATCAGGCCATCACCCGTTTTCAGCTCTCGTTCCGGAGTATTAAAAAGATACAGAAGGTTGCCCGCACGATCGCCGACCTCGACAGTGCCGCAACGATCTCTAAAACACACCTTCTTGAAGCGCTCAGCTACCGCAGAAGAGAACGGTAGCCTAGATCAATATAGGCTGTTATGTACAGTTTCAGCGTTTCACGCCCCTGATCATCTCCAGCCACTCTGCCATCTTCTTTTCGTACCCGATCGCTTTCAGATCGACAAAATGCAGAGGCTTGGAGAGATACTCCTGCTGCACCCAGCCGCCAAATTCGTGGGGGTAGAGGTACCCCACATGCTGCTGCTGAAGATGTTTGGGGATAGCCTGCAGTTCTCCTGAACGTACAGCCTGCTGCGCCGCATTGATCGCCATATAGGCAGAGTTTGACTTCGGTGAAGCACAGAGATAGATGACGGCCTGTGCGAGAATGATGCGTGACTCGGGATAGCCGATCATCTTCACTGATGTCATCGCCGAGGTACAGAGCGTAAGCGCCTGGGGGTTGGCATTACCCACATCTTCGCTCGCCAGGATCACCAGACGGCGGGCAATAAACTCCGGCGGCTCGCCTCCTTCGATCAGACGGGCCAGATAGTAGATCGCCGCATCCGGATCAGAGCCACGAATCGACTTGATAAGGGCCGAAGCCAGGTCGTAATGCACCCCTGCTTCGGAGCTGCCCCCGCTCTGGGCGTTTGGGCGTAATGCCTGAAGCATCTGAAGGGTGATGTTTGTATCTAAAACGGAAGCAAACTCAAGGAGTTTTAACAGCCCTCTTGCATCACCGCCGCAGGAGCGCAGAAGGTACTCTCTGGCATCCGCATCGATCGTCAGTCTTTCGGAGGAAAGCGCCTTGTCAAGCAGGGTGTCAAGGGCCTCTGTCGAAATAGATTTCAGTTCAAAAAGAAGGGAGCGCGAACGCATCGCTGCGGTCAATGAGAAAAATGGATTTTCGGTTGAAGCACCGATGACTAACACGCTGTTACTTTCCATAACCGGCAGTAACACCTCCTGCTGGTTTTTCGCCAGTCGGTGCACCTCATCGATAAAAATGAGCGGTTTCTGGAGGGCATTGGCATACTGGTCGAAGACTTTGCGCAGCTGCTCGATCTTGAGCGAAGTCGCATTGAACTCATAAAAAGGAAGAGCCATCATCTTGGCAATGACACGGGCGATGGTCGTCTTTCCACTGCCCGGAGGACCGTAAAAAAAGCTGTGCCCCAGCTTGCCCTCTTCACAGAGTCTGCGCAGGGGGGCACCTTTTTTACAAAGTTCGTCCTGACCTAAAACAGCGTCAAAATCACCGGGGCGCAGAAGATAGGTAAAATCAGCCATCGAACCTATTTCTTGGATGCTTTGCTTTTTGCAGGCGATTTTGGCTTAGCTGTTGTCTTGCCTTTAGCCGGCGCTTTGGACTTGACAGCCTCTCTGGTTTTTTCGGCTGTTTTGGTCTGTTCAGGTGCCTTAGCCTCAGCCTCTATTTTCTTCTTAACAGGTGCCTTCTTCTTTCGTTCCAGTTCATCGGCATCCAAAAATTCGCGAAGGTGCACATATTCGCTGCGCTCCAGAAAGCGGGTTTTGCCTGTCGGCAGGTTGTTCAGTTCCACGCCGCCGAAGCTCAGACGTTTAAGGTCTGCCACCTCTGCATTAAAATGGGCAAAAAAGCGGCGTATCTCACGATTTTGTCCTTCGCCGATAGCAATTTTGAGTGTTGAATAGTCACCGCTGTTTTTGATGATCTGATAGGCAAAGAAGGGAGCGAATTCCATCGAAGTGATCGTGCTCAGCTCATGCGCACCGGCAGAAGCATCGTCCAGGACAAGCCCTTTTCGCATTCCCTCTTCCATCGACTCCGTCACAGGGCCTTTGATCTTCACCTTATAGACACGCTCAAGGCTTGAGGTCATCAGGAGATTGGCCACACGGGAGGCATCTGTCAAAAGAAGCAGTCCCTCCGTCGTAAAGTCAAGACGTCCGACCGGAATGAAATGTCTGAATTTCGACTCCAGCGAATCGTATATAGTCCGGCGGCCGCGCGGATCACTTTTGGTGACAAGCTCGCCTTTGGGCTTGTTATAGACGATAACAGTGATCTGATCGTTCGGTACGATCTTTTTGCCGCTCACAATAACTTTTGCATAACGTTCATCCACCTGGGTTGCAGGATTATCCTGCAGCTCACCGTCTACATAGACGTAGCCCGACTGGATTGCCTTATCCGCCTCTCGGCGTGAATAGGTGGAGTAGTGGGCTATATATTTATTCAGTCGCATCATGCGATTCCCTTTTCTACCAGATCATGCAGGTGTAAGACGCCGAGAATCTTTTTCTCGTCATCAAGCACCACCAGGAGCTGGATCTTATATTTTTCGACCAATATCAATGCATCACTCGCCAGCATGGACGGGTTATCAATCGTTTTTGGATTAAGTGTCGCAAAGCTCGATGCCGGCTGTTCCAGAGAAAAACGCTCGTCCATCAGGGCACGGCGAATATCCCCGTCACTGATCAAACCGGCAAATTTTCCGTCATTATCGACAAGCAGTACCGTTCCCAAACGCCCCTCGCTGATCGTCACGATCGCTTCTTTAACAGGCGTCTTCATACCGATCACAGGAAGGTTCTTTGTCCGCATCAGGTCGCTCACTTTGACAAACAACTGACGCCCGAGCGAACCGCCGGGATGAAACGAGGCGAAATCCTCTTTTCTAAAGTCGCGAGCCTTCATCAGACAGACAGCCAGGGCATCCCCGAGAGCAAGCGTCAGCGTTGTCGAAGAGGTCGGTGCAATATCCAGAGGGCATGCCTCCCTGCTCACATCGATCTTCATCAGCAGATCGCTGTAGCGTCCGAGCGTCGATTCATTGTTTTTTGTCATCCCGATCAGGGGAATATTAAAGCGTTTGACGTGAGGCAGTATTGAGCTTAGCTCGGCACTCTCACCGCTATAGCTGATCGCCAGCACCACATCGCCTTTGCCGATCATACCGAGGTCGCCATGCATCGCTTCAGTCGGATGCAGAAAAAAACTCGGTGTACCCGTCGAAGCAAAGGTCGCTGCCATCTTCGCGCCGATCAGCCCTGATTTACCGACACCGGTAACGACCAGTTTGCCCTTGCAGTGCAGTATCGTTTCAACGATCTTCTGCAGATCTTCCGAAATATTCTCGGCAGCTTCCAAAAGGGTATTGGCTTCGATCAGTAATGTCTCTTTGACGGTTGCAGCATAATCATTTTTCATAAGCGACATTATAGCTCAGAATTGCTTCGCCCTGTAAATTGTATGCATATTCGGGCGTATTCATCCATCTTGGTTATAATTACCAAAATACTAACAGAGGAATCGGCATGCAAAATCTCTTTGAAGAGGTACGCTCCCTCGACCAGCGCTGTTACATTGAGTTTGAGCTTAGCGAAGATATTCTGATGGAGCATGCCGCTGACGGAATGGCAGATTTCATCCACAATCGCTACGATGCCCATCAGCGAATCTGCATCGTCTGCGGCGCAGGCAACAACGGTGCTGACGGGATCGCCCTCTCTCGGCTTTTGCATCATGATTTTGATGTTTCGCTCTATCTGCCGTTTGGAACAAAATCAGCCATGGCAGAACTGCAATACCAACGCGCCGAATCGATCGGAGTCAATGTTGTCCAGGGGCTGCAGGAGTGCGATGTGGTCATCGATGCTCTTTTCGGCAGCGGTTTCTGCCGAAGTTTTGATGAAAGCGCCTCGAAGCTAATAGAAGAGATGAACCGTCTCAATGCCGATAAGATTGCCTGTGATCTGCCCTCCGGACTTCATCTTGACGGCACCCTGGAAAAAGGAAGTTTTATCGCCGATGTCACGCTGACGATGGGTTCACTTAAACGTGCCATGTTCAGCGACGCGGCAAAAGAGGTTATCGGGACCGTCCGTGTCATCGATCTCGGTGTGAGCAGAAAAGTGTATGAGACTCCGTCAAACTGGAAGCTACTGGATCCTGAAGACCTCATACTCCCGCATCGTTTTGAACAGAACAGCCATAAAGGCACCTATGGCCATCTGAGTGTCATCTGCGGCGAAAAACCGGGAGCCTCCGTCATGTCCGGTTCGGCAGCACTGCGTTTCGGCACAGGGCTTGTCACCCTCATCAGCAACACCCATGAGCATCTCCCCTATGAGCTGATGCAGTCCCATCTTCTGCCGCCTACGACCACTGCGCTCGCCCTGGGTATGGGACTCGGCACCGAATTTTCAAACGAAGAGCTTCTCACCTTACTTGAGAATGAACTGCCTCTGCTGCTTGACGCCGATATCTTTGCGCATCCGCTTTTCCTCTCTCTGCTTGAACGGAAGAACATCGTCATAACGCCTCATCCCAAAGAGTTTACGACCATTTTAAAAGCATGCAAGATTGCCGACATTTCAGTGGAAACGCTGCAAAGCAACCGTTTCCATTATGTCGAGCTCTTTTGTAAAAACTTCCCCGATGTAACACTCCTGCTGAAAGGCGCCAATGTCATCATCGGACAGAACGAAGCGTTCTATATCAATCCCCACGGTACCAACAGATTGGCCAAGGGAGGCAGCGGCGATGTTCTTGCCGGTCTTGTAGCAGCATTGATGGCGCAGGGTCATTCAACGCTTCACTCGGCGATTCACGCCTCCTTGGCCCACACCGAAGCCGCCGTCCGGTTTGAAAAGAACTCTTATGCCCTCACCCCGAATGACCTTATCGAAGCTATAACCACACTATGAAAATAAGAACTAACAGTTCAATGCACAGAGGCACTCAATGCTGAATCGTAAAATCGTCATACTCTTTAGCGGGGAAGGATCAAACCTTCTCGCCATCATCGAAAAGCTGCACAAAAAAGAGCTTGAGGTTGCTGCTGCCATATGCAACCGCCCCGAAGCCGGTGGCATTGCCAAAGCAAGAGCCCACCACATTCCTGTCGATATTATCGACCATACTCTTTATCCCGATCGGGAGAGTTTCGATCGTGCACTCCTGAAACAGATAGAGTCCTACACCCCCGACCTGGTCGTCATGGCAGGTTTTATGCGTATTTTGACTCCCGTCATCACCGAAAATATCAAGGCGATCAACGTCCACCCTTCTCTTCTGCCGCTTTTCAAGGGAGGAAGAGCTATCCAGGAGAGTTTTGAAAGCGCTGAACCGACCGGCGGAATAACCATTCACTGGGTCAGCAGCGAGCTTGACAGCGGTGAGAACATTGCCCAGGCGGCGTTTCAAAAAGAGCCTAATGAGACGCTCGAAAGCTTTACGAAAAAGATCCGTGCTTTGGAACATTCCCTGCTGCCAGAGACAATCGTACAGATTCTTAAAGCGCATTAGGCGTTCAGCAAAGTAAGACTTTTTACAGTCTGACTATGCTATAAACGCACCAATAACACAGGGCACCCTGAATGCACCTACCCAAACCATGGAGAACAAATGAATAACATTTTAAAAATCGGAAAGTATGAACTCGGCAGCCGTCTTATCGTGGGCAGCGGAAAGTATGCGGATTTCGAGACAACAAAAGCCGCGACACTGGCTTCTGGCTCAGAGCTGATCACTGTTGCTGTCAGGCGTCTGAATATCACTGATCCCAGCAAAGAGAACCTGCGCGACACCTTTGCCGGCACCAATGTCAAATTCCTTCCGAACTCGGCAGGCTGTGTAACCGCCGAAGAGGCGATCACCACCTTTCGTCTGACGCGCGAGGCGACAGGCATCGACCTGATCAAACTCGAGGTGATCGGCGACACGCAGAAGACACTTTACCCCGATGTGTTAGAGACCATCAAGGCCTGTGCTGTGCTCGCCAAAGAGGGCTTTACCATCATGGCGTACACCTCCGATGATCCGATCATGGCAAAACGTCTTGAAGATGCCGGAGCGGCCGCAATCATGCCTTTGGCCGCGCCGATCGGCTCAGGCCTCGGTGTCCAAAACCCCTACAATATCGTCTTTGTACGCGAAGCGGTCAACCTTCCGATCATCGTGGATGCCGGCATCGGTTGTGCCAGCGATGCCGTCTATGCCATGGAGCTTGGTGCGGACGGCGTTCTTACGAACACGGCTATCGCTCAGGCCAAAAATCCGATGGTGATGGCGGAAGCGATGAAACATGCCATTATCGCAGGCCGCATGAGCTACCTTGCAGGGCGTATTCCTAAACGCCCCTATGCAACCGCTTCATCACCGATCGACGGGATGATCCAGTTCTAGTCAACACGCTTCGCGTGTTTTCCTTCTTTTTCTTTAAACATCCGAATCACTCCTGTAATTAATGCTGTTTGCATAGTAAAAGTGATTATAATTTAACAACGACATTTCTCTGATTATGTCCCTTTCAAGGAGTTCTTATGCGTGTAATCTCTCTTTTATTTGTTTTAATGCTTACCCTTTTTGCTTCTCCGCAAGCCGCACAGGAATTAGGGTATCACTCCGATTACCAGAAAGCGCTGGCACTCGCCAAAAAAGAGCAGAAGCCTGTCATGCTGGTTGTCGTCACCTCATACTGTCCGTGGTGCCGCAAGTTTGAGCAGAAGACCCTCTCTTCGGAAACAATCGCTTCGACCGTAAAGGCGAAGTTTGTTGCGGTCATTGTCGATCGCAATAAAGATGCCGGCAGCTTCCCAAAGGAGTTTCAGACACCGCGTATTCCGACCGTATTTTTTATCGATCCCAAAGACGGAACAGAGTTCTGGGAGACGATCGGTTATGTCAAAAAGAGCGAATTTGCCGACGCTCTGAAAGAGGCTGAAACGCTCTTTGAGAATAGGAAAAAGTAGCAGCAGACAAGTTTGTTGGAAGTCAACCCGAACGCCATGCTCAATACAAGCGGTTCTCTGGCACAATTTTTAAAATGTCAAGACACCGACGAGATTGAGCATTACGATGATAAGCGCTATCGGTACAATATAGCGCAGATTGAAGTACCAGAGTGGGTAGAATGTGCCAAGTTCTCTTTTCAAAAGTGCACGAACACGCTCTTTCTCGATAACATGCCCGACAAAAAGTGCCATCAGCAGGCCGCCCATCGGCAGCATTACTGATGCCGTTAAAAAATCAGCCCAGTCAAAAAAGCTTTTGGAACCAAAGGTAAAGAATTTGCCATACTCCTTACTGATAGAGAGCAGTGCAATAATCCCGAAAAGGTAAAAGAAAAGCCCCGAAAAAAGCGACGCTTTGAAACGCGAGAGACCGAACCTGTCGATCAGATACTGCACCATCGGCTCCACCAGTGAGACCGCAGAGGTCAATCCTGCCGAAGCGAGTGCCACGAAAAAGATCAGTGAAAAAAAGTTGCCTAGAGCACCCATCTCGTAAAAGACGGCAGGAAGGGAGATAAAGACAAGCCCCGGGCCGGCGGACGGCTCTGCGCCATACTCGTACAAGAAGGTAAAGAGCATCAACCCGGCCAAAAGTGCGATCGCGGTATCGAGAGCGATAACGATCAGAGAACTTCGTACCAGATTACTGCCTTTCGGCAGTGAAGCGGCATAGGTCAGTATCGAGGCCATCCCCAACGAAAGCGTGAAAAAAGCGTGCCCAACGGCCGTCACCAGCGAGTCCGAGGTAAGTTTACTCCAGTCAGGGGTGAACATAAAATGCCATGCGCTGCCAAACCCGCTGAGCGTAGTCGCATACAGGAACATCACACCGACGATGCCGAAGAGAACCGGCATCAGGATCATATTGAGCTTCTCGATACCGCCTTTAATGCCGCGTGCCACAACGGCTGTGACGATCATAAAAACAGCCGTATGGTAAAAGAGCTGCGTTCCGATATCAATAGAGATCAGCGCATCGAACGTCTCTTTTGCAACCGAAACGGAAGAGGGAAGAGAGCCAAACGAGAGCACAATAAAATGAAAGATCCAGCCGATGACAAGCGAATAAAAGATCATGATAACAAGCCCCGTAAGGCTCATGAATCCGCCGTATTTCCAGAGACTTTTATAACGCGGAGCAAGTTCTTCGAAACTTCCGACACTGTCGCGGCGGCCCAGGTAACCGATCAGCATCTCAGCCAGCATCACCGAAAAGCCGATCATTAACACCGTGATCAGGTAGACAAAAACAAAGGCTCCGCCTCCGTTTTCACCGGCAATGTATGGGAATTTCCAGATATTGCCCAGCCCGACGGCACTTCCCGCTGCTGCCAATATGAAACCTATCCGGCTAAAACGTGCTATTTTCATCGCTATTCCTGACTTCTTCTTCAAAATATTATAGTCGGATCCATTTTAACAAAATTACTATTGACAACACATCAAAATTGTTCTATAATTCCGCCTCACTAATCTGATTGTATCATTTTAGCTGAACAGGTCGGGGTGTAGCTCAGTATGGTTAGAGTACCTGGTTTGGGACCAGGGGGCCGAAGGTTCGAGTCCTTTCACCCCGACCACTTTTATTTTATATTTTTTATTCTCTCTAATACAGTATGGTGGGATTAGCTCAGTTGGTTAGAGCACTGGTTTGTGGTGCCGGGGGTCACGGGTTCGAGCCCCGCATCCCACCCCATATAAAGACGATAAAAATTTAAAATAATACATTTTTACAGTGTGCGCCCGTGGCTCAACTGGATAGAGTAGCGGTTTTCGGCACCGCCGGTTACAGGTTCGAACCCTGTCGGGCGCACCAGCTAAAAACGCGCTCTTAGCTCAGCTGGATAGAGCAACGCCCTTCTAAGGCGTAGGCCAAAGGTTCGAATCCTTTAGGGCGTACCACTTAATATTGTTAACAGATTCATGCGGATGTGGTGAAATTGGTATACACGCCAGACTTAGGATCTGGTGCCGCAAGGTGTGGAGGTTCAAGTCCTCTCATCCGCACCATTTATGGAATTGTTAACATTATTATTGAAAAAATATGCGGACGTGGTGAAATTGGTATACACGCCAGACTTAGGATCTGGTGCCGTAAGGTGTGGAGGTTCAAGTCCTCTCGTCCGCACCATAGTGTAAGTGTCGCGGAATAGAGCAGTTCGGTAGCTCGTCGGGCTCATAACCCGAAGGTCACAGGTTCAAATCCTGTTTCCGCAACCAAATTAAATATAACAATAAAAACTACTTCTATATTGGGGTATCGCCAAGCGGTAAGGCCTCGGTTTTTGGTACCGATATTCGGGGGTTCGAATCCCTCTACCCCATCCACCCCTCATTACCAGAATTCACAAAAAACCAAAACTTTCAGAATATTCCATCCCGCAAAACCTTTATACTGAAAACTCTTTCTATCCGCTTTTTTGCAACCTGTCTGCCGTAAACTTGTTTTTTCAACAAATATAGTATAAAATCAACTGCCCTTGAGTCAAAAGGGCAGTCACGCATTACAAAAAGATCAGCGAACTGTCCGTCTCATTTCCAAAGACGTCCATCAAGACGAAATGGTGTCCGAATACCTCTGTTCTTTTAACATGTAAGCTGCTGTCTTATCGGACTTTCTTGATCTCTTTCGGAACCCCAATACACTAAGGATCGATGTTTGAACCAAGCCGTCCATACAATTGTCCTTATCCTGGTTCTCATTACGCTCTACGCAACTGATACAATCGCCGCTGAACCTGCACTTGACTCTGACCGCAATAGCATTGCGGGCGCAGTTTCCGTCCCTATGGCAGATTTGCCTGGTCAGAACAGCTCTTTGAGTGCAGAACAAAACCTGACGACAGAAGGCAATGCTCCCTCCTATGATCTGAACGGTACGAGACGTTCCGAGTATTCCAAGTATCCGAATGCGAACAACTGGTTTTATTATCGTGATTTCCTTGCAGGTATGGACAGTCTTTACCGACATGGGACAGATGCCGTCATCGTGGTTGGTTCGGGAATCGATTACTATCTGTACCAGCTTCTAAGCAGTGATTCGAACAGCACAGCGACTGCCGGAAAGGATGAGAATGCCTCTGCTCTTCCAGAAAAAGTTCAATCCGATGAGAGCAATAAAAGTGTAAAACCGACTATTTTGTCCCAAAAAGAAAAAGCAGTGCTCCCCCCGCAACTTGTTTCTCAAGACAAGCGCAAAGGTGAACAGACCTTTCTTCTTTCCGAGGCGTTTGCCGAAAAGACTGTCAATATTAGCTTTTTAGACAGGACAAACAATAGCTACATTCGTCTACGAGGCGGATACGCCTATGATTACAGGGGAGAAGACAACTATATCTACAGTATAGATGCCCGTGTGATGATCCCGCGGACCCAAAGAAAATATCATCTGATCATTGGCGATGACACCAAGAGCAGTTCAGACCTGTCGGTTAAGGGAACCAACGCCGAGCTTGACAACAGTGTCGCCTTGGGCATAAATAATCTATTCGGACTGTTTTATCCGATTGAGAGCAAGATACGGTTCGGTTTTTCCGGGGCAACCAATCCCTACGGAAAAGTGGCATTCAGCTATGAAGCACTTCTCGGTACCTGGCTGATGGTGCCGTTGCAAACATTTAGATACTCCCGAAAAGATGAGTTTAACGAATGGACCAATCTGGACTTCAGGCGCAGGATTACGGAGCAGAGTATGTTCTCGCTGTTATTTCAGCGTTCCACTATCACCAGTACGAAGGGGATGGACTACTTTATACAGCCGTCTGTAAGTTTCGAATTGGGCAAGTACGGCAACCTCGCCACCTATCTCGGCGTCTATGGACGGACCAAAGATCAGCCTGAAGATCAAGATGGCTACAAACCAAAACGAGGTATCTACCGCTATGCTTTTGGTATTAACTGGAGCAAGCAGGCTTCGCGCAAATATATTGTCTACCGATTACAGCCGATTTTATCCTATGATGACAAATATGCTTTCAAACAGAACTACTCTGTACAGGCGCTTCTGGAGTTCTATTTTGGATTGCGGAAATAGCGTTTTTATTTGAGGTAAAATATCGATTTTGGGAGTATGAATAAGGAAAATGTGATATGGACGCGGGTAAATGAATGAAACCCGGCCAAACTTTGAACTTAAGGAGTGTGTAAATGAAAAACTCAACAATCTCAATCATTGAGGTAGTAAAATTATAAGATACTGAAGTTAACAATTTGTAAATATCACCATGGATAGTGGGTATAATTGCAGCATGCGATGGCGCGATATAAAACAGAAAAAAAACATTACCAGCTCTTCCAAAAAACCTAAAGTTCTTTATGCAGGTTTTTGGAGCCGAACACTTGGCTTTATTACCGATCTCTTTATGATCGGAATTCCGATCACGATTGTGATCATCCTCTTTTTCGGATATGACCAGATCAACAGTGCCGGGTTCAGTGATGCCCTTTTGCAAAACCAAAAGGCGCATGAGCAGGCACCCAACCCTCTGGCTTCTATCGTTCAGCTGCTGCTCTTTATGATCAGCTATATCCTCTTCTGGAAAGTAGCCAGACAGACCCCCGGAATGAAAATGGCGCATATCGAAGTGGTTGATTCGGCCACTCTCCGGACGGCTTCGTATCTGCAGCTGACTGCCAGGTTTTTCGGCTATTTCATTTCGCTCTTTTTCTTTGGCTATCTTTGGGGGCTCTTTCGCGAAGACAAAAGAATGCTGCACGATCTCCTCAGCCGAACCGCCGTTATCTACAAAACTGACTAAGCAACCATGATAGCACTGATCGCCATCTTTTATTTTTTCTATTTTGCGATAATCGCCATCTATGTCATCTTTATGCCAAAGGTGCTCTCTACAGTGGGCTACACTCCTTCAGAGATCGGCATCATCTTTGCGGCGGCACCATTGGTACGTTTCGCCATTCCCTTTCTCTTTTTAAAGGGTCTCAAACTTGATCGGGGGACCTTCAACGGCGCCCTAATACTGCTGCTGTTCTCGACACTTGCGCTGTTTTTGACACTGGAGAGTTTTTGGCCGCTGCTTTTTACCAATATCGCCATCGGTATCGGGCTCAGCCTCATTCTGCCTTATGTCGAAGTGATCGCGCTTTCAACGATCGGCAAAGAGTCCTACGGCCGGGTCCGTCTCTTTGGTTCCATCGGTTTTATTCTGGTCGCACTTGTTTTGGTAAAGTTTTTGGATACCCCGGCCACTGCGATCGGATTTTTTCTTGCCGTGGTGACATCGACCGCCCTCTTTGGCTACATCATCGCGCACAAAGAGCATCACAGCCCCCAGACGCAGAGCATCGAGGGGCAGCATCTCGATCTCTTGGGTCATTGGCCGCTCTGGCTTGGACTGATGCTGATGCAGGTGAGTTTTGGACCCTTCTATAACTTCTTTACCATCTACGAGACGGAGCATGGCATCTCCCTTGACACCACCGTCTATCTCTGGAGTTTCGGGGTGATCGCCGAGATCGTTCTCTTTTACTTTCAGGGGCCGCTGCTACGCCGCAGCCTGCTTAAACTCATAGAGTTCGCAGTAAGTCTTACCGTCGTACGATGGCTTCTGACCTATCTTTTCCCTGAGAACCTGCCTGCTCTTTTCTTTGCACAGAGCCTGCATGCTTTCAGTTTTGCCCTTTTTCATACCGCAGCGATCAGTTATCTGTATGAGATCTACAGCGAACGGAAATTGGCCCAGCAGTTCTTTTTCGGTGTCTCTTACGGGCTGGGGGGCTTTGTCGGTGCGATCAGCGCCGGCTACATCTACGAGTTTTGGCCTTCACTGCTCTTTTTATATGCCGCATTGATCGCTTTTGCCGCGCTCTTATCGATTCGGCTTAGCGCCAAACGTCCAACCGATTGAGGTGGTCTGCTGAAAATCACTCTTGTAGATACCGATTCCCGGGCTGCTGTCATAGGCATGCGAAAGTTCAATATTGACAAAAAGCTGCCCGTATATATAGATGAACAGCGACGCAGCCTCGTTAAGGTAGTAATCGCTCCAGTCGCGCATCTTGGGCTGGTAGTAGACACCCAGTGAGACGCGGGCATCCTTGCCGAATTTCTTGGTATAGGAGAGATAGCTGTTGATCCTTTTATTGTGTTCACTGGGGTCAAGCTGGGTTGTATAGTTCAGATACTCATAGTAAGCACCCAGTCCGACATAGATACGCCCGAAAGAGTCTTTCTCGTAAAAGCGCCAGCGCAATCCGCCGCCGCCGAGCAGCCTGCGCTGGATACTGCGGAAGTCATCGCCTTCGTTCTGGACAAAAAATTCCCAGTTCAGTGACGGTTTATAAAAGGTATGAAGAAATCGGTAATGGGCATAAGCCTTGTTCTCGTTTTCCGTACCTGCGACCTGACCGTAGGCGTAGGAGAAGTCGAGCCAGGTCACATAGCTTCTATTATTGTCATAGCTGATAGTGGCGCTAAGGTCAAACTCATCTTTATCAGTATTGCCGCGTTGTGTATTATTCGATGCGGAGAGTGTTCCTGCGACGCCCGGACGAAGGCCCACTTCATTGGGTGCGATCTGGACAACAGCAAGAAGAGAAGAGGTGAAAAAAAGTGTTAAGAGAAAAAAAAGTTTAAACATCGATCCGCCTTAATAGAGTAAAGCGGCATTATATCGCTCCAAGCTTTTTGCAGCTTGAGCTTTGTGGCGTTAAAAGTCAGCGATAAGCGCGGCTAAAAACACGCGGTCAGTGTAAGAGCGGATGTTATCGGCTTTGTTGTTCGTGTAATCGACCGTATAGCTGACACCAAGTGACAGAAATCCGTTGATCTTGCTCTCCAGGGCTGTTTTGGATTTGGCAAAATAGTTTGTAGCGTCTGAGAACTTGCTACGGTACATCACATACTGAATGAACTTTGACGTCTCGGTTATCTTATACTTATAATCCAACGAAGCCTGCCATGAGGCATACTGATCAGGGTTCTTATCCGTCAATGTCTCATCCCGGTACTTATCCCATGACCAGAGGATATTGGCCTGAAATTTCAGATCGTTTTTGTCGCTTTTGAGCGCTGTCCAGACCGCACCCGGCCCGGTATATGCCTGATACACATAGGTTGAAAACTTGTCTCCTTTTCCGCCTGCAAGGTAGTTGAAGGCCCATGTTTTGTTAAAGTTATAGTCGTAATTCAGCTCGGCATCCCATCGGTTTTTTGTTGCAGCCGTCTCGTTCGTATCGAAATTTTTATTGGTAGAATAAAGGACATTGCCGACAAAACGAAGCCCATTCTTGAAAAGCGTGTAATCCATCTTTAGATTGCCGGCGAGGTCCTGTGATTCGGTATTTCCCGCCGTATTGGTATATCCCACCTCAGCGTGCGTCTTCAGAACGTTTTCATCGGCTGCAGACAACCCTGTAAAGAGTCCGGCTGCAAGCAGTAGACTAACAACTCTTTTCATCTTTTACTCTCCCTTGTCTATGTGTACATCCATCTGCGGGAACGGAATAGTGATATCAGCGGCATCGAGCGCATATTTCACCTCTTCGATGATCTCGAAATAGGCGGCCCAATAGTCGGCTGAATTTACCCACGCCCGCACCGTAAAGTTCACACTGCTGTCGCCCAAGCTCGTGACAGCGACTAACGGTGTCGGATCACTCAATGTGAGTTGACACTTTTCAATCACGCCGTACATCACCTCTTTGGCTTGTCTGATATCTGCATTGTAGTCGATACCGACAACGTGATCCACACGGCGTAATGACTTGGATGAGAAGTTGGTGATATTGCCGGCAGTGATCGCTGAATTCGGCACAATGATCGTACGATTGTCCACCGGACTGATCGTTGTCGTAAAGAGGCTGATCCTGTCGACGACACCCTCTGCGCCGCCGGCATTGATATAATCTCCCACCTTGAATGGGCGAAAGACCAAAATGACAACGGCGGAACCAATATTGGAGAGCGTGCCTGAGAGCGCCAGACCGATGGCTAAGCCGGCAGCACCGAGAATCGCCATAAATGAGGTTGTCTCAATCCCAAGATTGCTGATAGCCGCCAGTAGAACAACTGCCATCAGACCATAATAAACAGTACTGCTGGAGAAATCCACCAATGTCGCTTCTACATTCTGGTGCTTCAACACTTTTTCAATCATGTTGCGAAACGCGTTCGCAACAGCTTTACCAACATAAAAGATGACAATGGCACCGATGATCTTCAGACCGTATTCAGCTCCGTACTGTAAGACCAAATCCCAATACTTCGTTACGTCCAGCTTATCCATTATGGCACTCCTGAGACAATATATATTGCTCCATCTTATCGTAAAAACTTCTAACTGTCACATAATTTTTTCTTTACAAATGGTATTTATTTCAGATCCGCTCTTGGCGCATTCTCTCGATGCGAATCGTTAACGCTTCGTAAAAAGGGGTATTACATGAGGTAAAGGCTCCCAATAATGGACGGTACTTTTCATAGTTTGTCCACACTTTTGCAGCCGAACCCGGACGGCCGCGTTTTGTCAGTTCAAATGAAACCGCCGCATTGATAAACCCTTTTATAAGCTTCATCTCCGGGTCATCTTCAAACCGCCGGGGGAACCAGATAACCTCCAACGCCTCATGCGCGTCATAAAACCGCTCCTCGTCAAGACAACAGACGAACTGCTCCAGATACTCCGTATAGTCTCTACTCATCCCTGTTCTTTGGTAGCTCGCAAGACGCTGCTCTGTCGGGCATAAGCTGCATATTTTTGCGCCAATAGCCTCGGCCGCCTCTCAGCGAAATACAGTGCTGTTTCGGAAATTTGGCACGAAACTCCGCAAGACGCTCTTTCGTCGCTTTGCCCGTGTCGCAGTAGAAGACAAAGACAGAGCCCTCCGGCTCGTTTTGAAGTTCGTGCGGATTATAGAGGACCGTGTCGGCTTTCTCGATAGAGGAGAGAATCGTGTCAATCAGCAGAACTTTGACCCCCTCTTTTGCTAAACGCTCTTTTTCGCGCAGAAACTCCTCCTGCGTCCACTCATCCGGAAATTTATTGTTCATACTAAAACCCATTTTTTTGAAAATTCTATCCAAGCTTTCAGGAATTGACACTTTGTTTTCAAGTTATGACCAAAACTTCAGCTACCGCACACTCTTTCACATTTTTTCCGCTATTATTTCTCTATGTCAAAAAAGAAAAAATTCATCAAACTCAACCAGACGATCCGCCACTATTTCGGCGAAGATGGTTTTGATGCAGGGATCGAACGTGTTGATGAAGCGACACTGGTCGAACTTGCCCGAACCCTCGGCCTTACCCCGGACAACTACTCAAAAAAATCGCTGCTGCGCATCTTTCGTACCCTCTGGTCCGAGGCCGATATTGAACTGCGCCGACACATCGTTGAGTTTTTCAAGGCCGACGGCAAGCTCTATCTGCCGACAACGCCCAACGCCGCCCATCCTGACCGCAGCAACACGATCGATGAGCTGCTTGATGGCATTGATGTTACCGATGATGAGCGTATCGCACTGCATAACGCTTTCAGTGACGTCCGCATCCGAAAAATCAACCTCTATAAACTGCAGAGCAAACTGGAACTGATCCGTTTTGAGCAGAAAAAAGAGTGCATAGAGAGAGAAGCGCAGGGGCACTTCGATATTGAGGACAGACTCGAGTTCAATGCCTCTTTGGAGTACAAGATCTATGACCAGACCTTTCGAAAGATACAACCGCTGAAAACAAAGCCATTCTCTTTTTCATTTCTTCAAGAAGCACCTATAGAGCAGATACTCTCAGAGCTAACCAAAGTAAAAACAGAGCTAACAACACTAAAACAAAAGGAGCTGGCCGCCTTCCTGCAGACCATTGCCCGGCCGCACCCCTATCTATCCGGTGAAGAGATCATAGCTGCCATCAAAAGAGCGCAGCCGAACGAAGATGTCACCTTTGTCGCATTGAGCGACGGGATCGTAGCGAGGATCATCGCACAGACCATACCGCTCAACACCCTGTCGCAAACAATCACGGAGATAATCGTCTCCGTCAACGCGGACTTTCAGCCGCCGCAGGCGGAACGTATTATTGCCTATGAGCTGCACCTTATCCTGCCGAAAAAAGAGACCCTTCAGACGATATGGAGAGGCGAGCCGCTTGACGTCTCCGAAAAGCTGCTCACGGAAAAGAACGAGCATGAAGCGTATTTTCTTCAGGAGTACGAGGTCCTTATAGCCAGTGCAAAAGAGGCCGCCTCATCGCTGCAGCTCAGCGACAGAGAGATCATCGACAGGATCCTGGAGTTTCTGATTCCCCAGATCCACGGCGACCTGATCATCTCGAGAAAAACGGCCAAACGCGTTCTGGGCCATTTTAACGACTCCATACGCGATGCCCTGTTAAAACATCAGCGTCAACAGCTGCTCGCGCGAACCATCCGTGACTTTAAAAATCTTTTTCCTCTGGCAAGGGAGCTGCGCCGCAAGCTCATCCTGCACATCGGCCCGACCAACAGCGGCAAGACCTATCAGGCGATGAAGGCACTCGAGCGAGCCGATACAGGCTACTACCTTGCGCCGCTTCGTCTTTTGGCTTTGGAGGGATATGAAGAACTGAAGAAAGCGGGCGTGGCAAGCTCATTGATCACGGGAGAGGAGCAGCTTCTGGACGAAGAGGCGACCCACATCTCCTCCACGATAGAGATGCTTAACTTTGAAACGGATGTGGATGTCTGTGTCATCGATGAAGTGCAGATGATCGACGACCGCGACCGGGGCTGGGCCTGGGCCAACGGCATCATAGGCGCACCCGCGAAGACCGTTATCATGACGGGGTCCTCCAATGTCAGAGAGGCTGTCATCGCCCTGGCAGAGTATCTTAACGAGCCTCTTGAGATCATCGAATTTGAACGCAAGAATCCCTTGGAACTCCTCGCGCATGCGACACCGATAAACGAGATCAAAGCGGCTACGGCCGTCATCGCCTTCTCCCGCGCCAACGTACTAAGGCTCAAACAGCAGCTCTCGAAAAACTACCGCGTCAGCGTCGTCTACGGCAATCTCTCTCCCGAAGTACGCCGTGAAGAGGCCCGCCGTTTCCGCGAAGGGGAGACCGAAGTACTTGTGGCAACCGATGCGATCGCCATGGGGCTTAACCTGCCTATCAAAACCATTCTCTTCTCCCAGGGTGAAAAGTTTGACGGGGTAAGCCAGCGCCCTCTGATCCCCTCCGAGATCCATCAGATAGCCGGTCGCGCAGGACGCTACGGTATGCACGAGAAAGGCTACGTCGGTTCTTTGCGTCCGGAGGTGCTTGAACATCTTAAAAAGACCTTCCATGAACAGGCCCCTATGATCGGGATCCCCTTTAACGTCATGGCAAACCTCGATCACATCAAACTTGTCGGCGGTATCCTGGAAGAGAACTCTCTGGCGGAGATCCTGAGGTTCTTTGTCAAAAACATGAAATTCAACGGTCCCTTCCGCGCCGCCAACCTTGAAGATATGCTCGAAGCCGCACAGATGGTCGACCGCTACCAGCTTGATCTCGCCACCAAGTTTCATCTTGCCTGCGCCCCGCTTGTCTCTGCGCTCCCCGTTTATCGTTGCGGCGTATGAACGGTATCTGGACTTGCTGGAAAAAGATGAGTTTATTCCCTATATACCGCCAAGCAACCTGGGAAGCTATGCCGACAATATGGACGAACTCCTTGAAGCCGAAGATTACGTCAAAGAGATCTCGCTCTACCTCTGGTTAAGCTATCGTTTCGAAGAGAGCTTTTTTGATGCTGAAAAAGCAAAACAGACGCGCGTCAAACTTAATAACTTCATCGAAAATTCGCTCAAACAGAGCCACTTTATTCCCCGATGCCGGCAGTGCACCAAAGCCCTGCCGCTCGATTCGAAGTTCCAGATCTGCCAGAGCTGTTTTAAAAAGATAAATATGGAGAAGCGCAGAAGCGACAGGGAAGGAAGCGGCTCTTCCAGACCGAAAAGAAAAGGGTAGTGTCAAATTTTGACACGAATAATCTGTATTAAAAAGTGGCCTAACGTTTTGTGACTGTCTACCTGATAAGGTCGCTGTAATCGAAATGGTTTGGCTTCAGGTAATACTTCCCATCTTTTAGAAGAATCCTCGCATCGGTTTCGGCATATTTTTCAAAACGTGCCGCTATTTTCTCGCGTTTTTTCTTGGAGAACATTTTCAATTTCAAAAACTGCCTCAAGGTGACAAGGTCGTCTTCTACATCGAGCACATCGATGACATCATCATCCGGGACCTCCTCTTTGGAAGCCACCGCTTCGTCGATAACAGCATCCATATTATGAAGTGCTAAAAACTTCGAAGCAACCACCTGCAGCACATTTTTGAGCTGGGCATCGCGCTCTTTGTAGATCTGCTCGATCTTCTCTTTTTCAGCGATCAGCATCTGCTCACGCTGCTCGCGCAGCGAGCGTGTCTCACCCTCAAGTTCGGCGATCTTCGCTTTAAGCACGCTGTTTTCCTGCTCGATATAGCTGTAATACTTGTCGTTTCCGCCGCTGTTTTGTTGCGGTGTACTTTTTGCATCGCCCGCAACGATGTATTTGGTCCCGTGTTCGACAACACAATCCAGCGTCCCGCGGCGGACACGGTTATGGATCGCTTCTTTCGAAACCTTGTAGTAGTCAGCAGCTTCCGCTACAGTCATTTTGCTCATCGTCACCCTTTCTTCTCTGTTTGCCCGGCGTTCAGACCTTCGCTATCGCATATTTTCAAAAACAAGCGGAGCATCCCACTCCATCGAACGGATCGTTCTGATCACTTTTTGAAGCTCATCGATCTCTTTTGATTTGACGCGGATATGATCCCCCTCCAAAACAGCGCTCCCCTTGATCTTCATCTTCTTGATCTCGGCAACGATTTTTTTTGCCTCTTTTGACTCAATATAATCGACGATCTTGTAGACAATTCGACGATTACCGCCGCTGCTGTCTTCGACTTTTGCCTCGTCCAGCACTTTTGAACTGAGGTTGTGTTTAAGCAGACGCCCTATCACAATATCCTGAAGGGCTTCAAGCTTGTTGTCACTGGACGTTGTCAGTGTCAGCGTCTTCGCTTTTTCATTGTAGTCGATCTCGCAGGTGATCCCTTTAAAATCGAAGCGGTTGCCCACTTCACGTGACGCCTGCAGGATCGCATCTTTAAAATCCTGCATATCGATCTTGGCGGAAATATCGACTGAATGTTCTTTTGCCATCTGTTCTCACTTATCAAATTTATAGACTAACCAAGTATAACAAAAGCAAACTGAGTTTTTTGGCTGGGCTGCCTAACAATATAACAACTGCTGGTTTTCTGACTGATGATGTCGAGATATTAACTGAAACGTCAGCTGTTTTGAATTAGATTTGATAGTAGTGTTGTTACTTTTTTCTTTTGCATGCCCAAAAGAAAAAGTAACCAAAAAAGAAAAAGGCAAGAACCTAACGGCTACCGTTACTGCTCGAACTTTGAATCGTCAACAGTTGGCATTCCGTCACTTCTGCCGGAATTAATGTTCTGACGCAGAAAAAGCACAAACTGCATAGATTTACGCACTGACTTTTATAAAAAATATACCCAATCATCTTTAGCCAGCAAGCTGATACGCACAGAAGAAATAAAGCGCCTCTCTTCTTTCCCTCAAGATTTCTTCGCTGGCGCGACAGAGAAGAAAGGTTGAATCAGTGACAGTAACTGCTTGTTGCAAGTTCACAACTTCGTTTAAATTAGATTTGGTAGTAGGTTGTCACTTTTTCTTTAAAAAAATAAGATAGCAGTCGATAAAACTTTAAAGACAACGGATCGTGAAGAACTTAAAAACTTGGTGTCCCGAAGTCAAGCCCGCCGCCGAAGCCGCCGGCAAACTTTGGATCCATATATCCCAGAATACCGCTTTTGTTGCGCAGCATATCGATGTCCGATTTCGGGGCGATCCCCTGTGGGCAGACAGGAACACACTCGCCGCAGAGGGTACAGTCCCAAATGCCGTTCGTCTGAACAGCGTCGATCTTCTCTGCCACTTCCCCTTCGCGTTTGTCACTCACATAGCGCCAGCTGCGCGTGAGTGCAAAGGGACCGATAAATTCGCTGTTGACCGCATAGACCGGACAGGCGCTGTAACACGCCCCGCACAAAATACAGTCGCTCTGCACCTCATTGACAGAAGCATCTTCCGGCGACAAGTCAACGGGCTCTGGGCTCTTTCCGGCCCATGCCCTGGCAACTTTGTTGAAACGCAATGCCTTGTCCATATCAACGACCAGGTCACGGATAAGAGGCATGTTCTTCAACGGTTCGATAACATCACCCTCTTTCGGCTTATAGGCACAGGCCAGGACCTCTTTGCCATTGACGCAGACTGCGCATGAACCGCAGATGGAAGAGCGGCAACCTGATGCAAAACTCAGTGTCGGATCCTGTTTCGTCTTGATATGTGTCAACACTTCAAGAAGGGTCGCATTTTCAAGTTCAACATCGTAACCTATCTGCTCTTCATGCAGTTTCTCTTCATTCACATAGCGTTTGATCTCTATTTTCATCTCTTCTCCTTATTATGCACGAAAAAGGGCAAAACCTCTTTTCCTACGCTAACGCTGTGTTATCTTCAGCGGAGAGCTCACGTACAGACAGACCGTGCTTGATCGCATCTATCCGCACTAACCGCGTCATCTTTATCAATAACATCTTCGCAGCACCCATCGCATACGCTATTTTAAATTGAACAATTTTGTTTCGTAGCAAGGCAGTGAACACCGAAGCGTACTTTCGTACGTGAGGTTTTCACTAACGCCGCTAGGGAGCAGAAGTGTTATTTTAAAAAATCCACGCATAGAACGCCGTCTTCTCGCCATGAGATCGTGTGCGCGCCATAGACCGTGTCGTTGCGAACAGGGATATCTTCTCTGAAGTGTGCCCCCCGGCTCTCATTGCGGCTGATCGCGCCGACAACCATGATCTCGGCCAGCTCCACCATGTTGCCGAACTCGATGAACTCGACCAGATTGGTGTTATAGCTTTTCGACTTGTCTTTCGGCCCCATGAACGGCAGCTCTTTCTGGATCTGCCGTATAGCAACCAATACCGATTTGAGCCCCATATCGTTGCGCTTGATGCCGGCATTGTTATAGAAGATGTTACCGATAAAGTAGCGTTTCTCATAAAAATCGATCTGGTTGGTAAAGTACTTCACACCCTGAACAAAGTTCTTATCTCTTTTCAGCTGCTCGGGATCTTCGGCGACACCGTTTCTTTCAGCAGCTATCTTTGCCGCATTCTCACCCGCCTGACGGCCGAAAACAACCAGTTCCAGCAGCGAGTTGCCGCCCAGACGGTTTGCTCCGTGGACATTGTGATTCGCACACTCTCCGACAGCGAACAGACCGCTAACAGCTGTTTGTGAGTCCCCGTCGACGGCGATACCGCCCATAGTGTAATGGGCTACCGGCTTGATCGGTATCAGCTCATACACCGGATCGACATTCTCGTAAAGCTTGGCCAGTTTGCGCTCCTGCGGCAACTCATGGTCGATAAACGCTTCGCCAAGATGGCGGATATCCAAAAAGACCTCACCTCCCTTTTCGATCTCGTCGGCGATGGCACGAGAAAGGGCATCACGAGGCTGCAGTTCGTCCGTAAAACGCTCGCCCTTGGCATTGAGCAGATGACCGCCTGCCCCACGGGCGGATTCAGAGATGAGAATAGAGGAGTTTTTAAGGCCGGTCGGATGGAACTGGACAAACTCCATGTCGCTGAGTTTGGCACCTGCACGGATCGCGGCGGCCAGACCGTCACCGGTAGAGCCCGCAGCGTTAGTCGAGTGTTTCTGGTAGATACGGCTGTAGCCGCCTGTCGCCATGATGACGGTCTTCGCTCTGAACTCTTCGACCTCGCCTGTTTTGATGTTAAGTGCCGTTGCGCCGCCGATCGTCACTTTGCCCTTCTCATCTTCCTGACGGATAAGGTTGAGCAGAAAGTATTCGTTGTAAAAGGTGATCCCCTCTTTGAGACAGGCATCGTAGAGCGAATGGAGGATCTTCAGACCGGTGTAGTCCTGGGCATAACAGGCGCGCACCGCAGAGGCACCGCCAAGACGACGCTGGGCGATCTTTTTCTCTTGCGTTCGCGAGAAGGGAACACCGATCCTGTCAAGCCAGGCCACCGCTTCGACCCCTCGCGGCAAAGTTTTCCGATCGCCTCTTCGGAGCCAAGACCCTGGGCCGATTTAAGGGTATCGGCGATATGCTGCTCGACACTGTCACCTTCGCCTATCGCGGCATTGATGCCCCCTTGCGCCATCGAGGTCTGCGAACGGGTCGGGTAGCTTTTGCCCAATACCGCGACCGCCGCGCCCTGCTCTTTTGCACTCAGTGCGGCAACCATCCCGGCACCGCCGCTGCCAATCACTAATACATCCACCATAAATGGTCCTTTGGCTGTTTTGCGCCATTCTACTTTAGAGTCCGTTAGAACTGGCTGTTGTTTTTTATGGGCTTTAGGCTTTAAAGGGAGTCCTAAAACCGTACCTATTTCACAAGTGCAATTTAGAGTCCTTATCGAAAAAGGTTGGCGCTTACGCGCAGATACTGTCGATAAATATATTGAAAACACTGTTTTTAGAGGTTTCTAATGCTAAAATTACGCCATGAACCCTATATTGCTATCTGTTTTAAGCATCTATCTTTTTATCGCTATAGGCTACATTGCCAAGCGTACCTTTAAAGAGCAGATCGACGACCGGACCATTACCCTTCTGTCGGTCTACTTCCTGCAGATTTTTTTAACCTTCTGGGGGCTTTTAAAACGTCCTATCGACACCGCTCTGGTCTATGCACCCGTCATCTACTTTCTTGTGGTCATGCTGGCTCTGGCCTTTAGCATATTTGTCGCACGGGCGCTCTTTACAGATACAAAAGAGCGTTCCATCGCTACGGTCGCCGCACTCATCGGCAATACCGGGAACCTTGGCATACCCCTTGGTATCGCTATTTTTGGCGAAGAGAGCATCCCTTATACAACGATCATCAACCTGGTCAACGTCTTTTTCGTCTATATCGCGGGTGTCTATTTCTACTCCCGAGGCAGTTTCGACGTCAGGACCTCTTTCGTCAACATCTTGAAGATCCCGATCATCTGGGCGGCGTTTATCGCTATTGCACTGAACCTCTACGGCTATCAACCCTCGGAAGCGGTTGACAAGGGGCTTCAGATGGGGGCCTACGCCTCCATGGTGATGCAGCTGGTCCTTTTCGGTATCTATCTTTATGATGTCAAGATCACGACCATCAACCGCATGCTGATCGGCTGGGTCAGCAGCGTAAAGTTCATTCTTCTGCCGCTGATCACCTTTGCAGTGCTCTCGCAGGTCGAGATGGATGCGATGGTTAAAGGGATCTTGTTTATGGAGCTCATCATGCCGCTGGCCGTCGCCAATGTAAACCTCGGCTCCCTGTATAACTGCAGGCCGAAGGATATCACCGCCCTGGTTTTTTTGACATCGGTGATGTTTCTGGGGATCGTCTTTATTGCGATGGAGGTTATTAAATGGTTATAGAGTTATCTGATCAAAATTATGTTGAACTGGTTGAAAGCAGTGACAAGGCGATCTTTATCGACTTCTACTCGCCGATGTGCGGCCCCTGTCAGAAGGTCCTTGCCAACCTGCAGCATCTGGAGAGCTACTTCAAGGGCGAGGCCGTCATCGCCAAGGTCGATGTGACACAGAACCCCAAACTGGCGCAGAAATACCAGATACAGAGCGTCCCTTTTTGTGTGAGCATCGGGGCGAAAGACAAGATGATCAAGGATTATGAGCTGGGAGCGGCCTCGGTCGACCGTTACATCAGGATGATCAAAAAAGCGCAGGGGAAAGGTTTTATTTCACGACTGTTTGGGAAATAACGAGTTGGTTCATTCTTAACAATCGGTGTGAGACTTTTTTGAATATTTTTTGATAGTAGTGTTGTCACTTTTTTTCTTTGCACCCCAGGGCATCCTCTCTTGCTGCGCAATTCACCTAGTCTTGCACAAAGAAAGAAACTAACGAAAAAAAGAAAGTGCAAGGGCGGGTTTAGCCACTTTCAAATGTATCTTATACTCGGAGTCACGAAACCCTCCGGCTTCATTCACTGTACCATGACGCAGCTATTGTCAATAGATCTCATACTTCCCTGAAAGCGTCAGTTTTTTCAAGAATCTCATCTTTAGCTAGCAAGCTTATACGCACAGAAGTATAAAAGCGCCTCTCTTCTTTCCCTCAAGATTTCTTCTCTGGCGCGACAGAGAAGAAAGGTTGAATCAGCGACAATTTGAACGTATTGCAAGTTTATGACTTTTTTGAATTAGATTTAAATAGTAGTATTGTCAGTTTTCTTCTTTGCGTGCACAAAGCAGAAAGCTAACGGTAAAGAAGAAAGTGCAAAGGCGGGTTTAGTTACTTTCAAAAGTATCCGATATTTTGAGTCATGAATCCCTCCTGCCTCATTCACTGTACCAAGACGCAGCTATTGTAAAGAGATGTCGTACTTCCTTAAATCGTCAGTTTTTTTATTCAGATCAATCGTCACCGCTTCCGGAATCACTGTTCTGACGTAAAAATATGAACTGCTTCAACTAACGCACTCCTTTTCAATTAGTCTCATCTTTAGCAAGCAAGTTAATACGCACAGAAGTATAAAGCGCCTCTCTTCTTTCCCTCAAGATTTCTTCTCTGGCGCGACAGAGAAGAAAGGTTGAATCTGCGACAGAAACTGCCTTTTGCAAGTTCACAATTTTGTTTAAATTGAATTTGATACTAGTGTTGTCACTTTTTTTGCGGCAAAAAAAAGGAAGAGAGAAGTCGTTAAAACTTAACGCTAAAACAACTTACTTAAAAGTCGATCCTATATTCTCAATAACAGAAGCGATAAGCTTCTTTCGCGCCTCAATCGAAGTCCAGGCGATATGCGGCGTGATATAGAGACGCTCTTGATGTTGAATGTTCATCAGCGGGTGCGGGTTTGTCATCGGCTCTTTTGCAAGCACGTCCAGCCCGACATAGATCTCTTTAACGTCGATGATGGCGCTCAGCGCCCTCTCGTTCACAATACCGCCGCGGCCTAGGTTCAGGAGTATCGCACCGTCTTTCAACATCAGAAATTCGGAGTGGCCGATCAGGTCTTTTGTCTGCGCATTGAGCGGTGCGTGAATGGTAATGACATCACAGGTTTCCAACAGACGGGTAAAAGTGGTCTGTTCGTAATCGCTGTTGTTGTTTTTTCCCGAAGTCGAGTAGTAGACGACCTCGGCACCGAAGGCTTTGGCGATCTCTGCCACACCGCGCCCGATCTCGCCGAGTCCGATGATTCCCCATCTTTTGCCTTTGAGCTCAAAAAAGGGCTTGGCCACATGGGTAAAGACAGCACTTTTCTGCCACTCGCCCGACTTGACGTACTCGTCATAATAACGTGAGTGGCCCATCAGATAAAAGAGCATCGAGAAGGTGTGCTGGACAACCGAGTCCGTCGAGTATCCGGCCACGTTTTTAACTGCGATCTCTTTTTGCGCGGCATACGCCAGATCAACGTTGTTGGTCCCGGTAGCCGCAACACAGATCAGCTTCAGTCTGTTTGCTGCATCCATGACGGCAGCATCAATAACAACCTTGTTAGTGACCACGACATCCGCCTCTTTGACACGATTAGCTGTCTCATCCGCTGATGTGGTCTGATAAACCTCGACCTCACCCAAAGCATCAAATCCGCTCAGATCGGTCTCACCGAATGTCAATGCATCCAATACAACGATCTTACGACTCGTCATTTAGTGACTCCCTGTATTGAACTGTTGGTTCTTATCATCCTCAACCTCTACTTTATATCGCTGATTTTGGTGATAAGCTTTCGTGACTGTTCCAGGGCATCTTCGACTTTGTCAAACACCAAGGCCACTGCCAGACGGCGCCCTTTATGCGCTTCCGGTTTGCCGAAAACACGCACAAACGAGTTGTTAGTAAAGAGAGCATCATCGACGTCAATAACAGGTGCATACGAATGGTTCTCCGATTTGAACGCGGCCGAAGCCCCTTCTCCGTAGAAGGTAAAGCCGAGCGGCAGACCGAGTACGGCACGCAGGTGCAGGGCGAATTCGCTCTGCGACTGGGTGATCAGCGTAACCATCCCCGTATCGTGCGGACGCGGGCTTACCTCAGAGAAATAAACCTCATCGCCCTCGACGAAGAGCTCGACGCCGAAAAGGCCCTGCCCGCCGAGTCCATCGGTAATACGTTTTGCGATCGCCTGCGCTTTCTGTTTCGCGACCTCGCTCATACGCATCGGCTGCCATGAGAAGACATAGTCGCCGTCACGCTGTTCATGGCCGATCGGTTCACAATAAACTGTCTCTTTGCCGTTACGTGCCGTCAGCATCGTGATCTCGTAATCAAAATTGACGAAGGCCTCGACGATCAGTTCGCTGGCGTCGCCGCGCGCCTCTTTGGCCATCTCCCACGAGGTTTCCAGATCATCAGCCGAACGCATCACCGACTGCCCGTGTCCCGATGAGCTCATCACCGGTTTGACCACACAAGGGTAGCCCAGTGCTTCGCCCGCTTCGCGCATCCCTTCCAGCGTCGTCACAAAACGGTACGGCCCTGTTTTAAGACCAAGCTCTTCAGCCGCAAAGGTACGGATGTTTTTGCGGTTCATCGTTTTTGAGACAGCATCGGCATTCGGGATGACATTGAAGCCTTCCGCCTCGGCTCTGAAGAGTGCTGTAATGCTGATCGCTTCGATCTCCGGAAGGATGTAGTCCGGTTTTTCGCGGCGGATGATCTCCAGAATTGCCTCTTCGTCTTGCATATTGACGACATGGGCACGATGGGCGACACAGTGTGCAGGGGCCCCCTCGTAACGGTCAACGGCTATGACCTCCAGCCCTAAACGCTGTGCCTCGATAGCAACCTCTTTGCCCAGCTCGCCTGAACCTAGCAGCATAATACGTTTTGAATTACTTTTGAGTGGTGCCGAAAAAAACATCCAACTTCCTTCATTTTTTTAGTTATACAATTTTAACGAAGAATGACTTACAGGGGAGAAGAAAAAATCTAAAACTTGTGCAGGCAGATAAGGTCTAAAATTTATTTTTTGATGCGCAGACCGTCAACTCAAAATTTTCGATGAGACGGACCAGTTCGGGAAAGGCAAAAGGCGGGACCAGACGGCGGCGGCGGTGGTGTTGTATACAGTAATCACACCCTTTTTGTTCGCTGTATTCTTCGTTTTCCGAGATCGTTATCATTGTCTGCATCGGATCGATACTCTCAATATAACGCAGACTCTCCTGTCCGAAATCACGGGCAAAATCGATGATGACAATATCGAACTTGTCTTTTTGATACAGTATTTTAACCTCTTCAAATGAATCCACTACAATTACGACATGCTGACGTGTATCAATCAAAAGCTGTGCGCGTGCTTCATTTTGAAAATTATCATCATCAATAAAAAGGATTTTTTTGGAGTTCGTCATGAGAAAAGATCTCTAGGGTGTATGATTTTGGAGTTAAGAGAAGCCCGAAGGCTCTCTCTTAGAGGCGTGATTCGTATCGGCGCATCATGAAAAGACGTTTAAGCATCTTTTTACGAGCACTGATCTTATCCTTTTTGCGTTTCTCTGTCGCTGTTTCGTGGAAACGGCGCGCGCGCGCTTCGGTAACGATTAAGTTACGGTCAGTTTGCTTTTTGAAACGGCGGTATGCTGCGTCAAAGTTATCGTCTGAACGTAGTATAATACCAGGCATTCACATCACCTACTTTCTTTTAAAATTTGGACGCGAAGTATACCACAGAATATATAAAAGTACACAACGGCCAATAACTCTGCTATTTCCCTGTTCGGGACAAAAGCATGCCAAAGTAAAAATTTATACAAGAGAGGCAAAGATTACTGTAAAATGAAATTATGCGAATGACTATACCCAATGTGCTGAGTCTTGCCCGTATAGCGGCTGCCCCTTTTTTACTGTTGGCCAGCTATTACAGAAGGGAAGATCTCTTTTTTATACTCTTTAGCCTGATGCTCATCTCCGACGTGCTTGACGGCTATCTTGCCCGTAAACTTCATCAGTGCAGCAAGATCGGCTCCAGACTTGACAGCATCGGCGACTACCTGACCTATCTCAGTGTCCCCTTTGCGACCTGGTGGCTCTGGCCCGAGATCATTAAAGAAGAGGCCCTCTATATTACCGCGGTCATCACCCTCTTTCTGCTGCCCGGCATCATTGGGCTCATAAAGTTCCACCAGATGATCACTTACCACACCTGGATCAGCAAGATCATGGCCGTACTCATGAGCGTTGCGATCGTGCTGCTGCTCTTTGTAAAAGACAACTCACTTTTTCACCTCGCAGTCTTTGTTTTAGCCATCGAGGCGGCTGAAAACATCCTGATCACCCTCGTACTGAAAAAACCGCAGACCAACGTAGGTTCGCTTTGGCATGTTCTGCACCAAAAAAAGGAAGGCTAGAAACCGAACAGTTTCTTGGTCTTCTCTTTGGCCAGATCCCTGCTGCCTTGGCCGCCGAGCAGCCCCTTTGCTTTTTGTGCCAATGTCTCCAGAGCGAGGTTCTGCTGTTCAAGCAGCGCCCCGGTATCGATAAAACCTTGACTCTTTTCGCTTAGCTGGCTCATCTGTTCTTTAAGCTGCTTGTCCAATAGCGTCTGCAGCTCTTTCTTATAGTGGTCGGCCTCTTTGGACATCACCTTTTTAAAGGCACCCGAGAGCTGTCTGTCCAGATCGGAGGCAACCTTGACCGAAGGCGCCTGCCAACTGCCTGCAACGTCCACATGGGCGCCGAATTGATGGATCCCGCGGAGCAGGTCCTTCATGATCCGTGCGCTATTTCCGCTCATCCCCTCAATAGCGATCTCGGCCCCTTTGAAGGCAACGCTGCCCGACCCGACAATATCGCTGCCCCCGTATAGGGTCAGGCGGCCGTCAAATCCCAATTTGCTTTTGTCGATCGTCATCCTGGTCAGATCGAACCGATCCATCGCTATCGCTTTGGCTTTAAAGGTGAGGGTGTCGACAGCTTTTTTACCTAAACGGTTCTCTTCACCCTCGATCTGCAGGCCGCTGACCAGCGGACCGTCACTTTTAAGAGAGAAGGTCAAAGCACGCCCAAGGGCTTTCTGATCGTCCGAGATATCTTTGATGATCCCTTCGAACTGCTGTGCGCTCTTCTCTCCGCTCAACTCGGTACGCGCGATCCAGAGATCCGGGCTCGGTACATACTGGGCAAAACGAATCCAGCGACCTTTCCCGCGCGGCGGCACCTCTTTAGGAGCGGCATCGCTTTTCAGATAGGGCTCGACCCGGGTGTAGTAGCCGCGGGCGAGTTGAAGATAGTGTGCGATCTTCTGACTGAACAGCAGTCCGAACAGGTTGATACCGCCGCCGGCGTCAAGGGTGTAGGTTGAGCGCAGTTTGGCATAATCCTCCTGCGGCGCGCTTTTGACCTCAGCCAGTAGTTTTTTTAACCGTTTTTGATCGGACTGATACGATTGCGTCAGCGTTTGAACTGCTTTTTTCTGCTCCTGCAGCTTTGCTGTGTAACTCTTGATCTCTCCTGCCAGGGCAAGCATTTTTGCGGGATCTTTGGACTTGGCATCTTCCTGCATCTGTTTGAGATCGCTTTTATACTGCTCCAGCACTTCGGCATCCAGCTGCTCTTTTTGGATCTTCATCCATTTCTCTTCCAGCGAGGCTATCTCTTTTTGCGCTTGGGCATAGACTTTTTGCGACTTCAGATCCGCTTTTGCCAGCAGCTCTTTGGGGGTTGGCAGATCGATGGAGGGGAGTTCGAAATTCTGCTTTTCACTTTTGGCTGCGGACACTTGTGCAGCCCTCTCTTCCCCATACTGCTTTTTCATCGTCGCCCTGGTCTGGAAACCCATACCGGTAAGCTGCATCTTCTCGATATGTGTTTTGGAGAGAAGCAGTGCGTTCATATCCAGATCGAAGACGACGTCCCTGATCGAGAGGGCATCGATGTTCGCTTTGTCGCTTGCCACTTCGATGGTATTGATCCCGACAAAACCTTTGAAAAGATGGGTTCTCACCGTACCGACACGCACCTCCCTCTGCAAAATACCCGAGGCGCTCTTTTCGATTCCCCACTTCAACAAAGGATCGATCACCAGCAGCAACAGCGCGGAAAAACCGCCGATAATGGCGATAAAAAGCCCGGCGCCCCACCAGCGGAAGATCGGCTCTTTGCTGCTCTTGATTTTAAAGATGCCCACCCTTGCAAGCCATTTATTGCTGTTCAAATAAAGGGCAATCCTGTCGCGATAGAGCGAGATGATGAAATTCAGACCGAAAAAGAGCGGCAGCGCCAGCAGCAGGCTGATCACCGTCGCACCCATCACAAGGGTGTTGTTAAAGTGGCTGAGACGGAACAGGGCGTTGTTGTACCAAGCCGTATAGAGCTCTTTCATACCCTCTGAGGTCAGCAGCATGTAGCCAAACTGTTCCATCCACGGATCAAAAAGGTAGGCAATACCGGCGAACAGGGCTGATGCCGCAAAAAAGAGCCCGATATGGATGTTCAGTAAAAAGACGATAAACAGGATAATAAGGGTCTGTGTCCCGCTCATCGGCGTCAAGCCGGCGACCATCCCAAGGGCAACGGCCAGGGTCACCTGCCAGGGGTGCTGTGCCGAGTTCAGGCTCTTAAAGAGTTTACGTAAAAATTCCATCGCTGATTCCCTCCTGCAATTACTACAAATTGTAGCATAGCGGGCGTCATTAATGGCATGCTTCTGCGAGTTGTTAAAATAGTCCATCTATCGTGATAGAAGGAAATCCATGTAGAGCAACGCTATTTTGCCGCGCGAGTGACAATCGTGCAGCTAACTCGCTTTGCTAAAAAACTCTACAGCACCAAGATGCTATAATCGCGGCAATATTTTGGCGATCTACAAACGCCATTAGACAATTTAGTATTTTTTAAAGGTTTACTATGGGACAGACTATCACGGAAAAGATCTTCTCTGAACACGTAGGCAAAAAAGTCTATGCCGGTGAGATCGTTCGCTGCAATATCGACATGATCATTGGTAACGACATCACGACACCGATCTCGATCAAGGCATTTGAAGAGAGCGGCGCAGAAAAGCTGGCAAACCCGGACGGTTTTGCCCTGGTACTCGATCACTTCATCCCGGCCAAAGATATCGCTTCTGCCAATCAGGCAAAGATTAGCCGCGAGTTTGCCTACAAGCACGATCTCAAGAACTATTTTGACGAAAAAGATATGGGTATCGAACATGCCCTGCTTCCTGAAAAAGGGCTGATCGTTCCCGGTGACGTCATCATCGGTGCCGACTCGCACACCTGTACCCACGGCGCGCTTGGCGCTTTCTCGACCGGAATGGGATCGACCGACCTTGCCTTCGGGATGATCACGGGCGGAAACTGGTTCAAAGTACCGGAGACGATCAAAGTCGTCTTTACGGGTGAACTGCAGCCAAACGTCTACGGCAAAGACCTTATCCTCGAACTTATCCGTATTATCGGTGTTGACGGTGCACTTTACCAGGCACTCGAGTTTACGGGTGATACGATCGCAAGTCTGAGTATGGATGACCGTTTCAGCCTCTGTAATATGGCCATCGAAGCGGGAGCCAAGAATGGCATCATCGCGGTGGATGAGATCACCAAAGCCTTTTTGGCCGACAAGAAACTTGCCCGCGAGCCGAAGCTTCACTACTCCGATGCTGATGCGAACTATGTCCGTGTCGTCGAGATCGATGTCTCGAAACTTGAGCCGGTAATCGCCTACCCGTCACTGCCGTCAAACGGCAAACCGTTGAGCCAGGCGGTTGCGGACAAGATCGCTGTCGACCAGGTCTTTATCGGTTCATGTACGAACGGCCGTCTCTCTGACCTGAAAATGGCTGCCGAGATCCTTAAAGGCAAACGTGTCGCCCGCCGTACGCGTCTGATCGTGACACCGGCAACACAAAAGATCTTTAAAGAGGCAGAAAAACTCGGCTATATCGATACCATTATCGATGCCGGCGGCGTTATCTCCAACCCGACCTGCGGAGCCTGCCTCGGCGGTTATATGGGAATCCTGGGTGACGGTGAAGTGGCCATTGCCACGACCAACCGCAACTTTGTCGGCCGCATGGGTGCGCGAAGCTCCGGCATCTACCTTGCCAACTCGGCCGTCGCTGCAGCATCGGCTGTTGCCGGCTACATCGCTGACCCTAAAGACATCTAGTCTTTAAGACCGTCCCAAGATGAAGAGCATTTCAACGCGATTTGACCTCAGTTGTGTCATCTTTGCCGGCGGTAAAAGCTCACGTATGGGAAAGGATAAGTCGCTGCTCCCTTTCGGAGGCTACAATACCCTCGCCGAATACCAATATCGTCGTCTCTCCAAGCTCTTTGCAAAAGTCTATATATCGGCCAAAGAGAAGAAATTCAATTTTGAGGCGGATATCATTGAAGACTCCCCTGTAGAAGATGTTTTTGCGCCGACAGCCGGCTTTGATGCGATGTTCAGGAAGCTGCAGGACGAAAGGGTCTTTGTCCTGAGTGTCGACACCCCTTTCGTCGGTGAAGAGGAGATAACTGCAATGCTGGAGAACGACTCATCCGATCTCGACGCCGTTATCGCCCAAACAACTTCGGGCAGCCATCCGATGTGCGGTATCTACCACCGCACACTTTTACCCTCTTTCGAGAAGATGCTCAAAGAGGACAGCCACCGCCTTGGCCAGCTGCTCAGACAGTCCAATACGGCTTATGTGACCTTTGACGAATGAAGAGCCCTTTGCCAACCTCAACCATCCCCACGAGTATGAAGCAGCGAAAACAACTTTTCTAACTCTACTGCTGCGAGCTCTTACTCTTTTTATAACCTTGCGTACTGTTGACGAACCAGGCAAATACAAAGAAAAGCAGAGAGATCGCGACGATCAGTGCTCCTGCGTAAGGCAGGTCTTTGTAATCATGCAGGGAGATCTTGAAAACAGCCAACAATGCCTCAATAAATAGAGCGATCAGGATCGACACCAAAAAGTTGATCAACGTTTTTACATTGAATGTCTCTTTATTATGCGTATGCGGCAGGACCTCCTGCTCGAAGATGGTCTTTCCGAGATCAAAGACGGCCAGTCCCAGTGTCAAGGCAATCACCGGTTTGAAAACGATATCCAGAGAGAAATTCTTGATGTCGCCGAGAATATAGCTCCCGAATTCGTAAAAACCGTACAAAACAACAAATATTCCGAAAAAGAGAAGTCCACCTGCCATCAGGGCGTAGGCGTAGCGGTTCAATTTTCGAAAATGCGTGTTGCTCTCAATCAGATCAAACCGCTCAAGCAGACCACGCACAGTAAAGTCCAGAAAAAGATAGCCTTCTGACGTCTTCTGCACCACCGTCACGCAAAGCATACCGGTTGCCGTCGAGATATACGGGTCTGTCATACACTGTTTTTCTGCCATCTCATGGCCATCGATCAGGTACGAGCGGTCTTCCCCTATCGGCCGCTTATCGACATGATCACGAAAGAAGTTCGGCGAACGCTGCTTAAATGTCTCATCACATTCATATACCAGTTCCAGAGAGGGAAACGACTCCTGCAGCCGCGCGATATTATTTTCATTGATTGCACTGAGGTCCTGCTGACGCAGCGTTGAAAAAATAAACTTTTGTATCAGCTGGTCATTGTTTTCAAAAATATTCACTAGTGTCTGCATGCTATCTTCTCCTTGCGAAATTTCCTAAAAGCAGATTATGCTTTTAGGAAATTTCACTGCTTTAAATCAGCCGGCTAGCGATAAGTGATGCATCAGTTCCAGTTATATAGTCCTCTTCACGAAGCATGACAATAAATTTCGGACTTGCTGTTTATCCCTATCTCATGGGAAAGATAGGGAAAAGGAGATATTAACACAGTATGTTTACACATACATCTATTACTAGGACTTACCTACCCTGCTCTAGTAGTGCCTAGGGGCGGCTCATTGCGTGTAAAATCAGTCAACTGCTCTTTAACAGTCAAAGTATATCCGACAGCTGTGCTATTTAAACTCATCTTTTTGATTAATTTTTAATCACAAGTATAGTCCCAAGTTATCTGATGCATCATATACCCTTCTTTGGTATAATATATCAATAAACTATTCCATACATAAACAGAGCAGACATGACGCTAACACATTTAGATGAAAAAGACAGACCGAAGATGGTTGATGTCTCTGACAAAGAGCAGACGACACGTATTGCAGTTGCGAGCGGTATTATAGAGATGAGTCAAGATGCCTATGATGCTATCGTGAGTGAAAAGACAAAAAAAGGGCCTGTCCTGCAGACGGCAGTCATCGCTGCGATAATGGGGGTGAAAAAGACATCCGATTTGATCCCGATGTGCCACCCGCTCAACCTGAGCGGTATCAATTGCGATGTTGAAGAGTTAGCCGAACTGCCCGGTTTCAAGCTCACGGTTACGGCAAAACTGAGTGGACAGACAGGCGTAGAGATGGAAGCGCTCACGGGTACGAGCATCGGTCTGTTGACGATCTACGATATGGTTAAAGCGATCGATAAGGGAATGATCATCCGCAATGTTCAGCTCGAAAAAAAATCAGGCGGAAAGAGCGGTGATTTCAAACGTGAAGGAGAAGCAAAATGACAACAAAAACACCTAAACTCAAAATCATCGGCCAGGACGAAAGCCAGAAACTTGAGCTTGATTATCCTTGCAGCTGGAAATACAAAATCATCGGTGAGGAGCGTAAAAAGCTCGAAGAAGCTGTTCATTCGGTTATATTAGAGCGTGCGCATACCCTTAAACACTCCAAAGCAAGTAAAACAGGTAAATATGTCAGCATGAATCTTGATCTCATCGTCCAAAATGAAGACGAACGTACCTTTATCTATGAAGCACTTAAAGCCCACCAACACATCAAAATGGTACTATAAGCCAAAGGAACAGCTATGGACATCGAAAAATACGAACGCAATATCCGCAATTTTTATAAAAAGAGCACAAACAACACTTCATTAGATGAGAAAGTGGCTGGTGTGGTCAGCCATATTGAAGAGGAGTGGAGTATTCCGAAAGATCGTCTGAATTTTCAAGAACTAAAAATACTTTCTGAATCTGTTTTGGAGATCGAGACACAAAGTTTGCATGATCAGGTACAGGAACTGCTGGCGCAAAAAGAACAGATCGAGCGCCAATTGGAACGCAAGTCCATGGAACTCCAAAATGCCAAATATTCTGTTTTTAATGCGCTTGAAGAGCACCTTGGTGCAGATGCACCATCGCTGCAGCGCGACCTGCACCAGATCAAACTGCAGTCCATAGATCTGTTCGATATGCTCGAAGAGATGGTCGAGTCGGCAATCTTGACCACCCTGGAAAAGGGATACGATATCGAAGAGACGACCAAAGAGATCGTTAAAAATATCACGCATGAAACACTGAATGAAGGGACGATGAGCACCCTTCGTATCCGTAAGATCATCTACACCATCCTTAAAAGCGTCATCAGTGTCGCGGAAGCCACACCTAACATGGCTGAAGATATCTTGCGCGGAGCGCTTCGCGGCATACGTTCAGGTCTTGTAAAATCGATCAAAGAGTTTAAACAGCAGCTGCAATATATGCCCGAAGAGGTCAAAGCTGCTATGTTGAAAGATTACAGTGATTTTGATGAACTCAACCAGATCAACCTGATCTTTACACAGACTATCCAGTCACTCTCCAGTACGACCGATGCCAGCACCGAAGCGATGCTGAGCAAAGTGAGTAAAGATATTCATCTCGATATGGACGAACTGATCCATCTATCAAAAGAGACCGTTGAAGTGATGAGAGATCGTCTCAGCAGTGTTACAAAAGAGGCCTTTGAACGGGGCTCACGTGCCTTGCAATCAGGAAAGGCACAAGAGGCTAAACGGATGGGTATCCAGGCGTGGAGTGCCGCTAAAACAGCGCTCGACAGTGCTATACGTACGGCTAAAGATAAAATCGAAAAGAAGTAATCTCCTTAAATCTCTGTATCTTCACAGGATGCAGTGCGCGCCAATAAGTACGGTTTTCACTAAAAAGAGTTGGGCCCTGTTGGGCCTTCGCCAAGGTGAACATTCCGCCAAAATCGTGTTTAAAAGCGCCACAACGGTCACAGATCGGGTCGCCACCTCTGTACGGGTATGGACAGCGGCACTCATGACACATCACCATCTCATAATGTACCAGGGTCTCCATGCGGTCATAGGCGATCGAAATAAGGTCGAACCCTTCATCCGTATAGATAGCAGCACGCTTGCAAATATGATCGCAGATGCCGCAGCCGATGCAGTGACCGGAAACGAAATTGACACCCTGCTTGTCTGAAGTATGTGTCAGTGCCTCTGTCGGACAGAACTGAACACAATCCCCGCAGTTGGTGCATTTTTCAAAGATGATCTTTTTATTGAAAAAGAGAGGGCCTGGTTCTTTAAAGGCTCTCTTTTCAAATGTGTTTACGTTCTTGCGGATAGCCTCTTTAAGAATAATGTTTTAAGCGGCAAGCCCGTGTGTTCATTGCTTTTCTGGTGTGCCGACGTCATGCCGAGTTCGAGCTGCTGTGCTTCGATAGCGATCTTTGCTTTGTCAACCGCTTTTCTAAAGAGCATGCGCTTAGGTTGACCTCGGCATCCTCGTATACATCGATCGTTGTCACTCTTTTCGCCAAACCGACATTCTCCAAAAACACATTGGCACCAGCAATCTTTTCACGGATAGCATGTTCCATCTTCCCGGCCACATTGATCGGGCAGCCAACACAATGGCTCATATTGCAGATCGGTGCCGTTTCTCTCTCAAGCGACATCGTCAGAAGATGATGCGTGTCAAAAACACCAAGACATGGCGTATTTTTCTTGCAGAAGAGCTCAGACATCTCCTCTTTATGGAAAATAACACTGAAGGCATTGGGGTCGAAACTCTCGATAGCCAGAGCCTCCGTCGGGCACGAGCCGATACATGCCGAGCAGCCGATACACTCATTTTCAAACAGTACCAGCTTGTTTCGGATAATATGAAAAGCATTTTCAGGGCAGAGATCGACACAGATGTGACAGTCGTTATAGTAGTAGTCATTTCTTATACAGTTCGTGCTGCTGTAAGAAAAAAGGTTCGCCAGCTGTGTAAAACTATTTGCCGCCACTCTCTTCTCCCGCCATCAACGCATCATAATCTGCAATCAGAAACTCAACAATAAAATCACACATGTCTTGATAGAATGGCGTTGTACTAAAACCCTTCATCCCCACCATATAAGGGACAACCCAGGGGATCATATGATGTTCTAAAAATTCACGCTGAGGCTTTTTCTCATCTCTGAATACAAGTGTCTGCATAAAGGCAAATTCAATACTGCTGCAAGACACCGATCTAAACGTCTCTAAAGCAGCCGAAGTCAATCTATCAAACCTGGAGGCTTAAAAATATGCGGGGAACACCTCAGCACAACAAAGAGTCGCGTTCAAAATTCACAGCCCTGGAAAACCACTTTTTAAATACCTACTATTCAGGTCTCTACCTCTCTCAAGGTGATTTTATAAATATATCAAAGAGACTGGGTTTTACAATTCAGATGAACACCGGAGAGCTCCAGATCAAAGAGCTGCTCAATACCGCTTACAACAAAAATCTGCTTATGCAGTTAACAGGCATATTAAACAATCTGATCGATGAACGTATACAGCAATATCACAGTCTCAGTATGGACTATCCCTATGCACGTGCAATCCTTGGCGCAAAAAGCGGCAGGAACAAAAAACCTTCTCGCACGAGAATCAAGAGGCAACCCGTATGAATAGCAAAGAGCTGGTTGATACCATCAACATGCTGAAGTATCCTGGACTGGAGCGCACGCTCGGTGATCTAAAGCTCATAAGTTCCGCTACCGTCAAGGACAATATGGCCAAGATCGAGCTGGTCACAGTCACTGACGACGCCTATACCAGTGTCAGGGGTGCAATCGAAAAGGCAGTAGCAGGGCAATTCAAAGCTCTGGATATCCGTAAAAAACTTCAGACACAAAAAGGGATGAATTACGGCGATACAGCATCACCGAACAACCGTGCGCCATACGCGAAAAATGTCATAGCTGTTACCAGCGGCAAAGGCGGGGTCGGCAAAAGTACTGTTTCGGTAAATGTTGCCATTGCTCTTGCGCAGAAAGGCTATAAAGTCGGTCTTTTAGATGCCGATGTGTATGGACCGAACATCGCCCGACTGACCGGAACCGATCTTGAACGCATCAAATGGAACGACGATGACAAGATCATCCCTTCCGAAAACTACGGCCTGAAGATCATAAGCGTAGCACACACAACACCGGCAATGGACACACCGCTTGTTTGACGTTCATCGGTCGCAGTTTCGGCACTGATGCAATTTTTAGAAGATGTCGCTGGGGAGACCTTGATTTCATGGTGATCGACATGCCTCCCGGAACCGGTGACATCCAGCTTACTATGGCCCAAGAACTGCCAATTAAAGCCAGTATACTTGTAACTACGCCTCAACTGGTCTCGACGGACGATGTCAGCCGCGCTGTGATGATGTTCAAAGAGATCAATGTCCCTATAGCAGGGAACGTAGAGAATATGAGCTACTTTGTCGCACCGGATACGGGGAAACGTTATGATATCTTCGGAAAAGGGGGCGGTGAGAAAGTGGCCCGTAAGAACAACATCTCTCTCCTCGGACAGGTCCCTTTGGATATGGAGATACGTGAAGGATCAGACAAGGGTGAGCCGCCTGCCGCCTTAGGGTTCAGAGCTGCAAAAAAGGTATTATCAAAATATTGTGGACAAAATGCTCACAAATATCACCTTCGATATCTAAATCTTTTGATTCCGGGCAGAAAATCGCTGCTTCTTTCCACTGTCTCCTTCAATAATTTCTCTCTTGTAGACTTAAGTGACCAGGCGGAGAGAGACGCCGCTTCACTTTCCGCACGCATGACACTGCAAACCTCGGACAACAGCAACTGTAAAATGGTGCCAAAAACGAACCAGTCGCTCCCTGAGCGTTCCCCGCCGTTGGTGTCGATCTGCTTGCTGCTGAACAGCGCATCCTGATATCTAAAAGATACTATTTTAGTAGTGTGATTTTAAGATAAAGTATCCGAGTGATTTTCACAACGACTCGGTCCTGTTACTTGGCTATTTAATTGTTTTAGAAATTAAGAAAACATTTAAATTTGAATGTTATAATCAAGCGACTTTTTATAGAGCTGAAAACGAGGAAGCTTTTAGTTATTTCAAGTCCTATGTAGCATCTTATAATCCTTTGTTTGTACCATCTGTAGTTGACCAAAAAAACTATGCTAATCTGTAGTCAATGATTAGCAATTGAAGGTATCAACAGGCTTATATGATGTAGATACAGAGGAATATAAAAAAACAACATTTGATTCCTATAGCTATAAGGAAAATAGGTTGTTATAGCTAAAGTCATAGACCAGAATAGTTACAAGATTGAAAGCTAGAACGTCAATCATCAAAGAGTACATTTTTTCTGTCATAAGTTAAATACGCTCTTAAATTTATTATACGAGGAACACAATATGATGCTACACCCGGCAACAGTACACTTTGCAATGGTTTTACCCCTAGTTGCTTCAGTTTTTGGAGTTATCTATCTTTTTACCCGCACTAAAGAGATGTCTAAAATATTAACCGGAGCAACGCTTATTGCCGCATTGGCTATGATTGGGGTTTGGTATACGGGAAGTCAGGCCGGTCCACAGATCTATGATTATCTAAGTGCACAAGGCCAACACGAGCTCATCGAGCACAAAACGCTGGGACTTTATTTAGCGATAGCGATGGGCGTTATTGCGCTGATTCAACTGGTTGGCAGTATAACAAAGAAGTTTTCCATTGAAGCCGTTGCTGTAATTCTGTTGTTGGCTGCGACGGCGACTACTTTTGTTCAAGGCAAGAAAGGCGGAGAGTTGGTTTATAACTTCGGAATGCCTTTTAAAGCTTATATGATACAAGATGCACTAAAAGATGCGGTAACAAATGCCAAAGAAACTGACGATGCAGATGAAAAAGTAGACCTGTATGAAGAGGCAATTTGGGATATTAATTCAATGTCGGATGATGTGGATAAGATCCTAGGTAACCCGCCAAAAAAAGAGAAAACGACAGAAGAAGAGAGTGAGTAGACCGCACCCTCTTCTTCCGTAAAAATATTTAAGTTAAGTGAAAAAATGAAAATAAAACTACAACAAGCCTTGGACAGCTATCTTAGTTCCAAAGCTGAATTCACTCCATATTACCAAAAAATGACGCAGATAGTTAGCTCAGGCCTGTTCAAAGAACAACTCAAGGAGATCTTGAGCTCTTTGGAAAAAGAAGATATCAAGAGTGCAAAAAATTTTAAACTGTATCTTGATACTGTCATTATAAATATGCAAACTAAAATTGAAAAATACAAGCCCTCTGTCTATTTTAACAACGAAAAAGTGAAAGATATAGAAAATCAAGGATATACGATACCTTTTTATATCGATGAAGAGGAAGGAATGTATGTCCTTCTCGGAATATTCAAAAAAGAAGCCACTAATATTAATAATATTTAATATTATTCATAATTTCCAAGTGGAATAATCCCTAAAAATGTATAGTTTTGTAACACGGCCATTCAAATCTTATTGATATTACCTATTGGGTATTTAAATTATTGTACCATTACGTTTGTGATAAATTAGTGATAAAAATAGTTGATATTGGCTAATGTATGATATTTCACTATTGGTTGCTTTGATAAGCTGAGCTAACAAAAGTATCTCTAAGTAAAAAGGAAGAAAAGATGGAAAATAAAGATTCTCTAGAAGATTCTATATCTAATGAAAAAAAATTAGATAGAAGAGATTTTTTTAGAAAAACAGCGGCTCTGTCAGCAACGGCATTAGCTGGAACAAGTATTTTTGCAGCTGATGATCCGGCAATAACTGAACCTACAGTATGGGGAACAGTATGGGGCGACCCTGTAACTAAAAATTTATATGGGATGCCATCTGCATACGAGCACAATGTAACTAGAAGATACACAAAACTACTTGCTTCTGGTAACTACAGAGCCTCTATTGCAGTATCACCTATTCAAGACTTAAGCGGTATTATCACTCCAAACGGACTATTTTTCAGCCGTTGTCACGGTGGTGTTGCACAAATTGATCCAAATGAGCATAGGCTTATGATCACCGGTATGGTAGAAAAGCCGATCGTTCTTACTATGAAACAACTGAAACGCTATCCAAGCGTGACGCGTACTCACTTCATCGAATGTCCGGCAAACGGCGGTCAAGAGTGGAGAGGTCCTCAGTATAACTCACTACAATTTGCAAAAGGTTTTATGAGTTGTGCGGAATGGACAGGTGTATATGTTAAGACTATTTTAGAAGACCTTGGTATTAAACCTGAAGCGCAGTGGATGCTTGCAGAGGGTGGAGACAGCTCAAAAATGGGAAGAACGCTTCCTATGGAAAAAGTTTTAGACGATGCTATGATCGTTTGGGCTCAAAATGGTGAAGCCCTTCGTCCTGAGCAAGGCTACCCGATTCGTCTACTCGTTCCGGGTTGGGAAGGGAACCTTTGTGTTAAATGGCTAAGAAGACTAGACTTCGCTGCTGAGCCTTGGTACTGTAAAGAAGAGACTTCTAAATATACAGTTCTTAAGCCAAGCGGCAAAGCTATCCAGCACTTCTATGCGAATGAGGTAAACTCAACGGTGACTTCTCCATCTCCGGAAATCGACTGGTCAGATCTGGAAGATGGTGCCGTTGTAGAGATCGAAGGTCTTGCATGGTCAGGAATGGGAACGATTACAGGTGTAGACTTATCATTTGACGGTGGGAAGAACTATATTGAAGCCAAACTAAAAGGTTTGGTACTTCCTAAATGTTGGACTCGCTGGAGCTACATGCATACATACAAAAAAGGTGATGAGTTATTCCTTACATCTCGTGCTATGGATGATGCAGGATATGTACAACCTACAGTTGACCAAGAGACTTTGGCAGTCGGTGTAGAAGCTGTATATCACAGAAATGCTGTTGAGACTTGGAAAGTTGAAAAAGACGGAAAAATTACTCACGTTGAAGTTCGTTCTCAATTGGATCGTAAACCGAATTTAGAATTGGAAATTGAAGGGAAGGCGTAAGAATGTTTAAGTTAAATAAAAAAGTATTAATCTCCATATCTGCAGCCGCTGCATTATCACTTGGATTTTCTGCATGTGTAGGTGACAATGCAGCTCCGGGTAATTATGCAAACGCAACTGTACCTGCTATAGACGGCGGTGTAAGCTATCCTCTGAAAGATGGTAAAACAGGGCCGTACTATGTAAATACTCAGATAGAGGGCAAAAAAATATTTAACGGTCGTGTTCCAACTAAAGCAGAATATGATGCATGGAACACAGATGTAATGCCGGACGGCACAGGTCTACCTGATGGCGAAGGTACAGTTTCAGACGGTGATGCGATCTATGAAGCCAAGTGTCTTAGCTGCCACGGCGACTTTGGTTCAGGCGGAGGCGGTTATCCGTCACTTGCAAAAGGAAATGCATATACTTTGCAAAAAACATTGACAAACCAGAGGCTGAAACCTGATATGGACGGTCCTATCCGTGTGTTCGGTTCATACTGGCCAAAAGCCAGTACCCTTTGGTGGTACATCAAAGATGCTATGCCTCATCCACAGACAGGTACTTTGACTGAAGATGAGACTTATTCTTTAGTGGCATTCATTTTAAATATCAATGAAATGAAGATTGACGGCGAAGATGTAGATGATGAGTATGTGCTTAATCGCGAGAAGTTCTTAAAAATAAAAATGCCTAATGTAAATGGCTTTGAACCAAACATAGATGGTCTAGAAGGTCCGGAAAATGTACGTGTTTACTTTGCAAACGGTGCAAATTTCGGTGGTCAAAAAGTAAAAGCCAGCGAACGCTGTATGACTAACTGTCAAGAGCCTACTGCCAAAGTTGTATATATCAAAAACGGCGGTATCAGTGATTTCCATCCGCCAATCGCTGAAGCGAAAGATCTTCCTAAAGAAGAAGGAAGCACAGCATTTGATGCTAAAAAAGCATACGCGGAAAACTGTGCGATGTGTCATGATACCGGCGTTGGACCTGCTCCAGATGATAAAGCAGCTTGGAGAGAGAGAACTGCCAAAGGTATGGATAAAGTTTACGCTAACGGTATCAACGGCATTAACGCTATGCCTCCAAAAGGCGGAGCGTCATTATCTGATGCAGAGTTCAAATCAGTTGTTGATTATCTAATCAACCAAAGTAAATAAACCCCAACAAAAGGATAGAATCATGGAAAGAAGACAATTTTTAAGTTTAACTCTTGGTGCTTTAGCTTTAGCTGTTGTGCCTGCGAGCGTAAGAGCGGAAAACTACAGAGAGACTAAGCCTACTGCTTGGAAAGCTCACACTGTTGAAGATGCAATACAAGCTCTTTACGGGAGTACGGCCACAATTGAAAAAGGTGTAAAATTAACTGCACCGGATGTTGCAAGTAACGGTGGTGCGATCCCTGTTGACTTTAGCACAGACCTGGATATCAAATCTATTGCTGTTTTTCAAAATGTAAACCCTGAAAGTGCTGTTTTAGCAATAAGCACAAACAAGTACAGTGTTAACAATTACTCAATCAAAATGAAGATGAAAAAATCTGGAACGATTACAGTTGTTGCTCAAGGCACTGACGGTAAACTTTACTCGGCTTCAAAAACTCTTGACGTTGCACTAGGTGGATGTGAAGGCTAATCCCTTCTCATTCTTTAATATATAAAACTAATAGAAGGAATATTATGAAAATCAAAGCAAAACTAAAAAAAGGCATTGTTGACGTTAAAGCTATGGCTAAACACGAGATGATGACTTATGATGTAGCAGAGAAAAAAACCGGCGACAGGAATAACGCAAACTATATCACACACATAAGTGGTACAGTAAACGGTGAGACTGTATTGGATATGACTACAAGTCAATTCTTATCTAAGAACCCTATCTTCAAATTTGAATTCAAGGGTGATACTTTTAAAGCAGGTGATGAGCTGGTTATGACCTGGGTTGACCTAAAAGGTAAAACTGTAACATCAAACACAACCATTAAATAATTACATTTGATTTTAGTGTGAAGAAGTCTGGAGCAATTTATTTTGCATCCGGCTTCAAGCTGTAAAGGTAACTGGCAAGTGTTAAAATCTGTAATTAAATCTCTTTTAGTCATCTCACTCTTACAAGTAACTCTTTTTGCAAGAGATATAAACATCAACAAAATCATTGAACAAGCCAGTAAATCGAATAAAAAAATCTTTCTGTTTTTACATAAGACAGGTTGCAGCTACTGCAATAGTATGCTCGAATTTACTCTTGATGATGATAAAGTAAAAGCACTTGTAAAAAAAGATTTTTCTTTTACCCATATAAACATATCGGAAAAAGATACTGTTACATACAAAGAGTTTAGAGGTAGCGGAAAAGAGTTTGCCAAGCTTGTCGGACATAACTTTTACCCAACAAGTCTATTCTTTGATTACGATAGAGAGATCGTTTACGCTGTAAGCGGCTATCAGGAAGAGGATGATTTTTTGGTGACGCTAAAGTATATAGATAGCGGTGCGTATATGCTAATGGATATTGATGATTATAAAGAGAGTATCCATTTTGAAAAGACAACTACGGATTAAGTAGAAATCTAATACATAAGGAATTTCATGCCTGAGAATACTTCAAAAGTATTAAAACTCTTTATCTCAACCGGTGATAAAGAGATGCCTAGGCTAGAAAAAGAGCGCATTACAATTGATGAACACGGGATAATTTCAGACAAGTTTTACAATAAAGATATTAACCGTTCAATACTGATAACATCTGAAGATAGCTATAAAATAGCTAAAGCGAATGGCGTTGATATTGAGAGCGGGACATTGGGTGAAAATATTTTAATCGATATTAATCCCTATCATTTAAAAGCCGGTGATAAGATACAAATTGCGCAAACCGTACTCGAGGTAACTCAGAACTGTACACTGTGCAGCGGTTTGTCTAAGATTGATTCCAAATTGCCCAAACTTCTGAAAAGCGACAGAGGCATATTTTTTAGGACATTAATCGGCGGCGAGATCAAAAAAGGCGATAGTGTAACTATCTTATAACATTAAATTTATTTAGATGTAAATAATGTTAGAGTTTTATTTGTGTCTAAAATTTACACATATAGCAGAGGCTATATAATTTAAAATCAGGGAGAAACGATGAAAAAGATTTACACAATCTTGTTAAGTGCAATTGTTGCATTAGGTTTTAGTGCTTGTACCGGTAAAACTCCGAGTGTTGCAGAGCAGAACAAAGGTCAAAACGTACAGATAATGACTTCTGACAACAGCGATGGAAAGATCACTCCTGCGACTATAGGGGATGCCTTTACTTCAGTTGGATTGACGATGGCCGGAAACAACGACATGAACAAACCTTTTAGCTTGAGATTTCACAATACTTACTATAAGACATATAACTTGGCAATGTATTATGACAATGCGTTAACGCTTAAGTTAATTAAGAAATATCCGCAATTTGGTGCCCTTACACCTCTTACTATGTCTATCTGGTCGGACGGTAACACTATGAACATTTCAACTTTAAGCATTGAAGGCATGGCCAGAACCGGTGAAATCCCGTTAAATGACCCTGATCTTGTTGCTTATGCAGCACTCATCCAAAAAGCGCTTCATACAGCTATGCCAAACGGTCATTTCAAGGCACTTAACTACACAGTCAAGTTTCCAGACAAATCTTTGAAAACTAAATTTGAAGCAGATGTTGAAGAGACAGATGATATCGATTCATTCAAAGAGGACTTTGAAGCTGAGTTCGAAGGTGAAATGGAACCGCTTGGTTTCTTGATGCCGAACTACATAAATATGAAAGAAGAGCTGTTTGATGATGAAACAAATGATCAATATGACTTCTACGATACATATTCAATTTGTAAATTTGACGTAATCTACCCTGTTTCAAGACTTCACCCTGAAGCCGGTGCATTCGCCCCTTGTTCTATGTATATTTACAAGAAAAAAGGCGAAGATAAAATGCATATGGGCTGGTTGAATGTTGATAACTGGATCACTACACTTGACATCGAAGATGAAGAGTCAATAAAACCACTTCGTGAAGCTCAAGGTATGATAGAAAAAATCATGACTGAGTTAACTCAGTAACGCCAATTACATTTACCTGCATTAATTGCAGGTAAATGTTTCGATCATAAAATAGAGAAGCTTGAGATCATTAGCTTCTCTATTTTATAATCCAAATAATAAAGGTGTGAATATATGAAGTTTATCACAAAGATTGTCGCAACAATAGCTCTGAGTACAGCTGTTTTGACATCTCTCAATGCCGATAGCATGTTTATCCCCAGCAACAACAAAAATCTAGCAGTTGAATATACGTTAGAGGGTAAAGATGCAACATTTGACAATGAATTTTTTGAGTTTACAAAAAAACCTTTAGAAAAGATAGGTTTTTTTGTGAATGACCCGCATCATAATGTGAATAATGTTTATGAAGAGCAGCAAGGTGAGACCTCTTTGAGCCAACTCTCTTTCTCTTCTTTAATAAACGATAACAAGGCAAGAGTCCTTTTCAATAAAGATCCCAGGATAGCTGGTTTCACTCCATTTAACTTGGTTATTTATAGAAAAAAATCAGATATGAAAACGGTTATAACACACATCACGCCGGAGGCTGCATTAGATATACTGCAGATATCAGATAATGAGGTAAGAACCCAATTTATTGATATGTTTAAGCCACTTGATGAAGCCATAGAAAAAGAGTATGGCAGTGCTAAAAAAAGTTATACAAAAATTCAGGGCTATGCTAAAAAGAGCATGATGAACTTTGAGATACCTTTTGAAGAGCCTGAAGATATAGATGATTTTTTTGATGATTTTCAGGAAAAGTTTGAATCAGCATTTGAGACAAAAGGTTATATAATAGCAGGTTTTTACAACATGAAATACAGCCTGAACACAGAAAAAGATGTCCTCCCTGGCTATTCAAATTTTGTAGTTTGGTCACTCTGCCACATACCATTTTCATACACTATCTTTGACGGAAAAAATCCACTGCCGCAAGCTGCAATTTTTGCACCGTGTTCTATGTATGCTTATATAAAAAAGGGTGAAAATAAGATTGTGATCGGTATGCCTACGCTGAGCGCATGGGGAGCAGCGTTGGGAATCAGAGACAAAGATAAACTTCAAAAAATAGATGAGCTGGATACAGAGATTCCAGCAATTATAAGAAGCCTTGGTGGCGTTGATGTGCCAAACGTTAACCCATTGAACAACTAAACAATTTTGGCAGGTTGAACTCTCCGCCTGCCAAAAAAATAAATACTACCTAGTGCCAGCCCTCTCAAGACCATTAACATTTAAAAGAAATCTATCCATACGAACAAGCCTTCACACACTATTTTACATTTCTAACAGCTGTACAAGGTTCATACCTGCCTTTTAAATAGCCTACATCATTATTGTTATGCAAACGACCTTTCACGAAACATCTGTAGACCTGAAAGAAAATATTTTCTGTAACATAATTTTAAGATGTTGAGGAGTTCTACCACCTACTCTGCGAAAATTATGAGGCGATCATTTGTCATGATGCATTTATTGTTTGAAAAGATGGCCTGACCTCAAAGGAGCTGATACAGGCGCGATTAAAGCCTTAGGAATAGATAAATACTCCAATTCTGCAGTTTGGCGTTTATAAGCCCCTCTAGAGCCCTTATGGTCTATTTTATCCATCTTAGTGAGTAAGTTTAGCAATACATACTTGCAGTGGCGCATAGTGTGGGTAGTATCGGTTTTGGTACTGCTACAAGGTTATTGCATTTTTTATGGCCACGTACAAGTTTTGTTTACCATAAAGCTTTACCATAGGAATATCACAACTATGTGACGGAACCATTAGACGTATGCAGGATTCCTACAGTTTCTTAAAAGACGTGTGTTCTTACCGTATATGCTTATCTAAAGCAGAGCTGTAGCCAAACAAGTCAACAATGCGGGTGAATAGTGATCATACGGCTGTTATGAAAGAAATGAACACGCTCTTGTTAGCGTAATGCACTTCTTCCCATCTGCAGACGGAATAGTTACTATGACATGCTAAGCATGATTCAAACCAGGGCCTTTAAAACTGATTTGTGAGATAACAGCTCACTTTATTGTTCTCTGACGCCTGTAACTCCGTTTCTTCGCCGGCATGTATAAATATAATAAAAGTTAGATCGATCGATATTAAAGTAGTGTTATGAATGATAGTAATACTAGGACCAGGGCCGTCGGAATAAAGTCAATAGATTGATTTAGTGATTGCTGTTTATGAAGTTTTGATTGTGAAGTAAATCCGAGAATTAGGATATCTCATAGAAAAGGAGACCAACCTCTCGTTTTATCTGGATAAAGTAGGAATAGAAAAGAGCGAAGCGATACAATGCCGCCGGAACAAATATGATAAGTTTTCTGATTGTTGAGTGTTAAAGAAGTATTAGAAGTGATTGGATTATCCGAGAACTAGGATATCTCACGTGAAGAAATTATGCTGGGAGCATAATTTTAGTGAGTAAAATAGAGATAACTAGAAGCGAAGCTACAATGCCGCCGGAATGTATGTTGTAAAAGTTTATGATAATTGTGAATGTTAATGAAGTTATAGAGATTGTAGTAAATCCGAGAACTAGGCGGCGACCTACGTTTCCACACCTGAAAGATGCAGTATTATCAGCGATGAGAGGCTTAGCTTCTGGGTTCGGAATGGAGCCAGGCGTTTCCCTCTCTCTATAGCCACCTAGACAATCGGATCTAAAGACTTCGAGAAGTGCTTAGATCCAACTGCTGGATATAAGGGAGTGATTAATTATTGTCAGTCAACGGTAATAGTAACTATCAATCGATAGATCTCTGTTTTATTCGGTATATACTGAATAAGGTAGTGAACATACGCAATCTTGAAAGAAAAAGACGAACGGACTATTAGTACTGGTCAGCTAAACGTATTACTACGCGTACACACCCAGCCTATCAAGCTTGTAGTCTTCAAGCGTCCTTCAGGGAAAGTTCATCTTGGAGTTGGCTTCCCGCTTAGATGCTTTCAGCGGTTATCACATCCGTGCGTAGCTACCCAGCGATGCCCTTGGCAGGACAACTGGTACACCAGTGGCACGTTCACCCCGGTCCTCTCGTACTAGGGGCAACTCTCCTCAACTTTCCTACGCCCACGGAAGATAGGGACCGAACTGTCTCACGACGTTCTGAACCCAGCTCGCGTACCGCTTTAAATGGCGAACAGCCATACCCTTGGGACCTGCTCCAGCCCCAGGATGCGATGAGCCGACATCGAGGTGCCAAACCTCCCCGTCGATGTGAGCTCTTGGGGGAGATCAGCCTGTTATCCCCGGCGTACCTTTTATCCTTTGAGCGATGGCCCTTCCACACAGAACCACCGGATCACTATGACCGACTTTCGTCTCTGCTCGACGTGTATGTCTTACAGTCAGGCTAGCTTATGCCATTATACTCTACGATGGATTTCCAACCCATCTGAGCTAACCTTTGTAAGCCTCCGTTACTTTTTAGGAGGCGACCGCCCCAGTCAAACTACCCACCAGACATTGTCCTCGCACGAGATAATCGTACCGAGTTAGCTATCAGAATATTCAAGGGTGGTATCTCAAGGATGCCTCATCTAGAACTGGCGTCCTAGAATCAAAGGCTCCCACCTATCCTGCACATGAATATCCCAATAGCAGTGTCAAGCTATAGTAAAGGTGCACGGGGTCTTTCCGTCTTTCCGCGGGTAGGAGGAATTTTCACCTCCACTACAATTTCACTGGATCTACTGTTGAGACAGCTCCCATCTCGTTACGCCATTCATGCAGGTCGGTATTTAACCGACAAGGAATTTCGCTACCTTAGGACCGTTATAGTTACGGCCGCCGTTTACTTGTGCTTCATTTCAACGCCTCGCTTACGCTAACGCATCCATTTAACATTCAAGCACCGGGCAGGCGTCACACCCTATACATCCTCTTACGAGTTAGCAGAGTGCTGTGTTTTTGGTAAACAGTCGGGAGGGACACTTTGCTGCGGCCTTGTAATGCTTTCGGGAGTAAATCCCTAAACATTTAAGGCACACCTTATTCCGAAGTTACGGTGCTAGTTTGCAGAGTTCCTTAACAGTAGTTCTTCCACGCGCCTTAGAATACTCATCTCACCCACCTGTGTCGGTTTACGGTACGGGCAACGGTTGTTCTCATTTAGAGGCTTTTCTCGGCACGACGGCATCATCGATTCAGACCGCTCTCCGAAGAGATTGGTCTGCCTGTAAGATCTCGGTCTAGTGCACAGCGGATTTTCCTACTGTACGACCTACGTCCTTCGACCCACTATTCCATCAGTGAGCTCGATTAGCCCTATGCGTCCCCCCATCATTCAAACAAACAACCGTCGGTATCGGAATATTAACCGATTTGCCATCGTCTACCCCTCTCGGACTCGACTTAGGTCCCGACTAACCCTACGATGACGAGCATCGCGTAGGAAACCTTGGGTTTACGGCGAAGGGAATTCTCATCCCTTTTATCGCTACTCATGCCTGCATGCTCACTTCCAAACGCTCCAGCACTCCTTACCGGTATACCTTCAACGCTGTTTGGAACGCTCTCCTACCACGTGAATAAATTCACATCTAGAGCTTCGGTGACTGTCTTAGCCCCGTTATATTTTCGGCGCAGAATCGCTAGACCAGTGAGCTGTTACGCTTTCTTTAAAGGATGGCTGCTTCTAAGCCAACCTCCTGGTTGTCACAGCAACTCCACATCCTTTTCCACTCAGACAGTACTTTGGGACCTTAGCTGCTAGTCTGGGTTGTTCCCCTCTCGACGATGGATTTTATCACCCACCGCCTGACTCCCGAGGTTACACATGAAGTATTCGGAGTTTGATAGGGTTTGGTACCGCTGTATGCAGCCCTAGCCCTGTCAGTGCTCTACCCCTTCATGCTACTGCTCGAGGCTATACCTAAATATATTTCGGAGAGAACCAGCTATCACTAAGTTTGATTGGCCTTTCACCCCTATCCACAAGTCATCCGAAGACTTTTCAACGCCTACCGGTTCGGTCCTCCACCGGCTCTTACACCGGCTTCAACCTGCTCATGGATAGATCACTTAGTTTCGGGTCTGCAGCATCTGACTAATTCGCCCTATTAAGACTCGCTTTCGCTACGGCTTCCCGTTTGGTTAACCTTGCCAGATACCACAACTCGCAGGCTCATTATGCAAAAGGCAGTCCGTCACACGTATATATAATCGTGCTCCGAATGATTGTAAGCCATAGGTTTCAGGTTCTATTTCACTCCGCTCACCGCGGTTCTTTTCACCTTTCCCTCACGGTACTGGTTCACTATCGGTCTGGTAGTAGTATTTAGGATTGGAGGGTGGTCCCCCCAGCTTCAGTCAAGATAACACGTGTCCCGACCTACTCTGGATCCTGCTAGCGTTCTTCTGATTTCGATTACGAGGCTATCACTCGCTATGGCCCGACTTTCCAGACGGTTCATCTATCATCCAAACTACATATTGCAGTCCACAACCCCAAGCACAAGTGCCTGGTTTGTCCTAATCCCATTTCGCTCGCCGCTACTATGGGAATCTCGTTTGATTTCTCTTCCTTCAGGTACTGAGATGTTTCACTTCCCTGAGTTCGCCCCCCGTAGGGTAACATGACTCGCGCCATGCTGGGTTGCCCCATTCGGATATCCCCGGATCAAAGCTCTTTGGCAGCTCCCCGAGGCTTTTCGCAGCCTAATACGTCCTTCATCGCCTCTACCAGCCAAGGCATCCACCTATGGCCCTTAATATCTTTATTCTAATTTGCGTATTCACTACCTTATTCAACATATAGTCGAATAAAACAGCAAATCTATTAATTGTAGTTACTATTAATTTTGTTGACTTTGACAATAATAAGTTAAATAACATCTAGACTTTAAAAGTCTAATTCAAACACTTCGCTTAGTACTTGAATTAAACTTCGGTTTCAGAAATGGTGGAGAATAGCGGGATCGAACCGCTGACCTCCTGCGTGCAAGGCAGGCGCTCTCCCAGCTGAGCTAATTCCCCATCACAGTGATTATCTTCTAATGGTGGGCCTACCAGGACTTGAACCTGGGACCTCACCCTTATCAGGGGTGCACTCTAACCAGCTGAGCTATAGGCCCTCTCTGAATATCTATTTCAAATGAACATAGATCACTGAAAACTAAGTAAGCAGACACATTATCTTCATAAGACGTGAGATTTTCTCTTGAGTCCTTCAATCGAATGAGGACTCGTTACTCTAGAAAGGAGGTGATCCAACCGCAGGTTCTCCTACGGTTACCTTGTTACGACTTCACCCCAGTCGCTAATTCCGCCGTAGAGGGTAGCTAGTTTAGCATCCCCGCTTCGGGCGAAATCAACTCCCATGGTGTGACGGGCGGTGAGTACAAGACCCGGGAACGTATTCACCGTAGCAATGCTGATCTACGATTACTAGTGATTCCAGCTTCATGTTCTCGAGTTGCAGAGAACAATCCGAACTGAGAGACGCTTTATGAGATTGGCTCCACCTCGCGGTATTGCAACTCTCTGTACGCCCCATTGTAGCACGTGTGTAGCCCTAGCCATAAGGGCCATGATGACTTGACGTCGTCCTCACCTTCCTCCTCCTTACGAAGGCAGTCTCGCTAGAGTGCTCAGCCGAACTGTTAGCAACTAACGACGAGGGTTGCGCTCGTTGCGGGACTTAACCCAACATCTCACGACACGAGCTGACGACAGCCGTGCAGCACCTGTTTTCAAGCTCCCCGAAGGGCACCATCTTATCTCTAAAATGTTCTATCAATGTCAAGGCTAGGTAAGGTTCTTCGCGTATCTTCGAATTAAACCACATGCTCCACCACTTGTGCGGGTCCCCGTCTATTCCTTTGAGTTTTAATCTTGCGACCGTACTCCCCAGGCGGAATGCTTAATCTGTTAAGTGCATCACCGAAGAGACGAGCTCTCCGACGACTAGCATTCATCGTTTAGGGCGTGGACTACCAGGGTATCTAATCCTGTTTGCTCCCCACGCTTTCACGCCTCAGCGTCAGTTATGTCCCAGCAGGTCGCCTTCGCTTTCGGTATTCCTAGTGATATCTACGGATTTTACCCCTACACCACTAATTCCACCTGCCCCTTCCATACTCTAGGTTCCCAGTTTCAAGTGCAGTTCTACAGTTGAGCTGTAGGATTTCACACCTGACTTAAAAACCCGCCTACGCGTCCTTTACGCCCAGTGATTCCGAATAACGCTTGTCCCCTCCGTATTACCGCGGCTGCTGGCACGGAGTTAGCCGGGACTTATTCATCAGATACCGTCATTTTCTTCTCTGATAAAAGGAGTTTACACACCGAAATGCGTCATCCTCCACGCGGCGTTGCTGCATCAGGCTTTCGCCCATTGTGCAATATTCCTCACTGCTGCCTCCCGTAGGAGTCTGGTCCGTGTCTCAGTACCAGTGTGGCGGATCATCCTCTCAAACCCGCTATGTGTCATTGTCTTGGTGAGCCATTACCTCACCAACTAACTGATACAATATAGGCCGATCCCTTAGCGAAAAACCTTTCCCGACTGACATTAAATCAGAAGGAGTATCCGGTATTAATCACCGTTTCCAGTGGCTATCCCAGACTAAGGGGCACATTACCTATATATTACTCACCCGTGCGCCACTCGTCAGCAGACCGAAGTCCCTGCTACCGTTCGACTTGCATGTGTTAAGCACGCCGCCAGCGTTCATTCTGAGCCAGGATCAAACTCTCCATAATTGTATTATGTAAAGACCACCTTTCGATGGATTACTGATTCCTATTGCCCAAGATTTAAAATCATTGGCTATAAAAAATATAGTGTCTATTTCAATCATAACTTAAAAGCTACAAATGAATAGACGGTTGTTTTTGTGTCTTATAAAGTTAACTTCCAACCCCGTAAAGGTCAGTGTCAAACTTACTTAGTTTTCAATGATCTCAAACGTTTTTTAAAGCTTCAACATGAAGTCTTCTTCGTCTCTTTTTCAAGCGACTCATCGTTTGTGGACGGGAATTATAGACAAATCAAAAACCAATGTCAAGCACTTTTTTGGCGAATTGTGAAATTTCTTGAAATTTGTAAAAAAAGTGCGATTTATCGTAATACTCTGTTTCATTATGTTCTAAAATAATCCCCGTATATAGCTATAATTAGTACCATTATCCTTATATATAGCATTTGCCGCATGTATAATGGCGTGACAAGTACAATATTTACCATCTATTGAACAAAATGCTGTATAGTTCTATACGTTAATAATGCCTGTACTCCAGGTTCTATATAAAGGATAACTAAATGGGTCTATATGATCGTGATTATGCAAGAGAAGGGTTAGCCGGGTATTCTCAGCGCTCTGAAACAAAGATTGTCTCTTTTGTTAAAGAGACGTACAAACTATTTGCTGCATCATTAATGGCAGGAGCCGTAGGCGCTTATGTCGGTGTTCCAATGGCGGCGGCGATACAATCCTGGTTTATTCCACTGATAATTTTGGAATTTGCTCTATTGTTTGGTCTTTTTGCCGTTAAACGAAAACCTGGTATCAACCTTGTAGTTATGTTTAGCTTTGTCTTTATGACAGGTCTTATGCTGGCTCCCCTGCTCTCCTATACACTGGGAATGTCAGGCGGTGCAAGTATTGTCGGTAATGCTTTTGCAATGACTTCTGTTATCGTTGCAGCCATGAGCTTTTTTGCTATCAAGACGAAAGCGGATATTACAAGCTATAGTAAACCGCTGATGATCGCTCTTTTTGTTGTCATCGGATTCTCCATTGTCAACATTTTCCTTGGCAATCCAATGCTAAGTGTGATCATCTCTGCCGCTGTTGTTTTTTTGTTCAGTATTCTTGTCGTTTATGACACACAGAACATTATGAACGGTGCCTATGAGACCCCGATCGACGGTGCTATCGCTCTTTACCTTGACTTTTTAAACATCTTTACCGCGCTTCTACAGCTGCTGGGGATTTTTGGAAACGAGGACTGAGTCTTCTAGAGAGTCTTAGACTCTCTTACACAAATCTTTGCAAACCAAGCATTTATACAAATCTTGATTAGAAGATTTCTACAAATGCTTACTAAATTTCTATGTATAGTAAAGGAAGAAAATAATGTCCCGTTCAAATACCTCAAGTGTAGAGATGGATAATGGCCTTAAGATGGCTTATGTAGCCCGAAGTAAAAGAGATACCTTTGGTACCGCTGTCGAGCCTAACCAGTCCAAAGAAGCAGGGAAGCGTAAAGAGATGGATGCCAAACAGAAAGCGAAGGCGAAAGCCAAAGCAAAATTGGCCAAAAAGTCCAAACGCAAAAACAAATAAGATGCCTATGGCGATAGACCCGTCACTCTACCGGGTTATAGATGCAAATCTAAACCGTTTAAAAGAAGGGGTTCGTGTAATCGAAGACATCGCCCGTTATGTCAGTAATGATAAGGAACTCGCCTCAAAATTAAAGGCGCTGCGCCATCAAAGCAGAATAGATGATCTGCAGAACCTTCTAAACTCCCGAGACAGTGTCAATGATGTTTTACGTCCTACTGTTTCAAGTGAAATGAACCGGGACTCTCTGGAGGGCATCATCATAGCAAACTACAAACGTGCTCAAGAGTCGTCCAGAGTCCTGGAAGAGCTCTACAAGATCGTTCAACCTGAACTCTCAGAAAATTTCAAATCACTTCGTTACGCACTCTATCAACTTGAGAAAGAGAACCTGACACAACCTAAACGTTGATCAGATTTCTAAGTCTGAATGAAGACAACCTCAAACTCCAGATAATCAAGCGGATAGCTCTCCAACAGTTTTTTCATCTCTTTATAACCGAGCAGATTACGGTTACCGCTGACGCCGCTGCGTTTGATATAGCGGAACATCTCCCTTACCGAGTCAAACGAGAGTTGATACTGAACAATCTCAAGATCGACGTTAAAAAAGCGTTTTGCGAGCGACGCGATCTCATCGCTGCTTCGAAGAAGCGGTGCTACACCTGCAGTCTCAAACAGGGTCTTAAAGGTACTGCCGCTAAAAATTGCCAGTGAGACAGGTCTGTTCAGGGATGCGATGTGGCTGAATACTTTTTCCAGGTCTTCCGCCCATTGCAGTGCCGAAGCGGAAAAGATGCGATCAAAATCGATAAAAGAGAGCTGTTCAAAAAGAGCGCTGTCGTTAAAATCGCCGTAGACACACTCAAGCAACTCAACATTTTTTCCCTCTTTTGGATGCAGTTCCAGCATTCTAAAAGCAAAATCCACACCCACAAAGTGCTCAATTTTCCAATCGATAGCACTGTAAAGTGCCCCTTTTCCGCAGCCAAGATCCAAAATGTTTTTTGGTTTCTCTTTCAGATCATCCAAAAGTTTATAAATAACCTTCTCCTGGATGATATTGTAGTTCCCATACTGTTCGGCGTATCTGGAAAACTCACTTTGCACCTTCATCGGCGGTTAACAACCAGGGAGAAGATAAAGATAAAAAGCAGCGTCAAAACAATAGTTGCCCCGCTGGGGAGTGAAAAGAAGTAGGAGCTGCTCATCCCTACTATGACGGCAAGCAGCGAAAAAAGCAGTGCCAATGCTATCGTTTGTGAAAAACCCTGTCTGAAACGCAGCGCCGCAACTGTAGGGATAACCATCATCGCGCCTATCAGCAGGGTACCGACTATCCGGATCGAGAGCGCAATGATAATAGCCACAATAGAGACCAGCAGAAAGTTCAACAGATCCACTTTGATCCCGCTTGTTCGTGCGACCTCTTCATCATAGGCGATAAAGTAAAGCTCTTTGTAGAAAAGTCCCAACAGCGTAAGCGCCGCAACACCAAAAAGTGCCATGATAATCAAGTCCTCTTCTGTAACAGAGAGGATCGAGCCAAAGAGGTAGGAGAAGAGAGAGCTGTTAAATGCCCCTGCAAGGGAGACAATGATAACGGCCAGGGCTAAAGAGCCCGAAAGCATAATGGCCAAAACCGAGTCGGAGTAGAGGTGGAAATGTCCCCGAAGGTACTCAATGGTCCAGGCACTGAGAAGGGCTGCCACGACAGCAACCCAAAGCGGGCTTATCCCGGCAATCACACCAACAGCCACCCCTACAAGCGCTGAATGGGCCAGGGTCTCGGTAATCATCGAATAGCGGCGCAGCACGATAAAAGAACCGCTGATCGCAGCCAAGACAGCAATAATAATCCCTGCGAGGAATGCACGGATCATAAAGTCGTAAGAGAGCATTTCAGTCATTGCATTCCTTCCATTTTTTATCTATCTATTTTACTCTGCGAACAGCGTGCGTTCAGCACCCTCTTCTTGAGATATCATTTCAGTCATTGCATTCCTTCCATTTTTTATCTATCTATTTTACTCTGCGAACAGCGTGCGTTCAGCACCCTCTTCTTGAGATATCATTTCAGTCATTGCATTCCTTCCATGTTCTATCTTTCTCTTTAGTGATGGTGATGATTATGGATCAGATGGGCATCAATACCGTAGAGTTGGCTCATATCTTCGCAACTGATCGCCTCTTTAGGATTGTTACATGTCAATAAGGTCTGATTAACCGTAAAAAGACGGCCTATATCATCAACGATGACTCCGATATCATGCGTAATAAAGATGATTGTCATCTTCTCATTCCGGTTGAGTTCACGAAGAAGTTTATAAAAACGCTGCTGTGAAGCCACATCGACACCGGTATTTGGCTCGTCAAGAATCAACACCTCCGGTTTAGATGCGAGCGCCCTGGCGATCATAACCCTTTGGCGCTGGCCGCCCGAGAGTTCGCCGATGAGTTTATCTTTGATATCGAGAACATCCATTTTCACCATCGCTTCGTTGATCGCAGCTCTATCTTCCGGGCTAGAACGTCCAAAAAGGCCCTGTTTGACGATTCTTCCCATCTTGACCACTTCCAGCACGGTCGCCGGAAAATTTTGGTCCAACTGGGACGCACGCTGAGGGACATAGCCTATTTTATCCCAATGTCTGAATTTTCCAAGCGCCCGTCCAAACAGTTTAATCTCGCCTTGCGTAGGTGTCCCCAACCCAAGCAAAAGACGGATCAAGGTCGTCTTCCCTCCGCCGTTGGGGCCGATGATCGCGCAGTAGTCCCCCGGCAGAACAGCTAAGGAAACATCGTGCAGGATCTTCTGTCCGTTCACCTGGTAAAAGAGGTTTTTTACCTCGACAACAGGGACGATGAATTTCATTCGCACCTCATTGCATGTGAAAGCTTGTCGAGATTGCTCTCCATACCTTCAGCATAACTCATCTTCTTCTCTGCCTGCAGTGCGGTAATATTGGCCAGGGGCTCCAAATAATCAAGCTTTACACCATTTTCTATGGCCAGGCTTTGCATCATCCTGTCGCTGACAAAGGCTTCAAAAAACAGCACCTTGATTCCCTTTTCCTTGATGCTTTTGGAAAGCGTTGCCATTGTTTTGGCATCCGCCAAAGCATCCGGAGAGAGGCCAGTCAGCGGTTCCACAGTAAAGTTGTATCTTGCCGCAACATAACCCAAAATGTTGTGATGCAAAACGACGGTTCTGACATCACAATGTTTAAGCCGTTTCGCATACTCCTTGTCCAATGCAGCTAGCTGCCGGATATACGCTTCTGCTCTTTGTCGGTATAGATCACTGTTATTCGGATCAATAGTGCCCAGCTGTGAGGCGATCTCTTTGGCAAGCAGCTGCATATTGCCCAGATCCAGCCAATAGTGCGGATCAACGGCCTCATGATGATGATGGTGGGGCTCGTTCTCTTCCCCTTCTTCAGGCGCCAGCAGATGCACATACTTGCTCATATCGCGCAGGTTTTTGCCTTGGGACAAATTGGATACCCAGGGTTCCAGGTCAGCTCCGCTGTAGAAAAAGAGCTTACTTTTTTGAATCTCGATAATCGTTTTAGGCGTAGGCTCAAAACTATGGACTTCCACGCCGAAAGGGATCACCATTTCGGTCTTGATCTGATTACCGCCGATATGCTTGACAATATCGTACAGAGCAAAGGTACTTACTGTTACCCTGGGTATTTGCGAAACGGCGGAACCTTCACGATGTGACATAAAAAGCACAAAGATAAAAAGCGATAAGAGAAGCACTAAAAAAGAGACTTTTTTCACATATATCCCCGCTAAAACGTCATATAAAAGAGCCGTAAACGCTCTGGTTTTGATATTATACCCTAGCCACTCTGTGACAGAAGACGGTATCTAAAATGTGTTTTCAACTTTTTTCGCTATAATTCGCCAATTATTCTTTTAGAAGGTCTATATATGACAGGTGTTTTACTTATATCCCAAATCGTTTTAGTTGTGATTATTACGATTGCGGTTTTACTACAAAAAAGTTCCAGTATCGGGCTTGGGGCGTACAGTGGTTCTAATGAATCTGTTTTTGGGGCAAAGGGACCGGGGAGCTTTTTGGCCAAGATGACCTTCTTTTTTGGCTTTCTCTTTATTGTCAATACGATCACTCTCGGCTATTTTTATGCACAAGAGAGCAGCTCTTCAGTCGTAGACACGGTTGTTGAGACAACCGATGTTGCAGCGCCTGCCCAACAACTTCCTGCAGAATCTGAGCAAGCAGTTACAACAGAATCAAACACTTCAAAATAGAGTAATGCGTAAGCTTCTTCTACTTACGCTTTTGCCGCTCTATCTATGGGCCGATGCCCATCTCTTTGTCTTTCACCGTTTCGGTGACACCAGGCACCCCTCTACCAGTACTTCTGTTGAAACACTGCGTGCCGAATTTGAGTACCTCAAAAAAAACAACTATGAAGTCATTTCACTCAAACGTCTGCAGGAAGCCTTTCAAAGAGGCGAAGCGATCAATGATAAATGGGTAGTACTGACTATCGATGACAGCTTTAAAAGTTTTTATGAAAACGGGCTTCCTCTTTTTAGAGAGTACAACTACCCCTTCACGCTCTTTATTTATGTCCAGGCGACCGTCGATAACTATGGCGATTTTATGACCTGGGAGCAGATCAAAGAGAGTGCGAAGTACGGCGAGATCGGATTTCACTCTTTTGGGCATCCCCACCTCGTCTCACTGAGCGATTCAGAGATCGCCAGCGATACAAAAAAAGGGCTTGACATCATGCAGGAAAAGCTCGGATACATGCCAAAGTATTATGCCTACCCTTATGGCGAATATGATGAGCGCGTACGCCGAGAACTGGAAAGATTTGATTTTGATCTGATCATCAACCAAAATGCGGGGGCGGTTGATCGCCAAAGCGATCCGCACGATCTGGACCGTACTGCACTGACAGGTGAAAATACAATCAAAGCCAAACTTCGCAGCCGTACCTTGCCAACCGAATGGATCTTTCCAAAAGCTTGGCCAAAAGATGGTAAAATCTCGACTTTAAAAGCGAACCTTCCTAAAGAGGTGAAAAAACTTGAGTATTACATCTCAGGGTACAAATGGGAACCGGCCTTCTTGAAAGAGGGCAAGTTGGCACTCACTCTGGACAAACAGTTAAAGATGCACCGTACACGCATCTTTTTACGCAGCGGCAACCGCCAAAGCAGTATAATTTTAGTAAAGGGAAAATAATGATAAACGAAATTGAAACAAGTTGCGAAGCGAACATGAAAAAGTCGATTGAGCATATGCGCCATAGCTTTAAATCACTCCGTACAGGTAAGGTAATGATCTCGGTACTCGACGGCATCAGAGTTGACTACTACGGAACACCGACAGCGCTCGACCAGGTCGGTTCGGTGATTGCTACCGATGCGACTACAATCGTGATCTCGCCATGGGAAAAACCGCTGGTCTCAGCTATTGAAACGGCTATTTCCAAAGCAAATATCGGCGTTAACCCGAACAGCGACGGAGAAAAAATCGTTCTGAACTTTCCTCCGATGACAGTCGATCAGCGTCAGGAATCGGTTAAAAAGATGCGAGGAATGGGTGAAGACGCAAGAGTCTCTGTCCGAAGCGACCGCAAAAAAGCCAACGATGCGATCAAAAAGCTTGAAAAAGACAAAGAGGTAACCGCCGATGAGTCAAAAGCAGGCCAGGATGCTATTCAGAAACTCACGGACAAATATATTGCTCAGATCGATGCGATATTGAAAGACAAAGAAGCCGAAATTCTAAAAGTTTAAGGCTTCGCCTTAGAACGTAAAGAGGAGAGCGTCAAAGCGTAAAGGGGTCCGGCTCGTTATCGCCCCTTTCGCTTTACCCTTTCACTTCACTTTTTCCGAAGGAAACCATTTATGGACGTAAAAAAAATCTATATGGATGCGAACGCGCTTTTAGAGGGCCATTTTAAACTCTCTTCAGGCAACCACTCTCAATTCTATCTTCAGTCTGCCAAAGTGCTTGAAGATCCGAAAAATGCCAAACTTCTAGCCGAAGCGGTTGCTAAGCAGATCAAGGAAAGCGGGCTGGAGATCGATACCGTGTGTGCCCCGGCACTCGGCGGTCTGATCGCCGGTTTTGCTCTGGCAACTGCCCTTGACAAGCGCTCCATCTTTGCGGAGCGCGTTGATGGTGTGATGACTATTCGTCGCGGTTTCGAGGTCACAAAAGGCGAGAAAGTGATCATCTGCGAAGATATCATCACTACCGGCGGTTCTGCGATGGAAGCAGCCGCAGCGATCGAAGCGCTTGGCGGAAAGGTCGTCGGTTTTGCCGCCCTGGCAAACCGCGGGTTCTGCCATCGACAGAACAGTGACGTAGCGCGTAAAGCCAACTGCAGACTGCCTGCAGACAGCCCGTTCTTTGCCCTTGAAGACTTCACCTTTGAGATGTACAACCCTGAAGATTGCCCACTCTGCAAAGAGGGTAAAAGTGAAGCGATCAAACCGGGTTCCCGCGGAAACTGATTCATCTATACCGAAAGAGCCGCCCTCTCCGGTGCTCTTGGCTGCAAAATCAAGCGTCATAAAAACCAGAATATTTTAGCCTGAAAAGAAATATAATTATATGAGCGATTTAGAACAACAGCCTGCCACAATCGACACCCATAATCTCAGTACTGACAGCTTTAAACTAGACATGGCACATCTGCAAAAGGTACAGCGCACTATCCGAAAAGCCGGTAACATTTTCCCGAATGAGAAAGAGCTTCTCGTAACGCTTGAAGAGCAGATCATCAAGGCGCAGGATGACGAATGTCTTAATCTCTACTACAATATGGCCAACTACATTAAACAGCGTCTGAAATAGGTCTCTGCCCATCTTGAGTCACCGCAGCCATCTATTACCATTGCCATCACTGATCTGACCTGGAGTATCAAATATCTTCAGTGGTCCGTTGCAGAGAACAAAGAGAGCAGATAACTCTTTACTGGGGGACTTCCTTTGCCCTCCCTGCTCCGATAGCGCAGTGCATTGTCTTCTCGACAAGGATTCTGGCCACTTCTTCTTTTCCATCTACAATAACACCGATAGGCAGGTTTCGCAACGCCTGTTTCTCACCGGATGACGTCACTTTTACAATGATATTGACAGATCCACCGTAAGGAGAGAGCGCCTCACAGATCAGCCGTCTTTTCTCAGGATCATCGAGGGTGACGATGACCGAAGAGGCCTCTTCGATATTCAGCGAGTGCAAAACAGCCGGCTTGGACATATCGCCGTAATAGATCTCTTCCCCTACCTTCTGCGCTTTTCTGACCCGCGCATAGTTGTAATCGATCACAACATGTTCAATCCCCTCTTTTCGCAGCTGCCTTGCGACTTTTTGACCGACCTTGCCATAACCACAGACAATAATATGGTTTGTGCGCCCCTCGAAAGCGCTCAAATCGCCCTGCTCGATCTCGCCCTCTTTAAATATCATGTCTTGAAATCTTCGGCGGCTTGAAAGCATGAACGGCGTTGCGATCATGGAGAGGACGACAACCAGTACGAGCAGTTGTGCCAGCTCCGGATCCAGCAGATGATTGACCGAGGCCAAAGCGAAGATAGCAAAAGAGAACTCACCGACCTGTGCCAGTGTCACCGCCGTCTTGAAACCTGTGACCGATTTGGAGCTGAGCAGGATAACCCCGTGGATGACCGCGCCCTTGAAAAAAAGTATGGCGATAAAAAGTCCGACGATCTCCATAAAGTGAACAGAGAAAAAGGCGAGATCGATCTTCATGCCGACCGTTACAAAAAAGACCCCCAGCAGCAGGTCCTTGAAGGGGGCAATGTCGGCTTCTACCTTATGCAGATAACGTGTCTCCGCAATGATCATTCCCGCAACAAAAGCCCCTAGCGAATAGGTAAATCCCGCATAATGCGCAAGGAGCGATGCGCCGACGACGATGACCAGTACCGACCCTAGAAAAAGCTCCTCGAGTCTGCTTTCTGCAGAAAAATGCAGCAGCCAGCTCATCACCCGTTTCCCGACAAAAAAAAGCAGTGCGATAACGACGATCGCACTGGCAACCGTCTGCAGAAGCACCATCTTCAGGTCATCGCCGTCGCTGGCAAGAAAACCGATCATGATCAGGATCGGGATCACCGCAATATCCTGAAAGATCAATATACCGGTGGCCCGGCGTCCGTAGGGTGCATAGATTCCCTTACTCTGCTTCAGATAGGTCAAAACGACCGCGGTCGATGACAGGGCCAGAGCTGAACCGACAATGAGCGATGCTTTTACCCCGATGCCGAAAATATAGTAGGAGGCAAGATAAAAGAGCAGGGCGCTGAAACCGACCTGCAGTGCCCCGTTCAGAAAGACGAGCTTCTTCATCGAGCGCAGTGTGCCCAGCGACATCTCCAGCCCGATTGTAAACATCAAAAAAACGATTCCGAATTCACCGACCGTTTCCAAGGTATGCGAGTCTTTCATTTCATGCAGGTCAAAGAGATAGACAATAATCGTTCCGGTCATAATATAGCCGATTATCGGCGTAATTCCGAAACGTTTTAAGACAAGGTTGAGCACGACAGAAATTGCCAGGGCTACGATGACATAACTCAGACCGTTATCCATAATCACCCCCTTTTAATATTTTCTCCTATTATACCTGCTTGCCGCAAGTTTAAACACAATAAAACACCTCCTTGTAAGCTCGAATTTTTGAGATGCCTATAAGTCAGCCTTTGTTATAATCGCGCATCTGATAAAGGGGCTCGAAATGACGAAATATATCTTTGTAACCGGCGGGGTACTTAGTTCTTTAGGTAAGGGGATCACCGCGGCCAGTGTCGGGACACTCCTCAAACACGCAGGCAAAGATGTAGGTATGTTAAAGATCGACCCTTACATCAACGTCGATCCCGGCACCATGAGCCCTCTCGAACACGGTGAAGTCTTTGTGACCAAAGACGGTGCCGAAACGGACCTCGATATCGGAAACTATGAACGTTTTCTCGATACTTCTTATCTAAAGACAAGTAACTTTACAACGGGGCAGGTCTACTCTTCTGTCATTGAGAGAGAGCGGGCAGGCGGCTACCTCGGACAGACTATCCAGGTCGTTCCGCATATCGTCGGTGAGATCGTCGACCGCATTAAAAAGGCAGGTGAAAGCCATGATATCCTGGTGGTCGAACTTGGCGGTACCGTCGGCGATATCGAAGGACTGCCGTATATGGAAGCGATCCGTCAGATGAAACATGACGACGAGGTTGCCGGTACATTTTTTATCCATGTCACGCTTATCCCTTACATCAAAGCAGCCGGCGAATACAAATCCAAACCGACCCAGCATTCGGTACAGGAGCTGCGCCGCATCGGTATCACACCGCAGATGATCATTGCCCGAAGCGAGTACGATCTGCCGAAATCATTCAGAAAGAAACTTGCCCTCTCCTGCGATGTCAAGCAAGACAGCGTTATTCTGGCCCTGGATGCGCCGACCGTCTATGCCGTTCCGATCAGTTTTATGCAGCAGAATATCCTGGCGCCTATCGCCAAAGAGCTTGACCTCGGCGAACTGACACCCAACATGGAGCAGTGGGATTCACTGGTCAAAAAGATCGTCTCACCGACCAAACGCACTGTTGTCGGTTTTGTGGGCAAATATCTTGAACTCAAAGAGTCCTACAAGTCGCTGATCGAGGCGCTGATCCACTCGGGAGCCCATCTTGATGCCAAAGTAGAGATCTGCTGGGTTGACAGTGAAAAGATCGAAGAGGCCGGTGCAGCGGCCCTTCTGAGTGACTGCGATTCCATCCTGGTTGCCGGCGGTTTTGGCAACCGCGGTATCGAAGGCATGATCCAGGCTATCGAATATGCCCGTGTCAAGAATATACCATATCTTGGTATCTGTCTTGGTATGCAGCTCACTCTTGTCGAATATGCACGCAATGTTCTTGGGTTTGAAGGCGCCAATTCCGTCGAATTCGATCCTGAAACCCCTTACCCGATGATCTACCTGATCGATGAATTCATCAATCAGACAGGAGATAAAGAGCTGCGTACGCACACCTCGCCGATGGGCGGCACACTGCGTCTGGGAGAGTACCCTTGTGAGACGAAAGAGGGTTCGATCATCCGCGAAGCCTACCATGGCGAAAAACTCATTTTTGAACGTCACCGTCACCGCTATGAAGCAAACCCGACCTACAGAGATGAACTGGAAAAGGCTGGCATGATCGTCACCGGCGAGTCCAACGGTCTTATTGAGACGGTTGAGATACCGGAGCACACATGGTTCCTCGGCGTACAGTTTCACCCGGAGTTCACCTCTCGTCTTCAGACGCCAAACCCTTCAATCCTGGCATTTGTTAAGGCCTCTCTAGAAAATGCAGAGCGCGCCTAAGGTCCCCAAGCTCGATCTGGAAGCACTTAAACGCAAACTTGACGAGCGTTTTTGTGACGGTTTTTCCAAACTTTCCGATATTCCGGACCCCTCGCTCCTTTTAAATGCACCAAAAGCGGCTAAACGTATTGCAGATGCTATCCGCAACAATGAGCGCATCACCCTTGTCGGTGACTACGATGTCGACGGTGTAACGGCAACGTCACTGACAACCCTCTTTTTCAGAGAACTGGGCTATCCCCTGGATGTGATCATCCCGAACCGTTTCAGCGACGGTTACGGGGTGTCACCGACGGTTCTGGAGAGAGTCGAAGGCGACCTTGTTTTTACTGTCGATAATGGCATCAATGCCTATGCTGCAGCCGAGGTATGCAAAGTCCGCGGTATCGATCTTATCATCACCGATCACCACACACCGTCGGATACGCTGCCGGATGTCTATACCATCGTCGATCCCAAACTCGCTGACGATACCTACCCTTTCAAAGAGATCTGCGGGGCACAGGTTGCCTGGCTAGTCCTGGTGCTTGTCAAAAAAGAGCTTTCGCTCGATATCAATATGTCGCAGTACCTTCCGCTGCTCGCCCTGGCCGTTGTAGCGGATGTCATGCCATTGATCGGCATCAACCGTGCGATTGTCCAGCACGGACTGCAACAGATGCGCACGAGTACGCTGCCTGCCTTTGTCATTATCAGAGAATTTCTTAACCGATCGGCACTCAGCGCTGAGGATATCGGCTTTCAGATCGCCCCGCGCATCAACTCTGCCGGAAGGCTGGAAGATGCGTCCATTGCGCTTGAATTTTTGACTGCCGAGACCCAGGAGAGCGCTTTTAAGCAGTTTGAGCTGCTTAACCAGCTTAATGACCTGCGCAAAGCGATCGAGGCCGATGTCACGGAGGAGGCAATGTCGCAGGTCATCATGGGCGATAATGTCATCGTCGTTGCCGGCGAAGATTGGAATGAGGGGGTAGTCGGCATCGTCGCCTCGCGTCTGGTCCATCGGTTTGGGCGCCCGGCCATTGTCCTGAGCATCACGGAAGGGCGTGCCAAAGGAAGTGCGCGCAGTATCGGCGCCGTCAGTATCTATGAACTGATCAAGTCGCAGTCAGCCTTTCTCCAAGCCTTTGGCGGGCACATGATGGCCGCAGGACTGGCTATGCCTGTTGATAATATCAGTGCGTTCAGAACAGGTATAAATACCCTCGCTGCCACAATAGATCCCGAAGCGTTTCTGCCGCAAGAAGAGCTCATCGGCGAGTTGATGCCAAGTGCCATAAATCACAATCTCCTGAAGCTCCTGGACGCCTATGAGCCTTTTGGCGAAGCCAATCCGCGACCGCGCTTCCTTGCCAAAGACGCCTATGTGGCCAGTGTAGCTTATATGGGCAAAGAGCGCGACCACAGCCGTATCGGAATTCAGCTTGTAGACGGCATTGAGAAACATGACCTGATCGCCTTTAAACAGCGTTATCAGATGCCTGCCAACAGAAGGCTCTGCTGCAGTTATACTATCAGTAAAAATGAATTTAACGGCAAGATTTCGCTGCAGATGATGCTGGATAAACTCTATAGAGGCCCAGAGTAAAAAAAGAGCTTCTCATCTACCTGCTCATCGTAATACGCTCTGCTCTGATCTTGCATCCCGGCCTGTTTACTGATCCCGGATCACGCCTTGAGATGGTGTCAAATCGCACAAACCATTACCATCCTCTTCTTTTTGGACTAATGATCTATCGGAGTATCGCTCTCTTACATCTGATTGCAGTCGGATTGAGGAAGATTATCAAGAGGTAGCCGGGCAGAGCCCGAAAGCATTAGAAGGTAGCGACTACCCACTTGGTGATAAGAAAACCACCGACAACAAGCCAGACAAACATGCCCCCTGCCGTATAGATCGGTGCCAGACCAAGACCCTTGAACTTAGCAAAGCGTGTTCCCATACCCAGTGCCGTCATCGCCATCGTCAAAAGAAAAGTATCGATGATGTTGATGTTGCCGATAACGTTTTTGATCATCATTGCCGTCTCTTGCGGTGCACTCAGCGTATAGCCGTGTATCAATGAGTTTACACCCGCCATACCTATGAAATAGACGGCGAACCAGGGAATGACAAGTTTGAGTTTTCCGGTTTCACCGCCGGAACGTTTAGCCGTATAACTCAGAATAAGCCCCAAGACGATCAACATCGGCGCAATCATGATAACGCGGGTCATCTTGACGATGACAGCCGTGTTCGCCATATCGACCGGTGCGCCCGGGACAGAGGCCGGGACCGCAACTACCTGTGCAACCTCATGGATCGTACCGCCCACATAGATTCCGAAAGCTTTCGGATCCATATGCAGAAAACCTGTTGCATGTTCGATTATCGTTGAGTAGAGTACCGGGTAAAGAAACATCGAGATCGTACCAAAAAGGACAACCATAGAGACGGCAACAGCCGTTTTATGCTCTTCGGCTTTCAAGACAGGTTCCGTCGCCAATACGGCAGCCGCACCGCAGACAGAAGCACCTGCCGCTGTCAGGATAGAGGTGTCTCTGTCCATCTTGAATATCTTTTGTCCCATCCAAATACCGATAAGCATCGTTGACGTCAGCATCAAAAGCGAGACCATAAAGCCCTGCAGCCCAACCTCTGCGATCTGCTGAAAGGTGATACGGAATCCGTAAAAAACGATCGCAAAACGCAAAATCTTCTTGCCTGAAAAGACAATACCCGACTCCCATGCGGAAGGGAAATGGTTGTGCAGGGTGTTGGCATAAAAAATTCCGATCACAATCCCCACGACAAGCGGAGATATCCCGAGATTCCGTATGGGCGCCAATTCGGCAATATAGGTCGCAGCAGCAGCAACCAGGGCAACAAAAATGATGCCGTTGATCGTACCGCCGCGTTTCTCTTTAGAAAACGGCATTATAATCCTTCAAATTTTTTCATATTATAAGATAATTTCATTCGATCTATGAAATAAAATAATAATTTCATAATATTCATTATTATTGATCATTTTTTTTGATCGTCACAGCATCGTCAAGTGCATCCTTGCCGAGTTTTTTCTGGTATTCTGCGCTTGTCGTAAACATGAGGCGCAGGTTGGCTGGGCTTGTAGCAAAAGTGTAGGCTGACTCTTCTGTGATCTTCCCCTTAAGGGCCAGATAAAACAGAGAAGTGTCAAACGGCATGGAGCCGAAACTGTTGTGATCGGTCGTCATTGCGTCTAAAAGTTCACCGTCTCGCGAAGAGGAGATAAGATATTGTGTCCGGGGACTTTTGAACATCAGTTCCACCGCGGGAATCATATCATCTTTCACATCACGCATCATGCGCTGCGAGATCACGACCTCAAGGTTTTCAGCCAGATCCATTCGGACACGTTCCTGCTCTTCTTTCGGAAAGATCGCCAGAAGTCTGTCGATCGTCTCTCTGGCGTCGAGTGTATGCAGGGTGGTAAAGACCAGGTGTCCTGTATTGACCGCCTGGAGTACATTGCGCGCCGTTTCCAGATCACGCATCTCGCCCACAATTATAATATCCGGATCCTCCCGCATGGCTGAACGCAGGGCACTACCGAAATCAGTGGCATGCTGTCCGATACCGCGCTGTTCGATCACGCATTTGTTGTCATCATACACATACTCGATAGGGTCTTCCAGCGAAATGATATGCCGGTGGCTTTTGCGGTTTATATCTTCGACAATAGAGGCAAGCGTTGTTGACTTTCCGCAGCCGGTTGTCCCGGTCACTAGGACAAGACCGCGTTGAAGTTTTGAAATGCGAGACAGAGCATTCGGCAGGTTCAGCTCCTCAAACGATTTGATCTGGTGAGGGATAAGCCTGAAGATAATTGATATACCTTTTAACTGGTAATACAGGTTGACACGAAAACGGTGTATTTCATTCAAAATATAGATTGTGTCATAGGTATATTTCCGTTTAAACGTGTCTAACTCCTTGCCCATTATGTGCTCAACAATCGTTTCAACATGTTCGGCATCAAACAGTTCAATTGAAAGCGGCACCATTGAACCTTTTATACGGGCTCGGATGATACTGTTACTTTTAACGTGAAGGTCAGTCCCCGCTTTTTCAATCAACCTGGTTAAAAAAGTGTTTAAAATCTCAATTGCGTCATTGCCGTTTATCTGCATCAGTAATGCCCTTTTATTGATTATTGTGATTTATTATAGCAAAAGTAAAGGGAAAGAGGGGCGTAAAGAAGAAGGCACCACCGGTGCCTAAAAAGTGGGTTAACCTACAAAGACGTGTGGAACGATAAGCGGGTATTTTTTCATTTTACGGTAGATGTGTTTACGGACAACTGCGCGAAGATCGCTCTCCATCGCTTTGGCATTTTCAATCAGACCAGGCTTGAGGTTGACAAGGAAGTGTTCGAGAATGTCTTCCATCTCCTGAGCAAAGGCCTTGTCCTGCTTGTCCGGTACAATACCGAAACTTGTCACACGTGGTTTGGAGATAAGGCGAGAATCAGACAGAGACACCTGGGCAATGATCATCACCATACCGTCACTGGCCATCTTCTGGCGATCGACAACAACATCGTCCGCGATCATAAGGTTATTTTGATTGTCAATATAGGTCTTGCCTGATTTGACCGTTTTCGCCTTACGCATATACTTCGGTGTCACTTCGATCGTATCGCCGTCACCCATCAACAGAATGTTACGCTCAGGAATACCACACTGCATCGCTGTCTCTTTATGGCGCATTACATGGTTGTACTCACCGTGGATCGGCATAAAGAATTTCGGCTGCACCAGACGAAGAAGGAGTTTCTGCTCCTCAATACTCGCGTGACCCGATACGTGAAGATCACGGTCGCGGGCGATTCGTGCACCCGCTTTTTCCAGGTGGTTCATCATCTGAGAGATACCGCCCTCATTACCGGGGATCGCGCGTGAAGAGAGAATCACCAGGTCGGTCGGTTTGATCTTGATATGACGGTGTTCGCCGATCGCAGTTCGATAGAGCGCCGAGTTCTCTTCGCCCTGTGAACCTGTCGTAATGATCAGCACCTCTTTGTCATTCATGCGGCCGACATCATCGGCATCAACAAAGATATTTTTCGGGAACTCGACATATTTGTACTGCATTGCCACTTCCAGGTTACGCTCCATCGAGCGGCCGATAACACAGACTTTACGCCCGTATTTGATACCGTACTGGATCGCCTGTTGAAGACGGTGGATGTTTGAGCTGAAGGTTGAGAGGATGATCCGCCCCTCCGCCTTTGCAAAAACGCGGTCTAGTGCCGGTGCGACAGAGAGCTCACTCGGTGTGACCTCTTTGTTGTATGAGTTCGTCGAGTCTGAAAGCAGACACAAGACCCCTTTTTCACCATAGTAGGCATAACGGTGAAGGTCGGTTGTGTAGCCGTCGATCGGTGTATGGTCGATCTTGAAGTCGCCGGTATGGATGACCGTACCCGCAGCCGTTGTGATCGCGACAGATGAGGAGTCGATGATAGAGTGCGTAATGTGCATCCACTCGATCTCAAAATCGTTTCCGATCTTATAGACTTTGCGCTTCTCGATCGGTCTGAAGTATCGGCGGGCGTCTTTGAGATTATGCTCGTCGAATTTATTACCGATCATCGCCAACGGCAGTGCCGTCCCGTAAACCGGAAATTGAAGATTGTCTTTAAACAGGTACGGCATCGCCCCGATATGATCCTCATGGGCATGGGTGATAATGACACCGACGATTTTGTTTTTGATCTCTCTGATATACGTAAAATCAGGGACCAAAATATCAACACCGTGCATCGTCTCATCCGGAAAGCTCATCCCTACATCGATCAGGATCGCTTCATTGTCGGTCTCAATGACCATCATGTTTCCGCCGATCTCGCCAAGCCCGCCAAGCGGCGTGATACGCACTTTGGCAGTCGAATTAAGATCAAGCTTGTTGTGCGGGTTCAAACGCTCACGCTGTACTTCCTGGTTACGGAGTGCACAATCCAGCAGCGACTGTTCAGTCGGGGCAGGGGCATTGCGTTTGCGGCGGTTTTTGTTCGCACCGCCGCCCTGACGGTCCTGTCGTTCAGGACGTTTTTGATCGCTACTTCCCTGACGCTCAGGTCGATTTTGCGGATTGCCACCCTGGCGGTTTTGATTATTGCGAGGCGGACGATTTTGGTTGTTGCGAGGAGGCCGGTTTGCATTGCGGTTTTGCTGACGATTGCCGTCTACCTCCTGCTCATTTGGCGCGCGATTGCCGTCGACTATACGTTCAGCTTCCGGACGATTGCCGTCGACTTCTCTTGCTTCTCGCGGCTGGCGGTTTCCTGTACGGTTTCGGTTGCGATTTTGGTTATTACGCGGACGGTTGGGGCGATTCTCTTTTTGTGCGCCTTGAGCTTCACTCTGTGGAGCACTATTTTCTGATTCTGACATTGTTTTCCCTTGATAAGCCATTCGCAACTGCAATACTTGTGCAGCGAGACCGGCTTTAAATATTTTCTAATAATTTATACAGTTGGTGATAGTCTGTTGTCGCAACTTGATGCGGTCGAATTGAAAGGGAGAGATCAAGCTGCTCTAAAGCAGTATAGACCTTCTCCTTGTCGTAGCGTGCAGAGAGATTTTTCTGAAGTGTCTTTCGCGGCTGTGTGAATGCCGTTTTGAGCATCAGCTCAAACACTTCATCATTTCGACTTGCTGTTTTTTTAATGAGCAGAACAGCAGAATCGACCTTTGGTGCAGGATCAAATGCTTCCGGCGGGACATGAACCACTATTTCGGCTTCACCCACGCTCTGAGCAATGACACTTAACGCACCAAAATTTTTCTCTCCAGGCAGAGCAGAAAACTTCTCTGCCACTTCACGCTGGATCATAACGAGTATATAACCGCATTGACGATCTGCAAGGGCTTTAAGGATGATGTTTGTGGCTATGTAATAGGGCAAATTCGCCACTAATACATAGGGTTCATCCAAAAGCTCACTCTGCCATGCCTCTAAGACGTCACCGCATTTAAGGGTGAGCCGGCCGGTTGTGATCTCTTCTTTAAATTCACGGTTCAAATACTTGCATAAATCGGTATCGACCTCAAAAGCGACAACACTCTTGACATCTACTAAAAACTTAGTTAAATCACCTAAGCCAGGCCCAATTTCTGCGATGATGCTATCGCTTTTGGGCATCGCTTCGACGATTTTATGAAGAACACTTCTATCTTTCAAAAAGTTCTGGCCAAACTTCTTTTTGGCGACATGTTCGTTATGCATAGATTATTATACTATATAAGTGCTTAATATATTACTAATGGATTTGACCGAACATTAATTGAAGCGGTTGAAGAGCCTGTAGAGAGGCGTAATTTAAGGGTAGATCTGGAAAAATAAATTTCTGAAGAACTGCGTATTCTCCATTTTCATAGCGCTTTTTTGCCACATTTTTTGGAAATTTCATCCATCGCAGCGAAACTAGGCCATGACACAACAGATTGTCCTTCGTTCATAAACGCTTGAAAAAGAGGTAGAGAAGAGATCCAGTTCGCCTGGACATCGTAAAATGACTTTGCGATGTTATGGCAATCAAGATCGAGGTTGCTTCCTCCTGCGATGGAACAAACTTTACGCTGACCTTCGCTTAGGAGCGGGCAGCCACCTGCAGCCATTGCAGGAAGAGATAGAACCAGACGATCGAAGCGGCGCTTGTCCAGGCCAGCATCTTCATGCCAAACCGCAATGTATAGCGGCCGAGCCGGATATAGAGCAGTACGACAGTAGCAAGAGCCCCTACATACCCAAGCAGACCGAAAAGGTGCACCCATTTATCTTTAAACGTTGCCAGCGGCTTGAATACCTGTTCCTCTCCTATAAGCCAGTAGTAACTGTTCATCAAATCGCTTGCATAATGCAGGAAGAAGAAGGTACCGACATGCGAAAGCGAACCGAGCACAACGATCGGCGCCAGGGCATAGGCCAGATCTGTAACGACCTCCCCGTACGGTCTGCTGATGATCATGGATGTGATCTTGAATCCGCCGAGTACAAAAACAAGCACGGAAGCGACAGCCATCCATACCGCGTTAAAGCCGACCCAGTCGATCGGCAGCAGCAGCTTCGCTTCCATCCACTTGCCCAGAATATACCAGGGAAGCTCACTCTTGATAGGGCTGTGCCCCAGACCGTGATGGAACCCCATACTGAGCGTGATCAGAGCAAGCAGGGAGAGGAAGACCCATACGTGCATGTTATGACGGTCTTTGATCCCGCCTGTCAGGCCTGACATCGGTTTGACCAGACTGAATGATACCGCTTCGCACGACTGTGCACAATCCATACAGAGGGTGCAGTCTCGCATTGAATTCTTCTTTTCAAAAAGATAGGGCTGCAGACCCGAGCTGCATGCCCTGGTACAGTCAAAGGTCGTACACTCCTGACAGGCGCTCTGGTAGGTCTGGAGCTTGACAGGGCCCATCTTTCCATAGCTTTTAGTCACCGAGCCGATAGGGCAGAGATAGGTACAGTAGGCCATCTCTTTAAAGAGATAAAAACTGCCGGCAGCGACAATGGTCAGAAAAAGAAAGAGCGACGAGGCGACCAGCGGGATCTTAAGTACTCCCGGGAGAAGATAGACCGGCAGCCAATAGAGCGTGATCAAAACGGCCAAGCCGATACCGCGGTGCTTCAGCCAAGCAGGTATCTCTTTCTGGCGGCCGAACCTGCTGATCCAGCGTCCCATCACACCGTGCGGACAGACACCGCAGAAACCGGGCCCCAGTGCCACAATGGAGACCATCATGAAAAAAGGCCAGAACAGCGACCAGAAGACAGCTGTCGTGTAGGGGTTTTGAGCAAGTTCAGGATACGCAAATCCAAAATAAAGTGCGGAGACAAAGAGCAGCATCGTTATCGTACGGACAATAAAAAGGGCTGCCCTGTTTTTAAAGATGAGACCTACAAGAGGCCATCCGAAGATGTCGCTCTTGCTCCTCTGTTGTGTCATTACCATGCTGCACTCCTAGAACGAATAGCTATAAGTCAGCATAACACTGCGCGGCGTACCCGGAGTATAGTAGTAGCTCGTACGAGGACCGCTGACAACCTTATCCGCCTCGTTGGCGTAGTATTTGTTAAAGAGGTTATTGGCATTGAACTGCAGTTTGTGTGCACCGAGCCGGTAGGCCAGCATCAGGTTCGTGACCAAAGTATAGCCGTCGTATTTTTCGGTGTTGGCATCATCCATATAGTAGGGACCGTAGCTGATGCCTTCAAGCCTGCTCGAGAACCCGCCAAGTCGGTACCCGGCAAACAGCGAGTACTGATAGTCCGGGATAAAGCGCTGCTGATTGCCAGAATAGTCCACGCCGCTGTCGATATAATCGATATACGTGTAATCATACCATGAACCCGTGGCCCCCATATCCAGTTCATTCGTGATGAAATAGTCCAGGGCGAGTTCTGCTCCCAGACGTCTCGTCTTTCCTGCATTGGTGTAGTAGGTCGTATTGTCGAGGCCTTTAACGGCAACGATCTCGTCGCGCACATCATTGTAGTAGAGTGCGAAATCCATGCTCCATGCCGCACTGCGCTGTTTCATACCGACCTCATAGTTGATCGATGTCGAAGCTTTCAGTGAAGGCGACGTTCCGTAGGTGAAGTTGGCTTTTATCTCACTATCCGTCGGCGCCTGGTTGGCCGATGCTACCAGCCCGTAGATATTTAACGTTTTGGTCAGCGCATAGGTCGCGCCTATTTTTGGGGAGTAGAGATTATAACCCTCTTTTAACTCATACTTTCCGGTTCCGGCGGCATACACGCCTGTAGCGTAATTGTAACTTGAGAGTTCATCTCCCGTAACATCAAAATCCAGACGGTCATAGCGAAGTCCGATATCCACGATCAGATCCTCTATCGGCCGCATAGACTCCTGCAGGTAAAAACCGTAAAGGGCACTGTCGCCGTCCTCTATGCTGGCGAGCGTACCCTTCTCATCTGAAGTCACACGTGTAATACGGCCGCCGAAGCCTGTGTCATAATCACGATACTCGTATTTTTCACTGTCTTTATAGTGGTCGGCACGCCCTGTCGCACCAAAGACGGCATTCGCTTCATTGCCGAAGAGCTGGTGTTTGTAGTCAAATCCGAGATCCACTCCGCCGACATAATGGCCGTTACTCTGGTTGATCATCCCGGTGACCGGGTGAAAGTGGTCCCACTTTGTCAGGTAGACCTGCGGCTTAAACGTAAGGTCGCCGAACTCTTTTTCATATCGTAGATTAAAAAAATAACTTTGCGAGTAGCGTCCGCTCTTCTGCCAGGGGCCCTGTTCATTATTGGTCTTCCCGGTATCGAGGTACTCATCGAATCCGGCCTGAGTTAACGACTGAGGCAGTTGGAGGTTGGCATCCGAGAAAGAGAACTCCATCTCGACGGTGGAGTCGTCTTCGAAGATATGGCCGTACTTCAGACTGGCCTGCGTCGTATCGAACTTGTTCCACTCTCGCCAGTCGTTGTCGGATTGCCGGCGCGATACGCTGACACCGACATAATCATTCTCATCGATGGCATATGAGGCTTTGATATTGGCATTCAACGTGTTATAGCTGCCGTAGCCGAGCTTGAACCTGTTGTTATCTGTATCGAAGACCGATTTGGAGTTGATCGCAACGACACCCCCGCTGGCATTGGCCGCCATGATCGATCCCGGCCCCTTATAGACCTCAACACTTTCCATGTCATCGACATCGATAAAGTCCATTCGGGAAAAGCTGTCGGGATCGGTCACCGGGACACCGTCACGCATGATCATGATCTCACGAATGCCGTAACGCGCCTTCAATCCTGCGCCTCGGATGATCAAACGCGCATCATACCCGTTATTCCCGCCAACCGCGATCACACCCGGTATGGTCTCAAGAGCCTCTTTGACATTAAGAACGTTCCTCTCTTCGATCAGCTCACTGTCAACAACTGTGACGCTCTGCGGCACCTCTTTTGTCTCACGCTCCACCTTGGTAGCGGTCACACTCATGCTGTCCAGGACGATCTCTTCTGCCCCCGCTGCCAGTACGACAGCACTAACTAAAAGAATTCTTTTCATTTTTACCTACTTATTAAACCAAAGTTTTGAAAAATAATAATAAAAGAGTGTTACATTTGTGTTAAGAATGCCGCTCACATATTCCTTTATGTCAATATAGACTTATTACTACACACGGTCAGGGACCTGCTGCGTATTATAGATATCAGTTAGAAAGGTTAACGGCTGTAATTCAGTAGAGAGAAAGCGAGGCGCGTCCATGTCAGCCAAAAACTGTTAACATTCTCTTAAAGGATAATACGATGAAGAGATCCACCGTTTTGCAACGATAGCGTTTATCAAAGAGTATATCAAGAAGCCGTCACTTGACTACAGCATGTGCAACCCGGGGGCCATTGACCGCTTCGGGATCATGCCGGCACAGACCCAGCTCAGCGAAGAGGAGCGCGAAGCGGTCGCGGAGTGGATCTATGACCGCTATGAGGGGATAGATTTTAAATAGCGCTTTTGCCAAGATAGTCTGCTCCCGGTTCGGCACCTCGGCTGTTTTGATATTCGGTGCGCCTGAAGTGCTGTTATAATGTTATTCATTGCCTTATTATTAACGATCTATCCGGAAACCCAAAAAAGGTATTATCCGCGTTATTGATTATAATGAACATATTCGGCACCATAAAAAGGGTGGAACATGCAACAACTCCATACAAGCCTGAAAGAACACTATAAATTTACGCAAGAAGACAGTGATATACTGCTGCAGCTGAAGCCCCGCATGGAAGAGCTTACCGAAGAGTTTATCGATGGGTTTTATGACTATATATGGGGGTTCGGCTCAACAGCTACCTTTTTAAAGAACAAAGAGATCATCGCCTATCATCGGGGCAAAATCAAAGAGTGGTTTGTAAACCTTTTTTGCGGAAAATATGAGCTGAGTTATTTTATGTATCTGTACAAAATTGGAGAGGTCCATGTCAGGATCGGGCTGCCGACACATTATGTCAATGCCGCGTTCACTTATGTCAGGACCTTTGTCCTGAAAAATATCGAGAACCGTTTTGTCGAAAAAGAACAGCATCTCAAAGAGATCAGCGCCGCCGAAAAGATCATAGACATGAATCTTGATCTCCTCACCAGCTCGTACAGAGAAGAGGAGCTGAGCAAATTCCTCTCCATGTCTAAATTTGAGAAGATGATCCTCTCCGGTCTAAAAAGATTCACTTCCTATATCAATCTCTTACTCGCAGGCGCTTTGGCCCTTGTTGCTTTTTTTGCGATCGGGCTCTTCTCCTACGATATTTATCTGCTATTTTTCTCAGACATAGGCATTGAAAAAGGGATCCTGACTGTTTTAGGCAGCTTATTAGTCTTATGGGCGGCTATTGAATTGATCCATGAAGAGATAAAACATCTCCAGGGAAAAGGGTTTGCAATCGGTGCGTTCATCATGCTGGCGATGGCTGCACTCATCAGAAAAATTCTGATCTACTCTTTATCCTCTGAAAAAAGTGAAGAGCTCTTGAGCATAGGGGCCGTCATCGTAGGCCTTGCTATCGCCTATTGGCTTGTCGGCGCAAAAAAAAGAACGACCATAGACTGAATCAATTCATACACCCGGCATCCTCTGCGATGACCACCTTGTGATCAGCGATAGTGCCCTTTTGGGACTGCCGCAGAGCTCTAAACAGTTCGGTTGGTCAATCAATCTTGCTCTTGCGCTAAACGGAATTGGCTACTTATATGTCACTGATGCCGATAGCGACTATAATGTTCAAAGAGAATCCTATCTGGGTAAGACACTCCTCTCTTTCAGCTTTTACTTCCACGATCTTGAACTCTCGCTCACAAAGCAGATGAAATTTTCACTCTCTGAACTTTCAGGCAAGACCCTCACCTATGGTGCGATATCACTTTTGTGAAAGTTCTGATCCACCCTCTTAACATTAATCATACAAGATGCACTATTCGTCTCCGTGTATCATTTTGGAAACGATGCCCTCTTTCATCGTCATCTCATGACCAAACACGCCGCCGAGGTGCAGAACGACTAACCCAAGAACACCGTACATAAGGTTTTCGTGAAGATCTTTGACCCACTCTATGCCCTTATCCGTAAACCCCAGTGCTTCATGATAGTAGAGCGTTCCTCCGCTAACGGCCATCACCAAAAGAGCAAAACAGAGAAAAAGATAGACACCCCGCTGCAGCTTCTCCTCTTTTGGAGCCTGTATCAATGCACTCAGAGGATCTGTCGCCTTCTTGGTCAGGAGCATATAGATGCGAATCAAAATAGCGATGCCCAGGAAGAGGCCGAAGATGTAGTGCCACTCCCACATCGGTGCACGAATCGCCTTGGCGATCATCTTTGCCGTCTCGTCCGTAATCTCGGTACCGGTATCGGCCAGCTTGCTCTGTATCAATGCCGCGTTGGTATGCCAGCTTAAAAAAGTTTTTCGTAACAAAACGGTAAAAAACAGTCCGATCACCGACAGCGCCATCAGCCAGTGCCAGAAACGGTATAACCGTGTATATTTTGGTTTCATCTCTAGCTCCCTGTGCATTATGATCGCCAATATTACCATAAATTCTCTGTTGCAGACGACAGGGGACCTATCAATAAATTAACATTTCTGCACTACAATACAGTATGAACAAAAAGATATTATTACTTGAAGATGACCGCCTATTGGCAGAAACCTTGCAGGACCTTTTGCAGAGTGAAGGGTATGAAGTGACATTGGTCCCAGACGGAGAGGCCGCAGCAGAAGCCTCTTATGAAGAGCATTTTGATCTCTATATCTTTGACATCAATGTTCCCGAGATCAACGGGCTTGATCTTTTAGAGGGACTGCGCGGAGCAGACGATAAAACGCCTGCGATCTTTATCAGTGCCCTGGTCGACCTGAGCTCCATCGCCAAAGGCTTCGCCGTCGGGGCTGATGATTACATCAAGAAGCCGTTCTTCCCCGAAGAGCTGCTCATCCGTGTCAATGCCAAGCTGATACAGCAAACCTCGCCTATCGTCTACGGTGATCTGGAGTATGATACACAGAAAAAAGTACTGCGCAAAAACGGTACTGCGATCGCCCTGGGCGAGGTACAGGAACAGCTCTTTGATCTTTTTATCCACAACATCGGCCAGGTGCTCGATAACAGTGTTTTGATGGAGTGCCTTGAAAGACCGTCGCCGACAGCCCTGCGCGTCGCGCTGACCAAACTCAAACAGAGAACCGGGCTCAATATCCAGAATCTTCGGGGCGTGGGGTACACTCTTGAACCGCGTTGAAATCGAATCATTTCTAAAAAGTTTTCTGCTTTTTTTTACCTCGCTGGGCATCCTGATCGCCACCCTTTTTTATTTCGACTATACCAGAGTGGTCAAGAACCTTGATGAGACCCTCTTTTCCCAGATGCGTGTCTGCAGCTATGACCTCAAGTGCAAACAATTTGCTATCGACTTTGTCCCTTTAGAAAAACAGACACCCTATATTCTCTACAAGCGCAGTAGCGGCTTATTCGGTTATTTTCCTGTTCCAGGGGCAAACGACTATCTTATGCAGCTGCACTTCCCGGCCGACGATTATCAGCGGGAGCTTCAGGCGCTGCGGAACAAAGCTTTCTTGGCGTTCGCAGCGGTCATGGCAGTTGTTTTCATCCTCTCTATCCTCTTTTCGCTCTATGCCCTCTATCCGCTTCGCAATGCGCTTGTCCTGACCCAGGAGTTTATTAAAGACATCCTTCATGACTTCAATACGCCCCTCGCGTCACTGCGTCTCAACAGTGCCATGCTCAGACGCGAACTCGGGCAGAATGACAAGATCGTGCGTATCGAACAGAGTGTCCAGAATGTCCTTGACCTTCAGCACAATCTCCGTTCCTATCTGCATGATCATGCGATGCAAAAGGAAGATATTGATCTAAAACAGTTGATAGAAAAACGTATTCTGATATTGGAAAAAAACTATCCGAATGTTACCTTTTCGGTTTCAATAGATACGCTGCAGCTGCATGTCAACCGTGAGGCAATTGCCCGAATCATCGACAATCTTTTAAGCAATGCCGCAAAATATAACCGCCAAAACGGTACTGTCCATATCGTGTATGAAAAGCGTTCCTCCGCCCTGAAGATCATCGATACCGGCAAGGGGATAAAAGAGCCGAAACGTATCTTTGAGCGCTTCTATAAAGAACAGGAACGCGGCATAGGCATCGGTTTGCATATTGTCAAAAAGCTCTGTGACGAACTGGGCATCAGGATCAATGTTGAAAGCGAAGTAGGCAAGGGAACGACCTTTACGCTGAGCCTCTCACCGCTCACACATCGCTAACACTCCTGTGCGACAATACGGCAACTCAAAAAAAAAGGAAAGAACATGAAAGCAATCACATTAAGCGCAACATTGATGTTGCTGGGGTCTTTAACACTGGGAATGGCGGATGTTACGGTCGATGAGCAGATCACTGCCATTAAAAATGCACCGGCGCAGGAGCGCGTTCAACTGATGAACCAGTTCAAGGAACGGCTGGCTACCATGAATGCATCCGAACGCGAAGCGGCCATCAAACAGCTGCGTACTCAGATACAGACGCGTCAGCAGTCCGGTGACAATGAAGGTGATCAACTGCAAATGCGTACGCAGACACAAGAGCGCAGCCGTGTAAACCAGATGCAGCAGACAGAACAGATGCAGCGTATGGAAGAGATGCAGCAACGCCAAAGCGGTGATAAGGCGATGCAGGGTACAATGAATAAAATGCAGCAACCGCAAAATAGTGATCAGTCAATGCAGGGTTCGAATGACAACATGCAGCAAAACATGAATAACCCGATGCAAACGAAATCAGGGCAGTAACCCGCTAATTCCAAATAAATGCCGCCCTTCAAAACGGGGGCAGCATAAGGAGATTGAATGCCAAAATTATTTTTGCTCTTAACAGCATTATCATTGAGCCTCTTTGCCTACAGCGATCTTGATATGGACGGGGTCGATGATCTTGTTGATCAATGTCCCAACACCCCGCTGACAGATCTGGTCGATATCAAGGGCTGTACGGTCAAAAGCCTGGAAAGCCCTCACCATTATGATATTATCGCAGGGGCGAGTTACTCACAGATAGATTACAACAATCAATCGACCACCAATACACTTACGGGCACCTTGCAAGTTGATTATTACTACAAGAATTTTTCGCTTCAGGCATCGACCTCTTATTACAGCACTGATGACCAGCACAACGGTCTGAATGACTCATATATAGGTGCCTACTATCAATTCATCCCATTAGAATCGCTGCGCCTGCGTGTTGGCGCAGGCGTCGTCCTGCCGACTTATGATTCGGGCCTTAACAATAATAATACGGACTACAGTGCATCGGCGGGTCTAAGCTATACACTGAAGAACATCAACCTGTTCGGCAGCTACAGCTACACCTTGATCAATGATGATGACGTTGACAATGTTGCCTACTATCAAAACACAAACGCCTACAGCGCCGGTGTCGGTTTTTATCCGACCAACAAGCTCTACGCCAGTATCGCCTATAACAGCAGCGACAGTATCTATCAAAATGTCGAAACAATCGAAAATGCCTCTCTTTACCTCTTTTACTCTATCGACAGGCACTGGTTTACAACCTTTAGTTATGCCCGCGGATTAAGCGATTCAGCAAGTGATAATTACGGTGCCGTTCGTCTGGGTTACTATTTTTAATTATGTAAAGAGTTTTGCGGTGTCGATCTTGTAGAAACTTTCCAGTTCGTTATAGAGCTCCGGAAAGTGGTGTTTCAGTGAGGTAGGGGATTCAAAAAAACGTTCGCTCAAGACGGCAAAAAACTCGGCTTCGTTACTCGCCGCATAGGCGCCAAGCAGTTTGTATTTACCCCAGTTCCGGTTTTGTTGGGAGATCTTGTTCAGTGTCTTGTACTCTTTGTAGAGGGTATTCACCCATCCGTGATATTTTGACTTCTCTATCGGCGGGACCCCGTCAATCACACCGTCCATAAAGTCGATCTCATGCGCGAATTCATGGATGATGACGTTGTTATGGCGCAGATGATAGGCTGCTTGCTCGGCCTCATGCCAGGTTATAACGACGGTGTCGTTCGCCGACTGGCCGTCAAGTGCAAACTGCCCCTCGCTGTAAATGCCGCCATTGGACATGATCTGTCTGCCCACGACAGCATGCGGATAAACAATAATCGTTTTAAGGCTCTCGTAGCAGCTGTCCATCTCTTTATGCACCAGGAGAAGACAGGCGTAAAAGGCGATGATCACTTTCATCTCCTCCGTGATATCCGTATATACACCGATAAACTCTTTCGTATGGATAAAGTGCAGTATAGAGCGCTGCAGTTTCGTTTGGTCGGCTAATGAGAGTCTGCTGTAGAAAGGGGTTTTTTCCAGAATCGTTATATAGCGTTCGGGGAAGGGAAGAGACTCTATCTTATGTAGAAGCCTCTTTTTGCGCATATCGTAGAGAAAAAAAAGACCAAGGAGCGTTGCACCCATGCCCCCGAAAATAAGCAATAGCGCTCGCGAATAATCCATTATTACTTAATCAGCCCCAGCTCCGCCAACAGAGGCTTGATGCCATTTGCCATCTCGATCAACTCCTGGTAGAGCGTGCCTTCGGCCTTGTCTTCCAAGATCCACTCTTCGATATGTTTTATCGTCTCTGATTTTTCGGCTTCACTCAGCTGCTCGGACTGCTCTACAGCGTTTTTTATCTTTTCCAAATGGGCATGATCTTTGTGTGAACTCATCTCTGTTCCTTAGTATTCGTTATATCTGCCCGCAAGGACATCTTCACGTATTGTATCAATTTTCTCTTGTATCATATCCAGCAGCAATATTGCCGCTTCTCTATCGTCCGCTTCCGGTACATCCCAGTCGGTGATCTTCATGTTGCTTTTGAAAAAGAGTTCAACCGCACCTTGAATCTCTGTTTTACGACTGGCCAGCTCTTTCTGTATTGTGTTCATATCTATCTCCTTTTTGATTAATTATACTCCTAAAATCCGGACAGAACAAGAAGAGTGCTCAAAGCGCCTCTTTTCAATGCAACAATGTCAGATCTGCAGCATCCTTAGGTTCGCTCTGATAGTAAAAATATCGATTTTTACCCTCTTTTTTTGCCCTGTACATGGCACTGTCAGCATGTTTGATCACCTCGTCGCTACTGTTTCCGTCTTTTGGAATGAGCGCAACACCGATACTTGCCCCCACATGATGTGTCGTATTGTGCACGACAATAGGCTGATTGATCGCAACGATAATGCGGCTGCACAGAGACTCTATCTGCGCATGCAGCACCTCGATAGAGATGGGCAGACTGCGCAGCAGCACGATGAATTCATCGCCCCCGATCCTTCCCGCAAGATCACTTTTTCGAATCTCGGTCGAGATACGCTGTGCGACTATAATCAGAACATCATCGCCGCAATCATGCCCATGGGTGTCATTGATATTCTTAAACTCATCAAGATCAATAAACAAGAGCGCCCCTATCGTATTGTGCCGCTGCGCGTAGTCGATCTCTTCGTCTACACGCTGCAGAGACATGCGGCGGTTGGACAAGTGGGTCAAAAGGTCATTGTAGGCCATCTCTTCTATTGCTTTCTGATTCTCTTTCATTTGGGTAATGTCTTTATCGATGCCTCTATAGCCCAGGAGGTTGCCTTCATCATCAAAAAAAGGCGAGCCGTTTGTAAGAAGACAGACCCTGTGCCCGTCTTTGTGAAGATTGTAGTTTTCCAGCTCTACGATCTTCGCTCTCTCTTTTACGATCTTCGCAAAAGTCGTACGCATCTTTTCTGCCTCGTCTTCTTCCATATGATCAACCAGTGTTGTACCGATGACTTCATCGGGTCGATAACCCAACATCTTGTAGACTTGCGAGCTGCTATAGGTATACACTCCGTTGGCATCGGCTTCCCATATCCAGGCATCCGTACTTTCTACAAGCTCCTGAAAACGGCACTCTCTCGCTGCCGCCGCTTTCGCATGGCGGCTTTCATTACGTTTAAGCAGGATGGACAATACAAAAAAGAGAAGAAGCAGAAAAGCCAGATAGAGAAAGCCAAAGAGATAAAAAGGTTTAAGATAGAGCCCTATAGGCTGTTTGATGACAAGCGCCCACTGCGTATTCGGAATAGGCCGGTAGACCGCCAGGACCCGGTTTCCTGCATAATCGTTGTCAACGATCACGCCTGCCTTGCCCTCAAGCGCCAAGCGCATCGGTATGGCCCTTGAACCGTCGTCCCAGCCTACCGGCGGAGGCTTCTCTGCCGTATAGGCCAAAAACGTGATATTAGAACCCGAACGTACCCCAATAAGATATTCATTCGGGATCTTTCTGATGTACTCTTTGGAAAAGGCATTTTGCAGCTGTGCGATGGTGGCCGCGGCTGACGAATTATTAAAGTCACTTTCCTTGCTGTATTTACTGTCAAATTGCGACACTGAAGCGATTACGTTGACAAGTATTTCACTTTGATGGCACAGATCTTCTTTCTTTTCATTCATTGTGTATTGATAGAAGAACAGTGCCAAAATGGCAGAAAAGAAGATAATCGGCACAATCACTTTGACTAAAAGTATCTTGAATTTATTGTTGAAAAACATCTTATTTATTCCGTTATTCTCTGTATGTTTTGATTATACAGGATTGTCCTGAAGATATAATATGATATGCATAAACAGCAATTCATTTTGAAGACAACCAACCAAGACGTTGTCTGCACCCTTGTAAACATGCCATGAAGCGTGCTGCTGCTTCCGGATTTCTGATATGATTAAAGCGGATTAAACATATTCATGCCGTTAAAGAAACTTTTCCCTATAATTTCCTAAACAGAATCAACAAAGCAGCTATTATGGACTATTTCGCAAAACGTATTATCCCCTGTCTGGACGTCAAAGACGGCCGTGTTGTCAAAGGCGTGAACTTCGTGGGGCTTAAAGATGCCGGTGATCCCGTCGAGGTGGCAAAACGCTACAATGAAGAGGGTGCCGACGAGATCACCTTTCTTGACATCGGCGCCTCCCATGAAGGGCGTGATACCATTGTCGATATTGTCAAAAAGGTAGCCCAGGAGGTCTTCATTCCGCTGACAGTCGGCGGCGGAATCCGCAAACTTGAAGACATCTATGCTCTGCTGAACGTCGGCTGCGACAAAGTAAGCGTCAACTCGGCTGCGATCAAACGCCCCGAGTTCATCAACGAGGGGGCAAAACGTTTCGGTTCGCAATGTATCGTCGTCGCGATTGATGTGAAAAAGACAGGCGACCACTACAATGTCTACCTGAACGGCGGACGTGTTGACACCGGTATCAATGCTCTTGACTGGGCAAAAGAGGCGGTCGACCGCGGAGCGGGAGAGATACTGCTCACCTCGATGGATGCCGACGGCACCAAGGCGGGCTTCGATATCCCGATCACCGAGCAGATCAGCAGACTGGTCAATGTACCTATCATCGCCAGCGGCGGGGCGGGGACGATGGAGCATATCAGAAATGTGTTTGAACACGGCGCCGATGCGGCGCTCGCGGCAAGCATCTTCCACTACAAAGAGATCGACATCATGGAGCTCAAGCACTACCTCCATTCGCACCACATCCCGGTGAGGTTATGATGCTTTTTACACTTCGGCAGAGTGCCCACGCGCAGACGAGCCGCGCTCCTATACGCACTGCGTCCGGCACCAGTACAGGAGCTGCCTTGTGATCATCTGCGCCGGGAACAACGAGACCTTTGCATTCGCCACACCGATGGGGGTAGGGCTTGTCGAGACTGCCATGAACCTCACACGGCTATGCCTCTTCGACAAACCCGAGTTTCTGCTCTTTGTCGGGACGGCAGGCTCCTACGGAAAGCACCGGATCTTCGATATCGTCGAATCTAAAACTGCGGCTAACATCGAGTTAGCCTTTTTAGAGAAAAAGGCCTATACCCCGCTCGACAATGTTGTCACTGCCCAAACAAAAGGTTTTAAAGATATCATTGTCAATTCGTCAAACTATATCTCAACGGATGCGGAACTGACCAAAAAGTTCCTTCCGCTGGGGGTCGAAATAGAGAACATGGAGTTTTTCAGCGTGCTCCGTATCGCACAGGAGTTCGATATCCCCGCCGGCGGTGTCTTCTGTGTCACCAACTATTGCAATGAAAACGCGCATGACGATTTTCTGAAAAATCATGAGCAGGCAAAGAGCCTGCTTGGCGAACATGTCAAACGGCGTATTAAAGAGCTGACTGCAAAATAGGGCGTCTCAGATTTTTCAATCCCTCTGAAGTCCCTCTACGCTATTATTCAATAATCTATTTACGACGAGGCGACAGTGGCAGAGACAAAACCGACTATCCTTGACTACACCAAAGAAGAGCTGCAGACCCTCGTCAAACCTGCCTTTCGCGCCAAACAGATCTACAGCTGGATCTATAACAGTTTTGTCGCCAGCTTCGATGAGATGCAGAACATCCCAAAAGCCCTCCGCGAAGAGCTGAACGAAAGATTCATCCTCAACCCGCTCAAGATCCTGCACAAAGAGGAGTCGACCGACGGCACGGTCAAATACCTTTTCGAGCTGCCTGACGGCAAGACCATCGAGACGGTATGGCTGAAGATGAAAGATGCCCAGTATGACGACGAGGGAAACCTGCTGCACGAGTCCAAGCACACTGTCTGTGTCTCGACTCAGGTCGGCTGCAAAGTAGGGTGCAGCTTCTGTCTGACCGCCAAAGGGGGCTTTACCCGCGATCTTACCGCCGGCGAGATCGTCGCCCAGGTGCTCAGTGTCAAAAAAGACAATCAGCACGCTTCAAACCGCCGTGTCAATATCGTCTATATGGGGATGGGTGAACCGCTTGACAACCTTGAGAGCCTGACCAAGGCGATCAAGATCTTTAAAGACGAAGACGGCCTGGCGATATCGGGCAAGCGCCAGACGGTTTCGACCAGCGGCATCAGCACCAAGATCGACAAACTCGGGCAGGCGGACCTCGGTGTTCATATCGCCATCTCGCTTCACGCCGTCGATGATACGCTTCGAACCGAGCTGATCCCGATGAACAAGGCCTACAACATCGCCTCCATTATTGACGCGGTCAAGCGTTTTCCAATCGACACCAGAAAAAGGGTGATGTTCGAATATCTGGTCATCAAAGAGAGGAACGACGACCTCCAGTCCGCTAAAAAACTGGTCAAACTTCTCAGCGGTATCAAGGCGAAAGTCAACCTGATCTATTTTAACCCGTATCCCGGCTCAACCTATCAGCGCCCAAGCCGTGAAGATATGGTCGCCTTTCAGGAGTACCTTGTCAACCATGGGCTGCTTTGCACCATACGCGACTCCAAAGGGATCGACATCAGCGCGGCCTGCGGTCAGCTCAAAGAGACAAAAGAGAATGAGAAGAAGGATATAGTATGACCCTGCTCGATATTGTGCAAGTCGTTTTTTTAGTCATTGTCGTCATTGTAGGTGTCGGTGGGATCATCTACGTCATTATAAATGATAAGAAGTAAAAAATAAACAACTCAGCTTGTCGCTGAATGATATGCCGTGCAAGAAGTGACCTCCAATACCGGCGCGATATCCATTGCAAGGCATAAAAATCACGATACCCGTTCCCCCGTTTTTCTCTCTTTTAACCAAATGATTATCCACTCTTAGTTACAATTATCTCTACTTAAATTGCGGAGAATACATTATGTCAACAGAAAAAAAGAGCAATTCAGATCGTATTTTACGTATTCACCAACTTTGCCAGGAGCATTTCGGTGCCGTACGTTTTGTCGGTGTCAAGTACCATACTAAGATCGGCTGGATAGCGAAGGTCCAATTTGAAGATGATGTCGACTTTGGCAACCTGACCTCCGACGGGAGAGATGCCACCGATGCATTGCGCAAGCTCAAGAACCGTGTGAAGAAAATCATTAAACGCTATAACGTAGTGTAAACGCTCCAAAGGGCATCTCTAGCGTCTTTATAATGGCTTTGATGCTTCTATGGCTGTCATCATAATTCATGCCACAGCGTCAACATCAGTGACTTTAACGTCGTTTCCGATCTTATAGAATAGAGAGTGTTCTTCACTTTTTACCTGCAGAGGGTTTTAATAATTTTTTATATATGTCAAAGTTAACAAGCACTTTCATTTGACTTCTACCTGTATATATTCGTTCATGTGTTCCATCTTTTCAATCATCTCTTGTTCGCTGTAAAACTTCATTAACAGTATGCCTAAAGTACAATCGGAGCCATTGAATTTTTTTACTTTGTCACCTTTTTTGATATAAATTGACTCTTTGACAATATTTTTTCTGATCTCGTCACTGTACCGAATGTCTTCTACCACACCGTCCTGCAGTGCATGCAAAACATAATAGGCAGAAAATCCTTCCGGTTCTTTCATTTTCAAGGAGGAGACATCCATGCCTAATGCAGCGTCAACCGTGTATTTGACCATATCTACCCCTGTTGCGAGATAGACAAGTTCCGGAATCAGATTTCCCCCATTTCTGGCACCGGCCTCTACAATAAAAATATTGCCATTTTCATCAAATTGAAACTCATGATTGATAGCCCCTGTTTTCATTTTTAATAGCGTTAGCAATCTTTGTAATTCATGATGCAATTTTTCCAAAAAATCGTTTTGGTAAACGGATGGCAGACTCCCGCCTACCGGGACCAAGGGATTACAAAGTTGATCAAAATGCGTGTTGGTATAACTGGCAAAGACCAACTTTCCGTCAACGATAAAACTGTCTCCTCCGATCTGATAACCGCTTTTTGCAAAGAACTCTTCAACAATCACTTTTTTTTCCTTCGAAAATTTCAGTGCATATTCATATGCCGATTTAAACGCATCCTTTGATTGAATCTGTGTAATACCTTTGCTGCCTGAGGAATCGACAGGTTTAACTAAAATGGGCAGTGCCATAGCATCAAGCCACGCTTTTGCTTCGGCATAATCATAAAATACCTTTGATCGGGGAACGTAAAAATTATGTTTTTTGAGAAAATTTCTAAATAGATCTTTGCGTGAAAGCGTTAACACAGAGGCATACGGGTTGGAAGAGAGTCCAAGATGATTGGCGACATATGCCTGCGTTGGCGCTGCCGGATCTGAAGCATAGGCAACGATACCGTCTATTCTCAAATTTTTTGCAAGTTCTAAAACGGCTTCTTTGTCCGTAGTGCTGACGTTATAATATTCATCTGCAAGTTTATGTCCCGGATTTTCAGGCAAATAGTCACAGGTAATGACATAATGCCCTTGCTCTTTTGCATAAATGATAGGTGCAAGTTGAGACTGTGATGCGCCCAGGAATAAAATACGCTTTTGCAACATTATGCCTTTTGAATTGTTTCTATGACTTTGAACAGGGTATTGTATACGATTCGTGGTATCTCGCAAGATCACTGCACAACTCATCTACAAAAGCTGCAAGCAGACACTTTTTAGTGCAATTTTATGCTCCAAAGCACTAAGTAAGTATGTATGCTTATAGATGATAGCCTATATACCTCGAAGAGCGAATAAAACATACGATCATTTAAAAAAGTCAGTTTGAAAGAAGGAGGGAAGGTAGAAAAAAGCAAGAAAACGGTCAACACACCAGGGAGACCGTTTATGTCCACGATTTTAACACACTAATCTTATACACTTCTGACATCAATATCATAAGAATTTAAAAGACACTTTTTATTAAGTCTTCCTAAACAAAGAATTAAGTGCTTGTAGCAAACAGCTCCTATGTGTCAATTCACTCTATTTGCCTTAAATTTAAACTGTCTATATTTTGACGAGAACGCCTCAAAATAAATTTTTAATACTACGGTTCATCTAAAAAAATAAATGCGCTGAAATCTCTTATTTTCACATGGTGCATAAGATGTGAATAAAAAGACGCGGTTTAGAACAAATTTATCATTTTTTTCTGGATTTCAGATTATATTTATATAAATATAATCTTAATCGTCAATTTCCATTTAACAGGTTACTTCCCTAAAATAGGGTGCCTCTAAAAAACAATTATAATAAAAATTTATATATTATTATATGTGTATTTTTAAGAAATTGTTTTTCACATTTTTAAAATCTTTTTCCTTTTTCAGAGTTTTTTCAGCTAAATTTTTACATTTTTATCAATTCCTTTACACAAGCCGATAATTGAGGATGGGGTTTCAAATAACATAATAAAACATCGTTTACTTTTTTTATGCATATGTTGTAACCCTGTTATTACCACCGCGTAACCCGTTAGAAATACAGGCGGTCTACACTTTTAGACTTATTCTCAGGAGAGAACCATGTTTAGCGTAGAACAGGTATTGCGAAATGAACACCCGAAGCTTTTTGAATATCCGAAACTTATCAGTAAGACTAGCGTCTCTCTTTTACAGCTTCTTTTGCATGAACAGCATATCAACAACTTTTTAAACGATTATCCCCAACGCGGTATTGACTTTGTCAACAATGTTTTGGAACATTTGGACATATCCTATAAAATAGACAACAAAGAGATGCTCAATATTCCGGCTATAGGTAAATGCATTGTCGTAGCCAACCATCCGCTCGGTGCGCTTGATGCATTGACATTGATACAGATGCTCACAGCTGTCCGTCAAGAGAAGAAGATCAAGATCGTGGCAAATGTACTGCTTTCACAAGTCAAACAGCTTGAAGGGATCATTATTCCCGTTGACAACATCAGCGGTAAACTTACCAGAGAGAGTCTTCAGGCGATTGACACTGCCTTGCAGAATGAAGAACTGGTCATCTTCTTTCCGGCAGGTGAAGTATCACGTGCCGGTATAAACGGCGTTTCAGACGGCAAATGGAAGCAGGGTTTTCTAAAGATTGCCAAACGCAACCAATCGCCTATTCTTCCCATCTATATCAATGCCCGCAACAGCTTGACTTTTTACACCGCTTCGATGATCTTCAAGCCGCTGGGGGCCATGCTGCTGGCAGATGAGATTTTTAAAGCGAAAAAAAGTGTGCTGGAATTCACAATCGGCGAACTGATTGCCCCACACACCCTAACGACCATGAACTTATCGCTCAGTCAGCATACCAAGCTCTTCCGCAAACATCTCTATAAGATCGCCAAAGGCAAAAAGGGGATCTACAAGACGGAACAGTGCATCGCACACCCGCAGTCTCGTCAGATCATCAAGAAAGAACTTGCAACGGCAGAGCTCCTGGGCTACACCTCAGACAACAAAACAATCTACCTTGTTGAATATGACAAAGCGCCTACGCTCATCAATGAGATAGGCCGTCTTCGCGAATATACTTTTCGAATGGTAGGCGAGGGCACCGGGCATTATAAAGATCTCGATAAATATGATGAATATTATCAGCATTTAGTCTTATGGGACGATCAGGAGCTGGAAGTTGTCGGTGCCTATCGTATCGGCGAGTGCGACTGGATATTATCTACTTATGGCAAAGAGGGGCTCTACCTCAATGAGCTCTGCAGCATGGAGGATGGACATGACCAATACCTTATGGAAGCTATTGAACTCGGACGCAGTTTTGTGCAGCCGCGCTATTGGGGTTCACGCGCACTCGACTACTTATGGCAGGGTATAGGTGCTTATCTCAAACACAATCCGCAGATTCGTTACCTGATGGGCCCGGTGACGATCAGCGGCAGCTACCCGACGCATGCCAAAGATGCTCTGGTCTATTTTTACAATCACTATTTCGCACCCAAAGAGCAGACACTTTTTGCACGCTCCCCCTATAGACTCTCCAATATCACGAACAGCGAATTTGAAACACTCTTTTGCGGAAATGACTACAAAAAAGATTTTATCCTTTTAAAAAATTACCTCGCCGCTTTCAACGTTAATGTACCGACCCTGTTTAAGCAGTACGGAGATCTCTGCGAAGCAGACGGTGTTGCTTTTTATGATTTTGGCGTGGATGCCAATTTCAATGATTGTATTGACGGCTATTGTGTTGTAGATCGAAAACGGATGAAAGAGGCGAAACGAAAGCGTTATATCGGCGAGTAGTTGTATCTGAAAACAGTGGTGCAACTGGCCGTCAATTCTTAACATCTATGTTTCACGTGAAACATCGGTGTTAAATTCTCTTCCGCACTGCAGAAAATTTCAATAAAAATCGAAATAGCAGCACGTATTGGCTTAGTAAATCAGATCTGCATAGCTTCATAGCACTCTTGTAAAAAGTGAGCATGCGATTTGATAATGTATTTATTCCCGCTGAAGACAAATTCCAGCTGCGACGCATGGAGCAACAACCTCTTGGCACCACCCAGTTTGATTCGCTCTTCACTGTCGATCTCTCTGTCAAGAAAACGGACGATATCCTCTTCTGTCTGCCCGTATATCGGGTCACCCACAATAGGATGTTTCACGTGAAACAAGTGGACACGAATCTGGTGCTGGCGGCCGGTCAACGGTTTTGCTTCGATTAAAGTCATATCGAGCTCCGGAAGATAACGGATCGGCGTGATTAAGGTCTCGGAATATTTCCCGTCGGGGTGAACACGAACAACCATACGAACGATGGCACTTTCATCTTCCCTGCGAAGCAGAGGCTCTTTGATATCCATGACATCCTTGACTTCACCGTGCACCAATGCAAGATAGCGCTTCTGCATCTTGCGCTCTTCAAACATCATTTTCAAGATACGTTCGCTCTTTTTATTGTTAGCACTTAACACAAGTCCGCTGGTCTCCTGATCGATCCGGTGAGTGATGTTAGCATCATTTCCAAAACGGTGTTTTATCTCATCTATGAGGGAGTAGGGGGTATGGCGGTTTTGCGGATGAATCAAAACGCCGGATGGTTTGTCGTAAAGTGCAAAATCGTTAGTAACAAAGAGCGGTTCCAACCCCCTTGACTCGGGTTCAAAATCTATCAGCTCCACATTTCCTTCTAATAAAAAAGAGTCTTTAAGAACATATTCGCCGTTGCATAGCAGACGTCCTTTTGAGATCATTCGCTGTGCGACTTTCTGTGTCATACCCAATTCACGTATTAAAAAGAGAAAAGCCTGTATCTTCTTTTCAACACTGAATTGCTTGATGATAAATGGCATTTTTTAAACCCTTTATTAGCCAATTTTTTGTAATATAAATTGATAAACATAAATTAAAATCTCAGAACAAACAACTATGAAACGGTAGTTTTTTATTCGGAGATTTTCGTAGAATTATACCTTAGTAAAATACGTCTAAGATTATTATACGCAACTCATTCAGAACAATAAAAAGGGTCAAAATGGTAGAACGTTACTCACGTGAAGAGATGTCAAAAAACTGGACAATGCAGGCAAAGTATCAGGCATGGCTCGATGTAGAAAAAGCCGTCGTAAAAGCGTGGGCGAAACTTGGCAAAATTCCTCAGGAGGATGCAGACAAGATCGTTGCCAATGCCGGCTTCGATATTAAACGTATTGATGAGATTGAAGCGGTAACACGTCACGACCTGATCGCTTTCACCACATCGGTCTCCGAGACACTTGGCGAAGAGAGCCGCTGGTTCCACTACGGTATGACATCTTCGGACACGGTCGATACTGCCGTAGCACTGCAGATGCGCGATTCGCTCCAGATCATTATCGATGATGTGAAGATGCTTATGGAGTCGATCAAGAAAAGAGCGATGGAACACAAGATGACCTTGATGGTCGGCCGTTCGCACGGTATTCACGGCGAACCGATCACCTTCGGACTGGTGCTTGCCGTCTGGTATGACGAAATGGCCCGTCACTTGGAAAACCTGCAGCAGACCATGGAAGTTATTGCAGTAGGGCAGGTATCCGGAGCCATGGGCAACTTTGCCCACGCTCCCTTGGAGCTTGAAGAAATCGCCTGTGAAGAGCTTGGTCTTAAAGCAGCACCGGCGTCTAACCAAGTTATACAGCGTGACCGTTATGCCCGTTTGGCAACGGCGTTGGCACTGATGGCGTCATCGATCGAGAAGTTTGCTATCCAGGTCCGCCACTGGCAGCGTACCGAAGTGTACGAGTGTGAAGAGTACTTTGCAAAAGGGCAGAAAGGTTCATCGGCAATGCCGCATAAGCGCAACCCGATACTAACAGAAAATATAACAGGGTTAGCACGAATGATCCGGGCATACGCAATTCCCGCAATGGAAAATGTCGGCCTTTGGCACGAACGGGACATCTCCCACTCATCGACCGAACGCTTCTGGCTGCCGGACTCTTTCATTACCTCCGATTTTATGCTGCACCGTATGAACAACGTCATCGCCAACCTGACGGTCTATCCGGAAAACATGATGAAAAACCTGAACCTGACAGGCGGCCTTGTCTTCTCGCAGCGTGTTCTTCTTGAGCTACCGCTCAAAGGGGTAAGCCGTGAGGATGCCTACCGCATCGTACAGCGCAATGCCATGAAGGTATGGGAAGAGATTCAGCAGGGCAAACCGACGACTAACGAAAAAGGCGAGAGTCTCTATCTTAACCACCTGTTAGCCGATGAGGAGCTTCGCGCCAGTCTGGATGAAGAGGCTATCCGCGAATGTTTTAATTATGATTACTACACGAAAAATGTGGATGCCATCTTTAACCGGGTTTTCAAGTAAAGATCTATATATTAAATAAAAACTTTCTTCCAAGGGAAAAAATGATCACGATTATTAAACGAAACGGTCGACGTGAAACACTCGATATCGCCAAAATTCAAAAGTACACTTCGGCCGCCGTGCAGGGCCTGAGCAATGTCTCACAGAGTGAGCTTGAGGTTGACGCCCAACTGCACTTTCGCGACGGCATCCCCTCTAACGAGATCCAGGAGACGCTGATCAAGACTGCCGTCGACAAGATCGATATCGATGCACCGAACTGGACCTTTGTCGCTGCACGGCTCTTTCTTTTTGACCTTTACCACCGGGTCAACGGTTTTACCGGCTACGATACCTTGGAGAAATATTTCGAACGCGGCGAGAAAGCAGGGCGCATTCTACTTGGACTGAGCGAGAAATTTGACCTTGAAAAACTTGACAAGCATATCGATCCCGAGCGTGACATGCTGTTTAACTACCTTGGTGTCAAGACACTTTATGACCGTTATCTGATAAAAGACGGTACCAACAAACCTATCGAACTTCCTCAACATATGTTTATGGGCATCGCTATGTTCCTGGCCCAGAACGAAGAGGACAAAGAAGGATGGGCGATCAAGTTTTACGATATGATCTCCAAATTCGAGGTCATGCTGGCAACCCCGACGCTTTCAAACGCACGTACACCTCGCCACCAGCTCAGCTCCTGTTATATCGGTTCAACACCGGATAACATCGAAGGTATCTTTGACGCCTACAAAGAGATGGCGCTGCTCTCCAAATTCGGCGGCGGTATCGGCTGGGACTGGACACAGGTCCGTTCTATCGGTTCTTTTATCGACGGTCACCAGAACGCCGCAGGCGGTACCGTTCCGTTTTTAAAGATAACCAATGATGTTGCTATTGCCGTCGATCAGCTGGGAACACGCAAAGGGGCGATCGCCGTCTACCTCGAGCCTTGGCATATTGATATCAATGACTTCCTTGATCTTAAAAAGAACTCGGGTGAAGAGCGCCGCCGCGCCCACGACCTGTTCCCTTCACTCTGGATCAGCGACCTCTTTATGAAACGTGTCGAGGAGGATGCGATCTGGACACTCTTCGATCCGTTCCAGACACGCGACCTGACAAACATGTACGGCGAGGCGTTTGAGAAACGTTATACCGAGTATGAGAATGACCCTAGCATCATCAAAGAGACGATCAAAGCAAAAGACCTGTGGCGCAAGATCCTTACTTCATACTTTGAATCAGGCAGCCCCTTCCTCTGTTTTAAAGACAACGCTAACCGTGCTAACCCGAATGATCACTACGGCATTATCAGAAGCTCTAACCTCTGTACCGAGATCTTCCAAAATACCAGCCCCAACCACTACCTGATCAAACTCAAGTTTGAAGAGGGTGACTTCCTGACATTCGAAGAGGACGAGCTGGTCAAAGTCGACAGCGGCATCGAGAAACCGGCTAACAAGATAACGGCACTCGACAGTATCGGCGGACGCCAGATCTTTATTGTCGAAAAAGAGAAGGTAGACGGGGCGACGGCTGTTTGTAACCTTGCTTCCGTCAACCTCTCACGCATCAACAAAAAAGAGGATATCGAGCGTATCGTTCCGATCGCAATGCGGGCACTCGACAATGTCATCGATCTGAATTTCTATCCGTTAGAGAAGGTAAAACGCACTAACCTGCGTTCACGTTCCGTCGGTCTGGGTGTTATGGGAGAAGCACAGATGCTGGCGGAAGCCGGCATCAGCTGGGGAAGCCAGGAGCACTTCGACAAGGTTGACGAAGTGATGGAAGCGGTCAGTTATAACGCCATCAAAGCTTCATCAGATCTTGCAGTCGAAAAAGGCTCCTACCCCGAATTTGAAGGTTCAAAATGGAGCCGCGGTATCCTGCCGATGGATCACGCCAATGCGGAAGTGCGAAACCTGGTCGATCGCGGCGGTCTTTTTGCCTCAACCTATGAGTGGGATGAACTGCGTGAGGCGATCAAGAAAAACGGTATGCGCAACGGTTACCTGATGGCGGTAGCGCCAACAAGCTCGATCTCTATCCTGACCGGCACCACACAGGCCATAGAGCCTGTCTATAAACGTAAATGGTACGAAGAGAACCTTAGCGGTCTTATCCCCGTCGTCGTGCCAAACCTGAGTCCTGAGACCTGGGCTTACTACACCTCGGCTTATGAGCTTGATCAGCGTATCCTGATCAAGGCGGGTGCAATACGACAAAAATGGATTGATCAGGGGCAGAGCCTCAATGTCTTTATCACACTGGACAAGGCAAGCGGTAAATACCTGAACGAGATCTATATGCTTGCCTGGAAACTGGGCATCAAATCAACCTACTACCTGCGTTCACAGTCACCTGACTCACACAACGATGTCGAAGACCGTTCAATGGAGTGTGTAGGCTGCCAATAGGCCTAACGCCGTCTCAAACTCTTCCAGTGAGCAGTTTGATAGTCAACCTAACCTCTTGTTAGCGACAATCTTTTACCAATTAAACTATTGACCTTGTATATCTCCGAAGCGATTGCCCTATACATCGCCCGTACACAGCGCATACAACTTGAAAACAAACAGACATAATCAGAAGTACTTTAGAAAAACAAAGATACAATCAACGAAATAATAAAACCGATAAGTTTTATAAGAGTCCCAGCCTTTTTTCCAATAAAGGAGGTAAACAATGGATAAAAAAAATTGTTACATGAAAGGTAATAGTACTTGCTTGTACTACAACTGTTGATAGCAGTTTTAGAGTTGATGGTGAAGATTACAGAACTGTGTCACCAGTTCTGTAATTGAATCTGCGCTGTAAAAAGCGTCATTTAAAATAAACAGACCATAATTTTACTGATTGTAGATTAATTGTAGGTTAAGGACTCTTAAAAAACTTATCAGAGGTATCATGTGAAACCACTACTTGTTAACAAAACACCTGAACTTTTATCACGCATCGACAGTGCCATAGACGGCGAGATCCACTCTGTTGTCATGAACTCAGCGACAAACTTTACGATCGAGCTTTCCGTGCAGGACAGGAACCGGGGCAATGACTGGATCAATATCGCATTCGAGATCGACGGCGTCAGCGATGCCCGGCTAATCGAAGATAACAAACTACCGTTTGTCGATGTGAGTGAGGGCATCACCATTGCTTTTGAGGGTGGCGTATGTGCTTTTGCTATAGGGAAATACAGCTCTATAGAGGCTCTGAGAGACGCAACGCTCTACCTGCTTGGCACATCCATCAAATATGAAGAACGTCCTTTCAGCGGCTGAATTTCACCGTTTATACATGATTGACATCTGTCCCTTTTAATTTTCGTGTTGTAACTTTCATCGTACATCTCTTCAAATTGGCAATAAGTTCTTTTGCCTCTTTATCGGTGATAGCGCCTGCCGCTAATGACTTGCGTATCTCTGTTTCCGTAAGGTAAACATGTTTCATACTTTTTCTCCTTTATTTTCTCTCTTGAGTATAAAACGATAAAGTGTGAAAATAGTGTGAGTGGGATGATGTTAATGGAGAGTGCTTTTTAGCGACTAAACGTCAAAAGCGCTTGCGTAAGCGTGGAAACTATAGCATCTCATCGAACAAGTTTGAAACACAGAGCTCGATTAACTCATAGACCCTGTCAACCCCCTCATAGCTCGGAAAGAGATGGGGATCGGGGATATCTTCGCCGTTATGGCCGAATGCACCCAGTTTGACGACATTCCGTGCACCCATCTGAATGAGTTCCAGCCTGTTCCTCTCGTCAAGCGCGATAATCAGCTCAAAGGTATTGATGTCTTTATACGTGATCTGGCGCGCACGCATCGAAGAGATATCGATACCGTTCTCCCTGGCGACTTGGACAGAGTAACTGCAGGGTGTCTCGCTCACATACAAGTTGCTTGTGCCGCAGGAGTCAATCGTGAGGTCCATGCCCCTCTTGTTCGCGATCTTCCTGGCGACTCCCTCTGCGATAGGCGAGCGGCAGATGTTGCCCTGACAGACAAAAAGAATCGATCCCGCCACTACTTTGCCTCAACATAGAGATAGCGTTTGATCTTTTTAGTCGGCGTTTTGACAAAGGGCTCTCTCTGTTCTATGACCTTGCGGACTCGCGAAAAAGAAGAGAGCTTCCCGTTAACCTCGTCTCGGATCTCTTCGAGGATCTTATCGACTTTACCATGGACTTTTGTCTCCGAGGTATGGCTGACACGGAAGAGTTCATCGAGTTTTTCGTAGTCAAGATTGATCCGCGCTGTTAGTACTCCGTTATCATCATACACCAGTGCATCTGCAACCAGTTCATGTGCATTGATCACCGCTTCGATCTGCTCGGGATAGATATTTTCTCCCCCCTTGCCGACGATGATGTTTTTTGCACGCCCGCTCATATAAAAGTAGCCGTCCTCATCGAAATAACCCATGTCTTCTGTGTTTAGCCAGCCGTCTGCATCCATCACCGAAGCCGTCTTCTCGGGATCTTTGTAATAGCCCTTCATCACATTCGGACCGCGGGCCCAAAGGATTCCTATTCCCTCTTCGTTTTTATCCCGAAGTTCAAGCTCAACGCCTTCAAGTGCCGGACCGATCGCCAGGTATTTTGTATTGGTCGGGTTGCTTCCGGCAAGAAGCGGCGCCGTTTCCGTCAATCCATAACCGATGCAGTAGGGGAACCCGGCTTCACGCAAAAACTTCTCAACAAGCGGTGAAAGAGCCGCGCCGCCGATACCGAAAAAACGGAGTTCTCCGCCAAAGGTCTCCATGAGTTTTTTACCGGCAACCCTGTTAAGCATTTTTCGCACCGCCGGAATAGCATAAAGCGTGCGTATCAGCAGGTTCTTTTGAAAATTGGGCTGAATTTTATTTTTGTAGATCTTTTCGATGATCAGCGGCACACTCAGCATAAAGGTCGGCTTTACCGCTGAAAATGCTTTTATCAGGATGCTCGGTGTCGGCGGCTTTGACAGATAGAACACCGAGGAGCCGTTTAGAATCGGGATCAAAAGCCCTATCGTGCACTCATAGGTGTGTGCCAATGGCAAAACAGAGAGAAAGCGGTCTCTTGAATAGATCTCGATAATATGCTGCGCCGCTACCGCTTCAAAGGCAAGGTTCTTATGCGTAAGCATTACACCTTTGGAGCTGCCGGTTGTGCCGGAAGTGTAGATGATTGCAGCCAGATCTTCTTCTTTGATCGGATTCCTTTCAATCTCTTTTCCCAATTTCTCCATTGCATTTTGCAAATGGTTTTGACCTTTTTGCAAGGCAAGAGAGACCTTGTCCGGTGAGGAGAAATCGGCCAGGACTTCCAAATTGTTGGTGTAGACGATCAGTGTCAGTTCGGGCGGATTGGACTCATCCAGAAGTGTCTCCATCAGCTTTTTAGAGATGAAGGCAGCCTTGCACTCGGCATGCGCCGCGATGTGAAGTGCCTCGGAGGTGTGAAAATCAGGTAGGACAGGAACAATAACAGCACCCATCGTCGTCACCGCAAAATAGACAACGGCCCAGTTCGGCATGTTTTCACTGTAGAGCGCCACCTTGTCGCCGCGGCGAATCCCGTGCGACGAGAGAAGCAGCTGCACTTCGGCAACCTTGTTCGCGAATTGGGCATAGCTTATCGTTTCACCGTCAACCAGGCTCAATGCAGGACGATCACTATAATGCACTATACTGTAGTCAAAAAGTGCTTTAAGCGTTAATTCCGGAAGCTTTATAAAAGGTTTGCCCATCGCGTTCTCCTTATTTTTTTTGGGCGATGATACGGATAAGCTCTGCATCGCCCTGATGGCCGCTGCCTTCAGAGAGATGATCGACACACTCTTCAAGTCTGATAAGAGTCACATCGTCCCGGCTGAAAATATTGCTCAGCGATTCAAGGGTATAGAGCAGCTCCGGCATCTTTGGTCCGCCTGAATCCCTTGAAAGCTGTTTAACAGAAAAGAACTCGCCTATAAAATAACCGCCGTTCTCAAGAATGTCGACGGCATGGGAAAACGCTTCTGTTCTGAGCGGCTCCGGCAGATGCAGAAACGAGGTCAATACCCCGTCGTATCTTTGCACAGTGCTCCACTCTCCGAGATCGGCATGGATGGTCTCAATATCAACGCCCATCTCTTCCGCTAAAGCTTTCGTTTTTTCAAGTCCGACATCCGATGCATCCAGAGCAGCAACCATATGCCCCTTACGAGCCATGTAGCACGCCGTTCGGCCTTCACCCTCTCCAAGCATCAAGATTCTGCTTTTCGAGCCTAAAAGGCCCTCATTTGCAGCGAGAAAGGCATTAGGTTCCTTCCCATACAAAAACCCTTCCCGTGAGAACTTCTCATTCCACATCTGTTGTATACTCATATCCACCCCTCACTGTTCATTGTCATCATGGAACTGTTCAATAAATTCACCCATCAGATAGTTGACGATAGAGTCGTAAACATCGGCATTGACATCTTCACTTTCAAAAAGATCACTGTTGTTGTAGCTCTGCACAAAACTCTTGACACGCCCGGAACGCATTATCTCGGCCTCTTCGCCTATGCCAAAAGAGATGCCCACAACCGTGTTCTTGCCTACTTTAAGGGAACTGATTTTTACAAAGAGCGTACCGACACCGTCTTTTCTGCTCTTGATCCCGTTTTTTTCGAGTTTGCTTTTGAGTTCATCCGCAATTTTATCTGTCAATTGCGGCGATATTGCCTTGTTCTCATCAATAACCAGGACATTGAGGTCGTGAATGCCTTCAAGATTATAGGGGCCGGCGCCAAAGAGAGCTAATGGTAAAAAGAGAATAATAACAGCTAAAGAAAAGAGCTTTTTCATAATATCACCCCAAAAAATATCTTCTTATAATAACTGATTACTATTAAAAAAAACTATTTTTTGCTATCTTTGTACACCGTTTAAAACAGGGACAAACTCACAGGCCTCAAGCTCATCTTCGATCAGTTCATCGCCGATCTTCACAAAACGGGTAATGACCTGTCTTCCGTCTCTCTCGATCGGAGCAACGATAACGCCGCGAGGTGATAGCTGATCGATCAGGACCTGCGGGATATAGGTCGGTGCGGCTGAAAAGAGGATACGGTCGTAGGGCGCATACTGGATCCACCCTTTTTGACCGTCGTCAGTACGGGTATGGATATTTTGAATGCCGAGCTCTCTAAAGCGCTGTTTCGCCTCCAGCATCAGAGACTCGATGCGTTCGATCGAAAAGACCCCGCGGAAAAGATGCGATAAAACGGCCGCCTGATAGCCGCTGCCGCAGCCTATCTCCAAGACCCTGTCAGCCCCTTCAGGTTCCAGATATTCGGTCATCTTGGCCACTGTCAGCGGCGATGAGATCCACTGTTTTGCGCCGATAGGCAAAGCATCCAGGCGGTACGCATGCTGACGCATCGCAACTGGTACGAACTTTTCACGATCTGTATTGATGATCGCCTGTTTGACTGCCGGGGTGAGTGTAAAGACTTTGTCGATCTCGTCGGCCATACGTTTTGTTTTAATTGCTGTTATTTTATCGATCACACTATACCTACATTTAAATATCGGCGCATCTTGCGCACCTCTTTTTCACTGAAATTTTCCTCTAAGCAGAGCAGATCGCCGTTTCGGCACTCTTCGCCGAATGGCGTTATGATGCCGCTCATACCGCTTGTGTCACTGTTCTTTGTATCCGAGGCAACGACATAGCACTGGTTCATGATGGCCAGTGCATTGCTGAGCGAAACAAAGTTTTGACTGCGGAGTCTGCCCCACTGCGCCGGGACCAATATGATGTCTGCCCCCTCAAGCTGCTGCCAAAGGCGTTTAAAACGCAGTTCAAAACAGATCAAGATGCCGATTTTAAGGCCGTCCGCTTCGAAAAGTTTGATCCCGCTCTCATCGCCGGCAGTAAAATAGTCATGCTCGCCGCCGAATTTAAAGAGCTCTGCCTTGGCCTGCTCGTGAATGACACTGCCTCCGTGGAACACCTTCGCGACATTATAGATCCTGCCGTCTTTTCGCTTCTCTATCATCGTTGCCGCAATGATCTGCTCCCGGGCCGTCTCTGACAGTGCCGCAGTGATCACAGCTGCATAGGCTGCCGCCGCCTCGAAATGGTCATAGTCAAAGTTAGTGACAGCCAGCTCGGGAAGAACGATCAAGGCATTGGAGGGTGCTTTGTTGACTAAAGAGAGAAGTGCAGAGAGATTTTCTTCATAGCTGTTGGCTTCGCTGCTAAAAGCAAGTGAGCAGAGCGGACGCACTTTAAAAGTCGTCAAAGCTCAACGAACCCTTGGAGTAGTTGGTGACCGTACCTTCAAAGAAGTTGGTCTTCTGGTCATTAAATGAAGCGAAATCATTGACCCATTTGATCGGGTTTGTCACATTGTAGATCGGTTCCAGCTTGACCGCGCGCAGACGCTCGTCGGCAAGGAACTGAATATACTGTTCCAAAATCGCGTCCGTCAACCCCAGAATCTGCCCCTGTGTAATGTACTTGCCCCACGAGGCTTCAAGTGTTACCGCGTCCCTGAACATCTGATAGACCTCTTCGATAAGCTCTTCCGTAAAGAGTTCAGGGCGCTCTCGGCGCAGTGAATTGATCAGGTTCTGGAATAGAACGAGGTGGGTGACTTCATCGCGCTGAATAAAGCGGATCATCTGCGCAGAACCCAGCATCTTGCCGGCACGTGCCAATGTGTAGATATAAGCAAAACCGCTGTAGAAATAGATCCCTTCCAGTATCTGGTTCGCAAAACAGGCTTTGAGGAAATTGGTGTCCGTCGGATTTTCAGTGAGCATCTCATACTTGATCGCGATGGCATCGTTCTTGGATTTAAGCATCATATCCCTGCGCCATAGATCATAGATCTCTGCAGAGTTTTGTGAGATCGAATCCACCATTACGGCATATGATTGTGAGTGCAGCGCCTCTTCAAAGGATTGGCGCACAAGGATAAGATTGATCTCCGGGGCCGTGACGTAAGGGTTGACATTGTCTATCAGATTGTTTGTCTGCAGGGAATCCATAAAGATAAGTTGTGAAAGCGCTTTGTCATAGGCCATCTTCTCACCCTCTGTCAACTGTTTATAATCATTGGCGTCACGGGTCATATCGACCTCTTTAGGGAACCAGGTGTTATTTAACATCACCTCCCAAAGATTGTAGGCCCACTGATATTTGATGTTGTTGAGCTCAAAGATACCGGTCGGGTTGCCGCCAAAAATCCTGCGTTCGTTTACATTTTCATTTGATTCGGGGTTGTAGATCTTTTTTCTGTTAATTGTTGCCATATTTCTTACCTAATGATCAAGATACCCATGGTAGATTGACTACCAATTTTAGTAATAGATTATGTCGAAAACATCATTCACTTTTGTTGAAAACAGATCAAAAAGCAAAGATGATGCAAAGTGCCTGAATGGTTGTAATACCTGTTTTTCTTATGTGTTACCCGTATATACCGTATAGACGTCATCATTGCACAATAGTGAGTACCGGACCCTTCTAACAGCTGTCGTTTGTCTCTACGAAGAGCACGACAATTTAAGGTTTTTTACACTCTTCGGCGATGGTTTCGCGAAACTTTCCATCTCGGGATGCTCGTCAAACGGTGCACGTGCCAGTTTCAACAGCTCTTCGACACCGGTATAATCGCCGCGCTCCGCCTTGTCGATGGCATACTGGAGCATATAGTTTTTCAGTACATATTTAGGATTGGTCGCTAACATCTGTTTGTGGCGTGCCTCTGTATCAGACTTCTCCTTTTCCAGACGGTTATCATAATGATCGAGCCAGTCGGAAAGAGGAGCTTCAAGCCCGCAAAAGGCTAACAGCTCTGTTTTATCCCCGTCGTAGCGGCTGAGCACTCTAAAGAAGCAGTTATAATCGATGGACTCCTGCTGCATAATACTGAACAGCCACCGCAACACCGATATGTCATCCTCCTCTTCCGTGATAAAACCCAGTTTTTTTCGCATAAATCCGAGATAATAGCTACTGTATATCTCACCGAATTTCTCCAGGGCCTCCTGCATGCGCTCCAGTTTGATCAGAGGCGAAAGAGCCCGCATCAGCATGCTAAGGTTCCATTGCGCGACGCCAGGCTGCTGACCGAAGGCATAGCGGCCTTCTGTGTCGGTATGATTGCAGATATAGCCGAAATCATAATCGTCCAGGAAAGCGTACGGCCCGTAATCAATGGTAAGCCCGGCGATAGACATGTTGTCGGTATTCATCACCCCGTGGTTGAAACCGACACCCTGCCATTTCGCAAGCAGCAGCGCTGTACGGTCGATGAGCTCTTCGAACATCAGAAAGTAGGCATCTTCATTCCCTTTAAGGTGAGAATAGCTCTCCTCGATCACATAGTCTGCCAAGGCTTCGATCTTGTCCAGCTTTCGTCTGGTGTAGAAGTATTCGAAGGTGCCGAAGCGAACCCAGGAGGTCGACATGCGCAAAACGATCGAACCTTTTTCCCACCGTTCGCGGGCCACATCTTCATCGGACCCGATAATGGCGAGGGCTCTTGTGGTGGCAATATGCAGACCGCACATCGCCTCGCTCATCAGGTATTCGCGGATCGACGAACGCAGCACGGCGCGTCCGTCGCCCTGACGCGAATAGAGTGTCGGACCGGCCCCTTTGAGCTGCAGGTTCCAGCCGTTTTTTGTTTTTCCAAGGTTGATGGCGCGCCCATCCCCCAGCCGTGGGAACAAAGTAGCCGAACTGGTGGCCGGCATAACACATCGAAAAGGGCTCACTGCCACGCAGCGTGCCTTCTCCGTTCATAACAGCGACAAGCAGCTCTTCTTCGCCTTCGATAACGACACCGAGCAGCTCGGCCGCATCCGGGCTGTAACTGATCAAAAAAGGTTCTTTAAGCGGAGTAATCTCGGTTCTGTCGTGAAACTCCGCCTCGAGAGAGAGGTAGGGCGTCTCGACTTCTAAATCAAATAATTTCATAACGGATTTTTAGCGCAGTAAAGTATAAACCACGATGGCGTAAGCAAGCAAGACAATTGTATTAAGAAAAAAAGAAGCTAGTTAGGTAAACGACGAGAAAGAAAATGGTGTAAAAGTTATAGATTGGGTGTAGATTGTGCCGGATGTGAACCCGAAAGCGCACTAGTGTGCGTCGAGCGGTGAACTCCGGTGCAAGATGCGCCGAAGCTAGAACTTTTACTTGCGAGAGTGGCGGCGACGCTCAGACTCTGTCAGGTAGATTTTACGGACACGGATACTCTGCGGTGTCACTTCAAGAAGCTCATCGTCTTCGATCCACTCAAGCGCACGCTCCAGTGAAAGATCGCGAGGCGGTACCAGTTTGATCGCCTCGTCAGCGCCCGACGAACGGACGTTTGACTGTGCTTTACCTTTGATCGGGTTGACGGCAAGGTCATTTGAACGTGAATGCTCACCGATGATCATACCCTCATAGACTTTTGTCTGTGGCCCGATGAAAAGAACACCGCGGTCCTGAAGACCGAAGAGGCTGAAGGCCAGTGTTACACCGTTTTCCATGGAAACCAGTGCACCATATTGACGTGACTCAACAACACCTGAGTACGGGCGGAAGTCAAGGAATGAGTGGTTCATAATACCTTCACCCTTGGTATCCGTCAGGAACTGTCCACGGAAACCGATCAATGAACGGGCAGGGATCTCAAATTCGACACGCTGGAAACCGGCACCCATCGGGATCATCGATTTCATCTCTGCTTTACGCTTGCCGAGACGCTCGATAACGCTGCCTGAAAGATCTTCCGGTACGTCGATAACAAGGTGCTCGAACGGCTCACACTTGACGCCTTCGATCTCACGAACGATAACTTCCGGACGGGAAATACCGAACTCAAAACCTTCACGACGCATGTTTTCTGCAAGTACCGTGATCTGAAGCTCGCCACGGCCGGATACGCGGAATTTACCTTCACCGATACGCTCAAATTTCATTGCAACGTTCGTGTTCATCTCTGCTTCAAGACGTTCCTGGATCTTGTTCGATGTAACGTGTTTGCCCTCTTGTCCTGCAAGCGGCGAGTTGTTGACCGAAAAGACAACCGAAAGTGTCGGTTCTTCAATGTGCATCGGGTCAAGCGCTTTCGGGTTTTTAGGGTCACAGACCGTGTCACCGACGTCTACTGTCTCAAGACCGGCGAAAGCAACGATGTCTCCGGCTTCGGCTTGATCGATCTCCATACGGTTAAGGCCCAGGAATCCGATCAGTTTCGTGATACGCCCTTTGACAAACTCACCGTCCGCTTTTGCAAGAACGACATTGTCGCCTTTTGAGATCTGACCGTTGAAGATACGGGCAATACCGATCTTACCGACATAGTTGTCATAGTCAAGCGTAAAGACCTGTGCCTGTGCAGGGTTTTCTCTGTCACCCTCCGGCTCAGGTACTTCGCTCAGGATCATGTCGAACAGACAGGTAAAGTCACCGTCTTCGTCATCCATATCCAATTTAGCCATACCGTCACGGGCAGCGGCATAAACAACTTTAAAGTCCTGCTGCTCATCGCTTGCACCCATATCGGCAAACAGGTCGAACATCTCGTCGACTACACGGTCCGGCTCGGCAGAAGGTTTGTCGATCTTGTTAATGACGACGATTGGCTTGATCCCGAGTCCCAGCATCTTTTTAACAACGAATTTAGTCTGTGGCATAACACCTTCGTAGGCATCAACAAGGATCAAAGCCCCGTCAACCATCTTCAAAACGCGCTCTACCTCACCACCAAAGTCGGCGTGGCCCGGAGTGTCGATAATGTTGATCTTGTGATCTTTATAACGGATCGCCGTATTTTTCGAAAGAATCGTAATACCGCGCTCTTTTTCGATAGCATTTGAGTCCATAGCACGCTCGGCATGCGCTTCGTGCTCAGCATACGTGCCTGATTGCTGAAGCAATCCATCTACCAGTGTTGTTTTACCGTGGTCAACGTGTGCGATGACGGCAATATTTCTAATTTTTTGCATAAGTTTCCTTGGGTGTTACCGTCTGTGTAATAGACTTTTCATACTCTCTCAGAAAAGAGGATACAAAAAGCCTAAATATACGGAACTTTTTATTTTCGAAATTATAGCTTAAAAGTAGTAAAAAGCTGTTTTAAAAACACTCTAATACAATCACATCTCTTTTCAGTCTATATATATGGGAATTATCGAGTGTAATTAAGACGCTTTGAAAAGATCCTAAACCAGAGAACATAACATCGCTGCAGGTGCAAAAAAACGGCATGATCATCTGCTTTCATTTATCAGAGATACATTCCGTTTGTAACCATTTTTTTCTGTTTTTGTAACAGTCTCGTTATTGAACCTTTGTAGAATCCATTTCGTCATACAACAATAACTCTTACAGGAATAGGCAATGAAGGAAACAACATTCGTCATCAAAACGTTGGATTTTGGCTGGTATTGGCAAGATATTGTAAATGAATATGATGCAGAGATCTACTGTTCAGAAGAGCTTGAAGTCCCCCAGGAGTGGATAGAAGAGGTGGAGTGTTTCGAAAATTCGTTTAAACTGTCGCTGCACCGTTCCCGCAGCTATTTTAATGAAGACTGGTACGTGAATTTACGGCGTATAGAGTACCAAAGTGCCTAGATTGAAGGAGCAGCATGGAATATTTGGAAGTCAAAGCGTATGCGAAGCTCATAGGAAAAAGCAAAAAGACAGTCTATAAAATGATCAAAAACGGCTTCCTTCCGGCTACCAAAGAGGGCAAATCATATAAAGTAGCCGTAGATACGAATATGACGGCAAAACATGAAGAGACAAAAGAAAAAATCAGCCGTATGAAAGCCGAGCTGATTGCTCTCGGCAGACGTGTCGCTGCACTTGAGAAAGCTACTGCAAAACAGGACGCCAAGCTCTAAAGACGCCCATATAACTCGTTATAGAGACCCAATGCGTTCCGATCGCTCAATGACGCAATATAGTCGGCAATAACACGGTGTTTGTTACGCTTTTCGATCTGATCCAGATAATAGACGGGAAGTATTTTTTCCTCCTCCATCATGGCCTGATAGAGCCCTTTGATCGCCTGCTTGCCGGCATACATCTTGCGCACGATCTGTTTGTGCTGATAGAGCTCCCGAAAAAGAATCTTTTTGAGCTTTTTAATATCACTCTCGATTGTTTTATCAAAGCCGATCGGCAGCGCGGCCCTGCTGTCGATAACAGCGGCTAACACCTCGGAGTTATCGACCCTCCCGCGTGAATAGTCAAGCAGAGCATAGACCAGATAGTTGATAAGATGTGAACTGAAACGGTAACGGAACATCTCACTGCCGTCTTCATGCGTGATACCCTCTTCTTCGACCAATGCCAGGATCTCCTGAATGATCCGGCTCTCCTTCAGCGTCTCGAAACTGATCAGTCCGGAGTTGACCCCGTCATCGATGTCGTGTGCCATATACGCGATCTCATCGGCTCTGTCTACTACCATCGCTTCGATGGACGGATGGGTATCAAGGTTGAACTGCTCGTGAATACTTTTTTGAAAAAAAGGCTTTTTATAGGGATAGGAGTGTTTTAGGATTCCTTCCAGGGTTGCAAACGTCAGGTTGAGCCCCAAATAGGGTTTATACCGCTTCTCCAGTTTTGTCACAACACGAAAACTCTGGTAATTGTGCTCAAACCCGTTGGCGAAACCGTCTTCGCGCAGACATTCATCAAGGGTGTCGCCGCCGATATGTCCGAATGGGGTATGCCCCATATCATGTGAAAGGGCGATCGATTCTGCCAATGGCTCCTGCAGACCCAACTGCGAACTGATGGAGCGCGCGATCTGGGAGACCTCAAGAGAGTGTGTCAGGCGGGTACGGAAAAAATCTCCCTCCTGGTTAAGGAAGACCTGCGTCTTATACTCAAGCTTTCGAAAGCTGCCCGAGTGGATGACACGGTCGCGGTCACGTGCGTATGGGGAGCGAAAATCATCGCTGATACCATAAAATCTCTCATGTGGCTGCATACTCTTCTCCTTAAGGAATTCTTCTCTGTTTTAATGCTGTTATCGGCGTTTTGACAAGGGAGATGTCGCACTGCAGCAGCTGACTGCCAAGGCCGAGTTTTCCGCCCTCAATGACACGTGCCCTAAGCCCGCCGCGCCCTTTCATAATGTCATAGGCACCTTTGCCAATCACCGCATTCATCCAGGGGCAAGGGTTGCAGTGTGCGATTCCCTCAAATGTTACAGTACCGATGGCAAATCTGTGGCCGATCAATTCGCAAAGGTTGATACCGGTGACGACGATATTTCGGCGAAAGTCGCTGATATCAACGCTTTTGTCCAGCTCTTTTTCCATCAGCTCGGCTACCTCCAAAGAGAAAAAGGTGATCGGATAGAGACCCTGCTCGAAACGGTCACCCGCTATCCCTTTGGACGCTTCCAGAGAGATCGCCTGGTGGCAGATTACGGGAGCGTTACCTCTCTCGAATTTAGGACGGGTAAAATAGTTATGGGCAGGTGAACTGAAAAGATGATGGATAACGACCGGATAATCCAATTTTCCCTATTTGCCGATCTGAAAATCTTTGTCGACCTTTGGAGGGGTGTGCCCTTCAGGATACGTAGACTTGTCGGCATCCTCCTCTTTATAATTGCGACACTCCGCAGGAATGTTCTGCGTATTCGGATCATTCAGGTTAATATTGTCACACATGGCCGTATTGACACTGAAATAGGCACAGCCATTAAAAATAAGGGCAAATAGGAAAAAAGAGGCTGTTTTACGAATCGGCATTTAGTGCCTCCCTGCATTGTACTTCAGTACTTATCATTTAGATATCTCGCTTATATTCATTAAAATCTAGCTTCCAGACCTTGATGCCGCAGAAGTGATCCCCTTCAGGGCAGATAGGATGGATATTCATCTTGAAACGGGTGGTACACGGCGGCAGAAACTCCTCCGCACCTGCTACGCCCATCGCTCTCAGCTGGAGAGCCTGTTCGTAGACTACATCATAGATCTCTTCCTGGGCGTTGTAGCACAGACGCATCTGCGCCTTATGATGAAAAGAGGTAAAGTCGTTGCGCTCGACCAATTCGATCTCATGCGCATTGGCAAGCGCATAGGCCGCTTCGCCGAAGCCGATCTTTTCACGCTGCGCCTCAAAGAAGTCGTAACTCTCTGCAATAGAGCGTTCATAAAGAGCCAGGGCTTCGGCATTTTTGGCAATGATCGGCGGCGTGTAGCTGCTGCGCCGGTAGATCGGCTCCAGGGCTGGGCGTACCGCCGGAGATTTACGGTGACGCTGGTTTTGGGCATCAGCCGAAAGAGAAAGTTTGATGTAGGTGCTGAAACCGCCTAAAACACCGCTGTCAGGCAGCATCTGAGAATACCTCAGTACATCAGCATAGTTATCATTCACCGCAAAAGCGGCGTCACCGACCACATCGTAGACTTTGACCTTCTTGCTGCTACCGAGGCCTATCTTCACTTTTAGCGCGTTCATGTCAAATTCCGGGAAAATGGGTCTTCCCTCCTGCGCGTATTCGACCAGGGGGCGCAGCGATTCGTCGATTGCTATCAGCTTCTCTGCCAAATGATCGGCAAACTCCTGAGCCTCCTCCCGGCACTCCGGCATCACTTTGGCGACTGCAATATACCTAAGAAGGGTGATGATGTTCACCGTATGGTAAAGGTAGGCACTCATCCCGCCGGGGAGTACATAGCGTGCCATCTCCTGCGCTTTTTTCATGCTGTCTTTGCGGCGGAACTTCGGTACGACGGCATAGACATCGGGTTCAAGGATCTCGCGCAATTTCTCATAATCGTCAAAACGCCGGTTGTAATAGGCTTCCCACTCCGCCTTGTCACCATTTTTAGGGTAGACAAAGTTCTCTATTTTCATCTTTGCATAACGCTGGGAGACCTGTTCGGAGTTATAGTAGGGATGCCCGTGCAGCATCCGCCAGATAAGATGACGCGACATGCCGCTGATCAGCATCGTCACATGGGTATGCATCAAGGTGGTGTGATGACCCCCTTTGAAGATGCCGTTTAGCAGGTCATCTTTTCGCTCCCACCCTTCAGACTTCTCCGGGGTGACGATGCCGTTGGGAAAATAACAGGTACGTGCTGCTGAGACCGCCGTGTTGGAGGGGGTTTCGACCGCTAGGAACTCGACTGTCATACACACTACCTTATTCTCTTTTATATTTTAATTTGATTGTATCTTTGTTTTTCTAAAGTGCTTCTGATTTATCTACTTCTTTTCCATCTTGACACGCTGGGCATGGGTAATGGCAACGGCCATCGCGTCAGAGATATCAAGCGGTCTTATCTCTTTTTTGATTCCCAGCAGACGCTGCACCATGAAGGCCACCTGTTCTTTGGCTGCTTTGGCCTTGCCGGTTACTGCCCGCTTGACCTGCAAAGGCGTGTACTCTGCAAACTGCCCGAACTCCTGGAGGAGTTTAAGCATAATCGCACCGCGAAACTGCGCAAGTTTAAGAACGGTCTGCGGATTATGGGCATAAAAGATATCTTCCATCGCCACTTCATCGATCTTATGGTTGGCAAAGATCTGATCAAGCCCCTCCACCATCTGCGGAATCTGGAATTGAAGCTCGTCTTTTTCGATCTTGATAAGACCTGCCTCGATCAAAGAGATCTTTCCGTTATCTAACAGTATGATGGCATAACCCAGATTGCGTGTACCCGGGTCGATCCCTAAAATCCTATGCATCATCTCTCTTTCAAAACAGTTACGGTTTTTACCGGCTTGAATAGTCTATTCACACCCGTGAATAACTTTATTCACCTGTGATTTTATCACATTCTAGGGAAATTACTGTATTATTCACATACTAATTCACACTCTATTCACAGGTGAATAAACGGGGGTTATAATGAATATCGGCGGTGAAATCTTAATGATGCTCAAAGATGAGATCTCTGAGATCGACTATAATCGCTACATCAAGCAGCTCACCTTTTCCACACTTCAGTCCAAGAGCAACTATGCTGTCTATTTTGCTCCGAATGCCTTGATCGCCAACTATATCAAGCGGAAATTTTCCGACAAGATCGCGCATCTCTTTGAAGTGAAGACAGGCACCAAGACGCTGGTCAGTATTGAACTGAAATCGGCTAAAAAAGGCAAGGTTGCCCAGAAAATAGAACAAAAAAGCGAGAAATCGCAGCACTCTCTGCTGAATCCCTCTTATACCTTTGAAAACTATGTCCCCGGCTCCTCCAACCAATTTGCCTATTCTGCCGCGAAAAGCGTCAGCGAAAAGCCCGGCGAACTTTATAATCCTCTTTTCATCTACGGCGGTGTCGGTCTTGGCAAGACCCACCTAATGCAATCGGTAGGCAATGTGCTTCAGCAGCAGGGCAAAAGTGTTATCTATACCTCTGTTGAACAATTCTTAAATGACTTCACCTCGCATATGCGCAACAAAACGATGGACCGTTTTAAAGACAAGTACCGAAAATGCGATGTTCTGTTAATTGATGATATCCAGTTTTTAAGCAACAAGGTCCAGACACAGGAGGAGTTTTTTCATACCTTCGAGGCCCTGCGTAACGAACATAAACAGATCATTATGACGGCCGATAAAAAACCAAAACAGATCGCGGGACTTGAAGACCGTCTAAAAAGCCGCTTTGAGTGGGGACTGGTCGCCGACATCCAGCCTCCGGAGCTTGAGACAAAAATCGCGATCATCCAGAAAAAGTGCGAGATAAACCGCATTATCATCGATAATGATGTCGTTAGATATATTGCCACGATCATCGATAATAATGTACGGGAGATCGAAGGCATTCTCGCCAAACTGCATGCCTATGCCCAGCTAATGCATCAGCCTATTACGCTCGAGTTTGCGCAAAATGTACTCAAGGAGACGCTGCAGGAGAAACATGACAACATCTCAATCGATTTTATTATGAGTATGGTTGCCAAAGAGCTCAATGTCAAACCCTCGGAAATACGCTCTAAAAACCGCAGTCGAAATATCGTCTATACCCGACGGATCGCAATCTATCTGGCACGCGAACTTACCCCCATGTCAATGCCCGAACTGGCCAAATATTTTGGTATGAAAGATCACACTGCCGTAAGCCATACGATGAAAAAGATCAATGAACTGCTTAAGAACGATGAAGATTTCAAGGTCAAGATAGATGAATTGACCAACAAGATCACCACCTCCATCCAGGAATAGCACTTGATCATAGAAACATCTGAATTCTGATCTATTTTTCAAGCAGTATATGTTCCCTGCAGATACTGCACTTTTTCAATGAAAAATACTCTGATTATTCAATCGGTATCTCTCTGTCTGCAACTCCTCTTTTGCACTGCTTTAGACAAACATCATTTTGATTTATCGGCGTATTGGAACTCTATAGAAAAAAAGATATAATTTGAGAAGTGAATAAATGTGAATAAAGTCTATAGGCTTATTCACATCTTTAAAGTACTGGGTATCGGGGTCTGACGGTGATTTTCACCTTAACACAGGTCATTATTACTATTACTAAAAATTTATATATATAAAAAGGATTTCAATGAGAATCGCAATCGCCAAATCGGTTTTAGAAAATATGCTTATCCATGTTCAACCTTTTCTTGAAAAAAAAGATACATCTCAGATTACATCTCACGTCTGCATGGAAGTGCAGGGATCCAAACTTATTGTAAAAGCGACTGATTATGAAGTCGGCCTTATTATAGAAAGTGATCAAGTCTCTGTAGAGATGAGCGGTTCGACAACTGCTAACGGTAAAAAGCTGCTTGACATCATTCGCATATTAAAAGACAGTGAAATTATTCTCGAAACGGTACAAAACACCTTGCACATTCAACAAGGTCGCTCAAACTTTAAACTTCCTGTTTTTAATTCATCTGAATTTCCATCTTTTCCTGAATTTGTCAACAAGCCGAAAATTCAGATCAATTCGCAACTTTTAATAGAATCATTGAAAAAGATCACCCCTTCAACCGATACCAATAATCCAAAATTTGAGCTCAACGGTGCACTGATCGATATTAAAAAAGATCAGATCAATTTTGTTTCAACCGATACAAGACGTTTGGCGATTGTAAATGTCAGCAATAGTAATGAGACAGAACTCTCAGTCATCATCCCTAAAAAAGCGATCATAGAAATTCAAAAACTGTTCTTTGATAATATTGATATCTATTATGACAATACCTATCTCATCATCCATTCTGACCAGTATGTATTCTTCACCAAACTGATCAACGGAAAATTTCCTGATTACACCCGTATCATTCCAAAAGAGATCTCAAAAACATTGATGCTTCCAAAAGGACCGATGATCGACGCGATCAAACAGATAACAACGATCTCCAATGACCTTAAAATAACATTCACCGCAAACGCTATTGAATTTGAAAGTCTTAGTGATGACAATATCGAAGCAAAAACAGAACTCCAGTTTCAAACCGGATTCGAAGCCCCTTTTGTACTTGCTGTCAACAGCCGATATATCATAGATTTCATCGGACAGACAAAAAACAGTGAATTCACCATCGGACTCAATGAATCAAACATGCCATTTGTCCTGGAAGACGAAAATTTCAAAACAATCGTCATGCCGATCGTTATCTAAATTTTAAGGGCAGTAAAAACTGTCCTGCCTCTCTTCTGCTCTCTTTTTCCATTTTTCCATTAAAAATATATAAATATTCTTTTAAAGGGCTTTTAGGCTACTCTACGCTATTATAAGAGCAAATATTTCTATGGCATATATGCCTTTTTAGATGATCCGAGTAATGGAGAAAAAATGGAAAATTACGGTGCAAGTAATATCAAGGTCCTCAAGGGACTAGAAGCAGTACGAAAAAGACCCGGGATGTATATCGGTGACACAGGTCATCGCGGTCTTCACCACCTGGTCTATGAAGTCATTGACAACTCTATTGATGAGGCAATGGCAGGCCATTGTGATACTATTAAAGTCACTCTGACAAAATCAGGCACCTGTATTGTCTCCGACAACGGCCGTGGTATTCCTACCGACATGCACCCGACTGAAAATATATCTGCTGCAACCGTTGTTTTGACCGTTTTGCATGCCGGCGGAAAATTTGACAAAGACACGTATAAAGTTTCCGGTGGTCTCCACGGGGTAGGTGTCTCTGTCGTAAATGCGCTCAGCTCAAATCTCAAAATGACTATTTATCGTGACGGCAAGATTCATGAACAGAGTTTTGCCGCAGGTATTCCGACAGGCCCGCTTGAGATCACGGGTGATTCACGGAAACACGGTACGACTATCGAATTCTTCCCCGATGCCGGTATTTTTACAGAAACGATAATTTTTGAATACGAATACCTGTCCAAACGTTTCAAAGAACTTGCCTATCTCAATCCGCAGATCAAGATCATTTTTAAAGATGAACGAACAAATGCGGAAGAGACCTACCATTTTGAAGGCGGTATCCTTCAGTATGTAGAAGATCTTAATAAACGTACATTGGTTGCTGCAGCGTACAGTTTCAGTGACAAGATCGAAGATATCGAAGTGGATATCGCTTTTCTCTACAACGACAGCTATGATGAAAAATTCTACTCTTTTGTCAACAATATCCGTACGCCAAACGGCGGTACGCACGAAGCCGGCTTTCGTGCAGGTCTGACACGTGTTATCTCTACTTATAATAAAAACAACAGCAACGCCAAAGAGAAAGATGTAGCAATTTCGGGTGACGACGTGAAAGAGGGGCTTATCTGTATCGTCTCTACCCGTGTTCCGGAACCGCAATTCGAAGGTCAGACCAAAGGCAAACTCGGTAACACCTATGTGCGTCCCCTGGTTCAAAAACTTACCTATGAACAGTTGAGTAAATATTTCGAAGAGAATCCAAACGAAGCCAAAGCGATCGTTCAAAAAGCACTCTTGGCTGCAAAAGGCCGTGAAGCGGCGAAAAAAGCACGTGACCTGACCCGCCGCAAAGACTCCATGAGTGTCGGAACGCTACCGGGTAAACTGGCCGATTGTCAAAGTAAAGATGCAACGATCTCCGAGATCTACCTGGTGGAAGGGGATTCAGCAGGCGGTTCTGCAAAACAGGGACGCGATCGTGTATTTCAGGCGATTTTACCGCTTAAAGGAAAGATCCTGAACGTTGAAAAAGCACGTCTTGATAAGATCCTGAAATCGGAAGAGATCACCAATATGATCACCGCTTTAGGTTGCGGCATCGGTGAAGAGTTTAATGAAGAGAAGATCCGTTATCACAAGGTCATCATCATGACCGATGCCGATGTTGACGGCTCGCATATCCAGACACTGCTTCTTACCTTCTTTTTCCGCTATCTGCCGAAAATTATCGAAAACGGCTATCTTTATCTTGCCCAGCCGCCGTTGTACCGCTATAAAAAAGGCAAAAAAGAGATCTACTTTAAAGATGATGTGGCGATGAATACCTTTTTGATCGAAAACGGGATTGAATCCCTGGAGATGGAAGGGGTCGGCGCTAATGATCTGATCTCTTTTTTCAAAACGGTCGATCACTATCAGGGATCGCTTAATGCGCTTGAACGCCGCTATGCACTTGTAACATTGATTCGTTTCTTTGTCGAGAATCCGGATATTATCGGTCTTAACTCAGAGATGATGATGAAAGAGATCGAGTCATTCCTGAACGCAAAAGGCAACAACATCCTTTCAAAAGCGGTTACGGATGAAGAGATCCATCTCTTTGTGCAGACCGGAGATGGTCTGGAAGAGCTTCGTATCAATGATGACCTCTTTTCGGCACCTCATTTCACCGAAGCGCTTTATGTCTATGAAAAGATAAAAGAGTGGGATATGCCGATCAAAGGCGACATCATCGAAGCGCTGGAAAGTGTCAAAGATTATGCGAGAAAAGGCTCTTACATTCAGCGCTATAAAGGTCTGGGTGAGATGAATCCGGAGCAGCTTTGGGAGACAACTATGACACCTGAAAACCGCGTTTTATTGCGTGTGGACATCGAAGATGCCGAAGCAGCAAGCGAAGCCTTTACTCTCTTTATGGGTGACGAGGTGGAGCCGCGCCGCAACTATATCGAAACGCATGCCAAAGATGTTAAACATCTCGACGTTTAGGTCTTAGATGCTTCTTCCGGAAGAGAAAGAACGAGCCCTTCGTTTTAAATTGGCTCTGCGCATAGGGTTGCCGATTTTTCTTCTATTCATCATTGTCTCTATCAACTTTTTTTCCATCGAAAAGAATAATAACCCAAGCTACTATTCCGTCGTTGTGATCTCTGTTTTTGTCGTTATGATCTATTACATCTTTTATCTGATCTATCAAGGGCAGCAGGAGCGCATTACCGATCCCATCACGCATACTTTCAGCCGGGAATATCTGAGCAACTATTTTTTAAAGAGAATAGAGAAAGGCCCTTATACTATTTTGCTGATCTCGATATACAATCTACACGACATCAACAACCGATATGGTATAAAAAAAGGCGATATGGTTCTTTATGAGGTGGGTCATTGGGTCGGTGCCTATCTGAAAGAGAAAGGGATCGACCGCTTACCGATCGGGCACTACAAGGGATCAGATTTTTTAATAGGGCTGGAAGGGACAAAAGAGCAATATCAAAACCTGCTTGATCTGATGTGTCTGAAATTTGAGAACAAAACGATTGATGAAATCGAGATAAATTTTGCTTCGGCCATCATCGATACCGACTATTCGCGTGACTTAGAGCAGCTGATTACCCGTCTATTTGATCTTTTGGAAGAGAACCTGCTCTATAAGCAAAACAGCGAAGAGGAAGAGATCGATCCGACAGAGCTTGAATCTTCGGTGATCAATGCGATTAAAAAACACTCTTTTTCTTTGATGTATCAGATCGTCGATGAAAAAGGGACAGCAAGTATGATTGAAGCGAGCGTCAAGCTGATCAATCAAGAGGGAAAGATCATCCATCAGAACAAATTCATGCCGGTTATCAACCGTTTAGGTCTTACGCGCACCTATGATGAGATGATACTTGAAAAGGTTGTTAATGCATGTGAAAAAGCATCGCATCATCTTATTGTGGCAATTCCGCTGTCGCCCTCATCAGTCAGAAACAGTATCTTTTTTGAAAGAGCAATGAGTCTTTTACACCACAATGAAACGGCACGCGGCCGCATCATGTTTGTACTGAGCGAAAATGAATATTACCATGATCCAAAACGTTATAATGAACTGCTGCAGGCATATAGAAGATTGGGTATTTTCATCGCCATTGATAATTTCGGGGCATCCAAAAGCAACATAGCCCTGTTGAAAGATCTGAAAGTCGATGTCGTACGCTTTGACAACCAATATGGCAAGCATATAAACGAAACAGAGTATCAAAACATCGTTAAAGGGCTTCATATAATTACCCAGGGATTCGGAATGAGCAGTTGGATACGGATGGTTGAAGATGAGTCGGCATATAAAACAGTCAAATCATTAGGGATCGATTTTATACAGGGGAATTATCTGGGTAAAATTACATCATTAGATGAAGTGGAGAAAACAGTATGAAATATGGTGAAAAAATTGTTAATGAATTCGATGTTGAAAAAGATCTTGAGATCTGGCCAAATGAACACAAACACAACTATCTTATCAAGATGACGATGCCCGAATTTTCATGTCTTTGTCCGCGCAGTGGCTACCCGGACTATGCAACGATCTATCTGGAATACACGCCTGATGAATTTGTCGTTGAGCTAAAAGCGATAAAACTCTATATCAACTCTTTTCGTGATCGACATATATCGCATGAGAACAGTGCCAATGAGATCTATGAGGTTCTCTATCGAAAACTGAAGCCAAAATATATGAAGATCGTGGCTGATTATAATCCGCGCGGCAATGTGCATACGGTCATCGAGGTTGACAGCTCCAAGATGACCATAGGCTGATAAAGGAGCTGTCTGGAATTCAGATGCGGGTTTCAGCGTCTCCCTCACTGCGATAAAAAACCCCTAGACTTCAATTTGTTAATGGTATACTTTTAAAATTTTTTAGTAACCAAAATGTTACATTCAAGGCCTGCTCAGATGGATATCCACACAATTAAAAAAATGGAAAAAAAAGCGGTCAAAAGTTCACAATCGGACTTTTTACGCATGGGGATCGCCCTCTTTTTTATGGTCATCGTACTCTGGTACTCGTATGCGACCAATCACAGTATTCCGAACAATGCATTTTTAGCCATTGCCGCACTCTTCGGGGCCTATATGGCCCTCAATATCGGTGCGAATGATGTGGCAAACAATGTCGGTCCGGCTGTAGGCTCCAAGGCGCTGACGATGGGCGGTGCGATTCTTATCGCCGCTATATTTGAGGCAAGCGGTGCCTTCATCGCCGGCGGTGATGTAGTCAGTACCATTAAAAAGGGGATCATCGATCCCACTCTTTTTATCAACCCGCAAGAGTTTATCTGGGCAATGACTGCGGCACTGCTTGCAGGCGGACTGTGGCTGAATGTTGCGACAGCCGTCGGCGCACCGGTCTCAACCACACACTCGATCGTCGGAGGTGTCATGGGAGGCGGAATTGCCGCTGCGGGCTTCAGCATCGTCTCCTGGGGTACCATGGGCAAAATCGCCGCCTCATGGGTGATCTCGCCGCTTTTAGGCGGCGTTGTAGCGGCACTCTTTCTCTACTCCATCAAAAAGAGTATCGTCTACAAAGAGGATCGCATATCCGCGATGCAGAAGATGGTTCCGATCTATGTCGCTATCATGTCCTGGGCCTTTGCAACCTATATTCTACTCAAAGGTGTCAAGCACCTAATCAAGATCGATTTTCTGACGGCTTCTCTGATCGGTCTTGTTGTTGGTGTAACAGCTTATTTGATCGTCAAACCGATGGTCAAAAAAGCCTCGACAAAGCTAAGCAATTCCACGTCGGATGCCAATACCCTTTTTACGATACCTCTTATTTTTGCGGCGGCACTGCTCAGTTTTGCACACGGCGCCAACGATGTCGCCAATGCGATCGGCCCATTGGCCGCGATTGCCGATGCGGTTCAAAATACGGTGATCTCTGCAAAAGCGCCTATTCCTTTATGGGTAATGATGGTAGGTGCCATCGGTATCTCTCTCGGACTTGCGCTTTACGGCCCCAAGCTTATCCGTACTGTCGGCAGCGAGATCACGGAACTTAATCAGATCCGTGCATTCAGTGTGGCAATGGCGGCTGCGATAACGGTCATTATTGCTTCACAGCTGGGTCTGCCGGTCAGTTCAACACACATTGCGGTAGGTGGTATTTTCGGTGTCGGCTTTTTGCGCGAGTATCTTTCCAACACAACGGAAGAGGAGAATATCCGTAAGGAGCGCGCACTTTTGGCAGAGGATAAAAAAGTGCTCAAAGCATTTTGCAGCGAACGCGAAAGCCTCGAGAAAAAAGAGGGCAAGACGAAAGAGGATTACCAGCGTATCACAGAGCTTTATCAGATGATCGAAGATGAAGAAGACCGGATCAAGGCTGAGAAAAAAGTGATCAAACGTGCCGAGAATATAAAATACGTCAAACGTGATGCCGTCAAGAAGATCATTGCGGCATGGATCATCACCGTACCGGCAGCTGCTGTGCTTTCGGCGGCAATCTTTTATATGATCAAAGGGTTTATGGTTAATTGATGCGTTTTCGCATTGCCGGAGAGTAAAAGAGAGAGGGATGCTATTTGTTAGCACCGTCACCCGGGCAAGCCCAGGACCGATCTACAAATAACTGAAGGGCAGCCGCAGGGCCCGCTGCCGAAGCGAACCCAGTGTTAACGCAGGAATCCGGGCTTAGTTCGGATTCCGTACAGTTGTTTAAGAGCTTCCCTGATAAAAATCAACCGAACTTACCGGTAATATACTCTTCAGTCAGACGCTCTGCCGGCGTTACAAAGAGCTCTTCGGTCTTACCGAGCTCTATGAGCTCACCCAGGTACATAAAACCGGTGTAGTCGCTTACACGGGCAGCCTGCTGCATATTATGCGTAACGATAACGATAGAGACCCTGTCTCTGAGTTCAGTGACCAGCTCTTCGATTCCCTGTGTCGAGATAGGATCAAGCGCAGAGGTCGGCTCATCAAAAAGAAGGACCTTGGGCTCTACTGCAATGGCACGTGCGATGCAGAGACGCTGCTGCTGTCCGCCTGACAATCCGTTGGCATCATGTTTGAGCCTCTCTTTTACCTCTTTCCAGATCGCGGCGTCTTTTAGCGCCTTCTCGACCCTGTCACCCAGTTCGGTCTTGTTTTTGATCCCCTGCAGACGCATACCATAGGCAACATTATCGAAGATGCTCATCGGAAAGGCAGTCGGTTTCTGAAAGATCATCCCGATATTGACACGCAGGTTGATCAGATCCTCTTTCGGATCAAGGATATTGCGCTCCTCAAAAAGGATCTCGCCCTGGTATTTGTTACCCGGGTAGAGATCGTGCATGCGGTTGATAGAGCGGAGCAGTGTTGATTTGCCGCAGCCGGAAGGTCCGATCAGTGCCGTTATTGAATTCTTGGCGATCGGCATCGTGATCTGTTTCAGGCTCGGTGCTTCAGCGCCTGCATAGGTAAACTCGAAATTCTTGATTTCAAGCGCTTTTTCTTCGGTAACATTGACGATGGTTGCCATTATTTGACCTTTTTGGTAAGTAGAATAAGACGGCCTATGATATTGAGACCTAAAATAAACATTGAGAGTATAAAGGCGGCGGCCCAGCCGAGACGCTGCCAATCCGCATACGGACTTGTTGCATAGTTGAACATGGTTACTGTCAACGAGGCCATCGGTTCAAAGAGATCGGTGCTCATATAGTTGTCGTTGAACGAGGTAAAGAGCAGCGGTGCGGTCTCTCCGGCAACCCGGGCGATACCCAGAAGCACACCCGTCAGGATGCCCGCTTTCGCACCGCGGTAGACCACCTGTATGATCACCTTGTATTTCGGGGCGCCCAGAGCAAAGGCCGCTTCGCGAAGGGTCGATGGAACAAGATGGAGCATATCGTCCGTGGTGCGGAGGATAATCGGCAGCATAATGATCGTCAGTGCCGCAATACCGGCCAGTCCGCTGAAGTGGCCCATCGGCAGAACGATGATAGCATAGACAAAGGCGCCGATAACGATACTCGGTGCCGACATCATGATGTCGGAGATATCGCGAATAGTCTCGGCCAGTTTTGATTTTTGACCATATTCGCTCAGGTAGGTGCCGGCCAGTACGCCGAGCGGTACCCCGATAAAGGTTGCCATTCCGACAAGTATAAGCTGGCCGACCAGAGCCTGTTTGAGGCCGGTCTCCAGATAACCCGGAGGGGCACCTTCATAGATGAAGATATCCCAGTTGATCGCATCGATACCGTTGCTGACCAGTACGTAGAGGATCCAGAAGAGGAAGCCGAGGCCGATCAGGGCCGAGAGGGTAGAGAGCATCATGATGATCCGGTTGATCAGGACACGTTTTTGTATGGCGGTCATTAGACGCTCCTTTTTCGGCGAAGAAAGTAGAACTTCGAGATCGCGATGATGGTAAAGCTGATGACAAGAAGTATAAGTGCCAGTTCAAACAGACTTGAGAAATAGAGTTTCGTGTCGGCTTCGGCAAACTCATTGGCAAGCGTTACCGGAATAGAGGTGGCCGGCTGGGTCAGATCGAACGATACCTTGTGCACGTTGCCCATAACAAAGGTGACGGCCATGGTCTCACCGATCGCACGGCCAAGGGCCAGGATCAGCGAACCGATGATGCCCGCCTTGGAGTAGGGGATGATAACGTCTTTGATGACATCCCATTTTGTCCCGCCGAGCGCATAAGCCGACTCTTTTAAAATGTCAGGCGTTGTGTTCATAGCATCACGGGTGACGGCGGCCATAAAAGGGAGGATCATGATCGCAAGCACGATACCGGCGGTGAGCATACCGATGCCCAATCCGCCGAAGATGTCGCGGATGATCGGAACGAAGTAAAAAAGTCCCCACATCCCGTAGATAACCGAAGGGATCGCCGCTAGCAGTTCAATAGAGACACCGACAGGTGCTTTGAGTTTCTGCGGAGCGATCTCGCTTAAGAAGATGGCGACCCCGATAGCGACCGGAACAGCCAGTATCATCGCCAAAAAGGTGGAGATGACCGAACCCATGATGGCCGCATAGGCACCGAATTTCTCGAGGTTGGGTGCCCATCTTGAATCTGTGACAAAGTCAAGACCGAAAGTCTGCATGGAAAGCAGGGACTCTTGAAACAGAACGGTGAAGATCCATGCCGTGATCAGTAAAATTGTCAGTGCGATCAGGCGGGTTGCATTGGCAAAGATAGTATCTATGATTTTTGTCATACAGGCTCTTCTTTCAAAATAGTAACGCGATTTTAGGACAGTTTGGTTACACGAAGGTTACATTTGTATGAAACTGGGACTTACGTTGTATTCAGAAGGCAGTTTTGATGCGCATTGAGCAGGATAACACTTTACACTTTTACAAATAGGCCGGCTTGCTTTTTCATTATGACAATATTGCATTTTCTGGTGTGCTTATTTCTTGACACAGTGATATAAAAACTATATAATCGCTATAATTTGTTACTATTAGTGAGTAATAGGTACAACCCAAAATGAAGGAGCCACCCATGGCAAAAGTATTAAAAAAGAGAGCGGTGAAAAAAGTTGCAGGCAAAGTGACGAAAAAAGCGGTAACCAAAAAAGTCGTTGCCAAAAAAGACGCTAAAGCAGTAGGCAAGAAAGTGGCAAAAATCGTCTTAAAGAAAAAACCTGCCAACAAAAAAGCGGCAAAAAAAGTGGCCAAAAAAGCGGTGAAAAGAGTAGCGTAATCAGGCCTCTTTTAAAACCCGCAGGATAGAAGAACTTCTATCCTAAAAATATTCACCCAGCCATTTTACCGCATCCTCATGGCTCTCTATCTCCCCATCCAACTGCTTATCATACGCTTTTTGCAATATCGCTTTAAACTTTTTAGAAGGTGTCAAATCCTGCATTGATCAGATCGCGTCCCTGTAGAAGCGGTTTTAGCGGGGCGTGCAGCACATGCAGGGCACCGGCCGCTCTTTTCCTAGCCACTCTCCGGCGCGGTATTCGCCTTTTTCAGCTTCGTTGGCGCCTCGGTCCAAAAAGTCCGCTTTGGCAAGAATGATTAGTTCGCTGATGTTGACCTCTGTGGACAGACGGCGTATGGCGGCAATCCTGCCCTCTCTTTGTATAACTGCATCGGTTTGAGATGGTGCCGGACAAGAGGCAAGATGCTCTCAATCAGCGCTTTTTCCTCTGTCACTCTTTCAAGCAGGGTCTGCGTCCGCGCAAGGCCTGCGATTTCATGAGCCGGGGCACAGATCTTTCCGTCAATAGATTCGGTCGTATCTGCCTTGCCCAGATCGTGGCACAGGGCAGCAAGGGAGAGACGCAGATTGGTTTTGGTGTCTTTTCCATGAAGAGCAGTCACTGCATCAAGTACCATCATCGTATGGGTCCAGACATCGCCTTCGGGGTGGTATTCGGGATCCTGCGGCAGACCCTTGAGTGCTTTAAGTTCGGGGAAAAAGTCCAGCATTCCGAACGCATCCATCAAGGCAAAACCGACAGAGGGTCTTCTGCTTTTCAGAAGCAGTTTTTTCAACTCTTCAAAGATACGCTCTTTTGGCAGTTCATCGAGCATTTTTTTCGAGATCATCTCACGGGCCAGGTCAAGCAGTTCATCAGAAGCCGTCAGTTCGAAACGTGCGGCAAACTGTACTGCACGGTAGAGGCGAAGGGGATCTTCGACAAAGGTCTTGGGGCTGACAACGTTCAAGCGTTTTGCACGCAGGTCATTTTGGCCGTTAAAAGGGTCAAGAATCTTTTTTTCTTTTAGGTCATAACCTACAGCGTTGATGGTGAAGTCGCGGCGCTCAGCCGCCTCTTTAAAGCTCAGTGCGTCATTGAGTGTGACAGCAAAGCCTTTATGCCCCTGCGCGATCTTCTTCTCCCTTCGCGGAAGGGAGAAGTCTATTTCTAAATCTTCGAGTTGCAGTTTAACGACACCAAAACTTTTGCCGACACTGTTGACTTTGCCAAAGGGAAGCAGAAGGGTTTCGAGCTGATCGAGCTCCTTTAGGCCGAATACTTCGATATCGATATCTTTGGAAGGTATATTTAAAAAGGTATCGCGCAGATAGCCTCCTACCACGACGGGACGGCACTTTTTTTCTATGAGGTGATCAACAATGGGCAGCAGAGAGGAGGGAAGGCGAATCATGGTTCTATTGTAGCGTATCTCCAGACTCTTCTGTCTGGTTAAGCCTCTCTGAGCATGCTTTTGAGAGAGAAGCCAAAACGGGAGCCTTCGCCCACCTTGCTCTCGATGATCAACTCACTGTGATGAAGTTTCAAGATGTAACCCACGATGGCCAGCCCTAGTCCCAATGAGTTGTCCCAGGTGTTTTTATTGACGCGGTAGAACTTAGAAGAGACCTTGTCGAGGTCGCTTTCGCTGATACCCATCCCCTTGTCAATGACCATCAATGTGCCGTTGGTGATGCTCACTGTAACATCATCTTCAGAATATTTCAGGGCATTGTCGATGAGATTGGTCAGCACATTGTCGAGCATCTCTTTATCGGCGTAGATCATGCACTCTTCGCCGGTGAAAAAGATCTCCCTTTCGCGATACTTTTTCGAGAGGTTCAGTGTAACATCCTGGACAAGATCGGCCAGATTGAAAGCGATCGGATGGATGGTAAAATCATTGTTCTCAAGTTTGACCGAGAGGGCAAGACGATCGATCATATAGGTGATCTTTCTGGCGTTGGAGAGGATCTTTTCCAGGAAGCGGTCTCTGATCTTGGGGTTGATCTGCGGATCATCAATGATAGTGTCGGCATAGCCCATGATAGAAGCGATAGGGTTTTTGAATTCGTGGGAGATGGCGGAAAGAATATCATTGCGCTGTTTGTTTACAAGGCGCAGTTTGGCCGTGTATTTGCGTTTTTGTTTGTCTCTTGCGGCCAGCTTTTTGGCCAGATCTTTGAGATTAAGCGCGATATGCAAAAACTCGCTGAAGTAGCGGGTCTTGATGACGGCCTTATAGTTTTTATTGGAGATCTCTTCAAGATATTTGGCGATTTGGGCGATGTCGTATCGTACATGTTTGCTCATCTGGTAAGAGAGAACAAGTCCGATGATCATGAAAATAACAAAGATCATGATCAGGCGCGACCATAGCGTATAGAAATTTGACATAACGGTATGCAATGGCGTAGCAAGGCGAATGTAGATGATCTGATCATCAACGAGGATCTTTTTGGCGACATAGAGGTAGTGAATGTGGGTTGTTTCCGAATAGCGGGTATCGATACCCAGCCCGTCTCGTCTGGCCTGCATGATCTCATAGCGGTCCGCATGGTTTTCCATAGCGAATTTGTCACTGTCGCTGTCGGCAAGGACAAGCCCGTCTTCGTCAATAAATGTGACACGATCCTGAATGGAGGCGTGCGTGTTTGCCGCGATGCGGTCAAGATCGCTAAGATGATATGGCTGCAGCTGCAGGAGGGTGATACTGCGTTCAAGCTGCTCCTGGTTCTCCGCAATGACAAAGCTTTTGAGGGTGTAATAACTGACGATCGAGGAGATGACCAGGGTGGCTAAAAACAGTCCGACGACATTGGCAAAAAAGAAGTGGTGGAGTTTTAGCACAGGGTATAACCTACACCTCTGACCGTTTTGATGTACTCTTTTGTCTTATCAGGATCTATCTTCTCTTTAAGCCTGTTGATCGCCACATTGACAGTGCGGTCCTGGTAGATGATATCGCCGCCCCAGACATGATCGAGAAGGTAGTCTCGGTCCAGTACGACATTCTGGTTGGCAATAAGGGTATAGAGAAGATCGAATTCGAGTTTGGTCAGTTCGATGTTCTTGCCATCGATAAAAAGTTCTCTTGAGCCGAGATCCAGAATGATGTCGCGGTAGAGCACCTTGCCTTCGCTTCTGTCTTTTTTGGTGCGTTTCAAAAGCGCTTTGATGCGAAGGACGAGCTCTTTCATATTGAAGGGTTTGGTGACATAGTCATCGCCGCCGCGTTCGAAACCCTCTTCGATGTCGCTCTCTTTGTTTTTGGCAGTCAGATAGATGACGGGGGTGTCGACACCGATGTTGCGCATCTGCGCTACAAACTCGCTTCCTTCCACACCGGGGAGGTTGCGGTCCATAATGAGCAGATCAACGCTCTCCTCTTCAAGGAACTGGCTTACATTTTTCGTGCTGGTAAAGCCGACGGTCTCAAATCCCTCTTTTTCGAGGTTGTATTCGATGAGCTCCAAGATATCCTCTTCATCTTCTACAATGACGATCAAACCACTCATCTCAATCCTTCCTTTTGAAGTGCTGTTAGTAAACGCGCATCTCGCCGCCTTTTGCCGCGTAAAGCAGCAGGTTGGCGATGTTGACAGCACGGTCACAGCCGCGTTCCAGTCTTCTTAGTGTACCGAGAACCTGCACGTATTCGACTGAAAGCTCCTGCTCACCCATGATCTGTATCATGATCTCTTTTTCAAGTATACTGAAGAGATCGTCATTTTTGCTCTCTTCGACCATGATCTTGCGGTAGAGCTCTTCGACATTGCAGTCGCCCGGGTTTCTGAAACACTCAAGAATATAGATCATCGCATTGAGCATAGTCTTATGAAGTTTGATAACGATATCGTCAAACATTTTGAGCGTGCATTCGCCTTCACAGTGTTCCTGCATACGGCGGGCATATTTCTTGCTGCCGTCAGCGATGCGCAACAGTTCGTTCGTGAGCTTGAGATAGGCAACAAGCATACGCAGCTCCTGTGCCTCCGGGCCGAAGAGGGCGAAGGTCTTGATGATCTCGTTATCGATAGCGTTAGCCTCGGCATCGATCGACTTCAATACCGTCTTGACTGCATTGTATCCGCTGTTGTCATGTCTGGTATAGGCATCAAGGGTAATCTCATTTGCCTCGACGACCTGCTCCATAAGCTGCGCGATCATATTTTGGATATTTTGGATCTTCTGCTCGTATTTTGGCAGCATAATGCTCCTTGTTTTTCATTGTTTTTAAATAGTACGGCGATTGTAACAAAGCTATGTAACAGTAAGGTTACAAACGTTTCTATGATTGTGTGCGATCCGATTATCAAACTTTTTAAGTATGGCACAAAAATATTGAGGATGACATACTATGTAAACAGATATAAGCTTATAGGCAAAAAAGGCATTTTGTTTGAGTGCTGGTCAATACAATCTGTTTGAATATCATTACACGCTATCCTCTGTAACCTTCTTGTTACATTCCTGTTTTACAATGCCGATATCAAATATCCAAAAGGATCTCAATTATGTTGAAAAAACTCGTTACAAGTGTATTGCTGGTCGCTGTTACTGCGGCAGCGTCAATCGCAGGCGACAAGATCAGCGGTGCAGGTGCCTCTTTCCCGGCACCTCTTTATTATGACTGGGCATACCAGTACGGCAAAGAGACAAAATCACGCGTCAATTACCAGAGTATCGGCTCAGGCGGCGGCATCAAACAGATCTCAAAGCGTATTGTCGACTTCGGTGCTTCCGACAAGCCTCTTACAACGAAAGAGCTTGCCAAGGATAAATTGCTTCAATTCCCGGCCGTCATCGGTTCGATCGTTATCGCCATCAATGTTGAGGGTATTAAAGATGAACAGCTTCACCTTAAAAATGAGGTCGTAGCGGATATCTTTGCCGGCAAGATCACGATGTGGAATGATCCTAAGATCGCAATCGACAACCAGGGGCTGAAGCTTCCTAACGAAAAGATCATCGTTGTGCACCGTTCTGACGGTTCAGGTACAACGTACAACTTTACTTACTACCTGAACAAAAGCTCCGAGAACTGGGCTAACAACTACGGTGTCGGTAAAGCGATCGAGTGGGCAACAGGTATCGGCGGCAAGGGTAATGAGGGCGTTGCTTCTTTAGTCAAGCAGACACCGTATACAATCGGTTACATCGAAAATGCCTATAAAGAGAAGAACCATCTTGCGGCGGCGACACTCCAAACGGCAAATGGCAAATGGGTTGCGGCAAAAGAAGAGAACTTCAAAGCAGCGGCGCAGTATGCAAACTGGACAAAAGCGGGTCATTTCTACGCAATGCTGGCACTTCAGCCGGGCGACACTTCGTACCCTATTGTAGCGGCAACTTTCATCCTTCTTCCGAAAGAGAAGGTCGATACGAACAAACAGGTCATTGCATTTTTCGATTATGCTTTCAAAAACGGCGATGCAGCGGCGAAAAAACTCGGCTACATCCCGCTACCTGAAGCGACAAAAAACATGATCCGCGAATATTGGGCGGAAAACATTAAGTAATTTCTTCTCTTTTTCTCCGCTTTGATTGGCGGGGGAAAGCCTTATTTAAAAGCTACTTCTCCGTTTTTACTTTAATCTTTATCCAAACCATTCCTGCTCTTTTACCCTTTACCTGTTACATAATGGAAATAAAATGCGGATATGATTAAGGCAGTTCAAACGCTGTTCTTTATTTTAGTTGAGAAAGAGCGAAAAAGAATAACTGTGCGCAGAGCCGCGAGTACCTTCCCTCTTCTCATGTTAAAACGTATGGATTAATAAAAGGTCACGGGCAGATGTGTCGACAACTTCCTTACATTGCTTCCAGTATCTTCATAGACCTTCATATGATAGGCAAACGCACTCGAACTCAGAAGAGAAAATGCGACAATAACAAGTACTGCTTTTTTCATGTTAAATCTTTACTTTGAGATATATTATTGTAGCTCTAGCGCGTTAGCAAACTGTTAGCGGCAGGTAACTGCCTTTTTTCTGATTGATAAAACATCAGTTCCGCATTATCTCATTGCGTTTAAAAGAGGAGGCAACCGTAACTGTTTCGTAACCACTGAGTAACCAAAATGTTTTACAATTCAGCCAATATAAGTTCAGGAGAATGAAAATGAAAAAAGTTGTACTCGCAACATTCGCGGTACTCGCACTGGGCGCAGCGGCCCATGCTGAAACAATGACGCTCTATACCGATCCGGCAACAGGCCAGGTCTTTACACAGGGCGGTGAAGGCCGCCAGGAGATGGGTGACTTTGTAAGCGCCAAAGAGGTATATCTTGAAAATCAGGAACAAGATTCTGCCATCGCTAAGGCAGATTCAAAAAAGAAGTATCCTAAAGTGGAGAATGCCGATTCGATAGAATTCCTGCTCGGCAAGGAGACCGGCCCGAATATGAAGATCAGCGCCTTTGACAATCCGGACATGTGGATTAAGCTGGGTGTGCGTCTCCAGGGGACTTTCGAGAACTATCAGCGCGACTACGCTGATCCAGCAAAAGCGGATAGCAATAACTGGGATGCCTACCTTCGCCGTACACGCTTCGAGGTCGCGGTCGGCTTCTCGAAAACGACATCGTTCGCGATGGATATCCGCAACGACAAGGTCAACTATCAGGACAAGGGTGAGCAGACCTTCAACGTCGGTGACGCCTACGTGCAGATCAAGAAGCCGTTTGACACCTCTCTGGTCAACTTCAAGCTCTACCGCGGCAAGATCGACGTCTCGCGTACAGAGACGGTCAAGTCGGCTTATGTTCTGCACTACGACCGCCCCCATGTGGCAGACGAGGCGGCACAGTACATTACCCACAATCGCCGCGGCACCAACGCCAAGATGTACGGTGACTGGAAGAAGAAGATCCATTACGAAGTGGCCTTCGGAGACGGTGTCTACTCTGGCAGCACGGTAGATGCGGCAGGTAAAAAGTTTAGTGGAAGCAGTTTCTCTCAACAGAACTTCTTCTACGGCGGAAAGGTCGTCCTCTCTCCATTTGACGGCTGGGAAGAGACCAAACGTACAGAGACCTACTTCGCCCAGGGCAAACACTTCGAGATCGGTGCCGCCTATTGGATGAGCCCGGATATCGCCTATAATACCGGAACGGTAAGCCAGACGATCGACCACGAACTGATCAACCTGGAAATGTCGGCCCACTACAAGGGGGCATTTGTCCAGGCAGAGTACTTCAAGTTTAACGGTGTCGTCAAAAGCTGGGCTACTGCTGAGACAGGCAAATCAAACGGCTGGTACGCGACGGGCGAGTATGTCATCAAGCAGCTGGGCTACCTTGCACCGTTCGTTCGCTACGAAAAATGGGACAAGTACGAAGACGCTGACGGGTATGACCTCGAGTCGAAGATTGCGGGTCTCAACTGGTACCTCAGAGGCAACACTACCAAGGTTGGCCTTGTCTATCAGGAGGACACTCTGGGCAAGAGTATCGGCGACTATACCGATACTCGTGTAAAACTCACCACACAGTGGTTCTTCTAACAACTCCAAGATGATGCCTAAGGGCATCACCCTCTGCTTCAGCTACATTTTTTTATTAGAAGCCGAAAGCAGAGCTTCCGCTGCTTTATATACAATCAGGACTGATTAATAAAATTTCATCAACAGATGCGGCGATGACTCGGGGATATTGGTTCCGGTATCTTCATAAACGGCCATATGACGGGCAAAGGCACTCGAGGCCAGCATTAAAAAAGCGGCAATAACAAGTACTGTTTTTTTCATATTAAATCTCTCTTTTGGGATATGCTATTGTAGCTCTGACGCGTTAGCAAACTGTTAGCGGCGTGTATCCGGCCTTTTTCCTGATTGACAAAACACCAGCTCCTCGCTATCTCATTGCCTTTAAAGAGGGGGCGACTGTAACTGTTTCGTAACCCCCGTGTAACCAAAATGTTTTACAATTCAGCCAATATAAGTTCAGGAGAATGAAAATGAAAAAAGTTGTACTCTCAACATTCGCGGTACTCGCGCTGAGCGCAGCGGCCCATGCTGAAACAATGACGCTCTATACCGATCCGGCAACAGGCCAGGTCTTTACACAGGGCGGCGAGGGCCGCCAGGAGATGGGCGACTTTGTCAGTGCTCAGGAGGTCTACCTGCAGAACCAGGAGCAGGATTCCACCATTGCAAAAAAAGAGTCCAAGAAGAAAGATATTCCTCTGTACTCCCATGCAAGCAAGATTCAGTTCAGCGGTTTGACCTATCTTGGTTTTACCCATACTGATTTTAAAGACGAGGCGATGACCGATACCGATAAGTTCGAGATGCGCCGTGCCTACGTACAGTTCAAAGCCTACCTATTGGACGATCCTAAATCATACTTCCGTGTCACGCTTGATATGGAGCATGTTACAAGCGATGCTACAGCCGGTGACTACAACGTCCGTTTCAAATACGCCTACCTTTACCTGAACGAGATCCTTCCGTATACGGGTGTCGAACTGGGTATGGCGCACCGTCCATGGATCGATTATGAAGAACACAACTCATGGTTCTACCGTGATACGCACTGGACCTTTACTGAAGCGGACAACTCGGCAAAACTATCCAATTCTGCTGACCTCGGTGTCAATTTTAAGACAGAGACAAAATACTTCGGCAGCGAAGTGGGTCTCTTTGCCGGTGAGGGTTACCACAATGTCGAAGACGGCAAAGGGATCTCTTTCGAATGGCGTGCAACCGCACACATTCTGGGCGAGAAGGGCAAAGACAAGCAGACGACCAAGACTTACTGGGATGCTTCGTTCTTCGGCCAGTACAATATGAACAACCACAAATATACGCAACAGCCTGCCGGCGGAACGGTTAAAGAGAATCAGGACCTGGTATGGGGCGGCCTGCACACCGTATTCAACATGCCGTCGTTTATGGTTGCGGCGCAGTACATCAAGTCACAGAACACGATGGATGCACCGGATGTTTACAGCAAAGCGGGCGAAGGGTACAACGCCCACGCCGTTTACCGCTTCGGGGATGACAAGCAGTTCCGTGTTGTCGGCCGTTACGATGCATGGACGCCGGAAGAAAAATATGGTGCCAATAACAATGAGACTTTGACGAAGCACACCTACTACGGCGGTTTTGTCTGGGAACAAAACAGAAATGTCGAATGGGTAGCCAATGTATTGACGTACGATAATGATGTCGCGGCAAATGGCGATAAAGCTAGCGGTGCACAGAATAATTCGACAAACTACATGCTGACAGCACAGGTCTCTTTCTAAAATGATCTGCTTTGATGCCTTTTGGCATCATCTTTGGAGCCCTTGCGGCTCTTCTCTTCTATCGATTTAGAATCCAAATGATTTTCTAAACCGTTCCTCTTCGAGACTTTTTTGCTCCGGCTCATTGTGCGGCAGCTCTTCAAATTTTTTAAGCATTGTAAATGAGCTGGAACCTTCAATATTGGTCCGTTCCGAGTTTTCAACCTTTTGAAAACCGAGCCGTTCGTAGAGTTCCATAGCCGGGTCGACCTCACGGACGGAGAGCGATATCTGCGGATAGATCTTTGCGGCCTCTTTGAAAAGCTGTTCCATTAATAGTGTTCCAAGCCCCTGTCTGCGGTATTGAGGCAAGACGGACAGTACCAGTTCCGGTGTGTTCTTGTCAACATAGGCAGGGCCGTTGAGCAGCAGACGGATCCAAGCCCCACCGGCGATTTTATGGTCAACGGTCACATAGACGCCGATGTCGCCGTTGTAATTGCCATAATTGCGATGGTATTGTTCCAGAGACGGATGGGCATCAAGGGCTTCTGCCGTCTCGTCAAGGCGGACTGCGTAATGAAGCAGTTCTTTAACAACAAACTGCTCAGAGGAACGTAAAAAATAAAGTTGCGTATTCATAAAACGCATTATACCTTTTGTAGTACAATAAGGCAGAATTGACGAGAAGTTGCAAAATGAAAAACAGAGCTATTTTTATGTTTCGGAGCAAGAGGAGAAGATTGATATGGTCAACATAGCTATTTTATGCTCGGGCGGAGATGATATCTCGCAAAAAGAAGTGAGGGGACTCACTTTTTTTGAGAGTAAAGTAAGATCAGTAAAAACCATCAGAGCAAGAGGAGAAAATTGATATGGGCAACATAGCTATTTTATGCTCGGGCGGAGATGTTTCAGGCATGAACCCCGCCATCAAGCATTTTGTCGAATATGGTATAGCCAAAGGGTTAACCCCTTATCTTGTCTATGACGGTTTTGAGGGGTTGATCGACAACAATATCGTGGGTGCGGATTACAAAGATGTCAGCGGCATCATCAACCGTGGTGGCACGAAGATCGGTTCGGCCCGTTCCAAACGTTTTATGGAGGCTTCCTACCGCAAGATAGCCAAGGAGAATCTGGACAAACACGACATCGACAAGCTGGTCGTGCTGGGCGGCGACGGCAGTTTCCGCGGGATGGAAAAGTTTTATGAAGAGCACGGGGTCGCATTTTCGGGGATCCCTTCGACGATCGACAACGACATCGTCGGCACCGATTACTGTCTGGGCGTCGACACGGCGCTCAATATCATCAGAGAGGCACTCGATGCCGTCCGGGATACGGCATCGTCGTTCAAACGTGCCTTTGTGGTCGAGACAATGGGGCGCGACTGCGGCTATTTGGCACTTGTCTCAGGTGTCACATCGGGCGCCGAGCTCTGTCTTATCCCGGAGGTGCCTTATGATCTTCGCGATTACGAAGCGAAGTTCAAGCAGGAGCTCCGGGAGGGACGCCGCTATTTTTTAGCAGTTGTCTCGGAAGGGATAAGGCAGTCCTCCCAGGAGATCGCAGAGTGGTTTGAAAAGACGATCGGTATCGAATCGCGCGCAACGGTTTTGGGCCATATCCAGCGCGGCGGGAATCCGACAAGCCGGGACAGGCTGATGGCGTACCGGTTTATCACTTTTGGCATTGACGGGCTTTTGGCAGGTGAAAAAGATAAGATCAGCTGCTATAACAGCGGCCAGCTCAACTACAAGTCCATCGCCGACGTTGCCAATAAACAACATGAGATCGAACCGGCTTTGATGAAACTCGCCTGCTCATGTCTGAGCTGCTAGGAGCCTGTCGGATTGATCTGATTGAAGCGAAGCGTTCAGGTTTTGAGGCATGTTTTCAGCTCTTTTGAGGCGCATAGCCGTAGCTATGTAACGAAATAGAGCTAAAAAGAGGACCAAAAGATGGATGTTGCAGCCAATTGAGCATTAATCCGACAGGCTCCTAGAGAGCAATCTCTCTGTAATCGCTGCGTGTACCGGGTATCGGTCTGTTTGAACGCGCGCGCACACTGTAGACAAACGATATTTTAGGGGTATCGGTGTTGTTTTTATGCGCATAGTGCAGCGTTTTGGCGTGGAACAGAACGACATCGCCTTTTTTCAGATCGAAATGAACCCGTTTGGCGATGACGGCCCGGTTTTGGGGCAGGTCATCTCTAAACCCTGATTTTTCATCGAACTGCCCCGGTGCAAATGTCATCTTGTGGCTGCCGGGTATGAACTCAAGCAGACCGTTTTCAAGAAACTCATCGCCCAGACTCAGCCAGACGCTCAGCAGATTGTCGTTCTCATAGTGCCAGTAGCGGATATCCTGGTGCCAGGAGGTGATGGAGCTGACATGCGGCAGTTTGGTCATGATGGAGTTGTGGTGTGCCAGGAGCAGACACGGCTCTTCGCCTAGCAGCTGCTCCAGAACAGGACGCATCTCGGGATCTGTCATCCACCGCGCGAAGAGCGGCGCTCTGTCATAGACCTGGCGCAGGCGACGTGTAGTTTTAGAGTCGATGCTTTTTTGCAGATACTCCTCTTCGCTTTCAATAGGTTCTATCTGCTCAAAGAGATGGTGTGCAGCGAGCTCACGGATATCATCGCAAAGCTTATGGTCGGCAAATTGTTTCAATAGAAGAAAGCCGTTGGTATGAAAATCGTTGATCTGCTGGGTCGTTAGCTGCATGTCTGCCCTTATATTGAGACCGCATTTTCTCACTGATGCGATTAAGGTAAGCTAAAATCAGGATTTTTTATCCACAGGCAGCGTGCTGACAGATCAAGGGGCTCTTACGATCATTCATCCTCCCGAAACGGCGACACAGATCCATTTTTTGCGCTCCTCCTGCATGCCGTCCGAAGGAGATCCTCTGTGAACTGACCGTTTCACTGCTGGGCCTGTTTTTACCCTTCGAACGCGTTGCCGGCTATTTAGAGTGCTTCTGCTCTTTTGATAGGAAAATTCACTTCTTGATGCAAAAGAGACAATTTGAAACATTTTCGTTATGTTTTTAAATATATAACGCTACAATGCGACAATATCGTTATGTATTTAAAAATATAACGATAAAATCCGAGCATCTTATTTGCATAATGAACCACAGAAGAATAAGGAGATCACATGAAGCAAAAATTAACAGGAGTCGGCATCATAGCGGGTGCTCTGATCATGATCTCGTCAAGCGTATTCGGCGCAGACGAACAACCCAAGCGCACTTTGAAGACAAATTATCAGGAGGTCTATAACACGACACCGGGTTCCGTCGGCAGTTTCGCATCAATGTTCACTGAGGGGATGTTTTACGGACGTCTGCGTTCCAATACCTTCTATTACGGCTGGGCGAAAGAGACCGCCAAGCAAAATTCCCACCTGATCAGCGGTCTGGGCGGATCGCTCATCTATAAAAGCGCGGCGCTGGCAGATTTTGACTTTACGACAGGTCTCTACTACTCGCAGGCCTTTTTTGACGAGGATAACGACCCGGTCAACAGGCTGAAGGCGGGTAAAGACGTTTTGAGCCGGTTTGATTATGCGAACACGGGCAACAAGTCGATGGGCGTATTGGGACAGGCCTATCTGCGCTACCGCGGCATTCCGAAAACCGAACTGCTTATCGGCCGCCAGATGGTGGAGACGTTCTACACCAAGTCAAACGATACCAAGATGATCCCGAACACCTTTGACGGTATCGTTCTTGAGACCAGGGCGATTCCGGATACGGCTCTGAAACTCGGCTATCTGACAGAACAGAAACTGCGCGATCACACGCAGACGCACTCGGTACTGATGTACGGCGATGCGAACTCCACTTCCGCAAACAACCCTGAGTGGAGCGAGAATGACGATACGGCGATGCATAAGGGGCTTACCTTTACCCGCCTTACAGCGGCCGGTGTAAGTACCGGTGCACCGCTGATCGTGGGTGACCTTCAAAACAAGTCGATTCAAAACCTGAAATTGGACGCTTCGTTCTACGCGGTACCGGAGCTGCTCTCCGAGGTGATGGCCGAGGCAAACTACAAGATCGGCATGGGCGGTTTTTCACTGACGCCGGGTGTACGTTACATCAAACAGTTTGACAACGGCGCCGGTGAGATCGGCGGGGCAAGTTACAGCGGCAAACTTGCGGGCAAGAGCGGGGAGAGCGGGGGCTACAAAGAGGCCGATTCGCTGGAGTCGCAGATGGTGGCGGCGCGCCTGGTCGGGGGATACGGTATCTACAAGCTCAACCTCGGCTACTCGCAGGTCTTTGACGAGGCCGACCTTATCACGCCGTGGCGCGGCTTCCCGACAGCGGGCTACACCCGTTCGATGGCGCGCTACAACTGGATGGCCAACACCAAAAGCTACCGTGTCGAGCTGACGCGCGGCGGCAATAAAAAAGGGATCTATACCGATCTCTTTATCCAGGCCTCGATCTTGCATACGGATGCGGATGAGAGCAAGGGTTATTTTGACGAGAACTACTACTATGTCGGATTGGTGCAGAACGTTCCCGGGCTGGTCGAACTGCAATGGCGCCTGAGACTGGGCTACAACGACACGAAAAAAACAGATTCGGACAGTCTCGACGGCCGTTTCGAGCTCAACTACCTCTTTTAAAAGAGCTTGAGATGATGATCAGTGCGCGAAATCAGATCGATGTCCGTGTCGAACAGGTACATGTGGGTCCCGTTAACACGCTTGTCACCCTGAAAATGGAACAGGGAACATTTATCGATGCCGCCATTACGAGAAATGGTTCAGATGAGCTGAATCTGAAAGCAGGGGAGCGCGTCATCGCTTTTTTTAAAGCCTCCCACGTGCTTATTGCGACAGGATGGGCCATTCCGATCAGCGCCAGCAACAAGCTCGAAGGTACCGTTGAGACAGTTTTAAACGGCGTTGTCAATGCGGAAGTGACCATACGGCTCTCAGGTGGAGATCGGCTGATAGCAACGGTTGCCAATGAAGCCGTTAAGAACCTTGCCCTGAAAGAGGGCGTCGAAGTCGCGGCCATCATACAGGCATCCGACGTGATGATCGCCAAATAGTACTATAAACGCATAAGGAAACTACAATGAAAAAGCTTCTATTCTCACTGCTCTTTGGCGCGGCAACGCTAGCTGCCGGAGAGATCAACATCGCTGTTGCGGCCAATGTCAGCTACGCCATCGACGAGCTCAAAGCGGCGTTTGCCAAGAGCAATCCCGATACCAAAGTGCAGGTGACACTCGGCAGCAGCGGAAAACTGACCGCGCAGATCAAAAACGGCGCCCCCTACGGGCTTTTTATGGCGGCCAATATGAAGTATCCTGAAGCCCTTTACGCAGACAAGATCGCCGTAACGGAGCCTATCGTCTATGCGCAGGGGGCACTGGCCTACCTTAGCAGCAAGCCGGTGGATTTTTCCAAAGGGATAGCGCTTGTGGCGGAGAGCGCTATCAGCAAGATCGCCGTTGCGAACCCGAAGACGGCTCCATACGGCAAAGCGGCTGTCGAAGCGATGAAAAACGGCGGGGTCTACGAGGCGGCTGAAAGCAAACTCGTCTACGCCGAATCGATCTCCCAGACCGTTGCCTACGCCGTGACGGCTGCCGATATCGGTTTCATCGCCAAATCTTCGCTCTACAGCGACAAGATGGCGGCCTACAAAGAGGGCGTTAACTGGGCTCCGGTTGATACGAAGCTCTATACGCCGATCAAACAGGGGATTGTTTTGCTAAAATACGGTGAAGGCAGTGCAGAGTACAGAGCCTTTTATGATTTCATCCTCAGCGGCAAAGCCAAAGAGATCTTCAAAAAATACGGATATATTACCGAATGAACCGACTGAGCGCAACGATTACTGATATCAGGAGTGTCGACTCGATTAACGTTGTCAGTTTTGACGCCGCGCAGCGGACAATGAAGATGATGTCGCTGGAGTTGAACGAGGCGCTTGGTGTCGGCACAAAGGTTCTCCTGGGTGCCAAAGCGACGAACATCGCGCTGGCAAAAGAGGCAAACCCGATGCTGAGCATCTCCAACCAGCTTGACGTGACGATCGAACGCATCGATATGGGCACGCTGCTCTGCAGCGTCAAGTTCAATTTTGCCGGGCATCTGCTCGAGAGCATCATTACCCGCGACTCCGCGTTGAAGATGCAGCTGAGGGTCGGCGATACGATCGTCGCGCTGATCAAATCGAGCGAACTCTCTATATTGGAGGTTCTTGCATGAACCCGCTCTCCGACCATGAACTATGGGAGTATATCCGCGAGGACCTTCCCTATTTTGACCTGACGACCCACCTGCTCGCCCCTCAGGAGCAGAACGCCGTATTGAGTATCATTACGCGCAACAGGATCGTGGCGGCGTGTACCGAAGAGGCGGCCCGTATCGGCGAACTGCTGGGGTGCGAGGTGCGATCGAAATCTGCATCGGGCACTGTGGTGGAAAAAGGGGGCGTGCTTTTGGGACTTCAGGGCGATGGACAAGCGCTTCACCAGGCGTGGCGGCTCTGCCAGATCCTGCTGGAGTACGCCTGCGGGATGGCAAGCTACGCCGACGCGATGGTGCGAAGCGCCCGTGCGGTCAACCCCGACTGCGAAATCCTGGTGACCCGCAAGAGCTTCCCTTTTACCAAACGTTTTTCCATCCGGGCCCTGCTGATCGGCGGCATACTGCCGCACAGGCTGGGTCTCTCGGAATCGGTGCTGATCTTTCCCAACCACCGCGCCCTCTACCCGGACGCGGCGGCGTTCGAAGCGGCGCTGCCGCTGATCAAGAAGAGATGTGTCGAGAAGAAGCTGGTGGTCGAATCGGAGACGCTTGAGGATGCGAAGCGTATGCTGGATCTCGGTGCCGATGTGATCCAGATGGACAAAAGCGTGCCCGAATCCCTGAGCGCCCTCGTCGCTTATAAACGCGAGTACCATCCGCAGGCTGCGATCATCGCGGCCGGAGGGATCAACAGGGACAATGTCGCAGACTATGCCCGAACCGGGGTTGACGCCATTGTGACAAGCAGCCCCTATCAGGCCGGTATGACCGATCTCACAAGCAGCTGGAAGCGCCTATGACTCTGGATATGGAGCCTTTTCTTCTCTCCTTTAAACTGGCGGCCATCACGACCGCCATTCTCTTTCTTGTTGCGCTGCCGGTCAGCTGGTGGCTCTCTCAGACGAAGTGCCGCTGCAAACCCTTTATCGAAGCCGTTGCATCGCTGCCGATCGTACTGCCGCCATCGGTTCTTGGGTTTTACATCCTTTTTGCCCTCTCGCAAAACTCGCCGATAGGGGCCTTTTTTGAAGAGACCTTCGGCATCAAACTGGTCTTCAACTTTACCGGTCTGGTCATTGCCAGCTGTTTCTACTCTTTCCCCTTTATGGTGCAGCCGCTGCAGGGCGGTTTCGAGTCGCTGAACAAAAACATGCTCGAGGCCTCGTACATCGCGGGCAAGAGCAGGGCGCTGACCCTGTTGCGTGTGGCCCTTCCCAACATCAAACCCGCCCTTATGACAGCGCTTATCGTCACCTTTGCCCACACTGTAGGCGAGTTCGGCGTGGTGCTGATGGTGGGCGGTTCTATTCCGGGCGAGACGAAAGTGGCGTCTGTGGCCATCTATGAATTTGTCGAGGTGATGGATTACGGCATGGCACATATCTACAGCGGCATCATGCTGGCGCTGAGTTTTGCGGTACTGCTTAGCGTCTATCTTTTTAATGCGCGGCACAACAGACGCATCGGGGTGGCATAATGATCGAACTCGCTATTCAGAAGAGACTTCTCGGAAGCTCCGGGGCAATGGATCTGGATGTCAGCCTTGGCATCAAAGAGCATGATTTTGTGGCGCTGGCCGGCCAGAGCGGCAGCGGCAAGACCACACTCCTTCGTATTCTCGCCGGTCTGGAAAGCGCCTCGGGCAGGATCCTTGTCTCGGGCGAAGAGTGGCTCGGAGCCAAAGTGTCTCTGCCGCCGCAAAAACGGGGGATAGGGTTCGTTTTTCAGGACTATGCGCTCTTTGACAATATGAGTGTTGAGGAAAATCTGCTCTATGTGAACAGGGACAAAGCCCTGGCTGCCCACCTTCTCAAGCTGACGGAACTTTCGGAGCTGAGAGAGCGTCTTCCGAACACGCTCAGCGGCGGCCAGAAACAGCGGGTATCGCTCTGCCGTTCCCTGATGAAAAGGCCGAAACTCCTGCTGATGGACGAGCCGCTTTCCGCGCTTGATCCGGCGATGCGGACAAAGCTGCAGCACGACATCCTGACCCTGCACAAGGAGTTTGGCACGACGACAATCATGGTCAGCCACGACCCGAGTGAGATCTACCGCCTTGCCAATCGGGTGGTGATGATCAACCAGGGCAAAATAGTGCAGGACGGGACGCCGAAGCAGGTGCTGTTAAAGACGCAGGGGAGCCAGAAGTTCTCGCTCACGGGCGAACTGCTTGACATTATCAAGGCCGACGTCATCCATATCGCCGTGGTCGCTATCGGGCAGCAGATCGTCGAGGTGGTGCTTGATGAGGCAGAAGCCACATATTTTGAGATCGGCCAGAGTGTCCAGGTCAATACAAAGGCCTTTGCCCCGTCGATAAGTGCACTCTAAGGACTGTTTTTACCTTTTGATTAAGAATAGGCAGGTTAGAATTACTGCCTGCAAAGCGTCGGGGTGTAGCTCAGTTTGGTTAGAGTACGAGTCTGGGGGACTTGGGGCCGCTGGTTCGAATCCAGTCACTCCGACCATTTAAAACTCTCTATCGATCAGCTCTGATTTTATCCAAGTCATTTTTTTATAACGTAATAACGATACTGTTTTAAACGTTATTATTTATGCCCGCTTCCGCCCTGGCGGGGCAGCAGACTCTCCATATACTCACCGCCGACGCGGTAGGCTTCACCGAAACCGAAGGTGGCTTCGCCTGTAAAGGCCGCCAGTTCATAGAGGTTGAAGTCGGCCATCTTCATCAGCATCGAGACCATCTCCTCTCCGAATTTGTCCGAAAAACGGTCCATGACCACTGGAAACAGCGCAGCGTCTCTCGGTATCAGTGCTGAAGCGCACTGCAGCGAGATCCGCTTTCGGGCAAAGATATTGGCGGATTGAGACTCGTCTTCGATAAAGAAGAGCGATGATTTTTTGTTGCGTTTGAGGTTTTTGGCATGCGTAGCGATATCGCTGATAAAGATATAAAACCGGTGGTCGTAATGGACAAAAGGGGCATAGGAAGAAAAAGGGAGCCCCTCGGCATCGACCGTACCGATAACGACGCTTTGAAAAGGGCTGATAAAGGGGAGAATCGTCTGCTCAGCCATGGTTAGACCAGCTGGTTAGAGACACCCGGAAGGATGGCATCTGTCTTGGTCGCATCGCCGCTGTATTTTACGATGGTGATGCCGTAGTTTAGCATTGCGGCAGCAGTGTTCTTGCAAGCGCGCTTGGCAACAAGATAGTTGCAGTCTTCAAGCGTTTTAGCCATGTCATAGTGCTCTTTTGCGTGTTCTTCATCATCATGTCCATGAGCGCAGTGGTGATCGCCTTCGTCATGTTCATGGTCAATATCGGTACGGGGATTGGCGCGCAGCTCTTCGAACTTGAAGGCTTTGAACATACCGGCACCATTGATTCCGTAGATGGCAAAATAGGGGGCATGTCCGGCATTGCCGAAGAAGGTGAGGGAATCGTCTTTGACGGGAACAGCAACTTTCATAAAAGCTCCTTCTGTTTTTTTCATTATATCGCAAAGAGGTAGACGGTTTGTTTACAGGGAGCGAATGCATGGGTTGGTCAAGACTTTTAGCCTGATAATGATCGGTGCTGAAATCCCAATATACAAGACAATTCAATATTCCTTAGAAGTCTATGTTTCCTGTGCGTCAGAACATTAATTCCGGCAGTAGTGACGGAATGCCACCGGTTGACAGGTGAACGTTTCAACAGTGACTATTGGCCGAAGGGTCTTGCTCTTCTTCTTTTTCGTTAGGTTTTCTTCTTGAGCGAGCAAGAAGAAAAAGTGACACCCTACTATCAAATCCAATTTAAAAAATAGTGGACTTGTAAAAGACAGTCAGTGTCACAGATTCAACCTTTCTTCTCTGTCGCGCCAGAGCAGAAATCTTGAGGGAAAGAAGAGAGGCGTTTTATACTTTTGTGCATATCAACTTGCTAGCTAAAGATGAGATTCTTGAATAAGCTGACGCTTTCAGGGAGGTATGAAATCTCTTGGCAATGGCTGCGTCCTGGTACAGTCAATGATGCCGGAGGGGTTTCGTGACTCCGAGTATAAGAAACTTTTGAAAGTGACTAAACCCGCCTTTGTCCTTTTCTTTTTTCATTAGGTGAGAACCGTTAAGTAAAAGCCAACTGCTTGGCTTTTGTAGGTTCGGAACCAGAGTCGATGTACGCAGTACCGACGTAGGCTTTGGACAAGACTAGGTGAATTGCGTAGCAAGAGAGGATGCCCTGGGGTGCAAACGAAAAAAGTAACATCCTACTATCAAATTTAATTCAAAAAAGTCGGAACTTGCAAAAGGCAGTTTCTGTCGCAGATTCAACTTTTTCTCTCTGTTGCGCCAGAGAGAAAACCTTGAGGAAAAAGAGAGAGGCGCTCTATTTCTTCTGTGCGTATCAGCTGGCTCGCTAAAGATGACACTTTTTCAAAAGTAGTGCGTTAGCTGAAGCAGTTCATATTTTTTCGTCAGAACAGTGATTCCAAAAGCGGTAACGATTGATCTGGATAAAAAAACTTGCGCTTTTAAGTAAGTACGACATCTCTTTACAATAGCTGCGTCTTGGTACAGTGAATGAAGCAGGAGGGTTTCGTGATTCCGAGTATAAGATACTTTTTAATATGACCAAACCCGCCTTTGCACTTTCTTCTTTATCGTTAGCTTTCTGCTTTCAGAGAAACATTTTGCTGCGCAAAAGCGGTACCCTTGTTTTGTGCAAGACTAGGTGAATTGCGTAGCAAGAGAGGATGCCCTGGGGTGCAAAGAAGATAAAAGGCTAAAGCCCTATGCAGGGAGGCACTAAATGCCGAGTCGTAAAACTGACAACACTACTATCAAATCCAATTCAAACAAAGTCGTGAACTTGCAAAAGGCAGTCAGTGTCGCAGATTCAACCTTTCTTCTCTGTCGCGCCAGAGCAGAAATCTTGAGGGAAAGAAGAGAGGCGCTCTGTTTCTTCTGTGCGCATCAACCGTCTCTCTAAAGTTGACACTTTTTTAAAGCAGTTCGTCGGTTGAAGCAGTTGTTCTTTTATGCGTCATGACATTAATTTCGGCAGCAGTGATGCATTGAGCTGAATGAAAAAGCTTGCGCTTTTAATAAAGTATGACATCTCTTGACAATGGCTGCGTCTTGGTACAGTGAATGATGCCGGAAGGTTTCGTGACTCCGAGTATAAGATACATTTGAAAGTGACTAAACCCGCCTTTGCACTTTCTTCTTTACCGTTAGCTTTCTACTTTGTGCAAGCAAAGAAGAAAACTGACATAACCTCTATCAAATCTAATTTAAATAAAGTCATGAATTTGCAACAAGTAACTATTGTCACTGATTCAACCTTTCTTCTCTGTCGCGCCAGCGAAGAAATCTTGAGGGAAAGAAGAGAGGCGCTCTGTTTCTTCTGTGCGTGTCAGTTTGATCGCTAAAGATGATGTCAAAGCAGTTTATGTTTTATGCGTCAAGACATTAATTCCGGCAGTAGTGACAAACTACTGTCAAAAAATATTCAAAAGAGTCCGAATAGCATAAGACCCTCGATTTCAGTAAATTTGCTTAAAACCGTGCCGTAATGCCCTATTAAAATCTCTTCCTGTCAAAAAACTGCTACTATTTGAAGAAGAATTCAAAAGAAGAGTAGATGCCGCAAACAGACCGCCGGGAAGAGAAGTACAGAGTATTACAGTCGCAGTTCGGCCACAAGGCCTTTCGGGCCCTGCAGGAAGAGGCCGTGGACACCATACTGGCGGGAAAAGACCTGCTGATGATCCTGCCTACGGGCGGAGGAAAATCGCTCTCATACCAGCTTCCTGCCCTGTTGATGGAGGGGACTACCGTTGTCATCTCGCCGCTGCTTGCACTGATGCACGACCAGGTCCAGAGCCTTAAAGCGCAGGGGATGCGCGCCGAGATGCTTTCGTCGATGCAGGGTTCCGAAGAGAGCGGCGACATTATCCGCCGCCTCTATGCGGGCGAGATCGACTTTCTCTACCTTTCGCCCGAACGGCTCAATACCGACGGCATGCGCAATATCCTTTCGCAGATCAAACTGAACTATTTCGTTATCGACGAGGCCCACTGTATCAGCGAGTGGGGGCATGAGTTCCGCGCCGACTACCGGGCGCTTTCGCAGCTTCGCGACTACTTTCCGAATGTGAGCGTCGCCGCCTTTACCGCAACAGCCACCGAGCATGTCCGCGAGGACATCGTCCGCCTGCTAAGGCTGCATGACGCGACTCTTCTGCAGGGGAAGATCTTCAGAGAGAACCTGCAGATCACGGCGCGCCACCGCATCAAAGACGGCTATGACCAGCTTACCGATTTTCTGGATGACCATAAGGGCGAGAGCGGGATCATCTACGCCTTTTCGCGCAAGAACGTCGAAACGATCGCCCATCACCTTCAGAAAAAGGGGTACGCGGCGGCGGCCTATCATGCCGGGATGCCGACAGAAGAGCGCAACAGCGTCTTTCATGACTTTGTCCATGACGAGGTTAAGATCATTGTGGCCACCATCGCTTTCGGGATGGGGATCGACAAGAGCAATATCCGTTTTGTCGTACATATGTCGCTGCCAAAGACCCTGGAAAACTACTACCAGGAGATCGGACGGGCAGGGCGTGACGGCGACCATGCCGATGTGGTCCTGCTTTTCAGTGCGGCCGACAGCATCCAGCAGAAGCGTTTCGTCGAGATGAACGAGGACGAGGGGTACAAAGCCCATCTGCTGCAGAAACTTGCAACGATACAACGCTATGCGACGAGCGAGGGGTGCCGCCACCAGCAGCTTGCCGCCTATTTCAACGATGAGCAGGAGGCCTGCGGCGACAAGTGCGACAACTGCCTTGAACCCGACCATGACAAGCGCGACATCACGACGGAGGCGCAGATGCTCCTCTCTACCGTCTACCGTACGGGTCAGTCTTTCGGCAAAAACTACCTTATCGATGTGCTTCGGGGCTCGCGTGAGCAGAAGATCCTCGCAAACGGCCATGACACGCTCTCGGTTTACGGGGTGGGGGAGAAGCTCAGCAAAAAACAGTGGTTTGTCATTATTGACCGCCTGCTGGAAGTCGAGGCGCTGGCCGTCAATGAGCATCAGGGACTGCTTCTCAGCGAAATCGGACTCAAGATTTTGAAAGGGAAGCAGGCCGTATTGATCCGCAGCGACCGCCTCAACGTCAAAGAGAAGCTCGTCAGGAAAGCGGCACCCGAGATGTTCGACTATGATGCCGGGCTTTTTGACGCACTGCGTGACTTGCGTCAGGAGATCGCAAAAGAGCAGGGAGTACCCGCCTATATCGTTTTCGGCGACAAGACGCTCAAAGAGATGGCCGCCATACGGCCGCAGAGCAAAGAGGCGATGCTGCTCGTCGGCGGCATCGGCGAGGTGAAGTTCGAGCGTTACGGAGAGCAGTTTTTAACCCTGCTGCAGAATCTCTAAAAAAACAGAGATACGGCTGCAAGATTAAAGCATTAACCTTTTTCAACTTCAAGAGTACAAAACAGATGTCAAGACCGAGATAACAGCCGGATTTACAACCTTTATGACGATGCTCTACATCGTGCTGCTCAATGCTTCCACCATGCTTAGCGGCCTTGCCGGCGTCACCGGCACCACCTCCTATATTGAAGCTGGACTGCTGGTTTTGCCGTTCCTAATCCAGATACAACCCGGCACCGACAACAACCATTTTGCCCTCCATCATTGCTTTTCGGACATAGGTTGATTTATGTGATCTTTCAGCATCTCCGGGTTTTGGCCACAGGTAATTCACCCATCCATGCCCCTTGTTTCCGGCCACGTTGAAAAACTTTCTTACAAAATAATTGCCGTCGGTATCCTTGTAATCGAGGACATTCCGGCCTTCCAGTTTTGGAAAGGCCGCATTTAGCAGTTCTACGCCACCTTCTGCAATGGCAAAGAGATACGTATCCTGATAAATATACTGGCTCCGCCTGTCCCTGAGCGTATCTAACGCTTTTACCCCTTCACGCTCGATCAGTTTTACTGCAGAGTCAACAGTATCCACCACAAATGATTTTTGTACAGGCATGTTATAGGCACCGCTTCCAATAATATACGCTTTGCCTGAAGGACTCTGCACCTTCATCACATAGGTACTTTTCCAGTTTGGAGTCAGTTGCCCGGGTTTTGTCCAACGGTAATGGATCCATCCTCTCCCCTCTTTCGATGAGGCTATGTTGACCATCAACTTTCCGATCGGTTTATTATCTATATCTAAAAGTCCATGTACCTGATCTCCCTCACGACTTCTGTCCGGCGGGTATACGTATCGTAATCCATGCATATCCCATACAAATAGATATCGGTCATCATGGAACCATCTACCTCCTTTTTGCCGGAATGCATCAAACGCCTTATCCCCCTTTTCAGCAATCAATTCTGCCCCTTGTTTGACAAAGTGCTCCAGCTCTGCTGCCGCATTGTGATTTTGTACTTTCGTATCAGAATTTTCAGCATAAGATGATGCATAGATCATCAAACTCGTCAACGCGATGAAGAGAAATTTTGGTATAAATATTTTCGACATGACCTCTACTCCTTTTTTTGACCTTTCTGGGGCCAGGCGATAGTTTCACCTTTTTTTGGGAACCAATCTTCGACACATCCGCTGCCAGAGGCATTTTGACGCCATTCTCCATCGTAATGATATGGCAGTACCGAAGCAAAAACCACCTGTGAGTTCACCACAAGGGCGGTCTTCTGGTCGATACTCACTTTCCCGTAGCCGTTATAGAGTCCCTATGCCCTTGTGCGATCCCGAAGAGAAAGCTCAGGACCACGATAAACAGTTTAGTCAAAAGATCTCCTTCGGACTTCGTATGGAAAGGATATCTCACGCGCTATACTTAAGCGGACAACAGTCGTATACAGCTGTTATTTGCAACAATATTACATACTATAATGAACGCTATTAAGGGTACCTTTTGCCTATGATGATGCGATGATTTCCGCACATCGGTATTTCAGAACCCGAACCTATTGGCACTGTATGAACCATTCAGATGTTTTGTACTGCTTTATCTGTTCTGTTGCAATCTATTTTTTGGTTTGTCTTCATGAGGTGTGAAGGTAAGAGGGAGGAGAAATTTAGAGCCTCCAGAAGCAGAGGCTCTAAAAAGTATTACTTAGTGCCGCACTTTCCGGCGCCGCATTTCATGCTGCCTTTGGCATCTTTGGGACAGTCGCATGGCTTGCTAGGGTCTTTTTTGGCAGCACAGTCCGGGTTCGGGCAGTCGTTGCAGTCGCACCCTTTGACCTTCATCTCTTTAGACATAGACGCACCGCATTTGCCGGCGCCGCATTTCATCTCGTCGGCATTGATAGAGAGGCCGATAAAGCCAAGTGCAAGCAGGGCGGCAAAGAGTAGTGTACGTGTTTTTTTGAACATGGTGTTTCCTTGATGAAATTTTGCAGGATTATACTGTTTTTTCACGGCCTGTCAAACAGCATTAAATGGCTGTAAGGCTTGTCGATATACATGGCTTTGAGCAGTTCGAGCATCTTTCCGACCGCATCGACCGAGACCGTTTCAGATGTGGTGTGATAACCGGTCGTCGGAATCTGCAGGGTCGTCCCCTGGATCATCCCTTCACTGGCAACGATGATCCTGCCCATCTCGGTGCTTCCCAGCGAGCTTTTTTTCATGCCGGCATCCGAGAGCTTCTGATTTGCCTCCTCAAGGTAACTGTCTTTGAAACTGTAGCTGATATCCAATTCTGCGCACAGCTGCTCGATCTCTCTGGTCAGCGGGGAGTCAAATACGGCATTGGCATCGCGGTGGCGCAGGACGATATGCTGATGCTCCGCATGCTCTCTGCTCGGATAGGGACTGGTGTCAAGCACCAGCAGTCTGTCGGTATTGGTATTGAAACGCTGGAACCACTCAAGCAGGAAACGCCAGCTCCGCCCCGCCTCTTCCTGGGCGGTAAAAAAGGCTGTCCCCTGGTACCCGCGGCGGTAGAGATAGACGATCACGGCGGCGCTGAAGACGTTGTCCAATTGGGCCGATAGGAGACCGCTTTTATGCGTCAGGGTGTCGACAAAGGCGACCGGTGTTCCCGGCAGCAGGTGCTCAAGCCCTTTGACCTCAAAGACAAGGTTTTTACGGCGTTCGCAGATGTAGGCGTTGTCGATGGTGCCCATTCCCAGATAGCTTCCCGACCAGGGCTCATAGGCCAGTACGGACTGCTGCTTGAAGCGTTCGGCGATGACCATGTAGGTCTGTTCGGAGACAGAATCCCCGGTAAGATCGGCGCGGTTCTGTGTCATAAAAGCGGCGTACTGAAACTCGTTCGGCCCGGTGCAGATCAGCCCGTGGCGGTCGATATGTGCCGAGAGCATACCGCGGTTGGGCTCGCTGCCCTCTGCCACGAGCAAGCCGTCGTAAAGGGTCGTTTTAACCCCGATCTCGTCGAGTTCGCGTTTTAAAGAGAGAAAAAAAGGGTGTTCGGCGCCGACAACGGAAGGCTTGCGGATAAGGTGTTTAAGCGTGTCAAGAAACCCTTGAAAGTGTTTGAGTGTGTTACTCATCTCTTGCCTCTCTTTCGATACGCTGTTTCTCCATCAGGGCCAGTTCGGCCTCGGCAGTGAAGACGGTCTTCGGATCCGGTGTGAACTCAAGTGTCCGGTGGCGCCCGTCGTAATCGATCTGGCTCAAAATCAGTTTCATCGTCTCCATACGGGCCTTGTGCTTGTCGCTGGAACGGATGATGTGCCAAGGCGCCTTGGCGGTATTGGTCTGTTTGAGCATATTGTATTTTGCCTGCGTGAACTGATCCCACATGCTCTGCGCCTGCAGGTCGATCTCGCTGAGTTTCCATTGGCGAAGCGGGTCGCTGCGGCGCTGTTCAAAACGTATCGCCTGCTTCACCTTGCTGACGCTGAAATAGAGTTTGACCAGCAGGGTGCCCTGATCGATCAGGGACTCTTCAAACGGCACGACATGCTTCATAAAAAGCGCATGCTCCTCCTGCGTGCAGAAGCCGAAGACTGATTCGACCATGGCACGGTTGTACCAGCTGCGATCAAAGAGCACGACTTCGCCACCGTGTGGAAAATGTTTGATATAGCGCTGGAAGTACCACTGCGAACGTTCCTCTTCGGTCGGACGCCCCAGGGCAACGATACGGTAGTGTTTCGGGTTCATATAGCGGCTTACGCTGCCGATGACGCTTCCTTTGCCTGCCGCATCACGGCCTTCAAAGATGATGATGAGTTTGAGGTTGTGGCGTTCAATATGCTGCTGCAGCTTTACAAGCTCGGCCTGATAGGGCTCCAGGGCCAGACTCTCTTCGTATGTCCTGATCGCCTCGGCAAGCTGCGGCTTCGTCAAATTATGCTCTTTCATTCCCTGCCCGTTAATGAATATAGAATGGAACTATACTCTTTTTTTTTGCATTTTCCGGAAAATGCTTTTACGATTGTTTATGGTACAAAAAAAGAGCAAAGTATCTCTAACGGTTCGGGACTGTTCCTGTGGAGACGGCGAAGATTCTACTCGATCGTATGTTCGTCGTTCAAGCCTATAATATCGCTGCGGGTAATGGCATGCTCCTGGAAATATTCGATCCGCTCTTCGGCGGCTTCCAGATTTTCGAAAGCGGCGAGGTGAAAGACGGCGTCACCCTCCTGAACCAGGGGAATCTGACTCTTGCCGATGATGATACCGTCGAAAGAGGCCCGCATCTCAAAGCTGTTGTCGCCGAGCGGTTCGTCGATAAAGGCGATGATCTCGCCCTTTTTTACTGCATCGCCAAGGGCTTTAACGGTCCGCAGCATGCCGCTTTCCGAAGCACGCACCCAGCTGCTGTCTCTGAAGATCAACGGGGTCTTGTGCTGTTTTTTGACGCTTTGAGGGAGCATCTCTAACGCCCTGAGGACATTAACAATGCCTTTCACCCCGATCATGATCGAGGTGTCGTCAAAACGCAGGGCCTCACCCGCCTCGTAAAGCAGTATAGGCACGCCGTTCTCCTGGGCCTCAGCACGAAGCGAACCGTCTCTGACCTCGGAATGGAGGATGACAGGGGCTTCGAAAGCCTTGGCCAGCTTCAGTGTCTCTTCATTCTTCGTGTTCGTACGGATCTGAGGCAGGTTCGAACGGTGAATCGCGCCGGTATGCAGGTCGATGCCGTAATCGCACTTTTTGACGATCTCATCGAAAAAGAGCTTTGCCATCCGCGCCGCGAGCGAGCCCTTTGTCGAACCGGGGAAACTGCGGTTGAGATCCCTTCGGTCGGGGAGATAGCGCGAGAGCGTATTGATCCCGTACACATTCACAATCGGCACGAGTATCAGTGTCCCTTTGATCTTTTTTAACACAGCCAGCTTTTTGAGCCGCCGTATGATCTCGATGCCGTTGAGTTCGTCCCCGTGGATCGCGGCACTGATAAACACGGTAGGCCCGCTCTTTTTGCCGCGCAGTACCTGAACGGGGATCGATGTCGGAAGGTTGTAGAGTTTTGGAAGTTCGATTTCGATGTTTTTAATACAGCCTGCCGGGATGTCGATACCGCAGATCTGTAACAGTTGCTCTTTCATATAGGCCTTAACAAGTGACAGTTTTGTAAGCGATTTGTATTAATTATAGTGTAGAATATTAACATAATTCTATCGACAAGGCTTTAGAGATCAAAAAACTAACTATCGGCCGTAACGAGCTTGTTTCCCTTCCCGACCTGAAATTTTTCGATATTGATGCAAAGATCGACACCGGTGCCTATTCGTGTTCCATCCATTGCGACGAAATCCGCATAGGTGATGACGGCACCGTCCACTTCAGGCTTCTTGATGATTCCCATCCTGATTATCATGACAAAGAGATCATGATGCCCGTGCATGAGATCCGGCATGTCAAGAGTTCGAACGGGGCGATACAGGAGCGGATCTTCATTAAGACGACGCTGCGGCTCTTCGGTCAGGAATATGAGACCGAGCTATCGCTCACCGACCGTAAAAATATGAAATACCCGATGCTTATCGGCAGAAAGTTTCTGGAAGGCCGATTTGTCGTTGATGTCGGGCTGACCTATCAATCATCAAAAAAACAAAAGGCACAACTGCAATGAAAGTCTATATTCTCTCCCGAAAGGCTTCGCTTTACTCAACACGAAGACTCGTAGAAGCCGCAAAAGCAAGAGGCTGGGACGTTCGTGTTCTCGATTACCTCAAGTTCAGTATCGAGATCCAGAAAGGCGAGCTGCATATCAACTACAACGGTGAGATGCTCGAGGCGCCCGATGCCATTGTCCCGCGTATCGGCGCGAGCCGCACCTTTTACGGCACGGCAATGGTACGCCACCTTGAGATGATGAAGGCCTTCAGTGTCGCCGGTTCATTGGCCATATCGCGTTCTCGCGACAAGCTAAGAAGCCTTCAGATCCTCTCTCAGCACGGCGTAGACCTGCCCAAGACAGTCTTTGCTTCGAATAAATCGAATGCCAAAGATATTATCAAGCTCAGCGGTGGTACACCGCTGGTCCTGAAGATCCTCGAAGGGACCCAGGGGGTCGGTGTGGTTCTGGTAGAGACACAAAAGGCGGCCAAATCGGTACTGGACGCTTTTTACGGCATGAACGTCAATCTTTTGGTCCAGGAGTATATTGAAGAGGCGGGCGGTGCGGATATCCGCGCCATCGTCGTTGACGGTGAAGTTGTCGGTGCGATGAAACGCCAGGGCGCAGAAGGGGATTTCCGTTCCAACCTCCATCAGGGCGGAAGCGCTACCGTGCACAAGCTCTCGCGCAAAGAGAAAGCGACGGCGCTCGCCGCGGCCAAGGCAATGGGGCTGGGCGTCTGCGGCGTCGATATGATCCTCTCTGAACGGGGGCCGCTGGTAATGGAAGTCAATTCATCGCCCGGGCTTGAAGGGATCGAGAAAGCCACCGGCATCGATATTGCCGGCAAGATAATGGACTACATCGAACGAAACGTCAATCCGGTCGGGCCTGTCAAGGCCAGACGCGGACCGAGAGACAAGATCGGGGCGTAGCGCAAGAGCGGCTGTTTCAGAGAAGAACCGAGCGGTTCCTCCCCTCTTTTTTCGCCTTATACAAGGCCTGATCCAGCCGTTTCAAAAATGTGTCGACCTGCTCTTTTTTATGAAGCAGCGTAATGCCGATACTCATTGTAACGGTACCAGCTGTCGTAAATGAAAATGCCTCTACTTTTGTTCGAAGATGCTCTGCAAACCGCATCGCATTCTCAGCACTTGTTTCCGGAAGCAGGATGGCAAACTCTTCCCCGCCCCAACGTGCGAAAACATCCGTTTCGCGCATGTGCGACTGCACCAGTCGGGCCAGCTCTTTCAAAACCGCGTCACCGATATCGTGCCCATAGCTGTCGTTGATCTTCTTGAAGTGGTCAATGTCGAAAAAGAGTGCGCTCAGATGACGGCTGTAGCGTTTGGCCCGTTTGTACTCGATCAGCAGAAGTTCGTCGAACTTTCTGCGGTTATAAATACCTGTAAGCGTATCGATATTGGCCAGTTTGCTCAACCTTTGCATCTCGGATCGCTCTTCGGTGATATCCGTAATGATAGTCAGAAACAGTTTTTTCCCCCCTTGCAGGAGCAGGCTGCTCTTGATGCGGACCCAAATATTTTCCCCACTTTTTGCAGTGAGCTGCAAGGTGGATACGAGCTTGGATTTTTCCCTTAACAGCAGCTGTTGGAACTCCTTCTTCATCGCCGGCTGCTGTGAAGGGCTGATGAGCTCTTCCAGTGTTTTGGAACGCAGTTCGCTGCCGCCGTATCCGATCAGCTTCTCAAATGCCGGGTTGGAGTAGACAATGGTTTCATGGCATAAAACGATCCCCTCGGGCAGATATTCGCTGAGCTTTTCAAACATCTCCTGTCTGGCCAAGAGCTCGGCCTGAAACTGCTTTCGTTTGGAGATATCGAAGAGCGTGATCACGGCCTGCTTTTTTTCTTCCGTCTTCAGGAGGGAGCGTATCGGTTGAAAATAGTGGTGCTTCCCCTTTTTTTCAAAGTTCAACTCCCCGCTTCTGAGTCCGTCCGTCAGCACCTCTCTGATCTTATACCGGAGCTCTGTCTTCTCAAGCCGGTTGTTTCCGCTGATCCCCTGCAGTCTCAAAAACTTCCGGTTGCCCCAAAGCGGCGTGTTGTCGGAATCAACGACGATTGTCGGGTAATTAAGGGTTTCCAGTACTTCGAGCAGCTTGTCGTTCATTGTCGGAAACTTCCCTTTATATTGGAGTGTTCTTTATATTCCGGGAAAAATCAAACGAGATGTTTTTGACCTTTTCCGGCACCGGAATCTCGGCAATTTAGGTTATTATATCAGTAAACCTCTGACATTACTGAAGGGCACGGTATGGAAGCGATATTGCAGATCTTACTCATCACCGCTCTGCTTTCCATTGTCATCAACACTGTTTTGAAAAAATATGACTTCCCGCCGATCATCGGCTACATTATAGCCGGGGCGCTTGTTACCTACCTCTTCTCTTTGCGGGAAACCAGCCTGCAGACGCTCTACGACGTCTCTGAGTTCGGTATCGCTTTTTTGATGTTTACCATCGGCCTCGGATTCTCGATCGGCAACTTTAAAGCGCTCGGAAAAGAGGTCTTTGTGCTGGGAACGCTGCAGGTTGTTCTAAGCTCCCTGTTTTTTACGGTGATCTCCTTCTACCTCTTTGTGCTCCCGCTTACGACAGCCATCATCATCGGGTGCGCATTGGCGCTCTCATCGACGGCCATTGTTCTGAAAATTCTGAACGAAACCCGGGAGATCAAGCAAGAGTACGGCCGTATCGTTCTCGGCATTCTTCTGTTTCAGGACCTTGCCGTCATCCCGATTCTTTTGATGATCACCTTCTTTACAACAACAGAGCTCGCTATGGAGACCGTACTCGCGAACACGCTTCTTAGTGCGGCCCTGGTTCTGACTATCTTGATCTTTGCCGGAAAATACCTGATCACCCCCTTTTTGGCCTTTGTGTTTGGTGCTCGCTCGCATGAGCTTTTCATAGGTTCGGTGCTGCTTATTGCCATAGCCACCTCCTATACAGCCTACCATTTCGGTTTTTCCTACTCCCTGGGCGCATTTATCGGCGGGATGCTTCTGGCCGAAACCCCCTTTAAATATCAGATAGAAGCCGATCTGACCCCTTTCAGGGATCTGCTCCTCGGTGTCTTTTTTGTCACGGTCGGCATGCAGATCAGCATTGAGTTCCTCTCCTCGCATCTTTTTGAGATTCTGGCCATCATGGCGGCGGTGATGGTGTTCAAAACGGTAATCGTTTTTTCGATGCTTATGTTCTTTACGACGGCATCCAACGCGATTAAAAGTGCCATTGCCCTGTCGCAGGTAGGGGAGTTCTCGTTCGTGGTGCTTGAACTCTCCCGGATCGGCGGCATTACGACCAAGGAGATCAACCAGCCTCTGATCATCGCCGTGGTCTTTTCCATGATCCTGACCCCTTTTATCATCAAGAACCTTCAAGCGATAGCAGACCGTTTTGTGCGCATCGCTTCGCATAGGCAAGCCCTTTTTTCAAGTGCCGGAGCCAGCGGGCATATCGTTGTTCTCGGCTACGGCAGCCTCGGCCGGCAGGTGTGCAAAAAATTACAGTCGCAGGGGCTGCTTTACATAGCGATAGATAGCAAGCTGGACTATGTGGAAAAAAGCCGGGTAAACGGAGACCCCTTTATTCTTGGCAATGCCCACCAGCAGCAGATCCTTCTTGATGCCGATGTGCAAAACGCGATGGCGGTCATCATTACCCTCGAAAAGGACGAAGAGACGGCCCTGCTGGTCGAAACGGTCTTTCATCTGGCACCCGGCACCAACATTGTCGTCTCGGGCAGAAATGACGACTCAACGCTTCTGAAAGACCGGCGCATACGCTCATTTGTCCATGAGCATCAGGAAGTTGCCCAGAGTATGGTCCTGCAGGCCGTCACCTGCAGTGTCAACAAAACAGCAAGCTCAGCCGACATAGCGAAGGTTAACGATGAAACTTCCTGAAAATGCGCACTCATTGAAAGCCGGAGCGCTCCTTGATATGCTTGAAACTGATCACGACGGGCTGAAGTCCGATGAGGTCTTAAGACGCCAAAAAGAGTTCGGCAGGAATCTCCTCGAAGAGCACAAGGTGAGCCGGTTCTCTATTTTGGCCGGGCAGGTGAAATCGCCGCTTGTGCTGATCCTGCTCGCCGCATCGCTCATCTCTTTTTCCGTCGGTCGTTCCGTCGATGCGCTGCTGATCGCACTGATCGTCTGTATCAATACGGCCCTTGGCTTCTGGCAGGAGCTTAAAGCGCTGACCTCCATCGAAGCATTAAAAAAGATGACTGAAAGCAGGGTTGTCGTCCTGCGCGGGGGCAGAGAATCGGTTGTTGCTTCATCGCAGATCGTTCCCGGGGATATCATCATGCTGCAAGAGGGCGACATTGTTCCTGCCGATCTTAGGCTGATCAATGTGCAGGGGCTGAACATCGATGAATCGGTGCTCACCGGGGAATCGCTGCCTGTTTCCAAAGAGGCCGCCATTACCCTGCCGAAAGAGACCCTGCCCTACGAGCTGGACAACATGGCGCTGTCGGGCACGATTGTCGTCAGGGGCAGCGCCACGGCAGTTGCCGTCTATACCGGACAGAAGAGCTATCTCGCTTCCATTGCAGCTAAAGCGCAGGAGGAGTCGCCCGAAAGCCCCCTGAACAAAGCGCTTGCCGTCTATACCAGAAAGCATCTTCTGCTGACCCTCTCCATTATTGCGGTCGTCGGGATCATTGCCTTTTTTCAGGGCCGGGATCTTCTTGACATTACGATGCTTCTGATCGCAGAGATCGTTTCGGCTATTCCGGAAGGGCTGCCCATCGTCGTGACGCTCGTCCTTACCATCGGCGCGATGGCTCTCAGCCGTAAAAACGTCCTGGTGCGCTACCTTCCGACCGTAGAGACACTCGGCAGCGCCACGGTCATCGCATCGGACAAGACCGGAACGATTACGAAGGGGAAACTCATCGTCAAAGAGAGCTTTGCCATCAATGAGAGTTTTACCAGGATCGCAGCCGCCCTGGCCAACGAATCGAAACAGGGCAAGGGAGATCCCATCGATACGGCACTAGCACAATGGCTAGGCGGCCGTTACGAGGAGATACGCGAACAGTTCCGGCGTACGTGCTTCTACCCGTTCGATACCAAGTACCGTTTGATGGCAAGCGCGAACATCATCCACGAAGAGCACAAGATCGTCGTCAAAGGGGCCTATGAATCACTCAAGGAGTTCGCCCGCAACAGCGGAGATTTTGAAAAGCTCGAAGCGGTCCACGACGACTTTGCCCGCAAGGGGCTGCGGGTGCTGGCCATGGGTGTCGGGAACTACGAAAGCGACGATATCGAAACATGGCAGATCGACATCGTCGGGCTGGTCGGTTTTCTCGATCCCCCGAAGGAGGATGTCAAAGCGGCGGTCGAAACGGCGAAACATTCGGGCATACGCATCATGATGATTACCGGCGACAACGCGCTGACCGCCACTGCCATCGCCGCAGAAGTCGGCATCTACACCGAAGGCGACCGGGTCATGAGCGGTCCGGAGATCGCCGGGATGGATGACGAGATGCTCAGCGAAAGCCTCCTGAATACCACTGTCTGGGCCCGCATGCTTCCCGAGCATAAATACCGTATCATCAAGCTGCTGCAGCTGCAGGGTGAGATCGTCGCTGTTACCGGAGACGGGGCCAACGATGTCCCGGCCCTTAAGGCGGCCGATCTGGGCATCGCGATGGGAAGCGGCGCGGAGGCCGCCAAGGCGACGGCGAAGATGATCCTGCTTAACAATGACCTCTCCGTCATCATCGAGGCGATACGCCAGGGGCGCATCATCGCCGACAACATCCGAAAATCGATCTATTTCCTCGTATCGACGAGCATCGACGAGATCATCCTGATCTCCGGCGCCATACTGTTAGGGTACCCGCTGCCACTCTCTGCGCTGCAGATCCTCTGGATCAACATCGTAGCCGACAGTGCCCTGGACAAGACCTTCCCATTTATCAAAGAGGAGGGCGATGTCATGAAACGCAAGCCCAGAAAACCGGATGCCCAGTTTTTTGACAAGGTGCAGATCGCGCGAACGCTCTACGCGTCGGTGATCATCGGACTTCTCGGACTCTGGCTCTATGATGCGACCTTCACGGCACGCGGTCATGATGCCGCCGTATCGACCGTCTTTAGCGCAATGATCGTCGCTATCTGGGTCAATGGTCTGCAGTCGTTGAAAGAGCATGAGCCGTTTATGCGGCATTTGGGCGTCAGCTTCACCATCAGTCCCTACCTGTGGCTTGGCATCTCTATAGGCATTGTGCTGCAGGGGGGCATACTCCTTTTCGCAGGCGAATGGTTCCACGCTTCACTGCCCGATCCTGAAGCGGCTGGATATATACTGGCGATGGCTTTGAGCGTATTTCTTCTGATTGAGGCAAGAAAATGGGCAGAGTTCTGGTACCGAAAGCGTCAACGTTCGAAGAGATAACCTACCCACTTAATAGACAGTTGCGATGCACATGTATTTTGCTGTATGATGTAGTAAAAAAAGAGTCCCCATGTATGACCGAGTGATTCTGCTCGTCGGAGCTGCTGCAGACGCTGAACTTTTGAAAAGTATCGTAGAGTATATCGCCACCCAGTACAAAATGAAGGCGGAAACCGTTGCTTTCGCCCAATTCAAGGCACCCGCTGAAGGGGCACTCTACATGCTCTATCTCTCCGACGATGAGATCCGGGAGCTTTTTGTAAGCGCATCAGCACCGTCCATAGCGATGGGTATCCTCCCCAACGAACAATGCCCCTATGCTACCCGAAGTTTCGGTATTTCAAAAGATACTTTCGAAGCCGTTGACGATGTGTTGGGTGCTACAGAAGCGACCTCCGAAGTAGCCGTTGACAATGCATTGGACGCTGCAGAAGCGACCTCTGTCGATCTGCTCAAATGTAACGGTATTCCGGTTCTGGGAAGTATCATCATAGGCAATGTCCACGGCATGAACCGGGATGAGAACAGCAGGCTGGGCATCATCAAAAAAATTGCCGTTTTTTTCTCTTCCCTTTTTCACCCCGTGTTTCAGGGCTACACGATCACCACTGCCAAAGGCAATATAACGACCACGGCTGCAACCGGTATCTTGGTCTTTGAACACAATATCGGCGGCGTAAGCCGTAATCTTCTGAAAGAGAATCTTACCCTGCACGATGGCAGGCTTCATGCGCTGATTCTGGCACCTACAAGCATCGTCTCCTATCTGTACTACCTCTTCGTAAGTTATTTTTTCAGGAAACTGTTTCTCAAACATATGCCTCAAAGTATCGGTTTTATTGCATCTTCGGGGCTTGAGATCACGGGCAAGCGCCCGATGGACTATCTGGCAGACGGTCAGCTCTTCACCGAGAGTCTGCTCTCTCTGAAAGTCGAGTCGGATGCGGTTCACATTCACCTCGGCAGAAATATCAAGGATATTCCTGCCGAGTCGACAACTGAGGAAGAAAAAGAGAAGGTAAGGGTGCAGGCGCTTCCCAAAGGGGAGATGGTCACGATGCTGGTCAGCGAAGCCATTCCGTTTTTACCAAGAGCCGCCGAAGACGATTTCCAGGAGCTCTTTGTGACGCTGCGCCAAAGTGGCAGCGTCACATCGATCTTTATCATGCTGATGATATTAAGCACGCTTCTGGCGACGACAGGTCTCTTCCAGAACTCGGTCCCGGTCATCATCGGTGCAATGATCCTGGCCCCGCTGATGTCGCCTATCGTCTCGTTTGCGATGGGCGTCGTACGGGGTGAGAAGGAGCTGCTGACAGGCAGTGCAATTACGCTCCTCGTCGGCGTCGTGACGGCACTTCTGTTCTCCTGTCTTTTTACCTGGCTAATGCCGTTGAACATTCTGACCGATGAGATGAAAGGGCGGTTAAATCCGAACATTCTTGACCTTATGGTGGCGATCGTCTCGGGCGTTGCAGGGGCGTACGCCCATGCCAAGTCTGAAATAGCAAAAAGCCTCGCGGGCGTTGCTATTGCCGTGGCCCTCATTCCGCCGTTGAGTGTGACGGGTATCGGTATCGGATGGTGGGACATCGACATCGTATACGGCTCGTTCCTCCTCTTTATGACCAACCTTGCCGGCATGACACTTGCGGCGGCACTGACCTTCCTGATACTGGGCTTCGCACCGGTTAAGCGGGCTACCAGGGGCATTGTATGGACCTCTCTGGTTCTGGTGGCCGTTACGATTCCCCTGATTATCTCATTTTCCAAGGTCGTTGAGCAGAACAAGATCCTCAAACAGCTTAAAAATTCCGAAAGTCTTGTCTTCGACGACAAAACGATCTCCATCCAGACCACCTCGGTGGATCTGAGCCGGAATGTGCCTGTCGTCTATATCAGGGCCAGAAGCAGTTCTGCTTTGCAAGATGCACAGCTGCAAAAGATCAGGCTGCACATCAACAAGGTACTGGGGAAACCCGTTGTCGTGGATATACAGGGCGAGATAGAACTGAAATAGTCCTGCTTCAACCGGGTTCAGTCCTGTGCGATGATAGCGTGTACTTCCCCCGGTCTGATAAAAAGAATCTTTTCTTGATGTTTTTCGGCGATCCTGCGCATCCATTGAAGGGGTTCGTCAAGCGGTTCATCGCTGAGTTTGAAGGTGCCGTAATGCATGGGAATCATTAGTTTTGCGCGAAGCTGTTTGAAGGCGTCGTAGGCTTCCTGCGGATTGAGATGGTTGTGTTTCATAATAAACTCGGGTCGGTAGGCGCCGATAGGCATGAGTGCCACATCGATGTCGTAACGCTCACCGATCTCTTTAAAATGAGGCCCCGCAGCGCTGTCTCCGGCAAAATAGACGGAGAATCCGCCATGCTTCAGAATAAAGCCGCCCCACAGTGCGCGGTTTTTGTCGAAGAGACCGCGCCGTCCCCAATGCTTTGCCGGCACAAGGGTGATCGAAAGTTCTTCATCGTCATAGCTTTCATACCAGTCGAGTTCCCGACAGGAGAGCGAAGGGGCTGTTTTGTGAATCATGCGCCGCACCTGCAGGGGAACAATTGCGCAGGGGTGCCGGGCTTTAAGCTGTTTGACAGAGGCGGCGTCAAAATGGTCATAATGGGTGTGCGAGATCAGAAGGTAATCGATCTTGCCCAATGTTTTGAGATCGTATGGCAGGGGGATGCGGCGCTTATAAAAAGGGATATCGCCGAAAACAGGATCGATGATGATCCGTTTGCCTCCGAGCTGGATCAAAAAAGAGGCATGCGAAAGCCAACAGATAAAATCCTCTTTCTGCTGCAGCGCTGCGGCGTGGTTACAACTCTCAAGGGGAATAACAGCTGAAGGAGACGAAGGGGGCTTGCTAAACAGTTTCCAGCGCAGGATCTTGAGGAGACCGGCCTCCCCGGAACTGTCAAGACTTCCGCTGAAGCGCCCTTTTATATAGCTCTTCATTGCTCTTCAAAAAAGGCAGGCAGCTCTTTATCGGTTATGAAGCCGACAGATAGGATCCTGCCCTGTTCGCATTGAAACACGGTGAACTTTTTGCCGAACCGATCGGCAGGGGTAATGCCCGGCACTCCTTCACCGATATGATAATCCGCCGACAGTGTTACTGAGAAGAGGAGACTAGCGAGAAAGAGTGATCTCATTTGATTCCTTTTGTAAATAGAGCAGGTAGACCAGCACAAAGAGCAGATCAACGGCAGAGATGGCAAGCGCGATCCAGCCGAGTGTCCCGATCTTATAGAGTGCGAAAAACCCCGCTGCCGTGAGCAGGCGTGCTGTGACAGCCGCCTGGGCAAAAGCGTGCGCGTGTGTTTTGAAGAGGAACCCCATCAGATGAATGATCCCGACGGCAGTGACAAAACCGAAGACGATGGTCTGATAACCGCCGACAAAGTCCTGAGCGATGAGCGTGTAGAGGTAGCTCCCGAAAAAGAGCAGCAGCAGCCCGCCGATACCGTCTGACACAAAGCCGATCAGGTGATAGAGCCCGAGAGGCGTGGCCCCTTTTAAAAAAGAGAGGGAAAAGAAGTATGTTGCCAAGCCGGTAAGAAACAGGAATCCGAAAAAGGCGCGAAACTGCCACATCAGCTGGGTATCGATCTGACCGAAACCGGCCTGTGAAAAACCGCTCAGCGTGAGTACCGCGGCCATCAGGATGATAGCCGTGGTCAAAAAGAGCGCTTTGGGGCGTGAAACTTTGACAAAAGGTTCGATGACGGAGAGCGCCAGAAAAAGCAGGCCGATGCCTACGGCTATATGGGCATGCCCCACCACAAGGTCATTGCGGTGAAAGAGCTCGCGCAGTTCGGGAATAAAGAGAATGTTGCCCTCGATATCGGCAAAGAGAAAGGCGATGATGGAGATAAAGAGCGTCAGGTTCTTCTCGGGTGTCAGCCCCGCATCACGCCACCAGCGGTAGAGCATCGGGATGTAGAGCAGGGTCAGATACTGCAAAAACCACTCCGTCGTGTAGCTGATCGAACCGATAAAGGCGCGGTAAAGGACACTGAGCAGATAAAACGACAGGGGGATGATCCACAGGATGTGCCATCGCGGTACAAAAGAGCGATCCGGCGATGCAAGCTTGATGGCAAGGTAATAGATGGCCAGCAGCGCAAAACTCATGCCGAGCGTATTGTCGCCGTGGGGACCGAGCTGCATCTTTTCGACCTGCCCGTAGTCGGGATTCATCAGGAGCAAAAGAGCAAAGGGGCTGATGATGACGGCGGCAAGCGAGACTTTCACCCAGAGCGGTTTGACCGCGTAGCCTTTGATGGTCTCCAAAATGGCCAGCAGGTAAAAGAGACCGGCAAAGGCAAGCAGGGCGTTAAGCTCGTAGGGGAAGTCGTAAAAAGGGAGGGAGCGTGCGGCTCCGGCCAGAAGGGAGAAAATCATAAAGACAAGAAAAATATACCAGAGCATAAAAAAACGCTGCAGGTAATAGAGCCCTTTTGCCGATTGGAGCCCCTCTTTTTCAAACAGGGAAAAAGGGAGCAGGGCAAGCATCATCGGTATGAAACCGTAGAGCATCAGCGAGAGGTGGAGGCTCCGTGCAATGTCGGGCCGGATGAGCTCCTGAACCAGTCCGAGGAGCTGTAGGGCGTAGATAAACCCGAAAAAAGCCCCCAGAACCAGAAAGAGATAGGAGAGATAGATATGCGGCAGGATCTTGGTGTTTAGCATAGTTGTCCGTCTTTCAAAGAGATAACCCGGTCACCGGGTTGAATTCGCGAATGATCATGGGTCGCGACGATCACACAGGCATCGAGTTCACGCAGCAGATCAAAAACGATCTGCGCATTTTTGGAATCAAGGTTTCCGGTCGGCTCATCCGCAAAAATATAGTCGGGCTGGTTGATCATCGCTCGTGCGATGGCTGCGCGCTGGCGCTGCCCGCCCGAGATCTGGTCGGGGTATTTGTTTCTGAGCTCCGCGATTCCGAGTTTGTCGAGCAGCAGCTCTATCGTCTTTTCAGAGTGCCTGGTGGCGATGGCAATGTTTTCATAGACGCTCAGGTGGCTGATGAGGTAGTGGAATTGAAAAATAAAGCCGATCTTCTGATTGCGGAAGCGGTCGATCTCGGTAATATTACGGACATTGCGCTTTTCAAAAAAGAGTTCGCCTTCGGTCGGTTTCAACAGTGTCGACATGACGGAGAGCAGTGTCGATTTGCCGCTTCCGCTCTCGCCGGTAATGATCGTAAATGCGCCCTTATCGATGGTAAAGCTGATATCATGCAGTACGGTTTCATTGCCATAGGTGTGCGAAATATGGTTTAGGCGCAGCATATCATTGTCCCCTGTTGATCAGAATAATGGGATCGACGCGTGCTGCCATCGCGGCCGGAATGAGTGCGCCGATAACGGCCATGCCGAGCGAGCCGATGAGCAGCTCTGTAAAGAGTGCTGGATCGATGTGGCCGCTCAGGTAACCCTGGAATTTTTCGATATTCTGCAATACGTCAAGCAGTACCAGGCTGATGCCGAAAGCGATAAAAAAGGCGAGCAGCGTGATGGCGGCGACTTCGATGATGATCTGAAAGATGATGGTCCGTTTGGGAATACCGAGGGCGCGTTTGATGCCAAACTCGTAACGGCGGTCGTTGATCATAATGCTCATAATGCTTACGATCGCCAGGAAGCCCATAAAAAAGGAGACGGAGGCGATCACGCCGCTTGAGATGCGGATGATCTTGAACTGGTTGTAGTTGTCAATGAACTCGCTTGTCGATTTCACGTCGATATTATCACTGAGCGCCTGTATTTTACTGATCACGGCGTCGGAATCCTTCTGCATGCTCGAGAGCGACACGAGCAGAAAGGAGGCGCTTTTGTTGAAGAGCTTTTGGGCATCGGCAATATCGATGACGACACCGCCGTTTTCAAACCCGATCTCGCTCTTATAGCTCCCGCTGACGCGGAAGGTGCTTCCGAGCAGGGTGATCTGTCGTGGATCGTTCAGGATGGCGGCGATGTTTTCGCCCAGCATCACTTCGCCTCTGCGGGGATACGCCCCTTTGCTCAGTATATAGTTAGGCATGCGGTTGCGGGTGACACCGTAAATGCCTGCAATGGGAATGATATCGATCGCACCTGCCCCGACGATCACCCCCTGGGCGGAAGCGACACCTTCTATCTGCCAGATAGAGTCTGTCAATGTCAGGTTGACATCGCTGAAGAAGGTGTCGGCGACACCGCGCTGCATGACAATGATATCACCGTCTGTTTTGAGCATATCCGCGTACATGCCGATGATGCCGTTTCCCAGCGCCGTGATCAAAAAAATGGAGGCGATGGCCGAAGTGGCCGACAGCAGGATGAGTGCTGTTTTGTATTTGTAGCGCAGGAAGGATTTAAACATAACAGAGGGTTACTGTTTTTCGAAGGTGATATTGATGTCCAGATCGATCTGATCGCGAACCGTTAAAAAGAGGAGTTTAGGTGGCACGACTTTGAAGTCTGACATTAAAAAAGAGCTGTTGCCTGTCAGAACGACGTTGTTGTCTTTTTCTGAGAATTGCGCCGCACACGCGAGGGGTTTGGTGACGCCGTGAAAATTCAAATTGCCGTTGATGGTATAGCCCTTGTCCGTTTTGACGACCTCGTCAAAGGTGTAGGTCGCAATTGGGTATTTCACACTTTCGAGCGTCTCAACCATATGCTCGTCGCGGTCTTTGTTGTCGCTCTTGAGCGCGTTTACGTAAGCGTCAATGCTTCCGCTGATGGAATCGATCCCTTTGTCCATTTTGAGGTGGGAGGTAAGTTCCGTGGTTACGGGGTCGATGTCCGAATCGCCAAAAACCTCTGTATGCGCCTTGACGGTGCCCTGGGTGACAACCAGATCAGCTGCCATGAGCCATGAGGCGGCGAAGAGGGGAAGTAAAAGAGAAGCTTTCATCGGATTTCCTTTGTGATAGATAGATAACTCCAAGCAGGGCCAATACGGCCCATGCAACCAAAAATTCACCGGAGAGTGCGATCATCAGACCCAAACCGGAAGCGATCCACAAGCTTAATGCGACCATCGCCAGTGCCGGGTAACGCAGACGCATCAACCGCCGCAACAAAATGACATTGTAATAGGAGATGACAAACGGATAGACGATACTCAGTTCGAGACGAAGATGAAAGGCATAGAGCCCGTAAGCGAGAACAAACAGTAAAAAGAGAACCAGATTATTGCGGTTCCAGTCTTTTAACGCATAGGCGACGGCGATGCCGACAAGATGAAAAACGATGATGACCCATGTAAAGTGCATCTCTCCCCAGATACTCATCAGCGGATTGCGTGAGAGCGTCTCAAACAGAGCGGCATCCAATAAAAGCCAGAAAAAGATCGTTGTCGCGCCTTTGCCATCATAGCCCTTCGAAGCGCTTCGGTCTCTTCCCATTTGCGAAAAGATAGACGCGCTCAAGGCGACCAGGCTCAAAAGAACCGCGATCGAAGTACGATCGGCGGCTGGAATATGAAAATGATAGGTACCGTACGTGTACGAAAGGGCCAATGCAAGGACGATCAGCAAAAAGTTATCGATCCGTGCGATCAGAAGCGGCGCGGTCAGCCCGCTGATCAGCCCGAAGAGAAAGAGTTCGAATCCGTTTGTGTGGGCATAGCCCAAAGAGAGCACAAGTTGTATTAACAGAACAAAAGGTATCAGAAGAGTACGTTCATTATAGAGAAAAATAGAGCTGACAATCCCGATGAGACCGCCTACCGGCAGCATCCATAGCGCATGCATGTCGGAGTGATGATACTCGACGACCCCCGTCTGCAAGATCAACAGATAAAAGGTGAACTCGGTTGCAAACAGAAGCAAAAAAGCGATATCAGAGATCCGCGTTCCGGCAGTCAACTTCATGTGACATTCCTTCTCGAGGGTGTATGCGGTATTATAAATGAGAAATATGAATGTTTGATGAACGCCGTAGACTTCAGCATCAACAAGCAAAGTCGGAGGGGCAGGGCTGAATCCGTTGACTTTGAAGTATGGGCAGCGGCTAAGTGTCAAGCGCTCCTTGCCTCGAAACAGGGCCTGAAAACGAAGGACTATGCCTTTTCGACTCGTCTCTTCCAGAGGTAAAACAAAATACCCGAGGTGATGACCACCAGCGAGACCATCAGCAAAACGGCCTTGAATGTTCCGGAAGCACCTTCGGCAAAAGGCAGACCGCCGGTGTTCATGCCGAAGAAACCGACGACAAGGTTGAGCGGAAGGAAAATAGCGGAGATGATGGTAAGAATATAGATCATCTTGTTCATCTTCTCGTTCGTGCGAACATTATAGAAGCTATAAAGGTAGTCAAGCTTGGAGAGCTGCAGCCCCGCAGCACGCATGGTGCGTTCCATGTGTTCGTGCAGGTCCGCGTAGCTGTTTACCGGGAATCCCTTCGCCTCTTCATAATACTCGATCGCCGCCTTAAGGGTAACGGATGAACGCAGCAATATACGTTCAACGCGCAGGATATCGCGTTTAAGCTCCATCCAGTGAGTCATGAAATCCTCTGCATGCCTGCCCTGATACAAAAGTTCTTCCATATCCGCGATCATATCCTGGTACCCGCCGAACGATCTCAGCAGCTGGTCCGCCAAGGAGTCGATCACCTTATAGGGGCCTTCAAACCGGTCTCCAAGCAGTTCAAACAGCTGCTCTTCCCTGTTGTAGAGATAGCTGTTTGAGGATGTGATCACAAACCCAAGAGACCTGGCATCGAGTGTTTTACCGATAACGGGAAGGCGCATGATGAGCATGTCGTATGCTTCGTTCTCGTCAAAGATCGAAGGGTGCAGCTCGTTGCGCAGATCCTCAAGGTGCAGGGGGTCTATCAGCTGTTCCAGGTTTTCCATGGCTGCCTCTGTTTTTAATACACCATTGTAGCGAGAAAGAGCGCAATTTTATAAAAAAGGGAAGGAGACGATTAGTGGAGCAAAAAGGCACTGCGGTACTTTTTTTATTTGCGGTTTGTTTTATGTACTTTGACGTACCATATCATTAGGAGATGATATGACCGATATACCTATTTGGCTGGGCATCGTCTTTTGCGTTTCGCAATCAGCGATGTTCTCCGGGCTCAATCTTGCGTTTTTCAGTATCAGCAAGATGCGGCTGCAGATCGAGATATCCCACGGCAACCGTGCGGCTGAAAAGGTATTCTCGATGCGTGAAGACGCGAACTACCTTTTGACGACCGTACTGTGGGGAAATGTTGCGATCAACGTACTGCTGGCGCTGCTCTCAAATTCTGTGATGGCGGGGGCCGCGGCCTTTTTGTTCTCAACAGTCATCATCACGCTCTTTGGCGAGATCGCCCCTCAGGCCTACTTTTCGCGACATGCCTTGCGCATGGCTTCTGCACTCTCGCCGGTGCTTCGCTTTTATCAGCTGCTGCTGTGGCCACTGGCCAGGCCTTCGGCAAAGGTACTCGATCTGTGGCTGGGCAGGGAGGCGATACAGTTCTTCAGAGAGAACGAGATCGAAGAGCTGCTGCGCATGCACATACAAGACAGTGATTCTGAGATTACCCATGTCGAAGGCAAGGGGGCGTTGAATTTTCTTGCGATCGATGACCTGAAAGTGAGCGAAGAGGGAGAACGGATCGATCCTCTGAGCATTATTCCGATGGTGTTTGAAGGTAAATACCCGCTCTTTCCGGCCATCACCTCCTCTGCGACAGACCCTTTTTTACGAAAGGTCCACCGGTCGAAGAGATCATGGATCATCCTCACCGACATGCGCGACAACCCCCGCCTGGTTATCGATGCAGACGGTTTCATCAATGCGGCGCTCTTCGAATATGACTCTTTCGATCCGATGGAGCACTGCCACCGACCGATGATCATCTCCAATATGGACTCGACGCTGGGTGATGTTTTGCCGGGTTTCCAGGTGGATGCGGAACATACGGAAGACGATGTCATTGACGAAGATATTATTCTGCTCTGGGGAAGAGAGCGCCGTATCATCACCGGAGCGGATATCCTCGGAAGGCTTCTGCGGGGAATCGCGGCGAAGTAGCTTCCGGTTTGGCAGAACCGTTTAAATCAGCGGGATGCCGTTTTTATGGTGCCACAGCAAGATACCGTCCCATATCTCCTGCGCACTTTCTGCAAACCAGAAGAGCCTGGTGTCTTCATAGTCGATGACCCCTTCGTCAAGCAGATAGTCAAAATCAATGACCTCTTCCCAGAACGTCTTGCCGACAAGAACAATGGGAAAGGGCGCGATCTTTCGGGTCTGTACCAGGGTCAAGGCTTCCAGGAGCTCGTCAAGCGTACCGAAACCGCCGGGGAAGGCGATCAGCGCTTTGGCCCGATTGAAAAAGTGGAGTTTGCGCATACTGAAGTAGTGGAACTGGAAACAGAGCTCCGGCGTGATGTAGGGGTTCGGAAACTGTTCGCGGGGGAGGGTGATATTGAGTCCGACCGATTTGGCACCGACATCGAAGGCACCGCGGTTTGCTGCCTCCATGATACCCGGTCCGCCGCCGGTCATGATGGTGATCCGGCTGTCGTCAGGTCCCTTTCCGGACTGGCCGACGATGCGTCCCAGCTCCCGGCTTATTTGGTAAAAGTGGCTTTTCTGCAAGATCTTCTTCAGGCTCTTGCACTTATGGCGAAGTGCTATATTTTCAGGATCGTGTTCCAGGGCCTCCTCCGCTTCCGCAAGATTCCGGCGTGCTTCGGCCTCTTCGACGATCCTTGTACCGCCGAAGACGGCTATGGTATGTTCGATGCCGTATTTTTGAAGCAGCAGTTCGGTTTTGAGGTAATCCGCCTGCAGCCTCAGACCGCGCGCCGCATCTTCCCTTAGAAAATCGGGATCCATATCGGCAGGGCGGTAGTTGGGACTTTCCAGCAGCTCATGCATCCGTTGCGGTACACCGGGGTCTTCGAGTTCAGGTTTCGGACGTTCGCTGGGCAGCCGCTCCTCGCGGCTGGCCACCTCCGGCGGTTTCGGAATCTCAAACTCTCTGTTAATATCGTTATGTATCTTGCGGTTTTTTCGCATAGATGGTCTCCTTAAAGTGTGACAGGTATGCCGCGTTCCATGATGTGCGAATCCAGTTTCAGCGTCTCTTTGATCATTTTTGCAAAGATCTCCATCTTCTCCTCTTCGCCGTGGATCAGGCAGAGGGTCTTCAGCCCCTTGATAGGGCGTATCCACTCGATCAGATCGTGCTGGTCCGCATGGGCAGAGAAGCCGTTGATGGTATAGACCTGCGCCTTGGTAATGATCTCTTCGCCGTAGATCCGGACAAATTCCGCCCCATCGATGATGCGGCGTCCGAGCGTCCCTTCAACCTGGAATCCTACGAAGATAACGGCGTTTTTAGGGTTCCAGAGACGGTTTTTGAGGTGGTGCATGATGCGCCCGCCGGTGCACATACCGCTGCCGGCGATGATGATGGCCCTCTCTTCTATCTTGTTGATCTCCATGGACTCCTCTCTGGAGGATGTCGCTTCGAGCCAACGGAATGAAAACGGGTCTTTGCCGACGGTGGCCTGCCATTCAACCTCGTCGCTGAGTTGGAGCGGGTATTTGTTGTAGAGTTCGGTCGCTTTGATTGCCAGAGGACTGTCAAGGAAAACGCGGCACTTCGGCAGCTCCCCGTCTTCGAACATCTCGCGCAGAAGCCAGAGAATCTCCTGGGTGCGCTCCAGTGCAAAGGAGGGGATCAGGACGTTACCGTCTCGTTCAAGGGTCTCGGTAACGGCTTTTTTGAACTCGATGACACTCTCTCGAAGCGGCTTATGGTTGCGGTCTCCGTAGGTTGATTCGATAAACAGCGCATCGGTTTTATCAACCGTATCGGCGCTGTCGATGATGAGCCGGTGGGGGCTGCCGAGATCGCCCGAAAAAACCATGCGTTTGGGGGTCTCTTCTTCATGGTAGTCTATTATGACGAAAGCGCTTCCCATAATATGGCCCGCATTGCCCAGGGAGATCCTGATGTGCTGGCGCAGCTTATGGTGTTCGAAATATTCGAGCGTGTGCCATTTTTTTGCAAAGAGCTGATGGACATGCTCCTCGGTATAGAGCGGTTCGGAAACACCGTCTTCGTCCCCATGACGTCGTGCTTTTTTTCGCAGGGTTTTGTACTCCTCTTCGAGTATCCTGGCGCTGTCGAGCAGCATGATCTTGGCGATATCATAGGTGGGCTGGGTGGCAATGATCTCGCCGCAAAAACCCTCTTTGACCAGCTTTGCGACCCTTCCGATATGGTCGAGGTGGGCATGGGTCAGGACAAGGTAGTGTATTTTTGCCGGATCAAACCCGAAGGGTGCATAGTTGTTTGCGCTGCCGCCGTCGCCTTGAAACATACCGCAGTCGATCAGCATCTGTACGGAACCGATCTTGACAAGGTGGCATGAGCCTGTCACCGTCTGGGCGGCACCGTAAGAAGTTACCTTTGCCATCATTATTCCTTTATTTCAGTGTTTCGGAGGGCATCTGTTTCACGTAAAGATCCAGCTGCGGGAACGGGATCTGGATGCCATGCTTATAGAGTGCATTGTAGATCAGGATCATAAAATCGGACCTTAATGCGTTCGGACGCAGGGCATTGAGCCACTCTACCCAGATGAGCAGCTCAAAATCCACGCTGCTGCTGCTCATCGCGACCATCCACACTTCGGGCTTCTTGGTCTCATCATCCTTGATGTAGGTCAGGCGGCTCTGTGCAAGCTCTTCGAGAACAGCCTGCTTGACATCTTCCACCTTGGTGCCGTAAGCGACGCCGAAAGGGATATGAAGTCGCCTCGAGAGGTCCTCCAGTGTCCAGTTGACGACGTTGTTCTGGATAAAGGATGAGTTGGGGACAACGATATCGATATTGTCAAAGGTCTTGATCGTGGTCGAACGGATGCGCATGTCGGTCACCCTTCCCCGAATAGTATCACTGAGTTCGATCGTATCGCCGATGCGTATCGTGCGTTCAAACATCAGTATGATGCCCGCGATAAAATTGGAAACGACGGTCTGAAGGCCGAAACCGATACCGATGGAGAGGGCCCCTGCGATCAGCGAAATGGAGCTCATGTCGATCCCGATACTTCCCAGGGCGATGATAAAGGTGACGATGATGATCAGATAATAGCCGATGTTGGAGGCGAGCCGGATCGACATCTGGCTCATGTCCGGCCACCGCCTGCCTGCGCGGGCTATCCACCGCTTGTAGAACCTTCCGGCAATGATGCCCAAGGTGAGCAGAATAAGGGCTATAAGCAGACTTGAAAGGCTGATGGGCTGCCCGTTAAAGGCAAAGAGCGGCGCGGTAAAAAAATCTTTCAAGGTCGTCAATATCGCATTGCTCTCATACTGTGTGGCGCCGAGAAAAAGTTTTGCCGAACCGAAGACCTCCCTGGCGATCTCTCTGAGGACATCGAGCTGCTGCCGGTAGCGCAGCTGCTCTTCACCGGAAATATCTGTTACAACGGCCTGCATTTTGTTAAGCAGTATAAAAAAATCCCGGCTCTCTTTCTGCTTCAACAGACAGAGTGCCTGCTGTACCTGAAAGGCGATCTTTTGTCTCAGTACATCTTGGTACTGCGTCTCAGTATTACTGATCTTCTGCTGAATCTGTTCCGTTTTGGCGCTCTCTTCGATCACTGCTTTTTTCAGGTCGATCTGCAGAGCGGCCTTCTGTTGAAAGTGCTGCCCGATCGCTTTGTCGCTGCGCAGCACTCCCTGCTCAATAGTTTTGAGCGCATCGCACTGCAGCAGGGAGAGCTTGCTGACAAGCAGCGTCATGATCTCCTGCTCGTACTTCTGCAGCAGTGCCAATTTCGCTTCGAGGTTTTTTTGCTGAAGCTTATAATAGGCATATTGAAGCTGATAGGAGAGCAGCTTCGGCTTCTCTTCTTCAGTGAGATGCTCTATTGTCTGTTTCAGGGAAGCCAGTTTGGCATCGATCTCCGGGAGCATCCCGCGCTGCTCCAGTTTGAGGTGCAGGGTTGCCGCGGCGTCAATGCCGCGGTAGTAGTGCTCCAGGGAGATTACGCTGCCTGAAAACGGCTGAAGATCATAGCGCTCGATCTGCGGGGTCTGCGAGGAGGCGCTGCGCACCCTTGCCAGGTAGAGCTTCTCCTCCTGTAGTATCTCTTTTGAGACCTGGCCGTTTTGTACCGCGGTAGCTATCTCTTTTTGCAGTTGCTGATAATAGGCTTCCCGCTTTGTGCCTTCATAGAGGTCGGTATCGATATCAGCCGGCCAGACAGCAGCGCTCAAGAACACAATCAATATAAGCAGTCGCATATGTTCACCTCAGAAAAAAGATTATCATTACAGGCAGCGGATCAGAAAATCGACATACCGGTTTTGGTCGTAAAGAGCTCCAGCGCCAGCGTCCCTATCAATGAATTGCCCTGGGCATTGAGTCCGGGCGACCAGACGGCGATGCCCATAAGCTTGGGTATCACCGCCACGATGCCGCCACCGACGCCGCTTTTGCCGGGCAGTCCGACATGAAAGGCAAAGTCCCCGGAGGCGTCGTAATGGCCGCAAGTGAGCATAACGGCGTTGATACGTTTGGCCTGCTGCGGCGTGATATGGACAGTACCGGTGATGGGATCGACCCCATGGTTGGCCAGGTAGAGCATCGCCCGAGAAAGCATCTTTGTGTTCATCTCGACGGCACAGTGGTCGAAATAGGTCTGGACGACTTTTGGAACATCATTGTCGAGGTTGTTGAAACTTTTCATGAGGTTGGCCAGGGCCTGATTCCGAAAGCCGTGCTCCATCTCGGAGGCAGCAACCGTTTTGTTCGAGTTGATGGACGGCTCGTCCGCGATGGAGCGGATAAAGGTAAGAATCTCATGTAGGGTATTGCCTTCATTACCGTAGTGGCTCAAAAGTGCATCGGTGACGTTGATGGCTCCGGCATTGATAAAGGGATTTCGGGGGATGCCGTGTTCGTACTCGAGCTGCACCAGCGAATTGAAAGGGTTGCCGGAAGGTTCGCGGCCGATGCGTTTGTACATATCGGTACTGTAGAACTTCAGCGCCAGCGTAAAGGTAAAGACTTTTGAGATACTCTGGATAGAGAAGAGTGTGTCCGCATCGCCGACACTGTACTGTGTCCCGTCAAAAAGGGTCAGGGCAATGCCGAACTGCTTCGGATCGACCCCGGCAAGCGCCGGAATATAGTCGGCGACTTTTCCGCTGCCGAGAAGGGGCGCGACCTCCTCGGCGATCTCTTTCAGAATCGATTGGTAATCCATCTTAGTCATCCTCCCTGGTTTTATCTTCTGTACGAAAACCCTTTATATGTCAGTGCTTATTTTAGTATATCCATTCAGAGATTTCCCTTGAAAAAATGAAGCAGCCCTTCGAGCATGAAGCGTACGGCGATTGCCGCCAGGATCAACCCCATGATCCTGGTGGCAATGTTAAGCCCGGTTCTTCCGAGACGCTCTCCTATCGGTTTTGAAAGCATTAGAATCGGCCATATGAGCAGTACGACAATAAGGATGATCACGCCGAGTGCAACTTTATCGACAATGTGGGGCATCGATGTCGAGAAGAGGATCACCGTACTGATGGATCCTGGCCCCGCCAGCAGGGGGATGGCGAGCGGGACGACGGAGACGTCCTCTTTTTCCACCGCTTCGCTCTGTTCATAGGCGTTCGTCTTGACGGTGGGTGTCCTCGCCTGAAGCATATGGACGGCCATAAGCAGCAGCAGTATGCCGCCGGCGATCCGGAACGAGTCGATATCGATCCCGAAAAAACCGAGCAGGTAGGTACCGCCGAAAGCGCTCAGCATCAGTATCAGCATAACTGCCGTGACGGTTCTTTTGATCGTGACTCTCTTCTGTGCAGGGTCCTGGTCTGCCGTCACGGCAAGAAAGATCGGTATGACGCCGAGCGGATTGAGAAGCGATATCAAGGTGACAAAAACATGCACGAGCTGAGCGTAATCCAACATCTATGATTCCTTAGTTTGTAAATTATAGCACACCGGAATAACGGGCCCGCTTGAGGCTCTTTTTTCACGGAGTTCCGCCAGAGATATCCGCTTCTGCGGCTATCTGCTATAATAATCCATCTCTTTCATACAGGATTCCAGCCATGATAAGAAAAGTCGGTCTTGCCCCGGGAACAGCCATCTACACCGGTGATATTGCAATCAAAGATCCGAAGATGATGACGGTGCTGTATGATTCAAAACATGCTGAGATCAATGAGTACCACTCCTATAGCGAGGTTGAAGAGGCCTATGCCGAAATAGGAGGCGAGACAAAGTCCTGGATACATATCGAGCCCATCAGCGACCAGGAGGCGATAGCCAGGCTGTGTGCCCTGTTCGGGATGCACTCTCTGGTGGCCGAGGATGTGCTCTCGGTGAACCATCGGCCCAAGGCGGAGGATCACGATGACTACCTCTTCATCATTGTCAAATACGCCCACTATGAAGAGGGGGAGCTGAATTTCTACCAGATCTCGTTTGTGCTCAAAGAGCATCAGCTCATCAGTTTTGCCGACTGCTCGCCCGACCGCTTCGATGTGATCAAAAAGCGCTTTGAGAAAGCAGACTCGCGTATCCGCAAAGAGGAGAGCCAGTACCTGCTCTTTGCACTGATCGATTTTATCGTCGACCACTATTTTATGGTGCTCGAAAGCATCGGTGACGAGATAGAGGAGCTTGAAGATGAGATACTCTACAACCCCACAAAAGAGAGCATCGAAAATGTGCATATGCTCAAACGTGCGCTGATCGAGCTGAAAAAAGCAGTCTGGCCTATGCGTGAGGTCATCAACATGCTGATGCGCTCTGATGATATCAAACCGGAGTATCAGATCTACTACAAAGATGTCTACGACCACATCATCGACATCATCGATATAATCGAAGGCTACAGAGAAACGGTCTCAAGCTTTCTGGATATCTACCTGTCGACCCTGAGCAACCGTATGAACGAGATCATGAAGACCCTCTCCATCATCGGTACCATCTTTATCCCGCTCTCGTTTCTGACCGGCTATTTCGGCATGAATTTCAAATATGAGACGGTGCTTCAGTCTGAAAACGGCTACATGTGGTCCAATCTGCTGATGCTATCGATACCGATAGGGCTGCTTGTCTATTTCAGGTTTCGAAAATGGTTTTGACAGCAGGGTCAAGCCAGACCTTTTGCCACGCGTTTTCGCCATTTGTAGAACTCGTGGCTGATAAAGAGGATGATCGGGAAGGGCAGGAGTATCCAGAGTTCGCTGGGCGGTATGTACGCCGTATGAAACACTTTCTGCACCGGTTCCAGCCCCAGCAGCATCCAGATCCAGAGAAATTCCATGACCATGGCGGCGATAAGCAGCCGGTTGCTCGTCCAGCCGACACTCCAGGCCGAGAACTCCCAGCTGCGCATCGTCCAGACGTTGACAAGCTGGCAGCTGACGGCACCCAGCAGGGTCATCGTCATCGCCTGAGAATGGAGCAGCGGGTCGTGAAGGTCGACCGTACCGTAGTGCCAGCCGTGAAGCAGCAGAAAGCTGATGAATGCGACCATGGCCGCGGTCGCTTCGATGATGCCGATAAAGAAGTAGCCCCGCTTGAACACCTCCCAGTCGAGGATCTTCTCGCTGCTGCCTACCGGCGGCCGCTTCATGATGTTCTTTTCCGGCTTTTCGCTCCCCAGCGCCAGCCCCGGGAGCATATCGCTCCCCAGATCGATCGATAAGATCTGGATCACGGAGAGGGGCATCGGGATCTTGAAAAAGAACTGCAGGATATAGGGGACGATCTCGGGCACGTTGGACGAAAGAATATAGGTGACGAATTTTTTGATGTTGAAGTAGACGGTGCGCCCCTCTTCGATCGCGGCGACGATGGAGTTGAAGTTGTCATCGATCAGGATCATATCGGCCGCCTCCTTGGCGACATCGGTTCCCGTCTTGCCCATTGCGATGCCGATATCGGCCCGTTTGAGTGCGGGGGCGTCATTGACCCCGTCGCCGGTCATCGCCACGATCTCGCCGCACTTTTGCAAGGCCGTGGCGATCTTGAGTTTCTGATTGCTCGCCATGCGGGCAAAAAGAAGGGTCTCGCTCTGGAGCCGCTTCTCCAGCGCCTCCTCGCTCAAGAGCGCCACTTCGGGCCCTGTCAGCACGGCATCATAATCGAGACCGATCTTTTTGGCGATGGCCTCCGCTGTTTTGGGGTTGTCCCCGGTGATCATCATGGTACGGATACCGGCTTCCCTGCAGAGGGCCAAGGCATCCTTTATCTCCGCTCTGGGAAGGTCCATAATGGCGACAAGGCCCAGGAGAGTCAGCCCCTCCTCCTGCGTACCGCTGGTTTTTAGCGATCGCCAGAACACGGTAGGCCTGATCTTCGTACTTTTCGGCGCTCTGCTGCAGCCGTTTTCTGTTCGCTTCGTCAAAGGGTTTGACTTCGCCGTCGCTGTCTACAAAATGGGTGGACCGTGCAAAGATGACCTCGGCCGCCCCCTTGGCATAAAGCAGCTCTTCACCGGACCGGGCGCAAACGGTGGACATCATCTTTCTTTCACTGGTGAAGGGTATCTCGCTGCTTTTTTCACAGGCGGTGACGTCAATATGCGCTTTTTTGGCGGCCGCAACGATAGCTAGTTCGGTCGGGTCGCCGAAGAGCTTCTCCTCTTCGATCTGTGCACGGCAGTTCACTGCAGCGGCGAGAAGAAGCTCATCGAGACGTGCGCGGGCACTTTCGTTGCTGTGCTGGAAGATGAACTCCCCTTCGAGGGCATACCCCTCGCCGCTGACGGTAACCTCTTCGCCGCCAGAGAGCGTCAGCTCTTTAAGCGTCATCTCATTGCGGGTCAGGGTCCCGGTCTTGTCGGTACAGATAACGGTGACGCTTCCCAGCGTCTGTACCGAATCTAGGTTTTTGATCAGTGCATTACGCCGTGCCATACGCTGAGAGGCAAGGGAGAGGGAGAGGGTGATCGTCGGCAGAAGACCCTCGGGGACATTGGCCACGATCAGCGAAAGGGCGAAAATGGCAGCCATCAGGAGGCTCTGATCCGAGAAGAGTCCCAGCAGAAAAAAGACCACACCCATGGCCAGGGCGATCAGGGTGAGGATATGGGTGATATGGATCACCTCTTTTTGCATCGGTGTGAGGGTCTTCTGGACATTTTTGGTCAGTGTCGCGATCTTACCGAACTCCGTCGCCTGTCCCGTGGCGATGACAACGGCACGCCCGCTGCCGGAGACGACGGCTGTCCCTGCAAAGACCATATTATTGGCATCCAGTGCCCTTGTGGCACTGCTTTTGTCATCGGTCTCCCGTTTGGAGGGCCTTGACTCGCCGTTAAGGGCGGAGGTGTTGATATAGAGGGTCGTCTGTTCCGTGAGGACGGCATCGGCAGCGATCTTGTCGCCTTCTTCGAGGAGGATGATGTCTCCGGGAACCAGCCCTTTGGCATCGATGGTCTGCGTGCTTCCGTCGCGCAGGAGCGTGACCATCGTGGGCATGAGTTTCAGCAGGGCCTCCATCGCTTTATCTGCTCTGTACTCCTGCCAGAAAGTGAAGGTGGCATTGATGATAACGGCAACAACAATGGCATACCCGAGAATATTGTTGCCCTGACCGGGAACATAATGGTCGGCTATAAAGGCCAAAAACGCGGCTACCTCCAGCAAGATGGCAAAAAACTGGACATACTGTCTGAAGTACTCTTTCAGGTAGCTCTTCTTGGCACCGGTTTCGATCTCATTGAACCCGAAATCAGCCAGACGGCGTTCGGCCTCTTTTGCGCTCAGCCCCTCTTCTTTGGTATGGAACTCCCGGTAGAGCTCCTCTCTGCCCAGTCTGAAAGGTTCCATCTTTACACCTCTTTCGCATAGTAGGCGATGGTGTTGACGGAGGCTTCACGCATCAACTTCTCTATCGGCATCTCCCTGTCGAAAATAGAGGTGACGGAGAGGCGCCTGGCGCCGATGACGACGAGCTGCGCCGAGGATTTGGCGATATGGGTAAGAATGCTTTCGGCCTCATTTTCAGTAAAAGCGTGTTCGATATGGAGCGTAAAGGGCATAAAGTGCGCAAGCTTCAAATAGTGCCTGAGATTGTAGTTTATGAGGCCGAGCCGCTCTCTGGCTGCATGCATATCAATGGTTGAAAGCGCCCATCTGGACATACTCGAAACCGAGTAGATCTCTCCATCAGCCTGATAGGAAGAGGCCAGAGAGGCAAAAAAAGCGAATTTTTTGACCGAGAGTTTATCCGCTTTGATAGAGAGTATCATCGTGTCAATGTCCACAATGGCGTTTATGTTGACGATGCGTACAATGGCGATATCGAGATTGAGGCCCATTTTGGTCAATGCTTCGCTGAAGGAGCCGCTGATAAAGCTTTTGTGTTTGCGCGTGCTGCAGAAGATCACGTCGGCATAGACCCCCGAAAGATAGCTTCGGATCGCTTTTTTAGGCGTGCCCTTAAGGAAAACAGCTTCGGTCTCAACCTCTTTGGCAAGAGCCTGTGTCGTGATACGGTCGATACTGGCCCGGACGTCGTTCAGGTCGTCTTTATCGTTTTCTATGTGGAGCAGCAGAAGCGCAAGACCCTGACCCTGCGCATACTTAAGCGCGCAAAATGCCATGCTCTCTGCTGTTATGGTACCGTTGATCGCAGCGATCACTTTCATAGAGGCTCCCTTGATGTCATCATCTTAGCATGTATTCCATTTTTAATTATTCTAGCATAAAATCATTGGGCGGGTACACGCTTCGGCCTGGTAGAGGCAACCACGGCGGAGTGCTATTTTGGCTATACTTCCACAGGTCTATATCGGCACTCTGGCATCGAAAAATGCACTGTCATCAAAGATCGCAATAAAACCGTATCGGAGCAGTAAGAGGATGAGTTCAAACATATTATGGAGTATAGCAGCCGTCATTGCCGCCTATGCCGGCTACCAGCTTTTCAAACGTATTTTGGAGAAGATGGCGCGACGAAAGGGCGTTGCAGAAAAAAGACTTTTTTACATTGAAAAAGTCTTCGAGGTACTTTTTGTAATAACAGCGCTGATCGTCATTGCTTTCATCTGGAGTGTCGATATCAAGGGCATTTCCGTTGTCGCCTCATCGGTATTCGCTATCATCGGCGTGGCTATGTTCGCCCAGTGGTCAATACTCAGCAACGTGACGGCAAGTATTATCATCTTTTTCACCTTTCCGGCAAGAATCGGCGATAAAATAAGAATTGTCGACGGCGAAAACAGCATAGAGGGGACGATTCAGGAGATCTCGCTTTTTCAGATCGAACTTAAAGACAGTGACAGCCATACCGTCTTATATCCGAACAATCTGTTGCTGCAAAAACCCGTGGTAAAGCTCTGACCGACAGAGAGTTGATATTGATGTGCAGCCTTCCCCGGAAAGGGCCGGCTGCCGTTGTGAGAATGAAAAGGGTTTCGCTAAAGAAAAAGAGAGTGTTCTTGTCGAAAGATCATTATTTTTCCTGTACCTGTTGCGGTACTTGCTCAGGCATCTGCTCCGGCATCTCGCCTTGTGCAAGAGCAAGGCATTTTTCATGTGTTGCGTCGCACTGCTGATAGCACTTTTCTGAATTCACTTCAGCCGCGTCACATTTTGTCAAACAGGCATCGTAAGCGGTATCGCATTTGGCAGCCGCATCAACTTCTTCTGCCGCCAAGGGGCTTAAAAACAGGGCTGTCAGCATCAGGGCTTTTAGCAATTGCATAAATTTCATCTAACCGGGTCTCCGTTTCAAATTGATTTTGTACGCATTTTTGTCAGGATGCAATGACACTATTTTACTGTTGGCTTTTTGAACAAGATAACTTTCTCGTGAGAGGCGTATAACGGCCGACCAGCATCGATGCACGAAATAGCATACATTTTCTACCTGCGAAAATATTATACTCCCAAAGAAATAAAATACCCGCATCAGTGCAAAACGGCTTTTGTTCCCCTGTCTGTTGTGCTAAAATGGGTTTCGGCAGGGGGCGCCATCGTCGATATAATACTTTAGCAGCCTGATGCCCCGGTCGCACGGCTGCGGAGCAGCACTCTATTCTGTGTCTATTATCGATTCGCAAATGATATAAAAAAGGTGTATAATTTCCTACTCAAACTGATGGCCATCTTTTTGGAAGAAAAGCCCTTGAGTCATTATGAAATGTTTTTCGGCTGTGTTTGGTAAACGCTACCAGACGTTTTCTCTAGTAATTACAGATTGCTAGCTATTACCTTTAATAGAGGATCCAATGCAAATTTCTGATGTTAGATTGGAAATGGAGATGGGCGGCGTTGATAAGGCAGATATTGCCGAAATCATAGACCTTTGCGGAAGCAAAGGATTAAACAGTGAAATGATCGATGATGAACTCGTTAAACGGGGTTATGAAAAGATCTTCACGGTAGATTATGATGCGTATGATGATTACGACGACTGGGAAGAGGAAGACGGTTATGCGCCGGTTGAAAAATTTCCGCATAAACATCATTTCAGTGACTAGATAAAGAGGTATTATGGAAAACAGACAACTTGTCCGCGCCTATTACGAAATGTGGAACGATCATGATTTTTCAAAAGCAGATAAACTGCTCGATCCTGATGTCCGTTTTCGCGGCTCCCTGGACATTGTTGCAAACGGTATCGAGGGCTTTAAAGAGTATGCAGAGATGCTTATCAAAGCATTTCCGAACCTTTATCATGCTGTTGAAATAGAAGTGCATGAGAACAACGCGGCAGCTGCCTATGTGACCTACTCCGGTACCCATGAGGGGCCGCTGCTCGGCTACGAAGCGACAGGCAACCGCATCAGTTACTCCGGTGCCTCGTTTTTTCATTTTAAAGATGGAAAGATCAAGAATATCAATGTTCTGGGCGATCTGAACGCCCTGCACAAACAACTCAGCAAGTCCTGAAAAGGGCGGGGCGTTTCCGGCTAGGGAACGTCCGTCTTTGAAATCCGGTGCTGCCAGCTGCAAAACTGCACATAAATACCCTTCCCTATATTTCGACGAATTATTATAAAATAGAGCTCTTTTGACCTGCGGCGCTGTTGACATTCGAAAACAGCTATGGAAACGAAGAGAAGACAGAAGCCGGTGGCTGACGGTGTTAGGAGAAGAGATGACGATCGGTTGCAAAGAGGGCGATATTACCCAGGAAGAGGTCTGTGCTGTTGTCAATGCGGCCAACTCCTCTCTGCTTGGCGGCGGCGGTGTTGACGGGGCTATCCACGCGAGAGGAGGGCCCGAGATTTTGAAGGCATGCCGAAAAATACGCGAGAACGACTACCCTGGCGGGCTGCCGACAGGCGAGGCCGTGGTGACGACAGGGGGAGAGATGAAGGCCCGCTATGTGATCCATACAGTCGGTCCCGTCTACCCGCAATGCAGAGACGACTGCGAAAGACTTCTGAACAACGCCTATGCCAATTCGATGCGAAGAGCGCTTGAGCTGGGGTGCGACTCGATCGCCTTCCCTGCCATATCGACGGGCATTTACGGCTACCCGCAGGCAGAGGCGGCGAAGATCGCCTACCGCGCGGTCAAAGCGTTTGAGTCCGAGAAAATAGCGGTCTTTTTTATATTGCACTCCGCTGATTCCCTGCGGATCTTCAGTGACGCGATACAAGGGTGTTAAAACAGTAAAAAAAGTGCAGTGAGAACCGGCAAGAAAGCGCCGGCTCTTTCTGCTATACTCCAAAATCAAACCACCAGAAAGTGATAATGAATGAACCTTTTATCCAAAAATGCCCCGCTGGAAGAGTCTATTGCGAAGATGAAAGCTGTCCTGGCTGATGTCGGCTGCGAAATGACCTTTTCACAGCAAAAGCATCCGCTCGCCCACTGCTACTCTGTGAACCTCGCTTCGACCGAGGCACCGAAGCATATCTACTCGAACGGAAAAGGGATCGTCGCTGATGCATCGGTCGCTAGCGCCCTGGGCGAGTATATCGAACGGCTCCAGACCAACAATTTCTTTATCGACTTCCACCTGCCGCAGCGGAAATATTTCCCTGATGAGGTCGCATTCGACTTTGGCGGCGCGTATCTCAGCGATGAACTGCGCAGCGTGTATGATCCCGACGGCGAGCTCAACGACGAGGATCTTGTCGATTACAACAGCGACTATACGGATAGGATCGTTGCGCTGCCTTTTAAGAGGCACTCGGACGGGGAGACGGCCTATATACCGCTCAACATCCTGAGCAATCTCTATGTCAGCAACGGCCTGGCGACGGGAAATACCCCGCTGGAAGCCCAGGTGCAGGCACTGAGCGAGATCTTTGAGCGTTATGCCAAGTTAGAGATCATCAAAAACGGCTATGCGCTGCCAATGTTCCCGGACGAGGTGATCCAGCCCTTTGAACGGCTTTACCGCGACGTCCAGGCGCTGCGGGCGCTGGGCTACATTGTGGAGGTTCTTGACGCCTCCCTCGGGGGAAAATATCCCGTCACCGCTATCTCGCTGATCAATCCGAATAACGCTTCGCTCTTCGTCTCATTCGGTGCCCATCCAATTCTTGAGGTTTCGCTCGAGCGGACGATGACGGAGCTGATGCAGGGGCGCGGCCTGGAAAACCTCGATGCCTTTGAGGTGCCGACCTTTGATATGAGCCTCGTCTCGGACAGTTTCAACCTGGAGTCCCACTTTATCGATTCCAACGGAAAGCTGGGATTCGGATTTCTGCGTTCGCTGAAAAGTTTCGACTACGCATCGTGGCGGTATGCAGGCGAGGGAAGCGAGGCGGAGTATGATTTTCTTCTTGCTATCGTTAAAGAGATGGACAAAGAGATCTATCTGCGTGAATACAGCTACCTCGGGTTCTACTCCTGCCAGATGATCGTCCCGGGCGTTTCCGAAGTCTATCCGATAGAGGACATGGCCTATAACAACAAAAACAGCGGCAAGTGGATCCGAGACATGGTGCTCCGTTTCGAGGCGTATGATCCGGAGGAGATCATGGAGACTATTGACGCGCTGGATGATTCGATCAATGTTGAAAAATATATCGGTGTCATCTTCGAAAACAACTTTACGCTGGCCGAACTCAAGGCACAGATGCACCTGCTGCTCGGAAACCGGGAAGAGGCGCTTGAGCTGTTGGAATTCGGGAGTAACAAGCTGGGCCATCTCGTCGCCGAGCTTATCCGCATGGATGATGAAGGGCTTGTCTGGGAAGAGTACGAGGAGGCGCTCTTTAATGTCTTCGGACGCGAGAAAGTCGAAAAGGCGCTGCGCATCCTGGAAGGTGAAGCCTTTCTTGTGGACAGAACGCTTCACGGCGATTATCACAATATGCTGGCGATGTACGACCGGCTGGAGAGCAAGAAGAGAGCTTTCTTTTCGTTATAAAAGCGTACGGACGGGAAAGATTTTAAATAAAAACAGGGTGTTTGTCTATCCCAGAAGATGCTTTAGCGCGCTCTCGATATCGGGATAGTCAAAGACGAACCCGGCCTCTTCCAATGCTCTCGGGTAGACCTCTTTGGAGCCGGTCAGCACCGATGCCGCTTCGCCGTACATGAGGCGCAGGGCAAGTTCGGGGATAGGCAGGATCGTCGGACGGTGCAAGGCGGCGCCCAAAGCCTTCGTAAAGGTGTAGTTGCTTACGGGGTTGGGGGAGACGGCATTAAAGATGCCGCTGAGCCGCTGTTCGATCACAAAGCCGTATATCTTCATCAGGTCGTCGATACTGATCCAGCTTGTCATCATCTTTCCGCTGCCGATGATGCCGCCGACGCCCAGTCTAAACGGGGTCAGCATCTGCGCAAGCGCACCGCCCTCACGGCCCAGAATGACGCCGAAGCGCAGGATGGTGGTCGGTTTGTGGCAGGCCAGGGCCTCTGTCTCCCACTTTTTGGCTAGTTCGCCGAGGAAGTCACCGGCGGTCTCTGTCGTGAATTCGTCGCAAACGGTATTGTCGGGATAGATACCGATGGCGGAGGTGGAGATGAACCGGCTGACGTTGCTCCGGTTGATCGCCCTGACAAGGGTGCGCGTCGTCTCGATGCGGCTCTCAAGCAGCACTTTTTTGTAGGGGTCGCTCCAGCGCCTGATAATGGGTGCCCCCGCCAGGTTGATGACGACATCGACAGCTTCAAGTTTTTTTAGGATAGCCGCTTCGTCATCATTGCGGGCGATAATGACGCACTCTTCGAACTGTTTCTGCAGCGCCGCGCCGACAAAGCCGCTCGCTCCGGTCAATGCGATTTTCATAAAACACCTCCGTATTTTTGTAACACTCTATAGTGAATTCCATTAGCTTTAGCAGGCTTTGTTCTAATCGCTTTCTTTTGCAAGTTTGGGCGCTTTTTTTATATGGGGCTTTCATTCGGACCTCATCGCTTAATTGTCGCCTTGTTGCGTCCAGAGCAGTTTATTGGGGTCATAGCCTAATGCAGGCAGTTTTTGCAGTATCTCCCGGGTCGTCTCTTCCGTAAGCTCAGACGTACGCGAGAGGATCCACAGGTACGCTCTTGAGGGGTCGCCTACGACGGCATAACGGTACGCATCATCCAGCATGATGATCCAGTAGTCTCCATAAAAAGGGCGGAAAAAACTTACTTTCAACTTGCTGTTGCCCGCATCGGTGGCATAGGCGACACCGACAGCCTCTTTCTCTTTTTTCGCTTCTGTCGTGCAGCGGTTGACGACCTTGACCGTGCCGTTGTCTTTAAGGGTGTAGGTCGCGCTGACCCTGCTGCACCCTTTTTCGAAAGAGTGTTCGTAGCGGGCGATCTCAAACCAGGTCCCGCTGTAGCGCTCAAGGTCAACCTTGTCGACCGTCTCCAAAGGTGCATAGTGGCGGCTGCACCCCGCGAAAGAGAGCAGTGCGGTAAAAGCCAGGAAAAAGTTGCGCATAGTGTTCCTTTTTCCGATCAGGGGGCAAGACGCTCGATGCGCCACCCCTCATCGGTTTTGGTATAGAGAATACGGTCATGCAGGCGGCTTTCGCGACCCTGCCAGAACTCGATCTTCGAAGGGACCACGCGGTAGCCGCCCCAGAAATCAGGGAGAGGGATGTCGCCTTTTGCAAACTTCTGCTTCATCTTTTCGATCTGCATCTGCAGCATCTTTCGCGAACTGATAACAGTGCTCTGGTCACTCACCCAGGCGCCGAGCTGGCTGCCGCGGGAACGCTTTATGAAATAGGCCATCGATTCGGCGACAGTGATCTTTTCGCAGCTTCCGATGATACGCACCTGGCGTTCAAGGTCGAGCCACATGAATTCCAGTGCGACGCTGGGATTGGACTCGATCTCTTTGGCCTTGGTGCTGTTGTAGTTGGTGAAGAAGACAAAACCGCGCTCGTCAAAGATCTTGAGCAGCACACCGCGCAGATTGGGATGCCCCTCTCTGTCGGCGGTTGCCAGCACCATGGCGTTGGGCTCGCTCACCTGTGCCGACAAGGCCTCCTGAAACCACTGCTCGAACTGCACAAAGGGGTTCGGGTCAACGCTGTTCTCGTCAAGTTCAGCCTGCCTGTATTCGCGTCGCATGTCCTGAAGGTTCAACATCGGTGTCACACCTCTCTTTTATATATCTTTCATCATACAGCAGCTTGGAAGAGATACTCCTTAGTCCGGTCGAAGATGGTGTTCTGTTCTAATACCCTGAAAAGCGGATGGAAAAGAGATGGAAGCCCTCGATATAGGTATATTCGAGTGTCAGGTGGTGTTTCTCGAGGATCTTTTTGACGATGTTCAGCCCCAGCCCGTACCCTTCGCTCTGCCTTGCGCTCTCTTCGCGGGTAAAGGGCTCCGTATAGTAGGCGATCGTGCCGCTGAGCGCTTCGCCCCTGTTTTTGACGGTGATCACCCCCTCTGTCAGCCGTGACGGAGACCGGGTACTCAAGCGCATATTTGAGCGCATTGTCGATGAGGTTTTTGAGGGCGAGGGCGAGATAGTTCAGGTCGCCGTGGATGGTGAAATCGCTTCGGATATCGATGGCGATCTTCGACTCGTCCTCAAGAATAAGCCTTGAGAGGGCTTCGAGTATCAAGCGTCTCCGCCTTGAAGGTCTCGTGCTTCAGTCGTCTTCATGGCGTGGAGTTTTTCGATCTCAAGCAGCTCCGATATCAGCCGCTCGAGCTCCGAAAATGCCTTGTGTATGATCTCTTTTGAGGGCGAAGCTTCGAGTGTCCTCGACGGCAAACAGCCCCTTGGCGATCGGGGTCCTGAGCTCATGGCCGACATCCCGCAGCAGCTCCTGCCTTGAGGTGATGAGGTCTTCGCAGGTCCTGGGCCATCATGTTGTAGGTACTGGGCGACCTCTCCGATCTCGTCGCGGCTTTCGACTTCGGCGCGGCTCTGGTATTCGCCTTTGGCAAAGGCCTGCATTTTGGAGATGATCTCTTTCAGGGGGGAGAGCATCTTCAGGATGATGAAAAAGATGATGACCAGTACGGCGATGTCGAGCAGGACGAGGATGTTGAGCAGCCACTGATCCTGAAGGCTTCTCTGCAGCTGCCGGTCGCTGAGCAGCAATACGTCGTCCATGTAGCGGATATAGAGGAGATACTCCGAATCGGCGCTTTTGAGGATAGTGAGCTCCCCGAAGGAGTGCGGCTGCATCAGGATCGTCTTCATCGAAGCGTCCCGCGGGCGCTCTATTGGGCTCAGCTCCAGGGCCGGCAGCCGTTTCTGAATCTCGTCCGGGGTCGCCGTTGCCAGCCAGGAGAAGATCTTATCGGCATCCTGAAGGTACTTTTGCGTGATAAGCGCTTCGATGCGCTGGGTGTTGATTTTGTCGGTCTGATAGCCGATGACAACCATGAGAGAGAGGCTGATGAGGAACAGAAGGGTGATCTTTTTAAAAATGGACATGTGTCAGCCTATGAACTTGTAGCCGATGCCCCAGACCGACTTGATATAACGGGGCTCTTTGGCATCGTCGCCGATCTTCTGGCGGATATTGCTGATGTGCATGTCAACCGCCCTGGCCTTGGTCTCATACTCCAGAGAGGTCGCATTGACGATCTGTTCGCGTGAAACGTTCTTTCCCCGGTTCTTCACCAGAAACAAGAAAATCTCAAACTCGATCCGGGTGAGGTCGATGGGATAGCCGTCCATGCTGATGCTCTTTCCGCCCTCATCGATCACAAATTCGTCGATCTGCATCTCGGAACTCTTGCTGTAGCGCCGCAGGACCGCTTCGATACGCAGCACCAGCTCCCGGGGTTCATAGGGCTTTTCCAGATAGTCGTCCACACCGAGCTCATAGCCGTAGATCTTGTTGCCGATATCGCCGCGTGCGGAGGAGATGATGATGGGAATCTCCAGCTTCTCTCTGATGGCTTTGGCGACATCGAAGCCGTCCATACCCGGAAGCATCAGATCGAGGATGACGATGTCGAAAGGCTCTTTTCTGACAAGCAGGGCATCGAGGGCATCCAGAGGATTTTCAAAGGCGGTCGTCGCAAAGCCGTAGTTGTCGAGATAGTTGCCGATAAGCAGCTGCATCTGCTCTTCATCTTCGATAAGGAGTACCTTTTTATTCAACTTCCCACTCCTCCATATAGTCGACGAACCGTTTTTTCTGACCCGGTGAGAGGATGGCATGCATCCGGGAGAAAAACTCGGCCTGTATCTCTGCTGCGCGCTGATTGAGCTCAGCGGTGAGGCGGACGAATGCCGCGGCGTCAAAACGCTCGGCCTCGAAGAGCTTAGAGACTGCTTTTCGCGTCTCTTTTTTAAGTCGGTGGAAGGCTTTATACTGCTGTTTGTATCTCTGTACGATCGTTCTGGCCTCCTCATGCTGCTGCGGGGTCAGTTCAAGGTAGCTCATGTCGAGAGGCAGATGGCGCTCTTTGTGCTCATGCTTGTCAGCGTCGGCAAAAAGCAGCGTTGCCAGAAGCAGGAAGAGGGCTAGAAATCTCATGTCAACTTCCTGATGTCGGGCACTCTGATACTGCTGTCTTCAAGCAGTCCCTGTTCGACATCCGTATGGCAGGCGCTGCAGTTGGCTCTGCTTTTGATCTTTGAACTTTCAAAATAGGCATCGTCGATCTCCTGATGTGTCTTTTTCCAAAAGGGCGTTTGTGTGACAGCTATCATAGCCTGATTTGGCATAGATTGCACTATCTTGAGAGAGGCTTCGCTGGTTGAACTCTCTGCCGCGTTTTTGAGAAGGTAGGCCAAAATACTCTGCTGCGCCGGCTGCGCCAGCGAAGCATCATCGCCGAAATGGTTTTCGAGGTCCGCCATCATGAGCTCCCATGAGTGTTTCGGAAGCAGCGATGGCGGGTAGAGGGTATGGCAGGCGCCGCATTCGCTGACAAAAAGCGGGTTCTCCTGTTTGTAGTCGACGACTTTATGATAGCCGGCAGTGACAATATTGCCCTCTCCGCTGAGCGCATACATCAGGACGAAGAGGCTCAAGCCGATACCGATGAACGATATGGTTTTCTGCAAGAGTGTCAGTCTCGCACTTTCGCCTTCCATGTTCTTATGGCCGTCAAGGATCGATGTCAGAGTCCCTTCTCTGGCGTGCAGAAGGCGGTCAAACAGAACGCCGCCGACATGGGCACCGATGAGGAGCCAAAGGAGAGTGCCGAGAAATTCATGGATCTCTTCAAAAAGCTCCATCTTTCTGAAAAAGGAGTGATGCAAAAAGGCGAAGACGCCCCGGTTCTCCTGAACACCGTAGGTGAGCAGCCCGGTCACCGTGAGCAGCAGTATCACGACGATGATGCCGACCATGGCAAAGCTGGCTGCCGGGTTGTGGCCGACATACTTTTTTTTTGGATTGAAGAGCGAGAATAGGTACGCCTTCAGCGCTGCTAACGACAGGTTGAAATCGCTGAAGCGCGAGTACTTCGGCCCGATGAGACCCCAGACGACTCTGTAGAGTACCAGCACACCGATCGCGGCACCGAATGCCGCGTGCGGGGTGAGCAGCTCATCCCACTCCGCCGTGATAAAGGCGATCATTGTAAAAAGGACCAGCAGTGCGTGAAAAACGCGTGTCGGCACTGTCCAAACATAAACTTTCATCTCTCACCTCCTGTAGTACCGTTTTATTGTATCAGTCCTCCCATGGACCGTAGTTGGGAATGAAGATGCCGCGTTCACGGTAATCTCCCTTGGCAGCTGTCTGGTGACAGGCGTTGCAGTTGGCGATGCTTTTGACCTCTTTCTGGTCAATCAACTTCTGCGGGATCCCCCTGTGCTCTCTTTTAAAGTAAGGGGTATCGGAGATCCGGATCACTTTGCCGTCGGTTCCGGCGGAAGCGGCCATCTTGGCAAAATGTTTGCCGACACGCTTGCTGTCCGCCGCATTCTCCTGCAGATAGGCGGAGAGGATCTTTTCATCTTCGGCTGCGAGCGTTGCATTGACACCGAAGTGGTCTTCAAGGCCGCCCATCATCGTCTTCCATGCGTTTTTAGGCAGGAATTCCGGCTGATAGGCCATATGGCAGGAACCGCACTCTTTGATGTAGCTTTGCTGCTGCGGGCTCTCAGGCAGCTGAGTGACAGATTTCTGCGTGGCAGCCTGTGTGAAATCCGCCTTCTCATAGCGGTCATCATCCGCCATCAGGTAGGCACTGCCAAGCAGCATTGCCGCGATTACGGGGAGTAGTAGTAACTGTTTCATCGTATCTTCCTTTGGTTATTTTGTCATGATGTAGTAAAGGACATCACCTTTTTCCTTGGCCGTTCCTTCTCTGTCGTAGACATCACTGAAGTTGCGGCGCAGCCACTTTTCGACCTCTTTGGCGCTGGTCAGGCGCAGAGGATTTACTGAAGGGGCGAGCGGTTCGATCACTTTGCCCGTAAAGAAGTTCTCGCCTTTGGCAGAAAGATTCACGCTGTGGCAGCTTGTGCAGGCAATGGTCTTGCCCTTCTTGCCAAGATGCTCAGAGGTGAAGACTCTTTCGCCGCGGTCGGCGTCAAAGCCCTTGAAGGCAGGGTCGGCCTCTGCGGCTTGCGACTGAAGTGTCTCTATATATTGCATGACTTCAGGGCTTGCCGCAGAGAGGGACGCTGCGCAGAACAGGATGAGTAGTAGATTTTTCATGGATATCTCCTTATCTTTGGATAGTGTTATGTTAATACGATGGTGTCAGGGATTACGGACACTCTCTTGACAGTTTGCTGATAAATTTGTATGCCGCTCTGACCGAGAACTCTTTTGTGAAGGCTGCGAAGGGATGCTCTTTTTGTTGAGGTTTCAGGACACCGCTTTCAAAGCAAGTCCTCTGTTTTTATACGTTTTAGCACTGCTTCGAATATGCAATACATAAATGGTGCCTTTTTTTCGATTGGTCCTGAAACTGAATAAGAAATAACAGGTTTAAGTTTAATTAAACAAATATTATATTCGTTTAACTTTTCGTGATGTAGCATAGGTAATCATCATTCACTTAAGGGCACCTCTAAAAACCCTTAGCCAACCAGGGTTTTTAGAGGTGCCCTTAATAAAGGAGAGAAGATGTCAGATAGAATCGAAGGGGTCAAAAAGCTTTTTACAGCTAAAAGTGCCCGGGTAGAGACCAACAGAGGCGAGTCCTATTACAACAGTCTGTTTGAACAGTGTCAGGCCCGATTGAAAGAGCTTCGAGCACAAGAACCTGTCAACCGTCTGGACTTTAGTGAACTCCTGGCAGAACACGGAACCGACCGTCGCGAATTTATGAAGTGGGTAAGTGCCACAACGGCAATGCTGATGTTGCCGCCGATGTTTGCCCCGTTAGTGGCAGAAGCAGCGGAACTGATGAACAGAACACCGGTTATCTGGATAGAACTGCAGGATTGTGCAGGTAACTCTGAGGCGATACTCCGTTCAGACGGGCCCAAGATCGATGAGATCATTCTTGACATCATCTCTCTGGAGTTCCATGAGACACTGATGGCCGCCTCCGGATATCAGGCTGAGAAGCAGCTCGAAGACGCCATAGAACACTTCAAAGGCAAATACCTGCTCTTCGTCGAAGGGTCGGTACCGGTCGGCGCCGGCAGGGAGTGGTGTACAATGGGCCCTTCCGCGGAAAACTATATCGACTATTTGACACGTGTTGCCAAGGATGCCGCTGCTATCGTTGCCGTGGGCGCCTGCGCGACCTTCGGCGGTATTCCGGCGGCTTCTCCGAATCCGACCGGAGCCGTCGGCGTGATGGATGTCATCAAAGGCAAGCCGATCATCAATATCCCGGCCTGTCCCGCCAATCCGGTCAATATGGTCGGCGTCATCCTTCACTATGTCATGACAGGCCAGGTTCCGGAGCTTGATTCCCTGCTGCGGCCGAAGTTCGCCTTCGGATACCGCATCCATGACAACTGTGAACGCCGGGCCCACTTCGATGCCGGCGAATACGTTGAAGAGTGGGGGGACGAAGGGGCAAAAAACAACTTCTGTCTCTATAAAGTGGGCTGTAAAGGACCGATGACCTTCAATAACTGCTCGATCGTGCGTTACAACGAGGGCGTCAACTGGCCCGTCGGCGTCGGCCGAGGCTGTATCGGCTGTTCCGAGCCTGATTTCTGGGACAAATATGCCTACGAACGCCCGATGGCGGATGCCAAGATCAAAGCGCCGACCGGCGGCGTAGAGAGAACGGTTGACGAATTCGGTCTGGGTCTGCTGACAGCTGCCGGTATCGGTATCGCCATTCATGCGGCCGCGAGTGCGATCGCCGGTAAAAGAGAAGATGAGGGGGAATCAAAATGAGCAAAAAACATATTGTAATCGATCCGATCACACGGATTGAAGGGCACCTTCGTATCGAAGTGGTCGTCGATGAAAACAATACCGTTGTCGATGCCTACAGCGCTTCGACGATGTTCCGGGGCATAGAGACGATCCTTCAGGGGCGCGACCCCCGCGATGCGGGACTCTTGGCAATGCGCATCTGCGGTGTCTGTACGGGAACGCACTACCAGCGAAGTATCGAAGCTGTCGAGAATGCCTTTGATATCACGATTCCCAAGAACGCACGACTTGTGCGGAACCTGATCCAGGGAGCCCTCTTTGTGCATGACCATGTCGTGCATTTTTACCACCTGCATGCGCTGGATTTTGTCGACGTGGTTTCTGCACTTTCGGCAGATCCCGAAAAAACGGTTGTTGAGGCGCAGAAATGGGCCAAAGTTGCGGGTGTCAGTGCCTGGAACGCCAGCGTTGAAAACTTTGCCGGTACCAAAGAACGTGTCGGAAAATTCGTTAAACAGGGTCGTCTTGGTATTTTCGGAAACGGCTACTGGGGCAATAAGCACTATAAGCTGACACCGGAACAGAACCTGCTGGCAGTGACACACTATCTTCAGGCGCTTGACCTTCAACGCGACGCGGCGAAGATGATGGCGATCTTCGGCGGTAAAAATCCGCACCCGCAAAGTATCGTAGTCGGCGGGGTGACCTGTGTCCAGGACATTCAGACGCCTTACCGTATCTCGCTCTATAAGGATCTTCTCATCGGCTACCGCAAGTTCATCAAGCAGGCGTATCTTCCGGATGTCTATATGGCGGGTACGATGTACGCTGATGAAGCTCTTGACGGCACCGGCAGCGGTCTGAAGAATTTTATGAGCTATGGTGATTTCCGTCTTGACGATACCGGGTTCTACAGCTCATCGCTTCTTTTTCCAAGCGGCATTGTCTACAACGGCGATTTGAGCAAGGTTGAAGATGTGAACCAGGAGGAGATCACTGAAGACGTGACCCACTCCTGGTACGAAGATGCGAAGCCGGTGCACCCCTACGACGGTACTACGGTTCCGAAATATACCGGTCTGGAGAAGCGCGAAGACGGGATCGCCTATCTGAAAACCGGTGAAAAATACAGCTGGATCAAATCGCCGATCTATAAAGACACCCGGGTCGAAGTCGGGCCGCTGGCACGTATGGTCGTCGGTGTAGCGAGAGGGGATGAACGCATCACCAAATATGTGACCAATTTTCTCAAACGGGGCAACCTGCCGACTACCGTGCTCTTCTCAACAGTCGGCCGTACAGCGGCCCGCGCCATCGAAACAGAGCTGATGGCCGATGTGATGGTCGATTGGGTGGATGAACTGGCTGCCAATACTCTTTCAGGTGACCTGCGTACCTGGACAGAATTTGACTTTGACAAGGTAAGTGCCGACACCAAAGGGTACGGTCTGGCCGAAGCGCCACGCGGCTCTCTTGGGCATTGGGTACGTGTCAAAGACGGCAAGATCACCAATTATCAGACGGTCGTGCCTTCAACATGGAATGCCGGACCGCGCGATTACAAAGGGCGTATGGGGGCGTACGAAGCGAGCCTGATCGGTACAAAGCTGGCCAATGTGGATCAGCCGCTTGAGATCATCCGGACTATCCACAGTTTCGACCCGTGTATCGCCTGTGCGGTCCATGTCGTCGACACCAAAGGCAAAGCGCTCGGTGTTTACAAAGTAGACAGTAACTGTACTATCTAACAAGGAAACATTATGAAAAAATCTGGATATAAACAAGTCAAAAGGATGACGGCGTCCATGCGTATCATGCATTGGCTCAATGCCTTCTGTCTGCTGGGTGCCGTGATCACGGGCATGTACATTGCCCACCCCTACTACCAGTCCTTTATCTCCGACCCGGCGGTGGACAAATATGTGATGGCATGGAACCGGTGGGGGCACTTTATGATCGCCATTATCTTCGACATCACGGCGATCATCATCGCGTATCTCTACTTTTTCAGCCGTTTTGAGAAGCCGTATAAAAAACTGATTCCAAACAGGACCAATGTAGTCGAGTTTATGGAGGTGTTTTTGAATCTGTTGACCCTTAACCGCAGAAAGAGATTCAATTCTACCCATGCCGACAGCTTTAATGTGGTCTATGTTACGATTTTTCATCTCCTGCTCTTCTTCATGCTTTTTACCGGACTGCAGCTTTATGTGATGGGCCTCTCCGGGGGATTGAGTTCGATCGGAAAATGGTGGCCGAGTCTGCTGCACTTCGGAACGGACTGGACGCTCTGGGCCTTCGGCGGCAAGATGGGGGTAAGGATCGCGCATCATTCGATGATGTGGGTTATCATTGTCTGGGTTGTCTTCCATATCTATTACCAGGTATGGCGCACCATCTTCTGGAAAGAGGGTGATATCTCCATCGTCGTAGGCGGCAGCAAATATGTCAGGGATGAGGAGCGTTAAGCAGAGGCAAACTGCTTTGCCTCTGTAGCTCCGGAACCAAAGCCGATGTGCCGAAGGCCGAAGAGCATTAGCAGAGGCAAACCGCCTTTCGCTTTGTTACACCGTGTAAGAGATAATTCAAAAGAGTACCCTGGTTTTATTTTTTTACCGGCACGACTTTACGATGAGTGAAGCAGTGAAAAGGCAAAATATGCCATAGGCTGCGGCAGACAATAACAGACAACCTTCCGGCCGACTAAGGCCGGTTCTGGCAAAGGACTTCAATGGCATTCGTGCTGGAACTACATACCTCCTCATCGCAGCCCTATATCAAAAACTATATTGTTTCCATCATCCGCGAGTTTGATATCAATACCGTTGTCCGTCAGCACAGCGGCAAGATCATTTGTGCTTTTGCATCAGAACATCCGGACCTGCAGCGCTGTCTTGAGTCAATAGCAGAGCGTCTTCCCGCCTCCTGTTTTTTGACGGGCAGCCAGCATTATGAGGTCGAAGGCAAACCGGACGCATTGCCGGAGTACAGACCCGAGTACCCTTTAGGCCTCGGCCTCTGCCCCTCGTGTCAGAAAGAGATGTTCGACCCTTCGTCCCGCCGCTACTACTACCCCTTTACCTCCTGCAGCCATTGCGGCGGGCAGTACGGTTTCTTTAACGCTTTTCCTTATGAACGGGCCAATACCTCCTTCAGTTTTTTCCGTCCGTGTGCGGCCTGCGAAGAGGAGAGAAACCGCGTCGGTCTCCGCGAGCATCACCGTATCAACAGCTGCCATGATTGCGGGGTGCCCGTTCGTCTGGTGAACAAAGACAGCGAACGCTATGCCAATGATGCGGGCAGTTTCAGGACGATGTTCGAGGTGGCCGCCAAGGCGATCAGCGACGACAAACGCGTCCTTGTCAAAACAACGATGGGTCATCGGCTCTTTTACAGGACCGAGCAGATGCACAGTGATTCCGTATTGATGATGATCAATGCGCAGAACATCACCAATCACCTCTCATTGATCGAAGAGGAGTTCAATGCCCTGTTAAGCATCGAACGGCCGATACTGCATGTTGCGCTGAAAGATGAGAGATTAAAGGAGAAACTCGGCAATACGGTCGATGTGAAATATCCGGACGACGGCTTCAGCATCCTCCTCTCCAAAGAGCTGCAGACTTTAGGCGAAGATTTTATAGGCTATGAAGCCGCCGGTGCTGATACTAAGGCCGATATTTTAATGGATTATGATCTGGAGGTTTCCGGACAAAATGATCTGCGGCTTTTTGTCAACAAAGAGATACAGTTCATCGCCGGAGGCGAGCGTGTCAGTTTCCCTTCGAAGCTTGCACCGGCACTCCATACGCTCAGCATAGCACACGGTCTGGTCGGCATCGTTGACGACGAGATGATGCTCTTTGACAGGATGGAGCATTTTGAATCGGTCAAGGTGGAGAAGGCCGTTGTTCTGGAGGGCGATGCGACGCAGTGGCACAGCAATCAGCGTGAGATGATGCAGGACGAAGCCTCGTTCATGTCGGTGATAGCCGAACATCATCTCTTTGGCCAAAAGTGCGTCGGCGCCTATTTTGACGAAGAACCCTCATTTCTCTATTATGACGGCAGGAAAGTGATCCGTCTGGTACCGCCAAAAGCGTTCCACCCTGCCGAACTCCTTGCGAAGATGGCAGCGCTGAGGGAGGGGGCCGACCGCCTGGTCGCAAATCTGAAAACGAAGATGCCGGAGGTCTATGCCAAGCTCGAAGCGCTGGAGAAGCGTGATGATGTCACGCTCTTTGAAGCGACGGCGATCATACTGGGGCTGGACGACGAGAGCATGCGCGGTGTGACCAAAGAGGCCCTGAAATTCATCGGCAAAGGGGGGCTTCAGATCGATACTCGCGTCAAAGACAACCGCTTTGACCACACGGCATTTTTATCGAGCATCGTCAGCTATCAACTGGCGGATGTCGATACGGTTCTGTTAAGCTACTCTATCTTTGAGTCGTTCGGCGACTATATCAATGAGCTGCTGCAGGAGATCAAAGGCAAAACGAAGGCGGAGCATATCATACTTTGCGGCAGCCATTTTGCGAACCACTCCCTCCTCAGCCGGGTACTGCGCAACCTGAAACAGACGCCGCCGCTGATAAACATCAACTACCCTATAGGTAAGGAGAATGCCGTTGTCGGCGGTGTCTACCTCTAAGCGCCTCAGGGTCTCCGTCACCGGCATCGTTCAGGGGGTTGGTTTCCGCCCCTTTGTCTATCAGATGGCGCAGCGCCTCGCTCTGTCGGGTTTTGTGCGTAATGATGCAGAGGGCCTTATGATCGAGATAGAAGGCGATTCCGGTGCACTGGCCTCCTTTCTCACCGTTTTGGTGACCGCACCGCCGCCGCTTTCGCGGATCGACGCCCTGCATCACGAAGAGATTGATACCACCGGTGAAGAAGGGTTCACGATCCGAAGTTCCGACAAAGGAGAGGCAAGAACGATGGTCTCCCCCGATATGGCTATCTGTGATGCATGCGCCGCTGAGATGCGCGACACCACGAACCGGCGCTATAACTACCCTTTCATCAACTGCACCGACTGCGGACCGCGGTATACCATCATCAGGGCACTGCCTTATGATCGCCCCCAGACCTCCATGGCCCCTTTTAAAATGTGCAAGGCGTGCCACTCGGAATACACCGATCCGGGTGACCGGCGCTACCACGCCCAGCCAATAAGCTGTTATGAGTGCGGGCCGACCCTCTCCCTGCTTAGCCTTGACGGCAGCGTTTGCGCAGAGGAGAACGAAGCGCTCAACCGCACCTGTCAGCTGATATTGCAGGGAAAAACAGTGGCGATCAAGGGGCTTGGGGGCTTCCATCTTATCTGCGATGCGAGCAACGAAGAGGCCGTAGCTGCGCTGCGGATCAAGAAACACCGTCCCTCAAAACCCCTGGCCGTGATGTTTAAAGACTTCGAAAGCCTGAAAGAGGCGGCCGATATCACCACAGAGGAAGAGTGCCTTATTCTCTCCAAAGAGCGGCCGATCGTGATCGTAAAGAAGAGGGAGAACAGTATGCTTGCAGCATCGGTAGCGCCGTCCATTGACAGGATCGGCGTCTTTCTGGCCTACACGCCGCTGCACCTGCTTCTTCTTGAAAAGCTGGAGCACCCCGTCGTTGCGACAAGCGCCAACATCAGCGATGCTCCGATCATCACCGATGCGGCAGAGATCATAAAGCAGTTGGGCGAGACGGTGCATGCGGTCCTGACCTATGACCGGGAGATACTCAATGCCTGTGACGACAGCGTCGTCATGACGGCGGGCGAAGCGAAGCTGACGCTTCGCATGGCACGCGGCTACGCACCGAAGAGCCTGCCGCTTCGCAAAACGGCATCGAAGAAGATCCTGGCGGTTGGCGCAAACCAGAAAAACAGCATTGCCCTGGCCTTTGGTGATCACCTTATTCTGTCGCCGCACATCGGCGACCTGGTCTCGTTGGAGGCGTTTGCCTATTTTGAACGTACGCTTGAGACGGTTAAACGGTTTTACGGGTTTGAACCCGACATCATCGTCTGCGACAAACATCCGGGCTATGAGACGACAAAGTGGGCGAAGCAGTTTGTCCAAAAGAGACCGTCTGTCCAGCTGATCGAAGTGCAGCACCATTACGCCCATGCCCTGGCCTGCATGGCGGAGTACGGTCTGGATGAAAAAGTACTGGCCTTCTGTTTTGACGGAACAGGCTACGGCGATGACGGGACCTTGTGGGGCGGAGAGGTCCTGATCGCCGACCCTCTTGTGTATGAGCGGGTCTGCCACCTCCGACCATTCCGCCTGCTGGGCGGCGAGAGAGCGGTCAAGGAGCCGCGCAGGGTCGCGTTAGCGCTGTTATTTGACTGTTATACCCTCGATGAGCTCCTGCAGCTGGATAATCCGACGGTTAAAAGCTTTACGCCGATCGAACTGCGTACGATGCACAGGATGTGGGAAAAGGGGATCAATGCGCCCATGAGCAGTTCGGTAGGACGGCTCTTCGACGCCGTCGCCTCACTGGGCGGCATCGCCCACAAACTCGGTTATGAAGGCGAGAGCGGGCTGCTCATAGAGACGGCTGCCGCCGAAACAGAGAGTGCCAGCAGATTCCGCTATGCGATTGAGAACGGTGAGATCGACTGCCGGCCGATGCTCAAAGAGGTGCTGGCCATAGCCTCAAAAAGCGAGATCGCTGCAAGGTTTATCGCCACACTCAGCAACCTTGTTCTGGAGATAGCAGCGCGCCATCCCGGCCCGCCGGTTCTGCTCAGCGGAGGGGTTTTCCAGAACCGGCTGCTGGTGGCCGAGGTGACCAAAAAGATGAAAGCGTGCGGAAGACGCTGTTATATCCAGCAGGAGACGCCGGTCAATGACGGCGGGATCGCCTTGGGACAGCTTTATCATGCGCTGAACATAACAGGGAGAGAAGATGAATAGACGAATAGCTCTGATCGGTTCGGGAAATGCCTTTTTCAAAGACGAAGGGGCAGGGCTGTATGCCGCCAAATATCTGAAAGAGAATTTTGACTTTGAACCGGAGATAGCGTTTGTTGACGGCGGTACGCTCGGTTTCAGACTGATGCTCCTGCTTCAGGAACATGATGACGTGATCATTGTCAATACGGCTTCCGAAGATGATGGCGAAGCCGGTACGATCGTTGTTAAGAGCTGCGACGAGTTTCTTGACGGCACCTTGATCAAAAAGACGGCAAATGAGGTCGAGATCGCTGAGATGCTGCAGATCTGCTCAATGTCGGAACAGATGGCCGACACGACGCTTGTCAGTATTGTCCCCGATGATATTATAACGGTCGAAGTGGGGTTGAGCGATGCCCTTGTCTCGGCCTGGCCCGAGTATGTCGAGACCGTTTTAAAGCTTCTGCAGAAGTGCGGCGTCAGTGCGAAGAGACGCTCGGGGGGAGTGCCGCTGGAAGCGATACTGCACACATTCGCCTATCCGAGCATCGAGCATGGCAGAGGGTTCTAGGTTTAGCAGATCACGCAGAACTGCCGCAGCTCCCTGCCTTATCGCTGCGGGTTTTTAAATTCCTCAACAATCATCTCAAGCGTTTTCTCTTCACTGTTTTTTACAGCAACAAACTTTTCGCGTTCAAGGATTTTGATGATGGTCGCTATATAGGCCGTAAAACGCTTTTCCAGCTGAGGCGTGAGCCCGATAAGGACCTTTACGGTATGGGGTACGATACCCAGTACGCTCGATTGCGGCAGCGGTTTTCCCAGCAGCTCAAGCATGTCGAGGCACTGCATCACACCGACTTCGTGGGCGCCGCCGCTGTTGATGCCGAGGCCGCTCAGTTCGGAAGAGGGGATGTGGTAGATGCTTCCGGGGTTGTCCTCGATACCAATCGCATCAAGGATGAGAATACGGTCGTACTCCATGAAGACATTGAGCAGGTTGATCCCCTCAACACCCCCGTTGATGATCTCTATAGGGGGTTCAAAGGTGTAGTTCTGTTGCAGAAAGGAGGTGGCATAGACGGCGATGCCGTCATCCATCTCCAGGATATTGCCGACGCCTAAAATCGCAAACTCTGTTGTCTTCACGCGATGCTCCCAAAGTAGTACTGTTCCAGAAGTATCTTCTGTGTCTGCAGCTCATGGTTGAATTTGAACTCAAGCTCTTTGAGGTAGAGGGGGAAACTCTCTGCCGATACCCCCTTATAGGTAAGAATAGAACGTTCAAAATAGTCCCAAAACGCTACGATCTTGTTGAGCTGTTTTGAGACTTTGATGAGTCGGCTTTTGCGTTTGAAACGGTTGAACTCGCTTGCATAGAGATCTTCAAGATTGTCATCAATAAACTGCTGGCGGTATTTTTGCAGTGAGGGCATGACGATGGTATAGAGATGCCCCTCATAATCAAAGGTCAGGAAATTGTGGGCATCAAAGACCGCCTGCCTGTTATTGCGCTTGCTCCGTTCAAGGTAGTAATACTCTTCATATTCGCATGATCTGCCTCGGAGCGCATTATAGGTATCTTCACAGATCTGCGCGGCGAGCTGCCGAAAGGTGCTGTAGTAGCGGTGTACCGACACATAGGAGAGCTGAAGACGGTTTGACGCCTGCAGTGCATTTTCATTGCGGCAGAAGCACTCTATGAGCGTAATGACCTTGTTCACACGCTCTGCACTGTATTTTGCTTTGCAGCGGCTGCATTTGAGCATACCGTCTTTCAGATGATAGAGTGTATGGTGGCAATATATACATTTTCTAAACCATTGCATGGCTCTATTCTACGCCATTAAGCATTAATGGCACCTCCGAAACCAGCAAAGGTTTTTAGAGATGCCCTTAAGTTTGGTCCTTAATATAAATAAGAGCGACATATATTTAGGTCTCTCTTACATAAACAGACTATACTTTTTTTATAACTGAACCAATATTCACTATTTTGGAGCGCAGGATGGAAATAGGTCTTCTCATAATTTTCTGGTACGGTGTGCTGCATGCCTTCGGTCCCGACCATCTGACGGCGATCGCAGACTTCTCCATCGGCAAGTCCATGCGAAAGACAGTGATGATAACGCTGATGTTCGCTTTCGGGCACGGTCTGATGCTGTTCGTTTTCGCAAAAGTGCTGGAGGTCTACGCTCTGCCGGAGTCCATTACCGGGTACGGGGACATGATCTCATCGGCGGTGATCATCTCTATGGGGTTCTACCTTCTTTTCATGGTCGCGGCTGACCGTATCCAGCTGAACCGGCACGTTCACGCAGGCAAAGAGCATATCCACATCTATTTCGGCAGGGAGCATTCGCACAGCAGCGGTTCCATTTCGGCTTCGGCATGGACGATGGGTGCGCTGATGGGGATAGGCGGCGTTCGCGGCATGCTGGTCACGCTGGGCATGCTCAACGGCTCCGATGTGGAGTGGACGATGGTCTTGGCATTTATTGCCGGCGTATCATTGGTCTTTATCAGTTTCGGTGCTATTATACTTCAGTTGAACCGCCAACTCCTGACGAGCCTTAAAAATGTACGAATGACCTTTGCCGCAGCCGGGCTGATCTCGGTAGCGGTGGGCAGTCAAATGCTGATGGGCTGATAAAAGGGGCTTGGCTCCTTTTGCGTTATAGAGAGGCAAGCACGGTGGAACTGTGCGTGAGCTCCCCGCTGAGGGGAACAGAGCGTTAGCGTAGTAAAAGGGGCTTGGCTCCTTTTGCGTTATAGAGAGGCAAGCACGGTGGAACTGTGCGTGAGCTCCCCGCTGAGGGGAACAGAGCGTTAGCGTAGTAAAAGGGGCTTGGCTCCTTTTGCGTTATAATAAATAAAAACCTCACCTTCCAAGGAAAAGATATGTGTAAAGACTGCGGCTGCTCTATCACGGATCATGTCCATGACCACGATCACGACCATGAACACCATCACCACGATCATGATCATTCCCATGCGCATCATGCGGCACATGAGACGCTTCATCACAACCCGCAACTCAACGATAAGAAGACCATTGATGTCATTACGAAGATCCTGGATAAAAACGATCAGGAAGCGGCGCACAACCGCGCCCATTTTGATGCCCATCATGTCCTCTCGATCAACCTGATGAGCAGCCCGGGCAGCGGCAAGACGACACTTCTGGAGCAGATGGCCGGCCTGGCGCCGTTCAGCTTCGGGGTGATCGAGGGCGACCTTGAGACCAGCCGGGACGCGGACCGCATCAAGGCGAAGGGTATTCCGGCCTACCAGATCCAGACAGGGAAGCGCCTGCCACCTGGACGCTTTTATGGTCCATAAAGGGCTGCATGCGATGCCGATGGACGAGATCGATGTCTGTTTTGTCGAGAACGTCGGCAACCTGGTCTGTCCGGCAAGCTATGACGTGGGGTCACACCTCAATATCGTGCTGGTCTCCGTTCCCGAAGGGGGCGACAAGATCGAGAAGTACCCGGTGATGTTCCGCCAGGCCGACCTGGTACTGATCACGAAGACAGATCTGCTGCCGTACTTTGATTATGATCTCGAGCATGAAAAAGCCGAAGCGCGCAAGCTCAAACCGGGCGTCGATATCCTCGAGGTCAACATCAAAGACGAGGCCTCTATCAAACGCGTCATAGAGTGGATCGAGTTCAAGCGAAAGATGAGGATCTGAGTATGTGTCTCTCCATACCGTCAAAAGTGGTCAAGATCGACAAAGAGAGCAATACGGCTGTCGTCGATACGATGGGTGTCACGCGCAAGGCAGGGCTGGACCTTGTCGAAGAGGGGACGGTGAATGTCGGCGATTATGTCCTGATCCATATCGGTTTTGTGATGAACAAGATCGATGAGGAGGATGCGCTTGAGTCCCTGAAGGTCTATAACGAGATCCTTGCAAAGATGAATGAACAAGAGCGCGAAAGCCTCGTTTTGGAAGATGAGAAGGTGAATGGCGAAGCCAGAGAAGCTCCCCTGGGGGATAACTGCGGCAACAGAGAAGCGTGATGCACCAATTGCAGCTCAAAGACCTTTACGACGGTTTCCGCAATCCGGACACCATCCGTTCCCTGGCAAAACAGATCGCCGATGAAGCAAAAAAACTTGAGGCGCCTTTGCGCATCATGGAGGTGTGCGGGGGGCACACGCATACGATCATGAAGTACGGACTGCCTCAGCTGCTGCCCGATACGATCGCTTTTATCCACGGTCCGGGCTGCCCCGTCTGCATCATGCCCAAAGAGCGGATCGATCACGCCATAGCCCTTTCCAGGATGGACAATACGATCCTGGTCACACTCGGCGATATGATCCGGGTACCCGGTTCCAAGACCTCTTTGGCGCAGGAGCGCGCCGCAGGGTACGACATACGACCGCTCTATACGCCGATGGATGCCTTGAAGATCGCCAAAGAGAACCCGGACAAAAAGGTTGTCTTCTTTGCGATAGGTTTTGAGACGACGACGCCGATGACGGCAGCCGTCATCAAAGCGACCATCGAACAAAAGATCACGAACCTCTTTTTTCATATCAACCATGTCCTAGTGCCGCCAGCTGTCGATGCGATCATGGCAGACGGGAAAGCACAGATCAATGCCTTTATCGGCCCCTCGCACGTGAGCGTCATCTCGGGGGCCAAGATCTATCAGCCCCTGCCGGACAGGTACAAGACACCGGTGGTCGTCTCGGGGTTTGAACCGGTGGATGTCCTGCAGGGCATCCTGATGATCGTGCGCCAGCAGGTACAAAAAAGGGCGGAACTCGAGATCGAATATACCCGTTCGGTGACCATGGAGGGCAATACCGTTGCGCAGAAGCTCATAGAGACCTACCTGCAGCCGCGTTCGCACTTCAGGTGGCGCGGCATAGGCGATATCCCCGACAGCGCGCTGGAGATCAGACCGGAGTTCGCCTATCTTGATGCGGAGAAACGCTTTGGCGATATCCTGCCGAACGAACCGATCGACGATCACAAACTCTGCATCTGCGGCACGATCCTCAAAGGGCTGGCCAAACCGATGGAGTGCAAGGTCTTCGGGACGGCCTGTACGCCGAACACCCCGCTCGGCAGCTGCATGGTCAGCAGCGAGGGGGCGTGCAACGCCTACTACCGCTATGCAGGGGTGTTGTCATGAAAGTCGTACAGCTGAGCGACGGCGGCGGCGGAGAAGAGACCAACACGCTGATACAAGGCCTTTTTTACAGCCACTTCAAGAACGACATCCTTATCAGGGCTGAAGATGCCGCCGTTCTGGAGGTGAAGAACAAAATCGCCTTCACGACCGACAGTTTTACCGTCAGTCCCATCTTCTTCAGCGGCGGCGACATCGGCAAGCTTGCCGTTGCCGGGACGGTCAACGACCTGGCGATGATGGGGGCGAAACCACTCTACCTCAGTTCGGCCTTTATGATCGAGGAGGGCTTTGCTTTCAGTGAGTTGACGCAGATCGTGGAGAGTATGGCCAAAGAGCTGGCCAAGTCCGGTGCCAGGATCGTCTGCGGCGATACGAAGGTGGTGCCCCGCGGCAGCGTCGACAAGATCTTTATCAACACGGCGGGCATCGGCGAGATCATGCAAGAGGGCATCTCCGTGCTCAATCTGCATGAGGGAGACCTGATTATCGCTTCACGCGATGTCGGCCGCCACGGCGCAACCGTCTTAATGGCACGGGAAAATCTTGACGTAAGTGCCGATCTGCAGAGCGATTGCGAGACGCTCTGGCCTGCGGTTGAAGCACTGATCGAGGGCAAGATCGCCATCAGTGCCATGCGCGATGCGACCCGCGGCGGCCTCTCCGCCGTCCTTAACGAATGGGCGCAGAGCAGCAACGTCTGCCTTGAGGTGGAGGAGGACGCGGTGAAGATCTGCGATGAAGTGCGCGGCATCTGCGAGATGTTCGGCTTCGAGCCGATGGATTTTGCGAACGAGGGCACCTTCATACTTGCGGTCGCACCGGAAGATGCGGAGGCTGCTCTTGCGATATTGCAGCGATTTGATTTTTGTGAAAACGCCTCTGTTATCGGGCGCGTCACGCAAAAATATCCCGCCAAAGTCGTTCTGCACTCCGGCTATGGAAGCAGCCGCTTCCTCGACCTGCCCAAGGGCGAACTGCTGCCGAGGATCTGCTGATGCACGAATATTCCGTTGTCCAGGCGCTGCTGACGCAGATCGAAAGCGTCGCACAAGAGAATGATGCGCAGAAGGTGACGAAGATCATCGTGAAGATCGGCGTGATGAGCGGGGCGGAACCGCATCTGCTGGAGATCGCCTTTAACACCTTTAAAGAGAAGACCATCTGTGACGGGGCGGAATTTGTCATGAACATACAGCCGCTGACCATAGAGTGCCAGGCCTGCAAGCGCATCAGCGAACTCGAGAAGAGGCACTACTGCTGCCCTGAATGTGAAAGTACCGATGTGAGCGTCGTGGACGGGGAAGATATGTACCTCATGACGCTGGAGATGGAATAGAGGAAAGGAGACAAGAAGATGCAAGAGTACTGGGAAGTATATATGAAACCGATGGAGGGCCATCCTTCGATGGTCTCCTTTAATGCCGGTGTCTCTGACGGTGTGCCTGACACGGAGTACAGTTATGTCGGGTTCGTCAAGGTGCCGCTGACGTTCACCCGGCGCTGAAGGGCTGATCTCGCCCGAAGAAGAGGACGAGATCAGCTTTATCGAGGACCGTCTGGAGCTGGAGTCGCTGCGCTACCGCGTCGGCAAATATATCGGCCGCATCGTCACGCAGGGGAGCGTAAACTTCATCTACTACCTGAAACTCGATTTTGAATGGGGCGATGTCGCCAATGCCGCGATGAAGCATTTTGATGCGTATACCTTTGAATCCGGTTCGCGCGAGGATATGGGAGTGGGAGGTCTATCAGAAACTCCTCTTCCCGACCGCGAACGAGTGGCAGATCATCCAGAACCACCGCAGCTGCGATCAGCTCAAAGAGGCCGGCGACAACCTGAGACTGCCGCGTGCCATCGAGCACAAGAGCTATTTTGAAAACCCTGAATACCGAACGGCATTTGCACGGCAGATCGAAACGGAGGGTTTCAGGGTCCAAAAAGAGATGGCGCCGACGGAGGAGGCCCCGCTTTACGGGCTTCAGTTCTACCGTATCGACACACCCTATTATTATGACATCGATGCATTGACGCTTGCCATTATTGATCAAAGCGAACGTTTCGGCGGTCAATATGACGGCTGGGAGACGAGTCTGGTAAAAATATAAGTTATGCGATAATACGCTCTCTGATACGCTTTTTTTAAATAATATTCGGATTTAGAAGCCTAAAATAGAAGAGCGGATGCGGCGCTTTAAATATATGCTACAATCTCAAAAAAGATGCTGATTTGGAATGTTGCGTGCCTCCAGATAAACCGCCGGCATCATCGGTAGCTTGCCTGTTACAGGGCGTAAGAAAAAGGGAGAAATATGAAGATTTGCGGGAACCGGGACTGTGAGGACGGAGTATCATTTTCCAAAAACCTGGCCGTTCGGTTATGGGGGCATTGGTGCCTGAAAGCCATCGGCACCACGCTCTTTATCGGCGTCTTTTTCGCAATCTATTTCTATCTGCTGCAGCAACCCCTTCTTTTCAATTACCCAAATGCCGCTCACTGCTGTTGACAACAGCATCGGATTTCAACCCTATTTTCTCTACCTGTATCTCTCTCTGTGGCTCTATGTCTCACTGGCACCTGCGCTGATGAAAACAAAAAAAGAGCTGATCTATTACGGTGTCTACATCGGAATGATGTGTACAGCGGGAGTGGGAATCTATATTCTTTTCCCGACGACGATCCCGCAGATCGGCATCAACTGGAGCCATTACCCCGAATTCTCCGCACTAAAAACGATGGACACTTCCGGAAATGCCTTTCCCTCCCTGCACGTAGCGACTGCATTTTTTTCGCTGTTCTGGATAGACCGCCATCTAAAACAGATGCATGCGCATCCTTCCCTGCTGTGGCTGAACTGGCTGTGGTGTTTCGGCATTGTCTATTCGACGATGGCGATCAAACAGCACGTATTTCTGGATGTAGCGGGCGGATTGATACTCGGAGGGGTGTTCGCCATGCTGACCCTTCACTATCACCGATCGCATTTCCAAAGTCTGAGGTCGGCATAAGGACGTTTTGCGGTGTGACGAAACACCATGCGCAGATGCTGCAACGTCACCACAACCGCTTTAGACTGAAATCTCTTCGGCACTCACTTTTCTGGCATACGCATCCATACGTATAAGAGTGGGGTTAAACGCTTCCAACAGCGAGGAGAGTTTCGCCTCGCACCCGGCGATTCCCTGATAGTGAAAATAGCCGTCCATCAACCCTAGATCCAATCTTGGTTGATGCATATCGATCTCTCTTGGGTGCAGGTAGATAAAGACACTCCTGCCCTCGCGGTTTTTCACTCTGATCATCCGCTTTATCAGCCAGGTCGGGAAAAATCGCAGATATCCCCCGCCTGCATAACCGACACGGTTTCCAAAAAGGTTCATCACGCTTTGGGGTATTTCCAAAACAGGCGAAGAGGTGGGATAGTGGGGCGTATCCGGGAAATCCGGAATGCCGAAAAGTGTGTTTTTCGCCGGATAGACGGATGAAGAGTATAAAAATCCTTCCTGTGCGAGAATATCATAGAACCAGGGGAGGGTATCTCTCTTCACCGACCAGGAGGGGGCCCGGTAGCCGACGACCTTCTCGCCGATGATCTGCTCCAGTGTATCGGAGGAGAGACGGAGGTCAGCGTGAAACTCATCAGGCTTCATCGGATAGATAAGCCGGTGGGAACTGCCGTGCGACGCGATCTCGTGCCCTGCGGCAAAAAGTTTTTTAACAATATGGGGCTTATACCTGGCAACGTCACCCAGAATAAAACAGGTGGATTTCACATTAAAAGCCTCGCAAATGGCAATGAGACGATCGACATTGGCCTCCAGGTTGGTCGATCTATGATCGTACTGTTGCGAATCGACACCGTCGTAATTGGCATGGAACCACTCTTCAATATCAAACGTTAAAAAATTTCTTGTAATCATGAACGGAATTATAGCCACTCTCGCGATTGAAACACTAAAGCCGCCTCCAGAAAAATTTTCTGATTTTGCCCCGCAATAGCAGATGTTCACCCTGTTTCTCACCAAAATATGGGGTAGAGTACTGTATAATTTACTGCCATAGAGTTTCCCGTTAATAGCGTCTGATTCAGGTGACGGATTTTACGCAAAGCATCGGAAAATGCGGCATTTACGAGTTTTTTTACCCTGCCATTCTGCATACGGAGGCCCGTGTGCCGGCATCTTGTTTGGCAGAGGAGAGAGAGGCTCATTATCGTAAAATATTCAGGACGGTCGATTTAAGGGATGAATACATTAACCCAACACCTTTATACGCTTATGATGCAGGAAGAGGCCGAAGCGCTTGTCGTTTTGGCGGATGAAGCGCATCCGGTTTTCAAAGCGCATTTCGAGGGCAATCCCCTTTTGCCTGCCTTCTTACAGGTCGATATGGTTGCGGAGATCTTCGGCCTGCAGGTCACCGGTGTCAGCCGGTCAAAATTTATGGAACCTCTGAAGCCGTCGGATAAAGTGTTGATCCGTTTGGAAAAGCGTTCCCAAGGTGTTAAGGTCCGGTTGATGAAACAGGAACGTATGTGCAGCGAGATGAGCCTTGACGTCAGATAAACTCTGTATTCTTATTCCCGTTTACAACAATCCCGAAACCATTGCACGGGTTGCCGGCGAGGCCGGAGCATATGGCCTTACGGTCATTGTTGTCGATGACGGTTCGGATATTCCGGTTGAAACACTCCTGGAGATGGATGGGCCTTCGGTCGTTGTGCGCCATAGCGTAAACCGGGGCAAGGGGGTCGCGCTTCGCAGCGGCGCACAGCGGGCAAAAGAGATGGGGTTCGAGTTTTGTCTGACAATGGACGGCGACGGGCAGCATTTCGTGCATGATATCCCTGCGTTTTTAGACCTTTTCGAGAGAGAGCAGCGCACGGATATGATGATCATCGGCGTGCGCGATTTTGAGAGCTGCAACCCTCCCAGATCTTCCGTCATCGGGCGACGTATCGGAAATTTCTGGGTATGGGTGGAGAGCGGCAGGTGGGTATCGGATACGCAGACGGGATTTCGGCTTTATCCTGTGGAGTTTTTACTTTACCCCTCTTCTACGGTACGATACGAGTTTGAGATCGAAAATCTGGTACGGTTTTTGTGGGCCGGCGGCAAGGTTCTGGAAGTGACGGTACAGACGGTATACGATGAGAGCCGTGTGACCCATTTTCACAAATGGAAAGATAATTTTTTTATGACCGTCCTGCACACGAAGCTCGTTCTTTCAAGAATATTTTTACTAAAAGGAATATTGCGATGAATACCAACTTAATAAATACTACAGCGGGTGGAAAACGCCATCCTGACGGAGATCCGGCATGAAAAGCGTTCTCGTAACGGGAGCCACCGGGGCTATCGGCGAAGCTACGGCGCGCATGTTCTCCGCCAACGGCTATTTTGTCTATATCCATTATCACAGCAACCAGGCCAAGGCAGATGCGCTGGTCAGCGAGCTTGGCAACGCGCAGAGTGTCGGTTTTGATATCGCATCGGCGCCGAGCGTACGCGCGGCTCTGGAGGGCATCGAGGTCGACGTTCTGGTGAACAATGCCGGAAAAACAAAAGACAAACTCTTTTTTTGGCTCGAAGACAGCGATTGGGATGACGTGATCCAGACCAATCTGACGGGCACCTATTATGTGACCAAGGCGCTTCTGCCGGCCATGCAAAAAAAGAAAAAAGGGGCCATTGTCAATGTCTCCTCCGTTGCCGGTCTCGTCGGTAACGTGGGACAGACCAATTATGCGGCGTCCAAGGGCGGGATGATCGCGATGACAAAATCGCTGGCGCTCGAAACGGCCAGACACGGCATCCGCGCCAACTGCGTCGTCCCGGGCTTTATCCATTCGGAGATGACGGCAGGTTTCAACGAGAAAGATTTTCAGAAGCTGATCCCGATGAAGCGCTTCGGCAATCCGGACGAAGTGGCCGAGACGATCTTCTTCCTGGCCGACAAGGCCTCCTATATTACCGCTGAAGTCATCACGATCTCCGGGGGGATGGTACGATAATGCGGCGCGTAGTGATTACGGGAATAGGTTTTTATTCGCCTATCGGCGACAATCTGACGGATCTGCGGCACAATTTTGAGCAGATGAAAAGCGGTGTGCGGAGCATGCCCGAGTGGGATAAGGCCAACGGCCTCTCCGCCAGGATAGCAGGAGTGGTCCCTCAGGATGACTTCAGCGAGATACCAAGGCAATACCGCCGTACGATGGACCGGGTCGCCATGATGTGCGCCCTTTCGCTCAAACGCGCCGTTGCCCAGAGCGGTCTTACGCCCGCAGAGGTCTCCGATCCCAGAACGGGGATCTCGTTCGGTTCGGCCATGGGAGGGCTGGAGACGCTGTTCGACTATGCGGAGGATGTGTCGCACAACAGCGGATTCGGGCGCCAGAACGCGACCGCCTTTCTGCGTTTCATGAGCCATACGGTGGCTGCGAACCTGGCAGTCATGTTCGGGATCATCGGACGCAATCTGCCTACGAGTTCGGCGTGTACGGCCTCTGCCCAGGCGATCGGTGCCGGGTACGAATCGATCAAATACGGCATGAGCGATGTGATGCTCGTCGGCGGCGGCGAGGGGCTCCATTATGTCGAAGCGGGGATCTTCGACAGCATGGGCGCAACGGCCATCGGCTACAATGACAATCCTGAAGCGGCATCACGCCCGTTTGACATCGCACGTTCGGGTCTGGTCGTCTCCGAAGGGTCCGGGGCACTGGTGCTCGAAGAGTATGAGCACGCCAAAGCGCGGGGCGCCGTGATCCTGGGCGAGGTGGCAGGGTACGCGACCGGGTGCGACGGCAGCCATATCACACTGCCTTCTGAACGTGGAATGGAGTCGGTGATGCGTGATGCGCTGAAAGATGCACGGTTAGATTCAAGCAGTATTGGGTATATTAACGCGCATGCGACGGCAACGCCCAAAGGCGATATTTTCGAATCGATCGCCGTGCATAAAGTGTTCGGCTCCCAGACGCCTATCAGCAGTATCAAAGGGTATACGGGGCACATGTTCGGCGGCGGCGGTGCATTTGAAAGCATTGTTTCGTTGATGGCACTCAATGATTCCTTTCTGCCCGCCAATAAAAATCTTGCGGAGGTCGATCCGGCGTGCGCCCCGTTGGATTATATCCGTTCACACCGTGAAACGGTTGTCAATGCCGTGATGAATAACAATTTTGCGTTCGGGGGAATCAACACCTCGATCATATTGAAGAAGATCTAATTTTAAAGGTTTTAAGAATGAAAAATGATGTATTTGAGAAAGTTCAGTCGATTATCGTCGAGCAGTTTGAAAAAGAGCCCGAAGAGGTTACACCGGACAAACTGCTGGTGGAAGACCTGGAGCTTGACAGCCTGGACATGTTTGACTTTGTATGCGCGCTTGAAAAAGAGTACGATTTTCATTTTGAGCGTGAAATGGGCTCATCAGTCGGAACGGTCGGTGATATAGTGGAGCAGTTAGAACAACATTTGTCCAAATAATGTTTGCCACGCTTGTTTATGTCCCCTTCATACTGATTGCAAGCCGCTATTACCCGGTATCAACAGTCGGTATGGCGCTTATTGCCGCGGGGCTCGGATGGGCGGTTTTGCAGCTTTTGCGCCGTAGAAAAGCTGAAAGCTTTGTCTCGCCTGTTGTCCTGGTTCTCCTGGGGACAGCGGCCTGGATCTCCGGGGATTTTATCGCACTGAAACTCTACCCGCTGCTACTCTCTCTGCTTTTTTTGCTCTATTTTATTACGGCTGTTGTCACCAAACGCTATCTGCTTATAGAGTGGGTAGAGAAGTTCAAAAAAAGAGCCCTTACCGGAGCGGAGCGGCGTGATGTCATCCTTTCGCACTGGTTTTGGATCGCTGTTTTAGGGGTGAACAGTTCGCTTCATCTCTATTTTCTGCTTGAAAGCAGTACATTCCTATGGGCCTTATACTCTTTTGGCGGATGGTATCTCCTCTTCGGGGCGGCGATGGCCCTGCAGATCTTGTTCGTGCATCGCACGAGGGTACGCCAATGGGTCCGTAACCTCTGGGGTTACGGTCTCTTTGGCGGCGTGATCGTCCTGGGGTTTATTCCCGCGATGGGCGGGTATCTTTTCAACGTTATGACAAGAGCATCAAAACCCCATCTCCTCTTTCAGCGCGTCACGGCTCTGGTCTTCCGGGTGTTTTTTCGCTATGCCCCCGGAGTCGGAAAAATCGATCTTCAAATGCATCCGGGCTATAATCCGCATAAGCACTATATCTATGTCGCGAGCCATGAATCATGGCTTGATTATCCGCTGATGGGGGCCTACATCTCCGATCTGTTTCATTTGACGAATAAAAAAAGCGCCTTCAGCTGGCTGCTGCGCCCCATTGCCGGTCTGTTGGGCGTGATGGACGGCATCGGCATCAATTCCCTTCACGGCCTCCTGCAAAAACTGCGTGAGGGAAGCAACGTGCTGATCTTTCCGGAAGGCTCACGCAGTCCCGACGGGGTACTTCTTCCTTTTAAAAAAGGGGCGTTTTCACTGGCCCTTCAATCAGGTGTACCGATCGTCCCGGTTGTGATCTCAGGGACGCGCTATCTGGTCCCGAAGGGAACCTTCTCCTGGCAAAAGGTCAAGCCGGTTGTGATAAAAATCCGTTTTGCGGAGCCGATGATGCCGCTCGAAGGCGAGAACGCCGAAGCTTACAAGCAACGTGTCTGGGAGGTGATGCGGTTGAAAAAAGAGGGGCTGGAAACCTTCTAAGAGGCTTTGGCGACCGTAAAAAAATCATAGTGGTTGAACCACTGATCAGGATGCTCTTTGACGACTTTTTCCAGGATCTCCGCATACTCCTGGGCGGCAGCTGAGATCGCCTGCTCTTTCGGAATCGTACGGTCGTAAGGGGTCAGCCGATAGTAGCTGGCGTCGTAATGATAATCTTTTTCCCGCATGGACATCAGTGCGATCAGAGGGACGTCGCGGTTGTAGGCGACTTCAAAAGGATTTTTGTTGATGAAGACCCGCTGTCCGAGAAACGTGACGGCAACGCTTCCCTGTTTCGTTAAAAAACGGTCGGCCATCATGGCGACGATCTCGCCGTCCTGAAACGCTTTCGCGATACGGACAGCTACTGTGATCGGCCCCTCGGAGAGATCGATGACCCTGATGCTGCCGGCCTGTTCCCCCTGAATGAATTTTCCGAACTCCTGTATGCTCTCCTTCATGGCTTCCTGCATGACGATGTTGATAGGAATGTTTTTTTCAGAGGGGAGGCGCTCACAGGTGCTCCAGTCACCTACATGGGAAAAAAGAAAAAGGGCCCCTCTCTCAAGGTCCGAGCGGCAGGGTCTCTGATTTTTGGCATGCAGATGATAGCGTTCCAGGAATCTTTTGCTTAGAAAGCGGTCGGCAACGACAAGGGCAAAGGTGAAAAGATGACGATAATAGATGCGAAAACCAAACTCCCCCGTGCAGCGGAGATAGAATTCGCGCAGCCCCCTCTTGGTTGCAGGGGTGGTCAGGGCGAAATACAAAACAGCGAAAAAGAGGGCAAAACGCAATCCCGGATATCCGAAAATACGGAAAAAAAGATATACGATAAATAGACCTGTACCACTGCCTCGCTGTTTAACCATCGTTTATACGCCTTTTTTTGGCGAAGTATAGCAAATGGCGGGTAAAACATGGGGCAGGTCTTTATCTCTTAAAAAGATACAAAAAGGTAATATTTGTTTCAAAATAATAATAATAATGCGTAGGAAAAAAAGATGATTGAATACCGATTGGTAAAAGAACAGCTCATCAAAGCGCTTAAACTCGAAGAGATGAGCGCGGATGAGATCGACGACGACGCGCCCCTGTTTAACGAGGGACTCGGGCTTGACTCCGTGGATGCTATCGAGCTGGTCATCTTTCTGGACAACCAGTACGGGATCAAGATCGACAACGCCGGGGAGTCGAAAGATATTTTTGTCTCCATTCGCACCCTTACCGATTTTATCAATCAGAACCTATAGCAGGGCCTATTGCCAATAACGGGAATATCGGCCAGTCTCTTTTTTTCAGTCATTTGCATAAAAATGGCTTGTCATTACTATAGTTATGAAAAATATGCGCAGCTGTGATCGCGCAAATTGCACCGGAATCCTCTGCGCATAAAGGCCTTTGATGGATAATTTTTTTGATGTTAGCGATATCTCCGCGGCCGAGGCGCAGTATGAGGCGCAGAAGATAGCCTTTGCCCCCATTGTTTTTCAGGCAGTGCGCGTTTTGCGAGACAGCGGTATTCTGAAATTGCTGCACAAAGAGCGTTCAGGAATGAGCGCCGAAACGATAGCAGAGAAGCTCTCAATGACCCCCTATGCGGTGACCGTGCTGCTTGAATCGGGTTTCAGTGCCGGGGTTGTGGCCAAAGAGGGAGAGCTTTTTACGCTCACAAAAATCGGTTATTTCCTTCTCAACGACCCGATGACGCGCATCAATATGGATTACAACCATTATGTCAATTACCTGGGCCTTTATGAGCTCGACAAGGCGGTCGCTACCGGCGAACCGGCCGGGCTTAAAGTCTTCGGGGAGTGGGAGACGATCTATCCGGGCCTCTCCTCCCTGCCGCCGAAAGCGAAAAAGGCGTGGTTCGATTTCGACCATTTCTACTCCGATTCGGCATTCAAAGCCGCCCTGGCGATCATCGCCAAAGATGAACCGCAGCAGCTTCTTGATATCGGGGGGAATACGGGAAGGTTCTCGCTCATCTGCGCAAAAACGCTCCCCTCCTGCCATGTCACCATTGTAGATCTGCCGCAGCAGCTGGCGATCGCCTCGGAAGCGGTTGCTGAAGCGGGGCTGGGCGAGCGCATCGGTACCTTCAGCGCCGATATGCTCAAGAGCGAAACGGTGCTGCCTCAGGGCTATGATGCGGCGTGGATGAGCCAGTTTCTGGACTGTTTCGGTGAAGAGGATATCGTGAAGATCCTCTCCAAGATCGCAGGTTCGATAGACGAAGAGGGAAAGGTCTATATTCTGGAACCGATGTGGGACCGCCAGAAATACGAGACATCGGCCTACTGCCTGATCAACACTTCACCCTATTTTACGGCAATGGCCAACGGCAAAAGCAAGATGTTCAATCTGGGCGAACTGACGCGCTGCGTCGTGAAGGCCGGACTGGTCATCAGCGAGATACACGATCAGGTCGGTTTCTGCCACTCTCTGATCGTCTGCGGCAAAAAAAGAGAAGGGCAGTGATGAGGGCGATCATTTTATTGGTTTTTCTGATCGGATCGCTCTGGGCAGAGGGCGAGTTCACCGAAAAACGCTATATCTATGCGCTGGATAAGACGACGGTATTCAAGGGCTCTATCACGATCACGGAGGGTGCGACCATCATCCGCTACACGTCGCCCGAAAAAAAGACGCTTATCCAATCGGGAAAAACCCTCACCGTCGAAGACGTGGACGCGAACACTTCGCAGGTGATCGATCTCTCCAAGCAGATCGATATGAGCCTCTATTTCAGTTTTATGCGTTCGATCTACAACCAGGATTTTTCAGGTCTTGAAACCTATTTCGAGGTGACCAGAGAGGGCGACACCTATCACCTGCTGCCCAAATCGGAAGCGAAGCGCGCCATCAAGAAGATGGACATTACGATGCACAAGGGCGAGATGCACAGGATGACGATCTATTTTACCAACCAGGATGTTATTGACATTGAAACACTTTGAACGCATCCGTTTTCTGGTCATTGCGCTGGTACTGATCGGAGCCGGTCTTTACCTCTTCCTCAAATACCCGCCGAGCGGGGATATCTCAAAAGCACTTCCAGATGACAATGCCACGGCGATCCTGTCGCTTTATAACCGATTCGACTCTTCCAAAAAACTGCTGGTGCTGATCAACGGATTTGATGCCGAAAGTCTGCACAGGGCACAGGCCATCAAAGAGAAGCTCTCAAAGCTCAGCGAAGTAGAGAGCGTCTATTTTGACGTTTCCGATATTGACCCGAGGGCAAAGAAGTATCTGGGCGAATCCTGGTACTACCTGTCGGACTTTAACAGCAGCGTCCTCAGCCGTGAAGCGGTGAAAAAGAGGCTTGAAGCATTGGCGGCGAAGATGCAGACGATAGGCGCCTACACCGCGCTTGACACGACTGATCCGCTCGGCTTGTTTACCAAGCCCTCTTTCATGCCGGGAGCACAGAGAGACGGGATGATGATCGTTCCGGGACACGGGTACTGCGTTGTGGCTTCCATCCGTCCCTCTATAGGTGACATCGAGGGCTCGCGGCGCCTGTATGATGAAGTGAATGCGGCGTTGGCCCCGTACAAAAGCGAGATCGTCGTCTTCAGCCCGAACTTCTACAGCGTCGAAAACTCCGCCTATATCAAAAGCGATGTCGAAAAGATTACGGCGCTGACGGTACTGATCCTCATCGGCGTCTATTTCTTCCTGCTGCGCAACAAGGTGATGCTCCTTTTCAGCCTGATGACACTGCTGCTTTCGGGGCTGATGGCGATACTGTTCGTCAAGGTGATCTTTGCAGAAGTCTCGATCCTGGTCCTTGCTTTCGGGGCGGGCATCGCGACCATTGCCGAAGATTATCTCTTTATGCTGTTTTTAAACGACGATTATAAAAAACAGCGCTTTAACTGGGCAGTATTTTGGGGGTTTGCGGCGACGGAGACCGGGCTGGTCTCGCTCAGCTTTATCGATTTTCCCCTGATCTCCCAGCTGGCTGTCTTTGCCTTCGCCTCTCTGGCGATCTCGTATCTTGTTTTTGTCTTTGTCTTCCCGGGACTGAAGTTTTATCGCGATGAATCCGAGGCGAACCAGACGAGCATGTTTGACAGGATGCTCCAATGGCGCAGGATACCGCCCCTTCTTTTTACCCTGCTGTCGGCTGTTCTGGTACTGGCCTCCTACTCTTATCTCACCTTTGATGCTGATTTTCGCCATCTGGACTATCAGAACCGCCCCCTGCTGAAAGCCGAGAAGCTTTTTGCCGAAACGCTGGGATCGGACACCGTTCCTGTCCTTATCGAAGGAGAGACTGTTGACGCCCTGCTCCTGCATGCAGAGACGCTCAACAGTCGCGCTCCCGGCAGCTTCAGTATCGCCAATCTCGCGTTAAGCCATGCCAAAAGCAGTGAACGCGCCCGAACGATTCATGCGTATGATTTTGCTTCATTGCGCCAGCAACTGGAGAGCGCAGGCAGGGAGGCGGGTTTCAGAAGCGGGATTTTCGCCGATGCCTACAAGCCGTTGCAAACACTGGGGGCTTACCGCTATGATGCAGAGGCGCTGCGTCTGCTCGGCGTGGAGACCGTCAAGACTGCAAAAGGCTATATGGGTCTGGCATACGTGAAAACGAATGAACTCAAAAACCTCGCCGGACTGCCGTATCTCATACCGATCGACGGAAAAGAGCTGCTCTCACGCAGTGCCTCCAATGCACTTGAGGCATTTACCGGTTTTCTGGGGATCGGTTTTCTTCTTCTGATGGCCATTATTATTGCGGTGACGCGCAGACGTGCGCTCAATGCCCTCAATTTTCTCTTTTTCCCGATGTCGGTCATCCTGGCCATGTTCGCAATTGAGGGCAGTTTCAACCTGATGCATCTTTTTGCCCTTTTTCTCATGATGGTCTACGGCATCGATTACGGCATCTACCTTTCACGCGGCGAACTCTCGAATTCGATGCGCGCGGTGGTCTATTCGTGCCTGACCACCTTCGCGGGCTTCGGCGTGCTGATCCTGAGCGATGTCCCGGCGGTCCACTCCATCGGAGCGGTGACGATTGCGGGGTTGGCGGCGATCATTGCGCTCTTTTTTCAGCGGGGTACCCGCGCTGCCTGATCCCCTTCCTATCTGTGTAGGCGGATCTCCTGAGGTATGCGAAGCGCAGCCTTTCCAATCAAAATGTTCCGGACGAACCTCAAAGTGAGGTATAAAAGACCGCAATCTCGCCTGTGGCGAGCAGCTGCTCCGTATCGGGTATGTAGGCTTTGAACGCAAAGAGGTAGGAGTTGTTGAAGGTGTGAGCGATGGTGATCGTAATGCGTGTTTCAACATGGACGGGGTCGCTGACGAGCCTGATGTTTCGGAAAGTGGAGACAACCCCGATCGTGCTCTCGGGCGAGAGCGGAAAAAAACTGGTCCCCTGCGCGGCCGCCTCGCAAAACATAGCCAGCGTCGGTATAAAAGGAAAGCGGGCAGTGAAGGTTACCTCTGAGGCACTCTCTTCCATGAGCTCTCCGATAAATATCAGCGGCTCTTTGTGGGGTAAGCGTGCATTGGTCGTAGATAGCATGAAGTTGATCCTGCTCTTTTTAATAGAAATAGTAGGATAAATTGACTTAAATACCCGGCGGATGAAATGGGATAAAACGACAGGTTTGGATAGATACCTTGAAAATGTACAAGTTATGCGAGAAATGGTCGTATTTGGGATGATAGATCGATTGTTTTGAGCGTTGTTGGATGGTGGAGCATAGCGGGATCGAACCGCTGACCTCGTCGCTGCCAGCGACGCGCTCTCCCAGCTGAGCTAATGCCCCACGATTGTGAGAAGGGAATTATACTTCAAGAGTCGTTGAAATACTCTTAAATATTTTTGAATTTAACGTATTTTTGCGATAGCGCTTATTTGCGCCTGATTTTCCTGCCGTAAAACATAAAAAGTCATCTCTTCGCCGCCAATGCCGAAATAAATATAAAAATGTGATGCAGGGTAATTTGAGAAAGTGCGGTCTATCTGCACGTGGGCCTTCTGCCGAAGAAAACTGAGCGTTAGCGTAGGCAAAGGGGCTTTGCTCGTTTGGCGTAAAAAAAGTAGTAACGGTCTATCTGCACGCGGGCACTCCGCCGACAAGCATCAACAATGCAGTGCATGGGAGGTACTAAATGCCGAGTCGTAGGAGGACGTAGAGTCATCGCAGGCAGCGGGATTACTCCCGATGACGTATAAAATTACAGTATATTGTATTTGGCCGCTTCGCTGCGGGAAGCCAGGGGCTGAACCTGGATAAGCTCGCCGTCAAAGTTGACTTTGTACTCCTGGGCGGGATCGACCTTGCAGTAGGTCAGGATGGCGCGGGCGGCAAAGGCCCTGTCCGCCTCGCTTGCATTTTTGGAGAGCAGACAGTGCGGCCCGGGAATACCTTCGAGCTGGAGGTGGATGAACTTGTCGTTGGTGATCTCTTTGAGCTTTTCGTTCTCATCTTCCTGACGGCCGATGATCAGTTTCGCTCCCTCTTCAAGACGGAGGTGGCGGCCCCATTTCAAAATTGGGATATCCTGCACATCGAAGGTGTCGTCGTATTTGATGTAGTCATTCATCTTGATGGCGAAGTTGGCATCGGTCAGCAGACAGCCGCCGCCCGGGCTCTCGTAATCAGTGATGCCGAACTGCGCTACAAGCTCCATCTGGCGGTCGCGGCTGCGGCCCTGGATATCTTCGAGTTTCTCTCTGTCGACCCACCCTTCGGTCTCCGCAATGGTCGGTGCAAGACGTTTGGCCGACATCGGGCGCAGCAGATAACCCTCGACATTGGCTTCATTGAGGACAGTTTGAAGGGCGTCGCCGTTCTGGCTCATCGGGCGCTGCCCCAGGACCTCGCCGCTGATCAGGAAATCGGCCCCTTCGGCATTCATGATGCGTTTTGCCACTTCGAACATCTTGGCATGGCAGTCGATGCAGGGATTGAAGTGTTTGCCGTAGCCGTGTTTCGGCGAGAATAGAACACTCTGGAGGTATTCGCTCTGAATGTCGATGATGCGAAGTTCGGCACCGACCTGGTCGCACATGTTCTGCATATGTTCGCGGCGGTCGCGTGTGGCACCGAAACCGGTGTTGATGTTACAGGCGATCACGTCGATGCCCTGGTCGATAATGAGTTTCATTGCGAGTGTAGAGTCCAAGCCGCCGCTGAATAGGGCAATAGCCTTGCGTTTTTGCATAAAGAAGTCCTTGTTGAAGCACCGGAGTCTACAAATAGACCGGTTTACCTCGAAATATTTGTGCAATTTTAGCAGATACGAAGATATTTGACAACCGGGACGGGTATAAAACTCCGGATTGATGCGTCAGCGCGAGGGGCTGACGAGCCGGCCCTTTTTCAGCATCGCAATCTTGCCTCTGATCTCGCGGATCAGAAAGGACTTCTTCTCAAAAGAGTCCTGATGCTGGCTCAGCACCTTTTTAAGCTCGCGGTTGTAGTACTGGGTCAAAAAGGTGATGAGCTCTTTGTGCAGGGCCTGTTCGTCAGAATAGCTTTTGATCGACTCGTCAAGGGCGATCGCCATCAGGCGGGGATCGTCAAATTTCTGCTGGATAGCAAGCGTGAACTCGTAGTGATGATGTTGCAGCATATCGGCTGAAATATAGTCAAGTATCTGATCGCCGAGTGCAGGATGCTCCATCATGCTCTTAATAAGGCTGAGTTCCCATACATCGTGGGCAGCTGTCATCTGCGGTGCTCTGGCCGGGGCATTGTGCTGTTGTGTCAGTCGGATCAGCGAGGCGCTGATAGAGAGTTTGGCCGCCAGAAACCGTTTGTACTCCTCCTGCAGCAGGGGCGAGAGCGTCTTGAGATAGCCGACACACTCATGCAGCGCCTGCTCTTTGGCTTTCGGATTGCGAAGATCATAGTTGCGAAGGGTCTCTTCGAGGACAAATTCGATAAAAGGTTTTGTCTTGTGGAACATCGCATTGAGGGTGTCGATCTGCCCGGTGTGCACCATATCGGCAGGGTCCTGACCTCCTTCGAAGATGACGACGCCGCCGTCAAAACCGCCCGTGCTCAGCAGTCTGGAGGCTTTGAGCGCCGCGGCGCGCCCGGCATTGTCGCCGTCATAGGCCATGATGATGCGGGGCTCGCCTTTGCGCAGAAGCGGGAGGTGTTCGGGTGTCAGGGCGGTGCCCAGGGTCGCAACGGCCTGGTTGAAGCCGGCCTGGTGCAGCATCACTACATCCAGATACCCTTCGGTGATGATGATCTCGCGCTGCTTGTAGACCGCCTGCTTGGCCAGATCGTAGGCGTAGAGCAGGCGGGACTTGTTGAAAAGCTCGGTCTGCGGCGAGTTGACGTACTTGGCCTGATGGCCGGTGATGGTCCGCCCGCCGAAACCGACGATCGCGCCGTTGGGTGCCTGGATCGGAAAGATAATGCGTTCGATGAAGCGGGCGAACTCGCGGCCGTTTTCGCTTCCCGCAACGCCCAGATCGATGGCTTCGCGCATGCTGTACTGGTTCGCTTTGATAAACCGGATGGTCCCCGATGAGTCAGGGGCATAGCCGATGCCGAACTTCTCGATCGAAGCCATCGAGACGCCGCGCTCTTTCAGGTAGGCCTGCGCTGTCGGCATGGTGTTCAAAAGCTCCTGATACCACTGCGCGAGTTTTTCCATGAGCTGCGAACGCTGTTTCTGCGGATTTTTATTGTCGGTGTAGTGCAGGGCATAGTTGTTCTGCTCGGCAAGCTTTTCGATGGCGTCGGGATAGCTTAGTTTTTCATACTCCATGACGAACTTGATGGCATCGCCGCCTGCGCCGCAGCCGAAACAGTGGTAGATCTGTTTCTGCGGCGAGATGACGAAACTGGGACTCTTCTCGTCATGAAAGGGGCAGACCGCCTTGAAATTGGCACCTGCTTTTTTGACCTCGATGTAGTTGCTGATGACGTCGAGGATGTCGAGGCGGCTTTTCAGCCCTTCAATGGAGTCTTGGGAAATCATAAAGCAATTTTAACAAAGATCGGCTTCAGAAGAAGGGGGTGTCGGCATCTTTTTCAGTTACGGCAGAGAGACGCTTTTGACAGTTTCGGCAGAGTTCGCACTTCAGCCGATACTATAACTGTGCACTGCACTGAAGCCCGCGATGGGCCGACGAAGTCCGAAGATATAGCAATTGATTTGACAACAGACAAAAGATGAAGGTATTATAATAGATGAAGTCAGCAGTTTTTTTCATAAACAGATATGAAGGAATGAAAATGAGAGAGATCTATGTGGATATCGCCAAAGCTGCCATAGAAGATGTGTTATACGATAGAAATACGATAGACAGAGAGAAGCTCCTTGAAACCGCTCCTGAGCTGGCCCAGTACGGCGCTACCTTTGTCACCTTGAAACTGCACGATGCCCTGCGCGGCTGCATCGGTTCGCTTGCGGCGCACCGGCCGCTGATCGACGATCTTATCGACAACGCCCGCGCAGCCGCATTCAGAGACCCCCGATTTTACCCTTTGACCATCAGCGAGTTTGATGAGGTCGAGACCGAGATCTCGCTCTTGAGCGAACCCAAGCTTTTAGCGTATGACTCAGTTGCCGATCTTAAAGAAAAGGTGAGGCCCGGTATCGACGGCGTGGTTTTGAACCTGCATGGGCAGAGAGCGACCTTTTTGCCGCAGGTCTGGGACGAGCTGCCGACCTTTGAGCTCTTCTTCAGTCATCTCTGCCAAAAAGCGGGGCTGGGCGTCGACTGCCTCGATGAGCACCCGAAGATCGAGCTTTACCAGGTAGAGAAAGTGAAGTGAAATTCTAAGCCTAACAGGCATGTGGCAGTACAGGACGTCTGACGCAAAAAGGAGTCTATGATGAGCCGAAGAGAGAGTGCCGTCGCCGGGTCGTTTTACCCGGCAGAGTGCAGTGAGATAGAACGTTATATTGCCCATTTCAATACGGTTCTTGACAAGAACGATTTCAATATCGAATCGGTAGAGATCGTGCCCAGAGCGGTTATCGTACCGCATGCAGGGTATGTCTACAGCGGCTTTACGGCCAATGTTGCCTACCGGTGCGCGGCCCGCAAAAGAGAAAAGATCAGTCGCGTCGTAGTGATCGGGCCGAGCCACAGGGCCTACATCAACGGGGCCTCCATCGCCCTCTATGAGCGCTACGCCTCGCCCTGCGGCGAGATGAAGATCGATCTTGCCTACAGCAATGAACTCAAGGGGAAGTTCGAATTTTTGCACTTTGATCCGCAGGCCCACCATGAACACTCCACCGAGGTTCAGATCCCTTTCGTGCAGCACTATTTTTCGGATGCCGAGCTTGTCGAGATCGTCTACGGGGAGCTCGACAGCGGCGAGCTTTCCCTGTTGATCGACAAGGTGCTTGAAGAGAGCGATACCCTGGTCGTTATCAGCACCGACCTGAGCCATTTCTATACCAAGCAGGTGGCGAAAGGGCTGGATATGCACTGCATCGAAGGGATGGCTGACCTCGACATCGCGGAGCTCGAGAGCGGCTGCGAAGCCTGTGGGATGATCGGGGTCAAAGCGGTGATCGCCGCGGCGAAACGGACCGGTTTTAAAAGCCATGTCCTTGACTACCGGACAAGCGCGGATGTCACCGATGACGAGCAGAGCGTCGTGGGGTATGTCTCCTGCCTGGTAGGGTAGCCGGCCGCAGGCGAAGAGCCTGTGCCAATTGCTATTGCCGCCTTTAAAAATCAAAGTTGTATAATACGCTCAAAATTTATACAGAGCATCTCTGAGCCCCTTTCTGGGTCTTAGAAGTGCACTTTAAAGGAACAGTTATGAGCGTAGAACAAGAATTGATGGAACGCAGCGGCGGTGTGTGCGAACTTTGTACGTCAACGGAGGGCTTAAGTGCCTACGAGGTCTCACCTTCGGACGGGTCGGCGGCACAGTCCATTCTGTTGTGCAGCACCTGCAGAGAGCAGATCGAAGATCCTTCCAAAACAGACGTCAACCACTGGCGCTGCCTGAATGACAGCATGTGGTCGGTCGAGCCGGCAGTGCAGGTCATGGCCTACCGCCAGCTTAAGCGCATCGCTTCAGAGGGGTGGGCGCAGGACCTGCTTGACACGATGTACCTTGAAGACGATGTCCGTGCCTGGGCTGAAGCCGGCACAGAGAGCAGCGGTGCCGGCGACAGAGAGCCGACGCGCGACAGCAACGGGACCGTTCTGGAGCAGGGCGACAGTGTTACCATCATCAAAGACCTTGAGGTCAAAGGGGCCGGGTTTACCGCTAAACGCGGTACCCTTGTCAAGAACATCGCCTTGACGGACAACCCGGAGCAGATCGAAGGGCGCGTCAACGGCACGCGTATCGTCCTGCTTTCCAAATTCCTCAAAAAATCGTAATTCCGACGGTCTCCCTCTATTGCAAAATAGTGGGGGAACGCCTCCTCTGTCTATCCCCCTTTATCAGCGTACAACCCTTCTCTCTTGTCAAAAAGCCGTGCAATCGGGCATAATGGTTTTATGAATATTCTCAAAAAAAGCGGCACGATCATGCTTTCACTTATTGCGGTTTTGGCCATACTCTATGCGTCGGCCTGTCTCTACTTTTATCTTGCCCAGCGCCAAATGATCTACTATCCGACCCCCGAGGTGAGTGTCCCCGGGGTGGCACATATCGTGCTCGACACGGGCGCGGTGCGCATCAAGGTCTGGACGCTCAACACGGGCAGGCAGAAGGCGCTGATCTACTTCGGCGGCAATGCGGAGAACGTAGCCTACAACATGGATGACTTCAGAGTGATGTTCCCCGACTATACGGTCTACCTCGTCAACTACCGCGGTTACGGCGGCAGCAGCGGCTCACCGAGCGAAGAGGGGTTCTACAGCGACGCGCTGCTGGCCTACGACTACTTTTCAAAACGCCACAGCACTGTTTCGGTGATGGGGCGCAGCATCGGTTCGGCGGTCGCCACCTATCTTGCCTCGCAGCGCAGGGTCGAGAGGCTTATTCTCGTGACCCCTTTTGACAGTGCCGTCAATATCGGAAAAAGACTCTACCCCTATATGCCGATAGGGCTGATCATGCAGGAGCGTCTGGATTCGGCAGGCAGGGCCGCCGGGATCACCGCACCGACGCTGATCGTCGCGGCAGCCGATGACGAGATCATACCCAAGGGGAGCACCCGCAATCTCGAGGAGGCGTTCACCGGCGGCAACGCCGTCTCCGTTTCGCTCATCGGCGTCGGGCACAACAGCGTGCAGCAGCATCCCGACTACAAGCGGACCGTTGCGGCGTTTATGCGGCAGCAGCTTTGACTGGGGCCGCGCTTAAAACAGTTTGCCGATCTTCCTGAAGCCAAAGAGAAAAAGGATGCTGCCGACTCCGATCACCCCGCCGAAGTAGGGGAGCAGCTCCATAAAGGGGGTCCCTCGAAAAAAGATGCTCTCGCTCCCTTCGATGTAGTAGCGAAGCGGCGAGATGTAGGAGAGGTACTGTAAAAACGGGCTCATAGCATGGATCGGCGTCCATGCCCCGCTTAAAAAAATAAGCGGCATCATGATCACGATGGAGAACTGGCCCACCTGCACCGTACTCCGGGAGAGACTGGCGATAAAAAGGCCGATGCCGGCGCTGGTAAACGCGTAAAAAAATGTCAGTGCGAAAAAGGCCCACAGCGAACCGTTGAGCGGTATGTCAAAGGCGCCGAAGAGCACGATCCCCACACTCAGCATGACGCCGAACATGATGATGATCACCTGTGAAAAACTTTTTGCCAGGATGGTCAGTTTCGGGTTGACCGGCATCAGCAGCATCATGTCCCAGGTACCGCTCTCCTTCTCCTTGACAAAGACAACGGCGGTGAGGATGACGCTCAGCAGCGTGATGACGGAGAGGAGCTCGGTCATCGCCATAAAGAAGGAGTTGGTCGTGTTCTGGTTGAAGAGCTTGTGTATCTTGATCTCAACAGGTACGGTAACTGCGTTAAAGTCAAAGACAATATTCTGCAGATAGCTCAGGGCCATAAAGCTCTGCGATGCCGCGGTCGAGTCAAGCAGAACATCGATATGGGGATGCTGCCCTTTGAGGTACTCCTTTTCAAAATCGCTTCCGAAGATGAGCCCCAGCATGATCTCTTTGTTGAAGATCGCCCGGTTCAGCTCCCTGACCGACTTGTAAAACAGCGGCGTCTGGAATTCCGGATGGTGCAGGTGCGTGATGATCTTCCTGCTCAGCACCCCTTCGCTTCGGTCAACGATGCCGACACTGACATTTTTTGCATCCATCACAATACCGCTGCCGGCTACATAGACATCGGCCGTAAAGACGAGGACCACGGCGGCGGCCAGCCCGTAAGAGCGTATAAAGAGCAGCAGCTCCTTGGCGACGATCGTAAAAAAGGCTCTCATTTGATCTCCTTTTTAAGGAAGTAGTGGCCGAAAGAGAAGAGCGTCACGGCATAAAAGAGCAAAATAGCGAGGTAAAGAAGGATCTTGGGCGAGCTGAAACCCTGGCCGATCAGAAAGACGTCGTACATGATGTGGTTGAAATACATCACCGGGTAGAGGTGCGCTTCGATATAGGACTCATTCTCCATCGACGAGATCGGCATCAGCATGCCCGAGTATAAAAACCCCGGGATGATTGTCAGGATCACCGTCAAGACGATGGCGACGATCTGTGTCGATGCGATGATGGAGACCAGGAGGCCGACGGAGAGGCTGATGAGAATATAGATCTCGCCGGTCAGCCAGTAGAGCAGAAAGCTGCCGCGAAACGGTACGTCGAAGAGATAGGTGGCCCATAGAAACAGAATGAAGATGTTGACGGAGTGCAGCAGCACGACCGGAAGCAGTTTGGCGGCCAGAAATTCGTTTTTAGTGATGGGCGAGGCATAAAAGTTGAAGATGGTCCCCTCCTCCTTCTCCTTGACGATCAGCAGCGCGGAGAGAATGGCAGGGGCGACGAGCAGCACCAGTCCGATGATCCCCGGTATGATCATATCCTGGTCGCGCATTGCCTGGTTAAAGAGGTTGCGGTTGTTGATGGTAATAAGGTTTCCCGATGCCCCGGGCGATGCTTCCGACGCGGCATCCAGGACGACTCCGCGGACATACGCTTCAAGGGTGTTGGCACGTGTCGGGAAGGCCGCGTCGATAAAGACCCCGATCTCGCTCTTGACCCCTTTTAGCAGGTTCTTTTCGAATGATTCCGGAATGATGACGATGAGGTCGGCTTCGGCCTTTTTGATAAGATCGAGAGCCTTCTTTTCGCTGATGTCGAGGAGCCGGGTGTCGAAATATTTTGAGTGTTCGAACTTCAGAACGAGTTTTTCCGCCAGCGGGGTGTGGTCATAGTCCAATATGACTGTTCTGCTGTGCGTCACCTCCATCTTGATACCATTACCGAAGAGGAGCATGATCAGGCTGGGCATCAGATAGATCATCACAAAGATACGGGAGCGGAAAAGGTCTTTGAACTCTTTGAGCAGGTAGGCTCTTATGACGGAGACCCTCATCGGTAATACTCCATAAAGATATCTTCGAAATTTTTGGCTTCGGGGTGCATCCGGTAGAGATCCTCCAGATGCTCATCTGCCACCTTTTTGCCCTCTTTTAAAAGCACCACCCTGTCGCAGTACTCCGCTTCGCTCATGTAGTGCGTCGTGATGAGAATGGCTATTTTCCACTTCTGTTTCAGCTCTTTGAGCAGCTCCCAGAACTGCCCCCTGGCCATCGCATCGACCCCGGAAGTCGGTTCGTCGAGGAAGAGGACCACCGGTTCGTGCATGATCGCCGCAGCTATGGAGAAGCGCTGGTTGATGCCGAGCGGAATATCCTTGGGCATCGCGTCGAGATAGTCGCTGAAGCTTAGCTCACGGGCATATTTGTCGATAAGCAGGCGTGTTTTTGAAGCGGGTATCTGATGCATAGCGGCGAAGTAGGCCAGGTTCTCACGGACGCTCATATCTCTGTAGAGGGCAAAATGCTGACTGACATAGCCGATCTTGCTCTTGAGTTTTCGGCGCTCCCTGTCGCTTTTTACCTGCCCGCCGAGGAGGTATAGCTCGCCCCCGTCGACCGGCAGAAGTCCCAGCAGCATCTTGATGAAGGTCGTCTTTCCTGCGCCGTTGGCGCCCAGCAGTCCCAGTATCTCGCCCTGTCTGAGCACCATGTCGATGTGGTCGTTTGCGGTAAAATCCCCGAAGGTTTTCGTCAGCCCCTTTGACTCCATTACGATCTCGGGCAGCGCCTCTTCGCTCTGCCTCGGCGAAATGGAGATGTGCGGGTAGGTTCTTTTTTTCTGCAGGGCGTTGACAAAGAAGAGCGCCTCAAGACCGGGCTGCGCATGCTCGGCTTCCATCTTTTCCAGAGAGTAGCTTCTGTTCTGGACAGTCAGAGACGCCGCGCTGTCCGTTTTTTCATAGGTAAAGGGGGCGGCACTTTCGAGCAGCTGAGCGACACTCCCGGAGGCAATGATCTCACCCTCATCGAAAAGCAGGACCCTGTCCATCTTCGCGGCTTCCTGCATGTAAGCCGTACTGACCAGAATGATCGTACCCTCCTGCGTTCTGATCTCATCGAGTATCTTCCAGAGTTCGATACGGCTCAGGGGGTCTACCCCGGTCGTCGGCTCATCAAGGATCAGCAGTTTCGGGCGGTGGATCAGCGCGCAGACTAGCGAGAGTTTCTGCATCATGCCGCCGCTGAGGTCTTCTGCGCGCCTCTCTCCGAATGTAGTCAGCCCGGCCATCTGCAGCAGACGGCTCTTATAGGCGCTGAACTCCCGGTCTTTTTTCACGCTTCTGATATCGGCAAAAAAATCGAGGTGCTCGTTGACGGTAAGGTTTTTATAGAGCACCAGTCCGATTCCCTGCGGCATAAACCCGATCTTCTCTTTGACCGTCTCGGCCTCCCGGGGCGAAGCGTATCGGCTCTCCTGAAAGGCCACGCTCCCCTCAAAACGTTTTACTCCGGCGATGGCGTACATCAGCGAACTTTTGCCGGACCCGTCGGCCCCGATAAAGCCGATGATCTCGCCGCGGCCGGCTTCAAAGCCGGCATGGCCGATGGCACGCTTCTTCTTGTAGTAGACGCTGATACCGTCGACGGAGAGATCAGCCATCTCTCTTCACCTTCCGGCAGATGTATGCAGTGGCGCGGTTTTCATAGCGGGGGCATCTCATCGAGGCTTTCCGGCAGCCCTTCGCCGTCCAGGCTGATAACACCGATGGCCGGAATGCCGAGTTTCAGCAGGGGATCGGGCCCCTCCGGCCTGAGATCGACGGCGAAGACCCGCTGGATCCTGTCGCTTCTCACACTGACCTCTTTGGGTGTAAACTCCGCTTTCTGGGCGATCCTGACCACTTTGGCGGGGATGGGCCTGTCGGGATAGGCATCGAGAAAGATGAGCGCCTTATCGCCGATCTTGATCTTTCCGTTTTGCATCGTATCGACAAAGATCTTCAGGTAGAGCGCCGAAGGGTCGATGAGCGAGGCCACCGGCATACCTGCGCCGACAACCTCGCCGGCCTGTGCCGTCTTGTCCACGACAAAACCGTCGACCGGTGATGTCAGCGTCATCTCCGAAAGCACGGCATCGACCTCTCTGCGGGCGGCTTGTGCTGCTTTGAGCTGATCCTCCTGCGCTTTGAACTTCTCTTTGAAGATGGCTATTTGCAAGAGTGCTGTTTTCGCATCTTCGGTGTTGAGGGCAGCGATGTTCGCATTGCTCTGCGCCTGATCGCGCTTCTGCTTCAGGGAGTGCAGTCGGTTGCTGTCGCTCTCGAGTTTTAATTTGGCCAGTTCGACCTTGTGTTTCTCAATGAGTTTTTCCCCGAACATCGTCTGAAAACGCCGATAATCTTTTTCATCCTGATGGACGGTCAGTTCCAGACTTTCAACGGAGGCGGTAAGTTCGGCGATCTGTGCCTGGGCTATCGTGTGCGCTTTATAGGCTTTTTTGACACTGTTTGGCAGGGTCTGCTCCAGCATCTGAAGCTCTTTTCGGCTGGCGCCGAGCTGTTTCTGCAGGGCCTGCACCTGCGCAGTCGCCTGCTCGAGTTTTGCCTCTGTCTCACTGCTTTTGAGATGTGCGATGAGTCCGCCTTTTTTGACGCTGCTGCCGTTTTCCACCGTTATCTCGTCGATACGTCCGGGATATTTGGCATTGAGAAGGATCAGATCGCCGTCGATCCTGCCCGTGCTTGCTACCAGATTATCCGCCAGCTCTTTCGGGTTGAGCTTCTGATAGATAAAAAAGAGGGCAACGACCGCCAGCAGTGCCAAAACAGCGACAACGATATATTTTTTAAATTTCAATTTTCACTCCTGAAGGTTTCTGATTGCGGCTGATCCGAAGAGAGCGCCTCCCGGAAGGTCGCTACATCGACCTGCAGCAGCATGCGCGCATACGCGGCATAGGTACGCGCCCGGGCAGCTGCCAGGGCTGATCTTGCCGCTGCCAGTGAGGAGATGGCGCGGCTGAGCTGGTCGGCATCGGCCAACTGGTTGTCGAACTCGCCCCTGACCAGATCATAATAGGAGTCCCTCGCCTTGACCTGCGCCCTGTCGGCTTCAAGTTCGCTTTTAAATGAAGAAAAACTGAGATAGCTCTCTCTTAACTCTTTTTTGATCGCCTCTTCATACGAGGTTATCGTCCACCGCGCCGAGAGGGCATCTTCTTTCGCGGCTTCAATGTCATACCGGCTTTTGAACCCCTCGAAAAGGTTGTAATTGATCTTAAAACCTGCGGCGCTGCGATCTTTGTTGGTATAACCGTCCCCGCCCAGCCGCCAGCTGTCGCCGTGCTGTGCCAGCTGCGTGTAAAGCGTGACCTTGGGGTAGTAGCCGCTCTTTCCCAGATCGATACGGCTCTGCTGCAGTGCGAGGATCTTTTTCAGTGCCTGAAGATCGGGCCGTTTCTCAAGTGCCTGTTTCAACAGCTCCTCTTCGCTGATATCTCTGTATTGCGGCAGTTCCGACACCTCCGAGATCGTCTGATCTGCCAGGAAAGAGAGGGTGCTGAGTGCGATGCGGTACTGGTTTTTGGCACGGGTGACTTCGGCTTCGATCGCATGATACCCCGCCTCGATCCGGTAGAGCTCAGAGGGAGGGGCCATACCCTGGTCGAACATGCCTTTTGCCTTCTCATAACTCTTTTTCATCGCCTCGAGGGCCTCTTCCTGCGCGGTTAAAAACTGCGCTGCCGCGACTGCCGTTGCATAGGCGTTGACGCTGCTGAGAGAGAGGTTCCGTCTTACGTCCTCGGCCTCAAGCTCACTGCGCTGCATCGCATACTTTGCCATATCGATCGAAGCGCTTGCCGCAAAGCCGCTGAAGAGCATGTAGGAGAGCCTGAGGGCGCCGTCATACTGGTTCTGCGACTGCATCTGCAGTTCTCCGGCAGAACCTGTACCGGGAAGATTCAAATAGACAACCGGTTTGTCAAAAAGGTAGTTGGCTGAGTAGATGGCATCCAGGCTGGGGTAGTTGGCGGACTGTTGCGAGGCATAGCGTGCTTTTGACGCCTTGCTTTTCTGTTGGGCAGATTTAAGTTGGGGGTTGGCGTCTATCATCTGCATGATCTCGCCGAGGGTCTCTGCCTCTGCGGCAGCAAAAGAGAATAGTATGAAAAAAAGAACGGTTCTCAAGCATCTCTCCTTCTTGATCAAACATTATTCGTCAATAGCTAAAGCCAAGGCTGGCACTTCGGAAAGGCTTGCTGTTACTGTGTGGGTGGGAAACCTATCAGTTCGTATTCAAACATCTTCTCGATGCAGACAATATCTTTATGCCTGACTGCGGTCAGAAACTGCTCTTTGGCGGCAGGGTTCTCTTCGCGGAACCAGATCTGGCCATTGGCTATCAGTTCGTTGATCGGCCCGAGTTTTCCCTTCAGTGCGGCAGTTTTGATAATATGCAGGGTAATGGCATGAATGATGTCGCAGGCTTCGCCGCCCTTGTGGCCGAGGTCTTCCTGTGCGGCCCCGTGGATAACGAGCGTTGCGGCGATCTCTTTGAGGCGGTCTTCTCTCTCCCAATCCAGGTCCAGGATCGTCATATAGAGTTTTTTTGCCACTTTCTTCAGAGCGCTTTCGCCCTCATCATCCGGGGTATTGGCATCGAAACCTTTATCAAGCATCTCGTCAATCGTCTCAAGATCATTTGAAGCAACCGCCAAAAACCACTTCTCTCTCTTCTTTTCCATGCTGCTATCCTTAAATTCGGTTATTTTAAAGTTTACCTGATTTTAAAGAACAAACGCAAGCCAATCTGCGTTACTTGAATAAAGGTCACTTCTATAAACCCCAGCCAACCTCAGAGGGAAAAAAGAGAGATGCCCTAAAGAGAGTGACCGTCAATGCAACAGTCGGATTGCGCGGCCAAACGCGGGTCGAAGGAGAAAGATACCTACAACTTTTCAATCGCGCCGTTCCTGCCGAGACGGTAGGTGTCAAAGTCAGCGGCGATAAAGAGTCGCCCCTTGTAGAAGCGTCTGATCTCGTCGTAGATCATCCCGACATCCAGAGGGCCGTTCCTGTTATAGCGGGGATCGATATGGTTGGCGATCAGGTTTTTGACGCGCTTTTTCTGAATCTCAGTACCGAGCTCTTTGGCGGTGGTGTGCAGCACCTTTGTCACCAGTTTGTCATAGACCTCCTGCGTATAGGTGCACTCATGCACCAGAAGATCAAGATCTTCGAGGTAGCTTCCCAGGACAGCGGGGCGGCTGTTGTCGCCTGCAATGATGAGGGAGCGGCCGACGACCGGTTCGAGCATAAAGGCCTTCGGTTCAAGGGTTTTGCCCTCAAAGGTGATACGGTTGCCTCTCTTTAGTTCGCCGTATAGCGGGGAGGGTTCCAGTCCGAGCGCCCGCAGCTTCGCTTCATTCAGCCTGTCGGTGATGTCGTGCTCTTTGATGTAGAAGGCGACACTCTCTTTGGAGTGGACCAGAGGCAGGACCTTCAGTGCGAACTTGTCGAACAGGTACTCGTCACCGTTTGCATACTCGATGATATCGAGCCGATATCCCAGATGCGCCTCCGAGATGTCCAGCGCGCAGGCCAGAAAGGTGCTGATCCCTTTCGGGCCGTAGAGGGTCAGCGGCTCCAACACGCCGTCGAGCTTTTTAGTCGCCAGTAGCCCCGGAAGCCCGTAGTAGTGGTCGCCGTGCAGATGGGTGATGAAGATGGTCATAAGTCTTCCGAGGGAGAGGCGGCTCTGCATGATCTGGCGCTGCGTCCCTTCGCCGCAGTCAAAAAGATACCACCCGCTCTCCTGCTCGATCTCCAGTCCGAGTGCCGACACGTTTCGTTCCCTGGTCGGTTTCCCTGCGCTCGTCCCCAAAAATGTCAGCGTCATCTTTTTTCCTTTCAGCGGTATGCTCTATTTTAGCACAGATGCTTTTCGCTGGCTTTGTATTTTGTCATCATTTTTTGAATTAGCTTCGATAGTAGGATGTTACTTTTTTCGTTTACACCCCACGGCATTCTGTCACTACTGCCGGAATTAAGGTTCTAACGCATAAAACACAGATAAAGACGCACAAAGAGCGGGTTTAGTCACTTTCAAAAGTATCTTATATCGGAGTCACGAAACCCCTCCGGCTTCATTCACTGTACCAAGACGCAGCCATTGTCAAGAGATGTCATACTTCCCTAAAAGCGTCAGTTTTTTATACAGATCAATTCGTCACTACTGCCGGAATTAATGTTCTGACGTACAATGAAGTATAAACATAATTACGAGTTGTTAATTACAGGAAAGTTCATTATTCTGCACAATGAGATAACCGAATTGTGAAAAGCGAAAGCTTTTAGTCTCAATCAATGCGTTACCGCTTGGCTCTTTTTCGAAAAATCTGCAGAGCTGACTGGAACTCTCTTTTTCGCGTTAAGAAAATCACTCTGTCTGAGCGTAGAGAGTGCCAAAGGCGTTAAGAAAAAGGCAAATTTCTTTGCGTTTTTTAGCCGACGATATGCCAAAAGAAAGGTGCCAGAAGGCACGTTTTTTTGGATAAAGTTTTTAATAACCGTTATGCGAAGCATCGGTGCGGCAGTTTTTAGTGAAAAGGAGAGTGGAAGGAAGGCAGTCGGTAGCCACCGACCTCGAAGCCGTTTCGAGAGCTTTTTCGTTTCCTTTTTTGCGGTGTAAAAAGGAAAGAGTGAAGTCAGTAAAGTTTATTACTTCTAACAAGTACACAACAATACTTCACCTTTAGTTTCTTCTTTTTGAATGTATTTTGATAGTAGTGTTGTCACTTTTTTTCTTTGCTTGCACAAAGAAAGAAACTAACGAAAAAAAGAAAGTGCAAAGGCGGGTTTAGTCACTTTCAAAAGTATCTTATACTCGGAGTCACGAAACCCCTCCGGCTTCATTCACTGTACCAAGACGCAGCCATTGTCAAGAGATGTCATACTTCATTAAAAGCGTAAGCTTTTTCATTCAGCTCAATGCATCACTGCTGCCGAAATTAATGTCATGACGCATAAAAGAACAACTGCTTCAACCGACGAACTGCTTTAAAAAAGTGTCAACTTTAGAGAGACGGTTGATGCGCACAGAAGAAATAAGCGCCTCTCTTCTTTCCCTCAAGATTTCTGCTCTGGCGCGACAGAGAAGAAAGGTTGAATCTGTGACATTTGAACTGCTTTTGCAAGTTCACGACTTTGTTTAAATTGGATTTGATAGTAGGGTGTCACTTTTTTTCTTTGCACCCCAGGGCATCCTCTCTTGCTACGCAATTCACCTAGTCTTGCACAAAGAAAAAAACTAACGAAAAAAAGAAAGTGCAAAGGCGGGTTTAGTCACTGTAAAAGTATCTTATACTCGGAGTCACGAAACCTTCCGGCTTCATTAACTGTACCAAGACGCTGCCATTGTCAAGAGATGTCATACTTCCTTAAAAGCGTAAGCTTTTTCATTCAGCTCAATGCATCACTGCTGCCGAAATTAATATCATGACGCATAAAAGAACAACTGCTTCAACCGACGAACTGCTTTAAAAAAGTGTCAACTTTAGAGAGAAGGTTGATGCGCACAGAAGAAATAGAGCGCCTCTCTTCTTTCCCTCAAGATTTCTGCTCTGGCGCGACAGAGAAAAATGCAGGGTCACAAATGCCAATTAGAAAGGTTGAATCAGTGACAATTTTAACGTTTTGCAAGTTCACGACTCCATTTTAAATCAGATATGATGGAGATTATGTCAGTTTTCTCTCGGTGGCATTCCGTTACTGCTGCCGGAATTAATGCCAAGTCGCAAACAACCGACACCCTTGTTCTATTGAAGGGTGCTTTCCAAAGCTGAGAAAGCGCTTTATACCAATCTGTGAGTAGATGTGATAGCATTAAGGACCTTAGACCTGGAGTTGGAGAATGCCCGAGAGACACCGCGGTGCCCATCCGCATGATGACCGAAGTTTTGGCGAAGAGCAGCTGGACAGACTAAAAACCGCTGCCGCCGAACTCTCTTGGCTTCTGAGCCGCGGCTATGCGATGGGGGCGTCGAACGAACTTGTCGGCGATCACCATCAGCTCACCTCGAGGCAGAGGCTGGCAATAGCGCGCGTGGTCTGTACCGATGAGCAGATCGTACAACGTCAGGCAAAACGGCTTCCGGTCTCAGCATTAAAAGGAAAGACCCTTCTCATCGACGGCTTCAATCTGCTCATCACGGTCGAAACGGCCCTCGGCGGCGGCGTGATCTTCAGCTGCGCGGACGGCTGCTGCCGGGACCTCTCTTCGGTCTACGGTTCCTACCGTATCGTCGCAGAGACCAGAACAGCTATCGAACAGATCGGCAGGACGCTGGAGCAGGTGTCACCCGAAAAGGTGCTCTGGCTCTTTGACAGACCTGTCTCCAACAGCGCCAGGGTGGCAAAAATGGTACGCGATATTGCCGCCGAACATCACTGGCCTTTTGACGCGGAGATCACCGACGGCACCGATGCGCTTCTGAGCAGAAGCAGCCATGTCGTCATCACCTGCGACTCGGCAATCCTGGAGCAGAACGTAAGCTGGAGCAACCTCGCCTGTGAGGTCATCATGCAGCAGATACCGGAGGTCTGGATAGTCGACCTGACGGCCGAAAAGCGCCTGTGACAGATTACCTTTTTATTTTTTATTTGTTATAAGATGTTATGGAGTATCATTAATAATTATAGGGCAAGAAGGAGGGCAATATGTCAGAGTTAGCATGGTTAAGTAAAAAACTCGGCAGCGGCAAGGTCCTGTGCGAGGCGTGCGCGCAGGCGTGCAAGCTCGGCGAGGGCGAGTACGGCATCTGCGGCGTAAGACGGGTCGAAAACGGCGAACTTCATCTGCTTGTCTACGGGCTGGCCGCGGCGGTCAATGTTGACCCTGTCGAGAAAAAACCGATGTTCCACTTTCTGCCTAAAAGCAGGGCCTTTTCGCTGGGAACGGTCGGGTGCAACTTCTCCTGCACCTTCTGTCAGAACTTCGATATCTCACAGTTTCCAAAAGAGCATGAGCATCAGATCGCCGGCCATGAAATGCCGCCAGAACGCATCGTCGAACTGGCGATAGAGAACGGCTGCGACTCCATCGCCTACACCTATAACGAGCCGATCGTCTTTTTCGAGTACACCTACGACACGGCCAAACTGGCCCACGAGAAGGGACTTAAGAACATCTATGTCACCAGCGGTTTCGAGACCCGCAAGGCCATTGATCTCCTCGCGCCCTACATCGACGGCATGAACATCGATATCAAGGGGTTTACCGAGGAGTTCTACAAAGAGATCTGCGGCGGGCGTCTCAAGCCCGTGCTCGAAGCGGTCAAGTATGCCCACGAAAAAGGGATCTGGATCGAGATCACGACCCTGCTGATCCCGGGAAAGAACGACTCCGACGAAGAGATCCGCAACATCGCCGGATTCATCGCAGGGGTCGACCCGGCCATACCGTGGCACCTCTCCGCGTTTCATCCGACCTACAAGATGCTAGATGTTCCCCGAACGCCCGGTTCGACACTGAGACGGGCCTACAAGATCGGCCAGGAGGAGGGGCTGAAGTACCTCTATGTCGGCAACATCGACGATGAAGACTTCGAGTCGACCTACTGCCCGAACTGCGGCAAAAAAGTGATCGACCGAAGCGGGAACATCGGCCAGTATGTCACCAACGAGCTCGACGAAAACGGCATCTGCCCAAATTGCGGCTACAAGCTCGAAGGGGTTTGGCACTGAGCACAGCTCCCTGAAGAGAGGCGGGAGCATTTTCTAAAATAGAGAGGAGGAGCAGAGGTGATACCCTTTAACCATTTAGGCTGGCTCTTCAAATATTTTGGTCCCTCAGCATACCCGCGCGGAGCCGTTGAGGGGCTTTGTGACTTTTTAAGACCCGTTGCGCAGAATGCGTCGCTGCTCGACCTCGGCGCGGGAACGGGGGTGCTGAGCGAATTTGCTTTCAAGTGCAGAGCCGATCTTCAGTTCTCCTCCCTTGATCCTGCCGAAGGGATGCTCAGGTACGCTCCGGAATATGTCCGGACCCACAAGGCCAGGGCCGAAGCGCTCCCTTTTGAAGAAGAGAGCTTCGAGGTGGTTCTTATCGGCGAGGCGCTGCACCATTTTCAGGAGCCAGAAAAGGCGATGTCGGAGATCGCCAGAGTGCTCAAGCGCGAGGGAAGACTCTTTATCTATGAGTTCGATCCCGGCACCTTTCTGGGCAGAAGCATCTGCATCGCGGAGAAGATGGCCGGTGAGCCGGGCCACTTTTATGCGCCGGAGGTGCTGAAAGAGATGCTTGAAAAACACGGTTTCAGTGTGCATGTAAACCGCCACGGATGGCGCTATACCGTCCATGCGCAGCTGGCAGCGGGCAGATGACAAAGCAAAGGAGGCGGCTGTGAAGATCATCAATATCGGTTCGATCAATATCGATCATGTCTACGGTGTAGAACACTTTGTGCGCCCGGGCGAAACGCTTGAAAGCGAAAGCTATGCTCTTTTCTGCGGCGGCAAAGGGGCCAACCAGTCCATCGCCCTTGCACGGGCCGGGGCAGAGGTACACCATGCGGGGAGGATCGGCCCGGAGGGGCTTTGGCTCAAGGAAAAGCTGCAAGAGAACGGGGTCGATGTCTCTCTTGTCAAGGTTGTCGATGCGCCGACGGGGCATGCTGTCATCCAGGTCGACAGCGAGGGTGAAAACGCCATTATTATTCACGGCGGGGCCAACCGCACCTTCAGTGACGAAGAGATCGGGAAGGTCATGGAGCGTGCCGAAGCAGGCGATTTCCTGCTTTTACAAAATGAGACCAACACAGTTGAAAAAGTGCTGCAAAAGGCCAAAGGCGTAACGGTCGTCTTCAACCCGGCACCCATGAGCGGGGCGGTCAGGAACTACCCCCTTGAGCTGGTTGATATCTTCATCATCAATGCGGTCGAAGGCGAAGCGCTCACCGGCCAGATTGACCCGGAGATGATCCTGAATGCAATGCAGAAACGCTATCCAAAAAGCCGAATCGTGCTTACGCTGGGCAGAGCAGGACTTCTCTATGTGGATGAAGATCGGCACATCAAAATGGCTGCGATGAATGCAAAAGCGGTGGACAGCACCGGTGCAGGTGACACCTTCATCGGCTACTTTCTCGCCGAACTAATGCGGGGATGTGAGATAGAACAGTGTCTGCAGACGGCCGTCAAGGCGTCAGCACTCTGCGTGACGCGCAAGGGGGCCGCCGATTCGATTCCCTTGTCACAGGAGCTTCTCTGAAGCGCTGAGAGACAAAACATTTGCAGGCGACGGAGGATTGCGATGACCTATGACGACAAAGTGTGGTTAAAACAGTATGACAGCGGGGTTCCTGCCAGGCTCTCCTATCCCGAGATCCCTCTCTATGGCTTTCTGGAGCATTCGGCCAAGACCTACCCCAATAACACGGCCATCTCCTACCTGGGCAGGGAGATCGGCTATGCCGAGCTCGATCTCCTGGTCAACAGGGCGGCAAACGCGCTGGTGCAGCTGGGTGTGCAGCCCGGTGACAGGGTGGCCCTCTACCTTGCCAACACCCCTCAGTTTGTCATTTCGCTTTACGGGGCGCTGAAGATCGGGGCGATCGCTGTTGCGATCAATCCGCTCTACACCGCCGATGAAGTAATTTTTGAGCTCAATGATGCGGGGGCAAAGACGGTGATCGTTATGAGCCGGTTCTACCCGCTGATTCAGCAGATAAGGGAAAGAACGGTTCTCGAAAATGTTGTCGTGACGAATGTCAAGGCCTATTTCCCGTGGTTGAAACGGCTGCTCTTTACCCTCTTCATGGAGAAGGAGGACCGTGTAAAAGTCGCCGGGGGTGATCAAATATTCGAAGCGTTGATGGCAAAAAGCTCTTTTGCCAGGCCAGATATCATGGTTTCTCCGGATGATGTTGCACTGCTGCAGTACACCAGCGGCACAACGGGCAGCCCCAAGGGGGTCATGCTCACCCACTTCAACCTGGTGGTCAATGCCCTGCAGTGCCAAAAATGGGTGAGCGACACGGCAGAAGGAAGGGAACGGGTGCTCGGATGGCTCCCTTTTTTCCACAGTTTCGGCATGACGGCCTGCCTCGGCTATACGATGAGCAGCGCCGGAGTGCTGGTGCTGATACCGAATCCGAAAGAGCTGGGCACTATTCTCAGGACGATCGAAAAAGAGAAGATCACGATACTCCCCGGCGTACCGACGATGTATGCGGCGCTGGGCAACTATAAGCGCATCGCAAAGTTTGACCTTACCTCCATTAGAGCCTGTATCAGCGGCGGGGCACCGCTGATGGAGAAGATAAAAAACCGGTTCGTAGCGCTGACTGCCGCGAAGCTGGTCGAGGGGTACGGCCTTTCAGAAGCCGCGCCGGTCACCCATGCCAACCCTATAAACGGCGTCAACAAAAAAAACTCTATCGGCATCCCGATGCCCGATACCGAGTGCAGGATCGTTGACCTTGAAAGCGGGGAGAAGGAGGTCCCGGTCGGCGAAGAGGGCGAATTGATCGTCAGAGCGCCTCAGGTGATGAAAGGGTACTGGAACCAGCCGGAGATGACAGCCGAAGCGCTGCGGGGCGGCTGGCTCTACACCGGTGACATCGCCGTGATGGATGAAGAGGGCTACTTCAGGATCGTCGACCGTAAAAAAGATATCATCATCGTCAAAGGTTTTAACGTTTCGCCGACGGAGGTGGAGAAGGCGATCTGCCTCAATCCGAAAGCCGCTGATGCAGCAGTGATCGGTATTCCGCAAGACTACAGCGGCGAAGAGATCAAGGCCTTTGTCGTCATTAAAAAGGGAGAGACGCTCTCGCAGGCGGAGCTGCTCGATTTTCTCAGAAAGCGGCTTGCCCGCTTTAAACTTCCCCATTCTGTCGAGTTTGTCGATAAGATTCCGAAGAATGTCATTGGCAAACTGCTGCACCGCCTGCTGCTTGAGCAGGAGTTGAAAAAACGCGACAAGGAGTGAGCTGCATCTGTAAGAAGGAGGGCGATCTTACCTCTCTGTAAGATCGGGTTCACCGCAATGGCGGAGGATGAAGCTGCGGGCATCTCTGCGCAGGGCGACGGCGAGCTCCCAGCTCTTCTCCTGCCCGCTCCCGGCGGCCGTTCCTATCGCCTCTCCGATCGTAACAGTGACCGCACCTCGGCGCGGAAACCATGAACCGTCACGCAGGATGGAACGGGTGCCGCGTATGGCAACAGGAATGACGGGAACACCGGCATCGGCCGCCGCCTTGAAAGCGCCGAGGTAAAAGGGCTGGAGACCGGGAATACGGGTAAAGGTCCCCTCGGGGAAAAAGAGGAGCCGCTCTCCGCCTTCAAGCACCCGGACAAGGCGCTCTGTGTTTTCAACGCTTTTGCCGGTATCAAAGCGCTCCACAAACTCCGCGCGAAGCTTCTCAAGCGGCAGCCGTGTCAGCAGGCGCCCTGCGAACTCCGCCTTGACGACGGGTCGGAAGGGCTGGGGAATAACCGCAGCCATTACGAAGCTGTCGAGATAGCTGGCGTGGTTGACGACGATGACACAGGCGCCCGGAACACGCTCCAGGTTTTCGATTCCGGATATGCTGAGGGGCGTGCGTGTCGCTATGGCCAGCAGCCGCGCGATCGAACCTGCAGCTTTCCAGCGCAGTCTGTTGCCGGGCAGCAGGACAGTGCCCAGCCAGGCAAAAAACACCAGCAGCACAAAAGCGGACCAGCTGTAGAGCGCGAATGCGGAGGCTTTGAGGGAGCCTGCCATGCGGCGCGACTGTGCTGCGGCCGAACGCAGAGCGAGCCCTGCGAGCTGCCGGAAAAGGGTTCTGCTTTTTTTGCCGATCTGACCCTTCTCGTACATCTGCCGGCTGGCACTGCGGCGTATCTTTCCGCTGGAGGTCTTAAGCACGCTGCCTGGCGGCGCGAGGAGGATCTCATCGGGCGGGGTACCGATCAGGTCGGTCGCCAGCGCATTGACCTGCTGTTGCAGCTTTACCCTTTCATCAACATCTTCGATGCGTGTCTCGGCCAGGACGATCAGCCGTTCCGTGCCCGTTGTCAGATCGCCGGCACCGAAGACCGCGACACACCCTTTGCGGATCCCCTCGATGCTGCCGATCGCCTTTTCAAGTTCGTCGGGATAGATGTTGCGGCCGGCACGGATGATGATATCCTTGATGCGCCCGGTAAGGTAGAGTTCGCCGCCGGCGATATAGGCGAGGTCGCCGCTGTCGAGCCACTCCCCGTCGAAGAGCAGGCGCGTCTTTTCGGCATCGCGGTAGTAGCCTGTCGTCGCGGATGGGCCGCGAAACTCCAGCCGCCCCTCCGTGCGTTCCGAGAGTTCATGGCCTGCAGGGTCAACCACCCTGATCTGATGGCCTGGGAGCGGAAGGCCGCAGGAGACGAAGCGAAGCGCGTTGGCGTCCTCTTCTGCAGCCGGCTGCGCTGATTGTGATCGCATAAAGGTATCACGTTCGATGCGGTCGATGAACGGCCCGCGGCGAAGCGGCGGAAAGACGAGCCCGACGGAGGATTCGGCGAGGCCGTAGACGGGGGTCATCGCCCGATTGTCGAAGCCGAAGGCCGAAAAGAAGGCGGTGAACTGTTCAATCGTCGCCGGGCTGACCGCCTCGGCCCCGTTGAAGGCGGCGCGCCACGAACTGAGGTCGAGTCCGTCAAGGTCGGCGTCCCTGAGGTGGTGGAGACAGTATTCGTAGCCGAAATTCGGCGATGCCGACAGGGTACCCTTATGACGCTCGATCGCCCTGAGCCAGCGCTCGGGCCTGGCGAGAAAGCTCAGCGGCGGCATGACGACGTAGAGGGCGGCGTGGTAGAGACTGCCGAACCATGCGCCGATGAGTCCCATATCGTGGTAGAGGGGCAGCCAGCTGACGAAGACATCGTCGGGACCCGCGTTGACGGCCCGCCCCATCGCACGGATATTGGCAAGAAGGTTGGCATGGGTGAGGACCACTCCCTTGGGGTTGCCGGTGCTTCCGGAGGTATACTGTATGAAGGCGATATCATCCGGCATGACGGCAGGCAGGAGTATTTTGCCTGCAAAAAGCCGAAGTTCCGAAGCGCTGACGATCTGTTTCAGCGAGGGCGAGAGCGACATCAAGAGCTGTGCGGCCCGTTTGCCCTCATCGACGGTGACAAGAATGCGGGCCCGGCAGTTCTCCAAAATCCGCGCATGGCGGCGCATATGCTCTTCGAGCTGGGAGGGGCGTGCCGGCGGGTAGATCGGTACAGGGATGCCTCCGGCCATCAGGATGCCGAAGAAGGTGAAAAAGTAGTCCGCTCCGGTGGGGAGCATGATGACGACGGGTTCTGCTGCCTGCAGGCCGCGCTGCTGCAGGGCGCCGGCAACACTCTCCGCCCCGCTTTTGAGCCCGGCGTAGCTGATCGTCTCCCCCTGGCCGTCGTCCTGGTAGAGCTGGATATGGATGCGTTCGCCGTGGCGCGCCGCATGCCATCCGAGCAGATCAACGAGGGTTCCGGCATCGTCAGGCAGATCGGTTATTTCGCTGCGCGGGGGTGCGGAAACGGCCGATGCTGCTTTCCTGGCAAGATCGGGTCTGCGTGCCGTGAGCGCCCTGAACAGGTCTCTGCTGTTCTCCGCTTCGGCGAAGGTACGTTCGGGCAGAGAGAGTTTGAAAGCGCTTTCCACTCTGGCGATCAGCTCGACCCTTGAGAGGCTGTCGAGCCCGAGCTCCCTGTCAAAGGTGCTGTCGAGGGTGATCTTCTGTCTTGCATGTTCCGGGCGGACTTCGGCAACAAGCCTGCGGACCACCTCTAACAGCGCTTCTTCACTGATTTCAGATTGATCTATAGGCATAGGCGATTCCTGGCTATGGCAACACTAAGTCACTGCTGTTTCTAGGCAGCACTGACTGAAGCGTACAGGCTACTGCTGCACCATTCGAGCGTCTTTGAGGCAGTAGCGCGTATGGGGTTTTGCGCGGAGACGATCGGCTTCGATCAGATCGCCGCTCTTTTCGCAGATGCCGTAGGTGCCGTTTTTGATCTTCTCCAGGGCATGGTCGACCTCTGCGAGTTCGTGGCGCTGCTGCTTGAGCAGTGCCGTATGGTGCATGCTTTCGCTCTCAAGCGAAGCCAGGTCTTCCATGTCGTTGATGCTGTCGTCGGTTACGATCGCTTCCATCTCTTCGTTCAGACGGACGATGTTGGCTTCCAGCTCCTCTTTCATCTCCTGCAGCTGCAGCTCAAATTCCTGAATATTTAACGTTTGCATCTTTTTTCCTTTTATTGGGGTGACTCTGCTTCGACTATTGTCCATTCGCTGAGTGAGGAGGGAAAGTGTTCAAGCTCGTTCTCAAACCTGTCCCATTCGGGGTAGTCGGTGTTGAAGTTCGCAACATCCTGCGCTGCGAATTCGGCGCTTTCGTAGTCGCCGAGAAACTCCTCTCCTATCCACAGTTCATACGTCTCATGGCCGACTTCTCTTATCTCAAATGTGCCGATCCCTGCGTTATAAATATAGCTCTTCATCGTTCACCTCTTCTAAGTCATTAGAACTATTCTAGCATATCCGGAGAGAAATGCGGATTATTTATTTTGTTGGATTTAAATAGAACATGTGACTCACTATTATAGAGAGTTGGCAGAATGGAAGAGAGGGGTTTGCAAACACTGTTTTTACATAGGTCAAACAGAAAAAGAAGAGTGCAAAGGGCCGGAAGATCCGGCCTAGAGAGAAGGCGCATACCCCTGAGCCGCTTTGTGCTCTCCTCAGTGGACCTTGATCTCGACTTTTTTTGTCTCTTCTTTGGGAACGGCTATTGTGGGAATGGTAATGGCTAACACGCCATCTTTGTAGCTGAATGTTATCTTGTCCGCATCGGCATCCTCGGGAAGATCAAGGATTCGCTGGAAGGAGCCGTAGGAGCGTTCAACGCGGTAGAAATTCTTCGTTTTCTCCTCTTCCTATTTGACGGAGATCTTGCGCGAGGTGTTCTTCTCTTCTTTCACTTTCGGGATGACGACCTCAAGAACGGCATCTTCGGAGTTGGCTGTAATGTTCTCAACATCGGCATTCGAAGGGAGGGTAAAGCTTCGTGTGAAACTGCCGTAACTGCTTTCGCATTTGTAGTACTCTTTTTGGTCTACTTCGCTTTTGGTCTTGCGTTCGCCTGATATCGTCATGACGTTGTTATCGCTGATAGCGATGTGGATATCCTCTTTTTTAACGCCCGGCAGATCGACCTCGACGTGATAGGCGTATTCGCCTTCGCGGGTATTGACGGCAGGGGCAAATGAAGTAAGGGTATCATCGGAACTGAGTTTGAAGACATCGTTAAAACGGTTCTCAACCTCTTTCAACTCTTTGAACGGATCGTATTTTGTCAGTAACATGTTAAACCTCCATTTTGGTGTAAATATATTATACACCGTTTTTACATTAACAATTAATAAACTTTAAAGGCATAATTTTATTTTATTATGTTAGTGACTATAATGGTTTTATGAAAACAGTAAACGAGCTCTACAAACATGACAGACCCAGGGAAAAGTTCCTCTCCAAAGGGGCAGCCGCCCTTAAGGAGTACGAGTTGATGGCCGTCCTTCTGGGCAGCGGTACACAGGGCAAGGACGTCATCAGGCTCTCCAAAGAGATCATCGCTCTCCTCGAAAACGACCTCGATCTGCTCTCTCTGGAAAAGCTGACCCTGATCCACGGACTGGGCAACGCCAAGGCGATGCAGGTCCTGGCCGCCCTCGAGCTGAGCCGGCGCTATCTCATCAAAAAGAACGTCAAGATCACCTCGGCCGAGGATGTCCACCGCGAACTCAAGGCGTATGCCGACAGACGGCAGGAGTATCTCCTGGCCATCACCCTTGACGGCGCTTCGCACGTCATCGAAAAACGGGTCATCTCCATCGGCACCCTCAACCAGTCGCTCGTACACCCCCGAGAGGTCTTCGCCGACGCCGTCAGCGACCGTGCCGCCGGCATCATCATCGCCCACAACCACCCCAGCGGCCAGCTCGAACCCAGCATCGAGGACAGGCGGGTCACCGCGCGGCTCAAAGAGGTCGGCAGCATCATGGGCATCGAACTGCTTGACCATGTCATTTTGAGCCGGGAGGGCTACCTGAGCCTCCGCGAAGAGGGGCTGGTGTGAAAAAAGAGTTAAAAAGGAGGGTAAAATGCATTATGTCATAGGCGATGTCCACGGCCACTACAACACGCTCAAGGCTCTGGTCGAAAAACTGCCCGATGACGCCGGGCTGATCTTTGTCGGCGACCTTATCGACCGCGGCCCGCAAAGCGCCGAGGTCGTACGTTTCGTACGCCAAAACGGCCATCAATGCGTCATGGGCAACCACGAAACGCTGATGGTGACCTACGGCGGCGAGTTCATCACTGCCTGCCGCAGGGGGCAGCCTCTCTCCCAGTACAACCTCTGGTACGCCAACGGCGGCATCCAGACTCTGCTATCGTATGGCGTGGCCGTTGTGCAAGAGGGCAGGCTTGAAAAAGCGGCCGGCTCCGCCAGAGCGTTCGAACGGCTGGAGGATGACCTGCGGTGGATGCAGACGCTGCCCCTGTATATCGAACTCGATATCGCACATGTCTCCGCAAAACCGGTGGTCGTCTCGCACGCACCTCTCGCTTCGGTCTGGCAGATGCGCCGTGACGAGGCCCTTTTCGACACCTTCAGCCGAACGGCCACGACCAACCGGCGCAACCCGGACAAAGCGGCCGAAATATTCAACATCTTCGGCCACACGCCCGTGCAGGGCGGGGCCGATGTTCAGCCCCACTATGTCAATATCGACACCGGCTGTTATAAAGATCAGGAAGGGTATCACCGGCTGAGCGCCTACTGCGTCGAGACCGGCGCGGTCGTGAGCGTGGAGTGCAGGGGATAACCGCGATGGCGCACTCCAGGAAGAAACATGCCGGAAAGCGGATACGGAATAGTCTCTTTCTTTGTCAGCAGATTACGCAGATTTGATGGATTAGAAATAGGTAAACAAGATGCTCTTAAAAAATCCTCTTAATCCTCTTAATCTGCTGACGAAAAGCGCTTATTTAAAAAGAGCAGGCTATGGCGGCTGTTTTTCACATGGGTAGAGAAGTGTGTTTATTGCCTACGTCGCAATTATATGGGTAAAAAATACAATAAATTACCCATATAATGAAAATCCGGGTTTTTGAAACAGGGGACATTTCAGCAGTTTACATGCTAGAATGGTTATGAACGGTAAGGTTAAGGAGTATTCATGAAGCGGCAGGAGAGGTTAGGCAGTCCAAAAGATCATGCTGTCACGCTGTTACTGCTCGGCTTCATTATTTCAGCGGCCACAGGCTGGCTGCATGCGGAGGAAAATATGTCACTTACACTGAACTCAAATGCATTTGTGAACGGCGGGGAGATCCCCTCGAAACTGACCTGCGAAGCAGAAGATCTCTCCCCTCAGCTGAGCTGGGAGGGGGTACCGGACGAGGCCGAAAGTCTGGTGCTTATCGTCGACGATCCCGATGCGCCGGACCCGGAGGCGCCGAAGACGACCTGGGTCCACTGGGTCCTCTACAACCTGCCGGCAGGCAGCGGAGGCCTGCCTGAAGGCACAACGCACAAAGATCTTCCTTCTGGCACAAAAGAGGGGCTCAACGACTGGATAAGAACCGGTTACGGCGGCCCGTGCCCGCCTATCGGGCGCCACCGCTACTTCTTCAAACTTTATGCCCTCGATACGCTGCTTGAGTTCAAAGCGCACCCGACGAAGGCAGAGGTCGAAGCGGCAATGAATGGGCACGTCATCGAAAGATGTGAGCTGATCGGGACGTACAAGAAACTGCACAAATAGCCCGGAACTGTCTATTGGTTGGTGAAGGTCAGATGAGGTCTGTTTTTTTGATGGTGATACAAATCAGTAGAGATAGATGAGGAAAAGTGGAACGGGGAGATTAAGATGCCGCTTCATGCGGCATCAAGTCGGGAGCTCTCAAGCCCCCTAAGGCAGTTTATGGTCACAGGCGGCGTCTAAAACACCTTGTAAGATGGCGTAACCCGAAGTGGCATTCGGCCTCGCAGTTGTCGCAAGCCGTTATGCGGTGCGACGTTTCAAGTTTATGAAATGGGCCTGCCAATCCTCTTGTCTGCAAATCAGTGAAACGCACATGGTCTCATTATCGGTACATCACTCCGGTGTGCACCATTGCAGTAAACCTGCGTTGACCTGCCTTCATCTATTTACAGAGGACATCTCACGTTTTTACCCGATCTCTCGCCGCGCATCCGCTCATACCCCAACTCTCTATTAGGGGCTGCTTCAGTCAGCGGCTCAAGACCCAAAACCGTCATAAAACATGTTTGTTTCATCGGCTTCCTTTTAGGTACCTTGTTTCTAAATATCGTACGTACTATTAGTAGTATAAAGCGATAAATCTAAAAAAATTATTAAATGGAAAAATTTTCTATCTGTTGCTGGTAATTTTATGCGGCAGTAACATTTAAGAAGGCATTATAGGCGGCGAAAAGTCCGTCTCCCCGTTTCATGTTTAGCGGTGAATCACAGCGATGCGATCTCCGTCATCTTCTCCACTTCATGATCGCGGTAGACCTCAAAGCGGTCTGTATCGAATGTGTAGTCAAGTTCAAGCACTTTGGTCCACACGCCTTCTTTAAACGATTTGACAGCCTGCTTCAGATGCGAATACTCCTCGGAGCTGTCCAGCCAGGCGGTGTACTCCCTGGCCCGTGCACGCTCAAGGCTCACTCCTTCGAACATCTCAAGCGGCAGCAGCTTTTCAAGGGCCGCCCGTATGGCTTCGATGCGGTCCGCTTTCGGGATGGTGTCGAGCTCCACCCCGTAAGGAGTCGCCCACTTCTTCTGCTGCATGGCGGAGAGCTCGTAGGTGTTATAGCGCTCAAGCGGCGCTTCGAAGGCGACAGGGCCGTGATGTACCACGGTGCCTCCGCGGTTGAAAGCATCGAGTGCCATCTGCAGTTTCTCTGCGAAACTGTGACTGATCTCCTGCCCGGCCGGATCGTAGTCGGTCATCGTGACCAGGTATACATCAGGCTCAGAGTGAAGGGCGCGGGCTATCTGCGCGATTTCGAAGCTCGGGATCTGCCCGCTGCTGAGGTAGACGCTTCCTTCGATCTCGTCGGCGATGAAGCCAAAGTCCGGCAGATGCTTTTCGCAGAAGAGGATGATCGGCAGGTCACGCCGTTCGAATGCCTTCGAGGTGATCTCGAGGCGGTCGTAGATGTCGACATCGCCTTCGATGAAGAGGCTCCAGAGGTGCGCCCCGATCGTCTCGGTCACCGCTTCGCTGAAGTCCGCTTCGGTCTGCCCGGGCTTCTGCCACGGCTGCATCTGGTGCTTGATCTGGTACCAGATGGTCCTGATCGTATTTGCTTCGACGCCTGTTGCTAAAAATTCATCGACATACCGCCGAACGGCTGCTGCTCTTGTTGGCATTTTTTTCTCTTTCAGTTTCAAATTTTTCCTCAAGCCGGTCTGGGAAAAAGAGGAGGGAACTTTACTATAACATTTTTCAGAAGCGGCGGCTCAACGCCGGGAAGCAGCACGCTCAGAAGAAGAAGTTGCGGGGCAAGGTCGATACACAATTGGTCTCATCAGCAGATTACACAGATTAAGCAGATTTTTTAAGAGCAGCGTTCTATATTTTCGAAGATTTTCTCTGTAGAGTGTAAGTATTTCGAAGCCCGTTCATCACGCTCTCTGTAGATAATAGAGAACCCCTGATAGACCAATTTGCGTGTATGTGGACGCGATGTCATCAGACGCTCTTCCCGATCTTGGAAATTTACGAGAGCATCTCGATGATGTAATTTCTTCATCTCAGTCCAAATATTTGTCGGAGAGCTCTGCGCTCTGTAGTCTGTTCAAAGATGTAAAGTGCCTGATCGATGAGGTTTTGCGCTGCTTTTTTAGAAAAAACGATCTCAGTCACGATAGGCTTTCTTGCCTCTTCAAACGCCTTGTCGATGCCCATGAAGTCACCGCGTTCCACCTCGGCAATGGCTTCCTGCACATCACGTTTAAGCTGTGCATACGTTTTGTTGTACTCGTCAAGTGACATCATGACAATGTTTTTTAGTTTTTTAATTGACAGATTTTGTTCTTCAATCGGTCTTAATCTGTCTAAATCTGCTGATAAGGACCAACAGTCCAATACATGGGCGGAACTAAATTTCGCATCGTACAAACGCTCTTTCTCTTTAAAAAGTAACCTGATCTAAAATGACATATGCGGACCTCTCTTTTTATTACTGTTCTATACTCTCGACACTGATAGAGTATGCCAAAGCTACGGGGCATGAATTGAAAATTGATTTTTGTTGAGGTTGAAGTGGCAGAAGAAGAAATGAAGATGCCGCTTCACGCGGCATCCCGGGAGCGCTCTGCTCCCTGTAGCGGTTTATGGTCGCAGGCGGTGTCTAAAACACTTCGCAAGATGGCGGACCCGAAGCGGCATAGGCTTCGCAGTTGTCGCAAGCCGCTTTTCGGTGCGACGTTTCAAATTTATGAAATGAGCCTGCCAGCCATCTTGTCTGTGAATGCCAAAGCGCATAGAGTCTCGTAACAGATGCAAACATTGTCGTGCGCATCTAGCAGTCAACCTGCATGGACCTGCCTTCAGCTCTTCACAGAGACCATCTTACCTTTTCACCCGATCTTTCGTCGCTCTTTCTCTCAATCCCAACTCTCTATTAGGGGTTGCTTCCATCAGCGACTCCAGACCCAAAACCGTCAAAAACGCGTTTTGTATCATGGGCTTCCTTTCTCAGGTACCTTGTTTCAAAGTATCGTACGTACTAAAAACTAGTATAAGGCTATGTACATAAAAAAATAATTAAGTAAAACAGCTATCTCTTTTGAGAAGGCTTATGAAGAAGGGAAGGGTAATGAGACTAACCAACTGATTTGTCTAAAACAATATCGATGATATTCAGCGGTAAGTGTGTTAGTATCAGAAAAATGGTCTAATTGGTAAGACTTGAGATCCTAGTTAAATCTAGCCCACTGCCATCTTAGCAATTTCTTTCCATAAAAAAGCAGGAATATCTTTTTCTAGCTTCCATGTGATGCTTATAGGTTTAGAGCCATGGTGCTCTTTGTAAAAAACTTTTCCTAAAAAAACATAAGACATCGTATTGCCAAATGTATCAGTGTTTTTTTCTCTGACAAATAACAAAATATTTTTGTTGCTTTTTTGATGTGTAATGTATGATAAGCCCTTACCACTTTCTGGACGTGAAGAGTTTTGTGTTTGCCAATGAAATAGATTCTCACTTAAAGCATAATCATCATACATAGTCGTAGGTGAGTATTTCTCTTCAGTTTTTTCTAGTGTAACAAATAGAAGTTCGGTATTTTTGTCAACTATATTTAGCACCCCTTCTCTACTATTGGATTTTCTATCAAATCTATTTTCTCCAAAAGCAGACAAAATTTGATCTCGTGTATAACGTGAATGTACTTTAAGAGGTTGGCTGTAATCTAAGTCAATATCAAGCTCTATATAATCAATTCTTTCCAATAGTATTTCAACTACTTCTCTGAGCTCATCGACTAAAACACTATTTCTACCTATGCTTGCAAGACTTTGTGTCAGTGATTCAAATCCACCTGCTTCTTGCCAAAAATCATAATGCAACATAGTTGCTAATAGTTCATCCTCTTGGGAAAGGTTATCTCTTAGTTTAAATGAATTATTGGCCAAGTCAGAAATAAATTTAAAATATGAAATTGATTTTGAGGTCAGCCATTTTTTACTAATAGCACGTACCAATTCTTTTTCATTTTCTGTATCAAAATCTTTAATCTCATTTGCTAATTGGCACAAGCGTTTCCAACTACCTCTTTTATAAATTATTTCAAGAGGTATATTGTAGAGGTTGACAAAGTTTTTTAGAGTAAGTGGAAGAGTTGTTTGATACTTGAAGTTCCTTATTTTATTAATGAGTTGATTTTTATTTATCCCTGTAGCTTTACGAATATTGTTTAAAATAATCTCTTTGGCTTTTTTCTCTAAAACAATTGAACAGCCCAATGGTAAATGTGGAAATTCATTTTCAATTTCATGTTTGATGGAACTATTTGTTTTTCCAATTAAAGCGCGGAATTTACCTTCAAAATCATATTCATCTCTAGAATTTCCAACAAAGTCAAGAATCGTCAAACACTCTTTTTCATCTGACAATCTTAATCCTCTGCCGAGTTGCTGCATAAATATTGTTAGACTCTCTGTAGGGCGTAAAAATAGAACAGTGTCAATTTCAGGGATATCAACCCCTTCATTAAAAATATCGACTACAAACAGGTAATTAATTTCTTTTTTCTGAAAGCTTTGTCTGATCTCGTCTCGGTTGTTATTTCTTCCACTCACCAAAAAGTCAGATTTTAAACCAACTGCTGAAAATTTTTCATGCATAAATTCTGCATGTTCTTTAGATACACAAAAACATAACGCGCGTACATCTTCATAATCAACTAAATATTTTTCGCACGTCTCTATTATTTCACCAACACGGTTTTCGTTTGATGTATATAAATTTGTTAGTTCTGATGGGCGATATCTTCCATTTGTCCAACTCACCTCTGTTAAATCAATACTATCACTTATACTAAAGTATTGGAAAGGAGAAAGAAGTTTTCTGTTGAGTGCTTCAGGAAGTCTGATTTCTGCGGCAATCACATCACAGAAGTCTTTTAAAATATCCTCTCCGTCCATTCTCTCTGGTGTTGCAGTTAAGCCCAGTAAAATTTTTGGTGAAAACTTGTCTAATATCGGACGGTAACTATTTGCGGCTATATGGTGCACTTCATCAATAATGATAAAATCATAATAATTTTCTGATAGTTGTAATGAGTCAATACTGTTTTGTAGTGTTTGTACTGACGCGAAAACATTTTCATAAGATTCAGGAATTAAGCCATCTACCCATAACTCACCAAAATTATTATCCCTAAGAATCCCTTGAAAAGTGGCACGAGCTTGTTGCAGTATCTCTTTTCTATGTGCTATAAAGAGTAGTTTTGCAGAGCCATTTTTTGTTTTAAATCTTTTGTAATCAAATGCAGACACGACTGTCTTACCAGTCCCAGTAGCTGAAACCAATAAGTTTCTATACCTGTTATGAATCTCTCTTTGGGCTGTTAGCTTCTCTAAAATTTCTTCTTGATAATGGAATGGCTTGATTTCAAAATAAGTGGTGTATGCATTTTTGTCTTTGGTACTTTCTTGCCTGAGAGCTTTACGCAACTTTAGACTGTCTTCTTCTTTGAAAAGCTCAAATTCTTTGTCTTCCCAATAGGTTTCAAACGTTTTTTCAAATTTATCTATGATGTGAGATATTTCACTAGTCGTGACTTTCAAATTCCATTCTAGCCCACTTGTCAGAGCACTTTTTGAAATATTTGAAGAACCAATATAGCCAGTATGAAAACCAGTGTCTCTAAAAAAAATATAGGCTTTAGCATGAAGACGTTCATTGTCTGTGTTATACGATACTTTGACTTCAGTATTTGGCAAACTTGATAGAAACTGCACTGCTTTTAAATCCGTAGCTCCCATGTAAGAGGTTGTAATCAACTTCAGTTTATTGCCACGTTCTGTAAACTCTCTCAACTCTTTTTCAAAGATTCTAATGCCAGACCATTTAATGAAAGAAACAAGAAAATATATTTTGTTTGATGATCTGATCTCTTTTTTTATTTCACTTTCTAGTGAAATCCCTACATTACTGCCTGTAAAAAGTTCGCTTTGGGTAAGTCTTGTAAAAGGAGTTATCTCATTGACGTATTTGTTGAAATTAGTAATATCTGCATCAATCTTCGAAAATATTGCATTTAGTATTCTTCCATTTGTTTCTATTAAGTCATTATTAAAGTCATTTTCACGCAACTCATCTTTTAAGAGTAGAATAATTTTATTTGACACTTCAATTTGCTTTTCAATGCTATTGTCACCTGTGATCAAACTCAGAGCAAATGCAATTACTTTTAATAAATATTGACTTAATAATTGAGCAGCTTCATTCTTTTCAATAAGTGATTCTTTTATGTAGAACTGTTCACTGCTTAGTTCGTTAAGCTTAGATGATACTAACTTGTTTATGAGCTGTTCATAGATTCCAAAATTTTCTATTTTTTATCCTTTGCAACGGTAATTAGCCTTCAAAAATATCATAGCCCCGATCCTCAATCAGATATGATGCTTTTTGAATCAGCGATTCTACTGCCTGTTCGTAGGTGTTAGTTGACAGACTACCATTAAGCAGCGAAACGACGAGTTCATTGTCGAACTGCTTCTTCCATCTGCTTTCATAAAGTTTCCAGTAGTTGATGATGATATCGGAGCGTTTTGAAATGAGTTTAGGCGAAGGGATTTTGTCACGTTTTTGGTTATTAACTTTTTTATCGGTCGGTAGTAAATTCCAAAGATCGTTATTAAACCATACGGAGAATGGCAGTACATGGTCGATATCGGTTTTTAAAGGAGTTAGTACCTTTCCTGTCCATACACATTCCATTCCCGGCTCAAGAATTGAGCGTATAGTGCTAGTATCCCGCGCAATCGCCAAATCATCACTTGATAAACGGTCAATGATGTGCATCGCTACATTAGACTTGTTGTTGAGCGTATCGGTTTTTAGTTTCCATTTTAGAGCGATTGTGGAAGTTCCATAAAGATTCTGACCCAGATAGCGGAAGATATTGTAATGGCTTTCACTAATCGAAAAATAACCAAAGTTTTTGGTGAGAAAGAGAGTTTCACAACTGGCATTGTTCTGAAGTTTAACCCGTCCATATTGAGTTGCATCGGGAGAGAATATCTCATAATACTCTTTGCCGATGAACTTCATTGGCATCGTTGTGATAGTTTTCGCTAGTTCTTTTGCTAGAGAAAGAAACGCTTCGGCAATTGCAGCTGGTTGATTCGTACTTTTGAAAGCAGACTGCATCGCCTTGTAAGCCTGCTCCCAAGGGTCCGAACGGTTTAGGCACAATAGCTCAAAGATAGTTTCATAGGCTTCTTCAATTTGTTTTTTTAGAATAGTGCGACTGTTCTGTTGGCGAATCCGTTTGAAGACAAAGGGAAAGTAGTCAAACATCCACCGCTCGATAATAAGACCAAGAGGTATGTGCGCTCGAGAGTCTTTGACGTAAATTAAGTGGTCGTAGCGCTGTGAAACCTCGATGACGCTTTTGAGTAATACATATTTGTAGGTACTTGAGGCTTTTTCATTTTCGACAATAAAGCTGATCTGTTTGAGTGCATCAATGTCGATCATGATTTAAATATCACCGTTGCCCATTGTAAAGAATCACGACCCAGTGAATCCTCAGTGCATTGTAAATCGACCAGAGCGAATCCAGCATTGGCAAATTCATCAATGACATCTTGCAGCGTCAATGGTTCAAAATGACGGCCATCATCGCTCTCCCGACGGCCCAGTGAAAAACTTAGCACCACGATTCCGTTTGCTTTTAGAAATGATCTAATTGTTTTAATCGCTTTTGCATGTTCATCGGTTTTCAGGTGCATCCATACAGCAATAGATATGACTGCATCAAAAGACTTCAGCCAGTTCGATGGAACATCTGTATATAAAAAAGATCCGGTACGAAAATGGTCTGCAATATCTGTAAATCTATTTTTGGCCTGACTTACGAAAGATTCTACGGGCTCAATCCCAAATATTTCATACCCTTGCGTTCGTAAAAAAGACAAATCACGACCAGAACCAAAACCAATATCTATGACTTTGCTATTGACAGGAATATATTTGTTAAGTTGCTGATGCAAAGCCGACATATCAGCGGAATCATACCTCTTAATTAAATCAGCGGCATAGGTTTCATAAAAATGTTGCGTCATTGATTTCATAGCTATGAATATACAGGAAAAAGCTAATAAATATCCTTTGGCGTCTTTTCCAGAAAAATGGGTGGCAGACTACTTAACTCACATAGTAAAAAGCCTTATTCGTCTTGACCCTGTCAAAACAATCTTCTCCAAAAACTACTTCAAAAAGCCGGTATTCTTCTGAAGACAACCCTTTGTTAAATATATTCATCATTCATCTGCTATATTCACGCCATGAAAGATAAAAAATCACCACTTAAAGATAAATTGCTGCGTACTCCAGGACAGTCATTAGATGAAGAGATTAATAAGATTGTCGATGATCAAGCTATGTTGTATATTACAGCATCACTGATGTTGATAGTTATGACAGTTCTTGAATGGTATCGCTGGTATACGTCAACGCCGCCTTCACCATGGACAATGACTTTGATGGCAGTGGTTGTTACTGTATTTAGTATCTACAAAGTCCTTCCCCTGAGAAAAAAGCTTATAGCGCTCCGACAAGGCCGAGATGGAGAAAAAGCGGTAGCAGAACTACTCAATTTTTATCGTGAAGCGAAGATGAAAGTATTTCATGACATCGTCGGAGAAAATTTCAACGTCGATCATGTCGTAGTCTCCACACGCGGTGTTTTTTTAATTGAAACGAAAACCTACTCAAAACCGGACAAAGGTAAGACAGAGATTGTCTTCAATGGAAAAACAATTAATAAAAATGGCTACATCATGAATGATGACATTCTGATTCAGGTTAAAGCTTCTTCGAAATGGCTAAGAGAACTTATAGAAGAGTTGACGGCAAAAGTAGTTGATGTTCAACCGGCCGTAGTATTTCCGGGATGGTATGTGCAAATGACAAATGAATATAAAAGTGATATTTGGATGTTAAATCCAAAGAATCTTGATAAGTTTATTATGGGAAGAAAAGAGATTCTTACAGAAGAAGAGGTGAAGTTGATTTCAAATCATCTTGTACGTTATATACGTTCTACGCAGAAATAACTGCAATATACATAAGAGGTTAGAGGCATAAAATTTGTTTGACTGATGCTTGACTGGTGTCATATTTAAAAAATGAAATATCTGTAGTAAGTGCCTATTTTAGGCACTTGATGTAAGCAAATTTACTTGACTGCTTGTTGATGACATTCAATATTTGTTGAAAAGAAAGAAATTAAACAACATAGTGCGCAGGCTGCCTAAACCACGTAGCAAAAAGCCTTCTTCGTCTCAACCCTGTCAAAACAATCCTCTCCAAAAACCACTTCAACAAGCCGGTACTCTTCTGAACCTTTCGGCGTGACGATGTCGATAAAAACCGTTCTGATCTTTTTTGCCTCTTTCGTCAGCTGGCGGAAGTAGATGAGCGGGTAGTAGAGCTGCAGCAGGGAGAAGTGGTCTCGCGGTTTTTTGTCTGTCTTGGCTTCGAAGATGATGATTTCGTCTTCATTTTCAAGGACGAGGTCGATCTCGAACTGAAAGCCCTCTTTGATGGCTTTGGAACCTTTGGTCGTCTTGAAGGTGACGGGTGTTGTGAGTTTGATCTTGCCGAACTGCCCGTAGAGCAGGCGGGTGTTGGTTCTGTTGCTGATCTCTTTTTCGAAAACGGCGAAGTCGTCGCCGTCGACGAAGTGGTTGATGATGCCCAGTGCGACGGCCTTGTTGAGGTAGGCGTTCTCGTTGCGCTGGAAATCGACCTTCAGCGTCAGCGGTACAAAGCTCTCGATGGGTTCGTAGGCCTCTCTGCCTACTGCTCTGTAGTCAAGCGCCTGAAGGTCAAAAAAGACAGCGCCTCTGTAGAAGAAGAACTCGGCCTGCCCCGAACGTATAGGCATGATATTGTTGTCGTGAAAGAAGGGCGGGAGCTCTTTGGGGTGATAGACCGGGATCCAGCTGCCGGGTCTGCTCTTGCCGAGCTGCGAGGCGCTGAGGTTGCCGTTGGCTGCGTTGAAAAGGTTCGGCTGGGAACTGTTCGGCAGAAAGAGCTCGCCGGACGCCAGGAAATCGGAGAGGTACTCCTGCTTCTCTTCTGCAATGATCTCTAATACCTCTGTCCAGTCTCTCTGTGCCATTGCTCTTCGTTTTTATTGATTGTAGCTAAACATTGATATGTTGAGCATATTGTTGTCTTGTGAACGAGGTCGAAGGTTTTCTGTATGCTGGGGCATACGCCTTTTCAAAAAAACAGGAAGATCCGTGCCATTTCAAAACGTATTATCGCCGTGGCGGTTACCGGGCTGCGCGAGGCGCTTACCTGCTTGCACTCGGCAAATCAATAGCTCACTGCCAGCATTTCGTTGGCCGCATCTTCGAGTTGTACACATCGCATCTCTATTCGTTTTTGCAGGCTGTCGATAAAGACCTTCTCTGTTTCATCTAACGCTATACCAAGCTTGAGAGGAAGGGTTTTGCGCACCGCCTTTATCACTGTTTTCGTCTGCTGTGATACCACCTTCGGATTCACACCGATCACTTCCGAAAAATCCCGCAGTGCGTATTTCTTTACTTCGTCCCCATTGAATTCGTCGCCGAATGCCATCGCCAGTTCCTGATGATATTTCGGATGCATCGCAATGTTGAGCAGGTCGTACATCGGTGCTACGCTTATCTCCTGTCTGTCGACAAAGAAGGAGATGTTTTTGGCATGGGCGTCAGCATTGGAGATAATGAGATTGAACAGCGTCCACCTGAGCAGGGAGAGTTGTGCTTTTGCAGTGCGCCTGCAGCGTTCCGACGCCTTGAAAAGCTGCTCAAAACTTGCACCGTTGCGCACATGCGCAACATCTCTTCCGGATCCCAGGTTACGCTCATATTTCATTGCAGGGGGCACACCGAGCAGCTGGCAGCCGTCAATGACATGAATACGTTCGATCAGATCGTCTCTGATCCTGCGGTCAAAGCGCTCCACCATTAATGCCGTTTGATCTCCGAAGCGCTTTAGCTCCACATTCGCCACTTCCAGTTTAGCGGCTTTGGCCAGCCTCATGCAGAAGAATTCATTGAGGACGATGTTGGCATCTTCTTTCTTTCCGAACTTCAAAAGATGCGTTGAAGGAATCGAGCTCCCTCCGAGCCCGATGACCCCATTGCGGATCGTTACCGGCAGTTTTTCCTGAACACCGGCCACGCTCAAACGAATATCGCCATCCCATACGGCGATGTTTTCGATATCTCTTTTGGCAATGCGTTCGGCCAGCTCCTCTTCACCGATCGTACGGAAGGCGTCATCTTGGGTGTCCGGACCGAATGCAAGGGCCCCGGCAACATCATCGCCGATCTTTCTGATGAGGGCGAAGGTGTTCTCTTTGGAAATCGCGATCGAACCGGCCAGGAGTTCAAGCCCTCTGCCTTCGGGGAAAAGGTTCCTCAGGTAAATCTCGACAGCGCGTGGACGCGGAGCGTCGTTCAAAGGAATATGCGGTGAAATCGCAAACCCTTTCTGCCTCCATGCTTCATCATAAATTATCTCAAAAACATCATGATGATTATCGTACTTCAGCTCACCGACACGTACGTGGTTAAAAGTGATCTTGAGCGTATCAGACATCTTTCTCCTCCCACGGTTCCACCATCAGGTGCACACCGAGCGTATTGCACACCTTCAAGATCGCGGCTATCGTCGTTTTCTCATTGCCGTTTTCGATCCGGTGAAGTGTGGCGATGGAAACATTGCTCATCATGGCTGCCGTATTCATGTCGATGCCGTCTTGCGTTCTGCGGGCACGTATGAATTTTCCAAGCCGTTCGGGCGTAAGCGGTTCATTGAAATTCGGGGTTTCGGTTTTTACTACCTGTCGAGCCATCTCTGCTCCTATAATTATTGTATTCAATAATTATAGCGATAAATCAAAGAAAAGGGTTAAATAATTATCTGTCTCGATAATTTATTTGGCATGTAGTGATGGAAAAAGTCTAAAATTATTCTGATCGATAAATTATTGGATTTTTTGGCCGTTGCCGGATGGCTGAATGGCTGCCTTTCTTCTGTTAAAGGGCCAGAGTGTCTCCAACCGGCCAAACATAACGAGATATTTCTTTGTCAATACTAACAGCGTTGTGGCCTGTTCGTTGGGTCGGCTGGTACCGAGTTCCCATTTTTCCGGTGTTCGTGTCGAGATATGCAGAAAGCTTGCGAATAGAAGTAAGATTTGGAGATGACAATCTAGCTCTCTCGGCAGCAGATGACAGAACTCTTGCAAGAGAAGGCGTTGGAGAAAAGCAATGTGCGAATATTGGAAATTGGGGTCAGGAATTCAATCTTCACTTTTATTCGTCAATCATAAGTAGGGGGACCGTCTGTTTAACTCTGTCAAAACAAACCTGTTCAATAAGCGGATACTTTTCTGTGGCATTATCGGCAGTTGTTGCATTTTTTGCAACAAGTGGCGGCAGAAAGAGCTCGCCGGACGCCAGAAAATCGGAGAGGTACTCCTGATTCACTTCTGCAATGATCTCCAATACCTCTGTCCGGTCTCTCTAGGCCATGTTTTTTCGTTTTTACAGTTTGTATGTTTACACCGCTTCCAGCCGCTCAAACATATCGGGGTATTTGTCTGTCAATACTAACAGTGTTGTCGCCTGTTCGTTGGGTCGGCTGGTACCGAGTTCCCATTTCTCTAACGTACGGGTAGAGATATGCAGAAAATTCGCAAAGACGGCGCGGCTCATGCGGTATTTTTCTCTAATTGCACGGATCTCATCGGCGGAGAGGATTTTGCGCTCTTTGGGGGTGACCTTGGTCGTTTTAAGCGTAAGTTTTGATTGCTCGTACGCTTTGGCATCTTCAAGGGAGTGTTTCAGCTCTTCAAATAGGTCTCGTTTAGGCATCCTTGATCTCCTCGACAATCTTTTTTAATATTTTTTTCTGATCGGCCGTCAACTCTTCCATCTCATTTTTGGCATAGATCGTCAAAAAATGGATGTGGTCTTTTTCGGCCAGAAAAAGGTAGATGGTACGTACACCACCCCTCTTGCCTTTTCCGTTGGCTGACCAACGCAGCTTTTTCAGTCCGCCAGTGCCGGAGATAGTGTCACCGGCAGAAGGCTGTGTAAGCAAAAAGTTCTGCAAAGCACGGTAACTTTCATCGTCCAGGTACTGTTCGCGAAACTTTTCAAATAGTTTTGATTCAATGAATACCATAATTGTACCCTATTTGGGTATAGATAATCAAGCGTGTCAGCTATCATGCCTCTACCTTATGAAGTTGTGTGTCAAGCTTAGCGCATCTGTTGCAAGCGCGAGTAAAGTGTGACATAACGTCAGGATTTGATGTCAAATACTCTAGAACGCAGGGATTATTGCGAGCTTATAGCTGACAAACAATACTGTTCCGGTTTAGGTATTTTTAACAACAAGTTATCTATACTTCCGCTCCGATTTCAGATGCCGACATAGCTCAGTTGGCTAGAGCAGCTGATTTGTAATCAGCAGGCCCGGGGTTCGAATCCTCGTGTCGGCACCATTTGAACCCGGATCTTTTTAACACAACAGACGGTGAGATAGTCAAGTGGCCAACGACGGCAGACTGTAAATCTGCTCCCTATGGGTTCCCAGGTTCGACTCCTGGTCTCACCACCATCAATGATGACGCGGGCGTAGCTCAGTTGGCTAGAGCGTCAGCCTTCCAAGCTGAGGGTCGAGGGTTCGAGTCCCTTCACCCGCTCCATTGAAACCGTACTCTTTCCCGAAATTTCAGAAAAACAACTTTCATCTTCAACTTGCGATCATCTTTTACGTGCTTTCTGTCAACAGATCACACCGATTTTACGGATTTTTTTGGCCTGTCTGCTCCTGCGCCAAAACGCTTTGGTTCAATAGAATTAAACCGAATTGGTTTTGATACGGTAAATCAGTATAATAGTTCTATCACTGAAAAACAGGAGGCACAAGATGCTTAACGCTAAAAAAGTTGCGATACTGCTCGATGATATGTATGAAGATTCGGAGTTCATCTACCCCTATTACCGTCTTCTCGAAGCGGGAGTGACCGTTGACGTGGTGGGGAAAAAAGAGACCCATCTGCGGGGAAAGCACGGCACCATCACCCAAACGACAGCGGCGATTCACAATGTGAAGAGCGGGGAGTATGACGCGCTTTTCATTCCCGGCGGCTATTCGCCCGACGGGCTGCGCATGGAGCCGGCGATGGTCAGCTTCGTCAAAGAGCTCTTTGACGCCCGGTAAACCCGTCTGCGCCGTCTGCCACGGCCCCTCTCTTCTTGTTTCGGCGGGTGTTCTCAACGCCAAAAAGGTGACCTCGTACCCCTCGATCAAAGACGACGTCATCAATGCCGGGGCCGACTATACGGGCGGCAGCGTCGAACAGGACGGAAACCTCGTCACCGCACGCGATCCCGGTTCACTGCCGCAGATGATGCTGCTGTTTCTGGCGCTGCTGGAAAAGTAGGGTTTGGGGAGAGGGCTGAACGCCCGGTTCACTCCTCTTAGAGATAGAGTGGTGAAAAAGTTCTATTTTTTCTTAGAACCTTTTTTTTCCGCCTTCTCTTTTTTTGTGTAGTCCTTGATATCTTTCTTGACCTGCTGTTTCAACTCTTTTTTGAGTATATTCTTGATCTCTTTTTTGACGTACTTGTTCACTTTCTTTTTATCGATCATCCTGCACCTCTTTGTTGAATATCAGACGACTGTCTGTTTTCTATGATAGGGCACTCTTGCTTATCGAATTCTAAAAGCTGTCAAAACGGGGCATCTGCAGAGTCACTGTTTTTCAGGCGTCAGGAAATGTGCATAAGATCAGCGATAAAAAGAGATGTTTGAGGGGGTAAAAAAAGTGGGAGGGAAAAATACAGGCGCGAAGCCTGTATGGTAAAACTTACAGTGGTGTAACGTTCTCTGCTTGAGGGCCTTTTTGACCTTCGCCAAGCTCATAAGTAACTTTTTGACCTTCTGCTAGAGAAACACGCCCGTGTCCTGTACTGTTTACTTGACGGAAGTGTACGAATACATCTGCGCCGCCGTTGTCTTGTTGGATAAATCCATAACCTTTTTCATCATTGAACCATTTAACAGTTCCGTTTAGCAATGTTGCCATAGTAGTACCTCTTAGGGAAAAATACACTTCGTAAAGAAGCGGAATCAAAATCGGGAGTCTTTAGGTCTAGCAGAGTATTCTCGTTACACACCAAAGATGAACTCAAGCCTCATCTTTCATCGAGAGTATTATAACCATGTTTTGTGTTATTTTGCAAGCGTATCATTATTTTCTGTGATTTTACGGCCTTTTTCCGGGCCCAAAAAAGCGAAAATGAAGAGAAAATGGGGTATGTAGCGCGAAAAAAAAGCCGATTTTTCAGGCGATCCTTTCCGTTTTAAGGGCTGTTTCTTGGGCTCTGCTGTTTTGATACTGCCATCAAAGGAGAAAAAAGAGAGAACGCGGCAAAATTTTTTTAAAAAAATGCACTCTTTTTGAAAAAGCGGTGCAGATTGGGAGGGCCGCCACTGAAAAAAAGCAGATTTTACGACTTGGTGTTCAGTTTATAGAGATGGCTCATGAGCTCCACCTCGGTCTGGAACGCTTTTTTTGCGCTCTTTGTCTCTCTCTTCTGGGCCTCAAGCGCACTTCTGACCTGCTCTTTGAGCATTCTTCTGAGCAGCCTTCTGATCTTTTTCTTGAGCTGCTTCTCTATCTTCTTGTTGTCGACCATCATATCCCTCTCTCTATCATGCAGGAACTACAGATACCTGAATATCTCCGAGACGCTCGGATGGGCGTGGATCATCTCTTTGGGCGCTTGTGAGCGCTTTGGCCGTGAGCTTCATCTCCACCGCCAGCACCATCTCGTGAATGATCTCGGTCGCTTCGACCCCGACGACGGAAGCGCCCAGTATGACGCCGCTCTCGGAAGAGACGACGATCTTTGCGAACCCCGAATCATCCCCCTCGATCTTCGCCTTGGCATTGGCCTTGAAGTAGGCTTTTTTGACCTCGACGGCCAGCCCCTCTGCTTTGGCCTCCTTCTCCTTCACTCCGCAGCTGGCGACGGCAGGGTCGGTAAAGATGGTCGAGGGGGAAATATGGGTGTTGGCAGCCGAACCGCCGCCGATGATGTTCTGCGCGGCGATCCTCGCTTCGGCGTAGGCCGTGTGCGCGTAGGCCGGCGTGTCGATGCAGTCGCCGACGGCGTAGATGTGCGGCTGCGCCGTCTGAAAGGAGCCGTTGACCTCGACAAATCCCTTTTCGCTGCAGTGCCACGCCGGCATTTTCAGGGCGGAGCCCCTCGGTGTAGGGCGTGCGCCCGGCGGCGCAGAGCACCGTTTCGCAGGCTATTTGCTCCTCGCTCTCACCCTTCACAAGCAGACGTACGCCCGATTCGTTCACCTCGGCCTTCTGAACGGCTGTCGAGGTCATCACCCTGATGTTGCGCTTCTTGAAGGCCCGCAGCAGCGCCTTGGCGACATCCTCGTCTTCGCCGGAGAGGAGCTGGGGACCGCGCGCGATCAGCGTCACCTCCACGCCGAAAGCGCTGAAGAAGGTCGCGAATTCGCAGCCGATGGGGCCGCCTCCGACAATCGCAATCGAGGCCGGCAGAGAAGAGAGCTCAAAGAGCTCCGTGCTGGAGACGATGCGTCTGCCGTCGAGCGGCAGCAGCGGCACTTCGCGCACCGCCGAACCCGTTGCGATGATGCACTTCTCAAAAGCGACCGTCTCGCCGTCGACCTCGAGGGTGTTGGCATCGACAAAAGAGGCAGAGCCGTAGAGCAGCTCGACCCCCGCCTGCTCGAGCTGCCAGACGACCCCCGCACGGAGCTCGTCTTTAAGCGACACCGTTTTTTCGACGAGCTGCCCCATCTGGAGCCCCTTGAAGAGCAGATCGACACCGCAGCCGCCGAAATAGGGGGCTTTCGAGATATATTCGGCGCTCTGGAGGTAGGCCTTGGCCGAGATGCACCCCTCGTTCAGGCAGGTGCCGCCGATGCGCTCCATGTACCGGTCGATCAGCAGGGTCTTGACGCCCCCTTTTGCGAGCTCGATGGCCGCTTCGTAGCCTCCGGGCCCCGCACCGATCACCACCGCTTCATACTTTTTCATTTTGCCTCCAGATATTCGTGGGCCATATAGCTGCTGCGGGTATAGGGCGAACTCTTGATGTAGCCGAAACCCATCTCCATCCCGGCCTGCCGGAAATAGTCGAACCGTTCGGGCGGGACATATTCCACGACAGGGGCATGGTGCTGCGACGGGGAGAGGTACTGCCCGATACTGAGAAAACGGCACCCCGCATCGAGAAGGTCTCGCATCAGAGCGATCACCTCACCGTCACGTTCGCCCAGGCCGAGCATGATGCCGCTCTTGGTGGCGAGTGAGGGGTTCAGGGAAGCGAGCCTCTTGAGCACCCGCAATGAGCGTTCGTAGGTCGCCCCCTTTCGTACATGGCAGAGGCGCGGCACCGTCTCGAGGTTGTGGCCGATGATCTCGGCACCGCTGTTTGCCACCGCGGCCAGTGCCGCCCCGTTCTCCTGCAGATCGGGGATGAGGAGCTCCACGACGATGGTATCGTCAAGGGCCTTGACGGCACGCACCGTTTCGCAGAAGTGGGCGGCCCCGCCGTCAGGCAGATCGTCGCGGGTGGTGCTGGTGATGACCACGTGGCGCAGCCCGAGCTGCCTGACCGCTTCGGCGACGTTTTCGGGCTCATGCGGGTCAGGCGGCAGCGGTTTCCCCTTGCCGACGGCACAAAAGGTGCAGTGGCGGGTGCAGATGTTGCCCAGTATCATGAAGGTCGCCTGCTTCTGGCTGAAACATTCGCTGATGTTGGGGCACATCGCCTCCTCGCAGACTGTATGGAGGCGCCCTTCTGCCATCAGGGCCTCCATCTCTCTGTTGGCGCTCGGCGTGATCTTTTTGCGCAGCCACTCGGGTTTACGCATACTCTTGTTCTGCATAAAGATTCCACCTTTCTTGGCTGTATTTGCCCGCCAGAAGCTCTTCGGCGAGCTGCTCTTCCGACGCACACAGGGTCTCCGGCAGAAGATCCGCGTCAAAGGTCTCGCAGAAGGCCTCTTTCAACGCGTCTGAAAGTGCTTCATAGCTTAGCACACTTCCGAGCCGCTGCAGCGTCGCCGCACGCTCCAGACCGGAGTCGCCCAGAAAGAGCGGGGCGAAGCGTGTCTCATCGAGCTGCATCGGGAGCGAGCCGTGCTGAAAGAGGGCATTGCGGGTATGCCGCTGGGCGTTGCCGCCCATCTTTCTGCCGCCGATCACAATGTCGTAAGTTTCGTTTTCTGCAAGACAGACGTCAGATCTGGCGCCTTCGAGCCTGCGTTCACCGGCAAAAAAAGCCTCCTGTCCCAGCTTTGCATAGAGACGGATCAGAAAAGCGCAGAGGTGGCGGTAGCTCTCTTTCACCCCCTGGTGTTTCAGAAGTTCGCGGGGCAGGATCAGCGCATAAGAGAGATCGCCGCCGTGCACCAGCACGCCGCCGCCCGTCATTCGTCGGACGCAGGCGATCTTCTGCTGCTTCAGCCTCTGCATATCGACACTCCTCTCCGCTTTCGAGAAGCGTCCGAGACTCAGGGCCGCCTCCCATCCGTAGAGCCGCAGGACCGGCAGGTCCCCCTCCTTAAAGTCATTGAGCAGCGCTTCGTCCACCGCCATGTTCCAGCCGGCAGAACCGATACCGCTCTCGATAAGCCGCCACTGTTTCGGTGCTGTCATGCCTCTCCTTTAACGAATTTTTGCCTCTTGGCGCTGCGTTTGTCTCGAGTGAAATTCACATATTCTATCTTTTTTTATTATATTGTATGTTATTATGGTTTTACGCTTAAAGAGTACTTCTTTATAGATGCCACAGACCAGAAACTGACTTTTCGAAGGATGCAAGATGGAAGAGATAAGGATCGAAAAAAAACCGGAGGAATTTGCCGTCCGGCCAAACCTTATGGACTATGAAGAGAGCTGCGCTGCTTTTAGATGGGAGGAGGTCGCCAAAGAATTCGAGGGGCTTCCCTCGGGCGGGCTCAACATCGCCCACGAAGCGATCGACCGCCATGCCAACGGCCCGCTGGCCAAGAAGTGTGCGCTGCTGTGGCTCGGGGAGAACGGCGGGAAAAAAGAGTACACCTTTGCCGATATGAAAAAAGAGAGCGCCCGGTTCGCCAACGTGCTCAAAACCCTGGGCCTCGCAAAAGGGGACCGTGTCTTCACCCTCTCGACGCGGCTGCCCGAACTCTACATCGGGGCCATCGGCATTCTTAAAAACCGCAGCGTCCTCTGCCCGCTCTTTTCGCAGTTCGGTCCCGAGCCCATACTCCAGCGCATGCAGCGCGGCGATGCTCGGGCCCTGCTGACGACCAAAAGGCTCTTTGACAAAAAGATAGCGCCCCTGCTGGAGAAGCTCCCCGAGCTGCGCTATGTTCTGCTGATCGATGCGGAGGAGGACGAGAACGCCCAGGTGCGTTCGCTTCCGCGTCTGATGGAACAGGCCTCCGATAGCTTTGAGATCGAAGCCACCGACCCCGAAGATATGTCGATACTCCACTTCACCAGCGGCACCACCGGCATGCCAAAAGGGGTGGTGCATGTGCACAAGGCCGTCTACAACCACTGGACAAGCGGGCGATACGTACTTGACCTGCACCAGGATGACATCTACTGGTGCACCGCCGACCCCGGCTGGGTCACCGGCACCTCCTATGGCATCATCACCCCCTGGCTCCACGGCGTCACCAATATCGTCGACGAGGCGGAGTTCGATGCAAAGCGGTGGTACGGTATCTTGCAGGAGCATAAGGTGAGCGTCTGGTACACTGCCCCGACGGCGATCAGACGTCTGATGCGCATGGACCTTGAACCGACACAGGCCTACGACCTCTCTTCTTTGCGCCTGATCCAGAGCGTCGGCGAACCGCTCAACCCCGAAGCGGTACTCTGGGGCGTGGAGAAGCTGAAGATGCCGATCCACGACAACTGGTGGCAGACGGAGACGGGCGGCATCATGATCGCCAACCTCCTCTCGCAGCAGATTCGGCCCGGTTCGATGGGACGGCCGCTTCCGGGCATCGAAGCGGGGATCGTGCTCAAGAACGAGGACGGCAGTGTCACGGAGGTCACCGAAGCCGGCAAAGAGGGGGAACTTGCCCTCAGGCCCGGCTGGCCCTCCATGTTCCGCGCCTATCTGCACAATGAAGAGAAATACACTAAAAGTTTTGCCGGCGGCTGGTACCTTTCGGGGGACCTCGCCTACAGGGACAAAGACGGCTACTACTGGTTTGTCGGACGCGCCGACGACATCATCAAGACCTCCGGCCACATGGTGGGCCCTTTTGAGGTAGAAAGCAGCCTGATGGAGCACCCTGCGGTGGCGGAGGCCGGCGTCATCGGCAAGCCCGATCCGCTCATCGGGCAGCTGGTCAAGGCCTTTGTCTCGCTCAATAGCGGGTATGTACCGACCGAGGAGCTCAAACGCGAACTGATCGGCTTCGGGCGCAAGCGGCTGGGCTCTGCGGTGGCGCCCAAGGAGATCGAGTTCCAGGAGAACCTCCCCAAGACCCGAAGCGGCAAGATCATGCGGCGGCTGCTGAAGGCGCGGGAGATGGGACTGCCCGAGGGCGACATTTCGACACTCGAGGAGTAGGGCACTTTCTTGCCGACAGGCAAAAGCTTTAAATATTATCCGGACGTGTTCGGATGATATGAGATTTAATAATAGGAGGTAATGATGTATCTGGATCTGACCCTGATCAGGGAACTTTACCGTAAGATGCTGTTGATACGGCGGTTTGAAGAGAAATGTGTGGAGCTCTACAGCAGCGAGAAGATACGCGGTTTCCTGCACCTCTATATCGGCGAGGAGGCAGTGGCGGTGGGCATCATGCATGCATTGAGGTCTGAAGACGCGGTACTCTCCACCTACCGCGAACACGGGCATGCCCTTGCGCGGGGCGTCTCCGCAGAGAGCATCATGGCGGAGCTGTACGGCAAGGCGGAGGGGTGCTCCGGCGGGCGGGGCGGCTCCATGCACCTTTTCGACGCGGCGGCTCGCTTCTACGGCGGCATCGCCATCGTGGGAGGCGGCATTCCTCTGGCCGTCGGGATGGCACTCGCCGACAAGATGATGAAGCGAAACCGTGTGACGGTCTGTTTCTTCGGTGACGGCGCCGTGGCCGAAGGGGCCTTTCACGAATCGCTGAACCTCGCTGCCCTCTGGCATCTGCCGCTGCTCTTTGTCTGCGAAAACAACCGCTACGCCATGGGCACCGCGCTCGAGTTCACCGAATCTCAGACCAATATTGCCGAGAAGGCGGCGGCCTACCGCATCGCCTCCAGCCAGGTGGACGGCATGGATGTCATCGCGGTGGCCGAAGCGGCGGACAAAGCGGTCTCAGAGATCCGCGAGGGCAAGGGGCCCGTCTTTCTGGAGTGCCTGACCTACCGTTTCCGCGCCCACTCCATGTTCGATGCCGAGCTCTACCGCGAAAAAGCGGAGGTCGAGGAGTGGAAGAGAAGAGACCCCCTGGTGACCTTCAGGGAGAAACTTGAAGAGATGGGGCACTGGCCGGAGGTCGGTGCCGACAAACTCGAAGAAGAGGTCGCGGCGATCGTCGATGAGGCGGTCGCCTTTGCCGAGAAGGGGACGCTTGAGCCTCTCGCCGATCTCGAAAAATTCGTCTACTCCCCGGAGGCAGCACAATGAGCGAACAGACAACATATAGAGAAGCGGTGCGTCAGGCCATCAGCACCGCGATGGAGAAGGACGAACGGGTCTTTATGATGGGCGAGGATGTCGGCCGATACGGCGGCTGTTACGCCGTCAGCATGGGGCTGCAGGAGAAGTTCGGCCCCGAACGCATCATCGATACGCCGCTGAGCGAACTGGCCTTTACCGGCGCGGGCATCGGTGCCGCTATCAACGGCATGCGGCCGATCGTGGAGATCATGACAGTCAACTTCAGCCTGCTGGCGCTTGACCAGATCATGAACAATGCCGCGTCCATGCTGCACATGTCGGGCGGGCAGTTCAACGTCCCTCTCGTCATACGCATGGCGACCGGCGGCGGCAAGCAGCTCGGAGCCCAGCATTCGCACACACTTGAGGGGCTCTTCGCCCATATTCCGGGGCTCAAGGTGCTGATCCCGGCGACCGTACAGGACGCCTACGACATGGTAGGGCTCGCGCTGGCCGACCCCGATCCGGTGCTGATCTTCGAGAACGCGCTGCTCTACAACGCCAAAGGGGAGCTCGATACGGCGGCAGCGCCGCTGCCTATCGGCAAAGCGCTGCTTCACCGGGAGGGAAAAGATGTCACCATTCTGGCCTACGGCATCAACCTTTTCAAGGCGCTGAAGGCGGCAGAGACGCTCTCGGCCGAGGGGATAGAGGCCGAAGTGATCGACCTGCGCTCCCTGCGGCCGTTTGACGACGCGGCGATCATGGCCTCCGTCAAAAAGACGCATCGGGTGATGATCGTCGACGAGGGGTGGAAGTCGGGCAGCATCTCTGCCGAGATCATGGCCCGCATCAACGAGCAGGCTTTTTTCGAACTCGATGCCCCGATGGGCAGGGTCTGCACGGTTGAGGTCCCTCTTCCCTATGCCAAACATCTCGAAGAGGCCGCGATGCCGCAGCCCGAAAAGATCGTCGCGATGGCGCGGCAGCTGATGGAGGCGTCATGAGCGAATTTAAGATGCCGAGCCTCGGCGCCGATATGGAGTCGGCCGTCCTGATGGAGTGGAAGGTCAAAGAGGGCGACCATGTGAAAAAGGGGCAGGTGATCGCGGAGGTGGAGACGAGCAAAGGGGTCATCGAGATCGAGGTATTCGAAGAGGGGACCGTCGAGAAGCTCCTTGTCAAAGAGGAGACCGAGTGCGCCGTGGGGACGCCGCTCGCCATGATCGCAACCGGCGGCGAAGCTCCCCGGGAGACGGCGGCCGAAACGGCTGACGAACCCGAAGCAGCACCGTCGGCAGCTGAGCCCGAAGACGAAGCAGCCCCTTCCGAGCCGAAAACGCAGGCAGAACCGCCGCCGGTCATAGTCAAAGATGAAGAAGCGTCTGCTAAAGCTAAAACGGCGCCTTCGCATGCCGGAACCTGAAGAAGAGAGTGAACCGCTCAATAGAGCCTGCCGCAAAGAAGGTCAAAGAGACGCAGGCTCAAAGCGCCGCCCTCCGAAGAGCGGATCAAAGCCTCGCCGGCTGCCCGGAAAAGAGCGGGCGAGCTGGGCATTGAGCTGGCTTCGCTGGCCTCTGAAAGCGGCGTCGCCGTTCGGCTGAAAGATGTGGAGGCTGCCGTGCAGCCGGCGGAAAAAGCCCCCGAACGTGACGGCATGCGCCAGGCCATTGCCAGAGCCATGAGCCGCTCCAATGCAGAGATCCCCCACTACTACCTCGCCACGCCGATCAACATGACGCCGGCGCTGGCGTGGCTGACAGCGCTCAACGCCGAGCGCGGCATCAAAGAGCGTATCCTGCCCGCCGCCCTGCTGATACGCGCCTGCGTAAAGGCGCTGCAGGAGGTGCCCGAACTCAACGGTTTCTGGCAGGACGGCAGCGCGCAGGTAAGCCGGGCGGTCAATCCCGGCATCGCTATCGCGCTGCGCAAGGGAGGGCTGATCACTCCGGCGCTGCTCAACGCGGAGGCGATGAGCCTGGATGAGACGATGCGCTCGCTCGACGATCTCATTACCCGAACCCGTGCCGGAAAACTGCGCGGCAGCGAGATGACGCAGCAGACGATCACCATCACCAACCTGGGCGATCTTGGCGTGGAGAGCGTCTATGGCGTTATCTACCCGCCGCAGGTCGCCATCATCGGGCTCGGCCGCATCGCCGACGCCCCCTGGGCCGAAGGCGACGCGCTGAGTGTGCGTAAGGTGATGCAGGCCACCGTCGCCGGCGACCACCGCGCTACGGACGGCCGTATCGGCGCCCGGTTTTTAGAGAGGCTGAACGCGCTTTTGCAGAAACCGGAGAGTTTGCTGTGAAGGCGCTTTCCGGTGTCGAAGCAGCCGTTTCGGGACCTTGTTGTGAAAGAATTTGTATTGAGGAACTACTATGACAAAAGATGAGATCAAGCGCGCCATTATCGAACAGATCCTGGCGGTTGCTCCTGATGTTGAAGAAAAGGATATCGAACCCGATTCGAATTTGCAGCGTTCGCTGGAGATCGACTCATTCGATTTTTTAAAGGTGCTGACCGGTCTGAACGGAGAGCTGGGAGTGGAGGTCCCTGAGAGCGACTACGGCAAGGTGGATACGCTTGAACACATGGCGGAGTACTTCGCCCAACGGCTTTGGCAGGCAGCTCTCCTTAAAAAACGGTCAGTAGATCAGCGGTACGAAACGGAAGCCGTAGTGGTCTCGCTGTTCAAAGCGTTCATCCTCTTTTTTGTAGATCACCGAGATCGAATTCTGAATAGGGATGACCATGATGCCGCCGGGCTTGAGCTGCCGGACAAGCTCGAGAGGGAGCTCCTCTGCGGCGGCGGAGACAAGGATCTTGTCAAAGCGCTCATTCGGGATGCCGAGCGCTTTTGCGGCCACCTCCAGCCGGATGTTTTTGAAGTCGTATTTTGCAAGGTTCTCCCGGGCAAAGTCGAGCAGATGTTCAATACGTTCCAGCCCCGTAACAAACCCTGAACGGACGGCATGGGCCAAAAGGGCGGTGGTCCATCCCGAGCCGCAGCCGATATCCAGAACGGTGTCCTCCTCTTTGAGCTCCAGCAGCTCCATCATGAAAGCGACGGTGTAGGGCTGGGAGATCGTCTGTCCTCCGCCGATGGAGAGGGGATAGTCCTCATAGGCCAGCTCCTGCAGATCATAAGGGACAAAGTCCCTGCGGTCGATCTCATTGAAACTCTCAATGAGCAGCGGTGAGGTGAGCACCCCTTTTTTCTGCAGGTAACGGGAGAGTTCGTAGGCTCTGTTCATGCTGTTCTCCTGTGCATATCTGCACTATTATACATCACTTCGGCAGAGGGAGAGACCCATTTTTCGGCAGTGCCCGTTCCGGAGCGCTTCTTGTGCAGAGCGCTCTTACTGCCCTTCGGTCTTCGTTTCGGGCTGAAAGAGGGTGCCGAGGGTGTGAACGCCTTTGAGCAGGAAGGACTCTGCCGCGTTCAGATCAAAACCGCTGCACAGGAGCATCCGTCTGCCCCTCTTGATGAGAAAATCAGCTGCTTTGAGTTTGGTAACGATGCCGCCAGTTGCAAAGGGGTTGTTCGGTGTCGACTCATCAAGCAGCTCCTTTTCCGGTATCGTGGAGAGGGTTTTGAAGATCTTCGCATCTTTGAACTCGTGCGGGTTTTTATCGTAATAGCCGTCAATATCGCTCAGGATGACCAGCAGATCGGCATTGGTCGCATGGGCGACATTGGCTGAGAGCTGGTCGTTGTCGCCGAAGAGCTGTTCGGGCGTGGAGGTGATGTCGTTTTCGTTGACGATCGGCAGTATGTCGTGCGTCAGGTGGGCATCGATGATCTCCTGAAACATCTTTGTCCGTTTTCTCGAGTCGAAATCATCTTCGGTGAGCAGGATCTGCGCCGTGTCGATGTCGTAGATATCGAACTTTTTCTTGTAGGCCGTCATCAGGATGGGCTGGCCTGCCGCGGCGAGCGCCTTCTTGCCGATCTGTTTGCTTTTGTCGAGCTTCAGGGCCGAATACCCTGCCGCGACCGCGCCGGAGGTGACAAGAATGACGTCATAGCTTTTTTTAAGTTCGGCGATCATCGAGACCAGGTTGAGCATGCGCTCTTTGGCGATATTGTTGTGATCCGTCAAAACCGCACTGCCGACCTTGATCACAATACGCTTCGTCTTCGTTTTCATCTGTTTTCCTTAAAAGAGTTGGGTTTTAATCTGTGGTGGACTTCATCGAACACGGTCTGTGTGTTTTCGGAGGCCCTTTTTCCTATTTTACTTGCCAATAGTATAGCACTCCAGGCAGCAAGAAAGCCGGGAAGCAGCTCATAAATGTCGAACAGACCCCCTTCGAGCTGTTTCCAGACGATAACGGTGATCGAGCCTGCGACCATACCGGCAAGCGCGCCGCTTTGAGTAATGTTTCTGCTGTAAAGCGAAAGGATGACGAGCGGACCGAATGCCGCGCCGAAACCTGCCCAGGCATAGGCAACGAGAGCCAGCACGCTTGAATTCCGGTCGGTAGAGAGATACCAGGCGATAAGGGCAATGGCGATAACGGTGCCTCTTCCTACCCAGACCAGCTCGAAGTCGGAGGCCTCTTTGCGCAGGATGGCGTGGTAGATGTCGCGCGTCAGGACGGAAGAGGAGACGAGCAGCTGCGAATCGATGGTGCTCATAATGGCCGCCAGGATCGCGGCAAGGAGGAAACCGGCTATCCAGGGATTGAAAAGGAGCTGCGAGAGGACGATAAAGATCTTTTCGCTGTCCTGAAGGTCCACCCCGTGCGATACGACGTAGGCCAGACCGAAAAATCCGACCGCCAGCGAACCGATGATGGAGATGATCATCCAGCTCATGCCGATGGTCTTGGCGCGGTGCATCTCATCTTCGTGACGAATCGACATAAAACGGACAAGGATATGGGGCTGGCCAAAATAGCCCAGCCCCCATGCCAGCAGTGAGATGATGCCGAAAAAGGAGGTCCCGCTGAGCAGATCGAGTTTCGAAGGGTCGATCGATTCGATCACTCTGAGCGCTTCCGTGACACCGCCGACATCAAAGAGCACGACGGCCGGCGTGATGACCAGCGCCAGCATCATCAGTATGCCCTGAATGAAGTCGGTCCAGCTGACGGCATTGTAGCCGCCCAGAAAGGTGTAGGAGACAATGATGAAACTGCCTATTATCAGCGCTGTCGAATAGTCAAGATGGAAGGTGGCTTCAAAGAGCTTTGCCCCGCCGACAAGCCCCGAAGAGGTGTAGAGCGTATAGAAGAGCAGGATCACGAGGGCGGTGACGACGCGCAGGATATGCTTGTGGTCCTCGAAGCGGTTGGAAAAGTAGTCGGGGATCGTAATGGAGTCGTTGAGATGGTGTGTGTAGACCCTGAGCGGCTTGGCTACGTAGTGCCAGTTGAGGTAGGCCCCGATGATCAGGCCCACGGCGATCCAGCTGCCGACGATACCCTCGGAGTACATCATGCCGGGCAGTCCCAGCAGAAGCCAGCCGCTCATGTCGGACGCCCCCGCACTCAGAGCGGTCACACCCGGTCCAAGGCCTCTTCCTCCGAGCACATAATCACTCAGGTCGTCGGTCTTGAAATAAAAATAGATCCCTATGCCGACCATGACCAGCATATAGGCTACAAACGAGATAATAACAGGTGTTTCCAAAATTTATTGCTCCTTTTCGCTGAGACCCTGAAGCCCCAGGTTTCCGTAACGGTGGTAACTGTTTGAAATGCTCTGCTCGATAAAGTAGTGCATCAGTTCGATGCGTCCGTGCCCGATAAAGGGTTCGGACGCGATGTAGAAGGCGCTGCCGGCCGCCTGTTCATAGAGGCTTTCGGAGACGTTCCCGGGGCGCAAAAAACGTATGCGCTCTGCCTGCGCCATGCTGCCCAGCAGGGCTTCTTCGTCCTCTTCGGCAAGGCTCTCCTCTTTTTCCAGCAGCAGCGCACTGTTGTCGCGGAGCCAGATCAGCGCCTCGTTTACCGGCGCGCGGGGAATAGAGATATGAAGTTGCGCCCCGGCCATTTTCGCTGCTGCGACCGATGAGAGCATCGTGTAGAGCGTGTCGTTCTCTTCGAAACGGAGCAGGACGCTTTTGACCGGGAGGTAGCGGATAATGTTGTTCTCCCCGCGGACTCGGGCGTAGTCGTGCTCTGTCAGAAACTCTTTCTCCAGCCAGTAGGCAAAGTTGCCCGCCGTTGCCAGGGTCTTTTCCATGATTGTCGCCGGGATCTCTTCCGTCAGCGCAAGGGCTCTGAGCCTGTCGATAAAGGGGTGCTCTGCCGACTCGTCAGTGCCGCCGCCGCTGAAGCTGAGCTTCATGAACTGCGAAACGTAGTTCAGACCGCCCGCTTTTTTGCCGCTGCCTATGGCCGATTTGCGCATGCCGCCGAAGGGCTGGCGCAGCACGATCGCACCGGTCGTCACACGGTTGATATAGAGGTTTCCGGCAAGCAGCTTCTCTCTCCAGAGCGTCTGCTCGCGTTCGTCCAGGCTCTCAAGCCCCGATGTCAGCCCGTATCCGGTCGCATTGACGATATCGATCGCATCAGTGAGATCATCAGCGCAGATCACGCTCAGAACCGGTCCGAAGAGCTCGTTCATATGGCAGAAATCGCCGCTGCGGGTTCCCCAGCGGATCGACGGGCGCAGCATGTAGGGGTTGTTGCCGTCGGCATAGGAGGGGGCAAGGGCCCACTCTTCATGCGCATCAAGCGTGCTGAGTGCCGTTTCTAGCTTGCCCTTGGGAGGGCGTACCAGTGCCCCGATACGGTTCTTGAACTTCCATACGGAGCCGACCTCAAGCGATGCGGCGGCATCGACGAGCATGCGTTTGAACCCTTCGTCTTCGAAGAGCTCGCGTTCAAGTACCAGCAGCGATGTTGCCGAACACTTCTGCCCGGAGTTGTTGAAAGCCGAAGCGACAACGTTTTTGACGGCCTGGTCGTGGTCGGCGAGGGCTGTAACGATGGTGGCGTCCTTGCCGCCGGTCTCGGCGCTCAGATGGATCTCTGGCCGGCTTTTGATCATGGCGTAGGCGGTCGATTCGCCTCCCGTGAAGATGACAAAGTCGACAGCGCGGTTGGGAATAAGGTGTCTGCCTGCCAGCGAACCGCTGACCGGGAGAAACTGCAGGGTGTTTTTGCCCACGCCCGCATCCCAGAAGCATTGGCAGAGTCTGTAAGCGCAGAGCACGGCATCGGAGGAGGGTTTCAGGATGACGGTATTGCCCGAAGCCAATGCGGCCGCTACACCGCCCGCAGGGATGGCAATAGGAAAGTTCCAGGGGCTGATGACGAGACCGACCCCTTTGCCTTCGCTCGTGAGCCCTTCGAGTGCGTTGATCTTGCGGACGCTGTCGGGGTAAAAGTTCAGAAAGTCGATCGCTTCGGAGACTTCGACGTCGGTTTCGGTGAAGACCTTGCCCACTTCTGCCGCAGCGACACCGATAAGGTCACCACGGCTCTTGCGGAACTCTCCGGCGGCTCTCATCAGGATCGTCTGCCGCTCCCTGGCATCGAGCGCTCTCCAGCCGTCCGGGTCTTCTTGGGCGATGCGTACCGCTTCGTCGATCTCCTCTTTCGAAGCAGTGCTGTAGTGCCCTGCGATCACCTTCTCAGGGTACTGCGATTTGTCAACGACCTCGATACGCTCTCCGGTGCCGAGCGGTCTGCCGCCGATGACAGGCTGGGCATCAAAGCCGCCGCTCTCGCCGATATTTTTCCACTTGTCGCGGATCTGTTTGGCCCACTGTCTGTTCTGCGGCAGTGTAAAGTCGGTATCGCTCTCGTTGACAAAGCGGTAGTTCTCAGGCGTTTCGTCTGTTGCGACCTGTTCTTCTCGCCTGTCCTGGGTCCGAAAAGGGGTCAGTGCAAGATCGGGGATCGCTTTGAGAGCATCATCATAGCTTTTAAGAAGCGTTTCCCAGGCAGGGGTACCGACCTGCAGTCCGAAACTGTGGCGCAAAAAGTTCTGCTCGGCCGTATTTTCGTCAAAACGCCGGACCAGGTAGGCGATGGCATTGGTGAAGGTCTCGGCTGTCGCCGTCGGGGCATAGAGGATCACATCGAGCCCCTCTTTTTTGAGGACGCGGTAGGCCGTTTCGCTCATGCCCTCAAGCATCTCGGCGCTATAGCTGGATTCAAGACCCCGCTCCCGGGCGAGGAGCATGCCGAGTGCCTGGTCAAAAAGGTTGTGCGAGGCGATACCGGTGTGGATATAGGGCGCGACGGAAGGGTCGAGAAGGTAGTCCATCAGCACCTTGTAGTTGGCATCGGACTCGGCTTTGCTCAGGTAGGTGACACAGGGCCAGCCGCGCAGGCTGGCCTCTGTCTTCTCCATCTCCTGATTGGCCCCTTTGACCAGGCGTACCTTGATCGGGGCGCCGCCGTTTGCAACGCGCTCTTTTGCCCATGCCGCGAGCTCCCGGAGGTGTGACAGGGTATCGGGCAGATAGGTCTGCAGCACGATACCGGCATACAGCGGCATAAAAGCGGGCTTCGAGAGCGTCTGTTTGAAAGCATCCAGCGTCAGGCGGAGGTCCCGGTACTCTTCCATGTCAAGATTGACAAATTTGTGCCGCTGCTCACCGTTACGGTCCGCAAAGGTGTTGTCCATGGCGGCCGAATAGATCAGCTCGAGGGGGCGGACTATCTGCTTCAGCGTCCACTCATGAGCAAGGGGCGTGATCTGCGAGAAGATCGTGGAGATCTTGATGGAAATATAGTCGATATCGGGATTTTCCAGAGCGCGGATATATTTTCTGACACGTTCATCCGCCTCTTCCCTGCCCAGGACCGCTTCGCCGATGATGTTGATATTGACGCGGGTCCCCTCTTTTCGCCGAAGCCTGATATGGCTGACGAGCGCAGAAGGCTCGCCTTTAATGACCACCTTGCTGACGTCATTGCGCAGGTAGCGAATGAAGAGGGGAACGGAAACGGCGGGCAGGTAGATGCCGACATGGTCAAAAAACCAGACCAGCAGCTCTTCGAAGGGGGAGAAGATATCGTGATCATATTTTGTAAGGAGATACTCCAGCTGATCGGCGACCCGTCCGCTCTCGCGGGCGCGGAAACTCTGATCCAGAAGCTCGATCAGGAAGACCTTGTTCATGGGGTCTTTGAGCATGCGCTTCATCATCGCATGAAATTTTCGCTCGGCATGCTCTCTGCCCTGTTCGATCTCGCGCTGCCATACAGCGGCAAGCTCTTTTGCTTTTTCAAAGGTGGGTGGCGTGATCTGCATCGATCTCCTTTTTTATCTCGGTTCCGTTTGAAAACGACTGCTCGTCAGTTGAACAAGAATCATAATACTTTTTTATACTTAGCCCACCATTAAACGTGTTTTTACGGCAGAAAATATGCAATAAACGGTTGATATCGGGGGATGGCGGGAAAAGAGGGTTTGGACAAGGAGCGGGTAGTACCATGTAATGATCGGCTCATTATAATGAAAGAGATAGAAAAAAATCTATCCCTCTCTCCTTATGCAGTGGCAGAGAGTTTTTAACCGCAAGAAGGAACGTTTCCTGAATCGTTGCCGTATTCATAAAGAAAATCTTTCAGGTGCGGCGCATATTTTTTAAATTTTTTACCATTGACATACTTCTCGGCTTTGGTCCCGGCATGCCATTTTTTAAAGAGTTCGGCATTGTCGGCAAAAGCCTCTGCCCACTCGTCCTGGCTCTTCATAGCGGCGCCTTTTGTCCCGTTTCCGTGGCATTTCTTACACTGCTTCAGGTAGGCTTTCTGCCCTTTTTTAATATCAGCAGAAGCCGGAGCGACTACAGCCAGACAGACAAGCGCTGTCATAATTGATTTTTTTAACATCGTTTTCCTTTTGCGTTATGAAATTCAAGTTGCATGTTATATGAATACATATTAATAGTAGATTAATAACATATATTATGTAAATATTTTACATCATGTATGTAAGTTTTAATGTGTATAATTTGTTTATTAAAACATGATGTATGTTTGTTCTGTTGTAATCGTTCAAAAAACAGAGATTACAGCCCTGCTTTTGCAGGATACAAAAGATGTAAAATTTGTATATAATTACGATACTTAAAAAAGGAAAAAGGATGGCTATGGCACTGCTGGATAACGACAAAGATGTACTTCCTCTAAGCAGTATAGCTGAACTGCTGAGTGCAAAAGTCCGTACGTTGAAGATGTATGAAGAGAAGGGGCTGCTGCCCAAAAAAGACGGTGCCGTCAAAAAATTCTACTCCATCAACGATGTCAAACCGATCGCCTTTGTCCACTATCTTGCCAGTCTCAAAAAGATCAATGCCAACGGCATCAAGTATATTTGTGAAATGCTTTACAGCAATATGGACGAAAACAGCCGCAATGAGTTCTTTACGCGCGTAGAGGACAAGATGGAAGCCCTCTCGGGCAAGGATATAGAGGACGCCGAGTCGATTTGACGCCCCGGTAGACAAAAGCACACGGGTTATGGCAGGGCTGCTCATTGCGCTTCAAAAAGATCCTGCACGGCCGACAGTCACTTCTTTCTCCTCCTTCAAGCACACAGCAAAAAAATCGCTATAATCACGGCATGTCAAAGATAATCTGTGCCGCATGCAAAAAAGAGATCGTTTCACGAAAAGAGCTGGCCGTTGTCGGCAGCGCCTTCATACCCTACCATAAAGCGTGCTTTAAAACGCAAAAAAGGGTCTACACGTTTTACTCAGGCTACCCGATAAACAGCGCTACGACCTGGGTGCTTCTCGCCGTGATCAACGCGGCGCTGTGGGGAGTCTACCTGCTGTTCAACGCGCCCTTTGCAGAGACTTTGAGCATGAGCCTCTTCTGTGCCGTCGTGCTGGCGGGGTTCCGTCTTATCGCCTATCTGGCCTATGAGAGAAGGCTGCCTTCGGCGTAGGTACTTTTGTCGGAAAGAGAGCAGGCGCGCTAGATGATCTTGAACAGGAGCAGGCTCAGCGCTATGACGAGCATCCCCAGGGCAAGGCCGAAGATCGTTGTGTGGGCATTGCCGTAGACCCGCGCGGCCGGCAGCAGCTCGTCGAAAGAGATGTAGACCATGATCCCCGCGATCACTCCGAACATGATGCCCAGGGTCAGATCACCCATGATCGGCAGCAGCAGAAAAAAGCCTATGATGGCGCCCAGCGGTTCGGCCAGCCCGGAGGCGAACGCGTAGTAGAATGCCCGTTTGCGGTTGCCCGTTGCATGGTAGATCGGCAGGGAGACGGCCATTCCTTCGGGAATATTATGGATCGCGATGGCCAGGGCAATAGGGATGCCCAGAGAGAGATCGTGCAGGGCCGAGACAAAGGTGGCAAAGCCCTCCGGGAAGTTGTGAATACCGATGGCGAGCGCCGTAAAAATGCCGGTACGGTGAAGCTGTGTACGCTGCAGAGAGCGCTCTGCATCCTCGCTTTTCAGACTTCTGAGCTCTCTGTCATTCTTAATGTCATGGGGGTTGACGTCCTCGGGGATCAGGAGGTCTATGATTGACATGAAAACAAAGCCGGCGAAAAAGCAGAGCAGCATCATCGCCTCGGCACCGATTTCTCCGAACGAGGGCCTGAAGGCCTCTTCGGACATGGGAAGGATCTCCATAAAAGAGATGTAGATCATCATGCCGGCAGAGAAGCCGAGCCCGACCGATAGAAATTTTGTATTATCCGCCTTCGAGAAAAAAGCAAGGGCGGCACCGATACCGGTGGAGAGTCCTGCCAGAAGTGTCAGCATAAAGGCGGGGAAAAACGTATCGAATGTCAGGTTTTCCATACCGTTCCTTTGCAATGGGGATGGCCGTTCTGCTTTCACTGTCCGCATACGGATAGCGTGTTGTTCGGGCGAAGATCACTGTTAATCTATTTTAGCATGCTTTTTTGCTCTTTGGTACTGTAAAAGAGAAATGCCGCTCTCCTGGGTGCTCTCTTCTGCTGTGCTATAATCAGACACAATCTATATAAAAGGGGCAAGCGGATTATGACAACGGGGAACATGATCATCGGGGCAGGTCTCTTGCTGGTCGTGATAGGCCTGGCCTACAAGTTCGGACTGCTGGGGTGGTTGGGACACCTTCCCGGCGACATAAGGTATGAGGGAAAACACACAAGCTTCTATTTTCCTGTCGTGACCATGATCGTGATCTCGGTCATTCTCTCGCTGCTGCTCTCTTTTTTCCGAAAATAAGGCTCTTCTGCGGGGCTTTCCGTGCTGCAGAATGCAGCGGTTTCACCGCCCTTTGGGTGTCATTAAAAACCGGCGGACCAGCAGAAAAGCGTTCACCGCTGCCAGTACCAGAACGCCGACGGCCAGTCCCGCGGCCAGATCGCCAAGAAGCGGGGGCATGGCGCGCAGGAGGTGGTGCAGTTCGGGGATATTGTGCACATAGATGCCGCCGGCGACCAGCAGCATGGCAAGGGTGCCTACAACGCTCAATGCTTTGATCACCCTCGGAAGCGCCGCTACCAGGACCCCGCCCGTTTTCTGCATGAGGCGGCTCTTCGTCTCGATGAGTTTCAGACCGATATCGTCCATCCGCACCAGCAGCGCGACCAGGCCGTATACCCCTGCCGTCGCAAGAAAAGCGACGACGGAGACGATAAGGATCTGCATGGAAAGCGGCTGCCCCACGACGGTGCCCAGGGCGATGATGACGATCTCTATGGAGAGGATAAAGTCGGTGGCGACGGCAGATTTTATCTTGCCGGCTTCATAAGCCTCGAAGTCGGCAGCATCGGGATCAAATGCCTCTGCTTTCAAAGCCTCTTTTTTGTGAAAAAAATAGTCGTAGATCTTCTCTGCCCCCTCAAAAGCGAGGTAGAGACCGCCGAGCATCAGGATCGGGATAATGAGCCAGGGGGCAAAGGCGCTCAGAAGGAAGGCAAGGGGGAGGATGATCAGCTTGTTGCGCAGAGAGCCCAGGGTTATCGCCCAAAGAACGGGAAGCTCCCTTGAGGCGGCAAAGCCCGATGCCTTTTCCGCATTGACGGCGAGATCGTCGCCGAGGACACCCGACGTCTTCTGCAGGGTGACCTTGCCCATTACCGCCGTCTTCTCCATCAACACGGCTATATCATCAAAAACAGCGAAAAAACCTGCCGACATGCTATCCCCTTTGTCCAAATTTGTGACATTTTAGCACTTCGGAGAGGGTTCTGCAAACGTCGAAGAGGGGAGGCTTCCAATATGTTCCGTCAGTCTCTCTTTTGCCCTCTTTTACAGCAATACATTTTATGAAATTCGGTTCCCTGCAGGCAGTTCCTGTAAATATGGTAAAAATGTGCATATCATTGACTTACAAGAGGCGAATAATTGGATAACATTAGATTATGAAAAGGGCCTTTCTAATCCTATTGCTGACATCAGTAACCTTATTTGCCGCTCAGAAAGTAACACTGCAACTCAGCTGGCTGCATCAGTTTCAGTTTGCCGGATACTATGTCGCCAAAGAGCGGGGCTATTACAAAGATGCCGGTATAGACGTCGAGATAAAAGAGTTTCATGCCGATACGGATCTCTCCACTGTCATTGAAAAGGGAAAAGCCGATTTTGCAATCGGCCGTTCATCCATTCTGATCGACAGGGCCGAGGGAAGAGATGTCGTCGCTCTGGGCGCCATCTTTCAGCAATCTCCCCTCATGCTGCTGGTGCTGGATGGCACCCACATCAATTCGGTAAGAGATCTGAAAAACAGGTCTATTATGTTCACCGACGACGCCAAAGGGACGGCATCTATTATGGCCATGCTCTTTTCCAACGGTGTGACCCAAAAAGATATAAAGATCGTGCCGCACAGCTTTAATGTGGATGATCTTATCAACAGAAAAACCGATGCGATGGCCGCTTACACCTCCAATGAACCGATACAGTTCGAAGAGAGAGGTATCGGCTACAGGATCTTTCATCCCAAAGATTACGGATTCAGCTTTTACGGCGATATTCTTTTTACGTCATCGGCATTTATCCGCAAGCATCCCAAACTGACAAAAGATTTTTATGAAGCTTCCATCAAGGGCTGGGAGTACGCATTCGATCACATCACAGAGACGGCCGAACTGATCTATAAACACTACAATACGCAGAACAAGAGCCTGATCCAGCTTATCAAAGAGGGCGAAGCCTTAAAACGGCTGGCCTATAGCAAAAACGGCACGATCGGCCACTTGGACAGAAACCAGCTCGAGGACATGGTCAAAGTCTACAAGGTATTGGGGTTTATGACTAAAGACGTTGATTTAGATAGCTTTATCTATGAATACAATCACCCCAAAGAGGTTGCGTTCAAACTCAAATATGATGAGATTTTATATATCGGCATCATCTCCGTATTTGCGATGATCACCTTGGGACTGATGGCACTGTTTATCAGTCTCAGAAACCAGTGGCTCATGACGCAAAGCCACCTCAAAGAGAAGATCGCCGCACAAAAAGAGGAGATCGATACCCAAAACAGGGTTATTCTGTCGCAATCAAAAATAGCGGCTGTGGGCGAGATGCTGGCCAATATCGCCCATCAGTGGCGGCAGCCTCTGAATATCATCTCCCTCAACACGACTAAAATGGAAACCTCCATACTCCTTGGCGGGAAGATCAAAAACGAAGAGATACGCCAGATCAGCGAAGAGATCAACAGGCAGTCGCAGTACCTCTCGCATACCATTGATGATTTCCGGAACTACTTCAACTCCGATATGGAGAGCATGGCCCCCTTTGATCTGAAAGATGCGATCACAAAGGTGACCGAACTCACCAAAGACAGCTTTAACAACTACTTTATCGAGGTTGTTGTCACGGCAAAGGCGTGTACGATCACGCATAATGAGAGTCTCTTTGTCCAGGCGCTTCTGAACATCTTTAACAATGCCAGAGACGCGATCATACAGAGCGGGACAAGGCCCAGGTGTTTCTTTGTCGATCTGCACTGCAATGCCGATAACGCGGTTATTTCCCTCAAAGACAGCGGCGGGGGCATAGACAGAGATGTGATGCCGAAGATCTTTGAGCCCTACTACACCACGAAACACCTGTCGCAGGGGACCGGTCTGGGCCTCTACATCACCTATGAGATCGTAACCAAACACCTCGATGGGACGATTGAGGCACATAACAGAAACTATGACTACAAGGGTGATCATCTGAAAGGCGCCGAGTTTATTATCACCATTCCACGCGCTTCCTAGCAATCAGCATCTATTTTACTTTTTGAAAAGTCATATTTTGCGTAATAGTACTGTTTTTGTGCCCGGTGGCGTGTCGCAGCAGCGCGGGCCGTCTCGAAGAGAGCAAAAAAAGTGAGATCGTAAAAAATGAAACATCTTTTCAAGCAGTCAGATATAAAAAATAGAGGTTTTGAGGGGAAATGCGTTGTTGTCAGTGGTGGACAGTGAGGGATTCGAACCCTCGGTAGAATGAACTACGGCCGCGTTCCAGGCGACTGGATTAAACCAACTCTCCCAACTGTCCACGTTTTAAGACCGAGAGTATAGTCGACTCTTCGTTATAATAGACTTAAGTGCGCCTCTAAAAACCCTGCAGGCGTCAGAGGTGTCCTTTATTCCTGCAGCGAAGCGATAAGATAGTCAATATCGAGATGTTTTCTTACCTCCGCGGTGAAGGTGCTGATGCGTTCGCGTCTGAAACGGGTGAAATCGAAGGGGCTGTAGTCCGGACGGATCGCCGTAAAAAAGGCGTTGCGCCACTCATCATTGTCGAAGATGCCGTGCAGGAAGGTGCCGTAGAGATGCTCTTTTCGGTAGCCGAGAGGGTGCTGCGCACTCTTGCCGTGGTGAATCTCGTAGCCGTTTACCGCAAAACCGAAGAGCTCGGCGGTGTGCCGGCGCCGGATCTTCTCTTTTTCAAAAACGATCTCCCCTGCTATCAGCCCCAGCCCCTCAAAGCTCCCCTGCTGTTCGATACCCTCATTGTCTACAAGCCGCTCGAAAAGCATCTCGTAGCCGCCGCAGAGACCGAAGAGCGGTCTCTGCCATGTCTTGATAAGGGGTACAAAACCCTGCTGTTCAAGCCACTGCAGGTCGTCGACCGTCCGGCGGGTCCCGGGAAGGATAAGCAGGTCGGCGTTTCTAGCCTGGTTGGGGCTGGTGACGAAGCGGAGGTGGAGGTGCGGGTCGTTGATGAGTGGTTCAAAGTCGGTGAAGTTGCTGAGGTGGGGAAACTTGACGACGGCAACGGTGAGGGCGTCCGCGCTGCTCTCGTGGCGGTAGCTTTCGAGCGACTGGATATCTTCAAAGCCGATGTTGAGCGGGAGGTAGGGGACGACGCCGAGCACCTTGAGCCCGAAACGCTCCTCAATGATGGTCACTCCCTCTTTGAAGAACTGCATATCGCCGCGGAACTTGTTGACGATGACGCCGATGACATTGGCCTTCAGCTCATCGGGCAGGAGGTTGTAGACGCCCCATATAGAGGCGAAAACGCCGCCGCGTTCAATGTCGGCCACCAGGATGATCTTTGTTTTGAACTGCCGGGCGATGTAGAGGTTGGAGAGGTCTTCGTTCATGAGGTTGAGCTCCACGGGAGAGCCCGCCCCCTCGGCGACCACGATCTCGAACTCTTTTTGGAGTTTCTCAAAGGCCGCCCTGACGACGGGTTTTCGCTGATCGATGCCGGCGAAGTAGTCGCCGACGCTCTGCTCCTCCCCGCTCTGGCCGTTGATGATCAGCGAAGCTTTCCCTCGCTGCCGGACTTGAGCAAAATCGGGTTCATCTCGCAGCGGGTCGGCAGACCGATGGCTTCGGCCGCAAAATACTGGGCCTGGGCGATCTCGCCGCCGTCGTCGGCAATACGGGCGTTGTTGGAGACGTTCTGGGCCTTGAAGGGGGCGACAAGGAACCCCTCTTCGTGCAGGATCCCGGTCAGTGCCATGCAGAGGGTAGACTTGCCGGCGTCGGAGCTGGTGCCGAAGATGCTGAGCGAATGCATTTAGAGCCGGCACGCTTTCATGATCTTTTTCCAATCCTCGTCGAAGTGTTTCCGAATATAGCTGACATGGTGCGGCACCGAACATCTGGAACAGTCCTGGTGGATGGCGCTGCCGTAGACACCCTGGGCACCCTCTTTGGAGTCGATTGAGCAGAAGCTGAAAACAGTCTTTCCCTCCCGTTCTTCAAGCCCTTCGTCCTTGAATCGGAAGTTGGGACAGGCGCAGAGGTAGCAGTTGAGCGGCGTCATGTCGTGGCACTTTTTGCCCAGCGTTCCGTCCTCGTTCTTCTCTCTGTAGAGCGGGCAGAAATCGGGCTCCTGAACGCGCATGTTCTCAAAATCGAAATAGGCGATGATCGCCTCCCTGTCGAGCCCTTCGGCAAGCAGTCTCTTCATAACGGCCTTGTGTTTGGCAGCCTGATCTTCAAACCACGATAGATAACTCATAAAAATTCCTTTAAAGTGCGGTTTAACTGCACGCGGGCCTTCTGCCTAAGAAAACCAAGCGTTAGCGTAGACAAAGGGGCTTTGCTCTTTTGGCGTAAAAAAATGAAGTAGCGGTTTAACTGCTCGCGGGCCTTCTGCCTAAGAAAACCAAGCGTTAGCGTAGACAAAGGGGCTTTGCTCTTTTGGCGTAAAAAAATGAAGTAGCGGTTTAACTGCACGTGGGCCTTCTGCCTAAGAAAACCAAGCGTTAGCGTAGACAAAGGGGCTTTGCTCTTTTGGCGTAAAAAAATGAAGTAGCGGTTTAACTGCACGCGGGCCTTCTGCCTAAGAAAACCAAGCGTTAGCGTAGACAAAGGGGCTTTGCTCGTTTGGCGTGTTAACCATAGACTGCTCATGATTTTCCTTTGATAATGAGGTAGATAAAAAACGGCCCGCCGATAAAGGCGGTGACGATGCCGATCGGGATCTCGCTCTGGAGCTGAGGCAGGCGCGAAAGGGTGTCGCAGGCTGCCAGAAAGAGCCCGCCGTAAAGGGCAACGGGGAGAATGAGACGGTGGTTGGCCCTGGCGTAGAGCTTGCGCACCACGTGGGGAATGACCAGCCCCACGAATCCGATCGGCCCGGTAATGGCGATCAGCACGCCGATGGCCAGCGAGGTGAGCAGCAGCAGCCCCCGTGTCAGTCTCTTGGTATCGATCCCTTTGAGCATGGCATGCTCTTCGTTGATACCCAGCAGGGCGAGCTCAAAGCGTTTGGAATAGATGACGGCAAACAGCACGGCGGCAACAGTCGCCAGCGTCACGGCCTGCACATAGCCCATGGTGGCGAGCGAGCCCATGGTGTAGCGCAGGATCGCATGCGACTGCATCGCCGAGGCAAGCGAAAAGAGCACGGTCAGCGCAGCCGAGAAGAAGAAGGAGAGGGCGATTCCCAGCAGCAGCAGGGCGTTGGAACCCTGACGGGTGATGTAGCGCGAAAGCCACAGCAGCAGGAGAACCGAGAAGAGGGCGCCGCCAAAGCCGAAAAGTGCCGTGATGGCAAGACCGGCAAAGAGGGTGTTGAGCCCCAGGACGGTAGCAAGACCCGTTCCCAAAACGGCGCCGCCCGAAAGCCCGAGGGTGAAGGGGGTCATCAGGGCATTGCGAAAAAGGGTCTGAAAGAGCCAGCCGCTCAAGGCCAGGACGGTACCGCCGAAGAAGGCCAGCAGCAGACGGGGCAGACGCAGCTCGAAAAAGATCCGCCCCTCCAGCGATCCGGGTTCTAAGAGCTTCGTAAAGTCGATCTCCACCGCCCCGATAAAGGGAGAAAGAAGGGTGAGCGCGATCAGGATGAAGAGCAGGAACGCCTTAATCATACTTCACCTCGACATGGCTGTGATGCAGCTCAAACTCGACCCCGTAACACCGCTTGAGGTTCTCTGCGGTGAAAAAACGCTTCGGATCGCTGAAGAGCTCGGTGCTCTCCTCGGAGAGGAAGAGCACGGCATAGCCGAGCTTTTGGGCCAGGTTGAGATCGTGGGTGATGATGATCTTCTGGGTGGCCTCGTCCAGTGTGGTAAGGGCCTGGTAGAACTCCCTGGTCCGTCTGGGGTCAAGGTTGGCGGTGGGTTCGTCGAAGATGATGATCCTGCTCTCCTGTACAAAGGCCTGGGCGATCAGCAGAAGCTGCTGCTGACCGGAACTGAGCTCGCCGATCTGCTGAGCGGGGTCGAGGTCGATCTCAGTCAGCAGCGTTTCGACCAGGCTTCTGTCTTTGCGGCTGTAGTCGCTGTAGGGCTCTTTGTGGGGGTAGCGTCCCATCAGGATAAACTCGTCGACGCGGATAAAAGGGTCGAAACTGGCGAGTTTCGGCGGGATGTAGGTGATGCTCTTTGCCCTCTGCTCAGCGCTGTAGGCTGCGAGCGGTTTTTGGTCTATGAGGATCTCGCCCTCGAAGCCGATCAGGCCGCAAAGCGCTTTGGCCAGCGTGCTTTTACCGACCCCGTTCGCCCCGAGGATGCAGAGATGCGTCTCGATGCGGAAGTCGGCATTGCTGATGACGGTCCTGTCGTAGCCGCAGGAGAGCTTCTTGACTTCGATCACTGTATCTCCCTGCAGATCGTGCTGATGGCCTCGCCCACGCGCTGGCTGGGGATGAGGATGTAGTCATTTCGGATGACCTTGATACTGCCGTTTTCGGCCGCCTTGATCGGCAGCGCCTGCCACTGCTTCAGGACATCGTCCGTGTCGACATCATCGAGCGGACCGAAGAGCAGCAGTACCGTGTCGGGATCGGTCGCGATGATCCCTTCGACGCTGAGTACGGGCTGGGAGGAGTACTCTTCGCTGTAGGCATTCTCTGCATTGCAGAGCTGGAGGATCTTCTCGAAGTAGAGATCGTGCCCGGCGACATAGACCCCTTTATGCAGCACGCTCGAGGCGGCAAAGACGATCAGTACCTTCTTGGGTACTGCAAGCCGCGGAGCCTCTTTCTCATGTTTTTCGATCACGCCGATCAGTTCGGCGGCCTTTGCCTCTTTATGGAGGGCCTCGGCGACGGCGGTGATGGTCGTTTTTATCTCTTCCAGTCGCCCGAGCCCGACGGAGAGGGTCCTGATATTAAAGGCGCGGAGTTTCTGCAGGAAAGGTTCCTGATAGGGCAGACCGATAACGAGGGTCGGCTTTTGGGCCAGTACCTTTTCGAGCGAGAGTGAAAAGTAGCCGCCCACCTTGGGTCTGGACTGCAGCGCATCGGGGAAGAGGGTGTAGTCGCTTACGCCGACGATGTTCTCTGTGCCGTCGACAGCCGCGACGATCTCGGCGATGGCCGGGCTGAGGGTGACGATGCGCTCATTGGCAAAGAGCGAAAGCGACAGTAAAAGCAGCCAGATCAGACGCATCGTATCTCTCCGAATTCCCAGGTGGATGTGTTAAGGGTAGTATAGGCTCCGTAAGGAAAATCGACGCTAAAAGCCTCTTCGAGCGAGATCTTCTGCAGGAGGTGCATCAGCACGCGGATGACGCCGGCATGGGTGACGACTAACAGATTGTTATAGGGTGTTAGCGGCAGTTCACGGGTGAAAAAAGCGGCGATGCGTTCGATGTAGAGGTCATAGGGTTCGCCGTCGAGAGCATTGATCCACTGCAGGAAATCGACATATTTCAGTCCCTCTTCGCTTACGATTGTATCGAAGCTCTTCCCCTCATGCCGTCCCCATGACTTTTCGCGCAGCTTCGGGGTGTAGTTTAAATTTTGAATGCTGAATTTTGAATTTTGAATGATGGGTGTCAGGGTCTGTCGGCAGCGTTTCAGGTCGGAACAGTAGATGGCATCGAAAGCGCTGTTCTGAAAATAGTTGCCGAGTCGTTGCGCCTCGGCAACTCCTTTCGGAGAGAGGGCGATATCGTTATGGCCGTTATAGCAGCGTTGGTAAGCCGCTTCGACTTCGCCGTGGCGCACGAGGGTGATGGTCATGCGGCGGCCCCAACGAGCAGTACGTTGAGCAGCATCAGTTCACTCACTTCGATCAGAAAGCCGTAGATGTCGCCGCTGAAACCGCCGAGCCGTCGGATGAAAAAACGCTTGGCAAGCAGAAGCGTCAGCAAAGCGAAGCCGAGCAGCAGCCAGCTGCCGGTCAGGGCGACAGTCGCGAAGACAAACAGCGCCGCAGCAAGGAGCTGGTTTCGGGTAAACTCCTGTTTGGCGAGGGTGCTCATTCCCGCCTTGCGGAGGTAGGGAAAAAAGTAGATGGCCAAGACGGCGTTGAAGCGCGAGAGCATCAGGATGACGGGCAGCAGCCAGACCGCCTCCAGAAACCAGAGGCTCGAGGCTTTTAAGAGCAGAAAGGTGGCCGTGAAGATCATCCCCATACCCCCGACATGCGGGTCTTTCATCACCGCCTCGGCCCGCTCTTTCGGAACAAAAAGTCCGTCCACGGTGTCGGAGAAGCCGTCCAGATGGAGTGCCCCGGTGAGCAGAACCCACGCTGCGAAAAGGACGATATGAAGATGCGCTTCGGGGAAATAGGGAACCAGAAGGGTGTAGATCAGCCACAGCATACCGCCGAGCAGTGCGCCGACAAGGGGGTAACTCATCACGGCATACCCGTTGATCCCTCTGAAGAAGTCGTGCACTTTGAAAAAGGGAATGACGCTCAGCATGTTTACGGCCAGAGCGAAGCCTTTGGCCGAATGTTGAATTATGAATGTTGAATGATGAATGTCGGTATGCTCGCTTTGCGAGCTACTGCTCTTTTCGTTTTCTTCTTTGCTCTTCACTCTTTTCCCCTCACTTGATTCTGACGGCGATGCCGGCGATGCAGTGGTAGACTTCATCGCACCGGTTTGCGATCATCTGCGAAACGATCCCGCTGATGTCGGCGTACCGGCGGGCAAGGGCGTTGTCGGGGATAATGCCGCTGCCGACGTCGTTGTGGACAAAGACAAGGTCGTTGGGAAGGCTCAGCACCTTCTCTATGTGTTCAACGATCTGCTTCTTGCTGCGGTCATGGTAGAGCATATTGTTGATCCACATGGTGGTGCACTCTATCAGGACGGGAGTGTCACAGCCCTGAAGAGCAGCGTAAATATCAAGCGGCTCTTCCAGAGTTGTAAAGTGCTCGTCACGGCGCTGTCGGTGGAGTTCTATGCGGACCTGCATCTCTGCGTCGATGAACTCTGTCGTGGCAAGGTAAAAGGGCTTTGACGACCCCTGTGTAAGGGCTCTTATGTACAGCTCGGCGCTGCGGGACTTGCCGCTTTTGACGCCGCCGATGAAGAGGGCCTTCATTTAAGACTCCCCTCTCATCAGCGTTTCGATGCGGGCGGTGATCTGCTGTTGTGTGAGACCCTGCATATAGCCGTAGGCGATCGCTGCTCCGGCACCGACGCCCTCTTTGGCTTCGCCCTCATCGTAGAGCTTCAGTGCCGGATGGTCGGCATCTGCGAAGGTGAAGTCGGCGTAATAGGCTTTCAGCCTGTAGTCAAGCTGCGCGATCAGGCCACGGATGTCGGAGCAGCGGTCATCTGCGATCCACTTCGTCGTGCAGAGGTGGATGTGGCGGTTGTCGTGGTGGATGGTCTGCATGGCGGCGATCTTGTTGGCGATCAGCAGGGCTGCCGCCATCTGCGTGCCGCCGGCCAGAACGATGTTGAAGCGGCGCGAGGCCGAGAGGATGAACCCGGCGCAAAAGAGCAGCATGTTGTCGGCCGTGTGGCCCAGCTTCTCGAAAAGCCCCATGTCGGGGCGCAGTTTTGCCAGGGCGCCGGCAACGGTTGCCTCTTTGACATTCGCCGGGCTCTCTTTGAAGGAAGAGGCAAAAAAGCCTTCGGTCTTGTACCCCAGGGCCGAGATGGCGGCCTGTGCCGTGGTCGTTCCCGAGGGCGTACTCTCGCCCAGGATCAGGTAGTCGCCCTTGAGAAGATAGCTTTTTCCGAAGGCAAACCCCTTCTCAAAGACCGTTTTGGCGTCAAAGCCTTCTGCCGCTGTGATGCTCGGTGTCGGCAAAATATCGAAACCGCTCAGGTCGCACTGCTGCGGCGTGGCGGCGAGCCCCAGGTCGAGGATCTGCATCGAGGCGAACGGGGCGAGGGCATGGACGGCCCGGGTGATAAGCGCGGGGGTCGGCACCCCTTTCGGCGTCTCGGCGATCTCGCCCAGTGAAAAGACCCTCCCTGTCGAGATGAATTCGGCATCGAGTGTCGGGGTCAGCGGGATCTTACCGGGAATGCCGGCCTGGGTGATGCCTTCTATCTCGCAGGTGCGGGTGACCGAGGCGGCCAGGAGGAAGTCAGCCCTGCCTTGCGGCAGACTTGCATTGCTGTGGTCGAGGAGTTCTCTGATCTGCATGGTACTCCTAATATTTGGCATTGAGACCCAGGTAAAGGCTGCGCCCGGCGGTGGCGTAACCATCGACGGTCTGATAATATCTGTCTGTAATATTATCGACTTTACCATAAACAGTGACGGCGTCATTGACTTTGACGTTGGTGACAAAGTTGACAAGGGCGTATCTGCCCGTTTGTGCCCCCTGCCTGTCGGCCGCATCATAACGTTCGCCGATATACTGGCCGTTGAGGCCAAGATCGAAGTTCTCTGCCGCATAGTAGACGACAAAAGCATCGACCTGGTGTTTGGGACGGCGTGCCAGCATTTTTTTATCGGCATCTCTGGCATCGAGGTAGGTGTAGTTGGCCGTGATGCCGACCGTGTCCGCAAAATATTCCTTGTAGCCCACTTCGACCCCTTTAAGCGTTGATTTTCCCGTCACGTTCGTGTACATAGGAAAACCGTACTCGATCAGGTTGTCAATGGCATTATAAAAACCGGTCACCCAGAGCGTGTCGTTGCCCAGGGTAATGTCACCTGTCATCACCTTTTCGGGTTCGAGGTTCGGGTTCGGACTCCACGGGCCGTAAAGCTGACTGATCGTCGGGATATTGTAGCCTGTGCCCAGGTTGGCGCTGACGAAGTAGCTGTCATAAACATACTGTTTGACACCGATCTTTCCGGTAAACGCATTGTCGAAAGCGCTGTAACGGTCATAGCGGATCGACTCGGTGATGATAGTCTCAAGCGGCGCGAAGAGATTGAACTTATTGTAATTGGTCGCAAAAAGCGCGGCACTGTTGTAGGCTTTGTCTTCGCCAGAGAGCACCTCTTTCTGTTTGAAGTTCTGATAAGAGGCCCCAAAACGTACCAGGGACTCCTTGGCATAACCCAGCTTGTCGTCAATCCTGACCTCATTGACGGCACCCTGATAGTGGTACTGCCCGTAGCTGTCCTTGAGGTTTCGATCAAAGGTCGAGTAGCTGTACTGGAGCGTGATGTCGTTCTGGTCACCGCTGTGCGTGTAGGCGGCGCTGTAAAAACGGTTTTGAACGGTCTGCTCAGGTATCGGGTCATCCGCAGGCGTCGAGATACCGGTCGCAAAATCATAGGTGGAGCTGTCATACTGCGTGAGGGAATTGATGGTCTGAACGGAGGCTTCAAGGCGGTCTCTTTTGCCGATGTTCCAGCCCAGGCGGGCATTGAACGATTTGTTGATGTAGGCATCTTTTTCGAGTCCGAGGTCATCATAGCGCTTGCCGTAGTCCGGGCTGCTTTTGTTGGGTTCGACGGCAGAAAAACCGTCGCGGTCGTACTCCATCGCGCCGAACAGGATGTCAAAATCCTCTGTTGCATAGGAGGTCTGCAGCGAGCCGACCTTGGTGTCAAACGAACCGTATTCAATGTTGGCGGCAGCGTGAAGCCCTTTTTTGGCTCTGGCGGTGACGATGTTGATGACGCCGGCGCTCGCATCGGCACCCCAGACGCCGGACTGCGCCCCCTTGACGATCTCGATCTGTTCGACGTCATAGAGCATGATCTGAGAAAACTCGGCCGTAGCGCCGATGCCGGTCGGGTTGTTGTAGCGGACACCGTCGATCAGCACCAGGGTGCGTCTTGTGTCCATTCCCCGAACATATATTGATGCCAGGGTCCCCGGACCGCCGCTTTGGGTCATGGCGATGTTGCCCAGACGGTTCAGGGCTTCGGCAAGCGTGGTGACATGCGCCTCTTCGATCGCCTCTTTGGTGATGACTGTGACGCTGTCGGGAACATCTTCTTTGTTCAGTTTAATATCCTGTGCTGCCGTCACGCTGATCGCCTCCAGCGTGTATTGGTTGGCTGCCTGCAGCGATGATGTGATGGCCATTGCGGCTGCCAGTGAAAGTACTCTTTTTTGCATTTTTTTAGATTCCTGTAATTGTTATTATTGTTGTTAGGCAGTCAACAGCATCGGCGGCGAGGTAACGGAATTGGCGTAGCGGTAGGTCTGAACGAGGCGTTTTGCTCTGGGATTTTGTCGGATACGGTTGCGGGTTATGCGGTGATAGAAACAGTTGCAATGGCCCGCATGGGTCGGCAGATAAAAAGTGGAGGAACAGAGCAGCTCATCGAGCTCTTCGTTCTCGGACGCTTCCTGTTCCCAGTCGGTATGGATAAGGTGCGATGCCTGTACACGCACGGATGTGGCGCTAAGGTGGTGCTGTACTACGGTCGCCTGAATGGCGGCAAGCGTAAAGTAGTTTTTACCGAAACCTTTTGGTGCACGCATCGCATCTCCTTGAATTTGTGCCCGCAGTATAACAAAACAGCACTAAAGAGATGGCTACGCTATAATTGCGCTGACGGAATTTTCCATTTTGTCTTCTCCTTAAACCCAACCAATCGCTCCAAGGATGCGTATGAAGCTCTCCCATTTACGTCAGATCGTCAGCTATATGCAGGATCTCAAACATATCAATGCCATCCACCGCATCAGCGACAGTGTGATCAAAATCGTCTTTGACCGCGACAATATCTTCTACTTCAACATGCAGAAGGGCGATGCCTATATCGCGAAATGCGCGAACGAGGTCCGCCGTTCCAAAGTCTACGGAGCCCCGTTCGATGTTATCCTCTCCAAGCGGTTCAACCGCGCCCAGGTCGAGAGCATCGAACTCTACAACGAGGACAAGATCATCCGTATCAGGGCATCGATCAGCGGGGCCTACAAGGCGCAGAGCACGGTTCTGCAGCTTGAGTTTACGGGCAAGACCACCAACGCCATCATTCTGGACGAGGAAGAGATCATTCAGGAGGCCCTGCGCCATGTCGACGCCTACAGTTCGTACCGCATCATCAAGGTCGGGCAGGAGCTTGCGCCGCCGCCGAAGATTCCTTTTGTCGCCAAAGCGTACCCGCTCGAAGATGTCGAGGCCTACTTGTATGCGATCTGCGAGGAAGAGCAGACCCGGCGTCTGAGGAGCCTTAAAAAACAGAAGTCTGCCTTTATAGAAAAAAAGATAGAGAAACTGGCGCGCCTGCTGCGCGGACTTGACGATGAATCACTGCTCAATGAAGAGGTCGAGAAGCTGCAGTACTACGGCAACCTGGTGCTGAGCAACCTGCATCATATCAAACCGTACCAGAAGATCCTGCTGTTGAGGGATTATGACGGCAGCAGGGTCGAAATCGGCGTGGATGAGACGGTTTCGAGCCCCTCCGACTATTCGAAGTACTTCTTCAAAAAGGCGAAAAAGGCAAAACAGAAGGTCAAAAACCTTCATATTGAGAGAGAGAGCATTGAAGGCAAGATCGAACATCTCAGACACTTCCTCGATGCAGTCCAGAGCGCCGGCGATGTGGCTGCGATCGAACTGCTTTTTCCGCCGCGCCAGCAGATGAAGAAAGAGAAGCCGAACGAGGCCTACGAGATCTTCTGGATAGAGGGGTACAAGGTGATGCTGGGCAAAAATGAAAAGGGCAATGTCGCCCTTTTGAAAGATGCCCGCGCACGTGATATCTGGCTGCATCTGCAGGGACGCCCTTCGGCGCACGTCATCATCACGACAGACAAACAGCGGGTGCCGATGAACGTCATCGAGTCGGCGGCAAAGCTCTGTGTCGATTTTTCGGTCTACGGGGCCGGGAAATACCTGGTTGACTATACACCGAGACGGGAGGTGAATATTCAGGAGGGTGCCAATGTCCTCTACAACAAGTATGAGACCCTGGCCGTCGACAAGCGCTAAGGTGCCGGCTTCGGAACACCTCGCACATACGTTAAAAAATCATCAAACAGCAGTGGTTTTGAGTAAAAATAGCCTTGCACTTTGGTACAACCCAGTGCTCTGAGCGTGTCTATATGCGTCTGTGTTTCAGAACCTTCTGCGATAACACTCTTGTTCAATGATTTTGACAGCGCGATAATAGCCTGGACAATGGAACGGTCATCTTCATCCTTATCAATATCCAATACAAAACTTTTATCAATTTTAATCGTGTCGATAGGAAGTTTTTTGAGATAGCTCAGCGACGAATAGCCTGTGCCAAAGTCATCAACTGCGATTTTTACGCCGCACTTTGTAATATCAAGCAGCCTTGTAAGCGCCATCTCAATATTATTCATGATTTGACTCTCGGTTATCTCAAGTTCGATGAAGGATCTTGGCAGTCCGACATCATCTATGATCGCTCTAAAGTCATCTAAAAAAAGATCATTTTTCAGTTGAAGGTATGAGACGTTAATCGAGACGACAAGATCATTAAAGCCTTCATCGTGAAATTTCTTAGTGTCACGCAAAGCCTCCCTTATGATCCACAGGCCAACGGTATAGATAAGCCCGTTCTCCTCTAATACCGGGATGAACTGGTCCGGGGGTATAAACCCCAGGTTGGGGTTTACCCAGCGCAGCAGAGCCTCCATGCCGTATACCCGGTTACTTAAGAGGTCGATTTTAGGCTGATATACGAGATGGAATTCGTTGTTTCCCAGCGCATTGCGGAGATTGATGTCCAGTTCCATACGTTTTGACACCGTATCACCCAAGGTTTTGGAATAAAATGCATAGCCGCCTTTACCGGAGGATTTTGCCTGATACATTGCGGTATCGGCGGCACGCATCAAGTCGTGATAAGAGCCCCCGTTTTCTGGAAACGTGCTTATCCCGATACTTGCACCGGAAAAAAACTCGTTTTGATTCAATTCAAAAGGCTGATGGAACACTTCAACGATCTTACCGGCCAATACAGCCAGATCGGAAGCGGAGGTGAAATCTTCAACCAGAATCGTAAACTCGTCACCGCCGAAGCGTCCGACGATATCTTCATCTCTCGTATGGCACTTTAATCTTTCGGCGGCATTTTGCAGTAACTTGTCGCCTGCTAAATGCCCGAACGTGTCATTGATTATTTTAAAATTGTCCAAATCAATAAATAGAAGCGCCAGGTTCTTTTTCTGTCGTTTGCTATAGGCGATTCTGTTATTAAACATCTCTTCAAAATATGTCCTGTTGGGCAGGTTGGTAAGCGCATCATAATAGGCCATATTGTTAATGACTTTTTCCTGCTCTTTTTTTAGCGTGATGTCGCTGGAGACTGCAATATAATTGGTGATGGTCTCTTCTCTGTCTTTGATAGCAACAATAGAGGTTTCGGCCGTAAAAACTTCGCCATTTTTCTTACGGTCTGTTACCTCTCCCTGCCAATGGCCATCTTTTTCCAGATGTTTCCACATATTTTTATAAAATGCCTTATCATGCCAGCCTGATGTCATTATTGACGGCTTTTTACCTAATAGTTCATTGATTGAATAGCCGGTGTTTTTACAATATGCGGTATTGGCATTGATTATTTTTTGAGAGGCATCTGTAATCACAACGCCGTCTGTCATCGTAGTGAACACCTTGGCAGAGAGCTGCAACTCTTTTTCATTTTTTTTACGCTGGGTTATATCTCTGACAAATACGAAAAATCTGCCGCCTTCTATCATCAAAAAAGTGGCTGTTACTTCGACATCATACGCACGGCCGTTTCTACGGCGGTGAACCGTTTCAAACGTATCGCTGCCGTTCTTGATAATATCGTCTATATGTTTTACTGTCTCTTCCAAAGACTCTTTCGCTTCGATATCAGACACCTTCATTGAGAGCAGTTCCGATTCGGTGTAGCCGGACATTTGACAATAGGAATTATTGACTTCCAAAAGATTTCCTTCTGCATCATTCATCCAGTAGCCGTCTTTTGTCGTTTCAATGACTGTTTTATACTGATGTGCAATTTTTTGCAGTTTTTCCCTGTTGTACGCACTCTGGGTAATATCTCTGTCGGTGCCGCGGTACCCTGCAAACTCCCCCTCTGCACCATATATCGGTGCCCCGCTGGTTTCAAGCACAACGCCGCTTCCATCACGGTGGATGTTAATATTTTCCAGAAAGTTAAAAGGCATTTCGCCGGCTGCATAATCAAAAAAAATCTCTCTGATCCGTTTTGCTTCTTCCTCCGGCATAAAATCAAAGGGAGTGCGCCCTATGACCTCGTCTGCCTCATAGCCGAGAAAATCTTTGACTCTCGGACTGACATAGGTGTAAATGCCCTGTGTATCGACTTCCCATACCCAGTCAAAAGAGGTTCGGGCAAATTCCAGAAAACGGCTGCGACTCTCACACAGTGCGGTTTGAATGTCTCTTTTTTCATGAATATCTTTCCACAAGGCGTAGATTATAGAGCGATCTTGCAGTTTGACCTCGGTAAGTGTGACTTCTGCAAGAAACAGCTTGCCGTCTGCTCTTTTATATTCCCACTCGAAACGTTCAAAACCTTTTTGTAAAACATTTTTTATCAAGCGTTCGGTTTTGTCAAATGAGTCCACTCCGTCGGGCTGAACAGGCGGTGATATAGCAGACGGATGCGTATGTATAAGTTGATCTCTGCTCTGAAATCCGAGTACCTCGACTGCCGCTTTATTGCAGTCGACAATGCGGTTTTCGTCAATAATAAAAATCGGATCCAAAGATGAATAAAAAATAGCATAAAACCGTTTTTCACTCTCTTGTAAGGCTGATTCGAGTTTTTTGGATTCAGTAATGTCCGTTATCATCCCATCGATCGCAATGACGTCACCATTGCTCTCTTTTTCAGGCAAATTGCGCTGATGAATCCAGCGTGTTTCGCCCGTTTTATGCACGATTTGGTACTCGTATGTGTCCGGGACTTCACCTTTTAGAAGTTTTTGCCACGCATCTGCAAAGTACTCTTTCCAGTCAGGATGGATGATGGCCGAAAGCAATAATGGATTTGCATAAAACTCTTGCGGTGAATAACCGAAGATCGAAGATGTGGAGGCACTCAGATAGGTATACTTTCCGGATGGCAGCAGCATACGATATAAAGCGTCCATATGATTGCCTGTCAACAGCCGCTCAAATTTTTTGAGATCAAAACGCCTATCAGCACTATTGTCTTTATTCATTTGCAAATCCATTCTGTAATAATCAACTTTAACATATATTTGTCATATTTCACTATAGAATTGATGAAAAACCCTATAGGGAATGAAATCAGAGAGTGTCAGGCTAAAACATCGCAGCAGAGCCGTGAAGTCTGACATCTGATGCATAATGTATTCGTCATGCTTTCCGTTCTCTCACAAAACCCCAAGCCACTCTTCGCTATAATCGTGGGTAATTAAATCAAATAAAACACGGGGTCATAATGGCGCTCTCAAATCTCTACTACGACCATAAACAACGCATCGATACCGCTGTTGTATTATTGGCGGCGTTCATCCTTATCGGTATATTCAATAGCTTTTGGCTGATCTGGCTGACACTCGGAGTCGTCTATATCGCGGCCTTTAAAGAGGCAAATGCGCTTTTTGGTGTCGAAAACAAAGATCTCTACCTCCTGGCGGCAGCGCTGTGGGCGGTTGCGGCCTTTTATCCGAAAGCGGATGACCTCTTTTTGATCACAGCCCTGATCGGCGGCTCCTATTACGCCTACAATCCGAAGACGGAGTGGAAAAACATCCTGGGCTTCATCTACCCGACCGCGGGAATGCTGTTTATGCTTGCACTCTACGCCGAATACGGTATCTACGCCTTCTTCTGGATGCTTGTGATCGTCAGCGGCGCCGATGTCGGGGCCTATGTCGTAGGTAAAAGTATCGGCAAGACCAAGTTCTCGGAGACCTCCCCGAACAAGACGCTTGAAGGGGTGTTGGGGGGAATAACTGTCGGTACCGCCCTGGGGCTTCTGGTCGGTATGGGGATGGTCGACGGATGGACGGCGCTTGCCGTCTCTCTGGCCGTGGCGGTGGTCTCGGTGTTCGGCGACCTCTTTGAGAGCTTTTTGAAGCGCCATGCCGGCGTCAAAGACAGCGGAAATCTTCTGCCGGGGCACGGTGGCGCACTTGACAGGATCGACGGCTATCTTTTCGGTGCCATCATCATGGTGGTACTGCTCAGAGGGTTGAACTAGGTGATCGTTCTCGGTTGTACGGGTTCCATCGGGGTCAATACACTTGAGATCGCCAAAAAGTTCGGTCTCAATGTCGATGTCCTTGTGGCCGGCAATAATATCGCTCTTTTAAACCGTCAGATCGAAACACACTGTCCTTCGGTGGTCGTGATCGGCGAGAATTCCGACCCGATGAAAGTAAACCACCACAATGTGCTGCAGGGTGAAGCGGCTATTCTGGAGATGATCGAAGCCTCGGAAAGCGAGCTGGTCGTTAACGCTCTTGTCGGTTTCATCGGGCTGCGCCCGACACTCAAGGCGATCGAAACGGGCAAACGGGTCGCTCTGGCCAACAAGGAGTCCCTTGTCGCTGGCGGAGCCTTTATCGACACCTCCAAAATACAGCCGATCGACAGCGAACATTTCGGTCTCTGGTACCTGAACAACACAAAGCGTCCGATAGAACGCATGCTCATCACAGCCAGCGGCGGCGCTTTCCGCGACTGGCCGATAGAGAAGATCCGGAATGCAACCCTGGAAGATGCGCTTAACCATCCCAACTGGGCGATGGGCCAGAAGATCACCATCGACAGCGCTTCGATGATGAACAAGATGTTCGAGCTGCTGGAGGCGCGCTGGCTTTTCGGTGAAGGTAATTATGACGCGATCATCGAGACGCGGTCGCTTATCCATGCCCTGATCGACTACAAGGACGGTTCGACGACAGCCCATTTTGCCAAAGCCAATATGCAGCTGCCTATCGCCTACGCCGTGATGGGAAGTGCCGACGGCGAGATCCTGAAACCGGTCAATCTGCTCGAAGTGGGGTCATTGGAATTCAGGGAGATCACAACAGAGCGCTACCCTATCTGGCAGATCCGCGAAGCGCTGCTGGCAAACCCTAAACGCGGCGTGGTGATCAATGCCGCCAATGAGGCGGCGATAGAACTTTTTGTCAAGGGAAAGATCGGTTTCCTGGAGATCTCCAGACGGGTTGTCCACGCCTTCGAACATTTTACGCGGGAGCCGGAAAACATTGACGAGGTCTTTCTAATCGATGCCGAAGTCCGCCGTTACATAAAGGCGATGAAATGAGAGAGAAGGTCCTGCTGCTGCACGGCTGGGGCGGAAGCGATTACCCGCACTGGCAATCCTGGCTGGCCGGCGAGATCGCCAAAAAATATGGCACGGTCGCCTTCCCTCTGTTAGACCACCCGCATTTTCCGACCAGAAACCGCTGGATCAAACAGGTCAAAGCGCTCCTGAATGCGTTCCGGCCCGATGTCGTCATCTGCCACTCGCTTGCCAACACCCTCTGGTTCCACCTCTGCAATGAGGGTGAGATAGAGACGGTGAAACGGCTGTTGCTGGTGGCGCCGCCGCGTCTTGATCTGGAGCTCGATACCATCAAGACATTCTTTCCCGTTGATGTGCCCAAGACGCTTTTTGCCGAAGAGGTGATGCTGGTCACATCCGATAATGATCCCTACATGAACAGAGAAGAGGCGGCAGCGCTTAAAAAAGCACTCGGCGTCGAGATGAAAGTGCTTGAAAATGCGGGGCACATCAATACAGAGAGCGGTTTCGGCGAATGGCCCTGGGTCCTGGAATGGGTGATTGGTAATGGTTGATTTCAGATGTTTAATTATGAATGGCCGGGAAATTAATAGTGCAGTTGAGCAAAGAATAACTCGATTCAAAATTCAAAATTCAAAATTCAAAATTTATAAAAAGGAGAATGAATGATCCTTTCTATAGAGAGTTCCTGCGACGACAGCTCTATTGCCATCACCGATATTGAGAGCAAGAAGCTCGTCTATCATAAAAAAATATCCCAGGAACTGGAGCATGCCGTATACGGCGGTGTCGTTCCGGAGCTTGCTTCGCGTCTTCATGCAGAGGCTTTGCCGCGTATTCTGGAAGAGTGCACTCCCTATTTTGACAAGCTTAAAGCGGTCGCCGTGACCAATGCACCGGGACTTGCGGTGACCTTGATGGAGGGAATCACAATGGCCAAGGCGCTCAGCGTGACGCTCGATCTGCCGTTGATTGCGGTAAACCATCTCAAAGGGCACATCTATTCGCTCTTTATCGACAAAGAGGCTGTATTTCCACAGACGGTGCTGCTGGTCTCGGGCGGGCATACACAGGTCGTCGAAGTGAAATCGCTCAGCGAGATGAAAACCGTGGCAACGACGATGGACGACAGCTTCGGCGAGAGTTTCGACAAGGTGGCCAAGATGATGGACCTGGCCTATCCAGGCGGTCCTGTGATCGAGAAGCTGGCCAGAGGGGGCGATCCCAAACGCTACCGCTTTACCATTCCTCTGCAGCACAAAAAAGAGTTTTCCTTCTCCTACTCGGGCATAAAAAATGCGGTACGTCTGGCGGTTGAAGAGGGGAGTGAAGCCGATTATGCCGATATCGCAGCCTCGTTCCAGGAGGTGGCAACGGAGCATCTGATACGCAAGATCAAAAAGTATCTGGCGGTGCATCCTCCTGAAAACTTCGCCATCGTCGGCGGGGCGAGTGCAAACCTCTATCTGCGCGACAAGATCGAAGCGATGCTGGCACCCTACGGCGCGCCGCTCTTTCTTGCCGAACTGCAATACTGCTCGGACAATGCGGCAATGATCGGCCGTGTCGCCGTCGAAATGTACGCGAAAAAAGAGTTTACGCCTCTTGCGCTGCTGCAGGCGGTACCGCGCGCACCACTCTGAATAGGATAGTTTTTGTCCGATTCTTAAACTTAGCTTGCATAAATCCAACCTTGAAGCCGTTAAGACAGAGATTACAATTATTCGTGTAGTATATCGGCATAAATCAATCAAACAGGAGCCCAATATGGCAACGACTAAATTCAAAGGTACTGATGTAGAACTTCTAGGTAATGAAGTAAATGTAGGCGACAAAGCTCCAGAGGTAACAGTTGTAAACTCTGACGGTCTTGGCGATGTTAAAGTAGGCGGCGCACAGGGTAAAAAACAACTGATCATCGTTGTTCCTTCACTTGACACTGGTGTATGTGCTACTGAAACTCGTAACTTCAACGCTAAAGCGGCTGATCTTAAAGACGTTATCACTACGATCGTCTCTCTTGACCTTCCGTTTGCTGCGGGTCGTTTCTGTTCAGCTGAAGGTATCACTAACCTGACAGTTACTTCTGACTTCCGTAACAAAGATTTCGCTAACGCTTACGGTGTACTACTTGGCGGTTCTGTTCTTGCCGGTGTAACTTGTCGTGCGATCTTCGTAGTTAACGAAGAAGGTATCGTAACATACAAAGAGATCGTTCCTGAAATCACGGAAGAGCCTAACTACGACGCCGCACTGGCTGCTGTCAAGTAATTTCGCTTTCAAGGAGAACTTCTCTTCTTGATCTCTGTTCTCCTTTGCGGAGAACACTCCCTTTATTACCCTCCGTAACAAAATTTTCATATTTATTCAACTATTCTCTGCTACACTCTCTCACTATTAATATTGACACTTTCGTCAATAGACCTTAAGGAATTAAAATGAATAAATTACTCTCTATTGCCGCAATAACTGCTTTGTTGGCAACGTCTGCAAATGCCGATTTTCTTCGTGTCGAAGGTGCTGTCGGTGCATGGCAAAGTGATCCGAGCGGAACGGTGCAGTACGGGAACGCCGCTGCTTTTGATGTCGTTGAGAATGCCGGTTTGACTAAAACGACCAATGCCTATGCCTGGGTCTACATCAAACACCCGGTTCCGGTTTTGCCGAACCTGCGTCTGGAGTATGCTGATCCGCATTTCAGCGATACGACCAAGCTTGACCTTTCATACGGCGGCAAGACATTCAGTGCCGGTGCGAGCAATGCTCTTTCACTCAAACAGTATGATGCCGTGCTCTACTACAATATCCTGGATAATCTGTTATGGACGACACTCGATCTTGGACTTGACGTCAAACATATCGCCGGAAATTACAATATTACAGGGACTGCAGGTGGAACAACCACTACTGTCGACCAGGACTTTTCGATCACGGCACCGCTCGCGTACCTTCGTGCACGTGTTCAGTTCCCTGTGACAAACATCGGTATCGAGGCGATAGCAAGAGGCATCTCATACAGCAGCAACAGGCTGGTCGATGCCCAGATCAAACTGGACTATACGATGAACTTCATACCGGTTGTTCAGCCGGGCCTTGAGATAGGTTACCGCTACCAGCAGCTTAAACTAGATGGCGGCAGTATCGATATCGATGCCAATCTTGATACAAAGTTTGAAGGTCTCTACGCCGGTGTGATGGTACGCTTCTAGGCGTATTTGTCTTGCTGACTTTTACTGTGAACAATGCTCGTTCACAGACCTCTCTCAAAACAGTAACAACATCCCGGTCAGATATTATTCAATACACAGGCCCTGTTGATCGGGGCGTGGTATAGAAGGTGACTTCTGACCCATAAAACGGGCGTCGATCACTGCGACCTCATTCTCCAGCCAGATATCGAATTGTGCATAGACCTTTTGCTGTGCCAGCTGCATCAGTGCGATCGCTTCATCAAATGTGCCGCCGCCCAGATTGACCATGAAGTTGGCGTGCATCCCGCTGAATGCCATCCCTCCCAGCTTATATCCCTTTAATCCCACTGCTTCGATCAGGCGCCCTGCGTGATCACCCGGTGGATTTTTAAAAAAACTTCCGGCACTTGGGTCATGGGGCTGGTTGGAGCGCATTTTTTTGAACATCGCTATTTTTTCCGGGTCAAACCCTTTTTCGATGGTAAAGACGCCTTCGAAGGCCACTTCATTGATATCGGTCTTTCGATAGCCGTATTCGATCTCGCCGCGCAGACGGTAGCCCTCTTTAAACCTGATGCTGTGAAGGTGGTTGAAGATCTCATACTCCTTCAGCCCGGCATTCATCTGCAGCATGCCTCCCAGTGTCCCCGGAAGATGGGCGACAAACTCGAAATTTGCGATATTGTGTTTTTTGCAGAAAGAGACGATCTTCCCTCCGGGCGTTGCTGCACCGATATAGAGTCTGTCCCCCTCGATCCTGATGTAGTCAAAGACTTTGGAGAGCTTCATCAGCGGCGGATGCTGTGGACCGACCAGAAGGTTGTTGGCCGCACCGATAAGGTAGGCATTTTCGGGGTATTCGAAGGTATCGATCATAAGGAGATCGGCAACAGGACCGACACGGATCGAGCTGAATTTGGCAAAGTCGACAGACTTTGAATTTTGAATGTCGGCTTGCTCACTTGGTGAGTTTTTAATCTCTTTACGCTTCACGCTTGACTCTTCAACTGTTTCGCAGTTGATTATATTCTCTTGGGATAAGGTAGTCCTCGGCCTTGATCTGTACGTCATAAAAGCCGTATTTAAAGCCGAGTTCATAGAGTTTATCGATTGCTTTAAGCTGCAGAGGACTCAGCTCCACCGAGTCGTCATTGGCATAGAGGTCAAGGTACTTGTCGAGCGTGGCTCCTTCGATGCGGACGAGATGCTCACTCACAAGGCGTTCGCAGAGCTCTTTTTGGCGACTTCTTGCGACTCTGACCGCTTCGGTCAGGGTCTCTTCATAGGTGATCGCCTGTGTCAACGGGAGGGAACGCCGTATTGCCATACCGCCAAGCGGCAGCGGCAGCTCTTTGCCGGCAAGCTCCTGCCAGATGTCCCATATCTCACGTTCGACTTCGAGTTCATCCCCGAAGGTCAGGATACTTTCATGGATCAGTACCCCGGCATCGACTTTGCCGCTGCGCACCGCCTCTTCGATCTCCAGAAAGTCCATGTAGACGGGACGCGCTTTCGGATAGGCGATACGGAAAAGCATTGCGTTGGTGGTGTATCGGCCGCTCAGCGCGACTTTGAAGTTGCGCTTGAGTGTCTTGTCCTTGCGTCTGATCAGTTTCGGTCCGTACCCTTCACCGAAACTGACAGCGGTGCGAAGCAGGGCATAATCCTTCCTGATATGGGGGTAGAGCGCAAAACTGATGGCCGAAATGTCATAGGTGCCTTTGAGCGCTTCGACGTTGAGCGTTTCGATATCGAGGGCAATGTTGTCAAACTCGACACCTTCTTGTGTCACCCAGCCAAACTTGATCGCATAATACATAAAGATGTCGTCGGCATCGGGAGAGTGGGCAATAAACATTTTTTTCAAAAACTGTCCTGATCTGCATAAATATGGGTTATTAGTAATGTTGATTTTAACCAAAGAACGCTAAAATTACGCACTATTGTGATTTTAATGGTTTAGCTGCAAAAATATGGCAGAATGCAATCATTATGAAAAATTATTGCATTCTGCCATAGAATATAGACAAATATATTTGAGATGGATATAACTGTCTCATTAGAGGATAATTAATGGACGCAAATAAACAAAAATCACTTGATCTCGCAATGAAGCAGATCGACAAAGCCTTCGGCAAAGGGGCGCTGATGCGTCTCGGCGACAAAGAGGTCGAAGCGATCGAAGCGATCAGTACCGGCTCATTGGGGCTTGATCTTGCTCTGGGGATCGGCGGCGTACCGAAAGGCCGCGTTATTGAGATCTATGGCCCGGAGAGTTCAGGTAAAACGACACTGGCGCTGCAGATCACGGCAGAGTGCCAGAAACAGGGCGGTGTCTGTGCCTTTATCGATGCCGAACATGCCCTCGATGTAAAGTATGCCAAAAATCTGGGTGTTGATGTAGATAATCTTCTGGTCTCACAGCCCGATTACGGCGAACAGGCACTTGATATCGTTGAGACGATCGCACGCTCGGGTGCGATCGACCTGATCATTATCGACTCGGTTGCGGCGTTGACGCCGAAGGTCGAGATCGAAGGCGAGATGAACGATCAGCAGGTGGGTGTGCAGGCGCGCCTGATGTCCAAGGCCCTTCGAAAATTAACCGGTATATTGCATAAGATGAACTGTACGGTCATCTTTATCAACCAGATCCGCATGAAGATCGGCATGATGGGCTATGGCTCGCCAGAGACGACAACCGGAGGGAATGCATTGAAGTTCTACGCTTCGGTACGCATCGATATCCGCCGCATCGCGACCTTGAAACAGGCCGAAGCATCGATCGGTAACCGTACAAAAGCAAAGATCGTCAAAAACAAGGTGGCACCGCCGTTTAAACAAGCAGAATTTGATATTATGTTCGGTGAAGGCATATCAAAAGAGGGTGAACTGGTCGACTACGGCGTGAAGCTCGACATCATCGACAAAAGCGGTGCCTGGTTCTCATACGGCGATCAAAAACTCGGTCAGGGCCGTGAGAAAGTTAAAGACAAGTTTAAAGAAGATCCGCTGCTTGCGGCTGAGATCGAAGATAAGATTAAAGAAGCCATGGGCCTGACAACCAGTGTTATGGACATGGATTTATCTGAATTAGAAGAGGTTGATTTATGATTTATATCGATAATGTAAGTGCAATGGAAGTGATGGACTCCCGCGGGAATCCTACAGTCAAAGCGACAGTCGCGTTGAGTGACGGAACAGTTGAGAGCGCTATCGTGCCTTCAGGCGCAAGTACCGGCAAGCGTGAAGCACTTGAACTGCGCGACGGCGACACCCGTTACATGGGCAAAGGCGTACTCAAAGCGGTTGAGAACGTGAACGGTGAACTTGCCGATGCACTTATCGGTCTCAGCCCTTTCAACCAGGCAATTATCGATGCGACGATGAAAGAGGTGGACGGGACTGAGAACTACTCAAACCTGGGTGCCAACGCCGTACTCGGTGTATCTATGGCAGTAGCACGCGCGGCAGCAAAAAGTTTGGATATGCCGCTTTATCGCTACCTCGGTGGTGCAAACGCGATGGTCGTTCCTACGCCGATGCTCAACATTATCAACGGCGGTTCACACGCAGACAACTCAGTCGACTTCCAGGAATACATGATCATGCCGGTAGGTTTTGAGAACTTTGCAACTGCACTGCAGGCATCGGCAGAGGTCTATCATAACCTTAAAAAGATTTTGAAAGAGGGCAACCAAAACACTGCACTTGGTGATGAAGGGGGATTCGCTCCCGATCTCAGTTCAAACGAAGAGCCGATCCAGGTGATCATGAAGGCGATCGAAAAAGCGGGCTATAAACCGGGTGAGCAGATCGCGATCGCACTTGATGTCGCAGCAAGCGAACTTGTCGTTGACGGCGGGTACCGCCTGGAGTCTGAAAACCGCACGGTAACGTCTGAAGAACTTGTAGCATATTACGAAGATCTGTGTGCAAAATATCCTATCGTCTCTATCGAAGACGGTTTGAGCGAAGATGACTGGGACGGCTGGAAGGTCCTGACCGAAAAACTGGCTTCCAAGATTCAGCTTGTCGGCGATGACCTCTTTGTGACGAATGCGAACATCCTTGCCGAAGGTATTGAAAAAAATATTGCCAACTCTATTCTGATCAAGCCAAATCAGATCGGTTCTGTTTCTGAAACAATGTTGACAGTCCGTCTTGCGCAGCGCAACGGCTACAAATGCATTATGAGCCACCGTTCGGGCGAGAGTGAAGATGCATTCATCGCTGACTTTGCCGTAGCCCTTAACTGCGGCGAGATCAAAACAGGTTCAACGGCCCGCGGCGAACGTACGGCAAAATACAACCGTCTCTTAGAGATCGAAAACGAGATCGTGTACGGTGAATACCTGGGCAGCGTACTTTTTAAATAATGTAAAAAGAGCTTTACTTATGTCTGAATCCAGCAATCCGCAAGAATCTGAATATAAAGAGAAGCTCTATGCCACTCCTACCGAAGGAATAACCGAGCGATATCTCGGTCTCTCGGCTCCCAAATTTTTAGCAGCACTTACTATTATTGTTGTTTTAGCTCTTTACCTGGGCATATTGCTGTTCGGTGACAACTCTCTAGAGGTACTGCTGCAGCTCGAAGAGTACCAGGACTACCTTCAGCACGAGATAGACAGTTACAAGTCACACAATGCTGCCCTGCAAAAAGAGTATTTTGAATTGAAAGAGCTGGAACCTGATAAATAGGTATAATTGAACAAAAGGAGTTTCATGCGTTATCTAATAGTCTTTGTCCTTGCATTTCCACTGATGATGATGGCCCGTGAAAATCCATTTGCTCCTGCTCAGAGTGTTGACGTTATACAGCAGAAAGATCAAAACCTTACCTCTACCGCAGCAATGCAAACGGTAGAACCGCAGATACATCCTCAACTCTTAATAGATGACAAAGAGGTTGTCAATTATGGGAAAGCGCGTTTTGTCTTCAGAGAAAACAGTGCCTATATTGAGACAAAAGACAGGCTAATCAAACATTTTTTGATTAAGAACCCTCCCAGCATCGTTATCGATTTTGAATCCCCTTCTGATTTTCCTTCAAAACGAAAAGAGCTCGAAACAAAGCCTTTTATTAAACTGGAGATGGGCGCGCACAGTGACCATTACCGGGTGGTGCTGCGTTTGGACAAGATCCATAAGTATACCGTAGCAAAAAGAAAGTATGGACAACTTGTCACTATAAGTGAGTAGAAGACTGCATAGGCTCTAATTGAAGAAGACAGGGTGGATCTGGAACGATATGCCAAAAAAGGGTGCTGAATGCACGCTTTTATGGATAAAGCAGTATCAATAAAAACCGTTCCGTCAAACGTTGTAGTAGGTTGCTTCCGGGTGGTAAACGACCAGGGCCGATGTGGACTGTTCGGGGTGGATCTGGAACGATATGCCAAAAAAGGGTGCTGAATGCACGCTTTTATGGATAAAGCAGTATCAATAAAAACCGTTCCGTCAAACGTTGTAGTAGGTTGCTTCCGGGTGGTAAACGACCAGGGCTGATGTGGACTGTTCGGGGTGGATCTGGAACGATATGCCAAAAAAGGGTGCTGAATGCACGCTTTTATGGATAAAGCAGTATCAATAAAAACCGTTCCGTCAAACGTTGTAGTAGGTTGCTTCCGGGTGGTAAACGACCAGGGCTGATGTGGACTGTTCGGGGTGGATCTGGAACGTTTCACTTAACTCGATACCGAACTCCTCCGGCTTCAACAGATCGAAGAGTGGACGGTTGAGCTCAAGGTCCGGACAGGCGGCATAACCGAAGGAGTAGCGCGCCCCCTGGTATTTGCTCATCTGCACATCGGAGAGTTTGGACCCCTCGTTTTCGGTGATATTGAGATCAAGACGGATCTGTTTGTGGGCGATCTCTGCAAGAGCTTCAGCCAGCTCGACGCCGAGGCCGTGCACCATGTAATACTCGGTGAACTCGCCTGCATCATAGAGGGTATGTTCATACTCGCTCAGCTTAGAACCGGCACTGACACAACTCATGGCCAGGACATCGTGCCTGTCGCTGTGGAAAAAGTCCGAGAGCGCACGGTGCGGCTGTTTACCCTGTCGCGGAAAGGTGAACTGTTTTTCGGCACGCCCAATAATATGCTCAAGTGGTTCCGCGTTGATCTCATTCGGGTTGTTCCACCCCTCGCTCTCGTCAAAGACGAGCAGGGTCGTGTCATCGGAGCGTACCGGCCAGTAGCCGTAGATGATGGTCGGTTCAAATAGTTTTTCATCGAGGAATTTCGCTTTTATGCGGTCATAGGCCGGCCAAAGCACTTCATCGACCTGTTTCTGCATCGCCTCTTTTGTCATACCCTTGCCGTTGTAGCCCCAGCGTTGTCGGAACAGCATACGGTGGTTGATCCACTCAAAGGCCATCTCGATCTGTGTCTCGCTGAGGGTCATGACACGGCGTCCCCAAAACGGCGGGGTCGGGACACGCACGTCGCGGTCCGGCATCACCAGCTCATGGAACGGCGGTATGACTACCTCTTTTTTCTTCTCTTTTTTGATCTTGTCCTTATCGTCGCCGTGGAGGTTAGTGTCGAAATTGCCCGCTTCGATGCGGCTCATCGCCGTTACCCCGTCAAAGGCATCCTTGCAGTAAAAGATCGGCCCGTCGTAGGATGGGCGGCAGAAATCGTCGATGAAGCTGCGCGTCAAGGCGGCTCCGCCGAGCAGGATAGGTGTGGTGATACCCGCCGCTTTCATTGCATCTAGATTCTCTTTCATTACCTGGGTCGATTTGACCAGAAGGCCGCTCATCCCTATGGCGCTCGCATTTGAGCTTTTAAGCGTCTCGATAAACTGTTCCAGCGGCACTTTGATGCCGAGGTTGATCACCTTGTAGCCGTTATTGGAGAGGATAATGTCGACCAGGTTCTTACCGACGTCGTGAACATCGCCTTTGACCGTGCCCAGTACCAGGGTCGTGTCGACCTGTTTGTCGATCTTGGGCAGATACGGGTTGAGATAGTCGACGGTTTTTTTCATGGTCTCTGCGCTCTGCAGAACAAAGGGGAGCTGCATCTTGCCGGCACCGAAAAGTTCGCCGACGACTTTCATCGCATCGATCAGGATCTCATTGACGATCACTTCGGGTTTGATACGGTGGCGCACCTCTTCGACAAGCGGGATCATGCGGTCCTTGTCGCCGTCCATCAGAAGTCTGGCGATCTTCTCCTGATCGTTCATGGCCAGGTAGGCTTCGTCTATTTCGTCGCCGCTGGCTTTGGCATTCTTGTCAAAGTAGTCTATGAACTCGAAAAGGGCTGCGCCGTCCGGTTTCGTATTGAAAAGCAGGTTATTGCAGATCTCCTCATCTTCCGGGGTGATCTTGTTCGTCGGGATGATGTGCTTGACGTTGATGATGACGGTGCTCAGACCGGCCTCTATACAGTGGTTCAGAAAGATGGTGTTGAGATAGGGTCTTGCGTCCTTGTCCAGACCGAATGAGATGTTGGAGAGCCCCAGCGTCGTACCCACCTCCGGGTGGCGCCGGGTAAGCTCGCGGATCGCCTCGATGGTCTGAACGGCGGCATCGCGGTACTCCTCGTCGCCCGAACCGACGGTAAAGGTCAAGAGATCGAAGACCAGGTCTTCGGGGTTCAAGCCGTGCTTTTCGGTAGCGAGCTGATAGATACGTTCAGCGATCTCAATTTTGCGTTCGACCGTTTTTGCCATCCCGATCTCGTCAATGGTCAGACAGACCAGCGAGGCACCGAATTTTTTGGCCAGCAGACAGATCGCGTCAAATTTCTCTATGCCGTCTTCAAGGTTGACGGAGTTGATGATGGGCTTGCCGCCGATCAGTTTCAGCGCCGTCTCGACACCGGTCACCTGCGTGGAGTCGACCATAAGCGGCAAGGGGATCTTCTGGGCGTAAAGCGAGGCGACCGCGTTCATATCCTTGGTCTCGTCACGCCCGGCGAAGCCGACGGAGAGATCGATCGCATGGGCGCCGGCACGGACCTGCTGCTGGGCGACACTGAGCGTCCCCTCATAGTCTTCGGCCAGCAGCAGCTCCCGGAAGGCTTTCGAGCCGGTAGCGTTGGAACGTTCGCCGATCAAAAGGGGAGCCGGGTCCTGCACGAGCGGCGTCGCATTGAAGAGCGAGGCGAGCGAGGTCGGCTGCGAGCCGGAAGCGGGTTTGGGTGTGATCGTGCTTACGCGGTTGGTAAGCGCGCGGATATGCTGTGGTGTCGTCCCGCAGCAGCCGCCGAGAAAACTGACCCCGTTAAAGGCCAGAAAGGCCTCCTGACGGTCGGCAAACTCGTCGGGCCCCATCGGGTAGTAGCTGTAGCCGCCGCGGTTTTGTGGCAGGCCGGCATTGGCATGGACGGAGATGGGTTTTCCCCACACCTCGGAGAGGGTTTTGACATGCTTGAGCACCTGGTCGGGGCCTGTCCCGCAGTTAAAACCGAGCGAGAGAATGTCAAAAGGTTCGAGGATCGTCGCAATGGTCTGGGCATCGGTCCCGATCAGCATTGTGCCGGCGAGCTCAATGGTAACGGAGACCATGACCGGTATTTTTGTGCCACGGCTTTGATTGGCCGCCTCGCAGGCGTGCAGCGCCGCCTTGATCTGGAGCGGGTCCTGGCAGGTCTCAAGCAGGAAGAGGTCAACACCGCCGTCAATCAGCCCTTCGGCACAGATCGTATAACCCGCGAGCATCTCATCGTAATGGATGTGGCCGAGCGACGGGAGTTTTGTCCCCGGACCGATAGAACCCAGGACATAGCGCGGCTGCTCCGGCGTACTGAAGCGGTCGCACATCTTGCGGACAATGGCGGCACCCGCTTTGGAGAGTTCGTAGGAGCGTTCACCGATCTGGTACTCGTCCAGGACCCAGGGAAAGGCACCGAAGGTGTTGGTGGTAATAAGGTCTGCACCTGCCGTCAGATAGGCGCTGAAGATGCTTTCCAACACCTCGGGTGCGGTAACATTGAGCAGCTCGTTGCACCCCTCATTCCCTTCCCACGCCTCTTTGGAGATCTGATCGTCTTTCTCCTGAAGCTGCGTTCCCATCGCCCCGTCGATGATCAGAGGACGCTCTTTTGATCGTTTCTAAAATCTGTTGTTGTACTGACATAATGCTCTTTTCGGAAAATTGATGACACTTTTGAGATGTGCTCCGAGAAGCAGATCTCAAAAATACAGCTTTTAACTATTATTTTAACGAAATGGAGCATAAAGGGTGGTGAGGCAGGGATTTAATAGAAAATTTGCAGGGCTTTTTTTAAGCGAAATGCGTCGGCTATATGATGACTTAGGTCTTTGGCCGGTCATCCATTACAAATGAAGTTCTTTAACGACAGGAAAAGTGTTAACCGTTTATCGTCTTATCATACATCCAGAGACTTTTTTTTGAACGCTGCAGTTTTTTAAGCATCACTTTTTCAAGTGCGCTGATTTTTTGTTTCTCAATAGGGGATTTGCAGATCGCTTTCATGGTAATCCTTTTATCATTTTCTTTCAGCAGAGATACGGCTGAAAGTATTTTGAAACTTTAACCAGAAAATATTACTGATAGATTACGTTAGAAAGGGTTCTTCTGACAGCGTGGTTACATAAAAAAAAGCGGGATTATACTTCCGTCATCGGCAAGAGCGCTTTTGCACGGGTTCCTACCTTCAGCGGTCCTCTGGACAACGCTTTCGGTTTCGCACGGACTAACGACAAGCAGTTGTCGTTAGTTTATCCGTGCTCACATCCCGGGTAATCTTGGGAACTTGCCTAGTTTGGAGTTGCGGCAGTACCAGCCCCACCCTTTTTTCATGATATGGCCGATGAACGGCATTGGGAGCATGAAAGCCTTTTTGTCATTTCTGAAGACAAAACCGGCACCGTCACCGGTGTCCATGACGCAGAGGATGTTGAGGTGCTCCTGGTAGCCTTTACGTTTATCAGAGCCTCTATCGCGTTCGACGATGTTGAAAGTGATGTTCTTTGCCATGACTTCGGCGACGTGGCCCTGTTTTGCACGCCACTCCGGCCCTTCCAGCGCCGCGGTGTCACCGATGGCGTAGACGTTGCTGATGCCGCCGTCCATGGTGACCTCGCAGTAGTCGTTGATCGTGACGAAGCCCGCCTCGTTGGTCGGCAGGTCGGAGGCTGTGACGATCTCATGGCCGGCACCGGCGGGAATGAACATCGTGAAATCGGATTCGAGCTCTGCTCTCGTCTTCAAAGACCACCCCGTCCGCTTCAAAACGTTTGATCTTTTTGCCGAGATATTTATGGATATTCTGTTTTTTAAACATCATATCCATCATGGAGAGGGCCTGTTTGCCCATACGGGCACCCGGTTCTGCCATCGGTGCGAAAAAGGAGATCTCAAAGTTGTCACGGATCCCTTCTTTCTTGAGCATGTTATGGACATTGAACATCAGCTCAAACCCAGGCCCGCCGCGCACGGCAGAGCTGTCTTTCGGGTTGCCGCCGAAACCGAAGGCGATCTTGCCGCTTCCTTTTGCGATCAGCTTGTCAAGTGCATCACGGATCTGCAGTGACTGCTCTGGTACGGCGCAGATGGAGAGGGTGTTCTCGATGCCCGGATGTTTCATCTTCTGCGCGCCGATGGCGACGACAAGGTAGTCATAATCATCGATGACTTTGCCGGAACGGAGTGTTACCCGGTTCTCTTTGGCTGCGATCCCGGTCACGCCGTCAACAATGAGGTCGAAACCGTGTGCTGCCTGCAGCGCTTTGAGGTCAACGCAGACATCTTTGAACTCGCTTTCGTGCGTCGGCACCCAGATAGAGGTCGGGTAGATGTAAAAATAGTCACGGTCGCTGACGAGGGTGACATCATAACCGGCTTTTGAGAGATAGCCTGCAGCATCGATACCGGCGAAACCACCGCCAAGAATAAGGACTTTCTTCATTATTTGCTCCTGTGTTACAATATCTATAACTTTATTACATTTGTTCATATTATAATATGTATTATTGTAATGGTACATTATGTGACGAATGAAAGTCAAGTAGTTATCTATTTTTAACGTCAGAATTTCAGAATCTGTTTCAAAAAAGGGTGTCGATGCGTATCGTTGTAGCAGGAGTAGGCGGGGTCGGCGGTTATATAGGTGCGCACCTCTGCAAGTTAGATGATGAGGTGATCTTTCTCGCCAGGGGCGATCATGCCGAGGCGATCAGGGAGAAGGGGCTGCTGATCAGGGAAGATGAGGGGGAATTTGTTGCCCATCCCGACCTGGTCGTTGCGCCGCTGACGTTGGAGGGAACGATCGACCTGCTGCTGCTCTGTGTCAAAAGCTACGATATCGAAGGGCTCCTGGCCGATCTCGCCAACAACATCGCCCCTTCGACGATCATCGTTCCCTTCGCCAACGGGGTGGAACACAAGGAGAAGATCGAAGCGCTGGTCGATGCCAGGGTGCTGCACGGGGCCGTCTATATTCTGGCGCATAAGGAAGCTGACGGAGTGATCGTAAAAAAAGGGAAGGTGTTCGCAGCGCTCTTTGGCAACCGTGATTACCCGGAAGAGACGCAGCTGGTCGCAACTATCTTTGAAAGAGCGCAGCTGCGTTATAAGACACCGGAAGCTATTGAAGAGGCGATCTGGAAGAAGTATCTCTTTATCAGTGCCTTTGCCGCACTGACGACCTATTTTGACATCACTATGCGCCGTGTCTATGAAGCGCATCGAAATTGGGCCCACACCCTTCTGAACGAGATCGCCGATGTGGCTATGGCAAAGGGGATCGATATCCAAAATGAGGTTGAAAAAGCGCTTCAGACGGCTTCATGCCCTGCCCGAAGACGCATCGACTTCGATGCACCTCGACTTCAAAAACGGGCATAAGACGGAGCTGGAGACGCTCTGCGGCTATGTGGTCCGCGAAGGCAAAAAGCTGCGTCTTCCGACGCCGTTGATGGCGAAGATATACGGGGTGCTTAAAGCGAAGTAATCAGGCGCATCAAAAAGATGATGCTTAAAAGGAGTTTTTGATTTTTTCACGTCTGCGTGAAATAGGTGCATTAAAGCCAATTATGCGCATAATCTTCCATTAAAAAAAGAGGATTTTGTCATGGCAAAAATAGAAAAAGCTTTATTGGGAGGCGGATGTTTCTGGTGTATTGAGGCGGTGTATAATCGTGTTAAAGGGGTGAAATCGGCGATCAGCGGTTATGCCGGGGGTGCGAATCCGAACCCGTGCTACCGGGACGTCTGCACCGGGACGACAGGGCATGCCGAGGTAGTCGAGATCACCTTTGATGCCGATATCATCAGCTTCAGTGAACTGCTTGATATCTTCTGGGAGATCCATGATCCGACCACGCTGAACTATCAGGGTGCCGACAGAGGAACGCAGTACCGCTCCGTCATCTATTATTACAATGATGAGCAGAAAGCGGCGGCGATCGCTTCGGCCCACGCCGTGCAGGGGCAGTTTCGTGACCCGATCGTTACGGAGCTTTCACCCGCACCGGCCTTCTATCCGGCCGAAGGGTATCACCAGAACTACTACAGTCTCAACCCTTCTCAGGGCTACTGTCAGGCGGTGATCGCACCGAAGGTACAGAAGTTCATGATGAAGTTCAGCGATAAATTGGGAAAATAGATGTCGTTCGCAGCCACTAAATATGCACATTTGGCCGAGCTGATCTTCGTCGGAGACCCGATGTGCTCCTGGTGCTACGGTTTCTCTCCGGAGCTGACCAAGCTGCGCGAAGAGCTGAAAGGTGTTCCTTTTTCGATGATCATGGGCGGTCTCCGCGACGGCGAGATCTTTGATGATGCGAAACTGAAAAACCATCTGGGGTATTGGCAAGCCGTTCACGAGGCGACGGGACTCCCCTTTAATGCGACTGCGCTTTCACAAAAAGGGTTCAACTACACCACTGAGCCGGCCTGTCGTGCTGTTGTCACCGTGCGTGCCATGGACAGTTCGAAAGCGTACAGCGCCTACACGGCGCTGCAAAAGGCTTTTTATGCTGAAGGAAGGGATATCACGCAGGAGAAGGAGATCGCTGAGGTGGCGGCTTCGATAGGTTTGGATATAATGACATTTCTAGAGATGTTTCGAAGCGAAGCGATGCATAAAGCGGCAGCTGCCGACAAGCAGAAAGCGCGCACCTACGGCGTAAGCTCATTCCCGACATTGATCATGATCGATAAGCAGGGTCACCTCTCTCAGATACGCGGTTATAAAAAATATGAAGAGCTGTTGGCTCTAGTCAAAAGGTAGTACATGTTTGAAGCTGGGTTTTTAGGTACACGGGCACCCCTCTTTATGGATCTGGTCACGATCTATTTTGCACTTTTGCCATTTTTGGTAGGCTACTCCATCGTTCTGGCCGTCAAAGGGCTCCATCGGGCCCATTTCAAGTCGCAGGCGGCACTCTTTCTGCTGACAATGGTGATGGTGGTCATTTTTGAGATCGGTGTACGCCTTGACGGCGGCTTTAATGCCTATATGAACGGCAGTACTTTAACCTACAGCTGGGTATTGACGTACCTGCTGGTCCATATCGCCATTGCCCTTTTTACGGTCGTGTTCTGGGGGGTGACGATCTATCAATCGATGAAGGTCTTTGTCAAAGAGGGCCCTGAAGCTGAATACTTTGTTGCGCATAAGAAAAAGGGAAAATGGCTCTATCTTGCTATCGTCGTTACGGCGCTTATGGGCTGCTCCATGTACCCGCTGCTTTTTGTCTTATAAAGTTCGGATTGTTTATAATACAAAGTAAAATAATCAGTTTTTCATTATAGAGGAGACCCTATAGAGTGAGTATATGTTAAGCATCAAATCTTTTTTACTGCTGTTAAAAGAGTCCTTTCGCGACCTTCTGCCGATCGTACTGGTCATTCTCTTTTTCCAATTAGCCATCATTCAGAGTGTTCCGGCCGGATGGTTGGCGACAGTGATAGGCCTGGGTATCGTCGCCTTCGGTCTTGCGGTTTTTTTACTGGGTCTTGAAGTCGCTATCTTCCCGGTCGGCGAGAGACTTGCGAGTGATTTTGCCCACCGCGGGTCGACCTTTTGGATCCTTCTCTTCTCTTTTTTAATCGGATTTGGTACGACAATTGCGGAGCCGGCACTCTATGTCGTCGCCCAAAAAGCGGCTGCAATCAGCAGCGGACGGATCGATGCAGATGTTTTGCGCGGGGTTGTTGCCTTTTCGGTCGGATTTGCCATCGTGCTGGGGGCGTGGCGGATTATTAAAGGCCACCCGATCCAGTACTATATCATTGCCGGCTACATCCTGACGGTGGTAACAACGGCCTTTGCTCCGCATGAGATCGTTGGTCTGGCATATGACCTTGGCGGGGTGACGACGTCGACAGTCACCGTGCCGCTGGTCGCCTCTTTGGGCATCGGATTGGCCAGCACGATTAAAGGCCGCAGTCCTGTTTTGGACGGTTTTGGTCTTATCGCCTTTGCCTCGTTGACACCGATGATATTCGTTCAGGTGTACGGGATCGTCGTGTATGAACTTATCGATATCACCAGTGTTGTGCAGATCGTTGCAATGCCCGAAGAGCAGGCTGTTTTTGACCATTCACTCTTCGGAATGATGATGGGCATGTTCGGGGTAGTCGAAGATGTCGCGCCTATCTTGGCAATCATTCTCTTTTTTCAGTACGGCGTGCTTAAAAAACCGATAGACGACATTAAAACAGTCGCGTTGGGATTTGGTCTGGTGGTCGTTGGTCTCTACGCCTTTATCCTGGGACTTGAGATGGGACTCTTTTCGCTTGGCGAGACAATGGCGTACCAGTTGACCCGCGGCGACAATCATGTGATCATCTATACCTTCGGTTTTGCGATCGGTTTTGCAACGACGATGGCGGAGCCGGCATTGACGGCCATAGCAAGAAAAGCGAAAGAGATCAGTGACGGCAAGATTAATGATTTCGGCCTGCGTGTTTTTGTGGCCTTTGGTGTCGCTGTCGGTATTGCACTTGGCTCTTTTCGAATCGTTGACGGCGGTCAGATCGTCTATTATATTATTGCGGGCTATCTTATTGTGATCGCATTGACAGTGATCGCACCTAAATATATTATCGGTATCGCTTACGACAGCGGCGGCGTGACAACGTCAACGGTGACCGTACCGCTGGTCGCAGCACTTGGACTGGGCCTGGCGACCAATATCGAGGGGCGTGATCCGCTTGTAGACGGTTTTGGTCTGATCGCCTTTGCCTCGCTATTTCCGATGATCACCGTCATGCTCTACGGGGTTATATCGGAAAAACTCGGGCTTAAAGGCAAGCATGAGAAAGAGAAAGAGCAGTTCTTTGAACTCCGACAGGCGATTGAAGATGCGAACAATATGGGCCTTTCCACGGTCAATGTAGATGGACTTGGACAGCGGCACTCCTACGTAATGCCATTTTCAGCCGTGCATATTATCGTGCCGACAGCACAGAGAGAAGCGGCGCTTTTAGCGGCACAGGAAGCGGGTGCTTCGGGCGTAACGATCACCGACGCCCACGGCATGGGGCTTGAAGCGGTGGAAAATTTTTACAACCGTTTGGAGCAGGATGCCACGGATGTCGATCTGATGTTTTTGGTACCGACCAAAATGGCGGACGGTATTATTAAAAACGTGATGGAAAAACTCGATATTGTGGGGCAGGGCGACGGGATCGCTTTTGCCTACCCTGTAAGCCATCTCAAAGGGGTCTCCCTAAAACGCGAACACCTCTAGTTGACGCTTTAGCTTCAGCGCATCTTGCGCCGAAGCTCGACCCTCAACGCACAGCAGTGCGACTTCGGATCGCGTTCGGCACAATCTACACTAAATCTAAAACTTCAACGGGTCTGTTGACTTTAAGGTGAGCTGCGCCACCTAAATTCATAATTCATAATTCATAATTCATAATTCATAATTCATAATTCATAATTAGAGTCTTCCCTGCTTGACAAGTGAGAGTACCATCGCCAGGGAATAGCCGTCATTTTCATAGCCATCTTCATGACAGGACTCACACTTGTCGCCCATCGGGCACTCTTGATTTTTTATCATCTCTTCCAGTGTTGTCAGTTCCTGCTTTTTGATACACTCGGCGATCTCTTGCATGGAGAGTGAATTGCAGACGCATATCTCTCTGTCTCTATCGAACATGCACACTCTTTTTTAGCCGGTATAGTATCGCAAAAAAGAGAATTAATAAAATTATTGCAGTGCTCCTCCTGGCTGTTTTGACACTGTTTGCCGGGTTTAAAGAGGCGGACGGTGCGGATAAGACTAATGTGGCCGGTTTCAAACTCGGTTCGGTCTCGACAAGCTCTGTAGAGAATCGCTCCTATGTGCGCTGTGTCAGCGATAGAGAGTCACAGCTTATATTTTTCTTTCATCATTTTATAAATATAAAGCCGAAATAAAAATCTAAACTTTCTCTGTTACTATCCGACTTTATTTTTTTTAGAAAGGAAAGATGATGGTCGTTATCGATTTTATTGCAATGTTCTATGCTGCTGCGGCAGTGACTGCAGGCAGCATGTTTGTCTACCACAACAGCGGTGCACGCAAGCACTAAGCTTTAGGGAGTCATCCCTACCCATTTTCCCAAGAACTCAGAACCATCCTCACAAACAGACTTTCATTTCGTATGTCATTGATAAAATCCTGCTAAAATTAAGGCTAATGCCAAAATCAGGAGATTATATGTCAGATAAACGATATCAACTCGCTATTATCGGTGCCGGACCGGCCGGTATCGCCGCTGCGGTAGAGTGTTACCTGCTGGGGATGCGAGACATCATCCTGATCGAAAAAGACGAAAATCACAATGCAACTATCCGTAAATTTTATAAAGACAAAAAACGTGTTGACAAGGATTGGAAGGGGCAGACAGTCGAACTCGACGGCAACATTCTCTTCCTCGACGGAACCAAAGAGAGCACTTTGGACTTTTTTGACGAGATTTTGGAAAAACACTCTGTCGAATTAAAGACCCATACCGAAGTTCAGAAGATCGTTAAACAGGCCGACCATTTTGAGGTGATGATCGCAGGAGGATCGGTTTTGGCGCAACATGTCGTTGTGACGATCGGCCGCATGGGCAAACCGAACAAACCCGATTACAAGATTCCGGGTCCGATCAAAAAGCAGGTCGTTTTTACACTGGACAGCTGTTCTGAAAATGAAAAGGTGATGGTCGTCGGCGGGGGTGACTCAGCCGTAGAGTATGCCGTTGAACTTTGCGACAAAAATGATGTCACTATCTGCTACCGCCGCGAAAACTTTCGCCGTGCCAATCCAACGAATCAGGCGGATATCGCCGAAGCTTTGGAAAAAAAGTGCGTCCGTGCACTGATGGGGGTGGATATTCTTGGTCTGGAGGAAGATAACGGGCGTGTGAAAGTACTTCTGAGCGAGGGTGAAAATGAGAGTTATGACAGGGTCGTCTATGCTATCGGCGGTACGACACCCAGTGCCTTCCTGACCGGTTCGGGGATAGGGATCGAAGATGGCAAACCGGTGCATGACGACAATTATGAGACCAATATTAAAGATCTTTATGTTGCCGGCGATATTACCCAGGAGTCAGGAGGCTCCATAGCCCTCGGGCTTAATCACGGTTTTGCGATCGCGAATCATATTCTGAAAAAAATTGAGCAATAATTAAAGCGTAAAATTCTCCGCACGACACCTTTAAGTGATCTTCTCATCGGTACTCTCCGTAACTCTCTTATTAAGGGCCTGTGCCCATTGGAGAAGTTCACAATCTTAATTTAGCGCAGAGTTCAGAAGTGCCCTAAAGTCTTTACCGTTTGTGCTGATTAAAAGCTTTAGGCACAGAGGCAGGACTCGGCTCTTTGTGGATAAATTTGATCAATACTGTCACAATGATGACCTGGAAGAGCGCCGCCAGGATAAAGGCGAAATAGTGAAGCTTATCGATGCTGCTGCTGTGGTAGGCGATGGTGGCAACGGCGATCAGGAGGGTCAGCGGCATGGAGTGGCTAAGTCCCAGCAGGATGGCGGAGCGGTAACCCAGAATATTTTTAAAGACAAGGGCGCCGAGAACCCGCATTGCGATCATCGAAGCGGTAATGATCAGTGCTGTTGTGACCAGCCCCTCCATAAAGAGGGAGTCGAGGTTGAAGGTGCTTCCGATATAGATAAAAAATACCGGAATCAGAAAGCCAAAACCGTAACTCGCAAGCCGATGGGGCAGGTCCTGTTTGTGGATGAAAAAGGTCGGAATAAAGATTCCGGCGATGAAAGCTCCGAAGGCAAGTTCGAGATGAAGGTAGAGCATGACCGCAATCAGGATAAAGAGAATACCGATCGAGAGACGCAGGTCCTGCTCTTTGTTGTCATCGTGGGGCATCAGTGCCGTTCCTACGCCTGGAAACCACCAGAAGAGAAGCTGCAGAGCACGAAAAAGCAGGTAGATTATAAAGATAAAAAAGACCAGGGCAGCCATAGATTTGAGAAATTCCAGGCCGAAACCGTCCTGCAGTGCCGTCGCAGTCATCGTGAGCACTGCGATACTGATCACTTCGCCGATTCCGCCCGCCGTCATACCCAATGTCAGCCAGGGGGTCTTGCCGTACTCTTTTGAAAGCGTCACGACCAGACCGACCGAGATCAGCGGCAGCAGGACGATAAAGATCTTGCCGAGATCAAAATAGAGCGTAAAACTGATGGAAAAAATATACAGCAGTACAAGATAGATCAAAATACGCTTCATCAGGGCACGGTTGGTGCGCAGTACCTTTTTAAGATCGACCTCTGTCCCGGCAATGAACATCAGGTAGAGAAAACCGACCTGTGCAACCAGTTCAAACAGGTACTGCTCATGCAATAGACCGGCATAGGCAAAGATCGCTCCCAGAATGATCTCGACGGGGGTCGTCGGAATCCTGACGATCTTGGCTATAAAAGGCGAAAAGATCACGATCAGCGATAAGGTAATTAGGAGGACAACATCTTCAAACATGGTGGTGATTATAGCACGATAAACAGTTGTAGAACTAAAGGGCACCTCTAAAAACCCTAGCCAACCTCAGAGGGAAGAAAGAGAGATGAGATTGTGCAGAACTTTTCTTTTATCATAGCCGAAGCTATGATAAAAGAAAATTCTGTGCAAGATCGCTCTCTTTATCCCTCCCTTCGGGCGATAGAGAGAAATCCACACTCCGCGTTGCCCCTTTTCGCCTTAGCTACGGCTAGGCCTTCAAAGGAGCGCCTTGATTGTGAACTTCTCTCTATCGCTGAGGCGGACTAGGGTTTATAGAGGTGCCCTTATGATAAAATAGTCAGATAAAGGGGTGATAATGAAATTTCAGAAGATTGCGTTAATGGCGCTTGTTTCGATAGTGATGCTGGCTTTTACCGGCTGCTCCAAAGGTCCTAAACCGGATGAGATCGATGCCGATAAGGATCTTAAGTGTACCAGAAACGGCGCTCCTGCACCGGAATGGGTCTGTAAAAACGTTGTCGGTGATGCGATGCAGACGGCTGTAGGGCATAGTGATTACAGCCGCATCGGCGACAATTTCATGCTTCAGGAAGCAACGGCATCAGGTCAGAAAGCGATGCAGAAAGTGGTAGCAAACTACGTCGAAGACGGGCTACGCAGTTTCTCGCGCAAGATAGGCGGCAAAGTCGCAACACTGACGGACGATATGACTTCAACGATAGCATCCGACGTGAGCATGTCGAAATTAGAGGACTATAAACAGATCAAGCTGTGGCATAATCCGACCGACGCCAGCATCGAGGTGCTGATGGCGATTCAGAATAAGAACATCAACAAGGATGTCCGCCAGAAACTGCTGCTAGCACTGAAAAAAGACGATATCGCTTATAAAGAGTATGAAGAGAACGACGGCGAAGATATTCTAGACGACCTTCTGCCGCTTAAATAGCGGCGCCAGTCAGACTTTTGTCGCGACGGCGAAGCCCAGCGATCTGATCATCTCAAGATCGCTTCTTTTGTCTCTTCCCTGCGTGGTAAGGTAGTTGCCGATCACGATAGAGTTTGCCCCTGCTTCGAAGATCTCGTTTTGACGGTCGCCGAACATCAGCTCCCTCCCGCCAGCGACCATAATACGCTCTGCATCACTGACGATCTCGCGAGCCGTTCTGATCAGCTCAAGTGCCTCGTCCGTCGTGATAGGGTTCGGCTTAAGCGGAAGTGCCGGGTTGTGGTGGTAAAAGTTGAGCGGTACAGAGGTCGGGTTGAGACTTTTGATCGATTCCAGCATCGAGATGCGGTCCGCCTGTGTCTCGCCCATGCCGAAGATACCGCCGGTGATCAGCTTGAGCCCCGATCGGTTGACATTTTGGCAGGTCTCGTAGCGCTCATCCCAGCCGTGGGTGGTGCAGACCTCTTGATAAAAATCTCTGGAGGTCTCAAGGTTATGGTTATAGGCCTTGATGCCGGCCTCTTTTAAGGTAAGCAGCTGCTCAAGGGAGGCTGTGCCGTTGCAGGCGATCAGACGGAGTTTTGGTACCTCTTTGGTGAGTGCCCGTGCTGTTTCGCAGACAAACTTCAAAACCTTGTCATCGATCCCTTTATGTGCTGTTACCAGGCAGAAGCCGAGTGCACCCGATGCTTCAGCCGCCTTGGCCTCTTCGATGATGGTATCGATCGGTTTCTGGATGTAGCGGTCGATATCTGCCTTGTACTTGACACTCTGCGAGCAGAATTTGCAGTCTTCATTGCAGGTGCCGCTGTTGATGTTGGAGATGGCGCATAGAAAGATCGCTTTGCTCATTTTTTTTTCCTTTCGAATGAGAAGTGCTGCTCCTCAAAGTGCGTGGTCTTAAGCGCTCTTGAATAGTAGGTCACGACCATGTGTGTATCGGTGAGCTCAAGCATAGCGCATTCACTGACCGGTTTATTGCGTGCACAGGCCTCACCCGGGTTGAGAAAGAGGGTACCGTTGGTAAACTCGCAATCAAAGGTGTGGGTATGACCGTAGATGACGATCTCGGCATCCGGCGACATGTAAAAAGGCAGATGCATCAGCTTGATACGTGTTTCGGCCAGCTTGAAATAGTGCGGTTCCTGAACGAGATTGAAGCGGTTATGGACCTCATGAAGATGGGCATCGTTGTTGCCGTAAACGGCCACATAGGGCACGCCGCTCTGCACCAGTTGATCGAGGATCTGTTCTTTGAGAATATCACCGGCATGGACCAAAAACTCGGCGCCGTTGTTCATTAAATGATCGACTACCTTCTGGGAGCGCTTCTCCTTTTTATGGGTGTCGGAGAGGATGCCTATCTTCATAAAAATGTTCCATTCTTTTGGGTGGAGGGAAAGCTGCGCAAACGAGTGCTTTGGATCTTCCGTTTACTGTCTAGCATTGACTACTCACCATCTGCCGGGGTGCGGTCTTTACACTTGACGCACTCATAGACCTCTTTGCCACGATAGGTGCGCTGGGCAAGCACTCCGTCACAGCCCTCGACCTGGCATCTCTTTTCCGTCGGCTCGAACTTCGAGATGAATTTACATTTAGGGTAGTGTTCACATCCCCAAAACGGTCCGCGGCGGGATTGGCGATAGAGAAGTTTGCCGCCGCATTCGGGACACGGCACCTTTGACTCTTTGCTTTCAATCTCCAGCGATTTGGTGTTTTTACATTCAGGGTAGTTGCTGCAGGCCAAAAATTTGCCGTTACGGCCGTTTTTGATCACCATGTCGGCGCCGCACTTCTCGCACTTCTCATCGGTGGTCTCTGTTTTTGGCGCTTCGCCTGCTTCTTCTCCCTCTTCTACCACCTGTTCCGTGTATTTGCATTTGGGAAAACCGCTGCAGGCGATGAACTTGCCGTAGCGACCTGAACGAAGAAGCAGTTCCGAACCGCACTCAGGGCAGTTGCGGCCGAGCGGCTGCGCCAGCTTCAAGGAGAGGATATTCTGTTTGCCCTCATTGATCCGTTCCATAAAGGGAAAGTAAAAATCACTGAGCACTTTCTGCCAATCATACCCTTCATCGGCGATCTTGTCGAGGATCTCTTCCATATTGGCCGTAAAGCCGGCATCAACGATATCGGTAAAGTGCTTCTCCAGCATCTCTGTGACGGTAAAGGCGACTTCCGTCGGGATGATCTGGCGCTTTTCGACTGTGATATAGTTACGGGCCTGCAGGGTCGAGACCGTCGGTGCATAGGTTGACGGACGTCCGATCCCTTCGGCTTCGAGCTGTTTGATGAGACTCGCTTCCGAAAAACGTGACGGCGGTTCCGTGAAGTGCTGCGACGGCTTGATCGATTCGATGGCAATATCCTGCCCGTTTTCAAGAACAGGCAGAAGTTTGTCTTTATCGTCACTGCCCAGGACCCTGTAGAAACCGTCAAAGATCAGTTTGCGCCCATTGGCTTTATATTCGGCACTCTCGCTTTTGAAGATGATCGACTGCTGCTCAAAGATCGCATCATTCATCTGACATGCTAAAAAGCGGTTGTAGATAAGGGTATAGAGTTTGAGCTCATCTGCTTTCAGGTAGGCGGCGGCTATTTTCGGCGTAAAGGCCAGCATCGTCGGGCGGATCGCTTCGTGCGCCTCTTGCGCCCCTTTGGACTTTTTGTTGTAGCTTTTCGGCGATTCCGGCAGGTACTGCTCGCCGTATGTGCTTGCTATGGTCTCGCGTGCCGCTTCAACAGCCTCTTTGGCCATATTGAGCGAGTCGGTACGCATATAGGTGATAACCCCGGAGGTTCCTTCCGGTGTTTTGACACCTTCATAAAGGGTCTGTGCGAGCATCATCGTCTTTTTAGGCGACATGCTGAGTTTGCTTGAAGCTGTCTGCTGCAGCGTCGAGGTCATAAACGGCGGCGGCGTTGAACTTTTACGCTGTTTGGTTTCGATGGAGAGAACCTTGAAGGCCTCTTTTTCGATCGTGGCGACGATCGATTTGGCCTGCTCGCCGTTGGTGATGGAAAGTTTTGAGATCTTCTCACCCTTGTAGTTGACAAGGTTTGCATCGATGTTCGGGGCAAAGACGGTGTCGATCTCCCAGTACTCAACCGGCACGAAGGCTCTGATCTCGCGTTCGCGGTCTATAACGATCTTCAGTGTCGAAGACTGCACCCGTCCTGCCGAGAGACCTTTTTGGATCTTGGACGCCAGCAGGGGCGAAAGCTTGTAGCCGACCACGCGGTCGAGAAGACGGCGGGTCTGCTGTGCATTGACCTGGTTCATGTCGATCTGACGCGGGTTTTCAAGCGCGGCATTGATCGCCGATTTGGTGATCTCGTGAAAGACGATACGCGGCAGTGCTTCCGGATCGGTATTGGACACTTTGGCAATGGCGTGGCCGATATGCCAGCCGATCGCTTCCCCCTCGCGGTCCTCATCGGTCGCGATATAGATGGTATCGGCTTTTTTAGCCAGCTCTTTGATCTGTTTGACGGTGGCAGCATTCTCTTTGGCAACGCTGTACTCCGGAATCAGCTCTTTTTTCTCTTCGTCGACCTTGATGCCGAAACGGCTCTTTGGCAGATCGCGGATATGGCCTTTGGAGGCAATGACTTCAAACTCTTTGCCTAAAAAATTTTTAATTGTCTTGGCTTTGGCAGGTGACTCGACGATGATCAGTTTCAACTATGTTTCCTTGTAGGCTATATCTTCTTCCGCGTGCAATCAATTAGCACTAAAACTGTTTTCCTATATATAGTATAGAAATAAAATTTCGAAAGTGTAGCGAAAAAAATATTAACGCTTGAAGAAGAGGGGGTATTAGTGCAATTGTTAAGCCTGAAAAAAGCTTCCCTGTCAAAAAGAGCAGCCCCGATGGCCGTGGGCTGCAAGGATGCTCTCGAAGGTATGGACGATAAATGCCGCTTCTTCCAAAGTCATGAGATGGTGCGAGGGGAGCAGCAACTGGGCTTTGTAGACCTCTTCGGCACCAAAAAGTGAAAGGGTCTCATCTTTGAACGCCGTGGTTCTGTAGATGGGCTTATTGCCGACCTGTACCGGCACACCGTTTTCTCTTAGGGCCTGGTAGATCTCCTCTTTCGGACAGAAGAGCGCCGGAACCAGAGCGACAGGGAAAAGCGGATAGGGCAGAAGATCCGCACTGTTTGGCAGTTCAATCAGACGGTTAGCCGCCAGCTCTTGATGGTAAAAAGTCTGGATCTCACGGATCTTTGTCTGTATGGTGCCGATCTCCGGCAGGGTATTCATGACAAGAGCCGCCGTAAGAGCGTCCATGGTGCAGTCGTCATAGGCACTCTCGATGTCGTAGTTCCAGAATTTCTTTTGAACATAGCCGCCAGCGCTCCGTTGACGAATCACTACGGCGAGGCGGTTATCGTCGGTGGCGACAAACCCGCCTCTTGCGACAAAGGCAGGAATCAGGGCGTTCAGATCAAAGACTGCCAGGGCGCTCTCCTCTGATACACGTTTGCCAAAGGCCTGTGTCGCATCTTCGATAACGAGAAGATCGTTCGCTTTGGCAAATCGGCCCAGCTTCTCCATCTCTGCCAACTGTCCGTGGTTATGTGAGACAAGCAAGGCGGCACTCTCTTCTGTTCGGCTCTTTTGCAAAAAACGCGCTTCAAGCGTACCGTCGAGTTTAAGATCGCAATACCGGGCCTGCAGTCCCTGTTTATGAAGGGCGTTAAATAACCCGACCGGCGCATTCGGCGAGCAGAGAACGCCGCTCTTTTTTTCCAAGACAGAGAAGAGGACTGCAAAGGCCGCGTCAACGCTGTTAAGCGCAATAACGTGTCTGTAGCCCAGGTAATCTGCAAGCGCATTTTCAAGACTGGTGATGGCGTTGTCCTGGAGTATTGTCGGCAGTGGCAATGGGTAGTTTGAGGGGTGCAGTGCGATCATTTTCTCTTCTTCGTGATAGCTGATATCTGAAAGCAGCGCATCACCTTTCGGTTCTTCAGGCATTGGTCATATTATGAGTGTATTGTAGCCAATTGTGCTATACAAATAACAGAAGCGTCTGACGCGTGATTTTTTAAAAGCGATAGGCGATTCGGAACATGTATCCTCAATTAAATAGCAAGTTTATTTTTTTTTGCTATAATGTCAAAACTTTTCAAGCGCTCAGCACAGTTCGCTGTTTTGAACGCTTCCCTTTAGACCTGTGCAATGGTCGTTTGGAACAATGAGTCAGGGTGGGAACACAGCAGCTCACTCCACTCGGTTATGTGCCGCAGGTATCTGGAGGGGAGTACTTCTTTTTAACTTTCAACTCAAATCAACTAACTATTTTTTTTGACCTTATAACCAACCTGCGGGCCGGCCCTATTGGTACTGCGCACATCAATACGGCGTGTCGGCTAAAAAAGCCAAGCAGTAGGCTTTTTCTTAACGCCTTTAGCGGTATCTGGAGGGGAGTACTTCTTCAATTGCCAAATCCATTTTCTATGCTTTATTCGTCTATAAACACCGTGCCTGCGTTATTGATAAATATATCTTATGACCAATATTGTTATAAAATGTTTCATAATAATGTTACGATTTGTATCATACGGTTCTATTCTACCTTCTGGCAACAAGTAACATATAATAATTTCTCATATCAGAGTTATTATAGTTATGTAATCTAAGTTAACTGTGCAGTTGCGTTCTAGGGCTAATATTGCGTACTTGACTTGAAAAATCACAAAGGATCAAAGATGAAAAAGATGGGTTTATTGGCACTGCTTTTCAGTGCGGCGCTGTTTATGAGTTTAGGTGTGACTTCTGCAATGGCGGATGATACGGGTTCGTCAAAGTGCAATGCTGAGAAAAAAGCTATGACTTCAAGTAAGTGCAGTGCTGAGAAAAAAGCCAAGGCCGCAAGCAAGTGCAGTGCTGAGAAAAAAGCTATGACTTCAAGTAAATGCAATGCTGAGACAAAAGCAAAGAATTCAGGCAAATGCAATGCTGCGAAAAAATGCGGTCAATAAGGCAGATTAACAGGCACACAGGATAAGTAGGTGGGTTTTAACAGGCCAAGGTACTTAACCCTTGTCCCGTTAGTATAATAATAAAGGGCGCAAGCGTCAATTATTAATGTACTAATCAAGAAACGGTTATGTTTTGAAAAAGGGGATGTCATGCAGTGCCAGATCACACGTTTATGCAAGTTTATAGAACCGCTCCTGGAAAAGTTTCAAAGTCTTTCCCTGCTTTTTCTGCGGCTTATTTTAGCCTACGGCTTTTATGAACCTGCAAAAACAAAGTGGAGTGATATTCATGCCATTGCGGAATGGTTCGGGACGCTTGGAATTCCTTTCCCGACACTGCAGGCCTACATGGCAGCATCTACAGAAGCTTTAGGTGTTCTGCTGTTGACACTGGGGATGGCAACGCGCCTGATCTCGATACCTTTGATGGTCGTGATGATCGTTGCTATTACGACGGTGCATCTTCATAACGGCTTCAGCTGCGGCAACAACGGCTTCGAGATCCCGGTTTACTATATGCTGATGCTTTTTGTCCTGCTCACCCATGGGGCAGGGAAGTTTTCGGTCGATTATTTTCTGAATAAAGAGAAGTAGTTTTCAGGTTAATGGTTGAGGTCAACAAACTTCAAGAATTGCTATCAATTGGCTAAATAAGTGAAATTCGTTGACAACGGTCTATAGATTTTGCCATCTTGCTAAAATTCAAAATTCAAAATTCAAAATTCAAAATTCAAAATTATTTATCGTCCCGATGCTTCGAGATACCGCAGGGCTGGTTCGGCGCAGGTGGGTTTTCTTTCAGATAGGTAAGATCATCCAACGTCTGCTTAAGTACTTTTTTCTGCAGCAAAATAGGCAGCATCAGATTGTCTTTCTGCGTAAGGTTAAGTGAAAAGTCCATCAGTATGGCTTGCATTTCGTTATCCAGATCGTTTAGTGCATTATTAATATGTTCAATTGATTTCATGTCCGAAGTGTAACAGTCGAATATTATAAAATGGGTGAAGAGCGCTGCATAATCAAAATCTTTAAAAATTATCATTAACTTGTATGTAATCAAACCGTATTGTAAAGTTGACCGTTCTGTGATGAAGAGGATATCCCAGCGTAATAAAAGTTCTCTATTCTGTCGATGTAATTTTAAAAATAAGGGTAACCTATGGAATTTAGAAAACCGATGATGATTATGTTGTCTGTTGCAACGGCAACAGCACTCATGATGACGGGATGCAACAGCGGTACAGATGGTGTCAACGGTGTTGATGGTGTTGATGGAAGTCAAATAAGTGCTTCACAACTTGATTTTGCGGAATTGAGCGCACCTGTAACTGATACAGAGAAGATGGAAATTCGGACGTCTAATAGTGTGACATATGCAAACGGTAAGACAGATGCAATCGGTTTTACAAAACTTATGTCAGCAAGCCAAATCGACAACGGGGAGACATTTGGTTTGATTAAGGACCATGCTGATTCTGCCGTTACTTTCTCTGACGGTATGCCGTTCATCTGTGATGGTGCAAACGGTAATGCAAGAGGTTCAGGATTGGATCACTCATCGATCGTACAACAAAACGGCCGTATCTTTATGGTAAGCCAGTTTGAGTGTGAAGTCGGTACGATGTACGGTATGGAACTGGAGCAGGATACTGCGGGTGCTTTATCGGTTAAACCAAATTCACTTACCTACATCAGCCAGGCAGAAGGCTTTGGCGGTTGGGTACATTGTGCCGGTATGACGACACCTTGGGAATCACACCTGGGCAGTGAAGAGTACGAGCCAAATGCCAGAACACTGGAAAATGATCTGAATACGACTACGATGTTGACAGGTAACAGTAATTTTGACGAGGTCACCAAATATTACTGGAAAGATGAAAACAACGCAAACACTTCGGCTAACAACAACCCGTATTACTATGGTTATATTCCTGAAGTCACAGTAGATGCAACAGCAGCTGCGCCGTCATTTAACTATGCCAAACACTTCAGTATGGGCCGTGCAGCATGGGAGCTTGCCTATGTAATGCCGGATGAAAAAACTGCATACCTTTCAGATGATGGTACCAATGTCGGTTTTTATATGTATGTAGCGGACACGGCAAAAGATTTGAGCGCCGGTACACTCTACGCTGCCAAATGGATTCAAACGTCTGCGACAAACGGCGGTGCTGCTGACCTTATCTGGATCAAACTTGGTCACTCAACAGATGCCGCTATTAAAGCGATCGTAGCTACAGAACCGAAATTCAGTGATATCTTTACAACCGGTACTGTAACGGCCGATGCTTGTGATGCAGGATTTACATTCGTCAATACAGCAACAGGAAAAGAGTGTCTACAGCTTAATGCAGGCAAAGAGACCGAAGCGGCATTCTTAGAGACTAGAAGATATGCGGCAATGCTCGGTGCTACAACTGAGTTCAGAAAAGAAGAAGGTATCACATTTAACCCTGATGACCGTAAACTCTATGTCGCTATGAGTCAAGTAACGAAAGGTATGTCAGACAGTGTCGGTGACATCCAGCTGGACGAATCAAATGGCTGTGGTGCAGTTTATGAACTGGCGCTTCTTGGTGCTACAGAAGTTGCTTATGACAGCAACAGCAATGTGATCAACAGCTCATATGTCGTTAAAAACACCCGTGCTGAGGTTATCGGATCGCCTACGACCTACCCGGCCGGTTCAACGTATGAGGCTTATACCTGTTCTGTAAACGGTATCGCCAACCCGGACAATGTTACTTTCCTGGCCGGAACAAATACACTTGTTATCGGTGAAGATACAAGTGACCATCCAAATGACTTCGTGTGGTCATACGATATAGCGAGTAAAAAATTGACTCGTATTGTTTCAACACCGTATGGTTCTGAAACGACATCACCATTCTGGTACAAAGATATCAATGGCTTCGGATACTTAAGTTTAGTGACTCAGCACCCGTTTGGTGAAGTTGCTCCAGGCGATGTTGATTACAGCCTGACCGGTATCGCAAGTGATGCTCAAAAACAAACATCTGTCGGTGTCGTCGGACCGTTTAAAAGCTGGTAATCGTTTTTAGACTTATCAAAGAGAAGGAGCGCTCCTTCTCTTTTTTTAGGGATACCGCGTATCTTTAAAAAAAGAGAAACTTAGAGATTGGATGGTCATGCGATATATTTTGGCAACAGCTGTTTTTCTAGGAGTCTGTATCGTCGGATGCGGTACGGATCAACTCTTGGATACAAAGGAAAGTAACGCCACTAGTATAGAGGACAATACCACGCTTGCTGTCTACGAAAGCAACAACTCGCTTTACAATACAAGAGATATTGTTCCTGTTGACATCGACTTTAAATCCACTACTCCCGTTAACAATAATGGTGCCTATGTGACCAGCCAGTGCTATACCAAAACGGTCGACGAAAACGGCCATGCACACAATCCCTGCTTTACATGTCACATCAATTCGAACGAGCCGAATTATGTTGACGACTGGAAACTGCAGGAGAGTTATGCTTTTGGCGAGTACACCAGGGTGAACCGATTTACCAACCTTTTTAAAGACAGGACATCCCTGGTTGGTCAGATCAGTGATGAGGAGATCTTAAGCTATGCAAGAGAGAACAACTACATGCAGAAAGGGCAGATCCTTTTAGCCAACAGGCTCAAAAACCTGCCCCGGGAGTGGGATACGAACAGCGACGGCAAATGGAACGGGTACACACCGGACTGCTATTTCAGCTTTGACAATCAGGGGTTCGACAGAGCGCCTGATGGAAATTATACAGGCTGGAGAGCCTTTGGATATTATCCGTTCCCGGGGACGTTCTGGCCGACCAACGGCAGTACCGATGATGTTCTCATTAGATTGCCGGATGTGTTTATGAAGAGTAAAACGGGCACGTTTGATATTGATGTTTACAAGCTTAACCTTTCAATCGTAGAGGCACTGATAAAACAGAAAAACATTCCGATCGATGAGGTCGATGAGACAAAATACGGTGTTGATTTAAACCAGAACGGTGTTTTGGACAGTGCCGGCGAAATCGTGTTCAAATGGGTGAAGCCGACTTATGATGCGGGAATCGGGAAGCTGACCGATTTTTCAATGAGTTACGTAGGCGAAGCTAAAACCCTGTTGGCGTCGAATGAATATCTGATAGCACCGGGACTCTACCCTAAAAATACCGAGTTCCTGCACAGTGTCCGCTATATCGACGTGGATGAAAATGGGCAGCGCATTAAAATGGCCCAAAGGATGAAAGAGCTGCGGTATGCCAAAAAGCTGTCGTGGATCACTTATTCGGAGCTTTCAAATGCGACTTTGACGGACATAAAAGAAAAAGATGCTTTTCCGAATAGACTTCGAACGATCCTGGGCAACACAGAAAACGGTACGCTTAACAATCTGGGGTGGACCTATCAGGGGTTTATTGAAGATGCCAAAGGCGAACTAAGACCTCAGAACTACGAAGAGACGCTCTACTGCATCGGTTGTCACAGCGGCATCGGGGCCATTGCAGACAGCACCTTTGTGTTCCAGCGAAAATTCGACAAAACCCATTTTCAAGAGGGGTGGTACCACTGGACGCAGAATGCCAATGGACTTGTCAATTTAAAAGAGCCGAAGACCCGCGACGGAAGAGATGAGTACACGCTCTATCTGGAAGCCAACCGCGCCGGGGATGAGTTCAGGGCAAACAGTGAAGTGATGGCGAAGTTTTTCGATGTAAACGGTTCACTGATCGAGAGTGAAGCAGAGAAGCTTCACGGTGACATCTCTTATCTCCTGTACCCGTCTGTCGCAAGGGCAAAAGAGCTTAACAAGGCATATAAGGTGATTGTTGAAGAGCAGAGTTATATTTATGGCCGGGATGCACATATAAAGCCTGTCGTAAATGTACACCGTGAAGCTGAGATCGATGCGCCGACCAGGGTAACGGCCGTTAAACGTTAGAAGAGGGTGGGTTCCAGCGCTTTTAGACGGAACGTCCGGCGGTGCACCGGGGTGTAGCCGTGTTGTTTGATCGCTTCGATATGGGCTGCGGTGCCGTAGCCCTTATGCTTTTCAAAACCGTATTCAGGGTACTCTTTCGAAAAAGCGATCATCTCCCTGTCATGCGTGACTTTGGCGAGGATAGATGCGGCACTGACTTCAGGGATCTCTGCATCGGCTTTGACCATGGTGCGAAGGTTGTCGACTCCGAAGGCGGTATTGCCGTCAAAAAGGTAGTCGCCACTCTGTAGGTTCTGCTGGATCTCAAGGAGCGCTTCGCTCATACAGACGGAAATCCCTTTTTCATCTACTGCAGCTGCCGAAAAAGAGACGATGTGGCAGCGCGATTTTTCGATGATCTCCGGGTAGAGGGCCTCGCGTCTTTTCTCGCTGATCTTTTTAGAATCCGTCAGCCCTTGAACGGGCTCTTTCAAAATAACCCCGGCAACGACAAGCGAGCCGGCTATGGGTCCGCGACCTGCTTCGTCAATCCCGCAAAGTGCCATTCCGCGCTCCATCTGATGCTATTTTACTCCCTAAAAGGGTGCCCCCGGCACCTTTTTTTAACGGGAGATATTGAACGGCTTCATCAATTCCACAGCGTGTCATCTTTTTTCCTTATGCATTACTTATTTAATGGGCACTTACCATTTTTAGTCCGATGATCGAGCCGATCAGTGTCAACAGAAAAAAGAGACGCCAGGCAGTGACAGGGTCACCAAAAAAGATCATCCCCATAATAGCGGTTCCAAAGGCCCCGATCCCGGTCCAGACGGCATAGGCGCTGCCGAGGGGGATACTCTTCATTCCGAGGGTGAGTAGATAGAAACTGATGGCCCCGAAAATCAGAAAGCCGATAGAAGGTAGGGGCCTGGTAAAGCCCTCTGAGAGCTTCAGGAAGGAGGTAAACCCTATCTCAAAGATACCTGCTGCGATAATGAAAAGCCACCCCATGCCGACTCCTTTGAAATATTCACAGAATCATAACTAAAATAATCATCAGAGTAAAAGAGACATTGGAAGTGTAAAAGCGTTCTATTCATTAGATCAGCCCAGTGTACCTATCTATAACTACTAAGGAAGAGAGACGGAAGATGGAGAAAGAGGTTTAAGCCTCTTCGTTTTTTTTGTGAATGGTGCTCAGGAAGGTTTCCAGGTCGTAGCGGCTGCGGTATTCCGGCGTCATGATGTGAATCAGAATGTCGCCCAGGTCGACGGCGATCCATTCGCCGCTTTCGTCAGTGCCCAGAAACTGTTCCTGAGGTTTCAGACCGCGTTTAAGGTGGTCAAGCAGCGCTTCCGTATGGCGGATACCGAGTGAGGAAGCGATAACAACATAATCGACGAAGTAGTCGCGGTCACGAAGGTCGAAAACTTCAATGCCTTCGGCTTTGTTGGTATCTAAAATAGTGGTGATCTTGTTGATGCGTTCTTGCATGTTTTTCCTTATGCGCTTCGAATATTGTAAGTTCTATTCATGATCTTTCGAAGTGCTCTTGTAATAATCTTTAATGGATATTGCAACCGAAGTCGGCAGTTTTTGCTCTTGTATTGTCTCTCTGAGAGCGCTTGAACTGATCTTCTGCTCGACGTTTAGTCGTATGAAACCAGGTTCGATCTCAATCTCATCGCGCGTTGCTACAACCCAGGTGACCAAGCTGTTGAGCTCCTCATACCGGTGCCATTTTTTTAGCGTTGCTAAATTGTCGGCACCTATAATAAGGTAGATCTTCTCGTACAACGCGCCAAAATGTTTGACGGTCTCAATGCTTCTGACCGCACGGTTCCGGCGGATCTCAAAGTCGCTCACCTCGACACGGCTGTTCGATTTAAATATCGCCTTGAGCCACTCTAGACGAAGCTCTGCCGGCGCATGTGTTCCCGCTTTGAACGGGTTGACAAAAGCCGGCACGACGATGACTTTATCGATGTCAAGCGTTTTGAGTGCTTCATTGACAACAGCAACATGACCGAGGTGCGGTGGGTCAAACGAACCGCCATAAAGTGCTATATCCATAATTTATGCAAATTATAGCTGAATTTTGTTAGAATCCACTCAAATATTAATCTTATTTTATGATGCTTTGAAAACAAGCGTTGTAGTACATTGGGACGTATGAATGGCATTGAAGATTGCAATTAATGGATTAGGGCGGATCGGTAGATGTGTCGCGCGTATTATTGCGGACAGAGATGATATTGAGCTTGTGGCGGTCAATGCGAGCGGTGCGCACGAAATGATCGCGTACAACGTAAAATACGATTCGGTTCACGGTACACGCAAGGATGTAAAAGTAGAAGAGGGTTATCTGTGTATCGGTAAAGACAGAGCCAAGATCCTCTCTGAACGCGATCCGGCAAAACTCGACTTTGCCGAACACGGGGCTGAGATCGTACTTGAATGTACCGGCGCGTTTTTAACACAGGAGAGCGTGCAGCCTTACCTTGATAACGGTATCAAAAAAGTGCTTTTCTCTGCTCCGGCTAAAGATGACACGGCCACTTTTGTCATTGGTGCCAACGAAGAGAGTTATGCCGGACAGTCTGTCGTTTCCAATGCAAGCTGCACCACCAATGGCCTGGCGCCTCTGGCTAAAGTGCTTGATGATGCGTTTGGTATCGAAAACGGGTTGATGACAACGATCCACAGTTATACATCTTCGCAGCCTATACTGGATGCCAAGCATAAAAAAGACCCGAGAAAAGGGCGTTCAGGAGCGACCAACCTGGTCCCTACGACCACCGGAGCGGCAAAAGCGATCTCAAAAGTGCTTCCGTCTCTTGAGGGCAAACTCAACGGTCAGGCGATCCGGGTCCCTACGGCCGATGTCTCCATGGTAGACCTTACGGTCACGCTTTCAAGAGACGTGACTCTTGAAGAGATCAAAGCAGCCTTCAAAGAGGCCAGTGAAGGTTCGCATAAAGGTATCCTGGGGGTGGATGAAGAGTACAGGGTCTCACAGGACTTTGTCGGTGAAGAACGAAGCACTGTCGTCGCGCTGGATACGATACAGGTGATTGACGGGAACCTGGTCAAAGTACTCTCCTGGTACGACAACGAGTGGGGTTACTCCAGTCGTTTAGTCGATATGGCAATTCACATCAGTAAATAGGAATCATAAAAAATGCAGCTTTTAAATATTAAAGATCTTAAGCTTAGCCGTAAAAAAGTCTTTATCCGTTGTGACTTCAACGTGCCGATGGATGAGTACGGCAATATCACAGATGACCGTCGTATCCGCTCGGCTGTTGCAACGATCAACTACTGTCTGGATCAGGATTGTGCGGTGATTTTAGCCTCACACATGGGTCGTCCAAAAGGTGAGGTCGATAAACAATACTCATTAGTGCCTGTTCAGCTGCGCCTGCAGCAGCTGCTAAAAAGACATGTCTCCTTGGCAAAAGATGTCATAGGCGAGGATGCAATAAAAAAAGCGAAAGAGCTGCCTGTTCATGAGGTGCTTCTGCTTGAAAACCTTCGTTTCGAAAAAGGCGAGACAAAAAACGATGCGACTTTTGCAAAAGCCCTTGCGGATATGGCAGACATTTATATCAATGATGCTTTCGGTGTAAGTCACAGAGCCCATGCCTCGGTCGAAGGCATTACGCATTTTTTTGATAACGATCATAAAGCAGCCGGGTTCCTGCTTCAAAAAGAGATCAAGTTTTTCGGTACTCTAATCAAGCGGCCTACACGCCCTTTCGTGGCTATCGTCGGCGGTTCGAAAGTCTCCGGAAAGCTCGAAGCACTCATTAACCTGTTGCCGAGAGTCGATAAAGTATTGATCGGCGGGGGTATGGCATTTACCTTTTTGAAACAGATGGGTTATGATGTCGGAAACTCGCTGGTAGAAGATGATCTTCTTGAAGAGGCGCAGCACATTATGGACGAAGCGCGCCGTTTGGGTGTCAAGTTTTATCTGCCTGTTGATGTTGTGGCGGCACAGACGTTTACAGCAGATTCTGTCAGCAAGGTTACCTCGTCTCAGGAAATCCCCTCAGGATGGATGGGTCTTGACATCGGTCCGGCAACGGTACGCCTTTACCGCACCGTGCTTGCCGATGCGCAAACGATACTCTGGAATGGGCCGATGGGTGTTTACGAGATGGATCGTTTCGCACGTGGCTCAAGCAACATTGCACACTTTGTTGCCGACTCCTATGCAACAACCGTTGTCGGCGGGGGAGATACTGCAGACCTGGTTCAACGTATAGGCCTGGATGAAGAGATGACCTTTATCTCTACGGGCGGGGGTGCTTCGCTTGAACTGCTTGAAGGCAAGGTGCTTCCGGGCGTCAAGCCATTGATCGTCGAGGGTGAAGAAGAGTGATCATTGCGGCCAATTTCAAGACCAATATGACACGCCGCGAAACGGCAGCGTATTACAAAACAGTCATCGGATTTATCGCCGAAAACGCTATCAATTCACAAGCGTTGATCTTTCCTCCGGCAACAGCACTGGACAGTTTTGAAGGTGGCGTCAGCGTAGGTGCCCAAAATGCATATGCTGTTGAGAACGGTGCCTTTACCGGCGAGATCGGGCTTGATCAGCTTGATGAATTCGGTATTAAGACCATTCTTATCGGTCACTCAGAACGTCGCCATATCCTTGGTGAATCACAAGAGATGATCGCAGAGAAGTTTAACTACTATAAAGCGAAGGGTTTTACGATCGTGTATTGTATCGGGGAACCCCTGGAAGTACGTGAAGAGGGCAGTGACGCCCTGATGAACTATCTGAATGATCAATGTGATGGGATCCATCTGGATTATGAAAAACTTATTATTGCGTATGAGCCAGTCTGGGCAATCGGTACCGGTCTGACACCAAGTGCAAATGAGGTAGAGCAGATCCACACCTCGCTTCGCCAAAAAACAGATCGTCCGCTGCTTTACGGCGGTAGTGTGAAAACCGGCAATGCAAAAGAGCTGTTGGCTCTCAATAATGTCGATGGCGCATTGATAGGCAGTGCCGCACTCAATGTTGAAGATTTTTGTACGATACTATCGATAGCAGAACAGATAAAAAATAATAGAGAAGGATAATAATGTTAATGAAAGGCAAAAAAGGTCTGATCGTTGGCCTGGCAAATGACAAATCTATCGCTTACGGTATTGCTAAAGCGTGTGCCGATCAGGGGGCTGAACTGGCGTTTACCTATTTGAATGATGCGTTAAAAAAACGGGTAGCGCCGATCGCAAAGTCATTTGGCAGTGAGATGGTCTATGAACTTGATGTCTCTAACGAAGACCATATGAATGCGATAGCAGAGCATATTGCCAAGGATATGGGCAAGATCGATTTTCTTGTCCACTCTGTCGCCTTCGCACCGAAAGAGGCCTTGACCGGCCGATTTTTGGAAACAAGCAAAAGCGCTTTTAATATCGCGATGGAGATCTCTGTTTTCTCGCTGATCGAGTTGACCCACAAACTTGAACCGGTACTTGCCGATGATGCTTCGATTTTGACCCTCAGCTATCTGGGCGGTCCGCAATACGTGGCAAACTATAATGTAATGGGTGTTGCCAAAGCGGCGCTTGAATCGACAGTACGTTATATGGCGGTGGAGATGGGTAACAAAGGTCAGCGTGTCAATGCGATCAGTGCCGGACCGATCAAAACACTGGCAGCCTCAGGTATCGGCGATTTTAAATCGATCTTGAAGTGGAACGAGACCAATGCGCCGCTGCGCAGAAATGTCACCATCGAAGAGGTTGGCAACTCGGCGATGTACCTGTTGAGTGATCTTGCTTCAGGTGTGTCGGGTGAAGTGCACTATGTCGATGCAGGGTACAACATCATGGGCATGGCCAACGTCGAGAAGGATGCGGAAGGAAAAACAGTCTTCTCCTGGGATGAGCATAAGTAAGCCTTTGGCTTACAACGATCAGTTTAAATTTTAAATGATCAATTCCTGGAGTATATAGGCTTTGCGTAATCTGTTAACACAGAACTTCAAAACAGACTTGACTCCATGTTGTAGCTTTGTCTTCTTGCTTGCTCAAGGCCTACGTCGGTACTGCGTACATCGACTCTGTTTCCAACCCTACAAAAGCCAAAACAAGGGTACCGCTCGCGCAGCGATGTTTCTTCAGGGCCGTTGGTTTTTGCTTTACGGGTTTCATCTCTGGCGCGACAGAGAAGAAAGATTGAATCTGCGACAGTAACTGCCTTTTGCAAGTTTACGATTTTGTTTAAACTAGATTTGATAGTAGGGTGTCACTTTTTTTCTTTGCTTGCACAAAGAAAGAAACTAACGAAAAAAAGAAAGTGCAAAGGCGGGTTTAGCTACTTTCAAATGTATCTTATACTCGGAGTCACGAAACCCCTCCGGTATCATTCACTGTACCAAGACGCAGCCATTGCCAAGAGATTTCATACCTCCCTGAAAGCGTCAGCTTATTCAAGAATCTCATCTTTAGCTAGCAAGTTGATATGCACAGAAGTATAAAGCACCTCTCTTCTTTCCCTCAAGATTTCTTCTCTGGTGCGACAGAGAAGAAAGGTTGAATCAGCGACAGAAACTGCCTTTTGCAAGTTCGCGACTTTATTTAAATTAGATTTGATAGAGGTTATGTCACTTTTTTCTTTTGCTTGTCCAAAACAAGGGTACCGCTTTTGCGTAGCAAAATGTTTCTCTGAAAAGAAAAAGTAACCAAAAAAGAAAAGGACAAAGGCGGGTTTAGGCACTTTCAAAAGTATTCAATACTCGGAGTCACGAAATCCTCCTGCTTCATTGACTGTACCAGGACGCAGCCATTGCCAAGAGATTTCATACTTCCCTGAAAGCGTCAGCTTATTCAAGAATCTCATCTTTAGCTAGCAAGTTGATATGCACAGAAGTATAAAGCACCTCTCTTCTTTCCCTCAAGATTTCTTCTCTGGTGCGACAGAGAAGAAAGGTTGAATCAGCGACAGAAACTGACTTTTGCAAGTTCCAACTTTTTTGAATTAAATTAGATAGTAGGATGTTACTTTTTTCGTTTGCTTGTCCAAAGCCTACGTCGGTACTGCGTACATCGACTCTGGTTCCGAACCTATAAAAGCCAAGCAGTTGGCTTTTACTTAACGGTTCTCACCTAACGAAAAAAGAAAAGGACAAAGACGGGTTTAGTCACTTTCAAAAGTATCTTATACTCGGAGTCACAAAACCCTTTCGGCTTCATTCACTGTACCAAGACGCAGCAATTGTCAAGAGATGTCGTACTTCCCTAAAAGCGCCTCTCTTCTTTCCCTCAAGATTTCTTCGCTGGCGAGACAGAGAAGAAAGGTTGAATTTGTGACAGAAACTGCCTTTTGCAGGTTCGTAACTTTTTTGAATTGGATTTGATAGCGAGGTGTAATTCAAAATTCAAGATCTATCGGTCAGTTTTATTTCCTATACCAGGCAGCTTGCTGATCTTTTCTGTATGTGATGGCGCTTTTGTCTTGTTGGCATCACGTGTTTTTTTGTTTTCAATAAAGAGCCCCGCCTTGTCAACATATTGCTGCAGGTTTACAGAGTTGTTAGAATCTTCAAGGGCAGCGTCTTGTGTAATTGAACTGTAATTTTTGTTACTTTTCGTAATAGTATTGTTACCCTCAGTCAGAGGTTCCCACTCGTTTTTGATCCATTCGTTTGTGTTTTTTTGGATGGCTCGGTATTCCTTATGGTCGTCGCTTGCTGTTGTGGAAGGTGAGAAACTTTGCAACGCGCTGTTCTGTGAGGGCGGTACTTTTACACTGTTTCCGTTGCTGGTATGTGACAATACATTTCCGCTGCAGCCGTAAAATAGGCCTGCCGAGAGAGTAAGAGGGATAAAGAATTGTACCGTTTTCAGGATTTTCAAGTGTGCTCTCCATTTTACAAAAATTAATAATATCTTAGTGTAGATATTTTAATTATACTGAGCTTTGTTTTAAAGAAAGCAACGCTCTATATGTGATAAAAATGTGATGTAGGCCCCTGAATATAGGGGAATTGTAAAATTTTTGATTAAAAGAAATCTTTAAGAAATCTGTGATAAACTGGGCCCAGACAAAATCTAAAGTCGAACTGTTCTTAAGGAGAATATTATGAAATTAGTTAAAATGAGTTTACTGGCGGCAACGCTTATCGCGTCAAGTGCGTTTGCGATTGACAATGTTAAAGTTTCCGGTGATGCAAAACTTTACTACTCTACAAATGATGGGATTGCAGCTGTAGGCGGTGGCGCTGATAATGACGCAGCACTTTTCAGACAAGAGAACTCTGCCGGTCAAGCGGGACTAAGTTTGGGGATGACTGCTGATCTTACAGAGGGCGTTTCAGCTGGCATCAAAGCGAACGCATTGAGCACACTGGGTCTTCAAAACAACCTTGTTGCAAACGTCTGGGAAGGTACGGCTGTCGGCGGTGGAAGTGTTGATGGTTCGGTTGTTAACGGACTGAAAGACCAGTTCTGGGTAAGCGAGGCATGGGTTGCCGGTACACTTGGTAATACAACAGGTAAAATCGGCCGTATGCAGCTTGATACACCTCTCGTTTTCTCTGAGACATGGTCAATGGCAGCGAATACATTCGAAGCGGCAGTTCTAATCAACCAGGATCTTCCTGCTACAACATTGGTAGGTGCTTATGTAGGTAGTTCTAACGGTTCTGAGGGTGATGCTACAGGTAATGGCGGTACAAATGCATCATTCGCGGGTGTACTTGCGGGTGGTCAGGATGACACAAACAGCCCATTCCATTCATTCTGGAACGGTGCGTACGCTGCGGGTGTTGTGAACAATTCGTGGGAACCGTTGACAGTACAGGCATGGTACTTCCAGGCGCAGCACGTGTTAAATGCGTATTGGGTACAAGCTGACCTGAATATTATCGGTCTTGATTTTGGTGCACAATACACAGGTCTAAGCGTAACTGATGCAGTCGCAGCGACTGGCGACCAGTCAAATGACGCATTTGCCGTTAAAGTCGGTTACGAAATGAAAGATACGTTTACTGTTTCTGCCGCTTACTCTCAGACAGGTAAAAATAACAATGGTATCGGTGCAGGTTTCAACTTGGCAGGGTACGGACAGTCTAAGCTTTATACAGAAGCATGGTGGAACTATGGGTATATCACAATGGCCGATACATCTGCATTCAATGTAACGGCAACGACACCTGAATCATTGACTTGGGTTGCATTAGGCCTTTATGTGACGCAAGCAACAGCTACAGACGGAATGGCGCCAGGAACAGATCTTGATATGACTGAAGTAACTCTGTCAGCTTCTAAATCATTCGGTCCTCTAGACGCTAGCCTGGTCTATGTCAACACTGCGGCTGATGACCAAAATATCAAAGCCGGCGATACAAAAGGTTCAGCGTTCAACACTGTTCAAGCTTACCTTACTTACAACTTCTAATTCGTTAGAAGCTCGATCATTCCGCCCTCGGGCGGAATCTCCTCTTTCTGCACATTACAAAAACACTGACAGATCTTTTCTATTTTTAGCGATTAATTCAAATCACTGTCATTCTTATTTTTCAGAAAAATGCTTTTATATACGAATGTTGAGGATAAATCGAATCGTCATTTCGTTTCTCTGCTCGGAAATATGCGCGAATACAGATATTAATCTGACAAATTTTCCAATAGTTATTCAATGTATATTGCCGATGAGGCAGTTCTAAATAGGGACCTGTAGGTTTATTGAGACCCGATTTTCCTCTAATTGATTAAAATATATACAATATAGTGGACACTAATAATACCCATTTTTCATATACTTCTTTACAACCAATTATCCAAGGAGAGTTTATGAAATTAGTAAAAATGAGTTTGTTGGCGGCAACGCTGATCGCGTCAAGTGCATTCGCAATTGACAATGTCAAGGTGTCTGGTAATGCCAGTCTGTTTTATGCAACAATGGATGCTCTGGATTCAGGGTACAATATTGATCCTGATGGTGCATTTTTTAGACAGGAAGATTCTGCCGGACAGGCTGCTTTAGGTTTAGGTATGACGGCTGATTTAACAGAAGGTATGTCAGCTGGCGTACATCTTACGGCACTCTCTTCTCTTGGACTGGCAAATACTCTTGTTTCAAATGTATGGGAAGGTACACCTGAAGACGAGTTCTGGTTTGATGAAGCGTGGATCGCAGGTACGGTTGGTAAGACTACCGGTAAAATAGGCCGTATGCAGCTAGATACACCTCTTGTATTTAGTGAAATGTGGTCAATTGCCTACAACACTTTTGAAGCAGCTGTTATCATTAACGAAGATATTCCGAATACAACACTTGTCGCAGCCTATGTCGGTCAGTCAAACGGAGGCGGCGGAACCAAGTCAGGGTTTGCCGGCATCATAAACGATTTCGATGGCGGATCTGCCAATACAAACTTTAAGTCTTTCCACCAGGGAGCGTATGCATTTGGTGCAGTCAACAATTCATGGGCACCTTTGACAGTACAGGCGTGGTACTATCAGGCACAGCACCTGCTGAGCACGTACTGGGTTGAAGCCGATTATGCATCGGACTTTGGTCTGTCACTTGGCGCAATTTATACAGGTCTTAGTGAAACTTCTGCCTTGAGCAATGAGTCGAATGACGCATTTGCACTTAAAGCCGGGTATGAGATGGAAAAAACATTTGCCGCTTCTGTTGCCTATTCACAAACAGGTAGTACGGCAACCGCTCTAAATGTTGGTGCCAACCTTGACGGTTACGGCCAGTCTAAACTCTACACAGAGGCTTGGTGGAACTACGGCTACATTACTATGGCAGATACATCGGCATTCAATATTACTGCGTCTCTACCTGAAGAGTTGACATGGGTTGCTTTAGATTTCTATTATACACAGTCAACAACGACAGACGGAATGGCTCCGGGAACAGACCTTGTTATGAAAGAAGGGACACTGGCTGTATCAAAATCTTTCGGTCCACTTGACTCATCTTTGGCATATACCTATACAGATGCAGACGATCAAAACAACGGCGATGCATACGGTAATATTCAAGTCTATCTTACTTACAACTTCTAAATCTTAGTAGTTCTACTTTATCCGCCCCAGGGCGGATCTTCCCCCTCTGTGAATGACAGATCTTATCGATATTTTAACAGTCTTTAAAATTCATCATCACTGTGGGTCTCTTCCTCTCCTTCCGTCAGCGCCCAGACACTGAAAGGTATCATCTCGACAGGCACAAAAGGGTGCTGGAGCGCCGACTCATTGCTCATTGTGACCACTTCGACTTTTTTGATCCCATGCATGATGATAAAAGCTTCGATCTTTTCGATCTGTTTGAAGAGTGCCTCCTGATTTCCGAAGGGCATGCAGAGGACAATACGGTCCTGGGCCGGAATATAAAAGTCGATTCCCTCATCATAGTAAAGTGTAAACTCTTTTTTAAACATCTCCAAAAAGACTATGTTCTCGAACAGACGGCCGAAATGTTTTTGGGTGCTCAACGCATTTTTGATGGAAATATCGCAGTGGTAGAGTTTTTTGACGGCGCGTGGGTGGTTGAATTTTGCCAACTGGTGAAGATATCCCTGACGGGTAAGGGTCTCAAAGTTCTTATAGAGCATATCTTTGGAGATCTTTCGTACGGGTTTGAGACGTTCGTAGATCATATAGGCGGAGACCTTTTGGGTAATAAAGTTGCAACTCAGGAGCAATATATCAAAGCCGAGAGGCGTGATCGCATGCTGAAGACTCTGTTGAATATGTCTGATGCGCTCTTCTGAAGGGATGCGGTGCATTGCCGGAAAACCGCCGAGTTGAAAAAAGTGGTTCAGCGCACTCTCGTCATAACGCTGTTCAAAGGCGAGAAATCCTTCGTAGTCGAGGGCATAAAGTCGCAAAGTCGTTAAATCAGCATAGTTATAATGGTCAATGCAGGCGATGATCATTTGCCTGACCTTAGGCAAATGTATTGCTTCATAGTAGTTGTCGAGGGCAACGGTCGTAATATCGTTGTGGTTGCAAAAGCGGGTGAGTGCGGCATTGAGTGCTTCGACGTCGATTCTGAGGTCAGCGCAGTCAATATAGAGGTAGCTGTTTTTTTTTCGCCCGAGAAGGGTATGCTTGATCAAAGCAGTTTTACCGGACTGCGCAATGCCGTTGATCTGGTAGGAAACCTCTTCATCAAGCTGATATTGCCGTTCGATGTAGTTTGGCGCATGCAGGTCCTGCTTGTAAAACTCTTCCAGTAATATCTCCATCTTGCTTCCTTACCTATAGAGTGCCAATATAGAACGCACGTTTTATTTATACACAGTTATGTCTATTTGACTTACTGGCTGCCGACCCAATCTTAATTGTGAAGAATAACGGATTGGCGTACAAAGTGACAGTACCTCAATCGTATTTAATTTAGAAAATCAATTAAATAGCAATAGACTGGAACGACAAACATCAACACTTGCCTCCCTTTTTGATGTTACGATTATTACAGTTTCCTTTTTAAAAGGAAATAAAATATAAGATATTTATTAATTTAGGTGCAATATCCTTGAATAATTGTCCCTGTTTGGGTACAATCCCGCTCTCTATATATAGTCAGGTTAGATCTGACGAGTTCTTTATGAGGAAAAATTATGGAAAAAATTCGTTTGAAACTCAGAGCATACGATCATCGTGTTCTTGATCGTTCTGTTAGTTCTATCGTTGAAGCTGTAAAGCGTACTGGTGCGGAGATCCGCGGGCCAATTCCTTTGCCAACAAAGATTCGTAAATACACTGTTCTTAAATCAGTTCACGTCAACAAAGATTCACGTGAGCAGTTTGAGATCCGTATGCACGCACGTTTGATCGACATTGTTTCTGCTACGCCTGAAACTGTTGATTCACTAATGAAACTAGATCTTGCACCGGAAGTGGACGTAGAAGTCCGCTCTATGGACAAGTAAGGAGCCTGAGAGATGGAATATATTGTAGAAAAGATCGGTATGAGCCGTACAATTACTGTCCCTTCGACTTCAGTTACACTTCTTAAATTAAAAGAAGTAAAAGTATGTGAAGTAAATGACGGTGTTGCAATCGTATCTTACAACGATGGTAAAAAAGCAAACAAAGCCGTTGAAGGTCAGCAAAAGAAATACTCTCTTCCTGCTGAATTCAACCGTTTCGCTACGATTAAAGTAGCAAACACAGAAGCTGGTGATCTTGATCTTACTCCGCTTGCGGAAGCAAAAGTGATCAAAACATCATTCAGCACTAAAGGTCGCGGTTTTACCGGTGTTGTAAAACGCTGGAATTTCGGTGGCGGTCCAGGTTCACACGGTCACCGTTTCCACCGTACAGGTGGTTCAATCGGTAATGCCGAGTGGCCAGGTCGCGTTCAAAAAGGCAGAAAGATGTCAGGTCAGTACGGTAACGAAACCGTTACTGTGAAAAATGAGATCGTCTCTTTCGATGCTGAGAACGGTGTTATCGCTGTTAAAGGGTCTGTTTCAGGTCCAAACGGTGGATTAGGTCGTATAAAGGTAGTTAAATAATGAGCGCAATTATTTTAAATGATAAATTTGAAAAAGCTTCTGAGCTAACGCTTCCGGAAAGCTATGCGGGTATCAACCCTCACAACCTTTATCTCTATGTTAAATCTTATCAAGCAGCATTACGTGCAAACACGGCGTCTACTCTGACACGTGCTGAAGTACGCGGTGGTGGTAAGAAACCATGGGCGCAAAAAGGTCGTGGTGGTGCTCGTGCCGGTTCACGTCGTTCACCTGTATGGGTTGGCGGTGGTCAAGTTTTCGGTCCAAAATCGAACCGTAACTATGATCTTAAAGTAAACAAAAAACAGAAAAAGATTGCGCTTAACTTCGCACTAAATGAACTTGCAGATGCTGGAAAGCTTTTTGTGGTTGACAGTATTGAAGTGACTTCTGGTAAAACAAAAGATGCAAAAGCGATTTTTAATAAACTTGAAGTACGTGATGCGCTATTTGTAAAAGAGTTGATAGACGAAAATACATTTATGGCATTCCGTAATCTTCAATCTTGTTATCTGATAGAAGGCAATGAGTTTAATGCTTTCTTAGCAGCAACATACCGTTCAGTTATTATTGAAAGAGCCGTATGGGACAAACTAGTGGAAGGGGCTAACTAATGGCAGATATTACAGATATCAAGTCAATCTTGTATACAGAAAAGACCCTTGGTCTGCAAGAAGACGGTGTTGTCGTTGTACAAACATCTCCTCGTGTAACAAAGACGGGTCTAAAAGAGATATTCCGTGAGTATTTCGGTATCGTGCCAACACGTATCAACTCACTGAACCAAGCTGGAAAAATTAAAAAATTTCGTGGTGTAACCGGCAAGCAGAACAACTTTAAAAAGTTCTATGTGAAGCTTCCTGACGGTGCACAGATCGAAAGTTTGGCGGTATAAGATGGCAATTAAAACATACAGACCAATAACACCAAGTCGTCGTTTCTATACAAACGTAGACAGTAGTGATATTACGGCTAAGCCTTCTGTTCGTTCACTGTTGAAAAAACTTCCTGCACATGCCGGGCGTAACAACAATGGCCGTATTACATCTCGCCATAAGCAAGCGGGTGCGAAAAAACTATACCGTATTATCGACTTCAAACGCGATAAATTCGGTATTTCAGGAACTGTATCTGCGATCGAGTACGATCCATACCGTAACTGTCGTATTGCACTTATCACTTATGCTGATGGTGAGAAACGTTATATCCTTCAACCGAAAGATCTAAACGTTGGTGATGTTGTTCAATCTGCTGAATCCGGTCTTGACATCAAGCCTGGTAACACGATGAAATTGAAAAACATTCCGGTTGGTACTATCGTTCACAATCTTGAGATGAAACCTGGTAAAGGCGGTCAGCTTGTCCGTTCTGCCGGCGGTTCTGCTCAGATCATGGGCCGTGCCGGCAAATATGTTTCAGTTCGTCTTCCTTCATCTGAGATGCGTATGATCCTTGGTGAGTGTCTGGCGACAATGGGTACTGTCGGTAACGAAGAGTATCAAAACATCGTTATCGCAAAAGCCGGCCGTTCACGTCACATGGGTATTCGTCCTCAAACACGTGGTTCAGCTATGAACCCTGTCGATCACCCGCACGGTGGTGGTGAAGGTAAAACAAACTCTGGTCGTCACCCAGTTACTCCATGGGGTAAACCGACTAAGGGCGCGAAAACTCGTCGTAAAAAATCAAGTGATAAATTGATTATTTCACGTCGTAAATCTAATCCGAAGAGGTAAACTAGATGGCTAGATCAGTAAAAAAAGGTCCATTTGTAGATGACCACTTAATGAAAAAAGTGCTTGCAGCTAAAGAAGTTAAAAGCAACAAGCCAATCAAAACTTGGTCACGCCGTTCTATGGTTCTTCCAGATATGATCGGTATGACTTTTAATGTGCACAACGGCCGTCAGTTTGTTCCTGTCTATGTGACAGAGAACCACATCGGTTACAAACTGGGTGAGTTCGCACCAACACGTACATTCAAGGGCCATAAAGGTTCTGTACAGAAGAAGGTAGGTTAATCATGGCTAGAGCACTATTGAAATTTATCCGTGTTTCTCCGATCAAATCTACGACTAGTAGCACGTGAAATCCAAGGTATGAATGCTGAGCAGGCTCTTGCAGCTCTTGAATTCACACCAAACAAAGCGGCAAAGATCATCTATAAGGTACTTGCATCTGCAGTAGCTAACAGCGGTCATGAAGCGGAAGACTGTGTTGTAAAATCTTGCCGTGTTGACAATGGACCGGTACTTAAACGTTTCCGTCCGCGTGCTCGTGGTATGGCGTCCGGTATCCGTAAACCGACAGCACACATCTTAGTAGAAGTAGAGGGGAAATAACTATGGGTCATAAAGTAAATCCTATCGGACTTCGCCTCGGTATCAATCGCAACTGGGAATCTCGTTGGTATCCAACGTTTGACACTGCTGCGGCTAACCTGGGTGAAGATTACAAAATCCGTACATTCTTGAAGAAAGAACTTTACTATGCGGGTGTTGCCAATATCATCATCGAGCGTACTGCGAAACGCCTTCGCGTAACTATCGTAGCGGCTCGTCCTGGTATCATCATCGGTAAAAAAGGTGCGGATATCGAGAAGTTGAAGCTCAGCCTTCAGAAGTTGATCGACAAAGATATCTCTATCAACATCAAAGAAGAGAAAAAAGCGATGATCTCGGCACAACTTGTTGCTGAGAACGTTGCAACGCAACTTGAGCGTCGTATTGCGTTTAGACGTGCGATGAAGAAAGTGATGCAAAATGCACAGCGTTCAGGTGCCAAAGGTATCAAGATCTCTGTTGCAGGTCGTCTTGGCGGTGCTGAGATGGCACGTACTGAATGGTATCTTGAGGGACGTGTTCCTCTTCATACTTTCCGTGCAAAAATCGATTACGGTTTCGCTGAAGCCAATACTACATACGGAATCATCGGTATTAAAGTATGGATCTTCAAAGGCGAGGTACTGACTAAAGGTATTCCTGCTGAAGCTAAAGAAGAAGAACAGTCTGAGAAACGTGAGCGTCGCCCACGTGCTCCGAGAAAGGTTGACTAATCATGTTAATGCCTAAAAGAACAAAATACCGTAAGGTAATGAAAGGGCGTAACCGTGGTTATGCTCGTTCTGGCTACAAGCTGGCGTTTGGTGATATCGCGTTCAAAGCGGTAGAAGCCGGTCGTATCAATTCTCGTCAAATTGAAGCGGCACGTATCTCTATGACACGTCATATTAAACGTCAAGGAAAGATCTGGATCCGTATATTCCCTGCGAAACCGTTGACTGCAAAGCCTCTTGAAACCCGTATGGGTAAGGGTAAGGGTTCAGTTGATCAGTGGGTAATGAACATCAAGCCAGGTCGTATTATTTTTGAAATGGGCGGTGTCAACGAAGAGCTTGCTCGTGAAGCATTGATGCTTGCGATTCACAAATTGCCGTTCAAATGTAAAATTATAACTGCGGAGATGAACAATGAAATATTCTGATTTTGCTGATAAAAACGTTGCTGAACTTCAAGCGATGCTTAAAGAGAAGAAGACTGAGTTGTTCACTTTGAAGATCAAACAAAAAATGATGCAATTAACTGACACGAGCGCACTTCGCGTTGTGAAAAAAGATATTGCTCGTATCAACACTGCTATTACAGCAGTGAAGTAAGGAAAGCACTATGAGTCAACGAGAAATTCAAGGTGTAGTAGTAAAGATCGCTGGTGAGAAAACAGCTTCTGTACTGGTAGAGCGCCGTGTTATGCACCCGCGTTACCACAAAGTTGTCAAGCGTTTTAAAAAGTACCTTATCCATGATGAGAACAATACTCTGAAAATCGGTGACCAGGTCATCGCTGTAGAGTGTCGTCCACTTTCTAAAACAAAATCATTCCGACTTAAAAACGTAGTAGTAGGAGCTGAATAATGATCCAGAGTTTTACACGTTTGAAAGTTGCTGATAATACGGGTGCCAAAGAGATTATGTGTATCAAGGTTCTAGGCGGCTCTAAGCGTCGTTATGCAACTGTCGGTGACGTTATCGTAGCATCTGTCAAAAAAGCGGTTCCAACTGGAAAAGTAAAAAAAGGTCAAGTTGTTAAAGCTGTTGTCGTTCGTACAAAAAAAGAGGTGCACCGTGAAAACGGTTCATTGATCCGTTTTGACGACAATGCAGCTGTCATCCTTGATGCTAAAAGAGAGCCTATCGGTACGCGTATTTTTGGACCTGTAAGTCGTGAAGTTCGTTACGCAGGTTTCATGAAGATCGTATCTCTAGCTCCGGAGGTTGTTTAATTATGGCAAAGTTTAATTTCAAAAAAGGTGATACTGTTGAGATCCTTGCTGGTGACGATAAAGGCACTAAGGCAGAAGTTCTAGCAGTAATGCCTAAGAAAAACAAAGTAATCGTTCAGGGCTGCAAGATCGCTAAGAAAACTGTTAAGCCGACTGAAGAGAACCCAAAAGGCGGATTCGTTAACAAAGAGATGCCGATTGATGTCTCTAACGTCCGCAAAGTGGAGGCGTAACGATGGCACGTTTAAAAGATAAATATCTAGCTCTTAAGCCACAGCTTCAAGAGCAACTAGGAATCAAAAATCCTATGGAGATCCCAGGATTTGAAAAAATCGTTATCTCTGTAGGTACTGGTTTTGCGATGAAAGATAACAAGCTTATCCAAAACATCCAAGACACTATCTCTGCAATTGCCGGTCAAAAAGCAGCTGTAGTCGTAGCTAAAAAATCAGTAGCGGGTTTTAAAGTCCGTGAAGGTATGCCGGTAGGTGTTCGTGTAACACTGCGCGGTGCCAAAATGTATGAATTTCTTGACCGTCTTGTTGCGATCGCACTTCCACGGGTAAAAGATTTCCGTGGTGTGCCTCGTAACGGTTTTGACGGTCGTGGTAACTACAACTTCGGACTCAACGAGCAGTTGATCTTTCCTGAAGTCAATTACGATTCAATCATGCAGATCCACGGTATGAACATTACTGTTGTTACTACTGCAAAAAGTGATAAAGAGGCCTTTGCTCTTCTAGAAGCAATGGGTATGCCGTTCACTAAGGAGCGCACAAATGGCTAAAAAATCAATGATCGCGAAAGCGAAACGCACACCTAAGTTTGCGGTTCGCGCATACACACGTTGTCAGATCTGCGGTCGTCCGCACTCTGTAATCCGTGACTTCGGTATCTGCCGTGTTTGCTTTAGAAAAATGGCAAACGAAGGTCTAATCCCAGGTGTTAGAAAGTCTTCTTGGTAAGCCTTAGGCTTCCTCGGAGAAACTCCTAACTACAGCAAATACTTTAGTAAAGTATTTAGCAAATAAGGAAAAATTATGGTAAATGATTTAATTTCGGATTCGTTGACTCGTATTCGTAATGCTGCAATGCGTCGTCTGGACGTAACAACGCTTATGCACTCAAAAAGTGTTGAAGCTCTTGTCGCTATTTTGGCGGACAAAGGTTACATTGAATCGTTCAATGTAGTTGAAAACGGTCCTAAAAAAAGCATCAATGTTGTATTAAAATATGATGAAAACGGCAAAACTGTTATCAATGAGATGAAACGTGTTTCTAAACTTGGCCGTCGTGTCTACAAGGGTGTAGCTGACATCAAACGTTTCAAAAACGGTTACGGTACGATCATTGTTTCTACATCTAAAGGCATCCTTCCTAATGATAAAGCTTATGAGCTTGGCATTGGCGGCGAAGTCATGTGTACGATTTGGTAGGGGGGAGATAATATGTCACGTATTGGAAAAATTCCTGTTGAAGTACCGGCTGAAATCAAAGTAAGCGTAGATGGTGCCGTTCTCTCTTTTGCAAAAGGGAATAAAGCGCGCACACTAGACACTATGGGCAATGTAGCTATCGAACTTGATGGCCAGACATTGACATTCAAAAACCTCTCTGAATCACGTGAGCACCGTGCATTCTGGGGTACATACCGTTCACTTGCGGCAAACATCGTCAAAGGCCTTACTGAAGGTTTTACAAAACAACTTGAGATCAACGGCGTTGGTTACCGTGCAGCTGTACAGGGTAAAGTACTTAACCTGCAGCTAGGACACTCACACGATATCAATTATGATATTGCAGACGGTCTTGAAATATCAGTAGAGAAGAACGTAATCACGATCAAAGGTGACGACAACCAGCTTATCGGTCAAGTTGCTGCTGAGATCCGTGCATTCCGTCCACCTGAACCTTACAAGGGTAAAGGTGTAAAATACATGGAAGAGACTATCGTGCGTAAAGCCGGTAAGACTGCCAAGAAATAAGGGGCGTTGAGATGAATGCAAAAACTTTAAAAATCAAAGCTAACAAACGCGTCCAACGTAAACGTCGTATTCGTGCGAAAATCTCTGGAACAGCTGCACTTCCACGTGTGTCTGTATTCCGTTCAAATCGCTACTTTTCTGCTCAGGCGATCAATGATGAGAGCGCTACTACAATGGCAGCTGTTAACTCTAAATCTGTCGGTCTTAAAGCGAACAGAGAAGATGCAGCGAAACTTGCCGAAGCGTTTGCTGCAACACTTAAAGATGCAGGTATTACGGCGGTAGTATTTGACCGTAACGGTTACCAGTATCACGGTGTTGTCGCTGCTTTCGGTGAAGCACTTCGTGCAAACGAAATTAAGTTCTAGGGGCTGATGATGACTACAATCAACAGAGAAGATTTCGAAGAATCGATCGTAAACATCGGTCGTGTTACAAAAGTTGTAAAAGGTGGACGCCGTTTCCGTTTTACAGCACTTATAGTTGTCGGTAACAAAAATGGTACTGTCGGTTATGGTGTCGGTAAAGCGAAAGAGGTTCCAGACGCAATTCGTAAGGCTGTAGACAATGCATTTAAAAATTTAACAACTGTTAAGATTAAAGGTACTACTATAGCTCACGATATTGAGCACAAATATAACGCAAGTCGAGTTTGGATGGCACCAGCATCTGAAGGTACGGGTATTATCGCCGGTGGCGCACTACGTCCTGTCCTTGAATTGGCCGGTATCCAGGATATCTTGACTAAGTCTATTGGCTCAAACAATCCAAATACTGTTGTACGTGCGACTGTCGAAGCACTTGCAAGAATGAAAGGATAGGTCATGGCATTAGAAAACTTAACGCCTGCCGAAGGTTCAACACAGAATAGAAAACGTGTTGGGCGTGGGCATGCTTCGGGCACTGGTAAAACAGCTGGCCGTGGAAACAAAGGTCAAAAAGCGCGTAGCGGCTATTCACGCAAACGTAACTTCGAGGGTGGACAGCAGCCATTGGCACGTCGTCTTCCTAAGATCGGTTTCACGTCACGTATTGAAAAGCCATACGTCATCAATGTTGAGAAAGTAAAAGGTATTGCTGAGCTTTCAGAGATCACTATGGAAACTATTCGTGCAGTGCATAAATACAGCAAAGAGACGACTTGTATTAAACTTGTCGGTGCTTCTGCTAAAGATTTAGCATCTAAAATCAAAGACGAAAACGTTACAACAACTGGCAAATAATGAACCAGCAACTTGTAAACAAGATCTTAATTACGATCGGGTTTCTTTTCATCTACCGTCTGCTGGCCTACGTGCCGGTACCCGGTGTTGATACTGCGGTAATCGCATCCTTTTTTGACTCTCATCAATCCGATGCACTTGGCCTTATGAACATGTTCAGCGGCAATGCAGTCCAACGTCTCTCAATTATTTCTCTCGGTATTATGCCTTATATCACCGCCTCGATCATCATGGAACTTTTAGCAGCAACATTTCCTACTTTAGGTCAGATGAAAAAAGAGCGCGACGGTATGGTGAAATATATGCAGATCATCCGTTATGCAACGATCGCTATTACAGTTGTACAGGCGATCGGTGTAAGCATTGGTCTTCAGAGTATGACGGGGCCTGACGGCTCAAGTGCGATCTTAACAGACCACACGACATTTATTGTTATCTCTGCCTTCTCTATGCTGGCAGGAACGATGTTGTTGATGTGGATCGGTGAACAGATCACGCAAAGCGGTATTGGTAACGGTATCTCTCTGATCATCTTTGCAGGTATCGTCTCGGCGATCCCTTCTGCAATCGGTCAGTCTGTTTCTATGATCAACGAGGGTGCTATGAGCTTTTTAACGCTTCTAGCCATCCTTGCTCTGATCCTGGCGACAGTCGGTGTTATCATCTACGTCGAACTGGGTGAGCGCCGCGTGCCGGTGACCTATGCGAAGAAGACGATGATGCAGAATCAAAACAAGCGTGTGATGAACTATATTCCTATTAAAGTAAATCTATCAGGCGTTATTCCTGTTATCTTCGCATCAGCGATCCTGATGTTCCCGATGACGGTGCTCTCAAGCAGTACCAATCCAACGGTTCAGGCGATCGCTGACGTGTTGAATCCGAACGGTTATTTCTTTAACTTCCTGACCTTTACTTTTGTTATTTTCTTTGCTTTCTTTTATGCATCGATCGTCTTCAATGCTAAAGATATCTCAGAAAACCTGAAACGCCAGGGCGGATTTATCCCCGGTGTTCGTCCGGGTGCAAGCACGGCGTCATTTCTTAATGAAACGGCATCACGCTTGACGATTACGGGTGCACTCTATCTTGGTCTGGTGGCAACGCTGCCGTTTATGATCATCAAGGGAATGGGTGTTCCTTTCTTCTTCGGCGGTACAGCGGTTCTTATTGTTGTACAAGTCGCCCTCGATACGATGCGTAAGATCGAAGCTCAGATCTATATGAGCAAGTACGAAACTCTTAGCGCGGTTGGTCTGTAATAATGGCCATTGCGCTTCGCAAAAACGCTGAAATCGAAAAACTTCGTGCTGCCAACAAGATCGTCGGCGGCACGCTTGATCTGATGCGGGAGAATACCCGCGTCGGTGCTTCACTAAAAGAACTTGATGCGATGGCGGAAGATTATATCCGTTCACACGGTGCGATTCCCTCGTTCAAAGGCCTCTACGGTTTTCCCAATGCAGTCTGTACCTCTGTCAATGAAGTGATCATTCACGGCATTCCGAGTGATTACAGACTTCAGGAAGGCGATATCGTGGGTTTCGACATCGGCACGAAACTAGACGGTTATTACGGTGATGCGGCGATTACTGTCGGCGTCGGGCAGATCAGTGAAACAGATGAGAAGCTTATCGCCTGTGCTAAAGATACACTCTACCATGCAATAGAGAACATCAGAGACGGTATGCGTTTTAAAGAACTCTCCTATTTGATGCAGGAGTTTATCCTTGGCCGCGGTTTTGTACCTCTTCGTGACTTTTGCGGTCACGGTATCGGCAGACAGCCGCACGAAGAGCCTCAGATCCCGAATTACCTTGATGCTCCGAACCCGAAAACGGGTCCGAAGATCAAAAACGGGATGGTCTTCTGCCTTGAGCCGATGATCTGTCAAAAAGAGGCGAAACCCGTGATCCTGGAGAACGGGTGGGATGTTGTAAGCAAAGACGGCCTGCGCGGCTCACATTATGAACATACTGTTGCTGTCGTTGGCGGCAAAGCAGAAATACTTTCACAAGGATAATTCTTGGCAAAATCAGACGTCATTGAAGTTGATGGGAAAATAGTTGAAGCACTGCCGAATGCAACATTCCGCGTAGAGCTTGATAATGGGCATGTGATTCTTTGTCACATTGCCGGTAAGATGCGTATGCACTACATAAAGATTTTACCAGGCGATAAAGTCAAACTTGAACTTACTCCATACTCTTTGGACAAGGGCCGTATCACTTACCGCTACAAGTAAAAAAGTTCCTGCTTCGGCACATCTTGCGTCTAACACAGACCCTCCACGCATAGCAGTGCGTTCTCGGCCTGATCAAAACGCAATCTAAACCAAATCTGAAACTTTTTCAAAGTTGAGTCTCAGATGAGCTGGGTCTGCCCCCTGGGCAGCGCCTTTCTAAAATCTTCTTGCCATTCTCAATTTAACTATTCAAGCTATAATCTTCAAAAACAGAGATATTAATGAAACTATTTGACAATAAAAAATGGAATATTAAAAAAATACTCAAAGAGATTGCCATCATGGCATTGATGGTTTTGATGATCAGTAACATCTTGAGTTACATTCGTAAACCGGAATTAGCAGACAGTCGCCTCCCTGTGATCAATGTGTTACAAGTCAATGGCGAGCAGTTTGAGTCAAGTGGATCAGAAGGCAAACCTTTGCTTATTCACTTCTGGGCAACATGGTGTCCCGCATGCAGCGCGGAAGCCGATAATATTGAACGACTTTCAAACTATTTTAACGTCGTTACTTTTGCGGTCAAATCAGGAAGTGATGAAGAGATAAAGCGATATATGCAAAAACGGGGGTTTCACTACCGTGTCATCAATGACCGGGAGGGGACGTGGGCCAGACTTTTCAGCGTTGAAGGGTATCCTACCAGCTTTATCTATGATTCGGACGGACGTGTGAGCTCAAGCGAAGTGGGCTATACCAGTACGCTTGGAATGGCCCTGCGCCTGTGGTGGGCCAACTAGACAATCTCTTTTTTTGTCAATGTCATGCGGTACAACCACTGCTGCAGCGGCAGAAAGTTCTCATAATGTTTAAACAGTTCCGGTATAAGTTTCGGATCGGATATGAGCGAAGGCGACAGAGTGTGGTAAACCGCAACGGCTTTCATACGGGCCAGATAGGCGTGGCTGATACCTTTTTCAAAACCGTTCGGCAGCCGTTTGTAATAAGGCTCTTCTATAGCATACCCTTTGGCTTTGAGATCTTCAAGAATAGAGTGCAGGGCCTCGCGATTGCTGTCGACTTTGATGTAGTCGCGATAGGCGGCCAGAAGATCGGGGTCAAAGGTGCGGATACCGGATGCGACAAGCAGCTCTTTTGGCGAAAAGTGCAGATAAAAGCAGCTTGACTGCATACGGATATGCCGGCCCTCCCAAAAGATGATACCGATCTTGGATTTGATGGGTGTCTTATTTCTGGAAAAACGGGTGTCACGGTAGATACGGAAAAGGGAGCGGTTGATCTTAGGGATGGCATTGATGGTGGGGACAAGGGCCTGGAGATGTTCGCCCATCTCCTCGACGAAGGCTCGGCTCGGCTCTAAAATAGAGTGCGTGTAATCGTCTTTATGCGCATCGAACCACTCTTTATTGTTGTTCTTTTCGATCTTTTTTAAGAAGGGTATGGTCTCTTTCGGAAAGTGCTGGAAGCTCATAGATGCCGCCTAAAGAGACTGGGATAAAAAGGGGTCGTCTGCCAGCGCTATCGGCTTTCCCCCCTCTTCAGAGATAATACCGAACTGGTAAACGAGGTTTGCCGCTTCTTTGACCTTTTTGCCGATCAGCTCATCTACGCCATTGAGATCGTATCGGTACTTTATCCCCAAGGTGATCTCATCCATCTCGAAGATCGTTTCAATCTCTTTATGGATCATGACGATGCGCTCCATATAGGCAAGACTTTTGTTTCGTGCGTTCAGGAAGGCAGGAGATTTTTCGATGTAATGTTTCATATCGTCCGGCGCGACAGAAGCCATCTGGTTGAAAAGTTTCTCATATTCTGCAGACTTCTCTTTGAACCTGGCGGATACTATGAAGTTCTGTATCTTGGCTTTGAACTTCGGGAACTCTTGTGAAAATTGTGCTTGCATCGAAAACTCACTGACTTTTTTTAGCATTATAACGATTTGATGCGGGATACAAGATGAAAGATAAGAGCGGACTTCGGTATGTCCGGGCGGTCTTTAAAAAATGAGAAGTATATGAAGCCTCTCTCTTGCCGATGTCGGCGCTGCTGGAGATCAGAGCACTTGCGTTTGCATAAAATCTATTTTCGAAGCAAAAATGTAAGGATCTAATATTTTTGTTATAATCAAGAGCAAAATATGAGCTTTTGTAATAGTTTATTGATGCAAGTGCAAAGCTCGGAAAACGACAAGTTTAAAGGAGATCAATATGAAAAAAATCTTTTCTGCAGCACTACTGGCTCTATTGTCACTTGGATTCGCCGGCTGTAGTTCAGCTGCACAACCTGAAGCAGCACCTGAAAAAGTCTAAAACCAGGGTCAACAGCCGGACATACTTAAAGCTGACGAAAACGGTGTTATTGCAGTAGATAAAGCGCCTGAAGCCGAGTAGTCTCTCCATGCAGGGGTTATCTGCGTTTTCTTTTTCAATTTATACTTCTTTAGATGACAACCATAATAGAGAGTGACTCATGAACCCAACCCGTCTGACAGCGCTGCTCATCAGTCTGTTTATTGTACTCATCTTTCTTTTCAGGACAGATGCGCCGACGGTAGAGACGCAGAAACTTGGAGCGCACGATCTTGTTCTGGCTTTTGGCGACAGTCTTACCTACGGTTATGGTGCCCCTGATCAGAGTTATCCGAAACAACTCCAGCCCCTTATCCAAAGAGAGGTCATCAATGCCGGCATACCCGGTGAACTCTCATCAACAGGATTGCAGCGGCTGCCGAAGCTGCTTGAACACTATCACCCTTCATTGGTGATTCTATGCCACGGCGGGAACGACATATTGCGCCGAATGTCACGAGAGCGGCTCAAGGCAAATCTGGCAGCGATGATAGGCCTCTGCAAGATGAACGGAGCACAGGTCTTGCTGGTCAATGTTCCGGCTTTCGGTATGTTGGGCCTTAAAACGTTGCCGCTGTATGCCGAGTTAGGCAAGGAGGAGGGCGTGTTGTATGAGGGAGATATACTTGCGAAGATAGAAAACGACCCTGCCCTTAAAAGTGACACTATCCATCCCAATGCATTGGGATACAGATTGATGGCCGAGGCCTTTAAAAATGTTCTTAAAGCACACGGAGTGATCTGAAGTGTTGGGTTTCTGCTTAACCGTTTTTAAAAATTCGAGATTACAAAATCCTTTCTGTCTCCCTTTTGTCTCTTCACGCTATAATTGCACAACTGAAAGCAGTGTAACTGCACCTTGAAAATGGAAACTAAATGAATTATGATGTAATTGTTGTCGGCGGAGGCCATGCCGGGATAGAGGCTTCTTTGGCCGCTGCACGAATGGGGCACAAGACCCTGTTGATCTCGATGTTGGCTGAAAATGTCGGTGCGACGAGCTGTAACCCGGCCGTAGGCGGTCTTGCCAAAGGGCACCTTGTCCGAGAACTCGATGCGCTTGGCGGTGAGATGGGTCTCATCACCGATGAGGCGGGGATCCAGTTTCGTATCCTCAACAATACGAAAGGTCCGGCTGTTCGCGGCAGCCGCGCCCAGATCGATATGGACCGTTACCGCATTGTCGCCCGCAATAAGGTCTTAAACACACCGAACCTTGAGCTCTTGCAGGAGACGGTGGATGAACTTCTTTTCGAAGGCGACAGGGTTGTCGGCGTGCGTACGCACCTGCTTAATGAATATGGGGCAAAACGCGTCATTCTGACAACGGGAACTTTTCTGCGCGGGGTCGTGCACGTGGGCGAAATCACCCAGGAAGCGGGGCGCTTCGGGGAGTTTGCCGCCAATAAACTTTCGATCTCTCTGATGGATGCCGGGCTCAATGTCGGCCGACTTAAGACGGGGACCTGTCCAAGGATCGACAGCTCGACCATCGACTTTTCCGTAATGGAGGAGCAGCCCGGCGATGAACTGCCGATGCCGTTCAGTTTCCGTACCGACCGTGAAAAGTTCAAAGAAGAGAAGCAGCAGCTGCCGTGTTACATCACCTATACCAATATCGATACGCATGAGATTATCGAAAAAAACTTCTATCGCGCGCCGCTTTTTACAGGGCAGATCGAAGGGGTAGGCCCGCGCTACTGCCCAAGCATCGAAGACAAAATCAACCGTTTCCGCGATAAAGAGCGCCACCACCTCTTCATCGAACCGCAGACGATGGACAATACCGAGTGCTACATCAATGGTATGAGTACCTCCCTGCCGCCGGACGTCCAGCAGGCGATGGTCCACTCCATCAAAGGGATGGAGAATGCCAAGATCGTGCGCTACGGTTATGCGATCGAGTATGACTATGTCGATCCGACGGAGCTGACCCATTCGCTTGAGACGAAAAAGGTGAAGAATCTCTACCTGGCGGGTCAGATCAATGGTACGACCGGTTATGAAGAGGCGGCAGCCCAGGGGTTGATGGCTGGTATCAATGCGGCCCTGAGCCTTGAGGAAAAAGAGCCGCTTGTATTGGGACGCGACGAGGCCTATATCGGGGTATTGATAGACGACCTCGTCACAAAAGGGACAAAAGAGCCGTACCGTATGTTCACCTCGCGTGCGGAATACCGCCTGCTGCTGCGTGAAGAGACCGCGGATATGCGTCTGAGCAGATACGGACATGAACTGGGTCTGATCGATGACGATACCTATGCCGCAGTCGAGAAGAAGATCGCGCAGATCAATGAAGGCATTGCGATCATCAATGCGACCGACTATACGCCCAATAAAGAGTTTGTGGCCTTTCTGGAGAACATCGGCGAAGAGCGCATCAGCGACAAAATAAATGCGCAGCAGATCATCTCCAGAAAGAGTTTTACGCTCGATAAACTGCCGAAACTGCTGCCGGAGCTGGCTAAGTTTGATGACTATATTCAGGAACAGATCCTGATCGAAACCAAATATGCCCGTTATGTCGAAAAGCAGCAGGAAGACATTGATAAGATGAAAAAGAACATCCATATCAAGATCCCGCCTAACTTTGATTTTGCTTCGGTACGCGGTTTCTCCAAAGAGGTTATCGACAAACTACAGAAATTTCAGCCGCCGACCCTGCAGGCCGCTTCGCAGATCTCGGGCATCACCCCGGCAGCGATCGAGATTTTACATATCTATATCAAGATGGCTGAAAAGCGTCAGTAAAAAAGGAAGAAGAGAGATTGCGCGGTTGGTTCCGAATTTTCTCTCTTCTCCGGTCAGAGGAAAGAAATGAGACTATTTTATTACGTACACACCGGCCACCGTATTGGACTTGATCGTTTCCACCGTGCGGCGACCATAATCCGTGCGTTGGGTGATGTCGACATCACGCTTTTGACATCGGATTTTCGTATCGCTTCGGTCGCAAAAGATTTCGGCATCAAACGTTCCGTCGGTCTGGATGTGGTTCGCAATATCCCGCAGATCGCGCATTTCGGTGATAAGATCATCTTCGACTCGGACGAACTCAATCCGGTCATGCATAAAGACATGGTTGAATTTTTCTCGACATTTATCCGTATCAGTGATGACCCGAATGCCGTCAAGATGGAGGGGGAACTGCTTATTTCGCCCTATCTGGAAGGCGAAGGGATCTGCCGGGGTGTTGCCGTTGATGAAAAATATTTCGAACAGACCCCTAAAACGATCGAGCAGAGCTTCTTTTTCGGTGATGACGATTACGAAGAAGACCTCTTCAAAAACCTTGAGCTCTTCGATGCACTGGAGATGGACCTTCTTCTTGGCTTTTACTTCTTTATGAACTATGAGCAGAAACTTGCTCCGGCGTTCAAAAAGATTTATGAATTTGAAGAGTATGATGATGTAGTGCGGGGCTCTAAGCGTTTCGTGACTGCTTCTCCACAGGCTGCTTTGGAAAATCTGGCATCAGGCGGCCGTCCGATCTTTATTCAACGTCCCGATTATGTTCGCGATTTTATCCCGCTTTTTGATGCCCTCAATATTCCTGTTGTTGACGGGTTTGATAAGATGAAATTATTACCATTATTTGATAGCTTATTATCACACAGATATCACCCCTTGACACAAAATACACAAAAAATTGCCAAATTCCTTAAAGAAAGCTTGTCTTTATAAGGGATTAATCCGCTTTAACCTAATATAGCCTTTGAAAATTTCACACAGTGAGTATAGAAATGAATCAAACTAGAAGAGGCTTTATGGGTAAGGCTTTCGGTGCTGTTGCAGGCGTCGGAGCCGTAGGTGCTTTGTATGCCATGAAAAAGTCATGGGATCCGCTTCCAAGCGTCAAAGCAGCCGGTTTCACAACGATTGATGTTTCATCTTGTGTTCCAAATAAACTGATCGTCGAGAAATGGCGCGGAAAACCGATCTTTGTTCTTAAAAAAACTCCGGAGATGGTTGCCAGCGAAACAGAAGCACAATCCGCGCGTGATGTTGTTATCGGCGACGACCACTTTTTGATCTGTATCGGTCTGTGTACACACCTTGGGTGCATTCCGGCATACAGAGAAGACAAAACAGATTTTAAATGTGCCTGTCACGGCGGCGAGTTTGATTCAAGCGGTATCGATACGCTTGCACCGCCTCCGAGTCCTCTTGTCATACCTCCTTTTAAAATATCCGGTAACACTGTTGTTTTGGGCGAAGAAGGCCCGGAATATAAAATGATGAAAGAGGCAGGCGTTATCGCCTAGCATAGAGGAGAAGTTTTATGGCACATTTTGAAAAAGCAAAAAGTTTAAACGAATGGCTTGATCAGCGCTTGGCTGTCAATACCCTGAACCGGGTGCTGGCAAAAGAGTATTGGATCCCGAAAGATATCAACTTTCTTTGGGCCATGGGAATGGTCCTCGCGATCACCTTTGGCATCCTGCTTGTCTCCGGTATCTTCTTGTTGATGTATTATCAGCCAAATGTCGCAACGGCATTTGACAGCGTCAACTACACGATCATGCAAGAGGTCGATTTCGGCTGGTTATGGCGTCATGTCCATGCTGTGGCTGCTTCGGTCGTCTTTTTGATCATCTATATCCACATGTTTACGGGTATCTACTACGGTTCCTATAAAAAAGGCCGTGAGCTGATCTGGATCTCGGGCATGCTTCTCTTTGTCGCGTTCTCTGCAGAGGCGTTTTCCGGTTATATGCTTCCTTGGGGCCAGATGTCCTACTGGGCAGGGATGGTTATTACCAACCTTTTCAGTCTGGGTTCTTTGGAAGTGAATGGCCTTGTTGAATGGATCCGCGGTGACTATGTCCCTGCTCAGGCCTTCCTGGACCGTTTCTTTATGCTGCATGTCCTGCTGATCCCATTGGCGATCCTGGCGCTTATCGGTGTTCACTTCGGTGCACTTCGTATTCCGCATGTCAATAACCAGGAAGGTGCCGAGATCGACTTTAAAGCTGAGGCAGAAAAATACAAAGCCGGCAATAAAGCCGCCTCAAAAGTCATTGCATTTGCAAATGACTTTATGAGTAAAGATATTTTTGTCGTCAGTGTCTTTCTTGTCTTCTTCTTCTACCTTGTGTTCTGGCACTTTGACTTTGCGATGGACCCCGTAAACTTCGACCCGGCCAACGGCCTTGTGACGCCGGCACACATCTACCCTGAGTGGTACTTCCTGTGGTCTTATGAGATCCTTCGTCCGTTCTCGAAGGATATCGGTCTTATCGCCTTCGGTTTTGCACAAGTGATCTTCTTCCTGCTGCCGTTCCTGGACAGAAGCCCGAATGCCGTTCCGGCAAGCCGCCGCGGTGCATTCAGACTTTGGTTCTGGCTGATGTTGGTCGATATGATCGTATTGACTTCGATGGGAAAATTGCCGCCGCAAGGTGTCTTCAGTACGATCGGGTTAGTCGCAGCAGTTGTTTTTATCGGTTTATGGGTTGCCCTGCCGGTTATTACAAAATTTGAAAAAAAGTTATAGGGAGAAGAGCACAATGAAAGAATTTTTTATATTAGCGGTAGTCACTTTCTTTTCTCTGCTTACCTATTGGCTGGTAGAGCCGTTTGCACACTCTCAGATGCACCCGCATATCGAGAGCGAACAATTTGCGTATGCCGATCTGCCAACGTTGACAAAAAAAGGCGATGCTGAACGCGGTGCCGATACTTTTATGGCAGGCGGCTGTATCGGTTGCCACAATGTGAAAGTGTTGGGTATGGAGACAGGAATGTCTGCAAAAGATGCAGCGGCAGCCTATGGCGTCAACCCGCCTGATCTCAGTAATGCAGGTGCGATCTATGATCCGAAGTTCCTCGCAGCACTGATCAGAAATCCGGCACATGCGACAATGGTCGAACACAAGTTCTCTGACACACGTCCTTTCCCGATGCCTGATTTTTACGGTGCCGGCGGTGACATCGATCAGGAGACGGCAGATATCGTCGCTTACCTGCAGTCTATTGCCGTTCAACCGGACGAAGTAACGCCGACAATGGCATTTGAAAATGCGTGCGGCCGTTGTCACGCTGTAAAATACACAAACTGGACGCAGATGGGTGAAAAACCTGATTTCAAATACAAGAAAGACGAGCTTCGTTATGAAGCCGACGTGCTTGATTACCAGGACAATGTCAAAGGCTACATGGGTAAACTCCCGCCGGACCTTTCGATGTATATCCGTTCACGTAACGAGCACTATATCTCGACATTTATAGAGAACCCGCAGCATCTTCTTAAAGGAACAGCAATGCCGCGTACAGGTGTCACTGCCGAGTCTGCCGAGAAAGTGATCGAGTATCTTAAAACAGCGGGTGATCCGAAGGCTGAAGAACGTACTGAAGTGGGTAAATCAGTGATGATCTATCTTGTTATCTTTACGATTTTTGCTTACCTCTGGAAACGCCAGGTATGGAGAGATCTACATTAGTAGACCTCCTTCTGCTAAGAGATCTTTCTCTTAGCAGCCTTGCACAAATACTTTATCCCTCACCCTTAATCAATTTATTTTATCCGTCTCGGCAAAATTGTACTGCTGCCAAAAGCAGAACAGTACCCAAAAAGAAAAACAATAGGCTTTGTATTTATAGCTATGATAAAATGAAAGGCAATAAATAACACTGCATCTGGGCACGGTTTAACTGTAAATTCACGACAAAACAAGTTTGTGGGGCACAATGCCCTCATGAAACTGCCACCGAAAACAAGTTCTTAATCAAAATCAAGAGATTACTTTCTAACGCTTCTTATAATCCTACTAATATATTTTATTGGATACCCTTTCATTTATTATTGAAATTATATATTTCGACCGCATAGACTAAACCTGGAATGCTCTCATCTATAACGGTGAAGATCGGCTCCGGAATAAGGAAATATTTTGTTAATTGACAGCTACGGCAGAAGAGTCGACTATTTGCGTGTTTCAGTGACAGAGCGTTGCAATTTCAGATGTCAGTATTGTATGCCTGAAAAGCCTTTTACATGGGTACCTAAAGAGAATCTCCTAAGCTTTGAACATATGTTTGAGTTTATGAAAGTCGCGATCGATGCAGGGATCAACAAGATTCGTATTACCGGCGGTGAACCGCTGCTACGTGAGGATCTCGATAAATTTATCAAGATGATCTACGACTACAAAAACGACGTCGACCTGGCGATGACGACAAATGCGTATCTGCTCAAAGGCAGTGCTCAGAAGTTAAAAGATGCCGGGCTGAAACGCATCAACGTCTCTATCGATTCGCTCAAACCGGAAATAGCAGAAAAGATCGCACAGAAAGATGTGTTGAAAAATGTCCTCGAAGGTGTTGACGAAGCTTTGAGGGTAGGGCTCAAAGTCAAGGTCAACATGGTCCCGATGAAAGGGCTCAATGATAACGAGATCCTTGACATTATCGAATACTGCAAAGAGCGGAAAATGTCGGTGCGTTTCATCGAGTATATGGAAAACGTACATGCGGCTGTTGATATCAAGGGAATGAAAAGCGATGAGCTCTTGACTCTGATCGGCACGCGTTATAACTTTGTAGATGAAGGGCTGGAAGCAAAGTCGCCGTCACACTACTACGTACTTGAAGACGGCTACCGTTTCGGTATTATAGAACCTTATAAAGATGATTTTTGCGCGACGTGCAACCGTATCCGTATCACCGCCGAAGGCGATCTGATCCCATGCCTCTACTTCGACGAGGCGATGAGTATCCGCGACTGTGTCCGCCGCGGTGACATCAAAGGGGCAGCTGCCGTGCTTAAAGAGGTGGTCCGGACGAAACCGGAGAAAAACCGCTGGTCGGAAGTAGACGGCGAGACCTCTACCCGGGCTTTTTACGAAACAGGGGGATGATGCTCACCGCATCTCTACATTAAACAGCAGAGATTACCCGCGTTCATAAAAGGTTAAATTATGAACATTCGGCCGTTCCGCTGTATAATGACCTACCGCCAACCGGGCAGACACTGCCCGGGGTTATGAAACCAAAACAAAATAAAGACAGTTAGAATGCAATACGCACTATCCATTAACCCTTCGCCATTTACCCCTCACCTGAAGCAAAAGAGAACCTTTTGATCTATCTGGTCGAGCATTTTTTCTCTATCCAGGGCGAGGGGCGCTATGTCGGCGTCCCTTCGCTCTTTTTCCGTTTCGGCGGCTGCAACATGCGCTGTGAAGGGTTCGGTTGCTCTCAGGAGACACCCAACGGCCAGACGGTGGTGGGCTGCGATACGGTCTACGCGGTCAACCGCGAGCATTTTGCGTCGAAGTGGATCGAGATCAAAGAGCTTCAGCAGCTGCTGAGTGTGTTTGACCAGTATGATCTTCCCTCCAATGTAGATGTGGTGCTGACGGGTGGCGAACCCCTGCTCTATGCGGATGATCCGATCTTTATTGATTTTTTGGAAGCAATAATCGGAAGAGGCCTGAGGATCACATTCGAGACCAACGGTTCTATCGGCGTGGATTTTGAGAAATTTCCTATCTACAAGGCATGCGTCTTCGCACTTTCGGTTAAACTCGAAAACAGCGGCGAGTCCTACAGCAAACGAATCAAATCCAATACGATTTTTTCGTTGGCGTCCAATGCCAAAGAGGCCTTTTTCAAATTCTCGATCGATGCCGACTCAATCGATATCGGGCTGGATGAGCAGATCGAAGAGATCATCTCCCATGCACCCGGAACCCAGGTCTATTGCATGCCTGTAGGCGGTTCAAGGAGAGAAGTCGAGCAAAATGCAATGCCTCTGATCGAGTACTGCAAGACGAACGGCTACACCTACAGCGATCGCCTCCATATCCGCATCTGGGACGAAGTCCACGGCGTTTAAAAGTTTCAGCTTCGGCGCATCTTGCACAAAAGTTTAGCTCTCGGCGTACCGATAGTACGCTTTCGGCTAAACATTTTGCACAATCTACACCAAAATGAGTAAAACGCTCAGCTTGCTGACATTTCTGTGAAAACAAGGGTACCGCTCGCGAAGCGATGTTTCCTCGAAATCTGAAACTTTTAATTGAGGTATATTTTTCTTCTCCCTTTTTTAAATGTTATAATGCATTTTATGATAATCAGAAAACAGTTTAAATTTGAAAATGCCCATATCGTCCGCGGCTGCAGCTCACAGCGCTGCCGCGCTTCACTTCACGGGCACTCCTACATCATCGAAGTACTGTTTGAATCCAATTTTTTGGATAACGGTCAGATGGTCTACGATTTTGGCTTGATGAAGCAGAATATGAAAGATCTTATCGACAGTTTCGATCATGCTATTACCCTCTGGGACGGTGATGATGCCGGCTATATCAGTGATATGAAAAAACACTCCGACCGCTGGGTTCAGCTGCCGGTCTCACCGTCTGCAGAACAGTTCTCACGCGTGATCTTTGTGATGATCGATGCACTGCTGCAACTCACCTCTATGATCAACGGCGAAAAAGAGGTCAGACTCAACAGTGTCATCGTCCACGAGACGGCGACGGGTTATGCACAGGGGTTTGAGGCTGATGCCTACTCGGAGCAGATGGGCAGGATCGAGCTGGAAAAGATCGTCTTCAGTGACGCGGTTCGGGCGGACTGGCACGATCCTGAGTTGTGGGAGAAAATCAAAAAAGGCGAGCGTTTTATCAACCCTGAGACGGTTTGAAACAGATGCCGCTGCCGAAAAAAAGTAACCGTTTACTATCAAATTCAATTTAAACGCCAGTTGTTAACTTACAAAAGGCAGTTATTGTCGCAGATTCAACCTTTCTTCTCTGTCGCGCCAGCGAAGAAATCTAGAGAAAGAAGAGAGGCGCCTTATTTCTTCTGTGCGTATCAAATAGCCGGCTAAAGATGGTACTGTATATTTTCGAAAATAGATAAGCAGCGACGTATTAATCTAAATGAAAAAGCCTGCGCTTTTCAGGAAGTACGACATCTCTTGAAATTGCTGCGTCTTGGTACAGTGAATGGAGCCGGAGGGTTTCGTGACTCCAAATATGTGATACTTTTAAAAGTGACTAAACCCGCCTTTGTCCTTTTCTTTTTTGGTTACTTTTTCTTTTCAGAGAAACATTTTGCTACGCAAAAGCGGTACCCTTGTTTTGGACACGCAAAAGAAAAAAGTAACGTTCTCCTATCAAATCCAATTCAAAAAAGTCATGAACTCGCAAAAGGCAGTTTCTGTCGCTGATTCAACCTTTCTTCTCTGTCGCGCCAGCGAAGAAATCTTGAGGGAAAGAAGAGAGGCGCTTTTGTTGCCACTGTACGTATCAATTTGCATGCTGAAGGTGAGGCTTTTTTAGATGTATGACATCTCTTTACAATGGCTGCGTCTTGGTACAGTGAATGGAGCCGGAGGGGTTTCGTGACTCCAAATATCGGATACTTTTGGAAGTGACTAAACCCGCCTTTGCACTTTTCTTTTTTTGGTTACTTTTTTCTTTTGGGCAAACAAAAGAAAAAAAGTGACACCTAGCTATCAAATCCAATTCAAAAAAGTCGTAAACTTACAACAGACAGTCAGTGTCGCAGATTCAACCTTTCTTCTCTGTCGCGCCAGAGATGAAACCCGTAAAGCAAAAGCCAACTGCTTGGCTTTTGTAGGGTTGGAAACAGAGTCGATGTACGAAGTACCGACGCCGTAGACTATTGAAAGAAAGAAGAGAGGCGCTCTGTTTTTTCTGTACGCATCAACTTGTTTGCTGAAGATAGTACTGTATTTTTTAGTAAAGTCAGTGCGTCGATTGTAGAAGTCTATGCATTATGCGTCAGACCATTGATTCCGGCAGAAGTGAGAAGGCTACTTCGTAAAAAGTGACTTGGCTTCCGAACTGTTAAAACTGAACCGTGTCGGAATGACCTTGACAGCCGCACCTGTATCCAGTTCGCTGACGCTGGCATCGACAAAGATCAGAGCGTTTGATTTGGCGAGAGGGGAGACCATCCCCGGGGCATATTTGTCACATACGGTGAAATGCTCGCCGTCATAAAAGCCGGGGACAAGGGTGTGGCGTCCGGGTTTGCTGTGATAGGTGCCATTGAGCTTGGCCTGCAATGTTGACATGTACTTCTCTTTGGCCGCAGAAAGTGCGTTGATAGTACTTTGACCGAAGATCTCAAAGACAAGTGCCGCTGCAAGCGGATTGCCCGGCAGATTCAGCACGTAGGTGCCGCCGATGCGCCCGAAGGTGGTCGGTTTGCCTGGCTTGATCTCGATCTTCTCAAAGATGTTGGTGTAGTCAAAAGCGGAAAATGCCTCTTTGGTATAGTCGGCATCGCCGACACTCACGCCGCCAGAGGTGATGATCAGATCGGAGTCGAGAGCCGATTCGATATGGGCATGAATACTTTCAAGGCTGTCGCTGGCGGTACCGATAAACTGGACTTCGCAGCCGAGCTCCTGACAGCGTGCCAAAATGGTCGGCGTATTGGTATTGTAAAGCTGGTACTCCGTGACCTGCTCAAAATGCATCTTCAGTTCACTGCCTGATGCAAAAAGGGCAACACGCGGTCTCTTATAGACCATGACCTGCGAGATCCCCTGTGAGGCGAGAAGACTGATCTGGTGGGCGTGGAGTCTTACCCCTTTTTCAAGCAGACGGTCGCCGCTCTGGATATCTTCGCCTGTCAGACGGATATGCTGTGCCGGCAGGATCTTTTCCGGCATGGTGACCTTATTGCCCTTTGCGACCGCATCTTCTATGGGGACGATCGCTTCGCAGCCGTGGGGGATGCGGGCACCGGTCATGATCTTTATGCAGTTCCTGTCCTGAAGTCTGATCTCCTCTTTGTCACCCGCAAAGATCGTATGGGCGCAGTCAAGGGATTTTCCGGCATCGACTGTTTTGATGGCATAACCGTCCATCGCTGAATTATCAAAAGGCGGCAGGTTGTGCGCGGCAATGATCTCTTCGGCGAGGACATGGCCAAGCGCAAGTTCGATGGGAAGCAGCTGATGCGATTTGGGTTTAACTTGTTCGAAGATAAGTGAGAGTGCTTCATCAACAGTAACAGCCATAGAAATCCTTGTGTCGTTGCATAGATAATGGAAAGATTATAGAAGAATTTGTGTAAAATCTTGGTTATGAATGCAATGTATAATATGAGTTTATCTGTTCACTGGTGGGGCGTGCTGCTGCTTGCCGTCATATTTTTGGCAAGTCTATGGCAGCTCAACCGGAGCAATGATGTCTTGGCCTATTTACGAAAGATGCGCATACAGGGCCCGCTGATCTTCATGGCGATGTTTGTACCCATCTTTACCGGCATGGTGATGATGGCGGCCAAACACCTTGACTTTACGATCCCGAATATTGCGATGATCGTTCTTTCGGCGGTTTTGATCGTCTTCGAGGTTAAACGCTCAAAACCGCTCAAGTATGCCTCTATAGCAGAGGAGGGGGCATTTGAGAGGTATAAAAAGGAGGCGCGGACGATCTTGATAAGCGAGATCGCTCTGATCGTACTGATCAGTCTCTGGATGTTTCTATGAGGTTCCTGTTTGATGAAGATGCCGGAAAAGAGGTGTTAAACCTAAAAGGCGAATCGTTTAAATATATCATTAAAGTACGGCGTCACAAGGTCGGTGATGAGCTCGGTTTCCGCCAAAAAGAAGATGGTGATATACTCTACCGCTACAAAATAGCGAGTACCGACGGACGGAGTGCCCTGCTTGAACTTATCAGTGCGAAAGAGGAGAGAATCGCGGCATCAAAGCCTCTGCATATCGGCTGGTGCGTAGTTGACAGCAACGCTGTCGAAAAGGTCCTGCCGCTTCTTAATGAACTCGGTGTCTCTAAGATCACCTTTATCTACTGTGACCGTTCCCAAAAGAACTTCAAACCCGACTATAAACGCTACGACCGCATTCTGGAGAGTTCGATGCAGCAGTGCGGACGCAGTGAAAAGTTGCGCTTTGAAGAAGCAAAAAATATCGAGGCCTTTATAAAAGAGAACCCGTTAACCGTTGTGTTTGATTTTTGCGATGAAGTTTTCGACGGAGACAACGATACCCACACGGTTCTTATCGGCAGCGAAGGCGGCTTCAGTGAAGCCGAACGCGTACTTTTGCAAAAGCAGAAGATTGTCCGCCTCGATACCCCGATGATCCTTCGCTCGGAAACGGCGGCCACTGCGATCGCGTCAAAGATATTGCTGTAGATTTGCTAATTTAAGTGATTTTAGGTATAATTCGCATCCTTAAAATCCGCACCCGTACGGATTCTAAAAATATACTGTGACTACGTACATGACGTGGCACAAAAGGCAAAACAATGAAAAAAGATATTCACCCAACATCAGTTGAATGTAAAGTTTCTTGTGCTTGTGGTAACGAATTTGTTACAAAAAGCACTAAAGACGAACTACGTGTTGACATCTGTAATGAGTGCCACCCGTTCTTCACAGGTTCTGAAAAGATCGTAGATACTGCCGGACGTATTGAGAAATTCAAAGCACGTTACGCAAAAAACTAATTTAAGAGTAAGCATTGCTTACCCTTGTTCCCACTCCCATTGGCAATATCGGCGACATCTCGCTGCGTGCCATGGAAGCCCTCTCCAAAGCCGATATTCTACTCTGTGAAGATACCCGGGTCACTAAAAAACTTCTAAACATCTTAGATACACGCTACAATCTTGAGCGCCGTGAACAAGAGTTCATCTCCCTGCATTCGCATAATGAGACGGATTTTGTCGAGAAACTTGCTCCCACTTTTTTTGAGCAGAATATTGTCTATGTCAGTGATGCCGGAATGCCGGGCATCAGCGACCCGGGGCAGACGCTTGTCCGCTACTGCATTGACAACGGCATCGCCTACGACATCCTGCCAGGGGCGAATGCGGTCCTGACGGCTTTTGTGGCAAGTGGTTTTGTAGCGACGAAGATGCTCTTTTTCGGCTTTTTGCCGCACAAGGGCAGTGATCGCAGCAGCGCGCTGCAGGAGGCCCTCTTCAATGGCTACACAACCGTCCTTTATGAAGCGCCTCACCGTCTGGCCAAACTGCTTGATGAATTGGCACTCGAAGTCCCTGAACGCCGTCTTTTTTTAGCCAAGGAGCTGACCAAAAAGTATCAAACCTATCTTCATGGCACAGCCAGCGAGATCAAAAAACAGATGACGGGGCAGATCAAAGGCGAATGGGTTGTTGTCATCGAAGCTGGCGAAGTCCACCACTCCAGCATAAGCGAACGTGATATCCTGGCCTTTGACCTTCCCAAAAAAGTGGCTTCAAAATTGATTTCTATGATCACGGGAGAGCATCCAAAAGCCTGTTATCAACGTCTACTGGACGAAGGCAAATAGTTAAAAGTCGGCACAGTACCCCTCTTTTTTAATGACTCTTTTTTGAGTCGTTTTCAATATTTTGCACAAAAACAGAGTTGACGATAGCAGTGAAAACCGTCCCCGAATCGGGGCTGAAAAATCTTTTGTTATCTCTCTCACATTTTTAAAAGAATTTTTTGGATAAAATCACCAAATGTTAATCTATGGAAAACAACCAGTTTATTATCTTCTTGAGAAGTACCCTAACCGTATAGAGACGCTTTATCTGGCAAAAGATCTGGATAAAAAAGAGTATTCGCGTCTTATGCGTATGGGCGTGACGATCAAGCGCATCCCACCCGAAGCTGCCCAGCAAATGGCTAAAAGCGGAAACCATCAAGGGTTCCTTGCGGATATTGACGGCATAGAAGTGAAAAGTTTGGACTTTATACGCGTCAAACCTTTTATAGTCGTTTTGAGCGGTATTACCGATATGGGCAATATCGGCGCAATCGTCCGTAGTGCCTATGCGTTGGGCGTTGACGGGATAGTGGTCTGCGGCATCAAGCATCTGAACCTTGAGGCTGTCGTCCGCAGTTCATCAGGCGCGATCTTCGATATGCCGATCGCGATCGTCAACAATGTCCAAGACGTTATCAATGATCTGAAAACGTCCGGCGTCAGTATCTATGGTGCTGTTGTGGACGGTGAAAACATCAATGAGACAAATATTACCTACAAAAGAGCACTGATCCTGGGTAACGAGGGAGAAGGGCTTTCTAATCGGGTTATTTCCAAGTTGGATTATCCGGTCAGTATCAAGATGGCGCACGGTTTTGATTCGCTCAATGTCAGTGCGGCCGGAGCAATTTTAATGGATAGGATGCGTTAACAATGGACGGTTTTGAAAAGCTTACAGAACTTGGCAGCAAGAAGATAGCCTCAGCAACACACATCCCGGTGGGCCATGTTGACAGTATTCTAAGCAAAGAGTTCGAACAGTTTTCAAAACCGCAGTTTTTCGGTTTTCTCTCCATTTTGGAACGGGAATACAAGGTCGATCTTTCAGCGTTGAAACAGGAATACCTTTTTTCCATAGCGCAGGAAAAGATGGTGCAGGATGCCAGTTTCGAGCCAATTGAGAGAAGCTCAAGCTTATTGGACAATAAAAAGGTCCTTTATGCGATCTCTTCGGCGCTTGTAATTCTTTTGGTGATCCTCTTTATCAGCTTCATCGATCTTTCATCGTCAAACGAGCAGAAGGTCGAGATCAACAACACAGCGATAAATCAGGCAAAAAAGAACTTGAACCTCGAAACGGCCGTTGTTGCCAATGTTGATGAACCGATCAGCAACAACGTCGTCGAATCGGCTGAATTCGGGCAAGATACTCCACAAGATAATGCTGCGCCATTAACAAGTGAACAGGTATCGAAAGGAAACGAGGAAGTCCAGCAAGAAAATACGCAAGCAATACGCAGTACCGAACCGACGATGCCTCTGCACCTTCGTATTGTGCCCCATGGCAAACTGTGGCTGGGCATTATCGATGCAGAGACCCATAAACGCAGAGTTGAGATCATAACAAAGCCTCTTGACCTTGATGCAGAGAAAGAGTGGCTGATCTTAACAGGATACGGTTATCTTGATATGGAGTGTGGCGATACAGTAAAAAAATATACAGAGACCGAGAAGTTGCTCTTTTTGTATGAACATGGGGTTTGTCAACAGATAGACCAGGCGGAGTTTAAAGCTCGTAACAAGGGTAAGCTGTGGTAAAAAATCTTTTTTTCGTCTTCGCTTTAGCGCTTTCGCTTTTTGGGCAGGAAGCGACAAAAAATGAGATGCTTGATGAGAAAATCATCTCTTTTATCGGTGAAGAGACTTTTGAAAAGAACAGAGACTACATTCATATTATCTTTAAAAATACAGAGAATTTCTACACTAAAGAGCAGATCAATGTTGTGCAAGTCGTTGAGACTTTGGAGGAGAACGGTCTTCTTCACCTCTTTTTCGATGCGCCGCAGCAATATGAGATGACTTTCCACTCAACCGGATCGCCGCTCTTTTTTGTCAAGCTGATGGGTGATACTTTGCGCTCAATGGGGTATTACCGCTATGTGACAAAAGAGTCGAAAAACGATGCGTCCGGCTTTGAATGGACGATATCGCTCGAAGCAGAATATGTAACGGATCCTGTGTTGCTGCGAAAAGAGCTTTCGACACGGGGATGTGATATTATCGATATTGTACGCAACTCCGCAACGGACTGGCACTACAATATCGATACGTCCAATGCCCATCTTAACGTGGACCGGCTCGTCAATGGAGAGACGCAGAAATACAATCGTCTGCAATATGCCAAATGGCTTGATGTTATGCAGATAAAATCGGTACAGATCAAAAGCCACAGGGCAAATTTCTGGTTTCCGTATATTGCGCTTTACGACAGTTCACTGCGGCTGTTAAAAGTCATAAAACAGGATGAAGAGACAACCGAGTTCACTTTGGATCTCCCGCAAGAGACCCGCTATATAAGAGTGAGTGATCTTTACACGATTACCAATATTAGATATGGATTAGAATTTAGCCCATCAGGGAAAAAATAGGAGAAAATATGTTTGATGAGATTCAATTTGACCGCATTAAGAGATTGCCGAAATATGTTTTTGCAGAGGTCAATGATCTAAAGATGGCTGAGCGCCGAGCAGGTGCAGATGTGATCGACTTTTCGATGGGGAATCCTGATGGCGATACGCCGGAGCATATTCGTGAAAAGCTGCTTGAGTCAGCCAAAAAGACAAAGACGCACGGGTACTCGAACTCCAAAGGGATCTACAAGCTGCGACTGGCGATCTGTGACTGGTATAAACGCCGATATGACGTCGAACTGGACCCTGAAACGGAAGCCGTCGCAACGATGGGTTCCAAAGAGGGTTACGCCCACCTTGCCTACGCGATCACCAATCCGGGCGATGTGACGGTTGTACCGGATCCGACCTATCCGATACACTCCTATGCATTTATCCTTGCCGGCGGTAATGTACAGAAGATGCCTCTGCCGTATGATGAGGAGTACAGAGTCGATGAAGACAAGTTCTTTGAGTACCTGGACACCGCTTTCAAAGATTCGTTTCCGAAGCCTAAATATGTGCTGGTGAATTTTCCGCACAACCCGTCGACAGCGACGGTAACACCGGAGTTTTATACGCGTCTGGTTGCTTTGGCTAAAAAAGAGCGTTTTTACATCATCTCGGATATCGCCTACGGCGATATCACGTTCAGAGGCTATAAAACACCTTCGATCATGTCGGTACCGGGGGCAAAAGATGTTGCGGTAGAGTCTTTTACCCTTTCGAAGTCTTACAATATGGCGGGATGGCGTGTCGGGTTCTTTGTCGGAAACAAAAAACTGATCGGTGCGCTTCAAAAGATCAAATCGTGGCTGGATTACGGGATGTTTACACCGATCCAGGTCGCAGCTACAATCGCACTTAACGGTGACCAGACCTGTGTTGACGAGATCGTACACAAGTATGAGACGCGTCAGGATATCCTGATCGAAGCCTTTGACCGCGCAGGTTGGACGATTCAGAAAAATGAGTCTACGATGTTTGTATGGGCGAAGATACCTGAATGTGCAGCACACCTGGGCTCTTTAGAGTTCTCTAAACGCCTCTTGGTCGAAGCACAGGTAGCAGTTGCGCCGGGCATCGGTTTCGGCGAGTACGGCGAGGGGTATGTCCGCATCGCATTGATAGAGAACGAGAACCGGATCCGTCAGGCCGCCAAAAATATTAAAAACTTCTTGAAACAGTTTGAGGGTAACGCTTAATGATCAAAGTCGGTGTGATCGGTGTCGGTACTGTTGGGACTTCAGTCGTAAAAATTCTTAACGACAACAAAGAGATGATCACTGCCCGGGCCGGGCATGAGGTGGTTGTCACTTCGGGCGTAGTCAAGAATCTTTCGAAAGAGCGCGGCTTAAATATCAAACTTTCGGACAACCCGTACGATATCGTCAACGACCCTGAGATCGATGTGGTCGTTGAGCTGATGGGCGGCGTGGAAGAGGCATTTGAAGTGGTCAAGACTGCGCTGCTCAACGGCAAGGCCGTGGTGACTGCGAACAAAGCACTTTTGGCATATCACCGCTATGAGCTGCAGGACATCGCCAAAGATCTGCCGTTCGAGTTCGAAGCGAGCGTTGCCGGCGGTATCCCGATCATCAATGCTCTGCGCGACGGTCTTTCGGCCAATCATATCGAATCGATCGTCGGTATTCTGAACGGAACCTGCAACTATATGTTGACCAAGATGACGAACGACGGTGTTGCTTATGATGCCATCTTGAAAGAGTCCCAGGAGCTCGGTTACGCTGAAGCTGATCCGACCTTTGATGTCGGCGGTTTCGATACGGCGCACAAACTGCTTATCCTGGCCTCTATCGCTTACGGGATCGATGCCAAACCGGAAGATATTCTGATCGAGGGGATCGAAAATGTCACCCAGGATGACATCGCCTTTGCCAAAGAGTTCGGATATGCCTTAAAGCTCCTCGGTATTTCCAAACGCGACGGCGACGAGGTCGAACTTCGTGTGCATGCAGCTTTGATCTCCAAAGAGAAGATGATCGCAAAGATAGACGGGGTCATGAACGCTATCAGTGTTGTCGGCGATAAAGTAGGGGAGACGCTCTACTATGGGCCGGGTGCCGGCGGCGATGCTACGGCGAGCGCCGTTGTGGCGAATATCATCGATATCGCCCGTTCGGGGAAATCGACACCGATGCTCGGCTTCAATAAGCCTCTTGAACACGGCTTGACACTTAAAGCCAAAGATGCGATCGTATCGAAGTATTACCTGCGTTTCAACGTCATAGACAAACCGGGTGTACTGGCCAAGATCACCGCACTTTTCGGCGAGCATGACATCTCTATCGAGACGATCCTGCAGCGCCCTTCGGATTCAACATCGGTCAATCTTCTTCTTTCGACGCATATGGCGGTCGAGCGCAACATACAGGATGTGCTCAACGTTATTGAAAACCTTGACTTTGTGATGGCTAAACCGGTCATGATCCGGATCGTTTGACGGTTTTTTATCTGCAGCCGCTTCTGGCACTGCGGGTGAAATTTTCTCTCTAAAAAGATAGCATTTACTCCTTATCCGCCAGACTTATAAATTGTTTAAACCCTTTCGGGTTTTGACGGCTTTCACGCTAATTAAGTCTCTACACTGTAAACTAGCTCTCTAAAATAGTGAACAATATAATCGATCATGCAGATTGTAGTTTTTACTATTTTAATCAACTCATTAGGCAAAAAAAATGACAGCAATCGATAGTGTCTGTACGTATTGCGGCGTAGGCTGCGATATCGTCGGCGAGGTAAAAGACAACAAGATCCAGAAGATCTATGCGGCGAAGGACGGATATGTCTCCCAGGGGAAACTCTGCATCAAAGGCAAATACGGTTTTGACTTTGTCACGGCAGACAACCGCGTCAGAGAACCCCGCGTCAGAAAGAGCTTTTTAGCAAAAAATCCGCAGATCAAAGAAGCGATCTCCGCGTCGCTGCAAGAGCTGGACGACGTCTGGTATACAACGGACATCGACAGTGCGACGACGGCAGCGACCATGAAGCTCAAAGAGATAAAAGAGAAATACGGGCGTCACAGTTTTGCCGCCATCGGCGGGGCAAGGACCTCTTGCGAAAGTGCCTACCTTTTCCAGAAATTTACCCGCCACACCATGAATTCGCCGCACGTGGACAACTGTGCCCGCGTCTGCCACTCACCAAGTCTGAAAGGGATGCGTACCACTATCGGTGAAGGGGCTGCGACCAATCCGTACAACGACATTTATGAGACAGAATTCATGATCGTCATCGGTTCCAACACGACCGAGGCCCACCCGATCGTCGCCAACCGCATGATCGATGTCGCACACAACAAAGACAACATCGCCGTTATCGACGTTCGCGAGATCAAATTGATGAAGTATGCCAAGCATAAAGTGATCATCCCGCACGAAGCGAACCTGCTTATCTTGAATATGATGGCATATATTATCATCGAAGAAGAGCTCTACGACAAAGAGTTCATCGCGACACGGACAAAGTGGTTTGAAGAGTACAAAGAGAAGATCTTAAACGACCCCTACGCAAATCCGGACTATTTTCATGATGTCAAAGGGTATGAGTATCTTGCCAAACAGATCCCGAATATTGCCCGCGAATATGCGGTGAAGCGGTCGATGATCTTCTGGGGGCTGGGTATTACGGAACATCTTGACGGCTCTTACGCCGTTATGGCCCTTACCCATCTTGCCCTGATTACCGGCAATATCGGCAAACGCGGCGCAGGTCTGATGCCGCTTCGGGGGCAGAATAATGTTCAGGGAGCCTGCGATATGGGCTGTCTGCCCTATTTTGACCCTGATTACCAGGTACCCAAAGAGATCGGCCTGATGACACCCGAGCTTGTCGACGAGATGCTGGAAGGACGCCTGAAAGCGATCTTGAATATGGGTGAAGACATCACCCATATTCATCCGAACCTTAACAAGATCGACAAGGCTTTTGAAAACCTGGAGTTTTTGATGGTACAGGAGATCATGATGAATGATGTCGCAAAACGGGCTGACATCGTCATCGGGGTGAAATCGGCATACGAAAAAACAGGGGTCTATGTCAACGCGATGCGGCGTCTGCACCTTTCACAGCCCCTGGTGCAGAGCGATCTTCCGGATGACTGGGAAGTGATCCAGATGCTCGATAACAAGATGGGCGGAAGCTACGATTACAAAGACAGCTCTGCGGTCTGGGATGAAGTCCGTGAAGTCGCGCATCGACGTTTCAGTGGGGCATCGTACCTAAGGTTGGAACGCCACCGCAAACGCGGTCTGCAGTGGCCGGTCTACAACGAAGACACGCCGATCCTGCACCTGCTGGATTTCAGAACAGAAGACGGCCTGGGCGAGTTCCACTACCACCAGTATAAAGAGCGCGGTCAGATCCAGGAGCTGCGCGAAGGGCGCTGTGAAGGCTACCACCTTACGACAGGGCGTACCCTGGCCCATTATAATAATGCGGCCCAGACGAAAGAGAGCGAGAAGCTCAACCACCGCTATGAAGAAGATGTGCTTTTGGCGCATGAAGAGGATGCCGCTGACTTTGCGACCGAATATGTTATCTTGAAAACAGAGTACGGACAGACGGAACCGCTGCGTGTCAAACTGACCGATAAGGTCAAACCGAAAACACTGTTTACGACCTTTCATCATGCCAAGTCCCGTATTAATGCGATCTTCGGCGACAAACGCGACGAACTGATCCTGACCGCTGCATTCAAGTCGATCAAGGTCGAAGTGATCCCTTTCGAAGGCTGAACGGATGAGGGGCACTAAAGTTTTTCTTGCCCCGCAGTTTCTGTTTCAACCCCGTCCATCATTCCCTTGCGGAGGCATCATATATGAGCCGTAGTAAGGGAAATGCGGCCGAGGAGAAGGCCTGCCGCTATCTCCGCTCCGCAGGCTTCGATATTATCGACCGCAATGTCTACAGCAGGTTCGGCGAGATCGATATCATCGCGTTGAAAGACGAGGTGCTTCACTTTGTCGAAGTTAAAAGTGCGAATGATTATGAGGCGGCTGTTCAAAATATTACACCCACTAAACTGCACCGTCTTTTGCTCACGGTCCAGAGCTATCTTAAAAAAAACAGACTGGACATAGAGTACTGCGTTGACGGGATGGTCGTGACACCCGACGAGGTGACGCTTTTAGAAAACATTACATTGTAAAATTTTCTCAAAGATAAGAGCTGACAAACAGCATTTCACTGTAAAAAAGTTACGTATGTTTGAAAGCCCTTGAAGTAAACTTAAAAATATAAAATAGTTTATACAAGCATTGATTGCAGCTTTCAAATAAGATAAAATCCCTCTAATTTATATCTCAGAAGGTAACACTTATATTGTTTTGTAACATACAATAACAATATGCAAATGAAAAATTAACTGATTAAAGATATAATACTTAACATAAATTCATGACAAGAGGTAATCTTATGGCAAAATATATTGAAGCTACATCTGCAGATTTCGATGCAACAATCGCTGAAGGCGTAACAATGGTAGACTTCTGGGCTCCTTGGTGTGGGCCATGTCGCATGATCGCGCCGGTAGTAGAAGAACTTGCAGCAGACTTTGAGGGCAAGGCTAAGATCGTTAAAGTCAACACTGACGAAGAGCAAGATATTGCTGTTAAATACGGCGTTCGTTCTATTCCGACTATCATCTTCTTTAAAGACGGAAAGCAGGTTGATACAATGGTAGGCGCAGCTTCTAAAGATGCGTTTGCTTCGAAGATCAATGCACTTTTATAATCTTTAGTTTTTTGTTAAGATAGTCTGATAAGCGAAGGGTAGCAACCCTTCGGTTTTTATATGCCAAAATATTGGCGGTGCTGCACTTTATCGATTTGTCATTTTTGGCAACTTTCTGTTTTCTAAACTTTATCTAATCTTATTCATTCATTTAACAAAGAGTCTCTTTAGTAGTAAACGGGTATTATTTCATACAAAATTCGAATGAAAAAGTATAAAAGGACCATGTATGTTGGATTGTGCGATTATTGGTGGCGGACCGGCTGGTCTGACTGCAGGACTTTATGCAACTCGTGGCGGCTTGGCAGAAGTGACAATGTTCGAAAAGGGTATGCCCGGCGGACAGATCACACAGAGTTCGGAGATTGAAAACTATCCTGGCGTGACCGGTGAGATCACCGGTATGGATCTGATGATGCCATGGCCTGAACAGTGCCAGCGTTTTGGTCTGAAACATGAGATGGTCGAGGTCAAGCGCATCAGCCAAAAAGAGGACGGTACCTTCGTTATCCTCAAAGAAAACGGTGATACAGAAGAAGCATACTCTGTCATCGTAGGGACCGGGTCGACACCGAAACGGGCCGGATTTAAAGGCGAGGACCAGCTTTTCGGAAAAGGTGTCAGCACCTGTGCAACCTGTGACGGCTTCTTTTACAAAGGAAAAGAGGTAGCGGTTATCGGTGGCGGTGATACGGCGCTTGAAGAAGCACTCTATTTGGCAAAGATCTGTTCAAAGGTCTATCTTGTCCACCGCCGAGATAACTTCCGCGCATCGCCAAACACAATAGCGCGTATCCATAACACTAAGAACATCGAACTGATCCTGAATGCCTCCCCTGATGAAGTGCTCGGAGACACGATGGGCGTAGTCGGATTGAAAGTCGTTTTTAAAGACGGCTCGACGCGCCAGATAGATGTTCCCGGCGTTTTTGTCTTTGTCGGTAACAATGTCAACAATCAGGTCCTTATGCAGGAAGACGGCAGTTTTTTATGTGAGATGACAGAGTCGGGTGAAGTAATGGTTGACATCTCGATGCGCACATCGGTGCCAGGCTTGTATGCCGTTGGCGATATGCGCGTGGCGGCACCGAAGCAGGTGGTCTCAGCTGCAGGAGACGGCGCAGTCGCAGCACTGCAGGCAATCTCTTTTGTAGATGAAAAATTAAATTAGAGGTATGAAATGTTAAAAGCAGGTGTATACGGGGCCAGCGGACGTGTCGGCCGTCTATTGATCGAAGATCTTGCCAAGGCAGATGGTATCGAACTCAGTGTCATACATATTCGAAAAGAGCTGACTTTTCCGCTTCTTGAGAGTATCACTGTTACCAATGACGTGGCAACATTCCTGGAACATTGTGATATCGTCATCGACTTTTCACTGCCTGAAGCGGCACAGACTCTTTTGGAAGAGCTGCTTAAAAACCCTAAACCGATCGTCTCGGGGACAACGGGATTCGATGAACATCAACTCAACCTACTTAAAACAGTGAGTGAACAGATGCCTCTGCTGCATGCAACCAATATGTCACTGGGCGTAGCGATGTTGAACAAACTGGTCAACACGGCAGCCAAGACGCTGGATGGTTTTGATATAGAGATCGTTGAGATGCATCACCGTCATAAAAAAGATGCCCCGAGCGGAACGGCACTGACATTGGCCGCATCTGCAGCGGCAGGGCGGGGGTTAGACCTTGACAGAGTGCGTGTCAGCGGGCGTAACGGCAATATCGGCGAGCGTACAGGCGACGAGATCGCCGTAATGGCACTGAGGGGTGGCGACATTGTGGGCCGCCATACCGTCGGTTTTTACAACGACGGTGAGTTTATCGAACTGAACCATACTGCTACCAGCCGCAACACCTTCTCCAAAGGGGCGATCCGTGCGGCACTGTGGCTGGCTGACAAAGAGAGCGGGCTTTACAGCATTGCTGATTGTCTGGAAATATAAAGAGGAAAACTAATGCGCGAAAATTTGAATGAAAAGTGTGCGGTTGTCGGTATCTTTAACCATGAAGCGGCTTCCAAACTGGCCTATTTTTCTTTGCATGCGATGCAACATCGAGGGCAAGAGGCGGCAGGAATCAGTTCCGGTGACGGAGAGCGTCTTCATACAATCAAAGACCGCGGGCTTGTCACGCAAGTCTTCGGAGAGCCTGAACTTGAAACACTGAAAGGCCATATGGCAATCGGGCACACCCGCTACTCTACCGCAGGCGATGACTCCATTCTGGATGCACAACCTGTCCATGCCAATTATGACCTTGGACAACTCTCCATCGTGCATAACGGCAATCTGACCAATCACCAGGAAGTCCGTCAGGAACTGATCAAGCAGGGTGCGATTTTCCAAAGTTCAATGGATACCGAAAATCTGATCCACCTTATTGCCAGAAGCAATCAGGAAAAGCTGCAGGACCGTATTGTCGATGCCGTTAAAAAGATCGAAGGGGCCTACTCCCTCGTCTTTTTAAGTCGTACCAAGATGTTTGCCATGCGTGACCGTTTCGGTTTCCGTCCGTTGAGCCTGGGCCGTATCGGTGATGGTTATGTGGTCGCTTCGGAGACATGTGCTTTTGATCTTATCGGTGCAGAGTATATACGGGAAGTGGAACCGGGCGAGCTGTTGGTCTTTGAAAAAGGCAAGACCCCGCAATCAGTCAAAGTATATGAATCGACACCAAAGCACTGTATCTTCGAATATGTCTATTTTGCGCGTCCTGACTCTATGGTGTTTGGGCGTAATGTCTATCAAAAACGCAAAAACATGGGAGTCGAACTGGCAAAAGTACAGCCTATTGATGCAGACATGATCGTACCCGTTCCGGACGGAGGCGTTCCTGCTGCTATCGGCTATTCGCAGGAGAGCGGTATTCCTTATGAGATGGGGATCATGCGCAACCACTATATCGGACGTACCTTTATCGAGCCGACCCAGGAGATGCGTGATCTGAAAGTGAAGATGAAGCTTTCACCGATTTCTGATCTCATCAAAGGCAAACGCATCATCGTCGTCGATGATTCTATTGTACGAGGAACTACGTCACGCCGGATCATCAGAATGTTGAAAGAGGCAGGCGCAGCTGAGGTACATATGCGTATCTCCAGCCCGCCGACGACCGACCCATGCTTCTACGGTGTCGATACACCCAATAAAGATAAGCTGATCGCGGCCAATATGAGTGTGCAGGAGATCTGTGACTTTATCGAAGCAGACTCTTTAGCCTATCTCAGTACCGCTGCCCTGATGCGAAGCGTTCTTTCAGAAGGCGATAACTACTGTACAGCATGTTTTACCGGCGAATATATCGTATAAGCAGTGAATAAGATGAATTCTCAACAGATCTTCACCTACGGTTCATACCTCAAAAACAAATTTGGCGAAAAGGTATATAAAGTAGGTGTGGCCATCTCCGGTTTTACCTGTCCCAACATCGATGGAACTGTGGCGAAAGGAGGATGTACCTTCTGCGAGAATGAATCATTCAGCGCAAGCCTAGATCAGGTCAAGCCCCTGAAAGGCTTTTATCTCAACCTTGAATCCAAAGAGAACCCTTATCTGGAAAAACAGCTGTTGCAGCTTAAAATGCAGTTTGATGCTTTAAGCAAGCGTCTTCGCAGAGAGTACGGGGCGACAAAGTTTCTGGTCTATTTCCAATCTTTTACCAACACTTATGCCCCTTTTGAAACACTAAGAGCGCTTTATGACGAGGCGCTCTCTTTTGACGATGTTGTCGGACTGAGCATCGGGACACGATCGGATTCGGTCAGCCAGCAGACACTTGATTATCTTTCAGCGCTTGCCAAAGAGAAAGAGATATGGATCGAATTCGGTATTCAGTCTGTTTATGACGAGACCCTGGAACGTATCAACCGCGGCCATGATGTCCAGAATGTAAAAGAGTGGATCATCAAGTCAAAAGAAGCGGGTCTTAACGTCTGCGGGCATCTTATCTTCGGTCTGCCGGGTGAAGATAAAAAGATGATGCTGGAGACGGCAAAAGAGGCCTATGAATGGGGTATCGACTCCGTCAAATACCACTCGTTGTATGTCGTGAAAAGAACGGCACTTGCCAATGAGTATGCCCGCGGCGAGTTTACCCCGATCAGTGAAGAGGACTATCTTGATGTCCTTGTGCAGGCGTTGCAGATGAAGCCGGAACATGTCAGCGTTCAGCGTATAACGGCGGGAATCAATGATGAGAGTCTGATCTCGCCGGAGTGGTGCCGCGATAAAAACCGGCAGGTAAGAAACATCAACGCGGCGCTAAAAAAAGTAGGATTAAAATACTAGCCAAAGTTCCAGCTTCGGCACATCTTGCACCGAAGTTCACCTCTCGACGCACACCAGTGCGCCTTCGGGTTCACTTCGGCACAATCTGCACCAAATCTGAAACTTTTGCCAGTTCAGTTTGGTAGCAGGTGAGCTGGGTCTGCCCCTTCGGGTATCGCCACCTTTCTTAACGCTTAACTCTTCCCGCTTTCTCTGCTATTCCGCTGAGGCCGAAACGGCGGGCAAGCTCCTGCTTGATGCGGTCCGGAGAGATGTTCCGGTAGCCGAGAGCGACCATGACATGGTAGGTGAGGTCGGCACACTCGTAGATGATCTCCTCTTCATTGCCGTCTTTGACGGCAAAGCTGAACTCGCCTGCCTCTTCGACGACCTTTTTCAGGATCTCATTCTCACCTTTGCTAAAGAGTTTCGCCGTCCATGAGCTTTCCGGATCGGCATGTTTGCGATCGAGGATGGTGTGGTAAAGGGTATCGATAACCCCGTACATGGCATCGGTTTCGACACTCTTGGCTATTGTTGCATCGCCGGACTCCAGCTCTGTGAAGAAACAGGACTTGCGGCCGGTATGGCAGGCCACACCGTCTTGTATGACCTTGATAAGCAGTGTGTCGTTATCGCAGTCGATCATAAAAGATTGGATATGCTGAAGGTGGTTTGAGCTTTCGCCCTTTTTCCAGATGCGCTGCTTGGAACGGGAGAAGTAGTGTGCCAGTTTGGTCTCGAGCGAGAGTTGAAGGGATTCTCTGTTCATATAGGCCATCATCAGCACTTCATTGGTGCTGCTCTCTTGCACGATAACAGGTAGCAGTTCCGATTTTTCCCAATCGACGCGATTCAGTATCTCTTGCATATTTTCTTCTTTATTACTTTTGGAGTGGGTTGGGGAGAGTAAAGAGCGAGGTTCGCAAGCGAGATGATAGTTACTCTATCAATTTCCTCTTTTCTCTTCCTTGTTTTAGTTAACGCTTGACTGTTTGCGGGCGTCTTTTGTGTCAACCCAGATGTTCGGTGTTGAACCGCCGGGAGTCAAAAAGATCTTCGCATCTTTGTTTACGCTAAGCGCCTCATTGAACTTCCCTTGGACCTGGATCTGCTCAAGCTGAAGCAGCTGTGTTGTCAGCGAACGTGCAATCAACAGGTTGGCTTTCGCTTTGGCGTCGGCTTCGATAGTGATCGCCTGTGCCTTACCGGTAGCTTCGATTTTCACGGCATCTGCAAGTCCCTGAGCTTCAGCGGCGCGTTTAAGCGCATCCTGCTTTGCTTTTGCGACCTCTTGCTCGGCCTGCTGGACCTGCTGTTTTGCAAGCTGAACACGTTCGATCTGATCTTTTACCTTTGTCGGCAGAACGATCTCGCGAAGTTGGACCGACTGAAGCTCAGCCGGTGTGTTCTGGAGACTTGAAATACTCTTCGTCATTCCAAGTTCAATGGCAGCTGCGATAGCATTACGCTGAGTCGGGAGCGCCTCTGCTTCATAGTTACCGATGACATTGCGCACGACGTCACGCACAACAGGATTGATGATCTTCTCTTCCCAGCTGAAGCCCCAGTTGGAGATAGTCTGTGCCGCGTATTCTGCATTCAGGCGATACTGTATCGTCAGCTCGATAGAGACGGGAAGACCGCGTTTGTCCAGAACGGTAATGGCCGGCTTGATCTCGATGCCGTCTCCGGTTGTAGCAGTACGTTCAATACGGCTTGCATAATTGATAATCCGCACTTTCGTATCGACAATATAGACTTTTTGGATCACCGGGATGATGAAGTGAAGACCAGGAAGCAGGGCCTGAGCCTCATATTTTCCGTTTGTCGCCAAAATACCGCGTTCACCCTCTGTAATGACGACAAAAGGTTTTGCCAGGATCAACAGAAGAAGGATGCCTCCGATAAAATAGATGATGCCGGCTTTCCCGCCGCCGAAGTTAAAGTCTATCTTGGGCGGTTTTGGGACGTTAAACCCGTTGTTGTTGCTTGAATTGTTGCTACCACTTTTCTTTTTATTGAAATAGTCGTTCATATCAGATGCCATTACTTCTCCATGTTATAAGTTTTTTTATTTGATTAAATATAAGTCAAATAGTGGTCGAATTTAGGATTACGTCCAAAGACGATATCATAATAGCCACTTTGGATCTTTTCTGTAAGCGGTCCGCGCACTCCTGAGCCTATGATACGGCCGTCGACTTCTCGCACCGGCGTTACCTCTGCCGCCGTTCCCGCTAAAAATGCTTCATCCGCGATGTAGATCTCTTCGCGGGTAACACGGCGGCGAATCACTTCGATACCCATATCTTCGGCCATCTCGACGACCATTTTTTGCGTGATCGACTCTAAGGCATTGTCGCTAGCCGGTGTGATCAGTTTGCCATCGCGAATCATAAAAAAGGCCGCACCGGTCGCTTCTGCTACATAGCCCTGGTCATCCAGCAAAAGCCCTTCGTCATACCCGCACTCGATAGCCTCGTATTTTGCCATCTGGGAGTTGAGATAGTTCGCAGTTGCTTTGGCCTTACCCATATTAGAGGTATTGGAAGGACGGTTGATAGAGGAGATCTTAAGTCGGATACCGCGTTTAAGACCTTCTTCGCCAAGATAAGCGCCCCATTCCCAGGCGGCAAGTACAGTTTCGACCGGGGCATCTTTATGATAGACACCCATAACGCCGTACCCTAAGAAAGCAAAAGGACGGATATACACGTTGTCTCCGGTAAACTCATTTCTACGGATCAATTCGATCTGCGCGCGGTTAAGCTCTTCGACAGTATAGGGTATGTTGATAAGTGTCATCTTAGCTGACTCAAAAAGTCGTTTTGTGTGATCATTCAGACGAAAGATCGCATAGCCTTTAGCCGTTTTATAAGCTTTTGTCCCTTCGATGACACCGTTTCCGTAGTGGATCGTGTGTGAAAGAACATGGGTTTTGGCATCATCCCAAGGGATAAACTTGCCATTCATCCAGATAGTTTTTGCAGCGTCCATAGAGCATTCCTGATTTGGTTTTATTCTTTGTAAATTTAACGTGATTCTATCTAAAAAGTTATTAGCTTCCTGTTAATTCGAGAGCCTGAGACAGCGGGGCGGCTGCCCGGAGTTTTAGGATGTAAACCGCCGCACTCCTAAAGAAAAACGGAAACATTGAGCCTGATGATTTTGGACTAAAGTTTAAAAGTATTTGAAGGTGTATTGACCATGTGTTTGGAAAAGACTTCAAGATAACGCCAGAAAGACTCAATGTTCTCCTCAGAGACCCCGTCTTCGACGAGTTCGGCAAGCAGTTTGGCATAAAACTGCAGCCAGATAACACGCGCTTCAGCCGTGATGGCAAACGGAGCATGGCGGTTTCCCATCATAGGTGCTCCGCGTGAGGCGTTAAAGTAGGCAGGCCCGCCGCAGATCTGGATCATAAAGTCGGCAGCATGCTTCTTGGCAGCTGCGAACGCCTCAGGGCTGTCGATAGGAAAAAGATGTTTGATCTCGCTTGTTTTCAGCAGTTCGTAGTGGTCGGAGATGAGTTTTCTAAAACGTTCTTCACCGACCTGCTGTAGAAATTCAGGGTAGGCTTTGGTGACAGGCGGTCTATCGCCTAAACGTGAAGGGGTGATCGTTAAGTTCATAAGGTACCTTGTTTATTTATTGTGTAATTTTAGGGCGCTTTTAGTAAAAAAGATGTTAAAAAAATGCGGCGGCTGAATCATACCGTTTAGCTCTAAAATAGAAAGATGGTAGAATAGTGCGATGATTTTTGAAGGATTATGATGATTGCAAAGATATTTTTCGGCTCTACTGAAGCTGAGACGGCAAGCTTCAGTGAGCGTCTAAGTCCCTACAGCGGCGAAGTGGTTTCCAAAGCAGCGCTCTGCGGTGCAGAAGAGACAAAAAAAGCACTGGAGATCGCTAAAAATGCGGCGGCTTCGGCAAAAGCATCACCCCTTTCACAGCGCTGTGCATGGCTGCTGGATGTGGCGGATAAGCTGCGGCAGAACAGAGAAGATCTGGCCCGTACCATCACCGATGAAGTGGGTAAACCGATCGCCTTTGCACGCCTTGAGGTTGACCGCTGCATCGAGACGGTGACGCTTTCGGCGGAGACGATGCGGACTATGCATGGCGAGACGATCAATACAGATGCAATGCCAAGCGGCAAAAAGGCGTTGGCCTTTTTCAAAAGAGTACCGGTCGGTGTTGTGGCGGCGATCACCCCATTCAATTTTCCGTTGAACCTTGTTGCCCACAAGCTGGCGCCGGCCTTGGTCGCAGGCAATACGGTGGTCTTGAAGCCGACGCCTGAAGCCCCGCTCACCGCGTATAAATTTGCCAAGATGTTTATCGAAAGCGAATATGCGGTCAAAGATGCACTCAGTGTGGTCTACGGCGATGCCGAGGTGGGTTCTGCACTGGTCGGGTCGGATATTCCCCGCGTGATCAGTTTTACCGGTTCGGTACCGGTCGGTAATATCATTACCAAGTCGGCGGGGATCAAAAAAGTGAGTCTGGAACTCGGCGGCAATGCGGCGACCTATATCGACAAAAGTGCCGACCTTGATCTTGCGGCCTCCCGTTGTGCTCTTGGTGCCTTTGTCAACTCCGGACAGGTCTGTATCTCGCTGCAGCGTATCTATGTCGACGCGTCAGTGTATGAGGTGTTTGCGCAGAAGATGGCCGATGAGACCAAAAAACTGGCAGTAGGCTCGCCTTACGACGAAGCGACCTTTATGGGCCCACTGATCAATGAAGAGTCGGCACAGCGGGCCCTCTCCTGGGTAAAGTCTGCCATCGAAGAAGGGGCGCGCCCGGTGACAGATATAAAATGCGAAGGAACGATGTTTCACCCGACGGTGATGGTCGATGTCACTGACGATATGGCTATTGTCTGCGAAGAGGTGTTCGCCCCGATCGTCTCGCTGGTCAAGGTAAACGGCTTTGATGATGCGGCGCCTAGGATGAACAACTCGCCTTACGGGCTGCAGTTTTCCATTTTTACCAATGATCTCGCATTAACGCAGCGTGCTATCGATGAACTTGAAGCCGGCGGGATCGTTATTAACGACATGCCGACACTCCGTTTTGACATTCAGCCTTACGGCGGGGTGAAGCTCAGCGGTGTCGGAAGAGAAGGCCCTAAATTTGCGATAGAAGAGATGACGGAGATTAAATCCGTGGTCATATGTTAAACGGTTTCTGCTAGATTCTTTCTCTCTTGTCCGTAAGAATTTTAAGCGGGATATTATCGCTTACTTAGTACTCTTGTGCACTTAAAATATGACAATGCAAATTCCGCTTTGTATTGTCATGATGGTACTGCGGCATCTTCAGTCTGAAATGCTCCGGTCTGTCACTTTCGCAAGTAAGCCTCTGTAGAACAACTTATCAATTAAACACGGCAATAACCGACTACCGTCAGATGTAAAAGGAGATTACCCATTGAAACAGGCATTCAATCTGCAGGGAAACCTATTTGGCGGGGTAACGGCTGCCATTATCGCCCTTCCTCTTGGTCTGGCTTTTGGAGTTGCGAGCGGCTTGGGGGCTGCGGCAGGGATCTATGGTGCGATCATTTTAGGCTTTTTTGCTTCATTGTTCGGGGGTACGCCTACCCAGATCTCAGGTCCGACCGGGCCCATGACTGTCATCATCGCTTCCGCAGTCATTACTCTGCACAGCGATATCAATCTGATTGCAACGGTCGTTCTTTTGGCGGGCATTTTTCAGATTCTGTTCGGATTGATAAAAATAGGCAGGTTTATACAATATATTCCCTACCCGGTCATCTCCGGTTTCATGAGCGGTATCGGTATTATTATTATCATCTTGCAGATCAATCCCTATCTGGGTCTGGAGAGTGATGCTTCGGTCGTGCACATATTGGTGACACTGCCTTCACATCTGTTACAGGCAAATCCGTGGACCTTTGCATTGGCAACAGCCACTCTTGCCATTATGTTTTTGACGCCGGCGAGGATCTCGAAGATCATTCCGACCCCGTTAATTGCACTGGTCGTATTGACCCCGATAAGTGTCTATCTCAATTTACAGGTACCTGTTATTGGCGAAATTCCGACAACGCTGCCGGATATTGTCCTTCCGTCGCTCAATTTCGAGGATTATAGAGTCATCATCACCCTGGCCTTTACCCTTGCGGTCCTGGGTACCATAGATACCTTACTGACGTCGATAGTAGCCGACTCACTTACGCAAAGCAGGCATAACCCTGACCGGGAGCTGCTCGGCCAGGGGATAGGCAATGCGCTTTGCTCCTTTGTCGGCGCAGTGCCCGGCGCCGGCGCTACAATGAGAACCGTCATAAATGTGAAAAGCGGGGGAACGAGCAGGCTCTCTGGTATGATACATGCTGTGACTCTTTTGCTGGTCGTTCTCTTTATCGCTCCGTTGGCTTCACAGATCCCATTGGCGATTCTGGCGGGTATTCTGATAAAAGTGGGAATCGATATTCTCGATTTCAGGCTTCTGGAAGTCTGGAACAAGATTCCCCGAAATGATCTGGCAGTAATGGTCAGCGTGTTTTTGGTAACTGTCTTCGTAGATCTGATCACGGCTGTCGGTGTCGGTATTGTCCTGGCGTCGCTGCTTATCGTCTACCGGATCACAAAAGAGACGCAGATAGTTCTCGATAGTGACAGTAATACAGACAGCAGTCATGCGCTGAAGGATAAGCAGACCAGGATCATCAAGATCACCGGGGCTTTTTTCTTTGGGTCCAGTACGGTATTTGAAAGCCGTGTCAACTCTATTCTTGATACAAAGACGATTATAATTGATATTGTCGATGTTCCGTTCATCGATCTTACCGCGATTTTTTCACTGGAGAACCTGATTCTCAAATTGAAAAAAGATGATATTAATGTCAAGATAGTCTCAAAAGAGAAACATAAGAATAAATTGATGAAGCTTAATAAGACACACAGCTTTGACGGCGTCTCTTTCTACGCAAAGGTAGAGGATGCAGTTCATAATATCTGAGAATGAAAAGATAGAGAGGGATATAAATGTGTAAGAAAAAAGCGGTTGTTGCGGCATGTCTGCTGGATGAACCGGTTCGCTATGATGCTATGCCGAGTGAAAAATGCCCTGAATGGGCATTTTCATCGGATAAAGTAAGATAAGATAGGATTGCCAATGCGTAAGAAAAAAGTGATAGTCTCAGCCTGTCTGCTGGGCGAGACGGTGCGTTATGACGGAACCACCAAAGCAAACAGCAGCGTGATGGAGGCCCTTAAAGCGTACGAGATCATTCCGTTCTGTCCCGAAGACCCCGTTATGGGGACACCGCGTGAACGTATTTCTGTTATTGAAGTCGATGGCAAATATAAGGTGATCACTGACAACAGTAAAGTTGAGGTGACCACGGCATTGAAGCGTCAGACACAAAAAATGATAGAAGCCCATCCTGATGCTGATATTATTGTTCTGAAATCCAAATCACCAAGCTGCGGCCTGGGCACGACGCCTATTTTAAACGGGGAGGGAAAAGAGATAAAAAGAGGCAACGGCGTAGCGGCCGATCTTTTCATCGAGAAGTTTCCCGGCAAAGTCTTTGATGAGAACAGTTTGGAATGTTAGAGTCAGTCATTGCTTTTTTACTCTCACTGACATCGGGAATGGGATACATCGGTATCTATTTCTATATGGTCATCGTAGGTACTTTTATTCCGGTACCGAGCGAGCTGGTGCTGGTGCCGGCAGGGTATTTGGCGTCCCAGGGCCAGATGAGTTATCTGCTTCTGCTTTTAAGCGCTTCCCTTGGCAGTTTGAGCGGGGCGCTCATTAACTACTTTTTTGCCAGAGTCATCATAAAAAAACTACTTTCCAGGAAAACCGCTTTTATCGATAAGGTGACCGCCTTTTTTCAATCACACGGCAGCATATCTGTATTTGTCGCGCCGCTCACTCCCGGACTGGGCCAATATATCTCACTGCCTGCAGGGTTGTCGCATATGCCGCTTCGCTATTTTATCCCCTTTACCTATGCGGCCAATCTTATCTGGGTCGGGTTTATGCTGGGCGTGGGACATCTGTTCGGTTCGTCTGAGAGTAAGGCCCACAGTGCAGTGATCGAGGGCAGCCTTATTCTCTTTGGTGGTGCGATCTTAATTGCGGTCGTCTATGTCATTTTGACGTTTAGAAAAAGTTCTATATAATGCCGAATGAGTATAGGGCACCTCTAAAAACCTTAGTCCTCCTCAGAGATAGAGAGAAGTTCACAATCAAGGCGATCTTTTAAAGCCCTAGCCGTAGCTAAGGCGAGAAGGATCAACGCGGAGTGTGGGCTTCTCTCTGTCTTCCCTCTGAGGTTGGCTAGGGTTTTTAGAGGTGCCTTATAGATTTAAAGGAGATGAATATGTTAGCAATCGGAACCAAAGCACCGGAATTCTGTCTGCCGAATCAAGACGAGGTTGAGATCTGTCTACGAGATCTAAAGGGCAAATGGATCGTTCTCTATTTTTATCCGAAAGACAATACTCCGGGTTGTACGACAGAAGCCTGCGATTTTACAGCACAGATGCCGGACTTTGACGGGCTCAATGCCATCATTCTGGGTGTAAGTGCGGACTCGCCGAAGAAGCACCAGAACTTTATCGAAAAACAAGATCTCGGTATTACCCTCCTGAGCGACGAAGAGACGACGATGATGCAAGAGTATGGTGTCTGGCAGATGAAAAAGAATTACGGCAAAGAGTATATGGGGATTGTACGTACGACCTATATCATCGACCCAAAAGGCGAGATAGCTGCCGGCTGGGAAAATGTTAAAGTTCGCCAAAAACGTAAAAAAGAGGGCGAGTCTTACGAGATCGTCCATGTTGAAGAGGTTAAAAAACAGCTCGCTGAGCTGCAAAAGTAGTTTTAAATAATAATCAAAGTTTGATGCACGTTATTCCGGACCTGATTCCGGAACCGCTGTATTTCAGAAGATTTGGATTGTAGGTTTGGCCTGCAAAGACCAAAAAACTTGACAAAATAGATAGATTCCAGCTTCAACGCTTTACACTTATCGCTTCACGCTTCACGCTTCACGCTGGCATAAGAATCGGTTAGAATATAATGAATTTTAAGAAATATAAAGTGAGAAGAGAAGAATAGTCAGGTTGGAATGGAAAGGAAGGACCTTTCCAGAACCAACTAGAAACGGTAACGAAGGTAAGCGCGGATATCCTGTGCTGTATCTACAGTAACCGTACTTCCTGTCTGAGGTGTCAAGTCTGAAATCAAATAAGGTGTACCGGTTGTGCTTCCGAAGAAACCGTTGCTTCCTGTATATTTGTAGTCGATATACGTATAACGAAGCTGGAAACTGAAGACATCTTCGATCAACGGCTCCGTAAAGTAGGCTTCGTAAGCAGCACCGCGTGCGGCAATTTTTGAACCGGCAAGCGTGTCTTCAGCGTAGGTGATTGAACGCCAGTTTTGTGAACCTTGGTTATATTCAAGGCCCCAGCGTCCGTAATCCGAGATAAGGGAAGGAAACTGTAAGCCTACCCATCCCGAATACCCTTTAAGAGAGTCGCTTGAACCAAGCATACTTTTGCCGTCTTTAGGATTGGTGATACTCACCGCACCGCTTGCAAAGAAAGTGGTGTCATCAAGAAAATCACTCCAGCCGTCACCAATGCCGTTGATCACAAAATTGGCCGTAAGCGAATGCAAGCCGCCAACGGCTTCCATACCTTGGAAGGTAGGATTAGGGTTTGTTCCTACAGGAGCACCGAATTTTGCATCGATAAGATTATTAGCATAGTAGTATTGTGTACCGATGCTGTACTGTCCGTCGTTATAAGGAACGAAGATCAAACCTGCCAGATCGATGTCAGGGATATCACTTGAATTTGTCGCGTACGGTGCGGCACTGGCCACCGATCCGGACGTTGGGTTGAAAGTAAAGAATTTTGCATTGGCATTGGAATTCCCGCGTCCTGCGCAGAATTTGACATACATACCGATACTTTCCATCAATGTAAACTTTGAACTCAGACCATCGAACTCGACATTGATAGTGTGACCCATCGGTGACGCAGCCTGATCATCATCACGCAAGTTGATGAGGTGACCGTTTGTCGAAGGACGGCGGCCGATACTGAAAGTCCATGGAATGTCGGTTCCAAGGAAGGTGTCATTTCTATAGAAGAAGTAAGCAGACCGCACACGCACAACATCATCATACGGGTTTTCATTGGTGACCCAGTCGAATGTCTCAAATCCAGGATATCCTCCTGCAAAACCGCTGCGGTTGCCGTACGCTTTGTTATAGGCCAGTTGTCCGGTAAAACTCATGTTCTCGGTTGCGGACCAGTTCATATTTAACCAGAGGCGGTTGGTAAGAAGCGCATCATTTGTCTGTTTTGAGCCGTCCGCCATCTTGTATTGGAGGTTATCTATGGCTGTACGGAAATCTACGCCGAACTTTAGAGCATTTCCTGCCGTACGTTTGTTAAGCTCTGTTAGCTGGGCTTCGATTGCGGTGGCAGTCTCTTTTCTCTCTTCTTCCGCTTCAGCGTCGGCCTCTTCATCTGCCGGTTTGGCCGCTTTGACTGCTTCAAGCTCTGCTTTAAGCGCCTGCATTTCTGTTTCCATCTCGCTCATGCGATCGTACATCGATGCTGCCTGCGCATTACCGCTTAATAGTACTGCAGCTGCTAGTGATACAAGTAAAGGTTTGTTGATCATATATGAATCTCCGTTTGTTTTTTGGCAATAATTTGCCTGAATTTGGGACAGATTAACAAAAGTAATATAAAAGTAGTTTTAAACTTTCTGAAAATCGCCATTTACCGTTCATTTGTTTTTAAAACAGCTGAAAATCAACACATTATATTATGTTACATTCTATTCCGAGTGTAACAAAGAGTAAATAGGGCGGGTAAGAAAAGTCATGACGGCGGCAAGAAGACAGCTTTGATTTAATAGTATTCAGGTATAATTACGCGATTTTCTCTCTTTAATGAGAAAAATATCTCAAGTATCACGCCAAAAATCGGTGCAGAAAAGTCTGAAATAATAGATCTGGATGCTGGCGATACTGAAGCAAACCGATCAAAATCTAGCACAAAATGTGCTAACAATAAGGACCTCTTATGGTAACTATGAAAGACCTATTAGAATGCGGTGTACACTTCGGACACCAGACACGTCGCTGGAACCCGAAAATGAAAAAGTACATCTTCGGTGTTCGTAAAAACATCTACATCATCGATCTTCAAAAAACATTGCGTTACTTCCGTAACACATACCAGATCGTTGTTGATGCTGCTGCTGAAGGGCAGACGGTTCTTTTCGTCGGTACGAAAAAGCAGGCGCGTTCATCTGTAAAAGAAGCAGCGATCAAATGTGGCATGCCGTACGTTGACAACCGCTGGTTGGGCGGAATGCTGACTAACTTCCCGACGATTCAGAAATCGATTCGTAAACTTGAGATCATCGAGCAGATGAAAGAGAACGGCCAGATCGATCTTCTTACTAAGAAAGAGGCACTGATGCTGTCTCGTCAGGCAGAGAAACTTGAGCAGTACCTTGGCGGTATCCGTAACATGAAAAAACTTCCGGACATGCTGTTTGTCGTTGATGCGGTTAAAGAGCACATCGCAGTTAACGAAGCACGTTGTCTTGGTATCCCAGTTGTTGCACCACTGGACACAAACTGTGATCCTGACCTTATCACTTACCCGATCCCTGGTAATGATGATGCTATCCGTTCGATTCAGCTTTTCTGTCGTGAGATGACGGACGCGATCAACGAAGGTAAAGCGCTAAACGCTGACAATGCAGCCAGCGTAGAAGAGATGCCAGTAGAAGCAGCAGCAGAAGAAGAAGCTGCTCAAACTGAAGAAACAACAGAGGAAGCATAATCATGGCAGATTACAGCAGCAATGGTAAAAGAGTTGCGTCAAGCAACTGATGCACCGATGATGGATTGTAAAAAAGCCTTGACTGAAACAGAAGGTAATTTTGAAAAAGCGGTAGAGTGGCTTCGTGAACGCGGTATCTCTCAAGCGGCTAAAAAAGCCGATCGTATTGCGGCTGAAGGTTCGATCGGACTCAAAATTGCAGACGATTTCAAAAAAGCGACCTTGGTCGAGGTCAACTCTGAAACAGACTTCGTTGCACAAAACGACGGCTTTAAAAATCTTGTCACCACAACGGTAACACAAGCGTTTACCTCTGATGCTGACGGTGTAGAAGGTCTTCGCGAAACAGAACTTGACGGCAGAGCTTTCAGCGCTTCTTTTGATGAAGCTGTTGCTAAGATCGGCGAGAAGATCGTCGTTCGCCGTTTAGCTACATTGCGTGGAGATGAAAACACGGTCATCAACGGCTATGTTCACTCCAATACGCGCATCGGTGTTATTGTTGCTATCGAATGTGACTCTGCAAAAACTGCCGAAGCGCTTGTCGCGACAGCAAAAAATGTCTCCATGCATGCTTCTGCCATGAAACCGACAACATTGAGCTACAAAGATTTTGATGCCAACTATGTTGAAGAAGAGACAAAAGGTCGTATCGAAGCGATCAAAAAAGAGAACGAAGAGCTTGCTCGCCTTAAGAAACCGCTTAAGAACGTTCCGACATACATCTCTATGTCGCAATTGACTGATGACGTTTTGGCACAAGCCGAAGCGGACATCAAAGCAAAGCTTAAAGAAGAAGGTAAACCTGAGCAGATCTGGGACAAAATCGTACCGGGTCAACTTGCCCGTTTTATCGATGATAATACAACCTTGGACAAAGAGCAGGCACTTGTTGACCAAAAGTACGTTTTGGATGACAAGATGACGGTTGCAGAAGCTGTTGCTGCCGCTGCCAAAGCAGTCGGCGGTACCGCTGAGATCGCTGCATTCGTTCGCCTTGAAGTAGGTGAGGGTATCGAGAAAAAAGTCGATGACTTTGCTGCCGAAGTTGCAGCACAAATGGCATAATCCTCCAGGATTATTCTTTACAAGAGGAGAGGTTCTCTCTTCTTGGCTCTCTCCCCAAAAGTACACTTCTTTTTTATCTACAATATTGTTCGATCGGATAAACCGTTTGCTGTTCTCCTTTTTTAAACCAATCTCATTATAATAACCCTATGAAAATTTTAGATGCCCATTCCCTTGCCCACCGTTTTGAGTACCCGCTTTTCCACAATATCGATCTCACTCTCGAAGAAGGTGAGACGATGGCTATCGTCGGTGCCAGCGGCAGCGGAAAATCGACACTGCTGCATATCTTGTCGAGCTTGCTTAAGCCAGACGAAGGTGAAGTAAGGCTTCTTGAGAAAGATATCTATGCGCTCAAAAACAGAGCGCTGGTCGAACTTCGCCGGGATGAACTGGGACTGGTCTTTCAGTCGCATTACCTTTTCAAAGGGTTCAGCGGTTATGAAAACCTTGAGGTCTCTTCGATCCTTGCACGCAAGCCTATAGACGAGACACTGATAAAACGTCTCGGACTCGAGGAGGTCATTAATCAGAAGGTTACGGAGCTCTCCGGAGGGCAGCAGCAGAGGGTCTCCATTGCGAGGGTCTTGACGAAAAGACCGCGGATCATCTTTGCCGACGAGCCGACGGGAAATCTCGATAACACCACCTCGTTGGAAGTGATGGAGCTGTTTGAAGAGTATGTTGCAGAAAACAGGGCGGCGCTTGTCCTGGTGACGCATAATGAAGAGTTTGCCAATCGCTGTGATAAGGTCTATCGTCTTCACGACAAGGTGCTTGAAAAGATCAAGTAGTCAGCGGTTGTACGCTTCAAAACGGTCTGAAAAGCTTTTCTCGGTTTTCTTGCCGAAGAGAACCGACTCTTGATCCGTTGTGCAGATCACCTCGCCGATATTTCGCTTCAAAAGTATTTCACTGAAGGCAACGCTGGAGAAACAGATATCACTCTTGTCTATGATCAGAATATTGAGTGCGAATCTCTCTTTTATCCCTTTATCCTTCGGTACGTTTACAAGGGTGTTCCTGTACTTTGAAAAATAGGCGGCGCTTTTAAAGTCAGTGGTGATGAGATGAAGAGTAGCACCTCTTTGCAGTGATTTTTCGATGCTTCTTGCGATAGAAGGGCCGGCCAATCCGCCGGTAATGAGCGTAACCGCTGTTGCCCGCTCTATCTTTAATTTTAGCGTATGCATAAGGTCGCTGTTATGCTCCGGAAGGAGGTAATGTTCATCCGCACTCAAGGCTGCAGTGAGCATTAAAACGTTTATTATTGTAGAGAAAAGTCGAGGTGTTTTCATCATCTTTTGAAGTTATCTTTTGTTACAATGATACCATTAAAAACAAAGGTCTTTTTCTCGATGAATATTCTTCTGGTCAATGATGATGCTGTTGTCGCAAAATTGGTGAAACTTATTACCCAAAAAACAGGTGACAGACTTGATATAGCGACGTCAGTCGACGAGATCAGGAGTGAGAACTATGACCTTCTTATTTTAGACGGCAACCTTTTCAGCCGGGAATTTCTTGAGCGCTTGAACGACAGGGTTATCTACGCACACTCCCTTTTTATTACAACGCGTGGGAGCGACGATACAGATCTTTTCGAAAAACATCTTTTCAAACCGTTCTTGCCGACAGAGCTGCTTTTTATACTGCGCCAGGTGGCCGAGCTCATCGAAAAAGAGCAGAAGGAGCTCTCCCGAGAGTTTATTTTTGACGACTTCGAAAACCCGTTCTTCAGTGAAGATGAGATAGTCGGCGGGGAGGATGAAGCAGAACAGGATGCGCTTGAGCGCGTTCAGCGCTTCGAGAAGATCGATGAAGAGCCCCTGCATGAGATCGGTGCCGATGAAGCCAGCGAAGAGGAAGTGTTGGAAAACATCTTCTCTACCGAAGAGGTCTCCGCGGTCAAAGCTATCCTGGATATTTTAGGGGATGCCTCGGATGAAGATGGACAGTCAGCAGACGATAATCTGCGCGAAAATGAATTGTGGCAGGATATTGACCAGGAACTCGAAGCAGCGCTGCGTAATCTGAGCGAAGACGAGATGGCGCAAAGTGTTGACGATGCACTGCTGATGCAGCTGGACGATATCTCGGCGGGAGAGCTCTCATGGGAAGAGCCGCAGCATGGGAATGGCCGAAACAAGCAGAACCAGGAGTCGATCGAGGCACTTCGTACACTTCTGCAGGCCCTGGAAAATCCGCAGCTTTCAAAATCGCTAAGGGGATCCATCACCATCCATCTAACATTCGGAGAAGATCATGAATCGTGACACAGGGGCGATCCTCATTCTGTCGGGTCCAAGCGGTGCGGGGAAAAGCTCACTGATCAAAAAGATCGAAGATGAGATCGGCGCCTATTACTTCTCGATCTCGACAACGACACGTCCGATGCGCAAAGGTGAGATTGACGGGGTCCATTATCACTTTGTGAGCAAAGAGCAGTTTGAAAAAGATATTGAAGATGAGAATTTTTTAGAATATGCCGTAGTTCACGGCAACTATTACGGTACATCGATCAAACCTGTGAAAAAAGCACTTAAAGAGGGAAAATTGGTTCTGTTCGACATCGATGTTCAGGGCCATGATGCGGTGCAAAACCGTCTGTCGGACATCAGCACTTCGGTCTTTATCACAACGCCGACACTCAAAGAGCTGGAGCACCGCCTGGTCACGCGCGGAACGGATCAGCAGGAGATCATCGACAAGCGTATAGAGATGGCAAAACGCGAGGTGCAGCGCATCTGCGAGTATGACTATCTTATTATCAACGATGATCTGGACGCAGCGGCTAAAGTGCTGGTCTCCATTGCCAAGGCAGCCCGCATGAAGATCCCGAGTATTGCCATCAATGAGTTTGTTCTGGCCTGGGAAAAGTCTTAGCTCCGGCACATCTTGCACCGAAGTTCACCTCTCAACGCACACTAGTGCGCCTTCGGGTTCACTTCAGCACAATCTGCACCAAATCTAAGACTTTCCATCTGCAGTCTGGGCTAAGGTGAGCTTTGCCACCTTAGCCCTTTACTTTTACAAAACATTAACATCCTCTTCGTTATAATCGCGCACAAAATCAAAAGTCGAAATGACTGACAAAAAGACAGAGACATGGATGTTAGAAAAGCATTTTTAGAATATTTTGAATCAAAAGGGCACGCTGTCGTTGCGAGTGCTCCACTCGTACCGGATGACGCGACACTGCTCTTCAACAATGCAGGGATGGTGCCTTTCAAATCGATCTTCACCGGTGAGATCCCGGTCCCAGAAAACCCCCGTGCAGCCTCTTGTCAGACTTGTCTGCGGGCGGGCGGAAAGCATAATGACCTTGAAAATGTCGGTCATACCGCGCGCCACCACACCTTTTTCGAGATGCTCGGCAACTTTTCGTTCGGGGATTACTTCAAAGAAGAGGCGATCGCTTATGCCTGGGAATTTATTACGGAAGTGCTTGAACTGCCTGTTGAAAAACTGTGGGTAACGGTGCATGAGAGCGATGATGAGGCCGAAGAGATCTGGAAGAAATATGTCGCGGCAGACCGTATCATGCGCCTTGGCGACAAAGACAACTTCTGGCAGATGGGCGATACCGGCCCCTGTGGTCCCTGCTCTGAGATCTTCTTCGACCAGGGTGCCGAGAATTTCAGCGGGCCTGAAGACTATATGGGCGGTGATGGTGACCGTTTCCTGGAGATCTGGAACCTGGTCTTTATGCAGTACGAGCGTTCAAAAAACGGTACGCTGACGCCGCTTCCGAAACCTTCGATCGACACCGGTATGGGACTTGAACGGGTGATCGCCGTCAAAGAGGGTGCATTGAGCAACTATGACACCTCGCTTTTTATGCCGATCATCAACAAGGTTGCCGAACTTACAGGTAAAAAATATCTCTACAAGAGCGGCGCCTCTTTTCGTGTCATTGCCGACCATATCAGAACGGCGGTCTTTCTGCTTGCACAGGATGTGAACTTCTCGAACGAAGGGCGCGGCTATGTGCTCCGCCGCATCTTGCGTCGTGCTGTCCGTCATGGATATCTGCTTGGCCTCAATGAAGCCTTTATGTATAAACTGGTCGATATTCTTGTCGAGCAGATGAAAGAGGTCTATCCTTACCTTGTAAACAAAGCTGAGAGTGTGAAGACACAGATACAACTCGAAGAGGAGCGCTTTTTCAAAACGATCGCTTCGGGGATCGAACTTTTTAACGAAGAGCTTGCCAAAACAAAAGAGGTCTTTAGCGGCGAAGTCGCTTTTAAACTTTATGACACCTTTGGTTTTCCGCTTGACCTGACCGAAGATATGCTTAAAGAGAAGCATCTTAAACTTGACATCGAGACCTTTGACCGCCTGATGAACGAGCAGCGCTCACGTGCCAAAGCGGCATGGAAAGGCAGCGGTGACGCGGCCATTGAAGGCGACTTTAAAACACTGCTGGAGAAGTTCGGAAAAAACAGCTTTGCCGGTTATGAAAAACGCGAAGCAGTATCAAAAGTACTTGCACTGCTGAGCGAGGATTTCAAGATCGTCGACGAACTGCACCCGCGTCAAAAAGGGTGGGTGCTTTTGGAAAATACACCTTTTTATGCCGAGAGCGGCGGACAGGTCGGCGACAGAGGAACATTGGAAGGCTTTGCCAACATCGTTGACACCAGAAAGTTCTTTGACCTTAACCTTTCCGAGATGGAGGCAACAGCACTGCTGAAGACGGGTATGACTGTCAATGCCAATGTCGATGTTTCGCGTCTGGAAGTTGAAAAACACCACTCGGCGACCCACCTTCTTCACGCTGCGCTTTATGAGATACTCGGTGACCATATCTCGCAGGCAGGCTCAAGCAATGATGCAGCGCGTCTGCGTTTTGACTTCTCGCATCCGAAGGCGATGAGCAGTGCGGAGATCGCGGAGGTTGAGGAGAGGGTTAACTACCAGATCCTTCGCGGGATCGAGCGCGTAACGAAAGAGATGGCGATCGAAGAGGCCAAAGAGTCGGGTGCCAAAGCCCAGTTCGGCGAGAAGTACGGCGACAAGGTACGCGTGGTCGGTTTCGGCGACGCTTCGGTAGAGCTCTGCGGCGGAACCCATGTCAAAAACACGTCATCGATCGGTACCTTTATCATCACCAAAGAGAGCGGTGTCAGCGCCGGCGTGCGTCGAATCGAAGCGGTGTGCGGCAATGCCGCCTATAATCTTTTCAAAGAGCAGCGCCACACGCTTAACGTCGTTTCCGAAGAGGTCAAGAACCGTGACGTCGTGATCGGGGTAAGCAAACTCAAAGAGCAGGTCAAAACCCTTAAAGAGGAGCTGCAGGAAGCGCTCAGTGCCTCAAAAGAGGAGCTTAAGGCGCTGGAGATCAACGGGGTGGCCGTCTATATCGAAGAGATCAAAAGCGGTGATGTCAAGACGCGTATCGACGAGCTTAAAAACAAGCACGACAGCGTTGCGGCGATGCTCTTCCAGGTCAAAGACGACAAGGTCATTATCGCCGCAGGCGTCAAAGAAGCGAAGGCCAAGGCGGGCGACTGGATCAAAAACATCGCACCGATCCTCGGCGGCGGGGGCGGCGGGCGTCCTGACTTTGCACAGGCGGGCGGTAAAGATGCTTCCAAACTTCCGGAAGCACAGGCACAAGCCCTAAATTATATTAAAGAGGTACTGGCATAATGAAAGGGTGGATGGTAGAGGTTTTCTGGAACCACACTGAGCTTTTTGTCTTTTTGCACGTCATCAGTGCCGTGATCTGGGTAGGCGGCATGATCGCGATGCGTTTTGCGGCGCACTATTCATTTCAGCAACTTGAACCGGCGCAGAGGCTTCCTCGCACGGCTCAGGCGCTTGGCAACCTGTTCAAGATCGTAGCACCTTTTATTGTCATTCTGATCGTAACTGCTGTCTTTATGGCAGTAGGCTGGGGCTTCAGAGCGGCAGCGGTCGATGCCGGCGGCAACATCATCGATCAGGCGGCGTTTGTCGTCTATCAGCTTGTGCATGTCAAAGAGGCGATCTGGCTGGTGATGACGCTGAACTACGGCTATATGGTCTGGCGTCTTGTCAAAGCGAACAAGTTCATTGCTCTCGGCGACATGCCGGCGGCCAAAGCGATGCTGGGGCTCATAGGCAAATACCTTGTGCCACTCAATATCGCGCTGGGTCTGATCGCGATCTACCTCGGTGTCACACTGAGATATTCCCACACCTAAGGTACGTTTTTTCTGAACCTTGTTCAGAACCTTTGCGAAAAAGGAAACCAATGCATTCTTCTACAATCCGCCTCTGCTCCCAGTCTGAAAGCCGTGCAAAGATCCTGCGTGACGCAGACATAGACTTTGTTCAAAGTCCTGTTGATGGTGATGATATGCCACGTCAAGAAATCCTCCTAAATGGAGGATTTTAGTGGATAAGGTAGCAACAATGGACTCTCATCAAATTCGACTCTGCTCACAATCAGAAAGTCGTGCAAGTATATTACGTAATGCAGGTATAAGCTTTGTGCAGTCTCCCGTCGATTTTGATGAGGAACTCATCGTCGCAGACTCTCCAAAGAACTTTGTCTACCAGGCGACCCTCGGTAAATACAAAGAAGCCCTCAAAACCTACGACTACAAAGCAGTGCCGATCCTGGTCTGTGATACGGTTGTCACCTCTCAGGGAAAGATCCTCCGCAAAGCAAAATCGCTTGGAAGATGCGAGAGCGATCCTGCAGACACAAAGCGGTAGCATCACCTCGATCGTTACCTGCATGATCTACAAAAGCGAAAAACTGGAACTGATCGATATCTCCTCAACCGACTATCTCTTTGATCCTTTTGATGCGCAGGAGCTTGAAGCATATCTCGCCTCAGGCGAGTGGCAGGGGAAAGCAGGCGGCTGTATGGTCGAAGGGTTCTGCAAGCCCTACATCAAAGAGGTGAAAGGGCATGAGTCGTGCGCGATGGGGCTCAGTGTCGAGGTGCTTTTGCCATGGATCAGTTTCGGGGAGAAACATGATGAAGCTATTTAAACGGGCATTGCTTATAACACTTTTGTTAGTGACAGGCTGTGCAAAGACCCCGGTGACAAACCGCAGCCAGTTTATTTTAATCTCTAATCAGCAAGAGATGGCGCTGGGGCTGAGCGAGTCTGAAAAGATCAAAAAGTCATCTACATTGAGCAGTGACAAGCAGCTGGTCGCACGTATTCGCCAGATCGGTAACAAGATCGCGAAGGTGAGCGGCCGCGATGATTTCCAGTGGGAGTTCAATGTTATCGAGTCAGATCAGGTCAACGCCTTCTGTCTTCCGGGCGGAAAGGTCTTCTTTTATACCGGCATCTTAAAGATGATGGACAGTGATGACCAGATAGCCGCCGTAATGGGGCATGAGATCGCCCATGCGCTGGCCCGCCACGGCGCCGAGCGCATGTCGATGCAGATGGTAAGCCAGGCCGGAGGCCAGATCCTGGGCGCCGTGCTTGAAGTCCCTGCACAGTATCAGGGGTTGTACGAACAGGCTTACGGTTTAGGGACAAACGTCGCGGTCATGCTGCCGTTCAGCCGCAGCCATGAGCACGAGGCAGACCAGATCGGCGTCTATCTGATGTGGAAAGCCGGGTATGACCCTGACGAAGCGGTCGTATTCTGGAAAAAGATGATGAGCGCTTCGCAGGGAAAAAGTGTGCCGGAATTCCTTTCAACGCACCCTTCCGATCAGTCCCGCATCGATGAGATCAATGCCTTTATCAAGACATTGCCCAGAAGGCAATAGATATGATGAAACTTATTCCCAACATGCCGAAAGCATTTGTTGACTCAAACGGTACAATGTCACTATGAACTTCTATGAAAACGAACTCGCCGCACTGCACCGCTCAGGCCGCTACCGGGAACGCCGCATCTTTGATGAGAGCGTTGTCGACATGGCCTCCAACGACTATCTCGGTCTGGCCCACAATAGAGCGATACTGGACGCGGCGATTGCAGAACTGCACTCTTTGGATTCGCATGCTGCCAAGGCATCGATGCTGGTCAACGGCTACACCAGAGTCCACCGGGATTTTGAGCGTGCTTTGTGTGAGGCAAATGGGTTTGAAGCGGGGGTGATCCTCGGTTCGGGCTTCAATGCCAATATCGCTTTGATCGAGACGCTTGTCCGCAAAGGCGATGCGCTGTTTATGGATGAGAAGTATCACGCTTCCGGTGTTTTGGCCGCAGAGCTGATCGACGGGGAGCTGCATCGTTTTTGCCCACAATGATGCTGCCGCTTTGGAGGCCTTGCTGAAAGCGTCCGGCGCCAGGCGCAAGATCATCGCGGTTGAAGGGATCTACTCGATGGACGGCGATCTGGTGCCCCGCGAGATCATTGAGCTTGCCGACAGGTATAACGCCATTTTGATACTCGATGAAGCCCACAGTTCCGGGGTGATCGGCGGGAAGCTGATGGGGATACTGGACCACTACCGGATCGAGGTCAAACCGAACTACATCAAGATGGGGACACTGGGGAAGGCCTACGGCAGCTTCGGCGCCTACATCCTGGCCTCTTCGCACATCATCGACTTTCTGATCAACCGCGCAAAACCGATCATCTACGCGACAGCGCCTTCGCTGTTCGACACACTGCTGGGGCACCATGCTCTGCGTTACATCCAGGAAAATGCTCAGCCATTGAAGCATGCGATTCATCGCCGACAGGCGATCGTCAAAGCGATCTTCGGCATTGAGGTCGGCGGTTTGATCGTGCCGATCCCCGTCGGGGATAACCGCAAGGTGATGGCGATCCAGAAAGAGCTGCTGGAACAAAACATTCTGGTCGGGGCGATACGGCAGCCGACGGTTCCCTCGGCCATTATCCGTTTTATAGCACGACTCGGACCGGATGAAGAGGAGTTCCGGGAAGTGTGTGAGAGGATTAACCGGAGTTTAGGTAAAATAGTGGCTATTTAGGGCAGTAGCGAAGGACGTAATGCAGATCAAAAGACTCCAGGTCTCTCTGAATGAGAAACACTTAGTTGATATCGAATTTACGATAAAACGTTCGCTGGCGCTTGTCGGACAGAGCGGCAGCGGCAAAAGTTTGACACTTAAAGCGCTGCTCGGAATGCTCCCTTCTCAGATGGCATTGGACTTGGAGCTGGAAGCGGATTTTGTGCTTGAACGGGGGAAAACGGTCGCTTTTGTGCCGCAAAACCCCTTTACGGCGCTTTCGCCGCTGACAAAGATCAAAGATCAGTTTTTTGTCGGTGAAAAAAAGAGGCACGAACTGTGTCAGAACGTGGGTCTGGAACCTGCTCTTCTGGAACGCTTTCCTTCGGAGCTTTCAGGCGGGCAGCTGCAAAGGGTGATCATTGCCATCGCCTTGAGCGGCGAGCCCAGACTGCTGATGCTGGACGAGCCGACAACAGCCCTTGATCCCAAGACCCGAGTGGTGATCATCGAACTGCTGAAGAGATTGCAGGAACGCCAGGGTTTTAAGCTCCTTTTCGTGACGCATGACATGCACTCCGCTTCGATGCTTTGCGAAGAGATCTGCGTGATAAAAGAGGGAAGAGTGCAAGAGAACGGGGAGATGGGGGCTGTCGTAAAGAACCCTTCAAACCCCTACACGAAAACATTAATTGAAGCAAGTTTTGCAAACAGGAAATTTAGAGAATGAAAAAGTTCATCACCGTTGTCATTTTATTACTGCTTGTTTTAGGACCGATTGTCTATGTCGGTTTGATCGCATTGAACCTGACCTATGACACAAGCAGCCTCGTAGACTATAAACCGAAGGTGTCGTCGCGAATCTATGATATCAACGGGGACAAGATCGCCAATGTCTTTGAAGACAGACACCGTTTTTTTGCCCCTTTTGACGAGATCCCGCCGCGTATGGTGGAGGCACTTTTGGCGATTGAAGATACTTCGTTTTTCGAGCACAGCGGTATCAACTATGATGCGATCTTCCGTGCTGTCATCAAAGATATCAAAGCAATGTCGATGGTGGAAGGCGCAAGTACGTTAACGCAGCAGCTGGTAAAGAACACACTTTTGACCCGTGAAAAGAAGATCTCCCGAAAGCTTAAAGAGCTCATTCTCTCTTATAAAATAGAGGCTGAACTGAGCAAGAAAGAGATACTGGAACGGTATTTAAACGAGATCTATCTGGGGCATAACTATTACGGGGTCAAAACGGCAGCGGACGGTTATTTTCACAAGGAGCTCAAAGATCTGACCTTGAAAGAGACGGCGATCCTGGTCGGTTTGCCAAAGGCGCCGAGTTATTATGCGCCGACAAAAAACTATGATATCTCCCTGGGACGTGCGAACCGCGTTATAGAGAGGCTGCACGCTTTGGCCTGGATCGATGACGAAAGTTATGAAAAGGCACTTAAGGAGCGTCCGACAGTCTATGATGAGACCTTGACGCTGAACAAGGCCCCTTATGTCGTAGACGAAGTAGTTCGTCGCCTGAAAGAGCAGTTCCCGGATTTTAAAACCGGCGGCTACAAGGTCTATACGACGATCGATCTTAAGATGCAGAAGGCGGCACAAGAGGCATTGGTCTATGGGTATGAGCAGGCGCAGATACGTGTCAAAGAGTATGGCGAGGGGTACGAAGACCAGAACCTTACAAAGTTTAACGGCGCCCTGATATCGGTCGATCCCAAAGTCGGTGAGATACGTGCTATGGTCGGCGGGATCGATTATGCAAAGAGCCCTTTTAACCGGGCGACACAGGCCTATCGACAGCCTGGTTCCGCATTTAAGCCCTTTCTCTATCAGGTGGCCCTGGATTTCGGGTATTCCGGCGCAACCAAGCTGATCGATATCTCACGTACCTATGATTTTGAGACACAACCTGACGAGGATGGCGAAGAGACAAAGAAGTGGAAACCGAAGAACTACGAAAACAATTTCAAAGGCCTTATTACACTTCGCGAAGCGCTGGTCCATTCCCGCAATCTTGCCACGATCAATCTGGTGACCGATATCGGGATCAACACGATTACCGCTAATTTGAAAAAATACGGGATCAAGGACCTTCCCAATGACCTCTCCCTGGCTCTGGGCAGTATCACCCTCTCTCCGCAGGAGTTTGCCCAGTACTTCTCCTCTTTTGCCAACGGCGGCATGCAGACAGACCTGACGCTGATAAAAAGTGTCGACAGAGGGGATGAAACACTCTGGGAACACCCGACGCAGATCACAAAGCGAGTTGCCGAAGAGAGACAGTCCTTTTTGATGACAACGATCTTACGTGAAATCGTGCAGCGCGGTACAGGTATGCGTGCCCGTGTCAATGGGATAGAACTTGCAGGCAAGACCGGGACGACCAATGATTCGATCGACACCTGGTTCGTAGGCTATTCGCCCTCGATCGAGACAGTGGTCTGGTTCGGGAATGATGACAACTCACCCTTGTGGCGAAGAGAGCAGGGCGGCTGGACGGCAGCGCCGTCGTTCAGCTACTTTTACAGGGAGCTGATCAAGATCTATCCGCAGATGCCGCGCAAGTTTGAAAAGCCTGATGGCGTAATAGAAGTGACGGTAGAGGGCAAACAAAAAGAGTATTTTACCGATATCTCCAAGCCGCCTCAGGTTGAGGTCAAGGCTGAAGCCGACGAAGAGCTGCTTTTCTAGGAGCCGATGATGAAGAGGCAAGTACTTGTTTTGACTGTTTTAGGTTCACTCAGTTTTGCCGATACCTTCGTTGAGGGAAGCAAGAGTGTCGGCATTTCCGTTGGAACAGGCAGTGTAAGCTACAGCGGCGGCGTCATTGCCGGCACGAAGGTTGAAAACTACTTTATCGTAGGTGTCAGCGGTGACTATTTTGTCAGGGATGGCCTTTCTGTCGGACTGGGGTTCCGCAGCTGGAACGGCGGTACGCCGACGATCCAGCAGGTTACGCTGCCTGTGACCTATTATATGCCGACCCAAACCGGTTATCGTCCCTATCTGGGGGCTTTTTACCGCTACACCTATATCGGAAGCGACCGATATGACAACTACAGCAGTGTAGGCGGACGGGCAGGCGTTGCGATAGTCTTTAATAACGGGTATGCAGGTTTTGGTTGGACGCAAGAGGTTTATCTTAACCGTGATAACGTGAGCAACAGCAGTTCGGGTTACCCCGAAGCCGTGATCGGTTTCAGCTTTTAAAAGCGCGGTTCAGTGCACTGAAGAGTGCTTTGATCGTGGCAAGTGTAATGTCGTTGTCTCTGCCGACACCAAAAAACGAGCTGCCCTCTTTTGTCTCGATCTCAATATAGGCAACCGCTAAAGCGGATGACTCCTCGCCCAATGAATGCTCAGAATAGGAGCGTATCGTAAACTGATTCGGATAGTCTTTTAAGAGTGATTTACGGCAGGCGTCAATAGGACCGTTTCCTTCGCTCTCTGCTTCAATCTCCTTGCCATTGTAGATGTAATGGACATTACACCAGACAGAATTCTCTTTTGTCGATGCCGAACGTGACACAAATTTTAGATGCGTCGGCGGTGCGAAATAGGTCTTTTCAAAGATAGCTAAGATCTCGTCATTACTTAACTCTCTTGCCTCTCTGTCGGTCACTTCCTGAACGATCCTGCCGATCTCCGGGTGCATCTTTTTCGGCAGCTGATAACCGAAACTGTCTTCTAATATATAGGCAACGCCGCCTTTTCCGGATTGGGAATTGATACGGATGATGCTCTCGTAGGTGCGCCCCACATCTTCAGGGTCAATCGGAAGATACGGTACTTCCCAAAAGGCATCCTCTTTGATGCGCTGGTAGGCCATGCCTTTATTGATGGCATCCTGGTGCGACCCGGAAAAGGCCGTATAGACCAGCTCGCCGACATAGGGGTGGCGTACATGCGTCTCGATTGCGGTACAGCGCTCTACGACGTCGAGCACGGTGCTGATATCGCTGAAGTCCAGCCCTGTCTCTAGCCCCTGAGTGTACATGTTCAATGCAAGTGTGATGATGTCGACATTGCCCGTACGCTCACCGTTGGAAAGCAGCGTCCCCTCTACACGGTCCGCTCCTGCCAAAAGCGCCAGCTCGGTAGCGGCTACCGATGTTCCGCGGTCATTATGGGTATGGGTAGAGATCAGTACATGCTCGCGGTTGTCCAGGTGGCGGCTCATCCACTCGATCTGGTCCGCATAGACATTGGGTGTCGCCATCTCTACGGTTGCCGGCAGGTTGATGATCACTTTCCGTTCTGCGCCGATGCCCCAGCGAGCGGTCACAGCATTGCAGATCTCGGCCGCAAATTCAAGCTCGGTGCCGGTGAACGATTCCGGAGAATACTCAAGGGTGATCGTACCGTTGTGTTTGGCCTCATACTTCTTGACCAGGTCAACACCCTCCATCGCCAACGCGATGATCTCGTGTTTCTCTTTCTGAAAAACGATCTTGCGCTGCGCGATCGAGGTCGAATTGTACAGATGCACAATAGCGGACTTGACACCCTCCAGGGCTTCAAACGTTCTGGCGATAAGATGCTCGCGCGCCTGGACAAGCACCTGGATAGTGACATCATCAGGGATAAGTCTGTCATCGACCAGCTTGCGCAGAAAGTCAAACTCGACTTGGGAAGCGGAGGGAAAACCGACTTCGATATATTTAAATCCGAGTTTTAGCAGGAGGTTGAAGAGTTCAAGTTTCTGATCAAGGTTCATCGGTGTGACAAGTGCCTGGTTTCCGTCGCGAAGGTCGACACTGCACCAGATCGGTGCTTTTGTGATCGTGTTGGACGGCCATTGTCTGTTCGGCAAATCAACTTGAGGGTACGGACGATATTTTCCGTTTGTATTCATGCTCATAATGAATCCTGTTTACTTGAATTCCAACTACCATCCTGCTAAGAGGTAATCAGTGGCGCAATTATAGCAAATAGAGGTATAAAAGAGGAAAAAGCGAAAGGATTTGCAAAACATTGAAGAGCTTTTTAAGGAATAATGCTCTTCCATCGTGGCAATTTTATGGACGATCGGCAGGGCTATCAAGATTAGATCAATATTATAAGACGTTCCTAACAAAGACATTTCTATAATAGAAAATTATACAGAAAAATGATGCGCACAAGCCGAGTCAATATAGATGAGCTATTTTTAAAACGTTTTTCGCCCAAAAAATTCAAGCAAAAAACGATTGCGGAACATGGTTCGATGTGCAAAAGGCCGCAGGAATATTTGATCTGAAAGAGATTCAGCCCTATGCCGCGGCTGCTTTAGGCTATAGAGACGAAGCTTAATCGATGACGCCGCGCAGAGAGCTGATGGATATTATTATAGACAGGAGGAGAGGATGATAAAACATATCCCCTATACATCGCTTTATATGGCAGATCACGGGTGGTTGAAAAGCCGTTTTCATTTTTCGTTTGCCGAATACCATAATCCGGACAACATCCATTACGGCCCGCTCCGTGTGATGAATGACGACCTGATAGCAGGCAAAAGCGGTTTCGGCACACACCCCCATAATGATATGGAGATCATTACTTACGTCATAAAGGGCGCATTGACACATCAGGACAGCATGGGACACAGAGAGACTCTGGGCCGCGGTGCGATCCAGTATTTGAGCGCAGGGACCGGAATAACCCACTCGGAGATGAACGAAGGGGAAGAAGAGGTCCATCTTATTCAGACATGGATCATACCTGACGCAAAAGGGTTGAAACCGCAGTATGGCTCCAAAATATTTGACAAAAGCGAACGACACAACAGATGGCTGCATCTGGTCGGCCCCCAAGGGAGTAGGGCCGGAATCCATATCTATCAGGATGCCAGTATGTATGCCAGCGAGATCGATGCCGGCCGAAACATTGTCTTTGATCTGCAGGAGGGGAGACAGCTCTATCTTAAAGTTATGGAAGGGAGTGTCGTCATAAATGGTACGCAATTTGCACCGGGCGATGCTGCAGAGGTGGAAGATGAAGCGTTAACGGCAAAAGCGATTACTGATACGCATCTACTTTTGGTTGAGATGGCGAAAGGATAATGCGGCTTCCCGTTAAACAGTTAACGGATTTACTTCTAAAGTAAATGCAGCCCCGCGATGCGTGTTGTCAACATAAAGCTGGCCGTTTAATTTTTGTGCAATCTGTGCGCTCATATAGAGACCGATACCCGTACCCTCTGCTTTAGAGGTGAAATTGGGTTTGAAAATGTCTTTGATGAGTTCATCAGGAATACCGCCGGCATTGTCTTCGATCTGTAATATGACCTTGCCGTTTTTTTGATGAAAACGAATAAAGATAGCACGATTTTTGCGTTCGCGCTCTATAAACGCATCGCGTGCGTTTGTGATAATATTCAAGATAAGATGTTTGAACTCATTTTCGATCCCGGTGATGATGATCTCTTTTTCACTTTCAATATGGACTTCTATCTGATTGCGAAGCAGTTCATCTTTCATCAAAAGCATAACGGTCTGGATACAGCGTTTGAGGCCAAAAGGTTCTGCCTCTTTGTCAGAACGGAAGAAGGTGCGGAACTCTGTCAGTGTTGAGATCATATGTTCGATCTGCTCATCGACATCATGGACAAGCGTATTGATATAGGCGCTGTCGACCACACCTTCCTCAAAATCACTCTGCAGCAGTTGCGTGTACATGCTTAAAGCATTGAGAGGCTGCTTCCATTGGTGCGCGACGGCATCCATCATCTCGCCCATGGCCGCCATTTTGGCCTGTTGTTGAAGTATCTTCTCATTTCTAAGATGTACCTCTGTCTCTTGCTGTACCAGATTGGTCAACTCATATTTGTAGCGCGCAAGCTCTTGTTCCTGACGTTGGAGCTTTTCATTGTAACGGCTGTTTTGATCGACCAACATTGTGCGTAAACGCATATCATGCATGTATTGTTTAGAGATAAGCAACACTTTTTGGTGCATATCCGGATGCGCATTTTTACTGAGATTGATAACAGTATCTATCAGTTCTTTGGTTTTCTCTTTTGTCACTGAACATGTTCCTAATTCGCGTCATCTCTGTATAATTATAGAATACGTCTTATTATGTGATGTTATAACACGGTTTTAATAAAGCAGCCCTGATAATAGGCAAAATCCGACCGGATTTTCTGAAAGGAGTTTACTTTTGACTATGCGTTCAACAATATAAATTTATTACTATGATGGATGTCATTGGTGTTAAAAAGAAGTTGGGAGAGTGCAGCCAAAGAAGAAGTTTCTTTGGCCTGTATAAAAGCTAAAGCGCTTTTAGCACTGATAAGTTGTCTTGAACTCGTAGGCAGTCGGGCGGCCTTCGTCAGGCCATACATCACGCTCGAATCGGTAGTGCTGATACTCTTCAATGAAGTGGTCTGTAAATACCGGTTTCAAGAAATCATTGTCACGGATCAGAGACTCAAGTGAACCGCGTAGCGTGTGCGGCATTTGAGGAATTCCTTTTTCGCGGATCTCATCAAGAGAAAGTTCGAAAAGATCTTCGTCCATCGGACCGACTGGGATATCCTGGTTCTTGATACCGTCAAGACCTGCCATCATCATTGCCGAAAATGCAAGGTACGGACAAGCAGTGCTGTCCGGGAAACGCATCTCGACACGTGTTGCTTTCTCGCCGGCTCCATAAGGAATACGGCATGAAGCCGAACGGTTTTGAGAAGAGTAAGTCAGGATACTTGGCGCTTCAAAGCCCGGAAGCAGACGCTTGTACGAGTTTGTTGTCGGGTTAGTAAATGCAGCGACCGCTCTTGCGTGTTTGAAGATACCGCCGATATAATGAATAGCCATTTCACTTAAGTTGGCGTAGTTGCCTGGTGCGTAGAAAAGGTTTTTGCCGTCTTTCCAGAGTGATTGGTGAACGTGCATACCGTTACCGTTGTCGCCGTAAAGCGGTTTCGGCATAAATGTCGCTGTTTTACCGTTAAGGTGAGCGATCATTTTTACGACATATTTATATTTCTGGACATTGTCAGCTGCACCGATGATGTCGGAGAAAACAACACCGATCTCGCCCTGGCCTTGTGCCACTTCGTGGTGACCGAGAACGACTTCGAGACCGACCTGCTCAAGAACCAGCATCATCTCGGCACGTAGATCTACCATGGAGTCAGTAGGCTGAACAGGGAAATACCCGCCCTTTGTGCCCGGACGGTGACCTGTGTTGTACATATCTTTATAGTCTGTACCTGAGTTCCATCCGCCCTCTTCGGTATCTATTCTGTAGCCAGCTTCATTCATGTTGTCAGTAAATTTGACATCGTCGAAGATAAAAAATTCGTTTTCCGGACCAAAGTACGCAGCATCGGCAATACCGATCTCTTCAGCGTGTGCAAGCGTTTTTTTAGCGATAGAACGAGGACATTTCTCATACAGTTCATTCTTGTAAATATCGTAAACATCACAGATAAGGATAATGGTCGGATCTGCAGTAAACGGATCGAGGAATGCTGTCGGAACATCCGCTTTCAACAGCATGTCAGATTTGTTGATCGGCTGCCACGCATCGACCGAAGAACCGTCAAACGGGAAACCATTTTCCAGTATCTCTGCGGTAACTGCACTCATGCGGTAAGTAAGGTGGTGCCATGCCCCTTTGATATCTGTAAAACGAAGGTCGACGAATTGAACATCGTTCTCTTCACAATATGTAAAGAACTCCTCTACGTTGTTGACGAATTTTCCCATGTGTTAGCTCCTGCGTGAAATTTTTAATTGCAAAAGTATAACTCAATTCTATTGACACTTTGCTATAAGTATTGCCTAAAAAATAGACAATTTGGAGGGTGTTTCAAAAAGTGAACTGCGAGCCGACATACTATAGTGTTTAAAATATATGCAATATGAGAGTGATTTAGAAAGGGTACATCGTGCGTTTTCGGTTTTTATAGCTGGCACATTCCGTATAACCGACGGCGCGGGCAATGGTCTCCAGCTCGTTGCGAAACAGACCGACGTGCTCTGCGCTGTGCGCGTCGGAAGAGAAGGTGATCGGAATACCGAGAGCAAAAGCTGCCTGCAGGATCTCGGCAGAAGGATAGGGTTCGGCACACGGTTTTCGGTAGCCTGCAGCGTTGATCTCCAGGACCATATCTGCCTCTTTGATCGCTTTCAAGGCCGGCATCGCCAGCTCCAAAATATCTTTTTCAGGCATAAATTTAAAGACCTTGATCAGATCAATATGGCCGACGACATCAAAAAGACCGCTCTTTGCCATTGCTTCGATGAGATCAAAATATTTCTGCCAGACAAGGTCAATGTCTTCGTTCTGATAACGGCCGATAAACTCAGGATTGTCAAATCCCCACTCGTTGATAAAGTGAACAGACCCGATAAGAAAGTCCACGTCCGCATTCAGAATGCGTTCATCCAAATGTCCGGGAAGATAGTCGACCTCATAGCCGAACAGGACCTCGATCTTATCGGCATATTTCTGCTTAGCATGCATGACCCATTGCTTATAGAGTGCCGTCTCTTCGAAGCTCATACGGTATTTGGGGTCAAAATCCATTGGTGCATGGTCGGAGAAGCCGAAGATATCGATACCGCACGCTATCGCTTTTTCAACATAGTCATTGACGCTGCCTTCAGCGTGGTTGCAGAGTGTTGTGTGGTTGTGCAGATCGATTTTCATATTTTCTCCATAAACTAATGCTGTAATTATAATATAGATCAACTCTTTAAATCATCTTTGTTTAGCATTTAGCTAAAATTGCACTATATTATTTAAAGATGAAAAATGCCCAATACAAAAAAAGTAGAACTTCTCTCACCTGCAGGGAACCTGGAAAAACTCAAGATCGCGCTTGACTATGGCGCTGATGCCGTTTACGGGGGCGTAAGCCACTTCTCCCTGCGGATCCGTTCCGGCAAAGAGTTCAGCATGGAAGAGTTCAAAGAGGGGATCGACTATGCCCATGAACGCGGCAAGAAGGTCTATACGACCATCAACGGCTTTCCTTTCAACTCACAGTTGAATCTGCTGAAAAAGCACATCGAAAAGATGGCGGAGCTCGAACCTGATGCGATCATCGTCGCAACACCGGGTGTCCTGAAACTCTCCCAGGAGATCGCACCGCATATTCCGAAACACCTCTCAACGCAGGCAAACGTGATGAATGTGCTGGATGCGGAGATCTATTATGAGATGGGGGCCAAACGTATCATTGCGGCCCGCGAGATCTCGCTGCGCGATCTGACGGAGATCAAAAAAGAGCTTCCGGAGCTTGAGCTGGAGGTCTTCGTGCACGGTTCGATGTGTTTTGCCTACAGCGGCCGCTGCCTCATCTCGACGCTTCAAAGCGGGCGCGTACCGAACCGCGGATCCTGTGCCAATGACTGCCGGTTCCCTTATGAGATGTATGCCGCCAATCCTGAGACAGGAACCCTCTTCAGGCTCGAAGAGGACCCGGGTATCGGGACTTACATCATGAATTCCAAAGACCTTAACCTTGCGTCGCATATGAAAGAGATACTTGATTCGGGTGCAGTGGACTCGGTCAAGATTGAAGGACGTACCAAGACAGCCTATTATGCCGCGACCACAGCCAAGGCCTACCGCATGGCGATCGACGACTACTACAGAGGCGATTCTCAGCCTGAGCGCTATCAAAAAGAGCTTCATACGATGCAGAACAGGGGCTTCACGGATGCCTATCTGATCAACCGTCCTTTTGAAAAACACGACACCCAGAGTCTGGATTTTACGATGCAGATGGGGACCGATCAGGTCAGCGGTATGGTGACGGAGCAGGGGACTCATTTCCTCTGCAAATACAAGACCTATCCGGGTGAGAAGATCGAGATCATGGCACCCCTTGATGCCGAGATCGAAGAGGTCGACAATGAGATCGGAACGATCACCAAAGAGGGTGATACCTACTATATCACCTTTAAAAAGCTGATCGCCGAGAACGGTAAAGTGCTGGAGTCGGTGCACAGCGGCAATGTCAACCCGATCAGACTGCCGGTCAGACTGCCGGCTTACACTTTTCTGCGCATTCCGGCGACGGACGATATGACGCAGATTCCGAAAGTCTAAAAAAGTGACAACCGCTACAAGAAGCAGCAATAGAAGTTAGAGTATAATTTCACCATAAAAATCAGCAGGCAGAAAAGTTTGCCCATAAGGAAAGAAATGAAATTTGTTTCAATCATCATCGGAAGTAAAAGCGACTATGAAGTTATGAAGTCGTGTGCAGACACGTTGGAAGCTTTTGGTGTTTATCATGAACTTATCATCTCTTCAGCACACCGTTCTCCCGAGCGTACAAAAGAGTATGTTGCTGCAGCAGAGAAAAAAGGGGCGCAGGTCTTTATCGCAGCAGCCGGTATGGCCGCGCACCTGGCCGGTGTCCTGGCCTCCAAGACTGTCAAACCGATCATCGGCGTGCCGATGAGCGCTTCGGCCTTAAACGGTATTGATGCCCTTCTCTCAACGGTGCAGATGCCTGCAGGTATGCCGGTTGCGACTGTCGCTATCGGCAAAGCGGGTGCGATCAACTCTGCTTATCTTGCGATGCAGATTCTGGCACTGAACGATGAAGACCTTTCCGTTAAACTGAAAGAAGACCGTATCGCAAAGGCGAAAAAAGTAGAGATGGACTCTTTGGAGATCGAGACTATTATTAAGTAACACTGATATGGGCAAAGCCCATATCAGTTCTCGCTGGCCGCGACGGCACTAAAGCACAAAAATGCTTTCGGCATTTTCGTCAATGCTATAACTTCCGCTGTCCAAATGACACGATAAAGTGAATGAATCATGAAGATCGACAATGCCTGTGTTGAATGCATCATCAATCAAAGCCGGCGCGTCACCGATGCGATCCGATCAGATGAGGTATTGAGCAGACGTATTGTCTCCCGCGTCGAGGCGCTGGGAGAACACTTTGACTTTACGCAATCGCCCCCTGAAGTGGCTGCCGATGTCTATGAGCAGATGGCGGACATCGCAGGAATGGATGACCTTTACGGGGAGCTGAAGGCGCACGCGACCGAAAAAGCCAAAACCTTTCTTCCCCAACTGTACAAAGAGCTGAAAAATTCTGACAACAGACTGTTGACAGCGATCAAAATTGCCGTTGCTGGCAATGTCATCGATCTTGCCTCCGAGGTCACCTTTGATCTGAACGAGGAGATGGCGAAGATCTTTGAGACCAGCTTTGCCCATGATGATCTCGGTCTGCTTGAAAAGGCGCTGCAAAAGGCCTCGACGCTGCTCTATATAGGTGACAATGTGGGCGAACATATCTTTGACTATCTCTGTATCGAGACCCTGCAGAAGCTCTATCCGGAGCTTGAAGTCTTCTATATGGTACGCGGCAATCCGATCATCAACGATGTCACGGTGGCCGAGGCGAAAGAGGCGGGTTTTGAGAAGCTCTGCCATCTGGTCGACAGCGGTGTCAACACCCCAGGGTTTGTCTATGAGCGGGCGAATGAAACGAGTCGGAAACTCTTTGACGAGGCCGATCTGATCATCACAAAGGGGATGGGCAATTACGAATGCCTTTCGCCTGCACCGAGAGCTAACCTCTGTTACCTCCTGAAAGTGAAGTGCAGTGTTGTGGCCGCCTCGCTGGGCCGGGATGTCGGTGACATCGTCTGCAGGATGAACTGATGTATTCACGTGTGCTCGTCTTTGCCCAATTCTTTTTAATAGGCCTGATAGCATTTTATTCCAGCGGGACTTTCCACTCGATTTCTGCCATTGCTGTCCTGGCTCTCGGGATCTGTTTTGGCATCTGGGCCATCCTGCACAACAGGCTCGGTAATTTCAACATCAGACCCGAACTCAAAGAGGGGTGCACTTTGGTGATGAGCGGCCCCTACAGGCTGGTCCGCCACCCGATGTACACCTCGGTCATTCTCATAACATTGGCGATGGCCATCGGGACGCCGACACCTTTGGAGTGGACCGGGTTCATCTTTTTGACGGTTGTGCTGGCCTTGAAGGCAAAGAGGGAAGAACGGCTCTGGTGTGTCGAAAACAGCGTCTATGAAAGCTATGTGAAAGGGACAAAAAGGTTTCTGCCTTTTATCTATTAGTGATGCTCTTGGGGCTTTTCATTTTTGAGAGATGCTCGTCTCGTCTTTTCTCATGAAGCACACGCAGCTCTTCTTTTGAGATTTTCGGCGGTTTCACAGCAGAAGCTGAAGGCGACTTGACCGTACCGGCTTCGGAAAAGGGTATCCCGGAAGCTTCGAGCGTGTTATCCCTGATCTCTGCAAATTCCAGGCGTTTGTTCTTTTTGCTATAGAGCAGGATGTCACCGCTTTCACTCTCCATCCAGTTCAAATGTTCGTCGCCTTGCAGCCGGTAGGTCACTTGCACACCGTCTGGCTGGGTAAAGGTGCGCTTGCCTTGAAAGGCGGGCGCCGCGAATAAAAGCGGGGTGATGAATGACAGGATCAATAAATATCGCATAAATAGGCCTTAATTAGGATTAGTGATATCGACAGTCATACTGCTGCCGACACCGGAAATATTGTTAATCGTAATACCTGTTGCGGATGAGTAGTAGCTGTCACTGTTTGGCGTTGTCGTCGGTGAGAACTCGGTTTTGTTGCCCAAATAGTAGAGATTTCTGGCATCTCCGGCTTCACTCGAACTGAGATCAAGCACCGGGTTGTTCGCCTCTTCCAGGTCCACACCTTTGTGCGAAACATCGGCATTGACAGCATAGAATCGATTAAAGATGACTGTTTCATCGATATGCCAGATAGCCAGCCCTCCTTGATACGTGCCATCAAGTGGGTAAGCGAGTCCGCGGTCATAGCCGGTCGTCGTGCGGTTTTCCAGTAAAAAATATTCTGTATCGCTGATGCGCACTTTGACAATGTTGTAGCCCGAATAGCCGGTACCGTTCAACGTGATGCCGGTGGCGGTGCCGCTCGCGGGAGCAGGCTGGTACCAACCCGCATAAACCTTGCTCCCTGCAGAAAAGGGAACAGGGGTCTGACCCGGGTACTCCAGTCTGTCTGCCCGTCCCCAAGTTCCCGAGGACATAAGACCAAAATAGCCGATTCCGGCCGATCTGTTATAGACATCATACAGATCCGGAAGATTAAGGGCGGCGTGTCCGAGTTCATGGGCGATGATCCCTATGGTCGCATCGTGACTTGATGTTGCCGAGTCGTGGTGACGTTCACCGAAGAGGGAGTACTTTCCACCCGTACCACATCCCATCACATCGACCCCGTTTACATTGGGTGTGTACTGTGCGTCGGTGCAGAATGTATGCGCCCAGATGCCGTTTCCATACATTCCGGTGGAATAGGCATCTTCTTCACCGGCCATGATGAAGATGACAAGGAGCTCATCGGGCGTCAATGCTCCGTTATGATCATCATCATAAAGACTGAAATCGAAACCGTAATCGGAGACGGCAGTGACGGCAGCTTTGAGATCAGAATGAACGGCGCTTTTATAGGCAGTACTGTCAATATCGATGGTAGGGTCGGGATCAGGATGGTTTGAAGATAAATATACGGTGACAATGCCGTCGTTTGCACCGCTCCCTTCAGCTACCGGAGAGTAGAGGAATTGGCCGCCAGAGACTTCATTCATATAGTGGTTTAGCTGCTGCATCTGTCCGCCGAATATCTTTGCCGCCCAACTGCTTTCACTGTTTACAAAATGCTGATTTTCGTAGTCCAGGCGTATGACCAACATGCGATGCTGCTTGCTGCCTTCTTCGGAACTGTTATAGTCTGTTGAATAGTCATAAGTAGCTGTACGCGAGTCAGTGATGTCTTCGGAACTGCTTCCTCCGCACCCTATAAAAAAGAAAAGAGGAAAGAAAAAAAGCAATGTCTTAACCACGAAAGCCCACTTGTTAGTAAATTTATAATTTCTGTGATTACTATTATAACACGGAAGTGTTAGCGCTTTGTTAGCCCCTCCTCTGCTTAAGGTTAGGGAGATGAAAGCGATAAAAATGCTATAATTCGCCAATTATTACCTTAAGGGTCCAGATGATTACTTTTAGCGATCTACTTTTAAAACTGCAGGAATTTTGGAAAGAACAGGGATGTAACATTGTTCAGCCCTACGACATCCCGGCCGGTGCAGGAACTTTTCACCCGGCTACGTTTTTGCGCTCACTAGACTCTCAGCCATGGTCGGTGGCGTATGTGGCGCCGTCCCGCCGTCCGACTGACGGCCGCTATGGGGAGAACCCGAACCGTCTCGGAAGCTATTACCAGTTTCAGGCGCTGATCAAGCCGAGCCCGGACAATATCCAGGAGCTCTACCTGAAAAGTCTGGAGTACCTGGGACTGAACCTTAAAGAGCACGACATCCGTTTTGTCGAAGACAACTGGGAGTCGCCGACATTGGGAGCCTGGGGGCTGGGCTGGGAAGTGTGGCTCAACGGTATGGAGGTGACGCAGTTCACCTATTTCCAGCAGGTCGGCGGCATCGCCTGCGACCCTGTCGCGGTTGAAATTACCTACGGGACAGAGCGTTTGGCGATGTATCTGCAGGGGGTGGATTCGGTCTTCGATATCGTCTGGAACGAAAATGAGCACGGTAAGACGCTTTACCGCGACATCCATAAAGAGAGCGAGATCGAGTTTTCGAAATACAACTTCGAAGTGGCCGACACGGCTATGCTTTTTGCCGATTTTGACGCCAAGGCCAAAGAGTGCAAACGCGCTCTGGAGGCAGGCCTTCCTCTTCCGGCTTATGATCTCTGCATGATGGCATCGAATACCTTCAATACCCTCGATGCCCGAAAGGCTGTCTCACAGACAGAACGAGCCAACTACATCCTGCACATCCGCGAACTCTCCAAAGGGTGTGCTGAACTGTACAAGGCCCAAGAGGCCGAGCGCTTAGAGCGCGTTAAAGCCTAAATGCAAGCAGAGCGCTGCTTCTTCTCTCACCGGGGCAGATATCTCCCGGTCCAACCAACTTTTAATCCAAGTTAAACAGATGACGACACTCATTGGCCAGATCGACAAGATCATCTTTGAACAAGAGGGCTTTTTCATCGGGGTGCTCAAGTCAGGTGAGAAGATACAGGGTGAATACCATGAGAGCGAGGTCAAAAACCTTGTCGATGCGGCGGTGACGCTCAAAGGCGACTACCAGGAACACCATAAACACGGTCGCTCCTTTCTCTTCGAGACCATCATCATCAACCAGAACGAACTCTTTTTCTTCCTCAACCGCGTGGTCAAAGGTTTTCCCAAAAAAGTGACGGCCGACCTGATCGAGAAGTTCGGCGAAAAAGGGCTGGTCGACATTTTGGACAATGACATCGAGCGTCTTCTGGAGTTCAAGGGGATCAAGAAAAAACGCCTTGAGAAGATGCAGGCCCGCTGGAAACAGTTCCGCGCCTTGCGCGAGCTGGGCTCTTTTCTCTCACCCTACGGTGTGACACCCGGTATACTCTCTATCATAGCGGGTGCGATGAAAGAGGTGCAGAACCCCGCCGAAAAGATCAAGAACAATCCCTACATTTTGACCTCTATCCGCGGTATCGGATTTAAACGTGCCGACGAGATCGCACTGAATATGGGGGTGGAACCGCTATCGGAAAAACGGATCAGCTCGGCGATGGATTATGCGCTGAACGAGTACTGCGACCAGCAGGGGAACTCCTGTGTCGAGAAGTACCTTCTTTTTGAACAGCTTGACAACCTGTTGGGCTTCAGCGGACAGAATAACGTTTATGAGGTCGTGCTGCAGGAGAGGGTCGGCGAAGGAAGCATCTACCCGCTCGCCCACCACCGTTATGCGCCTGATAGGCTCTATGAAGCGGAGAAGTTTCTTTTCGACGAGTTCAAGCGCCGGGCCAAGGTCGATAACGGCGTGATTGTCAAAGATCTTGATGCTTTTGTCGCCAAAGGCGGTTTGCTGCTGGGCGAGCAGCAGCGCGAAGCGGTCGAGATGATCAACAGCGGCAAAGGGATCCTCTGTCTGGTCGGGTATGCCGGTACCGGGAAAAGTACAACGGCACGGACTATCCTGGATGTATTGACACAGCGGTATCAAAGCGAGGCGGTCATCACCTGCGCGCTCAGCGGGATCGCCTCGCAGCGTATTGCCGAGACGACGGGCTATGAAAGCGCGACGATCCAGAGTCTTCTGGTCAAATTCGAAGATCGTGACACCATGCCTTACGATGTGGTGCTGATCGATGAGGCTTCGATGATCAACTCGCTTCTTTTTGCCCGGCTGCTTGCCAAGGTGAGCCGCGATGCCGTTGTCATCATTGTCGGTGATGATGCGCAGCTGCCGCCTATCGGCGCGGGCGATGTTCTGAGTGATCTGCTCAGACTTGAGTTGGCTCCCATCGTCAAACTCACCAAGATCTACCGCCAGAGCGAAGAGCAGGCGATCGCGCTGATCGCCAATGATATCCGCCTGGGACAGATTCCCCAGTACAGGCAGGCGTATGAGGATTTCGAGTTTATCCATATCGATATAGAGAACTATTATGCCAGGCGTGCCAGCGCTACTGCGAGTGAGCTCGCGGAGCTTCGTGAAGAAAATTCCGAGGCCATCGTGCGTGCCATCATGCATAAGGCGGTCACCTACATTCCCAAAGCACGTCGCTACCTCGCGCAAAAAGAGATTAAAGAGTATCTCAACTATTTCCAGGTGATCACGCCGATGAAGGGCGGTATACTCGGTGTCGATAACCTGAACACGGTGCTGCAGTCCTATTTCAACCCGTCACCGAAACAGTTCGTCAAAAAGGGCGAGAAAGAGTACCGGCTGATGGATAAGGTCGTCCATACCAAAAACGAGAATATGCCTTCCTGGAGCATGGAGGGTTTTAAAAACGGCGATGAGAGCAGCGAAAAGAGGATCTTTAACGGAATGGGCGGTCTGCTCTTCAAGATCGACGAGGAGGAAGAGCTTGTCTATGTTGTCTATCCCAATGAGGATACCGTGGTTCTGTACGGTTATGAGCAGCTGACATCGCATCTGATGCTCTCCTACGCACTGACTGTTCATAAGGTTCAGGGTATGGAGTATGATGTTGTGGTGATGCCGATGAGCTTTTCGCACTTCATAATGCACAACACGAAACTGCTCTATACCGCTATTACGCGGGCTAAACACAAGTGCTACCTCGTCGGCGAAAGCGGCGCTTTCGAGTCGGCCTGCAGGCGTTTGGATATTACCAAGCGCGATACTGTGATGGCCGAACTCGGCGGCGTATTGTAGATGAAAGTCGCCGTTCTGGGCTGCGGCTGGCTGGGCAGGGCCCTGGCAAAGAGGCTGCAGGAAAGACATACGGTCTTCGGCGCAGTCCGCTCCGACGCTTCGGTGCAGAAACTGAGTGATGCGGAGATCACACCCTTTCAGAATCCCGGTAAAAAGTCCGCGTTCTGGGATGCTGAGGTGCTTGTCATCTCGATCTCTCCCCGTCAGGACTATCTGGAGACCCTGGGAAAACTGCCGGACCTTCTTGCGGCTTCATTGAAACAGATCATCCTTTTGAGCTCCACTTCGGTCTATACCGGATTGGAAGGGACTGTAGATGAGACGACGTCTTTGGAAAGTGAAAGCATCGTATGCCGGGGCGAAGTTCTTTTTCAAAAACTGTTTCCACAAGGAAGCATTGTCCGTCTGGGCGGTTTGATGGGAGCGGACAGAATAGCCGGGCAGTGGCCCGCAAAAGTACTACAGGACACGGCGGTCAACTATATCCATCAGGTTGATGCTGTGGGCATTATCGAGCAGCTGATCGAACAGAAGATTCTGGGCGAGATCATCAATGCAGTGGCCCCTGAGCACCCGAAACGCTCTGAAGTCTACAAAATGAATGCCGAAGCTTTCGGATTTGAACTGCCGCGTTTTGAAGAGGGGAGCGCGCGCATTGTCCTAAGTGAAAAAGTGAGGGTACTTTTAGGTTACTGCTACCGCTTTGATGACCCTATGCGGTTTTGGTCTGACACTCGGGACAGATGCCGTTAAGGACAACGGTGGAATGCTCTAACCTATACCCGCTCTCTCCCTCTGCCGAATTTATCAATTGATTCAAACAGTGGTGCATATCTTTCACACTGCCGCATTTGTCACAGGCAAGATGGATATGAGGCGTTTTGGCGATCTCGTATTTGAGTTTATGCTTCGGCACTTTGATCACCGCTAAAATATCTTTCTCATACAGGTGATTGACATTCTTATAGACGGTGGCAAGAGAGATATGGGCAAAGCTGCTACGCAGGATCTCAAAGAGATGGTCTATTTCAATATGCCCGGCCTTTTCGATCTCTTTAAGTATGGCGATGCGTTGGGGCGTTACCTTTAAAGCATGTTCTTTTAAGCGTTGCACATGTTGCATCTTTTTTGTTCCCGTTTTGATTTTGGTTACAGAATTATAACAGAGGCAAGTTAAAGACAATAAAGCTTAACTAATAAAAATTATTGTTTAAGCTGAACGGTTATATAATGTTTTTTTAAATCATAGATCGATAAAAAAGGATAGAGAATGAAATACCTGTTATTAACATTGGCAGTCGGCGCTTCTGTCATGGCTTCACCCCTGATGAAGCAAGCGAAAGATGCCGGTCTGGTCGCTATTCCGACGGATCAAAAAGCGTTAAGAAAGTTAACCGATAATCCGACTAACAAGATGACACCAGAAAAGGTCGAGCTTGGGAAAAAACTCTATTTTGATCCGCGCCTTTCGAAAAGCGGTCTGATCAGCTGTAATACCTGCCACAACCTCAGTGAGGGCGGCGATGACGGTGTGAGTGCGGCGATCGGTCATAACTGGACAGCCAACCCGCATCACCTGAACTCGCCGACGGTCTATAATGCGGTGTTCGCAGAGAAGCAGTTCTGGGACGGGCGCAGTCCCGACCTTGAAGATCAGGCAATGGGGCCGATGCTGGCAGCACCTGAGATGGCAGGAAGCAAAGAGCACATTGAGGCGGTAGTCAAATCCATGCCGGAGTATGTAGCGGAATTCAAAAAAGCGTACGGCAAAGATGCCAAGATCGATTTCAAGTCGATCGCAGGTACCATCGGTCTGTTCGAGCGCACGCTTGTGACCCCTTCACGTTTCGACGACTTCCTTAACGGCAACGAAAATGCGTTGACCAAAGCCGAAAAAGAGGGTCTTAAGACCTTTATTACGACAGGGTGTACTGCATGTCATAACGGTATCGCTCTAGGCGGTGCTATGCAGGCTTTTGCCGTAACAGGTGACTTTAAACATGCCAAAGTGGGCGACTTCAAAGGCGATGCAAACGGCCTTGTCAAGACACCGACACTGCGCAACGTCACACAGACAGCACCGTATTTCCACAACGGTACGGTCTGGAACCTGAAAGAGGCGATCCAGGAGATGGGACGTATCCAGCTTGGTGTTAACGTGAGTGATAAAGATGCCGCGTCCATCGCTACATTCTTTAATGCACTTGACGGCAGAAAGCCGAAGATCGTGCTGCCGATGTTGCCGGCGAGCACAGATACAACACCAAAACCGGACGTCAACTAAAAAAGTTCCAGCTTCGGCGCACCTTGCACCGGACTGCGGCACGCTCGACGCACAGCAGTGCGCCTTCGGCCTTAGTCCGGCACAATCTGCACCAAAACAAGGGTACCGCTCGCGAAGCGATGTTTCCTCGAAATCTGAAACTTTTTCCACCTTTATTTTAAGGTGAGCTTCGCCACCTTTTCACAATTCACAATTCACAATTCACAATTAACACTTAACGCTTCACTCCGCCGGACAGCGGATCCCTCTGTAGAGCTTCTCGGCCTGCTGGCAATAGCTTCGCGGTATCTGAACAAGCCTGGGGTTTTTGGCGGGGTCCAGCCATTCTATGATGGTTGAGAGATCTTCTTCCCTCATGGCACTGCACCCCGCTGTCGGAGCATCTTCAGATTTTCGTATATGAAAGAAGATGCACGAACCTGACCCCTTTTTAGCTACGCTATTGTGCCCGATAACCAGTCCAATCTTGTAGAGGTCGTCTCTCCTTCTCATCCACTCGAAACTTACGGGATTGCTGCTATCGTTTATGTTGAGAATCTTGTTGTAATCATCCGATCGGCTGTCATCGACACAGATAAGCTCTTTATCTGCCTGGATATAAGGCATTCTGGTATTTATCTGAGGGGCATAGCCGAAGGCTTTAGAGATCTTGAAGATACCGGCTGGGGCACGACCGTCACCCTCTTTTTTGACAGGTTCGCCTGCTTTAGGGACAAAACCGTTCTCGCCGATTCCCCAGGCCAAACCATTCCGGCCAAGGTTCACCCGGACTTTTTCTCCGAATTGCCGGAACTCCTCCCGCTGTTTCTCATACCGTGATAAAACGCCGTGAGTGTTATTAAAATCATCGCTTATGATTAGGATCAACTGCTCTGACGCAGAGGCAAAATCAAAGGTTAAACAAAGAGGTAATAAAAGCTTTGTAAAATATTTCATCTGTGGTACACTTATCGAGAATAATTTGAAAACACTATTATATCGCTAATTTCGGTTTAGGTTTTGGCAAGGAAGTTACTTATGAATATTAAGACTCGAAAAGCAACAGAGGATGATGCCCCGCTTTTGGCACAATCGATGTTGGAAAGTTCTCGTTCCGGTAAGAAAAAAGGGATCTTTGATATGATCTTCGCGACCTCTGATAAAGAAGAGCTGCTTGTTCTCTTGGAGAAACTTGCTACGACTCAGACAAAAAGCTACTGTCATTTTTCAAATTTTCTGGTTGCCAGTGTAGATGGTGTAGACGCCGGTTTCCTTTGCGGTTATGAACCACGTCTCGCTACCCACGAGATCTTTGCAAAAGCGATGCAAGAGCTTGGTTTTGATGAAAGCTACCAAGAGCGCCTCTCCTCATATCTGTCAGTCAAACCAGAGTTTGATAAAAAGACCTTTTTGCTCGATTTTATGGCGGTAAAAGACGAGTTTCATGAGTTTTCTGTTCTAAAAGAGCTGGTGCAAAAGAGTCTGCTTACAGCACGGTTAAAAGGGTATCGCATCGTTCAGACGATGGTCGAGATCGGTGCTGTTGAGACAATAATGGTCTATAAAAAGCTGGGGTTCATTGTCATAGATGAACGCCGTAACAGCCATTACGAAGCAGAGTATGGCCGTGCCGGTATTGTGCGCCTGCAGATGCAACTTTAGGATTCTCCCATAGAGTACGGCATTCTATCACTCGCAGCCCCGGTAACAGCCATTTTCATGGCACTGTTTACAAAACGTGTCCTGCTCTCTCTTTTTGCAGGGATCTTGATCGGTGAGATCATTATCAACAACTATGCCTTTTTTGGCACACTGCATGCCTTGTCAGATTTAACTGTTCTGCTCTTTTCCAAAGCATGGATCTTGCAGACCTTCGGTTTTATGCTTCTTATGGGCTCTGTGATGCATCTGATGGAGCGTTCCGGCGGGGTGAACGGGTTTGTCTACATGTTGACGCATAAGCTCTCCATCGTCAAATCGGAACGGGCAACGCTGCTTCTGGTCTATATCATCGGCATTATTATCTTTATTGAGACCTCGATCACCGTTCTGATCGCCGGCAGCGTGGGGCGGCCGCTATGCGATGTCCACAGTGTGTCACGGGCAAAACTGGCCTATGTCTGCGATTCGACTTCGGCACCGGTCGGTTCTATCCTGATGTTCAACGGTTACGGAGCGCTGATGCTGGGCCTTATTACAGCGCAGATGAGTTTGGGACTGATAGAGGGCGAGAGCGTAGAGTGGCTGATACAGGCTGTTATGTTGAATTTTTACGCTATCTCTGCCCTTGTGGTCACTTTTTTTGTGATCTGGTTTAAAATAGAGATCGGAGCCATGAAACAAGCCTTGGTGAAACATGAAGTGATTGAGATCAAAGAGGGGGGACACCCCTGGTACATGATCGCACCGATCATTATGATGATCGGGGGTGTCTTCCTTTTTCTCTACATCAGCGGTGGAGGCAGCATCCTGAAAGGGAGCGGCTCCAGCTCTATTTTTTATACGATGGTCATGACACTGGCGGCAAGCGGGCTCTACTTTGTCATAAGCAGGGTGATGACGCTCAAAGAGGTTCTTTACGAGAGTCTGAGCGGGGCACGTTCGATGATCGGGATCACGATGATCCTCTTTTTTGCGTTTGGCATAGGGCAGGTGACAAGCGATATGCATACGGGTACATACCTGGCCTCTTACGTCCATGCTGTTCTGAACCCTGTGTGGCTGGCTGCCGCCGTTTTTTTGCTGGCTTCGGTAATGTCCTTTTCGACAGGGACAAGCTGGGGAACTTTCAGTATTATGGTGCCGATCGCTGTCCCTTTGGCGGCGGCGATGGATGCCAATATGGCGTTGGTGCTTGGCGCGGTGATATCGGGAGGGGTCTTCGGCGACCACTGTTCGCCCATCTCCGATACCACCATTATCTCGTCAATGGCAACAGGGTGTGATCATGTCGAGCATGTCAAGACACAGCTCCCCTATGCCCTTATCTCCGGCACTATCGCCTTTGCTCTTTTCGCTTTTTTCGGGATGATAGGCTGAGTATGAAAGCAAAATTGCTCCTGCTCGAAGATGAGAGTGCGCTCAATGAGACCATCGAGGAGTACCTGCAAGAGCAGGGCTACGAGGTTGTCGCTGTCTTTGACGGCGATGAGGCGCAGGAGAGGCTCTATGAGACAAGGTTCGATCTGCTTCTTCTGGATGTCAATGTCCCGGGTGTGGACGGCTTCAGCCTTTTAAAGTCGGCACGAGCGTCTGGTACACGGACTCCGGCGATCTTTCTCACGTCGCGCAGCGCCTTGGCCGATGTGGAAGACGGGTTTGACAGCGGTGCCGATGACTACCTTCGCAAGCCGTTTGCCCTCAAAGAGCTGCTTCTGCGCATCGAAAATCTGCTCAAACGCAATTTTTACCACGAGAGCACAAACAGGATCGAGTTGGGCGAGAACCTCTCTTATGACACCTCGACACTGACGCTCTATAAAAACGGTGAGACTCTCACCCTGGGGGATAAAGAGAGCCGTCTGCTTAAGCTTTTTATACAGCGAAAAGGTGAGTTGATCGTCCATGAGGTGATCAAAGAAGAGCTGTGGGATTTTGATGAAGAGCCGAGCGATGATGCGCTTCGTACCTACATCAAACATCTTCGTCAAATATTGGGAAAGGAACGCATTGTCAGTCACAAACGACTCGGGTATCAGTTTCGCTGAGAACAGAACGCTTCGCGCCTTTGTCCTGCTTTACGGGGTGATGGCATTCTTCATTTTGGCGCTGATCGGTACGATCTATTATAATTACTCCAAAGAGCTGATGCTCTCCACTCATCGCCTCTCTATGCAGCTTGAAGCCGAGAACTATATTCCACGGCTGATGAGCTGGAAAGAGACGGGTGCCAAACAGGATCTGTTCCCGAGAGACATTGCCTATAAAACGGCGATCTATACCAAAAACGGCACCCCTGTCGTCTCCTATCTTGAAGACAAGGTGCAGACTTTTCTGCCCGGTATCTATAAAGATGAGGGACATATCCATTTCCTGATGACGATGGGCTCATACGGGATGAAAGAGATGTTTCTGGTCTTTGAGACAGCCGATGACGGGCTTTGGCTCAAAGCGGTATGGACGCATCTGCTGCTCTACGGCGGAGGGCTTTTTACCATCCTGCTGCTTGTCGGAGTGATGCTCTCCCGTCTCTTCATACGCCCGATGCGCGATGCGGTTCTTCTGCTTGACAACTTCATCAAAGATACCACCCATGAGCTCAATACGCCGCTGAGTACCATCATGACGAATGTCGAGATGATCGATCATGATCTTCTCGATGAAAAAACACGCAAAAAGATAAGGCGAATCGATATAGCAGCAAAAACGATCGCTGCTATCTATGATGACCTTACCTATCTCATCCTGCACCACAAGGTTGCAGTGCTTGATGAACCCTTGGAGATCAAATCGATCGTGGAGGAGCGTCTTGCCTATTTCAGTGACCGTTTTTCGCAAAAACAGATCACGGTGACACAGCAGCTCTCTTCATGTATCGTGATTGCCGATCGGACCAAGATCACGCGCATTATCGATAACCTGCTCTCAAACGCCATTAAATATAACAAAAGAGGCGGCAGTATCGAACTTCTTTTGGATAAGAAGAGACTGCAAGTCAGTGACAGCGGCAGAGGGATTGAGAGTGCAAGACTTCATCAGATCTTTGACCGTTACAGCCGGTTCGACAACAGCGTGGGCGGTTTCGGGATAGGGCTGCATATCGTCGCTTCGATCGTCAAAGAGTACGGTTTTAGGGTTGAAGCGGCGTCAATCCCCCAAAAGGGGACGACGATCACTGTTTTTTGGCAGCAATAAACGCGGCAAGCGTATCGATCTGTTCATCATCATAGGCAGCGATCTGCCCTTTCATCAAGGCCTTCATCGCACCGCCGTAGGTACCGGATTTATACCCTTTCAGGGCCGTTTCGATCTCTTCTTTAGACATTTCGTTGATGATCTTGCTCTTGTTGAGCGCATGTTTTTCGCCGTTTGCACCGTGACATGTGGTACATTTTTGAAAGAGGGCTGCACCGTCGGCAGCCGTTAAAAGTGTTGTGATCCCTAAGATCATTAGCAGTGTTTTCATAATTTTTCCTTTAATAGCATTATTTTATCTGTTGGTTTTTTATAGTGTTTTATCCGCAGCTCGGAACATTGCCGGAATCGCTGCCGTATTCAATCGCAAAGTCGCGAATATGCTGCAGTTTTTTCCAGCTCTTCGGATTGTGTAAAAACTTTGCCGCGTCAGGGTACTTGTTAGAATACTCCCGGATAAAATCTTCGCCCCGGTTTTCAAAAAGCGCTTCCCACTCATCCTGTGTATGCTGAGCAGCGAATCGGGTGCCGTTCATACCCAGTTTGCTTTTGAGACTTTTAAGATAATATTTTTGTCCCGTCTTCACATCGGCATGAAGTGCCGAACCGGCGGCAGTGGTCAGCATTAAAGCAACGAGAAGCGTTTTGGTCATATTTTGAAACGTTTTCATAGTGAAACTCCTTTTTTAAACTGCCTAATTGTAGAAAGTAATTGTGGAGTGATTGTGAATGTATTAAAACAGTAAACAATAGTTTTTTTCTCTAAACATCTATTTAAGTCAGGATCTTTATTTTCAATTTATGGTTAGTAAGAGTATAATCGCACATTCAAAAGCTCAAAAGTGTCAGACTTGTGATGTTTGTTTTATTTTATGCAAACAGGGTGAAGACGGCATTTTTGTTATAATTGTTCAAAGAAGGTACAAAAACGATGAACCCAGCAGAGATTGAAAAGTTAGGCATCCAAAATACGGGTAAGCTCTATTACAACTTAAGTTATGACGAACTGATTGATCACGAGCTGAAAAACGGTGAATGTGTCATGGCCGATAGTGGTGCAATGATGGTTGACACGGGTATCTTTACCGGGCGCAGTCCGAAGGACAAGTTCTTTGTGGATCAAGAACCTTCAAACAAATATATCGCTTGGGGCGATGTCAACCACCCGATCGCTGCCGAACATTATGAAGAGATCTATAAGGTTGCCACTGACCAACTCTCCAACAAAGATCTTTATGTGATGGACCTTTTTACCGGTTCTTCACCTGCTAGCAAGCGCAATGTACGCTTTATCTCCGAGATCGCCTGGCAAGCCCATTTTGTCAAAAACATGTTTATTCGCCCGACAGAGAGCGAACTCAAAGGTTTTGTACCTGACTTCACCATAATCAATGCATGTAAAGCAACCAACAGCCGTTATAAAGAGATGGGTCTCAACTCGGAAGTGTTTGTCCTTTTTAACGTTGAAGAGAATGTCGCGATCATCGGCGGTACCTGGTACGGCGGCGAGATGAAGAAGGGCATCTTCTCGATGATGAACTACTGGCTTCCGCTTGAAGGAAAGATGTCGATGCACTGTTCCGCCAATGTCGGAAAAGACGGTGATACGGCGCTTTTCTTCGGTCTGAGCGGCACCGGCAAAACAACACTTTCAACGGACCATAATCGTGCTCTTATCGGCGACGATGAACATGGCTGGGATGACGAGGGCGTTTTCAATTTCGAGGGCGGGTGTTATGCCAAGGTGATCAACCTTGATGCTAAAAGCGAGCCTGAGATCCATGCGGCCATTCGAAAAAATGCCCTTTTGGAAAATGTCGTTTACAATGAAGACGGCGTGGTCGATTACGAAAACAGTTCCAAAACAGAAAATACCCGGGTCTCTTACCCGATCGAACATATCGATAACCATCAGAAGGGATTGATGGCCGGTCATCCTCAGAATATCATCTTCCTGACTGCGGATGCATTCGGTGTTTTGCCTCCTGTTTCAAAGCTTTCAAAAGAGCAGGCAATGTACTACTTCTTGAGCGGTTATACGGCAAAAGTTGCGGGAACGGAACGCGGTATCACCGAACCGGTTGCAACCTTTTCAGCCTGCTTCGGTGAAGCATTCCTGCCATTGCACCCGACAGTCTATGCAAACCTGCTCGGAGAGAAGATCGACAAACATAATGTTGAGGTATACCTGGTGAATACAGGTTGGACCGGCGGTGCGTACGGTGTCGGCAAACGTATGAGTATCAAAGATACCCGTGCCTGCATCAATGCGATCTTGAGCGGCAGTATCAATAACTCAGAATTCGACACGACGAAGACGTTCCGTCTTCAAGTGCCGAAGACTCTGGACGATATCGACCCGAATGTCCTTAACCCGCGCAATGCATGGGCTGACAAAGAGGCATTTGACACACAGCGCGACAAACTTGCCGAGATGTTTATTAAGAACTTTCAAAAATATATGATCAAAGACAGCAAGTTCGACTACTCACAAGCCGGCCCGAAAATCGGCTCTTAAAAAGTTCCAGCTTCGGCGCACCTTGCACCGAAGTTCACCGCTCGACGCACACCAGTGCGCTTCGGGTTCACTTCGGCACAATCTGCACCAAATCTGAAACTTTTCCAAGTTCATTCCAAGATGAGCTTCGCCATCTTTCTATAATCACGAATCACGAATCACGAATCACGAATCACGAATCACGAATCACGAATCACGAATCACGAATCACGAATCACGAATCACGAATCACGAATCACGAATCACGAATCATCTTCGCAAACCGATAATTAGCTATAATCTCGCAACTGAATTATTTGGATTATGATGGAAGATATGCTCTCAAACTTGGTGACCTACGGTTACATCGGTCTCTTTATCTACTCGTTAGGCGGCGGTTTTTTGGCGCTGATGGCAGCAGCCGTACTGGCTTCGCAAGGCAAGATGGATCTCGGCCTGGCGATGGGGATCGCTTTTATTGCCAACTTTATCGGCGACACGCTTCTTTTTTACATGGCACGCTACCATAAGATAGATATGATGAGCTATTTCCGTAAACACCGCCGTAAGCTGGCCCTGTCACACCTTTTGATGAAAAAACATGGCTCGTGGGTCATCTTTATGCAAAAGTTCGTCTACGGGATAAAGACACTTATCCCTCTTGCCATAGGAATTACAAAATACCCTTTTGTGAAGTTTTCGGTTCTCAATTTCTTTGCGGCAATTCTCTGGACACTGGTTGTCGGTATAGGAAGCTACCTGGCGGGTAATGTATTGATGAGCGGCTATGAAATCATTGCGGACAAACCTTATCTTGCCCCGGTCATCATTGCCGTTTTGGCAGGGATCATCTGGTTCTACATGACATGGGCAACAAAAAAACGTTAAAACTTCCAGCTTCGGCGCACCTTGCACCAAAGTTCACCGCTCGACGTACCGATGTACGCCTTCGGGTAAACTTCGGCACAATCTGCACCAAATCTGAAACTTTTCCAGGTTCAGTTTAGGTGCCAGGTGGGTCTGCCCACCTTTTATAATTCATTCATAATTCATAATTCATAATTCATAATTAACGCTAGCGAAGCTATAACTGTTTGATCTTCATGATCTCGTCACGCAGTCGTGCCGCCTCTTCGAACTCCAGGTTTTTGGCGGCATATTTCATCTTGGCATTTAACTCGTCGAGCAGTTTTTTACGTTCAGCCTTCGGCATCTTGTCCGCTTTTTTGCTTTTTGCGTAGAGCTCACCGACATCATCGACTTTCAGGTTGGTGTCGAGCAGGCGTTTTACCGTTTTCGGGGTAATGCCATGCTCTTTGTTAAAGGCCATCTGTACCTCGCGGCGTGCATCGGTTATGTCGATAGCGCGCTGCATCGAGCCGGTCATCTTTTTGGCATATAAAATAACGCGTCCGTTTGCATTACGGGCGCCGCGGCCGATCGTCTGTATCAGAGCCGTCTCAGAACGCAAAAATCCCTCTTTGTCTGCATCGAGAATGGCGACAAGGCTCACCTCCGGCAGGTCAAGCCCTTCGCGCAGTAGATTGATCCCCACCAGAACATCGAAGTCGCCTGCCCGTAGACCGCGAATGATCTGGTTGCGTTCGATCACATCGATATCGGAGTGCAGATACTGGATCTCTTACGCCGAGATCTGCCATGTATTTTGTCAGTCCTTCGGCCATCTTTTTGGTCAGTACCGTTACAAGGACCCTGTCGCCTTTAGCGACGGTTTTGACGATCTCGTCATGCAGGTCTTCAACCTGGTTGTCGGAGTCCTTGATGGTGATAGGGGGATCGATCAGGCCCGTAGGGCGGATGATCTGCTGCGCTTTGGCGGCCGAGATCTCGAGCTCATAGGCCGAAGGGGTGGCGGAGACAAAGAGATAGTGCGGCGCTTTGACGATGAACTCATCGAGTGTAAGAGGTCGGTTGTCGAGGGCGCTCGGAAGACGGAACCCGTAATCGACCAGGACCTCTTTGCGGCTGCGGTCGCCCGCATACATACCGCGGAACTGCGGCAGGGAGACATGCGACTCATCGACGATGATCAGGTATTTGTCGTGATGCAGGTCAAAATAGTCGAGCAGGGTATAGGGGGCTTCACCCGGTTTTTTGCCGGTAAAAAGCCGGGAGTAGTTTTCGACCCCCTTGCACATGCCGGTGGTCTCCAGCATCTCCAGGTCAAATTCGGTCCGCTGTTTTAGCCGCTGGGCTTCGACAAGCTTGTTCTCTTTGAGAAAATAGTCCAGCCTCTCATCAAGTTCCTCCTCCATCCGTTTTATGGCAACGGAGAGTTTTTCCTGACCGACCGTGAACTGGCTGGTGGCATAGATGGTAACTTTCTTCTTGTCTTCAAGGCGCTTGTTTGAGATCACCTCAAACAGATTGATCGATTCGACTTCATCACCGAAGAACTCGATGCGCACCGCTTCATCCTGCATGTAGGGCGGAAAAATGTCGATGACATCGCCGCTGACACGTATGTGGCCGCTGTCAAAATAGGTGTCGTTGCGGGTATACCCCATGTCGATAAGACGCAGCAGCAGCTTCTTCTGCGAGATCTCATCGCCGACTTGGACGTTCTGCACCATCTTCTCGTACTCTTCCGGGTCACCCAGACCGTAGTTGGCCGAGACGGAGGCGATGACGATGACATCGTCGTAAGAGAGGAGGTTGGCTGTCGCAGAGAGGCGAAGACGCTCCAGCTCTTCGTTGATGGCGCTGTCTTTTTCGATAAAGAGGTCCTGACGCGGGATATACGCTTCGGGCTGGTAGTAGTCGTAATAGGAGATAAAGTATTCGACATGGTTGTTAGGGAAAAAAGATTTGAATTCACTGTAGAGCTGTGCGGCAAGGGTCTTGTTGTGGGTCATGATGATGGTCGGCATCTTGACCTTCTCGATCACCTTGGCCATGGTGTAGGTCTTGCCGCTCCCCGTCACCCCCTCGAGTGTCTGATAGCGGTTACCCTTTAAGATACTCTTTGTGAGTGTCTCTATCGCTGTCGGTTGGTCACCTGCCGGTTCAAACTCGGTTTTTACGCTAAACTCAGCCAATTCTTGCCTTTATTCTTGTCGTTCCGGATCTGCTCCGAATGTATTCTTGTTTCTGCATTCCGGATCAAACCGGGAATGACCTGCTTCAATGAAACAGAACGAATCTTCATACTATAAAATATCATTTTATGTTAATTCAAAACTATTTCATTATCACTTTATGATAAAATTATAGCTAAACGAAATCAACAACAATGAGAATCTATGCAAGAGTCAACTACCCTTCAGAAATTAAGCCAAAAAGTCAGCGAGATGTTGAAAAATTACGATGAACTTCGTGTAGAGAATGCCTTGCTTAAAGAACAGGTCGAACTGCTGGAGTCGGAAAACAGTGCAAAAGAGGCGGTAGTGACACGTATGCAGGACGATCTCATCGAAAAAGAGCGCGAGATCGAAGAGATCGTCAATAAGATCGAGAGTATTTTAGGCTAAATGCAATAATGACAAAAGCAGGGATGGGAGCAGATAGATGAGCAAAAAAGTGTCTCTCACCATCAACGGCAGCCGTTTTGACATCGAACTGGACGAAGAGTTTGCCCGCTATCTGAGCGCACAGCTGAAAAAAGATTTCAACACCGAAGGCAATAACGACGCGAAAACCCTACTTTATGCCTATGTGCGTAAAAATGCTGAGCTTTTCAAGCAGGAAGAGCAGATAAAGGAACTTCTAAGCAAACTATAAGAATATTTGATCCATAATCAAAGCTTAGGTTACAAGAGTAGCCGAATATTTTGACTTAAGGAGTTCTTTATGAAAAGAGCTGGTTTTACAATGATCGAATTGATCTTCGTTATCGTTATTTTGGGTATTTTGGCAGCGGTCGCGCTTCCTAAATTTGCCGGTGTTTCCGATCAGGCGAATGCACAGAAATGTAATGCGTTTGTCGGTACACTGAACCGTACAGTCGGGCCGTCAATGTGGTCAGAATCTATTAGTCCGATGGTAAGAATGGTACATATTGATAGGTTGATGCAATCAAACTTCATTGATGGATGCAGATATTCCGGCTGCATGTTTTGCAAATGGTGCAGCTGCACCTACAGCTGCGTCAACTACAACTATTGATTCCATACAGCTGCAATGCTGACGTCAGGTAACATCTATGGTACTCCAACTTTGGTACTAGTCACTTATGATCTTAACTGTTACTGATGGTAATATTTCTGATGCTCCACGTTGGACATGGAGAAAAACTAACTAATCTGCCTTTTAGGCAGATCGATTAGTCAGGTGATATTTTTCACCTGTCTTTAATTAAACATCTTTTTAAGTGAAGCAAAGTAATTCATTTAAAAAGATGTTTAGAAAGAATTAATATGATGAAAAATAGAAATGCTTTTACTTTGATTGAACTTATTTTTGTGATTGTTGTATTGGGGATTTTAGCGGCGGTAGCAATTCCTCGCTTAGGTTCAAACATGGAACATGCACAGATCGCAAAAGCACAGGGTGATGTGGCGGCAATTCGCGCTTCGATTGCCAGCGCACGTCAAAAGATGCTGGTGACTGGCGTCAATGCCTATCCAAGCAAGCTTGATAATCTTGCTGGTGCAACATCTTCTAATGGGGATGCACTCTTTGATACAAATGGTTCTCTGACAATTCTAACCTATCCTATTTATGCAGAACAGCGGTGCGGGCCATTGGAAAAAGACAGCGGACTAATACATATGCTTTTACAGTGATAGATACTGTTGTGAGTTTTCCTTATAATTCAACTACTGGTTTATTTGATTGTCATGGTGCCAATCTGGAACAGCAGATACCTATTGTAAAAGAATTACAGAATAACTTTTAGTCTCTTTGTTCAACTCTTTTATTTATTAAAGTATAATATGCCTTATAAAGGATAAATTTGTACTTTTATGAAATTGCACTGCTTAGCTCCCCTCTTGATCCTTTAACCTATGTTCTGAAAGCTGTTTTGATATTGGTATTGAGGTTAATGTCAAACTTCGAAATCGTTCTTTAACCGGTGTGGTTATTAATATTGTCGGCCAACCCGATTTTCAGACCTCTGATATAGAATCACAAACTTCGCACTGTTTTTCAGCCAGTCAGATACTGATGGCAAAGTTTATCGCCGAGTACTATTTCTGTTCGCTTGGCGAAGCATTGAACCTTTTTGTCCCTTTTTCTCAGGAAAAGGGAAGCTTGAAGTTTGAAGAGGCCGAAGAGAAGGTCTCTGCTATCACTCTCTCCGAGAAGCAGACGGAAGCCTTGACTGTTTTTAAAGAAGCATCCTGTCTCGCTACTGTTCGGCGACACCGGCTCGGGCAAGACCGAGATCTACATGAAGTACTTCGAAGAGATACTTGCTGAGGGCAAACGGGCGATCTTTCTGATGCCGGAGATCTCACTGACGCCGCAGATGCAGATCCGCCTTGAGGAGCATTTCGGCGACGCGGTGGTGATGTGGCACTCCAAGGTGACCAAAGTACAGAAACAGAAGTTGTTAGAGCGGATTTATGACGGTTCCGCCAAGATCATAGCCGGTGCCCGCTCGGCGCTCTTTCTGCCGGTGGAAGATCTGGGGCTGATCGTGGTGGACGAAGAGCATGATGACAGCTACAAAGCCAATGCCACGGCCTCGCTACCATGCCCGGGATATGGCGATCTATATGGGACAGCTCTATAAGGTGCCTGTTGTTCTGGGAAGCGCAACACCTTCGATGAGCTCCTATGTGAAATTTCCCTTTGTCCGTCTCAAGGGCGGCCATTATGCATCGAAAAAAGAGTATGTTTTTGAGTCGTCCCGCGAGGAGATCACGCAGAAAGTCGAAGCTGTTATTGTTGAGACAAAAGCCAGAGATGAACAGGCGATGCTCTTCATTCCAACACGTGCCAATTTTAAGTACCTGATCTGCGAAGCCTGCGGCCATACCCATTCGTGCCCCTACTGCAGCGTTGGGATGAGCGTGCACCGAAAAAGCAATGCCATCAAGTGCCACTACTGCAACTTCTCGGAACGTATTCCGTCGAAGTGCACGGAATGCGGCCATGAGATGCTGACGTCCAATCGTTTCGGCACGGCGGAAGCGGTCCATTTTTTCGAAGAAAATCACCCGCATATCAGGGTAGGGCAGTTTGACCGTGATGCCATTACGACGCAGAACAAACTCAAAAAACTGCTCAAAGCCTTTAATGCGAAAGAGATCGATCTGCTGATCGGCACCCAGATGCTCTCGAAAGGGCATGACTATCATGATGTGACTTTGGCGGTTATATTGGGGTTGGATAACCAGCTCAATATGAGCGATTACCGCGCGCGCGAGAAAGCGCTCTCCCTGCTCATACAGATCGCAGGACGCAGCGGTAGAAAAAAAGCGGCCAAGGTGTTAGTGCAAAGCTATAACAGAGAGTTTTTCGAACCCTATCTCGAAAAGTATGAACAGTTTCTGGAAGATGAAAAAGTGTTTCGTCAAGGGCTCTACCCGCCCTATAGAAAGCTGGCCCGCATTCTCTTTGCCCATACAAACAGCAAAAAGGCGGAAGAAGAGACGGTTAAGATGGCAGAGGCGCTTCGCCGTTTTACGGCTGTTGAGATAATCGGTTACGGCCCCGCCCAGATCGAGAAGATCGCCAATAAATATCGCTATCAGATCTTGCTGCGCGCGGAAAAAAGTACTGACCTGATCCAGGCGATAAAAGGTAGCCGAGTCGCTTTGGCCGAGATCGATATGGACCCGATAGAGTTTATATAACTAAATTTGATATTTTTAATAGATAAATGCTAAAATATCTTATCTGCATAAGTGTGTAGAAAAGGTGTTTTAAGGATTTTATATGAAGAGTTTAAAGAGCAGGTCTGCTTTTACCATGATCGAACTGATCTTTGTTATTGTGATATTGGGGATTTTGGCTGCAGTGGCACTGCCAAAATTTGCCGGAATTCAGGGACAGTCCGAAGTCGCTATAATCAAGGGATTTACAGGGACCTTAAGCCGAACAGTCGGCCCTATGATGTGGTCTACCTCTATTTCAGATGGATTGAACGGCAGCATAAAAGGTGACAGTAACAGTGATGAGTTTAACGGAGAGAAACTGCCCCATTATGTCGAGAACTTTCCACAATTTTTGGATGCATCTACCGTCAATTTCGACAACTGTATTGCCGGCTCCGGTGTTGCAAATCCTTTTATACAAAAGACAGGAACGGGGAAATTGAATATCTTTTGTCGTGATGGCAATCTGTCGAATGCGCCCCGTTTTGAAGCCAGTGAGAATTCGACATATACATTTTAAAAATATTTGCTGTTATGAAACTCATTATTATCATTTTGATGGTTTTATAGAGACTTGACAGCAAATTCAGCGTAGGAATCTTGTATATGTTACTGGATATTTAACGGCATTTTATTTATCCAAGCAAAAAAAAGACACAGGATTTTTTCTTAGGTATCCACTACTTTAATTTTCTTTAACATGATAAGTTGGTATGATGAAACAAAGTATATTAAATAGAGAGTTTTTATGAAAAAAGATTGGCCTGTTTTTAGAATAACAGTTTTATTTTATGTGATAGTCGTCATGCTGCCTCTGAACTATTACTTCGCCAATCGTTCGTTTGTGAGTATGCAGAGTGACGGCGTGACGATGAACCGTCTTGTCCATATCAATGGGGCGATACAGCGCATAGTCGGACTGCAGGATTCGCCGGAGCGGACACTGCTGGTCAAAGAGGTTGACACTTCGTTCCAAGTCATAAATCAGGAGTTCATACAGCCAAGTGCGAATAAGGAGTATGTCCTTCTGTTTCGTGCAGATGAAGGTTTTGCTGCGATGCGTGAAGCCTGGCAAGAGCTTAAGATGGAGCTGTCGGAGGGCCCTTCATCTGCTGCTGTCGGTGATAAGTGCTGGAAAGAGGTCAATAGCTTTTCTGAAATGGCGCAGGAGATGCTCACCTATAAAAACGAGATGCTGATTGACGGGTTATACCTCTCTTTGATCTTTACAATGCTCTCCATTGTCGCATTGATATTTATGATTCGGCTTTATATGCGCATCGAGATCAAAAAGCATGCTATCCATGACCATCTGACAGGACTGTATAACAGAAAATATTTTAACGAGGCCTTGCAAAAGGCCAAGCTTCTTTCTATTCGTCATAAAAGTCCTCTATCGTTGTTTACGTTTGCTTTTGAGAATTATGAAGATATTAAGAGGTCGCTGCAGAAAGAGGAATTTGAGGCTTTTTTGAAGGATTTTAGCAATCAGCTGAAACATTTTTTCAGACACAGCGATATGGTCTGCCGGATTGAAGAAAACAGCTTTGTCGTCATTGCCCCTGACGTTAGTATAGAAATTGCAAAAAATGTGGCAGAACATCTTGAAAAAAGGTTGGGAGAACACCAATTTGCTCTCAAACAAGCGGTCAATCTCCGCATGGGATTGGCGGGCAGTCAAAAAGAAAATGAAGAGTCACTGTATCAAGAAGCGAATGAGGGTATAATTCTCAACAGCGTATTCAGATTAGGAGGTCATTTATGAGACATCACGCATTCACAGTCATGGAACTGATTTTTGTCATCTTTATCACAGGCGGACTTGCTGCAACGGCTGTCGCCAAGATGGACGGCATGGCTGATCACGAGAAAGAGATCCGGCTAAAAGCGTTAAACAGCACGTTAAACCGTACATCCGGTGCCGGTTTTTGGTCCCGATCGTTGGAAAATGATCGCAATGGAAGTATCGCAGACCCTGACTATGACGCTGTGGTCGGTCAGCATATTGAACTCGTCCCGGGTTATACATCCGGCCCCTCTTTCGAAAACTGCAATGCTGATGGAAACGGTGTATTTTTAAGCTATCTGTTTTCTGAGCATTATGAGATACGCTGTAAGGACGGCAACAGACATGAAAGTCCGAGATTCCGTCTTTACAGGGTCGATGCGGATAAATATCTGGATTAATTGAACACGTTGACTAAATGCAATGTTCTGTTGAGACTGATACTTGCAACTTAAAATATTTTCTCAACTCCTTCTAACGCGCTTCGCGCTAAAATCTTATTATGATTGAGCGCATAAAAACTAAAAAAATATATGTCGGTAATGTTGCTGTCGGCGGGGATGCACCTATATCGGTGCAGTCGATGACCTATTCGCAGACGCATAATGTTGAAGAGACGGTTGCACAGATCAACCGTTTGCATTTTGCCGGCTGTGATATTGTTCGTGTCGCAGTGCCGGATATGCAGGATGCCCTGGCCCTAAAAAGTATTAAAGAGCAGATCTCGCTGCCGCTTGTGGCTGATATCCACTTCAACTATAAGCTGGCGCTTGTTGCCGCAGAAGTCGTGGATTGTATCCGTATCAACCCGGGAAATATCGGCGAACAGTCTCGCGTGAAAGATATTGTCAAGGCGTGTCAGGAACGGAACATCCCGATCCGCATCGGGGTGAATGCCGGCTCTCTGGAAAAACAGTTTGAGAACAGGTACGGTCAGACAGCCGAGGGAATGGTTGCTTCGGCCGAGTATAACATCAAGTTTTTGGAAGATCTCGGGTTTACCGATATCAAGGTCTCGTTGAAAGCCTCTGACGTGCAGCGTACGGTGGCTGCCTACAGAATGCTTCGTCCCAAAAATGCCTACCCGTTCCATCTTGGTGTTACGGAAGCCGGAACTATCTTCCATGCGACGGTAAAGAGCGCGATCGGTCTCGGTACACTGCTGCTTGACGGCATCGGCGATACGATGCGTGTCTCGATAACCGGGGAACTCGAAGAAGAGATCACCGTCGGCCGTGCTATCTTGAAAGACAGCGGAGCGGCGGCCGAAGGGCTCAATATCATCTCCTGTCCGACCTGCGGACGGATCGAGGCAGATCTGGTAAGCGCGGTCGGCGAGATCGAAAAGCGCACCAAACACATTAAGACACCGCTCAATGTCTCGGTAATGGGATGTGTCGTCAACGCGATCGGTGAGGCAGCACATGCCGATGTCGCTATCGCATACGGCAAAGGCAAGGGGCTGGTGATGGTAAAGGGCGAGGTCGTGGCCAATCTTGAAGAGGCTGACCTGGTGGAGCGTTTTGTGTTTGAGGTCGAGAAGATGGCCGAAAAAATCGAGAAAGAGAGCTGATGGAAGAGTCCCTGTACAACCTGGCGTTTGAACGTGCAATATTAAGCTCGATCATCTTTGAACCGACCCAGTTTGATGACCTTGAAAATGTGTTGAAAGTCGATGACTTTTACCTGCCGACGCACCAGGATATCTATAAGGCCATCCAGGCTCTGGTACATCGGGATGAACCGATCGATGAAGAGTTCATCAAAAAAGAGCTGAGCCAAAAGAAGAAATTTGACGAAGCGGTGATGCTTGACATTCTCTCGGCAAACCCTATCTCCAACACCACTGCCTATATCAGAGAGATCAAGGATAAGGCGCTTAAACGCCATCTCTTGACACTGACCACCGAGATCAAACGCGTTACGCTCGAAGAGGAGCTTCCGAGCAGTGAAGTCGTCGATATTATCGAGAAAAAACTATATGCCATTACCCAGGACTCGCAAACAAGCGATTTCAAAGATGCGGATCGCGTTACGATCGATACGATGAATTACATTGCTGAGATGAAAGCACGCGGCAACACGGTACTGGTCGGGGTTGATACGGGTTTTGAAGAGCTTAACAAGATGACGACCGGTTTCGGTAAAGGGGACCTTGTCATTCTTGCGGCGAGACCGGCGATGGGAAAAACCTCATTTGCGCTCAATATCGTGCAGAACCTTCTGGACAAAGGGAAAGGCGTCGCCTTCTTCTCGCTCGAGATGCCGGCAGAGCAGCTGATGCTCCGTCTGCTGAGTATCAAGACCTCTATCGGACTTCAGAAGCTGCGGGTGGGTGATATGAATGATGACCAGTGGTCGCGCCTGAACACAGCGGTTGATCAGATGCAGCACTCGAAACTTTTTGTAGACGATCACGGCTCGCTCAATATCAACCAGCTCCGATCAAAACTCCGCAAGCTCAAAGGCAAACACCCTGAGATTGAGCTCTGCGTAGTGGACTACCTTCAGATCATGAGCGGTACGGGCAACAAAGACCGTCACCTTGAGGTGAGTGAGATGTCGCGCGGGCTCAAGATGCTTGCGCGTGAACTGGAGATGCCGATCATAGCCCTCTCCCAGCTCAACCGCGGCCTGGAGTCCCGAAACGACAAACGTCCGATGCTCAGCGATATCCGGGAGTCCGGTTCGATCGAGCAGGATGCCGATATCATCATGTTCGTCTACCGCGACGATGTCTATCTTTACAAAGAAGAGAAAGAGCGCGAAAAAGCGGCAAAAGCGGAAGGAAAAGAGTTTACGCCGACCTATGTTGAAAAAGAGGAAGAGGATGCCGAGATCATTATCGGTAAACAGCGTAACGGTCCGACGGGGCATGTCAAGCTTGTCTTCCAGAAAAAGCTTACCCGTTTTGTCGACAGGCCGGCATACAGTTCGACTGAGATCATCTATGAGAATGTCGACACCTCGTCGGCGCAGATGAACGTCTCAATGCCGACAATCTAAAAGTTCCAGCTTCGGCACATCTTGGCCGATACCCGAAGGGGCAGGCCCAGCTCACCTCTCAACGCACACTAGTGCGTCTTCGGGTTCGCTTCAACACAATCTGCACCCAATCTGAAACTTTTAAAAGTCCAGTTTGGCTTTAGGGTAACTTCCACCTTTTTGGATTTAATGTTTATAATTAGTAATAAACTGATTTTGTTATAATGTTCCCAATTCGACTGAGGTTTGGAATAAGCAGTGATAGTATCAGCACCGCCACTTTTACGGGGTCGTGAATACCTCTATTTCTTTCTCATTTCCATGTTTTTTCTGTTGATCTCTCTTTCTATCGAGTATGTGCACTATTTGAAACTGACGCAGTTCGACGACGCCGTCATAGAGGCGACGGTTCTGAAGCACTACGCAAAATACAGAGACGGCCAGGCGTATGATGTCCTGCAGCTTCAAAGTAAGGAGGGTGCGAAGTTTTATATCTCTTCCAAAGCGCCGCTGAAAAATCTTGTCGGATATCCTGTGCAGATATGGATTAAAACGGTCTATATCGGCTTTTTGGATTATCTTAGAGGGTTCGTTACACAGGGGAGAATCATCTCGCTTGAAAGAGAGAAGGGCAGGCGCTACCGCCTTGGTGATAGGCTAAAGAGCATGCACGCCGATTCAGCAGCGGCAGAACTCTATGGAGCACTTTTTTTTGCCTTGCCGCTCAGCAGTACCCTGCAGGAGCGATTTTCCTATCTGGGTGTTTCGCATCTTTTGGCGATCAGCGGTTTTCATTTGGGGATGCTGAGCATCATACTCTTAGCGTTTTTCCGGTGGCCCTACCAATATTTCCAGCAGCGCTTTTTTCCCTATCGGCACCGAAACCGCGATCTCTTTGTACTGCTTGCTTTTGTGTTGGGCAGCTATCTGTTTTTTTTAGGCGATGTCGCTTCGCTGCTTCGTGCCTACACGATGTTGATGGTAGGTTATCTTCTTCATGACAGAGGAATGAAGATCATATCAATGCAGACGCTCTCCATCACCTTGATTCTGCTGCTTTCTCTCTGGCCGAGGCTCTTTTTCTCCATGGGATTCTGGCTCTCGATAAGCGGGGTCTATTTTATCTTTTTGTATCTGCGCTATTTTGGCGAACTCTCAAAATATGTGAGCCTTGTTGCCGTTCCTGTCTGGGTCTATCTGATGATGACACCGATCGCTCTGGTGCTTTTTGGCAACTACAGCCTATACCACCCGCTCTCGGTAGTATGGACTGTGTTGTTTACACTCTTTTATCCGCTGGCGCTGCTGCTGCATCTTGCGGGTTATGGCGACGGTATGGATTCACTCTTGGACTTTTTTCTTTATAGAGAGTTGACAGGGTACCATTTTGCACTTTCGGCCTATTGGTTGCTCCCCTACCTGTTCCTGGCTTTAAATGCACTCTATGGCAGAAAGCCACTCTACTTTTTACTTCTTGTAGCTTCTGGAGTATCCGTAGCTGCGATTTATCAGGTAGCATAGCCGCAGCCCATAAACAAAGATGATCCATGAGAGATAGATCCAGGTCAAAGTGAAGAAGGTGATCGCAAACGGACCGTAGATGATATTGGTCGCTTTGGCGAAAAAAACATAGTAGACAAAGACGGCTTTTGAGCTGCTCCAGAAAAGCATAGCGATGAGTGCACTGATCGCCGCAGCCTTGTAATAGACATAGACATTGGGTGCGATCTTATAGATAAGAAAGAAGAGTGTCCATTCGATGAGATAGGGTAAAACGGCAGTGATTTGAAGAACACTCTCGAAAAAATAGGTATTGATAAACTGATTGATTGTACCCGTAAAATAGAGTGACATAACAAGCCCAATCGGCAGCAGGATGATCAGAAAAAGGTAGGTGAAGATTGTCTTGAAAAACCCGCTCTGTTTCGCCTTGAAAATAGAATTGATAACGTAGGAGAAGCTGATGAAAAAGAGCAGAGAGATAAGCAGTGTGACACTTAGACTCATTATCCCGAGTTTGGTACTGTTGGCTATAAAAGTGTCGATGTAGTTGGTGATGGCCTCGGTCTGAACCGGGAGGAGATGTTCTATGAGAAAGGCTTTCAAGGTAGCGTAATATTCATCAAAATGTGTCAGGCGCGGCAGAAGACTGAAGATGATGACAAGCAGGGGCACGATGGTGGAGATGGTGTAAAAACTGAGGCTCGAAGCATAATAAGTCAACTCTTCGTCAAAGAGTTTTTTGAGAAAAAAACGGGTGTGACGATAATAGTGATTACGGCTGAGACTTTGCATCAGTTATTGTAGCACAAGCCTGCCAACTCGGGAAAAGTTTGCACCTCTTCAACCGGCTGCCGTTAGTCCAGACCCATTTTATTCGGGTTAAGGATATTGTTGGGATCGAAGGCTTTCTTGATCGCCTTAAAAAGATTCATCTCTTCATCCGTAAATGCCATGTGCATATAAGGTGCTTTGGCAAGGCCGATACCGTGTTCACCGCTTAAGGTGCCGCCCAGATCGATGGTGGCCTGAAAGACCTCTTCGATCGCCTGATAACCGATCTTGACCTGCTCTTCATCGCTGCCGTCAACCATAACATTGGTGTGCACATTGCCATCGCCTGTATGGCCGAAACACGGGATATTGATCTTGTACTTCTCCGCGATCTTGTCAAACTCTTTAAGAAGCTGAGGCAGCACAGCGCGCGGCACAGTGACATCTTCGTTGATCTTCTTGCTGCCGTAGATAGAGAGCGATTGCGAAGCCCTGCGGCGTGCAAACCAGAGGTCAGCCGCCTCCTCACTGCTTTTTGCGATCTTGAACTCGCTGCAGCCGTTTTCTCTGAAGACTTTTTCGATCTGGGCGAGTTGAAAGTCAAGATCGCTTTCGAGGTTGCCGTCGACGTCGGTGACAAGGATGGCTCCGGCTTCGACCGGCAGCCCTTTATGATAGGTCTGCTCAACCGCGCGAATGGTCTTATTGTCCAAAAACTCCATTGCGACGGGGGTAACACCCGATGCCATCGTCTTGTAGACCGCTTCCATCGCCGATGTAACGGTAGTGAAGATACCCATGGCCGTTTTGGTCATTTTTGGTTTTGCAAGCAGTTTCAGCGTCACTTCGGTCGTAACCGCAAGGGTTCCCTCTGAAGCGATCAGGATACCGGCGATGTTGTAGCCCGCCACATCTTTAATGGTCCGTTTTCCCGCTTTGATAATGTCGCCGTTTGGCAGGACGGCGCGGATCGCCATGACATAATCTTTGGTGATGCCGTATTTGGCAGCGCGCATACCGCCGGCATTTTCATTGACATTCCCGCCGATCGTCGAGTAGTTCTGGCTTGCCGGATCGGGCGGATAGAAGAGACCGACGGCTTCAACGGCCTTTTGCAGATCCATATTGATGACACCCGGCTGCACGATAGCGACCATGTTCTCCATATCGATCTCCAGGATCTTGTTCATATGCTTTTCGAACGCAAGGACAACACCCCCCTTGCTTGGCAGGGCACCCCCCGTAAAACCGGAGCCTGCACCACGCGGAACGATGACGATATGGTGTTCGTTGCAGTACTTCAAGATAGCGCTGACATCTTCTTCATTACGGGGAAAAATAACGGCATCAGGCTCAAAATGTGTTCGCGTTGCATCGTATGAATATGCGATCATGTGGGCTTTATCGCTATAGACATTCTCTTTGTCCAAGAGTTTTTCAAAATAGTAGATATGTGAATGATCCAACATGATTATTCCTTGATTGTAAATTTATTGATCAGTGTCTGTTCCGGTGTGTCGAGTTGCTTGATATAGTCGTAAAGCGGTCTTGACTTCTTGTTGTATTTGACCAACAGTTTCAAATAGTGGGGGTTGTACGCTTTTAGCGGACGGCTGGCTTCACCCCATGTCCACCATGAAGTCGAGATATCTTCGACCCGGGAGTAAAAAGGCAGTTTGGCCTCTTTCAGTTCAAATTTGGCTGGGGTGATCTGGATAAGACGCATTGTCTGACAATCAAGCGTAAAAAGAGCGTTTTCAACGTAAAGGTATAAAAGTCCTATTTCGCCCAAGGTACAATAACCCGAGATATCCTCTTTGAAAGGTGCCGGATGATCGTGGTAGGAGAGGTAGGTGGCAAAGCTGTCAGGGTGGATCCATTCGACTCCGCTGATATTTTTTGTGATGATATGATAGATCTCTTCGCTCGGTGCAAGCAAAAGGGCGCGTGAGTAACCAAAGGCAAGGATGGCTTCATCGCCAGGCTGCACAGACCAGTGGCCTTTGGGAAGGGAGTTTTGCTTCAGCCCGGTATATTCTGAAAGGGCAAGTGTCGCTTCACCGCTTGCAGGGTCGAATTTTGAGACATAGGCATTGGCGATGATAACACTGTGATCGGCGGTAAAGTGGCGTACGATGAAACCATGTACCCCTTCGGCGATCTGAGCGATTTTTACGGTTGCACTTTTGCCATTTTCACTGACGGATTGGACGGGGAGGTGGAGCTCAGCAGCATGCAGGAAGAGCGGGAAAAGAAAAAACAGTAGAAATCTATGCACAAACGATCCTGATATATATAAAAGTTGGACAATTATATCTTAGCTTTTCTTTGGTGTGACCTTAGAAGATAATCCGGAAGTAAAATTACAGATAATGCGTGCGTTCTTATGCGGAAGCGCCAAAACAAGGGGGTGTATTAGCTCCTGATAAGCAAAATTCTGCTACCCTGACACCATTGAAATGAGAGGGAGAAAAGTTGATGCAACGTATACTCATATTGCTCTTGCTTCCTCTGGTCCTGATGGCGGCGAAAGTTGAGTATTTGCGCTGGGACAACGGTATGACCTATCTCAGTTTTTTAGCCAAACAAGACCTTCCTTCGCGTGCATTGTATTGGAATCTTGACAGTGAGGACAGAAAACTGACTGAAGAGATCTACAGCGGTGTCGGCTATCAGGTTCTTCGTGATGACAACGGTTCAACGGTTCAGCAGGTGCTTATCCCGATCTCTGATGAGCTGCAGCTGCATATCTATCAGGATGCAAAAGGGGAGTACGCATTTGAAGCGATTCCCATTATCTATACCACAAAGCATCTATCGTTTACTACGACAATAGAGAACAACCCCTCTCTGGCAATCTACAGGGCAACGCATTCCAGACGGGCGATGAGTGCCTTTATCAGCGGGTTTAGAAAGTCCATCAATTTTGCCCTTCATGTGCAAAAAGGCGATCCTATTGTGATGATCTATGATCAAAAGTTTCGCTTCGGAAAACCTTTTTCCATGCCGCGGCTGCAGCTTGCGAAGGTCCGTCTTCACGGTGTGTGGCACGGGGTCTATCTTGGGTCGGATGAGCGCTATTATGATGCCAAGGGACATGAGGTTGAAGGCTTTTTACTGGGAAATCCGGTTAAGGGTGCACGGATCAGCTCAGGGTTTACACTCAGACGATGGCACCCGGTCCTGCATAAGTACCGTGCCCATCTGGGAATCGACTATGCAGCACGCAGAGGAACTCCTATTCATGCGGCGGGGGCCGGAGTGATCATTGATGCGCACCGCAGCCCGAGTTATGGCAATGTCATGAAGATCCGCCATGCAGACGGATATATGACACTTTATGCCCACCAGCAGAAGTTTAGGGCAGGGATGCGTGCCGGGAAACGGGTGAAAAAGGATGAGATCGTCGGTTATGTAGGGACAACAGGTCTCTCATCCGGTCCGCATCTGCACTTCGGACTCTACAAAAACAACCGTCCTATCAATCCCCGCAATGTGATTCAGGTGACGACTAAGAAGTTGTCGGGCAAAAAGAAGCTTCAATTCGACAATATCGTTAAGCACTATGATGAAGAGGCCGAAAAAATTCTGGCAACCGATAAGCAGATCGATAAATTTTACGATTTTGATAACTTATGCTACGTGAAACACGATCAATTCGAAGAGGGGGCAGAGAGCAATGAAACATTATGAAAACGAGATGCAGCATGCCCTTGAACTCTATCTCAAAGGAAGCGAAGAGCATGATCTGCATGCGAGTGAGGTCGCCTATCTTCTTAAAAAGATTCGCAGTGAGAGTAAAGACGAGTTCTTCTCAGCGCTCTCCCGCATTCCCCAGGACTCCCGCGGTGATGTCCTTCTGGAGCTTTCTGAAAAACTCAAAGACGAGGCGATCAGCTTCTTCACATCGAAAGAGCTTGCAGAAGCGGTAGCGGGGCTTGAATCGGATGATGCGGCCGATCTTGTCCAGGACATTGATGAAGTTGATGAGGACAAGGGTGAGGCGGTTATAGGGCATCTTGATGATCAGAACCGTGAAGATATCGCGCATCTGCTTCACTATGAAGAGGATCAGGCCGGCGCATGGATGCAGACGGAACTTTTTGATTCGACCTTGGATGAGAAGGTCCAGGAGGCACGCGACCGTCTTAAAAGGATGAAGGAGTCCGGCGAGATCGAGAATGTCCATCAGGTCTTTATCATCAATGATGAACGCCGGCTGATCGCAACGATCTCTCTGGAAGATGTGATATTGTTCGACTTTTCCAGGACTTTCGGCGAACAGATAGAGTCGAGGGAGTTCCGTTCGATCGAAGCTTCATCACCTATCGAAGAGGTTGCATCGATGTTTGAACGGTATGACCTCTCGGTTCTGCCTGTTGTCGATCGCCAGGGCCATCTGATCGGGCGAATCACCTCGGATGATATCTATGATATTATCGAAGACCGTGCAACGGGGCAGATCTATAACCTGGCCGGGGTCAATGATGAAGTGGAACAGGATGAGGACCTCCTCGAGATCTTCAAAAAGCGCGCTTCATGGCTCTTTATCAATCTTATTACGGCGATCCTGGCTTCTATCGTAATCAGTATGTTTGATGCGACCCTGACGGCGTTCGTATCGCTTGCGATCCTGATGCCGATTGTTGCATCGATGGGGGGCAATGCCGGTACACAGACACTGACTGTCATGGTGCGCAAGATGGCACTTGGCGATATCGATGTGGTCAATGCCAAAGAGGCGGTTATTAAAGAGGTGGTGGTCGCGCTTCTTAACGGGCTTATCTTCGCTATATTGATGGGTGTTGTTGCCTATATCTGGTTTGATGTCTCCAACTTGGGACTGGTCATCGGCTTGGCAATGATCATCAACCTTTTGATCGCCGGGATGTTCGGCGCTTTGATTCCGCTGATGCTCAAACGGATGAATATTGATCCGGCCGTAGGTTCAACAGTCTTGCTGACAACGGCAACGGATGTGTTCGGCTTTTTAAGTTTCCTGGGGTTAGCCAGTCTCATTTTAATCAAATAGAAAAAGTTCCAGCTTCGGCGCAATTTGCACCGGAGTTCACCGCTCGACGCACAGCTAGTGCGCCTTCGGGTTCACATCCGGCACAACTTACACCAAATCTGAAACTTTTGCAGGTTCAGTCTGTATTCAGGTGAGCTTCGCCACCTTTCTATAATCCATCACATTCACCATTCACCATTCACCATTCACCATTCACCATTCACCATTCACCATTCACCATTCACCATTCACCATTCACCATTCACCATTCACCATTCACCATTCACCATTCACCATTCACCATTCACCATTCACCATTCACCATTCACCATTCACCATTCACCATTCACCATTCACCATTATTTGCGATATAATAATTTCATGTACAAAATAGAAAATATGAAATTAGCGCCATGCACGAGTTCCCCTTTTTTGAAGCTGGAACGCATGCATTACATACAGGGCGGCGAAGCAAAGACATGGGACCATGTCCGGGTTCATGACAGTGTCGCTGTATTGATCTACCATAAAAGCAAAGAAGCTTTTGTCATCGTCAAACAGTTCCGTCCTCCAGTCTATCTTAAAAACGGTGACGGGTTCACTTATGAACTCTGCGCCGGGATTGTGGACAAAGAGTTGGCGCTTGACGAGATCGCCCAGGAAGAGATTCTGGAGGAGACAGGGTATGCTGTTACACTGGATCGGATCAAAAAGATCACTTCGTTTTATACGGCGGTCGGTTTTGCAGGGGCGAAACAGGAGCTCTATTACGTTGTCGTCGATGATGAGGACAAGGTGAGCCAGGGCGGGGGTATCGGTGTGGAGGCGATAGAGGTTGTCTATCTGCCGGTCCATGAAGCCAAAGAGTTTATTTTCGATGAGGAGAAGGCGAAAACACCCGGCATCATGTTCGCAATGACATGGTGGTTTGCCAAGATGTAGCGCTCATTGCCGGGTTTGACATTAAAACTGGTAGCTCGCATTGACGTAATAATAACGTCCAGGTTCATTCATCAGCATTACTTCGTCGCCGCCTGTCAGGAGGGTGAGGTCGCTGTAAGTGTTTGAAACGGCATAGGTTTTATCCATGATATTATCGACGCCCACAGCCAGACCGAAACCGTATGGAAGTTTATGATCGACTTTTAGATTGACGACTCCCCATGAACCGATTGCCTGTTCCCCGTTATCGCTGTCGTAGTTGCGCCATCTGTCCGCACCGACATATTCAACGGTTGCGGTGCTCTCCTTGTAATAGATGTAGTTAAGGGCCACATTGCCTTTAAGCGGCGGGATCTCGGCCAGGTTAGTATTTGTCTGCCCTGCCAGCGCCTCAGCCTTCTTACCGCGCTGATAGGCAAGACCAAAATCAAAATAGAGATCGTCAAGCGCATAGTAGCTTCCGGTAATCTCGAAACCGTAAATGGTGGCATCGATGTTTTGGAAGTTATTTGCGGTCACTCCTTTTTGAAAATAGATGTAGTTTTTCAACATGCTGTAAAAGAGTTTTGTCTTGAGTGTAAAACTCTCATACCTGTTCTCCATCCCAAGGTCGGCTTCATAATTGGTTGTTTGATCAAGGTCAGGTGTTCCGACAATATTGCCCATACTGCTTTTGAAATAGAGCTCTCTCGCATCAGGTACGCGGGAAGCCTTGCCGACGCCGCCGAAGAAGCTGAGGTTTTTGTTTGCCTTATAGTTTGCGTAGATATTGGCACTTAAGGATTGGTAGCGGTTATCCTGCTGCTGGGGCAGTGGCGGAACGTCGGTATTTGCCGGTTTGATACGGGTGTTGTCATAACGAAGTCCGTACTTGATCTCAAGTGATGACAGTTGCTGATCGAACTCGGCAAAGAGAGCCATATTGGTCGTGTCAACATCATCTATGCTTTTTTTGACAATGCCCGGATAAGGTGAGCTCCCAGGCCAGAGCATTTCACTGCCACTCCTGTAATAAGTTCCGTCCCAGTTTCGGATACTGCCGTCAAGCCCCAATGTCATCTCCAGGTTGTTGGTCAAATCAGTGATGTTTTTGACTCTTGCCCCCTGTATGGAAGTCGTCAGCTTACTGACGATCTCACCGGTTGTTAGGGAAGATTTTCTGTACTTTGTCGACATAGGATGCTCGACATCTGAGTAGTAGTATTGAAAATCAAGTTCTTTTGAAGCTGACCCGATATTACGGATAATATATTCCGCGGTATAAAGATTGGAGTTGTCGTAAAGCGCATCCATCTTGCTGGATGGATAGAGGATGTCGTCGCTGCGGTTGGCGGTGTAGCCGAGACGAAGCTCCTGATCGTCGGTGATATCGAAATAGACTTTTCCCATCAGCGTCTTTTTGGTGTAGGCATCCATGTCGCGGTACTGGTCCTGATACGCTACACCGGCGATGGCAGCGGGATTATTGCTGGCGGCGATATAGTTGTCAACCTGATCGGCAAAGGTGTTGCCGTCTCCGTCTTTATACTGCCCGCTTGTCTCGCCGGACATGCTGAGCAGAAGTTTGAAACGCTCTGTCCCGCCGCTGATCGTGCCGGAGGCTTTTTTGTAGCCGAAACTGCCCGCATTGAGATTGACCTCTCCATGAAGATCTTCTGTCGGTTTTTTGGTCTTTATTTTGACCTCTCCGCTCAGGGTGCCGAAGTTCTCGACGTCATACGGCCCTTCCACGATCTCGATACTATCGATATTGTTGGTCAGGATATGCGAGATCGTAGGGTCCATACGGTTAGGGCAGGCCCCGTAGATCTTGGCATCGTCTATGAGGACATTGATGTTGTCTTTTTTCTGTCCGCGTAAAATAATATCATTGGCGATTCCGCTTCTGCGCACCAATGAGATGCTCGGTACTTCGCGTGAAAGTGCTTCGGCAACGTCGGCTGATTTGAGCTCTTCGCCGCTGACATCATCTATGACGGTGCTCTCCACAGCGATCGGATCGATCGTTGCTTCAGAGGCGCTCAGTATCGCCGCACAAGCAAGAGAGAGGTAGACAATTTTTTTCATAATTTACGTCCTTTTGTAAAGTCCATTTAGGTTGCTGAAGGATAGAAAAAGAGTGTTACATTAGTGTTAAGAACGCAGGGGCAAGTCGAATTTATACAGTAGAAGAGTGCAAATGTTGCAATCTGCTATAATTTCTTTCATGAACAGATCAGAAAAAATCAAACGTATCGTTGTTATTGTCCTTTTTGCCGCCGCTTCGGGCTATTTTATGTACAGCGGTTTTTCGCTTCTTTTTGAAGAAGGCGATACGCAGCCGGCTCTTACTGAAGCTGTAAAATAACCGCTTTTGGAAACTGCATTGTCACGCAGTGAAGGGAGCCGTGCTGACGAACCAGTACGGAGCACTCCACCCCGATGACCTCTCTTGTCGGAAACGCCTTTTGAACAGCTGCCAGTGCCTCTTTGTCATGGCGGTCACTGTAGGTCGGGACGATCACAGCACCGTTGATGATCAGGAAATTGGCATAGGTCGCCGGAAGTCTCTCGTCGTCGTAGTATAGGGGATCCGTCATCGGCAGGGCGATCAGTCTGAAGGGCTTGCCCTCAAGGTCTCTCAGCGCCTGCAGCTCCTTTTCCATCTGTGACAGGGCCTCGAAATGTTCATCTTTCTCATCGCTGCACTTCACATAGAGAATGGTCTCTCTGTCTGCAAAGCGGGCGAGGGTGTCGATGTGGCTGTCGGTGTCGTCACCGGCCAGATAGCCGTGATCAAGCCAGAGGACTTTCTCTGTTGCAAAGTTCTCCTTTAAAATACTCTCGATCTCGGACTTCTGCGTCAGTTTGACATTTCGGTTGGGGTTGAGGAGGCATTCGGTCGTGGTCAGCAGCAGCCCCTCGCCGTTCGATTCGATTGCGCCGCCTTCGAGGATCAGACGCTCTTTTTTGTACTCTGCACCGTAACAGCCGGCGATCTTTGCGGTCATGGCGTTGTCAAGCGAAGCATCGAACTTGTCGCCCCAGCCGGTAAAGGTGAAGTCGATCACTTTTGGCTTGCCCTCTTCGATCACGGTGATGGCACTGCAGTCCCTCGCCCAGGTGTCGTTCGTGTCGCACTCGATGAAGTCGATGTTCTTGGTCGATGTAAAACAGTCTTTTACCCTGTCGATATCGTCGCAGATGACCAGACACTGCTCAAAACGGGCGATAGCCATAGCGATGTTGACAAATGTCTGCGAGGCCTCTTCCAGATAGGGCGCCCAGTCGCTGTCGGCATGGGGGAAGATCAGCTGTGTAAAGGAGTGCTCTTCAAATTCGGCCGGAAGGCGCAGTGCCGGAATATCTCCGGCCGGTTTGCTGTTGTGTGTTGCTGGGGTACCCGTCATTTTACATTTTCCTCGTTATAATCACGCATGGCATTTATTCTACTCAGCCGCAAGGCCTATTTTCATAATCTTGACATTATCGCACAAAAAGTTGGTGGTGTCTCTAAAATTGCCGTAGTGCTTAAAGATAACGCCTACGGCCACGGGCTTATCGAGATGGCCGAACTGGCGCATGAATACGGTGTGAAAGATGCCGTGGTGCATAATGTGGCTGAAGCGCAGGAGATAAAGCGCTATTTTGAGCGTATCCTGATCCTTGGAGGCCACGAGTATGCCGTCGATGAAAAACTGTTTTTTGCGGTCAATTCGCTGTCACAGATAGAGAAGATGCCGCGGGGGTGCCGCATCGAACTGAAAGTCGATACGGGGATGCACCGCAACGGCGTCGCTATGGATGAAGTGGAAGCGGCACTGGCAAAGATCATTGAAAAAGGGCTTGTGCTAAAGGGGGTCTTTACCCACAACCGCAGTGCAGATGCATTGAGCACCGAGTGGTTCTGGCAGCGGAAAAACTTTGAAAAAGTGAAGTCGCTGGTGTTGGCACTGCAAGCAGAACTGGGCTTTGAGACCCCGCGGTTTCACTCGGCAAATTCGGCTTCGACCTTTCGTTTCAAAGCCTTTGACGAGGATCTTGCACGCATCGGGATCGCAGCCTACGGCTGTCTGGAGATGGCATCGACACTCGAACAGCCGGACCTGAAACCGGTGCTGGCGTTGAAAGCGCATAAAATTGCCACGCGGACAATCCGCAAAGGCGAGCACATCGGTTATAACGCAACGTCAAGAGCCGAGAAAGAGATGGTGGTCTCGACCTATGATGTCGGTTATGCCGACGGGCTGCACCGGGCGGCTTCGAATAACTACGAAACACCCGAGGGCGAAAAGCTGATCGGCCGGATCTCTATGGACAACAGCTCCTATACCGGGGAGAGAGACGAACTGCTGATCTTTGATGATGCCAACCGCTTTGCCAAAGCGGCGGGAACGATCGGCTATGAGATCCTTGCGGGGCTGCATCCGAAAATCAAGCGGGAAGTTGTCTGACCAAGCGGACATTGGTCTGTTCTGCACTTTTACGCAAGTCAGTGACAATCCCTTTTGCATGGGTCGTTTCATTCATTATGTACCGCAAAGCGGCTATTTCACTCTCCGTGTCATCCAGTACCGTTTATGCCAGTAGGGATCATTCATATTGGAGATGATAATACCGTATTTTGAAGAGGCATGCATAAAGTCACCGCCTTTGAGATAGATACCGACATGGCGGGTGTTGTAGCCTGTTTTGAAAAAGACCAGGTCGCTGGTGCGGATATGGCTTCTCGGAATCTTCTCTCCATAATGCGCCAACTCTCTTGTAGTGCGGGGCAGTTCGATTTGGAACAGATCCTTGAAGGCTCTCTGCACAAAGGCCGAGCAGTCGATTCCGTTGGGACCGAAGCCGCCGAATTTGTAGGGGGTCAGATGCCATTCGTTGTGGTAGGGATAGAGCTTGTCGAGATCGCTGTAGATGATCTGAGAACTGCCCGGTGCGGGGGTAGTAGCTGCAGAACGGGTTGAACAGCCGCTGAAGGAAAAGAGCAGCAGTGCCAGCATAAGAAGACGCATTTTAACCGCTTATTTTCACAATCGCTTCGGGAAAGATCACCCCGTCGATTCCTTCGATGATCTTCTCTTCAAGTTCAGAGATGTTCTCAAGCCGGCAGAGGATCTTGGCATCAAAAAGATAGTTCTCCGCCACCTTTTGTGCCGATTTTGCCAGAGGCTCATTAACAAGAATATATTTTGCGCCCAGATTGTGGGCAAAGACGACTTCGTTAAGATCGGCAACTTCCAGTGCAAAGGGGAGGCCGTTGCGCTGCATATGTCTGATAATATCAAGGTTCTCTTCTTTAAAGTGAAGAAAAAGCGTACTGTTGGGCGGCGTGAGTTCGATCGTGTCGATCTCATCGATATGGTAGAACGGGTCGAAGTCGATGAAGGGGTGTCCGAAAAGAAGCATTTTGACCCCTTACGCCTTGTCTCGGCACTGCTCTGAGCAGTAGAATTTTCCGGAAGCCACAAGCGCTTCTTCCGTACTGATGTAAGTACCGCAGCTTTCGCAGGCGACCATCGTGCTCTCATCGTCTTTTTCACTCTTTTTGTTGCGTTCGCTGCGCTCTTTGGTCAGCGGCGTCCCCTTTTTAAAAAAGAGGAAATAGACGGCTGCGATCACACCGATAAGCAGTAAAAGTTTCAACATTCTCTCTCCTTAGACCTCGATGATGAGGTAGTGGCGTTTATTGGTCTGGATGATCTGATGTTTGAGCGACGGGTCGACTTCGTCAAAGACCTTCTCCCCCTTGTAAAAAAGCAGTCTGCTCCCTTTGTGTACAAAAGGTCTGCTCAGCTGCATCAGCATCTTCGTGTCGGTCACAGCACGCGAGGTGACAAGATCGACAGGGCGCGGTTCGAGCTCTTCGGCGCGGCAGTTGGCGACCGTCACATTTTTGAGTCCCAGGTCGGCCTTGACAAACTGCAAGAAGCTGGCCCGTTTTTGAAGCGGTTCGCAGAGAATGACTTTGGTCTCAGGCAGGGCAAAGGCGAGGATCATACCCGGGAAACCTGCACCGGTACCGATGTCTAGAATGGTATTGACCTTCGGCAAAAAAGAGATGGGATAGACGGCGTCATAGATGAACTTGTCGATCAGTTCATCATTTTTAGCCCCGGTAAGGTTGTGGATCTTGTTCCATCTTTTGAGATGCTCTTTATAGCGCGCAACGTAGTCAAAAAACTGTTCATCGAGCTCGATATTATCACTCTTCAGGGTTGCTTCTATGTTCACAGGGGTCTCTTAAAAAGCATAAAATTTGTAATTGAGCGCGCTGTAGAGGGTACCGGCATTAAAATTGGTCTCTATCTTCCTCGCTGTAAAGTAGTGACGGTAAGCAATTTCGATCTCAAAATCTGCCGGCAGGAGGAAGAGCAGTCCTGTTTGAAAACCACCCATAAAAGCGGTTTTGGAAACCTTGTCGATCTCGGCAAATGAGGCGCCGAGGCGTACGCCTAAAAAGAATTTTGCCGTTGATCTGGCGATAACATTAAACTCGTCGCTGATACCTTCGAGTGCAAGATAGGCGGTGCTTGCTGACGTAATATTACCATCGATACTGTTTGCAGCGGTATAGCCAAGGTAGACGCGGGAGTTATGGTCGCGCAAACCGATTTTCAGACCATATTCAGGAGCAAATTTATAGTCGCTCTTTAACTCACTGCTTGAAAAATTCACGCCGGTAACACCGCCCTCAATACCGGCAAACCATTCTGCATCTTCTGCCGCGAGCGTGAAAGGGAGTAGAAGCAGTAATAAAAGTGAGAAGAATTTCATTTAGCAATGCCTTGAAGAGATGTTTTTTGAATCTTTATCATATAACACAAGCGCTCAAAAAAAACTTCACCTTTACTTGTATGTGATAATTTTGAAATAATTATCGTCAACAGCATCTAAAAAGCATGGAACTTGTAGTTGAGTCCGCCGTAAAGCGTACCGACATTGAAGCTTTTATCAGGTTTAAAGGCCAAATAGTGGCGGTAGGCAAGCTCGATCTCAAAGTCTGCCGGCAATAAGAGGACGAAGCCGAATTGAAAACCGATTATAAAAGCTGTGACGGTTGGATCTTTGGCATAGGCTTTATACTCTGTTGCGCCCGTGCCGTCAATAACGGCAGTGGCTGCCCCTAAATGGGTGCCAAGAAATAATCTCGCTTTAGATCTTTTGGTGACTTTAATGGCATCCGTAATACCTTCAAGGGCAAGATAGGCAGTTTTTGAACTTACAAGATCGGTGCCAAACTCGTTGTTCTGGTTATAGCCGAGGTAGTAGCGGGCATGTTGATTGCGCAAACCGATCTTAAAGCCGTATTGCGGGCTAAAAACGCGTCCGCTGTCCGTGTTTTTGCTTGAGAATTTGGCCTCACTAATGCCGCTTTCAACACCGATTAACCACTCTGAATCTTTTGCTGTTAGGGATAAAGGGAGTATAAACAGTAAAAAGAGAGAGAAAAATTTCATTAAGAAATCCCTTCAAGCGATGTTTATTTGTGCCTTTATCATATAACATTTGCGCTCAAAAAAAACTTCACCTTCACTTGTGTATGATAATTTTGAAGGGTACCTATTGCAGTGCTTCAAACTCTTGGGTTTTCTATTCAATGAGATCAGTCAGAACCGAATCGATATCCGATTTGGAGGTAAACTCAATATTGAGACCGAGTCCTTCGATATTGCGGCGTATGCCGTCGCCGATGCTGCGTACAACAAGCAGATGGGCATTTTTAAGCAGCGGCGGGATTACATGCCCGGCTGCGAGACCTTTGGCACTTTCATCATCTTTGATCGAAACGCCTGCTTCAAGCAGTTGAGTGTAGATAGGGTTGGCGGTGTAGGAGATCGATGCGATCGTGTCGTCGATGATCTTTGCAAAAGCAAAATATTTTGCGGTCAGAAAATAGTCGTGTATCGTGATGCGGTCGTTTGTCGGAAAGGCCAGCGTGAAGTTCTGCTTCTCTCTGGTCAGGTCAACGGCTTTGGCAAAGAGAAGCATCTCGGTCATCTTCTTTCGGGCACCCTTGAGGATCTTTGCAAAGGTCGGTCTTGACACTCCCAGAGAAGCGGCGCACTCCTCATGGTAGAGCCCTTTGAAATCTGCCAGATAGAGCGCCTCGAGTTCGTCCTCGCTTATGCGCAGTCTCTCTTTGGGCGGCTGCGTCAGCGGACCGAAACTGAAACAGGTCGGTTTAAACGTTATGTTTCTCCGTTTGTTCATTGCAGCCTCCTGCTGTATTTACATATGTAAATAATATACTCTTGTGTATAAATAACTCCTTAGGACGCTTGCTAAAGGTCTCTATTTAGATCTAAGCAGTTGTTTTAATCTTTTATTTATTTTACATATGTTAAATTAGTGCAATTTATTTTACAAAAGGAAAAAACATGACAGCTGTTCCCGTAAAAACAGACAAAGAGGAGAGTGCGGTCGCACCGCTCTTCGGTAAAGCCAAGTGGTTTGCGCTGATCGATGATGCAGGTGCAATAAATTTCTGGCATAATGAGCGCAAGAGCGGACGCGAGGTCGTCAACCATTTTCAGGCGGTCGGCATTACGCGTGTGGTCTTCCAGGATATGGGCGGAAACCCGTTCATGCTGCTCAGCCGTGCAGGCATCAGCTGCTACCACAGCGGAGAGGGGCGAGTTCTGCTCAAAGATGCAGTGGCGCGTCTGCAAAAAGATGAACTCATTGAAGTAACGCAGCAGAATATGGCAGAATATGTGGAGAGATCGCAGCGTCACAGCAAAGGAGACCACCATGAAGGCCATGAACACCACGATCACGTGCATCATCACTAATATCTATACCTTCTACAGCGAAGGTTTCAAAGGCATGCGGCTGGGAAAGCGATTGTGGATGCTGATCGGACTGAAGCTGCTGATCATGTTCGGCATATTGAAACTCTTTTTCTTTCCGAATGTGCTGAGTGAGTATTTTAAAAACGATGCTGAACGCAGTGAATTTGTCTCGGAACATCTGCTGGGCAAACGCTGAAACGCATAAGATTCAAGGAGAACAACCGTGGAAACAATGACAAGCGAGCTTGTTGACTGGTCGCGCGCGCAATTCGCGCTGACGGCCATCTACCATTTTCTGTTCGTCCCGCTAACGCTGGGACTCTCATTTATCGTAGCGATCATGGAGACGATCTATGTCAAGACCAATGATCCGAGATGGAAAAAGATCACCCGCTTCTGGATGACGCTTTTTGCCATCAACTTTGCCATCGGTGTCGCCACCGGGCTCATCATGGAGTTCGAGTTCGGCACCAACTGGGCCAACTACTCCTGGTTCGTCGGCGACATCTTCGGTGCGCCGTTGGCTATCGAGGGGATACTCGCCTTCTTTCTGGAGTCGACCTTCTTTGCCGTGATGTTCTTCGGATGGAACAAGGTCAGTAAAGGTTTCCACCTGACATCGACCTGGCTGGTCGCCATCGGCTCGAACCTTTCGGCCTACTGGATCCTGGTCGCCAACGGCTGGATGCAGTTCCCGGTCGGGATGGCCTTTAATCCCGAAACGGTGCGCAACGAGATGTCCTCCTTCTGGGATGTGGCCCTTTCGCCTATCGCTATGGCGAAATTCCTGCACACCATCAGCAGCGGCTACGTCATCGGCGCACTTTTTGTTGTGGCGATTTCGGCATGGATGATCCTTAAGGGGCGTGACATGATCGAGGCGAAACGCTCCCTCGTCGTCGGGGCAAGCTTCGGACTGCTCGTGTCTCTTTTTCTGGCCGGGACAGGTGACGAGTCCGCCTACGAGGTGGCCCAGCACCAGCCGGTCAAACTGGCTGCGATGGAGGGGCTCTACAAGGGCGAGGAGCGTGCCGGTATCGTCGCATGGGGCGTCTTGAACACGGAGAAAGAGATCGGTGACGACAAGCCGGAATTCCTGGGTAATTTCGAGATCCCCTACGCGCTCTCTTTCCTCGCCTACCACGACATGAACGCCTTTGTACCGGGGCTTGATGACCTGGTCTACGGCAATGAGAAACATGCCGTCGAGAGCGCCGCATCCAAGCTGGAAAAAGGGAAGATCGCCGTTGGCGCGCTTTCGGACTACAAGGCGGCCAAAGCTTCCGGTAACAAAGCCGCAATGAAGGAAGCCGAAACGATGCTGCAGAAATACATGGGCTATTTCGGCTACGGCTATCTGGATAAGCCGACCGATATCGTTCCGCCTATCGCACTGACATTTTACAGTTTCCACCTCATGGTGGGGCTCGGAACCTGGTTTATCATTCTCTTTCTGGTTGTGCTCTATCTGGCAATGGCCAACGATATTACACGTTTCCGTACAGTGCTCTGGATTGCGCTCTTCTCCCTGCCGCTTGGCTACATCGCCGCAGAAGCGGGCTGGATCGTTGCCGAAGTGGGGCGTCAGCCCTGGGCCATTCAGGACCTGATGCCGGTCCATATCGCGGCGACCCACATTGAAGCGGGCAACGTGCAGGTCTCATTCTGGCTCTTCGCCGTGCTTTTTACGGTGCTGCTGATCGCTGAGATCAAGATCATGCTGGGTCAGATCCGACTCGGCGTCAATGGAGGCCACTAATGTTTGAAACACTTTCACTTCATGATCTTCAGGTCTACTGGTGGATCATCATCAGCCTGCTAGGCGGGCTCTTTGTCTTTATCATGTTTGTCCAGGGCGGCCAGACACTTCTGACGCAGCTCAGCGAAAGCGAGACCGAAAAGCAGATGCTGGTCAACTCGCTCGGGCGCAAATGGGAGCTGGGTTTTACCACGCTCGTCCTTTTTGGCGGTGCGCTTTTCGCGGCGTTTCCGCAGTTTTACGCGACAAGTTTCGGCGGCGCCTACTGGGTCTGGATGGGGATACTCTTCACCTTTATCGTCCAGGCGGTCTCTTACGAGTACCGCACCAAACCGCAGAACTTCCTGGGGCAGAAGAACTATGAGCGGTTTCTGTGGATCAACGGCGTCTTTGGCGTACTGCTGCTTGGTATCGCGATCAGCACCTTTTTCAGCGGCAGCTATTTTTCGATCGACGTCAACCATTTTTCCCACTGGGCAGCCGGCTCACGCGGGCTGGAGGCGCTCTTGAACCCCTACAACTACCTGCTTGCTTTTGCGCTGCTTTTTCTGGTGCGGATTATCGCAGGGATGTACTTTTTGAATAACATCGACCATGAACCGCTGCGCGAACGTATCCGGAAAATGATCAAACGCAATATTCTCTACTTCCTGCCGTTTTTCCTCGGCTTTGTCTTCTGGGTGCTGCTCAAGGAGGGTTTTGCCTACGACATGGAGAGCAAGACGATGATGATGATTCCATTCAAGTACTTCTTTAACTTTATCGAGATGCCGTTGGTCGGGGTGATATTCCTTGCCGGTGTGGTGCTGGTGCTCGTGGCTGTCTACAACTCGGTCTTCCGGGCCAAGAACTGCTGCGTCTTTACAGTCGGGATCGGAACGGTGCTCACCGTAATGGCGGTGCTGCTCAATGTCGGCCTTAACGGAACCTCGTTCTACCCCTCACTGCACGATCTCCAGAGTTCACTGACCATCGAGAACGCTTCGGGCAGCCACTACACCTTGAGCACGATGGGGTACGCCTCATTGATGGTACCGTTTGTTCTGGGGTATATCGTTGTCGTCTGGCGTGCGATGGACCGCGTCAAGATCACGGAAGAGGAGATGCACGCACCTGACGAGCATCTTTATTAACGGAGGATATATATGGTTGATTATACGACATCCCTGATCTGGCTGGCTGCATGGCCGCTGATCATCTTTCTGGGGTATAAATTTGCAGCATTGAACATCAGACAGATCGAACGCATCGAGGCGCTCGAAGAGAAAGCAGACAAGATAGAGAGATGAGACAGCTCTTTCCGAGCGCAAAAAAACGGGTCGTCTGTATACCAGAGAGAGCTATTCCGGCAGGGCAAGATTTTCTGCCTATCAGGCTTCCGCAGAAATGACCTTTATGCTTTTTGTTGAATAGGAATATGATGGAAACCCCCTCTTTGTACCAGGCTGTTAAAAATGCGGCCAAAAGTTTTTTGGCCATCACACCGATGCTGCTGGGTGTCGTTTTAATGATCGGACTTTTTGACACCTTGGTCAGTGAGGCGGCGCTTCGCTCCGTCTTCAGCGGAAACCCCCTCTATGACACCCTGATCGGCGCCGCTGCCGGCAGCATCTCGGTCGGACAGCCGGTAGCGAGCTATGTGATCGGCGGCGAACTGCGCGACAGCGGCGTCAGTATGTACGCCGTGAGCGCTTTTATCGTCTCGTGGGTGACAATCGGCGTCGTGCAGCTCCCCCTGGAGGCCAGACTTTTCGGCCTGCGGTTTATGGTGCAGCGGAATATTCTCGCTTTCATTTTCGCCCTCATCATCGCAGCTGCAAGTGTCGAGACACTTAGGTTGTTTTCGTGAGCCCGAAGAGAGGCGCCCCTGTGAGTGTAAGCGGCATCTACCTTTTGGCGCTGGTACTGCTTGTCTACCTGCTTCTTTTTGGCACTGCACCCGACAAGGCGCTTGCTGCACTTGCTGAAAGTTGGCTGGTTTTAGCCAAACTGCTGCCGGTCCTAATCGTGGTAGTCGTACTGCTGGGGCTCTTTAACTACTTTTTCAATCCAAAAAAGATGGCGAAGTTCCTGGGCAGCGAATCGGGCCTTCGCGGCTGGCTGATCGCTGTCGCAGGCGGCATCCTGAGCCACGGTCCTGTCTACATATGGTTCCCTCTTCTGAGCGACCTTCGCAGCCACGGCACAAAACTGGGGCTCATCGCCGCCTTTATCTACGTCAGGGCAATAAAACTCCCCTGGATCCCGCTGATGGTAGATTATTTCGGATGGCCGTTTACGATCATCATCAGTCTCTACCTGATCATTGCCGGGGTTGTTCAGGGACTGTTGATCGATCTTTTTGAGCACCAGGTTTATGTGGATGGAGAGAGGCTTCAGTAACACAGGTGGGAAGATGATCCGGCAAGGGCCTGTTTGTCACTTGAAGAAGAGAAATTCTTAGAGCAGGTGCCCCATCTCATCTTTTTTGGTCTTGAGATAACCTTCATTATGCACATTCGAATCGATGATGATCGGGAGTCTTTCGATGATTTCGATCTTTTCGAGCGAGTTGATCTTGGCAGGGTTGTTGGTGAGCAGCCGGATCTTTTTGATCTTGAAATGTTCCAGGATGGTCGTAACGATCTCATAAGTGCGCTCATCTGCGGCAAAGCCGAGCTGGTGGTTGGCCTGGATGGTGTTGAGCCCTTTGTCCTGAAGCGCATAGGCGTTGATCTTGTTGAGCAGACCGATACTGCGTCCCTCCTGGCGCAGGTAGAGTACCATACCGCCCTCTTTTTCAATGACTTTCAGAGCAAACTCCAGCTGGTCGCGGCAGTCGCATTTCAGGCTGCCGATGGCATCGCCGGTAAGGCATTCGGAGTGAACACGGACAATAGGCGTCTCATCAAGCGGTTCTTTATAGATCACGAGATGTTCTTTGTGCCCCTCTTTGAAGGCTTTGACCTTAAAATCGCCAAAACGCGAAGGGAGATTTGCAACATCAGAAATTTTTATATTCATACTTTTGTCTACTTACTTTAATGATCGAATTGATACTATTAGGTACTCGAATTATACCTGAATATCAACTGTTCAACCCATATCCAAAGGTAAATCATGTTTCAACGATTTCGTCGCAACCGTTTAAATCCGCATCTTCGTGCCCTTGTGCGCGAGACCCATGTCTCAAAAGATGATTTCATCTACCCGCTTTTTGTTCGCCCGGGAGAGGGTATTAAAACGGAGGTTGCTTCGATGCCGGGTGTTTTCCAGATGAGTATCGACGAGGCGGTGAAAGAGTGTGAAGAGCTTAAGACCCTGGGACTTTATTCCATTATTCTCTTTGGTATTCCCGAGACCAAAGACTCCGTCGGTTCAGACGCCCTTTGCGAGCATGGGATCATTGCAGAGGCCGTACGGGCTATCAAAAAAGCGCATCCCGACATGTTTATTGTGACTGACCTCTGCTTTTGCGAATACACCGATCATGGGCACTGCGGGATCATCGATCATGCCCATGAGACGGTCGACAACGATGCAACCCTCGAGATCTCTGGGAAACAAGCCTTGGTCCATGCCAAAGCCGGTGCGGACATGATCGCACCCTCGGGCATGATGGACGGCATCATCGAGACATTGCGCAAGGCACTTGACGAGGGTGGATACGAAAATCTGCCGATCATGAGCTATTCGACTAAATTTGCGAGCGGCTATTACGGCCCCTTCCGTGATGTCGCCGAATCAACACCGTCATTCGGCGATCGCGGTTCGTACCAGATGGACCCGGCAAACCGCCGCGAAGCGATTAATGAGAGTATTGCCGATGAGATACAGGGTGCCGACATATTGATGGTCAAACCGGCCCTGGCTTATCTTGACATTATTCGTGATATCAGAGAAAACACGCGTCTGCCTCTTGCGGTCTACAATGTCAGCGGTGAGTATGCGATGCTGAAATATGCAGGTGAGAAGGGGCTGATCGATTATGACCGCGTCATGATGGAGACGATGGTCGGTTTCAAACGTGCCGGTGCAGATATCATCATCTCTTATCATGCCAAAGAAGTAGCCAGGCTTTTAGGGTAGAAAAGGTTAATGATCAACACCATTCTCTATTTCCTCAGCCGCTTCAGTGTCAAACTCAAAGTAGGTTTTATTATCCTTATTTTGATTTTAGGGACCATTTTTTGGAGCCTTTCTTACATTTCGATTAACTATGCGGTCTACGAAAACAAGATGGGCGTATCGAAGTCGCTCGTAAAAGCAAGAACGATAGAGAAGTTGATGCGGCTCATTCAGGACGAGCGACGTGCCGCACTCATTTTTTTATATGTTGATCATGATGCCAAGGCATTTGAACATGCAGCGGAAAAGACAACAGAGACGCTTGCCGGGATGCAGGGGTTTATGCATCAGTGCCGGTATGAGAAGAAACGAACAGTTATAAAAAGGGCACTTGCCAAACTCCCCTCCGTGAGGGAAGAGCTGCTCAAAGGAGAGCTCGGCGGTACCGAAGCTGTCCGTTTTTATACCGACGGGCTGCTCAAACATCTTGTCGATATCATCGCTATGATGACGCAACACAACAGCAATAACGGGTTCATGGGCTATTTTGATATTGTCAGCAGTGTCGAATACAGTGCCTTGGAGAGCGATCTGACAATGGCTGTCATTGGAGAAGGGTTCCTGAGCGAAGACCTTTTTGAGGTTATTAGCATCATCGACGGAAAAGCCCAAAGCGCGTTCGACAATTTTAAACGCTTTGCGGATACTACGGCCTTGCAGAAACTATATGCCAGCTACCGCAACAGCGATTTTGTCGAAATGAACATTCAAAAAGAGAATTTCCGCAACCGTCTTTTTAAAGGGAGCGGCGATGCGTTTGACCTTGAATCCTGGAACCTTTCCACGCATGCCTATGTTCAAAATCTACGTCTGATCTCCGATGATGAGTATATGCAGCTCTCTGAGGAGTTGAACCGGGAGATCGCGCATTATCATGAGCGTATCTATCAGAATTTTGCCATGCTGTTCATCCCGATCCTGATTGTCGGTCTTATCGCCTATTTTATCTTTTTGGATATCAACGTAGCGCTGCGAACGATGCTGGAATTTTTAAGCGGAAGCCATTCGGACAAGACCAAAAAAGACCGGCATCTGCTTATGCAATCACCGAGTGAACTGGGTCAGGTCTTCCGAAAGCTTTTTGCGTTTAATACAAAGATCAACAAACAGATCAAGATCATTCGTAAAAACTACGAATTTGACGGCCTGACCCTGCTGCCAAACCGCATTAACCTGTTAAATGTTTTAGAAAAAGCTTTGAAAAGTAAAACGCAGTTCAGTCTGCTCTATATTGATGTCTACAACTTCTCACTTATCAATGACTCATTCGGACAAGCGGTTGGTGATATCTATCTTAAAGAGGTAGCAGAAGTCTTGAAAGATCTGGTCAAAGAGGTGGCTGACGATCCGTTGATGAAGTTGCAGGTCTACCGTGTCGGCTCGGATGAATTTGTGATCGTATGTGCAAACAAGGAGTATATCTCACGTGTTATTGATGACTTGACCAATACCTATCTGGTGCATTACAAAGGGATCGCGATGCCTTTGACCTTTACCTTTGGACTGGCAAACAGCGATGAGACTTCGACAAGCAGTTCCATCCTGACTCAGGCTGAACTGGCCGTCAAAGATGCTGTAAAACATCACTGGCGGTACAGTATCTATGACGGTGACGGCTCCTATAAAGTCCAATATCAGACAAATCTGGAGTGGGTCAAGCGCATTAAAAGTGCTTTTGAACAAAATCGGTTCGAAGTGTATTATCAACCTATCGTTTCAACAGCAGATGGAACATGTACCAAGTTTGAAGTCTTGATCCGCTTGCGCGAAGAAGAGGGCGGTGATGTTGTCCTGCCGCGTGAGTTTTTGCCTGTCCTGCAGAAGATCGGGTTGGAAAAACGTATGACCAAAGTGGTCATCGATCAGAGTTTCGAAGCGATGCACAGGTGTGGCAAAGATATCTCGATTAATATGACCCGTGATGATCTGGATGAGGACATGTTGCGTTATCTGGAGACGAGCCTGCACCGCCATAGCGTTAAAGGCGCGAGTGTCTCCATTGAACTTGTCGAGACCGAAGAGATGCTTCAATCGCGATACATCGCGATAATACAGGGGATCAAAGCGCTTGGCTGCAAGATATCGATTGATGATTTCGGTACAGGTTATTCCAACTTTTCCTATCTGAGAGAGATCAGACCCGATTTTATTAAAATCGACGGTTCGCTGATTGCAGACATTGATGTTAATGTTGAGAGTCGTAACATTGTCAAAGGGATTGTCGATCTTGCCCACTCTCTTGATATCAAATTGGTCGCCGAATATGTCAGTACCTCTGAAATTTATGCTATTATTCAAGAATTAGGCATAGAGTATGCGCAAGGCTACTATTTCGGCAAGGCTGAGAGTTGCGATATGATATTAGCGAAAGAAGGAAAGTATTGAGACATTTTTTAACACTCAAAGATTATTCCAAGGCGGAAATACTTGAGATAATCGATTTGGGACTGCAGATCAAAAAAGAGCTAAAAGGCGGTGAGCGAAAGCATTATATGCCGAATAAGACCCTGGCAATGATATTTGAGAAGAGCTCAACGCGGACCCGCGTCAGTTTTGAAACCGGTATTTTTCAGCTTGGCGGTCATGGTCTTTTTCTGTCCAACCGCGACATTCATCTCGGCCGCGGCGAACCGATCAAAGATACGGCCCGCGTGATCTCGTCCATGTGTGACATGGTGATGATCCGTACCTTTGCCCATGCCATGCTGGAGGAGTTTGCATCCTACTCCAATGTGCCGGTCATCAATGGCCTGACAGACTCGTATCACCCGGTGCAGCTTTTGGCAGATTACATGACGATGATCGAACATAATCGTGCTGACGAGCCGGTAGTGGCCTATGTCGGTGACGGCAACAATATGACCCATTCGTGGATGATGCTGGCGGCAAAACTGGGATTTGAACTGCGCGTTGCGACACCGAAGGGGTATGAAGTCGACAGCAGTGTCAGAGCGGAAGCCGAGCTTATTGCACAGGAGAGCGGCAGTAAACTTGTTTTTACCAATTCGCCTCAAGATGCAGTCCGGGGTGCCACTGTCGTGACAACGGACACCTGGGCGTCGATGGGGCAGGAGGATGAAAAAGAGGAACGCATTAAGGCCTTTGACGGTTTCATCGTTGATGAGGCATTGATGGCCCTCAGCAGCGAAAATGCGCTCTTTCTTCACTGTCTGCCTGCCTATCGCGGCCAGGAGGTAAGTGAATCCGTTTTGGAAGGTCTTCAAAGCGCTGTTTTTGACGAGGCCGAAAACCGTCTGCATGCACAAAAAGGTTTGATGGTCTGGCTGGATCAGAAGCGAGAAGAGCTCTGAGCGCTGGAGGGTGCGCTCTCTTCTTTTTGAAAACAGTTCGATAAGGAACAAGGTCCATATTGAGCTAACATATAGACACGTCTGATTCAGGCTGCCGATTATATGTCGGCCTATAACCGACTCTACATAGAATATAGCATTTTCCAACCAAATCCGTCTGCATATGATATAAGAACCGCTAATACGTGTAAAATTTAAGAAAATCTTTCTTACTATACTGTATACTGCAACTAACAAGATATTTTAAGGTTGAAAATATGTTTAAAGTCGGTATTTCACTTCTTTTACTAGCCGGTCTGAGTTTTGCTGCTTCGACTGAAGCTGCACCTAAACTCAATGATAAGTTCCATGATTCAAGCAACTGTAAAGGCTGCCATATGCCGATCGTCAGACAGTGGCAGACGTCAATGCATGCCAAATCACATTATGCGAGCGATGAGTATCTGCGCGCTTCGATGGATTATGTGCACCGTAAAACGCGCAGATCAATCAATGCTGTCAAAGTAGAGTGTGCCGTCTGTCATAATCCGCGCATCGCCGTGACAAAGACAGGCATGGACTATGAGATCGCAGCGGTAATGGAATTGGATAAAGACTCGGCAGTCAACAAAGCGGTCGAAAGTGATACGTTAGCGGAGGGGATCAACTGCCTGGTCTGCCACAATGTTGACAAAGTCCATGATGATCTTCCGGCTACTGAACGCGGGATCCACCGTATTAGCTGGAATCCGGTGGGTACGATGAGCGGACCGTTCGCCGATGCGAATTCGCCGTATCATAAGACGCAGTACCGCGATTTTATCGGAAAAGACCCTAAAACGCTCTGTTTTGTCTGCCATGCCAACGACCGTTCTGAAAGCGGCCTTGTCTTTGCCGATACGCAAAAAGAGTACAAGGAGACAACGAAACAGTGCGCTGACTGTCATATGAGTCCAAAGAAGATGGGGGTTGCAAGTACCTTGCCGATCGACAATGGAAGAGCGAAAAAACGTATGGTTCGTGAACACGGTTTTATCGGCGCGCATACAACATCGATGTGGGAAGGGGCACTGAGCCTCATAGGCAAAAAAGAGGGCAAAAAACTGATGCTTACGCTTATAAATGACAATCCGCATAATATTCCGACCGGATTCGGAGCAAGAGAGTTGCTGATCGATATCGTTTATCAGTCGGGAAGTACGATCATCGATCAAAAACAGATCTCATTGACACAGAACTACATTGACAAACGCGGCAAGGATACGATTCCGCATCTCGCTGTCAAAACGTCAGCAGATCTCTCTATTGCGGCCAACTCTGAGCGCACTTTTGCTGTTGATATTCCACAAGGGGCAGGCAATGCTGTTGTAACAGTCTCTTACAGACTGGTCAATGATAAAATCAGAACATTGCTGGAATTAAAAGAGAAGCAGTGGGAAGAGAAGAAGTTTATTACCAAAACGAATGTCCGTTTCTAAAGAGGCCGTGGCCTCCTAGCGTTTAACCGCGCATCTGCATTGTGACCAGAAAGTTTTCACCCTCTTGTCGGACGCCGAACTGGTGTTTACCGCAGAACTCGTCGTTCATCTTTCGGGCAAGCTCTCCCGCTTCGATGAGAGCACTGTCCTTATCTTCATAGTTATACTCCGGCAACATATTGGCGCGACGGACACAACCGCACTCTTTTTCAAGAATAACTTTATACATACTTTTCCTTCTTATAATTATTTTGCGAAGTATAGTTAAAGAGATTTAAGCGGAGATAAGGAGTAAGTACTCCTTGAATAGATTAAGATTTTAGTACTTTATTCCAGTAACTTGACGAACTTTCTCGATAACCGGCATCGCGACTTCCCGCGCTTTGGACGCACCAAAAGCAAGGATCTCGCGTACTTCATCCTTGTTGTTTTCAAAATAGTCGCGTTTTTCACGGTAAGGGCGGAAATACTCCCAGATCACATCATGGAGGTAGGCTTTAAAGTGACCATGCCCTTCACCGCCGCGTTTATAGCGCTCTTGAAGGTCGAGGCGTTGCTGACCATCCAAAAACAGTTTGGCGATATTATAGACATTGCACTCTTCAAACGCTTTCGGTTCTTCCAGGGGTACGGCTTCGGTAATGATCTTTTTGATCGTTTTGAGCTGTTTCTTCTCTTCGCCGAAGATGTTGATCGTGTTGCCGTAGGATTTGGACATCTTCTGCCCGTCAATGCCAGGAACAGTAGCAACGTTGTCATCGACACGGTACTCCGGTATTACAAAAACATCACCATGCTGGTTGTTGAATTTGGTAGCGATATCGCGTGCCATCTCAACATGCTGTATCTGGTCCTTTCCGACAGGAACGACTTCTGAGTTGAAAAGCAGGATGTCGGCCGCCATAAGGACCGGATAAGAAAAAAGGCTGTGGTTGCTCGCTATGCCCTTTGCCGTTTTGTCTTTATAGCTGTGGCCGCGCTCCAATAGCCCCATCGGTGTAAAGGAGGAGAGTGCCCAGTAGAGTTCAAGCACCTCTTTTACGTCTGACTGGACCCAAAAAGTCGATTTGTGCGGGTCCATTCCCAAGGCTAAAAAGTCGATCGCCGCCTGCATCGTCAGGGAGGCAAGACGGTCGCCGTCGTTCACACTGGTCATGGCATGATAGTTGGCAATAAAAGCAAAGACTTCACTGCTCTCCTGGGCATCGACCATCTGTTTGATCGAACCAAAATAGTTGCCGAGATGAAGATCCCCAGAGGACTGGATTCCGGTAAAAACGCGCACACAAACTCCTTGAAGGGGCTTTTCAAAACTCGCTTGAGAGTTTATTGTCCCCTTAACTGATTGTGAAATTATAGCTAATTAGGCTCTATTTACTATTATTTTGGATTTGAGCCGAACTTTATTAATTTGTTATTAGAATAGATGTGATAACCTAAAATATATCAAGAAAAAAGGATACAAAATGAATATTCAAATTCGAACAAAAGATATTACGTTAAATGATCACACCAAAGCGCATATTGATGCAGCGATCGAACAATTTAATAAATTCGGTTTAGAGATAACAACAGCCAATGTTGTTCTGACAAAAGAGAAAAATGGTGTCGGTGTTGAATTCGAGTTCCACATAGCACACAATGCACCGGTCGTTATCAGCCAAAGTGATAAAGATCTTGCTGCTGCGATCGATGTGGCAATCGACCGTGCGAGCAAAGCGCTTCGCCGTATGCATGACAGAAATACGGATCACCGTAACACATCTGTTAAAGACCTGGAAGTAGAAGAGCAGGAGGTTTAATCCTCCGCTTCGCATCGTACAAGAAAGGTAAAACTTCAGAATCTTTCTTGCTAGTCGGATTTTTCTCCAAAAATAGCAAAGTCAAAAGTCATGTCGTTTTGTCGGTTGTTCTAAACTTTTTAAATATACTGAATAACCTCAAAAACAGATCAGTTTCAAAGCATAAATTCTGAAAAGGATTAATATGGATAAAATAAAAGTTGTCTGCCCGCACTGCGGCCGAGTGAATGCGATTCCTTTTAAAGCGTCCTATAACAGAGCCAATTGCGGCGGGTGCAAGGGTTCTCTTCTCGATACCAAGCCTATTCAGCTCGATACTTCCACTTTTGATCACCATCTTGTCAACAGTGACATACCTGTTGTCGTCGACTTCTGGGCACCTTGGTGCGGTCCCTGCCGAGTGATGGCCCCTGCCTTTGAAGAGGCTGCACAGACTTTTGCTTTGAAAGCGAGATTTGCCAAGCTCAATACCGAAGATGAGCAGCAGCCGTCAGCGCGTTTTGGCATCCGCTCTATCCCGACGATGATCATCTTTAAAGAGGGAAAAGAGCTTGACCGTGTTTCAGGCGCTTTGAGCGCTGATCAGATCAGACAGTGGGTAAAAAGGTTTATCTAAACGTCGATTAATCAAAGTATATAGCCCTCTTTTGCTATAATTCCTCAACTTATTTGAGGAGTCCTCTATCCGCTCTCTGTTCCTACTTCTTACCTTCTTGATGACATTGCATGCACAAAATATTCAGAGTGACAATAATGAATATTCGGTCCGTCTGGGTGCCGGTTATGCTGATTCCCATGATCTTGGTGAGATCCTCACCGGTTATTGGGACCAATACAACAAACGTACCTCAGTGATCAATCTGGATGCTGGCTGGCGTTTTTCTGAAAATCTGGGCGGCGGACCTTTTGACTGGTATTTAAAAGGCGGTATCTCATACTATAACGAAAATGGCTATGCGGATAATATCCTGGAAACGAATGTCTATGTCAAGGTCTATTGGAAGATCGACTTTTTACAGAATCGTGCCCGTCTCGGTTTTGGTGAAGGCCTTTCGCTTGCCAACGGCATTCCCATTGTTGAAATCGATGATGCTGAAGGCCATCCGACGTCCAAGTTTTTGAATTACCTCGATATCTCTGCCGACTTTGACCTGGGCAGGTTGATCCGTGTTGAGAGTTTGAGAGATACTTACCTGGGGTACACGCTGAAACACCGTTCCGGTATATTCGGTCTCTTCAAACATGTCCATGGCGGTTCAAACTACAATATGCTGACGATCGAAAAAAACTTTTAAAGGCTGAAAATGTATCAATGGGTTTTATGGTTCCACGTTGTTTCGATGGTCTCCTGGTTTGCCGTACTGTTTTATCTGCCGCGCCTCTTTGTCTACCACGCGGAGAATGCAGATAATCAGGGATTTATAGAGGTTGTGAAAGTGATGGAGATGAAGATCTACCGCTATATTGGCATACCTGCTTTTTGGGCAACCCTGCTCTCAGGAGTCGCTCTGATACTTTTATATCCGACGAATATCTTCGCAACGGGCGGCTGGTTCCATGCAAAGCTCTTCTTTGTCGCTCTTTTGATCGTCTATTTCTTCTCGTTGGGTAGATTGCGTCTGAGACTTTTGGATGACAGTCGTGCCAAAAGCGGCAAGTTCTTCCGCTATTATAATGAAGTGCCGACGATCCTGCTGCTTTTGATCGTGGCGATGGTGATCGTGAAGCCGTTTTAGGCTATCTAAGATCAGCGCTTCAGACGGCGCTTATTTGTTTTTGCCTTTGCTTTGAAGAGAATAGGGACCCCCTCGAAATTAAAGGCTTCGCGCAGCTGGTTCGTGAGATAGCGGCGATAGGTAAAGTGCAAACCTTTGGGCTTATTCATGACCAGCGCGATTCGCGGCGGACGTATATCATACTGTGTCGCATAATAGATGCGTATCATCTGCCCGTTCATCGACGGCAGGTGATGTTTACGCTGTGCCCATTCAAGCGCTTCGTTAAGCTTTGACGTGGAGATGCGCTGCGAATAGTTTTCATTGATCTCCAGCAATTTATCATAGATCTTCTGGACGCGCTGGCCGCTTTTAGCCGAGATGGTGATGACCGGTGCGTAGTGCAGAAATTTAAATCTGTCTCGCATATCCTGGACGATCTTCTGGTAATCATTGCCGTCAACTTCATCCCATTTGTTCAAGACGATCAGACAGGCCATACGGTTCTCATCGATAAGTCCTGCGATCTTCTCGTCGAGCTCTTTAAACGGTTCGGAGGCATCGAGTACCAAAAGTGCGATATCAGCATCTTCGAGCATCGCTTCGGTCCGCATCAATGCATATTTTTCTATTCCGAGAATCTTGCCGCGTTTACGAACACCGGCCGTGTCGATAAATGTAATCGTCTTATCTTGATATTCCACAGTTTCATCAATAGGATCGATGGTCGTACCGGCAACGGAACTGACAACCGAGCGTTCTTCATGGAGCAGGGCATTAAGCAGTGAGCTTTTACCCACATTGACACGGCCGATGATGGCAACCCGCATCTGGTTAAGTATCGCAGGGTCATATTCACGGACCACTTCAAGGTTTTCGATGATCGTCTCGTCATCTTCTTCTTCATCGGCGTAATCTTCCGACGGGTCAAAGTAGTCGTCTTCATCCTCATAATCGTCATCATCGTCGATCTCTTCAAAGAACGCCTCATCAAGATCTTCTTCCGGCTCATCGATCTGCTCTTCCTGCTCTTCGATTTCAGGGGTTTCAATGATCTCTTTTTCAGGAAGCTGGTCTGCTATCCATTGCAGGAGTGCGTTGACGTTGCGGTTGTGCGAGACGGAGATGCCAAAGATGTTGTCACATCCAAACTCGTAATACTCCCAGACCTTTTCCATCATCTTATCGTTGTCGATCTTGTTGACCACGAGGGCCATGGCTTTGCCCATCTTTTGAAGCTCATAAAAAAATGCTTTGTCTTCTGCTTCAGGCAGGCTTTTTCCGTCAACCATGTAGAGGATGATATCGGCTTCATGAGCCGCTTTGATCGACATCTTTTTGATGGCATCGAAAAGTTCGTTACCCTGGTCAAGACCGCCGGTATCAAGGATCTCTACTTCCTTATTGACAAGGTCCAAAACGCGACGCTTGACATCACGTGTCGTACCTGCCTGTTCAGAGGTAATGGCATCACGCTGTTTAAGCAGACGGTTAAAAAAGGAGCTTTTGCCCACATTCGGACGGCCGATAATGGCTAGTTTTTTCATACGTTGTTCTTTTATTAAAAATGTAGAGGTTTAGAAGGAGGTAATATATCGTTCTGACCCCGATTACTGTATTTTCATACGTTCAAGAACGTAATTATAGCGAAATGTGGTCAGGATAAGTGGTTAAGCCCTCGAGTGTCAGACCCGGAGGGCTTAGAAGCCGCTGTCAATGCGTTGTAGGAAACGCTTTGTCGAGCACTTCAAGTGCATTTTTCGCCTGGAACTGCTGCCAAAGTTCATCCTGGTCTTTAAAACCGGATTGGATGTTCCTTTTGGCCGAGGTATTAATACTCTCTTTGGTGACGCCCATCAGAAGTGTCCGGATGCTGCCAGTAGGCGAACTGCTCTGAAGCGTCGAGTGCCGTTTCGGCCGGTCAATAATGCTCAGCTATCGGCAACGGAACCTCTATCGGTTGTGGCTCGGGTTTTGGGTCTTCGCTGCCGCAGCCACTGAAACTGACAGTCATCAAGATCAAAAGTGCTGAGGAAAGTAAAATGCTCTTCATTGTTCTTCCTAAGTAGTTCTTGTATCAATTATAAGTATATCTCTCTTAAACAAGAGCGAGATGCCGTTAGCCATCGATGCTTTTGGGCATCTTCTCGATATAAAGCGACTGCGACGGAAAGGCAAACGAGGCACCGTTTTTTTCAACGATCGACATCAGTTCCAGATTGATACGTTCTTTTACCTGCATAAATTCGCCCCACTGGGTCGTTTTCGTAAAGAAGTAGCAGAAGATCCCGAGGGCACTCTCCTGGAACTCTGTGAAATGGACATAGATGGTCTGCTTGTGGATCTCGTCATCATTGTTCAGCAGTTCCCTTATCTCCTTGAGTATCGTACGCATCTGTGCGGCGGTGGTGCCGTAGGTCAGCCCCAGGGTCATCTTGATCTGGCGTTTTTCCATCTCGGACCAGTTCAGGATCGCGGTATTGGCAATATTGCCGTTTGGAACGCTGACCAGCGCCCGGGCAAAGGTGCGTACCTTGGTCGAACGGATACCGATATGTTCGATCGTCCCTTCTACCTCCGGGGTCTTGATCCAGTCGCCTACCTTGAAAGGCTGATCGGTAAAGATCACCATGGAGCCGAAGAAGTTGCTTGCCGTATCTTTGGCGGCCAGGGCAAAAGCCATACCGACGAGCCCTAACGAAGCAAGAAAACCGGTGATATTGATACCCCATTCAGAGAGGATATTCATGCCCGCGATCACCAGCACGATCGTTTTTAAGATACTCAGCAGAAGTTTGGCCAGTGTGATACCGTTATCACTCTTGATACGGCTGGCAATCAACTCATCCGAATTTTCGAACAGCTTGATGATACGATAAAGGACCCAGGCGAAAAGTGCGATGGTCAAGGTCGACATCGTGTGTGCGATCATCGTTGAAAAACTCTCGGAAAAGGTGAGAAAACTAAAAGCGACATTGAACCCGAGGATGATCACACCAAAGGCGATAGGGCGCTGCACCACATAAAAGAGCTCATCATCGAGTGTCGTAGCCGTCTTGTTGACCCATTTGACTGCAAACGCTGTCAGGACTTTTGAGAACTGTTTACGAAGGAGCAAGAAGAGCATAAAGACAATAAACGCAGATGCCCATCTGCCCATAGGGTTGCCGAAGAGAGTGATATCGAAGAGATCGATGACACTCTGCGGGATAGCGGTCTGCTTAAGAATCAGCTCTCCGACACTGTCATGCAGCGCATGGGTAAGCCTGGTGACGTCGGTAATTTCGTTAAGTCTGTCGGCGATCTGGGTAGAGTTGAGATCGGTCGTATTGGTTTCCATTGCTGTTTCCTGATTTTATAAAAGTTAAATAATAACTTGTTTCAAATGAAGCAAGCCTTGGCTCAAAAATGAGAAATCAGGGCAGCTTGAATCAAGAGATGCTCCGGCAACCTGAAGAAAGTTGGCATATAAGGCCGATAGTATTCCGGAAAAGTCTGCCTTGAAACATGCAGCATTTTTGCATAAGCAAAAAGGCTGACAGCGGCTTAGCTTTTCGCCTTTTTGACCATCTCGTAGGCGGTATTGATCTCCTGCACCTTTTTGGTCGCATCGGAAATATACTCTTCCGAGGCCCCTTTGGCCTTCATAATATCAGGGTGGTATTTTTTGACCAGGGCACGATATTTTTTCTTGACAGTATCGAGGTCGTCTTCTCTGCGGGCACCCAAAACAGCATAGGCGTCATCGATGCTGCTTTGCGAAGCATTGGCATTGAACATGGAGGCAAAACGCTGCATGATCCCTTCGACTTCGCTGCCGCTGATCTCTAAAAAGGCGGCGATCTTGATAATGAGGTTCTCTTCCGCATGCGAAAGATTTCCGTCAATGTAGGCCAGATTGATCAAGAAGGTGAGCATCATCAGCCGTTTTTGTCTGTCGCCCCGTGTTAGAGCCTGGAGCCTCAGCGCAAGGTTATCGACATTGCGGACGATCTCTTTTTCACGGTTGAAGACCTCTTTCAAGATCTCCCTGACCCGCCCTTTGTGCGTTTCGCCAAAAGCTTTTGAGATGTCATTGAAGATATTGCTGACGAGTTCGGCTTCGAGTTCATGGATACGCCCGTCAGCTTTGGCGACTTTGGCAATAAGTGCGACGAAAATACCGAGCTCGGAACCGGCGATCGCTTCATAGGTCAATGCGGTACTTTGAAACTGCCCCTGGGTGTAGTAGTGGCGCTGAAAACGCTGGTAGCTTTTAAATACCCAGTTGAAGATCAGAAAAAGAAAGATGAGTGTGATGATGGTTGACAATATAATTCCTGTTTGAGTGATATTGAAATTATGCCAAAAACAAAACAATATCTATTAAAGGGCACCTCTAAACAGCAACTGAGCTCTCTTTGAATATAATTCGCCATACTACATAAATAATAGGACAAACGATGAAAATCATTTTACTTGGCGCACCAGGTGCAGGCAAAGGCACGCAGGCACAATTCTTGACAAAACAGTTTGACATTCCCCAGATCTCGACAGGGGATATGCTTCGCGCTGCGATCAAAGCGGGCACCGAAATGGGTAAGATGGCGAAAGAGTTTATGGATGCCGGCAAGCTGGTGACCGACGAGATCATTATCGGTCTGGTCAAAGAACGTATTGCCGAAGATGACTGTAAAAACGGCTTTTTGCTTGACGGCTTTCCGCGTACAGTACCGCAGGCTGACGCGTTGAAAGAGGCGGGCGTGGCGATCGATGCGGTCATTGAGATCGATGTACCGGACGAAGAGATCGTAAACCGTATGTCCGGACGCCGTGTGCACCAGAACTCGGGCCGTACCTACCACCTGGTCTATAACCCGCCGAAGGTCGAGGGCAAGGATGACGCAACAGGCGAAGAGCTTATCCAGCGTGCCGACGACAAAGAGGAGATCGTGCTGGACCGTTTGAAAGTCTATCATGAGCAGACACAGCCGTTGGTTGATTACTACAGCGCAGAAGCTGCTGTAAACAGCACTGTTAAATATATCCGTGTTGACGGCACGCAGAAGATCGATACGGTCGAAAAAGAGATCGTTTCACAACTGCAATAATCAAAAGGTGACGCTGTCACCTTTTGACTCTATACCCTTTACTCTTCCAGGGCTTTGTGCACCTTTAGTTCATTATAACCGTGTATGACGGTGTTGTTGATGATAAGAACAGGAACACCTCTGCCATCAAGTTTTTCATAGAGGGCCTCTCCCTTCCCCTTGTCATGGATATCGTATTCCGTAAATCTGATGCCGTTTTGACGCAGAAAATTTGTAGCGCGTGTACAGTAAGGGCAATAGGACGTTGTCAGGATAGCGACTTTTCTAAAACGCGCGTTAGGGGGGTTGCTATAGGTATATCTGTTCCCTCCGGCCGTGTCATAGTAAATGATGGTCTGCCTCTCATCGTTGATCCGCTTGTCCAGATAGGGAGAGATTTTAAAAAAAACGGTTTGCACAGTAGTAGGCGTAAATACGCTCTTTTAGGTTGGGGTCGTCAAATAGAGCGTTCATCTCACTGTTGACAATAGAGAGAAAGAGAGGATAGTTGTCTGTTTCAATGGCCCGGTTGACTTCGCGTAACATAAAAACAGACAGTTTGTCATAATGCGACTGCAGGAGCTGAAGCTTTTTCAGATAGGCTTTTTGCAGCTGGATATCATGACTGTGACTGCTTTTATAGCCGAACTCCTGCGCCTGGTCGCACGTAACGGCATATAGCAGGACCGCTTCGCGAAGTGCATCATCGGCAGGGAGGCGATAAAAAGCGGCTCTTGCTTCAAAAAGAGGGGTGCTTATCGCAGCATATTGTGGCGGTATGCTGATCGAAAAAAGTGATGAAATCATCACTGCAAGTAAAAAAACAGTTTTCATAAAGATGCGTCCTTGATCTCAATATTAGATCTGTTGTCTAACAAGACTATAACGTTTTAGTCGTTAAAATTCCAAAAAAGAGGTGATGTGAGACACTATATCTCCAAGTTGGACCGCGGTGTACTCTATATGCTGCTGGCCTCTTTTTTCTTTGCCGTCATGGGGGCCTTTGCCAAGCTGACCAGCGATTCGATGAGTTCGCTGGAAGTGGTCTTTTTCCGGAATGTGTTCGGTGTGGCCCTGGTGGGGTATGCTGTTTTACGAAAGCCGATGACGCATGTCGGCGGTAGACCTTTTCTCCTCTTTTTCAGGGGTTTTATGGGTTTTGTGGCTCTTTTGGCCTTTTTTTATAATATCGCGCATATCCCGCTGGGTGATGCGATGACCTTTTCCAAAACATCGCCGATCTTCACCGCGATCTTTGCCTGGCTTTTTTTGCAGGAGAAACTCTCCAAATCTGGCTGGCTGGCGATCTTCATCGGTTTCATCGGTATTGTACTGATCATGAAACCGAGCGGGCTGATGCTCTCAAAAACGGATCTGCTCGGCATCTTCAGCGGAGTTGGGGCAGCCCTGGCCTATACCTCTGTAAAAGAGCTGAAAAAATATTACGATACCCGTGCTATTGTCCTCTCTTTCATGACGGTGGGGACGGCCGGTCCGATGCTGCTGTTGATCCTTTCGGCCTATATTGATGTTCCGGCGCTGGATTTTATGCTGGGTGCGTTTGTGATGCCAAGCGGGATCGTCTGGCTTTATGTCACAGGGATGGGGCTTTTCGCCACCCTGGCACAGCTCTATATGACAAAGGCCTACGGGGAGTCGCAAGCGGGCATCGTCGGGGCGGTGAGCTATACCAACATCGTCTTTTCGATAGGGGTCGGTTTGATCCTGGGGGACGCACTGCCAGATTTTATAACACTCTTGGGTATAATCCTGATTATTGTCAGCGGAATTTTCGTTGTAAAAAGAAAATAGGAGAAGGTTTATGGATGCGACTACGATCTATTATGGTTCACTGGTACTGATTGCGATACTTGCTTTTTTGGCTTATCAGAACAATCGTATGTTTTCGACTTTGCTGCTGATGGCTTTGGCTGCCTATCTTATCTATTCGCACAATACAGGTAATACCATTAGTGACTTTACCGACAAAACGGTCAAAGAGCTTGACAAACAACTTTAGGAGAGATGTATGATATTAATGGCGGGACCTTGCGTTATTGAAAGCGAGGAAAATATTTTTGCTATTGCCAAAGCGCTGGAGCGTTATCAGGAAGATCCTCGCATCGATTTCTATTTTAAAGCCAGTTATGACAAGGCAAACCGCACCTCTCTTGAGAGCTACCGCGGTCCCGGCCTGGAAGAGGGGCTACGTATTCTGCAGAAGGTCAAAGACGATTTCGGCTACAAGATCGTGACGGATGTGCATGAGAGTATCCAGGTCAAACCGGTGGCCGAGGTGGTCGATATTTTGCAGATTCCCGCCTTTCTCTGCCGCCAGACCGACCTGCTTGTCGCGGCGGCAAAGACAGAGAGAATAGTCAATATCAAAAAAGGGCAGTTCATGAACCCGGCAGATATGAAATATTCTGTCCTGAAGGTGCTGAAAACACGCGGTTGCGATACGGTCTCTTATCAGAATGCCAAGGAAAACGGGGTACTTTTAACAGAGAGGGGCTCGAGTTTCGGTTACGGCAATCTGGTTGTGGACATGCGCTCGCTTGTCATTATGCGCGAATTCGCCCCGGTTGTTTTTGACGCGACCCACTCGGTTCAGATGCCCGGCGGCGGCGGTGGTACGACCTCGGGCGACAGCTCGATGGCACCGTATCTTTCGCGTGCGGCGGCAGCAGTCGGTGTGGACGGTTTCTTCTTTGAGACCCACATCGATCCGAGCTGCGCATTGAGTGACGGGCCGAATATGTTAAAATTAGAAAACTTATATACCACAACAGAGACAATCTTGGCAATCCAAGATGCAATTAAAGGAAAATAATGAATATCGTCGAAGGCAAATTACAAGTACAACCAGGCAAGCGCGTAGCGATCGTAGCCGCACGTTTTAACCACCTGATCACCGACCGTCTGGTCGAGGGAGCAAAAGATGCCCACCTGCGTCACGGCGGGGTAGAAGAAGACCTTGACCTGGTCCTTGTTCCGGGTGCGTATGAACTGCCGATGGCAATCGAGCGCCTCTTAGCGACTGGAAGATATGACGCTGTCTGTGCACTCGGTGCCGTGATCCGGGGGGCAACGCCTCATTTTGACTATGTATCGGCTGAAGCGACCAAAGGTATCGCGACCGTGTCGCTTAAATATGCCAAGCCGGTGGCTTTCGGGCTGTTGACAACAGACACGATCGAGCAGGCGATCGAGCGGGCAGGTACAAAAGCCGGCAACAAGGGTTTTGAAGCGATGGTAACGGCCATCGAGATGATCAACCTATACGAAGCGATCCAAGCGTAATGGCGACACGTCATCATGCCAGAATGGCGGTTGTCAGTCTGCTTTATGCTTATGATCTTGGCAATAAAGAGATCGCTGATTTTACGGACGAGATCCTGGAAGATAAGAAGATCCGTAACAAGCAGAAAGATTTTGCGCTTGAGCTTTTCCGCGGGGTAATGGATAACCTTGAAAAGATCGACACCGCAATCGTCAAACATCTCAAAGAGTGGGATTTTGAACGTTTGGGTTCGATCGAACGTGCGACGCTCCGCCTGGGTGCCTATGAGATCATGAACTCTTCACTCGACTCCGCTGTCGTGATCAATGAGGCGATCGAAGTCTCAAAAGCCTTTGGAACAGAACAGTCTCCTAAGTTCATCAACGGGGTACTTGACGCCATTTCCAAAGATATCTAGATGTTCAAACTGCTTGTCACAACATTTTTGATCTTTTCGGCCCTGCATGCGTCGAACAGTTGTGTCAAGTGTCATGAAGGGATCGAAGATATCCGTGATCCCCATTCTAAAATGATGGAAGAGATCTACAAGGTTGCGCAAGAGGCCGGCCACCCCGGCAACGACTGCATCGTCTGTCACGGCGGGGATCCGACCACGATGGTCAAAGAACGGGCGCATAAAGGTACTGTCGAGTACTTTTTGGATCATAAAGGGCCTAAAGAGTACTACCCGGCACCGGGCAGCACCTGGATCAACGAAAACACCTGCGGTATGTGTCACCGGGAGCAGGTCGGCGCGCAGATGAACTCGCTGATGATGACCGAGCAGGGCAAGATACAGGGTGCACTCTGGAGTTTCGGCGCCAAAGAGGGCTACAACCACACTGTGGGCACCTACGACACCAAAAATCCCGAAGACCCGCACAAACGCCTAGGTACAGCTGCATATAAAGCGTATATGCAGGAACTTTCTCAACTTGAACCGCAGGCTTTCCCGGCAGAGATGACGGAGCTTCCCAAGGCACCGACGGCAGATGAGGTCGAAAAAGACCCCTCCCTGGCAGTCTACACCTATCTGCGCCAGAAGTGTCTGCGCTGTCATACCGGCAGCAAAGGGCGGGCCGAGCGCGGTGACTTCAGAGGCATCGGCTGTGCCGCATGCCATATTCCCTACTCAAATTCCGGTCTTTACGAGGGTAGCGACAAGATGATCTCGAAAAACCCGGGGCACCTTCTAGTCCACAGCATTCAATCCTCACGCAAGGTCAAAGTGAAAGTCCATGATGTCGAGTACTCGGGTGTACCGGTAGAGACCTGCTCGACCTGTCACAACCGCGGCAAACGCATCGGGGTCTCCTATCAGGGGCTGATGGAGACAGAGTACGATGCGACTTTTGACGAGGAGGGCAAAGGACAGCCGAAACTTCATACCAAGCGTTACCTGCATATGCAGGGAGATGTCCACTATCAGAAAGGGATGCTCTGCCAGGATTGCCACACCTCCAACGACATGCACGGCGATGGCTTTTTGAGCGGGGCAAACCTGGGGGCTGTTGAGATCGAGTGCCAGGATTGCCACGGTACCACCTCTAAATTCCCATGGGAACTCCCTCTGGGCTACTCCGACGAGTTTAACGAGAGTGCCAAAACAGGAAAGCCGCGTGGTGTCGCTACGACAGTGGCCGAGTATCTGAAAAAAGGTGCTGTCGAAGAGGCCCCGGAAGGTTATCTTCTGAGTGCCAGAGGCAACCCTCTCACCAAAGCGGTGCGAAAAGGCGACAAAGTGCTGATGCACCTTGCCTCAGGCAAAGATATCGAATTGACACCGCTTAAAAAACTTAAGCAGGATGACAAGCTTTCCCGTGAAGCCCTGGCGGCGATGGATCAGATCAAAGCGCATACGGATGAGCTGGAGTGCTACACCTGCCATGGAACCTGGGCGCCGCAGTATTACGGCAGCCACGTTAAGATCGACTACTCAGACGGAAAACAGAACCCGGACTTTCTGGCAGCTTCACATGATCAGGATATCCACGGTACGACGGGCGGCATGCGCTCGCTTAAGGATTACCTTGTCGACGGCAAGGTGACAGAGACCCGCTCCTTCCTGCGCTGGGAGGAGCCGGCACTTTCACAGAACGGGGAAGGGCGCATTTCGCCGACGATACCCGGGTGCCAAACGACGATCACCGTTATCGGAAAAGATGGCAAAGCCCTCCTGCAGAACCACATCTTCAAGATACCGAATGTCGAAGGTGCCGGCGAAGAGGGGCAGAATGCCATCGATATGAGTGCGGTCCAGCCGCACACCATCTCCAAGCGCTCACGAACCTGCGAGTCGTGCCACACCTCCGCAAAAGCGTTAGGGCTGGGGATCGGCGGCGGCAAACTGAGCGGCGACCCGAGCAAAGATACGATCGTGGACCTGATGACGGCGGATGGACGCGTTCTGCCGACTATTGTAGACAGACAGATCCCGCGTATCGCCAATCTGAAAAACGACTATTCCCGTTTTATCGATGAGAACGGTACGCAGCTTCAGACCGTAGGGCATCACTGGACGCTTTCGCAGCCACTTGATGCCGAACAGCGCTCCAAGGTTGACCGGCAGGGAATGTGCCTCTCCTGCCATAAAGAGATGCCTGCAGGCGACCTGGCCGTCTCGGCTGTGGTTCATGCCACCGAGATGGCCGGCATCGAGATCGACAAAAAAGAGCACGGCACTATCTTAAACAAACTCCTGCTTGTCGGGGCCTGGTTGCAGCTCTTAGTAGGAATTTTGATAGGAAGCTATATTATTTACAGACTCTTTTTCAAGCGTAATAATCCAAGGAGATGGAAGTGAAAACAATCTTATTGCTGGTATCATTGGCCCTTGCCCTTTTTGCCGATGGTATAATCATCAAAAACTCACAAAACAGTGTCGAGAAAACCGTGAATGTGATCCAGAACATCGTCACAAAGCAGGGATTTACCGTCTTTGCCATCGTGGACCATCAGGCGGGTGCCAACAAGGTACGGATGAAGCTTCCTCCGTCAAAAGAGATCATCTTCGGCAACCCGAAGGCGGGGACGATTTTGATGCAGGAGAATATGGCGGCGGGTCTGGATCTGCCGATCCGTATCCTGGTCTTTGAAGACAGTGACAACAGGACAAAGATCGCTTATAGAGACGGCGATTGGCTGGCGGCAGAGCACAATCTGACAGCGGCAAGAGTGCTTAACAAGATGAATTTTATTTTAGACAATATTACGACAGAGGCGGGACGAAAAAATTGAACCGGATGACAAAAAAAGAGGCGCTGGAACTTATTCGAAACGGCGACCTTATTGAACTGGGGAAGATGGCTTCCGCGAAGAAAAAAGAGCTGCATCCTAAAGGCATAACGACCTTTATCGTTGACCGTAATATCAACTACACCAATGTCTGTTGGGTCGACTGCAAATTTTGTGCTTTCTACCGTCATGCCAAAGAAGATGATGCCTATATCCTGACGCACGAAGAGATCGATCAAAAGATCGATGAACTCGTGGCTATCGGCGGGACCCAGATTCTTTTTCAGGGGGGTGTGCATCCTAAACTGAAGATCGATTTTTACGAAGATCTGGTCGGTCACATTCATGAGAAATACCCGCAGATCACAATTCATGCCTTTTCGGCAATTGAACTCGACTATATCGCCAAGATCTCAAAGATCTCGATACAGGAGGTCCTGGCCCGTCTGAAAGCGAAGGGACTCTCTTCGATCCCGGGTGCGGGTGCCGAGATCCTGAGCGACAGGGTCCGCGACATCATCGCCCCGAAAAAACATGACTCTTCGGTCTGGATCGATGTGCACCGTCAGGCGCACAAACTGGGTATTATGTCGACGGCGACTATGATGTTCGGGACGGTCGAAACGGATGAAGAGATCATTGAGCATTGGGACATGGTGCGTCAGCTTCAAGACGAGACCGGCGGTTTCCGTGCCTTTATTATGTGGTCATTTCAGGGTAAAAACACCCAGTTGATGGAGGAGCTTCCCGATATCAAAAAACCTTCGTCAAACCGCTATCTCAGACTTTTGGCTGTCTCGCGTCTCTATCTTGACAATGTGCCCAATATCCAAAGCTCCTGGGTAACGCAGGGGCCGTACATCGGTCAGATGGCGCTTAAGTACGGGGCTAACGACCTTGGATCGACCATGATGGAAGAGAACGTTGTCCGCAGCGCTGGCGCAGGATTCAGAATGGCAAAAGACGAGATGGTCCGCCTGATAGCAGACATCGGCGAGACCCCGGCCATACGCAATACGGCGTATGAGACACTGAAAATATTCGCCTAGGCGATATGGCTATGAAAAAAAGCATTTTATTTTTACTACTATTTATTCAAGGAATCTCTATGGCTTCGACGGTTGAATATATTGATGTCGAGGGGGTAAAGATCCCTCTTATTTATGAAGAAGACAAACGTCTTCCAATGGTTTCAATGCAGGTTGTCTTTACACAGAGCGGCTCGATCGAAGATACAAAGCTGCCGGGTCTGGCAAAGATGAGCGCCAAGATGATGAACGAAGGTACCTCCAAGCTTGGAAGTACCGGTTTTGCAAAAGCTCTTGATGCCAAAGCGGTGCATCTGAGTGCACATACCGGCACGGAGACTTTTGTTATCGAGCTCTCCTCGCTGCAGGAGTCTTTTTCCTACGGCGTTGAGCATCTCATCGCGCTGTTAGATGACCCTAACCTGACAGAATCGGCTCTGGAAAAGGTCAAATCCCTTGTTATCGGCGACCTGAGCCGCAAAGAGAATGACTATGATTATGTCGCCTCCAATGCGCTCAAAGCGGAACTGTTTAAAGACACCGTCCTGCAATACCCGGCAAGCGGGCGGATAGAGGATGTCAAAAAGGTGCAGCTCGACGACATTAAAACATTTTTGCATAATCATCTTGTGCTGTCGCGCGCGGTCATTGTGGTCGGCGGAGATATCTCTCTGGATGAGGCAAAAGCAAAAGCGGGTGAACTGCTTGCTCATCTTCCGAAAGGTGAGGGGAGCGAACTGCCGTTTATCGAGGCATCCCAAAAGAGTCGGCACCAGATACTTGAGCGCGATACGGAACAGGCTTATGTCTATTTCGGTTCGCCATATGATTTGAGAGTTGGCGACAGTGATGAGTATAAGGCCCGTGTCGCGATCTTTATCCTGGGAACAGGCGGTTTCGGAAGCCGCCTGATGGAAGAGATCCGCGTAAAACGCGGCCTCGCCTATTCTGCCTATGCACGCGTGAACGCAACACGCTCGAATGTCTACTTCTCAGGGTATCTCCAGACAAAGCTTGAGTCGCAGAACGAGGCGGAAGCTACGGTTAAAGAGGTGATAGCCGATTTTGTGAAAAAGGGAGTGACCCAGGAGGAGCTGGACCAGGCGAAGAAGTTCCTGCTCGGTTCGGAGCCGCTGCGTGTCGAAACGCTGTCTCAGCGTCTGACACGCACCTTCCAAGAGTTCTACAAAGGGCAGGAACTGGGTTACAGCCTTAAAGAGTTGGAGATGATCAGAGCACTGACCCTCAAAGACCTTAACAGCTATATCAAAAAGCACACAGAGATCAATGACCTCAGTTTTGCCATTGTGACCAACAGCAAAAAGTAGAGTTTTCTTCTTGGCAAGTCTGCCAGCTTGACATTCCGTATTTGATACGGAATCCACATCCTTTTTAGCCTTGGTGACTTTAGAGGCGCTCCATTTTTTCTGTGTGTATCAATTTGCTAGATAAAGGTGAGATTCTTGAAAAAGCTGACGCTTTCGGGAAAGTAGGAGATCTCTTGACAATACCTGCGTCAAGGTACAGTGAATGAAGCAGGAGGGTTCAGTGACTCCGAATATTAGATACATTTGAAAGTGACTAAACCCGCCTTTGCACTTTCTTTTTTTCGTTAGTTTCTTTCTTTGTGCACGCAAAGAAAAAAAGTAACACTCTACTATCAAATCTAATTTAAACAAAGTAGTGAACTTGCAACAAGCAACTATTGTCACAGATTCAACCTTTCTTCTCTGTCGCGCCAGAGAAGAAATCTTGAGGGAAAGAAGAGAGGCGCGCTGTTTCTTCTGTGCGTATTCGCTTGCCTGCTAAAGTTGACACATTTTCTAAAGCAGAAGCAGTTCATGTTTTCTATAATTAGAACACTGATTCCGGCAGCAATGACGAATTGATCTGGATAAAAAACTGACGCTTTTAGGGAAGTATGACATCTCTTGACAATAGCTGCGTCTTGGTACAGTGAATGAAGCCGGAAGGTTTCGTGACTCCGAGTATAAGATACATTTGAAAGTGACTGAACCCGCCTTTGCACTTTCTTCTTTACCGTTAGCTTTCTACTTTGTGCACGCAAAGAAGAAAACTGACAATACTACTATTAAATTTAATTCAAAAAAGTCATGAACTTGCAAAACGTTCAAATTGTCGCAGATTCAACCTTTCTACGATGTGGCATTTTCAGAGAAACATTTTGCTGCGCAAAAGCGGTACCCTTGTTTTGTGCCACCCTGCATTACATTTAGTGTTTTATTCTCTGTCGCGCCAGAGCAGAAATCTTGAGGGAAAGAAGAGAGGCGCTTTTATCTTCTGTGCGCATCAGCCAACTCGCTAAAGATGCAATTTTCAAAAGCACAGTGCGTCGGCTGAAACAGTTTATCTCTTATATATCGCGGATGTAAAGCGAGCTATTTAAAAAATCAATCTTTTATGAACTTCTGATTTTCGGGATTGGAGAGAAAGCTTGCCATCGAGTTTTCGATGCCGTTTTCCTTCTTCGCCGGCTGATTGCTCACCGTCTCTTTAGGTGAAGCGAGATTGACAAAGATAGGGGTCTCATCGACGATGACCTGCATGATGCTTAGAAGCGGAACCTGCACGAAACTGCCGATGTTCTCCTCACCGAAGCCGGCTTCAAAGATAAGGGCGTTGTTGTCCAGCCGTGCACTCTCGAAGGTATACCCGGCTAAAAAAAAGAGGGTCATCGGGCGAAAGTCATTGCGAATGCTTTCCGGAAGCGGCGGCTCGAAAGTAAGATGTTCGACCCTGCAGAGAATGCCAAAATTCTGCTCTTGTTCAAACAGGAAGAGAATCAACTCTTGAATATGCTTGCGCATCAAGTTCATATAGCCTTCATTTTTGATCATCTCGTACAACATCACTGCCCTTTTGTTTTTAATGGCGAAATTATACCACTTTTGATCTCCTCAAAACCAATCATGGCATTGAGGAGGGCAAAACGGGTAAATTTAGGCAGATCGTCCAGGTAGATCTCGCTTTCAATGATTTTCTGCTCATCGAGCAGTCGGGCGCGTGTTGTTCCTTTTAAAAGGGGACGCTTTGGCGTCACCCATCTCTGCCCGTCAAAAAAAGCGATATTGGCGATCGACGTGTCGGTTACCAGACCGTTTTTAATGATTAGAATGTCATCGGCAGCACTTCTCTGGGCAAAGAGGGCATCAAGAGCGCTTCTGTCGGCATATTTCAGAGCGTAATCGATCCCGTCTGCCTGAATGAGTTGAAGCGTTCGGATGGCTCTTTTGCGGTAGGGAATAAATTCGGTCTCAAAGGTTGTTGCATCATAAATGATCCGGCATCGGTAAAGAGCATCGTCCGGGGTTTTGATACGCGAAGCAAGATCGTAGCAGGCATTGTAGCCCAGCTCTTTCAGACTTTGATCGACTCTTTGCTGATGGTAGGCAAGATGGGCCGGCCGGCCATCCTCGCAGCGGATGGTCTCAAGAAGCTGCCTACTCACTGAAGAGCGCGGTGCTCAGGTAACGCTCACCCGTATCGCAAAGAATAGTGACGATGGTCTTGCCTTTGTTCTCAGGGCGCGCGGCTACCTGCATCGCAGCATAAACGTTGGCGCCCGCCGAAATACCGACCAAAAGACCCTCTTCTCGGGCCAGTGATTTAGCCGTATTGATGGCATCCTCATTGCTCACTTTGATCACTTCACCGTAGATCCCGGTGTCCAGGACCTCCGGGATAAACCCGGCACCGATTCCCTGGATCTTGTGCGGACCGGGTTTACCGCCGGAGAGGATCGCCGAATCTTCCGGTTCAACGGCAATGATCTGAATACCCGGGATCTCTTTTTTAAGCACCGTACCGGTACCGGTCAGCGTCCCGCCGGTGCCGACTGCTGCAACGAAGATATCGACCTTTTTATCAGTATCGCGCAGGATCTCCTTTGCCGTGGTCAGGCGGTGGACCTCCGGATTCGCCGGGTTTTGAAACTGCTGTAAAATAATGGCATCTTCCAGACTCTCCTGGAGCTCATGGGCCTTATCGATGGCCCCTTTCATGCCTGCTGCCGCAGGGGTCAATACAAGTTCGGCGCCAAGTGCTTTGAGAAGGTTGCGGCGTTCCATACTCATCGATTCGGGCATGGTCAGTGTGAGTTTAAGCCCCAACGCAGCACAGATAGCCGCCAGGGCAATACCGGTATTGCCGCTTGTCGGCTCGATAATTCGGGTGTTGCCTTTAATGAGCCCTTTGTCAAGGGCATCTTTGATCATATTGAAGCCGATGCGGTCTTTGACCGAACTGGTCGGGTTCATAAACTCACATTTGCCCAGAATCGTTGTACCCGTCTTTTGCGAGGGCGCGTTAAGTCTTACGAGAGGCGTGTTTCCGATAAGTTCGGTGATATTGTTTGCGATGTTCATAAGGCGTTTCCTTGGGTATCAGAGAAAAATCTCTTTAGTCTTGCCTGTATGATAAATCGTCCTTGGTTAAAATTGCGTAAAGCTGAGCGAATCGGTAGGGAATATGTATTTCCTCTAGTATCTCAGTGCTCTTACCTGTTGCCCCGGATGACGCCGGTTCCGCCCATGTTGGCGCTGTGGTAGATGATGCTGTGGTGTTTCTTGGCATAAAAACGCATCAGAAGTTTCTGCAGGGTCGGTTCGATGGAGGGGTGGAACCAGCCGTTGTTGCTGATGGCGATAAGGTATTGCGGGTCGCCTTCGTAGATCTCTTCACAGGTGGCTTCATAACAGATGGCATTTCTGAAGGTTACCCCTCTGATGACAAAATCGCTGGGTCTTTTGGCCGTTACAAAGTCGGATGCCCCGTCAAAAAATGTTTTATTGACCCATGAACGCAGAAACGACGGCAGAGGAATATATTCTCCGAAAGGGACCAGGACCAGTTTTTTGGCGATCTCTACCTCTCCTTTTGAGAAGTGGTAACTGACATTATAGTGCAGACCGTTTTCTATATAGAGCGCACCGGTGATAATATCGATCCGGTCGGAATAGTCACGAAGCTTGGATTCGATCTGCGGCGATCTGTTGAGAAAAAGGGGAAAAGCGGATTCGGGCAGAACGATCAGGTCGTAGTTCTCCTTGATCGCTTTTTTGATGGCATCAAAATTGTCAGCAACAATTTCCTGACTGTTCTGCGGCAGCCACTTCTCCTCCTGAAGCAGGGTCGGAGCATAAAGTTTGATCTTCAGACCGGATTCGATGAAGCCGGGGGTGCTGAAGTTGAGTGCACCGACAAGCAACAGAAGCGGCGCGTAGCGGAACTTTTTCAGTGCAGTGTATTTTGAAAGGCAGAGAAACAGCGACAGGGCCGTGAGGATCAGGGCGTATTGCCACTTTTCGACACCGAAATAGCTGTTGATAAAAGGGAGCTCCATCTGCAGCCAGTTCCAGTCCATTATCTCAACAAAACTCAGTGCAAAAAGGATAAGGGCGCGATAGAGAGGATTCCTTGTCAGGGCCAGGGTACCGAAAAACAGCATATACAGCAGGGCAAAGAAGAGGGTGACAAAAGGCGTCAGCCACCCCACGTGATAGTACTTGAAACTGTAGCCGATCCAGTAAAACCAGAGCAGTCCGATAAAAAAACCGGCGCTCAGGATGGCACGCGAAGGCGCTTTCAATAAGAGGTAGAAAGCCGCCAGGGCTGTCAGGGTGTTGATCGGTTCAAAGGTCAGACCGAAATACTCGGCATAGATAAAATAGCTAAAGAGTATGGCGATACCGAGACCTTGCAAAAGATCAAAAGTCACGGCACGAAAATTACTGTTTGGTTTCTTCATTGGCGTATTATACAGAGATTTAAAGGGTTCATCTCTTTTAGAGGTCTTAATATGTATAATGCAATAATTTTTTCTAAGGATTGACACCGATGGATATGCTAAGCCAACTTTTACCGTTCGTTTTTTTGATCGCGATTATGTACTTTATCATCATTCGCCCGCAGCAGCAACAGGCCAAGAAACACAAAGAGATGCTTCTTAACCTTGCCAAAGGCGACAAAGTCGTTACGAACGGCGGTCTGATCGTTGTGATCTACAAGGTGGAAGAGCAGTTCTTCTCAGTCAAGATGAATGATGATGTCATCGTCAAGATCGTCAAAGATGCTGTCGCACGAAAGTTCGAGGATGAAGCTTAATATTCGTTTTCTTATTCTGGTAGGCGCCGTTATATTCGGCGTATTTTTTTCTATGCCGTCGCTCCTTCAGACGGAAAAAGGTGCCAAGATCACCCTGGGGCTTGATCTTCAGGGCGGTCTGCATATGCTTCTGGGCGTCAAGACCGAAGAAGCTGTCAAATCGCGCATGAAATCGATTGCGGCAAGCGTCAAGCACTATACGGATCACAACGATATCCTGCTGGACACGCTCTCGGCAAGTGACGATGAGGTGCAGTTCTCTATTCTGGACAGCGATGATGCCGCTTCGATCGATGTAATGCTCAAAGATATCGAGGGTATTCAGGTCAATCACAACGGTGAGAACTACGCTTTGACCCTGACGCCTCAAGCGGTTGAAGTGACCAAGAAACAGGCAATATCGCAGGCGATCGAGACCATCCGGAACCGTTTGGACCAATTCGGACTTGCGGAGCCGACAGTCGCACGTCAGGGGGCCGACAAGATACTGGTCGAGCTTCCGGGCATCAAGACTCAGGAAGATGAGCAGCGTGCCCGTGAACTGATCTCACGCGCAGCAAAGCTGGAGCTGGTTGCGGTTGACGAAGAGCGTGCGATGCGTGTCTACACCATGACCGAAGCCGAAGCTGCACAGTACGGCGATATCATCCTGGCCGACAAAGAGCGTCCTGAGGTGAAGTACCTGTTGAAAGAGATCCCGATCCTCGACGGGGGGATGCTGACTAACGCAACGGTGGCGTTTGACCAAAACAACCGTCCGGTCATCAATTTTGCCCTCAACTCCGAAGGGGCGCAGATCTTTGGCGACTTTACCGGTAAAAACGTCGGCAAACGTATGGCGATCGTACTTGACGGGCAGGTCTATTCGGCTCCGGTGATCAACGAGCGCATCGGCGGCGGTCATGTGCAGGTGAGCGGAAACTACACGGTCAATGAAGCCAACGACCTGGCGATCGCCTTGCGCTCAGGGGCACTTTTGGCACCGATCTATATGATGGAGAAACGCTCCGTCGGACCGAGCCTGGGCGCCGAGAGCATCCGCAACTCGCTTATCGCGCTGATCGGCGGGTTTGCTTTGGTCTTTGTCTTTATGATGCTCTACTACAAGGCCGCCGGCGTTATTGCCAATATCGCGCTGATTGCGAACCTGTTTATCATCCTGGCGGTGATGGCGCTCTTCGGTGCGACCTTGACCCTGCCGGGTATGGCGGGGATCGTCCTGACGGTCGGTATGGCGGTCGATGCGAACGTCATTATCTCCGAGCGTATCCGCGAACTGCTCTATGAGGGCAAGTCGCTGCATAAAGCCATCGAAGAGGGCTACGCCAATGCGATGCGTGCGATCGTGGATGCCAACATCACGACGCTTATTGCGGCTGTTGTGCTCTATGCCTACGGCACGGGTGCGATCAAAGGGTTCGCCATTACCATCAGTATCGGTATTCTGGCATCAATGCTCACGGCGATCCTGGGAACGCACGGCATCTATACGATGCTTGAGAACAAGATCAAAAAAAGCAACAATCCGGGTTTCTGGTTTGGCATCAGTAAAAAGAGGTTAGGTTAATGGAATTTTTTAGACAGACAAAGACCATCAACTTTATGGGCGGATCGAAACTGGCTATTGCCCTCTCGATCTTTTTTGTCCTCAGCTCTTATGCACTGCTTTTTACCAAGGGGTTGAACTTCGGTGTCGACTTTGCCGGCGGTACCATCGTTCAGGTCAAATACGAGAAAGCGGCACCGATCGATGCGATGCGCGAGCAGCTTAAGGAAAATGCGATGTTCAACGGGGCGTCCATTACCGAATTCGGCTCGCCCGATGAGGTGATCATCCGTCTGAAAAGCAGCTCCAAGGATGTGAGCAAAGATGTCGGAGATGTGACACGCGAAGCGCTTAAAGGCACTGGTGACTATACTATCCGCCGTGTCGATATTGTCGGGCCGAAAGTGGGCGACGAGCTGAGAGAAAAAGGGGTCATGTCGCTGTTCCTGGCGATGCTGGGCATTTTGATCTATGTCGCATTCCGTTTCGAATGGCGTTTTGCGGTCGCTTCGGTCATCGCCCTGGTGCATGACGTCTCGATCGCTTTGGGTGCGCTTGCGTTAACGCAGATCGATGTGAACCTTGATGTCCTGGCCGCACTTTTAACCATCCTGGGGTACTCGCTGAACGACACTATCATTGTCTTTGACCGCATCCGTGAAGGGATCATCAGTGGAAAAAGCAGTGAGTTGAAAGCCGTTATTAACGAATCGGTCACCAAGACCCTTTCGCGCACCACGTTGACTTCACTGACCACCTTCTTCGTGGTCCTGACGCTGTTTGTATTCGGCGGGGAGATCATTCACGCCTTTGCTTTCACACTGCTGGTCGGTGTGATCGTCGGTACCTATTCGTCGATCTTTGTTGCCTCACCGATCCTTTTGTGGCTGGGATTCGATATAAAAAACTACCATACAAAATTGGCTGAGAAGAGAAAACGACAGGCTGAAAAAGAGAAGATGCGTTCACAATTTGAACAGGGAACGCTATAATAACAGAGCAAATACACGCGCTTACCGTGCACGCCCTGGAATAAAGTGTCACCGGGTGTGGCTCTCTGTTGAAGAGAGCCCAGTGTCAACGCAGGTAAGGGGGCTTTGCTCTCACGGCGTATTAAACAGCAGAAGGAAAGTTATGGATTGGGGAAAAGTAGTTTACGTCTTTTTTACATTGATGTCACTGACATCAACGGCAGGCTTTTTATATGAGCATACTTCGGTTGCCCTGTTTGTGGCGGCAAGTCTGAACCTTGTCTCAACGATTTTGAAATTGGGTGTCCGCAACCTGCTTTCAGCTGAACTGCTCGCAAGTTCATTGGTCGCAGACCTGCATCTCATCCCCGCTTTTATCTATCTGGAGCTGGTCGGCAATCTGAATTGGGCGATTGCTTTGGCGATCGGCGCACTCTTTGCCAACATCTTCTCTATGGCGCTGGTCCTGATAGAGAGCTCGAAGACGAGAGACGAGTATTAGGGATCGTTCATACCAAATGAAGTGATCGCTTTGGCTGCGTCAACCCTGGACGCCTTTAAGAAGAGCGCTTATACCGCAAGGCACTCTCTTTTGGGACGTGCCCAGTGAACCGTCGTTCTCCTATCCTTATACGGTAAGAGAGGCGGACTCATGAAATTCATTATAACAACTATTACAAATTCAGGAGAATTTTTTGCACTATAATCCTTCAGAGATCGAAAAAAAGTGGCAATCGTATTGGGATGAAAACCGTAGTTTTGAGCCTGATGATACGTTTGAAAAAAAGAAAAAATATATATTAAGTATGTTCCCCTTCCCGAGCGGGCGTCTGCATATGGGGCATGTCCGAAACTACACTATCGGCGATGCTTTTGCCCGTTATTACCGTCAACAGGGGATGAACGTTCTGCATCCGATCGGCTGGGACAGTTTCGGTATGCCGGCGGAAAATGCGGCGATCAAACACGGGGTGCACCCTAAAAAATGGACCTATGAAAATATTGACTATATGCGCAAAGAGCTCTCTTCATTGGGACTTTCCTTTTCCAAAGAGCGGGAGTTTGCTACATCAGATCCGCTCTATACCAAGTTCGAGCAGGCCTTTATTATCGATCTCTTCGAAAAAGGACTTTTATACCGCAAAAATGCCTACCTGAACTGGTGCCCGAACGACCTGACCGTACTGGCAAACGAGCAGGTGGTCGACGGCTGCTGCTGGCGCTGTGATACGCCGATCGTCAAAAAAGAGATGAACCAGTATTACCTCAAGATCTCGGACTACTCGGATGAGCTGATCGAAGATCTGAAAGCGCTTGAAAATGGCTGGCCGAAGCAGGTCCTTACGATGCAGGAGAACTGGATCGGCCGCTCGAACGGTCTCGAGTTTACCCTGGCGCTTTCAGAACACAGCCGAAAGATGCTGCGTGAAAAGTTTGAAGGGTTCGACGTCTACACAACCCGTCCGGATACGATCTACGGCGTCACCTATACGGCCCTTGCACCGGAACACGAACTTGTCACCTATATGATCGAGAAACAGATGCTTGAGCCGAAGGTCTCCGCCGAGATCGACATGATGAAAAATGCCAGCTCCATCGAGCGTCAGAAGCATAAACACGGCGTTGCTCTGGGTATTGAGGTGATCCACCCGCTGACTAAGCAGCCGATCCCGGTCTGGGTCGCGAACTTTGTTCTGATGGATTACGGCTCGGGCGCCGTGATGGCGGTGCCGGCACACGATGAGCGCGACTTTGAGTTTGCAAGCAAGTATGAACTGCCGATCATCCCTGTGATCGCATCCGAAGCAGACGGTATTGTTGAAGGCCGTGCAATGACGGAGCCTGGCATGCTCTTTAATTCTGGTGTCTTCAGCGAGATGAACTCAAACGAAGCAAAAGCGGCTATTATCGAGCACTTCGAGAAGGAGAAACTCGGCAATAAGGTGACCAACTACCGCCTTAAAGACTGGGGGATCAGCCGCCAGCGCTACTGGGGGGCGCCGATCCCGCTGATCCACTGTCCAAGCTGCGGTATTGTGGCCGAGAAAAAAGAGAACCTGCCGGTGACGCTGCCCGAAGATGCTGAAATCACAGGCGAGGGGAACCCGCTCGAACATCACCCGACCTGGAAAAACTGCAGATGCCCGAAATGCGGGGAAGAAGCGGTGCGCGAGACGGATACGATGGATACCTTTATCCAGTCGTCGTGGTACTTTTTGCGCTATACGGCAAGTCCGAAGATCCAGCAGGAAAAAGCGTTTGACAAAGAGGAACTGGCCTACTGGATGAATGTCGACCACTACATCGGGGGGATCGAACACGCCATCTTGCACCTGCTTTACAGCCGTTTTTTCACCAAAGCGCTGCGTGACATAGGCTACATAGAGAGCTCCGAGCCGTTTGACAAGCTATTGACCCAGGGGATGGTGCTTAAAGACGGGGCAAAGATGTCCAAATCAAAAGGCAACACCGTTGATCCGGACGCATTGATAGAGAAGTACGGTGCCGACACGGCCCGCCTCTTTATTCTCTTCGCCGCTCCGCCGACACAGGAGCTCGAGTGGAATGACAGCGCCGTCGAAGGAGCCTACCGCTTTCTGAAGCGTTTTTCGGAGCGCAGCGACAAGGCAAACGTGACGACGGCCCTGCCTGAGATCGACCACGCTTCTCTCTCAAAAGAGGAGAAGGCGGCGCGTAAAAAGGTCTATGAGGCGCTGCAGCGTTCGCATGAGGTCTTTACCGACCGATATACTTTCAACACTATGATCGCCGGTGTGATGGAGGCGATGAATGCGCTTAACGAACAGAAGAACGATGATGTCTGGACGGAGGGGTACTGGATACTGAGTGCCGTTCTGGAGCCGATCGTACCCCACCTGGCCTGGGAGGTCTCCACCAGACTGTTTGAGCGTAAAAACCTTGTGTCTAATGCCGTTAAAGAAGAGGTCTTCGCGGTTGATTCGGTTATGCTGGGTGTCGCCATAAACGGCAAGCGCAGAGCAGAGATCGAAGTGGGTGCCAATGATGACAATGCGATGATCATTGCACAGGCCAAAGAGGCGATAGCAAAATGGCTTGAGGGTAAAGAGATCGTCAAAGAGATCGTCGTGCCGAACAAGCTGGTCAATATTGTTGTCAAAGGCTAAAACGTGAGTGAGGAAAACGGGATCTTAACGAAGAGATTTGACTACGTTCTCCTTTTCATCATTCACGTGCTGTTTTTTACGATGCTGACGGGCTGCGGTTACAAGCCCAGTTCGTATGAGACCAAAAAAGTGATGGGCGAGTCGGTCAGTACCGAGGTCGTCATCTCCATGACAGATCCTGAAAATACGGTGGTGCTGAAAGATGCCCTGGACGGAGCGGTCATACGTCGTTTTCAGACGGCCCTTCGCCATCGCCACAGTGCAGAGACCCATCTGAAGATCGAGCTTCGAAATGTCGTTTTCAGTGCTTTGCAATTTGACAGAAACGGCTATGTCGTAGCCTATCGGACGACCATTAATCTCATCATCACACGGGAGACCAAAGATCTCACCAAACGCTACAGAGCGGTGGGCAACTACGATTTCACCATAAGTTCGAATGCCATCATTACCGATCAGCAGCGTTATGAAGCGATCGAAAAGAGTGCTATCAAGGCGCTTGACAGTTTCATAGCACAGGTCGCAGCAGAAGGCTCGCGCCAGAAGTCTGAGTGATGAAAAGCCTGAAGGATTTTTTAGACAACAAGCCGCTCTATTATGACAAGATCGATCTTGAGCGTATGCCACGGATCTACGACGCCATCAAAGCGAAACTCCCCAAACCGAAGATCATCCATATCGTCGGTACAAACGGTAAAGGGACAACGGGCCGGTTTCTGGCCAACGGGCTTTTGCAAAACGGTCTCCGTGTCGGTCACTACACCTCGCCGCATATTCTGGCCTTCAACGAGCGCATCTGGCTTAATGGCGAAAATGTGCATGATGACGTGCTGGAAGAGGCCCATCATAGTCTCTCTGCTCTTCTTACTCAGCAACAGTCGGATGCCCTGAGCTATTTTGAGTATACCACGCTTCTGGCAATGGTCGTTTTTGAGAGGTGTGACTACGCAGTGCTCGAAGCCGGCCTCGGCGGCGAGTATGACGCAACCAATGTCTTCGACAAGGAATTCTCTCTCTTTACTCCGATCGGCAGAGACCATCAGGCTTTTCTGGGCGACGATATTGACTCCATTGCCGGCACAAAATTCCGTTCGATGCAAAAAAATGCCATCCTGGGCAGACAGGTCAACCCGGAAGTGACGAAGATCTATTTCGAGATCGCGGAAAAAAAGGGGTGTGATGCAAAGCAGATCGGCGACCTTTTAAGCGAAACTGAGCAAAAAGAGATCCGTGATGCAGCGACAAGAGAAGGACTGCCGAACTATCTTCACGAGAATCTTCTCCTGGCCCTGAGCGGATTGAAGTTCCTGGGCTTCAAGGCGGATGTTTCGGCTCTTGCGAAGGCGCCGCTTTTCGGCAGACTCACGAAAATAGCGGAGAACGTGCTGCTTGATGTCGGCCATAACGTCCTGGCGGCCGAGGCGATCGCAGCAACCCTGAAAGGGAAAAAGTTCACCCTGGTCTACAACTCGTACCGTGATAAAGATTATGCCGCCATTATCAAAACGCTCAAGCCGATCATCGTGGGCATCGAACTGATCGACGTCGACGATGTTCGTATCGAACAGCGGTCGGTACTTGAAGAGGCGATCAGGGCTGAAGAGATCCCGGTCTCAGGATTTACTGCCCTGGAGAAAAACAAAAATTATCTGGTATTCGGCTCTTTCAGCGTGGCGGAGGCTTTTTTACGCAGACTACCGAAATAAACCGGCAAGGATAGCCATATGGACCATAATATCACCATCACTATTGAGGATATCAAAGGGATAAAAGAGTTTACCTTTCATAAACGTGTCAAGCATTTTGCCTTCTACAGCATCGGTGCTGTATTCCTTCTGCTGATCGCCGGTGCGGTCACCGTCTTTTATCTCACCAGAGAACTTGGCAGCATCGAAGCAAAAAAGAGTATATTGGCGGCACAAAACAGCCTTTTGGAACAGACCATTAAAAACAAAGAGCTGGAACTGACACAGCTCGACGAGCGTCTTGAATCGATCGAAGAGCTGATCGGTATGGATGTGCGTGAAGGGGCACCGCTGAGCGAACGTGTTGACGTGGCACAGCTCACCTCCAGAGAGCGGAGTCTTATCTTTGACATCATTCCCAACGGTTCACCGATCAAGTATCAGGGTATTACGAGCAAATTCGGCTATCGTATCCATCCTACCCTGGGTCGCAGGGAGCTTCATAAGGGTACCGATATGAAAGCAAAGCTTTTCACGGAGGTCTATGCAACGGCAAACGGCGTGGTCGAGTATGCGGGGTATCACCGTGCCAGCGGTTACGGCCGTCTGATCATCATCGACAACGGGTACGGATTCAAGACCTATTTTGCCCATCTCGGCAAGATCAAGGTCAAACACGGTCAGGTGGTCCAAAAGGGTGATCTCATCGGTCTGACAGGCAGTAGCGGTCTCAGCAACGGTCCGCATCTGCACTATGAGATCCGTTTCATGCAGAGGGCACTGAACCCCTTCTGGTTTGTCAAATGGACGATGAGCAACTATGAAGAGATCTTTAAAAAAGAGAAAAACGTGCCCTGGACACCGCTGCTGGAACTGATAGCGGGATCGGTCGGCGATGAGGGTGAAGCGAAGCGTGCTTCGGCCGACAATAGTGAGTCGAACGTAACGGCGCTTTAGAACGCATAGCTGAACAATTGCCTGTAAAATTTCTATAGCAATAAAGCTTTGGTACAATGTCACTATAAAAACCAGTTGACCATAAAAGAAGAAAAATGCTCCAAAGCCGTCTGTTTGAACAGTTTCGAAAACACACGATAAATGACCTTGAACTCCTTATCTGCGAAGATGAAAAAGAGAGCCGCCACTTAGCCGATGTTGCGAAATTCTTTGAACGCGATGTGCTGATCTTTCCCGATTTCCGGGCCCGATTCGAGGATGACCTCCGCCCTTTCAAGGAGGAGATGCAGGAGCTTTTTAAAGCCCTTCGCTATTACTATAGTGCCGAAAAGAAGCCGCTGGTCATCTCGCCTTTCAAGACCCTTCTTTTCCCTCTGCCCAAACCGGAGCTGCTTGAGACGACCTCTCTGGAGTATGCCCAGACCCTCGATCTGAAAGCGTTTAAAGAGAAGATGCTCTTCTGGGGCTACAGTTTTGTCGATATGGTTCAGGTCGAAGGGGAGATCTCCTTTCGAGGCGACATCATCGATATCTTCACCCCGAACGCCGAAAACCCCTGCCGGATATCGCTTTTTGACGAAGAGATCGAAGAGATCAAATATTTTACCCTCGAAAAACAGCGTACCATCGGCGATGCGATCGACGTGATCGAGATCTCTCCTGCTCTTTATGCCCTGAAAGAAACAGCGTTCGAAGCGATGAGCAGAAAATGTGAAGCGAGCGGGAGCGACAGCTTTGTCAAAGATGTGGCCTCCCTGGGCTTCTGGTACCTTGATGATACTCTGGCCGTCTCGTTTCTGCAGGATAAAAAATCACTCCTTGTCAAGCCGATGGAGGGGCTTCTGGACGAGGCCTACATTATCAATGAGCCGCAGGTACCGCGCGGGAGTTTCGAACTCGGCGTCATGGCCGAAGAGCAGGATTATAAAGAGCTTGCCGTCACAAACGTCGCGACGCTTATCTCGGTACATAAAAACAAAAAAGTGACCATCATTGCCAGCAATGAAGCCCAGGTCAAACAGGCCAATGTCTTTGAGACTTCGGGTATAGAGGTACGCTATTCGCCGATCATCGTCAACGTCATCGGCGACAAAGAGATCGTCATCTCGCTGAACAAGCCGGTTGCCAAGCGCCGCCGACGCAAGAGCGGCATCATCCTGGACGATCTGAAAAAAGGCGACTACGTTGTGCACGAGGATTACGGGGTCGGTATCTTTGAAGGGATCGAACAGGCCGAGATCCTCGGCGGGGTCAAGGATTTTGTGACCATCAAGTACCAGGGTGACGACAAGGTGCTGCTGCCGGTCGAAAACCTTGAGATGATCGACCGATATATGGCCGGCGGCGGCGCGCTTCCGGTACTCGACAGGCTGGGCAAAGGGAGCTTCGGACGGCTGAAAGAGAAGGTGAAGACGCGTCTCTTCGAGATCGCTTCGGAGATCATCAATACAGCCGCTGCACGGGCGCTGATCAAAGCCCCTGTGATCACTTACGACAGCGAAGCGATCAAGGAGTTTCAGGCAGCAGCCGGGTTTGATTACACGGAGGATCAGAGCCAGTCGATCCGGGAGATGCTCACCGAGATGGCCTCAGGCCACATTATGGACAGGCTCCTGAGCGGCGACGTCGGTTTCGGCAAGACAGAGGTGGCGATGAACGCCATCTTTGCCGTGGCCAAAGCGGGTTTCCAGTCGGCACTGATCGTGCCGACGACGCTGCTGAGCTCACAGCACTACCTCTCGCTTGAAGCGCGTTTTAAAACGCTCGGCATCAAGGTGGCCAAGCTTGACCGTTTCATCACGCCGAGGGCCAAAAAAGCGGTACTGGCTGGTCTTAAAGAAGGGAGCATCGATGCGGTGGTCGGAACGCATGCCCTTTTCGGCGCCGAGTTCAAGAACCTCGGCCTCGTCATCATCGACGAAGAGCACAAGTTCGGGGTGAAGCAGAAAGAGAAGCTCAAGCAGCTCTATGAAGAGGTGCACCTTCTCTCCATGAGTGCGACGCCGATACCGCGTTCGCTCAACCAGGCGCTCAGCTCCATCAAGACGATGAGCCAGCTGCTGACGCCGCCGAGCGAACGACAGGGGGTCCGTACCTTTGTCAAAGCCTATGACGAGAAGCTGGTCAAAGAGGTGATTCTGCGCGAACGCCGCCGCGGGGGGCAGGTCTTTTACGTCTTCAACAACATCAAGATGATGCCGATCAAAAAGGGTGAGCTGCAGAAGCTGCTGCCCGATCTGCGTATTCTGATGCTTCACTCCCAGGTCTCGGCAGTCGAGACGGAGAAGGCGCTTCTGGATTTCCAGGAAGGCAAATACGACCTGATGCTGGCCACCTCGATCATCGAGTCGGGCATTCATATGCCGCAGGTCAACACCATGCTCATCGACGGGGCGGACCGTTTCGGCATCGCCGATCTGCATCAGCTCCGCGGACGTGTCGGGCGGGGCCACACAGAGGGCTTTGCCTATTTCATCGTCGATGACAAAGAGAAGCTTAGCGACGAGGCGAAAAAACGGCTGGTGGCACTCGAGTCGAACTCCTTTCTGGGAAGCGGCTCCATACTCGCCTTCCACGACCTCGAGATCCGCGGCGGCGGGAATCTGGTCGGTGATGCCCAGAGCGGCCACATCAAGAACATCGGCTACTCGCTCTATCTCAGAATGCTCGAAGACGCGATCAAAGAGCTGAGCAACACCAAAGAAAAAGCACGGGCCAAGGTGGACATCAAGCTGGCTATCTCGGCCTATATCTCCGATGAGGTGGTCAAAGAGGACAGGCTGCGTCTTGAGCTCTACCGCCGTCTCAGCCAGTGTGAGGAGCCGACCGAGATCTACGAGATCGAGGAAGAGGCGATCGACCGTTTCGGAAAGCTCGACGAACCGACCAAGCAGTTCTTCGAGCTGATGGTCATCAAACTGCTCTCTATCGAAAGGAAGATCGTCAAGATCATGAACTACGGGCAGAATATCACCATCGAGTACGCCAACGCGTCAAAAGAGTCGCTTAAAGCGGCGAGCAAAGACGACGATGACATCATCAAAGAGGTGCTGCACTACCTGCGCAGTGCAAAACCGAAGGTACTATAATTATGGCAAAAAAACTGACACTGGCATTTATCGGCGACATCGTCGGCAGTCCCGGGCGCTCGATGGTGAAGGCTCATCTCAAGAACCTGCGTCGGGAGTTCGGCATCGACTTCGTCATCGGCAACAGCGAGAACGCCTCGCACGGCTTCGGGCTGACCGAAAAAAATGCCAAAGAGCTCTTTGATGCGGGTATTGACGTGATGACGGGCGGCAACCACTCCTTCGACAAAAAAGAGATTCTGCCGCTCTTTGAGAAGATGGAGCTGCTTCGCCCCCACAACTACCCGGATGAGACGCCGGGAACGGGGATGAAGATGTATGAGGTCAACGGCACCAGGCTGGGCGTACTCAACATCATGGGACACTACACGATGCCGATGGTCGACAACCCCTTCATCTGCGCGCAAAAGAGTGTTGCCGCGCTGAAAGAAGAGGGCGCCGAGGCGATCTTTCTTGACATCCACGCCGAAGCCAGCAGTGAAAAACGGGCGATGATGATGCTGCTGCAGGGTGAGGTCTGCGGCATTATCGGTACGCACACCCATGTCGGAACCGATGACTTTCAGATCGCGGAGGGTACCGCCTACCTGAGCGACATCGGACTGACCGGCTGCCGCGACAATGTCATCGGCATGGAGGCTAAAATACCGCTGCAACGGTTTTTGACGGGAATCGGCGGCCACTTCAACGTACCGGAAAAATGCAAAAAGATCATGCAGGTCGCCATTATGGAGCTCGAAGAGGGCCGGTGCGTCAGTGCGAAGAAGCTGAAGCTCTTCGACGATGGCAGGCGCCTGGAGAGCGAGGCGTGGCTGGAGTCATGATAGACACGGGCCATGACCTTTACGAGGCACTGCAAAAGCTCGACCTTCTGAAAGCGTCGCCGGAGTTCTGGTGGCCGAAGGCCTACACCTTCGAGGTCATCGTCGGGGCCATCCTCACCCAGAACAGCAAGTGGCAGCGGGTAGAAGAGTCCCTTGAAAACTTGAAAAACAATAATCTTCTTTCCCTCGAAGCCATTGCTGAAGCGCCGATGGAGCTGCTCATAGAGTGTATCCGTCCCAGCGGTTTTTTCAAGGCAAAAGCCCAAAACATTCAGAGCCTCTGCTGTAAGATCATCGAGGATTTCGGTGATTTTGAGACCTTTACGTTCGAAGTGGGCCGGGGGTGGCTGCTGGAGCAGCGCGGCATCGGGTTCGAGAGCGCCGATGCCATACTCTGCTACGGCTGCGGCCGCGCGGTGATGGTCGTCGACAAGTATACGCAGCAGCTGATGGCGGCATTGGGACGGGAATTTGAAGATTATGAGGAGCTTCAGGCGTGGTGTATGGAAGGCTTCCGTGATGAGGAGCATTTTGCCCGTGAATTGGCCCTTTTCCACGGTATGATTGTGGAGTATATGAAAAAATATAAAAAGGGCAGAGAGGTTGATATCGCTGCTTTCGTTGCGTTAGGATAATTTTTCGCCTCTGCCAAAACAGTGGATTCCATTTGACTGGATTTGGCTTTGATGCAGTCGATATGCGCATTGGCAATACGGATAGATTAACGTCCGTAACATTTTATAAATGGTATAACTATCAGCAGATAGAATCGGCTTTCATCATAAAAAGCGAAAGCCTGCAGCACTTAACTCTCCAAGAGAAGGAATGCGTAAAATCATGAAACCATGTGATATTCTCGGACTCATAGGAAATACTCCTCTGATCAAACTGCGCAACGAAAACATTATTGCAAAAGCTGAATTTCTTAATCCCGGAGGCAGCATCAAAGACCGGGTCGCTCTTTCGATGATTGAAGCCGCAGAACGTGGCGGCACTTTAAAACCGAAGATGAAAATTGTCGAACCTACCAGCGGCAACACCGGTATCGGCGTAACGCTTGTCGGTGTTGCTAAAGGGTATGAAGTGCATATTGTGATGCCGGAAGGGATGAGTGAAGAGCGAAAGAGCATCATCAAATTTCTCGGTGGGCATCTTACGCTTACGCCTGACTGCGAACAGGTCGCCGGTGCGATCAAAAAAGCGAAGGAGCTGGTGCAAAAGTACGATGCTTTCATGCCGCAGCAGTTTACAAATCCGAATAATGTTCTGGCGCATTATGAACATACTGCACCGGAACTTTGGAAACAGTCAGGCGAGAAGATAGACGCATTTGTGTCCGGTGTCGGAAGTGCCGGAACCATTCAGGGAATCGGCTCTTTTTTGAAAGAACAAAATCCGGATATCCTGATTGTGGCCGCTGAACCGAAAAATGTCTCTGCCCTTCTCGGGCACGAACCGGGTCTGCACAAGATACAGGGCATAGGCGACGGCTTTATCCCCGAAATCCTTGATGTATCACTGATCGACCGGGTCATTGAAGTCTCAGACGATGACGCGATTGCGACAACAAAAGAGCTTGCGGTTCAAAATTCTCTTCTTTGCGGCATCTCGTCCGGGGCGAATGTCTGGGCCGCTAGAGAGCTGGCGAAAGAACATCCTGACTGGGTTATCGCGACGGTACTGCCTGACAGAGCTGAACGGTATTTTAGTACCGGGCTGCTCTGACAGTTTTTCACACTAGGAGCGGCTATACAGGTAGTGATGCTCTCCATATAGCCATGCGGCAGCAATGCATTGACGAGTGTGACGCTGACGCCTTACAGGTTTTAGATGCAGTGTTGAATGCCGGAGATTAAATAAAGCCTATGGCTTGTCTTGAAGAGAAAACCCCCTAAAATACAGTTAAATATTACGAGGAAACAGACCATGCCATTTTCGAAACTCGGACTCTCTCCACAGATACTGCGCGCGCTTCAGGAAAGCGGCTACAGCGAGCCGACGCTTATACAGGAGAAGGTGATCCCGCTTGTGCTTGAAGAGCACGATGTGATGGCGAGGGCGCAGACGGGCAGCGGCAAGAGCGCGAGCTTTGTCCTGCCGGTTCTGGAGCTGTGGTCCAAGCGCAGAGGTGAGGGCAAGGCGAAGATCAAGGCGCTGGTGCTGACCCCGACAAGGGAACTGACGCTTCAGGTCGCAGAGGCCTTCGCAACATTCGGCGCCTTCCTGCCGATAAAGCCGAAGGCGGTCAGCATCATCGGCGGCAAAAGCATCGGCGATCAGCTCTACGCGATCCAGCAGGGGTGCGACATCCTGGTGGCGACCTCTGGGCCGGTTTCTGGATGTGCTGAGACAAGAAGCAGATGAACCTCTCGCATCTCGACTTTCTGATCCTCGATGAAGCGGACAAGATGCTGAACCTCGGGTTTTCCGAAGAGCTTGACCTGATTCTGGAAGCCATCCCCGCAAAGCGCCAAAACCTGATGTTCTCGGCGACCTATCCCCAAAAGATAGTTGACATCGCCGCAAAGATCACGCGCAACCCCGTCGAAGTCACACTGGAGCACGAGGAGCCGACGGTAGCAACTATCGTCCAGCGGGTCATAGAGGTCAACCGTGAGAACCGCGGCCCCCTGCTCAGGCATCTGCTCGAAACCGAGAAGTGGGAGCAGGTACTGGTCTTTATGGCCAACAGAAGAGCGACCGACAATATCGCCATGAAGTTCAAAAAATACGGCTTTTCGGCGCAGTCGTTTCACGGCGATCTTGATCAGCAAGAGCGCAATGAGACGCTCGAGCAGTTCAAGTCGAAGAAGATCAGAGTGCTCTTTGCCACCGATATCGCGGCGAGGGGGCTGGATATCGACGGCATCAGCTGTGTCGTCAACTTCGACCTTCCGCGTTCTCCGGCAGACTATATCCACCGCATCGGGCGAACCGCGAGGGCCGGCAAATCGGGTATCGCCGTCTCCTTTATCGACCACGACGACAGGGACCATTTCGCCCTGATCGAAAAACGCAGCAGCATCAAGCTTGAAAGGGAACAGATCGAAGGCTACGAGCTAAAGGGCGAGGCGCCTAAAAGAGAGAAAGGGCCGGCCCCGGTCAAAGGGAAGGGGAAAAGCAAAAAAGACAGGGCCAGGGAACAGGCCGCCAAGAGAGGGATCAGCCCCTAAGAAATAGGGCGCTTAGTCGTTCTATGGCACTATCATTTAGGTGCTAATGGCGAACGTTGATATTTTTTGTCTTGATCGTGTTGATGATTTCGGTGATCTGTTTCATCTTGGCCACTTCATCGTCCATATTGTTGATCGCATCGAGATTAAGGGAACTGAGCTTGGTGTCTAGGTACCCTGTATCGAGTCTGCCGTCGATAAAATCCTGGTCACGGACGATCTGGCGGTGCAGCGGGATATTGGTCGTAATGCCTTCGATCAGGAACTCATCGAGTGCACGGGTCGCTTTACGCACGGCGCCGTCCCAGTCCGCTGCCCATACGATCAGTTTGCCGATCATCGAATCGTAGTTTGCCGGTATTTTGTAGTTGGAATAGAGCATGGTGTCCAGACGGACGCCCGGGCCGCCCGGTGCCATGTAGTTGGTGATAAGACCCGGTGACGGGGCAAAATTGAGTTTAGGGTTCTCGGCGTTGATTCGGAACTCTATGGCAAAACCGCGGAGCTTGATCTCTTCCTGCAGGAATTTGAGGGGGTCTCCCTCGGCGATCTCGATCATGCGCTGGATCAGGTCGATCCCTGAAATGAGCTCGGTGACAGGGTGCTCGACTTGCACCCGGGTATTCATCTCGATGAAATAGAAATTGTCGTCCTGATCGACGAGATATTCGATCGTGCCGACGCTCTCGTAGCCGAGTTTGAACATCGCTTTGGTCGAAACGCGGTAGAGCTCCCGGCGTACCGATTCATTCAGCAGCGGCGAAGGAGCGATCTCGATCACCTTCTGGTGACGGCGCTGAATCGAGCAGTCGCGGTCTCCAAGGTGAACAACGTTGCCGTATTTATCGGCAACGATCTGGATCTCGATGTGGCGGGGATTTTTGAGGTATTTTTCAATAAAGACCTCGCCGCGCCCGAAGAAACGCATCGACTCTTTTGTGGCGGCTTCGTACATCTCTTTGAACTTGCTTGCTTTCTCAACGATGCGCATGCCGCGTCCGCCGCCGCCGAAAGCCGCTTTGATGATGATCGGGAAACCGATGTCGCTTGCGATCTTCTCGGCGTCGCTGATGTTGTCGATCGGCTCATCCGTACCCGGCAGCATCGGGACGCCGACTTCGCGCATCGCCACTTTTGAGGCCATCTTGTCCCCGAAGAGGGCGATGTGCTCCGGTTTTGGTCCGATGAAGATCAGGCCGTTGTCCGCACATGCCTGGGCGAATTCGGCACTTTCGGAGAGAAAACCGTAGCCCGGGTGGACCGCGTCACAGTCGGCTTTTTTCGCCAGGGATATGATGCGTTCATAATCCAGATAGGCCGCAATAGGGTCGCCCATGATCGGATAGCACTCATCGGCTTTACGTACCCATATACCGTTGATGTCGACTTCCGAAAAAACAACGACACTTTTAATGTTGAGCTCTTTACAGGCCCGGATGATGCGGAGTGCGATTTCGCCGCGGTTGGCGATCAGAACTTTGTTGATCTTTGTAGTCTTCACGGGGTGCCTCGTAAAAAAATATAGTAGTAAATTCTAGCTTTTTTAGGTAACGGTTAAGCAGAATTTCTATTTTAGTACTTTTTTACAAGTTATTTTTCAACCATCCGAACGCGATCAAAAGGTATCTTGCCGTGAGAACGGCAGGTGTCTTTATAGATCCTGCAAAACGGCATAGGTGCCGGTCGCATAGGCTACAAGTTTCTCGTCGTCGAAGAGTTCGATCGTCACAAACGAGGTCGTCCGCCCCTGCCGTTTGACCTTTGCCATCGCCTTGAGCGCTTTTCCCGAGGCGGGTTTGAGGTAGTTGATCTTGATCTCCATCGTGACGGAGGTGAACCCCTCGCCGAGATTGGAGACCGCCGCGTACCACCCCGTATTGTCCATCAGCGTCGAGATGACGCCGCCGTGGACGAAGCCCATGTGCTGCAGGTGGTAGGGCTGTGTTTTCAGAGTGACTTCCGCTTCCCCTTTTTCAGCGCGGATCAGTTCCGCACCGATATGTTCCAGAAAAGGGAATTTGATGTCGTTCATAACGATTTCCTTGGCTATCTTTTTGCGCATCATAGCATATCAAGGTAAAACAGAATTTTCCTATCGGAGGCGGACGATCTACTGGCTCGGGTTGTTGCGCATAACGCCGTAGAGCCCGGCTTCGATCTCTTCGCCGATCTCCTCACTATCGACGGTCCAGAAGATGACCTTGTGCCTGCGGATCAGCCCTTTTTCCATGACAATACTGCGCAGTGCAATGTCGATATCAAAGTAGTCGGTGTAGGCATAGCGCTGCTCAAAATCCTCTTTGTTGAGAACGGAGGCTCTGTCGATAAGTTTGTGGAGTCTTACCCCGGGGTTGAGCTGATGCATGTACTCCAGGACGCAGTCGTCAAAGCAGGAGACCTCCACCCACGCCAGTTTGTCCCGTATCCGTTTTTCGATCTCTTCACAGAGCCTGCTGTAAGTAGCGGGGATAGGTTTGACCTCCAGGATCAGGGTCGTTTTTCCGCTGCAGAGCTGCAGGAGCTGGTCCAGGGAGGGGATCTTCTCCTTGCTGTATTTCGGGTCGAACCAGCTTCCTGCATCAAGCGCCTGGAGCTCCTCCAGCGTCAGCTCCTCGGGTTTTTTTCTGAGGCCTGTGATCCGTTTAAGATCATCATCGTGAAAGATCACCGGCTGGCCGTCGAGGCTTAGCCGCAGATCGGTCTCGATGCCGTCCGCACCTGCATCGAGGGCTTTCTGAAAGGCGATCAGGGTGTTTTCCGGGTAGTTTTCGCTAAAACCGCGGTGGGCTACTGTTTTCAAGGTCATCTCCCCTTTTCTTGGTTACAATGATTATACACGAGTTTTATTTTGAAGAGGTAGAAGATGCAGAAGCGATACGATGTCGTTGTTTTGGGTGCCGGTATCAACGGCTCGGCGATCGCCAAAGCTCTGGCTCAAGAGGGCAAAAGTGTCCTGGTTCTGGAGAAGAACCACATCGCATCAGGGACGTCGTCACGCTCGTCGCGGCTGATCCACGGCGGCCTGCGCTACCTCGAGAACTTCGAGTTTGCGCTGGTCAGAGAGGCCCTGCATGACCGGGAATACCTTCTGGAGCGCTATCCCGACCTTGTCAAACTGCGCCATTTTTATCTGCCTGTCTATGAAAATTCCAGGCGTCCTGCCTGGATGATACGCCTGGGGCTGTGGCTCTACAGCCTCTTGGCCCGAAATGTCCAAAAGGCGCAGAAAGTCCCAAAAGAGCTCTTTTTAAAAAAGTTCAATGCGCTCAAAGCAGAAGGGCTGAATGCCGTCTTCACCTATTTCGACGCCAAGACAGATGATTACGTGCTCACCTGCAGGATCGCTGAAGAAGCCAAAGCCTTGGGCACAGAGATCGTTGAACATGCCGAAATAAAAATACTCACGGTCGATGAGGAGAGTATTTCGATCGAACTGGAGGGGTGTTCAATCCGGACGAGTCTGCTCATCAATGCGACGGGGGCCTGGGTGGATGAGGTCAATGCGCGTTTCAATCTCCCCTCGTCCTACACCATCGAAAAACTGAGCGGCATCCATCTGGTCATCGACAGGGTGCTGGTGCCCGATCCGCTTTTCCTGGAGACGGCATCAAAACGGATCTTTTTCATCATCCCCGAAAAAGAGACGACGCTGATCGGCACGACGGAACGCAGCGAAACGGGCGAAGTGGACAAGATCAAGGTCAATAACGACGATGTCGAGTACCTGCTCAGAGAGAGCAACGTCTATCTGAAAAAAGCGCTGACACGCAAGGATATCAAGGAGGTCTTCATCGGCACCCGCCCGATCATCAAAAGCGCAAAGGACCCGACCCGGATGTCACGCGAATACAAGCTCGATCTGCACCGCATTGGGAAGAACAGGGTGCTCCATGTCTACGGCGGAAAACTGACGACCTTCCCCTCTCTGGCGAAGCGGGTCGTGAAGGTTTTAGGGGAGAGGTGGTAGTATAGAAAAAGAGTTGAAATGACGACGTTTACAACTTTGGCAAGTTTACGTTATAACTTCTAATGAGATATATTAGTCGTATATTGAATACTTATATTTTAAACCTGTATATTTAGTAAGGCATACTATGTTCAAACCGGAGCGCCGTGCTCTCATTGCCATCCTTCTCTATCTCGTCTGGATCGTATACTTCACTGTTGACGCCTATTACACAGAGAAACGCCACCTGACAGAGGATATTGACGCAACACTTATGCGGAGTGCTATGAGCATCCCAATGCTGCTGCCCGAAGGCTTCCACCACAAAGGCATGAACGCCGAGAGCGTCTCAGCCAAAGAGGACCGCTCCAATATCATCAGGCTCTCCCAGTTTGCCGATGTCGCCAAGATCAAATATCTCTACTCGATGATCCAGGTCGACGGAAATATCTTTTTTACCGCCTCCAGCGGTACCGAAGAGGAGCGCAGAACCGGGGTGAACCTTACAAGCTATTTTGATCATTACAATGATGCGCCTCCTGCGATATACAAAGTATTTAAGTCCGGTGAGATCAGCTATGCGGAGTACCGCGATAAATGGGGACATTTCCGCAGCGTATTCGTACCCATGACGTCGAAGGACGGGTTGCGCTATGTCGTCGCTGCCGATATAGAGATCTCCCATGTCAAGGCTGTCTTGAAACATACATTGATGAAAAACCTCTTCTACGGCGCTCTTTTTCTGCTCTTTATCATCCCTTTTCAGATCGCGTACAACTGGCAGATGATCCAGGCTAACAAGATGCTCGAGAAGACAGTCAGCGAAAGGACGCAGGAACTTCAAAGCAAAAATGACGAGACGCAGGAGATCCTCAACAGCAGCAGCGATATCATCCTGCTCACCGATGGCGAGCGTATAGATGCCGCGAACACCGCCTTTCACAAATTTTTCGGTACAAGCAGCCTCGCTGAGTTCGAGGCGAGAGGGCTTAAATTGAGTGATTATCTCCTGCTGTATCAGCACAACGATGACGCAGAGGATCGCTCGCAGCCCTTTGAGTGGATGGAGAAGTTGAAAAACCTGCCCGACAATGAGCGGCTGGTCACCCTGAAGTCGGAGAGTGAAGGTTTGCACTCCATATTCAGGATCAATATAAACCCGGCCGGAAAACGCTTTGTTGTCTCGCTGACCGATGTGACGCAACTGGCCAGAAAATCGGAACAGTACCATTATCTTGCTACACATGACACCCTCACCGGATGTCATAACCGTAACTATTTTGAGCATGAGCTTAACGATGCCATTTACAGAGTGAAGCGTTACCATTCAGCGGTTTCCGTAGCGATGCTGGATATCGATCATTTTAAAGAGTTCAATGACAACTACGGCCATCCAGTTGGTGATATCGTCTTGATCGAGTTAACGGATCTGATATCCCGAAGCATCCGTTCAGGTGACCTTTTCGCACGGTGGGGCGGGGAAGAGTTTGTACTCCTGCTTCCTGATTCCGATCTTGAAAGTGCCCATAGCGCCGCGGATAAACTGAGACACCTGATCGCCAAAGCGGATCTTCTGAAGGTGCCCTCACGTGTCACCGTCAGCATCGGCGTCATCCAGCTGGCTGAAGACGATACGATAAAGAGTATTATGGAGCGGGTCGATAAAGCTCTTTATGCAGCCAAGGAGAGCGGAAGAAACCGGGTTGTGAGTCACATTAAAGCGGGTGAAGGAACAGAAACCCTATAGGTGCTATTAAGCAGTTTTGAATGGCATTCCGGGGTTGTTTCCAGTTATGAATCTATTACCACGTCAGTGTAAAACAGCTCCCTTTCCCTATTTCCGATTGAACATCGATCCCGATCTTGAACTCATCGCAGATCTGCTTGACGATACTCAGACCTATCCCGAAACCGCCGGCGATCTCCGAACTTCTTTCGTACGGTTTGAAGATCACCCCCAATTTGTCCTTTTCAATGCCGATGCCTTCGTCACAGATGCTGAAAAGATGTTCTTTCAGGGTGATGGTGACGGCAGTGCCGGGCATGGAGTATTTGATGGCGTTGGCGATGAGGTTGGAGAAAAGAAGTCCTGCCCGCTCTTCGGTGATACGAAGCGCCGCGTCGCAGATGTCGGTGTCAAAGGCGATCTTTTTGGCACGGCTGAGTTCGGTGTAATAGGCGATGCTCTCCTGCAGGATCGGGCGGAGGTTAAGCGTGGTGGGCATCTGTTTGGGTGTAGAGAAGTTGAGATAGGCCAGCGATCGGTAGATGCTGTAGAGCTGCTTGGTGCTGATGGAGATATTGGTGAGGATCTTCTCGTCATAGACCCCTTTCTGCAGGGCGCGTTTTGAGCTCATCTGCAGCGCGGTGACAGGGGTGTTGAGTTCGTGGGAGATGTCCTGGATGAACTGCTCGATCTGCCTGACTTTCTGATGGATGGGACGCATGAAGATCTTGGAGAGCACCCAGGCGATAAAGACAATGCCGAGGGCGATAGCGATCATGACCAGCAGCAGATAGGCCAGCAGCGCTTCGAGCTCCTTGTGGTAAGTCATGCTCTCCACGACGACATACTTGACGTTGAGATGTTCCTGCGGTGCATCGGAGATCAGGACGGAGCTGTTGTCAAGTTCCAGGAAGGTATTTTTAAAGTCGGTAACGCCCTGCGGCAGCCTCCCGTAGACAACATCGCCCTGAGTGGAGATGAGGGCGAAGTCCGTGTCGGGCGGAGGAGCCGGAAGATGCAGACCGCCGCCGTGCATTTGGGCGTTGATAACGGCGGCACTGATCTTGTCGCTGTAGTGCTGCATCCGGTAGTAGCTGCTGTTTTGGAGGGCATTTTTCTGGGCGGTGTAGTACCAGAAACCGACCAGGGCCAGAAAGAGGAACGAAGAGCCGATATAAAGGGACAAAAAGGAGTAGAAGGAGCGTTTTTCAAGATCATTCATACCGGTACCCTTCGCCTCTGATGTTGATGACACGCTCTTTTCCGATCTGTTTTCGGAGCTGCTTGATAAGAGTACGGACGGCCTCTTCAGAGGGCATCTCATCATAGGTCCAGAGGTTTTGCAGCAGTTCGTCCGAGCTTACGATTCGGTGACGGTTTTTATAGAGGTAGTGCAGACAGGCACTCTCTTTGCTGCTGAGGCGGCGGGAGCCGACCTGATCGGTGAGTGTGTGTGTCTGCGGATCGAAGGAGAGGGTCTGTGTCAGGTTGATCAGCGAGTCCAGACCGTAATGGCGTTTGATGTTCTCGATGCGCTGCGTCAGCTCTTCCAGGTCAAAAGGTTTTTTGATGAAGTCGTTGCCGCCGGACTGGAAGGCGGCCTTGAGATGACCGGTGTCGTGAAAGGCTGTGATGAAGACTGCCGGTGTCTCGTCATTAAAGCTGCGCAGCTCTTTTAAGAGGGAGACGCCGTCACCGTCGGAGACATTGATGTCGAAGATGTAAAGATCGAACTTCTGCGCTGCTGTCAGACGCAGGGCCTCCTGCATGCTGTAGGTGTGTGTCACCGTATGATTCTCTTCTAAAAAATCAACGAGTATATCGGCTAAGACGGGGTCGTCTTCGAGTAGTAATATCTGCATGAAGTATTATAACCCAACTTTTATGCAGTGAAATTCAGGTTCCTCATGTAGCTTTTTCCCATAACGCTTTTATACGTAAATTGTTATTTATCACTAACTCCTCACAAAACAATGATACAATAATCCAAACACGAGGGTTCGATTTTTCTTGACTCGGACAGCTTTAAAAAGAGAGAAGGAAGATGTTGGCAAAACTTCTATTCTGAGTATGGTTCTGCTGCTGAAAATATAAGAGGAGCTCGTCATGAACGGATACGGAATGCATGGATGGGGATTTGGAATGGGACTTGGCTGGATAATTACGCTGCTGTTGATCGTTGTCTTGGTCTATTTTTTTATAAACGGCAATAAAAAAGAGGGGCTGTCGGCCAAAGAGATTCTAGACAGGCGGTATGCCAGCGGCGAGATCGATGAGCAGGAGTATAAAAGAAAGCGGGATCTCCTCGAAGATAAAGAGGGCGGCGAGTCATGAGTGCTGAAGCGAAACCCTATTGCGATGATGACAGCTGTAATATCGGACACGATTTTTACACCTGTCCCATGCATCCCGAGATCCATCAGGATCATCCTGGGGCATGCCCCAAGTGCGGCATGGCTTTGGAAAAAGAGGTCGAAGCATTGGCGACAGTCACGACACAATATACCTGTCCTATGCATCCGGAGATCATCAGAGATGAACCCGGCAGCTGTCCTATCTGCGGTATGGCGCTTGAACCAGTAACGGTGGAATCGACAGAAGGTAATGCCGAACTTGATGACATGAGCAGACGCTTCTGGATCAGCGTCGTTTTGGCCCTGCCTGTTTTTATCATCGCCATGATCACCGATCTTGTCCCGCAATATCTCCCCGGAGAGATCTCCATGAAGAGCATTCAATGGTTTGAATTTGCCCTCTCCTCGCCGGTGGTCCTCTGGGGCGGGTGGCCATTTTTCGTGCGGGGCTGGCGTTCGGTGCGCACATGGAACCTGAATATGTTCACACTCATCTCGATCGGCGTCGCAACGGCATGGCTCTACAGTATCGTCGCGCTCTTACTGCCTGAGATCTTTCCGCCGCTGATGCGGACAAATGAGGGGCTGGTGCATGTCTATTTTGAGGCGGCAGCCGTCATTACCACCCTGGTGCTGCTGGGGCAGGTACTGGAGCTGAAAGCCCGCAGCAAAACGAACAGTGCGATCAAAACACTCCTCAATCTGGCACCGAAACAGGCCCATCGCATTGATGCAGAGGAGAACGAGGAAGATGTCAACCTCGAACGTGTCCAGGTTGGAGACCGTCTGCGCGTCAAACCCGGCGAAAAGATCCCTGTTGACGGGGTTGTCCTTCAGGGGCAGAGCAATGTGGATGAGTCGATGATCACGGGAGAACCGGTCGTGGTCGCCAAGACGGCCGATGATACTGTGATCGGGGCAACGCTCAATAAAAACGGGACACTCGTCATGCGGGCAGAGCGTGTCGGAAGCGATACGATGCTTTCGCAGATCGTGCAGATGGTCGCCCAGGCACAGCGCTCCCGCGCGCCCATCCAGCAGCTGGCCGATACCGTATCGGGTTATTTCGTGCCCGCCGTAGTGCTCTGCGCAGTGCTGGCTTTTTTCGGGTGGTGGTTCTGGGGACCGGAGCCCCGTCTTGCCTACGCTGTCGTCGCGGCTGTTGCGGTGCTTATCATCGCCTGTCCCTGCGCTTTGGGGCTGGCAACACCGATCTCGATCATGGTCGGAACAGGGCGGGCAGCCCTGTCGGGCATCCTGATCAAAGACGCACAGACCCTGGAGACCATGGAAAAGGTCAACACCCTGGTCGTTGACAAAACAGGCACCCTGACAGAGGGGAAACCTGTCGTGACAAGCTTGAAGACGGTCGAAGATATTGACGAAAAAGAGGCCCTGCGGTATGCGGCAAGCCTTGAACGCGCCAGTGAACATCCTTTGGCAGAAGCGGTCATCGAGCGCGCCAAGAAAGAGGGTCTGAACCTTGCCGAGGTCGCAAACTTCAACGCCGTTACCGGCAAAGGGATCGAAGGCGATATCGATAATAAAAAAGTGGTGTTGGGCAGCGGGAAGTTTCTGGAAAGTCTGGGGATTGACACGAAAGCGATACTGCCTGAAGCGACAGCATTGCGCAGTGAAGGTCAGAGTGTTATCTTTATGGCGATTGATTCCAGATTCTGCTGTATCTTCGGGATCGAAGATCCGGTCAAAGCGACATCAAAAAAAACGATTTCTGCACTGAATCAGGAGGGTATTCATGTTGTGATGCTCAGCGGCGACAACCAGACGACGGCTGATGCGGTGGCGAAGAGACTCAATATCAGCGAAGTGTATGCCAATGTGATGCCTGATGCCAAAGCAGCCATTATCAAAAAATTGCAGGAGGCGGGGGCAATCGTCGCGATGGCCGGCGACGGCATCAACGACGCACCGGCACTGGCGCAGGCCGAAGTGGGCATTGCCATGGGCACCGGTACTGACGTGGCAATAGAAAGTGCGGGTATTACCCTGATAAAAGGGGACCTTCTCGGCATTGTCAAGGTACGCAAACTCAGCCACGCGACAATGCGCAATATCAGACAAAACCTCTTTTTCGCTTTTGTCTATAACAGTGTCGGAATCCCGATAGCCGCTGGTGTACTTTATCCATTCTTCGGACTGCTGCTCTCGCCCATCATTGCGGCAACAGCGATGAGTTTCAGTTCGGTGTCGGTGATCGTCAATGCTCTGCGCCTGAAAAACAGCGAGATCTGATGTACGTGTGGTGTTGGAGAGGGTTAGAAACCTTTCACAAACTTCTCACACAGCTCTGCTACAATGGTCCTGAATTGAAGAAAAAGGATAGACGATGAAAACATTCATCAGAATTTTCATACTGGCGATTCTGGCCGTAGGTCTACTGAACGCGGCTGCCTTTGAAAAAGAGGCCATGTCTCAAACAGCGAAGGTCGTGCTGAGTGCCGACAAGCCTCTTGCCGTCGGTAACAATAGTGTTGAACTGCTTGTCACGCTCGACAATGCAGTGGCTGACGGTGCTGAAGTGGCTCTGAAGGTGTTTATGCCGGCGATGCCCGGAATGCCTGCGATGGAGAGTATGGTTGACGCAATAAGCCTTGGCAACGGCCGCTATAAGGCAGATGTTAACTTCACGATGCCCGGTACCTGGCAGATCCACGTCCTGATCACACCAAAAACGGGCAGGAAGATACGGGTCAAGACATCCGTCAACATCTAGGTGAGACAATGAGACTCTGGTTATTACTGCTTTTTCCGCTCTGCTCGGGTGCCGTAACACTGGATGCCGTCATTGAAAAAGCATTAAGTACACACAGCTCCCTGCAGGCGATAGAGGAGCGTCTTAATGCCGAGGATTACCAGATCTCGGCCACACGTAACTTCGCCAACCCGGAGATCGCTTTCGCACTCAACGATATCCAGCTTGACGACATTACCGACCGTTCGATCGAGCCGATGCAGACAGCAAGCATCACCCTTAAGCAGAAGTTCCCCTCATTCGGAAAACGCGATGCGGCGACGCTGCAGTCTAGAGCACAGAAACAGGTGATCGCATCAACGCTGGAAGAGGCGAAGGTGAAGCTTGTCGAGCAGATCAAGATGACGGCATACGGCATCTGGGAGGTGGATGAGGAGCTCCGTATTATCGGCGAATATATCCAGGTGACGCAGCAGAACATCGACCTCAATACCGCCTACTCTTCGACACGCGCCAGCAGCCATATGGGCATCATGTCGGCCGAGCTGGCACTCTCTCAGCTCAAGATCAAAAAGAGCCGCTACGATAGCCGGCGCAAAGCGCTTTTTGCCAAACTCGGCTATCTCGCGGCAGAACCGGTAGAGAGCCTTGAGATCGAACTGCATGTTAAAGAACCCAAGACCATCGACCTATATCTATCGCAACTGGCGAACAACAGGGGCTTTGAGATAAAAAGTTCCGAAGTGGCGGCCGCGCAGAGCAGGGTAAAGGTGGAAGAGCTCTCCGGTAACGTCGACCCCTCGCTTCAGGTGGGGTACTTCTACCGTCAGGAGTTTACCGATTATGTGAATGTCGGTCTGTCGATGGCGCTGCCGATCTACGGAAGCGAAAGCGACCATACCGAAGCCGCCCGTAAGCTCGCGCTTTCAACGGCCTCCGCACGTCAGGATTATCTTGAACGGCTCAAAGGGGAGACAGGAGGGCTTTATGCGCAGCTCGAAGAGGCCTATTCGATCTATCACATTATCCATGACGAGAGCATGCCGCAGATCGAACATATGTTTGAACTGACCAGTGCTTCGGTGCAGACAGGACAGGACCTTTTTGTCTATATCGATCTGTTGAAACAGAAACTGGCGCTGGATGAGCAGCTGATCGAAGCAACGTTGCGCTTTAACAGGGCAGAGGCCGCACTGGATTCGCTGATCGGAGAGATGCAATGAAACGACTGCTGATATTCCTACTGGCTGCGGTGCCTTTGATGGCAAATGAGGCGACGGTAAAACAGCTTTTTAACGTGCAGACCGTAAAGGTCAAAGAGGAGAAAGCGGCGTTCAGCTTGAAAAACTACGGGTATGTTACGGCGGACGAGTCCCGGATCTACGATGTGGCACCGCGTTTCGGCGGTTATATTACAAGACTTTATGGGGACAAGATCTACCAGAAAGTGGCAAAAGGCGAGAGGCTGGCCAAGGTCTATTCGCCTGATGTCCTGCAATCCAAAGAGGACTATGTCAACGCGCTCAGCTACAATCAAAAGCGCCCCAGCCCCGGGATGGTGAAGAGCGCCAGAGAGAAGTTGGCGCTTTTGGGTCTGCAGGAAGCCGAGATAGATGCACTTAAAAAAAGAGGCAGGGCAAGCGAAGAGAGTTATATCTATGCTCCCTCAGACGGCTATATTTTTGCAAAGAGTGTCAACAACCTCGGCGCATTCAACGCCAAGCAGAAACTCTTTACCATCGTCGATCTGGGCAAGGTGTGGATCGAGGTAAAGATCTATCAAAAAGATCTTTACCGGTACCGGGAGCTGAACAACTTCAGTGTGAAGGTTGTGGGGCTGGAGAAGGCGTTCAAGGCGACCAAAGTACTGCTCTACCCGAATATCGATCCCAAAGCAGCGACAGCGACACTTCGTCTGGAAGCGTCCAATAGGAGAGGGGAACTGCTGCCGGGGATGTATGCCACCATTACCGCCAGCGGCCGTGCCGAAAGCCGTCTGACGCTTCCCTCAACAGCCGTTATCCGAAAAAACGGAAAGTACTTTGTATTCGGCGTCAGCGAATTTGAAGGGGAGTATGAACCGGTTGCGGTGGATGCCGAGGTGCTGGACAACAACACCTATATCATCAAAAGCGGTCTGAAAAAAGGTGACGAAGTGGTAAATAACGCCCTCTTTATGATGGATTCCGATGCGCAGATCAATGGTTTGTACTAAGTCTGAACGCCAAATGAGCAGAGCCCGTTTTGCTAAGGTAACGCTAGTGCAATTTGGAAATGGAGGTGTAGTATGATTGAAAAGCTCATCGCCTTTAGCATCAGGAACCGTTTCCTGGTCCTGATGGCGACCCTCTTTTTGATCATCGGTGCCTACTGGTCGATGAAGAACACGCCGCTCGATGCCCTGCCGGACCTTTCGCCGCCGCAGGTGATCGTCAAGGTCAACTGGGCGGGGCAGTCGCCCGAGATCATCGAAGCCCAGGGAACCTACCCTCTGGTGTCGCAGTTTCTGGCCATCGCCGATATCAAAACCGTGCGCGGCTACTCCACCTATGAAAATGCCCTGATCTACATCATCTTCAAAGAGGGCACGGACCTCTACTGGGCGCGCACGCGTGTGCTTGGAACAGCTCGCGTCGATACAGTCGCAGCTGCCTTCGTCTATGTCGGTGGAGCTCGGGCCGGACGCTTCGGGCGTGGGCTGGGTCTATGAGTACGCGCTCACCTCCAAAACAAAAAATCTGGCCCAGCTGAGAACGCTGCAGGACTACTACTACAAGTACGCACTGCTTGAGTGTGGACGGGGTCTCGGAGGTGGCAAGTATCGGCGGCTTTATCCCGACCTACCAGGTGACGGTGAACAATGATGCGCTTGTGATGCACAGACTCTCTATCGGCGATGTCGCCAGGGTGCTGAAAAACAACAATGACGACACCGGCGGGCGCATCGTCATCCAGAACGGCTATGAGTGGATGGTGCAGGCCAAGGGCTACATCAAAGACCTTGACGACATCCGCTCTCTGGTGATTGCGACAGAAGACGGGAGTGCCGCTTACCATCGGCGATATCGGCCGTGTGGAGCTGGTACCGGCCAACCGCCGCGGTATGGCTGACCTGAACGGCGAAGGCGAAACAGTCGGCGGCATCGTGATGGTGCGCTACGGCGCAGATGTCTACTCGGTCATCGAACGCGTTAAAGCCAGGATGGCCGAACTCAAGATCGATGACGTTGAGGTGACCACCGCCTATGACCGTTCCGGCCTGATCGAAAAAGCGGTCGATACGCTCAAAGGGACGCTGATCGAAGAGAGCATCATCGTCGTGGTGATCATTGCGCTCTTTCTGATGCACCTGCGCTCCTCCCTGATCGTACTGATCATTTTGCCGCTGACCATCGGTGCCACCTTTCTGCTGATGAAAGGTTTCGGTATCGGCTCGAACATCATGAGCCTCGGAGGGATCGCCATCGCCATCGGTGCGATGGTCGATGCGACCATCGTGATGATCGAAAATGCCCATAAATCAATCCATAAGATGGAAGAAAAATCAGGTCGCAGCTCTGGACGATAAAGAGCGCATCGATGTGATCCTGCGTTCTTCGCAGCTGGTCGGGCGCCCGATCTTTTTCGCTCTCGCACTTGTCGTGGTCTCCTTTTTGCCGATCTTTGCGCTTGAGGGGCAGGAGGGGCTTCTTTTCACGCCGCTTGCCTTCACCAAGACCTTCGCGATGGCGGCGGGGGCACTGCTTTCGGTCACCTTTGGTCCCGTGCTGATGCTCTTCTTTGTGCGCGGCAGGATCCTCGAAGAGCGTAAAAACCCGCTGAGCCGGTTTTTTATCTGGCTCTACCGCCCGGTCATCGTCTACGGTTTGAAGATCAAATATCTCGTTTTGATAGCGGCTCTTCTCATTTTGGGCGCTATGTACCCGCTCTATAAAAGCCTCAACTGGGAGTTCATGCCCCCTCTTGACGAAGAGAGCGTGATGTATATGCCGGTGACCCCCTACGGCATCAGTGTGGACCAGAGCAAGATGCTGACCCAAAAGAGCGACGAGATCATCAAAGCGTTTCCCGAAGTCAAGACAGTCTTCGGCAAGGGCGGCCGGGCCAACTCGGCAACCGACCCGGCCCCGCTTTCGATGATCGAGACCATCATCACCTTCAAAGAGAAGTCGCAGTGGCGCGAGGGGATGACCAAAAAGAAGCTGATGGGCGAACTGGAAGATGCCCTGCGGATACCGGGGCTTGTCAACTCCTGGACCTACCCGATCCGCGGCCGCATCGATATGCTGCTCAGCGGTATCCGCACGCCGCTGGGCATCAAGCTCTACGGCAACAGTGCTGAGGGTCTGCAGCGTACGGCCAAAGCGATCGAAACGAAGCTGCGCAATTTTGACAAGACGCTCTCCGTCATCGCCGATCAGGCCAGTGCGGGGTACTACATCGATATTGACATCGACAAAGCGGCTTTGGCGCGTTACGATCTCAGTGAAAAGCAGCTGCTTGAGTACACATCGGCGGCAATCGGCGGGATGAAGATCTCGACGATGTACAAGGGGCTGGAACGCTACCCGATCGCACTGCGGCTGGAAGAGAGTGAGCGCCGAAGCCTGGCGTCGATCCGCAATATCCCGGTCAAGACCGCGCTGGGCTTTGTACCGTTGGAGACCTTTGCCAAGGTCGATTACCGCGAAAGCGCCTCCGTCATCAAAAGCGAGATGGCGAAGCCGGTCACCTTCATCTACATCACGCCGAAAGAGGGTATCTCGGCGACCGCCTATAAGACGGAGGCGAAAAAGCTGGTCGATGCGGTCAAACTGCCGGACGGCTTTTATGTCGAGTGGGCAGGGCAGTCGGAGTATCTTGAGTCTGCTATGCAGAAGATCGACTGGATCGTACCTGCGGTACTTTTAGTGATCCTGGTGCTGATCTATTTTGCGCTTAGAGAGATGGTGCCGACGCTTATCGTCTTTTTTACCCTGCCCTTTGCACTGCTCGGAGGACTCATCTATATCGACATCCTTGACTTCAACATGAGCATCGCCGTCATCGTGGGCTTTTTGGCGCTGCTGGGAGTTGCGTCGGAGACCGCGATCGTCATGATCGTCTATCTCAAAGAGAGTGTCGAAGAATCAATGGCGAAATGGGGTGATGGCTATGATCTTACCCATCTGCATGAGGCGATCTATGAGGGGGCGGTGCAGCGTCTGCGCCCGAAACTGATGACCGTCTTTGCGATTCTGGCGGGACTCTTGCCGATCATGTACAACCACGGCGTCGGTTCTGAGGTGACCCAGCGCATCGCCGCACCGATGATCGGCGGGGTGGTCTCGTCGGCGGTACTGAGCCTGATCATCATTCCGCTGCTCTACGAGATCTATGCGAAGTATCAGCTCAAGCAGCTTATGCAATCCCGTCATACGGATTTCACAGATGACAGGTCTGCACAGCCCGTGGAACCGGGATCAAACCAGGAAGAAAGTGAGGATTTCCAATGAAAAAAGCAGTTTTATTCGTTTTTGTCGTATCAGTTGTATTGGGCGTTGGCGGCTGCGGCCGTGACAGCGGGGATCATGGTAAAAGCAGTGCCATGAAGTGCGGCGCCGGCAAATGCGGGGCCAATATGATCGACAGCGAGAGTGTTCTTGAGAAAAAGAGAGCCGACATCACCGAGCAGATGAGTAAAGATGACCCCAGACGCGGCTGCGTTATCAAAGCGCAAAGTATCGAGATATTGCATGACTGCATACGCGATCCAAAGACAGGGAAACTGACGACGAAATTCGGTGACGGCAAGAACGCTGCGCAATAATGTCAGCATCCATTTAGCACTTATTCTGTCGCGTAATAAACAAAACGGTTACATATTTGTTTATATGATAAAGATTATTTCCGGATTTAGGGTCTATTTTGAGTTTGTGGTTTAAAATAGTTGGAGATTTTGAACACCCAAGAAGGATTGAAATGTTGAACCTGACAATTACAGAAGGCAAACTCGGCGAATTTCCTGCTGTGACGAAACCGCATCCCGGATTTTTTTACGAGGTGGGCGAAGAGCGTTTCCGGGAACTTGTGAATGCCCATTACGACCTGATCCGCGAGAGCGACATCGCTTTTCTTTTTCCGGTGGATGATGAGGATTTTGCAGAAGCGCAGAAGCATGCGGCCGATTTTCTGATCCAGATCTGCGGCGGGCCGAACTATTTTGAACAGACCCGCGGCGAAGCGCGCCTGGTAGGACGCCATGCTCCGTTCCGCATTGATGAAGCAGGACGTCATACATGGCTTGAGCTCTACACCAGACTGCTCCCCTGCACTCCTGGAAGAGGGCATTACAGAAGCGTATATTCAGTCATTCTGGGACTACCTCGATGCCCACTCAAAATGGATGGTGAATACGCCAAGCCGATAAACAAAAGCAGTTCTTTTTGGATAGAATAGGTTAGCCGTTATAAAAAACTGCACTATAATACTTCTATACTATCTCAAAGGATGAGGCATGAAAACGATAGCAGCTCTTTTAGTGATGGCCATTTTGGCGTTCGGTGCGGATTTGAAAGTAGATACGAAAAGTTCGTCGATGGATTTTGAGGCGACAGAGCTCTTGTTTGTCGGTGTGGACGGCAATTTCAGTGATTTTGGCGGCACCATCAGCGTTGAAGGCGATAAGATCACGGCAATTACCGGTAAGATCGCTGGTCAATTCGATCTATACGGGTATTTCCAGACGCGATGACCATCTTCTAAGCAGCGACTTTTTTGACGAGGTCAGGTACAAATCGATATTCTTCAGATCGATCAAAGTGACGGACGACAGTGTCGAAGCCGAGGTCACTATTAAAAATATCACCAAAACGCTCACGTTCAAAATGCAGAAGTTTGACGTGAGTGAGAACGGTGTCAAGATCAAGCTGACTGGCGTTGTCGACCGCACGGCGTTTGACATCGACAACAACTTTATGAGCACTATCATCAAAAACAATATCGACGTCACAGCAACCCTGGTCGCGAAACCGTAGCCTTTCTGCAACTTCGGGTCTGGGTTAAAAAAAACATGCTGAAAAACTCGAAGAGGTCGAACACGTCGAAAAATAGGTTAAAATGCGTCCATCAAAGTGCGCAGCACTATAATAGGACTCTCCATGACAAATGTACAAGATCTGATCGACCTGCTTAAAAACGATGTTATCCCTGAGATCGAAGATGTGATCGACGGGCTTTTTGAACTTATCAACGATACAAAAACGGCAACCGACGATGTCAAGCAGGAGCTTGAAGAACTTCAGGAGCTCAAAACCGATTTCAAAGTGATGCTCGAAGAGGCGGAAGCGGGTGAGATCGATGAAGAGGAAGCGGGTGAGATCATCGCTGAAATCGATGAGATGCGAAGCGAGGAAGAGGAGTAGTCCTTACCCCGTCTGCCGTGCGATCAGCTTCTCTTTTTGAGAACGCGTCATCTTTTTAATCTCCAGTTCTCTCTTTAATGCGCTGCTTTTCGAGCGGTGTTTCTCTTCGTAGACCAGTGTGACAGGACGGCGGGCCTTGGTGTATTTTGCACCCTTTGGCGAGTCGTTATGTTCAACCAGGCGTTTTCCCGCCTCTTTGGCAATGCCGGTGTAGAGCGTACTGTCGGCACACTTTAAAATATAGAGCGTGTAAAAATCATCTTTTTCAAGCGTTATGGCGTTGTTGAAAAACTGCAGGCCTGTGCCCGTAGGGATCTTCTTGTAAAGCAGCGGGCTGTCGAGGTCGATATGGCTGAAAGCGTCTGCGTAGGCCATTACCAGCTGCGCCGTCAGCGCGATGGAAGTGGGGCCTTCCAGCATTGAACCCATCATGCATTTGACCTCTTTTTGGCGGCAATACTCAATGATCTCGATCGCTTTGGAGATGCCGCCGCACTTCATCAGTTTGATGTTGATCAGATCGGCCGCTTCATTCTCGATGACCTTTTTTGCATCTTCGAGCGTAAAGACCGCCTCATCCGCCAGGATAGGGATAGCACTCTGCTGTGTGACCTGTTTAAGCCCCTCGAGGTCACGGCCGTCTACGGGCTGTTCGATCAGCTCGATATTGAGCGGTGCGATCGTTCTGATGATCGCGTGCGACTCGCCAACACTCCAGGCCTGATTGGCATCGATCAGCAATCTTGCCTTCGGTACGGAACGTCTTACGGCTTCGATACGTGCGCTGTCCAGACCGTCACGGCTGCCGACTTTGACCTTCAGGATGGTGAACCCGCGCCCGAATGCCGCTTTCGCATCGACGGCCATCTCCTGCGGGGACTTTAGGCTGATGGTAACGGCAGTTTCCAGCGCTTTGGCGGACCCTCCCAGAAACTCCACCAGAGACTGCTCCTCCGAGACTGCCGCCAGATCATACAGCGCCATATCGACGGCCGCTTTGGCACTGCTGTTGCCTTTACAGCTGGCGTGAAGAAGCTCTAGCACTTTCGGCAGATCAAAGCTCTCTCCGATCAGCTTGGGGGCGATGACCTTTTTGATCGTCTGCGAGATCGTTTTCAGATCTTCCCCTGTTATCGCTTTTGTGGCAGGTGCCGCGCCGTGCCCGATATTCGGGGTGTCAGTATGGATGGCGATGTGTATATTTTCGACGTCGTCAACGCGCCGCAGTGCTGTGATGAAAGGGGTGCGAAGGGGGATTCTTTCAATATTCAGGGTAATGGCGGTGATCTTCATACGGCAATGCCCTGCAGGATATAGCCGATCGCCAGCCCGGCGAAGGTGCCGATCAGGTAGCCCATGATCGCCATCAGTACGGCGATACCGATAAGCGAACGGTGATAGGCGGCGGCGAGGATGGGTGCCGAGGCGACCCCGCCGATGTTGGCCAGAGAGGCGACCCCGATGCTGAAGAGGTCGAGTCTGAAGAGTTTGGCGACGATGACCATGATGAACGCATGAAAGAGCAGGATCAGGAGCCCGACAGCGAGGTAGAGCGGTACCGCCTCGAAACCGCGCAGATGCGCCTGTGAACCGATCAGCGCGATCAAGAGATAGAGCATGGCGCCGGCCAGAGCAGAGGAACCCTGGACCGCTCTGAGCCGCGTGCGTGAAGCGATGAGCCCGAAGAGAGTGGCCAGCAGAACACTCCAGGTGGTAAGAGAAAGTCCGCCAAGATGTTGTGCCAGACTGTTACTGACCCATGCGACACACAGTGAAAAAAGAAACAGGAGTAGAAGCGCGGAGGGGTTCGCTTTGTGTGTGCGCTGTGCCGGAGTCTCCTCGGGTATTTTGAAACGCAGCGGCGCTTTTGTCCAGCGGTTGAAGAGCGGGGCAAATCCTACGATCAGCAGCAGAGTCATTACCCAGAGGGTGTAATCGACGGAGTCGACGATCAGCGCGTAGCCCATCAGCTCTTCACGGACATTGAGCGCCCCGGCGACGGCGAGCATATTGGCGGTGCCACCTGTCCAGCTTCCGGCCAGCACGGCAAAAACGCCGGCGGCATCATGACCCAGTCCGAAGAGCCAGAAGAGTGCGACAAAGGAGAAGCCCAAAGAGAGAACCGCTGCGAGATAGGCGATGATGAGGGAGCGGCCGAGCGAAACAAAGGCCTTGAGATCGATCTGCAGCAGCATGACGAAGAGCATGGCGGGGAGTAAAACGGACTTGACGTCTTTGTAGAGCGCATGGACCGCTTCGTTCTCCTCCCAGAAGGAAAACTGGGCAAGCGCCATCGCCGCGGCATAGATGAGGACAACGGGCGGCAGAAAGGCAAAAAGCCTGTGCTTGGTGAACTTCTCAAGCGCGCCTAGACCTGCGGCTAGTAGTGCAACACTTGCAAGATAAAGAAGAGGGTCAGAGATCATCTGTTATCTGCAAGGGGCTTTTTTAAAGGCCGGAAGGGCATTCCGCAGGTTCTGCATAAAGGCTTTGCCCGGATCACTCTTTTCGGTGCGGTAGTCTCTGTCTTTTTCCAGCCAGAGTGGGCTCCCTTCAAAACAGCGGTACTCGGAGTGGCCGATAAGATATTCGATGGCGGGATGACTTTTTTTAATCTCTCTGATCAGCTCGATGTTGGCCTTGAGCTGGGATTCAGTCAGGTCGTCAAGCGTACCGACATTTTCGATGCCGATGCTACTGTAATTGAGCCCGATGACATGGCGTGCCATCCAGTTGTCCGGCATGAGCTGATAGACGGTACCGTCCCTGTCGACGAGATACTGAACGGAGACATTGGCACTGCCGCCGCCTGAGATGTCGCGGCGGTTAGAGGGCAGCTCTTCGCCGTCAAATGCCTCGAATGAGCCTTTAAGCGTCGGTATTGCAGTGTAATGAACTACAATGATGCGTGGATCGATCGTTATATCTTTAGGCGAAAGTCCGTAATGCTCCCGGATGTACTCGAGGGTGAGCTGCTGACGGTGTTTGCTGAAGTGGACCGGTTTCTGGATGATCTCAAGGGCAGGGGCGGAGATGACAAGGGCGATGAAAAGGAGTACTGTTTTAATCATCGGTTGATTATATAGGCTCATAGCTATGAAATGGGTTAATGACGATTTAACTTCAGTGACTGAGCTTTATATTCAATAGGGTCTATTGATGGAGGTGAAATTGGACAAAGAGCACTCTAGCGGGAAAAGGGTAGAGGGAATCCGAACATACCCCTTTTGCTGTTTTTTACATGATAGATCAGAAAGCAGCATAGAGCATAAATAGAAACTGGTTTCTGTTTGCGCTGTCATCAAAATTATGGGTGTCATTAAGCTGAAATTCGACATTTTCAAATAAAAAGTATTTCAGTCCCACAATTCCCGCATTTTGAGAAGATGCTGTTGCATCTCCATTGTCTGCATCTCTGTATCCCGCAGAGAGGTTCAATACGTATGGGATAACGCCGACTTCAGTTAGAACTGTTGCCGCTTTTTTGTTGTTTGCACCGGTGTTATACAGAGAGTTCGCATCATTTTTAGCATCGGCATACGTCACAAAGAAACTTACCGGCACTTGCGCTATATCGCCCATGGCCTGAAAATCCAGGGCATACGCATCTGTTTTTTGCTCTTCTCGCGGCGTAGCAGGATTATTGTCAGCATCCGATTTGGCTGTTCCGAACCAATACTGTCCGCCAAAGCCCAGATCCCATTCACCTATGGTCGGGGTCACGGCCAATCTGAGATAGTGCGCGGGCGAAAAATCCTGAACGGTGCCGTTGACCGGCATCCAGGCGGAATAAACAGCATACCACAGTCTGTTATAGACATAAAGGCCCAGGCCTTCTGCTTCAGAACCTGTCCCTATATACTGCTGGGCAGAGATGACTTCGGTGCTTTCCAGGATGTCGCCTCCGGTATTCAGCGCTTCAAATGCATAAGCCGGGCCAAACCCGTCGGTTCTGTAAGGAACAATACCAACCGTATAATCCCCGGCTTTATAGGTAATCGGAAGTTTGAAATTTGCCAGTCCGAACGTATTGGTCTCACTGTCATAGCCTATTTCTGCAAAGGCGCCTACATGTTTAGCAACACGGCCGCCGATCATCAAACCGGCATCGGCAGGAAAGTCCAAAACAGCCTTTGAACTGTCATCTTTCGTAAGATTTATTTTAGTGACAAAAGAGGCATTCAGCGTATCGGGAAGGGAGAGGAAATTTACTTTTTCACTATCTTTAACAGTTCCCTGTCCCTCTATCGTCGTAAAACCGCTTGCCTTGAAATCCCTGCCGTAGGCGTTTAAAGCAGGAAAACCGTTTTGAGAGTGGCATGTGTTGCATGAAACACCCATCTGACGTGCAAATGCCGGTATGGCGTAGACATTGGAAACGACACTCAGCAGCGTGAAAATGAGCACAATAAAGAAACGTGACATGGTAACTCCTCTGTTTGAACTAACTGCCTTCAATTCTATAGATGTTAGTATTAAACGATTATTGTTTTTTTTAAGTAAGTTAAAAGACGTCTGTATATTTAAAATGGCTACAGCAGTGAAACAGGCAAACTGCTCTCGCTAATACGAACGGTCGCAGAGATGCTTTTGCGTTTGACGCCGGTACCCAGTACATAGAATGCGTTTGTAAAAAAATCGATAGTCCCTCATATTGAGCACTTTACAAAATATTTTTTTCGTCAAGAAACAACTAAATTTTATTTATTATTTTCGATTACAAGATAATTTTATAGATTTATACTTGTTTTATTTAAACAGCAGTGCTATACTGATTGACGAATATAACACCAAGGAGTTCAATATGAAATATGTGATCCAGTTGATTGCTTTTGCAATTATTTTTGCGGGGTGTGGCAGCAGCAGTAGCAGTTCGAGCAATACACCTCCGGTTGCGAACAGTCAGTCTGTTACGACGGAGATGGATACAAACCTAAGTATCACATTGAGCGGTACTGACATTGACGGTGATACCCTGACCTTTAAGGATCTGACGATTCCGGCACACGGCGATTTAACAGGTACGGCGCCGAATGTTACCTATAAACCTGATGCCGGTTATACGGGCAGTGACAGTTTTACCTTTAAAGTGAACGATGGCAAGGTCGATTCGGCTGTAGCGACAGTAAGTATTACTGTAAATACTCCTGCCAATCTGGATCCTGTTGCTGACGCAGGGCCTGACCAGAACGTAACGGTAGGCGATACCGTGACGTTTGACGGCAGCGGCAGCACGGATAGCGACGGCAGCATTGTAAGCTGGGTCTGGGACGAAAACGGCACGGAGATCGGCACGGGGGAAACATTTACTAAAAGTGATTTTACGGCAGGTTCGCACACTGTCGTTCTGACCGTTACGGACGATATGAATGCAACAGACAGTGATCAAGTGGTCATAACAGTCAATGCTCCGGCAAATCTAGTTCCTGTTGCGACGCCGCAGTCGGTAAGCACCGTGGAAGATACCGCGTTAACTATCATACTAAGCGGTACCGATCCCGAGGGCCAACCGCTGACCTATGCGATTGACACCAATGCTTCAAACGGCACATTGAGTATTACCGATAACAATGTCACCTATACGCCAAACGCCAATTTTAACGGCCTTGACAGTTTTACTTTCACAGTCAACGACGGTACGTACGATTCGGCTGCGGCGACGGTGGATATCAATGTGACTGCGGCGCCGGATGTACTTAAAACCGGCCAAACGTCAATTTTTAACTCGGGTGACGATGGTTTCTACCACTTACAATAGGCGTAGCACGTAGCTACACCGACAACGCCGATGGTACTGTCACTGACAACGTTACCGGGCTGATGTGGCAAAACGACTCGGATGTAGCTGCTATAACCAGACCATGGAGCACAGCGGCGGCTGAATGTACCACCATACCACGGGCGGCTACAACGACTGGCGTTTGCCGACGCGTGCCGAGCTGGTCAGTATAAGTGATTTCGGCCTGGTTGGCCCGGCGATTGACCCTGTTTTCGTTTACACCGTTATTAATACTGGTTATTGGAGCGCTACTGAAACTGCCGGCGTGGCTGCTGAAGCGTGGAGCGTCAACTCATACTATGGCGGCGAGTACAGCAGTCCTCAAAACAGCTGACCATTTTATCCGGTGTGTCAGGACAAAATAGCAGTTCCCGCTTTGCGGGGATGGTGATCTTTGATTATGAAAATGAAGAGTTGACAATTTACTAAGAGAATTAGTATTATGTTTACGAGAAGATAGCACGTTGAAGTCTCATATGCAGGGCATATTGAACATGCAGGTAGCTATCATATAAATTTACTTAATAAGGCAGGAAAGAGAGATGAAAAAAATACTTTTGATCACGTTGGGGTTGACCACCCTTTTGTTGGCTGACTTTACGAGAACCAATAATGTGGTAACGGACAGTATAACAGGATTGCAGTGGCAAGATGATACGACACCGGCAGCGATGACTTGGGCAGATGCCATCACTTATTGTGAAGCTTTGGAATTACCGACTGGCGTGACCGACTGGCGTTTACCGAATATAAATGAGCTGACATCAATCGTGGACGATACGATAGCAAACCCTTCTATAGACGGTAATTTCACTAATACCGCCTCTGATTATTACTGGACATCTACCACCACTGCAGACAATTTAAACAATGCGTGGCGCGTTCGCTTTAACTATGGCAATCATGAATTTGACGCTAAAACGAACAGCTGGAACGTTCGATGCGTAAGGGGAGAGTAGGTCCATTGATATTTGGAAATATTTTTCTTTAAATCAAGTGAACCCACATGAGGAACCTCGAATCCGTTAGAGGCAGAGTTTCTCATATATATTATGAATTGTAGGTTCCGGTGCAGAACAAACACTTTCAAAAAAGTCTTTGTTGAAAGTCGTTACCGGACACTGAAACATAGAACTACAGCTAAATCGAAAACCTATTATTACTTCTATCTGACACCCATCCTTGAAAATACCATGCAACGCTCTATTGAAATCTTGAAAACATGGGTCAGAACTGCTTATGTTGATTTTATATGATTGCATCTCTGCTGAAACAAACAAGCAAAGACCGAACCCTGCATTCGAATTTCAATCTCTTTCAAATCAGATTGATTTATTACATATTAGTGGACAATTATTTGTTTTCCTGAAAACTTTTCAGCATATATCTGGTACCAGTAAATGTACAAAATAGAATTTCAAATAATTTAATTACAACCTTTTATGTTTGTTTTATTCTAAAATGGGTTATACTGAAATACGAAATGACACCAAGGAATACGACATGAAATATGTGATTCAGTTGATCGTTTTTGCAATGATCTTTGCGGGGTGTGGCAGCAGCAGTAGCAGTTCGAGCAATACACCTCCGGTTGCGAACAGTCAATCTGTTACTATGCAGATGGATACAAACCTGAGTATTAAATTGAGTGGTACAGACATTGACGGCGATACCTTGACCTTTAAGGATCTAACGATTCCGGCACACGGCGATTTAACAGGTACAGCTCCGAATGTGACCTATGTACCGGAAATCGGTTATAGCGGCAGTGACAGTTTTACTTTCAAAGTGAACGACGGTACTGTCGATTCAGCTGCGGCGACAGTACTTATCACGGTAAAGGCAGCCAGGAATGTGCTTAGTACAGGCCAAACTACAAGCTATGCCGATTATGACGACGGTTTCTACCAAAAAGGTGTTGCGCGCAGCTATACCGACGACTTAGACGAAACCATCACCGACAACGTCACCGGGCTGATGTGGGAAGACAACGCGACACAACATAACAGAACGTGGGATGGAAGCAACGGACAGGAGTCGGCGGCAGAGTACTGTGCCGATCTTAACGCAAGCGGCTATAGCGACTGGCGGTTGCCGACTCGTGCCGAGCTGGTCAGTATAAGTGATTTCGGCAGGGTTAGCTCCGGCGATAGACACAACTTATTTCCTACATACTGCTCCTAATAGCCTGCTACTGGAGCGCAACTGAAACTGCTGGCAAGACCGACTGAAGCGTGGAGCGTCAATTCATATTATGGCGGTGAGTACAGCATCCCTAAAACAACTGACAATTTTGTTCGGTGCGTGAGGGGACAGTAGGCCCTTTGACATTTGGAAATATTTTCTTTAAATCAAGGAACACTGTATTGGGAACCTCGAATGTATTCGATGCGAGATTTCCAATAGCTACTATGCATTTTAGGCTTTGGCGAGGACTGGCCACTTTCAAGAAAGTCTCTGTTGCCAATCTACACCGGGCACTAAACCATCAATTTCAGTACACATTAAACCTCATATTGACTGTATTTGAGGTACATACATAAATATACAATGTAACTCTCTGTTTAAAATCCTGAAAGCCTTGGATCAGAAACTGTATAGGGTGATTTTATATAGGCTGCATCCTTGCTAAGATGGAACAAGAATGAGCCGAACCTTACATTAATTTTCAATTACTTATAATCCCGGATAACTTTAATTTGAAGGTCGATGATGGCAAAATATATTATTTTGGATACAGAGACAACAGGGGCTGCGGAAAATGACCGCGTGATTCAGCTGGGGTATCTTGTGTTAGATCCGGGAAAACCTGTCGAGATCCACAATGAACTCTGCTCTACGGATGTGCCGATAGCCGTCGGTGCGATGGAGGTCCATAACATCACGCCCGAGATGATCGCAGGCAAGCCGGCCTGCAGTGAACTGAAGGCCTACCAACGCCTGCTTGAGCTTAATACCCAAGAGAACTATATGATCATCCATAATGCCCCTTTTGACATCGGCATGCTCGAAAAAGAGGGCTTTTCGCTGGAGATGAAGCTGATCGATACCCTTCGTGTGGCAAAACATGTTTTTCCCGATTCGGAATATCACCGCCTGCAGTATTTTCGCTACGCATTGGAGCTCTATAAAGAGGAGGAGGAAGAAGCGGCAAAACTGGGTATCGAACTCAAGGCGCATGATGCGCTTGGCGATGTCCTCTTTTTAAAGCTTCTCCTTACAAAGCTTCGTGCGGAAGTACAGAAAAAATTCCCTGATGTCAATGCCGTCGAGAAGATGGTCGCTTTGACGAAAGAGCCTGTCTTTATCACCAAACCGATGCGCTTTGGAAAATACAAGGGCAAGACCATTCAAGAGTTGGCGCTCGAAGATACCGGATATCTGCGATGGATGATGGAGAATATGCAAAATCTTGATGAAGACACGCGTTATACGATCAGAAAGGTGTTAGAAGGCAATTGAAGTATGACGGAACGCCGTCATTGTTCCTTCTCGACTTTGATGGAACAATCAGTGATCATAAAGCAGATAGCCGACAAAGGTCAGGAGAACGATTAGCATGACTGCGCCTATACCCAAAGCATCAGAGTTCCGATCATTGGCAAGAAACAGTATTAGACTTACACTGAGTATAATAAGCAGGATTGAAAGTAATAAAAGTCCCAGTTGACGTATTGGATCTTTCATTGTCCTCCCTTTTTAAAAAGAGATTATAGTGATGAAAAGTGTGCAAAAAGTGTCGAAACGCATGCTGTCCCAAAAAGGAGCTTTGGGGTGTTAAAAGAGGTTTTTTGTTGAGACCTTGATCTCGCTGAGAGCGTAGGCGGCATCACGATGCCCCTCACGGCGAGCCATTGTCCACCATTTTGCGGCCTGTTCGATATCTTTCTCTACCCCTTCACCGTCATAGCACATCAGGCCGAGGTAGTACTGGGCTTCGGGGTTACGCTCAAAGGCAGCGAAGGGATAGAGTATCTCATACGCCTCTTCGAACTTATCGTCGTTATAAAGTGCGATACCGTTTGCGACAGTTTTTTCCATCTCATATCCTTTAAAACATCTTTCGAAATTATAGCCGACTCAAAACATTAGTCCAAAAACACTATAATATCCCTATGAATTTCGAACTATTAGAGAACAGAAATATTATGCTTTTCGGCAAAAGCAGGGCACTGAGCGGCGATGAGTTTGCCATGCAGCTTCAAAACCACAACATCCGTCTGGTGGATGACAAAGATGCCGATGTCGCACTCATCATCGAAGGGCGCCTTGTCAACCCGATAGAACAGGATCGGCTGGCGTCTCTCTATGAAGAGCGAGTGGCCCCTATGATCGAGATCGCCGAGTTTGAAAAGTGGCTGTGCAACAGCATCGATGCGCCAAAACTGCTGATGAGCCTCAAACTCAGCGGCGACCGTGACCGGCTGATGGGATACCTGCAAAACCCCTACATCACCAACGACCTTTTTCTGCGTCTGTTAAAGCTCTATAACTGGGAAGGGCTCGGTTTTTTCGAGAGCGATGAAAACCGCGACATCACCGCCGCGCTGATCAGCCGGTTTTACGAAAATATCGAACGTAACCATAACGTACAGTACGCCAACATGGGGATCATGCATCTGCTCCATCAGAGCAGCGATGCCGAACTGACAGAGACGATCGCTCTGCTGGCCCCGCTTCAGAGTGCACTTAAAGAGGGGTGTGACAACTCGACGCAAAAGATCCTCAATGCGATCGCGCTGCATCCGAGCGCCTCAAAAAACGTCCTGAAGCAGTGGCTCAAAAAGGGAAATGACGAGATCCGGATGCTTATCGCGATGCGTCACGATCTCGATCTGCCGATGCAGCAGTACCTTTTGTCTCTGAACAGAGCAGTCATCAGCGAGACCCTCTCGCTGAACCCTTCGATAGAGCAGGAGATCGCGTTGACCCTGCTGCAGACATTCCCGGAAAATATCGCCAGGCACATTGACCTGGACGAGGCACAGTTTAGACATCTTGTTGAACATTATGCACTTCAGCTGGCGCAAAACCCGACATTGACCCTCGGGATGCAAAAAGAGCTGTTGTGCAAAGATGAAGATGTTCAGGAGGCCCTTGCCGGCAATGCAGAGATCGACGCTACGGTTTTTCAGGCTCTTTTCGAGAGCGGCAAGGCCGGGGTGCTGCGCCATCTCATAGCAAATCCGCTGATGCCGAGCGACAGGCTGAAACAGCTGTTTGAAAAAGATGCAGAGACCTTCGGCGCCGATATCGCTGCTAATGCAAAAACAGATATTGAGACTTTGAAGCAGCTTGCAAATTCCCAAAATATAGAGGTTTTGCTCGCTCTGGCCAAGAACCCCTCGACGCCCGTCGAACTGCTCTATCAGTTCCAGCTTGACCGGCGGCTCGAACGGGCTGTCAAAGAGAACCCGAGTTTCGGAAAACATATCCAGCGCGATAATATCGGCTGGGATGTCTGACAGAAATATTTATTGAGGAGAAGCCGTGCGCTCTAAAGAGATAACCAGTTCAGTGACATCCATGATCAAGGCCCGGATCCCCACCTTTCTCTGGGGACCGCCGGGCATCGGGAAGTCCTCCATCATCAAGCAGATCGCCCAGGCCAACGGGTATGAATTTATCGACCTTCGTCTCTCCCTGATGGACCCGACCGATCTCAAAGGTATTCCTTTCTATGACAAAGAGGCGCACCAGGCACTCTGGGCTCCGCCGTCATTTCTGCCGCGCGAGGGGCAGGGGATCCTCTTCCTGGACGAGCTCAACTCCGCTCCGCCGGCGGTACAGGCCTCGGCGTACCAGCTGATCCTTGACCGCAAGGTGGGCGAATACAGCCTCCCTGAAGGTTGGGCGATCGTAGCGGCGGGTAACCGCGAAGGCGACCGCGGCGTGGTCTACAGAATGCCGTCGCCGCTGGCAAACCGTTTCGTGCATCTCGAGATGGAGGTCAGCGTGGAAGATTGGCGCGACTGGGCCTTCGGTGCGGGAATAGACGAACGTGTGATCGCCTACATCGGGTACAAAAGCGACGACCTCTTCTCTTTCGATCCGACCAAAAACGAAAAGAGCTTTGCGACACCGAGAAGCTGGGAGTTCGTCAGCTCGGTTCTGGGCAGCGGCATGGACGAGAAACTGCTGCTGGAGACGCTGAGCGGTGCGATCGGAAAAGAGCGGGCGGTGCGTTTTCTCAGTTTTGCCAAGGTGATGCACCGGCTCCCCGACATCGAAGCGATCCTCGATAGCGGCGAAGGAGACTACCCCGAAGAGGTGGATGTGCTGCATGCCCTCGCAACGGGGCTTGTCATGGCACTCAGGGAAAATTTTTCCAAAGAACGGATGGACAACCTTCTGCACTACACCTTGGAACTTCAAAGCGAGTTCGCCGTCATGATCGTCCAGGACCTCCAGCGTGCTGGCTATACGATGGAAGATCAGAAAGCCTTTGACAGATGGGTCGCGAAGTTCGCCTACCTGCTGGCCTAGACCATGAAGCCGCTGCTCAAAAAAAAGATCTCCGAAGCCAAGGCAAAGCTTCTGGTCGACTACCCCTACTTCGGAACCCTTGCTGCTAAGCTTGAGCTTCACCAAAACGACAACATTCAGGCCTATCTGAGTGACGGCATCCGTTTCGAGTATAACGACGACTACCTTTTGGGACTCAGCCAGCAGGAACTCGGGTTTGCCCTCTCCAACGGGGCAATGCACGCCGCACTCTCCTACGAGAACCGCCAGAAAGGGCGGATGTCGTGGCTGTGGCAGCTGGCGACAGACCATGCCATCAATGCGATGCTGGCGGCCAACGGGCTGGAACCGCCGATGGCGATCGATCTGGATCCGCGTTTTGAGGGGATGTATGCCGAAGAGATCTATGCCGTTTTAAAAGATGAGATCAGAAACGAAGAGTTTGATGATGACGAATCCAACGAGACAGGTTTCAACGAGGAGAACAGGCGCAAGCAGGAGCAGATGAAAAACGCCGAAGGCGATCACGACCCCGACAAAAAGCGGGAGACGATGGAGGTCGAGAACGTCGAACAGCGCGTCGCCGACGAGGAGATGTTCGAGCAGTATCGCCAACGAAGCCCTGGAGAAGATAGCCGCAGCAGGGCGACCTGCCTCTGGATATCGAGCGTTTTTTTACCGTGACCGACACCAACAAGGTCGACTGGCGCCGCGAGCTTTACCATGCGATCGACCGCCATTACCGGGACAACTACCGCATGATGCCGCCTTCGAAAAAGCTTCTCTACCGCGGAATCTATCTCCCCTCGCTCTACAGCGATACGCTGCGTCTGACGATTGCGGTGGACAGCTCCGGTTCGGTGGATGAAAGTCTACTCTCCCTATTTATCAGCGAGGTCGAATCGATTCTGATCCATTTCCCCAACTACGTGATCGATATGATCGTCTGCGACGCCAAAATACAGGGCTACCGGCAGTTTCTCAGCGGTGAAGCCCTGGAGATCGAGATCAAAGGGGGCGGGGGGACCGACTTTAGGCCGGTTTTCAGCTTCATCGACGAGAAGCTGGATATGCCCTCTCTGCTGCTCTACTTTTCGGACACTAAAGGGACCTTTCCGGAGATCGAACCGATGCATGAGACGATCTGGATCAGCAGCGAGATATGCGATGTGCCTTTTGGAAGAGTCCTTGTGATAGAAGAAGACCAAACGGCATAGTGCAGTAACTGTTATAGAATAGTTTTTTATGCGGCTGCGCTGGCAGACAGGTGATTATTTATCCAAATTCTTCGCTTGATAGCAATCATCAATACTTTTATCAATAGCCATTTCGGCACTGCTGCCGCCACTGACGCCGCTAGTGATGTAATAGCCGGTAATGATCATGAAAACAAGCCCGACTGCGATAATGGCAGTCGTCATATAAATATTGCGCTGTTTCTTGTCAAGTTGCATTATCTCTCCTTTCATATTTAATTTAATTCCATTGTATTCCCGGAGATATTGATTTTCTTTGATAAAATATGATTAATTTAAATAGATAAAGATTCTAATGTCCGAACATGAACGTATCATCTCTTTATTACAGGCTAAAACAGAACGTCTTTCTGACCGGCGGTGCCGGAACGGGGAAGACGACGCTGACGCGCCGGCTTATCGAGCATTATGCCGGGGAGGGCAAAAAGATCGCAAAACTGGCTTCGACGGGGATGGCGGCGACACTGATAGGCGGGCAGACCCTGCACAGTTTTCTGGATCTTGGTATTGCGGACTCCATTGAAGAGCTGGAGCGACAGGGGCGGCTTGAGATCAAGAAGAAGATCAAAAAGCTGATCGCCTCGATGGACCTGATCATCATCGATGAGATCTCGATGGTAAGTGCGCCGCTTTTCGAGATGATCCGGCTCCGTCTGCTGCAGAGTGAATTCAAAGGGGCTCTGTTGACTGTTGGGGACTTTCTCCAGCTGCCGCCGGTGGTCAGGGGCTACGGCGAGATCTATTTTGCATTTGAGTCGGAGAGCTGGCAGCGGTTCGATTTCAAAACGGTCACGCTGGCGATCAACCACCGCAGCAGCGATATCGATTTCGTCAAGGTACTTGACCGGGTGCGGTTTGCCGAGGTGGGCGAGGATGAACACCTCTATCTGCATCATCTCATCAAACCTGTCGGCGAAGACCTGAGCCAGTACACCTATCTTTACGGCAAAAACTACTCGGCATCGCGCCACAACGAGGCACAGCTCGCCTTCATAGACAGTGATGAGATGCTCTATGAAGCGCAGGTGCTGAAACACGATAACAAGACAACGGACAGAGAGATAGAGCGGTTTTTGAGCGATGCACGCATCGAAGCGCAGCTCAGACTCAAGGTGGGTGCACCGGTACTTTTTACACGTAACGCCTGGAACTATTTTAACGGCGAACGCGGCCAGATCGTGCGTTTGACCGAGGGGATCGTCTATGTAGAAAAGAGCGATGGAACCGTGGTCAAACTTGAACGGGCTGCCATGGCCAAGACCCAGTGGAAAGAGAAGACGCTTGACGGCAAAAAAGAGATGGTCGAAGAGGCAAAGTTCAGTGTGCACCAATACCCGATTGCGCTTGCCTTTGCGATAACGATTCATAAGTCGCAGGGGATGAGTATCGAAGACCTTATCATAGAGACGACCGAGATCTTTGCCCCATCGCAGTTTTACGTGGCCCTCTCGCGGGCGACTTCGCCGCACAGACTCGTCTTAAAGCAACCCCTGACCGACTGGTGCAATCTCGCCTTTGTCAATCCCAAAGCGCTCAATTTCGTACGGAGCCATCTTAGCGGAGAACAGTGATGCCAAAAGATAAAAAGAGACGCCGTTTCAGAACCCTCGAAGAGTTGCAGCAGGAGCACGATGCGACCCCGCACAACTTCAAAGATGACCTTAAAGAGGTGCTGAAAAACCTGAAAAACGAGATCTTTTCATGGCAGGGAATGCTCATACTCTCGTTTCTGGTCTATGCCCTTCTCTCTGCCGTGGTCCGTTAAAACAGAATTGATAGGGAGTTACAATGAAATCGATCGAAGAGTTGACGCATGAGGGGACCGTGCTTAAAGAGGTGGAGTTGATGCTTACTTTGGATGAGTTAAAGCTTTTTGGAGCCTACTGCATGGAACATGATCTGAAATTCAATGACTGGATCCGGCAGCTGGCCTATAATGCGCTTAAGAAGTGATGCAATAGGCTGGCAGCTTTAGGCTTCCGCCTTGTAGTGTATCACTTTCCATTCGCCTTCGAGCGTTTCAGCGACAAAGGTGCAGGACTCCACCCAGTCACCGCAGTTAAGGTAGGCAATGCCTTCAAGATTTTTATATTCTGCCTTATGGATATGGCCGCAGATGACACCGTCATAGTCACGACGTTTCGCTTCTGTCATCAGGATAGATTCGTAGTCGTCGATGTACATTACGGCTTTTTTCACGTTTTGTTTCGCAAAGTTGGAGAGTGACCAGAAACGTTTGTAGCCTATGAGACGGCGAAAGCGGTTGATTGGGTGGTTGAGCCGAAGCAGCATGTCATAACTGACATCACCGAATTTGGCCAACCACTTTTTTGTCATGGTAATGGAGTCGAAAAAGTCGCCGTGGGTAACGAGGTAGTGTTTACTCTCCTGTGTCACGTAGATATATTCGTTCACGATGTCGACAGAGTCACCCAGGGTCAACGGCAGAAACCTTCGTACAAATTCATCATGGTTGCCAAGGACGTAGGTGAGCCTTGTCCCTTTTCTCGCTTTTCTGAGCAGCTTTTGAATGACATCGGAGTGTGACTGCGGCCAGATCCAACGCCGTTTCAGCGACCAGCCATCGATAATGTCGCCGACCAGGAAGAGATGGTCACACTCGACTGAGCGTAGAAACTCCAGAAGAAGCTCTGCCTGAGAATGTTTGGTACCTAAATGGACATCGGAGATAAAAACGCTTCGGTAATGATGATTCTGCTGCACGCTGTAACCCTTTTGTGATTTCATGGTAGTACTAAGGAGACTTTACTACTAAATAATCTCAATATGAATACAAAGCCACCAAACATCATCTTGATTACAGATACTGTTTTTGATTCCAACGGCGTTTCGCGTTTCATTCACGACATGGCCAAATTCGCCCCTGCCTTCGGCAGCCGGTTTACCGTGATCACATCATCCCCTCTGGAAGCGTACGGCTGCAATGACAATATTCAAAATGTAAAATCATTGCTGAGTATCAGGATGCCATTTTACAAAGAGCAGTACATCAGTGTCATTCCACCGTTTTGGAAGCTGTTTAACAAGGTGAGAGCATTCAACCCGGATGTGATCCATATTTCGACACCGGGGAGTCTGGGGATCTGTGCGCTTGTGATCGCAAAGATGTTGAATATCAAAGTGGTAGGTACCTATCACACTGATTTTCCAAGCTATATGTACCAAAATACGAAAAAAGAGTTTATGCTGGCAGCGACACGGGGGTATATGCGCTTTTTTTATCAAAAGCTCGACAAAGTGTTTGCCCGATCACAGCAGAATTTGAAAATACTGGAAACAGAGATCCATGTCAGTTCGGAGAATCTGGTCGAGATTAGAGCAGGGACGGATATTGACGCTTTTTCACCGAAGTTTGCGTCTGAAACGATCTGGGAAGCATATGATATCGATAAAGGCGCTGTCAAACTGCTCTATGTAGGGCGTTTGAGCGTCGAAAAAAACTTCGACCTGCTGCTTGACCTGTTCCAATACTACCGTGCAGACAGTGATAAGAATGTGGTACTGGTCGCGGTAGGAGAGGGCAATCGTCTGAAAGGAAAAGAGCGGTTAAAAGAGAAAGGGGTCTATCTCCTCGGCAGAAAAAAAGGGGAGGAACTTTCACGCATCTATGCCAGCAGCGACCTTTTTGTTTTTCCTTCCGTCACTGAAACTCTGGGCCAGGCGGTTATGGAAGCCGCGGCAAGCGGGTTAAGCGCTATCGTATCCAATCAGGGCGGGGTGATACAAAGTGTCGATCACGGGGTGAACGGTTACTGTATAGATCCAAACGATGTGCAGCAGTGGCTGGAAAAAATGGATGAACTTATCTGTAATGAGACATTGCGCAGAGAGATGGGAAAATCAGCAAGAGTAATAATGGAAGGACGGTCAATAGAATCAAGTTGTGAACAGTTTTTAAAGCAGCACGATTTTTGATAAAGGGAAGAGAGGTTACGCCCTAAGGCGTAACGCAAGCGATTATAGTTCTTTCTCGTGTTTTGCAAGGTATTCGGCAACACCTTCAGTGCTTGCTTTCATCCCTTCGTCGCCTTTGTTCCAGCCTGCGGCACACACTTCACCGTGTTCGTTGGTGAAGAGCATCGCGTCGACCATACGGAGCATCTCGTCGATGTTACGGCCGAGCGGAAGGTCGTTGACGACAGCGTGACGCACCGTGCCGTCTTTGTCGATCAGGAAGGAACCGCGAAGGGCAACACCGCCGTCAAGAAGAACATCGTACGATTTTGCGATCTCTTTGGTAAGGTCGGCGACAAGCGGGTAACGGACCTGACCGATACCGCCGGCATTGACCGGCGTGTTCTTCCAGGCAAAGTGTGAGAACTGGGAGTCTACAGAGACACCGATCACTTCGATGCCGCGCGATTTGAACTCCTCAAGACGGTGGTCGAAGGCGATGATCTCAGACGGGCATACAAAGGTAAAGTCCAGCGGGTAGAAGAAAAGGACGGTACCCTTCTCGCCGAAGTTTTCGTAGAGGTTGAAATCCTCTTTGATCTCGTTGTTTCCCATGACGGTTGTCGCGGTAAAATCAGGTGCTTTGTTTGTTACTAACATTAGCTTGTCTCCGTAGTTAAATTTTATTTAAAGGATTGTAGCACAAGAAAATAAATATTTTTTTTTGATCTTGAATCAGCTTAAAAGTTTAAATTGCTTTCAGCTATAATCGCGAACTTTCATTTTATATGATGATGCGCTTGCAGAAGTGTTGGAGATCTTATCCGGCACATTTGTGAGGTGGTCAGCACACAAAGTGGGAAAAATAACAATAAAGGAAATCGATGACAAGAGAGTATATTTTTACTTCTGAGTCTGTAACAGAAGGGCATCCCGACAAGATGGCTGATCAGATTAGCGATGCTATTCTGGATGACATTATTGCAAAAGATCCTATGGCACACGTTGCGTGTGAGACATTGGTTTCAAATGGTTTTTGTGTAATTGCCGGCGAGCTCAAGACACATGCCTACACGCCGATGCAGGAGATTGTACGTCAGGTCGTAAAAGAGATAGGTTACACCGATGCAACATACGGGTTTGACTACAGATCTGCAGCAGTGTTAAATGGAATCGGTGAGCAGTCACCTGATATTAATCAAGGGGTTTCCCAAGCGGACGGAGAGATCGGCGCAGGCGATCAAGGCTTGATGTTCGGCTATGCATGTAACGAGACAGCTGAACTGATGCCGCTGCCTATTCACTTGGCGCACCGTCTGACAGAGCGTTTGGCCCAGGTTCGCAAGGAGGGGATTATTCCCTACCTGCGTCCCGACGGAAAAGCGCAGATCTCTGTAAAATATGTAGATCAGAAACCTGTCTCTGTCGAGACGGTCGTTATTTCAACACAACACCATGAAAATATCGATCAGGAACAGCTTCATATCGATGTCATCAACGAAGTGATCAAAAAAGTGATTCCTGCAGAGTATATGAACGAGAATATTGTCTACCACATCAATCCAACGGGCAAGTTTGTGATCGGCGGTCCGCAAGGTGATGCCGGTCTTACAGGCCGGAAGATCATTGTCGATACCTATGGGGGTTCTTGTCCTCACGGCGGAGGTGCTTTTTCCGGAAAAGATCCGACCAAGGTAGACCGCTCGGCCGCTTATGCTGCACGCCATGTCGCAAAAAATCTGGTTGCAGCGGGTGCATGTGATCGCGTTACTATTCAGATCGCTTACGCAATCGGTGTCGTCAAACCGGTCTCTATCATGGTCAATACACATGGTACCGGTGTCGTAGACGAGACTAAGATCGAAGAGTGCGTCAAAACACTGTTCAATTTAACGCCAAAAGGTATTATCAATTCACTCGACCTTTTACGTCCGATCTACCGCAAAACGGCGGCTTATGGCCACTTCGGCCGTGAACTGCCGGAGTTTACCTGGGAAAAAACAGACAGGGTCGAAGAGATCAAAAAGTTCCTGGGACTTTAAAAGTTCCAGCTTCGGCACACCTTGCACCGGACTGCGGCATGCTCGACGCACAGCAGTGCGCCTTCGGCCTTAGTCCGGCACAATCTGCACCCAATCTGAAACTTTTACCTGTTCACTTTAAGGTGAGCTTCGCCACCTTTCATAATTCATAATTCATAATTCATAATTCATAATTCATAATTCATAATTCATAATTAACAGCCTATTGGTCGAATCTGTAACAGTTTTCTCATAGTCTAAACGTTACGGATTTATTTTATTATCAATTAATGTTCTTGTGTTATAGTTACCTTCAAATTACTATAGGAGACTTATAATGGCAGTATTTATTAATGACACATGTATTAACTGTGGCGCTTGTATTGACGAATGTCCGGTAGAGGCAATCGTTGACGAGGATGATAACCCGACTGGAGAAGAGCTTTACTACGTTTATCCAGATAAATGTGTAGAGTGTGTTGGTCACCATGACGAACCGGCATGTGCAACTGCATGTCCGACAGAAGGGTGTATTACATGGGATATGCCATTTACATCTGAGCACAAAGATTTCTTTGCTGCAGGTAACTATGTAGATGGTAAAAACTATGTAATGGAAGATGCTGATGCAGAAATGCCATTCCGTGATGACGTCTCTGAAGATGCACGTAAAGCACGCGAAAACGTTGTAGATTAATTCTATTAGTATCGGCATTTGCCGATACGCTTCTACTCTCTTTGCTCCCATTCTATTTTTCATTTTTTCTTTTAAACTAAAAAACAACAAAATTTCGGTATGATTCCACTCTAAATTTTCAATTTTCGGGAGTTCTGATATGGAACGCACACTATCAATCATCAAACCTGACGCAGTGGCTAAAGGTGTTATCGGCAAAATCTTGGATCGTTTTGAAAGCAATGGTCTTAGAATTGCAGCGACTAAAAAACTTCAACTGTCTCGTCAGGATGCTGAGGCATTCTATGCGGTTCACAGCGAGCGACCTTTCTTCAAAGACCTGGTTGACTTCATGATCTCCGGTCCTGTTGTTATTTCAGTTCTTGAAGGCAAAGATGCAATGAAAAAAAATCGTGACCTTATGGGTGCAACAAACCCTAAAGAGGCTGAAGCAGGTACTATCCGTGCTGATTTTGCTGAAAGCATCGATGCAAATGCAGTTCACGGCAGTGACTCTGTAGAAAATGCGGCGATAGAGATCGCTTTCTTCTTTGCTGAGAGAGAGATCGCGTAAACAACGATGAACATACCGTTCAGACGTATTACAAAGACACCGACTGAATTCGAAGTCGATTCAGGCGGTGTAACGCTTAAGGGGACCGTTGTCTTTAAAGAGCGTAACATAGTTCTACTCCAAGCGCAGTTGCAAGGAGAAATCGAGCTCACTTGTGACATTTGTGCCGAAGATTTCGCTACAATACTGAACGAAAAAATAGAGCTACTTGTTTCTGACGGCATCTATGAAGGTTTTGATGAGACCCTGGATGTCGTAGAGATGCAGGAAAACATCGATTTTGATGAGTTATTGCACACCGAGATCGAATTGATCCGCAGTGATTATCACAGTTGCGAAAACTGTAAAAACCAAGAAAGGAATTAAACATGGCAGTACCTAAGAGAAGAGTATCACACTCACGTTCAGCGAAACGCAGAACACACTACAAGATCACACTAGCACGCCCGGTTAAAGACAAAGATGGCACATACAAGTTGCCACACCACATTAACCCGACAACCGGCGAGTACAAATAATCAATGGTAAAAATTGCGATTGACGCAATGGGTGGGGACTTCGGTCCCGAACCAATTGTTAAGGGTTGTCTGTTAGCACTGAAAGAGCGTAAGTTCGAGCCAATTTTAGTTGGTAAACGAGATGAGATTTTGTCTTTGTTACCTAAGGGTTATAAAAATAAGATTTTGATTGTTGATGCAGAAGATGTAATTAGCATGTCTGATGCTGCAACGGACGCGCTCAAGCGAAAAGAGAGCTCTATCTACAAGGCGATCGAACTGGTGAAAAACGGCGAGGCACAGGGTGTTGTTTCTGCCGGTCACAGCGGGGCGACCATGACGCTGGCAACACTCCGTCTGGGCCGTTTGAAGCATGTCTCACGTCCTGCGCTTGTGACATTGATGCCGAGTAAAGGCAAAACGCGGACCGTTCTTCTTGATGTTGGTGCGAATGTAGATTGTACGCCGCAGAACCTTGTTGAGTTTGCGGTTATGGGTCAATATTATGCCCATGACATGTTGGGCATTGCAAAACCGAGCATCGGTTTGCTGGCTAACGGCGAAGAGGCTTCCAAAGGCAATGAAGTGACCAAAGCAGCTTTTAAAAAGCTTCAGGGGTATGAAGGCTTCATCGGCAATGTTGAAGGCAGTGATATCTTTAACGGTTCATGCAACGTCGTGGTATGTGACGGCTTTATCGGAAACCTTGTGCTGAAAACAGCTGAAGGGGTCGCCTCTACCATTTCGTTTTTTATAAAAGATTATATCCGTAAATCACCGGTTGCGATTACGGGTGCACTCTTGATGCGCAAGGTATTCAAGCTTCTTAAAAAAGAGATTGATTATGCTGAAGAGGGCGGTGCGCCGCTTATCGGTATTAAAGGGTGTGCTATTGTCGGCCACGGCAAAAGTAACCCCAAAGCGATAAAAAATGCTATATTTCAGGCTATTCGCTACGTCGATACCGGAGTAAATGATCATATTGAGCGTTCATTAACGCAACTAGCTGAAGGTAAATAATGTACGCTGCTTTTCGTTCGATCGGTGCTTATGTACCGGACAAAATTCTTACTAATGATGACTTGACCAAGATGGTCGATACCACCGACGAGTGGATTACTAAACGTACCGGCATCAGAGAACGCCGTATTGCGGCTGAGGATGAGACTACTTCCGACATGGCCGTAAAAGCAGCGCAAAAAGCGATTGAGCGTTCAGGCATTAAAAAGAGCGATATCGACATGATCGTTGTCGCAACGATCTCGCCTGACTACTTCAATATGCCGTCGACAGCAACAGTTGTTGCGCACAAGATGGGTCTTGACAAGGTTACGGCGTTTGATATCTCAGCTGCGTGTACCGGATTTATCTATGTCCTCAGTATCGCCAAAGCGTTTATCGAATCGGGAATGAAGAAAAATGTGCTGATTATCGGTGCCGAAAAGATGTCGGCGATCACAGATTATACCGATCGCGGCACCTGTATTCTTTTCGGAGATGGCGCCGGTGCAGCGGTGATCTCTGCTACAGAAAACAGAGAAGAAGCGATTATTGACCTGCATACGGCTTCTGATGGAAGTCTGGGTGATTTTTTAATGACGCCCGACGGCGGTACAGGCAACCCGCACAAAAGTGAGTTGAAAGCTGAAGCCTCTTTTATTCAGATGAAAGGGAATGAGACCTTCAAGATTGCTGTACGTACCTTGACGAATGATGTCGTATCGATCCTTCAAGAAAACGGCATAAAATCAGAAGAGATTACGCATTTTATCCCGCATCAGGCCAACTACCGTATTATCAAAGCTGTCGGCGATGCGCTTAAACTTAAAGATGAGCAGATAGTGTTGACCGTTGAAAAGTACGGCAATACCTCAGGCGCGTCTATCCCGATGGCGATTAATGACGTGTATGAAAAGGGCGAATTGAAGGCGGGTGAGCTGATGTTGCTGGATGCCTTTGGCGGCGGCCTCACATGGGGCTCGGCTCTGGTCCCTTTCTCTCCTCTTTCAAAATAATCTTCAATTTATAATAAAACAGGCAATATTGTCCTGTTTAACATAGCTTTCTCGAGAGTTATTTGTTAGAATATAATAAAGGGCACCTCTATAAACCCTAGCCAACCTCAGAGGGAAGAAAGAGAGATGAGATTGTGCAGAACTTTTCTTGCCTCATAGCCAAAGCTATGAGAATAGAAAGTTGTGTGCAAGATCGCTCTCTTTATCCCTCCTTTCGGGCAATAGAGAGAAATCCACACATTCTATATACGACTTTACTCCTAATAAGAGTACGTTTAGTACTCTTATTAGGAGATATCCTTAGCTATGGCTAGGGCTTCAAAGGAGCGCCTTGATTGTGAACTTCTCTCTATCGCTGAGGCGTACTAGGGTTTTTAGAGGTGCCCTAAATACAGCTAGTAATTTTATGAAGGTTTTTTGTGGAAAAGCAGACGTTAGGTTATATTTTCGGTGCGATAGTCGTTATACTTTTCTATTGGTTTAAAATCAGAAACCCCTACAGCGGCAAAAATGACCGGCGAAAAAATAAACGCCGTTCAGGTCTAAAAGATCGCCGCGTTCAAAAAAACGGACGAAGGAAGAGCAATCAGCTCTTTCATGAAAGCAAACTTCCGGAAAGACGGCTTCATCGTTCAGAAAGACGGGTCGGCGCAAAAACGCGCCGCCATAATCGCCGTCGCAAGGAAGATAATATAAGAGGCAACGGTGTTTAAAAACAGTCTTATCCGGATCGAGATCGAAGAGAGTGAAGTGCCTTGGCTCAAGATCTTTACGCAGGCTGAGCGTCGGGAGTTCAGTGAGTGCACACATGAAGAGAAGACGGCCATTCTGGAAGCACTCGATATTATCGAAAAAGAGATGCTCACTTATTACAGACCGACAAAAATAAATATCGCCTCTTTTGGAAACTATCTGCCGCTGGTGCATTGGCATATTATGGCACGTTTTAAAGAGGACAGCTACTTTCCAGAGCCGATGTGGGGGGCGAAACAGCGAGTGTCTCATTTGGATCTCCCGCCGTTTGAGCTGTTTTGTGCGCAGGTGAATGCGAAGTTGGAAGAAAGTACACTCAACACGCTCTGAAATTTTTATGACAGCTTACGGGTGCCCTTCATAGGGTAATCAGAAGCCGCCTGTTAATTACGGGGTATCTCAATAATAAACTCAGCCCCTGCAGCGTTGTTGCTGACCATTAAATTCCCACCCAACTTGTTTTCGATGATCATTTTACTCATATACAGTCCCAAGCCGGTGCCGTTTTTGCCTTTAGTGCTAAAGTAGGGTTCAAAGACTTTGTGCATGATCTCTTTATCGATGCCGCCGCCGTTATCGCTGATGCGGATCTCGACAATCTCCTGCTTGAGGATGGCAGCGATCTTAATGACCGGCTTTATGATCTTATGTTCAAGCAGTGCATCGACACTATTGTTGATGATGTTGATAATGACCTGTGTAAAGTCGTTACTGTGTGTCATTATCTTCTCTACTTTATCACAATGATAGTGCAAGTCTATATTAGCGACCTTGATGCGCGGTTCTGCGAAATTGATACCGCGGTTTAACAGTTCGCAGATACTGACCTCCTCTTTTTCTCTGTTCGGTCGAAAGAAACTTTGGAAATCGTCTATCGTTTCCGATAGATAGATTATTGTCTCCGAGATATGTTCCAGGGCGTCATTTGTCTCTTCAACGGAAGCGTGGCCCAACATCGATTTGATTTTGATGTTGGAGATCTGCAGGGTGATCGTAGAGAGGGGCTGGCGCCATTGATGGGCGATCATGCTGATCATCTCGCCCATGGCGGCTTGACGGGACTGGGTCAGGATCACAGCATCTTTTTCTACGATCTGCTGCGCTTTTTTTTCGACTTTGTCTTCAAGCTCGGCATTGAGTTTTCGGAGCTCTTCTGTTTTTGCCAGGACTTTGCTCTCAAGCTCGGCAGTCAGCTTTTCAAGCTGCTCTTTTTGTGTACGTATTGTCGCATTTCCAACATCGATACGGTTTTTATAAAAGTAGATGACGATGGTCATTATGCTTAAAACGACAGAGAGGTATGTTATGTCACGCATGCTGTACTGGATCGGAATGAAAGGCTGCAGTTTCGTAAGATACAAAGATAAAATAAGAAGAGCGATCCATGCGATCCAAGATCTGTCCCCTTTGTAAAAAAAGATGAGAGCAGGGTAGGTCAGAAGCCACATGTGTTTCAGGTCGGAGGGTTCTGAAACAACGACAAGGAGATCGAACAGGAGCAGAAATTCAATGGCAAAGATCGTTGTGATAAGTTCAAAATGCTTTTTTGCAAACCGTAAGAACATTGACGTGATGAGTAGTACCGCGATTCCGACCAGATCTAATATGACACCTTTTGTTGAACCGTGTGTGATAAGATTGACGGTGATTCCAAACAACAATCCGAAGATAGCGAGCAGAATCGTAATATTGATCGTATTATGGCGGGCTTTGAGTTCGCGCTGCCCCTCATTGAACTCCAGTCCGCTGTTTATAAAATATAAAAAGAATCGCTTAAGCATAGACACAAAACACCACCTTTGTATATTATTTTACTGTAACAAATGTTAGATTAAGTTTTTTTGATCATGGAATATAGATTTTATCGAGCATCTCTTGATATTCATCTTCAGCATTGCTGTCAAGTGTAATGCCGCCGCCGCTTTTATAGATGAGCTGATCTGCCTGTTTTTCTATAAAACGGATCATGACGGCACTGTCAAAATTGCTGCCGTCAAAATAACCGAAGATGCCTGTAAAAAAACCGCGCTCATGCGCTTCTATCTCTTTAATGAGCGCTACGGTGCTTTTTTTCGGGGTCCCACTGATACTGCCGGCCGGCAACAGTGCGGTAATGATCCTGCCAAAATCATGGCGCCAGTCTGAGGGAAGTCTGCCGGTAATTTTTGAGCTGACTTGAAGCAGCTCTTTCTGTCCGGTTTTTAGATGGTCTATATAGCGAAATCTCTCTACTTTGATATCACGGGCGACTATGCCAAGATCGTTTCGAAGCAGATCGACGACCATGATATGTTCGGCCATCTCTTTTTCATTGGCCAGAATCTGCTCTTTTGCATCTGGCAAGGCGGCATCAATCGTCCCCTTCATCGGGTAGGCGGAGATTGTCTCGCCGTCAATCTTGATAAAGCGTTCAGGTGAAAAACAGATAAATACATCTTTAAAACGCAGTTTGAACTTGGCATGGGCTTTTCGGTAGATTTCGCTGAGTGTAAGGGGCGTCTCGATCGGGGTGGAACAGGTATAGTTCAACAGGTAGGTCTCCCCCGCTCTGATATGTTCGATGATCTTGTCAAAACCGATCTTATACGTCTTAAAGTCGATTGGCAGTTTTGTCAGTGTCGTGGCTTCCGACAGCGGTGAAGGGAGGAAACTGAACTCGATATCCTCTTTTTCCAGCTCCTCTTTTGTGTAGACAAGAATCTTCTTTGCTTCAAAGTCACTGATCAACAGAAAGGGGGTGCCCTCAGCGGCAAGCCTGGAGATTCTCTCTTGCATCAATAGAGCAGTTTTTTGAGCACGGCCATGCGCATCGAGACCCCGTTGGCGACCTGCTCCAGGACCTTACACCGCTTATCAGCCAAAAGAGCATCGTCAATGTCGATATTGCGGTGTACCGGTCCCGGGTGCAACAGAATCAGATCCCGGTCACCGACAAGTTCTTTGGTAATACAAAAATCACTCGCGTAATCTTTGAGTGAGGCATAGGACTGTTGGGAGTGGCGCTCAGTCTGGGTGCGAAGGCTCATGATGATGTCCACCTTGTCGATGACATCTTTTATATGGTAGCTCTTTTTCAGTGAAGTCGCGGGCATGAACTGCGGCGGTGCGACCAAAGTGACCTCGAGACCGAAACGGCTAAGCAGTTCGATGTTGGAGTTGGCAACGCGGGAGTTCTTGATATCGCCTACAATGGCGATTCGCTTGCCTTTGACATCGCCAAAGTGCTGCTTGAGGGTGAAAAGATCAAGCAGCGCCTGCGTAGGATGGGCGTGGGCCCCGTCTCCGGCATTGATGATCGAAGCTCTGGTGTGTTTGGAGAGGATCTTCGGAACACCTGCATCGGCGTGGCGGACAATGATGGCATTGGGGCCCATCGCGTCAAGATTTGTCGCGGTATCGACAAGGGTCTCGCCTTTATTGGTTGAGCTTTTGGCGACATCGAGATGAACGATCTCTGCTCCGAGGCGTTTGGCTGCGATCTCAAAAGAGCTTCTGGTTCGGGTTGAGTTCTCAAAGAAGAGGGTGATGATGATCTTGTCCTGCAGGATTCGGTTAAAGCCACCTTGTGCAAACGCTGCGGCATCGCTTAATAGCTCTTCGATCTCTGCCGTGCTGAAGTCGTTGGTTTGTATAAGATGGCGCATCGATTCCCCTTGAGATTATAGTAATGAGATTATAGCAAAAGTGCTTTGGCTATTTTGACAATATCGCGTTCGAAGATCGTGAAATCCGGAAAGTTGTCTTTGAAATAGGGCTCAGAGGTCTTATGGAAACTGTGATCGTCCTGACGGCAGTTAAGGGTCCAGATGAAGTCGAGCGATTTTACCTGCATTGCTTTGATGGAGAGAAGCGTGTCATTGATGCAGCCGAGACGGCAGTGTGAGACCAGTAAGGCCTTTGTACTGTAGCGCTCGATAAGATCGATCATCATTGTATCCCTGTCGATGGGAACATAGAGGCCGCCGGCACCTTCGATGATCAGAATGTCACAGTACGCTTCGATCTTCTCAATGGCACTGTCTACGGGAGCAAGGTCGATACTTTGTGCGGCATTGGCACAGTAGGGTGCCGCAGGAAGTTCGAATCGTATCGGCACGACATCGTCCAGTGTGATCGCAGCCATGGCCGGATTGAGCGATCGGACGAGCGTAAGAAGTTTCGTGCCATCCAAGGGCAAGGTTTCGACGCCCGTCTCTATCGGTTTGATGACACCTACGCGGTAGCCCGCGGAAGCATACTGCCTAAGCAGATGCATCGTCACAAAGGTCTTGCCGATGTCGGTGCTGGTCGCGGTGATAAAGATTCGTTTTGCCACACAAAATTCTTTTAGATATAATTTTGCATTATTTTACGTCAGGGTAGCTCTCAAAGCCCTGAACAGAGGTTTGTTGATGAACAATTTCGAAGAGTTTAGTACCTATTTTGTGCAAAATGTTGGAAGCAAAGAGGGGGCTGTCAGCCCGGCGATCACGCAGTCTGCAGCATTTGGATACGGCACGCCCGAAACGGCAGAGGGAATATTTGACGGCAGTATCAAAAAGCCGCTCTATTCGCGCATGGGCAATCCGACAACCGCAAAACTGGAGAACATTCTGGCCGAGATGGACGGCGGCGCCGGTGCGGTTGCGACCAGTTCGGGCATGGCGGCAACCGCACTTGCCACAATGTCGCTGTTGAAAAGCGGTGACAGTATCATCAGCATAGGCGGTCTCTTCGGCGGAACCTACTCCTATCTTTTCAGAGACACTGTCGCGCTTCGGCATTTCGACACAGTTCTTTGATGTGGATGCGTTTGAAAAGATCGAAGACGCCATTGACGAGAGTACAAAGATCATCTTTTTAGAGTCGGTCGGCAACCCGAACATGCGTCTGCCGGATATACGCGCGATCGCCGACATCGCAGGCCGACACGGTATCGTCCTGATCGTCGATAACACCATCACCCCTATGAGTGTTGCGCCGCTTGAACTCGGTGCCGACATCGTCGTCTATTCGACAACGAAGATCATCAGCGGCAACGCATCGGTTCTAGGAGGTGCAGCGGTTTTTCGTGCCATTTGTGAAGGTGAAGACAAGTTCAAAAGTGCACGTTACGAAGAGGTTCATAAGTTCATCAACAAGATGGGCAGGATGGCCCTCATCGCCAATGCCAAAAAACGGGCTATGCGTGATTTCGGCATGAGTGCCTCGGCATTTTCGTCATATTTGACACTTTTGGGTCTTGAGACCTTGCCGCTGAGAATGGACCGTGTGGTCAGCAGTGTCGAAAAGATCGCAGCGGCACTCCATGCGAAAGGGATCAATGTGAACCATCCTTCTCTAAACGGGCATGAGCAGAATGTGCGCTATCAGGCGCAGTTTGCAAAAGGGTGCGGCACCCTGCTGACGATCGATATGGGAACACAGGAGGCGGCCTATGCGTTCCTGAACCGTACCAAACTGGCGACAATAACGGCGAACATAGGTGACAGCCGTACCCTGGCGCTGCACATGGCCTCAACGATCTACAGCGATTTTGATGAAAAGACGCGCAAGTTCCTGGGCATTACCCCCGGACTCATCCGCATCTCGATCGGGCTTGAAAACCCGGATGATATTATTGAGGACTTCATTCAGGCTGCGGCGGTCTGAACACTGCCGCAGCATCAAGCGCCTTTTTCAAGGCCTGCGCTTCTCCTCTCGCTGAAAGATCCACTCTTTGAAGACCCCCTTAACTCCAAATTTTAAGCGAAAGCACACCCAAACATTGATACATTTATTAAAATAATATAATCAGGATAATCTTTGAGCACTAAACATGAATTAGAAGGCGAGCTCTCTTTGATGGAGCCGAAGCAGTATGTTGTCTTTCTGCTGAATGATGATTATACGTCTATGGATTTTGTCATCGATGTCCTGATGAACATCTTTCATAAAAACTATCAGGAAGCAGAACAGATCATGCTCGATGTTCACAAGAAAGAGCGGGGTGTTTGCGGTGTATATACCTATGAAGTGGCGGAGACCAAGGTGATGCAGGTAAGCAAGCTTGCACGTGAACAGGGTTATCCGCTTAAAGCAACAATGGAAGAGGCGTAAGATGATCAGTGCAGAATTAAACAGTATTTTCCAAAAAGCGCTGACCTATGCTAAAGATCAGCGCCATGAGTACCTCACCATCGAACATGTGTTTTTTGCCTTGCTTGGTTCAAAAGAGGGTATTGCCATTATCAAAGAGTGCGGCGGGGATGTTGATGCCATGCGAGAGGCAGTAGCAGCTTATCTGAACGAGACAATGCAACCGCTTCCAGAAGATGTCAATCAGGAACCATTCGAGACCGTTGCGCTTTCGCGTATGATCGATAAGATGATCAAGCATATTCGCAGTGCGCAAAAAGAGCAGGCTGATGTCGGTGATCTGATGGCGGCTGTCTTTGAAGAGGAACACACCTTTGCGATAGCGCTGCTTAATGATCATGAGATCTCGCGTCTGGATGTTCTGGAGGTGATCTCCCATCAGGATGTCGACAGCAGTGTCAGTAACGGTGATGACACAGAAAGCTATCTTGATAAATATACGATCAATCTGGTTGAAAAAGCGAAAGAAGGAAAAATAGACCCGGTGATCGGACGCAACGATGAGATCGAGCGCGTCGTTCAGACGCTCTGCCGCCGCAAGAAGAACAACCCGCTCCTTATCGGTGAACCGGGCGTCGGAAAGACGGCGATTGCCGAAGGGCTGGCACTGCGGATCAACGAAGATGATGTGCCTGAGATCCTGCACAAGGCACCGGTCTTTGCACTTGACCTCTCGGCCATGCTGGCGGGAACCAAATACCGCGGCGATTTCGAGAAACGCCTCAAGGGTGTGATCGATGAGCTTAAAAGTACCAAAGGCGCCATTCTTTTCATCGACGAGATCCACACACTGGTGGGTGCCGGTGCGGTGAGTGGCGGCAGCATGGATGCCTCCAACCAGCTAAAGCCTGCGCTAGCCTCGGGCGAACTTAAGTGCATGGGGGCGACAACCTTTGCGGAATACCGAAATGCTTTTGAAAAAGACAGAGCGCTGAGCCGCCGTTTTGCCCGCATCGATGTGGACGAGCCTTCTATGGAAGACAGTCTCACGATCCTGAAAGGGCTGCGTCCAAAATATGAAGAGCACCACGGTGTCAAGTATACCGATAAAGCACTTCAGGCGGCGGTGGAGCTCTCCAAGAAGTATATCAGTGATCGTTTCCTGCCGGATGTGGCGATCGACCTGATCGATGAGGCAGGGGCGTCATTCCACCTGCAAAAGACCAAACGCCTGAATGTCACACCGCATGACATAGAGAGCGTGATCTCCAAGATCACGGGCGTGCCGACGTCGCGCATCAGCGAAGACGACACTGCAAAACTCGCAACCCTGGAAGCCGATCTGAAGGGACATGTTATCGGCCAGGATACGGCGGTTGAGAAGGTTGCTCAGGCTATTAAACGTGCCCGTGCCGGACTCAATGCCGGCGAAAAGCCGATCGCATCTTTTCTCTTTTCGGGGCCGACCGGCGTAGGTAAAACAGAGCTTGCCAAATCTCTGGCCGATGAGATGGGCATTCACTTTGAGCGCTTTGATATGAGCGAATATATGGAGAAACATGCCCTTTCACGTCTTATCGGCGCACCTCCGGGTTATGTCGGCTATGAACAGGGAGGGCTGCTGACGGAAGTGATCCGTAAGCACCCCTACACGGTGCTGCTGCTCGACGAGATCGAAAAAGCGCATCCGGACCTTGTCAATATTCTGCTGCAGGTGATGGACAGTGCGACATTGACGGATAACAACGGCTATAAGGCCAATTTTAAAAATGTCGTCCTGATCATGACCTCGAATGTCGGCGCCACAGCCGCAAGCGTCATGGGCTTCAAGGCGGACCAGTCCCTCTCCAGAGGCGAAGAGCTTAAAGCCTTTTTTACCCCTGAGTTCAGGAACCGGCTCGATGCGATCATCGATTTTGCTCCGCTTAAGATCAGTGTCGTTGAAGCGATCGTCGACAAATTTATTGTTGAACTCAATGAACAGCTCTCCAAGAAAAAAGTGCATGTCGAGATCAGTGAAAAAGTGCGCGGCTATCTGGCTGAGATGGGCTATGACGTTGCTATGGGCGCCCGTCCGCTCTCGCGCGTGATCCAGGAGAAGATCAAAGACCCGTTAACGGATGCGATGCTCTTTGGAGTTTTGAAAAATGGTGGCAAGGTCGTTGTCGATTACGACGACGGCCTCCTTTTCAACTACAGTGAATGATCAGAAAACTCGGCTATCAGCTCAGCTTTCCCCATCCGGATGAAGCTAACGAAGACGGAATCGTCGCTTACGGCGGTGACCTGAGCCCTTCGCGGCTCTATCTGGCCTACAGAGAGGGGATCTTTCCCTGGTACAGTGCGGGTGATCCCATCCTCTGGTGGTCGCCGGACCCCCGTCTGATCCTGCATCTTGACGACTTCAGACTGCGTCCCTCCCTTAAAAAAAGAATGAAACATTTTGATGTACGTTTTGATACGTCATTTGTTGAGGTACTTGAAGCCTGTGCGAGCGTCCACCGCCCCGGGCAGCAGGGGACCTGGCTACAGCCCGAACTGATCGAGGCGATGAGCGTCTTGAACAGCCTGGGCAGAGCGCACTCGGTCGAGGCCTATTACAAGGGCGAGCTGGTCGGCGGACTCTACGGGGTCAGCGTCGGAGCTGTCTTCTGCGGGGAATCGATGTTCGCCAAAAAGAGTGATGCCTCAAAAGTGGCTTTTGCCGTACTGGTCGCGAAGCTGAAAGATTGGGGCTACGCCTTTGTCGATGCCCAGGTGCCGACTGCCCATCTGAAATCATTGGGGGCCATCGAGGTCTATCGCGACTATTTTTTGGAACTGCTCTATGCGAACCGGGACAAAGAGGTTTCCGCTGAGGCCTGGAAGGTCTATTAAACGGCATCTCAACGAGGCTGTGGTACACTTCCAAAAAAATAACAGGGCAAAATATGGTAACTACGGATGTTTTAAAAGTGAAGATCATTGAAGGTCTGAACTTTGAAGATATTGAGCCAAACGACATCAGTGATACTGATCCTCTTTTCGGTGATGGAGGGTTGGGTCTGGACTCTGTTGATGCGATCGAATTGACAATGGTCATCGAAAAAGAGTTTGGTGTCAAAGTGACCAATATCGCGGACGCTGAATCGATCTTCGCTACCGTTACATCTCTGTGCAATTATATCAATGCGCATCAAAACGTATAGAAGCCGCTTTGCGCCGGTGAATGAAAATAACCATCTAGCGAATTAAAGCCTTTTCTACAAACGGTCAAGCTATGACCAAACATCAACCTTTCGAGTGCAAACCCTGCTGTTCTAAATTATTCTTCCGCCTCTTTAGATGTTGAACCGGCGCTAATGCGCTCTTTCCGGCCTCTTCCAAAGCTTCCGATACAGTACATTTTTCGATGCCTGACAAGCACCTCCATATCTTATCGGTTCTGGCGCACATAGGATGAACCGATATGGGCAGACTCCTCTTGAAGTCCTGAAAATACGATGATTGCGCCGGCATCACTTAGTATATTTTATGGAGATGTTCGGTAAAATAAATAACTGATTTAAATTGATTTATGGGTAGCTATGAAAAGAGTTTTGGTTCTTTATTATTCGCAGAGCGGGCAGCTGAAAAATATGGTGGATCATGTGACGAAACCGCTCAAAGAAAGCAGTGATGTGGCAGTTGACTACCGTAAGATCACCCCGGTAAAGGCATACCCCTACCCATGGCCGTTCTACCCCTTTTTTGATGCTTTTCCCGAAGCGATCTACCTGAACGGCTGCGACGTAAAGCCGATCGATGATCTGGCAGATGATTATGACCTTATCATCATCGGCTACACCGTCTGGTTCCTGGCCCCGTCGATCCCTGTTACCGGCTTTATGAAAAGTGAACAGGCGAAGCAGCTCTTTAAAGGCAAGCCTGTTGTGACCCTGATCGCCTGCCGGGACATGTGGGTGATGGCGCAGGAGAAGATGAAAAAAATCATCGGCGATCTCGGTGCGACCCTGATCGACAATGTGGTCCTGACCGATCAGGGCGGCCCGATCTACGCTTTTCTGACCACGCCTCGATGGCTGTTGACAGGCAAAAAAGATCCATTTCTCTTTCTGCCGGCGGCGGGTGTTTCGGAAAAAGATCTGCAAGAGAGCGTGCGTTTCGGTGACCGTCTTCTGCAGGCGCTTGAAAATGACGAAGAGAAGGCGAAAAAGCCCCTGTTGAAAAACATGGGTGCGGTCACTGTCAACGGAAAGCTGGTCGCAACGGAGAAGATCGCGACGCGCTCTTTCATGATCTGGGGCAAGCTGATCCAGAAAGCGGGTCTTCCGGGGTCATTCGCACGAAAGATTGTTATCACCGTTTATGCCATATTTCTGGCGACACTGGTGTTGACGATCGTACCGTTGAATATATTGATCCGAAAAGTGATCTATCCGCTGCGCAAGCATGCGATCGAGAAGAGTGTAGCCTATTATGAAGAGCCATCGGGAAGGTAGTTGAAGCAGTGAATAGAAACGTTTATATTAATGATATTCAGGCATTCTTGCCCAATGAGGCCGTTAGCAATAGCGAAATAGAGAGTGTTCTGGGGCAGGTGGGGCTTCGTCCCTCCCGTGCCAAGAAACTGATCCTGCGTTCCAACCATATCAAGACGCGCCACTATGCGATCGACAAAAAGAGCGGCAGGACGACCCACACCAACGCACAGCTGGCGGCAGAAGCTGTTCGCAAACTTGACACCGGTGCTTTTGATATCAATACGATCGAACTGCTCGCCTGCGGCACGACACTGCCCGATCAGCTCCTGCCGAACCATGCCCTGATGGTGCATGGCGAACTCGGTATTCCCAGCTGTGAGGTGATCGCCACATCAGGGATCTGCCTCTCGGGAACTATGTCCCTGAAGTACGGCTATATGTCCGTTCTGAGCGGTTTAAGCAGTAACGCCGTCGCGACAGGCTCTGAAAATGCCTCTTCGGTGATGCGTGCGCAGAACTTCGAAGAGGAGGTCGAATCGCGTGTCGAGAAGCTCGAGCGCCAGCCTGAGATCGCATTCGAGAAAGATTTCCTGCGCTGGATGCTCAGTGACGGTGCGGGCGCGGTCCTGATGAGCGCCGTGCCCAACCGGGAGGGAATCTCCCTCAAGATCGACTGGATTGTCCAGAAATCCTATGCCAATGAGCTTGATGCCTGTATGTATGCCGGCTGTGAAAAGCTCGAAGACGGCTCGCTGAAAGGGTGGCGCGAATACAGACCCCAGGAGTGGCTTGCGCAGTCGATCTTCTCCGTCAAGCAGGATGTCAAACTCCTGAATGAGAACATCATCGAATACACGGTGACAAGGCCGCTCAAAGAGCTGATCAAAAAGGGGACGCTCGACCCTGATGAGATCAGCTACTTTCTGCCGCACTACTCCTCCGGTTACTTCCGTGACAAGGTCTATGCCGGGATGAAAGAGGCCGGTTGCGATATCGCCCAGGAGAAGTGGTTTACCAACCTGCCTGCCAAGGGCAATACCGGCTCGGCTTCGATCTACATTATCCTTGAAGAACTCTTCCACTCCGGCAGGTTGAAAACAGGGGAGAAACTTCTCTGCTATATCCCGGAAAGCGGTCGCTTTTCGACCGCCTTTATGCAGCTGAGCGTCGTCTGATGGAGATCAAAAAAGTTCCGCAGGACCACATCTCGACCTATGCCGAAAACAAAAAAGCGGTCTACGCGACCGATGATGAGGGCCACTACGGGGTCGTCGCTTCGAGCGGCTGGCATGTCGAAGAAGAGGTGACAAAACAGGCGCTCAACGAGCTGGAACGTCTGGCAGGAGAGGCCTATGAAGCGGTAGAAAGCGGCGAGAAGTCGCCGCTGTTTTACCACATGTACGCACAGCGTATGGACCTCATTGTCCTGGCTCAATCGGTCGGCATGTTCCAGTGGCGGGTGAAACGCCATTTCTCTCCCTCGGTCTATGCTAAGCTGTCCGACAGAGTGTTGGCACGATACAGCGAAGCTTTAGGCCTTAGCATCGATGATCTTAAACTACTTCCTTCAAGAGAGTCATAATGAACACCATACCGACCGATTTCAAGCATCAGCATGCGGCCCACTGCGAGAGCGGTGTGATGTCGTCGATGCTCTCGCACCACGGTCTTAAACTCTCCGAACCGATGGTCTTCGGCCTCTCGGGCGCCCTGGTTTTTGCCTACCTCCCTTTTATCAAACTCGGCGGTATGCCGCTGATCGCCTACCGCTCCATGCCAAAGGCGATCATCAAAGGGCTGCAAAAGAACATCGGCGTCAAGATGACACTGGAGAAGTTCTCGGATCCGCAGGCGGGAACGAAACGTCTTGACGCTCTGCTTGAAGAGGGCCGAGTCGTCGGAGCGCAGACATCGGTCTTCTGGCTCCCTTATTTTCCAGAGGAGATGCGTTTTCATTTTAATGCGCACAACCTGCTGGTCTACGGCAAAAAGGAGATGATGTATCAGATCAGCGACCCCGTTTTCGAACACAGTGTCGAGGCGGATGAAAAGGCGCTGCAAAAGGCACGTTTTGTCAAAGGGATGATGGCACCAAAAGGGCTGCTCTACTACCCGAGCCATGTCCCCTCTAATGTTGATTATACGACTGTGATCCCGAAAACGATCAGGAAGACGGCAAAGATGATGCTGAAGACACCGGTGCCGATCGCCGGGCTCAGGGGGATCCGCTTCCTGGCGAAACATATCCGAAAGCTCGAGACCAAAGACCGCCGCTATGCCAAACTCTTTTTGGGACATATCGTGCGCATGCAGGAGGAGATCGGCACCGGCGGGGCCGGGTTCCGCTATATCTATGCCTCTTTCCTGGAGGAGGCATCGGAGATCCTGGACAATGATGTCCTGATGGAAGCCTCGAAGATGATGACCGCAACGGGTGATGCCTGGCGCGAGTTTGCACTGATGATCGCCAAATCGATCCGTTCCAAAAAGAGCGAAGCGATCGATTTTGATGCCATCGGCGAAAAACTGGAATCGGTCGCAGACCAGGAGGCCGAGGTCTACAAAAAACTGCTGACGGCTTTCTGATGGTCAAGATAAACAACCTGCTCAAACGCTATGACGAAAAGGTCGCGCTTGACCATCTTTCGCTTGAGATAAAAGCGGGGAGTGTCTTCGGCCTTCTGGGGCCAAACGGTGCCGGCAAGACGACGCTGATATCGATCCTCAACGGTTTGACCGAGGTTTGACGGGGGCGAGGTCTCGGTCTTCGGTCTGCCGCTTTCCAAAAATCTGACGGAGATCCGTAAACGGTGCGCCCTTGTGCCGCAGAGCCTTGCCTTTTACGACAACCTGACCGTAATGGAGAACCTGAGGTTTTTCGGCGGGATCCAGAATATTCAGGCCGCTCTTCTTAAAAAGAGTATCGCCTATGCGGTCGAGACGAACCGTCTGGGCTCCATGCTCAACCAGAAAGCCGCCACACTCTCGGGCGGGCAGAAGCGGCGTCTCAATATCGCGATCGGTCTGTTGAACGACCCGGACATTCTCTTTTTTGACGAGCCTACCGTGGGGATCGACCCGGAGTCGCGCAATGAGATACTCGAGACGATCAAGTCGTTCAAAGCGTCGGGCAAGACCGTTGTCTACACCTCGCACTACATGCCGGAGATCGAGAAGATCTGCGATGAGGTGGCGATCATCAATGCCGGGCGCATCATCAGGCAAGGCAGCATAGCGAGTATGCTCTCGAACGAGAGCGCCGACGAGCTGGTCATCGAGATCTACGAGACACCGCTGGCTTTTTTGACAGCCTGCTGCAGTGAAATGGAGAACCTCAGTGTCATCGATGAGGCTTCGCTGCTGCTTCACGGTAAAGCGAGCCGTACGGTCGCAAAAGCGCTGGCGCTGTTGGAAGCAAACAGTATCGCTGTCAGGCAGATCCGCTACGGCACGACGACACTCGAATCGCTCTTTATCAGCCTGACCTCGAAAGGCAGATCCGATGTTTAAGGCGATGCTTATCAAAGAGTTCCTTCTTGTCAGCCGTGACAAACATGCCCTCGCCGCACTTTTCGTGATGCCGGCCGTCTTTATCCTGATCATGTCCCTGGCGCTCAAAGATGTCTTTAACGAAGAGAAGGCCCTGATCGAGTATGCGGTGGTCGACCGTGACAACTCGCTCGAAAGCCTCTCCGTTGTGACAAAACTGCGTGCCAACAGGCTGATGCAGGAACACAATATCAGCAGCGATCATCTCGGCACACCCAAAGAGGAGGAGGTGCAGTTCATCGTCATCATCCCCGAAGGGTTCAAATCGCAGTTCGCCCAAAACGAAGCCGGGGCCGTACCGCTGCAGATCGAGGTGGCGTCCGACATCGGGCAGAGCCATCTCGTCCTCTTTAAAACACAGATACTGAGCGCTCTGATGCAGGTGCGTCTTGATGCCGTGAACCTGGCGCAGGAGCTGCAGAGAGGGGGGCGTAACGGGGAGGCGAATGCGGGGAAAACAAGTTTTGACGAAGCTGCGATGATGAAGATCCATTATGCGTCGCTTGCCGAAGACGAAAAACCGACGTCGACCCAGCAGAGTGTGCCGTCGTGGATCGTCTTCAGCCTCTTTTTCGTTATTATCCCGATGTCGACGATCTTCATCAACGAGCGAAAGCAGAACACGCTGATGCGGCTGAGCACGATGAACGTCTCGCTTCCTGTCCTCTTCGGCGGCAAGATCGCACCCTACATGCTGATCAACCAGCTGCAGGTCTGGGTGATGATAGGCGTAGGTGTCTTTGTTGTGCCGCTGTTCGGAGCGGCACCGCTGAGCATCGGCGGCTCGGTCAGCGGGCTGATCGCCGTCTCCATGGCGCTGAGCCTCTCCGCCATCGGCCTGTCGATCCTGATCGCGGTGAGCGTCGACAGTGTGGAACAGGCGACGACCATCGGCGGCATCATCAACATCCTTTTGGGGGCGATCGGCGGGGTGATGGTGCCGAAGTTCATCATGCCGGAGTTTATGCAGGATTTTGCCAATGTCTCACCGATGTCCTGGGGGCTGGAAGGGTTTCTCGATATCTTTCTGCGCCGCGGCGGCATCGGCGATGTCCTTAACGAGGTGGTCGCACTCAGCCTTTTCGGCATCGTATCGCTCTTCGTCGCGGCATTGATATTTACCTATAAAATAAGGAGGGTTGCATGAGAGGTTCGCTTGATGAGGCGCTTAAACTGCGTCTGAAAAAGATGATCATAGAAGAGTGTGAAAAAGAAGATTTCGAACCCGAAGAGATAGCCGATGACGCACTGCTGTTTTCCGATGCGAGCGGCCTTGAGCTTGACTCCCTGGATGCCCTGCAGATCTCTATGGGACTGCAGAACCAATTCCATATACGTCTGGGCGACACCAAAGAGTTCCGCCGCGTGGTGACGACGATCAACGAACTGGCTGATTTTATTCAGCCGCAGTGAGGTCACGATGGTAAGCATACTCGGCGGCGAGATCCTCAGTGCTCTGGGCGAGGGACGCGAACGCATGGAACATCTTGAAAAGGGCACCTACAAGACGGTGAACAGGACGATGTTGCTCAATGATGAGACGCTCTCATTCCCCTATTACGCCATTGACGAGGGTCAGCGGACGACGTCGCTGGATCTGCCGCTTCGCTATCTCAAAGAGGTAGTGCAAAAAGCGATCGACAGGGTTTCACTCCCGCCGGAAGCACTCAGCCGATGCGGGCTTTTTCTGGGAAGCTCTTCAAACGATCTCTCGCTGGTCGTCCCGCTTGGACAGAACTTTGACGGTTCGCAGGAAGCGAAGATCGAATGCGCGCGTGTCGGAAACGGTTATTATGCCGATTATCTGGTCAAGCAGTTCGGACTGCAGGGCTTTTCGCTGACCTACAATACCGCCTGTACCTCGAGTGCCAATGCCGTCATCGATGCCGCTTCGATGCTTGAAGGCGGGATCATCGATTATGCCCTGGTGGTCGGGTTCGAGTTTTTCGCCCCGGTCACCTTCGAGGGCTTTGGCTCGATGCAGCTGCTCTCTGCGGAGAAGATCGCGCCCTTCGACCGTGACCGCAGCGGGATCGTGCAGGGCGAAGCGCTGAGCGCGCTCTTTCTCAGCCGCAGCGATGTCGCGGACTCAAGCTGGCATTACCGGGGCGCCATGAGCAACTGCGAGACCCACAGCGTGACAGGAGCCAACCCTGACGGAATAAGTATCGGTCAGGTCATTGCGGTCGCTCTTAAGAACAGCAAGGTCGAGGCCGGGGAGATCACGGCGGTCAAAGCCCACGGCACCGCGAGTGCGCTCAATGACCGGGCGGAGATAAACGCGATGAAACAGGTCTTTGACACCCCTCCGCCGTTTTTCTCGCTCAAACCCTACATCGGACACACCCTCGGCAGCTGCGGTGCGAGCGAGATGCTGCTGCTGATGGAGTGCGTCGACAACGGGTTTATACCGGCTTCGCTGAATTTCAGCACTCCGGACGAAACGCTGCAGTGGAGCCCGATCACAAAGAAGAGGGCCTGCGACAGCGGCCTCTTCATGCTGAACTATTTCGGCTTCGGCGGCAACAACACCTCCATTGTCATCGAGAAGGTCAAAGCATGATATACATCCACAATATTGGCTCTCTCAACCTTAAAGAGGGTGACGCTTTCGACGTCAAAGCGACGCTGAAAAAAGCAACGGGCAATCCGTACAGACGGACGGACCGCTATATTCAGATGGCGCTCCTGGGCGCCTACCGTACAGTCGGCGATACGAAGCTGGAGCCTGAAACGGCGCTCTACATGGCCTCTGGCCAGGGGGATCTGGCGGTCTTTACCCGTCTGCGCGATCAGCAGCATGTGCTAAAGCAGCCGCCCAGGCCGGTCGACTTCATCAACTCGCTGAGCAACACGGCGGGCTTTTATACCGCCCAGCTTTTGAACCTTCACGGCAGGAATCTCAATCTGACGCAGCACGGGTTCGTTGTCTACATGACCCTGCTGCTGGCGCAAAACGATCTGCAGACAGGTGCACAGACGCAGGTGCTTGTCGGCGGGGTGGACGAACTGCTTGAACCGGTCAGCTTTACCAGAAAGTTCCTGGGCATCTGCGGTGACCAGGCCATGGGCGAGGGGAGCAACTGGATGCTGCTCAACAGCCGCAAAGAGGGGGCCCAGGCTTCACTGGATATCGTCAGAGAGGCGATGAGCCTGTCCGAGGTCAAATCGTATCTCGGCGGGGTGCAGAAATCGGTAAAGGTGGCCTTCGGACTGCGCTGCAGCGAGGCGACCGTCAGCGCTCTGCTGGAGTCAAAGGATAGGGAACGTTTCCGGTATGAATCGGAGTGCGGTTTTTATGAAACGGCGGCGCTTTATGTCCTGGTCCGTTTTATCAAAGAGGGGGAGGGGGAACTGATCTTTATCGAGCAGTTCGAGGAGGTTTTCCGCCTTATCAGCGTGCAGTGCCTGCCGCACTGATTTTACCTCGTATTTAGTGCCGCTGTGCTACATTACGAAAACATTTAGAGGGTCTTATATGCAAAAAAAACGTGTCTTTGTCAATGCCTATGAATCGCTCAGCTGCGCCGGAAACACCGCTGCGCTGATGGAGGCTGTCTATGCCAAGAAGAGCGGTATCACGATCGACACAAGCTACATGCCGGAGCATAAAGCCGGACTGGGCACTTTTGCGCCGGAAGAGTTTTTTACTTCACTTGTCGCAGTGACGCAGGCGGTACTGCGCAAAAGCGCTCTCGATGACTTCAAAGAGACGCTTCTGATCGTCGGCTCCTCTGTCGGCGGCATCGGGAAAAGCGAACAGATCTTTTTCAAAGAGCAGAGCTACAAAAACATCAATCCCAAAGAGCATGCCGTCTCTGTCATCTCCGACACCCTGAACGCTGTTTTCGGGTTTCAAGGGAGCCGCTCCATCTCAACGGCATGTACCTCAAGCGCCAATGCCCTGATGCTGGGACAGCGGCTGATCAATATCGGTGCGTATGACAATGTTCTCGTGGTCGGTGCCGATGCGCTCTGCTACACCACGGTCTGCGGTTTTCAGGCGCTTGGTGTCCTGTCGGACGGGAAGTGCACCCCTTTTCAAAAAGGGCGCAAGGGGATGAACGTGGCAGAGGGTATCGCCGCTGTTTTGCTGCAGGATCGGCAGACAGAGGAGAGTGTTGAACTTTGCGGCAGTGCCGGAAGTTCAGACGCGTTTCACATGACCAACCCCGACCCGGAAGCCGGCGGCGCGATCAGCTGCATGCAAAAAGCGATCGAAGATGCGGGCATCGAGCCTGCCGATATCGACTATGTCAATGCCCACGGAACCGGAACCCCGGCCAATGACACGGTGGAGGCTTTGGCGGTGGCGACCCTGCTGCCGCACAACCCGTGCATGAGTTCGACGAAGGCGATCACCGGCCATACGCTTGGCGCTTCCGGCGCTCTCGAAGCGGTGATCGCCTGCGAAGTGATCAAACGCCAGAAAATCGCACCGCAGGCCTCACTGCAAGAAGCCGAAAACTTGAACGTCAACCTTCCGCTTGAAGCAGCCGATCAGAAGATCAGGTATGTCCTCTCCAACTCCTTCGCTTTCGGCGGCAACAACACCGCACTGGTCTTTGGAGCGCTCAAATGAAGATGAACTTTATGATCAAGGCTATGGCGAAGGTAGCGGCAGATGAGAGCTGCGAATACCTCGACGAAAAACGGATCGTTCCTATGATGATGCTGCGACGCCGGCTGACACGTTCGGCACGTATCATGGTCTATCTTGCCGACCGGTGCGGCTTTAGCGAGGGGCCTGTTGTTTACGGTTCGGCTTACGGGGAGATGCAGGCGACTGCCGATATCGTCGGTGCCATTGCTGCCAAAGAGGCGATCAGCCCGACTGCCTTCCAAAACTCCGTCTACAATACGGCGCCCTCATACTTCTCACTGCTCCACGGAAACAGGGAGGAGATAATCACCGTCTCAAGCGGCGATGCGACTTCGGCCAATGTGCTGCAGACAGGTGCGCTGCAGGCGCTGATTAAAGGCAAAGAGGCGCTGCTGGTCTGCAGCGAAGCGATCAATATTCCCAACATCGACGAAGTGAACAGCTGTACCAAGTATCTTGAATCGGGTGTGGCGCTGACGCTGGTGCCGACTAAGGCAGAGGCAAACACAATGGTAGTCAAAAAAGAGCACAAGGGGTATGCCCCTTCGCTCTGGGCGATGCTCGACCTGCTTGATGCCTGCGAAGGCAAGAGCGGGTGCGTTGTGGCACTGGAACTTTAGGAGCGCACGTGATAACGACGGAGAGATTGAAGTCTGAGCTGATTGAACTCTTTAACCTGGAGGGTGTCAATGCCGGGGAGATCGCCGAGGATGCCCCTCTTTTTCATGATGGGCTGGGCCTCGACTCCGTGGATGCCATCGAGCTGACCATTTTCCTGGACAACGAGTACGGGATCGTCTTCTCCAACATCGCCGAGTCTGCAAAAGTGTTCGCTTCGATCAGGGCCCTTCAGGACTATATCAATATCCACGGAAAACGGTAATGCAGGAGCTGGATCAGGCCCTAGCCAGAATGCCGCACAAAGCGCCGGTTGCTTTTGTCAAAAAAGTGGTGGCGAGTGAAGAACATTATGCCCGGACGCTTGTCTCTTTTGACAGTGCGCCGACGCTTTCGATGCTCTCCGAAGCCGGTGCGCAGAGTACAATGTTTTTGAGACTCACCGAAGAGAAAAAAGCGGCGAACATTTCGTCCAAGGCAATGGGGATGCTTGTGAGCGTCAAGTCGAAATGGCAGCAGAAAAGTCCAAAGAGAGCCTTTGCGATGGAGTGCCGCTATATCAGCAATATGGAGAGCTTCTTCATGGCGGGCTTCAGCGCCTTTGACGGCGAGACGCTGGTCGCAGAGGGACAGGTTTCTGTCGTGCTGCAAAAAACAGGGTCGCCGCTGTGAGCCAAAGCTATCTCTCGGCAGGGCTCTACCGCATCATAAAAAAGAGCGAAGACGCTGTCGGGATCGAACTCGCCGACGCCTCCCACCCGGTTTTTAGGGCCCATTTCGAGGGGATGCCGCTGCTCCCCGGCTTTTTGCAGATGGACATTATTGCCGAGATACTGGGAGAGGAGATCGATGAAGTGACGAGCGCGAAGTTTGTGCAGAAGGTCCTGCCGAACGAGCGGCTTCTCTACGCGGTCATCCCGACAAAAAGCGGGGTCCGCGTAAAACTCAGCAATAGTTCGAATGTGCTTTGTGGGGATTTTAAATTGAAGTGGCATCAGAAATAAACTTTCCTAGACTCGATATCAAGAAAGTCCGGTCGCGCTGTAAAAAGCAGAGGGGCTTGGCCGGTTAAGGCTGTTTCAGCCTCAGCCGAAGGGTTGATCTCAGTACGGCTCTTTCCCCGTCAACGCTTTATACGTTGCGTTGACTGCCACTGTCGGCGCGTTGACGAACATGTTCTTCGTGTCCCAGACATAGCCGCTCAGGACAGAGACCACTTTGCGCTCGATCTTGTCGGCACCCGGTGTCTTGGAGAAGAGAATGGCCTGCAGGCGGCCATCATACCACGCCGTAACGTATTCCCTGAAGACATCGACGCCGACCATCATGTAGTCCTGATAGTCACTCTGCCAATCAACGGCTTCGCCCTTGAACTCTTTGATGGTCAGATCGGCCGCTTTGGCGCCCGACTCAAGCGCCAGGGTGACACCGGAGGAGAAGACCGGGTCCAGAAATTCGGTGGCGTTGCCGACCATCACGAAGTTCTCGCCGAACATTCTTTTGACATTGGCAGAGTAGCCGCCGATAAAGCCGACGTCGTTGATGCGTTTAGCACCGGCATAACGCTTTGAGGCATGGGGATCGTTCTGGACAATATGGTCCCAGAATGTTTCCTGGTCCATGTCAAACGAGCGGTAGTATTCATCGGTACAGACGATGCCCACCGAGGTGACGGTCGGGCTCAGCGGAATGTTCCAGATCCAGGCGTCGTTGTTGCCGACAACATAGACATAGATATAGCCGTCGGTGCCGTCCTGGGGACGGAGGTCGTTCTCAACGCGGCAGAAGATCGCATCGCGTAGCGCCAGGGCCGAACTGCTGTCAAGACCGAGCAGCCTCGGAAGAACGCGCCCGTAGCCTGAGGCGTCGATCACCTTTCTGGCATGGTACTTCTCTTCGCTGCCGTCTTTATGGATGACGGTGACGATATTCGCCGCTTCGTCATACGCCGTTACTTCCGACTCCATCGTAACATGGGCCCCGAATCTCTGCGCTTCATCCAGGAGCAGTTTGTCAAAAGTCTCGCGGCGCACCTGGAAAGAGCTGTTGTGCTTTTGCCCCATGTTCTGCTCAAAGTTGACGACCTTGATGTCGCCTTGCTCGTTTTGAAAAGCGACACCGCCCTTAAACTGGAAACCGGCGCTCTTGACAGCATCAAGCATGCCCGCCTCTTCCAAAAGCTCATTACAGCGCGGCAGCAGGGATTCGCCGATGACAAAGCGCGGAAATTTCACTTTTTCGACAAGTTCGACACTGTAGCCGGCTTGAACCAGTTTCGCAGCCGCCATAGACCCGGCCGGGCCGCCCCCGATAATAAATACATCACACTCAGTCATTGGACTCCTTCATAAGGGCCCCTCTATCAATCCTAGTCCGCCTCTGCGGTTGGCTAGGGTTTATAGAGGGGCCCTTAAAGCTGTATATGGAAAAAATTATAGCAAATTGTATGTATATTATAACTTCACATTAACAGTAGCGGCGGCATTGCAGAGGTGGTGATAGGACGCTTTTGTCTCTGAGGCGCAGGGGGTATTCCAGCCACATTGACGCTTGAAAGAGAAACGCCGTCTGAGCAAACCGCATGCATGACTGTTTTTTAAAAATGTGCTGTGGCTGTTAGAAAACAAGTCGCCTTTATAGTGATTTTCTTCCCCTTTTTTTGGGGCATTTTTCAGTCGATATGTGATATTAAAGTGCTAAAATACAAAAAATATTTATGGCTGTTATCGTAATAGCCGTTTCTGATGGGAAAATAGATGTCAATTAAAATCAATGCACAGCATATCGATTATGGAGAGCTTTGTCATACCGAGCATGTCGAAGTCAGCAACGAAGAGGGTTTTCGCAAGAAGATAGCCGATTCACATCAGTTTCTACTCGACGAGATCTCAACGGGGAAACCTATCTACGGCGTGACAACGGGCTACGGCGAAGCAGGGACGAACTATTCGGCTTTCGAGCAGGCGAAGGAGCTGCAGAAGAACCTTTTCCGTTTTCACGGCTGCGGCGTCGGCGAGATACTTTCGCATGGCGAGTGCAAGCGCATTCTGTTGATCCGCCTTACCAGCCTTTCGAAAGGGTACTCCGGCATTACCTCCCATCTCCTTGACCGCATGGCCTATTTTTTCAACAACGACATCATACCGGCTATCCCATCCCAGGGCTCCGTCGGGGCAAGCGGGGACCTGACGCCGCTCTCCTATATCGCTGCAGCGATCGTCGGTGAACGCGAGGTCTATTACAAAGGCGAGATCAGAAACAGCGGCGACGTCTATAAAGAGCTGGGGATAGCCCCTTATGAACTGGAGCCGAAAGAGGCGCTGGCCATCATGAACGGTACGGCTGCGATGAGCGGTATCGCCATCATCGCAATGCAGAAATTTGAGAACTGGCTGCATGCCTACGAGAGCTTTATTGCCGGTCTTTTTGAGGTGATGCATGCCGACGGTACGCCGCTTCAGCCGCTTGTGCATGAGGTCAAACCCTTTGAAGGCCAGATCCGCTGTGCTGCGCAACTGGCTAAAAAACTCGAAGGCTCGAAGATCGTTCAGGCGCAGGACGAGCGGTACGCGAAGTTTTTTAAAGAGGATTCCCTCTGTATTCAGGACAAGTACTCGATCCGTTGTACGCCTCAGGTCCTCGGAGTCGTCTGGGACAACCTTGAGATTTCAAAAAAATGGGTCGAAACAGAGTGCAACGCTGTCAACGACAACCCGATCATCGACGGCGAAGGCAGAAAGATCTACACCTCCGGCAACTTCTACGGCGGTTACGTCGCCCACGCGATGGACACACTCAAGATCTGTTCGGCCAATGCGGCAGACCTGCTGGACAAGCAGTTTTCGCTGCTGGTCGACCACAAGTTCAACCGCGGTATCGGCGAGAACCTCAAGATCTCCGACAAACCGCACCACCACGGTTTCAAGGCGATGCAGATCACGCTCAGCTCACTCAGCGCCGACGTGATGATGAACATCATGCCGGCATCGGTCTTCTCCCGTCCGACTGAGTCGCTCAACCAGGACAAGGTAAGTATGGGCACGACGGCGGCACTGAACTTCAAACGCACCCTTCCCGACCTCGACAACATGCTTGCCATCGCCTTCATGGGCCTTGCACAGGCGGTCGATATCCGCGGGCATGCCGGTATTTCGCCACAACTAGAAAGAGTCTATAAAAAGATCCGTACGGTAATCGAACCGCTCGTCGAAGACCGCCGCATGGATTTTGAGATCACGAAAGTGGTCGAGATGATCAACAGCGGCGAACTCTCCTGATAACAGGCCTAAAGACGGACAGGGCATCGTAGGTCACGGCTGAAACGATCAGCCCGGTACTGCTGATCGCCGTTTTTGTTCGCTTCGATGCAGGTCTGAGTCCTCTACTACCGGTCCGGCGGCAGCTTCTGTTATCGTTTCTATATCTTTATATAAGCATTCTTGTAATATAAATTCTTAATTTAACCTATTTAAAGCGGCATAAATGAATATCATCTATATCAATAACAACGGTGAACGGATTGACAGGGAGCTGGCGCATATTCAGGCAGAACAGGCCATTGCGGCAAGCAGTGAAGCGACCTTTGATGCCCATACCAAACCGGAACTTTTTGCGCTGCTGCACAAGGCGATCGAGCAGGGGGTGACGCCGGTTCTTTTTGACAACAAGATCGAAAGCATCACCGAGCGTGTCAAGGAGATGGGCATCAAGCCCTACAGCGAGAAGAGCGATGAGTCGGCGCTGCCGCTATCGGCCTATGCCCTCTTTTTTACCTCGGGGACGACGGGTGCTCCGACCGGGGCGATCAAGAACAGAGAGAACATCCAGGGCGAGCTTGATGCGCTGCAGGCGCTCTTTGAACCCGAGGCGTTTGAACGCGTCATCGTGACAGTGCCATTTATCCATATCTACGGCTTTCTTTCGGGCCTGATGCTGCCGAAACGCCTGGGATGCGAGGTGCTGCTCAAAGAGGAGTACTACCCGCAGGAGCTGACCACGCTGCATGAAGGCAGAAAGACGCTGGTGGTGACAAGCCCTGTCTATATCAAAGCACTGCTGCGCCTCAATCGCGAGCAGGAGCTTGGCAATGTTGTCTTTCTCTCCTCAACGGGGCTGTTGGGAGAAGATGAGATCGTACAGTTCGAGCAGCAGTACAACACAAGGCTGCTGCAGCTTTTTGGTTCGACCGAGACGGGCGGCGTGGCGATCAAACGGGGGAGCGATCCCTATTGGGAACCGTTGAAGGGCGTTCTGGTCAGTAAAAACCACGAATCGCGTCTTGTGGTTGACTCGCCGTATCTCTCCACTCACCTTTTTGAAGAGAGTGTTACCTTGATGAAACGTCCCTATACGACAACGGATATCATCGATCTTGATGGCAAAAGCTTCAAACTTCTGGGCCGGGTCAATGAGATCATCAAAGTCTCGGGCAAACGCATCTCTGTCGTCGAGCTTGAAAACCTTATTGAGAACGAGCTGGGCGCCGCCGACGTGCTTATCGGCATTAAAAAAGAGAACGATCGTTTCAAAGACGAGTGCCTGGATATACGTATGGCGGGGCGTAAGGTGCCGGGCGAGAATGAGGTCAAAGCCCTCTTTAAACGTCACTATCCCGCGACCAATTTCAGCTTCGTACTCACTAGTGTACAGAGCATCGAGAAAAACAGCATGGGAAAAAAAGTACGCCGCTGAAACCGTTTTTTTAAGACACGGCATTCAATTCGGCATGCCTGCTGGCGTAACGTATTGCCGGCGACAGCGGTTGATCGCGGAAGCAATTAAGGGCACCTTAATCATTTCGCAACGACTTTAGAGCTATAATAGAAACAATTATATTTTTTAGGGACTTGAATGTACATTCCAGAAGAGAGATTTTCCCTTTGGGCCGACTTTATTGAACGGGACTATTTGGATAACGAGTTTACAGCACTGGTCGAAAACGGGATCATTAACGGGGCCACCTCAAACCCTGCGATCTTTAAAAATGCGATCCTGACATCGCCTGCCTATAAGCGCCAGCTTGAAGAGCTGGCCGGTCAGGATGCAAAAGCGAAGTATGAGGCGTTGGCGGTGTATGATATCTGCAAGGCGGCAGATATTTTGCGCCCTCTGTACGATAAGGGGGATGACGGCTATGTGAGTATCGAGGTCGACCCGATGCTCTGTGATGATACCGAAGCGACCATTCACGAAGGACGCCGCCTCTACAAGATGATCGACCGTCCCAACGTGATGATCAAAGTGCCGGCGACCGAAGCGGGCTACGGCGCGATGACGGCCCTGGTGGGCGAGGGGATCGCCGTCAATGCGACATTGATCTTTTCAAAAGAGCAGGCCCTTTCGTGTCTGGAGGCTTTTGCCCGGGGGCAAAAAGAGGGGGCAAGTGTTGATACGGTGATCAGCGTCTTTGTCAGCCGAATCGATCGTGCCCTGGATACGGTGCTGAAAGAGAGAGGCATAACGCCTGCTCTGGCCGGTATCTACAATGCGGCAGCGATCTACAATGCGATCGAAGCAAGAGGCGTAGACCGCTGCCGTACGCTCTTTGCCTCAACCGGGGTGAAAGGCGATGAACTGCGCCCCTCCTATTATATCGATGAATTACTGGCCGCTCACTCGGTCAACACGGCACCTGTCGAGACTATTGACGCCTTTGTCAAAGGGGGCGATAAAACGATGAAGCTGCCTATTGATACCGAGCGTATCGATGCCCATTTCAGAAAGATCGAAAGGGCCGGGATCGACTTTGATGCGGCTGTTGCCAAGCAGATAAGTGACGGGCTGGATGCCTTCAAAGAGGCTTTTAACGAAATATTGAGTGAATTGGAGTAGATGATGGCAGCTGTTACAAATCAAGTCGATGTCAGTGCGTTGACCTTTGCGACCCTGGATAAGATCAGGGGTTATCTTAAGCGTATGATCGATGCAAAAGGCTCCGATCTACACATCAAAGCCAATGCCGTTGTGCGCGCACGTGTCAACGGTGACATCATACCGTTGTCGGGTGAGACCCTCTCAAAAGAAGATGCGCTTACCTTTGCCAAAGAGCTGCTGCGCACGCGTTTTGCCGAGTTCGTCGAGAAAAAAGAGCTGGACCTTGTCTATCCGTATGACGATAACACCCGTTTTCGTGTCAACATCTTTTTCCAGATGGAGGGGGTTTCGGCAGTCTTTCGTGTGATCCCTGTCAAGATCCTTTCACTTGAAGAGCTGGGATTGCCTGAGATCGTCAAGAAATTCACCTATCTTGAACGCGGCCTTGTCCTGGTAACGGGGGTAACCGGTTCGGGTAAATCGACGACTTTGGCGGCAATGATCAACGAGATCAACTGGAATAAGCGTAAACACATCGTAACCGTCGAAGACCCGATCGAGTTTGTCCACAAAGACAGAAAATGCATTATCAACCAGCGCAGTGTCGGTCAGGACACCTACAGTTTTGCCTCGGCGCTGCGTGCCGCATTGCGTGAAGACCCGGATATCATCCTGGTCGGGGAGATGCGTGACAGAGAGACGATAGAGACGGCACTGCATGCAGCGGACTCAGGCCACCTGGTCTTTTCGACCCTGCACACCCTGGATGCCAAAGAGACGATAAACCGTATCGTTTCGAGTTTTCCGACGGAAGAGCAGCCGCGTATACGCCTTTCACTCGCTTCAGTCCTTCAGGGGGTTATCTCACAGCGCCTGATCCCTACGATCGATGACAAGCGGACAGCGGCGCTTGAGGTAATGGTGAAGACACCGCGTATCGGACAGCTTATCCTGGAAAATCGTGATGTTGAGATCCGTGATGCGATCGAAGAGGGGCGTGAGATCTATGGTTCACAAAGTTTTGATCAGCATATTCTGGATCTTTGGCATCGCAAGATCATCTCGACAGAACAGGCTTTCAGTTATGCCACGTCGCCTTCTGATCTTAAACTTAAGATGCAGGGTCTGGGCGAGAAGATCAGCCAGGCACCTTCTGCGGATAAAGGTGAAAAACCTGCCTATAAAGAAGACGAGATCTTTGAGATCAAGCGCTAAAGTTTCAGCTTCGGCGCACCTTGCACCGGACTGCGGCACGCTCGACGCACAGCAGTGCGCCTTCGGCCTTAGTCCGGCACAATCTGCACCCAATCTGAAACTTTAGACGTTCAGTTTGGTGTCAGGTGAGCTTCGCCACCTTTCATAATTCATAATTCTTAACATAATTCATAATTCATAATTCATAATTCATAATTCATAATTCATAATTCATAATTCATAATTCATTTTATCTCCTTTTTAAATATTTTTAAGTATAATTCGCCCTATTTTATTTAAAGGACTAACTATGTTAGAAGGTATTATTAGAGAGAGTATCGGTAAACGTGGTACAAAAGCACTACGCCGTGATGGTTATCTAATTGCGAACATTTACGGAAAAGGGCTTGAAAATATTCATGCTGCATTCAAAATGAATGAGTATATCCGTACTGTTCGTAATAAAGATACTTTGGCATTCGCTATTAAAGTGGGTGGTAAAGAGATGAATGTTGTTGCGCAGGCTTATGAGTCTCAGCCAGTAACAGGAAACCTTCTTCATGTTGACCTTATGGTTGCACAACCGGGTGTTGTAGCAAAATACCATGTACCGGTTGTTCCTGTAGGCTCACCAGTAGGTCTTAAAAACAAGGCGATGTTGTACATTGCTAAAAAACGTGTTCCGGTAAAAGCGGCCATTGAGAACGTGCCAAATGCACTTGAAGTCAATGTTGCACCACTTGATCTTGGTGACTCTGTACTTATCCGTGATCTTGCCGCTATCGCAGATGTAACGTTTACCGATAGTGACCGTGTCTCTGTCCTAAGTATGATCAAAGCGAAATAATTTGCTTATTGTCGGACTAGGTAACCCCGGTTCGGCCTATGCCAATACCCGGCATAATGTCGGGTTTATGGTCATTGATGAACTTCTCTTCCGTCATTCGCACGACACTATCAACAAAGCCGCTTTCGAAGGCGAACTCTTCAAGATCAAAGAACATTTTTTACTGAAACCCACCACTTTTATGAACCTTTCCGGCCGTTCCATCGCCACGGTAAAGAAGTTTTATAAGATTGATGATGTTGTTGTCATCCATGATGATCTTGACCTTCCTTTCGGTGCGCTCCGTTTTAAGGTCGGCGGCGGCCACGGCGGCCATAACGGTCTTAAATCGACGGATGCCTATATCGGCAAAGAGTATCTTCACGTGCGCATGGGGATCGGCCGGCCGGAACACAAGGGCGAGGTCACGGCATTTGTGCTCGGCAAATATGATGCGTCGCAGCTGGAGATGTTGAGAGCGCAAATCTCGCAGACGGCGGATGCGATCGAGGCCTTGTGGAAAAATGATGCATGGGAAGATGTTGCCTCGCGATTTTCCGTCAAAAAAGTTCCGAATAAAGCGAATGCTCCCATCGCTTGATCAAGACCGCTTTTAGGAAGCCCTTTATTTAGCTATATTGGATAAAATCTGGTATTACTTTTGTAAAGGAAGCCTCCCCTTGTTAGCTTTACGTTATATCGCTTTTCATTACATCAAATACTTTATTATAATCCTGGCAGCGCTGAGTACTTTCATGGTCGGCTTCGACTACATGGAGAACAGCTCTAATCTGCCTAATTCCGCCAACCTTGTGCTGATCTATCTTGTCTACAAGATCTTTTATGCCGTCGACATGCTGCTGCCGCTCTCCCTGATCTTCGGTATGATTGCGACCAAGGTGCTGCTGATACGCTCAAATGCCCTGGTGGCGTTTTACTCTCTGGGCTATTCCAAAAACGATGTCCTGAAACCTTTTGTGGCCGTTTCGGTTATCGCTACCCTTTTTTATATCGCCCTGCATGCAACGTCGGTATTTGCCAGAGCCAATGAATATGCGAGCAATATCGAAAAGAGCTCGAGCTATATTCAACCCACATCCAACCTCTTTTTTACGTTTGAGAACAAATATATCTTTTTTGGAAAGCTCTACCCCCTTCAGCAGCGTGCAACAGATGTGCGCGTCTTTCAGATCGAAGAGAGCAATCTGAAAGAGCTGGTAGTTGCCCAAAGCGCTTACTATCAGGACGGATATTGGCGTGTGCCAAAAGGGCATTTAATGCGAAAACCGGATCATATCGCCTTTGACGGCAAGGGTATTGTCATCGAAGAGAGAGAAGACCTTTCGCTCCTGAAAGGCTTCAAACCGAAAATCCTGGATCAGGTCTATGAAGGGAAGGTCAATTACACCATTATGGATGCGGTTGATGCGCTGTTTCTGCTGACGGATCAAAACGTCAATGTCGACCGCATTAAAAGTGCCCTCTACAAGACCTTTTTGAGCCCGTTCTTTGTCCCTTGTCTGATTACCATTATCTTCTTTTTTGTGCCGGTCTCCCAGCGCTTTTTGAACATCAGTCTTTTCAGTTTCGGGGCTATCCTGGCCTCTTTGCTGACCTGGTCCATACTCTTTATCCTCTCCGAGCTCTCGTTTAACAAGGCGATCGCCAGTGAACTGGGTATCGCTCTGCCTATTTTGATACTCTTTAGCGGGGCTGTCTGGCAGTGGCGCCGCTACTCTACGCCATCGAGGCGCAAAACCAACCTGGCAAGAGAACAAAGCAAATAACTCTTTTGACAGGAATTTTGCGGGTTTCCGATCTTTCGGAGACGGCAGCCGTCTTTACGCTTTTTTTTACTCTTCATAAGCACCATTTTGCTAAAATCCCCTCAATTAAATGCCTGGGCGCCTGAACGCATCATGCCCCCAGATCAAGGAACAGAAACGATGAATTTCAAAGAGCTTGCAAACAGATACCAAACGCCTCTTTATGTATACGACCTCGACTATATGACGAAACAGTATGAATCACTGAAAGGCGCATTCCGGGGACGTAAAGCACTGCTGGCCTTCGCCGTCAAGGCCAATTCCAACTTAAGTGTGGTCCGTCACTTCGCCAAGCTTGGTGCCGGGGCCGATTGTGTCTCGATTGGTGAGGTGCGCCGCGCTTTTTTGGCGGGCATTCCGAAATACAAGATCATCTTTTCAGGTGTCGGCAAGGCTGATGAGGAGATCCGTGAAGCGATCAAGAGCGACATCCTCTATATCAACCTCGAGAGCGAAGGGGAGCTGGATCGTGTCGAGATGATCGCAAAAGAGCTTGAGATGCAGGCGCGTATCAGTATCCGTGTGAATCCGAACATCGATCCGAAGACACACCCTTATATCTCGACGGGGCTGCATGCCAACAAATTCGGCGTGGATATCAATACGGCGAAACGCATGTATATCCGTGCTAAAAACTCGGAACATCTGGATCCGGTCGGTATCCACTCGCATATCGGCTCGCAGCTGACCGAGCTCGACCCGATACGTGAAGCCAGCGAGATCGTTGCCGACCTGGTGCGTTCGCTTCAGGCGATCAAGATCGAGATCAAGTTTTTTGATATCGGCGGGGGACTGGGCATCAAATATGATAACGAGACGACTATTGACCCGTATGATTATGCGCAGGCGGTACTGGGCACACTGACGGGGCTGGATGTTACCGTTGTCGGTGAACCGGGCCGTTATCTCACGGCTAACGCCGGCTATTTTCTGACCAGGGTGATGTATGAGAAGAAAAACGATGACAAGCGTTTTGTGATCGTCGACGGGGCGATGAACGATCTTATCCGCCCAAGCCTCTACAACGCCTACCACTTTGTCGAAGCCGTAGAAAAATCGGGTGAGACGAGCAAGGCGGATATCGTCGGGCCGGTCTGCGAGAGCGGTGATTTCCTGGCGAAAAACTACGAGCTTCCGGCCTTGGAGCATGACGACCTGCTGGTCGTCCACAGTGCCGGAGCGTACGGTTTCGGTATGGGCAGCAACTACAACACCCGCGGCCGTTCGGCTGAGGTGGCGGTCGAAGGCGGCAAAGACAGACTTATCCGCCGCAGAGAGACCTTTGAAGATCTGATCGCCCTTGAAAAAGAGTTTTTGGATTAATATATCTTTTATTGGACATTGATTTGCGAGAGAACGCTGTCTCATAGAGGTTTGCGGTTCAGACTCTTTTTGGAGCAGTTGTATTAGAGCGGCTTCAGATGCAAGAAAAAGAGGCAAGTTTTGATAAAATCACCCTATTAAGTGGTGGTGTCTGTTTTTGTATCAGAGGCAAAAACAAGCGTGCGGTCGAGATCATGCCGATGTTGTCCGCATCACAGCAGCCGGAGTTTATCTGCAGGGATATGATGGAAGTGGGAGAATAGGTATGGAAACATTAGATGAGTGTCGTAAAGAGATCGATCGTATAGATGAAGAGCTGCTCGATCTTTTGAATGAACGGATGCGTGTGGTCGAGCGTGTCGGCGAGATCAAGCATGAGACAGGCGGGGCGGTTTACCGTCCGGAACGCGAAAAAGCGATCATCGAACGTCTAGGAAAGATCTCAAAAGAGAAGGGCGGCGTACTGAACAAAGCCGCTATAGAAGCCCTCTATCTTGAGATATTCGCGGTTTCACGTAACCTGGAACTGCCGGAGCGCATCGCATACCTGGGTCCGGAGGGGAGTTTTACGCACCAGGCGGCAGAGTCGCGTTTTGGCGCGATGAGCGACTACCTCTCTCTGGGCTCTATCCACTCCGTCTTTAAAACGCTCGAAGCGGGGCGTGCCAAGTTCGGCGTGGTCCCGATCGAAAACTCACGTGACGGCGTGGTGGGTGAAACACTGGACCTTCTGGCCAAAAGTTCCGTCAAGATCGTCGCAGAACTCTATATGCCGATCCATATGGCCTTCGCCACAAAGGCGGAGCATTTCAAAGATATCAAGCGTCTCTACTCCAAAGACAAGGGATTCGGTCAGTGCCGCGAGTTTTTGCAGGAGCACGAACTTCTGCATATAGAACAGATCCCGGTGGAATCTACGGCCAAAGCGGCTATTATGGCGGCAGAAGATTTTCAGGCGGCGGCTATCTGCAGCCATATCGCAGCCAAGCTGTACGGTGTGCCGACGCTGTTTGAAAATATTGAAGATGAACATGACAACACCACCCGATTTTTTATCTTGAGTGATTTTAAAAACGCCCAGAGCGGCGAGGACAAGACCTCCCTGTTTGTGCGCCTGAAAGACGCGGAAAAAGCCGGTGTACTGGTAAGTTTCTTAAGTGATTTTGACAAGGCAAAGATCAACATGAGCAAGATCGAATCGCGCCCTGCCCATGATGAGAACGGGTTCGCCTACTGGTTCTTTATGGATATCTACGGCCATATTGATGATCCTGCCGTACAGCAGGTAATGCAGGCGCGCAAAGATGAAATCACATGGCTTGGAAGCTATGTTAAAGGGGAAATATGAAGTTTAATCCGGTTTTAGACAATCTAGTAAGTTATGAGGCAGGCAAGCCGATCGAGCTCGTTGTACGAGATTTCGGGATCGATCCTAAAGATGTTGTCAAATTGGCAAGCAATGAGAACCCTTACGGCTGCTCGCCGAAAGTACAGCAGGCCATCGTAGATATCGTCTCCAAGATGGCCCTCTATCCGGATGATTCGATGTACAAGCTCAAGGCAGGGCTTTCAAAGCGTTTCAATGTTGATGAAAAAGAGGTCATTATCGGTGCAGGGAGCGATCAGATCATCGAATTTGCCGTGCATGCAAAGGCGAATGCACAGAGCAAGGTACTGATCAACAGCATCACCTTTGCGATGTACGAGATCTATGCACACCATGTCGGTGCGGAAGTCATCAGGACCAAGTCACGCGAACATGATCTCGATGAGTTCTATGCGCTCTATCTTGAGCACAAGCCGTCCATCATCTTCTTGTGTACACCGAACAACCCGACGGGTGAGAGCGTGGACGCCAATGCGGTGAAGGAGTTTATCGCCAAGATAGACAAAGAGACGCTGGTGATCGTTGACGGGGCTTATATGGAGTATACGCACTACAAAGATCCGAGCAAGGCGTTGACGCCGCGTGAGCTGATCGAGTCGTATGACAATGTCCTGTATTTGGGTACGTTTTCAAAAGCGTACGGATTGGGCGGTATGCGCGTCGGTTACGGGATCGCTTCACGCGATATCATCACAGCGCTCTATAAACTCCGTCCACCGTTCAACATCACGACCCTCTCTCTGGAAGCGGCCTGCGTGGCGCTTGAAGATGAGGCATTTGTAGCGTTCTCGATCGCCAAGAACTTTGAGGAGATGGACCGTTATGACGCCTTCGCCAAAAAGATGGGTGTAAAGACGATCGACAGCTATACGAACTTTGTCACCCTCTGTCTGAATCAGAGCCAAAACTCCAGCGAAATTGCCGAAGCGCTGCTGCGCAAGGGGATGATCGTGCGTGATCTCAAAGGGTATAAACTCAATGCTATCCGTGTTACGATCGGTACACCGGCACAGAACGACCGCTTTTTTGAGTTGATTGAACCGCTGCTCTAAGGCAATTTTGCGATGATGCCGCTGAATGTTGTAAGGCTGTCAGGCTATCTGAACGGCCTGTTTCAGCACGCCTGGGCGGTATTGGCGCTGCTTGTTGCGCTCCTGGCGCTTCTGCTTTTTTTGACCTCGCTGCTCAGTGCATCGTCGGTACTTTCAGATACCTTTGTCGATATTGCGATCTACGCGGTCTATCTTCTTTTTGTCCTGCTTTTGGGATCAGCTGTTTTTCTTTTGTATGCTCTGTTTGACAGTGATACAAGCCTGTTCAGCCGTTCTGAAACGCAAAGAGCAGATCGCTTGGAGACAGAGGCAGTTGCCCGATACAAAGCGGGAAATATGCGCTCTCAAGACCCCAGCTGCCCTGCGGACGGAAAACGTGTGTCTTCGGCACTTTTCAATGAGGCAAAGCAGGTCGGGCATTTCGCTGCTGATGAGAGGATGGCTGGTTTTGCCCTGGCAGCATCGCATGACGAAAAGCAGATGGCGGCGTATCTGACGCAGCAGCATCCACAGGTCGCGGCTGTCACACTCATGATGTGCGATTCAAAAAAATCGGCAGCGATTTTAGATCAAATGGAAGGCGAGGAAGGTGAAACGATACGCAGGCGTATCGCAAAAACCGAGACTGTTTCGGAAGTGGCATTGAAGAGACTGGACCTTGCGCTGCAAAAAGAGTTTATGCCCCTTTACCGGGAGTGGCTGGTGCTGAGCCATCTGGCTTCTTCTGACATCAGGGAGATCCTTCGGCATGTAGATAAAAGAGAACTTATGTATGTACTTAAAGGTGCTGCTCAAGAGTTGCAAGAGAGATTCTTTGCTAATATGTCGTCAAAAGCATCTGTTGAATTTATAACGATAATGGCATCGTCACCGATGCCGGACAAGATTCAACGTCAAAATGCTGTCAGAAGCGTTTATCTCTTAGCAGAACAACTAAGAGTTAATGATAAAATTCGCGTCAATAATACGGGACAGAGGTAGATATGGATATATCAGCATATTCGCTCGATGAATTACAGAAACTTTGCGGGGAGATTCGCGAACGTATTCTCGATGTCGTCAGCGTCAACGGCGGTCATTTAAGCTCGACGCTGGGCGCCACCGAACTTATTGTCGCAATGCACAAGGTCTTTGATTCCAAAAAAGATCCCTTTATCTTCGATGTCTCGCATCAGGCCTATGCCCACAAGCTGCTGACAGACCGCTGGGATGCCTTCGGTACTCTGCGTCAATTCGGCGGGCTAAGCGGCTACACGAAGCCGTCCGAATCAACAGAGGACTTCTTTGTAGCCGGACACAGCTCTACCTCGATCTCGCTGGGGGTGGGTGCCGCCAAGGCGATAGCCCTAAAAGGCGAGCAGAAGAGCCGCATCCCCGTTGCGATGATCGGCGACGGTTCGATCACGGCGGGAATGGCCTTTGAGGCGCTGAATGAACTGGGGGACCGAAAATACCCGATGGTGATCATCCTTAATGACAACGAGATGAGTATCGCCAAACCGATCGGGGCGCTCTCCCGCATGCTTACCTGCACAATGGCGAGCCCTTTTTACCAACGATTTAAAAGAAAGACTGAATCCTTTGTCGATAATTTCGGCGAGGGGGCGCACTATATCGCCAAACGCTTCGAAGAGTCGTTCAAGCTTATCACCCCGGGTATTTTATTTGAAGAGCTGGGGATCGAATATATCGGTCCCGTCGACGGTCACGATCTAAAGAAGCTGATCGAGACCTTTGAACTGGCGAAATCGATGGGAAAACCGGTCCTTATCCATGCCCAGACGATCAAGGGCAAGGGGTACAAGATCGCCGAAGGGCAGCATGAAAAGTGGCATGGGGTCGGTCCTTTCGATATCAAGAGCGGGGTGTCGGCGCCTAAAAGCGGTGCCAAGGCAGCAACGCAGATCTACACCGAGGCGATGCTGGAACTCTGCAAAAAGAATGCCAAAGTCGTAGGCGTTACAGCGGCGATGCCGGGCGGGACGGGCCTGAGCCCGCTGCTGGAGAAGTATCCGGACCGTTTCTGGGATGCCGCGATCGCCGAACAGCATGCCGTCACCTCCATGGGCGCCCTGGCGCATGAGGGATTCAAACCTTTTTGTACTATCTATTCGACCTTTATGCAGCGCGGCTACGACCAGGTGATCCATGATGTCTGCCTGATGGACCTGCCGGTCGTCTTTGCAATGGACAGGGCCGGGACGGTCGGCGAAGACGGCGAGACCCATCAGGGTGCCTTTGATGTCAGTTTTATGCGTGTCGTCCCGAACATGCGCTTGTGCGCCCCGAGGGACGAACTCTCCTTTCATCAGGCTATCGATTTCGCAAGCAGGTATGACCATCCGCTTTCGCTGCGTTATCCGAGAGGGGCTTTTATAGAGGCCGATCTGCCTGCGTCTCTGCCGTTTGAAGAGGGCAAGGCCCAGCTGCTGATAGAGAATGACGGTGATACTCTTTTTATCGGTTACGGCAACGGGGTCGGCCGCGCGGCACAGACAAGAGCGTTGATGACAGAAGAGATCGCTCTGCTCGATCTGCGTTTTGTCAAACCGCTTGATAAAGTGATGCTGCGTGCCCTGGCACAAAAGCATAAACAGTGGTTTGTCTTCAGTGACAGCGCCAAAATGGGCGGTGTCGGCTCCGCTCTTCTGGAGTTTTTGTCGGAAGAGAAGATAAGTGGTGTTGAGGTGACAAGTTTTGAGTACGAAGATGCCTTTATTACCCACGGCAATACAAAACTTGTCGAAGCGTCGCTGGGTCTTTCGCCGCAGAAGCTTGCCGAGAGAGTCAGGGCTGCTTTAGCATAAGCACGCCGGCGATCCGTCCGGTTTTCTGTCTGTCCGCCCGGTAGGAGAAAAACTCCTTATGTTGGCAGGCATTGCAGATATCGAGATCGTCAATATGCTCTTTTTTAATCCCGGCGCGCAGTAACTGTTTTTTGATGATCGCATTGACCTCCAGGTAGAAACGCGCTTCGCGTTTGACCACGGCGTCGCCAAAACCGTCATCGGTCACCTCTTTTGCTATTTTTTCCCCCACCTCGTAACAGCAGCTTTGTATAGACGGACCGAGGAGAGCAAGAATGTCTTCTGGCTTGCTTGCAAAACGCTGCCGCATCTTCGCTATCGTCTTGGAAACAATACCTTTGATGGCACCGGCCCGACCGGCATGGGCAACGGCGATGACATTTTTAAGCGGGTCGAAAAGGAGTACCGGGGTGCAGTCAGCGGTCATCACCATCAAGGGGATACCGGGCTGATCGGTGATAAGTGCGTCACACTCCGGCGGGTTTTCAAAGTCATGAATAGCGCGCTCGACAATGACGATTCTGTCGGAGTGTATCTGACGCATATGCACCAGCCTGCTGCGATCATAGCCGATCTGTTTCGCGAGCAGCTCATGGTTTCTGATGACATCGAGGGGGTCGTCACCCACATGAAAGGCGAGATTGTTGCTGTCAAATGGTTTTTTTGAGATACCGCCGTGCCGGGTAGTAAAGAGGTGCACGATCTGTGTATGGGCGCTGAAAAGCTGGCTGGATAGAGTATACATGAACTTTATTATACATCAGAATGCCCTGCAAAGTGAGGAAGCCTGTCAATAATGTGCGATTCAGCCTCCTCTCTTATGGGATATTTTCGTCTATATTTACTATACTATAAAACAATAATGCCGATTTCGATACTAAGACTTGTCTACAGAGAATCTGCTAAAATACAGCAAATACTAAGGAGAGACGTTGCACCCACTCCATACGATGCCGGTAACGCTGACCGGCAGTGATGCCGAAAAAAAACGCGAAGAGATCAGAGACTATTTTCACAAGACCTACGATCTCTTCGAAGATCTTTTTACGGTCCTGAAGGACGACACTGTTTTTTACGAGCAGCCCGAGCCGACACGCCACCCTTTGATCTTCTATTTCGGGCACACGGCCACCTTCTATGTGAACAAGTTCATGGTCGCCAAAATGATCGATGAACGTCTTATGCCGGAGTTTGAATCGATGTTTGCCATCGGTGTGGATGAGATGAACTGGGATGACATGCAGAGCGAGCACTACAAATGGCCTCAGGTCGCAGAGGTACGATCGTACAGAGATGATGTCCGCAATCTGGTCGATTCGATGATTTCTGCGCTGCCGCTGACCCTGCCGATCACGCAGGAGAGCCCCTGGTGGATCATCCTGATGGGGATCGAACATGAGCGTATCCATATCGAGACCTCAAGCGTTCTGCACCGTCAGCTTCCTATCGATAAAGTCAAATCCGTTGCCGGCTTCCCGATCTGTCCTGAGAGCGGGCCTGCGCCTAAAAACGCGATGATCGCCATTGAGGGGGGCACGGTCAGGCTGGGCAAGGATAAAAATCACCCCCTATACGGCTGGGACAATGAGTACGGGGTGCAGGAAGAGGACGTAAAACCGTTTAAAGCGGCCAAATATCTCTGCTCAAATGCAGAGTATCTGGCCTTTGTCGAAGACGGCGGTTACACGAACGAAACCTACTGGGATGAGGAGGGGCGGCAGTTTTTAGAGATAAGCTCTGCCTCGTATCCGTCGTTCTGGGTAAAGCGAGAAGACGGCAGCTTTGCCTACCGGGCCCTGACGGAGATCATCGATATGCCGCTCAACTGGCCGGTCGATGTCAACTGCCTTGAAGCTAAAGCGTATTGCCGCTGGCTCAGCGACAAAGAGGATAAAAACTACCGTCTTTTTAGTGAGGGGGAGTGGTATCTGTTGTACGAGAGAGCCGGTATTGAAGATCTACCCGATTTTGATGATGCATCAGCCAATATCAACCTGGCGCACTACGCTTCCTCCTGCCCGGTAGACCGCTTTGCCTTCGGGGACATTTTTGATATTGTCGGCAATGTATGGCAATGGACGGAGAGCCCGATCTCCGGCTTCAGAGGATTCGAACCCCATTACGCCTATGATGATTTTTCGGTGCCGACTTTTGACGGCAAGCACAATCTCATAAAAGGCGGGTCCTGGATCAGCAGCGGCAATGAGATGATGAAGCATTCACGTTATGCTTTCCGCCGCCATTTTTACCAGCATGCCGGATTTAGAGTAATTGAAGGAGAAGAGATGACCATAGAAGAGAATATCTACGAGAGCGATGCGCTGGTGTCGCAGTACTGCAATTTCCAATACGGCGAAGAACATTTCGGCGTACCGAACTTTGCGATCAAATGTGCCGAGTTTGCCCTGGAGTATGCCAAAAAGACACCGATGAAAAGCGCACTTGACCTCGGTTGTGCAACGGGTCGCGCAAGTTTTGAGCTGGCCCGCGGATTTGAGAGCGTAACGGGAATCGATTTTTCGGCACGTTTTGTGCAGGTGGGGCTCGATCTCAAGAATGAAGGCGAAATCCGTTATCAAAGGGTGGTCGAAGGCGAAGTCGTAAGTCAGGAGACGCGCACGATCGATGAGCTCGGCTATAGTGATATTGCCGACAATGTTGAGTTTTGGCAGGGTGATGCCTGCAACCTCAGAGCCCACTTCAGCGGCTACGATCTCATCATGGCGACGAATCTGATCGACCGTCTTTATGAACCGCTGCTTTTTTTGGAAGAGGTCCATCTGCGTTTGGATGAGGGCGGCTACCTCATTTTGACCTCGCCGTACACCTGGCTTGAAGAGTACACCAAAAAAGAGCTCTGGCTGGGCGGGTACTATGATGAAGCGGGCAATATCGTCGATTCTCTCGACGGTCTGAAAAAGGTGCTGCTGCCCCATTTTGAGCTGGTGGCGACGCACGATGTCCCTTTTGTCATACCGGAAACTGCCAGAAAGTTCCAGCATACGATATCGCAGATGAGCGTGTGGAAGAAAAAATGAGTTTCGATTTTGGGACGGTCGTTGACAGGACGGTGACCAATGCGGAGAAATATGCGCTCCGCGAAAAACTCTTTCACACGGAGAAAGTCCTGCCGATGTGGGTGGCCGATATGGATATCCAGACGCCGCCCTGCATCGTAGAGGCCGTTCAAAAACGTGCGGCCCACCCGATATACGGGTATGAAGAGGTGCCGGAGAGTGCCTATGCAGCACAGATCGCCTGGATGAAAAAACGCCACGGCCTTAGTATCGAACGCGACTGGATGTTCTACTCACACTCGGTGGTGACGACGATCAACATCGCGATACAGGCTTTTACCGAGCCCGGCGACAAGGTCGTCGTCCAAACACCGATCTACCCGCCCTTTTTACACACGGTCACGCAAAACGGACGACAGGTACTGCGCAACCCGTTACAGCGGAACGCGACGGGTGACTATACCTTTGACTTTGAGGACCTGCGTTCAAAAATCGATGCCGATACCAAACTGCTGCTGCTCTGTTCACCGCATAATCCCGTTGGGCGGGTCTGGCGGCGTGAAGAGCTGCAGGAGCTGGCCGATATCTGTCTGCAGCACAACATTAAAGTGGTGGCCGACGAGATCCACTCCGATCTGGTCTACGCACCGCATCGGCATATCCCTTTTTCCTCGCTGGGCGAGGCGGTTGCTGCTATAACAGTGACAGCGATCGGCCCGGGCAAGACCTTCAATGTGGCCGGGCTGGCCATCTCTACCGTTGTGGTACGTGATGAAGCGATGCGTGAGCGCTTCAGAGAGGTGCATGAGAGTATCCACTTTGCCCAGAGCAACGTCTTTGCGCATGCAGGGTTCGAAGCGGCCTACACGCAGGGCGAAGCGTGGCTGGAAGCTCTTTTGCTCCATCTTCAGAAAAACAGTGCCAAGCTGAGCGCACTTGCCCAAAGGCACAGCGACAAGGTCCGTTTTGTCGAACCCCAGGGAACCTATCTGGCGTGGCTCGACTGCTCAGGAATGGGACTCAGCAGCAGTGAACTGCGCCGCTTTTTTATCGAACAGGCGGCACTGGGCCTCAGCCCGGGAACCTCGTTCGGTAAAGAGGGCAAAGGGTATATGCGGCTGAACTTTGCCGTACCAAGTCCGCTTATGGATGATGCCATCGCCCTGCTGGACCTGGCACTGAGCAATTTTGACGAGTACGGGTTCTAAGACCATGCGAAAGGTGATGATCATCAGCGGAGCCGGGCTGAGCGCCGAGAGCGGTATCAGCACCTTCCGCGAAAGTGACGGACTGTGGGAGAAGTATGATGTCATGGAGGTCTGCTCTACACAGGGGTGGCAGAAAAACAGAAAGCTCGTCACCGACTTCTATAACGCCCGCCGCAAGGAGCTTGAAGAGAAAGAGCCGAATGCAGCCCACTTCGCCTTAGCCGCGCTGGAGAAAAAATACCCGGGAAGGGTGTGGAACCTGACGCAGAACGTGGATAACCTGCTTGAAAAGGCGGGCTGCCAGAATGTAATCCATCTTCACGGTACCTTGAGCGATCTGCGCTGCGAGTCGTGCAACGGTCTTTTTGACATCGGCTACCGTGCGCAGAAAGAGGATGAGAGCTGTCCCTATTGCGGTAGCAGCGACGTCCGCCACAACGTCGTGATGTTCGGCGAGAGTGCGCCGGAGTATCGGCGTATCTATGAGGCGGTGGAGGAGTGTGACCTCTTTGTCGCCATCGGCACGAGCGGAAGGGTGATCGATATCGTCTCGCTGGCCGGTGAGTTTGACCACTCCATTCTGGTCAACCCCAAACGCGAAGAGCATATCACGGCCTTCGGCAGTTTCGATAGGATGATAGACGACTATTTCGAGCACTTTATACAAAAAAGAGCGACGGAAGCGGCGGGTGAGATGGTAGCGCTGATCGAGGCGCATCTCAGCTGATAGATAGTACAAACAGACAATCCTAAGGATATGAAGATGAAAAACAGGCTCAAAGCGGCGCTCTGGGGTGCTTTTTACGGTGATGCCTATGCGCTTGGCGCCCACTGGCTCTATGACACGCAGGAGATCTCAAAGGCGGATCTGAAAAAATACGGCTTCAATGATCCGCTTGCAAAGTACCATGCCGGCAAAAGAGCGGGTGACTTTACCCATTACGGCGATCAGATGCTCTGGCTCCTGGAAGCGGTTGCCAACGACGATGATTTCTCTCTGCAGGGCTTTTCCAAAGCGTGGCAGGCAAAGATGTCAAAGTACCAGGGGTATGTCGACGGCGCATCGAAGCATACGCTCAATGCGCTCAATGAAGGCAAAAACTCATTAGGCTGCGGTTCGGACTCCAATGATCTGAGCGTGGTCGGGCGCATGATGCCGCTTGTCTACGCTTATCATAACGATATGGACAAGATGATGGAGTTTGTCAAGCTTCACACCGTCTTTACCCACATGAGCAGAGCGCTTATCGAGAGTGCGGCCTATTTTAACGAGCTGATCCTGGCGGTGAGCCTGGGCGCCGATATCTGCCGAGCCGTCGAAGAGATAGCGCTGGCCTATTCCGATACAGTGCAGGAGTGGGTCGCACAGGGGGTGGCCAAGGCTGAAAGCGAGAGCATCGAAGCGATCAAAGCGTTAGGGCAGTCCTGCAGCGTCGAAGGCGGTTTTGCCGCCGTTGTCTACCTGCTTATGCGTTTCACTGATTTCCAGGAGGCGATGGAGGCGAATGTCCTCGCCGGCGGCGATTCGGCGGCGCGCGGCATGATAGTCGGTGCGGTACTGGGTGCGCACGGCGGTATGGAGGTTCTTCCTTTCAACTACAATGCGATGAATGATGCGGATGCGATAGCGAAGTATATTGGGATGATCGATGCCAAAAACGCTTGAGAAGATAGCCCTTTTTCTCTCAAAACACCATCTGCTCTCACTGTCGACGGCAGCAGAGAACAGGCCGCAGTCAGCAAGCCTTTTTTACGCCTATGATGCAGAGGCAGTGGCGTTTGTCGTTGCCTCGGAGATGAAAACAGAACATATTAAAAATGTCCTTGCCAACAACCGTGTCTCGGGCACGGTCGCTTTGGAGACTGCCGAGGTGGGCAAAATAGAGGGCATACAGTTCAAGGGCACAATGCAGGCGCTCTCTCACAAAGAGGGTGCGCTCTATTTTGACCGGTTCCCATATGCCAGAGTGATGAACCCGCAGCTGTGGCGGATCGAGCTGATGCAGATCAAACTCACCGACAACCGGCTTGGTTTTGGAAAAAAACTCTATTGGCAAAGGTAAAATGCTGAAGAGTTAGAGTAAAATAAGTGCCGCTGTTTTTGCAGATTTGAGCCTCTCTCAACTGTGCTGAAACAGCTGAAGATAGAGGGAGAAAAAGTGGACAAAGTCTTAGAGATGTTGCTGCTGCAACAAGAGCTGAACGATGCGACCAACGGCGAAGGCTGGGAAGCCGGCAAGACAAAAAACGGCAAAACGATCAACTGGAAGCGCTGTATCTATATGGAGAGCTGCGAGATGATCGACTCATTCGCATGGAAGCACTGGAAAGCGATAAACCAGGAGCCGGACTGGGCCAATCTTCAGATCGAAGTGGTGGATGTCTGGCACTTTATCATGAGTCTCGGGCTGGAAGACTATACGCAGAACTTCCGTGGTTCACTTGATGATCTGGCGATGAACATCTCGCTGATGCCGGGATATCAGACCTTGTCGGAAAACGGCGATCTGATGTTTGCAGAGCCGGACACAATTATGGCAAAGGTCGAAGAGATTATCTTCAATGCGGTTGATCATAAAGGTTTTGACAGTGAAAAGCTCTTCGAAGATTTCTTCGAGCTTGCCTATATGTGCAAGCTGAACCTGGCAGACCTTTACCGCCTCTATGTCGGCAAAAACATCCTCAACCAGTTCCGCCAGGACCACGGGTACAAAGAGGGGACCTACAACAAGATCTGGAACGGCAAAGAGGACAACGTCGTGATGCAGGAACTCTGGGACGAGAACGGTTCTCTGACGCCTAAGACGCTGTACGGCGCTTTACAAAAGGCATATGCGGCTGCTGAATAAGTTTCTTTCGCATAATATTCTGAGCTGTTATCCAATTTCAGATTGTCAATGAAGTTTGTGTTTCATGCGCGTCGGAACATTAATTCCGGCAGAAGTGACGGAATGCCAACTGTTGACAAGTGAAAGTTCTAGCAGTAACGGTAGCCGTCAGGTTCTTGCTCTTCTTCTTTTTCGTTAGGTTTTCTTCTTGAGCAAGCAAGAAGAAAAAGTAACATCCTAAATCAAATCCAATTTATAACCCAGTTGTAGACTTGCAAAAGGCAGTTACTGTCGCAGATTCAACCTTTCTTCTCTGTCGCGCCAGAGCAGAAATCTTGAGGGAAAGAAGAGAGGCGCTTTATTTCTTCTGTCCGTATCAATTTTATCTCTAAAGATGAAACTATATTTATTTCGTAAAAGTCAGTGCGTCGGTCGAGGGAGCTTGTAATGCCGGTAAAGCAGATGCGTAAAGGCAGAGAATAGTGCTCGGCGGCAACTTTGTCCTTTTCTTTTTTGGTTACTTTTTCTTTTGGACAAGCAAAAGAAAAAAGTAACATCCTCCTATCAAATCCAATTCAACAAAATCATGAACTTGCAACAAGTAACTGTTGTAGCAGATTCAACCTTTCTTCTCTGTCGCGCCAGAGATGAAACCCGTAAAGCAAAAGCCAACTGCCCTAAAGAAACATCGCTGCGCGAGCGGTATCCTTGTTTTGGTTTTTGTAGGGTTGGAAACAGAGTCGATGTACGAAGTACCGACGCCGTAGACTATTGAAGGAAAGAAGAGAGGCGCTTTTGTTGCCACTGTACGTATCAGCTTACTGGCTAAAGATGGTACTGTATATTTTTTGTTAAAGAGCCAAACGGGAACGAATTGATCTGAATGAAAAAGCTTGCGCTTTTAGGGAAGTATGACATCTCTTGCCAATTGCTGCGTCTTGGTACAGTGAATGAAGCAGGAAGGTTTGGTGACTCAGAGTATAAGATACTTTTGAAAGCTGCTAAACCCGCCTTTGCCTTTTTCTTTTTTTGGTTACTTTTTTCTTTTGGGCACGCAAAAGAAAAAAAGTGACAACACTACTATCACAAGATATTCAAAGAAGAACTGTAGCTTGAAAATATTGTCAGAAGCAACAAATGTGCATGACTATTCTCTTTCCTTTTTACGCCGCAAAAAAGGAAACGAAAAAGCTCTTCAAACGGCTTCGAGCCCGACAGGCTGTCGGGTACCAAACCTCCGATATATTCCATCCTAAAAACGCATGGGTCACTACGTTCAATGCGTTTTCTCAACGGACGTAATATATCTCCGGCTTGCTCTGCAGATGTTTGAAAAAGATTCAAGCGTTGACGCATCTATTGAGACTAAAAGCTGACGCTTTTCAATTCGGCTATGCCTAATTGCGTCGGAATATTGATTCCGGAAAAAATGACATACTACTATCGAAAGAAATTCAAAAAAGAACATAGATTTAGAAGATTGTATATAGTTGAAGATTGTGTAAGTGTTTGTTTTGGGAAAAGTGAGAGAGGGTTTGCTCTCTCTAGGAAGGGGCGTGAGAACTAGTCTCTGCCGCGGCTGCGGTTGCCGCCGCCGCTGCTAGGGCGGTTACCACGGTATCCGCCTCCACCGCCGCTGCGGTTGCGGTTGCCGCCGCGGAAACCGCCGCGCCCGTGTGAACTGCCGCCGCCGCCATGGCCGCGCTCAAGACTTTCGAGGATCTTCTCAAGACGTGCCGGGTTAAGACCGATCTCGTTCGGACCTTTGACCTCTTGACGATCGATCATCATCGAGATCAGCTTGTAGATGATCTGCTCCTGATCGATGTCTTCACGCAGTACATCAAGGATCTCATGCGCTTCGTCGTAGACTTTGTGCTGTTCGATAGAGTCGATCAGCTTGGAGAAGTTCGCTTTTTTGATCGATGATTTTGACGGGACATACGCATGTTCCATTGTCGTACCGACCTTGGCTTTGATACGCTGAAGTTCTTTAAACTCGCGCGGCGTAAGCAGTGTGATCGCCATCCCTTTCTTTCCGGCACGACCTGTACGGCCGATACGGTGAACGTAAGACTCAGAGTCAAACGGGATGTGGTAGTTGAAAACGTGGCTGACATCGTCGATATGGATACCGCGCGCGGCAACGTCTGTTGCTACAAGGATCTCATATTGACCGGTTTTAAGCCCTTTGATGACCAGCTCGCGCTGGCGCTGCTCCATGTCCCCGTGAAGACCTTTCGCGTTGTATCCGACACCTGAAAGCAGATCGGCAACACGGTCAACCTCTTTTTTAGTACGACAGAAGACAACACATTTGGTCGTTGTCTCGGAGTCAAGAAGGCGGATGATGGCATCATCACGCTCATTCTCGTCGATAACATAGTATTTCTGCTCGATATCAATGTTGGTTGTCTCGTCTTTGGTGATCGAGATAAACTCCGGGTTGATCAGGATGCGCTCAGCCAGTTTCTTGATCGGAGGCGGCATTGTTGCCGAGAAAAGAAGCGTCTGACGCTCGCTCGGAAGATACGAGAAGATCTCGTTGATATCATCCAGAAAGCCCATATCAAGCATCTCATCCGCTTCATCAAGAATGACGACCGAAGGAGAAAAATCTTTAAGCATGTTACGTGCAAGGATATCTTTCAGACGGCCCGGCGTGGCAATGACCACCTGTGCACCGCGCTCGATCAGACCGATCTGGCGGCCGTAAGAGGTCCCGCCGTAGACGGTTACGGTACGGATACCAAGCTCTTTGCCGTATTTGAAAAGTTCGTCACTGACCTGGGTCGCAAGTTCGCGTGTCGGTGTGATGATAAGCGCTTCGACGCCGTCTTTGCCGCTCATGTTGTTAAGAACCGGCAGACCGAAGGCTGCAGTCTTACCTGTACCTGTGTGTGCCTGGGCAACCACATCACGTCCGGCTAGAACGAAAGGGATTGCCATTTTCTGAATCGGGCTTGGTGTTTTGAAACCGGCATAGCCGATCGCGCGCAGGATCTCTTTTTTTAGACCGAATTGATTAAATGTCTCTTCCATAGGCAGCTCATCTGCAATTGTTTTTTCTGTAGTGTCGTTGTGCATTGTTTCTCTTTGTATAGGACACCTTTACAAACTATTTTACCAAATATGATAATTATTACCGCTGGGGAAAATAGCTCGAAGAGGCGTCCAATTGATTTTTAAACTCTTAGGAGGCGCCCGTACGGATAGCTCTAAATTCTTGTAGAAAAGAAGATCAAAAGTTTAAGTAGTGGAATTATAGCTAAAATAATGCGAATATGCGAGGAATTGTCATCTTTAATGATAATCTTTTTCCCTATTGCTATAATATAGGACATAATAAGGATGTTAATGCTAACTGATTCTCTCTCGATTCTGCTTGGCGGGACAACGGCCGCCGCCGCTGTTTTCGGCCTGCTTTTTCTCCGTCAATATTTCAAAACACAACAGCTCACACTTCTGCTCACTACCAGAGAGGAGAGGGTGTCGCTCCTGCAGAGCGAACTCGAAGCAAGCCTCAGGGAGGGCGAAGTCCGCCAGACACAGCTCAGAGCGCTTGAAAACGAGCGAAACACGCTTGAACGCGACTATGCGATACTGCATACCCGTTTTGACGGGGCCACATCGGCGCACAATGAAAAGATCAAACTTCTGGATGAGGCCAAAGAGACGCTCAGGCAGCAGTTCAACCAGTTGGCAAACGAGATCTTTGAGAGCAAGTCAAAGCGTTTTGAAGAGAATTCGCAGGAGCGGCTGCAGCTGCTGCTCAAACCTTTCAGAGAGCAGATTACCCACTTTTCCAGACAGACCGAGGAGCGCTTCATCAAAGAGAACTCCGAGCGCGCTGTGCTGCACAGAGAGCTCTCCCGCCTTCGCGAACTCAACGAACAGATCACGCAGGACGCCAAGAACCTCACCAATGCACTCAAGGGCGAGAACAAGACCCAGGGAAACTGGGGCGAGATCGTTTTGGCACGCATACTGGAAGATTCGGGACTTCGCGAAGGGTTCGAGTATGAGACGCAGGGGAGCTTTAAAGATGAGGCGGGTAAAACACTGCGCCCGGATGTGATCGTCCATCTCCCCCAGAACAAAGATATCGTCATCGACTCCAAGGTGTCGCTGGTGGCCTATGAGCGTTTTATGAGCGCGGCAACGCCTCAGGAGAAGGAACATGCGCTCAAGCAGCACCTGAACTCCATTAATGCCCATATTAAAGGCTTGAGCGAGAAACGTTATGAAAAACTCGAAGGGGTGAAGACCCTGGATTTCATCCTGCTGTTCATGCCGATCGAGGGGGCCTTTCTTCTGGCGCTAGAGCAAGACAGCAGTTTCTTCCGCCGTGCCTATGAAGCCAACATCATGATCGTGAGCCCTTCGACGCTGCTGGTGACGCTCAGGACGATTGAGCATATCTGGCGGACGGAGCGCCAGGAGCAAAATGCCCTGGAGATCGCAAAACAGGCAGAAGCACTGTATGACAAGTTTGTCTCCTTTGTTGAGGATCTGAACAAGATAGGCGATCAGATACACAAGACACAGGAGAGCTATGACAGGGCCCTCGGTAAGCTCAGTACCGGGAAAGGCAATCTGCTGCGCCGTGTCGAGTCGATGAAAAAACTGGGTCTTAAACCTAAAAAGAGTCTGTCGCTGACAGGGGCAGAGGATGAAATCTAGTGCCATGACCGGGCGCTGGACGCTGCGTCTTATCTTTATAACACCGCTCGTCGCTCTTGCCATTCTGACCGTCGTCATCACCTCATTCTATATCGATAAGCTCAACTACTACTTTAAAGAGAACGATGCGCGCTATCTGCAGGAGTATCTGGACGGTGAAAAACGCCAGGGCGAAGAGCTTGTCAATGACATCGATATTCTGGCGAACTATAACGTAGTACATCTTGAAGAAAATGTCAAAAAAGAGCTGGACGGACGGCTTGAACTTGCCCATAGAACGGCAGCGTTTATCTATAACAAATACAGAGGCACGCTTCCTGACAGGGCGATTAAAGAACGCATCGTCGATGCGCTCAGCAGTATGACCTGGAACGGCAGGCAGGACTATATCTGGATCACCGACTACGATGGCAACAGCATCCTATCGGAAACACGTACGTATCAGAGTAAGGATCCGTCGGCGTTGAATGATGCCGATGGCAGGGCGATCATCCTCGAAGAGATACAGACCGTGCGAAAATACGGCGAAGGCTATCTGTATACGCGTCCTAAAAACGGGAGTTCTCAGCTGATAGAAAAAGTGGTCGATTTCGGCCACTTTGGCTGGTACTTCGGCAGCAGTGCTCAACTCGATCAGGCAATGCAGGAGAAAAAAACGGAACTTTTGGAGCTGATTGAAAAAGCCCCGAAAGACAGTTCCGGCTATATCACTATTTTTGAGAATAACGAGCCGATTTACATCTCGGAAAAGGATGCCCATAACCTTTCGTCAACATTCCTGGAAAAGATGCGTCAAAGCCTGGGACGGAAGAATGGCTGGACCGATCTGCCGCAGGAAAATGCGCATATCTATACACGCTATTTCAAACCGTTCGGATGGCACATCGTCTACGGCTTCAAAAAGGCCTATTTTGACTCTGTTCTGCAAGAACAGCAGAGCAAGATGAAGAAAGAGATCGATCAGGAGATCCGCTTTATCATCTTTGCTTCGGCTTTTATCGCTTTTCTCGTTGGTGCGTTGACCTTTATCGTCTCTCAGCGTATCATTGCCATTATCAAAGCATTCAAATCAGAGCTTGACAGCCGTGAAGCCCAGCTGCGAGAGCTGAACAGTTCATTGGAGAACCGGGTTGAAGCAGAGGTGCGTGCCCACCGTGAAAAAGAGAAGATGCTGATACAGCAGTCCAAGATGGCGGCAATGGGCGACATGATCTCGATGATCGCCCATCAGTGGCGTCAGCCGCTCAACCAGATGTCCTATCTGCTGATGAACATCGAAGGGGCATACGAATACAAGGAGCTGACGCCGCAATATCTGGAGCAAAAGATCAAAGACGGCACGAAGCTGCTGGAGTACATGTCACATACGATCAATGATTTTAAAAACTTTTTCAAACCCGATACAGAGCGCAGCCCGGAGCAGATCAGCAAAGTATTGGAACAGACCATAGGTTTTATCAAAAAAGATCTTGACGCCCAGAAGATAATGCTGCATGTCGGGGTCAAGAACGATGCATCGTTGATGGTCTACCGCAATGAGCTGATGCAGGTATTATTGAATATTTTGACCAACGCCAAAGATGCCATCGTCGAGACCAACCCGCGAGAGCCAAAGATAGAGATAACGATTGATGCGAATGAAAGAGCCGTTAACGTAGAGATATGTGACAACGGCGGGGGGATCGATGAAGCCATACTTACGAAGATATTCGAGCCGTACTTTTCGACAAAAGGGGCCAAAAGCGGAACAGGTCTGGGCCTTTATATGTCAAAGACGATTGTGGAAGAGCATCTCAACGGCAAGCTCAGCGTCTACAACACTGAAGAAGGGGCCTGTTTCGTTGTCAGCCTTGGCAAGCGCTAACCTTTTTAGAGGCTGTCATCAATAACGGTTCTATTGCCTATGTCAATAGAATAAATAGATGCTCTCAGGGTTAGAATATTAGTGCTCCTCTCTGCGCAACCGGTACCCGACACCGGAGATATTTTCTATTGCCCCTTCAGGCAGCTTCTTGCGGACTCCCCGCACAAGCGAGCGGATGGCGTCCTGACTCATTCCCTCCAACGGCCAGATCGCATCTTCTATCTCTTGATAAGTGATAGTCTGGTTAGAGTGATGCGCCAGCAGGTCCATGAAGAGGATCTCGTTTTTGGTCAGCCTGATCTGTTGATCTTCGTATTCAATGATCTGGGTATAGGCGTTGTAGCTGCACTCCCGGGAGAGCTGAACGGAGAACTTCTTCTGATCTTTGATCTTAGTGAGTGATTGGCCAAGCGCTTTGAGCAGTTTCTCTTTGGTGATCGGTTTGACCAGGTATTTGACAAGATTCAGCTCGATTGCTTGCATCAGGTATTCGGTATCGGTATAGGCGGTTGCGATGATGATCTGCACGTCCCGGTCTTTTGAGCGGATGTAACGGGCCATATCAAGACCGTTAAGTCGGGGCAGATTGATATCGGTGATGATGATATTGGGTTTTTCAACATGCCAGACAGCGATCGCCTCTTTGCCGTCTTTTGCTTCGTATACCTCTCTGACAATACGTTTGAGGTATTCGACCGCACTGCGGCGGACATCTTCTACATCTTCGACATAGAGGAGACGAAGATCCTTGAGAAACTCTTTTTGCATGGTAGATAGGGCCTTGGATTGATTGAAATTATTATATCATTCCTCTATGAAAACAAATAAACAAAAACAGCTGATGACACAGTTCGTCTACGAAAAGAGCTGGACGAAGATCTCAGACGAAGAGGCGATCCGCCTGATTGACGATGAGATGAAGTTGGGTGACGGCAAAGGGACGCTAAGCTATATCAAAGAGGCCGGAGCAAACGGCAAGGTGATCACGGTCGGCGAGTGCCGTTTTAAACTGGAGGGGTGATCTTGAACACCGCTTTTATCCGTTATGCGCTGCTCAGCGCCATTGTCTTCGCTCTTCTTTTTCTCCTTTTCCGCTACCGTCTCCATTTCATAACGCTATGGGCCTATCTTTTGGGTGTCAATACTGTCGGCTTCAGCCTGTATGCCCTGGATAAACTGACCGCCAAAACTGGTTGGCTGAGAGTGCCTGAAAGCCTGCTGCAACTCATGGCGCTGCTTGGTGCGACACCGGCCTCCATCGCAGCGCAGCAGCTCTTGTGGCACAAGACGACCAAGCGCAGTTTTCAGCTCCTCTTCTGGCTCATCGTCCTGCTGCAGATAAGCGGCATATATGTCGTCTTCTTTACGGATTTTCTGCAAAATATCTTTTAACGGATAGTCTCTTGCACTACGGCTGTGCCCAGGTAACCAAATCGTAATAAACCGTTATTTCTACAGGGTTATACTCCGTTAATTCAACGCTACAGGAGTTGGTATTGACACGACTGCACACGCTATTACTTGTAATGTTATTGCTTCTCTTCACGGGATGCGGTGATACCGGTGTCGGAGAAAATAATGTCTCCTCTAAAGCACAAGGCTGGCACTTTCAAGGCAGAGACTGTCTTGCCTGCCATAATGTCGATCTGCAAACTGAGCGCCACCTTCTTGTGGCAGGAACGATCTTCAAATCTGAATATGTGAACGACCAGGATGATCTGGGCGAGAGCTGCGGCGGTGATCTGATCGTAGAGTTTGAAAATACGATAACGCGGACCGTCACGTCATCGGCCGACTACACCGACAGCAGTTCAAAAGGATATAACGGAAAGGGAAATCTGTTTATTCTACAGCGGCTGTTGAACACGCTTAAGGGTAGCTATATTATCCGGATCACGGACAGCAGCGGAAACGAGTTGGCAAGTTCCGACCATGCGCACCAATTCAACGGTACTGCGTACAGGGTTGAAGGTGCGGTTGATGGTGAGAACAGGCGCTCATGCAATGCGTGTCATCAGGCGGCGGATGGGACGCAGATATATGCGAATGAAAAAAGCGGCTTATGCCAATAACTGCTTTTTCCGCAATGCTTTTTGAACCGTTGTCAGAAAAAAATATTCTATTGCAAGAACGGCGTTAGCGTCTCTTCCCAAATCCTGTACCCCTCAGGTGTCAAGTGCACCCCGTCACTGGTATAACTCGCTATTAACCCCTCGTCTCTGTCCGTCATAAAAGAGTAGAGATCGACAAAAGCAAACCCGCTCTTTTGACTCTCGTTATGCAGATAGCGGTTGAGCTGTTTTACATTCTGGTTGAGAGCGGCCGTCTCCGGCACTGCTTTAACCGGCAGGAGCGAGAGGATTACGACTTTGTCTGTACCCTCTATCTTCTCAAATATCTCAGCATATTTCTCTTCGATATGCTTGACATCATGGCCTTGCAGGAGATCGTTGATGCCTATCATCAGCACGAGGGTCCCGGGCTTTTTTTGAAGACGTGAAAGCAGGGCGTCCGTTGTGTCGCCGGCGATGCCGGCATTGTGGTGGGGGGCCGAAAGCGGACCAGTCGTGGAAGCCGGTGAGGCTGTCTCCAAGAAAGATGAGGTCATATTGTTTTGGCATGGGGTACAAGACTTCTCATTCCAGTCAATTTCTTGCAAAGAAATGACATGTGAGAATAAAGCAGCTTACTAGAGATGTTTTATTTTGACGGAGGAGTTTAATAACCATCCCGTTATCGCCATCAATGCAACGGTGATCAAAGCAGGGTAGATATAGAGCCCGCCCAAAAAGATCAGCCAGAGGACAATGGCGCCCATCGGCGTGGGCATACCGGTAAAGTATTCTTCGATCTCGCCCTCTTCGGCATTGATATTGAACTGGATGAGGCGGCGAAGCCCGCTGATGATGTAATAGAGCGAAACGAGGGCTCCGAGAATAAAACCGAACGAAGGGGTCTCCGGCTGATCGATAATAGAGATAAAGATGATAAAGACCGGCGTCAGTACGAACGACAAAAAGTCGGCATAGGAGTCGAGCTGAATACCGAACTCATTGGAGAGCCCGTGTTTTCGTGCCATTTTCCCGTCAAAGATGTCAAACCCGCCGCCGATCCACAGGAGAATAACCGCCCAGACATAGTTGCCCTGTGTAGCAAGATAGATCGCGATCAGACCGCTGGTAAGGTTGCCGAAGGTAAACATATTCGCCAGATTGAAATGGCTGTCAGCACGGTAGAGAAAATTCATCTGTTTCCTTGAGGGCACCATGAGGTACCCTTAATAGTTATGCGTGCTATTATAGCAAAAAGCGGATGAAGCAGAATGTATGTAATCAAGTCATAAAAAATAACACAAACTCTGAGCATTAATATTATCATTATAAAAAAAGAGCACAATAGAAGTTACTAAGGCGCGGCACCAATAGAACATAAGGATATGACAGCATGAAAAACCTCTTTGCCCTGGCGCTGCTGTTCACCTCTCTTTTCGCTGAAGAGGCGATACACAGGGAGCAGGAAGAGGTCGGACTGATCCACAGTAAACAGGTGGGCCGCTATAAAGCGCTTATAACAGCTCCCGAAAATGCGGAGACGTTTGACCAGGCCTTTAATCAGCTTAAACCCTATGCTACGCTGCGTCTGGCCAATATTACGGCTCACGAAGAAGCTTTACCTGATTTTAATATCGACGGGAATAAGACAACGGGTACTGCTCTTGGCGGTATTATTGGTTTTAACACGGCTTCGCTGTATGGCTGTAGCCTTCGAATTGCCACCTATGCCTCGCAAAAGGTCCATGCGCTGTCCTCAAGCGACCCAGGCAATAAAAACAGTCAGCTTTTTGATGCGCAAGGCAACTCTTACGCCTATATAGGAGAAGCGGGCATTGTCTATAGAAACACGCGGTTTCAATCCATGGCCGGCCGGATCCTGATCGATACACCTTATGCCAACAGCGATGATATACGCATGTCACCCAACAGTTTTCAGGGGGCCTGGGGCGCTTTGGATATCAGTACTGACCTGCAGGCCCAGGCCTATTTCCTGACAGGATGGGCCGGGGTGGATTCCGGCAATGACCAGAATGTCTTTAAACCGCTTGTTGATGACGGCTACGGCGTTGCCGGCGGCGCATTGATCTACAAGCCCGATGAAAACGGGGTATCGTTCTGGTATTACAATATGGGTAAAGTCGCTGATATTTTTTATGCAGAAGCTTCCGGGGAGCAGTTCGTAACCGGGGACTTTCACATAGAATGGGGAGTGCAGGGCGCCCATATCCGGGAACGGTCGGGTTCCGGAGTTGAGGGCAATGTCATCGGCACTTTGCTCATATCTGAATACAAGAGTGCTTATTTCGGCATCGCGTATAACCAGGTCTTCACAGGTAACGATACCATTATTACCGACGGTTTTGGAAGCGGACCCTATTATACTACGCTGGATAAGCAGACGATCGGAAACGTTTCAGCTCTTGCACCGGGCAAGAATTTGAATGCGTATCGTCTCAATTTGGGCTTTGAATTTACGCCTCTTGGGATCAATGGACTCAATATCGAACTCCTTCATGGCCACTTTACGCTGGCAGATTCACCGGTGGAGGTCGAAGAGAGCGATGCGTCAATCTCCTACACCATTACCGATCGATGGCACCTTGAAAGCACCTACAGCACTGTCGATCTGATGAATATCGACTATACAAACCCCGGCAACCGGGTATTTCGTGATTTTCAGCGCTTGATAACACGATTAGACTACAGCTTTTAAGCGATATTAATTTGATTTCTATTATCATTACGGATATAAAACAAATGAAGAAAATGAACACATTGACGAACTGCCCGAGAGGGTGTGAAACCAGGATTGTTAAGATCCATGCAAGCGGACCGCTAAAGCAGCGGCTGGTCTCTTTTGGTATTATGAAAGGGGCCAGTGTCACTTTACTGGAGTATGCCCCCCGCAAAAGCACCGTTGAGGTGAAAGTCGGTAAAATGCGTTTGGCCCTGCGTAAAGAAGAGGCCGATTTGATCGAGGTCGAATATGAAGCAAAATAGCGCCCCTTTTTGTCCTGTGACCGCTAAACACATCAAGATCGCGCTTGTCGGACAGCCGAATGTGGGCAAGAGCATGCTTATCAACTCTATCTCCAATGCCCACCTGCATGTCGGGAACTTCACCGGTGTAACGGTCGAAAAAAGCGAGGTGCTCTTTGATTACAGGGATTACCATTTCACGGTAGTCGATCTTCCCGGGACCTATGCTTTTACGAACTATACGATCGAAGAGCGCGTTACGCACGATTTCCTCTGCAACGAAGAGTACGATCTGATCATCAATGTCGTTGATTCGACCAACCTTGAAAAGAATCTCCAGCTTACCGCTGAGCTGATGACGATGAGCAAAAAGATGGTCCTGGCGCTTAATATGAGCGATGAAGCGTTGAAAGAGGGGCTTGAAATCGACGCGGCTTATCTCTCCCAGCTTCTGGACCTGCCGGCTGTTTCGGTGTCTGCGGTCACTAAAAAAGGGATCGCTGAGCTGATCGATTCGGTGATCAAGGTCTATGAGGCCCCCTTTTTCGAACCGAAACTGATCTTTTCCGAAGCGGTAGAGGAGGAGATAGGCCATATTCAGAGCTATCTTGACCGCCACCATTTTGAAGCTACGATCTCAAACAGAAACATTGCGATCAACCTTCTTCAAAAAGAGAAAAAGACCTACCGTGTCCTGCACGACAATCCGATCTGGATAGAACTTCAGCCGATGCTGATCGAAGCCGACAGACATGTTCAGCTGCACCATGACAGTGACGACATCAAAGAGATATTCGCTGAAGAGTATGCCGCCTTTAACCGCGGGATCATTACCGAGGTTGTCAAAGAGAGGCCGCTAAACGTCAAAAAGTTGACGAGGACGGAGCGTATCGACAACGTTCTGATCCACCCGGTTCTGGGTATTCCGATCTTTCTCTTCTTTATGTGGAGTCTTTTCCAGCTGACGTTTGAGATCGGTTCGATCCCGATGCAGTGGATCGATCTCGTCTTTGGCTGGTTCGGCAACGCGGTCGGAAACACCATCTCCAACGAGGCGGTACGTTCACTCATCGTAGACGGCCTGATAGCGGGTGTCGGCGCAGTGGTGATGTTCGTGCCCAACATTATGATCTTGTTTATCGGTATCGCACTGCTGGAAGCGACGGGCTATATGTCGCGTGTCGCGTTTCTGCTTGACGGATTTTTCCATAAATTCGGTCTGCACGGGCAATCCTTTATCCCGCTGGTGACCGGTTTCGGCTGTTCCATCCCGGCCTACATGTCGGCGCGCATCCTCAAAAATGACCGCGACCGTCTGCTGACACTTTTTATCATCGGGTTTATGAGCTGCGGTGCGAGACTGCCGGTCTATGTGCTTTTTACGGGTGCTTTTTTTGGCGAAGGCGATGCCGGAAATGTGCTTTTTGCGATCTATATCACAGGTGCGGTTATCGGCCTGTTCGCGGCAAAGATCCTGAAGATGACCGCCTTTAAAGGCGCGGATGAACCCTTTGTGATGGAGATGCCGAAATATCGTCTGCCTTCATTGAAATTGATCTGGCACACGGTAATGACAAAGACCTGGATGTATCTCAGGAAAGCGGGTACCTTTATTGCCGCCGCGACGATGCTGGTCTGGTTTTTGAGTACCTACCCGCATAACGATACCTTGCGTACCGACTATGAGATAAAGATAGAGGCGGCACAAAGCGACACTGAAAGACGTGCGCTTGCAAACAAGCTTCAGGAAGTCAATCTCGAAGAGAGTTATCTGGGACGAATCGGAAAATTTATGGAACCGGCGTTTGCCCCGTTGGGGTTTGACTGGAAGATGACGGTTGCCCTGCAGACGGGGCTGGCCGCCAAAGAGGTTGTGGTCTCGACACTGGGTGTCTTGTATGCGATGGGCGATGACGTCGACCAGCAGAGCAGTTCGCTGATCAGGGCTATAAGCAAGAATATCCCCTTCGCTTCGGGCGTCGCATTCATTGTGTTTGTGATGATCTACCTGCCATGTCTGGCCGCATCCGTTGTCTTTACACGTGAAGCAGGCGGTATCAAGTATTTTGTCTATCTCTTTTTATTTACGACAATTACGGCCTATTTGCTCTCGTTTGTGGCGTATCGACTCACCCTGTTTTTGGCCTAGTCGTCGGACAGTTCGGGCGTTTTCAAGCTGCATTATCTTATGGCATTATGTGCAGTAAACATCAAAAAACAAGGACTTGCTCCCTGTATGCCTTTACATACATGAACCCTTCTTCCCGATTAGCTAAACGTTAGCCATATTGGGTTAAAATGGCGCCATGATAAGAATATTAATGATTGAAGATGATCTCGAACTAGCCGAGATACTGACCGAATTTTTAGAACAGCTCAAACCGGAAGAGATCACGGTCGAAACCGAGGATGATCCTTTTAAGGCACTCAGCATACTGAAACTCAAAGAGTTCGATCTGGTTATCCTGGATCTAACCCTTCCGGGTATGGACGGGCTGGAGGTGTGTGCGGCGATCCGCGAGCGCCAAAACATCCCGATCATTATCTCCTCTGCCCGTTCCGATGTGACCGACAAGGTGACCGCTCTTGAGCTGGGAGCCGATGATTACCTGCCCAAACCGTATGATCCTCGTGAACTTGAAGCACGCATCTATTCGGTACTGCGCCGATATGAGGCCAAAGTGGCCGCGGTGGCCCAGCAGAGCAGCAGTAATTTCAAGCTGGATGAATCCGCGATGCAGATCTCCTATAAGGGCCGCCCTCTTGATCTTACCAATGCCGAGTACGGGATTTTGGCCTATATGATCAAAAAAGAGGGGATGGTGGTCTCACGTGAAGACATCATCCATAATGTTTCGGCGATCAATGAGGACTCTTCGAACAAGAGTATAGATGTGATGGTAGGACGTATCCGCAGCAAATTGGGAGACAAATCCCTGATCGAATCGGTGCGCGGCATCGGTTATAAACTGATAAAATAGAACCTGGATGCGTCGTCACACTGTTTTATTGACAGTTCTGTTTGCCTTTTTGGTGACGCTCTTCAGTGTCAGTTATATCTTCGTCAAGTTTTATAAACTCAACCGGGAACAGTATATCAACAACACTTTTTTAAAATACAGTGTTATTACCCGTATCTATCAAGAGCATATGCAGGCACACACATCGACGACGATGCTTGAAGCCAATCTTGCCCTCTACAACCTCTATTCCATTGAAGACAATGTTGCCGCAAAGAAGATCGTAGAGAGTGCAAAGATCCTGAAAAGCGAAAGTTTCCAGGCCCAGAATGATCCGGCCTATCTGCAGATCCGCCCCCGTTTTGATCCGCGCAGTATCATTGAAGTGCGCATCTCCATGCTGCAGCATCAGGGCTTTATCTATTTTTTCCTGCAAGGGCCCAACAGCGGTGTGCTACTGCTTGATGAGAAGATCAAGCCCTATCGTGCATGGAACCTGCTTTATGCCTATCTGGTCATCATCTCGAGTATCACTATCTCTTACATCCTGATCTTCCTTCGTCTGCGGCCTCTTGGCAAGTTGCGAAAAAAGATCCGTGATTTCGGAGCAGGAAAAATGCAGACCTCGTTCAAGATGCGGGGACAAGATGAGATAGCGGTTGTTGCCAATGAACTTGAGAATACGCGTCAGAAGATCCGAAACCTGATAGAGTCGCGTACCCTGTTCATGCGCAACATTATGCATGAACTTAAAACGCCCATTGCGAAAGGGCGTATTTCGGCTGAAATGCTGGAAAGCGGCAAGCAGAAAGAGCGTTTTAATCGTATCTTTTTGCGCATGGAGAGCCTTATTAACGAGTTTGCACTGGTCGAAGAGGTCTCAACCGGCTTCAGCCATGCCTCATGCGAAGAGTTCCGTCTGATCGACATTATAGACGGGGCGATCGATCTTGCCATGGTGGAAGAGTCGAAGGTAAGCCAGGATGTAGATGCCAGACTCAAAGTGACAGCCGACTTTAACCTCTTCTCGACTGCGATCAAGAATATGATCGATAATGCGATGAAGTATTCGCCCGACAAGCACATCAAGATCTCCACCCAGGAGGGCGAGATATGGTTCGAAAGCCGTGGCGAACGGCTTAAACATCCGCTTGCGTATTATGTCCAGCCTTTTACGAAAGATGAAAATTCGCGCGACAGTTTTGGGTTGGGACTCTATCTTGTCGATGCTATTTTGCATGCACACGGAATGACCCTGGCGTATGAATACCTTGAAGAGGGGATCAACCGTTTTATATTTGAGCCGATCAGAAAATAGGCGCTTTCAGGCGACGGATTTAAATGATTTGATGAAGCTGTTGATAATAAGCGTCAGTAAAATGGCGGCAACCACTTCATACCCGATGGCCCAGATAACGAAAAAAGAGCTGATCTTAAAGTTCAGAAAGTTGCTAAAGTCGCCTTTTGCGATAAAGAGGTATAAAAAACTAAGCCCTGCCAGATAGGGTATGGTAATAAAATAGACGATAAACATAAAGGTTTCATACCCCTCGGGTGCAAAAATATACGCTTTAATATCGACTTCTTTTTGGGCAAAAGATTCTGTGTTGCGTTTTTTGTTATTGCGTTTCTGAAAACTTTTTGCTGAGGAGATATTGCTATTGACACGCATTGTTTTGTTATCGTTGTTCATCTTCTGCCCGTTTTAATTTTATTTAACACATTTTTCTATCATACATCATTATAACTTAAATCGATGCTGAAGTTAAATGCTATAATACCTGCATGAAAACAGATAAACATATATTAGTCACCAATGACGACGGGCATGAGTCGGTCGCTCTGCACGCACTTGTCGCAGAACTGCGTAAGATCGCAAAAGTTACGGTTGTGGCACCTGCCAACGAGAAATCGGCCTGCGGCCATTCGCTCACGCTTTCGCATCCGCTGAATTTTGTCAGTCTCGATGATGACTTTTACAAACTCGAAGACGGTACACCGAGCGACTGTATCTACCTGGCGCTGCACTCGATGTTTGAAGGCAACAAGCCTGACCTGGTGGTCAGCGGCATCAACAAAGGCTCCAACATGGGTGAGGATATCACCTATTCCGGTACGGCGGCCGGCGCGATGGAGGCTGTGTTGCAGGGTGTCCCTGCTATCGCAATTTCGCAGGTGATGGACTTTACCCAGCCTCTTCCAAGCTTTGATCTGGCTACCCGAACGATCAGAACGCTGGTCGAGAAGGTTTTCAGCGGCGAGTTTCCGCTTCCACACCGTGAGTTCCTGAATGTCAATATTCCCAACGGTGTCAATGAGACGAGCATGAAAGTGACCTATGCGGGGTACCGCTTTTACGGCAATGATGCCCACCTTCATCGAAACCCCCGGGGTATGGAGTATTACTGGTTGGGGCTGCACCCTTTATCTTTCAAACCGAGGGAAGCAAAAACAATGCTTTCCGATTTCGAAGCGATCGAGCAGGGGTTTGTCTCAGTGACACCGATACATCTTGATATGAGTGCGTATGCTTCGATGGAAAAACTGGAATCCTGGCTGTGAGATTCGAACGCACCCGCATGCTCTTCGGCGATGATTTCAGACAGATCGAAGAGGCGAAGATCTTACTGTTGGGCGTCGGCGGCGTCGGCTCATACTGCCTGGACTGTCTCTATCGCAGCGGGGTCAGAGATATCACCATCGTCGATTTTGACACCTATGACGAGAGCAACCAGAACCGGCAGATGTGGTCGGAGGAACACTTGGGCGAATCAAAAGTGATGAGTCTCAAAACGCACTACCCCGAGATCATCGCCATCGACAAAAAGATCGATCCGGCCTGGGTCGAAGACTTTGACTTTGAACCCTATGACCTGGTCCTGGATGCCATCGACGATACGCATGCAAAACTGGCCCTTGCGCAGAAGTGCTATGCCAAACTGATCTCGGCGACCGGATCGGCCAAACGGCTTGATCCGACCAAAATAGAGGTCTCGACGATCTGGAAAGCACACGGGGACCGTTTTGCCGCCAAAATCCGGTACGAACTCAAGAAACGCCGATTCTCTAAAAAATATCCCGTTATCTTCAGCTCGGAACCGACCCATATCAAGGTCAAAGGCAGTTTTATGGCAGTGACGGCGGCTTTCGGTCTGACCATGTGTTCACTTGCTATCAAGAGACTGACGCAAAAGTAATGGCCGTACGTGCACCGGCCTTTGCCAGGGAACTGCAGTGGTTCAATTCGGGGCCGCTTCTCCTCTCGGAGCTAAAAGGCAGATACCTCTTACTTGATTTTTTTACCTTCGGCTGCATCAACTGCCTTAACAATATCCGGACTATCAGATCGCTTCATACCCTCTATGGAAAAGAGCTTTGTGTTGTCGGTGTGCACAGCGGAAAATTTACGCGGGAGAAAGAGCCCTTAGCGCTGCAGGAGGCGCTGCAGCGCCACAGTGTCCGCTTTGCTGTGGTGAATGACCCGGCGCACCTGATGGCGGATGCCTATGCGGCGAAAGGGTGGCCGACAACGGTTCTGATCGATGATAGAGGCTACGTTGTCGAACATCGCAGCGGTGAACAGGACCTGGCTGAGTGGAAGGGCGTGTTGGCATACTATGGACTTCAAGCCCGATCAGTGGGCTTGCAGAACAATATGACGAAAGAAAAGCTGGTGTTCCCCCAAAAGGTCCTGGCAACACCCTCTTTTTTAGCCGTTGCCAACACCGGGTGCGATGAAGTATGGCTCAGTGATTATGACGGTACAGTCTTCACTGTCATTGAAGGGCTGCAGGCACCAATGGGAATGGCCTTTGCCGATGAAAAACTTTATATCTGCGAAAGCGGTTCAGGCAGGATTACCTGCTTTGACATTGCAAGAAAAGAGAAACGGACTATTATAGAGGGGCTCCGCAATCCCTATGATATCGCTATAGACAAAGAGAGACTTATTGTTGCCCTGGCGGGTTCGCATCAGATCGCGCTCTATCGGTGCAGTGATCGCACTCTTTTACAAAGCTACGGCAATCGGTTTGAGGCATTGCGCGACGGCAACGCAGAAGCGTGCCAGCTGGCGCAGCCTTCCGGGGTGTGTATACTGGAGGGAACGATCTGGTTTGTCGATGCGGAGAGCTCTTCGCTGCGTAAGATCGAAAACGATGCGGTCAGTACGGCCGTTGGCGAAGGGCTGTTCAGTTTCGGTGACAGCAATGAAGGCGAGCTTATGCTGCAGCATCCTCAAGGTGTCTGCGCAGGCATTTTCGGAGATGGCTGCGGCGGTGGGCGTCTTTTTATCGCCGACACCTTTAACAACAAGGTCAAAGCCTATTTCCCCGATGACCGCTCCATGATGACACTGATGGAAGGGCTCAATGAACCCGGTGGTATCTCGAAAAAAGGATGTGAGCTCTATATCGCCAATACCAATGCCCATGCGATCGTTGTTTTCGATCTTTCAAAGATGCAGAGCAGGGTGATAGCGTTCGATTTTAGGCTTTTGCGCTAGGAATATCACACCCCTGTATGGCCTCTGCGACACTTTCTATATCGAGTGTCTCCGAGTGCAGGGTAATAGTGACGTCGCCATCTTTGCCTGAGACAGCTATATCGCTGATCTGCGGCATCATTGTCGGGGCGCAGTCGCAGCCGCAGTTCCCGTCTCTGACACGCCTGTACCATTGTCTCGATAGACTCTTTTTTGAGTTCACCTTTGAAATTGATGCTGACACCGTTTTGGGTCTTGGCAAGATTTGTATTGATCATGTGGTATCCTTTTTATATGTTTCATCGCGTATGACGGTGAGGAAGCAAAAAAGGTTGCAAAGATAGAGTGATTTACAACCTTTTGACAAAAGAATACGTCTTGTCAGGAGAGAAAGGAAAGATATGAAAGAAAAGCCGACCGATTTTGAAGTGATCTATCAACAATTCAGAATGCCGCTGTTGCGGTTTATACGCTATAAAGTCAATGACGTCCATATTGCGGAAGATCTGCTTCAAGATGTTTTTATAAAGGCATCGCAATCTTTGGAGCGTTTAAAAGATGAAAAGAAGATACAGAGCTGGCTGTTCAGCATCGCCTCTAACACCATTATTGACTATTACAGGAAACATCAGATACCTTTAAGTGATGAGACCGATATTGCGCAAGATGTTGAAGATAAAACGGTTTTGCAAGAACTCTCCTGCTGTATAGAGCCATTTCTGGATGCACTGCCGTCAGGACAGCATGAGGCGATCAAAGCGATCTATCTGCATGAGCAGACGCAGGCGGAATACGCTTTGCAAAATGACCTGAAACTCTCAACAGTAAAGTCCCAGGTCAGGCGTGCTAAAGCCTCGATGAAAGTGTTTTTTGAAGCATGCTGCACTTTTGAACGCAACAGACATAATGAAGTAGTGGAATTCAGGGGAAGTGATTGCAAGCGGTGTGAGTAGGGCGGCGTTTTGGTGCGAACCCTAAAAAAGTTGTGAAAACTTCGTTTTTTCTATTAATGTTCAAGCCGACGTCGGTACTTCGTACATCGACTCTGGTTTCGTTCGGATAAACGTGAAGCAGTTCACGTTTTCTTAGCGGTTGTTCCTCCCTTTGCTGGTACCTGCGGTACATCAGCTCCGGGTGCGCAAGCTAAAAACGACAAGAAATTGTCGATATTTTGGCTCCGCCGGTCGATGCTTCGCATATCTCCCTATGGTGCGAACCCTAAAAAAGCCAAGCAGTTGGCTTTTTCTTAACGGGTTCTTACATCATACCCGGCATGCCGCCTGGCATTCCACCGCCGGTCGGGTCGTTCGGTGTCTCAGCCGGGATATCGTGGATCGTTGCTTCAGTGGTCAGCAGCATGCTTGAGACCGATGTAGCGTTTGTTAGTGCGACACGCGCCACTTTAAGCGGGTCAATGATCCCCTCTTCGAACATGTCGACGTACTTGCCTGTCGCTGCATTGAAACCGGTTCGGTCGTTGTCAGCATTTTCGATCGCATTGACAACCACACCGGCGTCAAAACCGGCATTGGTCGCGATCTGCTTGATCGGCGCTTTGACGGCGCGCAGGATGATCTCGCAGCCGATCTTCTGATCGCCTTCGAGATCAGGAAGCGAGACTTTGGAAGCGGCACGTACAAGGGCGGCACCGCCGCCGATGATGATTCCCTCTTCAACTGCTGCTTTGGTCGCGGAAAGAGCATCGTCAACACGGTCTTTTTTCTCTTTCATCTCAGTCTCTGTGGCTGCACCGACTTTGATAACGGCAACACCGCCGGAGAGTTTGGCAAGACGCTCCTGAAGTTTCTCTTTGTCGTACTCGGATGTTGTTGCTTCCATCTGCGTCTTGATCTCGTTGATACGTGCCTGTACTGCCGATTTGTGACCGGCACCGTTAACGATAACGGTATTGTCTTTGCTGATTACGACACGTGATGCCTGACCGAGATCCTGGATGGTCGCTGATTCAAGTGTACGGCCGATCTCTTCCGAGATTACCTGACCGGCAGTCAAAATAGCGATATCCTGAAGCATCGCTTTGCGGCGGTCACCGAAGCCCGGTGCCTTAACCGCTGTGATATTCAAGATGCCGCGCATCTTATTGACAACAAGTGTCGCAAGTGCTTCACCCTCAACATCTTCGGCGATGATAAGCAGCGGACGGTTTGTCTTTTGCACCTGCTCTAAAACAGGAAGGAGGTCTTTGAGATTTGAGATCTTTGCATCAAAAAGCAGGATGAACGGCTGCTCGATCTCAGCGATCATCTTTTCAGTGTTGGTGATGAAGTACGGGCTCAGGTAACCGCGGTCAAACTGCATCCCTTCAACTACGTCAAGCTCATCGCTGATCCCTTTTGCCTCTTCGACAGTGATAACACCGTCCTGACCGACTTTTTCCATCGCTTCAGCGATCATATCGCCGATCGCCGTGTCCGAGTTTGCAGAGATACTTGCGACCTGTGCGATCTCTTTTTTACCCGCTACTTTCATCGATGCATCACTGAGGTGTCTCAAGATCTCGGCCAAAGCTTTGTCCATACCACGTTTGACTTCAACCGGGTTGGCCCCCGCCGTGATGTTGCGAAGGCCTTCAGAGAAGATCGCATTAGCCAAAACAGTTGCCGTTGTCGTACCGTCGCCTGCCTCATCCGCCGTGTTGGACGAAACCTGTTTGACCAGCTGGGCACCCATGTTTTCAAGAGGGTCTTTCAGTTCGATCTCACGGGCAACCGTTACACCGTCTTTAGTGATGATCGGCGCACCGTATGAACGCTGAATAAGCACGTTGCGGCCGCGCGGCCCCATTGTTACTTTAACCGCGTCGGTAAGTTTTTGTACACCCTGTGCCAATGCGTTACGGGCATTGTCTGAATAATTGATCTCTTTTGACATTGTCTCTCCTTTATTTTTTAGTATTGTTGAAATTTATTTGATGATACCGAGCAGATCGTCTACTTCGATGACAAGATAGGTTACCCCATCGAGTTTGAGTTCATTACCAGCATATTTTCCAAATACAACGGTGTCATTGACATTGACGTTCTCAACTTCAGAAGAGATGGCGACAACCTTCCCTTGTGACGGTTTTTCAGTTGCATTGTCAGGAATAATGATCCCAGACGCTGTGGTCTTTGCCTCTTCTGTTCGAGAAACAAGCACACGTTTTCCGAGTGGTACGAAATTCATAAGTATCCTTTTACTATTATAGAGTTTGTGTTTTATGGCGTAATAATACAGGAAAGTAGGTAAATGCTTAGATAAGAAATGCCGGCAAATAAGACGAAAAAAGAGAGCGTTAAGAATTCTGTGTCAATCCGGCAGTATTTCAAATACATATTGAAAAGAATATGCACAATTATACAAAGTAATTCTAACGGTTGAGGAGGTAAATAGAACAAGTCAAAGAACACGCCTTATGCACTTTAGCAGCAGCGACATTCTGCCTCTTATATGAATTGTCTACTGAATCTGGTCTGGATTTTGTGGATGGTGACAAAGTCAATTAAAATGGCAGTACAAATTAGATATTTGGTTGATACTGGGACGCTGTTTTTAAAAAGCATCTGTATAAATAAAAACGGTATTTTTTGTGTTATTATGATTCCAACAAATAGGAATATATAACAATTATATGATGACAATGAGCAGATGGTAGCTGCTCTGGGTATAAACAGAGATATTACCGAGCGCATAAAAGAGGCCGAACGTCTGCAGCATCTTGCCCATTACGATCATCTTACCGGCATCCCGAACCGTTATCTGTTTCTCGATCGTGTTACACATTTAATTACACAGTCTCAACGTAATAAAAATAAGTTTGCTCTGCTTTATATTGATCTGGATAAGTTTAAAGCCATTAATGATGCCAAAGGTCATGAAGTCGGTGATCGACTTCTACAAGAGGCCGCTTTACGTCTTGAACAATGCCTTCGCTGTTCAGACACGATTGCAAGGATAGGCGGAGATGGGTTTGCCCATGTGTTGGAAAACCTTTCGAGCAAAGAGGAGATCACCCAGATGGCAGAGGCGCTGATAAAAACACTGGAAAGACCGTTTGTTTTTGACGATGAGGAGTGGTATATCAGTTGCAGTATCGGTATCGCCATCTATCCTGACGACGGTAAGACAACCGACGACCTTCTTTCAGCAGCTGACGCCGCCATGTACAAAGCCAAACATAAAGGACGTGCAACCTACGCGTTTTAGATAAAGAGTGCCGCTTCAAGTTTAAAATGCAACAATTTTAACTTTTGCTTGCTGGTTTTAATATCGTCGATCCCAATGGGATGGAGATAGTGGTGATGAAGGCCAGGTTCATCGCCAGAACGTGACTACTTGGCTTTGTGGAAAGAGCGCAGGATGTACAAGAACTCCTCTTTGTTGTTGTACCCTGCAACACTCTTATAGCTCTCCCCTGTTTTGTAGTCGATGAAGTGAACGATCGGTGTGAACGCCATGTCTAATTTCTTGGGAAAGGTGTCTCTCTCTTTGTTGAGAACAAGTGGTATATAATCTTCATGGATGCGCTTGTTGACATCCTCTTTCAGCAATACCCGTGATTCAAACTTCCGGCACCAGGGGCAAAAATTTGAGACCAGAACAAGCATAACAGGCTTTTTAGCCGCCTTGGCCTTCTTCATCGCCGTTTCATAGTCTGTCTCATATTCCGCGGCTTCAGCGAAGCCACGCTTGCCGGCTTTGAGTGTGAGTATTGCCTTGTTCTCCTCTTTGTACTGTTCTGAGAACTTATCCAGAAGGGTGACTAGAGCGTCTTCGAGCTTTCCTTCAACATCGTCACCCTTGTGCAGCAGAAAATGTTCCTGGCTCTGGTAGGTCAAGGCGAAGGTCTTCTCCTTCGCATCGAGGCGGTGCACCTGCTCACCGAGAACCAGTTCGACATTGACCAAAATGGCGTTATCGATCTTCATACTCTTCACCAGCAGTGCAAAGGCTCTCTGATCAAACCCGCTATGTTCGATCTGCAGTTCATCAAGCGTCTCATTGATACTCTCCATGATCATAGCTTTATGCTGCTGCGGGATATCGTTGCCCATGATCTCGACGACCGGGTAGACTTTTTTGACACCCGACAAGGTAAACATCGTGCTCGCCTGCGCCATAGTAAGAGAAGAGATAAGTAAGAACAGAAGAAGTGTGCTTTTAGCTGTTGACATAAGAATCCTTTAGAATGAAAAGGAGAGTATATCGTCTCAATATTATTTTTGTGAGATCATCTCGAGTCATTAAGTTTTTTTTACATTTTCCTCCACAAGAGTATCGAGTTTTAAACAGTCAGCCGTTAGAGCAGCTTTATACCGGAAGAAGAGAGAACTGTAATGTCAGGAATCTCCCGCTTAAGCAGAGAGGTAAGATGGCAGTTTTGATGAGACCGGTACCTTGGTCAGGGCCGTTGCGGATTATGTAAAGAGCAGGCGCAGACTCTCTTTTTTATCCAATAAGAGCTTAGCTACCATATTTTTCACCATCAAAGGAAACTAAAAGGAATGTGTGATTATAATTCCACCCTCTTTAAACACGTCAGGGTAGCTCAGCTGGTTAGAGCACTGGTCTCATAAGCCGGGGGTCGGGGGTTCAAGTCCCCCCTTTGACACCATCCAAATAATATTATTCCCATAAATCTCCTAAAATACGAACTTTGAACAACATTTAGGAATACTTCTTAATCTAGAAGATACCTCGCATTGTAAAACACAGTAAAACTGCCTTTTTTATATATTTATTGATAGACTATTGCATTACTAATAATTTAGGAAAAAAAATGGATTTAGACAACCTGTCGAAAGAAGAGCTGCTGGAACTTCGATCGCGCATTGATGATAAATTAGCCGATATGAACGCTGAGGATGAGAGTGTAACGTACGACTTGAACAGTAAAGAAGGGCTGTTGGACATTTATGATGAACTGTCTTTTATTGATCTATCCGAAGATGAATCGTTAGAATGGAATTCGATTTTTGATTGGGATCTGGACAAGCTGGATGAAGTTTATGAAGAAGAGACAGGCAAAAGCCTCTCCGGAATCGAAATCCGATCTGATGATATGATTCAATATCTTATTAATGAAAATGTTGAAATAGGCGATCTGATTATTGGTAAATCTTCTGTTTATTCAGAAGATGAAATTCTTAGTACTATTAGAAATTATTTATAATTTTTTATCGTTACCTTGGATAGAGTAAAACTTGGTAAAAGTGCCTCTATCGTTGCATCATTGCTTGATGGATTACAACCCATTCAAACTTCAATAATCTTTTTTGTCTTGCTCAGTTTACCCATCAAAGCGGCAGATTACAACTGCATGTTTATCTCAGACTGCTTTTTTCCTGACGCTGCCATAGCGGCAAGCATCGCCTTTATCTCATCGGCCGCCTGCTGAAGTGCCGTTATGTTCTGCTGTTTTATCTGTTGCTCGATCTGTCGCAGCAGCTTCAATTCATTGTATATAACATCAAATGCCTGCATTTTTTCACCTTATCTGATTGATATGTGTATATAGCCCATCGCGTTAAGATCAATCCCTGATCGGAATGTAGGCGTATCCTTCATGCTGTTTGTCGATCAGGCCGATCGTTGAGTTCGGTACCATCGTCACAAAATCATAGATCTCGTTTTTTTGGATCTTGTGGCTGACGCGGCCTGAGTCACACATCAGAAAGGCCACCTCGTAGGTCGTGGCCATTGACGCGATCCGTTTCGCTAGCTCGGGCTGGGCTTTGATAAGCGCTTTGTCGCTTGCAAAAGGGGAGTGGGCCGGATCTTTCACAAAAAACTTGTAGGCGCCGCCGTGAATAACGACGGCGACATCCAGCTCCTTTAGCTGCCCTTCATAGTGTGCCTTGTGCACGGCAATGCCTTTGAGCACTTTTTGCTCGAATGTCTGGAGATTGCTCGTTGTCAGGTCAAAAACAACTTTGACGACATCGTCGTCGGCGTGCAGTACTCCGAGCAGAGCCAATACCAAAATAATCTTTTTCAATTGCATATCCTTTATAGTGATGGGATATGGTAGCTTCCCAATGTAAATTTAGTGTAAAAATGTTTGATTTAAAGAGTTTATATGCGTATAAAGTAAGAGTAGACGCTGCCGATCTGTTCAAAAGCGGGCAGATTATTTAGAAGGAGAAGGCATTTTGGCGTCCGGAAAGGGAGTCGTTCACAGCCATTTCCGCCTCACCAGGTAAAAGACGGCAACTCTGCCGCTTAGCAGGCCCGCAACCATATAGAGCGTCATTGCGGGATAAAAAAAGCAGAGCGTTCCCAGCAGGGTGCTCAAAAGAAGAAAACGCAGGGGAAACATGCCTAAAAGCAGATGTTTCCGGCTTTTCTGCAGGGTAGTGAGCTGGAGATAAAGATGATAAAAGTACAAGAGGGCCATGATGTTGCCGCCGATAAAAAAAAGCAGCGCTTTCATTTTTTGTAAATAAAGACGCGCCAGACAGAGTAAAGCGCGATAAAGAGACCGAGGATAATAAAGGTGACAGTCCAGGAGACCCCGTCTGTGCCCGCCTGAAAGTTTTTATCGATATAACCGCCGAGATACCCGCCGATGACCATGGGCAGCGCCACCATCCAGCCTATTGCGCCGACGACGATGACCGTCTCCCAGACAATTCCTTTTTTGCGCCATTTTTGCATCCATGATGCTTTCTTGCCGATATGCTCTTCAAAGCTGTTCTTATTTTCATTGTTATTCAAATCTCACGCTCCAGTTCGATCATCTTTTTGAAAAAGGCTTTTTGGAGGTTTTTCATATTCAGATGGAAAATAGACTCTTTCTCCTGCTGTTCCTTATAAAACCGCTCTATGATCCCCTTGAGTTCGCCGATCCGGCTGCTCTGTACAAACTCTTTTGTCGTGATCGTCAACATCTCTTTTTTAAAAGAGAGGATGCCGCCGTTAAAGGCAAAATACTCCTCCTCTCCGTCGATGAGAGCAATGGCGATGGAGGGTTCCAGAATCGTCAGAAACTCAATATGTCTTGGCAGAATGCCGAAAGAACCGCTTCTGTCTTCGGCCCTGAACAAAGAGACGTTGTCCACCTTTTTGATATCGGATGGTGTGACGATATGAACGTTAAAGGTCGGCTTCATCGATCGTTCCAATCATATAAAACCGGCTTTCGTCGATCTCGTCCATCTCGCCGGAGATGATCTTTTTGCATCCGGCGATGGTGTCAGAAAGCAGGACGCTTTTTCCCTCTCTTCCCGTAAAGGATTCGGTCACAAAAAAAGGCTGTGTCAGAAATTTTTCCAGCTTCCTCGCCCTCGTGACGGTCAAACGGTCCTCCCGGCTGAGCTGCTGCATGCCAAGCATCGTGATGATGTCCTGAAGCTCTTTGTACTTTACCAGCATCTCTTTGACACTTTTAGCGACACTGTAATGCTCCTCCCCGACGATCAGGGGGTCGAGCAGCTTGGAGTGGGATGCCAGCGGATCGATTGAAGGATAGAGCCCCTTGGCGGCGTAAGCCCGCGAGAGGATGATAGAGGTGTCGAGATGGGCGAAGACGGAAGCTACCCCGGGGTCGGTGATGTCATCGGCGGGGACGTAGACCGCCTGAACTGAGGTGATCGAACCCTCTTTTGTCGAGGCGATGCGCTCTTCAAGTTCGGCGATCTCATTGGCGAGGGTCGGCTGATACCCGACGCGCGACGGTATCCTGCCAAGCAGCGTGGAGATCTCCTGTCCGGCCTGGATGAAGCGGTAGATGTTGTCGATAAGCAGCAGCACCTCTTTATGCGCTTCGTCTCTGAAATATTCGCTCATCGTCAAGGCGGTAAAGGGGGCCCTGTAGCGGACGCCGGAAGCTTCGTTCATCTGCCCGAACACCATGATCGTCTCGTCCATAACGCCCGATTCGATCATCTGGGCATACAGCTCATGCCCCTCCCTGATCCGCTCTCCGACCCCGGCGAACACCGAGACCCCGTGATGCAGGGAGATGGATTTGAAGATGAACTCCGTCAACAGAACCGTCTTGCCGACGCCTGCCCCTCCGAAAAGCCCCACCTTCCCCCCTCGGATGAAAGGGGCCAGCAGATCAATGATCTTGATGCCCGTTTCATATATCTTTACAGTTCCGCTTTGTGCCGAAACGCCCAGAGAGGGCTGGAAAATCGACCGGTAGTAAGAGAACTCGCCCCCCTCTCCGTCGATCGTTCCGCCAAGCGCGTTAAAAACTCTTCCCAGGGTCTCGGGACCGACGGGAACGGTGATCTGCTCATGGGTCCTCTGCACCCGCATCCCGTTTTTGACACCCTGCATGTATCCCAAGGCAACGGCCCTGATGAGATGGCCATCGAGCTGTTTGCGTGTTTCAAAATAGAGCTCCCTCCCCTCCATTTTAAGTAAAAGGACTTCAAATACGGAAGGGGGTTCTTCTTCAAAGTAGATATCACATACGGTCGAGTTCAGCGCTACTATGGTTCCGTTCATCTCTGTCTTTAATCTTTCTTGAAACTTAGATGGTCTATTATAGCCTAATGTTTGAAAAGGTGAAAAAAGATGAACAGCCAGATTTTTCCCGAAGCGGTACGGCAATTTTCAATCATGGGTCTGGACGTTCCCATCACCGATACCGTGGTAACGACATGGGTGATCATGCTCTTTTTGGCACTTTTCTCTTTTTTCATCACCCGCAACCTTTCCGTTTCACAGCCGAAAAAAATGCAGCTCTTCGCCGAACGCATCGTAGTGGCGATACGAAGCGCCCTCGAAAGTTCTGCGGTCATCCCGGTCTGGGCACTGGTGCCGTTTATCGGTACACTGTGGATCTTTATTGGTTTGATGAACCTTGTCTCCCTGATCCCCTATTTTCATAATCCGACCAGAGACCTGAGCACGACGGCCGCGCTCGCTGCCATCGCCTTTTTTTCCATACATTACTACGGCATCCGCTTCGGTGGGTTGCGAAACTACCTTAAACGCTATATCGAGCCCTCGGTCTTTCTGCTTCCTTTCAACCTTTTCAGCGATTTTTCGAGGATCTTTGCGATGGCGATACGGCTTTTCGGCAATATGCTCAGCTGGGAGATGATCATCGCTATCCTGATCGTTCTTGCCGGTTTTCTGGTGCCGGTTCCGATGATACTGTTGAGCATCGTCGGTGATCTGCTGCACGCCTACCTCTTCGGACTGCTGACCTACATCTTCATCATAGGCGGGATACAGGCCGAACAGGTCGAATTAACACAGGAGAACACACATGGATAGCATGACGATCATTATTTCCGTTTCCATCATTACGGCCGGTTTGACCATCGCGATCGGCGGGTACGGACCTTCACGCGGGGAGGCTGATGCGCTGACAAAAGCGATCGAGACCATCGGCAGGCAGCCCGAGTCGGCCAACGATATTACGCGCCTGCTCTTTGTCGGGATGGCGATGGTCGAGTCGGTGGCGATCTATTCGCTGGTGATCGCGCTGATCATCCTCTTTGCCAACCCGCTGCTCAGCTATGTCGTCAAGTAGGGACACCTGTGTTTAACTGGTGGACCTTCCTTTTCCAGGTCGTGAACTTTTTCATTGTTCTTTATATTCTCTACCGGCTCTTTTTCAATCCTCTGCGTCGCGTCATTCAGGCACGCGAAGAGATGATCAGCACGCGCCTTCAGAAACTTGAAGAGGGCGAAAAACGCATTAAAGAGGATGAAGAGCGCTACCGCAGAGAGATGAAAGAGATTCAGAACCTGCGTGAAAAAGAGCTCGACGAAGCAAGAAAAAAGGCGCTGATCGAAACGGATCTCCTGATGAAAGAGACGGAGAAGGAGATCGCAAAGGCGTATGAAAAACAGAGCAGGATCCTTGATCAGCAGCGGGAAAAATCCGAAAAAGAGATCCGGAGTAAAAGCCTGGAGTTCAGCCTCCATTACAGTGAAAAACTCCTCAGAGAGCTGAGTGACGAGGCGCTGCACCAAAAACGGATCGATCAGTTTCTGCAGGCCCTGCCGACGAGCGATGCGAAAGAGATCACGCTGCTCAAAGAGGAGCTCGCGGGCAAAAGGTGCGAGATCGAACTCTACACTCCTTTTGCCCTGCAGGAGAGCGCGCTTGAGAAGATAAAAGAGGCGATAGGGCTGCTCCTGCAATGTGACACGGTTATGCTGCAGAGCATCACGGATTCATCACTGATCGCCGGCATTCGTCTGCTTATCAGCAACAAGGTCCTTGATGCCTCCCTCAGAGGAGAGCTTGAGCGGTTCAAAGCGCAGATGGAAAAAGAGCTGTAAATGGATGACAAAGCGCTTATCGGCAAGACGTTCGATACTTTGTATCAGGGCGCAGACCGGGGAAGAGAGGTATTCAGCGCGCAGGAAGAGGGGTATATCTCCAGTGTCAGCGATGGTATCGTCGAAGTCAAAGAGCTTCCCAATGTCGGATATTTCGAGCTTTTGGAGCTCCCCTATAATCTTTTTGCCCTCGCACTCAATATCAAACGGGAGTCGGTCCAGGCTATCGTCCTGGGCGATTATACGCGGCTCAATGTCAAAGACAGTGTCCGCTACACCAACAGAAGTGTCTCGATCCCCGTCGGGGATGCGCTGCTTGGACAGGTGGTCGATCCGCTGATATTCACCTTGGATGAACAGCAGCTGATCGAAACAGACGAACGCTATCCCATCGAACAGGAGGCCATCCCGATGATGCAGAGGGATTTCGTCAAGGAACCTCTTTACACAGGCATCAAGGTCATCGATGCGATGATCCCCATCGGTAAAGGCCAGAGGGAGCTTATCGTCTCGGACGACGCATTGGGCAAAACCTCGATAGCGGTCGATACGATCATCAACCAGAAAGGAAAAGATGTCCTCTGTGTTTATGTCTCCATCGGGCAGAAAAAAACACAGATCTCCCGGGTGATCGATGATCTTAAACGAAGCGGCGCTCTGGCTTTTACGGTCGTGATCGCTGCCTCGGCAGACACCTCGGCGGGCATGAAGTTCATCGCCCCCTATGCCGGGTGCGCCGTTGCTGAATACTTCAGGGATCAGGGCAAAGATGTCCTTGTCGTCTATGACGATCTCACCAAACATGCCGATGCCTACCGCAGCATCTCGCTGCTGCTCGAGATACCGCCCGGGCGTGAAGCCTACCCGGGCGATATCTTTTTTATCCATTCGCGACTTCTTGAGAGGGCCGGAAAAAGGAGCGACGACTTCAAAGGCGGTTCCATCACCGCGCTTCCCATTATCGAAACGCAGGCGGGGAGGCTCTCTGATTATATTCCCACCAACCTCATATCGATCACGGACGGCCAGATCTATCTGGAAAGGGAGCTGTTCAACAAAGGGTTTCTGCCGGCCATCGACATCGGCCGTTCGGTATCGCGTATCGGCAGCAAGGCACAGTCGCCGGCGCTGAAAAAGATGGCGGTCAAGCTCAAACTGGACTACTCCCAGTTTCTGGAAGTGGAGATCTTTACGAAGTTCGGTGCCAAAGTGGAAGAAGCGACGCAGAAGCTGATCGACAGGGGGCGGGCACTGAGGGCTGCGCTTAAGCAGAAGCGTTACGAACATGTCGACATGCCCGAGCAGGTCATCATCTTTTTTCTGAGCAACGAAGGGTATCTGCAGCTGCTGCCACTGACGGATGTGGAAACGTTCATAGCGGCATTCATCTCTCAGATCAGAAAGCGTGTGCCCGACATTCTCGACACTGTTGAGGTGACAAGAGAGATCAACGAAGCCGTGATTGAACGGCTGCGGGCCGCTGCAGACGAATTCTCAAAAGCGTGGCACCGATGAGCAGCTCTCTGCAACTGACAAAGAAACTCAAAAGCACCCAGGAGATAGAAGAGATTGTTGCGTCGATGAAAGCATTTGCGAATTACAATGTCCACAGCGCCAGACACAAGCTCCCTTATCTGCGTGCCTATCAAAGGAACATCGAGGATTCGGTAGGGGACATTGTCACGATTTTTCCGCATCTGACAAAAATAGAACAGACCTTTCCCCAAAAAACGATCTTTGTCATTTTTCTGTCCGAAGAGGGACTTTGCGGCTTTTTCAATGAAAATATCCTTGATTTTTTCAGCACAATCTACAAAGAGAGCCACGTTACCGTCATTATCGGCGAAACGGGTGCGCAGGAGGCAAAAGCACGGAATCTCTCTTGCCGCCAATTTCTCAAAGGGGCTTCCAACGTTGAGGCCATTGACACCTACACCGTTGAGCTTTCGGCCTATCTCCATGAGCTGGTCACGAAAGAACATCTGAGCACGCTGAACCTGGTCTATGCAGAACATAATGACCAGGGCAGTTATGATGTCATTAACAAAAAGATCCTGCCGCCCGATTTTTCAGCGTTCTATAAAGAGTCGATCAAAAAAGAGCCCCTCTTATACCTTGAGAGCCATGATATCCTGAGCGCTCTGATCAAAGAGTATCTTCACACCTCATGTTACAGGGCTTTTCTTGAATCGGTCGCCAGCGAGAACCAGGAGCGGTTCAACAGCATGAACCAGGCCGGCAATGCGATCAAAGAGAGGAAGCAACTGCTAAGGCTCGAGCTCAATGCTTTTCGGCAGAAAGAGATCACGGAAGAGCTTCTCGAAATCGTCAATACCTACCGTTCGATGATCAAAAAACAGTGAGTATTGAGTATGATAGCTGACAGAACGTTTTAAAGGCAGACAGATGAATTTCCCGGCCGATATCAATATTGTCTTTTTTCTGGGAATCTCCGTCATACTGGCATTTTATATCGGTCAGAGTGCCCGTCTGATTCGGTTGCCGATGATTCTCGGCTACATGCTCACCGGTATCGTTTTGGGCCCCTCACTGTTGGGACTGATCGATCCTGAAGGACTGGAGTCCCTCTCCTTTATCATCGATGTCGGGCTCGGTATTGTGGCCTTTTCCATCGGAACGGAGCTGGACTTCTCCTCATTGAAGCGGCTCGGTTTCGGCATCGTGACCGTTATTTTCGCCGAATCGTTCGGAGCGTTTCTGCTGGTCTTCTTTTTTGTCTATCTCTTCTCACAGGATCTTGTGCTGGCTGTTCTCCTGGGTGCGATTGCGCCGGCAAGTGCACCGGCAGGCACCGTCGCGGTGATCAAAGAGTACAAGGCCAAAGGCCCTATGACCAAAGCCCTGTACGCTGTCGTCGGGTTTGACGATGCGCTGGGGATCATCATCTTCGGTTTTGCCCTTGCGTTTGCAAAAGCGCTGCTCCTCTCCCGCGGAGCCGGAGAAGCCGCTGTCATGAGCTTCGATCTCTGGCTGCCGCTGACCGAAATCGCGGTGAGCATTGCAGTGGGTGCCGTAGCAGGATGGCTTTTCACGCGTATGGCCGAAAAACCCGGTGAAACCGGAAAGATGCTCGTTCTGGTCTTCGGAACTGTTTTGCTTTTGACTGGCGTCGCCCTGCAGTTTCACGGCTCGCTGATCTTGACAAACATGATGGCCGGTATCATCCTGACCAATTTCAGCCACGAATCCGTCATACAGAGGGTCCGCTCTGCAATTGACAGCGTTCTCCCTCTTGTTTTTGTCCTTTTTTTCCTGGTAGCAGGACTGCACGTGGATATCGGTCTGCTTCCGTCGATCGGTCTGTTGGGCATCGTCTATATTTCAGGCCGCTCAGTCGGTCTCATGGGCGGAGCTTACCTCGGCAGCGTGATGGGGGGAATGGAGAAAAAGATCAGGCACTATCTGGGTTTCGGGATCCTCTCTCAGGCAGGCCTGGCGATCGGACTGGGCTTTATGGCCAAAAATGAACTTGCAAAGTTTGCGGCTGAGTACCAGCTTGCCGATGTGGCGGCTATCGGAACCGGCATTTTGCTGACCATATCGGCTACTTCTATATTTTTTGAGCTTGTCGGCCCGGTTACGACGAAGTTTGCGCTTGCCAAAGCAGGGGAGATAGGATCCACAGAGACGACAAAGGAGAGTTTATGAGAGAAGCAAGTGCTATCGCAAAAAGCAGTATCAAAGAGATGATGGAGCGCATCAAAGAACGCACACTGCCGACTGTCATCGAAACAGCCGCTTTGGATGAGCTGATCGATGCGTTTGAACGTTCAAGGCACTCCAGGATCCTATACGCCGTGAATGCCGACAATAAGTTTCTGGGCATCATCGATGTCAACGATATTTCGAAGCATATCCTCTTCCACTACCATGAGCAGGGATTGGACTCAAGAGAGCTGATCCGCATCGTCACCTCCGAATCTGCAAAAGACTTTATTAAAAAAGAGAAGTGCTCCGCTTTGATGGAGGAAGACTATGAACTTGTCCTTGAACGCATGCTCAAAAGCAGAGCAGATGAGATCCCGATCCTTTCTGAACAAGGAGAGATACTCGGTGACATCACTATCATTGATATGATCGAATACTATGTCCATAAAACGGGACGGGACAAGCTGGGTATAGAGCCATAGAAGCTGGCTGCCAGGCAGAAAACAATCTCCTGTTTACCGCAACCGTATCTCTTAGCTGATCGTTGAAGCTATTTTTCGCAGTATAGTAAAACGCGCTCTTCATACGATGCCAATGTCGCTTTGGCATAGGCATCATCGCGCATCTTTGCCTTATAGTCCGCTACTTTTGTTTTGAAAAGTTTGCAAAGCGCTTTGTCTTTAGAGGTGGGCGACGGTTCGATTTTAGCAAATGAAACCGTCTCGCCCGCTATCAGCCCTATGGCAATAAATATTACAACTATTATAAACACTCTTTTCATTCTCTAATCCTCATTTTGATGCCGGAATAATATACTCTTCAAGTATAGTATATATTGGATCATCTTTTGATTAATGTTGATGTTCTGTTTCATTAAAGGTGAAAGATCAGCGGTGCCCGTATGCAGATAAAGTTTTTGCAGTTCATAAAAACGAGATCTTTCCGGCTTGTGCCGGAAAGTGAAAGTGATAGACTATACCTCTTCCTGCTCTTTTTTTGACTCGATACGACGGTAAAGAATCGGCAGGATAAGCAGGGTCAGCAGCGTCGAGCTGATGAGTCCGAAGATGACGACGATGGCCAGCGGTTTTTGGATCTCTGAACCCGGTCCTGTTGCAAAGAGCATCGGCACGAGTCCAAAGGCGGCAATGAGCGCTGTCATAATGACGGGACGCATACGCCGCGAAGCCCCTTCCATGACCGCTTCTTCTAGCGGCATGGTTTTGATAAGCTCGTTAAAGTAACTGACCATAACGACGCCGTTGAGCACGGCAATACCCAGCAGTGCGATGAAACCGACCGACGCCGGTACGGACAGATAGTTGTTTGTCAAAAACAGCCCCAGTACACCGCCGGTCAGCGCCAGAGGTATGGTCGCAAAAACTGCGGCAGCCTGGCGCATGGATCGGAAGGTGAAAAAGAGGATCATGAAGATGACGGCCAGCGCTATGGGGACGACAATGGATAGCCGCGCCATGGTGCGCTGCTGGTTTTTGAACGCGCCGCCGTATTCAAGACGGTAGCCTGCAGGCAGCGTTACTTTAGTGTTGATGCTCTCCTGCAAATGGCTGACAAAGGTACTGAGGTCCGTACCCGTCACATTAGTCTGTATGGAGACGAAGCGCTGTGCATGCTCGTGTTTGATCTCGACGCTGCCGTCGACACGTTCGATGCGGGCAATGTTGGCAAGGGTTAACCGAATGCCTGCAGGGGAAGTGAAGTAGATCTGCTCCAGCGGCAGGTTGTTCTGTGTATAGTCGCCGCGGATCAGAATCTCGAACTGCTTCATACCCTCGTAGATCTTGCCGCTTTGTACCCCCATGACTGCGATTTTCAGGATCTGTGCTGCCGAATCGAGACTCATGCCGTATTTGGCAAGCTGCTTTTTGTCGAAGACGACCTGGTTGTAGGTGACACCCCCGTTTTGGCGCATGTAGACATCTACACTGCCCTTGCTTTGGCGGATGATATCGGCAATGCTTTCGCCGAGGCTGTTCAGCTCGTTGGTATCGTCACCGAAAAGTTTGACAACGACATCACCGCGGGATCCGGTGAGCATCTCAGAGGTACGCATCTCTATCGGCTGGGTGAATCCGAATGAGATACCTGAGATCTTCTCAAGCACTTCGCGCATCTGCCCTATGAGCCACTCGGTATCGTTCTTACGCCACTCAGATTTTGGTTTGAAGACCAAAAAGGTGTCGGTGTCGTTAAGCCCCATAGGGTCAAGTCCGATCTCGTCCGAGCCGCTGCGTGAGATGATAGAGGCGATTTCGGGCACCTCTGCCATCAGCTGCTGCTGGACCTGTGTATTGAGGGCAATCCCCGCCGGAATGTTGATGGAGGGGTTGGACTCGATACCGATAACGATGTTTCCTTCATCCATGGTCGGCATAAAGGTCTTGCCGATATTATTGAACATCACGACGGTGAACGGAATAGTAAGAAGCAGAAAGAGATAGATCCACTTCTCATAGGCAAATGCCTTTTTCAGACTCGGAGCATAGATCTTCAGCAGTTTTCGTACCAGCCAGGTTGGCTCTTCGGAAGGGTTTTTGATCAGCCAGCCTGCAATCACCGGAATGAGGAAGAGGGCAAAGATGATGGAAGCGCCCAGACTGAAGACAATACTGAGTGCCACCGGGGCAAAGAGTTTGCCTTCGAGCCCCTGCAGCATCAGCAGCGGCGAAAAGATGGTGATGATGATGACCACGCCTGAGATAACAGGCATACTCACCTCTTTGGCAGCCATATAGACCAGACGGAGACGTGTCTCGTTACGGTATTTCGGGTGGGCAAGCCAGGCGACGATATTCTCGACCATGACTACGGCCGAATCGACGATCATACCGATCCCGATCGCAATACCGCCGAGGCTCATCAGGTTGGCACTGATGCCGAAAAACTGCATCATGATAAAGGTGGTGAGGATAGCCATCGGCAGGATCAGCGCCACGGTGAGTGCCGAGATGAGATCGCCGAGCATCAGCAGCAGGATCACGATGATCAGCACCACCGCTTCGATCAGGGCTTTCTGAACGGTAGAGACCGCCTTGCTGACAAGGTCGCTTCTGTCATAAAAGACGCTTAGCCTGGTCCCCTCCGGAAGGCTCTTTTCGATCTCGGAAAGTTTTGCTTTGACGGCGGTCACTGTTTTTGAGGAGTCCGAACCCTTCAGCCCCAGGACCAGCCCTTCGACCGCTTCACCTTTGCCGTCTTTGGTGACATAGCCGTAACGGGTAACGGCGCCGACGGATACCGAAGCCACATCTTTGACGTAGATGGTGCTGCTGCCGTGCTGCGCGAGTACCAGCTCTTCGATGGTCTCGATGCTGTCCAGCTTGCCGAGAACACGCACGATCAGGGCTTCATCACCCCGCTCGATCCGACCTGCACCGTAGTTGGCGTTGTTCTTTTCGAGAACCTGCTGCAGCTCTTCGGGAGAGATCCCGAAAAGTGCGAGTTTGGAAAAGTCGGGTTTGACGATATAGCTCTTGACCTCTCCGCCCAGGGCGTTGACATCGGCAACACCGCTGACACTGCGGATCGCAGGGCGGACAACCCAGTCGAGAAGCGTGCGCTTCTCCATGAGGCTAAGGGTCTCTGACTCGATCGTGAACATCAGGATCTCGCCGAGCGGGGTGGTAATCGGGGCGATGCCGCCGCTGATGTTCTGCGGAAGCTCCTGTTTAATAGCGCTGAAGCGCTGATAGACGCGGTCGCGCGCCCAGTAGAGATCGGTTCCTTCGTTAAAATCGATGGTGATATCGGCAAGTGCATACTTGGAAATAGAGCGGACCATGGTCTGCTGCGGAATCCCCTGCATCTCCAGTTCGATGGGAATGGTGATCTGCTGTTCGACCTCGGAAGGGGTCATGCCGGGCGCTTTGATGATGATCTTTACCTGTGTCGAGGAGACGTCGGGAAAGGCGTCGATCACCAGTTTGCTGTATGAGATGATACCGTAGACAGCAATAGCAAGCGCGAGGATGATGACAAGCCAGCGCTGTGAAAGGGCAAAGCCCAGTAATTTATCGATCATTCTGCCGATCCTTCGGCCGCACTTTTAAGTGCCAGTACGGATGAGACGGCGATGCGGTCGCTGTCCGTTAGGGGCGCCTCGATAAAGTTTTTGCCTTCAAGCTGTGCCAGTATCTTAACCGGAACACTGCGGTAGCCGCCATCTGCCGCAACAAAAACAGCAAACCCGTTTTTCATCCCGACAACGGCCGATGAAGGTACCATCCAGGCGTTTGTCCTGCGGTAGAAAGTGATGTTGACACTGGCGCCGCCCTGGGCATTGCAGGGTTTTTCCTCATGCAGGTCGACGCTTCTTGTCTGGGAGGTCGTATCGATCTCCGGCGACATGGCAAAGATACTGAAGGTGCTGTCCTGAGAATAGAGCATATCGCCCTTTTTCAACGAAGCGGCCAACTGCCATGGCAGGTCGATCTCAAAATGGCAATCCGTGGTATTGACCAGTTTGGCAAGGGTTGTCCCCTGAAGGATAAAGGTGCCCAGCTGCACATCGAGGCTGCTGACCGTTGAGTCGGCAGGAGCAGTGATTACTAGGCTTGGATAGGCCTTGTGCTGTGATGCCACCAGAGTGAGCTGTTTCTCTGAAAGTCCGTAGGATTTAAGAAGGCTGTGTTTGAAAACAGTTGACGCCTGGAGCTGGTCATATTTGTTCTTGGCCTCTGTATATCGCTTGGACGCGACGACCCCTTTTTCTGACAAAGGTTTAAGACGGTCGATCTCTTTCTGGTAAAACTCAAGTTCCAGCAGCGTTGCGATGTAGTCCGATTGTAGATCGAGCAGCTTCGGGCTTTTAATGACGAAGAGTGTCTGCCCTTTTTTAACTGTGGAGTAGGGTTTAACAGCGATTTGCGAAACAAATCCGTCGACATAGGCGCTGATGGTGAAACGGTGGGCAGAGGGGTAGGTATAGGTGCCGAGGTAGCTTCCCATCGGTACCTTCTCAACCTTTTGAGGGGCAATAAGCGAGACCTTCAGTGAACCGGCCTGAATAATATCGGCAGCACTCAGGTCTAAAAGTAGAAGTAAACTTAACGCGAGAAAAAATTGTTTCATTTGATGTCCTTTTGCGGGTCAACGCCCAGAGTACGATAGAGTTTGGCTTGTGCAAGCAACGCATTGGCACGGGTGTCGATGCCTTGAGTCAGCAGATCGAAGAGTGCTTTTTGACTGTCGATATAAGAGAGGTAGCTTCCTTCTGAACCCATAAACCGCTCCAGCAGCAGGACGCTGGTCTCATACGCTTTGGGTATAAGCACATCATTGAGGCGGTCAAAGGTGTTCTTACGGGTCTGCTGTGCCGCCGTGTAGGTACGGATCTGCGACTCTATCTGTGCTTTGGCGAAGAGCAGCTGCTGCTGTGCCGCGAGTTTTTCCTGGGTAGCAGCTTCGCGTTCGCTGTTGCGTCTGCTTCCCTGAGTCAGGGGAATCTGCATAAAGACAATGCCGCGGGAGAGATCGATCTCGTTGTCGTAACCGACCCCAAGCTTGATATCCTGAACAGCGGTAGCGCGAAAGTTCTGTAGCGCTGATGTCGCTGTGATCTCGCTTTCGAGATACTGATAAAGGGTAGAGTACTGCTCGGGATTCTCTGTGATCGTGATCTCCGAAGGCAGATCCTGACAGAACGGCTCTTCGTTGTTCTCTTTACGGGTGTAGAGCTGAAGTGACTGAAGCGCCTCGTAATAGCGGTTCTCCAGATCACTGATACGCAGCTCAAGCTCATCGACGATCAGTTCGCTGCGCAGGAGGGCGCTTCGGTCGAATTCGCCCCCTTTGACCCCTTCGTCGATCAGTTTGGTCAGTTCGATGTTGCGCTCCTGGGCATCTTTGAGAAGACCTGCCTTCTCTTTGAGTGTACAAGCATTGATATAGTGTTCATAGACGATGGTCTTTAGTTGATAGAGCTGAAGTTCCTGCTGTTTTTGCGAGGAGATCTTAAGGGCATCGGCGTAGGCGTCGCTGTCGCCGAAAAAGAACCGTTTCTCGACAGAGACATGGTATTCGCTCTTCTTGAGGTCGCTGGATTTTTCCGATGCGTAGCCCACCTCGCCGTTGAGCAGGAACCCTTCGGATTGGACCTGGGAGCGCTGCAGTGCAGCTCGTGCTTCGGACTGGGCAATAAGCGCACCCACCGCGTTGGATGATTCGACCGATTCAAGATAGGAGGCCAGCGGCACGGAGCCAGCATGCAGTCCCAGAATAGACAGTAAAAGTAGTGATAATATTCTCATGATAACCTTCTTTTTATAAGCGCACAGAAGTGCATTGGTTGCAGTATAAAACAAAACTGCGAAACGTAAAATTAAAAAAAAAGGTTAGACCAGCGGAGGGCGCTGAGGAGTGGAAAGGGTGTTGGAATTAAGAAATACCTGACGATAGAGCGGTTTTGACGAAGTGAGAAACGCGGGAGCCAATGATACTTCGAGATCCGGCACGGTCATCGAGATATGGATGTGGTCATGGATCTGCGACGGAAGGTCCAGAACAGCGTTGTCATACTGCATATAGCAGAGCTCGTACTGGGTGTCGGCATCGACATCGACCATGACATAATCATGAATGACGAAAAAGCTGAACGCGAACAGCAGGACCGATAACATACTTAGGCGTGCTCTTTTCATACTGGCGGAATTCTAACAAAAAAACCATTTGCCAAACTGATATAATAAATTAGATTTATAAATAAGGAATTTTTAAAAATCGGCACTGTTTACACGGCTGACATTTTTAACTGCTCTTCATTGAATCTTCATCTTCAGAGTATAAAATTCAATAATCTATCACTATAGGAGTGATTTTATGAAAACGAAAATCGCATTGAGTCTTCTGGCACTGTTGTTTATCATCGGCTGTACACCGGGTAGCACGGACAGTTCCGGTCATGTCAATGAATCGAGTCAAGCCAGTGCAGAAGGCAGTTCAACAACCTCCAGTTACGTATCGTATCATAACCAGGGACGGGCCTGTCTTGACTGTCACGGTTCAGGCGGTGAAGAGCGTTTCGAGTCCGGGGGAACGGTATATACGGCACTGGATGCGACAACAGCAGACCAATATGCCAACGGTTATACCATACGATTGGTTTTGGAAAATGGGCTGAAAGTCAATTATGGCAAAGGCCGTGGAACAGGTAACGCGTATAGCGATGATTCAAGGATGCTGTCATACAAATTTACAGCCCAGGTTGTCGACAGCAGCGGCAATGTCGTGACCTCGTCCGCAACTGATTCTCATGACTACACCAGAGTTGACTGTAACAAATGCCATACTTCGACCGGAAGCGGCAATCCCAAAGCTCCCGGAAGAATTACGACGGCAATGCCATCCGTAACGCCACCAGCCGACCCAACAACGGGAACTTCAACCGGAACCACGACAACAGCGTCGGGGCCATTCCAAAGCACTGTCCTGCCTGTTCTGATGGCAACCTGCAGCAGCACAAACTGTCATGGAGGCGGCAATGGCGGAAGATTGACGGTGACGCCAGATGCCAATGCAACCTACATCAGTATTATGGCTTTCAACGGTGTAGACCCTGCAAACGCACCGGACTCTCTGCTCTTGACAAAAGCAAGCAATACGGTTGTCCACGGCGGCGGTATTATTTTGTTGACTACAGAAGCAAAATACATCACCATCAGAGATTGGATCGTTTCCGGTGCCGCACTCGGAGCGGTCACGACAACAACGACAGGAACAACAACCGGGACGACAACGGGAACACCGGCTGCCGTCTCATTCGCAAACAATGTGCTTCCTATTCTGACGGGAAGCTGTAAAAGTTGTCATGGCAATAACGGAAGGTTTAGCGTTACTACGGCTGCGGCAACTTACAGCAACATTGCAAGCTTTAACGGTACAGACACGGCAAATCCAACTGCTTCGACGCTTTTGGTAAAAGGAAGTGGCGGTTTAAGTCATGGCGGCGGTACCGTTCTGCCGACAACAAGTACAGGCTACACAACCATAAAAAATTGGATCACCCAGGGTGCATTAAATAACTAAGGAATTTGAATGAGAGTGTTTGGTTTAGCAGTAGTGATATGGGCTGCTCTTTTTTTTACGGGATGCGGGGAGGAGGGCGAAGGATCAGCTTCGGCGACTGTTGTGTCCGGTTCGCATTTTCAGGGAAGGGATTGTCTGGCCTGTCATAATGTCGATCTTCAGCAAGAGCGGCATCTGCTAGTCGGCGGTACGCTTTTTAAAGATGCCAATGTCAGCGATGTAAATGATCTGTCTCAAAGCTGCGGCGTCGATTTTGTCGTTGATTTTTTAGTTGATCCTTTAGATACCACCCCGATTTCTTCCATAGATTATGAAGATCTGAACTCAAAGGGATATCGGGGTAAAGGAAACATCTTTGTCTTATCAAGATTGTTAGCCACTTTAAACGGTGATTATTACATTCGGATAAAAGAGAGAGAGACAAATCGTACCATAGCGCAATCAGGATTGCACACTTTTACGGCCGGGGACTACAATATCAGCAATTCAACGGACCTGTCTAATCGCAACTCCTGTAATGCGTGTCATCAACAAGTTGGACTTTCAGGCGCAACAGGCCATATGTTTGCAAATGCTCGTCTAGATCTATGTCAATAAGGAGAAAAAAATGAAAAAGTTAATTTTGTTAATGGTGTTGGGTTTGAGTCTTTACGGCGGTGTACGCGAGGGCGATAAAGCGGTGGAGTTCAACTTGAAGTCTCTGGACCAATCAAAAAGCTACAAGATGCAGGATTTTGCCGGTGACGTCGTTTTGCTCAATCTTTGGGGAAGCTGGTGCAGCGGCTGTAAGAAAGAGATGCCGGAGTTTTTCAAACTGCAAAAAGAGTATGCAAACGGATTTAAGATCGTTGCTGTCAGTATCGATAATGAGGCGGCCGCTTCCGAGAAATTTTTGCACAGTCTGGAAGATGAACTGGGCTATAAAACGCCTTTCCTGATCCTGCATGATCCTGAAAAATCTATGCCGAAAGCCTATGGTGCGGTTGCCATGCCGAGTTCGTACCTTATTGACAAGAACGGTGTTGTCAGGGCTGTGATCGTCGGCAGTCTGAACGGTGACGATATCGAGGAACTCAAACAAGAGATCAATAAATTAAAGTAGGTATAGTATGCATTACATGGTTTTCAATCTGCTCATCGTCGCGCTGCTGTTTTTGAGCGGGTGTTCGGATAAATTGGTTCGGGTCATGCCTTATGAGAAAGAGCATTTTGCAGACAAGAAGATGAGTCTGAGCCCGCTTGAAGAGAGAGCAGAGCAGGAGGGTCATATCTTCCTGATCCGTGAAGCCTCTGCCGGTGGCGACAGCAGCTTCCAGGGAGGTTGCGGATGCAGATGATACGCTACCTCTTTGCGAGTGTCATGCTCTTCGTACCCTTTTTGCAGAGCTTTGCATCCGATCTTAAAGACAGTGCTTCTCTGGGGTTTGACACCTACAGCGATAACGGTGATGTTCAGGTCTATTCACCGACGTTTTCACTGATGAAGACCCTCTCAAAGAACTGGCTAGTGGGCGTCAAGATGCGCGTCGATGTCATCAATGCGGCCAGTATCAAAAACGGCGGAAGACCGTTTGTCAGCGATGCCGTGATAGGTGCTTCGGCAAAAGAGGGGCCGGATGACGTGCGATATGCGCCCACTTTTCTGGTGGCGTACAGTGACGGTGATAATGCCCTGAGCGGCGGGGTCTATTATTCGACGGAAAACGATTATGAGGGCAAGGCCTTTTTCGCCAACTATGTCCGACAGCTCAATGAGCAGAATACGGCCATCGGCATCGGCGTGTCGCAATCGTTCGACAAGTGGGACCCGGTCATTAAGAGAGCGCTGCCAAAGGATAACCGGAATGAGACCAAGGTCGATCTCTCCGTCAATCAGCTGCTCACCCCGACCTGGTCGATGCAGCTTGTCTACTCCTACATGTACAGCGAAGGGTTTCTCTCATCGCCGTATCATTATGTCATCCAGGACAGTTTTGCGAAATTCGAAAACTATCCTGACAAAAGAACGGGGCATGCTTTTGCGATCAAAGGGGTCACCCTGCTGAACGATAGCAACAGTATGAACTACGCCTACCGTTACTACACGGATGACTGGGGCATAAGGTCGAGCACCGTCAATGTCGAGTGGCTGACCAATTTTGGCGATACGGTCATGTCCGGTCTGCGGCTGCGGTACTATACGCAGACGGGCGCCGACTTTGCCAAAAGTGTCGGTACCTATAATAGAACAGATGAGTATTTTGCAGTCGATTATCGTACGAGCGCTTTCGACTCTTACGACATCGGGATCCCCCTGACCTATAAACCGTCGGTTACCAGCGACCTGAGCTATTCGTTCAGCGTCGACTATTATCAGACAAGCAACAACGACTATATTCAAAACTGGTATGACAAGCCGAAATTGCAAGCGGTCTATACAACGCTGCGGATCGATTACGAGTTTTAAAAGGGCGTCCTGTGGCATTTTTTGAGAAAGCACTGAAAGCGAGTTCGATGAGTACACAGCTCCTGATTCGCGCGGATGTTTCAAAGCGTCTTCTGTATGAGGCGTATGCCATCGCAGTGAAGTTCGAAGAGCGCTACAGCGCCTACAGAGAAGAGAGCTTTCTAAACCGTATCAACGCGTCGGCCGGTTTCAGCAGGGTTACCTGCAGTGAAGAGGACATTGCGCTTTTCAGACAGTGCATCGCCGCATCACTAAGCAGCGGCGGCGACTTCGATATCACGATCGGCGCACTCAGCCACGGGGCCTACCATTTCGGGTTCGCCAACCAGGGCAAGGCGGCCGACTCCCTGCTGCAGCAGCAGAAAAAGCTGGTAGGTTTCGATCTTATCGACCTCGACGATGAGAGCATCTTTTTGACGAAGAAGGGAATGCGCCTCGATCTGGGCGGTATCGGCAAGGGGTATGTGGCGAAAAAAATAGCCCTCTTTCTGCAGGAGCGGGGTGCGAGAAAAGCACTGGTCGACGTCGGCGGCGAGATGGTCTCTTTCGGAAAGAGCTACACAATCGCGATCAGAGACCCGTTTTCGGATGGGAATATCGCCTATATCAAAACGTCCAAAGCCCCGATGTCGATCTCGACAAGCGGTGATTATGAACGCTTTATCGCTTCGCGTGACACCCATCACATACTCAATAAAAAGAGCGGCAGGTCACCCGGTTTTTACAGCTCGATGACCGTGCTGCAGAACGGATTCAACATCGATATGCTCGATGCCTACGCGACGGCGATGTTCAATAACGGTCCTGAATACGTCAAAAACTTTTCAAAAAAGCTGAATTTCTCGACCATCACAGTCGACAGAGAGGCTTCTATTACACTCAACAACGTTAATGATCTCAATTGCAGATCCATTACGTTGTCGACCCGAACTTATACTTAAAAAAAAGGAGAAAACAATGCGATATGTGGTACTTTTGACGCTACTCTGTTATACACTTTTTGGATTCGGCAGCTTTCTGATGCCGGAGGATGCGTTTAAACCCGATGCCAAAATTGAGGGAGAGAAGCTTCTGGTAACTATCCGGCTTGCGGATTCGGTCTATCTGTACAAGGAGAAGGTGAAGCTCTCGCTTAAAAACAGCGGCATGCACCTGGAGAATATTCACTATCCGAAAAGCGAGCTTCATGAGGGCAAAGAGATCTTTACGAAGAATGTTTTGATCGAAGCGACGCTTGTCAGGGACGGAGCCGGAAGCGATGAGGTGACCGCAGTGGTCAATTATCAGGGATGTTCCGAAAAAGGGCTGTGCTATTCACCCATTGAAAAAGAGTTCGTCCTTAAAGCCGGTCCGTTGAAATTGCATACCGCCGCCGGGGCGCAACAGCTATCGACGCCGACAGTGCAAGCGGCTTCAGTCTCAGCAGCAGCTTCAACGCAGCGATCGGAGACAGACACGATCGCCGACACCTTCAAAAGCGGGAACATTCCGCTGATCCTACTGACCTTTTTCGGTTTCGGGCTTCTTCTGGCATTGACACCCTGTGTCTTTCCGATGATCCCGATCCTCTCGTCGATCATCGTCTCCCGGGGCGAAGGGATGAATGCGAAAAAGGGCTTTGTGCTGTCGCTGGTCTATGTTCTGTCGATGAGCGTCGCCTATACGCTGGCCGGCGTGATGGCCGGGCTCTTCGGCAGCAATATTCAGGCCTCCATGCAGAACCCATGGGTGCTCTCCGCATTTGCCGCTGTCTTTGTCGTGCTGGCCATCTCCATGTTCGGCTTTTTCGAGATAGGATTGCCGGCTTCGCTGCAGAGCAGGCTGTCGCGCTCATCTGATAAGGCAGGCCAAAAAGGAGGTTTTGCCGGTGTCGCCGTCATGGGCTTTCTCTCTGCCCTGATCGTCGGCCCCTGTGTTGCACCGCCGCTTGCGGGCGCACTTGTCTATATCGGCCAGACCGGCGATGCGGTTCTGGGCGGTGTCGCGCTCTTCATCATGAGCCTGGGCATGGGCATGCCGCTGCTACTTATCGGCATCGGTGCCGGAAAGTTCATGCCGCGTCCCGGCGGCTGGATGAGTTCAGTCTCCAAGGTGTTCGGTGTTGTGATGCTGATGATAGCGCTCTGGATGCTCTCGAGGATCCTGCCGTCGCAGGTCATCATGTTGCTGTGGGCACTGCTGTTTGTTATCTCTTCCGTCTATCTGGGAACGTTTGAAGCCCTGCAGGAGAAAAAGGGCTGGAATGCGCTCTTCAAAGGGTTCGGGGTCGTGATGTTCATCGTAGGGGCCTCCCTGCTTCTGGGTCTTATCAGCGGGTCAGACAAGCCGCTGGATCCGTTGGAAAAATTTGTGCCAAAACAGATCGCATCCGGACAGATTCCCGAGGGGAATAAGGCCACATTTGTAAAGGTTCACTCCATCGCAGAGCTGGAGAGCGTCATGCAGGAGAACCGGGGAAAAAAAGTGATGCTGGATTTTTATGCCGACTGGTGTACCTCATGCAAAGAGCTTGAACACAACACCTTTTCTGACACTGAAGTGGCCGATGCCCTGCAGGACTATGTGCTGATCCAGGCCGATGTCACGTCAAACACGCAAGAAGAGAAGCAGTTGAGTAAAAAGTTCGGGGTCTTCGGGCCGCCCGCTATGATCTTCTTTGATAAAGATGGAAACAATATCGATGCCAAAAAATTGATAGGGTACAAACCGCCTCGGGAATTTTTGGAACATCTGCAACGAAGCTGACCTAAACAGGTATTGCCGAACACTTCACTCTCTGTCTCAGGCTGAGTGCCTGGGACACGGCTAATGCCGCGCTCCTTTTCTAAACCCCGACTCCGTTCCTGACCTTTTCGAAACTGATTCAGGGACACTGTTCGGCAACTTGGTAAGATTCCGTATGCAAACACCATATCGGAACTATCTCTTAGGGAAACGCTCTGCTTTAAACAGAGATCTTGGCATCGCAAAACCTCTACTGATTGCATGGGGCTACGCAGGGTTGTTAGAGGTTCCCGTAATTGTATGTATCAATGTTTATGCAGACCATAAGGCGTAAGCTGACGTTGTGAGAAGGCATAATGACACGCTTTGAGCGCGGCATGGTTTTGTGACTGGAATGAGGGTAGGAAAAATATAACGTTTGAAGCGAAAGGTACCTGTGGAAAGCGGGGCCGCTTGCGCGGTATCAGTCCCCGTTAGGGCCGTTATGGCAGTCGTAACAGCCGATCATGCTGCCGGCGGCAAAGCTTTTTGTGCCTCCCTCTGTCGAGAAGGTGCGTGCGCTGAATGTTTTCGAAAGAAACGAACCGCGATAGTCGGCTCCGTGGCATTTCGTACAGTTTTGTGCACCGCGTTCGGCGACATCGCCATGGCTTTTTACCCAGTTCTGACCGACGGTGTGCATGCCGTGAGGTCCGCCGGCAGTGGTTGATGGAGTGCTGCTGTGGCAGGCCGTACACTCGGCAATTGTTCCGCTGTGGCCCTGAACGACGATACTCTGTATATTGTCCTGGGCATGGCTGCTCGGATAGATCGCGTGGGTCGAACCGTGGCAGGCGGAGCACTGCATATCGCCGTGGCCGGTGCTGAAGCGGTAGAGGTCGCTGCCGGGAATCGGTGTGTTGTCATTGGTCGCAAAGGTCGTGTCAAGCGATGCGCGCAGTGTCCCGGCTGTGTCGATGACGGCTTCAGTGTAGCGCTGGCCGTTCTGGTGGCAGGCCTGACAGTCGGGCTCTTCCATCCAGCCGTTACGGCCGTTTCGGCCTACCGCACGCATGTTGCCATGGCAGCTTTGACACTGCATCGTCTGGCTGCCGTCCGGATTTTTCGCATTTCCCATCGCCCCTCGAAGGCACTGTGTCGTTGCTCCGGGATGGCAGGCATAGCAGGCATCACGGTTGCTGCTGTCATTGAGTTTTAAAATACTGCCGGGGAGGGTGACGTCGGTATGGCGGGCGTGCAATACTTCCGTTAGCGGTTTGATACCGCTGAAGCCCGCCGTGCCCAGGGCATTGGATTGGTGGCAGGCGGCGCAGAGGATCGGGGTTCCCTGCTGGGCTGTATCGTACAAGGAGGACGAGTAGTTGTACCCGTTGGCCTGAAGATCACCTAGATAGCCGCTGATGTCGTGCTTGTCATCATGGAGCTTGAGGATGTTGAGTTTGTAATCTTTCAGAGGAGTCTGCATTGTTCACCCAGCCGCCCTTAGGGAGTGCATCGTTGTTGCTGCCCGAAGCATGACACTTTGCGCAATCCATCTCGTCGCTGACCGGCAGTACGACCTGCGTTGAGGCCAGAACAGTTCCCTGTGTATCTTTGGCAACAACTTTGACCATCGGGTAGTAGTTTTTATCGCCGTTGTCATCATAATTTATGATCGGGATACCGTCGGCTTCCCACCAGGAATTGAGTGCATTGTACGACAGCAGCTCTGGTGTTGTGCTCGGGGTCATGTTCCCGAGTAAACCTCTGTCATTTTCGAGTGTTGTGCCGAAAAGTGCTTCTACATAATCCCAAAAGTTCGTTTTGGTTACGCTGGTTGTATTGAGTGCCCCGGTAAGGCTCGGAGCCGATTCGTAGGTCAGGACGACACCGGATGTGACATGTTTGTCCTTCGTGCCGTCTTTGAGGATGAGCTGTGCTTTGAGGTTATTGTACGGTGGAAGAATAGAGAAGACCGAGTAGTCTTTTCCGTCCATACAGTGCATTCCAAGATCGTTCCAGGCCAATAGGGTGTATGCACCTGACTGGTCAGCGGTCGTTGTGACTGTTGTTCCTCCATCTGTCCCGGTCGTCGTCTTAGTGCCTGAACCGCAGCCGGATAAGACCAGCATACTCAGTAACAAACCTGTCATTAGCTGTTTCATACTATTCTCCTTTTTGACGCTTCTTGCAACGTTGTCTATTTAAGAGTGTGACATATTATTGTGAAGATTTGATGAGGGGATCATTAAAAGCTGATCCTGATTTATGGCCTGTGTTATAGTATAATTGCCGAAACATAATGATAAAAGGTAGAACCGTGCACCTTCTTGTTGTAGAAGACGACCTGGCTATCGCCGACCAGTTGCAGCAGCTGTTACAGAAAGAGAAGTATGTCTGTGATGTCGTCTATGGCTACCAGGATGCGCTGTGTCTGCTCGATGAAAAGAGTTTTGATGCGCTGCTGCTGGACTGGAACCTCTCTGACGGTGACGGGCTGACTTTGTTGTGCCGATTACGATCGGAGGGTGTCCGTACGCCCGTGCTGATGCTTTCGGCGAACAATACGGTTGACGACAGGGTGAAGGTACTTGATGCGGGGGCGGACGATTACCTCTGCAAGCCTTACTCCAATGTAGAGCTTCTTGCGCGTTTGCGGGCACTTCTTCGCCGTGAAAGTGCGCAGAAAGCGACCGTTTTGACACTGGGCGACGTCACACTCGATCTGACACGCCATGAGATCGATGTGGCGGGGGAGAAGGTCACATTGAGTGCCAGCGAGTTCGACCTGCTCGAGGTGCTGATGCTCAATAAGAACATCGTCCTGACACGCTACCAGCTCAGCGACCATATCTGCAAAGATCTCAACAGCTACAAACACAGCAATCTTGTTGACGTGCACATTAAAAACCTGCGGAAAAAACTGCAGAGGCCCGAACTGATCACGACCGTTCGCGGCGTCGGCTACACGATCAAAGACATCTGAGGCTGACGATCGCTTCGGTCCCGTTTTGGGCGCCTCTGCTCTGAAGCGTGACATCACCGCCGATCAGCCTGGCGAGTTTTCGGCTCAGTGAAAGGCCGAGCCCGCTCCCCTGGTGTTTGCCATTGTGCGTGTTGCCGACCTGTGTGAACTCATTGAATATCTGCGGCATGTCTTCTTTGGCAATGCCTATGCCGGTATCCTTGATGCGCAGGAGCAACTCTTCACCGCTGGCCTCGACAGAGAAGGTGATCATGCCGTTTTCTGTGAATTTGATGGCATTGGAGAGGAGATTGATGAGGATCTGCTTGAGCAGTCTGATATCTGTTTCGACGGCAAGCGCTTTATTGCTGTTCGCGTGGTAGTGCATTACAATCGCTTTCTCTTCGGCAAGGGGCTCAAGCATCGCCAGCACCTCCATAAACATCGGTTCCAGTTGCTCCAGTGTCACCGCAGCGATCTCCACCGGCACTTTCCCGGCCTCGATCTTTGCCATTTCAAGGATATCGTTGATCATGCTTAGCAGGTGCTGTGCCGACGCCTCGATGTTGGCCGCGACTCTGAGCTGCTCTTCGTCAAGTCTGCCATAGGTGATGAGGTACTGCGAGGAGGTGATGATGGCATGCAGCGGCGTACGCAGTTCGTGGGACATGTGCGAAATGAAAACCGATTTTGCCCGCGACACCTCCCTGGTCTGTTTGATGAGCCGTATCTGGTCAAGCTGGAGCATGATCATCGTTCCGACGGAAGCGTAGAACTGCGCTTCATGGTGATCGCTTATCTTATGGTCCTGCAGTACAATCGCCCCGTAATAGTGCTGTTCCTGCTTGTCGTAATCTTTGACATAGAGTGAAATGGCAATATCCGAACCCTCGGCAGACCGTCGGGTAAAACGGAAGTTGTGCTCACCAAGGAGCTTTTTAAGCTCAGAGAGCGTGGTCTCGATACACTCCTTTTCACTTTGCGTCTGCACGATGCGGTTAAAGATCTCGATGAGCAGGACAAAACGCTGCAGACGAAGCCGGTTCTCCTCTTCGAGCGCGTTGAGGGCAGCTTTGGTCTGGCGGACCATGGCGTTAAAAGCTTCGGAGAGGTGGCCGATCTCGTCGACGGACTGGACTTCCACTTCGCTGCTGTAATCTTCGGTTGCAACGATCTTCTCCGCCGTCTTTGAGAGTGTCACAACGGGTTTGACGATCTGGTTGGAGACCCAGTAGGAGAGCAGGGCAATAAAGAGCGATCCGATGAGGAACATCACCCCCAGAAAAAAGATGAAGTCATCCAAAAATGCCAGTGCGGACGATTTCTTGATCATATAAACCGCATACCAACCCTTCATGCTGCCGTTGAGCTCTTCATAAAGCACCATATCCTCGTCGGTAACATAGTCGCCGTTCTCGCCAAGAAGCCTGAACTCTGTCGCCTGCTGCTGCTCTTTGGCCCCCGAGGAGGCCGAGGCGTTGATCAAAACCGAACGGACGGTGTGCTGGTTGAGGTTGTAGCGGTTGAGGTCATTAAGCCTGTATTCAAGCAGCAGATACCCCAGCTGCCGCTGTTCGTCAAAAGTGGCCTTTATGGGTCTGAAAAGGGTGATCTTGTCCGTATCGAAGAAATAGGTTTTATGCGCTGAAACCGCCTTCTTTAGTTTTGAAAAGGAGTGAAACGGCTGCGGCAGTTTTTCAAGCGAAGAGGAGGCAATGACCATATTATACGGGTTGACGGCCAGGAGTTCAAGATCAAGGTTCATATCCCTCTTTTTCTGCATCAGCAGACGCGAGATCCTCTTGTCGATATCGCCGACGACCATGTCGTCCATTACTTCGAGCTGTGAAAGGAAGGTCACCTCGCGTTTTAGCGACGCCATCTGCTGTTCGACGTCATGTTTGATCTTGTCGACCTGGGCGTACTGCGTCTGGGTAATGCTTTGAATGATCTTCTCCTGCCCCCAGTTGAGCGTGTAGAGCAGGATGAAAAGGTAGGGGAGGAAACCGATGGCAAAAAGGGCGATCAGGAGTTTGGTTTTAAGGCTCTTGCGAAGCAGCCCCGGCAGCGCGGATAACCATTCACTGGCACGCATCACTCTCCTTCCTTCTGCTCGTAGATAACCTTGACGCTCGTATCAACGGACTCTTTGGGGACATAGCCGATCGCCCCGTCTACCTCCCGTACAAAGGCGATCACGCTCTCCACCGACATCATCGTCAGGGGAGGCCGGTGCCCCAGGTAGTGCTGTTTCGCCCAGTAGGAGGCAAGCTGCCTGTCCGACATGGACAAGATCGTCCTTTGAAAGCTTTCACGCAGCGGATCGGAGGCGGAGAGATTGAGCGGGACCAGCTTGAGGGTATCGATATAGCGCCTTTTCTTGAGATAGATCCTGCGGATCTCATTCGCGTCGAGATGTTTTCCGATTTTGCTCTCTTTGTTCGCAATCACGACAAATTGGGTTGCTTCAAGGGAGAAACAGAACAGTGCCGTTGCCAGTGTGATCCGTAGCATCCGAATGCCTAAAACAGAACCGAAAAGGAGATCATAAACTGATCTTCAGCGTGTAGAGAGTGCAGCTGGTACTCCGCCTTCAAAGCAACGGGATAGATCGGCCTGTAGGTGTAGCCAAAGACCGAGAATGCGTCTTTGGCAGCGAGCGTATCGTCTTTATAGGCTTCGAGGCGGAGAATGCCGGCATGCTGCGGCGTAAAACGGTAGACTCCCTGTATATAGCCTGCATAGGGAACGCTGAAGTCGCCCCTGTCATGCTGTGAACCGATCTCGGAGAGGAGTTTGAAGGTTTCGCTTTCATAACAGAGCGAAGCCATCAGGTAAAAAAACGTCTCTTTTGCATGGGTATGAAAAGTGCCGGTATTGAGCTGATAACTCCAGGCTCCGAGAGTGTGGATGAAACCGATGCCGTAATGACGGTCGGTATCAAAGTTGTTATAGACATCGTCGCTGTTATAAACGGCATCGAGATCCCTCGTCTGCTGCATCATCAGATTGATACTGTTTTCCGATGCGCTATAGGTATGATGCGACAGCCCGAGTCCGGTCGTGTATTTCGGAAAGAGGATCTCAGTCGAAACCGGGCTGGAGGTGGTGTCTCGAAGCACATTGATCGGGGTGAGGTTCCAAAATCCGATCGGCGAGTTGTATTTGCCGATCTGAAGGGTATTGATATCGTTAAAGTCATAGCCGAAGTAGAGCCGTTCGGCATGAAAGCGCAGGCTCGTGTCAGTACTGTTTTGGGGCATCCAGTTCTTGACATAGGAATCACTGGCTTCGATCTCTGCCAGATAAAAGAATTTTTCGCTATCACCGTAGGCAAGCAGTGCCAGATCATCGAGACTGAACTGCTGCAGGTTCTCCTGTTGTCGGTAGTTTACTGAAAAGTAACCGCCAACGTAGAGCGGCAAAGTGGCCACCTGGACCCCTTCTCCGGGACGGTAGGAGGCCTCTTCACCGTAGGCAAGCAGATGAAACAGCAGTGCTATCAACACGGCAAAACGCATGGTGCCCCTTTGAAAGAGAGAGTTGCAGTATTATACACTCTCTCCAAGCATACACCAACCATCAGCCGTATGATTGGATTATTGACTTTCGTCTTTGGACTCCGCGGCAGGTTGAGAAGCACCTTTCATAGAGTATACTTATCTTTACGCTATACTTTTTCAACGTTCTTTGAAGGAGGCAGTGCATGCTTACACCGCTTGACATTTCCACGCTCTATCACAAATGCGACCCAGCAGCTCTTACGTTTGCAACGACCGAGGAGCTTGAACTGCTCGAACAGCCGATCGGACAGAAAAGTGCCCTTGACGCTATCGATTTCGGCACCAATATCCAGCAGGACGGCTACAATCTTTTTGCGATGGGCCCCTCCGGAAGCGGCAAACATTCCGCGGTCATGGCCTTTTTGGAGAAGAAGGCCGAGGGGGAAGCGGTGCCGAACGACTGGTGTTATGTCAATAACTTCAAAGACCCGCGCAAGCCTATCGCCATCGAGCTGGCACCGGGAAAAGCGGTGCCGTTCAAACATGATATCGATGAACTGATCGAACTGCTGAAATCGATCCTTCCCGCGGCTTTTGAAAGCAACAGCTACCGCAATGAACGCGAAGCGATCAACCAGAAGTACATACAGGAGCAGACCGATATCTTCCATCATCTGCAAGAAGAGGCAAGCCGTCACGATGTCGCTATGAATACCACCTCTGCCAGCCGCGTTACCTTTGTACCGGTTGTCAATGGCAAGGTCCTCTCCGCCGAGGAGTTCACGGCGATAAAAGGGAAGGAAAAAGAGGAGATAACCCGCAAGATGAGCGAATTTGAGCTCATCGTCAAAGAGGGGCTGCATAAGGTCAGCGAGCTCAACAAGGCACAGCACAAAGAGTTTAAAGAGCTTGACCGGAAAATTACGAAAGAAGCTGTCGAATCGCTCATCGATGAACTCCGCCGCAAGTATGCCGATTTTGACAAGATCATCAATTATCTCAACGCGCTGCAGGACGATGTCATCCACAAAGTGCAGGATTTTCTGGTCAAACCGGAGGAGATGAGCATGCCGCCCTTTATGCAGGAATTTTATACCCCCACCTTTGCCGGTTACAAAGTCAATCTCTTTATTGCGCACAACGGCAAGAAGGCGGCACCGGTCATCTACGAAGACAATCCGATCCAGCAGAACCTGATAGGCAGGATCGAACACTTTTCGCAGATGGGCACGCTGGTCACCGATTTTAATATGATCAAGCCCGGGGCGCTGCACAGGGCCAACGGCGGCTATCTGGTGCTCGATGCCAGAAAACTGCTGATGCAGCCCTTTGCCTATGAAGAGCTTAAACGTGTCCTGCGCTCAAGAGAGATCCGCATCGAATCACTGGCGCAGCAGTACTCTTTCATCAGTACCACCACACTCGAACCCGAACCGATTCCGATCAATGTCAAAGTCGCACTGATCGGCGAACGGATACTCTATTACCTTCTTTATCATTACGACCCCGATTTCAAAGAGCTGTTTAAGGTCAGTGCCGATTTTGAGGATGAGATGCCGCGCAGCGACGAGAACATTCAGCTGTATGCCCGTATGATCGGCACCATAGCGAAAGAGCACGCACTGCTGCCTCTTACCCCGGAGGCGGTCGCACGGGTAATCGAGCAGAGTTCGCGCGATGTCGCGCATTCAGCGAAGTTTTCGACACATCTGCGCACGCTTGCCGATCTGTTGAAAGAGGCGGATTACTGGTCGAAAAAAGAGGAGCATGCCGCCATCGAAAAAAGCGATATCGAAAAAGCACTCTACTCCCAGAAAGAACGGCTGAACCGTATCCAGAAGAAGCTCTATGAACAGATCGACGAGGGAACGATCATGATCAATCTCAGCGGTTCCGCCGTCGGTCAGATCAATGGACTGGTCTTTATCTCGATAGGCGGTCACCAGTTCGGTCTTCCTTCACGCATTACGGCCAGAACCCGCATCGGAAAAGGCGAGATCATCGACATCGAGCGCAAGGCGGAACTCAGCGGTCCGATCCACTCCAAAGGGGTGCTGATATTGAGCGCCTATCTCGGTTCAAAATATGCTGCGGACCTGCCGCTGAGTCTCTCAGCTTCGCTGGTCTTCGAGCAGTCCTACGGGAAGATCGAAGGCGACAGCGCCTCATCGACGGAGCTCTACGCGCTTCTCTCATCCCTTTCGGGCGTGGCGATCAAGCAGAATATCGCCGTGACCGGTTCGGTCAACCAGTTTGGTGAAGTCCAGCCCATCGGCGGCGTGAATGAGAAGATCGAAGGTTTTTTTGATGTCTGTATGCGCAGGGACGCCGACGCTTTCTACGGCGTCATCATTCCGCAGACCAATGTCAACCACCTGATGCTCAAAGCCGAAGTGCTTGAGGCGGTAAAGAGAGGGACATTTTCCATCTATGCGGTTTCTACGATTGATGAAGGCCTGTCGATATTGACCGGTGTTGAAGCCGGGAAGGCCGATGGCAAAGGCAACTATCCCGCTGCCTCTGTCAATGCCAAAGTGGTTGCACGGCTGAAGGAACTCTCCGAAACAGCCCGTCAGTTCAGCCATCAAAAGCCGGTCGCGAAGCGAAAGCCGGCAACCGGGAAAAAGAGTACGTGACCACTGCCCTAATCTTCTAATACATGTGCAAGAAACTGCTGCATACGGCGGTAGTGGTCACCGTGCCAGTAGACACGGTCACAAAACGGACAGTACTCAAAATGGGAAAAGCAGCGCTGCACTTTTTCCGGTACGCTGTGAAGCAGTTCGGATTTTTCGACGGCCTGAAGCGGGGTGTTGCAGACAATACAGCGGCTGAAGGGGGCCGGATGCTCTTTGAGACGGAAACGGCTCAGCAGCGATTGAAGCTGTGCTTTGGTCTCCGTTGAATCCAAAAAAAGTACCGGAATGTTTTTGCGTTTGGACAAGGCTCTGTCCCGAGTCAGGATAGTGCGCTTCTGATCAATGGCAAGGGTGATGAGGTCGTTGTCGTCGATCTGCGTAAAATAGAGGGTGTCAAACCCCATCATCCGAAGATACTTGGCAAGTTTCCCGAGGTGACAGTTGGCGATAAATAGCGGCAGCTTATCGTTGCTTTTATCTGTTGCCGGCATAGTGATTTTGCGGGCAAGCCGCTGCTGTTTGGACATATAGCTTACTCTTTCGAGCTGCCTTTTAAAAATTTGCCTAACTCTGTCGGAAACGGAAAGATCAGCGTACTGGTCTTGTCGTTGGAGATATCGCTCATGGTCTGAAGATAGCGCAGCTGGATGCCCAGATCGTTCTGGCTCAGTTTTTCAGCGGCTGCGAGCAGGTTCTCACTCGCTTCAAGTTCCCCTTTGGCATTGATCACCTTCGCGCGGCGTTCGCGCTCAGCCTCGGCCTGTTTGGCAATGGCACGGACCATGCTCTCATCGAGGTCGATATGTTTGATCTCCACGTTGGAGATCTTGATACCCCAGGCATCGGTCCGTTTGTCGAGGATCTCCTGAATGTCGGAATTGAGCCGTTCGCGTTCGGCCAGCATCTCGTCGAGTTCATGCCCGCCCAGCACCGAGCGCAGCGTCGTCTGCGCAAGCTGGCTTGTCGCCGCATTAAAATCCTCCACCTGAATGATCGCTTTTTCCGGATCGAGCACGCGGTAGTAGACGACAGCATTGACATGGACCGAGACGTTGTCGTGGGAGATGACATCCTGTGTCGGCACATCGAGAACGATGATGCGCAGATCAACCCTGATCATCTGCTGGATGAAGGGGATCAGAATGAAGAGCCCCGGCCCTTTGACACCGGTAAAACGTCCGAGCGTGAAGACCACGCCGCGCTCGTATTCGCGTAAAATACGGATAGCCATCGCCAGCAGGGCGATGAGCAGGGCAGCGACATAGATCAGGATCATAGGCAAATCTAAAAACATTGGTTACTCCTCAAGTGGTTTAACATGCAAGACAAGGCCGTGAAGTTCGGTGACCTGAACTTTCTGACCGACGGCTAAGGTATTGTCGCTGACGGCACTCCACGTCTCGCCGTGGCAGAGAACATGATAGCCCTTCGCGCCCGAATCAAGCACTTCGGCGACAGCACCGATCATCTCCTCAGCCCCTGAGACAATCCTGGCAGAGCGCGAACGCAGAAAGAGGCGCATCACCAAAATAAAAAAGCCGAGGCTGACAAGGCTGAAGGCGATGACCAGGGGAATGGAGACGGTGCTGCCGAGGGTCTGGGTGTCAAAGAGCAGCAGGGAGCCGAAGGCAAAGGCGATGACACCGCCTATGCCAAGAACACCGAACCCGGTAACAAAGACCTCGGCAATCATAAGCGAGATACCCAAAACGATCAGCAGCAGACCGGCATAATTAAAGGGGAGCATGTTCAGTGCGTAGAGCGCGATCACACCGGCAATAGCGCCGATGACACCGGGAAAGACCGCCCCCGGATTCATCAGTTCGAAGAAGATGCCGTAGATGGCAACGAGCAGCAGGATATAGGCGATGTTGGGGTTTGTGATCGTGGCAAGAAAACGGCTCTTCCAGTCCGCTTCAAAAGTGACGAGCCTACTCCCTTTAGTATGCAGTTTTACCCTTGCTCCCAAAAGCCTGACGCTTCGCCCGTCTGTTTTTTCGAGCAGTGTTTTCGTATCTTCTGCAATAAGGTCGATGACCCCTGCATGCAGGGCATCTTCGGCAGAGAGACTCTGCGCCGACTCCACGGCATTGACCGCCCAGGTGACATTGCGGTCGTTCATCTGCGCAAGGCTGGTGATATAGGCAATGGCGTCGTTGAGCGCTTTTTTCTCTTCTGTTGAGCCTGTCGAGGCATTAGACTCCGGCCGTTTGGCGGTCGGCATCAGGCTGATCGGTGTCGCGGCGCCCAGGTTTGTGCCGGGGGACATGGCTGCCACATGCGAAGCATAGAGCAGATAGGTCCCCGCGCTGGCGGCACGGGCACCCCTGGGTGCGACATAGGTGATGACCGGAATGGCGCTGTTGGTTATGGCCTGGATCATCTCGCGCATCGACGAGGAGAGGCCACCGGGTGTGTCGAGCTCAATGAGAGGCGCCTCGGCATGCTGCTTCTGCGCCGCACTGAGCGCACCGGTGAGAACGGCGGAACTTGCCGGACCTATGGCCCCTTTTATCTCTACTTTCACGATGACAGAATCCCTGGCAAAAAGCGGAAGGAGTGTCAGTAGAAACAGAAGCAGCAAGCGTTTCATATAATCGACCTGTGTTTTGGTGTGTAGAAATACCGAAAAATAACTGTAAATCATGATAGCTCAGAAGCCGATGGAAAGTCAAGCGGCAACGGTCCTAAAAGCCCTATAGAGACAAAACGCTCCTGAATTTTTGGACTGTTACATAACAATGTTTATATTCGGTTATAGAAAAGGGAGGGAGTAGGCGGGCCTGGCCCGCCTTGTTCGCGTTTTGCGTCCTAAGGTCTGCATCAGAGGGTAAGACTCAGATCCTGCCAGAAGCCTGTGCGACGCACCGGTACCGGTCTGTCCAAGAAAATAGCTGTAACCACTATTGTTCCTAGGGGACATAGATCAATACGTCCGAAGGGACGGATTTCATCAGAAAAGAGGCTGTTGAGGCATACAGTACCGTGTCCGATACGTTTACGCCATGGGCCCCCAGGATCACCAGATCACTGTTGTGCTGCTTTGCGGTTTCCAGCAGAGCTTCGCTGACAGATGACAAGCTTTCAATGATCTCGAAATCGTCAATACCGACCGTTTTCTGAAATTTCGCCGCTTCCTGTTTTGCGATTGCGCTGATCTTCTTTCGATAGGCAGCCTTCTCTGTTTGAAGGTTGTAGAAATTCACAGCCAGATCGCTGATCTGCGCATAGGCATACGCCAGTCCGATAGCGGTCCGGGCGAAGAGCTCTTTAGCGAAGCGTATACTTTTTGCAGAGGCTTCCGACAAATCGGTAAGGGCAAGAATATTTTGATAATCACCTCTGTAAGGCCGCTTGATGATCAGGACCGGCAGATGGCTCTTCTGGACGACGTTCTGGGCGGTGGAACCGAAAAAAGTATCTTTAATACTCTCTTTGCCATGCGCCCCGATAACGATCAGACCGCTCTTGAGCCTGTCGGCTTCATAGATGATCGCATCGGCCGGGTTCCCTTTTGTGACTGTTACGAAACAGTCTGCCCCGGCATCGCCGTTTAACAGAGCCATCTTCTCTTCTATTTTTTTCCTAACCGATTCCTCGTCGTAGGCCTCGCCGAAAAGCTTCTCGAACAGGGGGATATCGATGCAGTGCAGAACCGTAATCTGGGCATCCTCCTCTTTGGCCAGTGCGATTGCCCTCTTCAAGACTTCCTCCGCCATTGCAGAGCTGTCTACCGCAGCGATGATATTGTTTAAAACTCCCATGACTATCTCCTTTTAAATTATAAAATCACACATCGGCAGCCATAACAGTACCTGGACCCAAAAAAATGATGATGCGACCAGCTGACGGACCACGGCGGTGCTAAGACTCAAACTCCATCCTCAGCGCCAGAAAATCAAGCAGGTCTTTGAGCGTGACCATTCCTGCCAGTGCTTCCTTCTCGATCACAAGCAGTCGGCTGAGCCCGCTCCCGCTCATTTTACTTATGGCCTCTTTGACCGGCGCGCCTGCAGAGATAGAATTTTCCGGGCTAAGCGGCTGTATCAGAGTGCCGACCAGACGATGGTGCCACTCGTCGCGGGGAACCGCCTTGACGTCACTGATCGTGATGCTCCCCAAAATGCGGCTCTCTTCGACCACCGGGAACATCTTGTAGTGGTAGTGATAGAGATAGTTTTCGACAAAGGCCTGCAGCGTTGTGTTCGAAGAAACGGTAACAGGGTCGGGATTCATGAAGTCGCGCACCGTTTTCCCCCTGAACGAGCTCTCCATCAGCAGCTGCTGATACGAGGCATTGGCGGCATTATAGAGAAAAGCACCTATCAGTATCCACCAGAGTCCTCCGATGAGATTGCCTCCGACAAAGTTGAAAAACCCGATAAAAACAATGGTCATAGCAAATACCAGGCTGATGCGTGAAGCCAGCCTGGTCGCCCAGCGGATATCGCCTTTTATCCACCAGAGAGCCGACCGGAGTATTCGTCCCCCGTCGGTGGGGAAGGCCGGTACCATGTTGAACAGTGCAAGCAGCAGATTGATCGCGCTCAGGTAGCCTAAAATACCCACTGCCGGGGTCGGCCATCCGAGGCTGCCTGCGATCTGATAGAGCATGCCGAAAAAGACCGAAAGGAGAAGGCTGGCCATGGGGCCGGCGATGGCCATGAAGAATTCGGCTTTTGGAGTGCCAGGCTCCCCTTTCATCTCGGCCACACCGCCAAAGATAAAGAGAGTGATACCTCGAATCTCAAGACCGTATCTGCGTGCTGCCAGTGCGTGGGAAAACTCATGGATGATAATGCAGATAAAGAATCCGACAGCCCCGAGGAGAGCCATCAGCCAATAGCCTGGAGCGTCAAGATCCGGGTAATAGCTGGGGAAAACCCCTCTGGCCAGCGACCACACCACCAGAAAGAGGATGATCACCCAACTGGCATCAACGGAGACGCTGAAACCAAGAAGCCTGAAAAGCGTTATCTTGTTTTTAAACATCTGCGGGAATCCCTATATCTTTTCATCGCTGCCCGCTCCCTCCGGCTTCAGACCCTGTTCCCGGTAGACGAGTCCGATCAGGGAGCTGACCTCTTCGCCTAAAAACTCTAAAATGTCATCGACGGAGAGGATGCCGGCAAGATGTCCCTTCTTATCGACGACAGGAAGTCGCCGGACGCCATGTCTGCGCATCCGTTCGATACTCTCATAGATACCGTCCTCTTCGCTGCCTGTCACCAGCTCCTTGCTCATGATGTCGGCAGCCTTGACGCTTCTAGGATCGTTCTCGTCTGCTACAACGTGCATGACGATATCGCGGTCGGTCAGGATGCCGACGGGCGTATTGCCCTCTTTGGCTTGGTTCACGACGATGAGGTCGCCGACGTTAAAGACACGCATCAGCCTGGCGGCCTCCACAATATTTTCATCTGTGCGGACAATAAAGGTGTTGCGGATACAGAGTTCACCGATGTTCATTATCAATCCTTTTCAATAGAGATGGTTCATTGTATATCGCATCGATTGAATAAATAATAAACATTGATACGGTTGGCAAAAAAATCGACTGCATCGTGTTTGAACAAAACGGCTGAATGCAGCGCAAAAGCAAAACAGGAATGCGGTCTGATTATCAGTCCGACTGTCCCGGAGTATAAAGATGGCAACGGCGCCCTGTTTTTCTGATAGAATACTTCTCTTATGAAGGGTAGGGTGAAAAGAAGATGTCTGAAGAGAAGAACAAACAGGTCGATCTTTCCAAAATCGAAAGTGCACTGCTGAAGCGTTCCGCCTTTATCAAAGAGGCCGCAGTGATCATCAGAGAGGGGCACCCTTTCGCAGTTATCTATCCCAATTTCGAGCTGCTTAAAAAGGCCAATGTGATCAATATCGAGGAGGAGGTCAAGTGGTACGGCGTAGAGCTTTACAATATTGATGCACAGGAAGATGAGAAGATATGGGGATACAGGATCGTGACGTCCCCCCTTGCCAAGACGCCTGAGGGAGAGTGGGATAAAAACGCTCTTTTGCATCAGCTAACGCAAGCGGAAGAAGCGGAGGGTGAGGAGAGCGAACCCGGTGATGAGATCTATCGGGAGCTGAAAAGATATCTAAGTAGCGTCAGTGTCCATCCTGTCCACCCTGCATCGCACCTGGAGCTGGATCTGGAACTGGATTCGCTTGAATATGTCATGCTCTTTGCCTTTATCGAAAAAAGCTTCGGGCTTCATCTGGATGAAAAAGTGTTTTCAAAACTGATGGTGATGCAGGACCTTTACCGATGGGTGCACAGGCACAGCAAAAAGGCCGGGTTCGCGGAGGTGAGCTGGAACGATCTCCTGAACGAGAAGAGCAGGGAAAAACTTGTCTATTCACCCTGGGTCATGATGGCATGGAAATTGGCGCTCCTGCCCTTTTTCAAACTCTACTTTCACCTGAAAGTCAGCGGAAGAGAGAATTTTCCGGAGGGTCCTTTTATCATCGCGCCGAACCATTACAGTATGCTTGACGGTTTTATTGTTCTCGCCACTTTGCCGCCGCCGGTTTTAAAGAAGAGCTTCTTTCTGGCCTATGAAGGAGAGTTCGGCACACCGCGGCTCAGACCGCTTGCCAAACACTCCCAGATGCTTCTGATCGACATCGACAAAGATCTAAAAATCTCGCTTCAGCGAACGGCGCTGCCGCTTATCGAATCGCAAAACCTGGTCATATTTCCTGAAAATGCCCGTTCACGCGACGGCAGACTCCTCCCTTTTAAAAAGTTCTTTGCCATCCTCTCCAAGGAGATCGATGTACCGATCGTCCCGACGCTCCTTCAGGGTACTTTCGAAGCACTTCCCGCCGGAAAGGTATTCCCGAAACGGACAGATATCACCATCAAGTACCTCGAACCGGTCTATCCAGGTGACGAGAGTTATGAAGAGCTGAGCGACAGGGTGAAAAAAGCCATGCAGTCAGAATTGCAAAGACATTAGTTTAACCGCAAATCTCCTTGAATATCCGCAGTTATCCTCTTCTTTTTAGACAATCAGGAGCTGTTCTATTGATGTTTTGGTCCCGTATCAGCTACTTTCACCTCGACTGTATGCTCCCTGTGATCATCCAGAAGGGGAATAAACGCTTGGTGTTGTTCAACACCATCGATAATGACAACTGTTCCGCCATTGCCGGTATCTGTCTGCGCAACGCTGATGCGGTAGAGCGTCTCGCGGTACCGGTAGTGTATCTTGAACGCCGGCCAATCCGTATTGAAGCACGGTACGATATGCAGTTTGTCCGTGTCAAGCCGCAGTCCCAGGAGTGATTCCGTGATAAACCGGTACATCCAGCCGGCAGAGCCCGTGTACCAGCTCCATCCGCCGCGGCCGGTGTGCGGCGATACTCCATAGACGTCGCCGGCGATGACGTAGGGTTCGACTTTATAGATCGCCACGTCATCCTCGGATCTTCCATGATTCACCGGGTTGATCATAGCCTGGAGTTCCCATGCACGCCTGCTGTCGCCCAGTTTGGCGAAGGCCATCGCCGTCCAGATCGCGCTATGGGTGTACTGCCCGCCGTTCTCCCTTATACCCGGGACATAGCCTTTGATATAGCCCGGGTTCAACGGCGACTTGTCGAAGGGAGGATCCAGCAGCTGTATCAGCGCATGATCACGACGTACCAGACGCTCATAAACGGCATCCATCGCCTGGCGCGAACGTCCGGCATCGCCTCTGCCCGAGAGTACCGACCAGCTCTGTGAAATCGAATCGATCTGGCATTCGGAATTGCTTGCCGACCCCAGTGGAGTGCCGTCGTCAAAGTAAGCACGGCGGTACCATTCGCCGTCCCAGGCGTGCTGCTCGATCTGCTCTTGCAGCTCTGACGCTTCGCTCCGGCAGCGTTCGGCAAACGGCAAATCGTTATGCAGCTCTGCAAGTACAGCGAATTTGTTGAGCACATCGCAAAGGAAGAACCCCAGCCAGACGCTCTCGCCCTTGCCCTCGATTCCGACCATGTTCATGCCGTCATTCCAGTCACCCGAACCCATCAGAGGGAGACCGTGTTCACCGAAGCTGAGGCCGTACACGACAGCCCGCACACAGTGTTCGTACAGGTTCGCGGCTTCGTCGGAACGCTCCGGCAGATCGTAATAGGACTCCTCTTCGGGCTTTAGGGGACGGCCTTTGAGGAAGTGGACCGACTCATCTAGTACTCCGGTATCTCCGGTGCATAGAACATAACGGCATACCGCCAACGGAAGCCACAGATAATCATCTGAACAGCGCGTGCGCACTCCCCGGCCCGACGGCGGATGCCACCAGTGCTGAACATCACCCTCTATAAACTGGCGGCCGGCGCAAAGGAGCAGATGCTCTCGTAACAGTTGCGGTTTGGTATGAACCAGTGCCATGACATCCTGCAGCTGGTCACGAAATCCGAAGGCGCCGCCCGATTGGTAGTATCCGCTGCGTGCCCAGAGACGGCAGGCAATTGTCTGATAGAGCAGCCAGCCGTTGGCCAGCACGTTGAGGGCGGGGTCGGGTGTTTCCACCTGCACTGCGCCGAGTGTTTGGTTCCAGTACTGCCATACCGCTTCGAGCGCGCTGCGCGCCGCAGCAGATCCCCGGAAACGCTGTAACAGCTCTCTGGCGTCATCGGTATTCCGTCCCGCTCCGAGCGTAAACCTGATCTCACGCTCTTGTCCCGGATCCAATTCGAATATAACCTGGACGGCGGCGCAGGGATCAAGAGCCGCTCCGACCCTGCCGGAAAGCCGTGAGCTGTTCATCGCGGCAGGATGACTGAGTGTGCCGTTGCGCCCGATAAACTCGGTACGGTCGCCGCTTACTGTCCGGATAGTGTCATCCACATCGAAGAATGCAACCCGGTCGGTAAACTCTGTGTTGTATGGGTTGCGGGCGAATAAGGTGCCGCTGCTTGCGTCGATTTCGGTGATCACGTGCATGGCCGATTTCGGCCGCAGATCACCCAACACCCATTCCGTGTAACCGGTTGCGGAGAGCCGGCGTGCGCGACTTGACCCGTTTCGCACCTTAAGCACCGAGAATTTGACCGATGCATCAAGGGCAACGTAAACCCACAATTCTGAGCGGATACTCCCTTCGGTGTGTTCGAAAACACTGTAGCCGAATCCGTGGCGGCTGACATAGCTGCCCGTTCCGCGGCTGGGCAGGGGAGTTGGGGACCAGAAACGGCCGCTCTCTTCGTCACGAAGGTAGAAGGCTTCGCCGCCCGCATCACTCACGGGGTCGTTATACCAGGGCGTCAGACGAAACTCATGGGCATTCTCACTCCAGGTATAGGCAAGGCCGTTCTCGGAAATGACGCTTCCGAAATTCGGATTCGCCAGCACGTTCACCCAGGGTGCCGGTGTCACTTGCCCCTGCGCAGTGGTGATGACATATTCGCGTCCGTCGGGTGTGAATCCCCCGAGACCGTTGAAGAGGATCAGATCGCGGCGCGGGACAGCTGCCGGAGGTTCGGCGCGGCGGTGGCGTGTAGGCAAAAAGCGCGGAACGTTTATGGACGGAAGCGAGTGACCGTTGATCTGCTCCGCCAGTGTCCCATTTCTATCGGTGATGATGGCACGTGCGACCGATTGGAAAAGAATGCGGTCTTCGTTTGAGATCTGCTCCGCGGGTCGTACGAAAATGCCGCCCGGTTGATCTATGGCATGGGCTTCAATACCGGTGGCGATAAGGCCCATAATCTGTTCCTGGAGCAGTTGGCGGTAACCGGCACGATCTTCGTTCCAGATCACCAGATCCACTGCCAGCCCCTTTGTGCGCCAGAATGCATGGGCCTGGATGAGTTGGCGGACCAGATCGATATGCTCCAGGTCGCCAATCTCCAGCAGTACGATCGGCAGATCCCCGGAAATGGCGTAGCCCCACAGCCCTGACTGCCCTCGGCGGTTCTTGAAGAGAATACCCGCATCGGCACGCAGCGCGGCGTTTGCATAGATGACGGAGCCGGCGAGCTGCCCGTAAAGCTGTGCTTCGGACTCGGTTGCATCAAGCTGGTCCAGTAGAACCTGGCTATGGGTCCAGGCCAGATCAAAGACCCGATCCGCGAAACCCTTATCCTGGTATTTCTCGACCAGTGCCAGGGCGTCGTCGCGAGTCTCTACGATGCCGTAAACCATATCAACGGTTGCTGTTTTTCCCGGATCCAGAATGATTCGATAGCGTATGGAGACGATCGGATCCAGTACGGAGCCCTCACTGCCCGAGAGCGCAGTGGAACCTCTCTTCGTTTTCTGCAGGGCTTGCGGGTCGGCAACACTGTTGCCGCGGCCGATAAACTGCATACGGTCTGTTTCATAAGAGGTCTCTTCGATATGGGCACCGTAAACTGCCATAAGATGTATCATCCATGGCGGATGCTCGTCAACAGAGCGGGGCCGTCGGGTACATAAGATCGCTTTTTGCTGCTCAAGGATCTCGGTTTGAACAAAAAGATTGCTGAAGGCCGGGTGCATTGCGTCCGAAGCGGCGGATGCAAGAATCACCTCCGCGTAACTTGTGACCTCGATCGTTCTGCGTGCACGGGAGTGGTTCGTGATGCGGACCCGACGCAATTCGATATCATCTTCGGGTGAAACAGCGATCTCGGTATAGGTATCGAAATCGTTGTCGCGGCGCCGAAATTCCGCACGTCCTTCCGAAAAGATCGCTTCATACTGCTTCGGACGTTTCAAAGTGGGCTGATAAGCGGTTGACCAGAACTCTCCGCTGGATATGTCACGAATGTAAGCGAATGTTCCCCAGGCGTCACGGGTACCGTCTTCGCGCCAGCGCGTCAGGGCAAGCTCTTTCCAGCGGCTGTAGCCGCCTCCGGCGTTTGTGACCATCATGTGGTAGCTGCCGTTGGACAGCAGGTGCACTTCGGGCAGCGGCGTGTCGGGGGTGTCGAAGAGACGCATCGGTGTCTCGGCAATAGCGGAAATCCCACGGATATCGGAGAACTCAGCCGTGTGCGCATAGAACGCTGTAGCCTTTGGAATCCGCTCCTGGAGCAACTGCAGGGTTGCCTGCAGCGGCGGAGATGATATAAACCGTTTCTGCATCGGATGCCCCAGCAGAAGATAGGCAAGGGAGAGAAAAGTCATACCCTGGTGATGCGCCATGTAGGAGCGGATAACCACTTTTTCCTCTCCCCGACGCTGACGTGACGGGGTGTAATCGATAGCTTCATAAAAACCGAATTTGCCGTCAAATCCTTCAGCGGATAGCCGCTGCAGATTCAGACATGCCGACTCGGGTGCCACCATCAGTGCGAGTGCTGTGGCATACGGGGCAATCACCAGATCCGTAGCGAGCCCGCGTTTGAGACCCATTCCGGGTACGCCGAATGCGCGGTACTGGTAGTTGAGATGCACGTCGACCGTGTTGTATCCCGATTCCGACATGCCCCATGGCAGGCCGCGCTGCTTTCCGTAATCGATCTGCCTGGCTACCGCCGCCTTGTAGGTCTGATCCAGCAGTGTGTTTTCATAGGTAGGCATCACCAAAAGCGGCATCAGGTATTCGAACATCGAGCCGCTCCACGACACGAGCATCGGCTCGCCGCCGGCGCTCGTGAGCAGGCGTCCGAGGGCAAACCAACTCTCCTGAGGCAGCTGCCCCTGGGCTATCGCGACGAAATTACACAATCTCGCTTCGGAGGCCAGCAGATCATAATAACTTGAATCCTGTCGCAGCTCTTCCACATTGTAGCCGATCGCCAGCAGACGGCGTGCCTTGTCGTAGAGGAAGCCGTAGTCCATCTGTGCCGTCTCATTTGCTTCAAGTGCAAGGTTCTCAAGGGCTGCGATCCGCTCACCGGCACGGCGGCCGCCCTCTATGACACTCTGTAAAAGCGTTTTAAGCCATTCACTCTGCTCCGGGATTACACTGTCGGCGAGCCGCTGTTTGATTACCGGTAACACTATCTTCTCGGCGTTAGCCAGTTCGCGCAGTGTGGGAATTTCGATGATGCCCGGGAAATCTCCATTTCCGCCCGGTGCTGCCGGCAGCCAAAGCCACGGCGTAAGAAGCGCCAGCTCATCGAGTGCTGCCTGGCATTGCCGCAGCAGCACCCGTGCCCACCAGGTCGCATCAGCTTCAGAAGCCGTCTCGGAAATGACGGTACTGGTATGATCCAGGGCAGGGGCGTGTTCGGATCCTACATAGGATTCCTTGTAGCCGCCGGTTTCTTGGTTGCGTCTGTTTTCAGCCGATACACGTTTCTGTGACATAGCACCGAGACTTTCGGCCAGCGCCGCCGCACGCGTTGCAAATCGGTCAAGGCAGCGACGTGTTTCGGGGAGTGTTGTCGGCGGTGACTCGCATACTGAGCCGAGGTCGGCCTGAAATTGAATGAGATGCTGGGGCAAGGCACCCTCGACGGCATCGGTCAGGATCATCAGTGTGTCGTTAAGCCCGTCAAAGCATCGCGGCTCAAGGATCTTATCATCAGTCAGTGCAAGCAGACCCTGATGAAGGGTCAGCAGATGGGCGGCCAGGTTGCCGCTGTCAACCGAAGAGATGTAATGAGGTTTCAGCGGCAGCAGCGATTGCGTATCGTACCAGTTGTAAAAGTGCCCTTGGTACCGCTCGAGGGTTTTCATCGTCTCGAGCGCATTTGTTGTGCGTTCGATGAGTGATCCGGTCGGAATGTAGCCGAAGTCGTAAGCGGAGAGATTCGCGAGTAACGAAAGCCCCATATTGGTAGGCGAGGTGCGATGTGCGACTGCGGCAACGCGGTACTCCTGATAGTTGTCAGGCGGCAGCCAATTGTCTTTCGGGCCGACAAAGGTCTCAAAGAAGGCCCAGGTCTTGCGTGAAAGTTTGCGCAGGAAGAGGGTCTGCTCAGTGCTAAGCTTCGCTTCACGGTGATGGAGCGGTTGGCTGATCTGCCTGGCAACGGCAGGAGAAACAAACCATAAAAAGAGTATCGGCCCTGCTACTAATATTTCTAACGGTTGCGAGAGCAGTAGCGCTATCGCTGTTGCAGAGGCAATGACCGGGGCTACCCACATCAAACGGTAAAAATCGACGAGGCCGGTACGGTTATGCTGTTCTGACTGACACGAAGGGTTCCATTCGAGGAGTCGTTTGTGCGAGAACAGCATCCGCCATGATGTGCGCACAATCGCATCAAGACTGAAGTAGGCCTCATAGGGAAGACAGGCCAGTTCAAAGGCCGACTGGGCGAAGCGTTTATCGGCAGCGTCTGCGACGAGGGCAAGATGCTGACCAAGCATTACATTGTCAGGTTTTCGGAACATCTCTATAAGGGAGGTGAACAGGGGCGGAATCAGGATGATGACGATCACTGACAGGGTCCAAAACCAGGGCGACGGCAAGAGCGTCCAACCTATCAGCAGCAGGAGAGTATATATGGAGGGAATGAGACTGCGCCGCAGGTTGTCGAATATTTTCCATAGCGACAGTCCAGAAACCGGCTTCTGCTGAGGCGTGCCCAAAAGTCCGGGAATATGCGGCAGCAGCCACCCTGCAAGCTGCCAGTCTCCGCGGATCCAGCGGTGACGGCGGCTCACATCTGCACTGTAGAGGGGTGGATACTCTTCGTACAGCTCCACATCGCTCAAGAGTCCTGAGCGGGCATAACACCCCTCGAGAAGATCATGGCTCAGTATCCTGTTCTCGGGAAAGCGTCTATCGAGCGACTGTCTGAAGGCGTCGATGTCATAGATCCCCTTGCCGATAAAGGAGCCTTCACCGAAGAGGTCCTGGTAAACATCGGAGACGGCGCGGGTATACGGATCGATACCGGGCGTTCCTCCATACATTCTGGCATATCGGGAGCGGTTCGTCCCGGGCAGGCTTGCACTGACACGGGGCTGAAGGATGCCGTATCCCTCACAGACCCGCTGTTTTTCTTCATCATAACGTGCTCGGTTCAGCGGGTGGACCATGGCGCCGACAAGCTGCCGGGCGGCATCACGCGGCAGCTGTGTATCCGTATCAAGGGTGATGATGTACTTCACGTTCGACAAAAGCGCCGTCTCGCCGACAATAAGCGAGAAACGCGTAGCCGGGCCGCCGCGTAGAAAGGAATTCAAGTCCGCAAGCTTCCCCCTTTTGCGTTCATAACCCATCCAGACCCCTTCCACGGGGTTCCAGAGGCGCGGGCGGTGAAACAGAAAGAATGTACCGTTCTCTTCAGCACTGTAGCGTTCATTCAACTCTTCGATTCTTTCTTGCGCCAGACGCAGCAGCTGCTCATCATCGGGCAGTGTCTCCCTGTCGGCGTCCATAAAGTCGGTCAAAAGTGCGAAATGCAGGTTCTTATCCCGGTTTGCAAGGAAGCGGACTTCCAGCGCTTTTGCCAGCTCTTCGACGTTCGCAACACTTGTCAGCATGCTCGGTACTACGACCAGTGTGCTCGATTCCGGCGGAATGCCTTCGGAAAAGTCCATTCTCGGCAGCCGATTCGGCGGCACTATCAAGGTAGCCAGAGCGTTCACCAGCGCGACCGCCGGCTGGCTGACGGCCACAAGCGAAAGAACGCCGATCAGCATTAGGCCCCAATCAGCTACCCCGATCGCATCTGCCTTCATCAACAGGCTTGCGGTAAGTATTGCCGTGATCAGCAGGACCCCACCTGCGTAGAGGAACAGCGGGAACTGCTCCCACTTTCTCCTGAGTATCCCGGAGAGGGAGAGCTGCACTTCTGTCGATCTCTCGAGCAGAGGCAAACCCTTGTCGATCAGGTAGAACCCCACATGCGCCCTTCGATCATCGGCACCCTCGTGCACCGCCCCCTCGTGTGCAAGATGGAATACCTTTTTTGCCACCTCTTCTTCAGACAGACGACTCTCTTTCGCGATTTTCTCGATGACATGACGGTACTGATCGCGGCTGGCAAAATCCATCTTGCCGTAGGTCCCGTTCGGGTCCGCGCGCAGTGTCTGCTCGACAAGGCTCATCGCCTCAACAAATTCGGTCCAGTCCATTACCCCAAGGAGCCGTAGACCGCTGATGCTGTTGCTGATGGAGACCTGGTCGGCAGCCTGCTGCCGGTTTCCCGATTCAACAAGCTGCTCGATGGTCAGGCCCGATTCAACAAGCTGCTGCTCGAGCCAGCTCAGAGGCAGTGCCAAAGCGGGGCTGCGTCCTTGCAGCTGACGCATAAATTCCGAAACGAAGGGAGCCGTCATCGGCGGGTTCGACCGCGCCATGTCTGCAATCACCAGAATCAGACTCTTCGGATCATTTTCGACGGTTTCCGTCATCCTTTCTGCCCAGTAAAGAGCCAGGTCCCGTTCCTTCCTGCCTGCAGCGATGAGGGCTGCAATATGGCGGATGTTCTCGATCAGGGCCAGACGCAGCATGATGGGAATGGCCCATAATTCGCCTAACTTGAGTGCGGTGACACTCTGGTAGGCCGCGACAAAACGGCTTAGATTTTCCGGGTCTATCCGCCCATCGCTGGATAAGATTCCCTCCAGTGCGATGTCGTACACGCGCGGCAGTCCGGCCGAAGTGCCCTTCAGTAGACGGGGTAGCTCGCGGCTGTAATGTTTTGGCAGATGACTCTTTGCTGTGCGGATCTGTTCTTCGATCAGATAGAAGTTGTCGAGCAGCCATTCACTCGCGGGCGTGATCCGGCGGTTTTCGGCTACCGTATCGGTCAGCTGATCGTAAACAGCGATAAGAAGATGTTCGTTTGTCCTCAAACGCGACAAGAGCTGTTCCCGTGGGTGCTGCGAACTCAATCTGTGTGAGGCCGCCAAACGCTTGCCGTGCTGTACCAGCTGATCAGCGCTGAACAACTTGGACCGCAGCATCTCCTCTTCACCAGGATACTTTTGTGGCGCGGCGCTTCCGCGATAGCGCGTTATCAACTCGCTCAGTTGTCTGAAGATAGTCATCTCACCTTTTTTCAATTCAACAACCCTCTCTTTGCAGCTTTAGATCTCTTTGAAGTGCTTGTGTGATGCGGATAATCTCTCCATTGCCTTTTGAACAGCTAACCTGGCTAATCTGATATGGCAATTTTTCATCTTGTTAATAACACCTTATCTGTTTTGGAGAAATATGCGTATTGACGGCATAGTCATTTACTCCCTTAAGGTCTGATATCCAATCTCTTGAATAGTCGAGCAGCTGTAGACAACATATCACCAAATCGTCTGAAGCGGATTCACGCATGCCAACGCCTCGACACTCTTCCGATTTACTATTCAAAAGCTATGTCCGAACCCAAATAAAACAACTATTGAAAGATTTTTTTAGATGGGCATACAGGTGCCCTGTAACGATAATAGAGCTTTTTTGTTGAAAATAAGCTATTATATGTGAATAAGTGTTAAAAAAATACCGTTTGTTCAGTTGTCATGTTTCCGGTGTGTAACTGCGTTGTAATGATGACAGGGAACATTGCATTGCGGTTGGCGTTCCTGTTTTTAAAGGTGCCCTTTAGCTTCTTTTTATATGACATCCAGTATAAAATTAGTCCGACCCGACTTTAAACATCGTTTCGGCGGATGGTACCGGAAACAGAGAAGTAAGTATGAAAACAGTGCTGATCAGCACGGGCAGCAGGAACCGATCTGGATCGGAGCTGTTTGAATGGGATTGAATATGATCCAGAAGGGGACCGTGCAGGTTTCGTTGTGGGTATAACAATAAACGAAGTGCGAGACTGCGCAATCCGTCCGGATAGAACAGCATGCATTCAAAAAACGATAAAAGAGGTCATATGAAAACGTTTCTCGAAAAGATTGTAAAGACTTTGTTGTGTGGAGCGCTTGCAGCTGTATGGCTGCAAGCAGCCGATAGCCCATGGGATGTTCGGCTTCCGTTTAAATCGGCGACGATCTTTTACGAAGTCTCGGGAATGGAAAACGGAAGCGAAACGCTCTATATCGGGGACTACGGCAAAAAAGAGGCGAAATACCGTAAAACAACGGGCAAAGTGATGTACCAGATCATGAAGACCGACAAAATAGAGATCACGACACCCGACTGGGTGTACGATATCGACATGATCGAGCATACCGGTACCAAAATGACCAACCCGGCAAAAGTCTATAAGCAGGAGTACGGGAAACTCAGCGCCAAGGAGAAAAAAACCGTCACGGCAAACGCCGAAAAGATAGGAAAAAATGCCATGGGCGGAATGCAGGCAAAGGTTGAAAAAAACGCAGCGACGCTGCTGGGGTACCCTTGTGACAAAACGACAATGATGGGAACAACAGTCTATACCATCCATGACACCGGGATAGCGCTTAAAACCGAATCGAAGGTGATGGGAATGTCAAGTAAAAGCGTGGCGCTTAAACTTGAAAAAGGAAAGGTACCCGCTTCGGTTTTTGCACTGCCGGAGGGAGTAAAGATCACCTTTGACAAAGAGGCCGACACCATGATGCGAAATATGGCAAAAAACATGATCGATTCGTTGAAAGACCCCGATGCAGTGAAAAAGATGCAGCAGCAGAGCCGGCAGCAACAAAAAGCGATGCAAACGCAGCATCAGCAAAAGCCCTCTGAGCCGGATAGCTCTTCAGCGTCGTCAGATGAACCAATTCCGCAAGAGATTGATGAAGCGATTCAGGAGAAGATGAAAGCCCTGTTCGGCAACTGAAGTCTTGGCGTAGCCAGATCACCGATTACAAAGGTAATAAAGGTTTGGATTCAACTTGATGGTGCTAACCTGTTGAACTGAAAGAGTCTGTTTATCGGTACTGGCAGACTTCTTTTTTGTATGCGAACGGCTTGCGTCAGTAGCCACAAGTTCTGTTCAATACATCATGATACAGTAGCGTATTTACTAAAATCGGGAGTTCTCTGTGGTTGATTCATTTGTCGGATATGCCTCTGTTGTGCTTTTTATCATCGCCTATCTCATGATAAGCTTTGAAGAGAAAATAGCGATCAACAAGTCAAAGCCGGCGCTGCTGGCCGGTACATTGATCTATGTTCTCATCGCATGGCATTACCACTATTACGGAATCGATATTGCCCCCTTGCAAAAGAATCTGCATCGATTGATCGTCGAGATCGCTTCGATCTATTTCTTTCTGTTTGTCGCGATGACTTATATAGAGTCATTGATAGAAAGAGGTGTCTTCGAAGCGCTGAAATTCAGGTTGCTGCAAAAAGGATACAACTACAAGAAACTGTTCTGGGCGACAGGCCTGATCGCGTTTTTTTTAAGTCCGGTCGCAGACAATCTGACAACGGCACTGGTGTTGTCCACGGTCCTACTGACACTCGAACACCATAACAGGCCGTTTCTCATTCTGGGGGCTATCAACATTGTCGTCGCAGCCAATGCGGGAGGAGCCTGGTCCCCTTTTGGCGATATCACGACGCTGATGGTCTGGACCACGGGTAAGGCTACCTTCGCCGAATTCCTGTTTCTGTTTCCCGCCAGTTTTATCGGCTGGGCAGTGACAGCGTATCTGCTGTCGAACTTTCTGCCCGATGGCTCTCCGGCAGACAGCGACAATACAGGTACTTGTAAAAGGCCGGAAAATGCCACCATAAAAAGAGGAGGCAAGGGCATCATCCTACTTGCCATGTTGACCATTATAATGGCTGTTACGATTCACAATGTATTTCACCTGCCGGCTTTCTGGGGGATGATGCTGGGACTTGGGCTGTTCGGCTTTTATTCCAGCTATCTGAAAAAAAAGCACGATGAACGCATATGGATTTATCGCCGAATGGCGGAAATCGAAAACGATACACTGCTCTTTTTCTTCGGACTTTTGGCCGCTGTGTCGGGACTGGCCTATCTTGGCTATATCGCCATTGCGGCCAATATCTATGATGTGATGGACCCTTTCTGGGTCAATGTATTGATCGGTGTCATATCCGCCGTGATTGACAATATACCCCTTATGTTTGCCGTACTCAAAGCAAATCCGGCAATGGATACAGATCACTGGCTGCTCGTAACCTTAACTGCAGGCATCGGCGGATCGCTCATCAGTTTCGGGTCTGCTGCGGGTGTCGGTGTCATGGGTAAACTCAGGGGCGTATATACCGTCGGCACGCATATGCAATATGCATGGACAGTAGCAATCGGATACATGATCTCAGTGGGAATATTTTATCTTCAATTTGAAATATTTGGATTTCACTTATTGAAATAACTGGCAGAGAATCAACCTTCCCTGCTTATTCGCTATTGATTCTTTGCTGAAAATGGCTTACAGCGTTTTGAGTATGGTATCAACGCCTGTTTTAGCATCGCCGAAGAGCATGCGTGTATTTTCCTTGAAAAAGAGGGGATTGTCTACACCAGCGTACCCTGAGGCCATACTCCTTTTCATCACTACGACGTTCTTCGCGTTCCAGACTTCCAGGACCGGCATTCCGGCAATAGGACTTGAGGGGTCTTCCATCGCGGAGGGGTTGACGGTGTCGTTGGCACCGATAACCAGGACTACATCCGTAACTGGAAAATCCGCATTGATCTCATCCATTTCAAGGACAATATCATAAGGGATCCTTGCCTCTGCCAGCAGTACATTCATATGCCCGGGAAGGCGTCCGGCGACAGGGTGGATCCCGAAACGTACCTTTGTTCCGTTCTTTCGAAGTTTTTTGGTGATGTCGGCAATGAGATGCTGGGCCTGGGCTACTGCCATACCGTACCCGGGAACGATAACCACACTTTTTGCACCCTTTAACAGTTCCGCCGTCTCCTCTGCCGTGACGGAGATGGCTTCACCATGTTCCTCGGTTGCGGAGCCCTTTGCGGAAACGGTGCCGAAACCTCCGGCAATGACGCTGAGAAAACTGCGGTTCATCGCGCGGCTCATGATATACGAGAGGATCGCACCGCTGCTTCCGACCAGTGCCCCCGTGATGATCAGCAGATCGTTCGAAAGCATAAAACCCGTCGCAGCGGCGGCCCATCCCGAATAGCTGTTAAGCATTGAAACGACCACAGGCATATCCGCACCGCCGATGGCCATCACCATATGGACACCGAAAAGCAATGCGATCAGCGTCATGATCATCAAAGGGATGAGACCCGAGGAGAGAGCGTCTGCACTGACAAAGGCCATGCCGAGCCAGATGCTTGCCAGTCCCAGCCCGAGATTGAACCAATGACGACCCGGCAGCAGCAGAGAACCGCTTCGTATGAGACCCTGAAGTTTTCCGAAGGCGATCAGTGAACCGGTGAATGTCACGGCACCGATCAAAACCCCGAGATAGATCTCTATATCGTGAACTGTTTTTCCGGCCCCGCTGAAATGCAAAGCAGCATCCGGATCCAAGAAGTTGGCGTAACCGACCAGCACCGCAGCCAAGCCTACAAAACTGTGTAAAACAGCGACCAGTTGAGGCATCCCTGTCATCTCGACCCGCATCGCAACAACACCCCCGATGATCCCGCCGATGATCATTGCGGCAAGAACGCCTTCCACGCCAGCTTCCCCGCCTTCCAAAATCGTTGCCGCAATAGCGATGGTCATACCGCCCATGCCATAGATATTGCCTTTTCTCGCGCTCTCCTGATGGCTCAACCCTCTCAAACTCAAAATAAACAGTATGCCGGCAATGATATACGCTGCTGTCAATAAACCTTCACTCATCACTCTTCCTCATACTTTTGAAACATCTTCAGCATGCGCTGGGTTACCAGAAAACCACCGCTGATATTGATGGCCGAGATCAAAATCGCAACAATGGACAATACAATTACGGATGTTGACGAATCTGCGGAGAACTGCACCAATGCACCCAAAACGATAATGCCGCTTATGGCATTCGTTACGCTCATCAACGGGGTGTGCAGTGCAGGTGTCACATTCCAGACGACCTGATAACCTACAAAACAGGCCAATACAAAGACAGTGAAGTGGGCCAGAAAGTCCGGGGGTGACACATAGCCGAGTCCCGCCATTGCGGCAATACCCAGGAGCATAAGCACCGCACTCCCGTAGCCTCTTTTTTTCGTCTCTTCGGTTTTTTTGCCAGGCTCAGGCAGTGAAGCTTCCGGCCTAGCAGCGGTCTGAACCTTGATCGCCGGCGGCGGCCAGGTGACGACACCCTCTTTGATAACGGTCGCACCGCGGATCACTTCATCATCCATATCGATAGTGATCTGCCCCTTTTTTTCTCTGCAGAGATCACTGAGCATATGCAATAGATTGGTGCCATACAACTGGCTTGACTGCGTCGGCAGCCGGCTGGGGAGATCGGTATAGCCTATCAACGTCACACCGTGTCTGACGACCACTTTGCCCGGCTCCGTCAAGGTACAGTTGCCGCCGTTTTCAGCGGCCAGGTCAACAATGACACTGCCATCACGCATTGACTCGACCATCCCTTCGGTAATGAGTTCCGGCGCCGGCCTTCCGGGAATCAATGCCGTTGTGATGATGATATCCACCTCCATCGCCTGATTGGCAAAGAGTTCCATCTCGGCCTTGATGAATTCGGGGCTCATCACTTTGGCATAACCGCCCGCACCCCCGGCATCTTCTTCAAAATCAAGCTCAAGAAACACCGCCCCCATGCTCTCAACCTGTTCCTTGACTTCGGGGCGTGTATCAAAAGCACGTACGATCGCACCCATCGAGTTGGCTGTTCCCACAGCCGCCAGACCTGCCACCCCGGCACCGATCACCATCACTTTTGCCGGAGGCACTTTCCCTGCTGCCGTGATCTGCCCGGTCATAAAACGTCCAAACCGGTTGGCCGCTTCCACCACCGCCCGGTATCCGGCGATATTGGCCATCGAACTGAGTGCATCAAGTTTTTGTGCCCTGGATATTCTCGGAATGCTGTCCATGGCCAGTACCGTTGCCCTGCGCTCAGCCAGCCTCTTCATCAGCTCCGGATTCTGCGCCGGCCAGATAAAGCTGATCAGGTACTTTCCTTCCCCTAACAATTCCGCTTCATGGAGTCCGAGCTGAGGGTGTATCTCAGGTGCACGGACTTTCAGGATAATGTCGGATCTCTCCCAAAGCGCTTTGGTTCCGCTGATGATCTCGACGCCTGCTTCACGGTAGAGATCATCAGAAAAACTGGCACGCTCACCGGCGCCGGACTCAACTGCAACACTGAATCCGAGCTTTTGCAGTTTTGCTGAGGTCTCAGGCGTTGCCGCAACACGTCTCTCCCCCTCATGTACCTCTCTCGGAATACCTATCGTCAAAGCCATACGTTCTCTTCCTTTTTTCAGCACTTTATCTTTGTTTTTAGTATACATTTAAACTCTTAACTTTTGCGCTATTTTTATTAAGGCACCGATCTGGCTACACTTTGTAGGCGACAGAAATGATAGAATTACTGGATAAGGAAAATCAGATGGCAGCAAAAGAGCAACTTCAGAAAAGGGTCACCTCATTGGACGGAAAGGATTACGGCGCCTTTCAATCATTGGTCGGGAGCTATGATTTTGACCAGTTTACGCTTATTGTCGAGCAGATCCCAAAAGACCCCTACGCCCCTCCTCATACCGGGATCTACCGGATTCAGCTTTCTTTGGATGATACGGCGATTGAAGAGGGTATGATCGACTCAAAAACCGCAAAGACAGCCTGTCGGGATTTTTTCGCCCGGCAATTTTTCTCCCATAGCCGTGACGTTTCCGGGCAGAGACGCGGTACCGGCCATAGCGGTATAATTACCATAGATGAACCGCTGCAGACGATCCTGGAGCGAAGCTCGGTTGTTCTTGATGAAAAGAGCCTTGAGATCCGCTGCTTTATCGGTCTTCCGGCATCGGGAAGAAGCATCAAAGCCAAGCTGGCCGTTCAAATGCTGTTTGAAGAGCTGCCCGAAATCGTCAGGTTGTCACTGCATCGGGATCATACCGATAGAAACCTGCTACTCTCGCACATACGCACTGCCTTGGATGCGGAATTCCTGCGGGAGAAACTGCCGGGTATGGGTCTGGTGGCCTTTATAGCCGACGGTGCTCTTCTGCCCAGGGAGAGCGGGAACAGTGACCGTGCCATGAATACAGATACTGCCATACCGTTTAAATCTCCCGAAAGTTTGAAAGTCGAAATCAACCTTCCCTATGCCGGAAAAACAGCCGGTATGGGAATCCCGGAGGGCATCACCCTGCTTGCGGGAGGAGGCTATCACGGTAAATCGACCCTGTTGCAGGCCATTGAGATGGGCGTCTATAACCATATCGCCGGCGATGGCAGGGAGCAGTGTGTGTCGCTGGCGGAGAGTGTAAAAGTCAGGGCTTATAGCGGCAGGCACGTGGTTAAGACAGATATCTCTCCCTTTATCAGGAATCTCCCGTTTGATAAAGAGACCGTCGCTTTCAGTACTGAAAATGCCAGCGGCAGCACTTCCCAGGCGGCAGCTATTATTGAGTCCATCGAGATGGGAGCCAAGGTGATGCTGATGGATGAGGATACCTGCGCCGCCAACTTTATGGTCCGTGACCAGCACATGCAGAAGCTGGTGAAAAAATCAGATGAACCGATCACTTCCTACATCGATAAAGTCCGTCAGCTCTATGTTGAAAAAAAGATATCGACCATTCTTGTACTGGGCGGAGTGGGAGACTATTTCGAAGTGGCTGATCATGTCATCCAGATGATCAGATACCGTCCCGAAGATGTTACTACAGAGGCAAAAAAGATCATTCGGGAATCTCAGGCAAAAAGGGCAAATGAAGATGTGCAGTACCCTATTGAGCCCAAAGCCCGCATTCCCGTTGCTGAAAGTATAGACCCGATGAGCGAGTACGGAAAGCAGCGGCTTTATGCAACGGAGGCAGATACACTCCATTTCGGCCGAGACAGGATCGACCTGAGTGACCTTGAGCAGTTGATAGAGCTGTCACAGACAAAGGCTGTCGGTTATGCTATGCTTTATGCCAAAAAGTATATGAACGGAAAAAGAACGCTGAAGCAGGTGATCGATCTGGTTATGGCCGATGTTGAGGAGAACGGGCTGGATATCCTCAGTAAAAATATTTCCGGTCATTTTGCCCGGTTCCGCTCTTTTGAACTGGCTTTTGCTATGAATCGAATGAGGTCTTTTAACGTGAAACAAATATAGGGAATCTCCAACACCTTATCGGCGGCTCCCGCAAAGTGCTTTAAGCTCCTGTGCGTTCTGCCAGGCGAACCCTTCCATGTCGTTATTGAAATAGCAGAAGACCTCTCTGCCCTCGTCGACAAAACGGTTAATGGTTTCGCACAGCGCTGTGATCGCCAGCATATCGTATTTTCCGCTGTATCTGCCCTGGGGTCCGTGCATCCTTATATAGACAAAGGGGGCAGTTGCAATCCAGGGGGTCTGCCTCTGTTCGAAATCGTTGATGCAGAGGCCGATACCGTTGAGCGCCATCAGCTCAAAGACCACATCATCCATCCAGGATTGGTCTCTGAACTCAATGGCGTACCGGTACCCTTTGGGCAGCTGCGAAATAAAGCCGTCCAGCACTCTGATGTCGAGTTTAAGATAGGGAGGCAGCTGGAACAAAATGACCCCGAGTCTCTCTTTTAACGGCTTTATCAGATGGATGAACAGGACTACCTCTTCGAGTGCGGCGTCGATTTTTTTACGGTGTGTAATGCTCCGGTTGGCTTTTAGCGTAAAGAGAAAGTCATCGGGTGTCACTTCGAGCCAGTGGGCGATCGTGCTCTGCCTTGGAAGATGGTAGAATGTACTGTTGATCTCTACGGTTTTGAAGTGTTTGGCAAAAAAAGGGAGAAGATCGCGTTTGGAAATATCTTCCGGATAGCATCTGCCTATCCAGTGGTCGTAATAAAACCCGGATGTTCCTATATGTATCTTTTGCATGGATATATAATATCATAAAGGGCTCAAGGAGTACTATGCATGTCAGCAACCGTGATATCGCAGCCATCTTCATGGAGATAGCGGATCTTCTGGATATTGAGGAGGCGAACCCTTTCAGGATAAGAGCCTACCGGAATGCGGCACGGAACATTCTCTCCTCGTCAAAGAGTATGGCCGAGCTTGTGGAGGAGGGGTTTGATCTGACCAGCCTGAACGGGATCGGAGAAGACCTCTCCGCAAAGATCATCGAGATCGTCCGGACCGGGGAGCTGGCTTTTTTGAACGGACTTAAAAAATCACTCTCCAGCGAGCTTGAACCGCTGCTAGGAATTCCGGGGCTCGGTCCGAGACGCGTACATCTTCTGCATGAGAAGCTTAATATCAACTCGCTGCCTGATCTCAAAGATGCGCTGCAGAAAGGGAAGCTGCAGACGCTGCAGGGGTTCGGGCCGAAGCTGATCGAGAGCATCGCCAAAGGGGTGGAGAAAAAGCTGTATGAAGAGAAACGCTACCGTCTTTTCGAAGTGCTGCCGATAGCGGAAGCGCTCAAGGAAGAGCTTGCACGCTCCCGGGGCGTCATCGAGATCGAAGTGGCGGGCAGTATCCGCAGGCGAAAAGAGACGGTCCACGACATCGATATCGTGGCGTCATGCGAGCCGCTCAGCGATATCATGGAGCGCTTCACCAAGTTTGAAGCGGTCGACAAAATAGTGATGCAGGGGACGACACGCTCTTCCGTTGCGCTCAAAAGCGGTCTGCAGATTGATCTGAGGGTTGTTGCGAAAGATGCGTTCGGTGCCGCTCTGCACCACTTTACCGGGTCAAAATCCCATAATATCGCGTTGCGGAAAATAGCGCTCACAATGGGCTTGAAGATCAACGAGTACGGCGTCTTCAAGTCGGAGAAAAGGGTGGCCGGAAACAGAGAAGCAGATATCTACGAGACCTTGGGACTGGCCTATGTGGAGCCGGAAATGCGTGAGAACCGGGGCGAGATAGAGCTGGCGCGTGAAGAGAGGCTGCCAAAACTGATCGAAGCAAAAGATATCAAAGGGGACCTGCATCTCCACACCGTCTACACGGACGGGGCAAACACCATCCGGGAGATGGCGCTCTCAGCCAGAGCGAAGGGGTATGAATATATTGCCGTAACCGACCATACGAAACATCTCACTATCGCCCACGGCCTCGACGAGAAGCGGGTCCGGCAGCAGCTCGACGAGATCGACCGCATCAATGAAGAGCTCAAGGGGATCACCCTCTTGAAATCTGCCGAAGTCGATATCCTCTCAAACGGTGAGCTCGATCTTCCGGACTCAGTTCTGAAAGAGCTTGACCTTACGGTGTGCGCCGTCCACTATGCGATGAACCTCTCCAAAAAAGAGCAGATAACGCGCATCCTGAAAGCAATGGACAATCCCTACTTTACGATCCTTGCCCATCCGACAGGAAGGCTGATCGGCCTTAGGGACGCCTATGAAGTGGATATGGAAGCAATTATAAAGGGATGCTCGCAGAGAGGCGGCATACTCGAACTCAATGCCCAGCCGGACCGGCTCGATCTCAACGACATCCACTGCAAGATGGCCAAGGAGGCGGGCATACCTATCGCCATCTCCACCGATGCCCACTCCGTAAGGGATCTTGACTTGATGGCGTACGGCATCGGGCAGGCCAGGCGGGGCTGGATCGAAAAAGAGGATGTGGTCAATACGAAGAGTCTCAAAGCGTTACTGAAGGTCTTAAAGCGCTGACTTTTTTGCAGGGCAGAGTCTTACCGTGTAATTATCTTATACAGTGGCTGAGATTATCAAGCAGCTTTCGTCCAAGCGGATAAGAGTATATTCCAATTTTTCCATCGAGAGGGTATAATACTCCCATATTGCGATTTATCGCTGTGCAGAAGTCACAGCTTGGAAAATGGAGATTTTTTGGAACAATCAGTAGAACCGATGACAAAATTCGGGTACGCCCGCCTTCAGGAGGAGTCGAACCATCTCAAGACGGTTGTGCGCCCTGCGGTTATCAAGGCGATCGAAGAGGCGGCCGATATGGGCGACTTGAAAGAGAATGCGGAGTATCACGCGGGTAAAGAGGCTCAGGTCAATATCGACCGCCGTCTGCAGGAGATCAGTGCTCTGTTGAGCAATGCGCAGGTCGTCGACCCGAGCGAACTGCAGCATGCCCGTGTCAGCTTCGGTTCGACCGTGGTCCTGGAAGACATCAACAGCGGTGAAGAGGTGACCTACACCATCGTCGGCGGATGCGAAAGCAACCCGGAGATAGGACTGATCTCTTTTAACTCTCCGCTTGCGAAACAGATCCTTGGCAAAGAGGAGGGCGACGAGGTCAAGGTCCGTCTTCCGGGCGGGGTTAAGGAGTTTGAAGTAACCGAAGTGAAATATCAGGAGATCGTCTTTGAGTGCCGCGAAGATTAATGTCGCCGTCATCGGGGCGAGCGGTTATACCGGCCTTGAACTGATCAAGATGATCATCAAACACCCGACCTTTGAGCTTGCCTACGTGGCGACCAGCGAGGGGAATGCAAAACTCAGCGAGCTGCACCCCTCGCTTCTGGGCGTATACGAGTGCGACGTCCAAAAGGCGGATGCCGCTGACGTCGCCAAAACATGCGAGCTTGCCTTTTTGGCACTGCCGCACAAGACGGCGATGGGCTTTGTCAAAGCGTTGATGGCTCTCGATGTCAAAACGGTCGATCTTTCAGCCGATTACCGTCTGCAACAGGCGCGTTACGAGAAGCACTATGTGCCGCATATTGATGCCGAGAACCTCAAACATGCGGTCTACGGACTGCCTGAGCTGAACCTCGAGGCGATCAAAACGGCCAGGCTTGTCGCGAACCCCGGGTGCTATCCTACCGCTTCGATATTGGCGGCACTGCCGTTCATGGCCTACCAGCTCAAGGGTTCGGCACTGATCGTCGATGCTAAAAGCGGTGTCAGCGGGGCAGGGAAGAAGCTCTCAGAGACCTCGCACTACGTCGCCATCAACGACAACGCCTTTGCCTACAACCCGATGCTGCACCGCCACAGCCCGGAGATCGCCGAGAAGCTCCAGCTTGATGAGAGCACGGTCAGTTTTGTACCGCATCTGCTGCCGCTGACACGCGGGATGCTCTCTTCGGTCTATATGCAGGTCGAGGGTGACTTCGATGCGATGGAGGTCCTGAAAGCGTATTACAAGGATGCCCCCTTCGTACGTGTCCGTGAAAACCCGGTTGATATGAAGAGTGTTGCCGGCACCAACTTTTGTGACATCTTCGCACGGCGCAACGGTTCGACCCTTTTCATCAATGCCGCCATCGACAACCTGATGCGCGGCGCCAGCTCGCAGGCGATCGTCAACGCCAATCTGATGATGGGCCTGGCGATGGAGACCGGAGTCCCTGATATCGCCTATGTCCCCTAAACCGTTAAAGCTCCTGGAAGGAGCCATCTTTCTCAGTGATGCCCACTACTCTTTTAAACACAAAGAGCTTTACGGCTTTCTCAAAGCGGTTGCTTCGCAGAAGATCCGGACACCCCAGCTCATCCTGATGGGCGACATCTTCGATCTTCTTTTCGGCGGCATCCCTTATACGGTTGAGCGCAACAGCGAAGCGGTTGATCTGATCAATACCCTCAGCGACAATATAGAGATCGTCTATCTTGAGGGTAATCATGATTTCAATCTCGCTCCGATCTTTCCCGGTGTCAGGATATTTCCCATCCAGGAACAGCCGGTCGCATGCGACTACAAAGGCCAGTCGGTCGCTTTGGCGCATGGAGATTTCGATGCACCCTTTGGCTACCGGTTCTACACGGCTATTATCCGAAACCCATATCTGCTGCGTTTTTTAAGCTTGCTCGATACCATCGGCAGGCACTTCATCATCAACGCGCTCGACACAAAACTGATGCGGAAAAATGATTGTGTCAAGATGGACACTTTTGAGAGCTATGTCGCCAGGCACCTTTCACAACAGGATCTGAGCCGGTACACGCTCTTTATCGAAGGGCATCATCATCAGGACTGTGCCTTTATGATCGACGGCTGTCGTTATGTAAACCTGCCTGCTTTTGCCTGCGGTCTGGGGTATGTACGCTTTGGTGCCAACGGTTTGGAGCATGTCATCTTTATAAGTGAAGAGGTATAGGGAATGCCGGCTACCTTCCTCATAACCGAAGTTTCCGGGACGGTCACGTTTAAACTCATGGGGAGACAGACCATCCAAAGGCTTGCCTCCATCGAAAAAAAACTTGCAGCATCTACTGAAGAAGGGAATGTAGAAAAATATGTTTGGGACCTCAATGAGCTTGAAAGCATGGACTCCGCCCTGGCCCTGCTGATCGCAAAGCATAAAGTTCATGCAGAAGAAAATGGCCGGGAAGTGATATTTACTACGATGGAAGATGAGGTCAGAAAGATGCTTACAATGGCCCAGGAACATGCCCATTTTGACAGCATCTTCAAGCCCTCCAAAGTGAATGTCCTTGAGGCTGTCGGCCTTGATCTTTTTGACCGGAAGCAAAAACTTGCCTCCTTTCTTGCCTTTTTCGGACAGCTGAGCCTGATCTTTTACAGCTCTTTTTTCAATCTGCGTCAGATACGGTGGAAGGAGATGTTCTTTGAGATCAACGAGAGCGGCATCAGAGCACTGCCGATCATCTTCCTGACCACATTCCTAATCGGTGTGGTCGTTGCCTACCAGTCTGCGACACAGCTGAAGCTTTACGGGGCCAACATCTTTATCGTCGATATGCTGGGCATCTCGATCCTGCGCGAACTCGCCCCGATGCTTGCCGCCATCATCGTCGCCGGCCGAAGCGGTTCCGCCTATGCGGCGCAGATCGGGGTCATGAAGATAACCGAAGAGCTTGACGCGATGCGTACGATGGGGTTTGACCCCTTCGCCTTTCTGGTGCTGCCGCGTGTGCTTGCTTTGGTCATCATGATGCCGATACTGATCTTTTTTGCGGACATAGCGGGACTCATGGGCGGCATGCTGATCGCCAAGATCGATCTGGGTCTGACAACGACGCTCTTTTTGGACCGATTTGTCGAAGTGGTCAAGGTCAAACATTTCTGGATCGGTCTGGTCAAGGGACCGTTTTTTGCGCTCTTGATCGCCAGCATCGGTATCTATCGCGGTCTGCAGGTTAAAAACGACACACAGAGTATCGGCTTCAATACCACCAAGGCGGTGGTGGAGTCGATCTTCGCCGTGATTATCTGTGACGCCTTCTTCTCGATCGTCTTCACAAATCTGGGGTACTAAATGCCGAGTCGTATAAGAACCAACAGTTCAATGCAGGGAGGCACTAAATGCCGAGTCGCAAAAAGATCATAGAGATCACTGATGTCGTCACTAAATTCGGCGATAACGTCGTGCATGATGGCATCAACCTGCATGTGAACGAGGGCGAGATTTACGGGCTGCTCGGACCCAGCGGCTGCGGTAAATCGGTCCTGATGCGTGAGATGATCATGCTCGAAGATTTTCACAGCGGCTCGATAGAACTGCTGGGGCAGAAGATCGAGTCCATCCGAACAAGAGCAGCGCAGCATCTTCGCCTGAAGTGGGGCGTGCTGTTTCAGTCGAATGCCCTTTTTACCTCGTTGACAGTAGCCGAAAATATCGCCCTCGCGCTCCAGGAATATACCGACCTCTCCGAAGTGATTATCAGGGACATTGTTGCCTTCAAGATCGACATCGTGGGGCTCAAGCAGTCCGACGGAAATCTCTTCCCTTCCCAGATCAGCGGGGGGATGAAAAAGAAGGCTGCCCTGGCACGCGCCCTGGCGATGGACCCTAAAATTCTATTTCTGGATGAGCCGACTTCGGGTCTCGACCCTATTTCTGCGCGGGAATTTGATACACTTATAGTAAAGTTACGCGATCTCTTGAACCTGAGCGTGCTGATGGTCTCGCATGACCTGACTTCGATCAACCATACGCTCGACAGAATGGCCGTTATCGATAATAAAAAAATTGCTGCCGAGGGAACGTTGGAAGAGATCAAAAAAATAAAAAGTCCCTTTATAGAGCGTTTTTTTGACATAGAAGAAGGAGTAGGATGAACGCCAAAACGAATTACACACTGGTCGGTCTTTTTGTGATCATGTCGATCGTATTGATCTTTGTGTTTGTGATCTGGCTGATCAGCCCGGGCAATGAAAAGGCCCTTGCACCTTTCAAGATCTTTTTTACCGAATCCGTTTCGGGACTGAATATCGACTCGCCTGTAAAGTACAGAGGGGTGACTGTCGGCAAAGTGACCAAGATGCATATCAATCAGGCCAATATCGAAGAGATAGAGGTCGATATATCGGTGGACAGTGACGCGCCTATCAAAACCGATACGGTTGCCAAATTGAAGTCACAGGGCATTACGGGTCTAAGTTATATCGATCTGAGTGAAGGCAGCAAAAATGCACCACTGCTTAAAAAGGGGCAAAAAGAGATACCTGTGATAAAGTCGGTGCCTTCATTTCTGGTCAAGGTTGAGGAGTCTTTTGGCTCAATTTCGGTCAACCTTTCCAAAACGTTTGCCTCCCTGCAGTTGCTTCTGAGTGACGAAAATCAGGAAGAGATCACCAAGATCCTGAAGCATACGGCGCAAAGCATGGCAAAAATAGACGAAGCTCTGGATGCGAAAAGTATTGATAACTTTCATAAGCTGATGGCATCTGCACGGAGTACAGCCGAAAAGATGGACACGATGATGCCGAAAGTGGACACTTTTATTGATAAAAGCAGCGATTTTGAAGAACGTGTATCGACCGCATTTACATCAATATCGCACAGTTATCTGACCATCTCTTCATCCATGGCCGTTTTTGAAGAGCGTAATAAAAACGGTGACTATTCGGTCAAAGAGAATGTAGGAGAGTCGATGAAACAGTTTCAGATAACGATGCGTGACCTTGCGAGGACGTTGAATGAGATCAACCTGCTGCTGGCACGCTACGGCGACAGCCCTTCTAATCTGCTGCTGCAGAGCGAAGAGCCTGATATCGGTCCGGGGGAGAAAAAGTGAAAAATATGTACTTTATCAAAATTGCTTCTGTGTTCGCGCTTTGTCTGTTTATGTTGAGCGGATGTTCGCTTCAGACCAAGGTCCCCCCTGCGTCCAAATACCAACTCGATGTCTCTACGGATGTTCCTGCTGTAAAAGAGAGCGGCTGCAGAGATAAGGTGCTGCGTCTTGGATTAATAGAGAGTTCCGCTCTGTTGAACGGGCAAAATATCTACTACAGTGCCGATAACGGGCAGAGCTATATCTATACAAAATCCCGCTGGATTGAAGATGTCAATCACCAGCTGGCAAACTTGCTTGAACGATCCATTACCAAAAGGGCTATTTTTAAAGATGTGATACCGCTGCAGTCTCTTGCTAAGAACGATCTTAATATGGAGACCAATATCTATGATTTTTCACAAAAGATCCATGATGACGGAACCACGACACTGCATCTTTCGGTCATGCTGGTTTTAGTGGAGTCGTATACGCGCGATATCGTGGCAACCAAGTTATTTGAGATGCAAAAAAAGGAAGAAGAGGGGAACATCAAGGGCGCGATACAAGGATATAACGCCCTTGTTGCACAGCTCTTGCAAGAGACGAACAGCTGGCTTGAAGAGAGCTGTTCCAGATAGAACGATCTGCCTCTTAGGCTTTGCAGCCTGTATTGATATGCAAGATCGTATAGATCGGGCAGAAGCCGATCAGCCCAGTGATGAGTGGTATAAGACCGATATAACCCCAGAGCCATCCGGTAAAAACAGCAACAAAAACCAATAGCCCACCAACGAAGACACGCAAGAAACGATCGAAAAATCCTGTATTGCACATACTCAATCCTTTATGTTTGAAGATGGTTTGAGTATACACTATTTTTACGAATACTCTAAGAGACATTGTTACATAAACGCATGGTCTGTCCAAAAATTTTACCGGGTATAAATGATGGTCTATAAAAGTATGCAACAGCGGGACCATAATTTTGTTACAATAGCGTCATGAATGAAACAGTATATAAACAACGTCGTGACCGGCTACTTGAGATGATAGACGACGGCGTCGCCGTACTTGCGACAGCACGTCAGCAGACACGCTCCAACGATACGGAGCATCCTTTCCGGCAGGAGAGTAATTTCTATTATCTGTGTGGGTTCGAAGAGGACAACAGTGCACTTGTATTTGTCAAGAGCGGCAATGTGGCCAAAGTACTGCTTTTCGTCCAGTCCAAAGACGAATCGATGGAGCTGTGGACCGGAAAGCGTACCGGAGTCGATGCGGCAAAAGAACGTTTCGATGTTGATGAGGTTCACAGTATCGATACGTTTGAAAACGTTGTCAGAGAGGAGCTCAAGAACAAGAAACGGCTCTACCTTGATCTCTTCAGCGACGATCCGAAGTATGACACGGTCAAAACACAGTGCCGCCACCTGGTACATGACCGAAGCAGCATCGTGTCGCCGAGAACCTTTATCGATATCACCGAGATGATTCAGGCGATGCGGCTGATCAAGGACGAACATGAGATCAATCTGATCAGAGAAGCGCTCGACATTACAAAAGATGCGCATCATGCAGCAATGCGTTCGGCGCACCCCGGAGTCCACGAATTTACCCTTCAGGCGGATATTGAACATGTGTTCCGGCATCGCGGCGCGCACAGCAACGCCTACATGACCATTGTCGCCGGCGGCAATAACGCCAATACGCTGCACTATATCAACAACAGCGACGTCTTCGGAGCGGACGACCTCGTTCTGATCGATGCGGGATGCGAATATAAGATGTATGCCAGCGACATCACCCGCACCTTTCCGGTCAGCGGTACCTATACCCGGCCTCAGCGGGAGGTTTACGAGATGGTGCTCGATGTGCAGCAGCGTATTATCGAAATGATCCGGCCCGGAATGACGAAAAAGGAGCTTCAGCAGATGAGCGAGCTATGGCTGACCGAAGGGCTGGTAAAACTCGGCATTCTCAACGGGGAAGTCGCTGCTTTGATGGAGGCCAAAAAGCACAAGAAATACTTCCCGCACGGTATTGGTCACTGGCTCGGGATGGATGTACATGATCCGTGTCCTTATGTGGACGAAAACGGCAACGAGATACGCTTCGCACCGGGCATGGTCATGACCATCGAACCGGGGATCTATATCCGTGCCGACGACATGGAGGCCCCGGAAGCCTACCGCGGTATCGGCATTCGTATCGAAGACAACATTCTTGTGACGGAAGAGGGGTGTGAGAACCTTTCAAGCGGCATTGCAAAAACCGTTGACGAAATCGAAGCGCTTAGGCTTTAGTCAAGGTCGCTTGAGAGACAAGTCACCCAACCAGAATCCCCTCGATCTCTACATTGATCTGAATGCGCTCTCCGGCTATAAGACCGCCAGTCTCAATGGTCTGTTCCCAGTTCAATCCAAAATCTTTTCTGTTTATGCTGCCTGATAAAGACAACCCTGTTCTCATCGATCCCCAAGGGTCTTTTACCGAAAGATCACTTGTCTTAAAATCCATTTGAATATCTTTGGTGATACCATGAATGGTCAATTTCCCATAAGCGGTGTTGCCTTTTACATCATCAAGAACCAGCTCCATTTTCGGAAATCTTTCGACATCAAAAAAATTTGAACTTTTCAGATCGGCATCTCTTTGGTCATTGTTTGTATTGACTGAATTTGCATCAACCTCGCCCACCAGTGATTTCAGCGTTTTGGTTTTCTCATTCAACACAAAAGTTCCGCCAAACTTATCAAACCGTCCTTTTAGGTTGGCGATAACCATGTGTCTAACGGTAAAACCCACATTTGTGTGGTTAGGGTCTACATTATAAATACCTGCCAACAGAGCAGATGACGTCATTTCATCTGATTTCATCACAAATCCTTTTGACTGCCGATAAGCAGTTTTTTATTACTGCATACAGAAATTAATATTCAAATCAAGTTTATACAAATAAGCAATAATATTAAACAAAATATAATAATTAACAATTTAATTTTAGGTGTTTTGCCGGACGCGGCATGATAAGAGTCAATACGCTTAAAAAGAAGGTGATGTTAAGTGGGTATTTTTAAAACGTGGCGATAAATATGCAGAAGTAAAATGGGCATAATAGGTGTACTGCCCAAAGCATTTGGCAACCGGAATGCTTAACGAAGTCATCACGGTTTATCTATTATAACTATAGCTCCAGCCGGTAGAACCGGTCTTCGCCTCTTTGAAATCCTCGGAATCCGCCTCAAAATCCATGATATGCATAAAGCCGTGCGGCAGCTCTTTTTTATCGCTCTCCTTATAAAGGTGCATCGGCATCGGTGTCTCCTGGTTGGTCACGGCAAAAGCGACCGCATCGACCTGACTGAAGATATCGCTGATATTAAAGAGTTTATACTGCTCGGCAAACTTTTCGAGAACAGCCTGCAGGATCTCGGCCGGAAGGGATTCCACGGTGTTGAGGAAAATAGTAAAGTGAATAGGTGCCTGGGCATTGTCGCGTGTGGTCGGTGCCGCCATAATGATATATTCGACACCCTCAAGATGCGCCGCTATTTCAGCTTTATCAAAATAACGTTGTGTCTTTAACGCCTCATGTTTTTGCATTTCTTCTCTTTTTTTATGGCATTATAAACAATAGAAAATTAGAGGTGCCTATGACAAAAGAGAGTTTGGAAAAATATTGCCTCACCAAAAGGGGTGCGGTAAAAGAGTACCCGTTTGACAAGGTCACAGCGGTCTACAAGGTGGGCAATAAGATGTTCGCGCTCAGTAGCGATGAAGGTGAAGAGCTGCGTATCAATCTCAAATGCGATCCCCTCTATGCGGCCGAGCTGCGCTTAATCTATAACTGTGTCGAACCTGGTTACCATATGAGCAAGAAACACTGGAATACCGTCGTCTGCAACCGAGAGGCAGACGACAAACTGGTCCGGGAGTGGATTGATGATTCGTACGATCTCGTCTTTGGCGGATTGACGAAAAAGCTGCAGCATGAGATCAACAGCAAGGCCTGATATTGTTTCGCAATAAAATAGACACTCTTTTACTGACAGCCGTGACGCTTGCCTTTTTGAGCGGCTGTGCCCCCAAAGAGGCGATGCTCAATAACGATACCCTGGTTGCAAAGGGCCAGTATGCCAAAGCAGCGGCGCTGTCAGAAGGAGAGATAGACCATTTTGACCGCACACAGCGCAACAACCTCCTATGGTATCTCAATGCCGGACTCGCTTACCGCTTCGATCATGACAACAGTGCCAGTATCAAGGCCTTTGATGAGTGTGAGTGGCTGATAAAACACTTTCAGGAACAGCTGCTGAACGCAGACATCGGACAAGGGGGATTATCACTCTTCGTCAACGACACTACCACCCCCTACATCGGGACACAGTATGACGGCGTGATGGCCAATACCTATAAGGCGATCGACTACATGGCGATGGGTGACGATGAGGGGGCGCGCGTCGAGTTCAACCGTGCGATCGACAGACAGCGCCGCGCTAAAGCCTACTACGCCAAGCTGATCGAAAAGAACAGAGAAGCGATCGAGAAAAAGGAGCGCAGCGACAATAACGGGGTGGATGTCGACAGCAGCATGCCCGAGGCCAGCAGAGCTCTGGCTGATAAATACCCCTCCCTCTACAGTTTTGAGGCATACCCCGATTTTATCAATCCGATGGTCAGCTACGTGGCGGGGCTGTTTGCCCTGGGCGAGGGGGACAACCAAAAAGCCTTCGGTCTCTTGAAAGAGGCGTACGGGATGAACACGGACAACAGCTATATCGCAGAGGACCTTGCCTATGCGGATGCTCTGCTGGATGGGGCTGAACCCTCAGCTGATCCCTTTGTCTGGGTGGTCATCGAAGACGGCCTGGCTCCCGTAAAAGATGAGTGGCGTTTGGATGTACCGGTTTTCATCTTTTCGAACAACGTAAACTATGTCTCCTTGGCACTGCCGCGAATTCATCCTCGCCAAAGTGCTTTTGCGGCTTATTCGGTCGCTATCGGCGACCAGGTCAAAGAGAGCAGACAGCTCTCAGATATGGACCGGGTGATTATGAGCGAGTTCAAATACCAGTATCCCGCTATCCTGCGCCGCGCTCTCTTCTCGGCGATGACGAAGGCGGTGATGCAGTATCAGACACAGCGACAGATGAGTAATACGGAGGGCAACACGCAAATGGTGTGGGCGCTGGCATCTATTGCGACAACGGTCTATACGATCGGCTCGACGCAGGCGGATACCCGGAGCTGGACAACCCTGCCGAAACGTTTTGACCTGATACGCCTGACCTATCCGAAAGAGGGCAGGTTTACTATTAAGACCGCGAGCGGCTTGACATTGACTCAGGTTGAACTGCCGATGATAGCACCTACCTTAGTTTATGTTAAAATGGCTACAGCGGGTGCAATACCCTCAGTCTCGATCATACCTTTTGGGAGAAACTAACATGAAAAAATGGATCTGGATGGTCACTGTCGCCCTTTTGCTGGGCGGGTGTGCCGGTAAAACATCGTATGTAAAGGTGGTGGACGATTCGATCAAAGATGATATCTCCATCGAGAAGATCGTTGAACGCATCAACAGTGAAAGCGGACTTAAAGAGCTGCAGGTCCTGGGCGAAAACGAGACGGACGAATATATGAAGCTGCGCTACCGCGTGGTCTGGTACGACAAAGACGGTTTTGAGATCGAATCGATCTCATCCAACTGGACGGAACTGCCGGTGTACAAAAATGCCAATTTCAGCATTCATATCGTCGCACCGAATAAAAATGCGGCGGACTACCGCCTCTTCATCAACAAGTAAAGGAAAAATATGAGAAGTACAACTAAACCACTAATGACAATGACCCTCTCTGTCGTGCTTGCAGCCGCCCTGATGAGCGGCTGTGCGCAGAAAACGGAACGTATCGATATACACGAGGACAAGGGTGCCCAGGTGATGGGGCTTGATTACCGCGACTTCGATCAGGCGGCAGGCGAAGCGGTGCAGTCCATGCTGAAATCGGGCGCGCTTGACAAAAAAAGCGGCGATCGCTATGTACTGGCGATCTCGCGTGTCACCAACGACACGATGCAGCATATTGACACTGATCAGCTGGTCAAAAAGATCCGTGTTGAACTGCTCAAAAGTGGCAAAGTGGTCGTGACGACGGCGGTAGGTGCTAACGGAGCAGAAGACCAGATGAGCAAGCAGGCGCGTGAACTTCGCAACGATGATGAGTTCAATCAGCGGACCGTACAGGGAAAAGGGCAGATGATTGCGCCTGACATGAGCCTTTCGGGCAAGATACTCCAGCGCAACGTCGCGATGGATGATGGCAAACAGCAGGTGGAGTACTACTTTATGCTGACACTTACCGAGATCAAGACGGGGCTTGCGTGGTGGGAGGGCGAGACCGTCATCGGAAAGCGTGGTTCCGGCAAATCCGTCTCCTGGTAAAAGTTCCAGCTTCGGCACACCTTGCACCGAAGTTCACCGCTCGACGCACAGCAGTGCGCCTTCGGGTTCACTTCGGCACAATCTGCACCAAATCTGAAACTTTTACAGGTTCACTTGACGGTGAGCTTCGCCACCTTTTCATAATTCATAATTCATAATTCATAATGCTTCTTCGGTATAATTTTTTTTATGAAAGTAATTATAGATTTAATAGAAGATATCCGTACGGCTATCAATAATGACAAAAGTTTTTCGATGGCAGCTATGGGGTTGAAAGAGGAGGCGAACGGTGACTTTTCGCCCTCCTGGGAGAGTGGCATCAGCAGTTTTAAGATCGATGATGATCAAAAAAAGCTTTTTCTGTTTCCCGGCAATAGTGAGGCATTAACGATCGAAACACTTCTCGCGGAAGTGAATGCTCTGCCCATTTCGAATATGATGTATGAAGTGTGTGTCTCCTACTCCAGGGAGCAGGCACGCGTGGACAGTTCATTGATGGGTTTCGGCGAATCTTTCAGAGACAAAAAATATCTGCTGTTTATTCCCTGTTAGTTCAATACTTCGTGATCAGATCAGTTTTTTGATGAGGTCGCCGACACCGATGTGGACGTTGTAGTGTGCGATCGGGAAGTCCTGCCATTCGTCTTCGAGGTTGACGACGTAGCCCGAAAGATAGGTCGCCAGCTCCCCAAGTTCGACAGGCTGGTAGCTGTCGGCCTCCTCCTTTGTATGTTTTGTCCGCTGCAATGAACCGGTGTCATTGCTTTTTTGCAGGGTAAAGGCGAGCCATTTGAGGTTGGCCAGGTCGGTATAGCGTAAAAAGAGAGCAGGCGTCAGCTCTCTGTGGACGACACCTTCGGGATCGAAGAGAAGCCCCTGTTCGCGCAGCGGAATAAGAACCGATAAAATTGCCTTGCTCAGAGGAATGGCCTTTTCGGTCCAGAACGGTGACTCGTTTTTGCTCTTGAGTGCGGTTTCGAGGATCTCTACGATCTGCTCTTTAGGGGCCTGGTTGAAGATCTGTTGAATGGTAAGTATCATAGGCATATCTTTAATTTTTATCGTTTTTAATGGCAGAACTATAGCACAAATGCAGGGACAATTTTTAAGTTGTGATAATTATTTATATTGAATTCAGCAAGTCTTGGCGCCTTTTCGGCGCGCGCGGTTTTGTCATCTGTCTGAAAGCATCGCATGGTCTTTTGTTTTTGCATTTAGACTGGTGGAAGCTTGATATGAGTACCTTAAATGTTGGGGTATAATAATCTTCAACGGGTGAATAAAGGGATGATGATGAAAAAGTACTTATTGAATTGGCTGTTATCACTAATAATGATGTGTGGTGTTACCCTCCTTCATGCGGAAGAACCGCTGCCTGACAATTTTCAGATAAGACTGGGCGGATATCTTGTATCTGCACAAAATACAGATTTTAAAGTCAGCCAAAACGGTGTAGGTGCGATTATCAACCTTCAGGATCTCTTTGATCTGGAGACGACAGTCAACGTGTTCCGTTTGGACAGCTACTACCGTTTTACGCCGAAACACAGTATGGAATTTTCCTGGTACAGCATTAAAAGTAAAGGTCAAACCGGCCAGGACTTTCAGTGGGCTGACAAAAATATTACGGCAAACGGCGCACTGTCGACCTTTTTCAATACGGATATCTACAAGTTGAATTATGTCTATTCTTTTTACCACAATAATGAGGTGGAACTCGGTCTCAGCGGCGGACTGCATGTCATGAAACTCGATGCCGGATTTAACGGTTCCTACAAGGTCGACGGTAATATCTCGGATGCCGCCGCAGAAGATGTAATTGTAACAGCACCATTGCCGGTGGTCGGTTTTCGTGTCGGCTACAACATTCTGCCATCATTAAGTGTCAAGTATTCAGTGGACTACTTTTTTATCACTGTTCAGGAGATAAAAGGAGGTCTTGTCGACTCTATGTTGACATTTGACTGGCGGATGACGCAAAATTTCGGTATGGGTGTCGGCTACAATAGTACCCGAATGCGTCTGGTTAAAGATCTCGGGGGCGATCGCGAAGTGATTGTCAACCATGATGTGTCCGGGGCTATGGTCTATGCTGCACTAACGTTCTAAGTTCTACCGAAAAAGCTCATTTCCAGGGTAGGCTGTTCTGCAGTGATTTCGTGCCGCATTCTATTATATGTCGTTTCTATCAGCTACGCCGCTGCAAAGCCCTGTCGACCTCACAGTCGTTTTGCAAAACGGTGCTGCATAGGATATAGCATGATGGATAAAACCGACCCTGCCAGCAAAATATTGATGAAAGGTTTAAAAACACGTACGCTCAAGACCACCAGCTCGGGGTATCGGTTGTCTTATCTGAATGCATCTATACGTCCTGTTCTGTAGCTTTCGTCAGTCAATATATAAAAACGGAAAATATTTTGACTCAGAGAAAACGATACCGCTCTTTTCATTTTCTACATAACTTTATGTATTACCACTCTTTACGGTAATAACGGTTCAGGTCATAGAGGCCTGCCTGCAGCGGATCGGCGGTATTTAAATCCTCCTGGAACCAGTCATAGGTCGTCCAGAACTTTTCATCAGATCGGCTGACAAAATATTTTTTGAACTTTTTCTTATACTGTTCGTTGAACTGGAAGTTGGCGATCATATCAAAAAAATCAGGAAGGTCCTGGTACTTCACAACTGCAAAAACGTTAGGGTAGGAGCCGATGGAACCGGGGACGATGTCAATCGTGTCTTTCGAACTGTCAAGCCTCTTTTTTTCACTGAAGAGCGAATTGACATTGTCGTGCCATCGATTGATCACAAAGGTAAAGACGCGGTCTTTGCCATCCGGAAGGATGATCCGTACATGGAGGAGGTTGGCACCGTGATCGACGATCTGTCGAATAAATGCGGTACCCGGAGCCGTCAATGAACGTGCCCCGTTTCGGATATCTTCCACTGTTTTGAAGGAGGTCGGCATCTTCGGCGGGAGATCCCCTGCACTGTAGTAATTGATATTGTCGAAACCGATACCCGTCGATTTTAAAATGTGCTCTTTAACGACCTGCTCGATAAACTCGTCTTTTGGATGGGTTGTTTTATAGACGACTTGTGTGCCGCGATGGGTGATATCGCTCTTTTTATCCTGAATATCGCTGTCACCGATGTACCATGACTTGAACATGTTCAGGCGCTGTTGCGGGGGCATATAGGCAAGGAAGTTGATCTCGCCTTCCATGCGCAGGAAGTCCATATAGCGTCTGATATTTGTCTGGTGAGACAGATTGCCGTAGACATCGTAGCCGGCGACCAGCGCATAGTAGATGCGCTCAAATTGCGGGTAGTCGATGACCCACATGGTACGCGGCAGTTTTCCGACTACGCCGCGCTGCACCGACGCGCTGTCAAAGTGTCGGTAGACGGTCAGCAGCGGTGCATCTTTAGCCGTATTGCCTTTCCAGATCCCTTCGAGTCCAAGCCCTTGGGGGTAGGTCCGGTCATACAGTGCTTCTTTGGCTTTATAGTAAGCTTCATATCTGTCAAGATAGGCGTCGCTGAAGGTTTCGAATACACTTTTGTTGACGGTCTCTATGGGCATGCTGAGGTTGTCGGCCTGACGCAGCAGGAAACCGGGCTGCTGGATAGAGAGCTCATAGTCCGGGTCCTGGAACATCACCCAGAAGTGGTCGTGTATGACATTGAGCGCCATCTGTCCCCGGCAGACAGGGCCGCGAATGAAAGTCATGACGATGTAGTGGTTATGCTCAAGCAGGAACTGGTAGCGTGAACGGACCGGGATCTGAAAAAAGGTCACGAAAGGGTTGGCGCTCATCTTGGTCTCATATCCTACAAGGTGCGGCTTTTCCGTCCATTCAGGCTGAATAAAGAGTTCGTTCATCCTAGCCAGTTCGGCATCGTTGAACTCGACGACCATATGGGTCTTGTGGACGATGGTCGAATGAATACGTCTGAAACGGTAGTAGAAGTTCTCCGTACCCGGATTGTCAAAAGGACGCAGCGAGGGAACGAGGTCGACGGCCTGTGGCGCAGCCGTGCTGGAACGTACCAGTTTATAGAACTCCGTCGGCGACGCTTTGAAATTGAGATGCGCCAGGAAGTAGTGTTCGTAAAGATAGCGTGCCGTCATCGCATGTTTGGGATCGGGAGCGTTCAGAAAGGCTTCCCATTTTTCTATCTCTTTGGCCGCTTCGGCACTCGGCGATGTGATCATCTGCTGCTGCGCGACGCCTGGTCCGTGAGCTCCCTGCTGGAGCCACTGGGCCAAGGTGTTATACTCTTTCTCTTTCAGCGGCGGAAAACCGTACGGCATGCCGTGGTTGGGTTTGTCCTCAAGATAGGTCCCCATCTCCAGGCTGTTACGAGGGCAGATCAGCTTGTCGCTTTCGGGGGCATACTCGCCGACGATCTCGGGATGCTTCATTTTGTCGTTGAGCATGTGGATCATGATGGAATCGTTGTAGCTTGCATTGGTATCGAGGCTCTCTGTCAGGCTGAAAAATCCTTTTGTGCGCCACTGCTGCGTGTTCTGGGCATCAATAAAGAGGCGGGTAGGATCGATCGCTTTAAGACGCATCGCATCATAGACCAGTAGCTTGCTTCCGCCGCGGTCAACGCCTTCGTAAGCGCTGAACTTCGCCTGACAGGGGGAGTTGTAGCAGGAGTGACAGACAACACAGCGTCTATCAAGGATAGGCTTGACATCCGTCAGATAATCAATGGTCTGATGGCTTGATTCGACTCTGACCGGTTCGGGGGCAGGGGCACTACAGGCTGCCATAAATAACGAAATAGCCACTGCCAAGAATAAATATAACTGTCTCACATAAACTCCTTCTATGATTCACAGTTGATTATAACTGTTTTTCTTTGGTGTATCGGTAGCAGGGAAGGGGTATGACATCAATTGTACCTGTCTTTCAAGCCAGTTTTAGTAGATGCTGTTTGACAGATGTGAAGGTATGAACTTTTTTTTCTGCATTGGGTACGCTGCTGACCCGCCTTAAAAAAAAGGCGATGTTTCCTGTATAATCCCACTTTAATTACGCAAACAAATTTTTTTATGATTGAGGAAAAAATGCAGATCAATAAGAGTCTTTTGACCAATTCCATAGCCCTGGGACTTATCCCGCTCTCATTTGTGATTGCCGATCCGATACTCTCAAAAGCCGTGCTTTATGGCGGTATCTTCGCCTTCTCTGGCGCGATCACTAATTTGCTGGCGATCCATATGCTTTTTGAGAAGGTTCCTTTTCTAATAGGCTCCGGCGTTATCGTAAACCGTTTCGAGAGTTTCAAAGCGGCGATCAAAGAGTTGATGATGTCGCAGTTCTTCACGAAAGAACAGCTTGACAGCTTCTTTGCCGGAGAGGAGAAAAAGATCGACCTTGCCCCGATGATCGAGACGACCGACTTCTCGCCGGCCTTTGATGCCCTGAGCAAAACGGTGATGGAATCCTCCTTCGGCGGGATGCTCGGCATGTTCGGCGGCGAAAAAGCATTGGAAGCACTGCGCGATCCGTTTACACGAAAGCTGAAAAGTGCGGTAACAAAGATCGTCGTCAGCGAGAGTTTTGACAAGCAGCTGCAGGAGTATCTGAGCGGTTCGACGCTCAGTGAAGATATGCTTGTAAAGATCGAAGAGGTGATCACGACCCGCCTTGACGAGCTGACCCCGCAGCTGGTCAAAGAGATGGTGCAGAACCTCATACGCGAACATCTGGGCTGGCTGGTCGTCTGGGGCGGCGTCTTCGGCGGTCTGATCGGGCTGGGAAGTTCTTTTGTCCTTTAACGTGTGTCTTGCAAAAAATAGCTTGTAAGCGCCATTCTTTTTTCCCTCATACGGGATCGCTCCGTCGTATATCGGCTCTGTTCCCAACCCTACAAACGCTAAGCAGTTGAATATCTGCTCATTCTAATTCGTTGACAGAAGGCCTCGATATCCGATGATGTTGAGCGTTGGTATAACGCCTATATAAACAACGCAACGCCAAATCTGGCAACTTTTACTCTATCAAACGCCTTTTTTATTTATTGTCAGAAGCTATATTGATTAAAATTTAATCATATTTTGCATATTAAATATTCAATATAAATGACATTATTTCACCAGTTCATGTTTTGGTAATAACTGTTTTTGCTTAATTAGTGGACATATATAATTATAAGGAATAAATGTATGAAAAATACATTGGGTTTAATATGTTGGTAAATACGGAAAAGAAAGCGGGCAAAAAAGCCCCGGATAAAGTTCATAACCGAACATTGGGTTTTCTTGCCAGTGCACTGATTGGCGGCACACTGTTTTCAGCAATGCCAGCTGCAAATGCAGGAATTACGCTTAACATTGATGATGATCGTTGGATAAAGATGGGGGCCGGTATTCGAGCAAGTATGTCATATATTGAAAACGGCGCTCCAAACGGAACCGATAACGGTACAGATTTTGCAATTCAGAACATGCGTCTCTATTTCACCGCGCAGGCGGTCAAAGATGTGCAGTTTACTTTTAACACTGAAAAAGATGCTGAGGGTAATCTCAAACTTTTGGATGCGGCAGGAAAGTTTCATATCAATGACGGATTGAACATTTGGGCAGGTCGACTTTTATTACCGACAGATAGAGCTAACTTGGACGGGCCGTTCTATCAGGCAGCATTTGACTTCCCTTCCGTTGCACGCAAATATCCATCTATTTTTGCAGGCAGAGATGATGGTATAGTCGTCTGGGGTCTGGCCGCTGACAAAAAAGTCAAATATTACTTCGGTGCTATGCAGGGTCGTGTCGGCGGGCCTAACGATGCAGGAAATTTGCTTTATTCAGGTCGGGTATCGCTGAATCTATGGGATGCTGAGGCAGGTTATTTTAACCGCAGTACATATCATGGTACCAAGGATGTTCTTGCTATCGGGATCGGTGGTGCTTACCAAGCCGACGGTGCAGGTACCGATGCTGCAAACAAGGGGGACTTTAAGGCATGGAATGTTGATTTCCTGTTAGATAAAAAACTTTCAAATGGCGGTGTAGGTACACTGGAAGCCGCCTATTACTCTTATGACCTCGGCGGTGCAACGGACCCTTCCCTTAAAGCCGGGAATTCTTATCTGGTACTGGCCTCTTATCTCTTTGCTACTAAGACGGGAATCGGGCAATTCCAGCCTTTTACACGTGTACAACAGTTTAAGCATGATGGCGGCGGAAATTCGGATAAAAGCGAATTGGGAGTGAATTATGTTATTTCGGGTCACAATGCACTTATTTCGGCCGTAGCTTCTAACTCGAAGGAACCGGGTGCCGATTCAGTAAGCTCGTTTAAATTAGGCACTCAGATACAGTTCTGATCAATAATAAGTAATCAAATTAACAAGGAATTATACGATGGCTAATGAAAGAAGAGATTTTCTAAAAAAAACAGGACTGGCGGGGTTGGCAGCAGCTGCTGTAACGGCGCCGAGTATTGCGAATGCGGGTTCATCCCAGACATTTCGCTGGAAAATGACGAATGCTTACCCTGCAGGAGCGCCTTTTTATTCAAAGGGTCCGGGAAGCGCAAGCTATTTTTGTAAGCGCGTTGAAGAGTTGTCAGGAGGACGTTTACGAATCAAGCACTATGCCGCCGGAGAACTGATCCCTGCAATGGAAGGATTTGATGCCGTCTCCAAGGGGACAATTGAGATGAACTGGGCCAATTCGTACTACTGGTCAGGCAAGACATTTGCCGCGCAATATTTTACGACAGTACCTTTCGGAATGAACTTTCAGGGAACGAATGCATGGCTGCAGGAAGGTGGAGGAAAAGCACTTTGGGACGAAGTGTACAAACCTTTCAATGTCATCGGGCTTGCAGCCGGCAACACCGGGGTTCAAATGACGGGCTGGTTCAATAAGCCGATTGACTCTGTCAAGGATCTTGAGGGATTACGTATGCGTATTCCCGGCCTGGCAGGTAAAGTGTACGAGCAATTGGGTGTAAGCGTCAAGGTCCTGCCGGGCGGAGAGATTTTTCCGGCTTTGGAGCGCGGTGTCATTGATGCGGCCGAGTTCGTGGGGCCTTATCAAGACCGCCGTTTAGGTCTGCATAAAGCTGCCAAGTACTACTACACAACCGGATGGTCGGAGCCGAGCAATACAACAGAGTGTTTAATCAACAAGGATGCCTGGAACGCTTTACCGAAAGATCTTCAGGCAATCGTGGAATCCGTTGCAGCGGAATGCAACACGATGAGTCTGGCCTGGTCTGAAGCGCATAACTCCGAAGCTTTGGATGATCTGGTCAAAAACTTCGGGGTTGAAGTTAAAACCTTGCCTGATGAGGTGGTTGCCAAGCTAAAAGAGGTGACTTTTGCAACTTTAGAGGCATATGCAGCTAAAGATCCGTTGGTTAAAAAGGTTCATGAAAGTTACTTCGCGTTCAAAGCCAAGCATGATGTTTGGCAAAATCGCAGCGAAGTCGTAGTCATGACTAAGCTATAAACCATGAAATTAGCAGTCATTTCCAAAAAGTTGGACGCATTCATCGAACGCGTCGGCCGCATAAGCTCCTGGCTAATTTTTCTATTGGTCCTTTTGGTGGCGGGGAACGTTCTTTCCAGATACTTTTTTCACATAAGTTCTGTGGGGGGACAAGAGCTTGAGTGGCATCTGCTGGCGGCGATCGCCATGCTGGGTTCTGCGTATACCATGCAGCAAGGTGAGCATGTGCGTGTCGATCTTTTTTATCACGGATACTCGCATAAAACCAAACGTTGGATGGATATTTTGATTCCTGTATTTATAATTTTACCGTTTTCAATTTTTATGATCTACCTCTCTTCTATGTATGTTTTTCAGTCATACGGTATGGATGAAGTCTCTGCTAATCCAGGCGGATTGCCTTATCGATATCTGGTGAAGGCTTTCATACCTCTGGGCTTTATACTCATCGCGATACAAGGTATTTCACTTTTATTGAAAGCAATAACCGACCCTGAACAGGAGCACTGATCTATGGACCCACAAATACTAGCCATCTTGATGGTTATAACGCTTTTCAGCCTGATCTTATCGGGAGTACCGGTTGCTTTTGCCATTGCAGCCGCGGGATTAAGCTTTGGCTTGATGGGGATGGACTTAGAGCTGTTCAACCTCCTTCCTGCGAGAATATTTGGTGTCATCACCAATTACACGCTTTTGGCCGTACCTCTTTTCGTGTTTATGGGGGTTATGCTCGAAAAATCCCGTCTGGCAGAAAAAATGCTCGACGTATTGGGGCTTTTAGCCGGTAAAAGGCCCGGCGGAATGGCGATGGCAATCATTGTCGTAGGTGTGCTTATGGGTGCCTCGACCGGTATTGTCGGCGCAACCGTCGTGACATTGACGATGATCACTCTGCCCACGCTTTTGCGCAGAAATTACAGCCACTCCGTGGCATGCGGAACCATTTGTGCCTCCGGCACATTGGGACAGATCTTGCCCCCGAGTTTGGTACTCATATTATTGGCCGATATCAGTGGCGAAGCCATTGGACCGCTTTTTGCCGCGGCACTGATCCCGGGATTGCTTTTAGCGACTCTGTATGTGCTTTATATTGTGTATCTGGGCTGGAGATCACCTGAAAAAGTGCCTCCGATAGACCTGGAAGAGCGTCAGACCTACTCTCGTAAAGCGTTGTGGATAGAGTTCGTAAAGTCCGTGGCACCGCCTTTTATTTTGATCTTTGCTGTATTGGGTTCGATCATCGGAGGGGTTGCTGCACCGACTGAAGCTGCCTCCATGGGCGCTTTAGGTGCCTTGGTGCTTGTGTTTTTCAGCAAAAGGCTTAGTCTGGAAGTTTTGAAAGCAACCATGGATGAGACCTTGAAAGTCACGGGTATGATCATGTTTGTACTCATTGCGGCCCAGGTCTTCGGTCTGAGCTTTCGCGGATTAGACGGCGATTACCTGATCCAAGATCTTTTTGCAATAATACCGGGAGGGGAGTGGGGTGCCATCTTTTTTATGATGCTGCTGCTCTTTGTCCTGGGATTCTTTTTGGAATGGATCGAGATTTCGTACATTGTTTTACCTATGATGCTCCCTATCTTTCACGCCCTAGATGTTGACATGATCTGGCTGGGTATTTTGATTGCACTCAATCTGCAAACATCGTTCTTGACGCCTCCGTTCGGTTGGTCGCTGTTTTTCTTAAAAGGTGTCGCTCCGCCGGAAATTAAGACGGTCTCTATTTATAAAGGGGTCCTTCCTTTTATCGGGATTCAAATGCTGGTTATAGGGCTGGTCATGCTTTTCCCAGAGATAGCGTTGTGGTTGCCTGAAGTAATCGGTTGGAGTTAATGCCAGTATGAAGAAATTACCGACAACACAAACGTCAACAAAGGGCATGGTGGTCGCACCGCATCATGCGGCGGCTGACGCCGGTCTTGCGATATTAAAAGCGGGTGGCAATGCCATTGAAGCTGCTATTGCAACGGCTGCATCTTTGTCGGTGCATTACCCGCATATGACAGGTATCGGAGGCGATGCATTCTGGCTTATCTATGATCCGAAAGAGGGGGTCAGTTTTATTGAAGCGTCCGGGTCATCCGGTGCTGAGGTAAAACCGGAACTCTATTCCGGGGTGGGCGAGATTCCCTTCAGAGGCAAGCTGGCGGCTAACACCGTTGCAGGTGCCGTTTCTGCCTGGGATCTGGCCTATCAAAAAAGTCATAGCCAATGGCAAGGGCGCATGAGCAGTTCCAGCCTAATGGCTGAAGCGGTTTCTGCCGCTGTTGAGGGCATTACTGTCACCCCCTCCTTGGCGGAAACGTTGAAAGAGAAGGCCGGTGAACTTCAATCTGACCCATTCTTTGCCGAGGTTTACTACCCTCAAAGAAAGGTGCCTGAGGCCGGAGAGATTTTAATCCAAAAAGCATTGGGGCAGACCTTACAAAAGCTGGGCGAGGGAGGGTTCGATGATTTTTATAGAGGCCAGTTGGCAGCGGAGATCGCGCACGACTTTGCACAACGCCAAGGGTTTATAACTCCGGAAGATCTTAACCGTCATTATGCGGCGTGGCAGCCTTGTCTTGAATTGGAAACCTCCCGGGCAAAGTTGTTCAACGCCTCGGCGCCTACACAGGGGGTGGCCTCTTTGATGATCTTGGGCCTGTTTGACCGTTGGGCCGGGCAGCTGCCCGAAAAAGATTCTGTTGACTATGTGCATCTGCTGGTGGAGGCGACCAAAATTGCTTTTTCACACCGGGACCGTATGGACACGTCAGCAACGCCTGAAGCGCTTCAAAAGTGGTTGAAACCAGAATACCTTGACCGATTGAGCAAGCAGATTGATCTTGAAAAAGCCTGCCCCTGGGGTGCGCAGACCGCACCGGGAGATACAACATGGTTCGGCGTCGTTGATTCCGAAGGAAGGGTGGTGAGTGCCATACAAAGCATTTACCATGAATTCGGGAGCGGGTTGATGCTTCCGGAAACGGGCATTGTCTGGCAGAACCGGGGATGCAGCTTTTCGCTGAATCCTGCGCATATCCGGGCCTTGGGGCCGAATAAAAAGCCCTTCCATACATTGAACCCCGCTATTGCGTTGTTCAAGGACGGCAGGGTTATGGCCTACGGCACGATGGGCGGAGACGGACAGCCGCAGACGCAGGCGGCCGTTTATTCACGCTATGCGTACTATGAAGACGATCTACAGACTGCTATTAACAAACCGCGCTGGTTATTGGGCCGAACATGGGGTAACTCTTCCGAGAGTTTAAAGCTCGAATCCCGTTTTCCGGCTGCATACGGCCCCTCTCTTATGAAAAAGGGGCATGCTTTTGAATGGCTCTCCCCTCTGGATTCTGCTGTGGGGCATGCAGGCGCATTGGTGCGCTACCCGTCGTCAACAATAGAAGGGGCGTATGATCCCCGAAGCGACGGCAAAGCCTCAAGTTTTTAAGGATGAAAAATAATGAATGAACTACTTGTTTTATTACCGATTTTGTTGGTCAGCGGTGTGGTCGCCGGGCTTTTAGCCGGGCTCTTGGGTGTGGGCGGCGGTATTGTGATCGTGCCCATGCTTTACCATATTTTCGTCTTTTTGAAAATTGATGTATCTATTGCTATGCCGTTAGCCATCGGTACGTCACTGTCAACGATTGTTGTTACCTCTATCATGTCTGCCAGAGCGCACAACAAGAAAGGCGGTATTGACTGGGACCTGGTAAAACGCTGGGTGCCATTCGTCATACTCGGTGTGTTGGTAGGGGCATCGTCCGCCAGTTTTATTGACGGCAAAACCCTTAAATTTATGTTCGGTATTCTGCTGGTAGTCATTTCACTGCATATGTTAATAAGCAGCAGCAAGAGTCTCGTAGTGGCGAAGCAGCTTCCCGGAGTTCCAGGGCAGTCGATTTTTGCCGTTTTACTAGGGGCATTCTCTTCAATGTTGGGTATCGGCGGGGGAACATTGATGGTGCCCCTGTTGACACTTTTTTCGTATCCGATCCACAGAGCTGTGAGTACAGCCTCGTTTTTTGGTCTGGTGATCAGTATCCCGGCAACGATAGGCTATATAATAATCGGTTGGGACATACCCGACTTGCCTACAGCGTCAACGGGATACGTGAACTGGATCGGATTTGCAGCTTTAGTGCCAATGACCATGCTTTTCGCTCCGCTGGGAGCAAAGTTGGCGTACCGCCTGAATGTTAAGCAGTTAAAAACAGCCTTTGCGATCTTCCTTGCGCTGGTTGGGGTTAAAATGCTTTTAGTATAAGTCTTTAACGTTTTATTTTTGTCTAGAGCGCAAACTGTATCTAAATTCTGGCGCCAAGCTCGTTTAAAATCAGCATTTGATGCTCGGAATCCCTTTTTCTAATAATTCAATAATTTTGTCATTTAGAAATAGGGTCTCGTCAAATTTCTGTCTGTCCATTTAGCTGCAGTACTGATGCGCCGTGACAGAAATTTTGATTCAATCTTGGTGCCTTTGTTATTAGCACTTATTAAAACAGTCCAAAGGCGAAATATGGAAGTCCACCGGCATCCAGGTCTTGCACTCTGTCCTACTTCTATCCTTCTCATCATCATGCTTGTCAGAACTGCTTTTGTCGACAGTAAAGATATAGGACAACTTGCTTCTTCATCATCATGATGTACCCGTTTTTGTACTGCTTGTCCTTGTTGCCGTTGTAAGTAAGCCTCTTCGAACCCGGCTGGAGGCGATTACCATCCTGAGCTGAGCAAATATCGCTTTTGCTGCACTTCCGATTATATGGCAGAATTCAAGTCGTTTTATAGTATTTTTTCTTTTGCAGCAATCTGATTTTTTCATAAGGGAGTTTTCATTCACACTTTTGAAATCAAACTGATCGTTTTCAGTTTTATCGGACTTATTGTATTCGGGGCGGTTTTGCTTTACCTTCCCATTTCTCATTACGATCAGCTCACTATGATCGATGCTCTATTCACCTCGGTGTCAGCAGTCAGTGTGACAGGACTGATTGTCAAGGAGACGGGGGCAGCCTTTACCCCTTTCGGGCAGATGGTTATTATGCTGCTCATTCAGATCGGCGGCCTCGGATATATGACGGCGGTCACCTTTTTGGCCGTCATGCGGCGTCAGAAGATCGGCTACAGAGACCGCTTGATCCTCAAAGAGTCGCTCAATTACCCGGGGATGAGCGGTCTCGTACGTTTCCTCAAGATCGTATTTGCCTCTATCGTGATCATTGAGATCATCGGATTTGCAGTACTCACCCTGCGTTTCTGGGTCGATATGCCCTTCGCAAAAGCCGCATGGTATGGGCTGTTTCACGCGGTTTCGGCCTTCAATAATGCCGGTTTTTCGCTTTTTAGCGACAACTTGATGCGTTACCGGGGCGACTGGGTCATCAATCTGACGGTGCCTGTTCTGATCATCTTGGGCGGTCTTGGCTACCTGGTCCTGACAGAGCTTTACTACTATCACAAAAGAGAGATCCTGCGTCTCTCGACGCATACCAAAATCGTTCTGGTGATGACGGTTGTGCTGATCCTGACGGGGATGCTTCTTCTTTTATCGCTGGAATGGGACAAGGCGTTGGTCTCCCTGCCGTGGCAGGAGAAGATTATGGCAGCCTGGTTCACCTCGGTCAATTACCGTACTTCCGGATTCAACTCCATTGATCTCTCTACACTGACGGATGCAAATCTTTTTTTCTCAACATTCTTCATGATGGTCGGCGGGGCCCCGGGAGGTACGGCGGGTGGCGTCAAGATCACCGCCTTGGCACTTGCAATCATCGGAGTATGGTATACCCTCCGCGGCGAGACCCATGCTCACGTCTTTCACCGTTTTATCCCTGGGTACCTGATCAATAAGGCTTATACAATCATTTTCATCGCGACAGTTTATGTGATCGTATCAACCGTCTTGCTTAGCGAGATTGAACGCCAGCCCCTTTTGCCAACCCTTTTCGAAGTCTGTTCCGCCTTCGGAACGGTAGGGGTCTCTATCGGAGACGGAGGGACATTGAGTTTCAGTGCACTCTTCAGCAACTTCGGCAAAGTCAATATCATGCTGCTGATGTTTCTGGGCCGCGTCGGGGTCTTTGCCTTTACCATTATAATCATTCGAAAAGCGGCGGTAAGCCGAATTAAATACGTAGAAGGAAAAATTATAGTATGAAAAGTTTTGCAGTTATCGGACAGGGGAAGTTCGGGTTTCACGTGGCCAAAGGACTTGCGCAACAGGGGCACAGTGTCATCGCTGTTGACCGCGACGAGGAGCAGCTGCGCGAGATCAGCGAATATGTCGAAGATGCAATAGCGCTCGACTCTACGGACGTCAAGGCGCTTCTCGAAGCGGGCATCGGACAGGTCGATGTCGTTGTGGTGAGCATCGGTGAAAATGTCGAAGCGAGCATTTTGACCGTCATGGCCCTCAAGGAGATCGGCGTGAATACCGTCATTGCCAAAGGTATTACTGTTATTCACGGGCAGATTCTGGCTAAGCTCGGGGCATCCAAAGTGATCTATCCGGAAAAAGAGACGGCGAAAAGAGTCGTAAAAAGATTAGCCGAAAACATTCATTACGAGACGATCGACCTCTCCATCACGATGAAGATCGCAAAACTTATGGTTCCGTCGTTTTGGGTGGGCAAATCCATTCTTTCGGCTGTATTCAAAGAATCCTATGATCTCAAGCCCATCGCCTACAAGCATCAGGGAAAATGGCACACCTCCTTTGAAAAGGACGATATTCTCGAAGACGGTGACATCATTGTCGTGATCGGAAACAGCAGCAATATCGAAGCACTCAGCAAAAAGATCTGAATACCAAAAATATTTGATGCACTTATTGGAGAGATTGTAAAATAAAGTTACAAAGAGGCAATGTCCCGCTCTTTGTCTATTGATGAAGGTAAAGATTGACTTCGTCCAAAAGTGCCTGCATTGACGGCAGCAGTGAAGAGCTTGAGAAAGCTGTTTGAAAGGCTTCGATCTGCGACTTGGCCTGCATCGCCAAAAAACGCTTGCTTGATGGAGTACTGGTGTCGATGAAAGCGGCGTAGCTATTTTTGATCTCATGCGCTTTTGCCATCTCATCGGCGAACGTTTTTCTGCTCTGCCAATACTTTTCATATGCCTTCAGCTTCGCATCATCGGGATAGGCGGCCCTTGCTTCTTTGACTTTGGCATAGGCCTCTTTAGGCTCCAGACTCTCATCATCAAATAGCGCATACAAGATCTTTTTCGTATCGCCCAGTACAACCCCGTACCATCGATTGTGGTAAAAAAGCTCCAGTACATGGCCGGGAAGGATCTTGTCGTAGTGTGTGGTGTAGATGTCTTCACTCTCTGAGGCTTTTTTGGTGTTTTCGGTGATGGTATAGTTGTACTGCTTCAGCCCGATCGCAGCAAAACGGGTGTTTGCATGGTGATGATTCAGCGATTCATCTACCGACTCCAAATAGAGCTCTTTGTCGTATTTTTTTAGCTGGGCTAGGGTGTTGAGCGACTTGAAATCGATCTTGCCGCTCGGCATCGGGGTAAGTTTGACACGCTCGCTGCCGGAGACGATATAGAACTCTGCCCAAGCCTGCGAGAACAGTAGAACAAAAAGCAGCAGAACACGCATCAGATGACCTTAATGACAATATCAGCGATCGTTATCGTTTCGCCCGAACGGATCTTGGCCCTTTTACGTGTTTCAAGTTCGCCGTTGCGAAAGACATGTTCCTGTTCGATGATCTGTTTTGCTTCGGCGCCGCTGTCGACAAGTGCCAGTATTTTGATGAGTTTATAAAGTTCGATGTATTCGTCTGTCAGTTGATAGGTCATAACTCTCCTTTGCGATATAGTAGCGAAGGTGCTGTTAAGAGGAATATAAAATTGTATAAAAGAGAGGGGTGAAAATAGATGAAAAGACATCTTGTGCCTGATCATCAGTAGATCTGCCAGATTTTTAGCCTATTCCAAGGCTTTGTCGAGAATGATATGAAGATCAACTACCACAGAAGATTGGAAAATTAATATCCAACAGAAATTCACTATAAAGATTGTAGTGGAGAATTATTTTATCCGGCTATCGCTTATTTTTACATTAAATAAAATCAAAACTAATCGATCTTAGCGTTACGAATAAGGTTGGCACACTCTTTTGCTATGGCAAATTCTTCATCGGTCGGTATAACGAAAAGTTTTATTTTGCTGTTTGTTTGATGGACAGCATGTGCAGTATGGCTCTCATAGGTGTTCAGATCAGTATCAAGGGCAATGCCGAAAGCCTCACCGAGCTCCGCAAGGACCATCGAGCGTATCAACGCGGCATGTTCGCCGATGCCGCCGGTAAAGACAATGGCGTCGACACGGCCAAGGACAGCGATATAAGAACCGATATATTTTTTAATGCGGTAGGTAAACATCTCGAGGGCGAGCACGGCCTGTTTGTCACCGTTCTTCGCCCTTTGTACGATGGTCCGCAGGTCGTTTTCATTGCAGATGCCTTTGAGGCCGCTCTCCGTGTTTAAAAGTGTGTCTGTCTCATGGGCAGTCAGATGAAGCTTTTCTATCAGATAGACAACGATAGCCGGATCAAGGTCGCCGCAACGCGAGCCCATAATGAGCCCCTCCAAGGGCGTAAATCCCATAGAAGTATCGACACTTTTTCCGTTTTTGATCGCACAGGCGCTCGCCCCGTTACCAAGATGCAAGGTAATAAGATTAAGCGTTTCAAGCGGGGCATTCAGAGCCCTTGCAGCCTCTTGCGCCACATAGTGATGGGAAGTGCCGTGAAAACCGTACCGACGGATATGAAACTCTTTGTACAGGGACATGGGCAGGGCGTAGAGAAAGGCATGTTCCGGCATATCATGGTGAAAGGCCGTATCGAATACAGCGATATTCGGGATCTGCGGTGTATGCCCGAAGGTGAGCTCGATACCGAGCACGTTGGCCGGATTATGCAGCGGGGCGAGCCGATTCAGTTTCTTGAGCTGGCCCAGGATCTTCTCATCGATCAAGGTCGGTCTGAAAAACTTCTCCCCGCCGTGAACGACGCGGTGGCCTATCGCATCGAGATCATGCTCTACGTCGATAATCTTCTCTAATTCAAAGGTTTGAAAAAGCAGGGAAAAGGCCGCTTCGTGATCGGGGATGACCTGCTCAATCTCCTGGTCCCGGCCTTGATAGTGAAGGTGAAAAACGCTTCTGTATTCGGCGATCTCTTCGATAAGACCTGAAGCGATGACAGAAGAGCTCTCTATCTCAAACAGTTTCCATTTCAGTGAGGAGCTGCCGGCATTCAAGACCAGGATCTTCATTTGATTCCCTGTGCCTGGATAGCGGTAATGGCGATAGTGTTGACAATGTCGTCGACGCTGCACCCCCGGCTGAGATCATTGACCGGTTTTTTAAGGCCTTGTAAGACAGGACCGATGGCGATGACTCCGGCACTTCTCTGTACCGCCTTGTAGGTGTTGTTACCGGTATTGAGATCAGGGAAGATAAAGATGGTCGCCGAACCGGCGACACTGCTCAGCGGCAGTTTTGTTTTGGCAACATCGGGATCGATGGCAGCATCATACTGGATCGGCCCTTCGACAAGCAGCTCAGGATGGCGTGACTTGACGATCTCGGTCGCTTCGCGAACCTTGTCTACGGCCAGACCCTGACCCGATTTTCCTGTGGAGTACGAGAGCATAGCGATACGCGGTTCGATCCCGAAATCCTGTGCCGTCTTAGCAGATGAGATAGCGATCTGTGCAAGTTCTTCTGCATTAGGGTCCTGGTTGATAGCACAATCACCATAGACGAGAACATGTGTCTCAAGACACATAAAAAAAACACTTGATACGATTTTGACATTATCGGTAGTTTTGATGATCTGAAGAGCCGGACGAATGGTGTCTCCGGTGGTATGGATGGCACCCGAGACCATGCCGTCAGCCATATTGAGTTGTACCATCATCGTCGCAAAATAGGTGGGGTGGGACATGGCATCTCTTGCTCCATCCAAACTAAGCCCTTTGGCCTTCCGAAGCGCAAAGAACTTCTGAGAAAACTCCTCTGTCAAGTGAGAGTTTTCCGGATCGATGATGGTTGCTTTTGAGAGATCGAGTCCCAACAGTGAGACCTGATGGTCGATCTCCTCTTTTTTGCCGAGTAAGATAATATCGGCTACATCGCGGCGAAGCAGTATCTCTGTCGCACGCAGGATCCGCTCATCACTGCTTTCAGGCAGGACAATACGTTTGCGGTTTTGACGTGCACGTTCAAAAAGAGTGTAGGTGAACATCATCGGTGTGATAACGCTGCTGCGGACCTCTTTCAACCCATATACGATGCGTTCAATGGGGACATGGCTCTCAAAGATCCCTTTGGCCAGGGCGATCTTCCTGGCGCTGTTGGCACTGAGCCGGGCACGCACGTTATGGACGATGGAAGCTGTTTCATAGGTGTCATAGCCGACGCTCATGATCGGCAGTTCGATCATATGAAAATTTTCCAGAAGCTGCATCATGACCGCATTCGGGGTGATGCCCCCGGTCAGGATGATACCGGCTATATTGGGAAAATCTTTGGCATAAAACGAGACAAAAGAGGCAAGGATGACATCGATGCGGTCGGCGGGAACAATGATCAAGGAACCCTCCTCAATACGGGGCAGGTAGTTCTCCAGACTCATTGCGGCGATCTTGCTCTTTTTGACCACATTGTTGAGAGTATGTTCATCACCGAGCAGCATCTCTGCATTGAGGGCCTCTTTGATCTCCTTTAGCGACGGCGTGTCGAGTTCACTGTTTTCCGGCAGCAGATAGTTTGCGACTTTTGTCGGATGGGCATGGATTAGACGTACCAACGCCTGTAGTTGGGACTCTTCCACCCGGTTGATAAAGGTGGCAAAATGGCTGACACCTTCAGTGCGGATGATCTCCTCTTCGATCTTGATCTCATCATAAAGTTCATTGCTCTTTTTATTTTTGGCGTTGAGAACGGGGATAAAAGGGGTGTTGAGGTTTTTGGCTAAAAAGAGGTTGATGTCAAAGTCAAGTGTGGCACTGAAGAGTGAGCGCGGCAGCCCCTCGACGAGGATGAAGTCAAAATTCTTTTCCAGCGTTTTATACCGGGTGATGAGTGTTTCGAGCAGCGTGTCCAGCCGGTCTTCGGCAATCAGGCTCTCCACCTCGTCAACCGAATAGAGGAAGGCCTCTTCATGGGACTGGTTTAGACTGTAGTGTTCGCGCATAAAATCGATATCACCGTCACTTTTTTCTTTGTGCATAATAACCGGGCGGAAAAAGGCAACCTTGTGATAACGACTTTTAAGCAGCTCCATCAACCCCATACTGATGATAAGACTGCCGGCTGACGATTCGAGAGAAGCGAGGTAGAGACTGGATGTTTTCGGCATAAAAACCATTCCTCCGTGGGCGAATTGTTGCGTCGGCTATATTTGACTTATCTTACTTCAAACTTCATTGTGATAGCCTTACAAATCTTTCAAAAAAGGTGTTTAGATGCTCTGTCCGTGCGGATCAAACAAAACGTATCTTCTCTGCTGCGGACCGCTTCATACCGGCACGCAAAAGGCACAGAACCCTGAAGAGTTGATGCGTTCCCGCTATAGCGCATTCGTAATGGGGGAGTCTGAATATCTTTTCAAAACGTCCCTGGCCAGACATCATGCCCCTGATGAACTCGACCAGCTCAAGGCCGCAATGGGTCAGGTTGAGTGGCTTAAACTCGAAGTCCTGGACGCATACGGAGACAGTGTTGAGTTCAAAGCCTATTTCAGAGACGAAAACGGGGTCTCTATGATGCATGAAAAAAGTAAATTTGTATTTGAAGAGGAAGCATGGTCTTACGACGAAGGTACGCTTTTTAATACAAAGATCGAACGCAATGCTGCCTGCCCATGCGGAAGCGGCACAAAATATAAAAAGTGCTGCGGGTAGATACCTGGGTCTCCCTGAACGGTTACTTTTCTCTGCCCACATCTCGGGCATAAGGCTTACTTTAACTATTTAATAACCGCTTTTTGGGTATAATTCCGAAAAATTATTTAGGCATTTTGCTTTCTGCCTTGCCTGAAGAAGAAGAGAAAAATTATGGTTAGAACACAAAAATTAACGATGCGTTTTGGCAACCGTGTCCTTTTTGAAGATATTAATATTAAACTTGACCAACACAAACGTTACGGCCTGATCGGTGCCAACGGTGCCGGTAAAACGACCTTCTTGAAGATATTAAGCGGCGAGATCAAGGAGTATGAAGGCGACGTGATCATCGGAAGCGGCCTTAAAGTGGGTGTTCTGGGGCAGAACCAGTATGCCTTTGAAGACTTCACCATAATGGATGCCGTACTATACGGCAACAAACGTCTTTATGACGCGATCAAAGAGAAAGAAGAGCTCTATGCTACGGGCGATTTTGAAGATGATAAGGTCAATGACCGTCTTGGCGAGCTTGAGATGATCTGCGTCGAAGAGGACCCGACCTATGAGTATGAGATTCAGATCGCCAAGATACTGGAGAATGTCGGTATACCCTCAGAAGAGCACCACAACCTGATGTCGTCGCTTAAGACGTCGGACAAGTTCAAGGTTCTGCTTGCGCAGGTCCTGTTCCCAAAACCGGATGTCCTCTTCCTGGATGAGCCTACCAACAACCTGGACATCGAGAGTATCGGCTGGCTGGAACACGAACTCCAGCGCCATGAAGGTACGATGGTCGTTATCTCGCACGACAGGCACTTTTTGAATGCGGTCGTGACCAATATCCTGGATGTTGATTACCAGAAGATCCGCGAGTTCACGGGTAACTATGATGACTGGTATATCGCCTCGACCGTTATGGCAAAGCAGCTGGAGAATGACAACGCCAAAAAGCTGAAAGAGAAAGAGGACCTGGAAGCCTTTGTGCGCCGTTTCTCCGCCAATGCCTCAAAAGCAAAACAGGCGACATCGCGTCAGAAGCAGCTTGACAAACTCAATATCGAAGATATCAAGCCCTCATCCCGCCGTGATCCGAGTATCGTTTTCAAGCCAAAACGTCAGATGGGTGATGAAGCACTGACCCTGGAGAACATTTCGCACTCCTACGGCGACCTGCAGGTTCTTAAAAATGTGAACATCCGTATCGAGCCGGGCGAAAAGATCGCGCTGATCGGTGCCAATGGTGTGGGAAAAACGACACTCTGCAAGATCATTATGGAAGAGATCAAGCCGACAGAGGGCAAGGTTCACTGGGGTGCAACGATTGAAAACTCTTATTTCCCGCAGGATACAGCCGATCAGATCCGCGGTACCGGAACACTTTATGAGTGGCTTCGCGGCTTTGATCCAAAACGTGATATCGCCGAGATCCGCAACTGTCTTGGACGTATGCTCTTTAACGGCGAGCAGCAGGAAAAATCGGTCGAAAAGATCTCCGGGGGCGAAAAACACCGTATGATGCTCTCCAAGATGATGCTCGAAAACGGCAATTTTCTTGTTCTGGATGAGCCGTCGAACCACCTTGACCTGGAGGCGATCGTTGCACTGGGAGAGGGACTGTTCAATTTTGACGGCAACGTGATCTGTGTCTCGCATGACCGCGAACTGCTCGACTCTTTTGCCGATAGAATCATCGAGCTCCACGATGACGGCACGTACACTGACTTCAAAGGTACGTACGAAGAGTTTGTGGAGGCAAAATCGAATGGCCGATTATAAGGCATACCTTGGGTTAGGTATCGCCGGCAATTTTGCGCTGCATTTGGAGCAGGCCGGCGAACTCGAAGATTTTAAAGATGTCATCACAGAAGACCCTAACGGACCGAAGGGGATCTTCCCTTTTTATGTCCCGGGTTTCGAGAATCAGCTGGGGGTCTACCCTCTCTCTGACGACACCATAATTTTACCTGAGGCAGAGGTGAATGTTCAAGCTGAACCTGAGGTCGCTCTTCTCTGCGAGATAAGCTATGCAGACGGCAAGGTCTCGACCATTATCCCAACACAGTTCGGTGCCTATAACGACTGCTCTATCCGCAAAGAGGGGGCCAAAAAGATCTCCGAAAAGAAAAACTGGGGCCCTGCAAGCAAGGGACTGAGCGCGACGATGATTGATATTGACAAATTTGAAGAGGGAAGCATGCTGGATCGCTGGCGTCTCTGCAGCTTCCTGCGCCGCGGTGAGACGATGATGCGCTACGGCGAGGATGTCGAACTCAGCGGCTATAGCTTTTTTTATCAAAAACTGCTTGCGTGGATGCGTGATCAGATCAACGGACAAGTCGATAACGGGCCGCTGGAGCCCCTGCTTGAGTACATCGAAAAGGCCGGTTACCCGGACAAAGCCGTCATCAGTATCGGTGCGACCCGCTACACGCAATACGGCGAAAAAACCTTCCTGCAAGAGGGCGATGAGATCATCATCGTAGTTTATGACAATGATCTTTACTGCAAAAATCCGATCATGATGATGGCACAAAAAGGCGAGCTTGATGTGCCGGGTGTCAGTGCGCTGGTCCAGAAAGTCAAACGTGCTTAAAAAAGGCCTCTATCAGCACTACAAAGGCGGTCAGTACGAGGTGATAGACATCGTGCGTCACTCTGAGACAGAGGAGATATTAGTCCTCTATCGTGCGCTTTACGGTGAACGAGGTTTGTGGGTGCGCCCTTTAGCGATGTTTACGGAGAGTGTGGCTATTGACGGCGTGTGTATGCCGCGTTTCGAATATATCGGAGCGCAGCGATGAGCCGCGGTAAAAAGCTTGATCTTCAAGTCGGAATCGAACTTGGCAACAACGATTGGGCCGTAGTCTCTGAAAAACGTGAAATTGCCATAGCCGATGAGATAGAACCTGCCAAACACCAGCTCGTTTTTCACAAAGAGAAACGGCGTGGCAAAGCGGTCACCCTGGTCGGTCCCTTCTCTATCGAAAAAGAGACGCTCAAAGAGCTGCTGAAGAGTTTAAAAAAGCGACTTGCCTGCGGCGGGACTGTCAATGAGGATTTCCTTGAGTTCCAGGGAGATATTCAGCCAAAACTCAGAGCGCTTCTTGAAGCTGCCGGATACCGCTTTAAGCGAAAATAACATTCAGACCGCTCTTCGAATTCCCCTCTGCTCCCTAAAGGGCACCTCTAAAAACCCTAGTTTACTTCAGCGATAGAGAGAAGTTCACAATCAAGGCCCTCCTTTGAAGCCCTAGCTATAGCTAAGGCGAAAAGGGGCAACGCGGAGTGTGGGCTTCTCTCTTTCGCCCGAAGGGAGGGATAAAGAGAGCGATCTTGCACACAATTTTCTATCCTCATAGCTACGGCTATGACTCAAGAAAAGTTCTGCACAAGCTCATCTCTCTTTCTTCCCTCTGAAGCCTGCTAGGGTCTTTAGAGGTGCCCTAAAGCCATTTTTGTTAGAATAGAAAAAATATTCCCATTTTATTGGGATTACTAGGAATCACAGATGGCAAAACGTGTCATTAAAGATGAACGCATCAAAACAATTATCAAGAATATTGCAGCAGATTTTCGATTTACCCAGGAGATGAGCGACAAAGCAATGCTTTTCTATAATGCGGAGAGCAGCGGGGTGATCAAGGGGCGCGAGATCGAAGATATGATCGAGTATGTTGAGACAGGGTTGCTTGAACTGGGCAACAACATGGCCTGGAAACAGCAGTTTTTAAACGAGAATTCCGGTGTTGATGAGATGAAACTGCTCGACAATATGAAAACGATCGAAGAGGAATATATCGACCTTCTCTCTTTTTTGAAAAAGTAAGTACTTTCAACCCTCTGTAAGTCTGTTTTGACTGAAAGCCCGACTGACGCTAAGTCAAGTCAAACGGACTCCTACCTGTTTGAGTGTGAAGAGAGAAGGGGCGGTCCATCTGCACGTGAGCCCACTGCTGAAGATGACCAAAGGAAATACCTTTAGATGGAACCAAGTGTTAATGTAGCCAAGCGGACTTTGTTCACCCAATGATTGAAATAAGAGTGCGGTTCATCTGCACGCGAGCCCTCCGCTGAGGAAAACATAGCGTTAGCGTAGTTAAACGGACTTAGTTCGTTTGACGTATTTAATATAATATCCAATAGAGCAGTGCCCAGAAGAGAAAGACGACGAGGGCAATAACGCCGAATACGACGACGATGCGCAGAAAGAGGGTAAAAAAAACTTTCAGGAGTTTTATCTATTTTTCCTTATAAGGCACGATCGGTACGTTTCGGTGTCTGGCATCGAGCATTCCGCCTCGGATGTCAATGATCTTATAGCCGAGTTTATCTGAAAGGAACTTTCCTACAATACTCGAACGGCTACCGGTGCGACAGATCATGGCAAACTCTTTTTTTGTGTCAACCTTTGCATTCAGTTCATTGAGAAACTTATTTATATCATATTGACCCTGCTCATTGTAAAACGTAATGGGGACAGCATCTTTGATGATGCCGGTCTCTTTCCATTCACTTTTGGTGCGAATATCAACAATTGGCACTTTTTGTGCAAGCAGTTCCTGGGATATCGGCTCTGCAATATACTCGGCGTGAAGTAAAGCGGTAAAAAACAACATAAAGACGATTAGGTATTTCATTTTTTTCCTTGGTATTTCATTGCTATAATTGTACTCGCTAAATGTAAATTGACTATAAAGTATATAAATAATGGCAAAAATTTCAACCAAACGCGACGAGAACACCAAACGGCTTCGCTACATACGTGTTCTTGAGCGCTTCACCCACAGTATCATCAACTATCTTTCCAAAGCAGAAGAGAGTTCCAAAGCGGTGTTTGATAAAAAGGTCGACAATAACAGACGCTATCTTGACCGCATCGAGAAAGCACCTCTTTACAAGGGGGAATTCAATGATCTTGAAAAACTGGTTGAGAAAATATTAGCCTATCGCGACTCTGAAGACGATTTCAAAGATATAAAGCAGGATATCCTTTACACCGGAAATCAGATCGAAAAAAGCATGAACCAGCGTCAATACAGCAAAGACAAGCACGCCTCGTCAAAATTCAAAGATTGGGAATAGCAAAGAGCAGCGGTTGCCCACTTTCAAGAAAAAAAGTTACAATGCTGTATTGATAAAAGGAAAAATTTGAAATTTATAATATTAGATACTGAAACAACCGGAGTAGATGCGGAAGACCGTATTATCCAGTTAAGCTACCTGGTCACAGATGTTGATGGCAATATTCTCGAAATACATGACCAGTTCTGCAGTGCCCCGGTACCGATCAAGTTCGATTCAATGGCGATCCACCATATCACGCCGGAGATGCTTGAAGGCAAACCTGCCTGCGTTGACACGGAGGCATTCAGACGGCTCAATGAGCTCAATACGCCCGAGAATGTACTTATCATCCAGAATGCCGAGTTTGACGAGGCGATGCTGCAAAAAGAGGGTTTCACTTCCCAGATGAAGCTTGTTGACACCTACCGTATTTTGCGAAAGCTCTATCCGCTTGAGACCCCGCACGGTCTGCAGCATAAACGCTATGAACTCGGTCTCTATAAAAAAGAGCAGGCCCTTATCGATGAACTCGGCGTCACTGTGCGTGCGCATGACGCGCTGGGTGATGTCATTGTGTTGAAACTCTTCCTGGACCATCTTCTTCAGGAACAAGATCTACATGCGATGATGGAACTCTGCTCCGGCCCTATTATGCTGGATATCATGACCTTCGGAAAACATAAGGGCAAGACCTTTGAAGAGATCGCGCTCAGCGACCGAAATTCCCTGCAGTATATGATCGATACCTTTGACCTTGACACCGATCTTCGCCACACGATGGAGACGATCATGCAGGAGACCAAGTCCCAGATCAAGGTCACCATCCCTTTTGCAAAATACCGCGGGCAGACGCCCGAAGAGGTAGCCCAGATCGATCCTGGCTTCCTGGTCTGGATCCGCGACAAGGCAGACCGTATCTCGCCTGATCTTAAAGAGGCCGTCGTAAAAGCCCTCGCTGAGATCGGCCGCTAAAAAGGTCTGATGATGGGTGGCTGCGGTTATGTCCCGCCTGATGTCCGTCTGAAGCAGGAGATCATCGAGCTCGTTATCGAGCTCGAAGCGATGGGCAAAGCGCCCGAGTTCTGCCGCCTTGTGCTCGAAGAGGACATCTTACACTTCTACAATCTGCAAAACAGTCAGAATGATGAAAAGCCTTCGTCCAAATCCTCATAGGTCTTTATTAGCTATATCGCGCTCGTCAGGGTCGATAAACAGATCCCAAACGATCGAACAGCCGTACTCTCTGTCTAAAACCAGCCATTTGTAGTACTCTTTTTTTGCCTGTGAACTGTAGAGACGTACCATCACCTGCTCCTCTTTGAGCAGTGTCCGGATCTCTCTTTCGCCTATCGCCTTTTTGTTCCAGCGCAGCAGCGAATTTTGGAAGATGCGAAAAGAGCAGGTGGAGTCAGGTGTCAGTTCCGCCATGTCGTGTTCATAGCTCCAATGGGCATTTGAACAGGCATAGAGTTTTACCGGTTTGTTGTCTACGGTGATATTGCGCACTTCGATCTTGCCGTCGTCGCAAAAACGGCATTTTCCGAGCATCTTGTTCATACGGGAATTATAATAAAATTTTTATGTGAACGGGATATATATGACAGCGTGTATCTGTTTGTAAAATGAGTTGATAGAATGACGGAATTTGCACAAAAAGTGATCAAAAATGTATTGTTTTCGTAATTTATATCTGCTACTCTACAGCCATGCGATTATTCATTCATCTCCTGTTTTGTATTGTTCTCTATGATCACCTGCTTGCCGATGATGTTATTGGACATAAAAAAATGCCTTTGCAGCAGAGCCTTCCCATTGTCCAGACAATTGAAAACAGTGCCCTCCGTATGGGAACGGGTCCTGTGAAAGTGTATGCTTTTGTCGATCCGATGTGCCCGCATTCACGTAATTTCGTCGAGATGATTGCAGAAAGTGAAAAGATGCGTGCGGGCTACAGCTACTATTTTTATCTCTATAGTCTGCCGCGAATGCATTCCGAAGCCATGGTTACTACAATATACGATAATGCTAACCCGGTGGAACTGATGTTGGACGTGATGGTCCGGCACAAAAAGGTTCAAGTGCAAAAAACTGCGGCAAAATCGGTCTTTCAAAAAATAGAAGCGATTGCGTCCGTGGCAGAGAAACTGGATGTCTATAAACGACCCTATATCATTATGGTCAAAAAGCCTAAGAAAATGAGAGGCCAATAACCTATGTATTACAATACGCCAAACGTCACGTCCTATATTCATAAGATCCAAAAACACCGATTGAAAATCATTTTCGGCTATCTTTTTATTGCCGTGGTCTCTCTCTTCCTTTATCGACCGGAGTTTATTGCATCAGACGCGTTTTTTTGGCTGAGTGAATCAAAAGAGGTCGCGCGCACAAAAACGCAATCGTATGAAACGGACTATATCGGACGCCTGGAGATCAGTATCGGTGCTTTTAACGAAGCTACAAAAGAGAAACTCAAAAGGTTGCAAGGCAGTTTAGAACGGGTGTCGGGTGTCCGGCATGTTGATTCTCTGTTCACCTCCTATCATATCTATAACGACAATGACGGAAATGACTCTTCCCTGGTCAGCGCGACACCGCTTGAAAAAATGGATGCTGAATCATTGGAAGCCTTTGTTAAGCGATACCACGCCCCTTATGCGAATTTTGTCAATAAAGATTTCTCAAAAATTTCCTATTTTATCTATTCCGGCGAGCCTCTGAAATTAGACCGTTTGGATATTCCGTTCTCCTATACCTTTTCAGCCCCTAATATTGAAGCGAATTTGGGTGATTATCTCTTTTATGCACTGGCCGTGATCTTTTCCATCTTGCTCTTCTTCCGATTGCTCTTTCACAACTACATTTCGGCATTTGCCGGCATTCTGGTTATCAGCTTGACGCTTATTGCTACCTTCACGTTCAGTTACCTGATCACAGGGAACAGACAGGTCCATATCGCGATGAGCCTGATCGTCGTAAGTATTGCACTTGTGGATTATCTCTATTTCTATTACAGATGGCATGTCTCGCAATACAAGGCCGATATGCCGCGGGCCATGTTAAAGACGATCAATCGCAATCTAAGCCCTGCATTTTGGACCTCGTTGATCACGGTTATCGGTCTGGGCCCCCTTTTATTGATTGATTCGATCATTGTGCAGCAGCTTAGTCTGAGCGTCATACTTGCATCGGTTTTTGCCTACATCCTAAATCTGACGCTGTTGCCGGCACTGCTGAGCTTTTTCAGCGTCAGGCACCCGAGAGTGGAATTTGCCCGCTACTGCTACCTGTTTGCCAATGGTGAGATCCATTACAATAAGAACTATCTTAAGTTTTTTCTTGGGGTATCGACAATTATCATGTTTATCGGCGCCTATCAGCTCTTTTTTGGACAAGAACGCCTCTTTGCCGATAATGTAGATAAAGATGTCATCAGCATTATGGTTCCCTACGATGAGATCGACGTGGAGCTGATGAAGAAGATCGACCGTTTTGAACAACAATTGAAAAAAGAGAATCAGGGTGTAAAAGAGGTCTACTCTGTACTGACTGTGATGAAGCTGCTGAATGATGCCAACAGCAATCAGAAAATTTTCAGCGAGCAAAATCTGCTGCAGTCGCGCTTTTTCCTGGAACTGTATGACCTCGAGGACAATCTTTTTAGTGATGATGCGTTGAACATTCGAATAACCCTGGAAAATGTTGATAAAAACAGAATCGTCCGCTGGCTTCAGAACTACCGGAAACTTCCGATCTATTTTACGGACATTGACACGCTTTTAAGCAGTGCGAAGATCGGCAAGATGAGCGTACTCGGTTTTTCACTGGGCAGTGCACTGCTTATCATCGGACTGATCATGGGCTGGATCTTTAGAAGCAAAGAGATGGTCTTTGTCGGTTTTATCACCAATGCTATTCCGATTATATGGTTCGGCCTCTTTTTGAATCTCTTTAATATTCCTCTGAGCCTTGAAGTCTTGATCGCTATGACGATTACGGTCGGCCTTGCTTCTGATGCCACCGTCCATTTTGCCTACAAATATTATCGAAGCCGTTTTTTTGGACGCACACAAAAACACGCTTTGGAGGTGATGTTCTTTTATGCAGGCGTCCCTGTTATTATTGGCGGCCTCTCCCTTGTAACAGTTTTTGCCCTTTTGACGTTGACAGATCTACATTCGCTGGAACTTATCGGGGGGTATGGTTCGCTTTTGATGATACTCTCCCTGGCAACGGATCTTTTGATTTTGCCTGTATTGCTTTTGGCAATAGACCGTTTTCATAAGGCAGATAACTGAAAATAGTACTAAAAACTACAAATTTCAAGAAATTTCGCAATTCGCCGAAAAAGCACTTGACAATGGGTTCTGATTTCTCTATAATTCCCGTCCACAAACGATGAGTCGCTTGAAAAAGAGACGAAGAAGACTTCATGTTGAAGCTTTAAAGAACGTTTGAGATCATTGAAAACTAAGTAAGTTTGACACTGACCTTTAGGGGTTGGAAGTTAACTTTATAAGACACAAAAACAACCGTCTATTCATTTGTAGCTTTTAAGTTATGATTGAAATAGACACTATATTTTTTATAGCCAATGATTTTAAATCTTGGGCAATAGGAATCAGTAATCCATCGAAAGATGGTCTTTACATAATACAATTATGGAGAGTTTGATCCTGGCTCAGAATGAACGCTGGCGGCGTGCTTAACACATGCAAGTCGAACGGTAGCAGGGACTTCGGTCTGCTGACGAGTGGCGCACGGGTGAGTAATATATAGGTAATGTGCCCCTTAGTCTGGGATAGCCACTGGAAACGGTGATTAATACCGGATACTCCTTCTGATTTAATGTCAGTCGGGAAAGGTTTTTCGCTAAGGGATCGGCCTATATTGTATCAGTTAGTTGGTGAGGTAATGGCTCACCAAGACTATGACACATAGCGGGTTTGAGAGGATGATCCGCCACACTGGTACTGAGACACGGACCAGACTCCTACGGGAGGCAGCAGTGAGGAATATTGCACAATGGGCGAAAGCCTGATGCAGCAACGCCGCGTGGAGGATGACGCATTTCGGTGTGTAAACTCCTTTTATCAGAGAAGAAAATGACGGTATCTGATGAATAAGTCCCGGCTAACTCCGTGCCAGCAGCCGCGGTAATACGGAGGGGACAAGCGTTATTCGGAATCACTGGGCGTAAAGGACGCGTAGGCGGGTTTTTAAGTCAGGTGTGAAATCCTACAGCTCAACTGTAGAACTGCACTTGAAACTGGGAACCTAGAGTATGGAAGGGGCAGGTGGAATTAGTGGTGTAGGGGTAAAATCCGTAGATATCACTAGGAATACCGAAAGCGAAGGCGACCTGCTGGGACATAACTGACGCTGAGGCGTGAAAGCGTGGGGAGCAAACAGGATTAGATACCCTGGTAGTCCACGCCCTAAACGATGAATGCTAGTCGTCGGAGAGCTCGTCTCTTCGGTGATGCACTTAACAGATTAAGCATTCCGCCTGGGGAGTACGGTCGCAAGATTAAAACTCAAAGGAATAGACGGGGACCCGCACAAGTGGTGGAGCATGTGGTTTAATTCGAAGATACGCGAAGAACCTTACCTAGCCTTGACATTGATAGAACATTTTAGAGATAAGATGGTGCCCTTCGGGGAGCTTGAAAACAGGTGCTGCACGGCTGTCGTCAGCTCGTGTCGTGAGATGTTGGGTTAAGTCCCGCAACGAGCGCAACCCTCGTCGTTAGTTGCTAACAGTTCGGCTGAGCACTCTAGCGAGACTGCCTTCGTAAGGAGGAGGAAGGTGAGGACGACGTCAAGTCATCATGGCCCTTATGGCTAGGGCTACACACGTGCTACAATGGGGCGTACAGAGAGTTGCAATACCGCGAGGTGGAGCCAATCTCATAAAGCGTCTCTCAGTTCGGATTGTTCTCTGCAACTCGAGAACATGAAGCTGGAATCACTAGTAATCGTAGATCAGCATTGCTACGGTGAATACGTTCCCGGGTCTTGTACTCACCGCCCGTCACACCATGGGAGTTGATTTCGCCCGAAGCGGGGATGCTAAACTAGCTACCCTCTACGGCGGAATTAGCGACTGGGGTGAAGTCGTAACAAGGTAACCGTAGGAGAACCTGCGGTTGGATCACCTCCTTTCTAGAGTAACGAGTCCTCATTCGATTGAAGGACTCAAGAGAAAATCTCACGTCTTATGAAGATAATGTGTCTGCTTACTTAGTTTTCAGTGATCTATGTTATTTGAATAAATTACTTATCTGGGGAATTAGCTCAGCTGGGAGAGCGCCTGCCTTGCACGCAGGAGGTCAGCGGTTCGATCCCGCTATTCTCCACCATTTTTGGCTATTTGCACTTAAGCAAAAGACTCATGTACGAAAGTACACTTTGCCTTTTCCTTAAGCACAACTAGCTCAAAAACCCTAAAAGGGCCTATAGCTCAGCTGGTTAGAGTGCACCCCTGATAAGGGTGAGGTCGGAGGTTCAAGTCCTCCTAGGCCCACCATCAGATAAAAAGTTTAATTTTAGTTCTCAGGAGAGAGTTAAAATTAGACTTTTAAAGTCTAAAAGTTATTTAACTTATTATTGTCAAAGTCAACAAAATTAATAGTAACTACAATTAATAGATTTGCTGTTTTATTCGACTATATGTTGAATAAGGTAGTGAATACGCAAATTAGAATAAAGATATTAAGGGCCATAGGTGGATGCCTTGGCTGGTAGAGGCGATGAAGGACGTATTAGGCTGCGAAAAGCCTCGGGGAGCTGCCAAAGAGCTTTGATCCGGGGATATCCGAATGGGGCAACCCAGCATGGCGCGAGTCATGTTACCCTACGGGGGGCGAACTCAGGGAAGTGAAACATCTCAGTACCTGAAGGAAGAGAAATCAAACGAGATTCCCATAGTAGCGGCGAGCGAAATGGGATTAGGACAAACCAGGCACTTGTGCTTGGGGTTGTGGACTGCAATATGTAGTTTGGATGATAGATGAACCGTCTGGAAAGTCGGGCCATAGCGAGTGATAGCCTCGTAATCGAAATCAGAAGAACGCTAGCAGGATCCAGAGTAGGTCGGGACACGTGTTATCTTGACTGAAGCTGGGGGGACCACCCTCCAATCCTAAATACTACTACCAGACCGATAGTGAACCAGTACCGTGAGGGAAAGGTGAAAAGAACCGCGGTGAGCGGAGTGAAATAGAACCTGAAACCTATGGCTTACAATCATTCGGAGCACGATGATATATACGTGTGACGGACTGCCTTTTGCATAATGAGCCTGCGAGTTGTGGTATCTGGCAAGGTTAACCAAACGGGAAGCCGTAGCGAAAGCGAGTCTTAATAGGGCGAATTAGTCAGATGCTGCAGACCCGAAACTAAGTGATCTATCCATGAGCAGGTTGAAGCCGGTGTAAGAGCCGGTGGAGGACCGAACCGGTAGGCGTTGAAAAGTCTTCGGATGACTTGTGGATAGGGGTGAAAGGCCAATCAAACTTAGTGATAGCTGGTTCTCTCCGAAATATATTTAGGTATAGCCTCGAGCAGTAGCATGAAGGGGTAGAGCACTGACAGGGCTAGGGCTGCATACAGCGGTACCAAACCCTATCAAACTCCGAATACTTCATGTGTAACCTCGGGAGTCAGGCGGTGGGTGATAAAATCCATCGTCGAGAGGGGAACAACCCAGACTAGCAGCTAAGGTCCCAAAGTACTGTCTGAGTGGAAAAGGATGTGGAGTTGCTGTGACAACCAGGAGGTTGGCTTAGAAGCAGCCATCCTTTAAAGAAAGCGTAACAGCTCACTGGTCTAGCGATTCTGCGCCGAAAATATAACGGGGCTAAGACAGTCACCGAAGCTCTAGATGTGAATTTATTCACGTGGTAGGAGAGCGTTCCAAACAGCGTTGAAGGTATACCGGTAAGGAGTGCTGGAGCGTTTGGAAGTGAGCATGCAGGCATGAGTAGCGATAAAAGGGATGAGAATTCCCTTCGCCGTAAACCCAAGGTTTCCTACGCGATGCTCGTCATCGTAGGGTTAGTCGGGACCTAAGTCGAGTCCGAGAGGGGTAGACGATGGCAAATCGGTTAATATTCCGATACCGACGGTTGTTCGTTTGAGTGATGGGGGGACGCATAGAGTTAATCGAGCTCACTGATGGAATAGTGGGTCGAAGGACGTAGGTCGTACAGTAGGAAAATCCGCTGTGCATGAGACCGAGATCTTACAGGCAGACCAATCTCTTCGGAGAGCGGTCTGAATCGATGATACTGTCGTGCCGAGAAAAGCCTCTAAACGAGAACAACCGTTGCCCGTACCGTAAACCGACACAGGTGGGTGAGATGAGTATTCTAAGGCGCGTGGAAGAACTACTGTTAAGGAACTCTGCAAACTAGCACCGTAACTTCGGAATAAGGTGTGCCTTAAATGTTTAGGGATTTACTCCCGAAAGCATTACAAGGCCGCAGCAAAGTGTCCCTCCCGACTGTTTACCAAAAACACAGCACTCTGCTAACTCGTAAGAGGATGTATAGGGTGTGACGCCTGCCCGGTGCTTGAATGTTAAATGGATGCGTTAGCGTAAGCGAGGCGTTGAAATGAAGCACAAGTAAACGGCGGCCGTAACTATAACGGTCCTAAGGTAGCGAAATTCCTTGTCGGTTAAATACCGACCTGCATGAATGGCGTAACGAGATGGGAGCTGTCTCAACAGTAGATCCAGTGAAATTGTAGTGGAGGTGAAAATTCCTCCTACCCGCGGAAAGACGGAAAGACCCCGTGCACCTTTACTATAGCTTGACACTGCTATTGGGATATTCATGTGCAGGATAGGTGGGAGCCTTTGATTCTAGGACGCCAGTTCTAGATGAGGCATCCTTGAGATACCACCCTTGAATATTCTGATAGCTAACTCGGTACGATTATCTCGTGCGAGGACAATGTCTGGTGGGTAGTTTGACTGGGGCGGTCGCCTCCTAAAAAGTAACGGAGGCTTACAAAGGTTAGCTCAGATGGGTTGGAAATCCATCGTAGAGTATAATGGCATAAGCTAGCCTGACTGTAAGACATACACGTCGAGCAGAGACGAAAGTCGGTCATAGTGATCCGGTGGTTCTGTGTGGAAGGGCCATCGCTCAAAGGATAAAAGGTACGCCGGGGATAACAGGCTGATCTCCCCCAAGAGCTCACATCGACGGGGAGGTTTGGCACCTCGATGTCGGCTCATCGCATCCTGGGGCTGGAGCAGGTCCCAAGGGTATGGCTGTTCGCCATTTAAAGCGGTACGCGAGCTGGGTTCAGAACGTCGTGAGACAGTTCGGTCCCTATCTTCCGTGGGCGTAGGAAAGTTGAGGAGAGTTGCCCCTAGTACGAGAGGACCGGGGTGAACGTGCCACTGGTGTACCAGTTGTCCTGCCAAGGGCATCGCTGGGTAGCTACGCACGGATGTGATAACCGCTGAAAGCATCTAAGCGGGAAGCCAACTCCAAGATGAACTTTCCCTGAAGGACGCTTGAAGACTACAAGCTTGATAGGCTGGGTGTGTACGCGTAGTAATACGTTTAGCTGACCAGTACTAATAGTCCGTTCGTCTTTTTCTTTCAAGATTGCGTATGTTCACTACCTTATTCAGTATATACCGAATAAAACAGAGATCTATCGATTGATCGTTACTATTACCGTTGACTGACAATAATTAATCACTCCCTTATATCCAGCAGTTGGATCTAAGCACTTCTCGAAGTCTTTAGATCCGATTGTCTAGGTGGCTATAGAGAGAGGGAAACGCCTGGCTCCATTCCGAACCCAGAAGCTAAGCCTCTCATCGCTGATAATACTGCATCTTTCAGGTGTGGAAACGTAGGTCGCCGCCTAGTTCTCGGATTTACTTCAATTTTTAAACTTCAATCACATTCACAATTATCATAAACTTTTACAACATACATTCCGGCGGCATTGTAGCTTCGCTTCTAGTTATCTCTATTTTACTCACTAAAATTATGCTCCCAGCATAATTTCTTCACGTGAGATATCCTAGTTCTCGGATAATCCAATCACTTCTAATACTTCTTTAACATCAAACAATCAGAAACTCTTAACAATCATTTCTTTTATAACATACATTCCGGCGGCATCATATTGCTTCGTTCTCTATTGATACCTACTTTACTCATAACAGATCATCCTTTGGGATAATGGCTTATGAGATATCATGGTTCTCGGGTTTACTTCACTTCAAATCATTTATAAACTAAGCCTGTCTCTACAGATCTTTAAAAGCTGATCGCATACATCTGCAGTTATCCTTATATCGAGTAGAATAGTACACACAGTACAAGTCAACTGGCCTGTATAGGAAATAAAATGGTTACTCGTAAGAATGAGGCTGTTATTCTGCTTCACGGTCTGGGACTGCATTCACTGTTTATGAAAAAGATTGAATACTTTTTACACAAGGCAGGGTATGATGTCTATAATATCGATTATCCATCCCGTAAGTACGCCATAGATTTCTTAACGGAATATCTGTATACAAAACTCAAGCAAAAGCCGCTGGATGTTTACAAAAGCGTGCATTTTATCGGTCATTCGCTCGGTGGGATTTTGATCCGTAATCTGCTCTCAAAACATCGCTTCATCAATCGGGGCAAGGTGATCGCGCTTGCCCCTCCGAACAGAGGCTCAATCCTGGTGGATAGACTCAGGCACTATCGATTAATCATTTGGTATTTTGGCCCTTCAGCTACACAGTTAGGCAGTGACTCTCGCTTCTTGGAACAGCTTCAATATATTCCTGACGAGTATTATGTTATAGCAGGTAATCGATCTGATTGTACCTTTTTCGGAAGTTGGTTTGATGAGCCGAATGATGGTGCGGTCAGTTTGGAGAATACAATGGCAGTAGGTATGGAGAGAAGTCACCAGAGTATCTTTGGGGTGACACATTTTACGATCATGTATAATAAAAAAGTTATTGATAAGATTTTGGAAGTTTTGAAATAGATTTTGTGGGAGTGGTGACTCCAAGGGGATTTGAACCCCTATGGCAAGGATGAAAACCTTGAATCCTAACCATTAGATGATGGAGCCACAAGTGGTGTCCCGTGATGGACTCGAACCATCGGCATCCTCATTAAAAGTGAGATGCTCTACCAACTGAGCTAACGGGACATTTACAAACTTTGAAACTCAACGTTTGTGGACGGGAATTATAGGGAAAACTAACTTGAATGTCAATACTTTTTCGGAAAAAGTGACAAATTCTTACAATTTTAAAAAGTACGGTTAAATATTGGCTTTTCTCACAATTTCTGTACGCTATCTGCGCTAAAATCTCTTTATGACATTTGAGTACGCTTACCTCTTTTTACTGCTATTGCCGCTGCTATATTGTCTTTACCGTTGTAAAGAGAAATTAGTGCAGGGTTATTTTGTCCACCTGGCTCTTTTTACGACCCACACCAAGTGGTTTCGCTGGGAGTGGCTGATCAAAATAGCAGCGGTTACGCTCCTGGTATCAGCCGTTGCATCACCTGTTGTGATCGACAAAACCGATCCGCTCAACCGTAAGGGTATCGACATTGTTTTAAGTCTTGACGGAAGCGGTTCGATGAATGCTTCCGGCTTCGAGGAAGGATCCCGAGAGAGCCGTTTCGAGATCACAAAAAAGATCGCGCAGGACTTTGTGCTGAAGCGCTACGAAGATAATGTCGGTGTGGTACTGTTTGGGGATTTTGCCTTTGTCGCATCGCCGGTAACGTATGAAAAAGAGATTGTCGCCGAGATGATCGGCTATCTCGCGCAAGGGATGGCCGGACAAAATACGGCTATCGGTGAGGGAATTGCCATGGGGCTTCGTGCTCTGAAAGACTCCAAAGCAAAAAGCAGGATTATAATTTTGTTGACGGACGGTGAACACAACAGCGGCACTGTCTCCCCAAAAGAGGCGACAGAGATGGCAAAAGAACAAGGCGTAAAGATCTATACGATAGGGATCGGCAATAAAGGGGAGTTCGACAAGGCTCTTTTGGAGAAGATCGCAAAAGAGAGCAATGGCCGTTTTTTTGCGGCCTATAACAAAGAGGAGTTGCAAAAAGCCTACGACGAGATAGATGCGTTGGAGCAGTCGCACATTAAAAGCCGGGCGTATCAGATTAAAGTCTACTATTTTCAATGGCCTTTGACAGTGGCGCTGCTGTTGATGCTCTTTTTACTCTGGAAAAGGAGCCGCGTATGATATTTTTAGCATCACCGTTCTTATGGGCGCTCGTACCGCTTCTTTTTGTGATGTTTTCAGGAGGGCCTAAACGGCTCGTACCGCTTTTGCGTCAGCACATATGGCTGATTCTTTCGATATTGTTCATCATCATCGCCCTGGCCCGTCCGGCACTGGAGCAGGAGCCTATCGATGTTGAAGAGCGCGGCAGCGATATCATCATCGCGCTGGACCTCTCTTACTCAATGCATGCTGACGATGTCAAGCCGACGCGTCTGGATGCAGCTAAGACCATACTCAAAGGGCTGATAGAGAGTGGTAGCAAGAACCGGTACGGGATTATCGGTTATACCACCAATGCGATCATTCTTTCGCCGCTGAGCAGTGACAGGGAGCTGCTGCTGCATCTCTTTGCCGGTTTGGACGACAATCTGATCATGACAAGGGGGACAGTGCTGATGCCGGCTCTCAAACTGGCTAGGAAGATGTCTAAAAGCAAAAAGGTGATTGTCGTGCTGCTGAGTGACGGGGGCGATGCACTCAATTACAATAGCGAGGCCGCTTTTGCCAGGGAGCACGGCCTAATTGTCAATGTGCTTCTTTTGGGTACACCAAGCGGCAGTACGCTCAAAGACAGAAACGGTAAGATCATCAAAGATACATCGGGACACATCGTTGTCACATCGCGCAATGATGCGATCGAAACAGTGGCAAAGGCAACCGGCGGCAGGGTCACAGAGAACCTCTCTGCTCTTCAAAGTGCCATTGCGTCTGAGGAGCAGGAAGATTTTACCTCCAATACCAAATTGATGCAGTACAACGAGCTTTTTTACTATTTTGCGGCTTTGGCGCTGCTCTTTGCGATGTTGGCTTTTACCTTCCTGGGAAAGAGCATCTCAAAGGGGCTGCTCGCGCTGCTGCTGCTTGTGGGTATCAATGCGCAGGCTTCGGTTTTGGACGGTTACTATTTTGCGGCCGCAAAAAAGGATTATACTAAAGAAAACTATCTGGATGCGGCAGAGCTCTTTTCACACATCGACAGTGATACGGCACGTTATAATGCGGCATCGAGTTATTACAAAGCGGGCAAGTATGAAAAGGCACTCAACCTCTACATGAGCATACGTTCAAGCGACCCGGTTGCAAAAGCGGCGCTCTATTACAACATGGGCAACTGCTATATCCGTCTTAAAGAGTTTGCCAAGGCGAGGGAGATGTTTATCAAATCTTTGAGTCTGCATTATGACAGAGAGGCCGATGAGAACCTGGCCTATATCGCCAAGGCCGAAGAGCAGGACCATATGCTTACCGGCCGGCAAGAGGGTAAAAAGCGGGCTCAGGATGCACAAAGCGACAGTAACCCTGAGAGTGGCAAGAAAAAAGAGGGCGGCGGTTCGAACCAGCAGAGTGATGCAGACGCGTCAAAAGGTGCCGGAGGCAAAAAGATGCAAGGCGAAGAGCGTATCTCATTTTCAGGCGCGAAATCGAGGCTTTCATCCAAACAGTATGAACTGATCAATCAAAGGAGCGTGCGTGAGACAAAACCGTGGTAGTGTGTGGGGCACGATCTTCCTCTTTGTTGCCACTCTGGTATACGGCGGAGAACCCTATAGCTGGAGCCTGAAAACGAACAAAAGCAGTGTTTATGTCAATGAAGCGGTGGAGGTGGAGTACACCTGCAACTTTGAGGACAAAGCGTTCCTGTACGTGATAGAGTTTAATCCGGAGGGCGAGAGCGACGCGTACCGTATGCTCCCTTTGGGTGAAGTTGAGACCATCAAAGCGTCAAAGCGAAGCAACACGTACCGTTATGTGCTTTTTCCAAAAAAAGCGGGGCATAAAGCGTTCCATTTCAAGGCATTGATGCGAAAGACAACGAAGGCTTCGATCGAGAACTCCGTCATTGGCCGAGACAATGTGGAAGGTTATGCCTTTACTGATAAAGAGGCAATACTGCCTGACGTTATTCTGGATGTTCTGGACCACAAAGAGAAGATGACAGGGCGATTTGTCCTCAGTGCCACACTCGATAAAAATGCGGTCAAGGCATATGAACCGGTACATCTTGACGTAAAAGTAGAAGGCGAGGGCGATTTTGATCAGATGAAGGATTTCGATCTGCACATTGACGGGGTCAAGATCTTCAGCGAACCGGGCGAAAAACACTACCGGCTTACCAAAGACGGTTTTAAAGGGGAGTGGGAGCAGAAATTCTCACTTGTCGCCGAAAAAAGTTTCACGATCAAGCCCCTGGAACTGCGTTATTTTGATATTGATAAAAAAGAGCGTATGGTGCTTCGTTCAAATGCCTTTGATGTGGCTGTCAAAGAGGGATACAAAAGAGAAGAGCTGCTTGACAAGCCGGAAGTTAAAAGAAGTTCCGACTGGTGGTCCAGCTCTTACCTCTATTATCTTATTATCTTTATATTCGGGGTAATCGTCGGACGGTTTATAGCGCAATTCCAACGGGTGCACAAAGAGCCGCAGGGCTTTGAAGCGGAGATTGAAGCCTGCACTTCGGTCAAAAGTCTCTTGACCAAGCTGGTGATAAGCGGTGATCTTCGCTATCGGGAGATAATTCAAAAGTATGAGAAGATGGGTGAAACAGCCTCACTGCGTGAATTGAAAAAAGAGCTCAGGGCACTTTCAAAAAATCAGTCTCATCACGATACAATAACTAAATTCTAAAGGGCAGAGATGATGAACAAAATAGAAGCAATAAAACGTGAGGTTGCCAAGGTTGTTGTCGGTCAGGAGAAGATGATCGACGGTCTGCTGATCGGTCTGCTTTGCGAGGGACATATTCTGATCGAGGGAATTCCGGGTCTGGCCAAGACCACGACCGTCAATGCTCTTGCAAAGAGCCTTGGACTCGGGTTTAAACGGGTACAGTTCACACCGGACCTGCTCCCGTCTGACATTCTGGGTGCCGAGGTCTATGACCCGCAGCATAATGCTTTTAAGATCAAACACGGCCCTGTTTTTACCAACCTCCTGCTGGCCGACGAGATCAACCGTGCGCCGGCGAAGGTACAGTCGGCCCTTCTGGAGGTGATGCAGGAGCGTCAGGTCACGATCGGCGAAGAGAGTTTTGCCCTGGATCTGCCTTTCTTTGTCATGGCGACACAGAACCCGGTAGAACAGGAGGGCGTTTATCAGCTTCCCGAAGCGCAGTTGGACCGTTTTATGTTCAAACTGGTGGTCGGCTACAACACCAAAGAGGAGGAGCTTGAGATCGCGCGCCGCATCTCCGGCGGCGTGAGCCAAAAGATCGAAGCCGTTGTCAACAAAGAGGAACTCGCCGCTATGAAGGCGCATGTCAAGACGATCCATATCGACCCGGAAGTCGAGCACTACATGATCGAGCTGGTTGCGGCAACGCGTGATCCGGCGGCCTACGGTCTTGAAGAGATCGCGGAGTATATCCAGTTCGGCGCCAGCCCCCGCGTGAGCATCGATATGTTCAAGACGGTCAGAGCGATGGCCTTTCTGCGCGGCAAGGATTTTGTGACGCCCGTGGATGTGGCCTATGTGGCGAAAGAGCTTATGCGCCACCGTATCGTGCTCTCCTATGAGGCCGAGGCGGAAGGCGTTACGACCGACGATCTGATCGCCAAGATCCTGATGGCGGTGCCGATTCCTTAGGAGGTTTTCGTGTCAAAACTTAATAAGATCCTTGTCAAAGCCCGCCGTCAGGTCTTCAGCGAGATGATCGGCAACAACCCCTCCATCTTTCACGGCGAGGGGTACGATTTCATCGAACTTCGCGAGTATATGCCCGGCGATGACATCCGTCACATCGACTGGAACATCACGGCGAAGATGCAGGTGCCCTATATCAAGATCTTCAGAGAAGAGCGGGAGCTCAATATCGTCATCGCGTCCATGCTCAACGGAAGTGTCCATTTCGGCGCCAGCAAGTTCAAACAGGAGCTTATTGCCGAGATCGTCGCCAACCTCTCCTATGCGATCCTGCATAACGGCGATCTTCTGAGTACCCACATCTATGCCGACAGGCTTTACAGTGAGACAAAGCCGACAAAAAAGATCTCATCCATTACGAAAAGCGTAGATGAAATCCTGAAGTTTGACCCGATCAACAAGGTGGCTGATTACCGTCTGCTCGCAGAGACGCTCTACAAGAGAACACGCAGACGCTCGCTTATAATGATCGTGGCCGACTTTTTCGATCTGCCGGATTTTAGACTTTTGGCCAAAAAACATGAAGTGGTTGCCGTAATCGTGCGTGATCGGCTTGAGGAGAAACCTCCTGTGATGGGTTTCGCTTCGCTTCGTGATCCGGAGACCGGGGCACAGCTCGAGGGCGATTACTCGCAAAAGAGCGTTGACGCCTATGCAAAAAAGGTGCATGTCCATGACAGAGAGCTTTACAGTCTGTTCCGAAAAGAGGGGGTGCGTTTTACCAAGGTCTATACCGATGAGAACAGTGCTATTGCCCTCAGACGTCTTTTTGAAGGGCGCATATGAATCCAAGCGCATATGATATCCCGCTTCACGACATAAAGCCGTTGATGGAGGTGCCGGACAGTTCGTTCATTCTTTTCAGTGTGATTCTCAGCATCGTCGTGGTCCTGCTTATCGGAGCTCTTTTCCTGCTCTACCGGTTTTTCAGAAACCGTCGAACGGTCAACCTGAGAAAGCTTCATTATGCGGCACTTGAGGCAATTGACTTTTCCGATCCTAAAAAAGCGGCCTATGCTATCACCGATCATGGACGCATCTTTGCCGATGATTCCGAGCGTCTAAGAGAAGCCTACAGCAATCTTGTCATGCGTCTCGATCGGTACAAATACAAGAAATTGGTCGAGAGGATCGATGACGAGAGCAGGAGTTACTACAAGATATATCTTGGAATGATCGATGTTTGAAGGGCTCTATTTCGAGTATCCCAAAGCCTTGAGTCTGATCTTTGTCTTTATCGCCTGCGAAGCCTACTGCAAGCTCCGCTCTTCTGCGATCTATTTCCCCCATACGGCAGCTTTGACACATGAGACGGCAAAGGTCTCGACACTGATGTGGATCCTGAAATGGCTGAGCATTGTGCTGCTGTCGCTCGCCTTCATGTCCCCTGTCAAGGATTCTGTCTTGGAGCTTGCCCCCGGTGAAGGTTACGATATTGCTCTGGTTATGGATGCGAGCCGATCGATGCGCGCAAAGGGCTTTGTCGGGGGTGAGCCTGAAACGAGCCGGTTTGACGCGGTCAAAACGATCGTCAATGGTTTTATCGCTTCACGCAGGGACGATAATCTCGGTCTGGTACTCTTCGGGGACTACGCCTTTATCGCTTCGCCGTTGACGTATGACAAGAAGATCCTGCAGCAGATCGTGTCCCATCTGGAACTCGGCATGGCCGGAAAATCTACCGCCCTGTATGACGCGATCGCCCAATCGGTCAATCTTCTGAGCCGGGCAAAGGGTGAAAGCCGAATCGCGATAGTTCTCAGTGACGGGCATAACACCTCCGGTTCAAAGATGCCGCTGCAGGCGGTGATGGAACTGGCCAAAAAAGAGGGCGTGAAATTCTATACGATCGGTATCGGCGGCGAGGGGGAGTATGACAGGGCACTGCTCTCATATATCGCCAAAGAGAGCGGCGGAGAGAGCTTCAGCGCTGCAAGCAGTCAGGCGCTTCAAAAGGTCTATGCCGCGATCGATACGCTGGAAAAATCAAAAATAGAACGCTTTGACTACACCTTCAAAGAGTACTACTACATCTACCCCCTCTTTCTTGCCTTTTTTACCCTGCTGCTCTACGTCTATCTTCGCAATAAAAGAGGGTGGCTTTGAGTTTTCTACACCCCGAGTTTATCTATTTGATGCTGCCGCTGCTCATCGTTCTGTTTGCACTGCTGCTGACACAAAGGGAGGTACAGGAGCAATTCTTCTCATCCAGGGTCCTGACAAAACTGCGCGTCGACACCAAAAGACTCTCTTCTCGGGTGCGAAATCTCTTCTTCTTTTTGATGTTTGTCTTTATTATCCTGGCTCTGGCCGCTCCAGTTATTGAGAAGGGCGAAGCCAGGGTCAAGGTAAAAGGAAATCTCTTTTTCGTCGCACTTGATCTCAGCGATTCAATGCGCTGCAAAGATGTCTATCCCAGCCGTCTGCAGGAAGCAAAGCAGAAACTCCTGGCCTTGCTGAACCAAGACAGAAACGACCGGATCGGGCTGATCGCCTTTGCCGAAAGCAGCTACCTTGTCGCGCCGCCGACCATGGACCATGCGCTGCTTGCATTTTTGCTCAAACCGATGGCAAGCACCCATATCACCGAACAGGGAACCAATATTTTTACCCTGCTCAAGGCGGCCGATCAGCTCCTGGCAGAGGAGGCGGAGAAAAAACTGCTGATCATCAGCGACGGCGGCGACAGCCGTGACTTTGCCAAAGAGATCGCCTTTGCGAGGAAAAAAGGTATCAAGGTCTCGATCCTCGGCATCGGGACAGATGCTGGCGGCGTGGTCTATAACGAAAGCGGCGCACCGGTCAAGGCGCGGGGGGCAAACGTCGTCAGCCGGTTCAACAGCGAGTTCCCCCGTTTGGCGACAGAGAGCGGCGGTGTGTCCGTACGCTCAGGCAGCGGCGATATCGCAGAACTCCTGGCGTCAATTGGGACGCAAAAGAGCGAAACTGAGGTCGAAAAGATCTATTTTCACTTCTTTGTCGTCCCGATCGCTCTGGCGATGTTGATGCTGCTGATCGCAACAAGCTCTTTTCACCGGGGCGAAAAATATTATCTTCCGGCGTTCATTACGGCTATTCTGATACTGGCGCAGCCGGCGGTTTTAAGAGCGGAGATTTTCGGATTCAGAACCCTGGATAAAGCAAGAACGGCGTATGAAAGCGGTGATTACCGCGCAAGCAGCAGCGCGTACAAACGCTACGCGCTGCAGGACAACAGTGCAGAAGCACTCTACAATGCCGCCAACAGTTACTACCGCATGGGCAGGTTTGCGACGGCGGCACGGCTTTATCGATCGGTTGAGTTTGCGGAAGACGAAAAGAACCATCAGCTCTATCACAACCTTGGCAATGCGTTGGCAAAGCTTGGCGACAGACAGAATCTTGTTGAGGCGGTCCAAGCCTATAAAAAGGCACTGAAATTCAGAGAAGACAGCGAGAGCCGGGAAAACCTGGAGAGGGTTGAAAAAGCACTGCAAACGGAAAACGAAGATCAAAAAAGAGCATCGCAACAGCCGGCCTCAGCTGCCTCGATCTACTCTAAAACGAGCAGTGCGGCGGCTTCAAACAGTAAGGGCAGTAGCAGGGATGCCCGGCCGCTGTCGCAACAGCAGTCTGACAGCCGAGGCATGAGCGACAGGGAGGCGGAGAAATGGCTCAAGATGCTGGCGGCACAGCAGAGCGTCCAAAAATATAAGATCAAGGTTGATGACCCAAATGAAGGTGCAAATGATGAAAAGCCCTGGTAGTCTTATCCTTTTATGGCTGCTCAGCGCCGCAGTGCATGCCAGTGTGACGGCAAGCCTGGATAGAAGCCTCATTAAAAAGGGCGAAACGGTCACACTGATGGTACGGGTTGAAGGCAAAAAGATCATGATGCCCCCGATCAGCAGCGTGTGCGGTGTCAGGGTCGAATCGTTTGACCACCGAACGGTGCTCGATAGCGGTAAAGGGGCGTTTCAAAAAGCGGAGATCTACAGTTTCGGGTTCCGGCCGAGTGCGGACTGTGTGATCGAACCGATTGCCGTCGAAGTGGACGGAACCGAGAGCTATTCGCAGCCTTTGCGGCTAAAAGTGTACACGTGGCTTGCAAAAAGGGATACGGGCATTACCGTAAGACTTCGCAGTTCCAAAAAAGAGCTCTATGTCGGCGAGCCGTTTGAACTTGAGCTTATCGTCAAAAAACCGGAGACGGAAAAAATGGTTGTTTCGGCAGCTGCGCCGGAGATGGAGCATATTTGGGTAAAAAAAATCTTTAAAACGGCCGATACGAAAGAGAGCGGCTATAGTATTGCCATGACCCGCTATCTCCTTGCCGCGCAGCAGGCAGGCAGCTTGTCTATCTATCCGGTCGAAGTAAAGGTCGCATCCGGGCATCAAAGCGTTGATGCCTGGGGAAATGCGAGGCAGGAGAGAGCATGGGAGAGCTACTACTCCAATGCCTTGGAGCTGAAGGTGAAGACCCTGCCTGAAAATGTAGATCTGGTGGGCGAATTCGTTCTCAAGATGGCGGTAGATAAAAAAGAGGTCAAAGCAAAAGAGCCGCTGACGGCCGAGCTCACTGTTAGCGGCACGGGAAATTTTGAGGATATTCCTGTGTTAAAACCTGCTGTCAGCGGGGTGGAGCTGTTCGCCGGGGAGCCGATACTTGAGATGAGCGGCGAGGGGATGAAAGAGCAGTGGCATCAAAAATTCACCTTTGTCGGTGAGCGCAGCTTTACAATCCCTCCGGTCATCCTGGATTATTTTGATCTTAAAGAGGGACGGGTGAAAAAGGTACAGACGCAGCCCATAGCTGTCCATGTGACAGGATCAAACAGTAAAACTGCTCCAATCGAAAACAGAGCCGTGCAACAAAATAAAGGATTGACAATGGGATGGACGGTAATGATCTACCTGTTGGGTCTATTCAGTGCGGTTGTGTTCTTTATGCTGCCCTGGAGACGATGGCTGGAAAAGGGACTCAAACCGCAACAGACCCATGACAGTGATGACAGGCGCGCTTTGATGCTCTTGCTTATGCACAGGAAGAAGCCTGATGTCCAAGCGATGATAGAGAAGCTGGAAGCGCGTCTTTACGGGGAGAGAGAGGTAATGATCGATAAAAAAGAGCTGAAAAAAATGCTAAAGAGATATCAAGGCTAGGAGAAGATCTCTTCGAGCTGATTGGCATTGAGCATCTTATTGCGCACCTCTTGCCACTCACTGTTCTTGATCTCTTTTTTGATGGTGTCCAGTTCACGCTGAAAGACATCGATCGCATCAAGGAGATTCTCCCTGTTCTGTTTAAAGATATCTTCCCACATGTCCGGCGATGATTTGGCAAGGCGGCTCATGGAGCGGAACCCCCCGGCCGCCAGGGCGAGAATGTTGTAGCGATCTTCCTGGGCGAGAACCGAGTTGGCGATAGAGTAGGAGATGACGTGGGGCATATGGCTGATAAAAGCGGCATGTCGGTCATGTTCGTGGGCGTGCATGTAGCTCAGACGCATATGGATACCGGAGAAGATACGAACGGCTGTCTCCTGCTGCAAGGTGCCTGACTCTTCCAGGTCGCAGAGTACGACCACTTTGTCATTATAAAGGCCGTGCAGCGCAGCGCTCGGGCCATGGTGCTCCGTTCCTGTCATCGGGTGGGCTGCAACAAAGTTTTTGCGGATGGACGGCGGGACCGCTTTGAGAATGGCCTCCTTGGTACTGCCGAGATCGATGATGGTCGTCGTCTCGGAGATCTTGCCCTCAAAGGAGCGCAGACTATTGATAATACCATTGACAGGAATGGCCAGGACGATCAGATCAAGCGTGCAGAGCTCCTCCAGATCGATGATCTTCTCAACCAGATTAAGCCGGAGCGCCTCTTTTTGGTGCTCTTCATTATGATCAAGGCCGTAGATGTTGGAGACAAAAGAGAGTTTACGCAGACTAAGTGCAAGCGAACCGCCCATCAACCCTAATCCGACAATACCTATTTTCATTGTAAACCTTTATTTATGGGTGCGCTATAACGTGATCAAGCTGTGAATATTGTCAATGACTTACTATCCTAAAAAAATATGGCAAGCGTAACAGGAACACGTAGGAGCTGCGTTGAACAAACCGACACAAACCCCCTCTATTAGAGAACTTGATGCTACATTGTCAAAGGAACTGTCTGTCAGGCGTGTCAACTTTTACAGTTTGTGTAATGATATCTCTTAATATGTTAGAAATCCTTGATATTTACCCAGCATTAATGCTTCTATTGTTAAAATCTCAGCCTAAATTACGATAGTAGTGTTTCTAAAAAGCAGTGGTGATCAAGACAAAGTTTTTTAAAGATACTGACGAAAGATACGGATGAAGCTTTTCAAAGCCGCCTCGGCCCTCCTGCTCTCTTTACCGCTGTTGGCAACAACAGTCACAGACATAAAATTTGTCGGTACCGTTCATATTTCCGAGTCCATTGCCAAAAGTATGCTCAAGATCGAGGTGGGGGATCAGCTCGATGTCAAAAAAGTGGATGAGACGATTAAAACATTTTTTGACCAGGGTTACTTTACCGACATCTGGGCCGACGAGGAGAATGGCGTTATCACCTTTCATTTTGTCGAAAAGCCTATTATCTCAAAGATCAAGATGAGCGGCTGGAAAGAGAGTGACAAAGAGGCTCAGGAGTCACTGCTTCAGATCAAAAAAGGGGCCCTCTACGATGAGAAGCGCCTTCAGGCTGCCAAGCAACGCATTATTGAAGCACTCTCCCAGGAGGGCAAGATAGACTCGGTCGTCGAGATTGAGACCGAGTATCTTGACAACGGGAGCGTGGCAGTTGAGTTCAAGGTCAATGAGGGTGAAACGATCATCATTGACAAGATGCAATACAGCGGTATTGAAGGTCTGGAACCGGAAGATTTTGAAGATACCATCGCAAATAAGGAACACCAGTGGATGGGCTGGTTCTGGGGCCGTAATGACGGTAAGATGAAGCTAGCGGAACTGGGCTATGATCCGCTTCGTATCCGTGATACCTATATGCAGTACGGCTATCTTGACGCCAAGGTCGACGAGCCGTTCGTGCGGGTTGATTTTGACTCCTATACCGCGCAGATGAGCTATCAGATTACGGAAGGCGAAGTCTACCGTGTCAGCGCTGTCACACTCTCACAGAGCAAAGAGGTGATTGACAACAAGCTTTTGCGTGAAGAGCTGCAGCTTCAAGAACAGGAGCCTTTTAATATCAAGACCTTTCGTGAAGATGCCGACCGTATCAAGACGAAGATCGCCGACCTTGGATATGCCTTTGTCCAGGTCGTACCCGACCTTCGCAAAGATAAAAAGAATAAAACGGTTGAGGTGGTCTTCCGCATTATCCCGGGCGAAAAGGTCTACATCCGAAATGTGATCATCTCAGGAAACAGCCGAACTCTTGACCGCATTATTCGACGTGAGCTCTACCTCGGACCGGGCGAGCGCTATAACCTGACCGATCTGAGCGACTCCAAAAATGCACTGGGACGTACCGGCTTTTTTGAAAGTTCGACGATCGAAGAGAAGCGTATCGATGAGAAGACGATGGACCTTATCGTAAAGGTCAAAGAGGCGCCTACGGGCAATGTACAGCTGGGCGGCGGGTATGGCTCATACGGCGGTATCCTGCTCAGTATCGGGGTCGATGACCGTAATATCTTCGGTTCCGGCATCAGTGTCGGGGTCAAGCTGGAGAATTCGCAGCGTACGAAGAACTACTCGTTCAATATCTCCAACCCCCGTCTCAACGACAGCGATTTCAGCGGAAACTTCTCCCTCTACAAATCGAGCTACCAGTATAATAACTATACGGTCAACACGGACGGGATCACACTGGGCGCAGGGCACCGTTTTACCCGTTTTATTTCTGGCTATCTCGGCTATAACTACGCTGCAGTCAGTTATAACGATATTGATCCGAACTACTTTGTACTCAATCCGCAGCTCGTCCAATATTTTGAAAGCTATAATAAAAGCTCGGTGACCGTGAGCGCGAGTTTCGATAATACGGATGACTATTACCTGCCGCGCAAGGGCTGGGCGCTCTCGCAGTCGTTCGAAAAATCTGGCATAGGCGCCGATGCCAACTTCTTTAAAAGCCGTTCGACTGTGAACAAATACAACGGATTGGAGCCGTATCTCGGTTTTGATGCAATCTTCCGCTTTAAAGGGCGCTATTTTGCTGCGGCCGATACCGGTTTCCTTCCTCAGGCGGAAGGGTTTTATATGGGGGGTCTCGGCTCAGTCCGCGGTTACCAGTCTTACTCGCTGCCTTATATTATAGATAAAAACGGCAATGCGGTGCGTGTCTCGGCGACACAGACGGCCTCCAGCAATTTTGAGCTGAGTTTCCCGCTTGTGCCTAAGGCCAAGATGCGTTTCTCCATTTTTTATGACCTCGGGTGGATTAAAACGGACCGTCCTGAACTCGGCAGCGTACCCGATATGTTCCGTATGGGATACGGTGCCGGTATGGAGTGGTTCTCTCCGGTCGGACCGCTGCAGCTGGTCTTTGCCAACCCTATTAATCCTGACAGCAAAGATAAGATCTCCCACTTCGAGTTTACGATCGGCCAGCGCTTCTAATCAGTAGGGCGCTTAAATAACAGTACGGTATACGAGCAAAACCCGGATACCTGTGTTAACACTGGGTTCACTTCGGCAGCGGGCCCGGAGGCTGTGCCTTCAGTTATTTGTAGATTGTTTCTGGACTTGCTCAGGTAACGGTGCTTTCACCCGAAGTCTACATGACAAGGCGCAGCGCCGGCTTTCATCATGCACCGCAGCAGAGCATAAATCTCTTCATGCGTTCTATTTTTGCTAATCCCTGTTACACTCTGAATTCGATATTTAAGCTGCAACTGTTCAAAGATCGAACACTCTCTTGCGCCAGGTAGGCCGATCCGCACTCCGGTGTCACAACCAAACTGTCCTTTGTGGCACTCAGTTCAAAATCGATTTTAGAGGGATGGTGTGACAGCAGGGCATCCGAGAGTGCTAAAAGAGAGCTCAGCTTTTTGACGACCTGCATCGAAGGCAGCAGACGCTCATACTTGGCAAAATAGCTCTTGTTGGGGCTTTTCCCCGATTGATTGAGTATCAGCATGGAGACCAGTGTGATCTCCTGATGTGTGTAGCCGTACTCGAGCGCCGTCAGGGCAAGATAGTGGCTGTGTTTTTGATAGGAGTAGAAGTGATGCGAAGCCCCGATCTTGGCCAGTTTCGCAGCAATAAGCAGCGGTCTCTCAAATTCTGGCTCAAGTGCCAACTCCTGATGGAAAAGCCCGAAAAGCGTTTTGGCAAGTTTGACGCGCAGGTTACGCTGTGTGGCATTGTGCCCATGCCGGTCGATGAGATAGGTAAGCGAAGGGTTGAAGTTTGCGGGAAAGGTGTCCCTGTTGTTGCGAAGAAGATCGCTCAGGTAGAGTCCCTCGCGCACTCCGACCCCGCTACATGTCAGATCTTTGGCGCCGACTTTTTTGACGATGCGCAGCAAAATAAGGGTTCCCGGTTTGATCACATCATAGCGCTCTTTTTTGACACCGAGCGCTTTTAGCGCCGCCGTATCTTTGGCCTTGATGATCTTTTCGCCCAGGGAGAGAAGCTCTTCGGCACTGAAACTGAAACCGTGCAGCTTGTCAAGCGGATGTTTGTTCGTTTTTAGGATGATCTGCGCGAGGGCACGAAAGGTTCCGCCGACTCCGATGATATGGTCGTTGGCACCGATATCAAGGCTGTCCAATGCGGTGTCGATATAGGTTTTTGCCCCCTTGATGTCATTTTTATCGAAAAAGAGCTCTTTAAGTCGAACGGTGCCCAGATCCAGCGAACTCGATAGCACCACCTTGCCCTCTTTGATGTAGGCGCACTCGCTGGAACCGCCGCCGATATCGAGTGTCATCGCTTTTTGGAGAGGCAGAAGATTGGCACAGGCGATTCCGCCCAGATAGGCCTCCCTTTCGCCGCTGATCACTTTGATATTTAGGCCCAGTTCTTTGTTTACCCGGGAGAGAAACAGGCTTCTGTTGTTGGCATCACGTACCGCCGAGGTAGCGACACAGAGGGTTTTTCGAACCTCATAGGATTTAGCGATCTGCATAAAATCTTTGAGCGCCATAACGGCGCGATCCATCGCGGCACTCTGGAGCTCGCCGCCGTTTTGATAGGCATCTTCTGAAATGCGCACACGTGATTTGACTTCATGCAGAAGATGAAAAGCAAAGCGGCTTGTCTTTTCCATAATGATCATACGCACGGAGTTGGAGCCGATATCAATGATTGCAGTGCGTTTTGCCATAGCGTTACACCTTATAATGTGAGCCAGACTGGCTGGCTCGGTAAAATTATAAGTATTATAGAGAAAGGGGAGTTAAGAGAGGGTAAGAGAAGAGGTTTTACTCTTCGTATTCTTTTAGGATCTGTGCATATTTGAATTGGAGTTCGGGAATAGTCTCGACATTGTCCTTATCGAGTTCAAAACAGTCAACCGGGCAGACAGCAATACAGGCGGGTTCATCATAAACACCGACACATTCGGTACATCTGTCCGGATCGACGATATAGATCGGATCTCCCTCTTCGATCGCTTCTGTCGGGCATTCCTCGCGGCAGGCATCACACGCGATACATTCTTCATTGATCAAAAGTGCCATAAAAAAACCTTATGTTTAGAACTACTGGTATTAGTCCTGTAAATATTTCTAGTTCGATTTATAGCAGAAGAAAGCTTGAAGTAATTTGAAACGAAAAATGAAATTAAAATGTATTGCTTTACAGCCTTTGTCAGCAGAAATTTTCATCTATCTAAGGGGAAGAATACAGTGCAGTTTTGAGCGTAAAAGCAGCGATGCAACCGTGCCCAAATGATCTTTACGGTTTTTGATCTCAAGCTCGCCGCCGAGTGCATCTGCAGCGCTTTTTGCCAAAAAGAGCCCCAGTCCGACACCTGATTTGTTGCCTTGGCGTTTAAAAGGGGCAAAGAGATCGACGGTATCATCAATACCGCAACCCTCGTCAATGACTTCGATCAGCAGCCCTTCATTATTGATAGAGCTCTGCAAGAGCACTTTTTTTCCTTTTGGTGTAAACTTGAGGGCGTTTTGCAGCAGGTTCTGGATGATCTGGTTTAAAAGGCTCTCCTGCAGTATGGCCATAAATGCATTGGGCTCAAAGTGCATCTGCAGCTCTTTGCCTTCGGCTTCAGCAAGGAGGGTGAAATCATTGGCTTTGCGGCGTAGAATATCAATGACGTCGGCCTGTATCGGCGTTTCCAGCTGTGCGCCCTCCTGTCGTCCGATATTCAGGATGCTGGCTACGATAGCATTCATCTCATCGACACTTTTGTTATTGATCTTGATCGCCTCGATGTACTCTTCAGGCGAGCGTTTTTTGATCATCGTGACCTGATTTTTGAGTTTCATCACCGCCAGAGGGGTTTTAAGCTCATGCGCTGCACCGATAAAGAGCTCTTTTTGATACTTAACAAAGTTCTGGATACGGTTGATGAGATGGTTGATGCTTTCGCCGAGAGGGATGAACTCATCAGGCAGCTCCTGTACGACAATAGGTCGTATCATATGCTCGTTCATGTTTGAAAGACGTCTGTTCAGACCGGTGATCGGCGATATGAGCATTTTGGAGAAGAGAATCGCATAAAGCGTGACGAGAAGAAACCCGATGGCATTGATGATAAAGATAGAGTTGAGGATCTTTTTAAGCAGCTGTTCGGTGGGTGTGATGTTTTTACTTATTTTGATGTAGCTGTCTTCTTGCAGATCAAAGGGGTAGAGCAGTGTGAGATAGGTATATCTCCCGTTTTCCATCTCATAAAAATCGATCTGCTTCTGCTCTGTATGACGGTGAACAAGTTCAACGGTCAGGCCGAGCAGGGTGTCATTGCTGCTTTCCTGGGCATCTACTAGCGATTTGTACGAACAGATATTCTCTGCAATAGTGACCAGTTCGTTGCGTTTCTCATCATAGATCGACGACTGTATAAAGAGATAGAGAATGGAGGAAAAAATGATCAAAAGCGCAACAGTGGCAATGATCAGCTGAACAAGAAAGCGACTTCGAATACTGCGTTGTGAAAACAAAATGACCTCTGTTTGTAAAGGGCAACTCCGGAGATACCGACGCATTTCAGAGGCTCTTTAGTTTTAATAATTCTATTTTAACGAAGTTAATGCTGTTTTTTGATTAGATTGAAGGGAAGATGTAAAGGGGAAAAGAGGATACTCCTCTTTTGTGTGAAACGTTTTAGGCCTCTTTAGGAAAACAGAAACGGTAACCGCGACGGCGTACTGTCTCGATGGTGGTGATATTAAGCGGCTTGTCCATTTTTTGACGAATCTGATTGATCGCAACCTCGATGACATTCGGGGTCACCAGTTCAGGCTCTTCCCAGATCGCGTCGAGGAGCTGCTCTTTGGAGACGATCTGGTCACGATGGCGGGCAAGGTGTGTCAGTACTTCAAAAGGCTTGCCTTTAAGCTCGATCTCGATGCCGTTATAGATGATCTTCTCTTCTTCAGGGTTGATGATAAGATCATCGATCTCGATGATGTTGCTGCCGCCGAAACGAAGCTGCGCTTCAATACGTGCGACAAGTACATCAAAGTCGAACGGTTTGCGTATATAATCATCAGCGCCCGATTTGAGTGCAGTGATCTCGCTCTCATTATCGTCACGGGCTGAAAGTACGACCACCTTTGTTTTAGGCGTTTTCGATTTGATATCGGGGATAATGTCAACGCTGTTACCGTCCGGAAGCATCCAGTCCATCAATACCAGGTCGTAATTACGTATGTCAAGGTAGTATTCACCATCTTTGAGTGTCTCAACGACATCACTCTGGTAGCCGAACTCTTTAAGACCTTCTGCCAAAGTTTTATTGAGTGTAACTTCGTCTTCAATGATTAAAATGCGCATGCACAACCTCATAAATTTTAATTTTTGTGGCCGGAATTATAACACAGTTTTAGGAAAGTTTAATATTATTTTAAATTTATTTTAAAATATGAAGGCTTCGGAGAGTGAAACCTCGCAGTTTTTCAGAATGTCCGGTTTTGAGATCTCTAAAATCAGACTGTTAATCGGTGGGAACTCTCTCTTCAATGAGCTTTTAAGGCTTAACAGGGCCTCTTCAATCAATTCAAATTTTTTCTCTCTCATCTGCATTTCGATATGCTTTGCGACCAGCGCGTAGTCAAGAAATTGATGGGTGTAGTCATACTCTATAGAGCAGTTGATACGGACCTTCTGCTCTGCGGTGCGTTCGAAGTCCAGGATTCCGATTATGGTCTCAAATTCGAGATCTTTGATGTTGATCGTCATTGTCAGACGAGGGCCTTCTCTTCACCTTTGACGAGACGGACAATGTTGGGAATATGTTTATAAAAGAGAATGATCGTGATGATAACGACAGGGGCATGCGCTATTTCAGGATGAATGAAAAGTGATGCGACCAGCAGTGCGATGACCCCGGTCAGTGAAGAGAGTGAAGAGATCTTGACTGTTTTCGCCATAATCCCCCAAACTGCGATCCCGATCAGGGTCTCCAACGGCAGCATTACGAGCAGAACACCCATGCCCGTAGCGATCCCTTTGCCTCCTTCGAACCAGAGGTATGGGCTGAAGCAGTGCCCGGCGACAGCCAGAACGGCGACGCCCCAGAGTGTTGACTCAGGCATGCCTGTGACATAGGCCGCCAAAAGTACGGCCATCCCCTTCAGGGCATCGAGCAGGAGCGTCGCTGCACCCAGCTTTTTTGCCAGCGCAGGGTTGCTCTCTTTAACGACACGCAGGACGTTCGTAGCGCCTATACTTTTGGAACCGCTCTCTTTGACATTGACACCGGCAAAAAATTTGGCAAGCAGCAGCCCGAAAGGGATACCGCCGATAAGATAGGCGGCGATATAAAATTGTGCGTTGATATTGAAAAGAAAATCCATGATAATCTCACCTTGTCGTCGATAAATGTGGGTGGATTTTACTTTAAAGCATGTTACATAATGATAAATTGACGAAAAAAAATAGGTTGCTAACGGCAACTTTGTTATAATCGCGGCATTAATAGCAATTCAAAGTAATGCTTGCTCTAAAGTTTTTTCGAATTGATTTTCCAAGAGTGCCTCTGCGTCGACATGCACAAACTTTATGGGCATAGCGGTAATCATACGGCCTGCGGTATATTCCGCAGATGCGTTTGAAATGAACAATAAGGACTGAGTTTGAACTACACGACCGAAGAACTCAAAGAGAAAATAATAGAGCTTAAAAAACGCCTTGATGTGACGGTTGTCGCGCACTTTTACCAGCGCGATGAGGTCTTTGAGATGGGCGATATCACCGGTGACTCGCTGGAGCTTGCCAAAAAGACGATGGCGGATGACGCAAAGTTCGTTCTGTTTTGCGGGGTCGCTTTTATGGGCCAGAGCGTTAAAATATTAAGCCCTGAGAAGCGGGTGGTGATGCCGAAGCTTGCCTGCTGCGCAATGGCAAGGATGATCGATTCGATCTATTATGATGATGCGGTCAAAGCGATGGAGGAGCAGGGTATCGAAAAAGAGGATATTCTGCCGATCACCTATATCAACTCCAATGCCGATGTCAAAGCAAAGGTCGGCAAGATGGGCGGTATGGTCTGCACCAGCTCCAATGCGAAAGTGATCATCGAGACGGCGCTTAAAGAGGGCAAAAAGATCCTCTTCGTGCCGGACCGTTGTCTGGGACAGAACATCGCGCGGATGATGGGGCTTAAATCGGCGGTTATCGGTGAAGACAAAGATCTGGCGGGTGCCGATATCATCTGCTACAACGGCTTCTGTTCGGTCCATCAGCTTTTCAGCGTGGATGACATCGCTTTCTACCGTAAAAAGTATCCGGGCATCAAGATCGCAGTGCATCCGGAGTGCGACCCCGCTGTCTGTGAAGCGGCGGATTTCGTCGGCTCGACCTCGCAGCTTATCAAGTATATCGCCGATCTCGACCCGGAGCAGAAGGTGGCCGTGGGCACCGAGTTCAACCTCGTCAACCGATTGCGCTCCAAAAACACCTACGTCCTCTCCTCGACCAAACCGGAGTGCCCGACGATGAACGAGACCACGCTTGAAGATCTCTACCTGACGCTCAAATCGATCGAAGACGGCGAACCGATCAATGAGATCTTTATCGATGAAGATACCCGCAAATGGGCCAAAGTCGCCCTAGACAGAATGTTGGCCTTATGATCAAGCGATTTGTATTGGAGGCCCTGGCCGAAGATGTCGGACGCGGTGATCTTTATGCTCTGGTATTTGAAGCCCAGGCGGCATCGGCGAACATCATGGCCAAAAGCGACGGCGTACTTGCCGGCGTAACGTATTGCGATGTGCTTGCCAAAGAAGAGGGTCTCTCTGTCACCTGGTATAAAAAAGACGGCGATACCTTTAGCCGGGGTGATCAGCTTGCCTTGGTGGAGAGTGATTCGCACACCCTGTTGAAATGCGAACGGACATTGCTCAATATGCTGCTTCACGCTTCCTCCATCGCAACGCTGACGCGCCGGTTTGCCGATATTGTCCGTCCGCACGGCACTCGCCTTTTGGACACACGCAAAACCCGCCCGATGCTGCGCGTCTTCGAGAAGTACGCAACGCGCTGCGGGGGCGCGGTCAACCACAGAATGGGGCTGGACGACTGTCTGATGCTGAAAGATACCCATCTGAAGACTATCGATGATCTGGACGCATTCATGGCAAAAGCGCGCCTGAGTATTCCTTTTACCTCCAAGATCGAGATCGAGGCGGAAAGTTTCGAGCAGGCTAAAATCTTTATGGCGGCAGGTGCGGATATCGTGATGTGTGATAACATGACGCCGGAACAGCTTTCGGAAGTTGTCACGTATCAAAAAGCGCACTATCCCGGAATCCTGCTGGAAGCCAGTGGAAATATCTCTTTAGAGACGATCGAAGCCTATGCCAGGACCGGGGTAGATGCGATCAGCACGGGCGCTTTGATCCATCAGGCTAATTGGATCGATCTCTCTATGAAAGTCAATTAGAGGTCAATGTCTTTGTTTCAAGCCATTGAAAAAGCTGAACATATCGTCGTGATCGCTCATATCAACCCCGATGCCGACTCGCTTGGTTCGGCATCGGCAATGTACACGTACCTGCTGCGCCTGGAGAAAAAAGTAACCCTTTTTTGCGCGACGCAACGCGTTGACCCCCGTTTGGCTTTTTTACCGTGGTTTGATAGAATGCGCCATCAATTTCCCGCCAAAGCCGATCTTGCGATCAGTTTCGATTGCGGGGCCTATAAGCGTCTTGGTGTTGAGCCTGGGTGTACGTTGATCAACGTGGATCATCATCAAAGCAATGAACTTTACGGTGATATAAATATCATTGATGTCACTGCGATCAGTACGACGCAGGTGCTTTTTGATACGTTTAGGGCCGGACAGGTAAAGATCAATCCTAAAATGGCAACGGCACTTTATGCCGGGCTCCTGGATGATTCGCACGGTTTTTTAGCCTATAAGACCGATGCAAGGTCTTTTACGATGGCAGCCGAACTTGTGATTGCGAAAGCGGATATCGCAAGCTGTGGCGATGCGCTCTTTCGACGCCATTCACTGGCCGCTTTGCGGCTTAAAGGGATGATGTTTGAAAAGATGCAGCTTCTGTCAGATGCGAGATTGGTGGTCCATCTTGTCTCTGCCGAGATGTTGGCGATGAGCGGTGCGCGTGAAGTGGACTGCGAAGCGGCGCTTGAGGAGAGTATGGGACTGCCCCATGCCGAGATCGCACTGATGCTGCGTGAAAACAGAAACGGCACGATCAAAGGGTCACTGCGTTCAAACAGTGATATCGATGTCGAGCGTATTGCAAGGATTTTTGGCGGGGGCGGGCACAAACATGCTGCCGGTTTTGATCTCAAAAACAGGGCGCTTCAAGAGTTGTACGATGAAGTGGTCATCATAATAAAAGAGGAGTTTAGATGAGAAGAAGAAGAAATTTTGGTTCGATGATATTTACGGTTGCACTGATAGCGATTATTGGCGGTGTGGTCTATCTCTATAACTCGGCTATGTTTGAACGTGATAAACCGACTATACAAATAGTAAACAGCGGCTATTGGAATCTGACGGCTCCGCTGAAGATCAAGATCGATGATGCAAGCGGCCTGCTCTCTTACAAGGTGACACTTCAGAGCGGTTCTCAGAGCTTTGACCTGGCTGACGAACAGTTCGTTTCGCCTCAGGGAAGTCAGGAGCTGGAGATCAAAGCGCCTCAACGTGCTTATGCCCTGAACGATGATACGGTCAAGATCACTGTGGAAGCCAAAGATGCCAGCAAGTGGAACTTCTTCGCCGGCAATACAGCTACGCAGGAGAGTACATTCCAGGTGGACAAAAAGCGTCCCTATGTGTCAACTATTTCCGCTTCATACCGTATTATCAAGGGCGGCGCCGCTGTTGTCATCTTCAAGGCTGAAGATGAGAATATGGAAGAGTTTTATGTGGAGACCAATTTCGGCAAACGTTTTATTCCTCAGCCCTTCTATAAAGAGGGGTACTATGTGACACTGCTGGCCTGGCCGGTCACGGAGGAGAGTTTTCATGCAACGATTATTGCGCGAGACAGAGCCGGTAATGTTACCCAATCGGCGGTACCGGTCATTCCCTATAACAAGAACTATAAACTCTCCCATATCAAATTAAGCGACAATTTCTTAAACGGCAAGGTCTCTGAACTTGCCAATGCCTACGGTGTCGATCAAAATGCCGATCTGATCGGACGTTTTAAATTTGTCAATGAAGAGATGCGTAAAAAGAATGAGAAAGTCATTCAGGATATCACCTCAAAAGTCAGTGATACGATGGTAAACAGCTTTCCGATCAACAAGATGTACCCGTTAAAAAACGGAGCGGTCGTTGCACAATTCGGCGATCACCGCATCTATTCGTATAAAGGCAAAGAGGTCTCGGAAGCGTACCACCTGGGACTCGACCTGGCAAGCAACGCGATGTCGCCGATCTTGACGCAAAACCCGGCTGTTGTCGCATTTGCGCAGGAAAACGGCATCTACGGCAATATGCCGGTGCTCTACCACGGTCTCGGTCTCTATACGCTCTACGGACACTGTTCGAGCGTATTGGTCAAAGAGGGAGAGTCCCTCCACTCCAATGAGACGATAGCCAAATCGGGACGAAGCGGTTATGCGATGGGTGATCATCTTCACTTCGGCGTGCTGGTCCAAGGGATAGAGGTCCGCCCGCAGGAGTGGATGGATCAGGATTGGATCCGCAAAAGCATTACCGACCCCATGCGTGATGCGAGAAAGCTGATCAATCAACAATAATAATTATTAGCTATAATACTACAAGAATAACTTCATATAGAGTGGAGCCTTTGATAAAGGATAGGTGTGACACAGACGACAATTAAAAAAGCGGTAGAACTGGTCGGGATAGGCCTGCACAAGGGTAATCCTGTGCGTCTGCGGCTGGAACCGCTTGAAGCCAACAGCGGTATCATCTTTTACCGCAAAGATGTCGGGGTCTCCATTCCGCTTAAACCAGAGAATGTTGTTGATACCAAGATGGCGACGGTGATCGGGCGCGAAGGGCATTTTATCTCAACGATCGAACATCTGCTCTCAGCTGTTTATGCCTATGGGATCGATAACCTCCGCGTCATTGTCGATGCGGATGAGGTGCCGGTAATGGATGGTTCAAGTGCCAGTTTCTGCATCTTGCTGGATGAAGCGGGTATTCAAAACCTGAATATGCCTAAGAAGATCATCCGTATCAAAAAAGAGGTCAGTGTCAAAGAGGGCGACAAATATGTCAAATTGATGCCTTCGAACGATTTGAAATATGACTTTACGATCAAATTCAAGCACCCGGTTATTGACAAACAGAGCTTTGTGCTGAACTTTAACAAGATCAACTACAAAAAAGAGATCGCGCGTGCACGTACATTCGGCTTTTTGCATGAGATGCAGTACCTGCAGTCAAAGGGGCTGGCACTGGGGGCCAGTCTTGATAACGCCATCGGTCTGGATGACAAAAAAGTGATGAACCCTGAAGGTCTGCGCTACACCGATGAGTTTGTACGACACAAAATCCTGGATGCCATCGGTGACATGTCGCTGCTCGGACTCAATTTTATCGGCTCGTATGAAGCTTTTGCGGGCAGCCATGACCTTAATCATAAGCTTACATTGGCACTTTTAAAAGATCCTGAGAGCTTTGAAGTGGTCGAACTCTCCGGCGAGCAAGAGCGGGAGATGGCAAAAGCCTATGCATGACCTGGTTGTCATCGCACTGACCCCGCCGCTGATGATCGGCGTCTATAAAGACAGAAAACTCATTGAGACGATAAAAAGTGATGAACGCAGTTCCGAGATCCTGCCCGAGATCTTTAAAGAGCTGCTGTCACGTTTTACGATAGGACATATTGTCTATGCCAAAGGCCCGGGCAGTTTTATGGCGATCAAGGTGAGCTATATTTTTTTACGTACGCTCTGTATTGTCAAAAATATAGCCCTTTTGGCAACAGATGCTTTTTACTTTAACAACAATGCCCCTATCAAAGCGGTTGGAAAGCTCTATTTTGTTAAAAATACGGATATGATTGAGACGCAGAGTTTCAGTGAAGTGCCTTTAATGGAATTTACTCTGCCCCAAGATTTAAAATTAGAAGATTTTAGTGAAGAAACTGCGCCTTTTTACGGCATCGGCGCGGTTGGATAAGGACCTATATAGTGACAATAAGCGTACCGGCTACCAGTGCAAATTTAGGACCTGGATTTGACTCTTTGGGATTGGCGGTAGATCTGCGCAATCGTGTCGAGTTTACTCCATCGCGTTTTTTAAGTGTCAGTATCAAAGGGGAGGGTGAAGGCAACCCGCGTCTTAAAGGCAACAACCTATTCGTCAGCATCTTTAACGACCATTATAAACGCCTGACGACCAAGCGTCAAAACTTTAAGTTTACTTTCTATAACAACATTCCGCTTTCGCGCGGTTTGGGCAGCTCCTCCGCCGTGATCGTCGCGGCGATCGCAACAGCGCATGAAGCGGCCGGTGTACGTGTGTCGAAACGCCGTATTCTGAACCACGCCCTTGTGTACGAATCGCATCCTGACAACATTACGCCCGCCGTAATGGGAGGCTTCAACGTGGCCACAGTGGAAAAGCAGAAGGTCTTTTCACAGAAAAAGCACCTGCCTGATTACATCAAAGCGGTTGTCGTGATTCCGAACAAACCCATTTCAACGGCGAAATCCAGAACATTGCTGCCGCGATCCTATTCCAAGGAAAATGCTGTTTTTAACCTCTCCCATGCGGCATTGACCGTTGCCGCATTTTTTAACGAAGACTGGGAGATGCTGCGTCTTGCCACCCAGGACCGTTTTCATCAAAAAGTGCGTATGAAGATGCTTCCCGAGCTTTTTGCAATTCAAAAGACAGCCTATGAGGAAGGTGCCCTGATGAGCACACTTTCAGGTTCAGGCTCAACTTTTTTCTCTATGGTCTATGATGAAGATGCGCAGAAGCTCCATGAGATCTTTGCAAAACAATATCCGGATTATATGGTGAAGACCTTGGATTTTGATAACGATGGAATCATTACCGAGCGTTAAGACGCCGGGATTTGAAACAACTCCATATATTGAAGGAAGATTAAGGTATAATGGCGCCCAATGTAAACTATCCCCAACGAATGTGCGTTACTTGCCGCGGACGTTTTGAACAGAAAGCTCTGTTCCGCTTACAATGCAAGGAACAACATCTAAGTTTTCACAGTGGGATTGGACGGAGTTTTTATCTCTGTTCCACCTGTATAGAAGACGAAAAAAAAGTTACCCGGTCCTTGGCTCGGGTATGTAAGAGTGGGGATATGAAGTACCTTTCGACCCAATTAAAGGAGATCATCGCTGATGTCAGACAAAGTTAGAGTGCACGAGATTGCTAAAGAGCTCGGTATAAATTCAAAAGAGGTTGTAGAAAAAGCTGCAGAGATGGGCTTGGATATAAAAACAGCCTCATCATCTGTATCGATGAACGATGCCGAACAGATCATGAATTTTATCATGAACGGCGCACCGGCTCCCGCACCTGCACAACCTAAAGTTATCGTTAAAAAAATGTCGAAAACAGAGGAAGAAGCTCCGAGCAAAGAAGAAAAACCGGCTGTAGAAGAGAAAAAAGAGCCTGCAGCACAAGAAAAAGAGAGTGCTTCAGAGAGCAGACCTCAAGAACAGGCTGAGGCAAAGCCGGAGTCCAAAGAGAAGCCGACAAAGACTGAAGACAAAAAAACTGAGACAAAACCGGAGGTCGGACCGAAAGTAGTTGCGCCGATCAAACGTTCCGGACTTACGATCGTTAAAAAGAAAAAGCCAAAGGTCGATCCTAATGCCGCCGCCGCCACAGCTTCTTCGGCTGCCGCGAGACTCTCTACTTACGGTAAGGTGAGCGAAGATGCACTAAAAGAGCTTGCTGAGCGAAAGACAAAAAAGAGACAAAAAGGTGCGCCGACTTCCAAAAAGTCTCAAGGGCAATCACTCGATATCTTCGGTGGCAGCATGTCTGACGTCTCAATGGATTATGAAGAGGACCAAGTGGTTCTCCTGGATCTGAGTGAAGTCAACAAAGAAGAGTTGAAACCGGAAGAACCGCGTAAACCTCGTCAGCCTCGTCCGGCTGGCCGAAGCGGTGGACCTAAGAAGCCAGGCGGGAATCGTCCTCGTCAGGTCTCTCGCGGTAAACGTCGTAAATATACCAAAGTGGTTGAAAATGAGGTTGTTACGCACGTAGAGATCCCTGAAGATATTCGTGTTTACGAGTTTGCCGAAGCGCTCGGTCAAAGTATGTCTGATGTCATCAAGGTCCTTTTCGATCTTGGCAAGATGGTCACGAAAAATGATTTTCTCTCAAAAGATGAGATCGAGATCATTGCCGAAGAGTTTGGTGTTGAAGTAACAACGATCGACCCTAAAGATGCCTTTAACTATGAAAATGAGTATGACGAAGCTGAAATAGCTGAAGATGCAAATATGAAAGAGCGTCCGCCGGTCATCACCATTATGGGCCACGTCGACCATGGTAAGACCTCATTGCTCGATGCGATCCGTAGTGCACGCGTCGCCAGCGGCGAAGCAGGCGGGATCACGCAGCACATCGGTGCTTACACGGTAGAACAGCGTGACAAAAAGATTACCTTCCTTGATACTCCGGGTCACGCTGCGTTCTCCGCAATGCGTGCACGCGGTGCAGAGGTAACGGATATTATCATCATTGTTGTTGCAGCTGATGATGGCGTTAAACCGCAAACTGAAGAAGCGATCAAACACGCCAAAGAGTCAGGTGTACCTGTCATCGTTGCGGTGAACAAGATGGATAAAGAGTCTGCCAACCCGGAACTTGTCAAAGGCCAGATGGCTGAACGCGGGATCACGCCTGTTGATTGGGGCGGCGATACCGAGTTTGTACCGCTTTCTGCCAAAACAGGTGCGGGAATAGAAGAGCTGCTCGATAATATCCTGTTGCTTGCAGAAGTACTTGAACTTAAAGCGAACCCTGAGGCAAAAGCCAAAGCGGTTGTTGTTGAAAGTACGGTTGAAAAAGGGCGCGGTCCGGTAGCCACTGTTATTGTGCAGAACGGTACGCTTAAAGTGGGCGACTATGTGGTATGTGGTGCCTCTTACGGTCGTGTCAAAGCGATGATCAATGATCAGAAAAAAATGATCAAGACCCTTTCTCCGTCAGAAACGGCTGTTGTTGTAGGACTAAACTCAGTCCCGCCTTCAGGTGAAGTAATGATTGCCATGGATACCGATAAAGAGGCCCGTGAGCTGGCACAGAAACGTGCTGATTACGACCGTATGAAAGAGCTTTCCGCCAGTACAAAAACTTCGTTTGACGAGTTGACTGCACTGATCACGGAAGGCAAGCTCAAAGCGCTTAAAGTGGTTCTTAAAACAGACGTCCACGGTTCTCTCGAAGCGATCAAATCAAGCCTGAGCGAACTGCGTAACGAAGAGGTCAAAGTCGAGATCATCTCTTCCGGTGTCGGCGGTATTACCGAAAACGACGTTGAACTTGTTAACAACTCCGAGAACTGCGTGCTGATCGGTTTTAACGTCCGTCCTACCGGCAGCGTGAAAGCGATTGCAAAACAGAAAGGTGTTGATATCAAGACCTACACGGTCATCTATCAGCTGATCGATGATATCACCGGCATGCTGACAGGTATGATGGCGCCTAAATATACGGAATCTCATTCAGGTCAAGCTGATGTCCGTGAAGTCTTCAAGATCCCTAAAGGGATGGTTGCAGGCTGTATCGTTGTTGACGGAAAAATGGTCCGCGGCGAACTTGTCCGTGTTATTCGCGACGGCGTTATTATCCATGAAGGTACGCTTGATTCCCTTAAGCGCTTCAAAGACGATGTCAAAGAGGTCGGTAAAGGTCTTGAGTGTGGTGTCGTCCTTAGAGGTTACGAAGATGTCAAAGTCGGCGACGTCATCGAGACTTTTGTAAAAGTCGAGCAAAAAGTAGAACTTTGACACCTGCCGAAATTAAACTAAAACGCTACGACTCCATTTTAGGCGAGCTCGTTCCCGAAGCGCTTTCGCAGCTCAACGACGCACGCCTGCGGGAGCTCGATGTTATCGAAGTACGCTGTTCCAAAGGTCGGAGTGATGCCAAGGTCTACCTGGACCCGCATGACTACACAGAGAAAGAACGTAGCGAATTTATTCGCCAGCTCGATAAAGCGCGTGCTATCATCGAAAACCATTGTATGAAAGACCAGGGGTGGTTCCGCTGTCCAAGACTGACCTTCGAATTTGACGATCAGTTGGAACAGAGTAAGAATATAGAAGAGCTGTTTAAACAGATCGCGAAGGAGAAGAGTGATGAGTCTTGAATCTGATATTAAAAGTGTAGTCGAATCGCTCGGTCTTAGACTCTACGACATCACAACCCTGAATGAAAATGACGAGACGATCTACCGCGTCAACATCTCGTCGCCGAACGAAGGCGGGGTCAAGATGGATCAGGTTGTCACGGTGACAAAACTGATCTCGCCGCTTCTGGACGTTACACCGCCGCTCCGCGGCGAGTACCGTCTCGAAGTGAGTTCTCCCGGTATAGAGCGCAGACTTAAGACCCTTTCGCACTTTGAATGCTCACTGGGTGAAAAAGTAAGAGTACAGACCCTTGATAAAATAAAACTTCAAGGAACGCTGAAAAGTGTCGAGGGCGAGACGATCACCATCGAAACCGAAGAGGGTGAAAAGAGTATCTCTTTTAACGACATCTCCAAAGCATCAACCTATTTTGAGTGGTAAGCCACGTGCTGCTCGCTCAAACTCCTTTAAAAATTCTCCTTCAAAAACATAAAAACAGAGAAACTTTGTAATGCTGCTTCATGGTCCTTCCCCGATGCAGGTCGCTATTGATTCGGCGTGGGAATATCAGGGCCTCACTTTTCCAAACCCGGCTGTCGGATGTGCTGTCGTTGACAAACACGGCAAGATCATCTCGGTCGGTGTTCATGAAAAAGCAGGGGAGCCGCATGCAGAGGTCCATGCACTGCAGATGGCCTATTCTGTTTTGCGTGATGACAGTTCCGTTTTAGCGCTTATCTCTTCGGCCGAGATTCATGATTTTCTCAGTACAAATCACAACAATATTTTTGCCGACTGCACGCTTTATGTGACACTTGAACCCTGTGCACACCATGGCAAAACGCCTTCGTGCGCCATGCTCATCAAGGCACTGGGGATCAAAAAGGTCGTTGTGGGGCATATCGATCCGAACGCCGAGGCTGCAGGGGGTATCAGGATACTGAAAGAGAACGGCTGCGACGTCAAGATGGCAGAGTGCAGCAAGGCTGCGGCAGACCTTCTCAAACCATTTATTGTCTGGCAGAAGAAGCCTTATGTCACGTTTAAATGGGCGCAACGGCTGGACGGGACAATAGACGGCGGGGTGATCTCTTCGCACGCCTCACGAGTCCATGTCCATGCCATGCGTGACGCGTGCGATTTGATTGTTATCGGCGGCGAGACGGTGCGCAGCGACAGACCGACACTCGACGCACGCCTGGTTGACGGCAAAGTGTGTGATGTGCTCATCTATTCAAGAGATAAAGAGTTTGACAAGAGCATTCCGCTTTTCAGTGTTGAAGGCCGGGATGTCTATGTCGAGTCATCGCTGGAGAGGATCAGCGGGTACAGAAATGTGCTGATTGAAGGCGGCCCCACGATGTTCGAAGCGACGAAAGATATCGTTGACAGCTACTTATGTTTTGTCGCACCCAAAAGCGGTGGTACAATACGTTTTACAAATTCTGAAAATGATTTCAAGATCCTCCATTCACAGACAAGCGGTTCTGACCTGATGTTGTGGATGCAACGAAAAAACCAGTAGAAAGAGTGTTATAAAAGAGATGGAAAAACAAGAAAAAATCGTCAATATGTTCAACGACATCGCCCCGACATACGATAAAGCCAACCGTGTGATGAGTATGGGTGTTGACCGCAGCTGGCGGAAAAAAGGGTGTGACAAAGCCTTTGGCTACTATGGTCAAAATGAGATCGACCTGATCGTCGACGTGGCCTGCGGTACAGGCGATATGATGGATTACTGGCGACGCCAAGCCGACAAAAACGGCATCAGGGTCGAGAAACTTTTGGGTGTTGACCCCTCAGAGGGCATGGTCGGCGTCGGCCGCAAGAAGTTTCCTGACTATGATTTTGTGATCGCGCCTGCGACAGCGATCCCCCTGGAAGATGCAAAGGCGGATATGCTCTCTATTTCTTACGGTATCCGCAATGTCGTTGAACGCCAGAAAGGGCTTGAAGAGTTTAACCGTGTACTGAAATCGGGGGGCATGGTCGTAATCCTGGAATTCATGAAAAACGAACATCCTTCTCTGCTCGGCAGGGTACGCGACTTCTATATGAACAGGATCCTGCCGAAAGTAGGCGGTTTCATCTCCAAGAACCTTGAGGCATATGAGTATCTTCCCAACTCGATCGAGGGTTTTTTGACCGTTGCCAATATGCAGAAAGAGCTCGAAGAGGCCGGCTTTGAGATCATGTACACCGAGAGCTTTTCAATGGACATCTCGACGCTGATCATTGCTAGAAAAAAATAACGTCTTTTTCATGCAGCAAGCCATAACCGTTTCGACACTTAATGAACAGATCAAAGGGCTGTTAGAGAGCACCTTTGTGCGTGTCTATGTCGAAGGCGAACTCTCACGCATCACCCACCACAACAGCGGGCATGTCTACTTTACCCTTAAAGATGCCGGTTCGGCGATCAGCGGCGTGATGTTCCGCGGCAACGCTTCCAAGCTGAAGTTCCGCCTGGAAGAGGGGCTCAAAGTGATTGTCGAAGGGGCGATCACCGTCTATACACCGCGCGGAAGCTACCAGATCAATGCCTTCAATATCGAACCCGCAGGACACGGTGCACTGGCCCTGGCCTTCGAACAGCTGAAAACAAAGCTGAACGCACAGGGCTATTTCGCGCCAGAGATCAAAAAACCGATGCCGAAGTTTCCGAAGCGGATCGCGCTTGTCACCTCCGCTACGGGCGCCGCACTTCAGGATATGCAGCGCGTTGCCGGGCACCGCTGGCCTCTGGCCCGGCTCTTTGTCTATGACACTGTTGTCCAGGGCGAGAATGCAGCACCTTCGATCGTCAATGCCATACAGGCGGCGGATAGTCAGGATTTTGATATTATCGTGGTGAGCCGCGGCGGCGGGAGTATGGAAGACCTTTGGGGCTTCAATGAAGAGATCGTAGCCAATGCCATCTTTGCAGCCAAGACCCCTGTCGTCTCCGCAGTCGGCCATGAGATCGATTGGCTGATCAGCGATTTTGTCGCCGATCTGCGGGCACCGACGCCAAGTGCTGCGATGCAGATGATCCTGCCGGACCAGAACGAGCTGTTTCAGACCATCGATGTCCTGGGGGAGCAGTTTACCCGTAGCCTTCAGCAAAAACTCTACACCGCCGGCGAAAAGCTTACCCATCTCAAAAGTTCCTATCAACGTCACTCTATCGAACAGCGCATCAAGAACAGGCTTGAAGAGATCGTTCAGCTCAAAGCACGGTTTGATCAGAGTATCAACTTCGTTACCGAAAATGCCGCCCGCAGAGTTGCCCCGGTCGCCGAAAACCTGACACGTCAGGCAAACAGCAATATCGTACAGAGCCAAAACAGGCTTACGACACTTCTGCAGGCGCTTCAGGCTCAGGACCCCAGACTCAAAAGCAGAAAAGGGTACGCACAGGTCGCCAGAGAGGGCAAGGTGATCGACCTTTCCGAGCTGGCGGTCGGCGACAGCTTTGAAGCATTGGATGCTTCGCGAAGCGTTACCGCCGTTGTCGAAAAGATCACACAGTTCTAGAGGCGAGATCAGCTTTTATAACTTGTCCCAGGTCAAGCAGCGATTGTTTTCCATCTGTTATACTCAGACGAAAATTGAGGAGAGCCGATGAATTATCCGGACTTTTTTGACACCGTTGAGACGATTGAGATGAAAGCCCCCCTCTCCGAACTGCTGGGCACCTTTACCGACGGCGATGTGACCTTTAGCTATCTCGATGTCGTGAAAGCGGCAGGCCACAGCTGCCCGACGGTCGGCGGGGCATACCTGATGACACTCAAAGCGATCAAAGCGCTTTATCCAGAAGGTAAGGCCATTCGCGGCAATATAAGCGTCGCCTTTGCCGAGTCGCAGGATGAAGGGGTTTCCGGCGTTATCGGCAATGTCGTCTCGCATATTACGGGGGCCGCAGGCATCGGCGGTTTCAAAGGAATTAACGGCAGGTTCGCACGCCACTCTCTGATGGACTTCGATGCAGCAGTACCTTCGAACGCCCGATTCACACGAGTGGACAACGGCGCCTGCGTGGATCTCTATTACAACCCGGACGCCGTGCCGCCGAAACCGGAGATGCAGCTTCTGATGCCCAAAGTGATGGCGGGCAAAGCAAGTGCAGAAGAGCTCAAGATTTTCGGTGAGCTCTGGCAGGAGAGGGTCGCGAGAATTCTGACCGAAAACAGCGATAACATGCAGATGATCCGTGTTGAGCACTGCGCCTAGTTTTTTTGCGCTGAAGAGCCCCCTTGTTGCGGGGCGATTTCGGGTTCCGGAGATGTAGTAGTATAATGTCGCATTAACTACATTTCAAAGAAGCCTCATGAATACCAAACTCTTTTCCAACCTCCCCCTTGAACAAGCGATGATCGACAACTTAAACGCCATCGGCTATACCGAGATGACACCGATCCAGCAGCAGAGCCTGCCGATCATCCTCGAAGGCCACGACCTGATCGCCAAAGCCAAGACGGGAAGCGGCAAGACGGCGGCCTTCGGTCTGGGGCTGCTGCACAAGCTTGACGTGAAAAAGTGGCGCATTCAGGCGCTGATCATGTGTCCGACACGCGAGCTTGCGGAACAGGTGGCGCAGGAACTGCGGAACCTGGCGCGTTACCAGCACAACATCAAGATCCTGACCCTCTGCGGTGGTGTGCCGTTGACGCCGCAGCGCATCTCGCTGGAGCATGGCGCCCACATCATCGTCGGTACCCCGGGGCGTATCCAGGATCACATCGGCAAGGGCACCCTTGATATGGACAACATCACAACGCTGGTCCTTGACGAGGCTGACCGCATGCTGGACATGGGCTTTCTGGATGATATCAAACAGATCATCTCGCACATGCCGGCACAGCGACAGACGCTTCTTTTTTCCGCGACCTACCCTGATGAGATCGAGGCCCTGAGCCGCAGTATCATGAAAGATGCGAAGCAGGTGAGTGTCGAGCAGAGCGAAGAACGGCCGGACATTGTCCAGACCTTCTACAAGACAAGCGAGCGCGACAAAGATGCAGACCTTTTCAAACTGCTGCTGCACCACCAGGCGGCTTCGTGTATCGTCTTCTGCAACATGAAAGTGACCTGTGACGAGGTGAGCGGCTACCTGAACGACAGGGGGCTGCATGCGCTTCCGCTTCACGGCGACCTTGAGCAGCGCGAACGCACGGAGGTGTTGACGCTGTTCAGCAACGGAAGTGCCTCGATCCTGGTGGCCACCGATGTGGCGGCGAGGGGGCTGGACATCAAAGACCTTGAACTGGTCGTCAACTACGAGATTCCGAATCAGAGCGAGATCTATGTCCACCGTGTCGGCCGGACGGGACGTGCGGGCAAAAGCGGTATTGCCGACACCCTTTATACCCCCCGCGAAGAGAAGAAGATAGCAGAGATCGAAGCCCAGATGGGAACAACCGTCAATTACGGCTCTCTCGATGAACTCAAACATAACGAGCTCTACTCGCCGAAGTATGTTACGCTGAAGATCGACGGCGGCAAGAAAGAGAAGTTGCGGCCCGGAGACATCGTGGGGGCAATCACCGCGGACAAAACGATTAGGGGCGATGAGATAGGCGACATTACGGTGACGGCGATGCGCTCCTATGTCGCAGTCGATCGTTCAAAAGCAAAGAAGGCCTTCAACCTGATCCGTGACGGCAAGATGAAAGGCCGGCGTTTCAGAGTGACCCTGCTGGATTGATCCGGAGAAAAGAGATGAATATTGAGGTCGTTGTCGCGGACTATCAGGATAAGCAGCAGGCAGCAGATATTCTTTTGCTGCTGGAGCACTATGCACAGGACCCGATGGGCGGCGGATCGCCCCTCACCTCTTATACCAGAGAAAATCTGCTTCCTGCGCTGTCAAAGATTCCGCATGCCTTTACGCTGCTCTGTTACGTCGACAATGCCCCTGCCGGAGTGGCCAACTGTTTTGAATCCTTCTCCACTTTTAAATGCAAACCGATCGTCAATATCCATGACTTTGTCGTATTGGGCGATTTTCGGGGAAAAGGCATCAGCCAGCTGATGCTGGCCAAAGTCGAAGAGATCGCCAATGCACTTGGATGCTGCAAGATCACTTTGGAAGTCCTGGAGGGAAATCTGGCGGCTCAATCGGCCTATGTAAAGTTTGGATTCGGCGGCTATGAGCTGGACCCGGCTGCGGGAAAAGCGCTCTTCTGGGAAAAAACGCTCGAGTAGGCCGGAAAGCTGATCGTAACGATCAGCGCAGCGAGACCGCCGGAAAATAGGTGTTTATCATCAAGGCTGTTTCGGCTGAGAAACGCTTCATCAGTTTCTCGAATTTATCCTCTTTGTTCCATTCCGGTTTCTGCACTTTGCTTAAAATCTCTAAACGTTTTTTGGCATCATAGGCGACACCCAGCGTGTCGATCAGGCCGACCTCTTTTGCCTGCTTGGCGGTAAAGACATGGGCATCGGCATAGAGCGCGGAATTTTTTTCATCAAGATTGCGGGCCGTTGCGACGTCATGGACAAACATTGCATAGGTTCCCTGGATCACCTTGTTCAACTCTCTTTTCTCATCCGGGGTCCACTCTCTGTCGATCGTCCCGATCTGTTTGTACTTGCCGGCTTGGATGACCTGGGAGCGGACTCCGATCTTGTTCATCAGTTCACTGACATCGGCACCGTGCAAAATGACACCGATGGAGCCCACCATCGATCCGGGGTTGGCGATGATCTCATCGGCCCAGATAGAGGCATAATAGGAGCCGCTTGCCAGAGTCCCTGCAGCATAGACGACGACAGGTTTGGTCTCTTTAAGGCGTTTGACCGCCTCCATCACTTCGATCGAGGGCGAAACGGAACCGCCCGGAGAGTCGACAGTGAGCAAAACCCCTTTGATCTGGTCGCTCTTGCGTGCCTTGTCCAGCTCCTCGACCACCTCCGTCGTATCAAAGATCGGTCCGATCAGCTTGACCTCCTGCAGATTGTTGGGAACCAGTGTCTGTTCGCTGGCCGGTGCGAAGAGCAGAAAAAGCAGCAGCAAAAAGAGCATCGATTTGAAATATTTCTGGATAAAACCAAGGGTTGCTGTGATGGGCAGAAAGAGTTTTTTAAGACCTTCCATTATTTTCCTTCTTTAACGGACTGGCCGTTGATATAAACTTGGTCAATATTATAGCCGTGCAGAAGTAAATGCAGCGGCAGCTGCTCGTTCGGTGCGGACTCCAGGTCGATGACAAGCAGATCGGCCTCTCTGCCGACAGCGATCTCGCCGGTGTTGAGCTTCAGTGCTTTGGCACTCTCTCTGGTCGCATTGGTCAGCAGCTTCTGCGCAAGCGTCAAGAGGTCGGCACCGGCGTGCATGAAGAGGGCGATCTTCATCTCCTCGATCAGGTCGAGCCCGTAGTTTGAGCTCAGCCCGTCTGTGCCGATGACCCAGGGGACACCGTTTTGTTCAAGCTTTTCAAGATCAATCGTACCGTTGCCGAGCAGACGGTTTGAGATGGGGCAGTGGATAACGGTGTGGCCGTCTGCCGCAAGTGTTTTAAGCTCTTCTTCGTTGGCCTGCACCACATGGGTCATCAGGGTCGGCTTCTCTCTGAAAAGTGCCAGAAACTCTTTGGAGGTGTTGACGGCATACTCCTGTTTCAGGAACTCTTTGAAAAAGGGCTGAAAATCGCCGCTGTTGCTCTCGAGCCACTCTTTCTCGGCCGGGCTCTCCATGTAGTGGGCGCTCGTCAAGAGGTCATGCTTTTTGGCATGCTCAAGCGCCCGTTTGATAAGGGCGGGGTGGACCGAATAGGGCGAGTGGATGGCGATAGCCGGGATAAAACCTTCGCGCTGCACCTCCTGCGAGCTCTCCAGCCGCGAGAGGAAGTCACTGTAAAGGGTGTCGGCCATCGTGGCCTGCGAACCGATCACTTCGTTAAAAAAGACGACCTTCTGCTTCGCGCCCGCGGCGACCTCAAGGTCCATCGCATAGGAGCTGATCGCACCGAAGGTCGTGATGCCGTTGGCCAACATGTCGTCACAGGCCTTTTTCATGCAGCTCTCATCGCAGCTTCCGATGAGCTCGTCACGGTGTTCGATGACCGAGTAGAGCCACTCGATAAACGAACCGTATTTGAGAGTGCTTTTGTTGCCCGAGAACTCGAGGTGGACATGAGGATTGATGAGCCCCGGCATCACCATGGAGTGCAGCGGGGTATCGATGAACTCGGCATCCGGAAACTGCTCCAGCAGCTCATCCAGCGGAGCGATCGCCCTTATATGGGTGTCAAAAGCGATACCCTGTCCACTAAGCTGTTGGGCGGGGGATAGAATTGTCTCAGGGGTGATTATTTTCATAATAGTTCTTTGTCCTATGGTTTCTGTTAATGATTATATCGCTTTAGATGTTGGAGGCTGTTTAGAAAACAGGGCTGTTTCAAGGTATTAAAATAAATCTTTACCTATAATGCAAGGCAATTATACAAAACAAAGGTTATCAATGAAAATTGTCGTCATTCAAGGTCCAAATCTTAATATGTTAGGTGTTCGTGAACAGCAGATCTACGGACCGATGAAACTTGAGCAGATCCATGCGCAGATGAAAGACTTTGCAGACAAAAACAACATGGAGGTCGAATTCTTTCAGTCAAACCTGGAAGGTGAGATCGTTGACAAGATCCAGGAGTGCTACGGCGAAGCGCAGGGCATCATCATCAATGCTGCGGCCTATACCCACACCTCTATCGCGATTCGCGATGCGATCTCTGCCGTGTCGATCCCGACGATCGAGGTGCACATCTCCAATATTCACCGCCGCGAAGAGTTTAGAAAAGTCAACATGATCGCTCCGGTCTGTACTTCGTCAATTGTCGGATTCGGTCCGTTCGGGTACCACCTGGCAATGCTCGGCATGTCTCAGATCATGCAAGAGATCCAGGCGATGCAGGCACAACAGGCAGCGGCGCAGCCACAAGCGTAACCGCCGTGGGGATCGTACGAGAGCTCTCGCCCGGGCTTAGGCTCTTCATAGAGAGAGGCTACCCTGCATCGTACACGAGTTCTAAGCACTTCCGCCATCGCGCCGTTATCGGTATAGGCGGCAACATCGGTGATGTCAAACGTCGATTTCACCATCTCTACCATTTTTTAAAGCGTCAAAAAGGGATCGTTGTCCTGCACACAGCCCCGATTTTACAGAATCCTCCTTTCGGTTATGCAGAGCAGGATGATTTTTTTAACTCGGTCATTGAGGTGGCCACATCGATGAACCCCAGAGAGCTGTTGGCCTTTCTGCTGAGAGTCGAGAAACATTTCGGCCGTAAACGCAGTTTTGCCAACGCACCGCGCACGCTGGATCTGGACCTGCTCTTTTTTGATGATGTCCGGATGAAGACAGCGCGTTTGACACTGCCTCATCCGCACTGGCATGAACGCGAGAGCGTACTGATCCCCCTCCAAATGTTAGGAAGACGCTGATGCATAAAAATAACCGTGCCAAAAAGACCCGTTTTATTACCGTCACCAGTGGCAAAGGCGGGGTCGGTAAAAGCACAATCAGCTCGAACTTAGCCTATACCCTTGCATCCGCGGGTGTCAAGGTGGGGATCTTTGACGCCGATATCGGTCTGGCCAATCTCGATGTGATGTTCAACGTCTCTGTCAAAAAAAACATCCTGCATCTCTTAAAGGGCGAAGCACGTCTGGATGAGATACTGATCCATGTGGCGGATAATCTGATCCTGATACCGGGTGAGAGCGGCGAGGAGATACTCAACTACTCTGATTCGGCGATCTTTGAACAGTTTATGAAAGAGGCCGAAGCGCTGAATGATCTGGATGTTTTGATCATCGATACGGGCGCCGGCATCAGTAAAAATACCCAGCTCTTTTTGCAGGTTGCCGATGATGTCATCATCGTCACGGTGCCGGATCCCTCGGCGATTACAGATGCCTATGCGACGGTAAAAGTGGCGGCACGTGAGCGAAACGATATGCTGATGGTGATCAATCAGGTTGCCAATGAACAGGAAGCGCTTTCAATCTTTGAACGCATCGAGAAGGTGGCGCGGGCCAATATCAGAGAAGATCTGGACCTGCGTTTTCTGGGCAAGATCAATGCCGATCAAAAGGTCTCCGCCGCTGTCAAGCGGCGGGCCCTTTTCTGCCAGACCCATGCTCAGAGCGGTCCAAGCCGCGATATACGTACCATTGCAAGGGAGTTGGTGAAAAAGCTGGAACGGCAGGTCTACGTGAAGCCGAAAGAGAGCGGTTTGGCGGGTCTGCTGAAACGACTGTGCGAGCAGTTCTGATGCAGACAAAAGAGCTGCTTTCACAAGATGAGATCAGGGCTCTTTTAGAGATCTCTCCTGCGGCGATACCCGAAAGCCCGGAATCTGTTCAAAGCAGTGCGCCTGATGCCGTTCTGGCCAATGCGGCAGAGGAGCTGCTGCACTACCTGCAGCGCAGCGGCCTGCAGGCCGGAAGCTACGGTGTCACCCAAAAAGGCACAATCGGTATGCATCGCTGCAAAAGTTTCAGGCGTCAGGGAACTGTCATCCATCTGTGCATTGAAAATAGTTTGGCGAACGCTTTTATTGAGAGCCTTTTGGGCGGCAAGAGCAGCCGGTTCGAAGATGACCGCGCTCCGGGTTCCCTGGATGAGGCATTTCTGGCACTTTTGTTCCGAGAGACGCAGAAGCTTTTGCAGCCGCATCTGCAGAAAGTCAAGGGGTTCGGTAGCTGTCGGCAGGTGTACTTTTTGGAATTTTTCCTTGGCAACACTAAAAGTGTGATGAAGCTGGTACTGGAGGGTGTTGCGCCTGCCGGGGCTGAAAAACAAGTCAAAACAGATATGCAAAAGATAAAGGTCGAGGCTGTTTTAGGGGTGGATTCATGCCGATGTTCTGAAACGGGGCCAAAGCTATAAACTTGATGACTATGCGTTTGAGAGAATTGTTCTGCTGATGGACAATGCACTGGCTTTCAGGGGAAAAATAGTACGGACCACGAACGATGAGATGCGGCTTTTGCTTGAGGAACCGATTGAACAAGCATCGAATCCGAAAGGATACCTTGTGTGTGCCGCCGGCAGTTTTTTGGATGACGACGTGCTTTTGGGCCTCGAGTACGGACGCTATCTGAATTTAAAGCTTTATGGAAATCTGCAGGTACATAAAGAGGGCAGATTTGTCGCGAAGGCAGAACTTTTTATCAAAAACGGCGATATCGCCGTGGGGATAGTGTAGTCAAGAGAGGCTTTGAAACGTGCCAGCCGTCAAAACCCTTCGTTCCACCCTTTCACTTTCTTAGCAGCGGTTATAATACCCACATTAACTGGTAAGGATAGCCTCATGCTTAGACTCTTTTTGCTATTATTCCATTACTAAATATAATAGATGCGCCGCAGCGGCGTACAGCTTAAGCACTAAAGCAGAGGGAGGCACTTAAATGCCGAGTCGTATCAGGGCCAACAGCTCAATGCAAGGGAGGCACTAAATGCCGAGTCGTAAAAAAGTTTTGATCGGAATGAGCGGCGGTGTGGACTCTACCGTCTCCACCATGCTCTTAAAGGAAGATGGCTACGAGGTCGAAGGTGTCTATCTCAAGCTCCATTCAAAACCGGGTTATCATGAGATCCACCAGGCCAGAGCGCAAAAAGCGGCGGATTTTGCCGGGGTCAAACTGCATGTTCTGGATCTGCAGACCGTCTTCAAAGAGAAGGTGGTCGACCCCTTTATCGAGACCTATAAAGAGGGGAAAACACCCAACCCGTGTGCGCTCTGCAACCGTAATCTCAAATTCGGCGAGATGATGAAATTTGCCGATGAGGTCGGTGCCGACTACCTGGCAACAGGGCACTATATCCAGCATGACGGCACCTATCTTCTGCAGGCTGAGGATGATACGAAAGACCAGTCCTATTTTCTCTTTTACATCAACAAAGCGATCGTACCGCGTCTGCTTTTTCCGCTGGGCTCAAGACATAAAAAAGATGTCAAAGCGTTCGCGGCGGGCATAGAGGGGCTGGAGTCCTTTGCTTCGCAGGCGGAGTCGAGCGAGATCTGTTTTGTCGAGACCACCTATACCGATGTCCTGAAAGAGTATATCCAGGTCGATCAGCCGGGCGAGGTGCTTGACGCTGAAGGCAATGTCGTCGGCGAGCACAAGGGGTACATGCACTACACCATTGGCAAACGCAAGGGCTTTACGGTTAAGGGGGCGCATGACCCGCACTTTGTCACCAGGATCATCCCGGAGAAGAATCAGATCGTCGTGGGACTCAAAGAGGAGCTCGAATGTTTTGATGTCGAGATCAAGGATGTCAACATGTTCGACGACCGTACCAGCTTCGACACGACGGTCAAACTGCGCTACCGTACCCACGCTGTACCGTGCCATGTCGAGATCAAAGGCAACCGCGGAACCATCAAGCTCGAAGAGCCGGTTCTGGGTGTCGCCTCCGGACAGGCGGCAGTCTTTTATGACGACAACAAGCTTATCGGCGGGGGCTGGATCGTTTAGTTGTCGGCAATATGGCAGCTGCAACGATCCTAAATCAGCTTCTGATCTGACCGTGGTCTGTTTTTGGTATCGTCAGCTTCTCTTTTTTTACTCTCTCCTCAGCCTTACTCGATATAATTGCAGTAATATTAAAGTACCCAAGGTGACCCCATGCGCGGATATAAAATTTTTGCCGGTAGTTCGTCTATCGAGTTTGCTCAAGAGGTGTGCAAGACCCTCGATGTTCCATTGGCCAAGGCAGATGTAAAACGTTTTTCAGATGGTGAGATATCTGTTCAGATTGCAGAAAGTGTCCGCGGGCGCGATGTCTTTATCATTCAGTCCACAGGTGCACCGTCCAATGACAACCTGATGGAGCTGCTAATCATGACCGATGCGCTTCGCCGCTCCTCTGCAAGTTCGATCACGGCGGTTGTACCGTACTACGGTTATGCCCGACAAGACCGCAAAGCAGCGCCTCGCGTACCGATCACTGCGAGATTGGTGGCGGATCTTTACGAGACTGCCGGCATCAACCGTGTTGTTACGATCGATCTTCATGCCGGCCAGATACAGGGCTTCTTCAGTATACCGGTCGACAACCTTTACGGTTCGATCGTCTTTAAAGAGTATGTGCAGTCCAAAGGACTTCCGAACCCGGTCGTCGCATCACCGGACATCGGAGGGGTGGCACGTGCACGCTATTTCGCAGAGCAGCTCGGCCTTGAGATGGTCATTGTCGACAAGCGCCGTGAAAAGGCCAATGAGTCAGAGGTGATGAACATCATCGGTGATGTGGAAGGCAAAGATGTTATTATCGTGGATGATATGGTCGATACGGCCGGTACTATGGTCAAAGCCGCCGCCGCACTTAAGGCCAAAGGGGCCGCTTCGGTTATGGCCATCGCCACTCACGGTGTACTGAGCGGAAAAGCCTACAGCAACCTTGACGGTGACGGTCTTGATGAACTCTGCATCGCCAATACCCTTGTGAGCAAACCGCACGCCAAGATCAAAGTTCTTACGGTAGCCCCTCTGTTTGCCGAGGTAATCCGCCGTGTCTACCATAATGAGAGTGTCAACTCACTCTTTGCATAAATCTCAAACGGTAAAAACCGTTTTTCCGGAAGACCATGAAAATAGAACACATTAGAAACTTCTCCATTATTGCGCACATCGACCACGGTAAATCGACCCTGGCCGACCGTATTATTCAAGAGTGCGGCTCGGTGAGCCAGCGCGAGCTCTCCTCGCAGATGATGGATACGATGGATATCGAGCAGGAGCGCGGTATCACCATCAAAGCCCAATCGGTGCGCCTCGACTATGTCAAAGACGGCAAGCACTATGTTCTGAACCTTATCGACACTCCGGGCCACGTCGACTTCTCTTACGAGGTCAGCAAGTCGCTGGCTTCGTCCGACGGCGCGCTGCTTATCGTCGATGCGGCGCAGGGGGTGGAAGCCCAGACGATCGCCAATGTCTACCTGGCGCTGGAGAACAACCTGGAGATCGTTCCGGTCATCAACAAGATCGATCTGCCTGCGGCGGAACCTGAACGTGTGGCGGAAGAGATCGAAGCCACGATCGGCATCGATGCGACGGATGCCCTTCTGGTCTCGGCAAAGTCGGGTATCGGTATCCATGAACTTGTCGATGCGATCGTCGACCGCATCCCGGCGCCCGAAGGCGATCCTGATGCACCGGCCAAAGCGATTATTTACGACTCCTGGTTCGATCCTTATCTCGGCGCTTTGGCACTTGTCCGTGTCTTTGACGGACAGATCACCAAAAACCAGAACGTCCTGCTGATGAGCAACAAAGAGCAGCACCAGGTCCTTGACCTGATGTACCCGCACCCGCTTAAACGCCAAAAGACGCAGGCAATCAAAACGGGTGAGGTCGGCATCGTCGTCCTCGGGCTGAAAGATGTAGGCTCCGTGCATGTCGGCGATACCATCACCGATGCCAAAAATCCGGCAACAGAACCGGTGCTCGATTTTGAACCGGCAAAGCCCTTTGTCTTTGCCGGACTCTACCCGATCGATACCGACAAGTTCGAAGACCTGCGCGACGCGCTTGACAAACTCAAGCTCAACGACTCGTCGCTATCATATGAGCCGGAGACCTCCATTGCGCTGGGCTTCGGTTTCCGAGTCGGTTTCCTGGGTATGCTGCATATGGAGGTCATCAAAGAGCGTCTTGAACGCGAGTTTGACCTTGATCTTATCGCAACGGCCCCTTCGGTCGTCTATCATGTCTATATGAACAACGGCGAGATGCTGGAGGTCCAGAACCCTTCGGAACTTCCGGAGGTCAACTTGATCGAACGTATTGAAGAGCCCTATGTAAGAGCAACCATCATCACACCGTCAGAGTACCTTGGCAACGTCATCAATCTTCTGATCGCAAAACGCGGTGTACAGAACAAGATGGACTATCTGAACGAGCAGCGGGTGCTTTTGGAGTACTCGATACCGATGAACGAGATCGTCGTTGATTTTTACGACAAGCTCAAATCGATCTCCAAGGGCTATGCCTCATTTGACTATGACCCGACCGGTTTCCGTGAAGGCGACCTGGTCAAACTCGATGTACGCGTCGCCGGGGATGTCGTGGATGCGCTCTCGGTCATCGTCCCGCGAACGGCGGCGGAGTTCCGTGGCCGTGCCCTGGTCAAAAACATGAAAGAGATCGTGCCCCGCCAGCTTTTCGAAGTAGCGATCCAGGCCTCCCTGGGCAACAGGGTCATCGCACGCGAGACGGTCAAATCAATGGGCAAAAATGTTACCGCGAAGTGTTACGGCGGGGATATCACCCGTAAACGCAAGCTCCTGGAGAAACAGAAAGCGGGTAAAAAACGGATGAAGTCGATCGGCAAGGTCAACCTGCCGCAAGAGGCCTTTATGTCCGTCCTGAAAATGGACTAGTCCATTTTAATTTTGAATGATGAATGATGAATTTTGAATGGAAATATGTTCGCAGCGCGATTCGGTTGTTTTCATTTAACATTCAAAATTTAAAATTCAACATTAAAGCAAAGCAAGCATGAAGTGCTTGCTCTGTGCCTCATGGTCGACCATGCATATCTGCAGGTCCTGTCAGGCTGAAAACCTCGAGCCTTCCCTTTACAAACGCAAGATCCGCGGCAACATCGACGTCTACTCCTTCTACAAATACAGAGATATTGAAAAACTGCTCCATACCAAGCATACCGATCTGGGTTATTATATCTATTCACTATTAGCCAGGATCGCTTTTGAACGCTTCAGCGATAACTTCAGTTTTGAAGAGGAGGTGGCCTCGCTCGGGGTTGACGAGCATGTCAAGCACGGCTATTCGCATACAGCGATCCTGAACAGAGCACTTAAATCCGAGTACATTCATCCCCGCTTCAACAAGCTGACCGCCAAAAGCAAAGAGACCTATTCGGGTAAAAGTTTTCAGTACCGTCTGCTTCACCCGCGCAGGTTTGAGATCAAGTCCTTTAAAGAGGCCTTCGTGATATTGGTGGACGACATCGTGACAACCGGGATGACCCTGACACAGGCTGTGGAGGCACTGGAAAGAGAAGGCAAAGAGGTGCTCTTCTGCCTTACACTGGCGGATGCCGAGAAAAAGTAACAGGGTTTTGATACTTCTTTTAGACGAGTAGAACCTATTTGTCTCTGTCTACAACTCTCTTCTGCCCACCCTCTGGTGCATGCAAATCGAAAAAGCTTTTACACTTTCTTTTCATTGTTATTCTAAACTGCCTCTATCTTATATGAGGAAAACAAATGAAAATTGTTTTGAAAACAAAGTTTCTTGGTTTGGCACTGCTTGCATCCTGTGCGCAGGTTAATGCTGCAGACTGGCTGATGCTACAGGGTGCGCAACCGGAATTAGTGGCACCGAAAGGTGTGATCGTACCATACCGAAGCAAAGTACCGAAAGTGTGGGGATTTATCCAGGCGAATTATAAAAAAGACTTTGGCGATGTTCTCGTCAATGGGGCGGGGATCAATCAAACGCCATTTTCACTGCTTAATCCGGACCTGAAAGATCAGTCAGGCTTTAATGTCTTTCGTGCAAGAGTTGCCTTACGCGGTATGGCAGATAATGAAAATCTAATTAATTATTTTTTCATGACAGAGTTTGGAAACAACGCTGTCAACAATCTTGCCGGTCATAGAGAAGTAGCGACTTACTTTACAGATGCTTCGGTTACATTCAAACATATTCCAGGAGCAAAACTGCGTGTCGGTATGTTCAAGACACCGGGTAGTGAAGAGGGGCTGCAGGCTGTTTTTGTATCGCCTTACATCGAGTTTACGACGATGTCCAATCAGCTCTTGCTTGAGCGTCAGGTTACCGATGTCGGTACTGCCCAGACAGGCGCTGCCGCCGGCGGTGCTTCTACCGTCCATTACACCAGTACTGTTGTCGACCAACCGATTGGTGCGTATAGAGATACCGGTGCACAGATCTTTGATACCTTGCATATTTCAAAAAGCTGGACGGTTAGTTATGCCTATATGTACGGAAACGGAAACGGCATTTCGATGAAAGCTTCTGATAAACAGGCGACACATTACGGGTACTTGGCTTTGGAAGACAAATTCGGTCCGGCCAGAGGTTATTACACCGAATCAATGAAGTTCTACATCTGGGGTCAGAACGGCAAACGCACCCTTCTTTCAACGGACTCCACAACGTTAACAACAACTGAAGTGGATGCAAAAAGAAAACGATACGGTGTCGGTATGACCTATTATCAACACGGCCTTCGTTTTGAAGCGGAATATGTCAAAGCTAAAGGAATGATCTTTACCGGTGCAAAAGATACCAATACTGATCCACTGAAAGAAGATTGGCAGTTCCAGTTTGCTGTCGGTGATGAGAACAAGGCTGACGGCGGTTATATGAATCTTCAGTATGAAATTGTGCCTAAAAAGTTTGAAGTCTTCGGACGGTATGACTATCTGAACCGTCTGACGAATGACACGAAAGGCGAAAGAGATTTCAAAACGGCAACACTCGGCTGTTCATACCGTTTCAAGGGAGCAACGCGCGTGGACTTAAACTACCAGATTCGTGATGCCAAAGCTCCGGGCAACACCAATGCGCAGAAAGTTCTTGACAATATGGGCAACCGCATAGCAGTTCAAGTTACTGCTGCTTTTTAGGAAAGGAAAAGCAATGAAAATTAAAAATATAGTATTGGCAGTTATCGCTGCCGTTATGATGATGGCCATTCCGGCAACTGCAGAGGAGGAGACTGCTCCTGTAAAGATTGTATATCCATTGGATTTTGCAGATGTTAATCGTGTGCATTTTATGCTGAACACTTTGAATAACTTGGTAGAACATTATCAAAAGACCCTTACAGACTACGAAATTAGCATTGTCGCTTATGGGCCGGGCCTGCAGTTTGTAATGAAAGATTGCGAAGGCTCAGGTTTTGCCAGAATGCCTTATTGTACTGTAGGCGGTCCTGCCGGTAATGGCACAGAGGGCCGTTTAAACGCTTTGAAACAATTGGCCGGGGATAACCTCAGAGTTTTTGTCTGTGAAAACACGATGAAAAAGAAAAATGTTAAGAAAGAGCAGTTGCTGCCTTATACTGAAGTGACACCCGGCGGCGTCCTTAAACTGATTGAGCTGCAAAGAGAAGGGGCCGCTTATATCAAGATCCAATAATATGCAGGCATCAACCCACAGTATATATAAGAAAAAATGATAAAATTACAGCTAAGTGAGATGGCAATAAATTTTTTTTTTTTAAGGAAAGCGCAAAGTGAAACTGTATCAAAAATATCTTGCTTTGATGTTAATGATCCTGCTCATAGCGATCGTCTACTTCTCTATCCAAAACAGACAGGAGTTTGTCAACAGGGTAGACGTTGTTCTTATCAATCTGCTTGACAAGCAGATTGAGCAGGAGAAGGCAAAAGCGTTTGCCTTCGCTTTCTCGCTTTCGCAAAACGAGACTTTGCAGACCGCAATACAAAAGAATAACGGCAGGAAAGGCTACCAGATCTTAAAACGGTATATGAACACCTTGGAAACATTCAGCGGGGCTGAGGTTCACACACAGATCGTTACAAAAGATTTTGTCATCTTCGCAAGAAGCTGGGACAACCGCGATGCCGGGCTGCCCATCAAGGAGTACCGTCCCGATCTTAAAGAGATGACCCGTACCCTTGAACCCCATCTCTCTTTCGAGGCGGCAAGACGCCTGGTATTGATTGCCTCCATTCCCATTGTCAAAGACGGTAAATTTATCGGTTTTGTCGAAGTGATACAGAAATTTGATGCCCTGGAAAACTATTTTGCCAATTACGATGTTGATCTTTTGGTCCTGCTCGATACAAAATATGAGGATCAGGCGGTACTGCTCAAAAAGAGCCCCCGCATAGGCGATACCATCGTGGCCAATGACGGGGCGAATATTAACCATATCGCCTATCTGCAAAAAGCAGGCGTCGGCACCTTATTGAGACAAGGCATACTGGAGGGGGATAACCATTTCTATTTTGCCAAAGCGATCTTAAACAGCGAGGGGCAGAATATCGGATCGTTTGTTCTGATACTTTCTAAAAAAAAGCTCAAACTTTTCAGTGCCTTCGAAGAGGAGCTGGATACTTTTTTTACCTATGCCCGCAAAGATCTTTACTACTCTACCATCAATCATAATCCATTTATAAATCCTTATCAGGATTTTACGGATAAGGAGCTGCTGCTACTGAAAAAAAGTGTGCACAGAGAAGACCGGATAGCACTTGAGGAGAAACTGCGCAAACAGCTTAAAAGCTATTCGCAGGATGAACTCATCTCCCTGCTGCTGGATGTAAATTCGAACAGAAAATCAAGAGGACAGATAAAATGAGAATTCTTCTGCTGGAAGACGACATGATCTTAAAAGAGAGTATCGAAGAGTTTCTGACATCACAAAGCTATACGGTAGACGGGTTTGAAAACAGCGATGACGCGTTTGATGCCATCTTCGCTGTCGAGTATGACCTCCTGTTGCTGGATGTCAATGTTCCCGGCGAGTGGAACGGTTTTTCACTGCGTAAAGAGCTGGCCAATGAGGGCAAATCCATCCCCACTATCTTTGTGACCTCTATGTCAAGCGCCGATGCGATGCTCCAGGGCTATGCCCACGGCTGCTGCGATTACATAAAAAAACCTTTTGACCTGATAGAGTTGCTGCTTCGAGTCAAACACGCTCTCAAATCGAACTGTTTCAAGACAAACGAGAATTTCATTGAACTTCCGCAGGAGCACCGGTACAATGTAACAACGTATGAACTCACCTGTCAATCAAAACCGATACCGCTGAGTAAAAGAGAAGGGGAGATCCTCAACCTTTTCATCATTTATCGTAACCAGGTCGTCAGCTTCGATATGCTGTATGAACAGATCTGGGAGAACAGCGTCGATTCGGCCAATGCCCGTGTTCAGGTCAATAACCTGCGAAGGAAACTGCCGAAGGATCTCATTAAAAATATTTATGGACTGGGATACCGTCTTGATTGTCGATGAAAAAAAATTTGTAAGGCGTTACAGTCTGATCTATACGTTTATTATCTCTTTTATTCTTTTGGCCCCCCTGTACTTCTATGTCAATAATGCGATGAATGTGCAGGAGATCAAGACAGAAGTCGAGCTTAAGTCTATTCAGGCCCATACGATCAGTGCCATGGACGCATTCGGCAACAACCCGAACAAGGTCTTTGAGTTTCCTAAGTTCGCCTCGTACGAGTCCGGTCTCTATGCCAAAGATTTCTCGGTCATCTATTCGCAGATCAAAGAACCGCTGCCCTCTTTTATGTCAGGCTATCACAGTCAGGGTTTCAGCCGATTCCTGATCACAGAACTTCCTTCAGGGAAGTACTTCCTGGCCGATTATATTATTACGAAAACAACGATATCCTTTACGTCGGTGTTTCTGGAGGCAAGTTTTATCGGCTTCGGTATCATCACACTGATCCTGCTTCTCTCTTTTTACTTTCTGAACAGTTTTTCCATGCCCTTCAAACGGGTGAACGAAAAACTGGATGACTTTATTAAAGAGTCCATGCATGAGATCAACACGCCTTTAAGCATTATCAACGTGAATGTTGACCTTTTTGACAGCATATACGGAAAGAACAAATACTTTAACCGTATCAAGTCGGCAACAAAATCACTGGCGACCATCTACAATGATATGGACTATCTGATCAAACAAAACCGCGTGGAGTACAGGGATGAGTTGATCTGGCTTGAAGAGTTTGTCCGTGAGCGCGTAGAGTATTTTGAACTTGTCTGCCAGCTTAAAAACATCACGCTCACGCTATCTGTTTGTACTGAGACACAAATCTTTTTCAACCCTACGAAGCTGGAGCGCATCATTGACAACACACTCTCCAACGCCATTAAATTTTCACACAAGGACAGCAGTATCGAAGTGACGGTAGAAGCGGCACCTGAAGGCGGTGTGTCGCTCTCTTTTAAAGATCATGGACAGGGGATTAAAGATCCCGAGAAAATAATGGGCCGTTACTACAGGGAAGATGAGTACAAGAACGGATTCGGCATCGGTATGAGTATCGTAAAGTCTATTATCGACGAAGCGGATATCACGCTTGATATCCAATCCAAACCGTCGCAGGGCAGTACCTTCGCCTACACCTTCAAATCATCAATGATCGACACCAGCCGGCCACTTCAGCAGCCGATTAAAGCGGAGGCAGAAGCGTCTTTATGATGGTCTCTGCACTAACTCCGATTGGGATAGGGCTCTCTTGTGCTCATTCTCGTATCGACTATAGCGCGTCCGATCGTAAAGTGGTACATCGTCTGGAAGGTATCGTCTTCAAGCCCCAGCATGCGGTGCATCACATCGTCAAGGTAGCAGCCGATACCGGTGGCGCTCAAGCCAAGTGCCGTCGCTTCAAGGTAGAGCTGCTGGCCGATCTCGCCGCACTCCCAGTAGAGCTCCTTGTACTCATGTGTGCCGAAGACTTCTATCGGTTCCCGGAACTGGGTGATCATGCCCAAAGAGAAGGCGCCGTCACCGGCGATATCCTGGGAACAGGAGATGAATTTGGCCTGGGAGCGGAAATCGCCTGCTTCCAAAAGATAGAGGTTCGGGGTCTGCTCTTCCCAGAGGAAATCGTTTCGTGTCAGCCGTTTCAGGGCACTTTTATGCGCTTCATTTCTGAGATAAAAATAGAGCCCCGGTTTCAGGCTCTCGACATCATGCACGAAGAGAGCGAGGTTGGCACGGTTTCTGTAGGCGTCGACGGGTGATTTGACGGAGCTGAGCAGCTGCATGAACTGCTCAAGCGAGATATGCGTCCGCCCGAAGTCCATCGCCTGCGCGCTTCGGCGTTTCAAGATCACCTCTTTGGCACTTTTGTCATTTGGGATTCGTTCGACAGCAGAAGGCTTTATCGTTTGCAGAGGCTGCGGCAGTGTGTCGACCTGGACCGATTTCATTGCCAGATCGACGGCTTCCCAGGGGTGGTGGGCGCGGCTTAACAGATTGGCGCTACCGTGGTATTCTGCGGGCAGGTCATTGAGCAGCTGTGTCAGATCGTGATTGCTTTGCACCGATTCGCCGATATGCAGCAGGGTCTGCCCTATCTCGGGTTCGCTCTCCTGGTAGCGCACTTTTTGATCAAGACCGAGCAGCTTTTCAAGCTCCCCAAGCGGAAGATTCTCGATTTTGGAGCTCTGCAGTCCCAAAGTTTTTGCACTGACTTTGACCGCTTTCATCGCATGACCGAGATCCATATTGACATAGCGGAAGCAGCGTTCGCCGTACTTCCACATCTCCCGCCAGGTGATGGAGCTGAGCCCGACAAAGAAGCCGTGCTGCTTCTGCTCTTGCCAATAATCTGTATCAAACTCGGCCAGGACCTCCAGGGCGTGCTCTTTGACCGCGTAGTGGGCGATAACGCTTCTATCCGAGATTCCTTTTACGGGCGGCAGTATGACGGTCGCTTCGGTAGGCTGAAGGTTGCCGCTGGAGGCGTTGCAGCGCAGCGCCCAACAGTCACCCCCGATGCATTTCCAGGCAGCGATACCGAGGGAAAACTGCAGAAGCTGCGAAACAGATTCGAGCGAAAGCGGTGCAGCGGGCAGGTGTATGTCGCTCATGACCGCGTTGTAGCCCAAAACAGGATTATTGAAGGCAAGGGGCAGCTGTAACAAGCGGGCACCTTCGTAACGGCGAAAAGGATCGGGCTGGTTTGCCCAGTCAAGATAGCCCAGTGAGGCCGCATATTGGTTGGGATGGTGTTTGGTGCGCAGGTGATAGTCAAATATGATTTCAGTTCTCTTCATTCGGAAATGTTACCCAAGCTAAGTAAAATGACACTTCAAAAGTTATCAAGGCGAAATTTTTAAGGAAAATCATGCGCTATCTTTTGCTCTTATTGCTGCCGTTGGTGTTAGTGGCCCAGATACTTGCCGTCGGAGACAAAATCACGCCGCGTCAACTGGAAGACCAGTTTGAACAGAAGCATCAGGTCGGCGGCGAAAAGCTTTGGGTCCTGACCTGGGACAGGGAGACGGCGCGCATTGCTAATGACTATTTTGAAAAAGAGCCTTCAGCGTTAAAGGCTGAGAAGGTGGCGATGACTGCCGATTTTTCAACAATTCCTTCAGGGATACTCTCACTGTTTGTCATGCCGCGTATGCAGGGCTATACCAAACACCGTATGCTGCTCAGTTACGATGAGCAATTCAATGCGATACTTCCCTACAAAGAGGAGCATCTTACAATCCTTCATCCCGACAACACCAGAATAACGAAAATCGACTACATTGAGAGCGAAGAAGAACTTGCCAATCTGCTCCAATCACTCTCCAAAAAGTAAACAGAGTTGTCTCATGCCAGGAATTTTTATTTTAAAAGTCATCACTTGTAATCTAAATCGATTCATATTTTTTTAAATATATAGCCCGAAAACCCCGAAAATAGGGATGTTTATGATATGAGTCAAACTGACTAAAGTTACATTAGTGTAACTATATAAGGTGCTACTTGACAGTAAATGACTCATGTGTTATAATTTGGCAAGATTTCAAGAACAAAGGAGTCATAAGAACATATGCCTAATGAAAAAAACGAAGAGACCCAATCAACAGAAGAAGAACTCGAAGAGCAGTTAGTAGAGAAAGAGGGAACGGAAGTTGAAGAGGTCGGAAATGAACTTGAAACCTTGAAAGAAGAGATTCTTTCACTGCAAGATAAGTATGCACGCGTGCATGCCGATTTTGACAATGTCAAAAAACGTCTTGAACGTGAAAAGTATCAAGCATTGGAGTATGCGCAGGAGAAGTTCGCTAAAGACCTTATTCCTGTGGTAGATGCACTTGGGATGGCAATTCAAGCCTCTAAAAGTGAAGCTAATGCCGATGAGCTTTTGGCAAAGATGACCGAAGGTGTGGAATTAACAATGAAACAATTTTTATCGGTACTTGAAAAACACGGCGTTGTCCAGGTACCTGAGGATGCACCTTTTGATCCGAACATTCATCATGCCGTTCAGCAAGTCGACAGCGATGAGCATGAGAGCGGAACGATCGTCAGTACCTTCCAAAAAGGGTATAAGTACAAAGAGCGTACTTTACGCGACGCGATGGTCGTTATCGCAAATTAACCAGCAGTAACGGCAGAGTGGTCTCGGCTACTCAAATAATTAAATTACAATATTAAAGGATAAACAATGGCAAAAGTAATCGGAATCGACTTAGGTACAACAAACTCGGCAGTAGCCGTATATGAAGGTGGGGAAGCAAAGATTATCCCTAATAAAGAGGGTAAAAACACAACTCCATCGGTTGTCGCATTTACAGATAAAGGCGAGGTTCTTGTAGGTGATCCTGCAAAACGTCAGGCGATCACGAACCCGGACAAAACGATCTACTCCGTAAAACGTATTATGGGTCTGATGATGAATGAAGAGAAGGCAAAGGAGGCACACGACAAAGTCACCTATAAGATCGTAGATAAAAACGGTATGGCAGCAGTTGATGTCGCCGGAAAAATCTATACACCGCAAGAGATCTCTGCGAAGATTCTTTCGAAGCTGAAAGCGGATGCAGAAGCATACCTCGGTCAACCGGTAAGCGATGCGGTTATTACCGTACCGGCTTATTTCAATGATTCCCAGCGTAAAGCGACAAAAGAGGCAGGCACGATCGCCGGTCTTAATGTCCTTCGTATCATCAATGAGCCGACAGCTTCGGCACTGGCCTATGGTCTTGACAGCAAAGCTGAAGAGAAGGTCCTTGTTTATGACCTTGGCGGCGGTACGTTCGACGTTACAACACTTGAGATCTCGGAGGGGACTTTCGAAGTTCTTTCAACAGACGGTAATGCCTTCCTTGGTGGAGATGACTTTGATAACAAGATCGTTGATTTTCTGGCAAGCGAGTTCAAATCTGACCACGGCATCGATCTTAAAGCCGATAAAATGGCACTTCAGCGTCTGAAAGATGCTGCTGAAACGGCGAAAAAAGAGCTCTCGTCATCTTCTGAGACAGAGATCAACCTGCCGTTTATCACAGCGGATGCCTCAGGACCTAAACACCTTGTCATTAAACTGACTCGTGCGAAGTTCGAGGGCATGATCGCCAAGATGATCGACGAGACGATCAGCCACATCAATACAGCGCTTAAAGATGCTGATCTTGATAAAAATGAGATCAATGAGGTGATCATGGTCGGCGGTTCGATCCGTGTACCGCTTGCGCAGGAGAAAGTTTCGGCTGAATTCGGCGGCAAAGAGCTTAACAAGTCAGTAAACCCGGATGAGGTCGTTGCGCTCGGTGCTGCGATCCAGGGCGGGGTATTGACAGGTGATGTCAAAGATGTCCTTCTTCTGGATGTTACACCGCTCAGCCTCGGTATCGAGACACTTGGCGGTATTGCAACGAAGATCATCGAAAAAGGGACAACGATCCCGGTCAAGAAATCGCAGGTCTTTTCAACGGCGGAAGACAATCAGCCTGCGGTTTCGATCAGCGTTGTCCAGGGTGAGCGCGAGTTTGCCAAAGACAACAAGTCACTGGGTATGTTTGAGTTGTCCGACATCCCGGCAGCACCGCGTGGTGTGCCTCAGATCGAAGTAACATTCGATATCGATGCCAATGGTATCCTGAAGGTAAGCTCAACAGACAAAGGCACAGGCAAATCCCAGTCAATCACGATCTCCGGTTCGTCAGGTCTGAGCGAAGCTGAGATCAACCAGATGGTGCAGGATGCCGAAAAGCACAAAGCGGAAGACGAACAACGCAAAGCAGAGGTTGATCTTCGTAACCAGGCAGATGCACTTGTAGCGCAGACAGAAAAGACGCTTTCAGAAGCAGGTGACAGCGTCGACGCTGCCGAAAAAGAGCAGATCGAAGCGGCTATCAGTGACTTGAAACAGACACTGAAAGATACGAGCTCGACGAAAGAGCAGATCGAAGAGAAGGTCAAAAAACTGACAGAAGTGAGCCACAAACTTGCAGAGAATATGTATAAAAAAGATGAAAATGCACAAGCATCCGAATCTGCTAAAAAAGCAGATGATGATGTGATTGACGCTGAGATCGATTAACACTTCTCTTAAAACAGCCTTAGGCTGTTTTAAGCCTCCTCCCCCTCATCAATCTTCCAATAAATAGCAAACTTTCAGCTGAAAGTGTTACAATCAGATAACAAAATATAATAACAGGTCAGTTTATAAAATGAAAAAGTTTCTGTTCACTCTGCTCATTTCACTCTCCACGCTGGCGGCAGCGACGATTCACATGGCTGCGACAAAAGGTGATCTTCAGGCCTTGCAAAAAGAGATCGATACAGGTGTGGATATCAATCTTCAAAACAAAAAGTATGGTCAGACAGCTCTCGCCCTTGCTGTCTACAATGAGCATTATGACATGGTTGAATACCTGTTGAACAAGGGGGCCGAACCCAATGTCAGAATGAAAAATGGGCAGAGCGCACTTTTTATTGCAGCCTATATGGGAGAAAACAGGATGATAATCACTCTTTTACAGCACGGCGCAATCATCAACATTGAAGACAATGCCGGTGATACTCCTCTGCACAAAGCCGCTGAAGGCGGACGTTCTGCAGCAATCAAACTACTGATCGAACACGGTGCGAAAGTCAATGTTACCAACAAGAACAAATCGACACCGCTGCATCTCGCAACAAAGTTCAACAACGAAGATGCCGTCTGGACTTTGGTTAAAGGCGGTGCAAGCAACAGCTTTGTCAATGAAGAGGGGATGAAAGCGTCAGATATTGCTGAAGAAGAGGAGAACGGGCGCATCGTAAAGATCATCGAAAAATATGCTAAAAAGTAGTCTTTGCTGGGCAGCCTTCAGAGAGAGGTGCCTTTCTGCGATTAAACACTCTTTGATATAATGGTAAACATCTGCAGATTAGAGGGATCAATATGAAAAAATTTTTACAAGAAGCAAAAGAGAGTTCTCGTGTACTGGCCCTGTTGAGCGGACATGAGAAAAACCGTATCTTGCGTGAGATGGCGGAAGGCTTGCGGGCCAACACTATGGATATCATGGAAGAGAATGCCAAAGATATGCGTTCTGCCGACAAGAACGATCTGGCTGCTTCACTTAAAGACCGTCTCTATCTGGACGAAAAACGTGTTGAGGCAATGGCTGTCGCTATTGAAGAGATAGCGGCGCTCAAAGAGCCGGTAGGACGCGTACTGGACGGCTGGGTGACGGAAGACGGACTCAAGATCGAGAAGGTAAGCATCCCTATCGGTGTGATCGGGATCATTTACGAGTCGCGTCCGAATGTCACCTCCGATACGGCGGCGCTCTGTTTCAAATCGGCCAATGTCTGTGTCCTCAAAGGGGGCAAGGAGGCGGAGCACTCGAACGGTGCCATCGCCGGTGTCCTCCGTGCCGTCCTGCGCAAAAACAATCTGCCTGAAGCCCTTATCTCCCTCTTGCCGGACGCCTCGCGAGAGGGGGTCTCCAAGTTGATTAAGATGGACAAGTATGTCGACCTGATCGTGCCTCGCGGCGGTGCCGGGCTGATCCGTTACGTGAGTGAAAATGCAACAGTTCCTGTCATCAAGCACGACAAAGGGCAGTGCCACACCTATATCGACAAAGATGCCAACATCGGTAACGCGATCTCGATCGCAATCAATGCAAAGGTTGATCGTCCGGGTGTCTGTAATGCGATGGAGACCCTTCTGGTCGACAGTGCTATTGCCAAAGAGACACTGCCGAAATTGAAGATGGCCTTTGACGAGACGATGACAGAGCTGAAAGGGTGCGATAACACGCAGGCGATCATCGACGTCGCTCACGCCACGGATGAGGACTATGATACGGAGTATCTGGCCAATACTCTCAACATCAAGGTGGTTGAGGGTGTTGAAGGCGCCATCGGGCATATTGTCCGTTTCGGGTCGGGGCACTCGGAGGCGATTGTGACCGAGAACTACACCACGGCAGAACACTTTTTAAATGCCGTCGATGCGGCTGCGGTCTATGTCAACGCCTCCACCCGCTTTACCGACGGCGGTTCCTTTGGTTTTGGCGCCGAGGTCGGCATATCGACCAACAAGCTTCACGCCCGCGGGCCGATGGGTATCGAGGGGCTGACCACCTATAAATACAAGATATACGGCAGCGGTCAGATCCGTTGAAACCGGTTCTTGAGATAGAGCAGTTGCGTTTCGGTTTTACACGGGAACAGCTGCTCTATGAGAATCTCTCCCTGACGCTGAGACGCGGTGAGATCAAAGCTGTCGTCGGTGCCAGCGGTTCGGGGAAAAGCACCCTTTTCGAACTGATCCTGGGCAATCTGAAACCGCTGAGCGGCAACATCAAAGCAACTGCAATCTCACAGGTCTTTCAGGACCCATACACCTCTTTCCACCCCGCCTATAGCATCATCAGTCAGATCAAAGATGTTGCCTCACTGAATGGTCTGGAGGCATATCTGGACGAGATGAAGCTGGATTACGCATTATTGCAAAAACAGCCGCACGAGCTTTCCGGCGGGCAGCTGCAGCGCTGCTCTATCGTCAGGGCTCTGTTGATGCAGCCTCAGCTGCTTCTGCTTGATGAACCGACATCCGCCCTGGACAATGTCATTCAGCTTGACGTAATGAAGCTGCTGCTGCAGCATCTGGATAAAACCGCAATGCTGCTGATCACCCATGAACTGGATCTTGCCCGCTGGTGCGCTGACGAGATCATCGAAATAGGGCTTTAGACTTCCTCTGACTTTTGCTGAAGGAAAAAATATGCGCAAGTTCAAAGCTTTTTTTATCATACCTGCCCTTACCGCTTTTACACTGCTTCATGCGCAGGAGGATTATGAAATCGCGTTTAAGCATTACATCGAAGAGATGGTGCTTGACGGCAACATAAGTTCCGTTTCAAGGGTAGCCTGCCAAAACGGCAACTGCCGCATTGATGACCTTGTGGTTGTGATGACCGACCCGGAGAGCGGCGTGCACAGCAGCCTCTCCGCAACACAGTTCAAGGTCATCAATGTCGGGAACTTCATGGCACTCGAAAATAGAGAGTTGGCAATAGCAGAGGGGGAGGTTCGGGAATTTGGCTTTGATATAAAAGATATCCAGGTCGACGGGCATAATCTCCTTTTTGATGAACAACAGATGAGAAAGGAGCTGGGAGAGAAGAGCCCGCTTCTGCACTATTTCAAACAGCATCTCAATACACCGACCGACGGAAGCTACAGGCTTATACTCAAGAAACAGAACGGCGACCTTAAGATGCAAGACAACGGCAAACTCACCATTGGAAAATTCAGGCTGACTGAAAAGATAAAATATACGATCAAAGGTGGCTTAGAAAAACTTGAGAGCCTCTCAGTAGAGAACCCGGTAGGCATGTTCAGCTATATTGTGATCAACAGTGTAGAGATAGGGCTGAAAAACCCGAAAGGATTTTTACGCAAGCTGCTCTATATCAATTACAAAGAGCAGATGCAAAAAGCAGTTATGAACGAGGAACGGGCGAAGATCAATGCGCATTACTATCTATTGGATGATAAGCTCCATTCCGAAACAGATTTCAGTGAGATGCTGCGTGTGAATGCGCGAATCAGGATCAAGGAAGAGGGACAAAAAGACCCGGACTTTAATCTATCTATCAATCCGAACAGACAGTTTGAGAAAAAAGTCGATGCCGTACTTTCAGGTGAAAGCGAAGGTGTATCGATCAAGATCAATAACCCACACGGGCTCTCTTTAAGCGATTTCTTTATCATTTTCATGGGGTATGCGATGCAGGAAGAGTTTGTCGTCAAACCCGACATTACGATCACGATACAATGATCCTCTACCTGCACGGGTTTGCTTCCTGCGGCAACTCGACAAAGACACGGCTGCTAAAAGCGTATTTCGGCGACGGAGAGCTTTATTCGCCCGATCTGCCTCCCGATCCGGCCAAAGGGTTTGCCTTTATCGATACGGTTATCAGAGAGAACGCGATAGAGCTCATCATAGGCTCCTCACTGGGCGGTTTTTATGCCTCCTACTTCTGTGAGAAATATGGGATAAAAGCAGTTTTGATCAACCCCTCTACTGAACCCTATAATACATTGGAACCTTATGTAGGAACTAATCGTTACTGGTGCAGCAATAAAATGTTTGAATGGAAAAGAAGTTATCTTAAAGAGCTGAAAAAGTACTGTATCAGAAATGTCAAATTGCCCTCAAACTATCTGCTGCTGCTGCAAAAAGGAGATGAGCTGTTGGATTATACCAAGGCTATGGAGAAATATAAAGGGGCAGGTCTCTCTCTTGAAGAGGGCGGAAACCACCGTTTTGAGAATCTTCACGATCACCTGGATTTGATCAGAAGATTCAGAGAAAAATAAAGAGACTAGACTGCTTTAGAAACAGTTTATTTAAAAAGTGCCGAGGTCATGCTGAACCCCAGCCCGGCCATCAGGACCGTGCCGAATAAGTTGAGTGACATATTGGCGGCTGCAAGCAGGTAGCTGCCGCCTTGCAGCAGAAAGAAGCTCTCCATCGCAAAAGTGGAGTAGGTGGTCAGCGCGCCGAGGAGACCGGTTGTCAGAAAGGATTTCATCTCGACTGAGAGAAGGCTTGACTGTGTCGTATTGGCAAAGACGGCAAAAAGGATGCCGATTATCAGCGAGCCGAAAAGGTTGACGCTGAGTGTTCCGAAAGGCAGGGTATGTGGAAAGTGGTGCGAGACAAGGCCGTTAAGATAGGCACGCAATATGGCCCCAATAAAACCACCAGCGCCGATCGCAAGAAGTGTTTGCCAGCTCATCTGGCAAACACTTTGGAGCGTTGTTCAGCAACGCGAGAGCTCCCTGCTGAAGGGAACGAAGAGTTATCGCAGTGCAACGGGCTTTGCCTGTTGTGCGTGTAAAAAGAAGATTCGAGCCAGCTCATTTGGCAAATACTTCTGTAACTTGTCTGCTGTCAAGTTCCGCCAGGTATGTATCGTAGACGTCCTGCATTGTAACCTGAAGCTCGGAGAGCCAGTTCGGATTCTTTTTTGAGGCGATAAACGAGTCGAGATAAACGATTGTGATAGGACCTGTCTGCGCATGTCTTTTTTTAAGATCAAAATAGCGTGCGGTATTGATCAGTACAACGGGTTGAACACGCAGTTCGTATTTGTCTGCGACCACTTTGGCCCCCGGTTTAAAAGAGCGCATCTTTTTGCCGTTGGAGCGGGTGCCTTCCGGAAACATCACGACACAGCGCCCTTTGTCAAGGCGTTTTTTAGTCTCCCGGACAAGAGAGACGAGTGCGGCTTTACTGTCACGGTCGACGGCAATATCATCAGAGACACGGACGGCCAAACCGAAGAAGGGGACACTGAAAAGCTCTTTTTTGGCCACCCAGACAAGGTCCCGTTTGGTGCTGCATTCCAAGACTGAGATGTCGATGTCGCTCTGGTGATTGGCTATCAGCATCTGCGCTTCAGGATCGATCTTGCCGATGATTTTGACCGGGTTAAAAATCAGGGTATGGATAAAGCAGGAGGCGATCTTTGAGCCGTAGGGCTTCGGGACAAAGGGCCAGATAAAAATTTTGATGGCCAGGCCGATAAAGATGATGATCAGATCATAGAACCAGTTAATGCGGGCAAATATCGTCTTCACTGACCCATCCGATTTTGTGGTTATGTGCAATCTGTTTATAACCTTCAACACTGTGTTTTACCTCGAAGTCACCCTCTGTCGAAAGTCTCTCAAAGACGGTTGCATTCTCTATAGGCAGAAGGTAGAGAGGGGCACCGGCCTTCACGCAGACGATTTCTGCAGGAGCGGCCTGAAATCCGATATAGATTCCCGGAACAAGAATGAACACAGTCAGCCACCATTTACGATACACGATAAGGAGTATCAAAGCGATAATAATGATAATGAAGGCAATCGCGATCTTGACCATGTAGTTTTTATTTTCTGTCGGCTTGAGGTCACTTTGCGTCGAGATTGAGTCATCAATGACCTCAATCGGCACGCGTACCTTTATATAGCGCTTCTCTTTAAGATTAAAATAGGTGAATTCCAGTTTTTCATATTTTTTCGGAACAACGGCATAATAGGTCATACTGGCAGTCATAATGCCGCTTTTGACACTTTCAAACCCCTGCTCTTTAACGTTATTTAGCTTGAAGGCGTTGATATTACAGTGTTCAGCTGTTGCATCAAAGGTCAATATGTTGTGTTTATTGTCATACTTTTTGGCATCAACCGAGGTAACGTTGAAACTGTCTGCCAGGATGTTGGCAAACTTGTTGTCGGGATTAAGGGAAACCCCCTCGACACTCATACCGTTCAGGGTCGATTGCTCATCACCGATAGCCGCCGTAATACGAGGCAGTTCAATCGTACTGGAGGTGGCCAGAAAGTAAAAAGTATCCAGGACATAGGTTCCCATGTCTTGACGGTATGGAGAACTGTTCTGCAAATGCACTCCGTGCCCGCCAGCAAAGCTGTAGGTGAGCCTGTCGTGCTCTCCGATGGTCGAGAGGGCCTTAATGGTAACAGGGAAGAGCTCACCGTTAAAGACGCGTTCGGGAATATCGTCATGGTAGGAGAGGTAGATCACTTTCTGTTTAGCCTGCAGGGATGCCGGTGTCAGAAAGGCCGCAAGGAGAAGTGAAAAAACGAGGAGGAGTCGCTTCACAGTTGCATCAGTCCTTCAAGCATCTTGACGCCGTCGGCAGAGCCAAGGACCTCTTCCATCGCCCGTTCCGGATGCGGCATAAGACCGAAAACATTTTTATTTTTATTACAGATACCGGCAATACTGTCCACTGAACCATTGGGATTCGAGATTTCGCCGTTTTCATCGCAATATTGCAGAAGGACCTGGCCGTTTTCATATAACTCTTTGAGACCGGCTTCGTCAATGAAAAAGTTGCCGTCATGGTGCGCAATAGGGATATTGACGACGCTGCCGTCTTCAAATTTTCCTAAAAAAGCGTTAGTCTCATTAACGACTTTGAGATGATGGTGTCTTGAGATGAAATGGAGGTGTTCATTGCGTTTGAGTGCACCCGGCAGCAGGTGTGTCTCTGTCAAAACTTGAAAACCGTTACAGATACCGAGTACTTTTTTACCGGCTTGAGCATGGGCTTTAACAGCTGTCATGATCGGAGCCTTGGAAGCGATAGCTCCAGAGCGCAGGTAGTCGCCATAGGAGAAGCCGCCGGCGATCACGATAAGGTCGATATCATCGGGAATCTCTGCTTCTCTGTGCCAGATAATCTGGGTTTGTGCCCCCAGTTTCTCAAACGCGTACTGTGTGTCATACTCACAGTTGGTTCCGGGAAATTGTACAATACCTACTTTCATTATGCAATGATCTCGATCTCGTAATCTTCGATGACGGTGTTGGCAAGAAGCTCTTCACACATCTCTGTCACTTCTGTTTTTGCAGAAGCCTCATCTTTTGAACTTAGTTTCATGACGATCTGGCGCCCGACTCGGACATCTTCAACGTTTTCGAAGTGAAGAGAGTTCAGTGCATGGTGCACCGCTTTGCCTTGAGAATCGAGTACACCGTTCTTTAGCGAGATATTGATAATTGCAGTCATTGTTTTCCTTCTTAGTTTAAAATTCTGTTAAGTACTTCTTCATACGCAAGCGTCAGCCCGCCGAGACCTTGACGGAAACGGTCCTTATCCATCTTCTCGCCGGTCTTCATATCCCAGAAGCGGCAGTTGTCGGGAGAGATCTCGTCGATAAGGATGATGTTTCCCTCTTTGTCTTTTCCGAACTCAAGCTTAAAGTCAACGAGGTTAAGCCCTTTGTCGGCAAAGTACGGTTTTAAGATATCATTGACCTGGCGTGCCATACGGCGCAGCTTGTCGAGCTCATCCTGATAGTCTACTAGACCTAAGATAAGCGCATGCTGATCGTTGAGTTTAGGATCATTCAGCGCGTCGTTTTTATAATCAAACTCGACCAGAGTAAACGGGAGCACTTTGCCGTCTTCGATACCTAGATTTCGGCTGAGGCTGCCTGTTGCGATATTGCGGACGATCACTTCGATCAAGATGACATCAACGCGTTTATGCAGCATGTGGTTGTCATCGAGCATCTCGATAAAGTGGGTCGGGATCCCTTTTGCTTCAAGCACTTTAAACAGTTCCGTAGAGATCTTGTTGTTCAAGACACCTTTGCCGGCCTCGCTGGACTTTTTCGCACCGTTAAATGCGGTAAGGTCATCTTTGAACTCGGAGATCAATATCTCGGGGTTATTAGTGGTAAAAAGCTTTTTCGCTTTACCTTCGTAGAGAAGTGCCTGTTTTTCCATGGGTTATCCTTTTACAATGATGAGGGCTTTGATAATGTCGGTTCCCTCTTTAAGTTGAATGTCTTTTGTCAGCTGTTCTTGGGTGATGATGTTCTTGTCATCCTGCTTTTCAGTGCTTTTTTTCTTTTTGCCGTCTACTTTTTCGAGTTCGTTCTCAAGGTGCTGTTTAAGATCCGACTCTTTTAGCGAAAAGTTGTTTTCATGGGTATCAACCTGTCCTGCGAGGACATTGATATCCGGTGTGACCCCAACAGCTTGAATAGTGCGCCCGCTTGGCAGGTAATAGCGTGCAACAGTGAGTTTGATCGCATCGGTTTCCGTGATCGGCAAGATAACCTGTACCGAACCTTTACCGAAGGTTTTCGTACCAAGAACAACACCGCGTTTATGGTCCTGGAGTGCACCGCTGACGATCTCGGATGCCGAAGCACTGCCGCCGTTGACAAGGACAATAAGCGGTACCTTTGTTATGGTCTTGTCGGCATGGGCACTGTAGGTCTCATTCTCACGTGAATCACGCCCTTTTTGGGAAACGATGTCGCCGCTGTCGACAAAAAGATCGACGAGACCGACGGCTTGATCAAGCAGACCGCCCGGGTTGTTGCGCAGGTCTAAAATGATCCCTTTGGTATCGGCCTGATGTTTTTTGATCGCCTTGGTGACATCCTCGACTACCTTTTTGTCAAAGCTGGTGACACGGATATAAAGAATGGTGTTATCTATTGTCTTGGTATAAACCGATTCGATTTTGATGATATCGCGGATAATATGGAAGCTGAGCGGTTTACTTTCACCCTCACGTACGATGGTCAGATCGATAGGGTCACCTTTTTTGCCGCGCATAATATTGACGGCATCATCAAGCCCCATCCCGAGCGTCGATTTGTCATCGATCTTGAGGATGATATCACCTGCTTTCATACCGGCCTTGTCTGCAGGTGTGCCTTCGATGGGCGCGATAACCGTAAGGGCACCGTCTTTCATTCCGACGGTAATGCCCAAGCCGCCAAACTCGCCATTGGTCTGGACTTTCAGGTTCTCAAAACTTTTACTGTCGAGATAGCTGGAGTGGGCATCCAGGTTTGACATCAGCCCCTTCAGTGATTTATCCATAAGCTCTTCGATAGTGAGGTTGTCCACATTGTATTTTTCAACAATACTGAGCACTTTCGTAAATTTTGCGAGAGCCTGCAGACGTGAAGCCTCAACCGTCGGCTTACCGGCAGATTCTTGCGGGACATCTTTTGCAAAAAGAGTCGCGTTAAAGATAAGACTTGCTGCAACAACAGCGCTTAGAGCACCTAAAAACATATATTTTCTATTTTTCATTGACAACCAATCTGGCTAGTGATTTTGAAGGTGCTATTATAGTTAAATGTTGGTTAATTAACAAATTAATGTGATAGTGCTTTTTACCATGAATTACTGTGTCGACAGAGCAGCTATTTACGAGTATAATAGCTTACAGCACTAACCCGTCAAGATGAGCTATGCGGTAAAAATAAGACTTTAGTCTATATCTGTCAAGCAAACTTGACAAAGGTTGACTCAAGTTGTTATAATGTAACCATAAAGCAAGATAAATTAAAGGAATGAATATGGAAACAATTTTTGAAAAATTAACACATCAAATGACCGAGTCGGTCGAGTCGGCGCTTTCGCTGGCACTGCATAATAAAAATATGGAAGTTGAACCTATACACTTTTTTTGGGCGCTGCTGACAAACAGCAATTCCGTGTTGAACCAGGCCCTGAACAAAATGAGTGTGGACAAGACAGCAATCGAGCTGGATGTCAGATCGATTGCGGACAAACTGCCGAAATCCTCATCGGTGTCGAAAGAGAATATCCGTATTTCCCGACCCCTGGTCCAGGCACTGGAGCGGGGTGTAGGTGAGATGACAAAGATGGGCGACAGCTTCCTGGCGGTAGATACCTTTATTCTGGCGAACATGAACGAAGAGCCTTTCAAAGGGATACTTTCAAAATATATCGACATGATGGAGTTTGCCAAGACCTTTGAAGCGATGCGCGGCGGCCAGAAGATCGCATCGCAGACAGCGGACGAGAATCTTGAAAGTCTTTCCAAATATGGTATCGATCTTACGGCTGAAGCGGCGGAGGGCAAACTCTCTCCTGTAATCGGCCGTGATGAAGAGATCAGCCGTATGATGCAGATTCTGATACGTAAAACGAAAAACAACCCGATCCTTTTAGGCGAACCGGGTGTCGGAAAAACAGCACTGGCGGAAGGCCTTGCCCAGCGCATTTATAACAAAGAGGTGCCCTTAAGTCTGCAGAACAAGCGGGTTGTCGCGCTGGACATGTCCTCATTGATAGCGGGTGCAAAATACCGAGGCGAGTTCGAAGACCGTTTGAAAGCTGTGATCGACGAAGTTAAAAAGAGCGGCAACATCATTCTGTTTATCGATGAGATTCACACCATCGTGGGTGCGGGCGCCGGCGAAGGGGGAATGGATGCCGCCAACATTCTGAAACCCGCGCTAGCCCGCGGGGAACTTCATACCATCGGAGCGACAACGCTGAAAGAGTACCGGAAATATTTTGAAAAAGATGCGGCGCTGCAGCGGCGTTTTCTGGCTGTCAGTGTGGCGGAACCGAGCATCAACCAGTCGCTGCAGATCCTGCGCGGGATCAAAGGCCGTCTGGAAGCACACCACAATGTGACCATCACCGACTCGGCGCTCATCGCAGCGGCAAAACTCTCTGAGCGCTACATCGGCGACCGTTTCCTTCCGGACAAAGCGATCGACCTGATCGACGAAGCGGCGGCAGAGCTGAAAATGCAGATAGAGTCCGAACCTAATGTGCTGGCAAGCGTCAAACGCGAAGTGCAGGAGCTTCAGGTTGAGCGTGAAGCCCTGAAGATGGATGAGACGGCGTCGAATGAGAAACGTCTTGAAGAGATCAAAAAAGAGCTGGCGGACGCCGAAGAGAAGAAACGCGGGCTAGAGAGCCAGTTTGAACAGGAAAAAACGGTTTTCGAACGCATCGCCCAGCTTAAAAACGACATCGATTCAAAACGCCGTGAGGCTGAACTGGCCAAGAACAACGGCGATTTTGAAAAAGCGGCAGCGATCGAATACGGCGATATTCCGAAAATCAACGAAGAAGAGCGCACTCTGCAGGAGAAGTGGAAAGTGATGCAGAAAGAGGGCGTACTGCTTAAAAACAGTGTTGATGAAGAGTCCATTGCCGGTATCATAAGCCGCTGGACCGGTATCCCGGTGACGAAGATGCTTCAGAGCGAAAAAGAGAAGGTCCTGCACATCCAGGAAGAACTGGACAAGGATGTCATCGGTCAGAAAAAAGCGACCTTTGCCGTATCCCGCGCGATCAAACGGAACAAAGCGGGACTCTCCGATAAAGGCCGCCCGATCGGTTCATTTATGTTCCTGGGACCTACCGGCGTCGGTAAAACACAAACGGCCAAGACCCTGGCAAAGTTCCTGTTTGACTCAGAAGAGGCACTGATCCGTTTTGACATGAGTGAATATATGGAGAAACACGCGGTCTCCCGACTTGTCGGCGCGCCTCCGGGGTATGTCGGTTACGATGAAGGCGGACAGCTTACCGAAGCGGTACGACGAAAACCCTACAGCGTTCTCCTTTTCGATGAAGTAGAAAAGGCGCATCCCGATGTCTTTAACATGCTCCTGCAGGTGCTTGACGACGGGCGTCTGACTGATAACAAAGGGGTGACGGTCGATTTCAGCAATACCATCATCATTCTGACCTCGAACATCGCTAGTGACAAGATCATGCTCATGCAGGGTGATCCGGATCTGGAGAATGTCGTACTGGGCGAGCTGAAATCCAAATTCAAACCGGAATTCCTGAACCGTCTAGACGATGTGGTGATCTTCAATCCGTTGGGAGAGAACGAGATCGTCGGTATCGTAGAACTCTTCTTCGAGGAGATCGTTGACAAGGTCAAAGAACGTGATATCACGCTGACACTCAGCGATGCCGCCAAAAAGCTGGTGGCAAAAGTCGGTTTTGACCCGGTCTATGGTGCCCGTCCGCTTAAACGTGCACTTTATGAGATCGTCGAAGACCGTCTGGCCGATCTGATCCTCGGCGGCGAGATCAGCGAGGGAAGCACGGTTGCTTTCGATGCGAAAGGTGATGAGATCAGCGTTCAGATCAGTTAAGCAAAGAGGCCTGTGCCTCTTTAAGCCTGTTCATCTTTTATAAGTATAATTGCGCCATGAAAACATTTCTACTCTTTTTTAGCATCTTCGCATATACACTATCTGCCTGTACCGGTGACTGCCTTACCTGTCACCCCAAATTGGAAAAAAACATCCAAACGGACCTTCGTCATAAACCGATGCTGACCTGTATCAACTGTCACAGTGCTGATCCCAGCAAAATGGCGGATTGCGGCAGCGACTGTTTTGCCTGTCATTCGATGGAGAAGATCAATAACGGTGTCAAAGAGCATGAGGTGATCCAGGGGTGCAGGGACTGTCATGTCAAGATGAAGCAGGAGCTTCTCGACATTTCCAATTCACACGATCAGTCGAAAGCAGATGCCCCTCTTAGAGACTTTCTTTTGGAGTAGGAGTTGGGATGTTGATACACTCAGTTGATGTGACCACCGTCAATGTCGTCGCCCAGCTTATACAACTTGCGGTGGCGCCTGTCTTCTTGCTTGCGGCAGTAGGCGCACTGTTAAATGTCTTTACAGGCAGGCTTTCACGGATCATTGATAAAATAGAAAAGTTTGATCATTATGGAGAAGAGATACCAAAAAGTTTTACCGCAGCGTATATAAAAGCGAGACGAGACTCTCTTGCGGAGCGGATGCGCAATATGAACATGGCCATTTTCTTCTGCACCGTTACCGGTTTGCTTGTGGCGGTTGTCATTGTCACGATGTTTCTCAGCGCAATGTTGGAGTTTGAGAAGTCTGTACTGATCGCAGCACTGTTTATATTGGCGATGGTCTCACTGGTCCTCTCTTTGACACTTTTCTTAAGAGAGATCTTTTTGACTACGGCATTTGCCAGAAAATAAACCCTAGAGACTTTCCGACAGACGATTTTGGACAAGTAATGGGTCGATTTGACCGTATCAGCAGTGCGTACCGGTGAGAACATCAGGCACATTGAGTTTGTTATCCATCGGAATTTGGAGTAAAACAATAATATTCACAGATACTTTGTTAAACCTTAACCGCGCTTTAAGTAAGAATTGCATATTATTGCGAGCTAAAAATTATTTAAGGATATGGTAATGAAAAGAACATACCAACCACATAGTACGCCACGTAAACGTACGCACGGGTTTAGAACTCGTATGGCAACTAAAAACGGACGTCGTGTTATCAACCGTCGTCGCGCGAAAGGTAGAAAATCACTAACTGTGTAAACAGTTTTTCGATTCTCAAAAAAAACGGCGAATTTCAATTCGTCTATAGAAGAGGCAAAAGCGTGCACTCGCATTCATTGGTCCTCTTCTATCTCCCTCAAGAGGGTGTTCGAAAATACGGTTTTACGGCCAGTAAAAAAGTGGGCAATGCCGTTGTCCGTAACCGCGCTAAACGTCGGATGCGGGCGATATTTTCAGAGCAGAGCCCCTATCTCAAAGATGGTACTTATATCCTGGTCGCAAAAGAGGCTATGGCTTCGACCGCATTCCAACAGCTGGAAATCGACTTTGTAAAGATTTTAAAACGTGCAGGCAGCATCAAAGATGATCAGAAAAGTCTTACTTAAGATCCTTGCCATCTATCAAAAGTTCTTCACTTTGATCGGTTACGGCAGCTGCCGGTACTACCCCACCTGTTCCGAATATGCCAAATGGCAGTTTGAAGAGAACCCGCTTTATATCGCATTTTATAAATCCGCATTGCGCATACTTTCCTGTAACCAACTGTTCCCAGGCGGAATAGATTATCCGCAAAAACGATATTTCTGTAAAAAACCGGAAAATTTAACAATAAATTCGATAAAGTACTGGCTCGTTCCTACAAAGAACAAACAATATTCCATTATAAAAAATTTCCAATTTAAAGGGTAGTCCTTGTTAAACAATATGTCTGCTAACCAACGTCTCATTCTGGCAGTTGTCCTCTCTTTCGTCTTTTTTGTAGCCTACACTACGATTGTCCCGCCCAAAAAAATAGTACAGGAAGTCAATGCGACAGCGCAAACGCAAAGTACTTCAGCTCAAACGCCGGCGGCTTCTTCTCTTCCGGATGCGGCGCTTGATCATGACGTCGCGGTTGATGAGCAGCTTCCATCATCAGATTCGAGCACTTTGGTAAAGATCGATTCGAAGCACTTCAGTATGAAGATCGATACGCTCGGGCGCATCGCTTCGATGATACTCAAAGATGAAAAATATAATAACAACAAGAACATTCACTCCGAGATGATCGCACAGGTCGGCACCAAACCGCTACATATGCGTTTTGCGGACGCTGACCTTAACAGCGAGTCTCTGAAAACACCGTTTACGACAAGTGTACGTGAAGTAGAGCTTAAAGAGGGTGCTTCAACTGTCGTGACAATGCAGCAGAAGTTGAGCAACCTGACTGTTGTTAAAAAGATGACGATCTATACGGACGGCCACTACGATATTGACATTACACTTTCCAATGACATGCGTTATTTCGTCTACCTGGGTCAGCACGTAAAGCGTGAAGGCCAGATGATGATGGCTATCCATGGTGCGATGGTCTATCACGGCGACGGTTTGACGGATATTGTCGAGGATGAAGATGCAGAAGGGCGCAAGACCTTCACTGATGTTCACCTGACATCATCATTCGATCAGTATTTTGCTTCGATCTTCTACGGACTCAAGCCGGATGTGACCGTAACGGTTGATCGGGACCGAGAAAACAACCCTGTTGTCTATATTGAAGGGTCGAAAGCGTTTTCATTCAAAGGCTATGTCGGACCGAAAGACTATAAAGAACTTGACGCAATCGATCCGGTGCTGACGAATGCGATCGAGTACGGCTGGTTTACCTTTGCCGCTGCGCCGCTTTTCAAAGTCTTGATGTGGCTGCACGGTATCTTCGGCAACTGGGGCTGGGCGATCATAGGACTGACGCTTTTGATCCGCATGGTACTTTTCCCTCTGACCTACAAAGGGATGCTCTCTATGCAGAAGATGAAAGAGGTCGCTCCCAAGATCAAAGAACTTCAGGCCAAATATAAAGGTGATCCGCAGCGTATGAACGCAGCCGTGATGGAAACCTATAAGAAACATGGTGCGAACCCGCTTGGCGGCTGTCTTCCGCTTCTGCTGCAGATCCCTGTCTTCTTTGCGATCTACCGTGTCCTGCTGAATGCGGTAGAGCTGCAAGGCGCGCCTTGGATTCTATGGGTAAATGACCTGTCACGTATGGATAACTACTATATCCTGCCGATCCTGATGGGTGCAACGATGTTCTATCAGCAGCACATCACACCTAACAACTTTACAGACCCGATGCAGGAGAAGATCTTTAAGTATCTGCCGATCATCTTTACCTTCTTCTTTATCACCTTCCCGTCCGGTCTGGTGCTTTACTGGTTTGTGAACAACCTTTTCTCGATCGCACAGCAGTTCATCGTTAACAAACAGTTTGAGGCGATAAAAAAAGCGAAACAGTCCGGAGGTGAGGAGTAATGATCAGGATCGAGTCTAAAACGCTTGAAGCTGCCTATTCCCAAGCCGCCGAGAAACTGGCGTGTTCTGTCACCCAGCTTCATGTCGAAATCGTTCAACATCCGTCAAGCGGTTTTTTGGGACTCTTTACTAAAAGTGCCATTATTGTAGCCGTGCGCAAAAATGAGCCCAAGGCGGAAGCCGCACCTGTTGAAGCGGTTGAAAAGATGAGCGTAAAACCCAAAGAAGAGATCGCTGCCGTTAATGAAGAGCCCGTAGACGAAGCAGATGAAGAACCTGCGATCCCTGTCCGTCGAATCCTGAACGATACTATCCTGCCGGAATCATTTGTGACGGATCAGGACGAAGAAGATGAGCAAAACGACTATATCGAAGATGCCATCGAGGGGATGTTTGATGATGAGGATGAAGAGCGTTTTGAGAACATGGAAGAGATCGCTCTTGAAGTCAAAGAGCAGATCAACGCTCTGTTCGCGCAGACCTGTTTTGACCTTAATGAGATCGAGGTCAGTGTATATGACGACAACACACTGATGATTGACTTCAACGGTCCTGACGCCGCACTGCTGATCGGTAAAGAAGGGTACCGCTACAAAGCGCTTTCGTATATGATCTTTAACTGGATCAATGCCAAGTACGGTCTCCAACTGCGCCTTGAGATCGCAGAGTTCCTGAAAAACCAGGAGGAGTCCATCACCCGTTATCTCGTAGGTGTCTGCGAGTCGATCGACCGTGACGGCCGTGCACAGACCAAGATACTCGACGGTGTCCTGGTGCAGATCGCACTTAAACAGCTGCGGGATCAATACCCGGACAAGTATGTCGCTATCCGCTCGACAAGAGACGGTGCGAAGTTCATTATAGTAAACGGCTACAACGCTTATTAAAGTTCCAGCTTCGGCGCATCTTGCACCGAAGTTCACCTCTCAATGCACACTAGTGCACCTTCGGGTTCGCTTCGATACAATCTGCACCAAATCTAAAACTTTAATTGGATTTTTTTGTAGATTTGCTGGCACTCTTTTTTATGGGTCAGCATTTTTCCTTTTTTAGCTAAAATTTCATCACTATTAATTATTGGATTTTTTATGAATGATACTATTACAGCCATTGCCACGGCTTACGGGGTCGGCTCTATTGCCATTATCCGTCTGAGTGGCGAGCGGGCGCTTTCCATTGCCAAAACCTTGACGAAGAGGGATGCGTTTAAGGTCCGATACGCCCACCTGGCGCCTCTGTATGATGCCAAAGAGGAGCTGATAGATGAGGCGATCATCATCTACTTTCAAGGCCCGAACAGCTTCAGCGGCGAAGATATCGTCGAGTTCCAGTGCCACGGCGGTGCGGTTGTCGCTCAGGCGATTCTACAGGCCACTCTCGATGCGGGCGCAAGGCTGGCAGAACCGGGTGAATTTTCCAAACGCGCCTTCATGAATGGGCGAATCGACTTGACTGAAGCCGAAGCGATTGCCCAGCTGATCGAAGCCAAGAGCGAAGATGCGGCCAAGATTCTCGCAAAACAGATGAAGGGCGCGCTCAGGCACTATGTCGAGGAGGTGCGCGACCAGCTTCTGCACGCGCTGGCCTACTCCGAAGTGACCATAGATTATGCCGAAGAGGACCTGCCGCCGGATTTGATCGATCAGATCCAGGAGCGCTTGCGTGAAGTCTCCAAAAAACTGCGAAGAACACTGCAGGCCAGCGAAAGCCGTCAGGGATTGATGCAGGGCTTCAAAGTCTCCCTGATCGGCAAGCCGAATGTGGGCAAAAGTTCCCTGTTGAATCTGCTGCTCAACTATAACCGTGCGATCGTGAGTGACATTGCCGGTACGACACGTGACACCATTGAAGAGCAGGTGAAGATCGGTTCGCATATTATTCGTATCGTCGACACGGCGGGGATCAGGGTAGCGGGAGACGAGATCGAGCGTATCGGCATCGAACGCACGATCGAGGCGGTCGAAGAGAGTGATATTGTTATTGCCATCTTTGACGGCAGCCGTCTGCTTGATAATGAAGACCGCAAGATCATTGAACTGATGAATGCGCACAAAGCAGACCGGGAGTTTATCTGTGTGATCAACAAGCAGGATCTCGAGCAGAAGTTCGAGCGGAAGGATATCGAACCATTTTCGCCTATGGGCATCAGTGCCAAAGAGGATGCGGCCGCTCTTATCGAAACGCTGAAAATGATCATGGACCGACAAAATGTCTCCGATGAGATGATGTTGATCTCATCGCGGCAGATCGAATCGGTCAAAAAGGCCCTTTTCGAGATCGACGAAGCCGTCATGCCGTTGAGTGATCAGGACCTTGAGATCTTCTCATTCCACATGAACCGGGCTATCCATGCCATGGCCTCGATAACCAGACCTTTTGACAACGATGAGATGCTTGACAAGATGTTCGGCTCGTTCTGCCTAGGAAAATAGATGAAGATCATTGCCATCGATCTGGGTCTGAAACGGATAGGTCTGGCCTACAGCGGGGGGCAGGGTATCGTCACGCCGCTCGAGGCAGTAGAACGCAAAAACCGAAATCAGGCCTCGGCCGCCGTGAAAAAGATCATTGCCGAGTGGGAAGCCGATGCAGTTGTCGTAGGGATACCGATCGGAGGAAGCTCAGAAGAGGAGATGCGCCGGCGTGTGGCCCATTTTATGGCTCTGGTCGCCTATGAAGGCCCGGTGCACTACCAGGATGAAGCCGGAAGTTCTGTCGAGGCCGAAGAGAGCATGAAGGGGTCGATCAGGTACAAGCGTGACGGCCGTGTGGACTCCCTGGCCGCAAAGATCATTTTAGAACGCTGGTTGCGCAACAACAGAGAGTAGCGTCTCGTTACAGGCACCCAAAATGCTGGGCCGCTTCTTTTTCATCATCAGTCAGTTTGTCCGGGGCAAAATCAGGATCATTGGCAAGTTTGTCTTTGATGATATTTTGGCAATAGCCATAGACGAGTCGGCGGGCCTCCTCGATGTCAAAACAGTAGCCAAGACCGCTGAACTGGTAAGGTTCATCTCTTTCGATACAGAATAAAATGCCATCTGCGTTCTCTTCAAGCTGTGTGACCATATCACGATAATCGATGTTGAACTCAGTTGCATGCCAGCCCATGTCTTCAAGCTGCTCATCGGCAAATTCCGAGATGCCGTCGCCGGTCGTATCGTCATAGTCGGAATGCGGTATATTGGCGGCGATAAGTGCCTGCCAGTTGCCGCCGGCCTTGATGAGGACACGGTCCTCGTCTTCGACGACCTTGTAGTTGCTGCCGAGGATCTGCGCGATGCTCTGCGGCTGCGGTTTGCTCAAAGCAGATATTTTGGGGGCGGCTGCCTTTCCCTTGAAGACAAAGATCTCTTTGTCGTTGTAGGGCGGATAGACGACATCCCCTCTGTAGTTGAGAGCAAATTCCTGATTGGTGTTGATCGCTTTAAGAAGCGCATCTCTTTGAATAACAATGATCTCTTTGAGTAGATTGAACTTTTTCATTTTTTTGTATCCAATATTTTTGTTTTTGGATTTTATCATTACTATATTAAAAGAGATTCTTAAGCGGCACCAACTAAGCTCTATGTAAACAAACTTTATAATAAGTTAGGGTATAATCCGCGAAATTTTCGCCTCAAAACGGCATATGACGAAGGACGATTCATGGCATTGAATGTATACTATGACAAAGATTGTAATATCGATATTATTAAAGGCAAAACGGTTGCAATGATCGGTTTTGGCTCACAAGGTCACGCACACGCAGAAAACCTGCGTGACAGCGGTGTAGAAGTTATTGTTGGTCTTCGCAAAGAGGGATCAAGCTGGGCAAAAGCCGAAGCGAAAAACTTCAAAGTCATGACAGTTGCAGAAGCGTCTGCAGCCGCTGACGTCGTCATGATCCTTCTCCCGGATGAAAATCAGTCTAGAGATCTATGCAAACGAAATCGAGCCGAACCTTAAAAACGGTGCTACTATCGCTTTCGGTCACGGTTTCAACATCCACTACGGAAGAATCCACCCAAGAGCGGATATCAACGTTACTATGATCGCACCTAAAGCTCCGGGTCATACTGTCCGTTCAGAGTTTGTACGCGGCGGCGGAATCCCTGACCTTATCGCGGTCGGTCAAAACCCAAGCGGAACAACAAAAGAGCTTGCTCTTTCTTACGCTTCTGCAATCGGCGGCGGACGTACTGCGATCATCGAGACTACTTTCAAAGATGAGACTGAGACTGACCTTTTCGGTGAGCAGGCTGTACTTTGCGGCGGCGCGACTTCACTTGTCCAGGCCGGTTTTGAAACATTGACAGAAGCGGGTTACGCTCCTGAACTGGCTTACTTCGAGTGTCTACACGAACTTAAACTGATCGTTGACCTTATGTTCGAGGGCGGTATCGCTGATATGCGTTACTCAATCTCCAACACGGCTGAGTACGGTGACTATGTTTCCGGTAAACGTGTTATCAATGCTGAGTCTAAAGCGGCGATGAAAGAGATCCTTAAAGAGATCCAGGACGGCCGTTTTGCAAAAGACTTTATCCTTGAAGGTCAGGCAGGTTACCCTCGTATGAATGCTGAGCGTACCAATGCAAGAGCATCTTTGATCGAGCAGACTGGTAATAGACTTCGAGAGATGATGCCGTGGATATCAAAAAACAAAATCGTAGACACTTCTAAAAACTAAAATAGCGGCGCATTTTCTGCGTCTCTGCGTTCGTCACGCACGTTAGGTGCGCTTCCTCTCTTGTTCCTTGCAATTACACCACTCTTTTCGTTTTTACAAAATCAAAATTCATTCTTATAATTTTTGCTTGACGGGTATATACATTTTTTGAGGAAAGAAGCGGCTACTTCTTGATATGAAAGCGTTTTTCGCGGTGGATCTTCTCATGGTGTACCGATCTAAACCAGAGCCAGCGTACCAGGTAGTAGCTGAGAACCGCGAGTGTCAAGGCGGTAAAAAGTGCACCGGCATAGAGCGGTATGATGACCTCCATCAGCTTTGATAAGAAGGCTGTCGAAAACCAGTCCATCGTAAACAGTTCGACCATAAAGTCGAGGTTCTGATTGATCGGACTCATGGTAAGCAGATCGCCGATCACAAGCTCGGCGTAAAAAACAAAGGGCATTGTGACCGGGTTTGTGATCCAGACCAGGCTCACGCCTATGGGCACATTGAACTTGATGAAGGGGATCATTAACACAACGGCCAGCATCTGCAGCGGCATAGGGATGAAAGCGTAAAATACCCCGACTAAAACGGCTTTGGAAACAGCGTTTCGGTTGACGCTGAGATACTCTCTTGGAATATGGTATTTGGCGATGACCGCATCAAGTTTATTGCTGCTTTTTCGTTTTTTAAAGACTCTTCTAATCATAAAAGTAATTATACTAATCTACTATCAATCTTATCTAAGTTTGTCGAAGAAAGCGAAGGTATTGCGCTTTTGTGTGTCATGATGTCATATTAATCCACATCTAACACTTTGTTGAATAGAATTGAAAAATTAAAAAGACAGGCAGCAATGGCAACAACAAGAAAACCGTCACCAAAAAAGTCAGTAAGAAAACCGTCATCAAAAAAACGGTTTGATCTGCATGGATTCCTCCACTATTTTTATTGGGTATTGGCCATCGTTTCGGTATTGGGGGCAGCGGGTGTAGTCGGTTTTTATGCCGGATACAATTTGGCTAAAGAAGAAGATGCAAGTATGCTGACCAAACATGCGGCAGTGGCTGAAAAATTGCAGAAGAAGGTCGTAGAGCTCTCCAACCAGACGGCTAAACATGAGTACGACGACGCTTCCAAACCCCCAAACGGACTGGAAAAAAAAGTACAGAAAGTAGTAGGTAAAAAAGGTCAGTTGGCTATTATTTTCGATGATGTCTCTTTTGCCGGCGATGTCAGACAGATCAAAGCACTGGATATCCCTGTAACAATGTCTTTTCTGCCGCCGACCTCACGCCACCCTGATTCCGCCAAATTGGCAGCTAATGAGCCCTATTATATGGTGCATCTTCCGATGGAAGCGATGAATTTCAACTCCCCTGAAAAGTCAACGCTGCTGACCAGCGACTCCAAAGAGAAGGTGGTCGAGCGTATTCAAAAAATAAAAATGCTTTTTCCGAGAGTCGAGTATATCAATAACCATACCGGCAGCAAGTTTACCGCGGATGAGAGCGCGATGAACAAGTTGATCTTTGCGCTCCGACTTGAAAAGATCGGCTTCCTGGACTCCCGTACCACAGCAGAGAGCAAGGCGAAAAAAGTGATGAACAGGTACAAGATGCCTTATCTTACCCGCGATATCTTTCTGGACCATGATGATGATGTCGAAACGATCAAGAAACAGATCAAAAAGGCAATCCGTATTGCCGGAAAATATGGCCAGTGCATTGCTATCTGTCATCCGCACAAGGCGACACTTCAAGCCCTGGAAGAGTCCAAGGCCCTGTTCGGCGATGTCGAATTAGTCCGCATTGACAAATTGAGAAAATGATAACGCAAACGCTCCGCAAAGACTGTTTCCACCATTTTTCAGCCATGAAAAAGGAACCGAAAGAGATCTTTTTTCGCGGAGATGCAGGGCTTTTAGAGCGACCGAAGATCAGTATAGTGGGCACCCGCAGGCCGAGCCAATACACCGAGTTTATGACGGTAAATATTGCACGAAAACTCTCTCAGACAGGCGTTGCCATTGTCAGCGGGGCAGCTATGGGAGTAGATGCGCAGGCACATTACGGGGCCGGTGTCGGCAACACGATCGCAGTGATGGCAAACGGACTCAATATCCATTACCCAGCCACCAACAGGGAACTGATCAGGGGGATCGAAAAAGAGGGTCTGACGCTCAGCACCTATCCGGATGACACCTTGGCCGCATATTGGAGTTTTGTGGCACGCAATGAGGTCGTTGTGGCCCTCGGCGACGTATTGATCGTTGCGGAAGCCGATCGCAACAGCGGCTCGATGCGCAGTGTCGGGTATGCTAAAAAGATGGGTAAAAAGATCTACACCTTTCCGCATCGCATGGGTGAGAGCGAAGGGAGCATGGACCTGGTCAAAAAGGGCGAAGCCGAGATCATTTACGATGTTGATGCGTTTGTCTCACGATACGGTCAGACCAAGATCATAGAGCATGATGAATTTCTGCAATTTTGTCAAACGGCTCCGAGTTATGAAGCGGCATTGAGACTATTTGGCGAGAAAGTCTCTCTTTATGAACTGGAGGGAAAGATCGCGGTTAAAGATGGCCGTGTAAGGGTGCTGTGACAGCAAAATTTTCTATCGAAGTAGTCGATCCTGTTTTTACCGTCTCTCTTTGCCCGGTACATCGCTTCATCCGCTTTATGGATCAGATCGGTCGCATTGTCCGTATCCTGCGGATAAAAACTGATGCCCGCACTCATCTGAAGGCTGATCGCATTGCCGTTGATCTCAAAAATTATGTTGTTGATGTCCAGGATCTTTTCTGTGAGGACAGCAAGGTCCTGAGTCCCTTCAATATCGCCAAAAATAATGACAAACTCATCTCCGCCGTAACGGCAAACCGTATCTTCTGCACGGACGGCAGATGAGAAGTAGTCACTGCATTTTTTTAGTGCCAGGTCACCTACGGTATGCCCATAGGTATCGTTGATAGGTTTAAAGTTATCGAGATCGCAGAAGATGACAGCCACACATTTATTGAAACGTTTGGCATGGTTGATAGCCTGGTTAAGACGGTCTTCTAGCAGGACGCGATTAGCCAGCCCGGTTAGGGGATCATGGGTCGCAAAGTAGGCGAATTCAAGCTCGCTGGAGCGATGTGCCGTGACATCGGAAAAGACACCGATATAGTTTTGCACGTTGTCATTGGCATCTTTGATGCTGCTGATACTGAGCCATTCGATATAGATCTCATCATTTTTACGACGGTTTTTGATCTCGCCCTGCCAATAGCCTTCTTGATTGATCTTTTGCCACATCTCCTGATAAAATGACTTGTCGTAGATCGATGATTTCAGGAGTTTTGGATCTTTGCCAAGTACATCTGACTTTTCATAGCCGGTAATGTCGCTAAAGGCATTGTTGACACTGACGATGCGGTTATTAACATCAGTGATGATGATACCGTCGACGGTATGATCGAACATCGCGCTTCTGATCTTATAGTCACGAAGGTTCTGCTGGTTTTTGATGGCCGAACCGATGATCCGGGTGACCGTCTCCAGCATCTCAAGACTTGAATGATCAAAGAGTGTCTTCTGGGTATGTCCTATGCCTAAAAATCCCCACCACTTTTGGTTTGAAAATATGGGCAGGATCAAGAGTGCATTGATCTTGTACGAACGAAGCAGGGATTGCTGTTTGGCGTTAAAGCTCTCTATCGTGTTGTTGACGGATTCGCCGTTTGAGAGCTTCTTTTTCCACTCTTGCAGATTAAGATCATCGTAGTGCAGAAGATTCGGCGTAAATGCTTCATAATCATCATTAATGGAGAGATGGCGTTCTGCAATGACCGGGTTATTGGTATTTTGATTTTTAAAAACAAAGATCGAGGAGGCATCGGCGGCATCTTTGAGCGCCTTCATCTGCTGATGCAGCGTCTTGTTCCAGTCTTCCTGCTGTAGAAACTTCTCGGCCATCTCTTTGATGACATGCAGGATGTTCTGCTGCCGGTTAAGCTCAGCTTCTATTTTGCGTTTGTCGATGATCTCATTGGCAAGGTTCGCGATGACGTCGTGAAAGTGCTCTTTATGAAAGGGCTTGGCGAAGAAGAGATTCACACCGTTTTCGACAGCATCCAGAAAGTACTGTTTATTGTCAAAATTGGTAAAGATGGCGATTTTGATATGCTGGTTCTGCTGACGGATCTTTTGCACCACCTCAAGACCGTTCATGCCTGGCATATTGATGTCGGAGAGAAATAGATCAAAGCTGTTGTCGGCAAATGCATCGAGTGCTTCTTGTGCCGTGCTGCAGCTGATCACCTCGCGGTTTTCGCCTTCGAGTATTTTTGCCGTTCTCTTGTCATCGTCTACTACTAAAATCTTCAGGTGGTTCATAATAATACTCTCCGCTGGGAAGACTATTATATATGGTTATTTCTTAATCTTTTCAGAGAATGAGCATGGCGTCGCCATAAGAGTAGAAACGATAGTGCTCTTTGATCGCCTCCTGGTAGAGCTCATGGGTCTTTTCCAGACCGACGAAAGAGGCGACGAGCATCAGCAGGGTTGACTGCGGCAGGTGGAAGTTGGTGAGAAGATGTTTGGTGCGCAGCGGTCTGTTGCCCGGATGCAAAAAGAGGTTGGCCTGTCCGGAGAGCTGCTCTTTATGGCGTGCATAGAACTCTATGGTCCGTGTAGCGGTGGTGCCGACACAAAGCAGCGCTCTGTCGCTTTCAAACAGTGCTTTCGCTTCCGGCGAGATATTGTAATATTCCGAATGCATGGGGTGATCGGTGATGATCTCGCTGTCGACGGGCTTGAAGGTGCCGGCGCCGACATGCAGGGTAACGGAAGCGTGAGTGAAACGCGCGCATATGTTTTGGTACTGCTCATTACTGAAGTGCAATGAAGCGGTCGGGGCGGCTACGGCGCCTTCATGCCTGGCAAAGACGCTTTGGTAATCTTTTTCGTCCTGTGCTGCATCTTCACGCTGCATATAGGGCGGAAGCGGAATATGGCCCTGTTTTTCGATAATAGGGAGGATCTCCTCAAAACGCAGCAGCTTGCCGTGCAGATAGAAATGGACATCTCGGCTGCCGTCTTCATACAAAGCAACGACCTTGGCAGTGAAGCCCTCTTCAAAATGCAGTACTGAGCCGATCTTGACCTTGCCGCGGATATAGGCATTGACATTGTGGGCGTCTTTGGGACGGTTGATCAGGAGTTCAACCTTGCCGCCGCTGGGCTTTACCCCGTAGAGACGGGCTTTGATGACCTTTGTATCGTTGAATATGATGCCGCACTCTTTCGGCAGAAATGATTCAAGTGCGTCGAAACGGGCATGGGTGATGGTATCGGTGCTGCGGTCATAGACCAGGAGCCGGGCATGATCTCTCGGCTCTGCCGGATGCGTGGCTATGAGCTCCGGGGGAAGCGTGAAATCATAGCTACTTGTCTTGAGCGGATCGCGGAGCATTTTCGTCTTCAATGCCTAGTGCATCTTTCAAGATGGCAATACCATCCTCTTCATCGTTCTCGTTTTCACTCTCTTTGTCGTCGTCTTTCGACGAGGCTGGGTTGACCATTTTGACCAGCAGGATGGAAACACCATAGAGCAGGATCAACGGCACCGCCATCAACAGCTGCGTGAGAACGTCCGGCGGTGTCAACAGCGCCGCAACGATAAAGATGATGACAACGGCATATTTGAAAAAATCGGTCATCTGTCTATCATCTACCAGTCCGAGAAGCCCCAGAAAGTAGGCAAAAACAGGAAGTTCGAAGGCGATTCCGAAACCGAACATGATCTTGGTGAAAAAGCCGACATAATCTTCGATATTGATGAGCGGCGTGAATTTGAAACTACCGAAGGTGATCAGAAAGTCAAAACCGAAGGGTGTTACGACATAATAGGCAAAGGCGACACCTACGGCAAACATGATCGTTCCGCCGAAGACAAAGGGCAGGATCATCTTCTTCTCATTGGCATAGAGCCCCGGAGCGATAAAAAGCCAGATCTGCGAGAGAATAATTGGCAGTGCGAATAGAAGTCCGGCGAAGAAGGCGACTTTCAATGCGACGAAAAAGGCACCGCCGACCTGGCTGGTGGTCACCATCCCTTCTGCGGCATGAAGCGATTTCTTGCCGACTTCTATCAGCGCCGTGTTAAGCGGTGCGACCATCCACTCCAAAAGCGCCTCGTGGAAATAGAACATGACAAAAAAACCGACAATGACGCTCAGTGCCGAGATAGCGAGACGTTTGCGCAGTTCAAAGAGATGGGGCTTGAGATCTTCAAACATTAGATATTCCCGCCTGATTTGGTTTCACTGTCGTTCTCTTGCGTCGGAGGGGACTCTTTTTTGGGCTTTTTGGCAAAGGTGACGACTTCCGGTTTAGACGGCGCTGCCGGTGCTGTCTTGGCAGGTTCGTTCACATCGGTCTTTGTCTCTTTTTTGAGCTGGCGCATTTCGTCTTTGATCCCCTCGACATCGGTCATGCGCTCAAGTTCAGCGCTCGCTTCGGTGAGTTGTTTCTTGTAGCTGTTGGCCTCTTCTTTTATCTCTGCGATGTGGAGCTCTTCTTCGATTGAATTTTTGGCAGTAGCAATAGTCGTTTTGACCGATTTGAAGAATTTTGCAATCTGGACCATCGTCTCGGGAAGTTTGTCCGGACCTAAAAACAGGATGGCGATCACGCCAATAATCAACATTTCAGCAAAGCCCATACCAAACATCTGTTTACCGCCTAAGCTATAATTTGTTGCGATTATATCGCTCCAATATTTAAAGCAGGGTGAAAAGTGCCCACTTTGATGCTTATGAAAGTTTAGAGCAGCCTACTGCTCGATAAACAGTGCCAGTTCGTCGCTCAAAAGGTAGTCGTCATTGTAGTACCGTCCGTTCAGATAACGAAGTTTCTTCTCTCTGACAAGCAGCATCGCGCTGTTTTGTTCTTTCTGTGAAAGAATCTGCTCGTCGACACCGACAATCGAACGCAGTCCCAAAAATATCTTCTCGGTTTTGATGGAGGCATCACTCAAGAGCTCGCTTTGAATGGCAAGCGGATTCTCTATGTAGGCCTGGACATCGTTTGTCGGATAGAAGCGTTTGTCTGTCAGGAAGCCGACAGCGCCAGATCCGAGACCGATGTAATCTTTATGTTCCCAGTACCCAAGATTGTGTTTGGAGTGGTAGGTCCCGAAATTGGATATCTCATAGGAGGCAAACCGTTTTTTGATGCGCCCGAGAAACCACTCCGTCAAAGCGAGTTTTTCATTGGCGACATCGGGAGTCGAGGCAAAGGGTGTCCCCTCTTCGATAGTGAGTGCATAGGCGCTCAGATGGTCGATCGGCAGTTTGAACGCTTCTTCAATATCATGTGCCAGGAGCGCTTTGGTGTCATTTTCCACACCGTAGATCAGATCAAGCGAAAGGTGTTTGAAGCCCGCTTTTTCTGCACGTAAAAGTGCTGCTACGGCATCATCGCTATTGTGGGCACGTCCCAGTTTTTTCAGTTTTTCGTTGTTAAAACTCTGCACGCCGAAACTGATCCGGTTCACGCCCAAGGCGAACATCCCTTGCAGCCATGCCGATGAGGCACTGTTCGGATTGGCTTCGGAGGTGATTTCGGCCCCTTCCTTAATGTAGGGGCGAAGTGTTTCGAACAGCGGCCGGTAGAGTTCCGGTTTGACGGTCGAGGGTGTCCCCCCTCCGATAAAGAGAGTTTCGATGCTGCCATGAGTCGCTTTGAACCGTTTCAGTTCATGTGCCAGCTGCACAGAAAGTGCTTGCATGTAGCTCTGACGCAAATGGAACAGATCGACATAGGAGTTGAAACTGCAGTAGTGGCATTTTGAGTCACAAAAAGGGATATGGATATATAAAAGCATGGCGCAATTGTAGCCAAATCCGGGATTTACAGCACAGCGACAAAAAAAATCACGGCCCGCACTTTCCGCGGGAGCGGTATTTATCCATTTTTAAACCTATCGTACTATAATACGCGTTATAAACAAGGTACCAAAAGAGTGAAAACCATAAAAGATAAGCAATGAAAAACAGAAAGATTTATCGTCCCAATGTAGCGGCAGTGATCGTCTCATCAAGCTACCCTAATGAGAAAAAAGTCTTTGTAGCTGAGCGCAACGATATCTCCGGTATGTGGCAGTTTCCCCAAGGCGGTATCGATGAGGGAGAGACGTCGGAAGAGGCGCTTTTTCGCGAACTTGAAGAGGAGATAGGGACCTGCGAGATCGAGGTGATCGGAGAGTACCCTGAATGGGTCTCCTATGATTTTCCTAAACATATCGCAAAGAAGATGCACCCCTATTGCGGTCAGGTACAACGCTACTACCTTGTGCGTTTGAAAGATGATGCCCTGGTCAATCTTGAGACGAAGCATCCGGAGTTTAAAGATCATAAATATATGGAAGTAGAGTCGGTTCTGGAGATGGTGGCAAAATTTAAAAAACCTGTTTATGAACAGGTGATTGAGCATTTCAAAAAAGAAGGATTGTTGTAATGGTCATAGTACAAAAGTTTGGTGGAACGAGTGTCGGTGATCTTGACCGTATTCAAAATGTGGCCAACCGTGTAGCCAGAACGGTTAAAGAGGGACATCAGGTGATTGTCGTCGTCTCAGCTATGAGCGGTGAGACGAACAAGCTGGTCGCTTATGCAGAACACTTTAGCAGCACTCCGGACCGCGCAGAGGTGGATATGCTGCTCAGTTCGGGTGAACGTGTCACGGCGGCACTTCTCTCTATCGCCCTGAATGCGATGGGGCTTGATGCGATATCGATGACAGGACGCCGTGCAGGAATTGTTACCGATGCCGCCCATACTAAAGCACGTATTGAGCGTATCGATGCGACCCCGATGAAAGAGGCTTTGGCTGACGGCAAGATCATTGTTGTGGCGGGTTTCCAGGGGGTGAATGAAGAGGGACGGGTCACAACACTCGGACGTGGGGGCTCTGATCTTTCCGCTGTTGCCGTTGCCGGAGCGATCGGCGCCGATCTTTGCGAGATTTATACGGATGTGGATGGGATCTACACGACTGATCCGCGTATTGAGCCATCGGCTAAAAAACTTGACAGAATCTCTTACGATGAGATGCTGGAGCTGGCTTCGCTCGGTGCAAAAGTTCTTCAAAACCGTTCTGTCGAACTTGCGAAAAAACTCAATGTCAATCTTGTGACCCGTTCAAGCTTCTCGGATGCAGAAGGAACACTTATTACAAAGGAAGAAAATATCATGGAAAAACCATTAGTAAGCGGCATCGCACTCGACCGCAATCAAGCCCGTATTGCCCTTGAAGGTGTTGTCAACCGTCCAGGTATCGCTTCTGATATATTTACTGCACTGGCGCAGAAAAATGTCAATGTTGACATGATCATTCAGACTTCCGGCCATGACGGTTCAACCAGTATGGACTTCACGGTACCGATCAATGAGATCAATGATGCCAAAGAGGTTGTGGAGATGTTCTGTGATAAGAAAGAGATCGATTCGGCTTCCTTTGATGAGAGTATCTGCAAGGTATCGATCGTAGGTGTCGGCATGAAATCGCACACCGGCGTCGCAGCGAAGGCTTTTTCGACAATGGCAGCAGAGAACATCAACATCCAGATGATCTCGACATCCGAGATCAAGGTCTCGATGGTGATCGATAACAAGTATGCCGAACTGGCTGTACGTTCTCTCCACAACGCCTACGAATTAGAAAAGTAGCGCCACCGTGCAGGCCTTCATCAAATGGACTCTCGACAGCATACGTGACGAAGGCGCAATGCTCTCGTGGCTTGAAGAGTCCCGCTTTGAATGGACGGCGACTGTTGCGCAGGCGTTAAACCAGATCATCGGGGGCAAAAGCATTGTCCTGGTGACGGATGAAAACCGCCAGTGGTTTGGCAACTACATTGTCAATGCGATCAACAAGGCAGCTACAGACAGACCGATGATCTCTCTGGTCCGTATTGAAAGTCTCCATCCCAACTACAGTACGATAAGCGGTGATGCGCTTGATATGCTTGATGATATGTTAAGCCTCTCCTATAAAGGGGAGTATTTTTTCTGGTATATCGGAAGGGGAAATGACAAGGCCGCTGATCTGCCGAAAAGTCACGACCGAAGCTTTTTGTGGCTGATGGATGAGGATTATCAAAACGCGTTTACCATGCGTTCGTACGACCCGCTGCTGGATATCAAACTCCTTCAGCTCTACCGGCTGTTTGATAAATCACTTAATGCCGTTCTTTTCGGAGAGGTAAAAGCCGATGAATGATGCTTTTGGCAGCCATATAATCATCTGCGACAATATCGAAGAGAGAGCCTCTTTGCTTCAAAATGAACTTGCCCCGAACCGCGTTGTTGCCTATTTGCGGGATGATTTTAAGATCGAAGATGCCAAGGCGGTGACGGCAGAAGCCTATATTGCCGAAGAGACGACCAAATATCTTGTAATGGCGGCTAAAACATTTAATATCATCTCGCAAAATGCCCTGCTTAAACTGCTGGAAGAACCGCCCAGAAACATTGAACTGATCATTATCACCGAAAGCAAGTCGACGCTTCTTCCTACGGTGCGCTCACGGTTAAAGATCATAAAAGAACATGCTGCCGTAATCCGTGAAGAGAGCGATATCAAGCTGACCAATCTCAACCTCTCCGCGTTGTTCAGCTTTGTCAAAGCGCATGACCGGTTGTCGAAATATGAAGCCAAAAAGCTGATCGAATCGCTCTACCGAAAAGCAACCATTACGGAACGTCTCAGTTTAAGTGAAAAGCAGATCGAGACTTTTGAGCGGAGTTATCGGCTCATTGAGCTTAACGCCCGCCTGCAGACGGTACTGGTCGCGCTGCTGATGACATTCCTTCCAAAGGTCAACCGTGGTCATTGAGCAGTTGTCGGCGGACCTGGACATAGTACGCTGTTTGCGTGAGCTCGGTGTTGATGGCGGTGGCGTTGCTATTCTGGCCTCAAAAGCACAGCTCTATATCATCAGCATCAAAGGGCTGCATGTCGGTGCGGCCAATATCTTAAAGCAGGATGCCCTTTCGGTCGGAGCGGATCTGGCCGTACCCAAAGGAACGGTCGTTGCGGCGGAAAAATATGTCAATACGCTGCTGATCGCGACTCAAAAACAGCTGCAGACCTTGAGTCGTAAAGAGCTGGCTCAGCCCTTCGGTCTGAAAGATGTCGCCCGCCAGCTTCAGGCGATCCTTAAAACCAAAAAGCCGGACCATTGTGCGGTGATGGGTGTGCTCAATGCCAACGATGACAGCTTCTTTTCGCAGAGCCGTTTTAAAGATACCCAGGCGCTTCAGCAGATCGAAAAGATGATAGAGAGCGGGGCCGAGATCATCGATATCGGTGCTGTCTCTTCCCGGCCGGGTGCTAAAGCAGTCTCTGCCGACGAAGAGCTGGCGCGTGTCAGACCGATCATCGATCATTTACAGGATTCGGTATTGCTTGAGCAGGCGAAGTTCAGTATCGACACATTCCAGCCTTCTGTGGCGCGGTATGCGCTAGAGCACGGGTTTCATATCATTAACGATATTACCGGGTTGGAAGACGACAAGCTTTGTGAGGTGATAGCCGAATTCGGCGCGCGAGCAATCGTGATGCACATGAAGGGCACACCGCAGACAATGCAGAAAAACCCGCACTATGACGATCTGCTCGATGATGTATACAGTTTTTTTGAAGCGCGTATCGTCAAGGCAAAGCGTTTCGGAATCGATGATATTGTACTGGATGTCGGAATCGGTTTCGGAAAACGCCTTGAAGACAATCTGAAGCTCATTACGCATCTGGAACACTTCCTGCGGCTGGAGAGACCACTGCTGGTCGGGGCAAGCCGCAAATCAATGATCGACATGATCGACCCTTCAGCGACAAGCGAGCGTTTAGGCGGCAGCTTGGCACTTCATCTTGCCGCCGCAAAAAACGGCGCCGCGATCATCAGGGTCCATGATGTGCAGGAACATGTTCAGGCACTCAAAGTACAGAAGGCTCTCTTAAAAGCCTAATAGAGGTGCAGCTGATAGCGCGAATAGACCTCTTGTGCCTCCTCTGAGGTCGGCGAAAATTTCAGGACATTGCGGATAAGTTCGGCCGCTTCTTTGATGGATCTCCCCTTATACCCTTTGGCATAGATCTCTGCAAGCGTTACCTGCGCTGCTGCTTCGCCTGCCTCGGCTGCCGATTTCAGGTATTTAACGGCTTTATCAAAATCTTCAGGTACGCCCATTGCATTGGCGTAGGCGAAACCGGCGCTGATCTGTGCCGGAACGATACCGCCTCTGCTGCTACGGTGTAATAGTGTGTAGATCGTTTGAAGTTTCGCTCAACGCCTTGGCCGTTGTAAAAGAGAACGCCCAAGGCAAAGGCACAGCGCGGATCTTGATCATCCTGGATCAAATAGTCATACGCCTCTTTGTAGTCGCCGGCCTCAAAGGCATTCATGCCGGCATTATAAAAATTGATTGACATGCATATTCCTGTATCTATATCGGCGGAAATATAGAGAACGTTTTGTTGGGACGTCGTCAGGCATGAAGATTCAAAAGAATCGGCAATAGAAAACGTGAAAATATGGGCCAAACATCTTCTAAAAGATGTTATTTCATATAGGCTTTAAGAATGACCTGTTTCTCTAACGGACTGTCCCCGCCGCTTCTGCCTGTCGTGGCAACATTGTTTAATTTGTCAACGACATCCATCCCCTTGACAACATAGCCAAAGATCGTGTGCCGGCCATTGAGCCAGGGGGTGGGTGCAGTGGTAATGAAAAACTGGCTGGCGTTGGTCCCCGGACCGGCATTGGCCATAGCAAGTATGCCCGCTTTTTCAAAGGTGACATTGGGTTTGAACTCATCTTTAAAAGGTTTGTGCCAGATCGATTCGCCGCCGCGACCGGTCCCGGTCGGATCACCGCCTTGGATCATGAAATTTTTGATGATTCGGTGAAAGATGATACCGTTGTAATAGCCGTTTTTGATGTGTGTGGTGAAATTCTCTACGGCTAAAGGGGCGATTTCAGGATGGAGCTCGATCTCAATGGTACCCTGGGTCGTCTCCAAAACAGCGATAGGGTAATCTGTCTTTACCTTGTCTGTTTTTGCAAGTGCGTCATGCAGATCGGCAAAAGCGAGCGTGCTGAGTATGAACATAAGCGGTAAAAAGTATTTCATCCTGATTCTCCCAAGGCATTTTGTAGTTATTATAGCAAAGCTATGCTACTATTTTTATGTAGAATCGAAAAGATCTAAAGGAGAAAAATTTGAAAAAATTTACAAAAGCATTTTTAGCAGCAGCGGTTTTGAGCAGCAGCCTGATGGCGACTGAAGTCGGGTTTTACGCGGGCGGCGGATTGGCAATTGAAGCTGTACCGGATTCTGGAGATTGGAAAATGGGTTCCGGTCTTGTTCTGCGCGGCGGGTTGACGCTTGACGCTGTGTTGAAAAACTTTGCGGTAGAAGCTGAATTGACAAAATCGATTATTGATCCGAAAGTAAATTTTAAAAATGGCCCTGGCACTGATAATGTGAATGTTGCGACTTTAGCCGTGTATGCAGTCTATCGCATTCCCGTTGTAGACAAGTTTTATGTCAAACCGCGTTTTGGTATGATCCTTCCAAACCTCGGCGATGATGTTGTCAATTCCAGAGATGTCACCTTTTCATCAGGCATCGGTGCCGGGTACACTGTGATGGATCACCTGGACGTCTACATGGACTATACGGTACTTGGCGAGAGCATCACAAATTACGGTGCCGGAGTCGAGTGGCACTTCTAAACAGTTCCCGTTTCAGTACATTTCTTCGGTGCTCTTGACACATATTAGTGTGCCGTCGGCCTTGGTTCATCATAATCTGCACCAAAATGAGTAAAACGTTCAGCTTACTGACATTTCTGTGAACACATGGATATCGCTTGCTAAGCGGTGTCTTTTTGGAAGCTAAAATTTTTTTCTGAAAGTCTACTAGATGCGGGTTTTTTTATCTTTCTATACTCTTCATCCAGCTCCAAACAGACTGAGTTGATACAATAACGCAGACCTTTCGGATCCGGGCTATCGTCAGAGAGATGGCCTAAATGCGCATCACAATTGGCACAAATGAGTTCAATCGGCGACATCGTAAAACGTTTGTCGCTCTTCTCTATAACAGGATCCTCTATGGCCTCATAAAAACCGGGCCAGCCTGTCCCGGAGTCAAATTTTGTCTCAGAGCTGAACAGCGGGCTTTGACAGCAGGTGCACCGGTAAATACCTTCATATTTGTAGTCATATTAACGTCCGCTGAAAGGGGCTTCTGTCCCGTGTTCCTGCAGACATAACAGGCTTCAGGGGTGAGCAGTTTCTGACACTCTTGATGATTTTTACCATTGGATAGCCTTACGCTAAATCGGAAAGCATAAATTTTACCACAGCAGCGAATTTGACAGTACGGATTTAAAAAAGTAAGAAAAGAATTAATAAGAACGAAAGAAGGTGTCACGCCTAAGCGTGACGAAGGGATAACTATTTTCCAGCAGCAACGCGGTCTTTAAGACTTTTACCGGCTTTGAACTTAGGAACCATCTTGTCCTGAGTTGTATAAGTCTTGTCAGTACCCGGTACTGTACCGCTTTTACCTTTTTGAAGTGAAGCAGCAAAGCTACCGAAACCGACCAGAGAGATCTCTTCTTTAGCAACGAGTGCTTCCGTTACTGCTTCAGAGAATGCTTTGATTGCAGTTTCTGCTTCAACTTTAGTCTTGTAGTTACCGTTTTTTTGAACGAGTTCAACGAATTGTGCTTTATTCATACGAAATGCCCTTTGATTTAAAGATGTTTGACATCATGTTTTCCCCCGTAGCAAGGCGTTACGGGGACGTTCCATGATTCAACTAGGATTACTTTATACTCTCTAGGCTTAAAGTTTTCTTCTTTTTATATTTTTTAGGCAAAAATGGTAAAAAAGGCGTAAAAATTTACATAAAAGCCCTGAATAACGGGGATTTCAGGGAGGGTTTCTCTTAAAGAAAAGGGATTTTCTAAACTTTTAAAAGGTCGCTGTAATCGAATTTGGAGAGATCAAGATAAAACTCACCGTTGTGGTGCAGGACTCTGATGTCACTTCCGTAAGCAGCGGCAAAACGTCGTTTGATAATGCGTTTTTCATCCGCTTCCAGCTCCGTGTTTTTAAGATACTTGCGCAGGGATAGTTTTTGAAGTTGGGTGTTGCCGTCTCTCTTTGCCTGTTTTGAAATCTCCGGGGGCTCGCTCTCCTCAAGATCAGCATCGACACTGTTTTCAATCTGCTCTCTTACCGAACTGATCGGAGCTGACTGAGAAAGTTGAAGTTTTGTATTGACAAGCTCCAGAATTGTTTTCAGCTGCTCATCTTTGCTCTGGTAGAGATGCTCGATGCGATCGCGCTCTTCACGCAGCATCTGCTCTTTGTCGTGGATGAGCCTGTCTATTTTGTTCTCAAGTTCTGTTATGCGTGTTTTTAAGTGTTGGTTCTCTTTTTGATAGAGGGCGATAATAGTACCGACAGAGGTCTTTTGCTTCTGTTGCATGCTCTCTTCTAATAAAATATAGACCTTGCCGTTTTCAATAGCATAATCCAGCTCTTTGGCACGAAGCTTGGAATGGATTGTCGCAATAGGGAGTTCAAAACGTTTTGCATAGTCGTCTATGGTCAGACGCATGGGCTTCCTTTTCTGCATAAAAATAGCTTTTATCTACAATGCCAATAATTTTATCATATTTTATATTATTGGTCCGCTTTTCAGCTGTTTATGTCTTCATATAGACGCCTTAAGGTGATAGAATAGTACATAATGACGAGTACAAATATTATAGTAGAGACATAAAATGAAAAAAAGAACGAAGATCATAGCAACAATCGGACCTGCTTCGGACACATTGGAGAAGTTGGAATCGCTGATCAGAGCCGGTGTCAATGTCTTTAGAATGAATTTTTCGTATGGAACGCATGCATACCATTCAGCCGTCATTACGCGTATTCGGCAGGCGGTGAACAATACCGGGCTTATTGTCGGTGTTCTGCAGGATATCAGCGGGCCAAAAGTGCGTGTCGGTAAACTCGAAGAGGATTTTATGCTTAAAAAAGACGATACTCTGGAGTTTGTACAAGAGGATATCGTCGGCAAAAAGCTTAGTGAAGGGCACTATCAGCTCTCCATCAATCAAAGCGAGATTCTCTCAAAGATAAAAGAGGGCGAATTGATCTATCTGCATGACGGCAATATCCGTGCCAAAGTGGTACATGCCGGCAAGAGTGTTATTGCAGCGGTCCAAAACAGCGGCAAGCTCTCTTCCCATAAGGGAGTCAATCTCCCGAATACGCATATCGGTATTGACGTGCTGACGCCCAAAGATCGTCAGGATATGCTCTGGGGTATCGAGAACGGGGTTGACTTTATGGCGATCTCTTTCGTGCAGAGTGCTTCCGATATGCAGAAAGCCCGCAAGATTATTACAGAAAACGGCGGATACCAGCAGCTTTTTGCCAAGATTGAGAAATTTGATGCGGTTGAAAATATTGATGCGATACTCGAAGTGAGTGACGGTATTATGGTAGCCCGCGGTGACCTGGGTATCGAGGTGCCTTATTATGAAGTACCGGTCATCCAAAAACGAATCATTCAAAAGGCCAATGCCGTCAGCAAACCGGTTATTACGGCAACCCAGATGCTGCTCTCCATGACGGAGCATGAGACGGCAACGCGTGCCGAGATCTCGGATGTGGCCAATGCCGTTTTAGATGGCACCGACGCGGTGATGCTCTCTGAAGAGAGTGCCATTGGGAAAAATCCTGTCCTGACAGTAGAGGCAATGGTCAAGACCATTTGCGAAACAGAGAAGATCTACGCTTATGGCAAGTTTGTGCAGTTCCCGATACAGGATGCGATGGATGTAATCGATGAATCGGTAGTGCAGCTGGCAGGCAAGCTTGATGCCGATGCCATTCTGGCCTTTACAACCTCAGGACAGTCGGCCAAAAAACTGGCCCGTTATCGTCCTCAAACAACAATCCTGGCGATTATGCACAATGAAGGTGTCGCGCGCGCGTTGACCATTGTGTGGGGGGTGGAACCGGCCTTTTTGGTCACTAAAAGCAATCTTCAGCAGATGTTAGGCTATGTGATCAAAAAAGGCGTCAACGAAAAAGTGCTTGACAAAGAGGGGTGTTATATTCTGACGGCAGGCGACCCTGTCGGTGTCCCCGGAACGACGAATAATATACGGATCCTTCGGGCACCCGAGATAAACTATTTCAATGGTCTGTAGTGGAATCTTTTGTCAGATGACGATGGATATGTTTGATGCTTTTGTGCCCGGGGTACTGCAGATAGTGGCTCTTTAAAAGCTGTCTTAAGCGGTTCTGGTTAAAGCGCCAGAAATGCTTTTTATCAAAATGGGGATGCTCTTTCATCTTGTGCAGGAGAATCTCCTCTTCCAGTGCACCCTCTCTGATCGTCGCATACATGATCTTTTTCAACTCTTCTTGTGAAGCGGGCGTGGTGTCGTCATCATTGAGCGCTTTGGTGGGCATAAAAGCATACAGCTTCCACCCGCTGAAAACCAAGGCCAGGACAAATGCGACCATCATGATGATCTCAACCGTTGTCATCGGCTCTCTTTTTGGCTAGCAGGTTTAACCACATTTCGTCTTTTCGCTCTTCACGGACGTCGGGACTGAGCCAGACGGTTAGCAGCCGAAGTGTATCGAGTTCTTCAAAGAGCATCTGTACCTTCTCTTCATTGAGGGGCGTGAAGTGACGCCCCTCTTTGCTGTACTCCTTCTCTCCGTACTTGAAAGAGGCATAGAAGATGCCATCGTCTTTTAAGGCCTTTGCAAGGCTCTCGAGCGTTTTCGGCAGTTGCGAATAGGGCAGGTGCAGGAGTGACGCCGACGCCCAGATGCCGTCATAGGTATTGAACTGTTTTATTTCACCGAAGGTGTGACATTTAACCTGTTGGCCGATATAGTCAGAGGCAAGGGCTGCCATCTCCGCTGAAGCATCAAAGGCATCGACATGAAAACCGAGGGAGAGAAAATGGCGGCTGTCGCGTCCGCTGCCGCAACCGGCATCCAGAAGCAGCGCGTTTTCAGGCAGATACGGCAGGAATTTTTGATAGACCACTTCCATCTTTTTGTCAAAGGTGCTGTCAAAAAAATTCTGGGCATTCTCAGCGTAATAGTGAAGCGTTGTATTCATGATGATATTGTAACTTGAATCTGCTCTGTTTCAAGATTTGGGTAAAATATCTTTATGAAAAAAGATGAAGTATTTAACAAACCGATAGCAAAACAGTTTGAATTTGATGCCGAGATCGCAGCCGTTTTTGATGATATGCTGCAGCGCTCCGTCCCTTTTTACACGGAAGCGATGAAACTGACGCAGCGTTTTGCCAAAAACTATCTCAAAGAGGGTGGTCTGCTTTATGACCTGGGCTGCTCCACGGCGACGACGCTTCTCAGTATCGAGCGTAGTCTGGATGTCAATGCGCGATTAATAGGCCTTGATAACGCACCATCGATGCTGGAGCAGGCGCAAAAGAAGATCCTTGCCTTTAACTCGGATGTTGAGGTCAAAGAGGCGGACATCATGTCATATGACTATGAGCTCTGTGATGTGGTCATCAGCAACTACACCCTGCAGTTTATCCGTCCGCTTGTTCGCGAAGAGCTGATCAGACGTATCAATGTCGCCTTGAACAAAGGCGGTGCTTTTATCTTCAGCGAGAAGGTCGTGAGCACAGATTCACGCCTGAACAAAGAGCTGATCGACTGCTACTATGATTATAAAAAAGAGCAGGGCTACAGCGAGTATGAGATTGTCCAGAAGCGAGAGGCTTTGGAAAACGTGCTGATCCCTTACACCGAAGTCGAAAATATCGAGATGGCGAGACGCTGCGGGTTCAGCCATTGCGAGTGCATCTTCAGATGGGCCAACTTCGCGACCTTCATTGCTGTTAAATAGGGAAAAAGATGGTTGATTCCGCGCTGCTGAAACATTTTAAAAAGATCTGCGAGATTCCGCACTGTTCGTATGAGACCGGGGCAATGAAAGCCTACCTTGTTGATCTGTGCAAGAGCTACGGCTACAATGTCACTGTTGATGCTGCCAATAATATCCTGGCCAAAAAAGAGGGTTCAAAAGTGACCCTGCAGGCCCACTATGATATGGTCTGTATCGGCGTTGAGTACCCCCTTCTGCTAAACGAGAAAGAGGGGTGGCTATCAGCAAACGATTCGACGCTGGGTGCGGACAACGGTATCGGGATGGCGATGATGCTGACCATGATGGAGTCCGGTGAAGAGGTCGACTGCCTTTTTACCGCCGAAGAAGAGGTGGGACTGCTCGGCGCACGTGGACTTGATCTGGCGCTCACAACGCCCTGCCTGCTTAACCTGGACTCGGAAGAGGAGGGCATTGTGACCATTGGCTGTGCCGGCGGGGTCGATATTATCGCCTCGAAAGAGCTTGTCCGTCAAAAAAGAGAGCTTCATCTCTATGCTTTTCACATCGCGGGTCTCCCCGGCGGCCATTCGGGCGTCGATATCGATAAAAACATTCCCAATGCCATCTCGTTGCTCTTTAAAAAGCTCCGTGCAACGGCAAGCTATATTGTCGATGTCCATGGAGGCGAACGCCGCAACTCCATTCCCAAGAAGGCGGATATTCTCTTTGGCCTTGAGACGAAAGAGAATATCGAAGGTGCCGAGTACCTCGGTTTCAGAGAAGCTGAGGTTATGGGGGAGAGCTGCGCGATCATTGAACTGCTGGGAGGTTTTGAGAGCGGGGTACGTGCCTTGAACCAAGAGCTCAACATCGTTCAGACCAGTATCAATCTCGCTTTGATCGAAAGTTCAAAAGAGCGTCTTCGGGTGCAGCTCAGCGGCCGGTCGATGGACAGGGATGATCTTTTGGCGCTGGAGAAAGAGAGTACCGACTACTTTGTAAAAGAGGGGTTTGATGTCGTAAGCGAAGGGTTCTACTCCCCCTGGAAACCTGAAAAAAACAGTTTCTCGGAACTGGTCCTGGATGCGACAAAAGCGCTCTTTGAAGAGGCCGACTACGGGGCGATCCATGCGGGGCTGGAGTGCGGCATCATCAAAGAGAAGTATCCCGACATCTTGATGGCATCCATAGGCCCCAATATACTTTATCCCCACTCAAACCGCGAGAAGGTTGAACTCGCCTCGGTTGAACGTGTCTTTACAACACTGAAAAATATTGTGAGAACTTACAATGATACGTAGTCTTATTCTTTTGCTGCTCTTCACCTCTCTCTATGGTCTTATACTGCCAGAAAATGCCCCATACCCAGGCGGGGTGATTGTCAAAGAGGTAAAGAGCAAAGAGAAGCCTAAAGCGTATCATGGAAAAAAAGAGCTGATGGTCCTGCCTTCAGGTAAAAAAGACAGCTACTTCATCATTGCCGGTGTCAGTCTCAACCAGAAGATCGACGAGGCGTACAGTGTGACCCTTCAAGAGGGAGGGAAGTGGCGTAAACTTCTGTTGGACCTAAAAGATAAAGCCTATCAAAAGCAGTACCTTGTCATTAAAGATGGGCGCAAGGTCTCTCCCAAAAAGAGGGACATGAAGCGTATCAACGATGAGTCCCGCCGATCGCGCGAGGCACTGGCTCTTTATACCCCGCGAAAATTCAGCTCACTCTCAATGGCCAAGCCGGTTGATGTCGACATCCGCGATGATTTCGGCAAGCGGCGCTATTTCAACAAAAAGCCGCGACGCCCACACAGCGGGGTGGACATGCCGGCTCCCGTGGGAACCGATATCGTTGCCCCCTTAGGGGGAAAGATCGTTGAAATAGGGGCGTTCTTTTTTAACGGAAATGTCATCTTTATCGATCATGGTCTGGGGCTGGTAAGCATGTATTGCCACATGAGCAAATTCAGTGTCAAGAGAGAACAATACGTCAAAAAAGGCGAGAAGATAGGGGAAGTCGGTGCAACGGGACGCGTCACCGGTCCGCATCTGCACTGGGGTGTCTCTTTGAATGGTTCGATGGTCGACCCTCGTCTTTTTTTTACGAAGGGTATTGCTACAAACAAAAAGTGAAAATATTATGCAGACGTGCTACACTAAGTGATAAAAAGTCGGGGTAGAATATGAAGAGAATCCTGTTAACGTGTTTTATGCTTATTTTGTTGCCAATGTCACTTGATGCCAGGCGCAATGGTGAAGGGTTTTTTGTCGGTTTCGGCTCGGGCATTACCTATTATGATGACGGCGGACTCGTCTCCGATCTTAACGGTAACGGCGGCAATTACGACATGAACAGCGTCAGCGGTGCCTACAAACTCTATTTAGGCTATAAGTTCAATCATGAAGCCACACTGGAAGGTTCAATTACCGGGTATGGTGTATATGATATTAAAAACAGCGGCAGCACAACCGAAAGGTTTACGCCAAAATCAACAGCCGTCTATCTTAATTACGGTTATGATTTTTGGCAAGCTCAGATCAGACCGTTTGTTATAGCGGGTGCAGGAGTGTTGTGGCTGGATCCTCAAGAAAATACCCTTTATGACAATTCGCTCTTTTTTAGTCTGCATTACGGTCTCGGTCTGCTCTATACACCGCATAGTTTTGACGGCTGGGGATTGCGAGCCGCCTATGAAGCAGATTGGAGCCGGTTTGACGCAAAGCGTGAATTGAGTGTGGGCAGGAGCTATGATAACAATATCGGCACGCTCTATCTGGGAATTGAACACAAATTCTAACTTTTGAAGCTTTAGCTGGGTCTGCCCCTTCGGGTATCAGCGCACCTTGCACCAAACACAGACTCTCCACGCACAGCAGTGCGCTATCGGTCTGTGTTTGGCACAATCTACACTAAATCTAAAACTTCAAAATTCGGTTGGGGTTAAGGTGAGCTGCGCCACCTTTCTATAATCACGAATCACGAATCACTGAATCACGAATCACGAATCACGAATCACGAATCACGAATCACGAATCACGAATCACGAATCACGAACTAACGTGCTTTAAAACTCTTTTTGCTCTTGCAGAACTCCTGCAGGAAACAGTCGCTGTCGCACTTCGGGTTTTGCGCAGTGCAGATGTAGCGGCCGAAAAGCACCATCCCCTGATGCAGTGCATGGAGGCCTGTCTTGAACTTTTTGACCAGGGTCTCTTCGGTCTTGAGCGCTGTTTCGTCGTCGCTCAGGCCGAGACGGTGTGCGACACGGAATACATGGGTGTCAACGGCCATCAGGTTTGCACCGGTATATTCGATCATCACGACGTGGGCCGTTTTTTGGCCGACACCGGCCAGTGTGACAAGCTCTTTTTCGTCCAGCGGGACCTTGCCGTCATAGACTTCAACCAGACGCTGTGCCATCTTGATAAGATTTTTTGCCTTATTGTTGAAAAAAGAGCAGCTGTTGATGATGGATTTGATATCCTCGAGATCCGCGTTGGCCAGGCTGACCGGGTCGGGGTACTTTCTGAAAAGTTCCGGTGTGAGCATATTGACACGTTTGTCGGTACATTGCGCCGAAAGGGCGACGGCGATAACAAGTTCAAATGCATTAGAGTAGTTCAGTTCGGTAACAGCTGCGTCATAACGTTCTAAAAAAGCCTCTTTGATAGAGGCGATCTCTTTTTTGGTGGCTCTTTTCATTATGGGAATCACTTTGTAATAGTTAGCCGCATTTTAGCATGATATTAAATACCTTTATGGCAATAATCCAATTCAATATGATACAATGATCAATTATTATAATTTATTATCAAAGTAAGGAAAAACATGGCTTTTTTCTCATGGGTTAACTCTCTTTTTTCTTCTCAACAGCCAAAAACATCGATGACCGGGATCATGAACAAAGAAGATTTTGTCAGCAAAGATCTTTTTTACCAGATCCTTGATCTTGACAGTTCTATTCTTCTCTTCTATACAAAAGATGACGGCTGGCTTGGAGCTAACAAGCTTTTCTTCTCACTTTTCGATTACGAGAATATTGATGATTTTAGAAACAGGCATGCAAGTATCCGAGAACTTTTCGAGCGTGAAGCTGAAGAGATTTTTACCGACGAAGAGAATAAATGGCTCGATTTCATCAAAGAGCAAAAGAGCGATGAAGGCTATCGTGTTGTCATCATAGACAAAAATGGCGCAGAACGTTATATCCGTCTAAAAGTGCGTCTCTTAAAACAAAAAAGAGTCGATCTTTATCTGTTACAGATGGATGATGTCTCAGAACTTGAACATGCCTTGAGCAAGACACAGGAGATCGAGCAGCTTAAAACGAAGTTTTTGGCTAATATCGGTCATGAGTTCAGAACGCCTATGAACGGAATTTTGGGTTTTGTTGAGCTGCTTGAGCACACCCATCCGACGGAGAGCCAACACGAATATATCCATATGATCCACTCTTCGGCGCGAAATCTGATGACCAGTATCGAGAGCCTTTTAGACCTTTCACAGATGGAAGGTGGCCGTTTCACTGTCAATGCGAGTGAATTTAATCTTTTTGCCGAGATGGAGGAGATGGCGCAGCTTTATACTTCTGAAGGAAGCAATAAGGGGATCAGTGTCTCATTCTACGTCGGACCGAACTTGCCGACCTACATTCAGGGGGACCTTCGCAAGCTCAAACAGATTCTGAACAACCTGATCAACAATGCCTTGAAGTTCACCCCCAGGGGCGGCAAGATCGTAGTGGAGACCAGGCTGCTAAAATGGGCTGAAGGGAGCCGTTGTACGATCAGTTTTGCAGTCCGCGATACCGGACAGGGTATCGCAAAAGATCAGATCGCCAACGTGACGAAACCGTTTGAAGCTGGAGATCAGGCCGATCACAGACTCGGTATCGGATTGAGCCTGTCGCATGGACTTGTCGAACTACTGGGCGGTGATCTGAAGATCGTTTCCGAAGAGGGACGCGGTTCGCAGTTTAATTTTACGCTCTCATTTACGGCTGCAAAAGAGCAGTCGTTTCAAATGGTTGATAACAAACGCGCAAAAGTTGTATTGCTTGATGAGAAGAAGATCGATGATGCCAATCTTTTGACAAATTATCTCCGCGGTTTCGGACTGCATATTGAAAAAGTACATCTGCTCGATGAGACGATCTATAACGATACCGATATGGTCTATCTCGTAGCATCGCAGGAACAGTCAGCCTGGCTTATGAAATTGGGTACTTTTCAGAAAAAGTGCCGTGTCGTTCTTGTTCTGGACGCGGGCGAAAAGCTGCAGACCAGGACAACCCATATTGTTGATTATGTGATCAATAAACCTCTGCTTCCGACGCGAATCGCGGAACATGTCAATATGGTATTCAAGCTTCAGGAACCGGAAGGGGCGAAAGAGAAGCTTAATCAGCAAGGATTACGTGCCCTCGTCGTAGAGGACAATCTGATCAATCAGCGCCTGATCTCTATTCTTCTTCAGGAATATGACCTAAAAGTCTCAACGGCGTCGGACGGAGAAGAAGGTGTTCGTAAATGTGAGAATCAGGAGTTTGATATCGTCTTCATGGATATCGACATGCCGGTAAAAAACGGAATTATCGCCACCAGAGAGATCAAGTCGCGTATGTCTAAGAAAAATTCGATGCCGATTATTGCCTTGACGGCTTTGGCAATGGAGGGGGACAGAGAAAATATTTTGAAGGAGGGGCTTGATGATTATCTGGCCAAACCGCTTACACGTGCAAAGCTTGAGTACATTTTAGAAAAATATCTAAAAGTGTCGATTGTCTGATCCCAATCATTCACACCACCTTCGACATCTCTTACCAGGGAGTTGTCTTTTATTTCTTTTTCATTTAATAAGCGAGACTATACTTCTTGCGAAGATATTAACTTAAGGAATTCGTTTGAAATTACCAATTAAAGTATCTAGTAACAACAGCACTGTTAAGTTCGATGGCAGCTGCTTCAATTGTGGCTACCGTCAACGGTACACAGATCTCTTCTGATGAGGTAAACCAGGTTCTTATGGAAGGAACGCAGGGACGTTTCAATACCTTGCCTAAAGAGAAGCAGGATGAACTTCGCAAACGCATTATCAAAGGTATGATCTCTCAGGAGCTGGTCTATGATGATGCTAAAAAAAGCGGCGTTCTCACATCTCAAGAGTATAAAGATGAGCTCAAAGAGGTGATGAAGCGTGTTGAAAAACAACTCGCTTCCAAAGTGTGGGAAAAACAGCAGTACGATAAGATCAATGTATCTGATGCAGAGATCAAGAAGTACTATGATTCACATGCAGATGAGTTTGTTGAAAAAGAGAAGGTGCATGCACGCCATATTCTTGTCAAGACAGAAGATGAAGCGAAAAGCATTATCAGTGATCTAAACGGAAAAAAGGGTGATGCATTAAAAACGGCATTTATCGAAGCGGCGAAGAAATTTTCAACAGGACCGAGCGGACCTAAAGGCGGCGATCTAGGTTCATTCCCAAGCGGTCAGATGGTACCTGAGTTCAATGACAAGGTCTTCTCAATGAAGGTCGGTACCATTACAACTGAGCCGGTAAAAACTCAATTCGGGTACCACATCATCTATCTTGAAGAGAAGATAAGTGGCAAAAAACTGGGTTTTGACGAGGTTAAGAGTTTCATCGAACAAAAATTGAAGATGGAAAAATTCAAGGCAGCGATGGAAACCAAGATGAAAGCACTTATGGATTCTGCCAAGATCACTTACGGAGAGTAATATCGTACTGCTCCCCTCTGCTGTTGAGCCATTCGAATTTCATGGCAGAGCGCTCTACATCAAACGCGATGATCTTGTCGATGAAGATCTGAGCGGCAATAAATTCCGAAAACTCTATTTTTTACTCAATACACCTTCTAACCAATACAAACGTATCATCTCTTATGGCGGAAACCAGTCGAATGCGATGGCTTCCATCGCCGCTTTATGCAGACGCAAAGCGTGGGATTTCCTCTATATAACCAAAGCTTTATCCGCCACACTGAAACAAAACCCAGGCGGTAACCTTAAAGCGGCACTTGATGACGGGATGCAGCTTCTGGAAGTTTCACATGATGAGTACAGGGAGTTGGTTCACTCTCTTTATAGCCCAGCACCCGACTCCAGGGTGCACCCGCAAGAGGGCGATCTGATCTTGGCCCAGGGGGGTGCAGATCTTGGCGCCAAAGAGGGGGTGGAACTGTTGGCAGAGGAGATAAGCGTATGGCAGAAAGAACAAAAAATAGAAAAACTTGCTGTCGTGACACCCTCAGGTACAGGAACGACGGCCTATTTTCTTGCAACTTCTTTACCTGATGTCACTGTATACACAGTCCCTTTGATCGGGACACAGGCCTACCTGGAGGAGCAGATGCGGCATTTAGGTGTACTGCCCAAAAATCTGCATATTCTGCAAACAGAAAAACAGTACCGTTTCGCCAAAACCTATGATGAGTACTTGGAGATCTATCAGACGCTGTTAAAGCAGGGTATAGAGATCGATCTTTTGTATGCTCCGAAGATGTTTGTCGCTTTATCTGAGACACTGAAAAATATAGAGGGCGAGGTGCTGTATGTTCATAGCGGCGGCGTCAAAGGAAATAGTTCAATGATAGAGAGATATCAGGTACAAAGGTCTTATCTGACAAATGAATTGTTTTTCCCAATTCGGACTAGAGTTGCCGATGATAAGGGGCCCTAAAGATTAAAATGCAGAAATAGTGTGAAGCGGGGAAAATATCTCATCCGTAGACAAGATATTTGAAAAGTGTTTAGTTTCTGTTCAATGCATTAAGATCGCTGAAAGCGTGCTCGACGCGTCTGATCAGTGTTTCCTGCCCGGCACGTAGCCATTTGCGCGGATCGTAGTACTTTTTATTGGGTTTATCGTCACCTTCCGGGTTGCCGATCTGGCCTTGCAGGTAGTCATGGTATTTTGACTTCGTATTGGCGTACGCCATCCCAGGTCGCCCATTGGGTATCGGTGTCGATATTCATTTTGATAACACCGTAACCGATCGCTTCGCGGATCTCTTCGAGCGTTGATCCTGAACCTCCGTGAAATACAAAGTCGACCGGTTTTTCCGGGGTGTGATGTTTCTCTTCGATATATTTTTGCGAGTTATTCAGGATGACCGGTGTGAGTACAACATTGCCCGGTTTATAGACACCGTGCACATTGCCAAACGAGGCAGCGATGGTAAAGTGCTTGCCGATCTTGCTCAGCTCTTCATAGGCGTAGCAGACCTCTTCGGGTTGTGTGTATAGAAGCGCATTGTCAAGATGGCTGTTGTCGACGCCGTCTTCTTCTCCTCCGGTTACACCCAGTTCGATCTCGACTGTCATACCAATCTTATTCATGCGTTTGAAGTACTCCACGCAGGTCGCGATATTCTCCTCAAGCGGCTCTTCGGAAAGGTCGAGCATGTGAGAGCTGAAGAGCGGTTTGCCATGGGTGGCATAGAAATCTTCACCGGCATCGAGGAGGGCATCGATCCAAGGTAAAAGTTTTCGTGCAGCATGGTCCGTATGCAAGATAACCGGAACACCGTACAGTTCGGCCATCATATGCACATGCATCGCGCCTGAGATCGTTCCTGCAACGGCTGCTCTTTCATTTTCGTTGCTCAAGCCTTTACCTGCGCAGTAAAGACCCCCGCCGTTTGAGAACTGGATAATGACAGGGCTATTGACATTTTTTGCTGCTTCTAAGACACCGTTGATGGAGTCTGTTCCGACAACATTGACAGCGGGCAGGGCAAACCCCTGTTTTTTGGCTTCCGCAAAAACAATTTGTACATCATCACCGCTCAATACACCTGGTTTAACCAAATCTAAAATACCTTGTGCCATAGAACTAACCTCGCTAAATTTGATAATAGCAAGTATAACAGAGCGATACTTTTATTAGACTCTTTTTGGTATTATCAAATAAAAAATACAAGGCACTATTTATGGCATTGGACCTTTCAGATGTTTTGGTAATCGGTATCTCTTCTCGCGCCCTGTTTGATCTCGAAGATTCTAATGCTGTTTTTCTGGAGGAGGGCTTGATGCCTATCGCGCGCACCAGCTGAAAAATGAGAAGAGATCCTTAAAAAGGGACAGCCTTCGCTGTGGTCGAGGCACTTTTGCATCTTAACAAGATCAGCGGCAAAAAACTGGTCGAGGTGATCGTTATGTCACGCAACTCCCGGACACCGGGCTGCGCGTTTTTAACACGATCAGCCATTACGGTATCTCTTCACGCGCACTTTTCAATCTGGAAGATTCCAATACGGTTTTTCTGGAGAAGGGCCTGGATGCCTATCGCGCGCATCAGCTTGAAAATGAGAAAGAGATACTTGATAAAGGAACGGCTTTTGCCGTTGTAGAGGCACTGCTTCGTCTTAACAAGATCAGCGGCAAAAAACTGGTCGAGGTGATCGTCATGTCACGCAACTCGCCCGATACCGGGCTGCGTGTCTTTAACACGATCAGTCATTACGGGCTGGAGATAACACGGGCCGCCTTCAGCGGCGGGACACCGCTTTCGCCCTATCTAAAGGCTTTTGATGTCGATCTTTTTCTTTCAAAATCCGAAGAGGATGTCCAGGCTGCGGTCGATTCGGGGGTTGCCGCCGCAGTTTTGTATGCCCCGCCTGCAGAGCAGAACCTAGACAACGATAAGATCCGCATCGCCTTTGATGCCGATGCGGTGCTCTTTTCGGAAGAGAGCGAGCAGATCTTTAAAACAGAGGGGCTGGAAGCCTTTTTGGAGCATGAGAAGCGCAATGTCGATACTCCGATGCAAGAGGGCCCCTTTGCCAAACTGCTTATGACGCTCTCTTATCTGCAACGCCATTTTCCCAAAGAGAAATCCCCTGTCCGTATCGCTATTGTGACGGCGCGCAACTCACCGGCCCATGAGAGAGTCGTCCAGACACTGCGGGCCTGGGGTGTGAGTGTCGATGAGGCCTTTTTTCTCGGCGGCCTGAGCAAAGACGAGGTGCTGAGTGCCTTCAACGCCCATATCTTTTTTGATGACCAGGATATTCACCTTCAAAGTGCCTCAAAAAAAGTACCTTCGGCAAAGGTGCCTTATAAAAGCGGTTCTCCTTTGAAACAGTGATGATCAGTGAATGTGCACTGTCAGCCAGAGTGCCTTTTCCGAACTGCTTTTAACGAAATGTCTCCGGCCGGCAGGAATAAAGAGTGTGTCTCCCTTGCGCAGACTTATCTCTTCCTCTTCAAACTCTAAAAGAGCATCTCCTTCAAGCAGAACGAGCCATTCATCTTCAGTCTGTTCATACCACTCCCCGTTTACGAGGCTGTTAGAGACGATTCTGTTGATGACGACATTTTTGAAGTTGAGAAGTTCACTAAAGTGCTCTTTGCCTCTCTCCGGCATGAAATAATCAAATACATTCATTTTTATCGACCTTTGTCAAGATGGTATAAGTACCGATTCTACTGTAATTGCCTTTGAATATTACAGGGATGTAAAAAAGAGTTTACGCAAGCCTATTGCGAAAAAATCAACACGCTGTACGAACCGATGGAAACCGAAGCATGGCAGGGAAATCCGTCATAAAAACCCTCTATGGCGAGCACATCTGCACTCGGATGGTTTTTGAAATCATCATTGTACCCCTCCCAGTCGCTGTTGAAACGGAGTTTCCACCTTCCTTCGGCCGGAAAGCCTAAGATGTAGTTATCGTGCGCATCACGGAAGAGATTTACGACGACCACAACGTCGTCAGATGTGCCCCCTTTGTCCCAGCGATGATAGGCGATGACCTTAAGTTCGTCATTCAGGTGAAAGACCCGGGTGTATTGCCCGCACAGCCCTCGGGTGAGACCGTCACGGTTGAGCCGTAGCTCGATCAGGTCGCTGTAGAGCTTGACAATGCCGTAGAACTCCTCGCATTGATCCCAATCGACGGGGACCGTGTCGCTGAACCATCCCCCTTCAAGGAACTCCTGACCCTGGAAAAGCATGGGAATGCCCGGAGATGTGAAGAGAATGGCTGCGGCCAGCGTCGAACGTTTCTGAGCATACCACCCTTTCGGGTCACCTGGATTGATCTCCTGCGGCACACGCGCTCTGCCGTTTGCCACTTCATCGTGCGATTCGCTGTAAATAACCCGTTCAAAGGCGTCATCGTTATAACGGTTGCAGACGGCGTCTCTGACGGCGGCGAGCGACCGCTGTTCATCCAGCGGCACGATCACCGCCTGTCGTATTGGATGAACGAACATTGCGTCCCATTGTGAGCCGAATCCTCCTCCTCCATCTCTGATATCCCTGGTGAGCAACCGGTTGTTTTGAAGATCTTCCGCAATCGTGATCCGTCCTGAATATTTCTCTGCGATCCGGCGGTTTATCCATTGAAGCAGGCTCCATCCATCAGGCAGCTCCTGCGCGTTAGAACCGTGGACAGTGCGAACAAATTGGGTGGAGTCGAAGCGAAAACCGTCTACATGATACTCATTGAGCCACATCATGACATTATCCAAGAGGTACTGACGGACCTCGCTGCGCCCGTAATCGGGCCTGGTCTCTCCCCATGGCGTGATCGCCCTATCATCGTTGTAGAAGTAGATGCCGCCGCGGCCGTTTTCGCTCCAGCCGTCAAATTGCCAAAGATCTAGGTCCCTTGGGCCGAGGTGGTTGAAAACAACGTCCAGTATCACCGCAATCCCTTCCTTATGGGCGCGTTTGACAAATCGTTTGAATGCCAACGGGCCTCCGTATTGGGTCTCCACCGCGAAGATGTGATCCGGGTTGTAGCCCCACGATCGGAGGCCTCCGAACTCCTCTATCGGCATGACCTCGATGGCATTGACTCCCAGTTTTTTTAAATATCGCAGACGTGCCGATACTGACGCAAAATCGCCCTTGGCGATGGTCTCTTCATCGTCATTGAACGTCCCGACATGTAGTTCATAGATGACAAGTTCATTCCAGGGAGCGAGGCGGAAGTCGTCTCCCTCCCAGTTGAAACGGGTGTCATGGACAATGGCATTGCCCACCGGGCCGGTCACCTCTCGGGCATACGGATCGATGCGTATGAATTCCCCGTTCGGGGTGTGAAGGAAGAACTTATATTGATCGCCAACATGAGCCTCCGGCACATTGGTATACCAGCAGCCGTTCTCTTCAGCCTGCATGGGGTGTCTGGTATTATCCCATGCATTGAAAGATCCGATGACGGATACGCGCTGTGCATGGGGAGCCCAGACGCGGAAAGCGACGCCATGTTCATGCAGGATTGATCCCATACCGCTGATCTTTGTTTCATGATTCATAGTGTAATTTCCCTTCTGGCTAAAGTGGTTCTAGGTTGTCTTAATATCAATAAAGCTGATCAGGTTCTCTTCTCACATCACTTTAAAAATCAGCAATAGATTTACAGCTTACTTTCTTACGGATCGTGGGCCAAAGTTCATCATTCAACTGCTCATGCAAGAACAGCCTTTTTCTTCTGGCGTAAGATGAGACTATTAATATACACAGAGATTGTATAACAATATTTAAAATTATTATTTAGCGCTAAGTTTTTACAAATTTTCTTTCAGATGGAGAATAGTTGCTCGAAAAGCATGGTCTCTGTTTTATGGATTTTGACATTGGTGAAAACATTAACGTGGAAAGTTCAGATCTCGTAAAAGTTACTCTATGCACCGGATATTTCGGGTTTTTATCTTTTCATATTACAGAATGCGCTACACTACGCCCATGAAAAAAAATATAGTATTAATCGGTTTTATGGGTGTAGGCAAAGGCTCTGTCGCACGTGAGATCATACGTCAGAGCGGTATGATCGCTATCGATACGGATGATATCATTGAGAGCATGGAGAACCGCAGAATAAAAAAGATCTTCGAAGTTGAGGGCGAACCCTATTTTCGCAAAATTGAAGCGCGCGTTGCCAAATGGCTTCGCGAGAGTGTCAACTCGACGCTGATCTCTACCGGCGGCGGTTTCTACAAGGTGCCAAAACTCAAGAAGATCGGTACAGTCGTTCTGCTGGATGCGCCGTTTGAGACTATCTATCGGCGTATCGCGGATCATCCCAATGCCGACAAGAAGCTCAAAAAAAGGCCATTGTTTCAGGACGTTGACAAAGCAAAGGCACTTTATGACGAGCGTGAAGCGAAATACAGAGAAGTTGCCGATATTATTATTGATGTGAGCGGCAAGGATTATGAGAGTATTGCCAAAGAGATTATTGCAAAAACATCGAAATAATCCGTACAGGGTTACTTTTTAATGATACAATCAAATTCACAAGTACTAAGGAATAAATGAATGAAGAAATTATTGTTTACTTTTTTGATCTTGGCTTCGGCTCTTTTTGCGTCGTCACCGATCCATTGGGCCAAGGATTATAAGTCCGGTGTTGCAGAAGCAACAAAACAGAACAAACCGATGATCTTCATCTCCTCACGGCACACCTGTAAATACTGTGTTATGTTGGAAAATACGACATTACGTAACTCTACGATCGTCAATGAACTCAACAGTAATTTCATCCCCGTAATCTCCTACAGTGACGACGGTGATTACCTGCCGCGTGAACTTTGGCAGCCCGGTACACCGGCTATCTGGTTTTTGGACGAAATGGGCAAGCCGATGTTTCAGCCGATCATGGGCGCTGTCGATGCAAAAAACTTTTCCAAGGCGATCGATATCGTCAAAGAAGAGTTTATTAAACGCGAAAAGGTAAAAGCACGTTCGAAATAACGTCAGCAGCACTTTTCCTTTCGCTGCCGTACTCTATTTTGTTTATGTAAAAAATCCCCGTATAATATCTCCCATGTTTAAAATCAAAAAATCAAGTACAAATGGCTGATAAACATACATTATCGCCATTAAAATAACGACAAGAGAGCTTAAAAGAGCGACTGATTATGACCATCGGCATGAAGGTTTCATCGCTCACAAAATAGGCTCTTCTCTTATTGCGTTGAAAGAGAAGCGTCCTCCGCACGCAATAAGGGCGTTTAAAGTGAGGCTGAAGGGGTGACCTTTGGCATCTGGAGCAAAATCCGACCATGAGTTACTGCGCATCGGCTGCGTTCTCCTGTACCTCAAAACAGTGTTTTGGATCAAACCGTATTAACCGGCATCGTTGTTGCACAAAGAGGCAAATAGTTTTGCGCTATAATTGCGACAAATAAATGGCAAACTATTTGCCTGACTCGAGATAAAAATGATTTTTACTAAGACAAGCGACACCGATTTCAATACCCTTTTCAGCGAACTGCTGGGGCGCGGCAAGATGGATATAGAGCATGTTTCCGGTATTGTTGGCGGGATTATCAATGAGATCAAAACGGACAAGAACAGTGCCTTGAAAACGCACATAGCGAAGTTTGACAACTGGACCCCGGAAAGTGACGATGATCTTAAAATCGATACAGGCAGTATGCAAAAAGCGTACGAAGCGCTTGATGCGGAACTTAAATCGGCCCTTCACCTGGCCTATGACCGCATTAAAGCGTATCACGAAAAACAGCTTCCGAAATCATGGTTTGATACTGAAGCGAACGGAACCATTCTTGGGCAGAAAGTGACGGCAGTCGATAGAGCCGGGCTTTATATTCCCGGAGGCAAGGCGGCTTACCCATCGTCACTTTTGATGAACGTGATCCCGGCACAGGTTGCGGGAGTCGAAAAGATTATCGTCTGTACGCCGACACCGGACAATGAACCCAATGCACTGCTGCTGGCCGCATGTCACCTTTGCGGTGTCAGCGAAGTCTTTAAAGTCGGCGGCGCCTCTGCCATTGCAGCTATGGCCTACGGAACAGAGACGATCCCGAAAGTCGATGTCATCACCGGTCCCGGGAATATCTTTGTCGCGACGGCGAAGAAGATGGTCTTCGGCGAGGTGAATATCGATATGATCGCAGGGCCGAGCGAGATCGGTGTACTTGCCGATGACAGTGCCAACCCGAACCATCTTGCGATCGATCTGCTTTCGCAGGCCGAACACGATGAGATGGCAAGTTCTATTCTGATGACCCCTTCGCAAGCGATTGCGGACGCGGTCAAAATAGAGATCGAAAAGTGGCTGCAAAAACTTCCGCGTCAGGAGATCGCGCGCAAATCGATCGAGGAGCGCGGTGCGATCATCGTAACTGAAGATATGGATGAAGCGATCCGTTTGATGAATGAGATCGCACCGGAACACCTGGAAGTCGCGACAAACAACCCGTTCGAGCTGCTGCCGAGTATCAAACACGCCGGAGCGATCTTCCTGGGACACAATACGCCTGAGGCTATCGGCGATTATGTGGCGGGGCCTAACCACACGCTGCCGACAGGCGGGACAGCCAAGTTCTACTCGCCTCTGGGTGTTGAGAACTTTATGAAAAAGTCATCGATTATTGCTTTCTCAAGTGCAGCGATCAACGAGATCGGTGAAGCGTGTGCTCTGATCGCCAATACCGAAGGGCTGACCGCGCACGAACAGTCAGTGCGTGTCCGCTTAAGTTAATAAAAAGTTCCAGCTTCGGCGCACCTTGCACCGGACTGCGGCGCGCTCGACGCACTGCAGTGCGCCTTCGGCCTTAGTCCGGCACAATCTGCACCCAATCTGAAACTTTTCCAGGTTCAGTTTTAAGGTGAGCTTCGCCACCTTTTTACAATCACTGAATCACGAATCACGAATCACGAATCACGAATCACGAATCACGAATCACGAATCACGAATCACTACGGAATGTGTGTACGATTTCTATTTACATTCATAATTGTTTTATGTATGATGCCAGCAATTAATTGGAGGAGTATGTAATGATGTTACATCCAGCAACAGCACATTTCGCGATCGCATTGCCCGTAGTGGCTTTAGTATTTGGTGTGATCTATCTTTTCACCCGCAGTGAGGGGATGTCAAAGATATCTACCCGTGCTTTTGTTCTTGCGGCACTCGGTGTTGTCGCCGCATGGTACACGGGGTCGCAAGCAGGTCCGGACGCCTACCCTCTATTAAGCAGTGAAGGGCAGCACGAATTGCTTAAGCATAAAACCTTGGGAATTTACCTGGCTGTCTCTTTCGCTGTGATCGCACTTATCAAGTTTGCCGGGTGTAAGATGAATAAGTTTGGTATTGAAGCATTGGCGGTGCTACTTCTGATTGGTGCAACGGCAACGATTTTTGTTCAAGGCAAAGACGGCGGTGAACTGACATATGTGTATGGTGCCGGAGTCGAAAAACATGCTGACGGACTTGACTGCCTTGCAAACCCCGGCGACTATGTCGAAGACGAAGCGGCCAGTGAAGAAGAAGACGGCGGTAGTGAAGAAGAGGGCGATATAGACGAAAGCAAAACGGAAAAAGAGTAATCCTTTGTCTCAAAACTTGCCACTGAGTCGTTTCGGCACACGGCAAGCAGACGCCTCGCAAAAGTGCGTCTTTATATCTTTCATAATATAGTAAAAACTAATTATTCCTTTTTTTCTCATCTTATCAAATTTTTATCAAAGCTTTAGGTTCTTTTTAGTTTCAGTTAAACCAGAATCGGGTAGCATCTACCTAGTGTAAATGCCGTTTTGCGCCAATTATAAGCAGATTTATTGATTTGCATTAGTTGGCATAATGACTGCTATTACTTTATATCTGGCACAAGGAGAATGGATGAAATTAGGTTTCCTCGTTGACTTACACCTATGCATGGGTTGTAAGGGATGTGAGGTCGCTTGTAAGGTAGAGAACGAAGTTCCTCTGTCGACATGGCGTCTTCGCGTTAAATATGTTGATGTGGGTACGTTTCCTGAAACAAAACGTACCTTTACACCGCTACGCTGTAATCACTGTGAAAATGCACCGTGTGAACGCATTTGTCCGGTCAGCGCACTTCACTATATCGAAAACGGTATTGTGAATATTGACAAAGAACGTTGTATCGGTTGTGCAGGTTGTGTTATGGCTTGTCCATACGGGGCGATCTATATCGATCCTGAAACACAGACTGCAGACAAATGTACCTATTGTGCACACCGCGTTGCCAGTTCTATGATGCCGGCATGTGTTGTCGCCTGTCCGGTTCAGGCAAATATTTTTGGAGACATTGAAGATCCTACTTCAAACATCTCTAAATATATCATGGACCATAATGGCAATGTCCAAGTCCGTAAACCAGAAAAAGGTACCAACCCTCATCACTATTATGTCGGCGGCGGTAACGTGACTTTGAACCCGCTTGCATCGTTTAGAGCAGAGGGCCATTCACTGTTCAATAAATTGACACATCTTCCAGTAGGAGGGCACCACTAATGGTACACGAATCTATTGCAGCAACAAACGCCGTTGTCACTCTTGACGTTGCCCTTCCTGGTATCGTTTGGGGTTGGATTATCACAATGAACATGTGGGCTAAATCAATCGGTACGGGTGTTATCTTTATGCTCTTTTACCTGTTGAAAAAATATCCGACAGAATCAGCGTCGTACCGTTTTCCGGTGGCATTGGTCTCATTTGTCTTTATTAACATCTTCTTGTTGTTTACCGTAATCGACCTGCACCAGATGTTCAGATTCTGGCACATCTTTTTCCATCCGCACATGACATCTGCAATTACTGTTGGTGCGTGGATGGCAACGTTGTTTGTCGCTCTTCTGCTATTGCTGCTGTTTACCAGTTTTATCAAAAAAGACGATGCCCAGTTTGACAAAGTGCTTTTGTGGACCACTATTCTTGCGATCCCGGTAACACTTTATACTGCCGGCCTTATGGCACAGGCGACTGCACGTGAGCTTTGGCAGATGCCGACTGAGTCGGTGCAGATGATCCTTGCGGCGACTTTGTCCGGTTCAGCGGCCATCCTTCTTATGGATACGTTTATGAACAAGCTCTCTTACGAGGCAAAACGCGACCTAGGTATTATTTTGGGATTCAGTGCTCTGGCAGCGTTCATCCTGTATATGGCTGAACTCGTGTTCGGTCCTATGAAGGCTGAAGAGGTTATAGCAACGCTGGCTTATGTTAAGAGCGGCGGTGAATATCAGACAATGTTCTGGATCGGTCAGGTTACAGCGTTTATCGTGCCGTTTGTACTTGTTGTCCTAAGCATCGTAAACCGTTCATCAAATATTCTTAAGCTGGCAGCTGTTTTTGCTATCGGCGGTCTGTGGGTCGTCAAACATGTATGGCTAGTAATTCCACAACTATTAAGTATGAGTTAAGAGAGGATATTGAATGTATTTAGAAAGCAGAAGAACATTTTTAAAAGGCGCGGCATTTACAGTAGCCGGCGCTGCTATTGCAAAGGGCGTATTTACGACGGATGCCCTTGCAGAATCAGTTAGTGAGAGTAAATTCACTAATACACCGGATTCACTATCTTTCTATCCGCCGCTTGACCAGTGGGAGGACTTTAAAGAGTTGGACGGTGATGACTGGAAACGCGGCGGTATCGACCGCAAGGGCGTACAAAGTGCAGAGAATCCGGACGGTATCTATGTTAATGATTTTGCGATCGTTCCGACAGCATGTTCAAACTGTGAGGCTTCTTGTGGTCTGACAGCATGGATCGACAAAAAGACATTTACTGTTAAAAAGTATATGGGTAACCCGCTTCACCCGGGCTCACGCGGACGTAACTGTGCAAAAGGCTATGCGGCTCAGTCACAGATGTACGATCCGGATCGTCTAGCGTTCCCTATCAAACGCGCTGCAGGTTCTAAACGCGGTGAAGGTAAATGGGTCCGTACAACTTGGGACGAAGCGATGACAACTATCGGTAAAAAGATGGGTGATACGCTGCGTGTAGGTGACGAACTGTCCAAGAAAAGCGTTATGTTCCACGTAGGCCGTCCGAACGAGAACGGTTTTACAGGAAAATTCTGGGAAACATTGAATACAGACGCGTTCAACTCACACACCAACATCTGTTCTTCAGGCGGTCGTACACCGACTATCCAGTGGGCGAATGATGACCGTACGTCACCGGACTGGGCTAATGCAAAACTTGTTTTCCTTAACTCATCTCACGCAGCTGATGCGGGCCACTACTTCCAGCAATCAGCAAGTTTTATTGCTGATGCACGTAAAAAGGGCGCAAAACTTGTTGTCATGGATCCGCGTATGTCTAACTCTGCCGGTATGGCAGACCTTTGGATCGCAGCATGGCCGGGTACGGAAGCGGCTATCTATCTTTATCTTGTCAACCGTATGTTGCAAGAGAACCAGGTAAACAAACCATTTGTCAAAAAATGGTTCAACTGGGAAGTGATGATGGACAACAAAGATTATCTGAACTTCATGGTCAAAAAAGGGTATATTAAAGCCCTTCCTGAGAGTAATTCATTTGAAGCGTATATGGAGATGCTTAAAGAGCTTTACTCACCGTATACACTTGAGTACGCTGTCAAAGAGACTCGTGTACAAGCTTACAAACTTGAGCAGCTGTATGAGATGTTCATCTGGGCAGATACCTCTATCTCTTCTTATTTCTGGCGTGCGACTGCGGCCGGTAACCGTGGCGGCTGGGTCTCAGGACGTACAGGTTATCTTGCCCTCGGTCTGCGCGGTGCGATCGGTCCTAAGGGTGGTACTTTCTTCCACCACTGGCACGTTATCTCAGTTGCCGGTAAAGGTGGTGCTTCCACTGTCGGTCAGGGTAAACGCGGTGCGAATGTTCCTAAGGTCAATGTTTGGAATGAACTTACATGGCCGCCTGAATGGCCGCTTTCTACCTATGAGATGTCCTACCTGTTGCCGCACCTTCTGACAGATACTGAGTGGCAGCAGAAGTGGATCAAAAAAGGGCTTAACGTTCCTACCAAACTTGCTGTCTGGATCCCGCGTATGTACAATCCTGTCTGGATCAATCCGGACGGTTTCCGCTGGTTGGAAGTGCTTAAAGACGAAAGTAAAATGGAACTTACCTTTAACCTTTCGCCGACATGGTCTGAAACCAACTGGCATGTTGATTACGTTCTTCCGGTAGGTCTTGCCGGTGAGCGTCACGATCAGCACTCTGAAGCGACGATGCCGGCACGCTGGACATCGTTCCGCCAACCGGTCATGCGTGTTGCGCTTGAAAAAGCGGGATGGAAGCCTAAAAACCCTAACCGGGCAACGCTTGAAGCTCACATTAAAGCGGGTCTTGGCGAAGTTTGGGAAGAGAATGAGTTCTGGTTCGAAATGGGTGTTAACTACATCGATCCGGACGGTTCTCTCAACATCAAGAAAATGTGGGAGTCTAAAAAGAACCCGGGCAAACCGGTTACGATTTCCGAGTGGTATGATGCAGCATTCGGTGACAACCTGCCGAATCTTAAATCGACGGCTACTCAGGACCCGCGCTACAAAAACGCTGAGTTCCCGGTTTATGAGTACATGAGAGACCACGGTGCCTGGATGGAAGAGAACCATATCTATTCTGCACAGGAACGTGAGATCAAGGAAGTGGGTGATAATTACATCGCACACGGACACGAGTATAACAAACACCATGTCGAGATCAACAAACGCACAGGTGTTATGACAGCCGATGCTCACGGCGAAGCCTGGAAATACCCTGACGGTAAAAAACCGATCGGTATCGAGATCGACGGCGTTAAGATGGAAGGTTTTGCGACACTTGACAAAAAACTTGACTTCTTCTCGGAGTGGTTTGCTTCTGATGAGTGGAAATGGCCGGAATATGCGATTCCTTTCTACCCTCGTAATGAGGAAGAGAAGAAGGAGATGATCCATATCGTCTCTCATGTCAACCATGCGTATATGACAGAAGAGAACTCGTATGCATTGAACACGGTATTCCGTCTTCCATACAACATTCATACACGTTCTGCGAACTCCAAGCACCTTATGGAGATATCGCAAAACCATGACCCTATCTGGATCTCAACTCCGGATGCAAAGCGTCAAGGATTCAAACGCGGTGACGCGATCCGTGTCCGTATCATGGATACAGTTTCGGGTCTTGAGAGCGGTTATTTCGTGGCGATGGCAATACCGACCGAAGGTATCCTTCCGGGTACACTTGCCTGTTCTCACCATGGCGGTCGCTGGAAACTTAAAAACTCCGTCACGATTCCAAATGGTGTGAGCGATGGTAAAATCAATAGTCAGCCTGTTGCCCGTAATATGAGCGACCCTAAATTTATGGCGGATTCTCCTGAAAATGCAGGCCGTGACGGCGGGCAGATCATAATCGAAGATTATGACGGTACAGCCGGAATGAACAGCTTTGGTGTACCTGTTGCCGAGATGGTGATGGACGGAAAGGTAGGTACTTTGAAGTATGTTGAAGGTATCAAACCGTTCCACGCCAACCGTTTTCCGGATTACAACAAAGACAGTGACAACATCTGGTGGGACGGCCTGTCAGGTTCATGGCAAAATGCTGTGGCTGCGACGCACCCGGACCCTATTTCAGGTATGCATTGCTGGCACCAAAAAGTTATTTTGGAACCTGCACAGCCGGGTGACAACATCGGTGATATTCATGTCAACTATGATAATAACTTTAAAGTTTACCAGGCATGGAGAGACGAGCTTACCCGTCCTCTTAACTCTACAAACAAGTGGCGTCGTCCTCAACACATTTCACGACCGTGGGTTGCTCTTTCCGAGAAAGCCTATGCGGTTAATATTAAAGACGTTTAAGAGTAACTTTTTTGTTCAAGTAGGCTTTCAGCCTACTTGGTTACAATCCCCTTTATTTTCCCAGGACTGAGATTAGATTATGGAACAAACACAAGCACGCAGTAATATTTATGCACTACTTTCAAGAATACTTATACAAGAACTCGATGATACGGTCCTCGATGCTATTAAAAACGATGAGAACATTTTAGAGTTTTTTCCAAACTTCAAGACATGGGAAGCACTTAGTACTCTTAAAAATAGTGAACTATTAGAACAGCACCTTAACCCGGACTTCACCAATCTCTCTCTTTTGCATCTTATCCCGTATGAGACTTTCTACACGCGTGAAGATCAAAAGATTGAGACAGGCGGTGCAAACCCTGTTACCGACATGTACAGTGCCTACGACTTTATTGTTGATTATGAGATCGCACGCGTTGTCTCTTCCGATCACATCGGTGTTGAATTTGAGTTTATGCATCACCTGTGCGAAGCACAGCTCAAGGCGATGAATGAAGATGATGCCGAAGCTGTTCAGCATCTGCTTGAGACACAAAAAGAGTTTTTAAACAAACATCTTCTTCAGTGGGCACCGCTTTATCTTATCAATGCGAAATATGAGTCGCGTACGCCGCTCTATTATGACGCATGTGAGACGGCTCTAGAGTTTATTCTTTCAGATAATGAAATGGTAAATGCGAGTCTCGCTGCAGAGTAATGGCCGCAATTTCTTTAAATACCGTCTCTTGTGTACGCTCGCTCGCAAAATTCAGCGAGTGTAACAAATGTGAGGTCATCTGCCCGACAAATGCTATTGTAATCAACGGTGCGCTTCCCTCAATCAACTTTGCGCAGTGCGTAGCATGCGGAGGTTGTGCCGGTGTCTGTCCGTCCGAAGCACTGAAACTGGACGATTTCAGTGCGACAGAGTTCTTTTTTTCCTTCACTTCGAGTGAAGAGTCTCTGCTTTCGTGTCGTAAAAACGTTCCCTGTCTGTCTGTTTTCAATGTTGAACACCTGATCGGACTCGCTGCTCTCAAAGGCACGGTCACCTTCGATATGGGCCATTGCGACGCCTGTGATATCGCGCACACCTGCAGAGCGCAGATCGAAAAGAATGCAGATGAGGCAAACTACATTCTTGAAGCAATGGAAAACAGCGGCATGATTGTCTTGGAAAACACAGCCTATATGCCGGAAGAAGAGATAGTAGTCAAAGAGGGCGAAAGACGTGACTTTTTTCGTGCATTTACTCTTAAAAATGCTGTCTCCGCAAAACAGAAGTTTGACAGAGAGGTAGAGATCGCGACGGATGCACTGGTCGAACACACCCTCTCTACAGACAAGATCGCACAGCTCAAACAAAAGGGTATCCCTGATAAGCGCAAACTGCTCTTTACGGCGCTGAAGCGTTTAGAACGACCGTCGAGCTATCATGTGGTCGATGCGAAAGAGGTCAGCTTTACATCCCAAAAACTCTTTGATGAAGAGAAGTGTACTGCCTGTCAGATGTGCTACCGCGTCTGTCCGACAGGTTCACTGAGCTCGAATGTACGTAACTCAAAAATAGACTTTGACCCGTTTCTGTGCATTAAGTGTCACATCTGTCATGATGTCTGTGAGCCAAATGCCTTGACGCTTTCCGATTCCTACAACATCAAAGAGTTTTATGAACCGCGTGTGCAAAACCTGGTTACCTTCGATGTCCGCAGCTGCGATGAGTGCGGACGCCTCTTTACGTCGTTAGCCGGAGCCCGGATGTGTTACCAATGCCAGTGCGAAGAGGAAGAAGCACGAGAACTGTGGGGTATCACCGATGATATGTAAGGAAGATAAGAGATGAACGAAGCAAATCAGATAGGGCGGCGGACGAAACTTTTCGGCTTCATTGCCGAAGAGGCGCAGCAAAACCGCCTTTCGGTCAGTGTCAACCGCCTTTTTAAAGCGGCGGGCAGCGATGCGATGATGATCCCGATGAACATCCGCAAAGACGATTTTTTTTATACGCTCTCGAATATGCGGGATGCACAGCTTAGCGGCGCTTTTATCGGGGCAGAGTATCAAAAAGAGGCAGCGCAGATCGTTGACAGCAGGAGCGCACTCTCGGAGCTATGCGGGGCCTGCGATGTGGTTCTTGTCAAAGATAAAAAATTGATCGGCGATTTTATTTCGGCAGAAGCTCTTTTTGAACTTCTAGGTGAACTTGGGGTTAGGACGATCGCCGTGATCGGCAGCGGTTCTTTAGCCAAAGCGATAGCTGTGCGCAGTGAAGCATACGATATTTCATTCTACCATGAGTACATCGAATCACTGATGAAGATGAGTGAAGCACTCTCCAGAGAGATCGACATAAACCGCCTGATCCGAGGCAGCGATCTTAGCCAATACGATGCAGTCATTGATGCTTCAACGGCAGAGTCGCTCTCAATGATCTCCAAACTGCCACGGCTCTGTATCGACCTCAAGGACGAAAAAGAGTATTCACCTCTTCGGCAGAGGGCAAGCGAACTTGGATGCGAATATATCGGTTATGCGTCGATCTTGAATCGGTTTGCACAAACTTCATACAACTATATCAATACTCTATAAAGGAAAAAGATGATCAACAACAATAAAGAGCTGGACGAACTAAGAGCAGAATTTGACAAATTTGTACACGAAAAATGTGCAACTGATGAGAGTGGCAACTGTGACACGGACAAAGAAGACCGTGGTGATGCCGTTGACGAAGAGCCGTATCCGGCCTTCGTAGACGAACTTCAGAAGAAACTGCTTGCGCCGGTATTAAGCGGTGTATACCTCTCACGTATTGATATCAAGCGTGTTGCAGAAGGGATCGATGAGTCACTTCCGATCAAGGAACGCGACAAAATGATCAAAGCACTTTTCCGTCACACAACCAAGCGGGACTATTTGCGCCGTACATTCGATGAGTTCAACAAACATATGAACGGCCGTATTATGATCTATACGGAGCTCAGTGATGCTTTTCCGTCGTCTAAAGAGATTTTTGAATCGTATATCACGAAGGTTAAGAAGACACAAAAGATGTTTGATCAGATCGTAGCGGACTATGAAGAGATCGTACCGACCTTTGACCCTATGATGATCTAGTATCATCAATATCAGTAGCGCTTATAAAAAAAGGGGGCTGTGCATAAAAATGGCTGCCTTTTTTACAGCCTCTCCTGCTCTCTAACAAAATTTAGCACAAATTCCCCTTTAACCCTAGCCAAAAGTGTTTTTTTTTGCTAAACTTACGCTTATGAGACCTATTGGATATTTAGTATTAATCAACAACGAACACCCAGACACTATTGCCTTTGATAAAGAGTTGTCACTGGACATAGCAAGAAAATTTAATGTCAAAGCCGTAAAGTATGTTGAAAAACATTATACTGAGCGTTTAAGCGCTTCTGAATTAGCCAAGATGCTGGCCTTTGATAACACTGAAACACGCGAACAGGTACTTGAGCGCCTGCGTGCCGAACTAAACGACTTCTGGAAACTCACGCTCTAAACAGTGAGCACTTTCATCCTTTTTTTGACTATTAACCGCACGAAATAACAGTATTTAGAACTGTTAGTAAATTCCTGATGCTAAAACACCCTGCCAAATGATCGCCGTCAAAATCCCGGCACTCACACCTGCCACAACATCATCAAACATCACACCGTAACCGCCCGGTGCTTCTCTGTCGATGCGTCCGATGATCGAAGGCTTTTTGATGTCAAAATATCGAAAGAAGAGAAAACTCAGAACGATCTGAATAAGCATTCCGTTCTCAAGGGAAAGCAGTTCTCCGAGGGGGGTAAAGATACCGGGTGCGATCGAGAGTGCAAACCACATCCCGACAAGCTCATCAATGACAATGCGGCTGTCATCATGGGTATTGGATTTTTTTTGGTAGTTATTGACCGCTTTGATCCCTGCAAGGGTGAGGAGCAGTGCCGCCATAAAAAGGGTCTGCGGACCGAAATAGGACAGGATTAAAACGCCCAGGGGCAGGGCGACGATCGTACCCGCGGTTCCGGGAGCCTTAGGCGCAAGTCCGCTGTAAAAAACGGTGAGAAACAACCAGTTCATATATAAAAATCCTTTTTCTGTTTCGCTATGTCAGTGATGTTGTCTGATAGAGTTTCATCAACGCGATGTAGAAATCTTTTTCAGTATGCTCTTCCAGTAATCCGGTGAGCGGCATAATGTCATAGTAGAGTTTTTCAAGGTTTTTAAACCTGTCCGGAAATAGGCTAGAAAGAATGATCGCCGCAATCTCTTTGCGCATCAATACCGCCGGAGGCAAAAGACCGAGTTTCATCAGTTCCAAAATCGAGTCGGAATGGTATGAGATGTGGTGGTGCTGACCGTGGGGACAGGTCTTGGTACTCACCAGCGTCTTGCATTCATTGCAATAGACATATTGGGATGCGATATCGATCTCGATATTAAGCCCTGTCAAACGGTCTATAATTGATTTGTTGGTATTTTGATCATAATACATACCGACACCGGCATGGTTCTGCCCGATGGTAAGGCGGTTACAACCGAAGTTTTTAGCGACGATGGCATCAATAATGATCTCATTATAGCCGGCAAAGATATAGCTGTTCTCCAGCGGCACAATGATGACACGATTTGTCGGAAGATAGTTCTGTACAAAGTATTTAAGCGTAGCGTAGCGCAGATCAAAATGCAGGTCTGTATTATTAAACGGTTTCAGCAGGAAGATGACGACGAGATCGGTTTTATCCAGGGTTTGGCGGATAAGGCGCTCATGCGCACGGTGCAGCGGATTGGCACCCATCATTATCGCAGTAATGTGCTGTGCACCGATACGCTGTTTTGCTTCAGTGATCTGTCTTTTTCGCTCCGTAACCGCATCAAGATTGATCTCAAACTCACCGCAGACGGCCATCTTTCCCAAGCGGCCGAAGGTTGCTTTGACGCCGGGATGGTCGAGGTTGTCAGTACCGTAGATCTGGCGGACACGCTCTTTGGGATTGATCTCGAAGACCTCCTCGACAATGAGCGTACCGACCTCTTGATTGTCTGAAATAAGCGTCAGCGTGTCGCCTGCTTCTGCCTGGAGCAGGACCTGTTCATTGACCTTTCCGTTAGGCGCCAGTATCAAAGGGAAGGGGAACACTTTTTTATTGAACATACCGGTCTGTAAAACTTCAGTAGCCTGCTTTCGATTCATCAGGGATGTGACGGGATAGAGCAGTCCTGATTTAACCAGGGCCAGGGCGGAGAGTGCTTCCTGGTCTATATAGAGAGCGTTATTTTTTCTTGATGATGCCATACTTTTTTCTTTTCTCCCAGAGACTTTTTCTCGAGATACCTAGTTTTTTGGACAGTTCGGTATCTGGGAATTTGTGTTGGTAATTTAACACAATATATTTTACATAATCTTCGATTGGGAGGATGTCGCCCTGTTCAAAGACATTGTTGTCACTTTTTATCTCAATAACTCTGTAGTTGATATCATCATCAATGCTGTCGGTGCTTGAGACGATGGCTTCGCGCCCTTCGATAAGTTCGAAAAAGGCTTTTCTGTCGCTTTTTTTAACGGCTTGAAAGTCGTTTGCATAGATCAGCGTGCTTGCCGGGAGCTTTTCGATCTCGCTAAAGGCGTCAGGACTGGCAAGTGAGACAAAATGAAGGGTCTTGTTGTGCAGTTCAGCATAGGAGAAAGCAAAGGTGTCTGTATATTTTTGAAAGTTGCTTGAGATAAAAATAGGCACTTTGATATCTTCAAGGTTCTCATTGATGTTGATACCGTTAAAGACATGTTTCAAGTAACGCTGATAGGTCGCATTTTGACGTTTCAGACGTTCATAATCTTGAAAATGCTCAATTTTACGGATAAGCTCTTCGATCATAAAAGGTTTCAGAATGTAATCTTTTGCCCCCGCACTGAGCGGCTTAGAGACAGTGTCGCTGGAGATATAGGAGACCATCAGGATGACAACGGCATTTTTATAGGCCTCGATAACCGGATAGATGTTTTGGTCGTTAATGCTTGTTGAAAGGAGTATGACATCGTAAGGGATGCGTTTAAGAGCGTCTTTCGTTGAACTGCTCATGTCGCATGAATGGCCGAGCTCTCCAAGTTTAGCGGCAATACTTTGTGCTAAATAGATCTCATTTTCAATAATTAATATCCGCATTATTTCTGTGTCCAATCGTAGTAGTTTAATGTTGCTGTGGCCATGACGCCGACCCCTTCTTTACGGCCGATAAAGCCCAATTTTTCTGTTGTTGTGGCTTTGACATTCATCCGTGCCGCCGGGATATGTAAAAGTTCGGAGAGTGTTTGTCGCATCTCTGTTTTATAACTGCTCAGGCGAGGCGCTTCAGCGGCAATAGTGATGTCGGCATTGACGACAAAAAGACCGAACTGATGCAGGCGCAAAACAGTCGTCTGCAAAAGCAGTTTGGAGTCGATGTTCTTGTAACGCTCATCATTGTCAGGGAAGAGCATGCCGATGTCACCGAGTCCGGCAGCACCCAGTAGCGCATCGATCAGTGCATGAATGGCAACATCGCCGTCGCTGTGGGCTTTAAAGCCGTAATCAACATCGATCTTGACCCCGCAGAGTACCATTTCGCGCCCCTCTTCAAAGGCGTGGACATCAAAGCCGTTGCCGACCAGTGTTGCAGAAGAGGGCGTTTGAATGCAAGGGAGCTTGTTCAGGTCATTGATATAGGTGATCTTGTGGGCATCTTCCGAGCCCTCGATAAAATGACGGCTGCCGCCGTTGGCGACGATTGCGGAACTTTCATCGGTAAACACCTCTTCGGTTTGAAGTGCCTGTTTGAGAGCTTCTGTTTTTGAGAGCTGCGGTGTCTGAATGCGTCTGACCCTGTCTCGGTCAATGGTAGCGCCTTCGTAAACGACGGTATCGTTGATACCGAGAGTCGGGACGATGACATCGGCCAGCTCTTTAGCGTCTATGAGTCTTTGGATCAGCCCCTTATCGATGCAGGCGCGTGCGATATCGCTGACGAGAATATAGGGGGTGTGGACATGCTCAAGCGCATTTTTGAGCGACTGCTGTCTGCTCTCGCCGCCTTCGACGATGGTGTAGTCACAAAAGTTTTGCATAAAAGGCACTTCATCTTTATGCGAAGTGACGATGATGTTACTAAATAACGCAGAATAATTAAATTGATCAGCGACAAATTGCCATAGCGGGGTATGGCCGATGCGCAGCCACTGCTTTTTAACAGGCAGTCCAAATCGGCTTGAATTGCCGGCTGCCAGTAAGATTAGCGTTATTTGAGACAATAAGACTCCTGTTTCCTTGAAACTGTTACGAAATTATACACATTAAAAACTTTTTTTTATCTTTCGTATAATGAGTCAGTCACCAAATGTAACTACATAGTTATTCAGAAACATCTCTATATAATACTGGGGCTGGAACAAAAAATTAATTGTAGTTGAAACTTTTTTGCTTAATTAGAGAGTAGTAAGACTTTTTTAGTCTTGCCGACTATATTACGATTATTATTATGACGAAGAAGTTATATTCGACAATGGAGGTTATTTATGAGAACAGAGTGGCTTGAAAAACGTAAAAACGACAAGACCCCGACCCAGATGTATTATGCCAAAAAGGGCATCATTACGGAAGAGATGGAGTATATCGCTAAGCTAGAAAAGTTAAGCCCGGAGCTGGTACGCAGTGAAGTGGCTCGCGGTCGTTTGATTATCCCGGCCAATATCAACCATAAAAACCTTGAGCCGATGGCGATCGGTATTGCAGCAAGCTGTAAGATCAATGCAAACATCGGTTCGTCTGCGATCGCATCGGATGTCGAAGGCGAGGTCGAAAAGATACAGGTTTCCCAACACTATAAAGCGGACACAGCGATGGACCTTTCGACAGGCGGTGATCTGGATGAGATCCGCCGCAATGTTATCGGCAATGCAAACATTCCTATCGGTACGGTGCCGATCTATCAGATCATCGCCGACTGTAATGACCGTATCGAAGATCTGACGATCGAAGCGATGCTGGATGTTCTGGAACGTCAGGCCAAGCAAGGGGTCTCGTACTTTACGATCCATGCCGGTTTCCTGCTGGAGACGATGCCGAAAGTGGCAAAACGCAAGATGGGTATTGTCAGCCGCGGCGGTTCGCTGATGGCGGCATGGATGATGCACTATCATAAAGAGAACCCGTTCTATACGGCCTTTGACGACATTCTGGATATCTGTGCAAAGTATGATGTCTCCCTTTCGCTCGGGGATTCGCTTCGTCCGGGCTGTCTGGCCGATGCGTCAGACGATGCACAGCTTGGCGAACTCAAAGTACTGGGTGATCTGACGCTCCGTGCCTGGGAGAAAAACGTGCAGGTTATGATCGAAGGTCCGGGTCACGTTCCGCTCAATCAGATCGAACGCAATATGAAGATCCAGCGCGAGCTGTGCCACGAGGCACCGTTCTACATCCTTGGGCCGCTCGTTACCGACATCGCGGCAGGATATGATCACATCTCGTCTGCGATCGGTGCGGCTGTAGGCGGATGGCACGGGGCATCAATGCTGTGTTATGTAACGCCTAAAGAGCACCTGGGTCTTCCAAACGCGGAAGATGTCCGTGCCGGGATCATCGCCTACAAGATCGCAGCACACGCAGCCGACATCGCTCGCGGCCGTAAAGGGGCACGTGATATCGATGATGCGATGAGTGACGCACGCTATACCTTCGATTGGGAAAAACAGTTTGAACTTGCGCTTGACCCTGAACGCGCACGTGAATACCATGATGAAACGCTGCCTCAAGATGTTTTCAAAGAGGCGGAATTCTGTTCAATGTGCGGGCCGAAGTTCTGTTCATACAAGATCTCGCAAGACATCATGGACAATCCGGAAGCGATCCAGAAGATCGCTGACGACGCTAAAGCGATGACCTTTAGCGCATAAGTACTAAGTGAATTTGAACTTAAAAAGAAGTGCTAGTACAAATAGGATAATTTTTGTCTTATTATATTTCGCTAAAGTTCGATTACTGTAAAAAAATATAGAGGAGAAATTATGACTGAAGAAAAAGTAAAATCAGCCTTATCAACTGTTATCTATCCCGGTTTCAGCAAAGACATCGTGACATTCGGTTTTGTTAACGATATTCAGATCAACGGTTCGGATGTTTCCGTTACGGTTGACATCACGTCAAGTGCACCTGAAGTGGCACTACAGATCACGACTGAGGCGACTGACGCTCTTAAGCGTGCCGGTGCTGCCAATGTCACTATCAACGTGGAAGCGCCTAAGATGCCTAGAGAGAGCTCGTCGAAGGGCAAGAACATCGCACCACAAGTCAAGAATTTTATTATGATCAGCTCAGGTAAGGGCGGGGTCGGTAAATCAACGACTTCGGTCAACCTGGCGATCGCACTTGCAATGCAGGGTAAAAAGGTCGGTCTTCTCGATGCTGACATCTATGGTCCGAACATTCCGCGTATGCTGGGTGTAGAGAGTGTTAAACCGGAAGTAAACGGCAACAAGGTCCTTCCGATCAAGGCCTACGGCATCGAAATGATGTCTATGGGTTCATTGATGGAAGAGGGCCAGTCACTGATCTGGCGCGGTGCAATGATTATGAAAGCGATCGAGCAGTTCCTGCGCGATATCCTTTGGTCGGAGCTGGATTGTCTGGTTATCGACATGCCTCCGGGAACAGGTGATGCACAGCTTACGCTTGCCCAGTCTGTTCCGGTAACGGCAGGTGTCACCGTGACAACGCCGCAGAAGGTCTCTCTCGATGATTCCCGCCGTTCACTCGACATGTTCAGAAAACTGAACATTCCGATAGCAGGTATTGTTGAAAACATGAGCGGGTTCATTGCACCGGATACGGGCGTCGAGTATGATATCTTCGGAAAAGGCACGACTCAGCCGATGGCGGATGAATTCAATACGAAGATCATCGCAGAGATACCAATCGAACCGGCTGTCAGAACCGGTGGCGATGAAGGCAAACCGGTCACTTACTTCGCACCGGAGTCCGTGACGGCTAAACGCTTTATGAAAGCGGCTGAATCAATCTGGGCATCGATCGAAAAGATCAATGCGGAAGGCGGCGTGGATAATGCCGCAGTACAACCGACAACCCCTCCGGGCGTATCGGCATGTTCAACGGCCGCTGCACCGAAACAGGATGCTAAACCGGCTTCAAGCGGCGAGAGCTGCGGAACAGGATGTGGCTGCCACTAGGCAGACCCACCCCTTCTCAGCTACAAACTTTTATACTTTCCTGTAAACTCTTTTTCTGACTCGATTATCTTTTAACAGCACTCTCGCATATCCGACGGTATTGACCAGTCAGATGAAATTAAAACCTGCTAAGATGTTCTTACGCGTGAATCACGTGCTCTTTTGATCACCTGATTGATGGACGTGTCATTAGGATCGGATGCTGCAAATGAGGAGTTGATCGCAAAGTGAAGATCGGGAAATTTTTTGAATCGGGCCTTTTTGCTGGCTTCTTTGACGGCTTCAACCCACTCTAACGCTTCTTTTTCAGTAATGCGGGTAAAGACTAGAAAAAACTCGGTACCGCCGAACCGTGATAGTGAGAAACTGGTCTTGACCATTTTTTTGACAATGATGGCAACGGCTTTGATCACTTCATCGCCTACATCATAACCGTAATCATCATTGATCGCATTGAAATGGTCGATGGTAAGGATAAAAAGATAGAAGGGAATGCCGACTTTGGACATTGTTATCCACTGCTGAGAATCCTGAAAAAACTTCTTTCGGTTGGCAACACCGGTCAACTCATCATATAAAGTAAGGTGTCTGAGCATTTCAATCGCTTTTTTCAGCTTGAGCTGCGTTTGCAACCGGATCAGCACCTCTTGCGTGTTGTACGGTTTTGCAATATAGTCGACCCCTCCGGCTTCAAAAGCGCGTAGAACACTGTTACTGTCATGGTGAGCACTGAGAAATATAACGGGGATGTCTTTGGTTACAGCCGATTCTTTGAGCTTTCTGCACACTTCAAAACCATCCATTCCCGGCATGCCGATATCAAGCAGAATAACATCAGGTTTTTCCTCCAGAACTGCTTCTAAAGCACTTGGGCCGTCCAAAACAGTTCTGGCATCATACTCCTTAAGAAGCTCCACAAGAAAATCGATGTTGACAGGATTGTCATCAACAATCAGTATTTTAGAAGTCGTTTTGTCCAGTTGCATTTGTTCCTTATCCTTTATGTTTAATTTATGTTGTTTTAATCGTGCCTGCAATGCTAACCTACAAGCGTATTTCTTGTTTTTTTTGCTTCGTACAGATTGTAATCTGCCCGCGAAAGAAGATCATCGATGTCTTTGTCCGTTGATTGCTGCTCTGCCATACCGACACTTATTGTAAACAGTATATCCTGATTAGAGATAATGTTTGTTTCTGCGATATAGGTACGAAGCTTTTCAATCTGCTGGCGGGCCTGATCTTTGCTCATACCCGTCAAAATCAATGAAAATTCGTCTCCGCCGAGCCTTGCAAAACAGCTGATTTTCGCGAGATGCGTTTTGACACTTTCGGCAAACCCTTTAATGACCTTATCGCCGACTGCATGCCCGTAAGTGTCATTGATCAGTTTAAATTTATCGATATCGACGATAAAGAGAAAAAGGGGTATGTTTTTATTTTTTGCCTGATCGAACATGCCGGGAAAGCGCGTGAAAAAACGGCGTCGGTTGGCAATACCCGAGAGTTCATCGACATTGGCAAGCCTGTCTAAAACACGCATGGTCATCCGTAGTTTGAGGTGCGTCTGAATCCGAGCGATGATCTCTTTAGCGAGGTAGGGCTTTGTGATGTAATCGACGCCGCCGAGATCAAAGCCTTTGATAATACTGTCAGGGTCCGAACTGGCACTTAAAAAGATGATGGGGACCTCTTTCGATTTAGGATCTTCCTTGAGCCTTCGGCAGACCTCGAAACCATCCATGCCCGGCATGGTTATGTCAAGGAGGATGAGGTCCGGCAGCTCTTCTTGGACAGCTTCCAGCGCACTGATGCCGTCAAGAGCGGCGCGTACATCAAAGGTATTCAGCAGCTCCAGTAAAATGTCGATATTTGCCGGATTGTCATCGACGATTAAAATTTTTGATTTGGAAAAGTCTATTTTCATTATTGCTTCTTCATCATGTGTTTGCGATATCCGGAATGATAGATTCGATCTCTCTGCATATTTTATCGAATTGATAGCCTTGGGCAGAAGTGAGTATGGTGTCAATGGATCTTTGATAATCGGCAGGCCATCGATATGTCTCAATCTCCTTGCACACCTTTTTGACATCCAGCGCTTTTTTCTTTTTGGCATTGACATACAGTTTGCGCAGAAGCGTGTTGACGGTCTCTTGGGTCAAACTTTTTTTGGCGGCTTCCGGTTCGGCAACTTCGGTACTTTTGAGCGAATGAATAGCCGAAACAAGCGGTTTTAACTTAATATCGATAGCCTCAATCAGCGCAGTGAACTCTCCGGCGTTTTCTTTGAAACTATCTTCAAGTTCTCTGGCCAGTTCATAGATCTCTTTTGCACCGATATTGCCTGAAAGTCCTTTGAGGTTGTGGGCGAGAGCGCGTCCTTCATCAAAGGAGTGTGCATTGACCCGTGCGGTGAATTCAGGTGTGATATTTTCAAACAGGTCGGCAAATTTGTACAGAATGTTTTGATAGGCAATGACATTGCCGTTTAGACGTGAAAGACCATCTTTCGTGTCAATACCCGGAAGAGATGACAAGGTAGCACTTGTCTTTACTGTAGGTGCGGCGTTTTTCGCTGGAAGAATATCGACTTTTTTGACCTTGGGCTTGACGAATTGGAGTAGAGTCTTATAAAAAGATCCGACATCAATCGGTTTGCTGAGATGCCCCTGCATTCCTAAACTTTTTGATTTTTCAATATCACTTTCGGCAATGTTCGCCGTCATGGCAATAATCGGGATATTGTCATATTTTTGGTATTCCCGGATGATCGATGTGGCAACATAGCCATCCATCACGGGCATATTGATATCCATCAGAACGAGTTCAAAATCATCGGGCCTGTTAAAGATAGCCTCGACCGCTTTTTGCCCGTTGATGACTGCTGTGACTTCAATACCGCTGCCTTCCAAAAGCCCTTCAACGACCATTTTATTGCCTTCATTGTCTTCTGCAAGCAAGATCTTACTGCCTTTCAGGACCAAGATGTCGTCAAACGTTGTTTGTGTCTGCTTGACTTGGTTCACCGTAATGTCCTTGCCAAAGATATCGTTCATCGAACGCAGAAGAGCGTGGTACGTAAATGGTTTAGTGATCGTAGAATCAATGCGGATCTTACTGTCATCGGGGTTGGAAAGGATCTCATACTGCAGCAGTACGACCGCATCGCTTTTGTCATAAAGCAGTTGCTCGTTATTAATGTTGGACAGAAATCGAGAATCGATGATGATCGCATCGTACTGCATCCAGGTCAGTTGGGCGTTTAATTCATTGATCGAGTCGATAATTTTCGGCAGTGCCTGGAAGCGCGAAAGGGTGTTGGCAATCAGCTGCGCGGTATAGGCATTTTGCTCCAGGATCAGGATAGATTTGTTGATCAGCAGCCGTTTTATATGTTTGTTTTCCGGTTTTAATACCTTTTCCGGAGTTTGTAAAGGCAGGGAAAAATAGAAGGTGCTTCCTTTTCTAAAGGTACTTTTGACATTGAGTTTTCCGTTCATCTTCTCTACAAGCTCTTTGGAAATTGCCAGCCCAAGACCAGTTCCTCCGTACTTTCGACTGACTCTGTTATCGACCTGATCGAAGGCTTGAAAAAGTCGTGATATCTGCTCTTCACTGAGGCCGATGCCGGTATCTTTCACTTCAAACAGTATTTGAAAGGTATCGCCCTGATGTTCTGCAACACCGACACTTAGAATGACTTCCCCTTTATCGGTAAATTTAATAGCATTGTTGAGCAGGTTGATCAGGACTTGGCTGATACGGAGGGAGTCACCGATAAGCGTCTCGGGTATCTCCTCGGAAATGTCAAAAATGAGATCAATCTTTTTTTCAACGGCATTGATACCCATCATGTCTGCGAGGTCACTGAAGAAATCACTGCACACAAAACTGAAATTATTGATTTCAAGTTTGCCGGCTTCGATCTTTGAATAATCAAGAATATCGTTTGTGACCGCCAAAAGATGTTCGGCGGAACGCTTGATCTTGGAGACGTTTATCTTTTGCGCGGAACTGAGGTCACTCTGAAGAAGAATATGGCTTAAGCCGATAATAGCATTCATAGGTGTGCGTGTTTCGTGGCTTACATTGGCTAAAAATGTATCTTTGGCACGTTCCGCTTCAATAGCACTCTCATGGACTTTTTCAATAGCCGCTTTATAGGATTGTTGCTGCTTTCTGTAGCGTTTGATCATGATGATGAGTATGAGGATCAGAATGATGATGGTACCAAAGGAACCGGACAAAATCCGATCGTTCAAGAGTTCGGGAACTTCAACCGCAAAAAGGGAGGAAAACACCAATGGAAATAAAAGTATAGATTTGTTCAACGAATGCACACTTTTCTTCCTCAAAACAAGATAACAATTATAGATACTATGGTAGCTAAACTTTCTTGTCATGTTAATACATTATAAGGGATGAACAACACTTATCCTTAGGGGATTGATCTATAATTAAGAAAATATATGAAAATGGTGTTAAAGAAAACTTCTGTTTCGGTAGAGAGAGGAGTATAGCCGGTATCTTTTTTTTGTTTATTTGAGACGCATTGCAGTCTCACCGCTGTTTTTTCTACTCTTCGGCACCAGTGCTGGTTTCCTGTCGTTGTTGCAGATCATTTCATGTATTATTCTTATTTTGTAGCAACATGAGTTGTTGTCATGGCGTATCACTGGTCTGATTGTCTTCCCAGGCGCGGTACAGTCAAGGAGGTCATGCCCGGTAAATAGACATTATCTCTCTCTGATCATCTCTCTTGGATATTAAGGAAATATTTACCTATAATGTTCAGAGATTAAATCGTTCTTCACAGAGAAAGGATTGCGGGTTGGCTTATTACCTGGTTAAAATTTTCATTACGACGCTGCTGATCGTGGCGATCGCCGAGATCTCCAAACGCAGCTCCTTTGCCGGTGCACTTTTGGCCTCTGTTCCGTTGATCTCGATACTTGCGATGACCTGGCTCTACGTAGATACCGGAGATGTCGCGAAGGTAAGCGCCCTTTCGACGAGTGTCTTTTGGCTGGTCCTGCCGTCTCTTGCCCTGTTCGTGATGCTGCCGATTCTGCTGAAACAGGGTATCGGCTTTTACATCAGCATGGGCATTTCGATCGCGGTGACCGCCGGGTGCTATTGGCTTATGGTTACGTTTCTGAACCATTACGGGGTAAGGTTGTAAAGGTTATGGAGAGGGTAGGATGAAGAAGAACAGTTATGAAGAACTGCTCAAAGAACACCGCCCGGAGGTGATCGAAAAGCGGCTGAAACACTCGGCCAAGTCCCAGAATATTTCGGACGCTGTCCTAGGCGGAATCGACGGGTGCGTGACGACCTTTGCGGTTGTCTCGGGTGCAGTCGGCGCCGGGTTTCCCTCCTCGGTAGCACTGGTGCTGGGGTTTGCCAACCTGTTTGCAGACGGCTTCAGCATGGCGATAAGCAATTATGAATCCATCAGGGCACAGCAGGAGTTTGTCGATGGCATCAGACAGACCGAAGAGGAGCACATAGAGAAGGTCCCTGACGGTGAACGCGAAGAGATACGGCAGATCTTCCAGCAAAAAGGGTTTAAGGGGGAGACTCTTGATGAGATCATCAATATCATCACCTGCGATCGGCATCTATGGGTAGAGACGATGCTGACAGAAGAGCATGGTGTGCTGAAAAGCAGTCTGAATCCCTGGAAGTCGGCCGCGACGACCTTTGGTGCCTTTCTTGGTGTCGGGGCCGTGCCTCTGATCTCCTTTCTTGTTCCGGGTCTTGAGATGCAGCAGCAGTTTGTGATAAGCGCCGTGCTTTCGGGCATAATGTTCTTTTCGATCGGTATGCTCAAAAGCCTTCTTTTCGCCAGACCGGTGCTTGTATCCGGCCTGCGGACACTGCTGACCGGCAGTACCGCTGCCGGTCTTGCCTATCTTACGGGCTATCTGCTGCGCGAGGCCTTTGGTGTCGCATGAAGAAAGTATACGGTGCCAGCGAACAGTTGGAGATCGGTAGAAGGAGAGACGCGTGTTTCAAAAAAGTCTGCGCTTACGCACCTACCCCCGGGGATTTCATCTTATTACGCATGAGATCGAACATAGCTTGAAAGCGTGTCCGATCCAAAACGGCATCGTCCATCTCTTTATCAAACACACCAGCGCCTCGCTGAGTATCAATGAAAATGCCGACCCTTCCGTACGGGCGGACATGGAGGCCTTCTTCAGTGAGAGCTGCGACGGCAAGTCCTATTTTAGACACACCTTTGAGGGCAGCGACGATATGCCTGCGCATCTCAAGAGTGCACTTCTGGGTGTATCCGTGACGGTTCCGCTTACCGGCGGCAGGCTCAATCTGGGAATCTGGCAGGGTATCTATCTCGGCGAGCACCGTGAACATGCCTCCGGACGGGAGATCGTTATGACGGTGATGGGCGAATAAAAGTCAGGGTGATCTTCACAGGCGCGCTTTGCAAATCCTGACGGCTAGATTTCAACAGCTGCAAAGAGGGCATTCTTTATATAAACTTTTGCTATAGTTCAACCAGAAAATAGTAGAAGAAAGAGTTATGAAACTAAACAAAAACCATCTTTTTTTTCTTTTAACCTTCCTGATCGTCGTCTTTATCCTGATCTCTGTTATCTTTCAGCTTAACCGTCAGGTCTCGTGGCAGGTCGTCGAAAATGTGAGCGACCAGTTCAGCCTATCTCTACGTAAAGAGCTCGATGACGAGAAAGAGAATGCCCTGCGCTTCGGTATCGTTCTTTCACAAAACGGTGATATCAAGAAGGCGCTGGAGGAAGAGGATGAAGACAAGGGTTTTGCGGCGCTGACACAGGTCATGAGCAGTGTCAAAAAGCATATTCACACACTGGTCCGGGTACAACTCCTTACTGCCGAATACAATATTTTTGCCCGAAGCTGGGACAGAGAGAACCTTTACGCAGGAATGCCGCTGGATGTCTATCGCTCCGATCTTGACTATTTCAAAGTCCACAGAGAACCCCGTGTCTCAATCGAAGTAGGCCGCCGTCTCGGTATCAAAGCGACTGTGCCCATCTATGATGAAAACAAGCTTCTGGGATTCGTCGAGGTATTGCAGTTTTTCGACGCCAGTACAGAGTTTTTTCACAAATTCGGGATTGATCTCTATGTGCTGCTCGATGACAGCTATTACAACACTGCTGTTTTGATGCAGAACAACCCGACTGCCGCCTGGTATATCGTCGCCAACCGCGGCTACAATATGGTCAACCTCAAGACACTGCAGCGCACCGACTTTAAAAAGCTGCGAAAACAGCGGGTACTGTTGCAGGGTAACAAATATATCTTTTACGAACCGATGCATAACGGGCAGGCTGAGACGATCGGGGCCTTTGTCTTTGTATTGTCTAAAAAAGGGATGGAACATTTTGCCAGTACAGGCGAGGATATCTCTTTTCTACTCGCCTTCTCGCGCAGTAACCTTTATGACATTGTCAAAAAAGAGCAGTATGAGAACAAGGTCTATCACAGCGGCTATGACAAGGCGCTGCTATCGCTCAAAGACACTGTTCCCGAAGAGGACAGGGCCCTGTTCATGGAAGAGGCAAGGGATATTCTCTCCACCTATACCAAAGAGGAGCTTATCGCCATGATGCTGCGTTATAAATTATCTCGACGAATAGAGGGGGAGATCCGATGAAAGTGCTTTTGCTCGAAGATGAGTACTCTCTGCGTATCAGTATCAAAGAGTTTCTTGAGGAGCTGGATTTCGAGGTGGACTGTTTCAGCCGGGGCGATGACGCCCTCGATGCCGTCTATTCGACCCGTTATGATGTGCTGCTGCTTGATGTCAATGTGCCGGGGATGAGCGGTTTTGAACTGCTTAAAACGCTTCGCGATGACGGGCTCAAGATCCCCGCGATCTTTATGACGGCGCGTACACAGATGAACGATTTTGAGGAGGGGTATAAAGCAGGATGCTGTGATTATATCCGCAAGCCTTTCGATCTTGTCGAACTTCAGCTGCGTATTATGCAGGTATGCAAAAGCTTCTACTTTAAAAATACAAACGAACTGGAGCTCGGTGAGGGTCTTCTCTATGATACGGAAAAACATAAACTGAAGTTCAAGGGTGCCGAGATCGTTCTGAGCAAAACGGAACAGGATATCCTCGAGGTACTGCTGCGCCATCAGGAGCAGGTCGTCTCCATCACAATGTTTCAAGACGAGATCTGGGGGGAGTACGTCGATCCGGCAAACATCCGTGTTCAGATCAATAACCTGAGAAAGAAACTTCCGGTCGATATCATCAAAAACCGCCGCGGGGTAGGGTATATCATTGAAAGATAACCACTACGCTTTTAAAAACGCCGCGCTCTACACAGTGTTCATCGCATTGATCCTGCTGGCCCCTCTGTATGTCTATACCGTTTACATAAAGAACATCCATGAGATTCAGAACGAACTCTTTTTGAAGCAGCACTCGGCGCTCATTGTCAGCGCGATGGAGGAGTTTGATGAGACCCGTGAGAGCTATTTTGAATTTCCGCGCTTCAAACAGGTGCAGTCGGGACTGTACAACCTGAACTTCAAGCCCATCTTCACCCTTATCAATACACCGATGGAGCACTTTTCAACCGGTTATCATATTGACGACACGAACTTTGCCTACATGATCATTGCCCTGCCGCCGCACCGCTATTTCAATGCGGATTATCTTGTCCTCGGCAACCAGCTCAGTTATGCGCCCGTCTATCAAAAAGTGGCGACAATACTACTCTTCATCGTCGTTGTGGTCTTTTTCCTTTCGCTCTTTTTTCTAAACCGTTTCGCGCTTCCGTTCAAGATGGTCAATCAGAAACTCGACAACTTCATCAAGGACTCCATGCACGAGATCAACACGCCGCTGAGCATCATCAATGTCAACATCGACCTCTTCAACATGAAAAATCCGCAAAACAAATACCTGCAGCGCATCAAGGCCGCAACAAAGACCCTCTCCAACATCTACAACGATATGGATTACCTTATCAAGAATCAGCAGATCGTCTTTGCGTACCAGGAGATCGATGCAAGCGCGTTTGTGCGTGAAAGGGTCCTCTACTTCGATGAGGTGGCTGCGATGAAGGGGATAGCTATCACATCCGAGATCGAAGACGGCATCACCCTGCATTTCAATACGACCCAGCTGCAGCGCATCCTCGACAACAATATCTCCAATGCGATCAAGTATTCGCATGAGCAGAGCAGGATCGAAGTGACACTCAGACGCATTGATGAACGCTGCTGCCTGATCTTCAAGGATTACGGTTTCGGTATTGAAGACACCAACCGGATCTTTGAACGCTACTACAGAGAAGAGACCGGAAAAGGCGGTTTCGGCATCGGCCTTGATATCGTCAAGACCATCATGGACGAGACCGGCATTGATCTTGACGTAAAATCGGCCCCCAAAGAGGGCAGTACCTTCACCTACACCTTTCCTGCTTCCCTCTGCCGCCTGTAATCATTCATATTTTAAAATCTTATAAGTAGCATCGAAAGAGATATTACATATTTTGATGCCGATCTTTACACTATTTTTACATTGAGCTGTTACAATCTTCCAAATCAAAAGGAGGAACTAATATGAGAAGATGGTTGCTTTTAAGCACAACAGTCGGTCTCGGTCTTGCGTTTGCGTCAGATCTTGCCAGTGTCATAGAGAGTCCGAACGCATCGAAGATCATTGCAAAGGATCTTCTGGGTCCGGCAAAAGTATATACAATGCCGAAGGGCTGTATCAGTACAGACAAAGATGTCATTGCAAGAGGAGAGTTTATTTTTAATAATCTCAACGGCGACAAGGTCAAAGGTGCTCTTCCGGCAGGACTTTCAAAAACAGAGATGAAGCCTGGAAAAACCTATCTGCCGCAGGACAAGATCCCGGCTAAACAGTACGGGAACTGTGTTGCCTGCCATAACATTGAGGGTGCAAAAGGTGCCGGAAATATCGGGCCGGATCTGACTTCGTATTATGAGAATTTTATTAAGACCGGCGCACGGGACAACCAGTTCGTCTTTCAGAAGATCGCGGATGCCCGTATTGACAACCCGAATACCCATATGACGATCAACCTGACAACAGGACTCTTCACAGAACGCGAGATCTGTGACATCGCATCATTTATCGTATCAAACAAGAAATAAAGGAGCAAAGGTATGCAAAGAAGATCATTTTTAAGAGGACTCGGACTCGTTGCAGCTGCGTCGGCAGTGGTGACACCTAGTATTGTAATGGCGGCTGAGGCGCCTAAAGGGCAGAATGCAATGACGATAGACGCTGCGGTGGCGGCGATCACAGGCGGAAAGAGTGTCGTTGTCTCCCCGAAGGTGCATCTTAAAGCACCTGAAATTGCGGAGAACGGTGCCGTTGTTCCGGTCACGGTGGAAGTTGACTCGCCGATGACCGACGATGACTACATCAAAGCGATTCACATCTTTGCGACGAAAAACAGCAATGTACGCTGTGCCGACGTCATGCTGACACCGGCAAACGGTGCAGCGATGTTCGCATCACGTGTCAAACTGGGTACGTCTCAGGATGTCATGGCACTGGTCGAGACAAGCAAAGGCGAGTTTTTGAGTGCCTCTCAGAATGTCAAAGTAACGATCGGCGGATGTGGTTGATCTATCACGTACAACCAATAAACAAACTAAATAAAGATTGAAAGGAAATAATGTGGAAAAGAGAAAATCATTAATCAAGATCAAGCCGAAAAAATACGGAGTAGGTGAGGTCGTCAAAGTCAATTTTATGGTTATGCACCCAATGGATACGGGAATGCGTAAAGATAAAAAAACAGGGAAACTTATTCCGGCACACTACATCAACGAAGTAAAGTTTTTGTTCAATGACAAACCGATCACAACGATGACGACGTGGGAATCACTCTCTACGAACCCTGTTTTTACGATTAACTTCAAAGTCCCGGGAGAAGGCGAACTAAAAGTCATCTTTAAAGACAACCAGGGCGAAGTAAACGAGAAGAGCATTAAAATCAAACCGAAAGGCTAAGCGATGATTGGTAAAAAAATTATACTGGCATCAGCTTTGATTGGTGCATTGGCTTTTGGCGGAGATCAGTTCGCGATGAGCGATGCTGACCGCGCTATGTATGCCGAGATGCTTGAAAACAACCCGGCAGATATCATGGTCGAGTCAGGCAGTGAGAAGTTAGAAGAGTTTTGCGGCGGTAACGCAGGACTAGCAAAATTCCTGGATGTCAGTGAAGACGAACTTCCGGCTTATATCGCCGGGTTCCCGCGCTACATCGAGAAACTCGGCATGGTAGTGGGGCTTGACCAGGCACTCCAGGCCTTGATGGCGCAAAACGGGCACAAGCCGTTTGCACTTAAAAGCAGTGAGATGTTTGAGATGAGCACCTACGCCAAATCGATCGCCAACGGTGAAAATGTCAGCATCGACGTCAATGCAAATCCGCAGATGAAAGCGGCGTATGCGCTGGGTGATGAAGTGTTCAACACAAAACGCGGTGGACGCGGCCTTTCATGTATGAGCTGCCACTCGCCGGATGTCGTCGGTTTGATATTGCGTACGCAACCGCTTCCGGATCTGGGTGACGAAGCCCATAAATCCGGAGCGACATGGCCGGCATACCGCATGACCAAATCATCGCTGTCAACGATTCAAAAACGTTTTCAGGGGTGTATGAAGAATGCGCTTTTAGCAGTGATCCCTCTCGGTTCGCCTGAGATGGTGGCGCTTGAAGTGTATGTAACAGACAAAGCAAAGGGCCGCGAGATCGCTATTCCCGGTCTTAAGCGCTAAGGAACACAGTTATGGATATTTCAAGAAGAGATTTTATGCAGATCGCAGCCGCCCTGGGACTGGTCACAGTCTCAAACGGCTTTGCGCAGACGGTAGCCGGTAAAAACCCGGCCAGCATCGGCCTGAAAGATCTGTATGATTTTAATGCAAAGGGGAAGGTGACGCTGCTGCACATGTGCGACCTGCACGCGCATATCAAACCTTTGTACTGGCGCGAACCGTCGACATTGATCTCGGCACCGAATCTTGTCGGTACACCGGGCTTTTTGTGCGGCGAAGCCTTTTCCAAACACTACGGTCTGGAGCCAAGTTCGCTGGATGCCTATTTTGACACCTATATGGACTTTAACGCTCTGGCGAAAAAGTTCGGGAAAATGGGCGGTATTGCGCACATGAAGACCCTGATCGACGAGATCAAAGGTCAGCGCGGTGCCGAAAATGTCCTCTTCCTGGATTCCGGTGATACATGGCAGGGGACAGGAGTTGCACTTAAGACCGGCGGTGAAGCGATCGTCAAAGCGCAGAACTACCTCGGTGTCGACGTTATGGTCGGCCACTGGGAGTTCACTTACGGCAAAGAGCGCGTCAAAGAGCTGATCGGGATGCTGGATGCGAAATTCATCTCGCAGAACATTGTCGGCGACGACCCGTTTGCGGACGAGTACGAAGAGCTGATCTTCGAACCGTACACGATCGAAGAGCGCGGCGGTGCGAAGATCGGGATTATCGGTCAGTCCTTTCCGTTCACGTCAACGGCCAATCCTAAAGAGTTCACGCAGGGGTGGAGTTTCGGACTTCGTCTTGAGACGCTTCAGGAGTACGTCAACGAACTTCGAAAAGAGCATAAAGTCGACTGTGTCGTCGTCCTCTCGCATGACGGTTTCAGTGTCGACCAGGAGGTCGCACGCCAGGTTCATGGCATCGACTTCATCCTGAGCGGCCATACGCATGACCCTTCGCCGAAACCGATCACTATTAACGGTACGGTGGTTGTGATCGCGGGCAGCCACGGAAAGTATATCGGCCGTCTTGACATCGATATCCAGGACCACAAGGTCAAAGACTATGCGTACAAACTCATCCCGATCGCATCAAACATCATCCCGGCCGATCCGGCAGGTGTGAAGCTGGTCAATGAGCTTTATAAGCCTTTTGACAAAGAGTTCAACGAGGTCCTGGGCAAGACCAAGGGGACCCTGTACAAGCGGGACACCTTCCACTCGACCTTCGATCAGCTCATCAATGATGCGATCATGGACGAGATGAAATGTGACATCTCGTTCACTCCCGGCTACCGCTGGGGAACGACGGTCCTGGCCGGTGACGATATCCTGATGGACAACGTCTATGAGATGTGCGGCATCACCTACCCGAACGTCTATACCTTCGAGCTCAAAGGGGCGCGTATCGCGCAGCTTCTTGAAGATATTGCAGACAATGTCTTTAACGCCAACCCGCTCTATCAGCAGGGCGGCGATATGAGCCGTCTGGGCGGGGTGACCTATTCGATCACCGTAGGCGCCAAGGCCGGTAAACGTATCAGCAATCTTTTGATCGGGGGCAAACCGCTTGATCCAAAGAAGACCTATATTGTCTCTTCATGGGGCGGAAACCTGCAAAATGCAGGTGAAAACCTCCAAAAAGAGAAGACACGGGCTGTTTATGATGTGACCAGAGACTATATTAGACGCAAAAAAGTGGTGGATGTCAGCAACACAGGCAACGTCACCCTTCTGGACTACGACTGCGGTTGTCCAAACAAAGGAGGGGGCTGTTAATCTAAACTGTAAGAAAAATTGGGCATGGCGTCTTTAAGGGATGGTGTGCGGGGAAAATGATTCCGGTTTTTCCGGTTATGAAGCGGCAGGTACCAGCTGCCGCAAACAGTGAGAATGCCCTGAGACATTGGTTCGTCACAAACGGCATTATCTCACTTTGAACTTAAAAAAAGGTGAAAAATGAAAAGATCTAAATCTATAGGACTCGCTGCTACAGCAGCTGCAATGTTATTGATGGGTGCAGACGCTTCTGCCAACTATACAATGAAAAAGAAGATCGGTGACGTTGATACGAAACTTGATTTTTACGGCTTTGCACAGTTAGAGGCCCGCGGCGGTGACGCTTTCATTAATCCTGATACACAAAATGGCAAGGTCAAGTTCGGAGCGCAGCGTATCCGTCTTGGCTGGAACTATACGGCAGGCAAGGTGCGCGGTAAAGTGTTTTTGGACTTTAACCAGAAGCATGATGATGCTGCCGGTGTCGGCATACCGGATATGGTTAAAGACGCCTTTGTCTCATATGTTGCAGATGATGCGCTTGTTCTTAAAGTGGGTCTGATCAAAATGCCTCACGGTATGGGCTTTACGATCCCGGGCTGGAACCTTGATATTGTCGAGCGCGGGTTTGACAAAGCCCTGGCGATGGAAAGAAATGTCGGTATCATGCTTTCGGGCCGTGATATGTTCCTGGGCAACAACGGCAAGGTCAACGGTTTCGAGATGGGGCATGAACGTCCGTGGAAAGGTTTCGGTTACGATATCATGATCGCCAACCAGGCGGGACGAAGCGGTGCGGTTAAAAATGCCAAACCGGGCAACGCAAACTCTTATGCGGCGCGTATTATGTTTGACTATACGGAGCTGTTGCATACAGAGCTTTCCTATGCTATCTCTGAGAATGCCGGCGGTATCGAAGGCCAGGTTGTCGGAGGCAATCCAGCGCTTGCCGCTGATACAGAAGATTATAAATCGCTCAACTTCGGTATCGACTCGCACTTCCTGGATGGTGCAAATGTTAAATTTGAATATTTCGACAGTAAAAACCTTCAGGGTGTAAAAGACTGGGATGAGTCTACGATGGCGTTTACAGGGACCTATGCGATAAACGAATACGTTGAACCGGCGATCAAGCATATAGCGGGTACATCAAAAAAAGGCGGCGTTGAGACTAATCTCGGCAATACCTATGTGGGTGTAAATCTATATATCAGTCCATTCGACGACAAGATGGACCGCAGCTCAAAACGTAAGAGAAATGCACACCGTATGCAGCTAAACTATGTTGTGGCCTCTGGTGATACAGACGGTGCCGTACAGTGGAACGGTCTTAAGGGCTATAAAGACAATGGCTGGTTGTTCCAGTACCAGTTCAAGTTCTAAAAAGAAAACAGGACAATATGATGAAATCACTCGGAATCCTGCTGACGGCAGTCACGCTCTTATCGGCCTTTGAATACGGGCTAAAGCCCGAAAAGGTGAACGATAAGGTCTACTGCTTTTTCGGAGAGGCCGAAGTGATGAACACCCGAAACAACGGGAACATGGTCAACAGCTGTTTTGCCGATCTCGGCAAAACGTGGCTGGTCATCGATTCCGGTCCGACCTTTGCCTATGCCAAAGAGGCTTTCGGCAAAATAGAGGCCATAAAAAAGATGCCGGTGGCTGCTGTCATCAACACACACGTGCATGACGACCACTGGCTCGGAAACGGCTTTTATCTGTCACAGGGTGCCGAAGTGTACGGTCCCTCTGCTTTTAAAAACGAGGTCGATCCGTCGGCTGTTACGCGAATGGAAAAACGGGTCTCTAAAGAGGCCTACATGCAGACTTCGCCGAAGCTGCCGACAACATTTGTCGATCAAAACACGACACTGCATATAGACGGGAATGAAATACGGCTGATCAAAGTCGCACGAAAAGCCCATACTTCGGGAGATATTCTAGTGTATCTGCCGAAGATGCAGACGCTGTTTTGCGGGGATGTCGTCTTTAACGACAGGCTTCCTTCGTTGCGCGACGGTGATATCAACGGCTGGATAGCAGCCCTCGAGATGATCAAGGCGATGCCGCTTAAAAGCATTATCGGAGGGCACGGAAATGAGGTCGGAAGGGATGCGGCGGATCTGACCTACCGCTACCTGCTGAAGCTGCGCAGTGAAGTGAAAGCAGCGATCGATGACGGTATCGGCATCGATAATGCCGTCAGAACGATCAGGATGCGCTCATTCTCATCTGTCGGTCTATATGACGAGATGCAGGCGCGAAATGTCGAAGCGGCGTACCGTACGTTAGAGTGGTCAGATGAATAGCGTAGCCGCAGTGGTGATGATGTCGGCAATGATGTTCTCGTCGCTATTCGCCGAAGGGGTACAGTGGCGCAGCTGGGAAGCCGGTATAAAAGAGGCTAAGGTCTCAAATAAGATCGTAATGATCGATGCCGTCCGCAGAGGCTGCCACTACTGCGAAAATATGGAAGAACAGGTTTTTAAGGATGCGGCGATGGCGGCCTATATCGAAAAACGTTTTGTCCCGGTCAAGATCGATCTTTCCGAAGAGGCGTTGCCCCTGGATCTTGATGTATCGATGACGCCTACCTTTTTCTTTATATCCAAAGAGGGTAAGCTTATCAAAAAGGTTCCGGGCTCGTGGAACCAGGAAGATTTTCGCTCATTTCTCGATGGCGTTAAAAAAGAAGAGGAGAAGCAATGAAAAGAATTTTGATGGCAATTATTTTGCTGGCGGGGATTTTGGGTGCAGATACGGAGTTGGCAGAGCCGAAACCCTCGTTCGACAATCCGCGCCAGATAGTCTTCAGCGTCACCGAAGGTGACGATAAGGCGATCAACCATGTCTTGAGTTCGGCCAACAATGTTTTGAAGTTCTACGGGCCTGAGAATGTCGAGATGCGTATCGTCGCCTATTCAGGCGGTATTCGCACGCTGCTGAAAAAAGAGAAAAAGATCGCCGTACGTGTCGACGCCCTGATGCAGTACGGTGTTGTATTCGTCGCCTGCGGCAACACCATGCGTACGAAAAAGATCGATAAAAAAGAGCTGATCGACGGCAGCGAAGTCGTTACGGCCGGTATCGTCGAGATGATCGAACGCGTGAAGTCCGGATGGACTTATATCAAACCATAAAGGAAAACCTATGATCAAAAAAATAGTATTGGTGATGTTGCTTATTACGACCAACATCATGGCACAAGGTGATATCAAAATATTCACGGTAGCAAACGACCCTAAAAGCGACCTGCCGGCAGTGATCGAAAAGACACTCGAAGCGGACGGTTTTTATATCTCTGCCAACAGTGAGATGAACGAGCCTTTTATGATCCAGTTCAAACAGAGCGATTATGATGTCTTCCACCTGTTGACGGTCTTTAACCTGAAACTCAGCGATGCCCTGGTGAAAAAGTATCCTGATGCCGGTATCTTTATCCCGATGGGCATCGGTATCTACCAGGCCAAAGGCGATAAATCGCTGCATGTATCTGTCCTGACGGCATCGGCACAGGCGAAGATTCTGGGGCTGAAAAGTGTCGATCCTATTTTGACCTCGATCGAAAAAGCGGTGAGTGCATCACTGATGAAAGCGATGCCCAAAGCAACATCTGCTGTCAGCAAGGAGAACCCGCTTCCGGCAGAAGGAGCGCTCGTATCGCGTTTTGAGATGGAGGTCGATGCGAATGACTGGGCAGATTCGAAAGATGAGCTGGAGATGACGATCGAGAACGGTTTCAAACCGGCGGGATTTGTCATGTCCAACTACACAGACTATAACTATATGCTGACGCAAGAGGGCAAAATAGAGAGTCCGTTCGATTTTTACGACACCTATTCGATCTGCAAGCTCAAGGTGATCTACAATGTTGCCAAGAGCCGTCCTGAAGCGGCCGCTTTTGCACCGTGTACGCTGATGGTATATAAGAAAAAAGGCGATGACAAGATCGTTATGGGATTCCCGGGTGTCTACAACTGGTTGAGCAGTGCCCGTGTCGAAGACAAAAAGGCTAAAGAGGTGCTGATGAAAGCACAGAAAGATTTCGAAAATATCCTGAGAAGCGCGACTGAATAGTCGCTTCTCCCCTGACAGCGAGAGCTGCCTGTAGCGCCCAGACTTTCATGTATCTCCTAAAGAATTGACTGCGTTTACCCGCTACAGGTAGCTCTGGCTGCCAATTTTATTATTGCCCCAAAACAAGGTCACCGCTTTTGCGCAGCAAAATGTTTCTCTGAAAAGCAAAAAAAACAGCCCGCCTTTATTCACGATGCAATCTAAAAATCCACTACTGTTTTCGAGGGGAAAAAGCTGCATTTTTCTAACGATAGCATCTGTTTCACAGAAGGCAGCAAAACCTTTTTCGCATTAACTAAAGATTAACATTTTGCACCTATACTTTCAGACATTATAAACGACGTTAACTACCTGATTTCATGGTGATATACTTAAAAGGACAGCGTTTTGAAACAGAAGATAGATGCTATTAAACGTGAAGTAAAAAAGGTGATGGTCGGTCAGGAAGAGCTGATCGACGCGATGCTCATCGGCCTGATCAGTGACGGTCACATCCTGGTCGAAGGGGTGCCGGGACTAGCGAAGACAACGGCGATCAATGCCCTTGCGAAAGCCCTCGGACTTGACTTTAAACGGGTGCAGTTCACACCGGACCTGCTGCCGAGTGACATTGTGGGAACGGAGATGTACGACCAGAAAGAGGGACTGTTCAGGATCAAACGCGGCCCCGCTTTTACCAACCTGCTGCTGGCTGATGAGATCAACCGTGCACCGGCCAAGGTACAGTCGGCCCTTCTGGAAGTGATGCAGGAGAAGCAGATCACCATCGCCGAAAAAAGCTTCAGGCTCGAGGCGCCTTTTCTGGTGCTGGCAACGCAGAACCCTGTCGAGCAGGAGGGGGCCTATCAGCTTCCGGAAGCTCAGCTTGACCGTTTCATGCTGAAGGTAAATGTGGATTACAACAGTTTTGATGAAGAGATCGAGATCGTCAACCGTGTTGCAAACCGTACCTTCGGTCACATCGAGAAGGTAGCGGACGCAAATGATATCATTGCCATGCGCGAGGCGGTGGAGCAGGTCCATATTGATGATGCTGTAACGGCCTATATCGTCAAACTGATCTCCGCAACGCGTGAACCCGAGAAGTACGGGGTAGGCGGGATCGCCGAATACATCGAGTACGGGGCCAGCCCGCGTGCCTCCATCAACCTCTATAAGGCGGCTAAAGCGATCGCCTACATCCGCGGCAACGACTTCGTGACGCCGCTGGATATCGCGGACATGATCCACGGTGTCCTGCGCCACCGCATCATCTTAAACTACAAGGCCGAAGCCGCCGGCGTCACTGCCGATGATATCGTGACAAGAATCGTTAAAACTGTCAAACTGCCGTAAGGTCTGAACATGTTTATAGACAAAACCGAAGCGATCCTGATCAAGACAAGACGAAATATCTTCGGCCAGAATGTGGGTGGAAACCCCTCGCTTTTTTCCGGAAACGGCTTGGACTTCAGAGAGCTTCGGGAGTACAACATCGGTGATGACGTACGCAAGATCAACTGGAAGGTGACGGCCAAGGCGGGGCGCCCCTTTGTCAACCTCTTTAACGAAGAGCGTGAACTCAACATCGTCGTCGCCTTTATGGTGAGCGGCAGCATCTATTTCGGTACCAGACGTTTCAAACAGGAACTTATGGCGGAGATCCTGGCGCTGCTCTCCTTCTCGGCGCTCAAAAACGACGACCGTTTGAGCACGCTCTTCTTCTCGGACAGGGAGGAGTTTTTTATGCCGCCGACCAAAAAGATGGGCTCTTTGAATATCACCCTCGAGAAAGCGCTTGGTATGGATCCTCTGGAGAAAAAGAGCGACTATGCTGCCTTTGTCAATTACGTCAATGAACGTATCAAACGCCGCTCCCTCATCTTCATTGTCGGCGATTTCTACGGTGACATCGATCTGACGCTTCTGAACAAACACGAACTCTTTGCCGTGATGGTGCGCGACCGGTTCGAAGAGGAGCCGAAACTTTACGGCGAGATGGATCTTATCGATCCCAACAGCATGCACAACGAAGTGTTCATGCTCTCGCCCAAGATCATAAATGCGTATCAGAGATCTTTGCAGGAGCATGATGCAAAGCTTTTGAGCCATTTTGCACAGCATCGTATCAAACACACGAAAATCTACACCGATGAAGAGCCCTATGTAAAGCTCTCTTCGCTGTTCAGGCATTGATATGGAAGAACTTCGCGATATAAAAGGGCTTGTCGAGGTCACCGACTACTCCCTTTATTACTTTGGTGCCCTGGTTGCAGCGGCGCTTCTGCTTCTGCTGGTCTTGGGTGTTGTCATCTATCGACAGTTAACAAAAAAAGAGCCGCTGACACAAAAGAGAGCCGCGACGGCCCTGCTCAAAAAATTCGAGTTCGGCGATACCAAGCAGAGCGTTTACGACTTTAGCCGTTTGGCACAGTATGCGGTGAGTGACGAACAGCATCAAGAGCTGGAGCAGCTTTTGGCAGAGCTGGAACCGTACAAGTTCAAAAAAGAGGTGCCTGAACTCGATGATGCTTTGAAGGCAAAGATGCAGGCTTTTATTAGAGGGCTGAAACATGGGTAATATCGTTTTTGAATATCCTGTACTCTTTCTGCTGGCGGTACTCTTCTTTATCTGCGAACGCTTCTGCAAGGCGAAACGCCGGCAGCTGATCATGCCGAATATGCCGATGCTCAAAAAGGTGGCCCTGCGCCAGAGTCTCTGGGTCAACGCCCTGAAATTTTCGATGATCGCGCTGCTGATCACTGCGCTGGCAAGCCCCATCAAAGAGGATGAGATCGTCGTTCAGAATGACAAAGGGTATGAGATCTCGCTGCTGCTCGATGCCAGCGGTTCTATGGAGGAGTTCAACAAGTTCGGTATCGTCAAGGAGATCGTCCTGGACTTCTTGAAAAAGCGTGTGCACGATAAACTTGGGCTAACGATCTTTGCCGATTTTGCCTATGTCGCGATCCCGCTGACCTATGACAAAAAGAGTATCAGCGAGCTGCTGCAGAAGATCGATGTCGGCGTTGCCGGCAAACAGCGTACAGCCCTTTATGAAGCGCTTTTTATGAGCTCCAAGCTCTTTAAAGAGTCCAAGGCCAAACACAAGATCGCCATCCTCCTGACCGATGGTGTCGACAATGCCGGCACCGTTCCGCTTGACGTGGCCATCAAGACTGCAAAGAAGTATGGTATCAAGGTCTATACGATCGGGGTAGGCGGTGCCGGCGATTACAATCCTGAAGTGCTGCAGCGAATTGCCAAAGAGACCGGCGGGAAGTTTTACGAGGCCGGTTCAAAAGAGCGTATCAAAGAGATCTATGATGAGATCGATACCCTTGAAAAGAGCGATATAAAGGCCAACAAGTATGTCAAAAAACACTACTTCTACCAGTATCCGCTGGGGGCAGCCATAGCGGTGATGTTCATTTATATACTTGCAAGAAGGAGACGTTATGCAGTTTAAATCGCCTGAGTTCTTTCTCCTGCTGCTTCTGCTGATCCCTTTTACCCTGCTGCTCTTTAGAAAGGGGGCAGATCTGAGCGACTATTTTGATGCAGCGATCCTGAAGAAGCTGCAGCTTTCAGAGAGCTTCTTTACACCTGCATTCAAGAGCACTCTGCTGCTCTTCTCTACGGCGCTGATGATAACCGCACTGGCCCGTCCCTATATCGATAACGGCGAGATCAAGGTCAAGTCAAGCACTATCGATATCATGGCGGCATTCGACATCTCGCGTTCGATGTTTGCCAATGATGTCTACCCCAGCCGTCTGGCACTGGCAAAGAAGAAGTTCCAGGCCTTCACCCGCGATTTTAAAGAGGCGAAGATCGGTGTGATCGGTTTCAGCTCCCGCGCCTTTTTGATCTCGCCGCTGACCGAGGATTTCGGCACCCTTGACTATCTCGTCAAAAATATGAACCTGGACACTGTTACGCTGAGGGGAACATCGGTGATGAGTGCCCTGGAAGTGACCAGCGACCTCTTGAAAGAGAGCGAAAAAAAGGCGCTGGTGCTCTTCACTGACGGGGGCGACCGTAGTGACTTTTCCAAAGAGATCGCGTATGCGAAAAAGCATAACATCGTTGTCTTCGTCTATAATATCGGTACCAGAAAAGGGGGCATTATCCCTGACACAAACGGTGCGATGACCGACAAAAAGGGCGATATCGTCGTCGTGCGCCTTAATGAGAAGATCAAGGCGCTGGCGCTCCAAAGCGGCGGGGCCTACATGAAGTACTCTCTTAAAACCAATGATGTCGGTGCCCTGGCCCAGGCGATCAAGCAGCGCTTCAGCGATAAAAAAGAGGAGAGCTCCACCATCAGAGACGAGCGGGAACTCTTCTATTATCCGCTTTCTCTGGCACTGCTGCTGCTTGTCATGACGCTCTATTCCATCCCTTCGAAAAGGAGACAAGGTGTTTAAGCAGAGTGTGATCCCTCTCTTTTTCGCGGCTACACTTTTTGGCGGCGTTTTAGATTTTCGAACACTTGATAAAGCCAAAGAGGCGTATGCCAACGGGCAGTATAAAGAGGCCGCATCGCTGTATGAATCGCTCGGGGATAAAAACGACGATCTGCATTACAACCTTGGCGATGCCTACTACAAAGAGCAGAAATACGATGCGGCGCTGAAACAGTATGAACAGGTCAAAACGGAGGCGCTTCGGGCCAAAGCCCTGCACAACATTGGCAACGCCTACGCGAAGTTGAATAAAACGGACGAGGCCATCGCCGCCTATGAAAAAGCACTGAAGCTCTCCGATGACGAAGATACTAAATATAATCTGGAACTGTTGAAAAAGAAGAAAGAGCAGCAACAGAAAAAAGAGCAGCAGCAGAAAAATAATCAAAATCAAAAAAACGATCAAAAAAAGCAGGATGAGCAGAAGAAAGGGCAGAAAGACCAAGAGAACAAAAACGGCCAGCAGAATCAACCGCAGCAGAATCAGAAGTCGGATCAAAAGAGTGAAGAGCAGAAACAGGATAATCAGCAAAAAAGCCAAAACGGGCAGCAGAAGCAGGACGAAGAGGCTAAAAAAGAAGAACAGGCCAAGAGAGAAGAACAGGAACGACAGGCCAAAGAAGATAAGGCATCCAAAAAGGAAAAGAGTGAAAAGGAGCAGCAGGCGATGCAGCAAAACGAACCCCAAGAGAAACCGATAAGCGACATGCAGCAGCGCAAATACGAGAAAATGCTGGACAAGCGGGGAATCCGCACCCTGATGGTGCCACTTAAAACTGAAGGAGCGAAAGATGAAGAGACTACGGCTTGGTAAAATTGCAGCTTTGCTGCTGCTGCCGGTTTTCCTTTTTGCCGAGGTGAATGTAAGTGTGGACAAAACGACGCTCTATAAGGGCGACAGTGTCACCTTTACCATTGCAGTTTCGGGAAAAGATATTGAGTTCCCTGAAATCGCTTCCATCGACGGCAGCCCGGTATTGGGAACATCCTCTTCGCAGAGCATCAATGTCATCAACGGCAACTATCAAAAAACAGTCGCTAAAAGCTATACCTTCGCACCGAAGAAGTCACTGCAGATCCCAAGTTATAAAGTGCTTGTCGACGGGGGTGTGGAGTTGACAAAACCTGTCACTGTCAAGATCGTTGAGCCGTCGCAGGATAAAAATGCCCCGATCGTACTGGATATGCACCTGTCAAAAGAGCATGCCCATGTCGGCGAAGCGGTACGTTTTGATCTAATCCTGAAACAGAAGCCGAATGTCTCTATTTATAAATTCAATATCGAAGAGCCGGTGTTCGAAGATTTCTGGGTCAAGAAGATCGATGGCGACAAGCAGGGATCAGACGGAGAGTACACGACCACGACCTACAGTTATCTGCTGTTCCCGCAGAAGAGCGGAACGCTCACGATCCCTGCTGTCACGGCAAATATCGCCCAGCTGGTTCAGCCGAGCACCCGAAGTGCGGACCCGTTCTTTGACCGTTTCACGCAGAACGTCCGTAACTCCAAGATCTTTTCCAATGCGGCAAGCCTGGAGGTCAGTGCCCTGCCGGACAATCTGGAACTTTACGGTGATTTCAATCTCAAGGTCAGTGTGGATAAAAGGGCGGTCGCTGCGAACAAGCCTGTCAATCTCACGATCTCTATCGACGGCGTCGGCAATATCGACGATATCAAAAAATATTCGTTGGACATTAACGGAGCCGTGATCTATGCCAATGCGCCCGAGATCAAAGGACGTGTCGCCGGAGAAGACTACCTGGGCAGTTTTGAGCAGAAGATCGTCATCATCGCCGACCGCAACTATACGATTCCGCCGTTGACCCTGCGCTATTTTGACAGGACAAGCCAGAAAGAGATCATCAAAAAGAGCGATGCTATTACGATCAAGGTGAACGGCGGGCCGGCAACAGCGATCAATGGGCAGGCTTCGGCGCCTGCCTCTATCGAAGTAGCCCCGCAGGAAAAACCGGCACGGAGCGCCGAAGCGAGCGCCTCTGTCCCCACAAAGAGCTGGCGCGATCTGCTTTATGCCGCAGCGGGCGGTTTTGTGATCGGTGCAACGGTCGTCTGGCTGATCCTGCGCAACACGCTTCAGCCTGCGCCCAGACGCGAGCATGAAAACACAATGGCGCAAAAGATAAAAAAGGCGAAAGACGACAAAGCCCTGTTTGAACTGCTGCTGCCGTATAAGAATGAGAGCGAAACAGTCTCGGCGGCACTGCATCAGCTCGAAGAGAATCTCTATCGAAACGGTCAGAACAGTGTCGATAGAAAAGAGCTGATAAGGCATTTCAACGGGGAAGACAGGGAAGTCGAACTTATCTAGCGGTCTGATGAGGGTCTGAATCTGTTCAGACCTCTTTTTAAGTTGCTATAATTTTTAAATTATGCAGATGGATATATACAAGCTGTGGCCGTCAGGTTCCAGATGGCAAAGCCATTTTTCTCAAAGGTGATGATATACCGGGTGTGAAAGAGGGCGATCGGCTATCTTTAAAGACGAAAGGATCATATCACGATGATTGAGATTCGCATCTTCCAGGGCAACGATCTGACACTGCCGTATGCCGACGCCAATATCGTCATCGACGTCGTGCGTGCCTTTACGGTGTCGCACTATGCTTTCCTGCAGGGAGCGGAGCGGATCCTGCTCGTGCCGGAGGTGGCGGCGGCACTGACAGCGAGGGACGAACTGCCGAATGCCCTGCTGGCCGGCGAGGTCGGAGGGGTTATGATCGAGGGTTTTGACCTGGATAACTCTCCCCGACGCTTCGCCGAAATAGACCTGCGGGGGCGTACGATCATCCAGAAGACGACCAACGGCGTCAAGGCCGCGCTGCATTCGCTGGGCGCCCCCACCGTGCTGGTGACGGGTTTCTCCAATGCCCGGGCTACGGCCATCTATCTGGCGCGGCTCACTAACCTCAAAAGCGTCAATCTTGTCGCCTCTCATCCCACCGGCGACGAGGATCTGGCCTGCGCCGAATATATCCGCTCCCTGATTCTGGGCGAAGAGATCGAGCCTGAAGAGGTGCAGCGGCGCATCCGTGGCAGTGCCACGGTGCAGAAGTTCCTCGATCCGGCCCAGCCGGCCTTCGACCCCGCCGATATCGGCTACTGCTGCGAGCCGTTAAGCGCCGAATTCGTGATGGCGGTGACCTGCGAGCCTAAGCCGACCGTTCGCAAGGTAATGCTCTGACCGGGCAGGTACCCCGGCTTCGTCTTTGTAAGTTCTGCCCCCTTCTCTGTGGTTTCTTCAGCCTTGTGCCAGCTTGAAAAGAATGGCCTAAACGGTGACATCTCTCCTGAAGTAATCAGCAGCCAATAGGGCATGAAGCTGAGAGGCTTTCAGGGCTGAACCTTTACATATTTTTTACACTGTTCTACTACAATCGTGCCCATGAAAAACAAGATAACGCTGTTAAAACAGGAAATTTCAAAACAGGTGATCGGACACAGAGAGATGATAGATGCTCTTTTGATCGGTCTGTTCACAAACGGGCATATACTTTTAGAGGGCGTTCCGGGACTTGCCAAGACAACAGCCGTCAATGCAGTGGCCAGAAGCCTGAATCTGAACTTCAAAAGAGTTCAGTTTACCACGGACCTACTTCCTTCGGATATTATCGGTGCAGAGATCTATGATGTCAAGTCCGGAAACTTTAAGATCAAACACGGGCCTATCTTTACCAACCTCTTGCTGGCTGACGAGATCAACAGAGCGCCGGCCAAAGTGCAGTCGGCACTTTTGGAAGTCATGCAGGAGCGACAGGTAACGATCGGTGACAGCAGCTTTGGGATAGAGCACCCTTTTTTGGTGCTTGCCACACAAAATCCGATCGAACAGGAGGGTGCCTATACTCTGCCAGAAGCCCAGCTTGACAGGTTTATGTTCAAGATCATCGTCGGCTACAACAGTGAGGCAGAGGAGTACGAAATAGCAGAAAAAGCGGCCAATGAGCGCTTCGAGAAGATCAATGCCGTATTGACCTCAGACGAACTCGACACGATTAAAGAGGAGGTAAAGCATGTTTATCTGGATGATGCGCTCAAAGCCTATATCGTCAGGCTGATATTTGCGACACGGGAGCCTTTGAAATACGGGGTTGAGGCTGTTGCTGACTATATTCAGTTCGGAGCAAGTCCCAGAGCTACGATAGACATGATGAAAGCCGTCAAAGCCAGAGCCTATCTGCGGGGAAATGATTCTGTATCGCCTATCGATATCGCCTTGAGCATCAAAGATGTATTGAGGCACAGGATCATCCTGAGTTATGAAGCGATGGCAGAGGGTATCAGCAGCGATGATATCATACAAAAAGTCCTGGAAACAATTCCCGTCCCCTAGGGAGGAGTGCGCCTATGTTGAAGACAATGATCTCCTCAAATAAAAGAGTGGCTGTAATGCTTATCAGGGCACAAAAAGAAGTTTTCAGCAAGATCGCCGGTGACAACAATGCCAGAAAGAAGGGCGTGGGGTATGATTTTGTAGAGCTGCGCGAATATGAGAGCGGTGATGATATCAAACATATCGACTGGATCATAAGCTCAAAAATGGGCAGGCCCCACATCAAGGTCTTTCACCAGCAGAGAGAGCTTAACATCGCTATCGCAGCTGTTCTGTCCGGGTCGGTCCATTTTGGAACAAAGCGCTTGAAACATGAGCTGATCAATGAGATCTGTGCGCTCATAGCCTATAGCTGTGTCAGACAAAACAATCCCTTTGAGAGCTGGATCTGTAATGATGATGTCATACTGGGCACAAAGAGGACGAAACAGCTCTTCGGTGTGAGAACCCTGGCAGAAAAAATAGCTTCGTATACGGTACTGGGCAAAAATGCCGACTGGAGACTCATCTCGCAGAGACTCTATAACCGGCTGAGACAAAGATCGCTTCTCTTTCTGATCGGGGACTTTTTTAATACAGAAGGTCTGGATCTAAGAGCTCTTTCTATGAAACATGAGGTGGTTGTGATCATCGTTCGAGACCGGTTTGAAGAAGAACCCGCTCTGCTTGGAGAGATCAATATCACAGACCCATCTACAGGGCTCAGTTCTTCTATGGATCTCGATAAAAGAGCCTCTAAAGCGATTCGGAAAAAAGTCCTGGAAGAGGAGCAGATACTGTATAAAAAACTGAAACAATCGGGGACCAAATTTATCAAAATCTATACCGATGAAAACCCGGCAGAAAAGATCCTGACCTTGATGAACCGCCGATGAAGACCCTGGTCATCAATGATATATTTCCCCTCGCAGATGTTCCTGACAACTCAGTATATCTCTTTTCAATACTTCTGTTCACCGCCATTGCAGGCGCCGGTCTGGGTATCTATCGGTTATATATAAGGTTTACGGCAGGAAAAGAGAGCAGAGAAAGCAACTATATAAAGATACTGAAAAACTGTGACTTTACAAACGCGAAACAGAGTGCCTATCAGATAAGCTTTTATGGCCGTTTTCTTGCCGAAACTGAAGAAGAAAAGGAAGCAGTAGAAGATCTTGTCACGCAGCTGTCATCGTATAAATACACAAAAGAGACGGCCGAAGTTCCGGATAAAATCAGAGAGCAGTTTCAACTCTTTATAGACACCATAGAGCATAGAGATGCCTGATAATTTTAGTCTGGAGCATCCCTCTTTTTTACTGTTGATACCTCTGTTCATTATGGCTTCCAGATATTTAAAGCCTGAGCAAAGGTCGTATTATATGCCGCATTTTTATCAGGACCTGCCTCACATCAACAAAAAGAGGTATCTGAAGCCTATCTTGAAATGGACAACGCTGATATTCGCCGTCATCGCCCTGAGCACGCCTGTTGTGATTAAGGGGACAGAGAGTATCAAAGAAGAGAGCATTGATATTGTGTTGAGCCTTGATACCAGCGGCTCCATGAGCACGAACGGTTTTAATGAGCAGAACTATGGACAAAGCAGATGGGAGGTGGTTACCGGGGTTGTCAAGGATTTTATTGCTGCACGCGAACATGACAGGATCGGCTTGGTCGTCTTCGGCACTGCAACAGCCGTAGCTTCTCCGCTAAGCTTTGACAACGAAGCCCAGATGAAGATCATCGAACAGATCCGTATCGGAGTTGTCGGAAAAAGCACAGCATTGATCGACAGCATCGTCACCTCCATAAGCCTTCTGAAAAAGAGCAGAAGCCCGTCCAAGGTTATCATCCTCCTGAGCGACGGCGATGATACGGCAAGCAGAGTGCCCCTGGCCATAGCGCTGAAGCTGGCAAAAAAATATCAGATCAAGATCTATACGGTCTCAATCGGCGAGAGTAACAACAATATGCTTCAGGTCATCTCCGATGAGAATGGCGGTATAAGTTTTGTTGCTGCCGACAAAGAGGACCTTTCCGGGGTCTATGAGACGATCAGCACGCTGGAGCGCAGCAATACCGAACAGAGCAAGGTCAAAATTGTCGAGCATCTCTATTTTTATTTTCTGGCGATCTCTCTTGTCTCGGCACTGCTGCTTTTACTGCTTGTTCGAAACAGTGAGGATTTTTAGATGTTTTTTTTGTATGAGAATATTCTCTACGCGCTGCTTGTGCCATTGCTCTTCTTTCTCTTCTCCCTGAAACAGAGCAAAAGCGGTATGCGAAAGATCTTTTCAAAAACTGTTTTGGAGCAGTTGATGGTAGAGGGAAGCGGACTTCAAAGCCCTGTACGGTACAGACTCTTTTTGCTGGCCCTGTCGTTTTTCATCCTCTCTCTTGCCCGTCCGGTAACAGATGAAAAGGTCATTTCAAGCAAGCAGGAGCGCACCCCTGTCGTGATCGCACTGGACGTCTCCGGGTCAATGCACCTCAATGACATCTATCCGGACCGCTTGACATTGGCAAGAGAGAAGCTCAAAAAACTCATCGCCAAAGGTATTGATATGCGTATCGGTATTATCCTTTTTGCTAAAAATGCCTATATGGTCTATCCTCTAAGTGATGATACTGCCGCCTTGGCGTACATGCTTGATCATCTGAACAAGCAGCAGAAATTTGAAGCAAATTCCAATATATTTGCAGCGCTAGAAGCCGGCAGTTATCTGCTGCGAAATGATGCGGCGAAAAATATCATCATTCTAAGCGACGGGGGCAACAGCGATGATGTTACGCAGGAGATAGCGTATCTGAAAGAGCAGCATATTACCCTCTATGCGATCGGTATTGCGACCGGGAACGGGGCTCATATCTCAGGGGAAGCCTCCCCCCGTTCCAGTCTGAACCCTAAACTGAAAGAGCTGGCCCTTAAAAGCGGCGGCAGCTATCGGGATTTTTCCTGGAGCGACAACGATATAAGCGCGCTTCTCTCCGAAATCAAAAAAGAGGTACAAAACGGGAAGGAGAGTGTGTATCAGTCAAAGCAGTACACCGAACTCTTTTCCTATCCTCTTGCCATGGGTATCTTTCTGCTCTTTTTTGCTTTTTCATCCGGATTCAAGATCAAAAAAAAGGCCTCTTTGTTGCTGCTGTTTATGCTTTTGAACGTGCTCATGCCGCAAACAAAACTGCAGGCGGGCTTGTTGGATTTCATGACGCTAAAAGAGGCCGAAAATCTCTACGATGAACAGAAATATGCGCAGGCTGCAGCGCTTTACAGAACGGTCGCCAAAAACAGCGAGGGGTATTACAATCTTGCCAATGCCCTCTACAAGGCGCAGCAATACGAAGAGGCCGTTTCGATCTACCGCAAAAGCCTGTCTGAAGAGAGGTCTATGAAGGCGAAAATACTGCATAATATAGGCAACTGTTATGTTCAGATGAATGCACTGAAACTGGCAAAAAAATATTATGAAGAGGCCTTAAAATCAGGCCGGAGCACGCTGACAGAAGAGAACCTGGAACGTGTCAACAGAGCCTTGCTTGAAGCACAGAAAATAAAAAAAGAGAAAAAACCGAAAAGAGAAAGAGGGTGCAAGCGCATCGCTCTTGAGCAGATAGAGCCGGAGACGCCCCCAAGTTCAACATATGCGATACCGGCCGAAGATCTTGTGCTTTCAGAAGAGAAACGCTGGATGAAACTTCTGCAAAAAGAACAAGCGCCGATTTTCCTGCAAAAGATAGAGACAAAAAGGATGAGCCATCATGCTGAACAACCTTGGTAGAAAACTTCTTATCATCTTGATAGCGCTTCCCTTGAGTGCTTCGGTTGAAATGGTTGCTCCTGATCATTTTATGGAGGGCGAAGCCCTTGGCTTTCAGATCGTTGCCAGGGGTTTTGAGATCAAAATCCCCGACATTCACACCATCGAGGGTTACCCCGTAGAAAATATAAAAACGTCTGAAGAGGCCGTTATCATCGATACGCGAAAAGCCAGCAAGATAACGAAAACGTATCGGTTGTCTCCTCAAAGAAGTATTACGATCCCCTCATTTACGATCGAGATAGACCAGGAGCATGAAAAGACAAAAGGCCAGAAGGTCGAATTAAAAAAAATAACCAAAACGATATCGGAAGATTTTGATCTGCAGATGCAGCTGAACAAGAGCGATGCCTATATCGGAGAAGAGCTCCTGTTAAGCGTTGTTTTTGCGCATAAAGAGCTCGAAGACTACACCTTGCCCGAAGTTGACTTTTCAGACTTTTTGGTGAAAGAACTCAATACTAAAGCGTGGATAAGAGCAGATGGACAGAGGGTTGAAGAGATAAGGTATGCTTTGACGCCGCAGGCAGCGGGAAGCCTGCGATTACATCCGTTAAAAGCTGAGGTAGAAGTGCTTGAAAGCGGGTACAAAAACCTGAACAACCGAAGCAGATATACCCAAAAACGCTCTCTCTACTCTAACGAACTGACGCTCAATGTCACTGCTCTGCCTAAAAACCTCTCTCTGTTTGGTGCGTATAAGCTTAAAGCAAGTGTCGATAAGCAGCAGGTGCACGCCGGTGAAGCTGTCACCTTGACACTCACTGTTGAAGGGGTCGGCAACATTGATGATCTGGACAGTTTGGAATTAGAGATTCCGGGGACCACTGTTTATTCCCGATCAGCAGACAAAAATGAAGATGATAGCATCGGAAGATACAGCAAAAAGTTTGAGATTGTTTCAGACAAAAACTTTACCATACCCGCCGTAGTACTCAATTATCTTGATAAAACGAGTCGAATAAAGAAAACCATACAGAGCAGCGCTTTTGAGATCAAGGTCACCGGCAGCAAGCTGCTTTCGGGTAAACCAAAGAGAGAAGAAGAGGCTGCACAAGAGATGGCGAGCAGGGAGAAAACAGGTGAGAAAGAAGAGGAGGTAACAGGGATGGAAAAAGGAATCTATTTCGCAATGGGGATTATCAGTACGCTGGTACTTATGATGCTATACGGACAATTCAGGAACAGGCGTCGAAAAAGAGAGCCGGCACTTGCACAGGTGCTTAAACAGATCAAGACGCAGGAAGCCCTGTTTAAAAAAATGGTTCCTTATATCGGCAGAGAGAGGGCTTTGGACAGACTGATCTATCAACTGGAGGGCAAAGAGAGCGTAAACTTCAAAGCAATTAAAAAAGAGATCATCAGAAAAGTTCAACGACTCTAAAGCTACTCAGCTGTCGAAAAAAAGTCGAATAGTCAGTAGCCTATCTCTGCGATAATCGACTCGTAGACGTAATGGTCGCGCTCTGTCGGCGCAGGTTTTTCACTTCTCTCTTTGTCAGAACTCTTCACCTCGGGCACCTTCTCTTTTTCAGGCGCTTGCTGCTTACTCAACAGTGACGCTCTTTGCAAGGTTCCTCGGCATGTCGACGTCGTTGCCCAGGCGCACAGAGATCTCCATCGCCAGCAGCTGTACGACCACCATCATCTCGAAAAACTCCAGCATGTAGTGGCTGCGCTCTTTGGTCTGAACGAAGTCGTCCGCCTTGTCGAATTCAACCGGACTGATGGCACAGATGGTGCTGTCGCGGGCACTCAGCTCTTCGACATTGCTCTTGGTCTTTTCGTAGAGCATGTGCTGCGGCATCAACGCGATGGTGAAGAGATCAGGGTCAGCCATGGCGATAGGGCCGTGCTTCATCTCGCCGCTCGGGTAGCCTTCGGCGTGAAGGTAGGTGATCTCTTTGAGTTTAAGGGCGCCCTCCAGCGCAAGCGGGTAGAAGACATCGCGGCCGATAAAGAAGAAGCCGTGCCCGTGCAGGTAGCGTTTGGAGAGACGGCGTATCTTTTCATGCAGCGCGTCGGTCACCTTGACACTGCTCGGTACCTCGCGGAGCGCCTGAATGTGCTGCTGTATCTCTTCAGCGCTCAGGGTGGCGCGCTCTTTTGCCAGATAGAGCGAAAGCATCCAGAGTACGCTCATCTGCGTGGCAAAGGCTTTGGTCGAGGCGACCCCTTTTTCGATGCCGGCACGGGTCAGGACGGATGCGTCAGCCAGGCGGACCATCGAAGAGTTATCGACATTACAGATGACCAGGGTCCTGAGGCCAGCCTCTTTTGCCATCTTGAGTGTCTCCAGAGTGTCCGCCGTCTCGCCGCTCTGCGAGATCACCACGAAGAGAGTGTCTTTCGTCAGAAGCGGCTCTTTGTAGCGCAGCTCGCTTGCGATCTCTACGGAACAGCGTATCTTGGCGTAGCGTTCAAAAAGGTAGGAGGAAGCAAGCGCCGCATGGTAGGAAGTGCCGCAGGCACAGAGCTTGATCTCGTTGATGCCCTCGAAAAGGGCAGGGTCCAGCTCTTCAAACTTGATACCTCTGTCTTTGATGCGGCCCATAAAGGTATCACTGATGACAATGCTCTGCTCGTAGATCTCCTTTTCCATAAAAAAGCGGAATCCCTCTTTCTGGGCGGTGAGCTTTGAGGTCGGAAGCACAGAGAGGCTGGGTTCAACAGGCATATTTTCTTTATCAAATACTTTCAGTTCGCTTGGCGAGACATAGCCGTATTCGCCGTCATTCAGGTAGAGCACCTCTTTGGCATGACCGATCAGCGGGGCATCGGAAGAGGCAAAGAACTTCTCGTTCTCATCCGTCAGCCCGATGATCATCGGTGAGCCGTTTTTGGCAAAGAAGATCGTCTCCGGCATGGACTTCGTCGCCAGAAGCATCGCATAAGAGCCCTCAAGTTCGGAAAGCATTTTTCTAAAAGCATCGAAGGGGGTCGCTTCGCTTTTGAGGTATTTTTCAAAAAGATGGACGATGACCTCGGTGTCGGTCTGGCTCAAAAAGCAGACCCCGTTCTCTAAAAGAGCATTCTTGATCTTCTGGTAGTTTTCGATAATGCCGTTATGCACCACATACGAATATTGGCCCATGTGGGGGTGGGCATTGAGCTCGGTGGGCTTGCCGTGGGTCGCCCAGCGGGTATGACCGATACCGATGGCAAAACCTTCCGGATGATAATCGGCTGTTTTTTTGATAAGATTGTCAAGCTTGCCGACCGCCTTGTAAAACGAGAACTTCTCTTCTTGCAAGACCGCAATGCCGGCAGAGTCGTACCCGCGGTATTCGAGCTCTTTAAGACCATCAAGCAGTATCTCTTTTACTTTGTTCTTTCCGACATATCCGACGATTCCGCACATTAATTATTGCCTTTGGTTAATATTGAGATCAAATTGTCGGCATTATCGCACATTTGGTTTTGTTTCTCGATTAAGAAGTAGTCGCGCACACGATTCTTGGTGCTGTGGATCTTGGCGGCGGCGATATTGATATCGAGCTCGTCAAAGCAGTTGACGATATAGGCCAGCAGACCGCGTTGGTTGGCCGTGTGGACGTTCATCTGGGCATAGGTTTTGGAGTGTTCGCAGTCGATCGTGATCTCCTCGGGTTTGATACGGGGCTGACTGAGCAGGAGCTTTTGGCTCATATCGAAAGCACTTTCGATGATCTCTTCAATATGGTCAATGGTGTCAGGGTCAGGCAGACGCATAAAACTGATCTCGAAGAGCTTCAAGTCGTCAAAAAGGGTAAAGACATTCATCGAAGCGACGTCGAGATAGGCAAATTTCCCCAGCAGGTAGGTCAGGTTCAGTGATATGCGGCGGGTGATCTGTATACTGAGACCCTCACCTGAAGTGTCCAGGGTGTAACGGTACGCTTTGACGCTGCGCGCCTCATTGGCGATGCGTATGATCTCTTCAGGGGTGTGCTGAAAATAGAAGAGGTTGGATTCGATGCCCAGCACCTTTTTCTGCATCGTACGCGGCAATACTTTGAAACTCTCGCGGTTTTGGATCCTTTTTTCAATCGCAAGGCGTCTGGATGCATCACTGATACGTTCGTTCTGCAGCGAGATCAGCATCGACTCATCATAGAGCTCGCGCAGGAGATTGGCCAGGAAAGAGGTCCAGGTGCCCGGTCCGACACCGGTAACGTCGGCATAGGTCAGGATATAAAGCAGCGCAAGGTTTTTTTGCGTTTTAATGTTGGACATAAATTTATAGAGGGTCTTTTCACTGTGAATATCTTCGCGGTAAACAACAGTGGTCATCAGGATGTGGTGTCTGACCAGCAGGGCGGCAAGCTCCTGCTCCTCTTTGGAAAAGCCGAGCCGCTTGGCAAAGGGGACGATGAGCTTGATGCCGACTTCACTGTGGTCCTGTTTGCGTCCCTTGCCCGTGTCATGCAGCAAGACAGTGATTTTGAGCAGTGTTTTCTCTCTGAGTGACAGCGTGTCATACAGGCTCCTGATGAACGGCTCTTCAATGTTCTCTAGAGCGGCAATGCATTCTATGGAGTGCAGGTCGACCGGATAGTGATGGTAACCGTCGAACTGCGGCAGGTGCAGCACTTTCCGAAAGGCGGGGATCAACTGATGCAGGATCCCCGCATCCAGAAAGAGCTTCAGGAAGGAGTAGCTGTAGCGGCGTTCAAAGAGTTTACGCAAAAGGGTATGGACACTTTTGTGCAACGGGTAGGAGATAGGGACATAGGTAAAGCGTTTCAACAGGCTCGGATCATAAAGCCAGTGCCTGTCCTCCAGGCTGAGCAGGCTGCTTAGCAGGGTCTCGATATTGCAATGTTTGCCGTCATAGGTGCTGAAAACACGCTCGTCGATTACGTACAGCCCCTTGTCAGTGCGCTGATGGCGATGTACTGTGATGCTCTCTTTTTCATAGAGATAGGGGCGGATGATCTTCTTGATAAAGATCTTGGCAAAATTGTTGATGCGCCACATCGCCTCCAAAAGACGTGAGACCATTTTGCGCTCGTCCCTGAAGCCGAGCATCTTTGCGATGCGCGGCATATGGTCCATCGTTAGCTGGTCCTGCTGTTTGCCGCCCACAAGGTGAAGTGCGGAACGGACGCGGAAGAGAAGTTCCAGGGCGATGCGGTACTCCCGGTACTCTTCCTCTGTAAAAACGGTGTCGATAAGCTCTTTTTGCGAAGAGACCCCGTAGATCGTGACCGCTATCCAGAAAAGCAGCTGTGAATCGCGCAGACCGCCGACCCCCTCTTTGATGTTGGGCTGCATAGAGTAGGGGTACTTTTTACGCCGCAGATGGGCCTCTTCGATCTTGGCCAGAATGTACTCTTTGGGTCTGGTGTGGCGGATATTGTTGAAAGCGCTCTGGGCACCGTGCCAGGTGAAGGGCGAGCCGATGATGAGGCGGGCCTCCATGAAGGAGGTGCGGATAGTGATATCTTCGGCTGCCGCCTTTTCGATGTCGTTGACCTCGTGCACGCGGTGACCCAGTTTGAGTCCTGCATCCCAAGCAAGGTAGAGCAGTTTTTCGATAATAGCATCGGTCTTGTAGCCATCATTTTTCGCATAGACGATCATCAGGTCGATATCGCTGTGCACGCAGAGCTGTTCGCGACCGTAACTGCCCAGAGCGATGATGGCGATGGGGATGGAACCGCGCATCGGAAGATAGTTGCCGAACATGCGGCGCAGCACCGTCTTGTACATCATCGAGATGATGTTGTCGAGCGCTTTGGTGTGCTTGACCAGAAAGTCCTTGCCCTGGGAACTTTCAAACAGTTCGGGCAGGGAAGCCTTGTATTCGGCGATATAATTTTTGAAAAGTTTGGAGATCTCAAAATCTTTTGCGTTTTTGTCAATGAGGTCTTCGATAGCGATCTGGATGTTCATATAGGGCGGGATCCTGAGTTTTATTATTTAATTATTATACTTTGAATGTACTTTTTTATTCTATCACAAAGCGCTGCAGAGCTTTTGCTATAATGCGCTCAATAATTAGACAACAGATTAGGAAATAGCATACTATGAATGCAGCAGAGAAGATAAGAGCGGGCGAACGCATTAATTTTGACGAGGCGTTGAGCCTGTATGAGATGGACCTTTTTGAACTGGGCGAACTGGCCAATGAGAAACGTCTGAAGATGCACGGCAAAAAGAGCTATTTCAACATCAACCGCCACATCAACCCGACGAACATCTGCAAGGATGTCTGCAAGTTCTGCGCCTACTCCGCCAGCCGCAAAAATCCCAAACCCTACACTCTCAAGCATGAAGAGATCATGGCAATTGTTGACGACATCGCCGCGCGCGGCATCAAAGAGGTCCATATCGTCTCGGCGCACAACCCGGAGACAGGGCTTGACTGGTACACGACCGTCTTCTCCAAGATCAAGGCAAAATACCCGCAGCTGCACATCAAAGCGCTGACCGCGGCAGAGATCCATTTTCTCTCCGAAGAGTACAACAAGAGCTACGACGAGATCATCGACATCATGATCGAAAACGGGGTCGATTCGCTTCCGGGCGGGGGCGCCGAGATCTTCGACGAAGAGGTGCGCGACTACATCTGCAAGGGGAAGGTCAACTCTCAGCAGTGGCTTGAGATCCACGAGAAGTGGCACAACAGGGGGCGCAAGTCGAACGTCACGATGCTCTTCGGCCATGTGGAAGAGCGCCGCCACCGTATCGACCATATGATGCGCGTCCGCGAGCTTCAGGACAGGACGGGCGGTTTCAACTGCTTCATCCCGCTTGTCTACCAGAGTGAGAACAACTTCCTCAACATCAAGGAGTTCATGACGGCCCATGAGATCCTCAAAACGATGGCCATTAGCCGTTTGGTCCTCGACAACGTGACCAACATCAAAGCCTACTGGGTCACCTCGACGGTCAACCTTGCACTCCTCTCACAGGAGTTTGGCGCCAACGACCTTGACGGCACGATCGAAAAAGAGTCCATCAACTCCGCTGCCGGCGCCGCGAGCGCCAACGGCGTCGACCTCCAGGAGTTCATCGACCAGATCAAAGACACCGGTTTCATCCCCGTTGAACGCGACAGCCTCTACAACGAACTCAAGGTCTGGTAATTGACCGGCCGATGAAGATCTCCGTCATCATTCCTGCCTATAACAGCGTCTCTACACTGGCCCGCGCCATCGAATCCGTTTTGGAACAGTCCTACCGGGCCGACGAGATCATCGTGGTGGACGACGGCTCGAGCGATGCGACGAGCGAAACGGCCAAGGTCTACAGCGAGGTCATCCTGCTGCGCCAAAAGAACATGGGGGTCTCCTCCGCACGCAACAACGGGGTCATGATGGCCTCGAACGAGTGGATCGCCTTTCTGGACGCCGATGACACCTGGCACACGAAAAAGCTTGCCTTTCAGGTCGCCTACCATCAAAAAAAACCGGGTTCAAAGTGCATCTATACGGATGAGGTGTGGATGAGCGGCGAGAGGGAGATCCCTCTGCCCAAAAAGTACCAAAAGCCGGAGACGCTCCGTTTCGAAGAGACTCTGGGCTTCAGCAACATTTTGACATCATCGGTTCTGATGGAGAAAAAGCTCTTTGAGCGCCTCGGCGGCTTTGACGAGTCTCTGGAGGTGTGCGAGGATTATGATCTCTGGCTTCGGGTGCTCAGAGAAGAGAAGATCGACCTTGTTCCCCAGAAACTGACCTGCAGATATGTGGGTGGGAGCGATCATCTCTCGATGCGATATCCTGAGATGGACCGCTTCCGCGTGAAAGCCCTCGAAAAACATCTTGAGAGCCCCTTTGACGGGGCAATCCAAGAAGAGCTTATCCGCAAATACACCCTTCTCTCAGAGGGGGCGAAAAAGCAGAAAAATGAGGATGACTTTTTTCGTTATGAGGCTCGGCTTGAACAGTTGGAGGCCGGGTTTTAATCTTAGCTTTCATATCGACTGATCTCTTCTCTCTCCTGTGTCTTCTACCTCCTCGAAAAATCCAGCAAAATAACGAATGTCAAGCAGTTTTTATTGCTAAAAGGCATCCTGTCATTCCGTAACATCTATGGGCAGAAAGCTATTATGGTATATTATGTAAATAAGAGTAAGTTTGACTAATGCAGAAAAAATAGGGGGCAAGGGAAATTTATGAAAATTAAAATGACCGTTATTTTTTTTATTTTGGCATGGATAACATTAGTCACGGCCTCTTTTTTGTGGAACTACAGCAATGCAAAACACGAACAAGAACGAATAGCGCTTCAGTCGGCGAGAAGCTTTTTCGATCAGATCGTCGTCACACGTCTCTGGAATTCCCGCCACGGAGGCGTCTATGTCCCCATTACCGAAAAAACGCAGCCCAACCCCTACCTTGAGATAGCGATGCGGGATATCAAGGTCAATGATAAACTGTCACTGACCAAGGTAAATCCCGCATTTATGACCCGACAACTTTCTGAAATTGCCCTGGAACAAAATGGGGTGCAGTTTCATATCACCAGTCTTAGTCCTATCCGCCCTGAAAACAAGGCAACTGCAAGAGAAACGGTGTTCTTGAAAGCGTTTGAAAAAGGTGTCAAAGAGAAGGGAGTGCTGATAAAAGAGGGGGCAAAAAGCGAATATTTTTACATGGCACCTTTAATAACGGAGAAATCATGTCTGCAGTGTCACGCCAATCAGGGCTATAAAGTGGGTGATGTAAGGGGCGGCATCAGTGTGACGCTGCCTTTTGTTATGAAAATACCGTTTTTTTCGCTGTTGGCGGGACATCTCGCAATCGGTTTGTTGGGGCTTCTCGGTATCGTTATGACCGCAACAAGATTACAAAAAGTGTATGAGATAATCAACAAGCAGGCTGTCTTCGATGCGCTGACAGGTGTTCCCAACCGTCGCAGTTTTACAGCCAGTCTGTTAAAGGAGTACAAGCGCAGCCAGAGAGAACATCTGCCGCTGTCGATCATCATGTGCGATGTTGATAAATTTAAAGAGTATAACGATACCTATGGGCATATCAACGGGGATCTCTGCCTGATAAAAGTGGCGCAGTCGGTACAGGACTCTCTTCATCGGCCTAGTGATTATGTAGCACGGTACGGGGGCGAAGAGTTTGTCGTTCTCCTGCCGACCACAACGCTCGAGGGGGCGATGCACATTGCTGAGACCATCCGCTCTAATATAGAAAAGATGGCACTGCCGCATAAGAACTCATCGCCATTGCCGGTTGTGACGGTAAGCCTCGGTGTTGCCACCTCAGAAGGAACCTCTGAAATGACCTACGAAGAGCTGATAAGATGTGCCGATACGGCACTGTACAAGGCAAAAGAGCTGGGGCGAAACCGAGTCACCTCTTTTCGCGAAGCAAAATGACCGTTGAGCGTAATGTATGCTTTGCACCGGCTGCTATGCGGATAAGATCATGGTGTAACTGACAATGAAACGGTGTCGTATGTATCATGCATATCAGGCAGGAGGGCTGCACTGCAGTGACCATATAAATAAAAAAGGGGATAGCGACTATGCGACACGTTGAAACGCACAGAACACACCGTATCGGATGGCTTCGCGCCGCTGTGCTCGGAGCAAACGACGGTATTGTCTCGACCGCCAGCCTCGTGCTGGGCGTGGCGGCAGCCGGTGCGGGTTCGCAGAACATACTGATAGCCGGCGTTGCCGGTCTTGTGGCCGGCGCTATGTCGATGGCTGCGGGCGAGTATGTTTCGGTAAGTTCCCAGGCCGATACCGAGGAAGCCGATCTTGAGCGCGAACGCAAGGAACTTATCGACGATCCGGCGCACGAACATGCAGAGCTGGCCGAGATCTATATGGAGCGCGGTCTTGATGAAGAGCTGGCCTCAAAGGTCGCTTTCCAGCTGATGAAGCATGACGCGCTCGGCGCGCATGCGCGTGACGAACTGGGCATCTCCGAGATATTGACGGCGAAGCCGATTCAGGCAGCACTTGCCTCGGCAGGAACCTTTTCGGTCGGTGCTGTGATGCCTCTGCTCGTGGTTTTTTTGGTGCCGGTTTCAGCCCTCATGTGGGCTGTTTCGGCCAGTTCGCTCCTGTTCCTGGCACTGCTGGGTGCCCTGAGTGCCGGTGCCGGGGGTGCGCCGGTGGTGACCGGCGCCGTGCGGGTGACTTTCTGGGGCGCCCTGGCCATGGCCCTGACAGCCGGGGTCGGGGCACTGTTCGGGGTGTCGGTATAAACGACGTAATCAATAATCCGGATGTATAATAAAAGGAGGTCACCGTGAACGGATCTTCCCTCTAAAAGGTCTTTCATCTTGGTAGGGTTCTTGCAGTTCTGTCAAAAAAGCAGTTAGTGCAAAAAGGGTGAGTATGGGTGATGATCTGTATCTGAACACTAGCGCCATATTACCAGTATAGATTTGCAGTTATCGATGTTTTTAAAAGAGAACAAGAGCATCGGTGTTAATTAAAGATTACCAGAGCTCTAAAGATAAACAGCATTTTAAATAGCCGTTAGGCTCCCAGACTCGTCGCCAGCATGACACTGTTGATGTCTAGATGTTCGCTCCATGTCGCGCTCTTCTGGTTTTCGGGATCCAGCCAAAAGTTTTCGATGATCTTACATAGCGGAAGATACGCTTCAAGCTCTTCAAGCTGTGCTCGCAGAAGCAGACGGTTCGGAAAAAACGCCGTATGCCCGCTGAGCAGCTGATGCATCTTTTCGACTGCATGCAGGCCGATACTCAACCCAAGCTCCCGAAAGGCAAGCCGGTACGCTGCGGGGTAGTTCAGTGTGTCGGTGCGCATAAATGCCGCCATGCCGTTTTTGGCATGGACCAGCAATTTTGAAAGCATATCGCACAGCTGCTCCATGTTGCCGGAGATGACAAGCCGCGTCAGCATGTGCGCATCGCCGAGAAGTCCGCCGATGCCCAGCGGATCATCCGTGGTCCAGTTGACTGTCTTGGCTATTTGTGCCAACTGCGCTGTTTCACTCTCCAGACGAAGTTCCTTCGGTCTCTGTACCTCCCCGGCGGCCGTTTTGAGAAGCTGAAGATAGGTAATATACCCGTCCAGGGCATCATGCTGTCCCATTGAAGGAACCAGAGGGTAGGAGAGGTCGATGCTCATCTTCCAGTACATCCGTTTTTGCTTGGCAGGTGTTGTGTAGGTAAATCGGCTGTATGCTGTTTTGGCAAGCTCCAGAGCCCAGCGGTTATACCTGTAATCACCTGTCGCTTGCGTGACAAGATCGAGTGCAAGCATCCATTTTGTCAGGTAGTGGAAGTATTGGCCGTCCTGTTCCCACTCCAACCGCTCGTTGTAGGGCTCATCAAATTTTCGTTCATTGCTCTTTTTGCCGATTCTCAAGCCCCCGACGGTCGGATGGGCTTCACCATCTTTGTCGGCAAGCCCGCTGACCCATCCGCTGCGGGAGTCATCGCTGCGATGTTTCCCCAAGACGTGATGCACCTGATCGACAAGCATCAGGGCTTTATCCAGGTAGCTTTGTTTTCCTGTTCGGTGAAAAAGTTCCAGGAAGTTGCAGACGGCAAAGGCATCCGTCCAGAGGTAACGCACAGGCGTGCAACCGCTTCCTGCAATACAGGTTCGCTCGGCAAAACTTCGCATCATCGTTTGAACCACTTCTTGTTTATTCATGAACGCCACCTTTTTTTTATAATACTTCTTTGTTGCTTTTTGTTTTCTCTATTGAGTACAATAGTCAGAAAGGGGAGGCGATGTTTAAAGACCGAAAAGATGCTGGCCAAAAGCTGGCCGCAGCACTGCAGGCATATCAGGGAAAGAATGCTTTGGTCTTGGCGATCCCAAGGGGCGGTGCAGAACCGGGATATGAGGTCGCCAAAATACTTCGATGCGATATTGCTCTGCTTATCTGCCGCAAACTTCCCTATCCGCAGAATCCGGAAAGCGGTTTCGGCGCTCTGGCCGAAGATGGTTCACTCTATATCAACAAAAGGGCAGCGGCTTCTGTCTCTGATGATGCGATAGAGCGGATCATCCTGCAGCAGAGCAGAGAGATCAAAAGACGCATCCAGACATTGCGGAAAGGAAGTGCGCTGCCCCCGCTTAAAGGACGAACGGTCATCCTGGTCGACGACGGTATTGCGATGGGCTCGACCATGCATACGGCAGTCGAGCTCTGCAGAAAAGCCGAAGCCGGCAGGATCATCGTGGCTGTGCCGGTTGCCGGCAGAGAGGCGATAGAAAAGTTCTCCAAGATGGCTGACGAGGTCATTGTTCTGGAATCGCCTGCAAATTTTTATGCGGTCGCCCAGGTCTATGAGAACTGGTACGATGTGAGTGACGAAGAGGTATTGGCATTAGATTCCCGTTACGCTAAAAGATAAAACAGAAGGTAAATGCAGATAAGAACCGGCAGGTACAGGGCCTGCCGTAAATAATCTAGCAGATGATCTCACTTTTTTGCTCTCGGTAACGCGCCGTTAGGAAGTGTCTGCTAAAATTTAAACAGTTCGTAATAACGGCATAACACAAATTAAGTTACTATAGTAGATACTATGTGAAAGGGAAACAGATGTCCGGATCTCTTCTTTTAGCCTCTTCAATGATCGCTGTTTTGGTGATTGCCCTGCCTCTTCTCTTTCACCTGACACGCTATTTGGGCGCAAAAAGCGACAATGTCCGCAAAAACGAGCCCTACGAAGGGGGTGTCCGTCTGACGGAAAAAGATGCTTCGGATGCTTTCAATGTCAAGTTTTTTCTTGTCGGGCTCGTCTTCCTTGTCTTTGACGTGGAAGTACTGTTTATGTTTCCGTGGGCATTGAATCTCCGTGGGCTCGGCGTGTTCGGACTTATGGAGATGTTCGTCTTTATGGGGCTGCTTATCGGCGGTCTGGTCTATCTCTACCGATCGGGGGTGCTGCGATGGATGTGAGTCATACCTACTTCAACAGTGCCGATATGCTCGGCGATGCCGTTATTACCACGAAGATGGATGCGGTGATCAACTGGGGGAGGCAGTCCTCACTGTGGCCCTTTGTCTTCGGCACCGCCTGCTGCGCCATCGAATTTATGGCCACGGCGGCGAGCCGCTATGACATCTCCCGTTTCGGGGCAGAGGTACTGCGCTTCTCGCCGCGTCATGCCGATCTTCTGGTCGTTGCGGGCACGGTCAGCTACAAACAGGCCCCGATCCTCAAGCAGATTTATGACCAGATGCCCGAACCCAAATGGGTCATCGCGGTAGGCGCCTGCGCTGCATCGGGCGGCTTTTATGACAACTATACGACCCTGCAGGGGATCGACGAGATCATTCCGGTCGATGTCTACGTTGCAGGGTGCCCGCCGCGCCCGGAAGCGATCCTGGATGCGATCATCCAGATACAGAAGCAGCTCTGGAGAGAACCGACGCTCGAAGTGCGTAATACCGCTTTCAAAGGCAAACTCGATGACGTTTGATCTTGCAGATCTTCAGCCTCTGCTTGAGAGGTTTGACGCGGCAAAATTGATCACGATGATGGGCGATACGCCGCTGGTCTCTCTCAAGAGCGCGGATCTCTTCAGCGCGGTCAGCTTTGTGAAAGAGCAGATGGGCTTTTCTCTGCTGCTGGATATCACGGCAGTAGACAACCTTAACATGACCCGCCCGACATCGACGCGCTTTGAACTGCTCTATCTCTTTCGCCATGAAGGCTTCAGCAAGACGCTGGCACTGAAATCTGCCGTTGTAGATCCTGATGAGGGGGTAGAGAGTATCGTGCCGCTCTATGATGTCGCGGACTGGCTGGAACGCGAAGTGTGGGACCAGTACGGCATCGTTTTTCAGCACCATCCGATGCTCAAGCGTATTTTGAACCATAACGAATTCGTCGGCCACCCGCTGCGCAAGGATTATGAGATCACCAAGGGGCAGTACTGCACGCAGACGCAGGATATGATGGATGAGATGAAACCGCTGCTGGATGCCAGGGGGCTTGACATGGATCGCGACGAGCTGATGATCCTGAACCTCGGCCCCTCGCATCCGGCCAGCCACGGTACGATACGAACACTGGTTGCGCTCGAAGGCGAGAAGGTCCGCGCCGCTGCCGGCGAGATCGGGTACCTGCACCGCGGCTTTGAAAAAAGCTGTGAAAACCATGACTACAACCAGATCATCCCCTATACGGACCGGCTGAACTACTGTTCGGCCCTGATGAACAACATCGCCTTCGCCAAAACGGTGGAAGAGATGATGGGGGTGACGCTGCCGGACCGCGGTATCTTTATCCGCGTGATAGTGGGCGAACTTTCGCGTGTGATCGATCATCTGGTCAATCTGGCCGCAGGGCTTTTGGATATGGGGGCCCAGACCAACTACTGGTACCTCTTCAACCCGCGTAACGATGCCACCGATTTTCTCAGCAAACTGACGGGTGCACGCCTGACCAACAGTTTTATGCGTATCGGCGGAATGACCCATGACCTTTATACGGGGTGGCGCTCCGATCTGGACGATATTCTGAAAAAAGTGGACTTGGGTATTTCGCAGACGCTGAAGATGATCGAGCATAACCGTATCTACCAGGAACGCATCCAGAACGTTTCGCCGGTGAGCGCCGAGCAGGCGATCGCCTACGGCTTCACCGGGCCGAACCTGAGGGCAAGCGGGGTGGCCTATGATCTGCGTTTTGAGAAGCCCTACTACTTTTACGACCATTTTGATTTTGACCTGGTGGTGGGCTCGAAGGGCGATACCTACGACCGGATGATGGTACGTTTCGAAGAGATGCTCCAAAGCATGAAGATCATCCGCCAGGCTACCGATACGATCCCGGGAGGTCCTGTCAATATTTTCGACCATCGCATCGTCATGCCGCCGAAGAGTGCGGTCTTCAACACGATTGAAGGGATGATGAACCAGTTCAAGCTGGTCTATGAAGGGGTGAAAGTGCCAAAGGGCGAATATTACGGCGCCTATGAAGCGGCCAACGGCGAACTGGGCTTCTACATCGTCAGCGATGGCAGCGGCACCCCCTACAAGGTGAAGGTGAGGGCACCGAGTTTTGTCCATATGGCGGCCTATCCGAAGATCATCGAGAACTTTCAGGTGGCCGATGCGGTCATGACGCTGGGTAGCCTGAACATCATCGCAGGGGAGATGGACCGATGAGAAAGGGGGCTTGATGAGTTTTGCATTCACCGATGAAAACCTTGAGCAGATCGAAGCGCTTAAAAAACGCTATCCGAGCACGAAAGCACTTACGCTTCCCTGTTTGTGGATGGCTCAGCAGCAGGAGGGGATGATCACGATGGCGGCGATAGAGACGATTGCCGGACTGATCGGTACGCCTCCGATGGAGATCTACCAGGTGGCGACGTTTTATACGATGTTTAACCTTGATAGAGTCGGTACCTACCATATTCAGCTCTGTAAAACACTCTCCTGCGATCTGTGCGGCAAGGCCGGGATGCTGGCGCATCTGCAGTCGAAACTGGGCATCTCCGTGGGCGAGAGCAGTGCAGACGGGCGCTTTACCCTGACAGAGGTGGAGTGCCTCGGATCGTGCGACACGGCTCCGGTGATGAAGATCAATGAGAGCTATTACGAGAATCTGAGTGCGGCGAAGATCGACAGCATTCTGGAGGAACTCAAATGAGAGAGTGCAGAATCGTCAGCCGGAAATTCGGGATCGAGAAGAGCCATACGCTCAGTGTCGCGCGTGAGCACGGGGGCTACAGTGCACTCGAGGCGGCCTTTGGGCTTGGAGGCGAAGCGATCGTCGAGCTTATCAAAGCCAGTGGCCTGCGCGGCAAAGGAGGCGGCGGCGCACCTGCCGGGAACAAGTGGGCTCTGATGCCGCGCGATTCGGAGAAGCCCTCCTATCTGGCCGTCAATGCCGATGAGAGCGAGCCGGGGACCTTCAAAGACCGCGAGATCATTATGAAAGACCCGCACCTACTCATCGAAGGGACCATTATCACCGCTTATGCCATCGGCGCGCATGATGCCTACATCTATATCCGCGGCGAGTACTATCCGTTTCAGAAGATCCTGCAGGCTGCCATCGATGAGGCGTATGCGGCCGGCATTGTCGGCCAAAAGGTGATGGGCCACGACTACCGGCTCGACATCACCGTGCACCGCGGCGCAGGCGCCTATATCTGCGGTGAAAAATCGGCGATGCTGGAGTCGATGGAGGGAAAACGCGGCCTGCCGCGGCTGAAACCGCATCACAAAGAGCCGGAGTGGTATTTCGGCAACCCGACCCTGGTCAACAATGTCGAAACGATCGCAACGGTGCCTTTTATCGTCAAGAACGGCGCCGATGCCTACCGGGAGTACGGAACCGAGAAGAGCCCGGGGACCCTGCTCTTCGCACTTAGCGGCCACGTGAACAGGCCGGGTCTCTATGAGGCCGAATACGGTGTCGCTATGCTCGAATATATCGAGCACTACGGCGGCGGCATCAAAAACGGCAAAAAGCTCAAGGCCGTGATACCGGGCGGCGCCTCTTGCCCCGTGCTGACGGCAGCCGAAGCGGCTGAAGTAAAACTGGATTATGAGACGATGCACGCCATGGGGAGTTCTTTGGGAACCGGCGGGATGATCGTCATGGATGAGGATACCTGCATGGTTTCGGCGCTTAAAAACCTGCTGTCGTTTTACCACCAGGAGTCCTGCGGGCAGTGCACGCCCTGTCGCGAGGGAACAGGATGGGTTGACGGCATTCTCGCCACCTTGCTCGAAGGCAGGGGGCGACAGGAAGATATCGACCTTCTTCTGGATGTCAGTACTACGATGAACGGCACGACGATCTGCGTCTTTGCCCCGGCTGTTTCAGGTGTCATCGATGCCTTTGTCCAAAAGTTCAGAGGCGAATTTGAAGCCTTTTTGAAGGAGGCGCGATGAGCGATATCACACTGACCGTAAACGAGCGGCAGATCGTTGCTGCCGAAAACGAACTGCTGCTCAGGGTGCTCAACCAGAACGGCTTTGATATTCCCTATTTCTGCTACCATGAGGCTCTGGGGCCGGACGGGAACTGCCGGATGTGCATGGTAGAGATCGAAGGACAGAAACGGCCGCAGATCGCCTGCGACACCTTCGTCGAAGAGGGGATGATCGTCCGTACCAGAGGCGAGAACATCGACAAGGTCCGCCGGGACATTCTTGAACTGGAGCTGATCAACCACCCTGTGGACTGCCCCACCTGCGATCAGGCCGGCGAGTGCAAGCTTCAGGACTTTTATATGGATTACGGTCTGTATGATTCGCATATCGAGATGGCGGACAAGGTGCATGGCCGCAAAGCGGTCGATCTGGGAAGCAATGTGATACTCGACCAGGAGCGCTGCGTGCTCTGCGCCCGCTGTACGCGCTTTACCTCCGAGATAACGCAGACCCATGAGCTGGGCATCTTCGGCCGCGGCGACCATGCCTGCGTCAGTACGATGCCGGGCAGAGTGCTTGAGAACCCCTATGCGATGAATGTCGTCGATCTCTGCCCGGTCGGGGCGCTGACGAGCAAAGATTTCCGTTTTGCCCAGAGAGTCTGGTTCCTGAAATCGACCCCTTCCGTCTGCCACGGCTGCGCCAAGGGGTGCAGTATCTATATCGACCACAACAGGGAGAAATACAGAGACGAGAAGATCTACCGTTTCCGTCCGCGCGAAAATCTTGCAGTCAACGGCTATTTCATCTGTGATGCCGGGCGGCTGAGCTACAAAGAACTTCAGGAAAACCGACAGCTTCAGCCGCTGTACAACGGCAGCATCGTCGCTCTTGCCGAGGCGGAAGACCTTTTTCAGACGATGATGCAGGAGCAGCCCCGGCAGATCGTTATGCTGGCGGAAGCGAATCTCTACACGGAAGAGCTTGAAGCACTTATCAAGCTGGCCGATAGAGTGGGCGCGCTTTTGATCTGCCCGATGGAGAGCTACCGCGATGAGGCTTTTGGCGATGAATGGCTGAAAAGTTCACAGCGCGCGGCCAATGCCAAGGCGGTCGAAACGCTGGGTATCGCTACGCAACTGCCGCAGGAGAGCGCCATTGACCTTCTGATCAGTTTCAACCATCCCGACTTTGCGGCGATCCCTGCTGCAAAGAGGGTCGGTTTTCAGACGCACACCGGTGTCGAAGCCGATCTGATCTTTCCACTGGCCGTCTTCTCGGAGAGTTCGGGGAGTTTGATCAACGAAGAGGGGACCGTGCAGCAGTGTGCGAAGGCGATATTCCGCAATGAACCGGTCCCATCCGTCACGGAGTGGATAGAGATACTCGGTCTTGGGGGCGAAGAGCGATGAGCGGTGCAGCCGTGACCGTTGCGGTCGCATCTTTTGTGCTGGCCGCTCTGCTGGCACTGCTGATGATCCCGGTCCTTGTCTGGCTGGAGCGCCGCATAGCGGGACTTATACAGGACCGTCTGGGACCGAACCGCGCCAATGTGGGCGGCTTTCGTCTCGGCGGGGTGGTGCAGTCGTTTGCCGATGTCATCAAGCTGGTCTTGAAAGAGGAGTACTACCCCTCCCATATCAAGACGGGACGATGGCTCTATATGCTTGCCCCGGCCATTACCTTTTCGGCCGCGCTGCTGGCTTTTATGGTGATCCCCTTTGCCGACAATATCGTCATTGACGGCGAAAGCCTTCGGGTACAGGCCCTGCCGGTGGCGTACGGTATACTCTGGTTCCTGGCGATCGGCGCTGTCGGTCTTGTCGGCATTGTCTTCGGCGGGTGGATGAGCCACAACAAGTACAGCCTGCTCGGCGCCGTGCGTGCAAGTTCCCAGATGCTGAGCTATGAGCTGCCGCTGGGACTCACTGTCGTTGCCATGCTCATCACCTACAATACGATCGATTTCAATGCCATGGTGCAGTGGCAAAGTTCTACTGTGCTGGGGTTCCTGCCGGCCTGGGGTGTCGTCGTGCAGCCGCTTGGCGCCGTGGTTTTTATCACCGCCCTGTTCGCCGAGACGAACCGTGCCCCCTTCAGTGTGGCCGAAGGCGAGAGCGAGATCGTAGCCGGGTTTATGACGGAATACACCGCTATGAAGTTCGCCATGTATTTTATGGGGGAGTATGTGGCGATGAACACGGCGAGCGCGGTGATTATTACGATGTTCTTCGGCGGCTACCAGCTGCCATGGGTCAGCACGGCGTTCCTGCTGGAACACATCTCTCTCTTTGCCGGGGTGATGATGCCGCTGCTGCCGGTTGCGGTCTACTTCTTTATCGGCTGGATGCGAAAAAATAACCGTGTCAGATCGAGTGTCAGCAGCGACGGCGGACGTCTGTTCGAGACGAAGGTGCTTACGGCGGCTTTGATCACGATGACGCTGATCATCGAAGCAGTCCTGCTCTATCTGAGCCTTATGCCTTCGGGTGCAGCAGGAGGAACCGTTGCCGTGACTTTTTTTCAGATCGCTGTTTTTGTTGCCAAGCTGATGCTCTTCAATCTCTTTTTTATCCTGGTGCGCTGGACGCTGCCGCGTTTTCGTTATGATCAGGTGCAGCATCTAGGCTGGTACTACCTGCTGCCGCTCTCTCTGATCAATATTATCGTGACGGCAGTTGTCGTTGTAGGAGTTTCCTGATGGAAAAGAAGATCAAGATCGTTCCCCGCTACGGAGGGAGCCTTAAAGAGAGGCTTTATCTGCCTGCCATTTATGAAGGCCTGAAGATCACGTTCAGCCATTTTATGGAAAATGTCAGTGATGCCAATGCCATTGATGTGCTCGAATATCCCGAAGAGCAGCCGGGTGATATTACCGAACGCTATCGGGGTCTGCACCGTCTGACGCACCGCGATGACGGTTCAGTCGCCTGTGTGGCCTGTTTTATGTGTGCGACAGCCTGTCCGGCGGACTGTATTTTTATCGAAGCGACAGAACGGACAGACGGTGTCGATGAGAAGATGCCCCAACGTTTCGCCATTGATACCCTGGAGTGCATCTTCTGCGGCTATTGCGTTGAAGCGTGCCCCTGCGACGCTATCCGCATGGATACAGGCATCTTTTCGCTGACGGGAGCGCGCCGGGAGGATTTTGTGATGGAAAAAGAACAGCTTTTGGCCCATAAAGGGGCATTTGGAGAGGAGAACAGCATTGCTCGAAAATAGTATTTTTGCCGTTTTGGCACTTTTTTTGTTCCTGGGCAGCAGCGGGATGATCGTGTTTAAGCAGACGCTCTACAGCGCCATCAGTTTTATGGTTGCGATGCTGGCGCTGGCGGGGATGTTCGCGCTGCTGGATAACAGTTTTCTCTTTCTGGCACAGATCATGGTCGCCGTCGGCGCCGTCGTTGTCTTGACCCTGCTGGTAATCGTGTCGGTCAATATCAAAGAGAGCAACCTTCCTGAAGAGCCGGTAAAATTCCGCTGGATGCTTCTTTCAGCGCTGCTGGTCGCCCCTCTGGCCGTGCTGATCTACAGAGCGTTGACGCACATGCACCATGGATGGGCAAAGACCGAAGAGGGGTACGGTTCGCTCAAGATGATGGGACTGGTGCTCTTTCACGACTGGGTCCTGCCTTTTGAGATCGTATCGCTACTGCTGCTTGCCGCGATGGTCGGCGCCATCGTTATCGCACGAAAGGATCGGCTGCATGACGCCTGATAACTTTTTTCTGCTGGCTACCTTGCTCTTTTGTATCGGCCTCATCGGCATTGTGAGCCGCCGCAACCTCTTTGTGGTCTATATGTCGACGGAGCTGATGCTGAGTTCGATCAATCTTGTGCTGGCCACCTTTTCGCGTCTTAACGGCGAGATGAACGGCTCGGTCATGGTGCTGCTGCTCATTGCCGTGATCGCAGCCGAAGCGGCACTTTTTCTGGCGATGATCATCCATCTCTTCCGACTGAAACGGACGCTTGACAGTGACGCCTTCAGTCTGCTTTCACAGCGGGATTGCCGATGAGCGCCTTATTGGTCTGGATCGTACTGATCCCCTTTGCCAGTGCGGCACTGCTGGGTCTCCTGCATCTTCTGCTGCCGAAACGGCGCTCCCTGTATGGGGTCTATACCGGTCTGGGTATTGCTGCACCGCTCGTTTCGGCGCTTATGAGCCTGGCGGTGGGCTGGACACTGCTTAAGAGTCCGGATGATGCCGTTTTGCATGCCACGGCTTTTACCTGGATCAACCTGGGTGATCTCTCCGTCAACGCCGCCTTTATGGCGGACAGGCTGACGGCGGTGATGCTTCTGTTTATTACCTTTATCGGCGCGCTCATCCATATCTATGCCGCCGGCTACATGCGCGGCGATGAGGGGTACGGAAAGTTCTTCAGTTTTTTCAACCTCTTTATGGGGAGCATGCTGCTGCTTGTGCTGGCCGACAACCCGATCATGATGTTTGTGGGTTGGGAGCTGGTAGGGCTCTGCTCCTATCTGCTGATCGGCTTTTACCATAAGGATGCGGCCAATATGAAAGCGGCGAACAAGGCGTTTATCCTTAACCGCGTGGGTGATTTCGGCTTTATTATCGCGCTGGCACTCCTCTTTGTCGCCCTGGAAGGAAGCGGGTACACCTTTGAGGCGATAAAGGCGAACATTGGCCATCTAAACAGCTCCCTGATCGCCCTGGTCGGCATACTTCTTTTTGTCGGTGCGATGGGGAAATCGGCACAGATCCCGCTCTATGTCTGGCTGCCCGATGCGATGGCGGGGCCGACACCGGTTTCGGCGCTGATCCATGCGGCAACGATGGTGACCGCCGGGGTCTATATGGTGGCGCGTTTTGCTTTCTTATATAACGAGGTGCCGCAGATCGGACTCTTTATTGCGACGATAGGGGCGGTGTCGGCACTCTTTGCCGCGATCATCGCCGTTTATCAGAGCGATATGAAAAAGATCCTGGCCTATTCGACGATGTCACAGCTGGGGTATATGTTCATTGCCGTGGGCCTGGGCGCCTACAGCAGCGGAATCTTCCATGTCTTTACACACGCTTTTTTCAAGGCGCTGCTCTTTATGGGTGCCGGTGCCGTGATCATCGCGCTGGATCATGAACAGAATATCTTCAGGATGGGCGCTCTGAAGAAGAGGCTGACGCTGGTCTATGTGACGATGCTTATAGCGACACTTGCCATCAGCGGCATTCCCCCCTTTGCCGGGTTTTTCAGCAAAGATGCCATCCTGGCGGCAGCCTTCGCTTCGCACCATTATGTGATCTGGGGAATGGGAACCCTCACTGCGATGCTGACAGCACTCTATATGTTCCGTATGCTTTTTATCGTCTTCTTCGCAGAAGGAAAAGTAGACAGGCAACTTAAGAAGCTGCCGAAAACCATGACCTGGCCTCTGGTCGTTTTGGCCTTCGGCAGCACAACCGTCGGATTCCTGGGCTTGAACGAAGCCTATGGAGGAACCGATCTGTTCCGCACCTTTGCGGCACTGCCGGACAAAGTCCTTCATCTTTCGCACATGAGTGAATACATGCTGGGGCTGCTGAATCTCCTGATGGCCGTGACCGGGATGACGCTGGCCTACAGACTCTACGGCATATCGGCTGAAGAGCCTAAAGCCGACAGTGTCTGGAAGCGTGCCGTTATCAATAAATTTTACGTCGATGAGCTGTATGAGGTGATCATCGTACAGCCGCTGCGTCGTTTCAGTGTCATTGCCGATAAGATCATTGACCGAAAAGGGGTGGACGGCATACTGCAAATGGCGGTTTCCGGGTATAAGATGGCCGGAGCGGCTTTTGCTCTTTTGCAAAACGGGAAGGTCCGCTATTATGCTCTCTACATCCTGGGCGGTCTTTCCGTCCTGTCGCTGGTGATGCTTGATACGCTGGGGGGCAGGTGATGGAAGCGATCCTGTCCTATATCATTTTTATGCCGATGTTCACTGCCTTGCTGCTGGGGCTGAGCGCTGCTTCGTTGCGGCTGCTGCGCCTGGGAGCAGGGCTCTCCTCTGTTCTGGTCTTCGCTCTGGTCATGGTCGTTGCCACAAAGTTTGACCCCGAGGGAGGTATGCAGTTTGTGCGCACGCTTCCATGGATCGCGCACTACGGCATCACCTACCATGTCGGCGTCGATGCGCTATCGCTTGTCCTGCTGCTGCTCATCGCCTTTTTGATGCCGCTGCTCTATGTGTACATGTGGAAAGAGAGACGAAAAGGGTACTGGATCAACATGATGCTGCTTCAGACCGGCGTGACCGGTGCCGTGCTCTCGCTCGACTTGTTGCTCTTTTACCTTTTTTGGGAGACGATGCTGCTGCCTATATTCATTATGATCGGCCGCTACGGCAATGGGATGCACCAGTTCAATGCGATGAAGATCGTACTGATGACGGTTATGGGCTCGATGAGTATGCTGTTTTCCATCTTCTACCTCGGGTACGATTTTTTCAAACAGAACGGCTGGTGGAGTTTTGCTTTGAGCGATCTGAGCGGACTGCAGTTTGATCCTGTGACCTCGATCTGGCTGGCCGGCGGATTTCTGCTTGCCTTTGCCATTAAGATCCCGCTTTTCGGCTTTCACACCTGGATGGCGCCGGCCTACAGCTCCGCACCCACCCCGGCCGTGGTCATTCTCTCCGCCATCATGGCAAAACTCGGCGTCTACGGGCTCTGGCGCTTCGGGTTCGGGCTCTTCGAAGAGACGCTCAGCTATTACGCTCCGGTCATCATGACGCTGGCGATCATCGGACTGCTCTATTACGCAGTACATGCTATCATGGAGCAAAACCTTCGGCGCATGTTCGCCTACTCCTCGGGTTCGCATCTCTCCCTGATCGCCCTGGGCGTATTTATGACCAATATCTATGCCTGGGGCGGCAGCCTCTATTTTATCGCCACGCATGCGCTCTCCACGGCCGGCATATTCATCATGATCGGACTGATGTTCAAGCGGGTAGGGTCGATCGAGATCGATGATCTCGGCGGTATCGCTTCGGCTGCCCCGCGTTTTGCTTTTTTCTTTCTCTTTTTTGCGCTCAGTATTGCCGGGCTTCCGGGGACGGGCGGTTTTGTGGCAGAACTGCTGATCATTATCGGGGCGTTCAAAGTGCATCTGTGGATCGGTGTTCTGACGGCCACGACCGTTCTCTCTTCCATGCTCTACATCTTCTGGATGCTGCAGCGCACCTTGTATGGTCCTTCTAAGACCTGCACGAAAGATTTTGCGGACCTCAATGCAAGGGAGATGGCAATACTGACGCCGATCATGCTGCTTCTGCTGATCACCGGGATCGTTCCGTCTCTGTTTATACCGCTGTTTGAACCTTATGTCACCGCTTCTTTACAGGATCTTATGATGACGATCGGAGTCCGATAATGATAGAAGAACTGCTGCTGATCCTGCCGATGATGATCGTGGTCATAGGTGCATTTGTACTGATTCTGCTGAGCAGGAGCTTTAGTCTGGGCAGGCTCAATCTGGTCGCTGTCTTTTTCCTGAGCCTCTCTTTTATCATTGAGCTGCCGCGTTTCGGCAGCGCAACGCTGCTCTACAGTTTTCCCGGTATATTCGGGAAAATGTATATTATCGACGATTTTTCGACGCTGTTCGATCTGATGTTCACATCGGGTGCCGTTTTGACGCTGCTGATCAATTCCGCCTATATTAAAAGCCGGCACTATTACACCGGTGAGTATTTTGCGCTGATCATGTTCAGCGTCTTCGGCATGATGACCCTTGCCCATGCCAATGAGCTGATCACCGCCTTCGTCGCGCTTGAGATAGCATCGCTGAGTGTCTATGCCCTTGCGGGATACCATAAAAACAACAAGATCAGCAGCGAAGCGATGATGAAGTACATGGTTCTGGGGTCCATGACCGGAGCCTTTTTTATGCTTGGATCAGCAATGATATACGGCGTCGTCGGATCGACAAACCTGGGGGAGATCGCAGCCTATATCAATGCGCCTGCTGAAAAAGATCTGATACTGATCCTTACCGGGGGCACTTTGATCATGGTGACCATCCTCTTTAAAATCGGGGCCGTTCCTTTTCACTCCTGGGTCGTTGACGTCTATCATGGCGCGCCCTTTCCGGTGACCATGTTTATGGCGTCGACCTTTAAGATCGCCCTGTTCGCCATCGCTTTGCGCCTTTCTCTGATCGATTTTGCATCGGTAAAAGCCGTCTGGACCGAGGTATTGCAGGTGATCACTGTTTTGACCCTGATCGGCGGCTCTTTTCTGGCAATATCGCAGAACAGTATCAAGCGGATGCTGGCAGGATCAAGCATTGTGCACAGCGGCTATATGCTGATCGCCTTGTCCTCCATCGGGCTGGGTTCCGAAATGGCGGCACCGGCGATCATGTTCTATCTCATCTCCTATTTTTTGAGCGCAGCCGGCGCTTTCGGTATTTTAAGTTTTATTGCCTCGGACAGCAAAAAGATGATGACCTATGAGGATTTCAGGGGCTTTTCGGAACGCCGCCCCTATCTGAGCATGATGATGGCCGTCTTCATGCTGTCGCTCTCCGGATTTCCTTCTACCATCGGTTTTTTAGGGAAGTTCTACATCTTTACAAGTGCCATCGAATCCGGCCAGATCCTGCTGGCGGGGCTGGGCATAGCGACCGCTTTTGTTTCGGTCTACTACTATTTCAAACTCATTGCGATGATGTATTTTTACCCCTCAGCAGACCTGCAGCAGCAGTTTTCATTCGATTTCAGCGCCGTGCTTATCGGCGTGATGGCGGTGATGGTGATCTGGGGTGGCGTCGGAACAAGTCTGATCCCCTTTGTTCCCGGCGCAAACGGTCTGATCGATATTGCAAAGCAGGCGATCGAATCACTGCAGATCTCGGGTTAACAGACTTTTTGCACAAAACAACGGCATATTTGATCAGATTTTTACGGCATCTTTGGATATAATCGGATTAAAATTGATATTCTTGGACCCCGGATCAGCCCGGAGGTGCAAGAGCCAGGAAATAGTTGATGGTCTTGATGATAGACAATTATGACAGTTTTACCTACAACATTGTTCAGTATTGCCTGGAACTCGGTGCAGACCTGAAAGTGATCCGTAATGATGAGTTGAGTGTTGATGAGATCGCAGCGTTGAAACCTGAAAAGATCATCATCTCGCCGGGCCCGGCAACGCCAAACGAGGCGGGTGTCAGTCTTGATGTGATCGAACGATTTAAAGACGAGTTGCCGATCTTCGGCATCTGCCTGGGCCATCAGAGCATTGCGCAGGCCTTTGGGGGCAAAGTCGTCCGTGCCAAGCACATGATGCACGGCAAAACTTCCATGATCGAGTGCAAGGGCGAGAGTGCGATCTTCAACAAGATGCCGGAGACCTTCAGAGCGACAAGGTACCACTCCCTGATCGTACAGCAGGAAGATCTTCCGGATGTTATCGTCCCGACAGCTTACAGTGCAGATGATCATGAGATCATGGCGTTTCAGATCAAAGACCGGCCAATCTATGGCGTGCAGTTCCACCCGGAGTCGATCATGAGCGAATTCGGCCATGAGATGATAGGAAACTTCTTAAAGATATGAGAGAACGCATCATCCTTTTTGTACTTTTAGGATTTGATGCGCTGGTCCTCTTCTATGAGGTTTCGACCCTCTCCATAACCGCGCGTGAGGTCAATATCCTCTACCACTCACACTCTTTTCTCCACTACCTGACGCAATTTTCCCTGACTGTTTTCGGACAAAACGATTACGCGCTGCGCCTGCCGATGATCTTTTTTCATCTGCTATCGGTCCTGCTTTTGTATCGTATCTCGAAGCCTTATGTCAGGCGCGACAGCGACCGTCTGTGGCTTGTCTTGGTCTATATGCTGCTGCCGGGTGTCATCAGTTCGGCCCTGCTGGTCGACAATGCTGCGATCATGATAGCGGCGCTCTTTTTTCTGCTCTATCTTTATCAGGTAAAGTCGCCGCTCATCCCGTTAGTACTGGTCGGACTTTTAGCTATTGACGGCGCCTTTATTTTTTTATATTTTGCGCTTTTTGTTTATGCTTTGAACAAGAACAGCAGGTTTTACATGGGGCTCAGCGCGGTGCTCTTTTTTGCGGCCTACTATCTCTACGGTTTTGATACTATGGGCAAACCAAGCGGCCATTTTCTTGATACTATGGGCCTCTATGCAACGATCTTCTCTCCCGTCATCTTTATCTTTTTAGTCTACGTTCTTTATCGCAAGATGATCAGCAAAGAGTATGACATTACCCTTTATGTCAGCGGTGTCGTCTTTGTCGTCTCATTGCTGCTCTCATTCAGGCAAAGAATCCATATAGAACATTTTGCACCGTATATGATGCTGCTTCTTCCGCTTGCGGCGCAAAGTTTTTTCAGCTCCTATCGGGTGCGCCTGCGTGCTTTTCGCGGACAGTACCGCGTACTTCTCGTCGTCGGTTTCAGTGTTTTGGTGTTTCACTTCTTTTTGCTTCTATTGAACAAAGGACTTTACCTCTTTTTGGATGATCCTCAGCAACATTTTGCCTACAATACCCATATCGTAAAAGAACTTTCAGCCGAACTGAAAGCGAAAGGGATCTCTTGTGTCAGTACGAAAAACAAGGATCTGCGGGAGCGTCTGAAGTTTTACGGCATCGAATCATGCACAGACAATATTCTGGTGGCTGCACCGCTTGATAAGGCTTCAGATGTTACTGTACGTTACAGTGGACGAATTGTAGCAGCTTACAATGTTACAAATATTCCCATAAAGTGAATTGAAGAGCATTGCAGATAACTTTGAAGAGAGTGCAATAGTGATTGCATGCTATAATTTCCTGCAAAATATTTCGAAGGAGTTGCAATGGCTCAAAGAGCGATTCGTGAATACGACGGTAAAGCTATTTTCTCAAAACATTGGGGTAAGTACTTCAGCGGCTTTCACTACGGATTCAAATCTGTATTGGTAACCAGCGGTAAAGAACTACTGGAAAAAGCTGAAGAGCATGGTTTTGAATGGCTGAAGCAGGACGCATTGGTTGCTAAACCGGATATGCTGTTTGGCAAGCGTGGTAAAAATGATCTTGTTCTTTTCAGAACGAACAAACCAGGTGATGTGACATTGGCAGACGCGGCAAAATGGATCGATCAGAAGATGGCTGCAACGACAACGCTTCTTTCCGGTCAGCATGGTCATCTGACACACTTTATTGTCGAGCCGTTCACGCCGCACTCTCAAGAACAGGAATATTATATCTCTGCGACGACCGTAGGCGAAGATGACGTTCTTTACATGTCTGCTGAAGGCGGTATGGAAGTCGAAGAGGGCTGGGATGAAAAAGTCAACGAAGTGGCTATCCCGATCAATATGAATGATGCCGATATGGAACATGCTGTAAAAGCTAATATTCCTGCAGACATCCAAGCGAAAGACAGAGAGTCATTTATATCATTTGCGATCCAGTTCTTTAAATTCTACCGTGATATGAACTTTGCATATCTTGAGATCAATCCGATCGTCATGCTTGACAACAATGAGATGGCTATTCTTGACCTTGTTGCACGTCTTGACGATACAGCCGGTTTTATGATGGCAGATGCATGGGGTGAGATCGAGTACCCGACAGCATTTGGCATGGAAGACCAGTCTCCTGAAGAGAAAGCTGTTGCAGAAGCTGACTCAAAGTCGGGTGCTTCACTGAAACTGACTATCCTTAACCCGCTTGGCCGTATCTGGACTATGGTTGCCGGTGGTGGTGCTTCGGTTGTTTATGCTGACACGATTGCTGACCTTTCCGGTGATGTCAAAGAGCTTGCAAACTACGGTGAGTACTCTGGCGGACCGACTACGGGTGAGACAAAGTTTTATGCCGATACACTGATTGATCTTATGACACGTCACAAGGATGCCAAAGGCCGCGACAAGATCCTGATCATCGGTGGCGCGATCGCGAACTTTACCGATGTTGCAAAAACATTTACCGGTATCATTCAGTCATTTGAAGAAAACGTTGCAAAGATGAAAGAACATAACGTACAGATTTATGTTCGCCGTGGTGGACCAAACTATGAAAAAGGTCTCAAAGATATCAAAGAGGCAGCAGATCGTCTCGGTCTTTATATCGAAGTTTACGGTCCGGAAACACACGTTACGGATATCGTGCGTATGGCACTAGAGAAGTAGGGGAGAGATATGGCAGCATTATTTACTAAAGATACACAAGCGATTTTCTGGAATAACAATAAAAGCGCTATCCAGCGTATGCTTGATTATGATTACACAATTTCTCGTAAAACTCCATCGGTTGCGGCAATCGTTGCTCCGACTTCGAGCAGCAAGTTTGAGAAATTTTTCTATGGTCCGGATGAGATCATGGTTCCAATGTTTAAAAATACTGCAGAAGCTGCAGCTGCATTTCCAAATGCGGACGTGCTTCTGAACTTCGCATCTTTCCGTACAGCGTATGATGTAACGATGGAAGCGATCGCGATTAAAGGGCAGTTCAAGACTGTTATGGTTACTGCTGAAGGTATCCCTGAGCGTCTTGCGCGTGGTATGAACCAGGCGGCCCGTGATGCCGGTGTTACTGTTATCGGGCCTGCAACGGTCGGCGGTATCGCTCCGGGTGCATTCAAGATCGCTAACGTCGGCGGTACGATCGAAAATATCGTCAATTCTAAACTGCACCGTGCAGGTTCTTGCGGTCTTGTCACACGTTCGGGCGGTCTTTTTAACGAACTTTCAAACATCATCGCTATCAATGCGGATGGTATTGCAGAGGGTGTCGCCATCGGTGGTGACCGTTTCGTTGGTTCTGTCTTCATTGACAACCTTCTTCGCATGGAGAGCAACCCTGAAGTCAAATATATGATTCTTCTCGGCGAAGTCGGCGGTACTGAAGAGTACAAAGTGATCGAGGCTGTTAAAAACGGTCAGATCAAAAAGCCGATAATTGCATGGTGTATCGGTACGATCGCCAAGCACTTCAGCTCGGGTGTGCAGTTTGGTCACGCCGGTGCTTCTGCAAATGCAGATGCCGAGACGGCTGCGGCTAAAAATACGGCAATGGCTGAAGCGGGTATTTACGTACCGGCATCATTCAATGATCTTCCGGCCAAGATCAATGAAGTGTACACTGAACTTAAAGCCAAAGGGATCATCACCGATATCGTTGAGCCTGAACTGAAAATTGTTCCTCAGGTACGTCATGCGAAAGAGTTCATCTGTACGATCTCTGACGACCGTGGTGAAGAGGCAACATACGCCGGTTACCCGATCTCTTCAGTGGCAACGCCTGATACCGGCTTCGGTATCGGCGATGTTATTTCACTGCTATGGTTCAAAAAACGTTACCCGACTTGGGCAACGGAATTTATTGAAACAGTTATCAAAACTGTTGCAGACCACGGTCCGGCAGTTTCCGGTGCCCACAATGCAAAAGTAACGGCACGTGCAGGTAAAGATGTTATCTCTTCACTTGTAACAGGTCTTCTTACGATCGGTCCGCGTTTCGGTGGTGCGATTGATGATGCGGCACGTTACTTCAAATATGCAAACGACAACGGTATGACACCGGCCGAGTTTATTTCATATATGAAAAAAGAAGGGAAGACGATCTCCGGTATCGGTCACCGTGTTAAATCGGTCCGTAACCCTGATCTTCGTGTTTCCGGTCTGAAAAAATTTGCTGCGGAATCTTTCCCTGCGACGCCGCTTCTTGACTTTGCTCTTGAAGTCGAAAAATTGACGACAAGCAAAAAAGACAACCTTATCCTGAACGTTGACGGTACTATCGGTATCTTGATGGTAGATATGTGGCGTGCTCTTGGATACTCTGAAGAAGAGATCGACGGTTTCATCGACGCCGGTGCATTGAATGCATTCTTCGTTGTTGGCCGTTCGATCGGTTTCATCGGTCATATACTTGATGAAAAACGTCTTGGTATGCCAATGTACCGTCACCCGACATCAGACATTCTTTACAATGTCGAAAAAGCAGAAGAGATCTAATCTCCCTGCGTTTTTAAAAGAGTCTTAGACTCTTTTCTCTCTTTTTCTCATCTGCAGTTTTATTATTCACCGACTTATTCTATCTTTCAATATTTTAGCTATAATTGAGCATTACATATAATTATAAAGCATACATGGTTTTGCCGCTTCGGCAGCCGATGTAACTAAGGGGAATCTTTGAAAAAATCAGCATTTACTATGTTGGAACTCATTATTGTGATCGTTGTCGCCGGTATCTTAGCTGCGGTCATGATTCCCCGTTTGGAAAGAGACAACTTGCGCGAGGCGGCGAATAACCTTGTCCGTCACATCCAGTATGCACAGCATCTCGCTATGGTGGATGATGTCTATAATGACGGCGACACGAACTGGTATCAAAACAGATGGAGCATCGATCTCTGCTCGAGCGCATATGCTGTCGAAAGGGCAAACAGCACGGAGACGGCTGAAGACCCTCTGACGAAAAGAGATATAAATGGCACCGATAATAATCTGGCAGATCTGGGTGTTACGGCAATTGCCATTGCGCCGACGGCAGGCAGCTGCAGAATCATTTTCGATAATCTTGGGCGCCCTTACAGCTCAAGCGGCATTCCGGCAACACCCGTCGCCGACCTGCTGAATACTGATGCGACAGTCACCCTGACTGCCGGAGCCAGAATAGCTGTAATTACGATCATAAAAGAGACCGGTTTCGTCAAACTCACCTCCCTTAACTAGATCCAAGCTAACAGGGTTTCCCCCTGTTTTAAATACTTCCTGTCAGTTTCACCCCTCATAACATAATAAAAAATCATGCCGTGATAAGATCGGATCAAGAATCCGCAGCGGATGATCTATGAAATTTGCAAAAGACAGACACCATGAAACCAGTACAGAAAGAGCTGTCGAGAATATAGGCTGTTGTCTTGCCAGAATAAAACACGCTGAGTCCTAAATCATCAGGGGTAATATAAGAGTTAGGCCTGTATACTGAAGTTAAAATTATATGATGACAGATGCGGCTGCATGGGACTGTCTTGAAGCGGACTCAGGTTAATAGGCCGATCGCATCTTATGGACTCTCTTTACAAGAAAGAAAGTAAGAAAATAATGTAAAACGCTTGAAATCGAAGGGTAGGGACCAATGCCGGGAGAGACTATACTATGAGCCGTAAAAAGATCCTGATCGTCTTCGGTACCCGACCCGAGGCAATTAAGATGGCACCGCTCGTCAAAGCGTTTCAAAATGATGCCGAACTCTTTGAAACAAAGGTGTGTGTGACGGCACAGCACAGGGAGATGCTCGATCATGTCCTGGCATTTTTTGAGATCACACCTGATTATGATCTTGACATTATGCGACCGGGGCAAGATCTTTATGACATTACAACTAATGTCCTTATGGGTTTGCGAGCTGTCCTGAGTAGCTTTAATCCTGATCTTATATTTGTGCACGGCGATACGACAACAAGTTTCTCGGCGGCATTGGCCGCATTTTACCAGCGTATCCCGGTAGCCCACATAGAAGCGGGTCTCAGAACGGGCAACATCTACTCACCTTGGCCCGAAGAGGCGAATCGCCAGCTTACAACGCAGATCACAACCTATCACTTTGCACCGACGCCAACCTCAAAAAATAATCTCTTAAAAGAGAGTGTCAATGAAAAAAGTATCTGTGTAACCGGCAATACCGTCATCGACGCACTTTTTATGGCATTACATAAAATTCAGGACAATGCTGCATTGGAACAAGAGGTCATCGCAACGATTGACACAACAGTAAACAGTTCGAAATTCAAAATTCAAAGGTCAAAGTTTATTCTGGTCACCAGCCACCGCAGAGAAAACCATGGCGAAGGCATCATCAATATCTGCACTGCGCTTAAAATGATCGCACAAAAGAATCAGGACATTCATATCGTCTACGCACTGCACCTCAATCCGAATGTTCAAAAACCTGTCAAAGCACTGCTCTCTGATATAGAGAACATCCATCTTATCGAGCCTGTGCGTTATGAAGTCTTTATCTATCTTATGCGGAGTTCATTTTTTATCATCACGGACAGCGGCGGCGTTCAGGAAGAAGCGCCTTCTCTTGGCAAGCCCGTACTTCTCATGCGCGACAGAACGGAACGGCCTGAAGCATTGGACGAGGGAAGGGTCAAACTGGTCGGGGCCGACGCCGGGCTTATCGTTAAAGAAGCACAGGAACTGATAGACAATAAAACTGTATTTGCGCATATGAGTAAAGCAGGCAATCCCTATGGCGATGGAGCTGCCTGTCAAAAAATAGTCGAATATGTAAAGGAGTACAGTTGATAAAGACAAGAACGGAAAGTTCAGCGCACGGTGCCATTAAACAGGAGAATCATCCGCATAACGGCACTTCTGCAAAAACGGAGAGTCATAGAATATGTATCATGGGTTTAGGCTACATCGGTCTTCCGACAGCTGCATTGTTGGCAAACAGGGGCCATGATGTCCATGGCGTCGATGTCGTGCAGAGTACGGTAGACATTATCAATCGCGGCGAGATCCACATCGCCGAACCGGAACTAAACACCTTTGTCCATGCGGCGGTCAACAGCGGCAGGCTGAAAGCCGGTCTGAAGCCGATAGAAGCGGATATCTTTATTATCGCCGTGCCTACACCTCTTCATGTTGAACCGGCAACGCCGGGTTACACACCGTATCCCAATATCGATTATATTATCAGTGCGGCAAGGTCTGTTGCCCCGTATATGCGAGAGGGCAATATTGTTATTTTGGAGTCCACATCGCCGGTAGGCACTACAGAAAAAGTGGAAGAAACTCTGGCAGACCTGAGACCGGATCTCTTCCCGGCAACCGGCAACCGGCAACCGGCGGCACAAAGGTCCAGGATCTTTGTCGCGCATTGTCCAGAAAGAGTACTTCCCGGCCACATTATGCGGGAAATTGTCGAAAATGACCGGATTGTAGGGGGGACAACCCCTGAAGCGACAAAAGTGGCGGCGGCTTTTTACAAAACCTTTGTCAGCGGCGAGGTACTGGAGACTGATGCCAAAACAGCGGAGATGGCAAAGCTGGCGGAAAACTCTTTTAGAGATACGAACATCGCTTTTGCTAACGAACTCTCTATGCTCTGCGACAGATTTGGCATTGACGTATGGGAACTGATCCGTCTTGCAAACCGCCATCCGCGCGTCAATATTTTGCAGCCGGGAGCCGGGGTGGGCGGCCACTGCATCGCGGTCGACCCGTGGTTCATCGTCCATGCCGGTGGTGATGAGGCCAGACTGATCCGTAGTGCAAGAGAGGTCAATACCTATAAAACAGATTGGGCGGTTGAGAAGATCAAAAACACTGTCTATACGTGGAAACTCAACTACCTGAAAGAGCACCAACTCCCAACCATCGATCATGTACCGCAGCCAAAGGTTGTCTGCATGGGACTTGCATTTAAACCGGACATTGATGATCTCCGAGAATCCCCGGCGCTTTATATCGCAGCCAGACTTTCAAACGAACTGGAAAATGTTATAGCGGTTGAGCCGAACATTTCGACTGATAATCCGGCACTTGAAACCCAGTATCCAAGACTTAAGCTTGTTGCGCTCAGCGATGCATTGGCGTCAGCCGACATCTTTGCTTTCCTGGTGGCGCATAAAGAGTTTAAAGCATTACATGTAAAAACAGACCTGGACTTTTGCGGGGTAATAAGCACAACTGCCTGAGCACATTGGAAATTTGCAATTATGAATACAAGCTATAAAAAAGTACAAAAACAGATATCGTTTACAGCCTTCTATAAAGTCGTCATGCTGGTATTGAACTATCTGTTAATCGCACTGCTATTGGATTATTTAGGGCAGGAACACTTTGGTGTCTACATCGCTTTAACCTCTCTGTTCAGCTGGATGTTTATGTTTGATCTGGGCATTGCAAAGGGGATGCGAAACTTTGTGACGCTTGCGATTTCCGATGCGAATATAAAAGAAGCGGGTGACTATGTCAGTACGGCCTACATCGCAATTCTTTTTTTGACATTGGCCGCCGGAGCAATCATCATTGCGGCACTGCCTTTACTCGATCTGCAAGCATTTTTCAATATCGATCTGGAAAACAGGTCTCTGCAAAACATCTTTTTTGTTCTGATGCTCGCCTTTTTTGTAAAGTTTTATTTTTCCACAGTGGACCAGCTAAATTACGCAACGCATCAAAGTCAGAACGTTGCACTAAACGGTTTGCTGGTTGCCGGCTGTAATCTTGCCGGGGTCGGCCTGCTTTGGAAACTGGACCACACCGGGACGCTTATTTATGCCATAGCAGTATTTTCGCTTTCTACTGTCTTGCCCTATCTCTATTCAACATTTCGTTTTTTTTGCAAGTATAAAGCGTTGATCCCGTCTATTTCAAACTTTTCTCGAAAAGCCTTACTCAATCTTTTCGACAAAGGGTTGAAAATACTCTTGATACAGATCGGCTTTTTACTGATCATAGGCATAGACCGATTGATCCTCCTGAAATATGGCAGTGCCGTAGAAGTTACAAAGTATGAGATCATTTACAAAGTCATGAGCATTGTCATCGTTCCGGTCTCTATCGTGTTGGCACCTTTGTGGTCGGCATTTACGGATGCATATGCCAGAAATGACGTGGCATGGATAAAAAGTGTATTCAACAAATTCTATCTCATGATGCTTGGACTGCTGGCCGTCGTCATTGTGCTGGCATTTCTGTTTAATACAATCACATCGGTATGGTTGACGTCATTTCCGTATATTGAATTTTTCGTAATATTTATGATGGGTATCCTGATATTGGAACTTGTCTGGAGTACGTTCCATACGGATTTTTTACTTGGGATTCACCGTCTGTCTTATATTATAGGGATGGTTGTCTTTGGGTTGTTGTTGAAATTCGGATTTTTATATTTCATGCTCACTTCTGAAGGTGTGCTCACTATTTCGGCCGTCATCATAAGTTCCGTTCTTGCCTATTGCCTGTATGATATAAGCGTGCCATTCTATATAAAGAGACTTCTTTTGCAAAAGGAACAAGGTGAATAAGATTTACAAAGTGCTCCTGCTGTACATTTTCCGCCTATTGCCTTCAACACGTTTTTATAGATTCAAAACACGACTGCTCAACCTGCTCGGTTTGCACGTTGCAGAAAGTGCAAGGATTGTCTCAAGCGTAAAGTTTTTGGGCGTAAGCAATATTTCAATCGGAGATGACACTTTTATAGGCCACGAAGCCATGATAATCGGTGCAGATAAAAGTACCGTCACCATAGGGGCCTATTGTGATATCTCTTCAAGGGTCACAATTGTAACTGGCACGCATGAAGTGGATCTATCAGGGCTGCATATTGCAGGGAAGGGAACAGGAAAAGATATTATTATTGAAGACGGTGTCTGGATCGGTATCAACGTAACCATTCTGCCCGGCGTCAAAATCGGAAAAAAATCAATTATCGCTGCGGGTTCGGTAGTGGTCGATGATGTAGCGTCCTATACGATGGTAGCCGGAAATCCGGCAGCAATGAAAAAGAAACTGCTTGATGAATAGATTTAAATCGATTGCATATAATAAAGAGATACTCTATGTCTTAGGCTATTTGGCCACAATGCTGATTCTGCCCGGTATGGTCTATGCCGCTATGGCCCATCTGCTGTTTTTGGTATTTACGGAAGGCAATGAGTGGTATTTAAAATCGATTCTATATGCGATACTTTTAAAGTTTTTGAACCCTCTCTTCGGCAGTTTTGACAAAAATGTCTATTATCTATTTATAGTCATCATTTTCTTATCAGTCGTTTTTAAAATATTTCGGAAAAAAAGTATTATTATCGATTCGTTCGAAAAAAAATTCTATCTATTATTGCTGCTGTTTTATATCACAACATTTATAGGCAGTTTCTATATTGACCTCTCTATCATAAAATTGACCGTCTACTTCATGATCGTATTCACCGTCTTTCAAAGTGTCTACTTGGCTAAAAACTTTGATTTCATACTTTTTCTGATCAATCTGCTCTATCTGTATGTCTGGCTTTCATTACCGATGATCTTCCTGCCCGAGGGGTATTTTGTCAACGGTCTGTTTATGGGGATGACCCAGCATTCGCAAAGCATCGGTATTGTGTTGACGCCGATTTTCACACTGTTTGTCGTGCTGTTTCTGCAAAGGCAAATAGAACAAAACTTTTTCAATTTATCGACGATATTGCTGGGTCTGTTGGAACTGTATCTATCGGGATCAAGAACAGCCTCTTTTGCAATATTGGGTGCTTTTTTACTCTACGTTGCTGTTCATGGCATATTCACGTCTGCGTATGTAAAAAAATATCTGATCGCCTTGCTGTTTCTGCTGATCGGAAGCACCGTTTTTTACATTATTGCCTCGGATATGATCGATAAAAAAATATCAACCTTTGTCTATAAATCATATAATTTAGGCGAAGTCCATTATGCCAACGTACAGGAGATGCTGGGCAAAAGAGGATTTTTAATAAAAACATCCATAGAGAACTTTTTACAACACCCATGGACAGGGATCGGTTTTAATGTCCAAACGGCTTATGCTGATCCAAGAGATGCCTATGCGGAGAGATTAAAATACATTCAAGGTACCAATATTATGTATGACAAGCCGCTGGAAAAAGGGAACCTTTACGCAGCGGTATTTGAAGAAGGCGGCGTCGTTACAGGGCTCTTTTTTCTTTATATTCTCATGTTTTTATTTTTCACACTGTTAAAAAACAAAATAGTATTCGGATGGGTTACGGTATTGTCAATATTTATATCATTTAATGGTGAAACGGCACTGTTCTCCCCAGGCGGGGTCGGTCCGTACCAGCTTGCCATTCTTGCCATATTGTTTTCACTTACTGGCAGCAATAAAAGTGCCCCTTATTTGCAGAGAAGGACATAGCGATGAAGATAGTTTTCTGGCAGAATGTATTGAGCATGCACCAGGAGGCGTTATTGGTGGCGTTGTCTAAGCAGGTTGAAGTGTGGCTGGTCTATGAAGAAGAGCTTTATGCAAACAGAAAGACATCGGGCTGGTATGTACCGGAATTTAATGGGGTCAGGCTTGTTCCTGTCGAGCATGCAGAAAACATGATGCCCGTTTTTCTGCAAAGTTTGGACCATGACTACCATCTGTTTTCAGGTATCAATGCGTATCCAAAGATATCAAACTATTTCAGACTATTTTACAAGAGAGACCCATCCCGGATTTTGTGTCTGCTTGAAAAGCCGGGCGGCGTTTCATCGGGACTAAAAAGTTATATGCGGTGCCTTAAGTACAGATATTTTGCCTACCGATATAAAAGATTGAAATATCTATTGACCCCAGGCGGCGAGAAATATCTACTGAAGGCAGGTTTCGCCAGAGAAAAAATAGTCCCTTTCGGCTATTTCGGACCGTTGAAGGCAGACGATGTTGCTGACATTATTGAAACAGTCCGTGCCGTTAAGAGACTTGTTTATGTCGGAAACCTCTCTAAACTCAAAAATACAGCTTTGCTTATTCGGACATTGAAGATGTTTGAAACAGACAAATGGCAGTTGATGGTCATCGGTGACGGTGAAGAAGGAGATGCCCTTGTGCAGCTTGTCAACGATCTTGCGCTTGTTGGGCGCACTGTTTTTCTGGGCAGCAAAAGCAATGATGAGGTACAAAGCATATTGGCAGAGTCGGATTGCCTTGTTCTGCCCAGTCTTTATGACGGATGGGGCTATGTTGTCAATGAAGCACTCTCAGCAGGCTGCTCTGTAATCTGTTCGGATGCATGCGGCGTCTCAACCGTTTTGGGCGAGTGTGAGACATGTCATCTGTTTCACTCGGATTCGATAGATTCGCTGTATCAGGCCATTGAAAGTCTCTTTGGAAAAAAGATCAACGCGGCAGAAAGGAAAAAATCGATTGCATTTTTTAACACTCACCTTTCCGGCGAAAGCGGCGCAGATATGCTGGTAAAGTTGCTTGACATCGGCGGGAACCAGCGATGATGCGGATTTTAATCAATGCGTATAGTCTGACGACCGGGGGCGGTAAGCGAATCTTAAAGGATTTTTTACAAAGTCTATGCGCCATTGCGCCGGAGAAAAAGCTGATCTTCTATGTCTGTGTTGCGAGCCGGTCTGAATATGCTGTGTTTGAGAATGACTATATCACGTTCTTTGAATTGCCGCCGCTGCTCAGAAAAAAGTATCTGCAGCCGATGGTCCGATATTATCTTGCCCGGCAGATTCAAAAACGCAAGATCGACAAAGTCTTCAGTATGGGCAATATCGCACTGCCTACCGACAGGCCGCAGCTGCTGCTGTTTCATTGGGCTTATGCCGTCTACCCGGAAAAAGTGATCTGGTCGAATATGGACATCAAAAGCTATCTCAACAGAAAGATCCGATTGTCTCTATTTCAAAAAAATCTGAAATATGCAACGACGGTTATCGCGCAGACCAGCAACATCGAAGAGAGGCTGCGCAGGTATTACGGCCTTGAAAACATCGTGACGATACCCAACAGTGTCGCCATAAACAGCCATCCTGCAGGCCATCACCGCAGCTTTGATCTGCCGGAAGGGAAAAAACTGCTCTATCTTACGCACTACTATACGCATAAAAACCTGGAGATTTTTATACCTCTGGCTAAGAAAATACAGGAAAGAAACCTGGACTACAAATTGATCACGACAATAAGTGATAAGCAGCACCCCCTGGCCAAAAAATTTCTGCAAGATGTCGCCAAACTCGGCTTGCAGGATGTGATCCATAATATCGGCCCTGTGAAATTGGAGGAGACGGCTTCGCTTTACAGGCAGTGTGATGCCTTGCTTATGCCCACTCTTTTAGAGTCGTTCGGCATAACCTATATAGAAGCGATGCATTTCAAGCTGCCTATTTTGACATCGGAGCGGGATTTCGCAAGAGCAGTGTGTCAGGATTCAGCATTCTATTTTGATCCGCTGGACAGTGCTGATATCTTGCACACAATTCAAAATGCTTTTTCCGGCACCGGGACGCTAGAGGTGAAAACAGCACAATATGCCCTTCTTCTGGACGGGTTTCCAAGCAGCGATGCTGTAGCCAAAAAATATGTTGAAGAGATGATTAGATTATGAATGCCGGAATCCAAAGAAAATATTGCAATAATAAGACGGCGTCTTTGCACCGTTCTGAAACAGCAGAAATGAAAATGAAAAAATTTGAACATGCCGGGTTAAGTGATAGCACTATATCGACAAAGGAATATAACCGATGAAACAACTGATTCAAAGCTTCAAAACGGGGGAGCTGGGACTATTTGATATTCCTGCACCTCTCTGTCAAAAAAATGGAGCTTTGGTGCAGACTACCGTCAGTCTGGTCAGTGCGGGTACCGAGAAGATGCTGGTTGGTTTTGCCAAAAAATCGGTGCTGGCAAAGGCGAAAGAGAGACCGGACCTGGTGAAACAGGTGTTTGAGAAGATGAGAAAAGAGGGTGTCCGCAACACGCTTGAAAAGGTGTTCGCCAAACTGGACACACCGATACCTCTCGGCTACAGCCTGGCCGGCCGCGTGCTTGAGGTCGGTTCCGGCATGAGCGGCCTGAATGTCGGCGACAGGGTCGCCTGCGGCGGAGCGGGGTATGCCAGTCACAGTGAAGTGAATTATGTACCGAAAAACCTGATGGTCCGCATACCCGACGGTGTCGATGATATCGACGCTTCGTTTGTCACCGTCGGGGCCATCGCACTTCAGGGCGTTAGACAGAGCGAACCGAAACTCGGTGAAAAAGTAGCCGTTATCGGGCTGGGGCTTTTAGGGCAGCTGACGGTTCAGCTCCTGAAAGCAAACGGCTGCAAGGTCATCGGCAGTGACATCGATCCCGATAAGACGGCCTTGGCAAAAAAACTCGGTGCCGATGAGGTCTCTCTTGCCGGCGATCTCATTGCAAAAGCAAAGGCATTCAGCAACGGGCATGGGGTTGATGCGGTCATCATCACCGCCTCGACGTCGAGCAGCCAGCCTGTCATCGATGCAGCCGAGATTTCACGCATGCGGGGGCGTGTTGTTCTTGTGGGCATGGTAGGCATGGATGTGCCAAGAAACAGCTACTACAGAAAAGAGCTGGACTTTCGCCTCTCCATGGCGTACGGCCCGGGGCGGTACGACCCCGGGTATGAAGAGAAAGGGATCGACTACCCCTACGATCTGGTCAGATGGACGGAACAGCGAAACTTCGAGGCGTTTTTGGGGCTTATAGAAGAGGGCAAGATCAGACCAAAAGAGCTCATCACCCACACCTTCAACTTTGATGACGCTTTGCGTGCCTACGACCTGCTCGAAGGCAAGACCCGGGAGCGATACCTCGGTATCATTCTGGTATACAAAAACACGACTGATCCCGATCTGCATAAGACACACCGGCGCAGCGATAAAGCTGTAAGCAGCGACAAGGTTAATGTCGGCCTGATCGGGGCCGGCAACTTTGCCAGGTCGGTAATCCTGCCGAATTTGGCAAAATCGGGCGGCTATGATCTTGTCGGCCTCTGTACCGCTACCGGCGTGAGCGCCGAGGGAAGCGGCAAAAAGTATGGTTTCAAATATATTACGACTGACAGCGAGGAACTCTTTACAAACAGTGAGATCAACAGTGTCGTAATAGCGACTAGACACAATGACCATGTCGACATGGTCATCAGCGCCATAAAACATAAAAAACACTGTTTTGTCGAAAAACCGCTCTGCCTTTACGAAGAGGAGCTCGAAGCCATCAATGCGGCGTATGACGGAAGCTCGGTTATACAGGTCGGCTTCAACCGAAGGTTCTCGCCGATGCTTGAGCAGATGAAGCGCGGACTCAGCGGGCAGATCGCTATCAACTACCGGGTCAATGCGGGCGTCATCCCCAAGGAGAGCTGGATACAGGACCGAACGATCGGCGGCGGGCGCATCATCGGCGAGGTGTGCCACTTCGTCGATACCTGCAGTTACCTGACCGGCAGCGACGTGCAGAGTGTTTATGCCGCAGCCGTTCAAAAAGAGGATCAGTCCATTCCGAACGAAGACAATATCAACATTATTCTGAATTATGCCAACGGCAGCACCGCCACCATAGGGTACTTCGCCTATGGCGGCAACAGCATGCCAAAAGAGCAGATCGAAGTATTCGGAAACGGCGTAAGCATGCAGATGAACGATTTCAGGGAACTGACTGTTTACAGCGGCGGCAGGAGCAGTAGATCAAAAAGTGCCAGACAGGACAAAGGCTTTGCCAACGAGCTAATAGCATTCAAAACGTCCGTAAAAAGCGGGGAGCCGGCAATAAGTTTCGCTTCGATCTACAACACGACAAAGACAACATTCAAGATTTTGGCATCCCTTCGAAGCGGCAAAGTAGAAAAAATTGACCTATAGATTTATTAGACTCTTTAACACGCTTAAGCACTTAAAGCCCATTCAGGTCTACTTCCGGCTCTACTACCTTGCACGCCGGAGGTGGCGAAATCTAAAAGGGTTTCACTACCCGTTGGCGATGCCATCAAGGTCGGTATCGTTGACATTGCAGTCCTCCATTGTCAGCTGCACTTCATACAATGAGAAAACATTCATCTTTTTGAACCTTTCGCACACATTTGAGAAGACGATCGACTGGAACTTTTCGGCGTACGGCAGGCTATGGACGTACAACCTAACTTATTTTGACTATTTGCAGCAGAAAAGTATCACCAAAGAAGCGGGTATGGCATTGGTCTGTGACTTCATAGAACAGGCCGGTCAAATCAAAGAGGGGCTGGAGCCTTTCGCGATCTCGCTGCGAGCCATCAACTGGGTGAAGTTCCTGACACGCTACGGCATCAAAGAGCAAACGGTAGACGACAGCCTCTATGCCCAGTACAACATCCTCTTGGATAACCTTGAATATCATCTCCTGGGAAACCACCTGCTTGAAAACGGGTTTTCGCTTCTCTTCGGCGCCTACTATTTTCAGGATGAAAGAATCTACGTCCGGGCCAAAACGATCCTGATGGCTGAACTGGATGAGCAGATTCTTGCCGACGGAGCACATTTTGAACTGAGCCCGATGTACCATCAGATCATGCTTTACCGGGTGCTTGATTGTGTCAATCTGGTACAGAATAACGATTTTATGGGGCAGGAACTTCTGCCGCTGCTGAGAGAGAAGGCGGAAGCCATGTTCGGGTGGCTGGATGCGATCAGTTACGAGGACGGCACCATTCCGCTCTTTAACGACAGCGCCAATGGCATCGCCCCGACGACCAGGCAGCTCGAGACGTACAGCCGGGCACTTCTTACCCGTCACTCTGAACGTAAGTCAGGATCCGCAAAAGAGGAAGGGTTCGGGAGGGAGCCCACAATCGCAGTATTGGGAGCAAGCGGTTACCTTAAGGTCAAAACCGGCCGCTACGAATGCGTCGTCGATGTCGGCGACATAGGACCCGATTACATTCCCGGCCATGCGCATGCCGACACCTTCAATTTTGAACTCAGGATCGAAGGGCGGCCTTTCATAGTCGATACGGGATTAAGCAGTTATGAAAGCGGTGCAAGAAGAGACCTGGAACGGGGGACGGCAGCGCACAACACGGTCGAAGTCGCAGGCAAAAACAGCAGCGGGGTGTGGGAGAGCTTCCGAGTCGCCGAGCGTGCGAAGATCGTCGCTCTTAACGTGACAGACAACACTATCACGGCAACACATGACGGCTACCGCAAAACGGGTATCTACCACACCCGGCAATGGACGTTTGAAAACGGCAAGATCGTAATAACCGACAGACTGAACAGAGAGGCGAATGCCGTGGCCAGGCTCCATTTTCACCCCGATGTGACCGAAGAGATGATAAATGAGCACATAAACATCAGGCCGTTGCCGATCACTGAGTACCAATACGCTCCGGAGTTTAACCGTAGGCTGACAGCCAAAATGGCGGAGTTCCGGTTTGAAAAGGCGTTGATCGTGGAGATAAAGCTGTGAAGATCCTCTTTATCACCGACAATTTTCCCCCGGAGGTCAATGCCCCGGCAACAAGGACCTTTGAACACTGTCAGGAGTGGCTGAAGCTGGGTGCCGAAGTGACGGTTATCACCTGCGCACCAAACTTCCCGCATGGAAAAACCTACCGTGGCTATACCAATAGACTCTATCGAAAAGAACGGGTGGAGGGTATAGACGTGGTACGGGTCTGGAGCTATATGAGCTCAAACAGCGGCTTTGTAAGGCGCATTTTGGATTACATGAGTTTTGCCCTGTCGGCATTTATCACAGGTCTGTTTCAGAAGTCGGATATCATCATTGCAACATCGCCGCAGTTTTTTACAACATGGAGTGCTGCTGCGCTCTCCGTGATCAAGAGAAGACCCTGGGTCTTTGAGCTGCGCGATATCTGGCCGGAATCTATCCGTTCTGTCGGAATGATGGAGCGCGGCAAGATCTTTAATGTTCTTGAAAAGATCGAACTGGCACTCTATCGCCACAGTGATAAAGTGATAGCCGTTACGGATGCGTTTAAAACAAACCTGATGCTTAGAGGAATTCCGGGTTCTCAGATCGAAGTCGTTACCAACGGTTCAAATAGAGATCTTTTTTCACCTCGTCCGAAAGATGAAAAACTTTTAGCTTCGCTTCGTTTGAGCGGCAAGTTTATTGTCGGCTATATCGGAACACACGGTCTGGCGCACAGCCTGGAGTTTGTTGTCAATACTATAGCCAAGGTTGACGACTTTGATATCCACTTTCTTTTCATCGGAGACGGCGCGATGAAAAGAGAGATAGTGGCGCTGGCAGAGGAGCTGCAGCTTGTCAATGTCACGTTTTTAGATTCGGTTGCCAAAGAGGAGGTACCGCGTTACCTTGCATCAGTCGATCTCTTGTTGGTTCCTTTGAAAAAAGAGGAAAATTTCAGAACGGTCATCCCTTCCAAAATATTTGAAGCTTCCGCCATGCAAAGACCGATACTGTTGGGAGTCGAAGGCCAGGCACAGAAGATCATAGAACAATATGGAGCAGGGCTCTGTTTTGAACCTGAAAATGAAGAGGACTTTTTAGCAAAAGTCAAACAACTTAAAGATGATTCGGTGCTCTATGCGCAGTGTCAATCAGGGTGTGAAAGAGTTGCCAAGGATTATGACCGTAAAATAATGGCGGATAAGATGTATAAAATAATTATGGATGTCATTGATAAAAAGTAATAAGATACGACGCCTTTCGGCAGTTAAGAAAAATGACTGCTTAATAACAACACCAACTCCATGAGTCAGAATTTGAACGTATGACAATAATTGGTCTTGACAGATAAAATAAAACATTATATAATTAAAAATAACTGTTATTATCAAGAGTGGTTTTATGTATAAAAGTTCATTCACAATGTTGGAGTTGATTATCGTCATAGTAGTAGCGGGTGTACTCGCAGTTACCGTTATTCCACGACTGGAAAGAAATCGTCTGCACGTTGCGGCGCAACAGGTGGCAAGGCATCTGCGCTATACCCAGCACCTGGCAATGGTCGATGACATGTATGACGCGACAAAACCGCAATGGTATAAAGCGATGTGGCGTATCAGTTTTAGAAGCCATAACTGTTACGTTGTCTCCAGTAATACAGATTTTGATATGAATTATGACAAGCTTGAGTCTGCTATCGATCCTTTGACGAAAACTCTTCTCTACTCAAATAATTTCTGTACACACAATTCAAGTGATAACAGTGATATGTTCTTATCTGACAAATACGGGATCGACAGCATTGAATTTGAAAATACTTGCGGCAATAACAGGTTCATTGCGTTTGATCATTTAGGCAGACCGCATAAGACCCTGAGCAGTGTGAATGACCTGGTAAGTACGGAATGCAGAATCACCCTGCAATCCGGTTCGAGAAAAGGTGTGATATCAGTGATGCCGGAGACAGGCTACGTGAAAGTGGAATCGATCGATTAAGATGAGTAATAAAGCGTCAGGGATCTGATCAATTTTTACCGAAATTTACAAATTTCAAGAAATTTCACAATTCGCCAAAAAAGTGCTTGACATTGGTTTTTGATTTGTCTATAATTCCCGTCCACAAACGATGAGTCGCTTGAAAAAGAGACGAAGAAGACTTCATGTTGAAGCTTTAAAAAACGTTTGAGATCATTGAAAACTAAGTAAGTTTGACACTGACCTTTACGGGGTTGGAAGTTAACTTTATAAGACACAAAAACAACCGTCTATTCATTTGTAGCTTTTAAGTTATGATTGAAATAGACACTATATTTTTTATAGCCAATGATTTTAAATCTTGGGCAATAGGAATCAGTAATCCATCGAAAGGTGGTCTTTACATAATACAATTATGGAGAGTTTGATCCTGGCTCAGAATGAACGCTGGCGGCGTGCTTAACACATGCAAGTCGAACGGTAGCAGGGACTTCGGTCTGCTGACGAGTGGCGCACGGGTGAGTAATATATAGGTAATGTGCCCCTTAGTCTGGGATAGCCACTGGAAACGGTGATTAATACCGGATACTCCTTCTGATTTAATGTCAGTCGGGAAAGGTTTTTCGCTAAGGGATCGGCCTATATTGTATCAGTTAGTTGGTGAGGTAATGGCTCACCAAGACAATGACACATAGCGGGTTTGAGAGGATGATCCGCCACACTGGTACTGAGACACGGACCAGACTCCTACGGGAGGCAGCAGTGAGGAATATTGCACAATGGGCGAAAGCCTGATGCAGCAACGCCGCGTGGAGGATGACGCATTTCGGTGTGTAAACTCCTTTTATCAGAGAAGAAAATGACGGTATCTGATGAATAAGTCCCGGCTAACTCCGTGCCAGCAGCCGCGGTAATACGGAGGGGACAAGCGTTATTCGGAATCACTGGGCGTAAAGGACGCGTAGGCGGGTTTTTAAGTCAGGTGTGAAATCCTACAGCTCAACTGTAGAACTGCACTTGAAACTGGGAACCTAGAGTATGGAAGGGGCAGGTGGAATTAGTGGTGTAGGGGTAAAATCCGTAGATATCACTAGGAATACCGAAAGCGAAGGCGACCTGCTGGGACATAACTGACGCTGAGGCGTGAAAGCGTGGGGAGCAAACAGGATTAGATACCCTGGTAGTCCACGCCCTAAACGATGAATGCTAGTCGTCGGAGAGCTCGTCTCTTCGGTGATGCACTTAACAGATTAAGCATTCCGCCTGGGGAGTACGGTCGCAAGATTAAAACTCAAAGGAATAGACGGGGACCCGCACAAGTGGTGGAGCATGTGGTTTAATTCGAAGATACGCGAAGAACCTTACCTAGCCTTGACATTGATAGAACATTTTAGAGATAAGATGGTGCCCTTCGGGGAGCTTGAAAACAGGTGCTGCACGGCTGTCGTCAGCTCGTGTCGTGAGATGTTGGGTTAAGTCCCGCAACGAGCGCAACCCTCGTCGTTAGTTGCTAACAGTTCGGCTGAGCACTCTAGCGAGACTGCCTTCGTAAGGAGGAGGAAGGTGAGGACGACGTCAAGTCATCATGGCCCTTATGGCTAGGGCTACACACGTGCTACAATGGGGCGTACAGAGAGTTGCAATACCGCGAGGTGGAGCCAATCTCATAAAGCGTCTCTCAGTTCGGATTGTTCTCTGCAACTCGAGAACATGAAGCTGGAATCACTAGTAATCGTAGATCAGCATTGCTACGGTGAATACGTTCCCGGGTCTTGTACTCACCGCCCGTCACACCATGGGAGTTGATTTCGCCCGAAGCGGGGATGCTAAACTAGCTACCCTCTACGGCGGAATTAGCGACTGGGGTGAAGTCGTAACAAGGTAACCGTAGGAGAACCTGCGGTTGGATCACCTCCTTTCTAGAGTAACGAGTCCTCATTCGATTGAAGGACTCAAGAGAAAATCTCACGTCTTATGAAGATAATGTGTTTGCTTACTTAGTTTTCAGTGATCTATGTTCATTTGAAATAGATATTCAGAGAGGGCCTATAGCTCAGCTGGTTAGAGTGCACCCCTGATAAGGGTGAGGTCCCAGGTTCAAGTCCTGGTAGGCCCACCATTAGAAGATAATCACTGTGATGGGGAATTAGCTCAGCTGGGAGAGCGCCTGCCTTGCACGCAGGAGGTCAGCGGTTCGATCCCGCTATTCTCCACCATTTCTGAAACCGAAGTTTAATTCAAGTACTAAGCGAAGTGTTTGAATTAGACTTTTAAAGTCTAGATGTTATTTAACTTATTATTGTCAAAGTCAACAAAATTAATAGTAACTACAATTAATAGATTTGCTGTTTTATTCGACTATATGTTGAATAAGGTAGTGAATACGCAAATTAGAATAAAGATATTAAGGGCCATAGGTGGATGCCTTGGCTGGTAGAGGCGATGAAGGACGTATTAGGCTGCGAAAAGCCTCGGGGAGCTGCCAAAGAGCTTTGATCCGGGGATATCCGAATGGGGCAACCCAGCATGGCGCGAGTCATGTTACCCTACGGGGGGCGAACTCAGGGAAGTGAAACATCTCAGTACCTGAAGGAAGAGAAATCAAACGAGATTCCCATAGTAGCGGCGAGCGAAATGGGATTAGGACAAACCAGGCACTTGTGCTTGGGGTTGTGGACTGCAATATGTAGTTTGGATGATAGATGAACCGTCTGGAAAGTCGGGCCATAGCGAGTGATAGCCTCGTAATCGAAATCAGAAGAACGCTAGCAGGATCCAGAGTAGGTCGGGACACGTGTTATCTTGACTGAAGCTGGGGGGACCACCCTCCAATCCTAAATACTACTACCAGACCGATAGTGAACCAGTACCGTGAGGGAAAGGTGAAAAGAACCGCGGTGAGCGGAGTGAAATAGAACCTGAAACCTATGGCTTACAATCATTCGGAGCACGATTATATATACGTGTGACGGACTGCCTTTTGCATAATGAGCCTGCGAGTTGTGGTATCTGGCAAGGTTAACCAAACGGGAAGCCGTAGCGAAAGCGAGTCTTAATAGGGCGAATTAGTCAGATGCTGCAGACCCGAAACTAAGTGATCTATCCATGAGCAGGTTGAAGCCGGTGTAAGAGCCGGTGGAGGACCGAACCGGTAGGCGTTGAAAAGTCTTCGGATGACTTGTGGATAGGGGTGAAAGGCCAATCAAACTTAGTGATAGCTGGTTCTCTCCGAAATATATTTAGGTATAGCCTCGAGCAGTAGCATGAAGGGGTAGAGCACTGACAGGGCTAGGGCTGCATACAGCGGTACCAAACCCTATCAAACTCCGAATACTTCATGTGTAACCTCGGGAGTCAGGCGGTGGGTGATAAAATCCATCGTCGAGAGGGGAACAACCCAGACTAGCAGCTAAGGTCCCAAAGTACTGTCTGAGTGGAAAAGGATGTGGAGTTGCTGTGACAACCAGGAGGTTGGCTTAGAAGCAGCCATCCTTTAAAGAAAGCGTAACAGCTCACTGGTCTAGCGATTCTGCGCCGAAAATATAACGGGGCTAAGACAGTCACCGAAGCTCTAGATGTGAATTTATTCACGTGGTAGGAGAGCGTTCCAAACAGCGTTGAAGGTATACCGGTAAGGAGTGCTGGAGCGTTTGGAAGTGAGCATGCAGGCATGAGTAGCGATAAAAGGGATGAGAATTCCCTTCGCCGTAAACCCAAGGTTTCCTACGCGATGCTCGTCATCGTAGGGTTAGTCGGGACCTAAGTCGAGTCCGAGAGGGGTAGACGATGGCAAATCGGTTAATATTCCGATACCGACGGTTGTTTGTTTGAATGATGGGGGGACGCATAGGGCTAATCGAGCTCACTGATGGAATAGTGGGTCGAAGGACGTAGGTCGTACAGTAGGAAAATCCGCTGTGCACTAGACCGAGATCTTACAGGCAGACCAATCTCTTCGGAGAGCGGTCTGAATCGATGATGCCGTCGTGCCGAGAAAAGCCTCTAAATGAGAACAACCGTTGCCCGTACCGTAAACCGACACAGGTGGGTGAGATGAGTATTCTAAGGCGCGTGGAAGAACTACTGTTAAGGAACTCTGCAAACTAGCACCGTAACTTCGGAATAAGGTGTGCCTTAAATGTTTAGGGATTTACTCCCGAAAGCATTACAAGGCCGCAGCAAAGTGTCCCTCCCGACTGTTTACCAAAAACACAGCACTCTGCTAACTCGTAAGAGGATGTATAGGGTGTGACGCCTGCCCGGTGCTTGAATGTTAAATGGATGCGTTAGCGTAAGCGAGGCGTTGAAATGAAGCACAAGTAAACGGCGGCCGTAACTATAACGGTCCTAAGGTAGCGAAATTCCTTGTCGGTTAAATACCGACCTGCATGAATGGCGTAACGAGATGGGAGCTGTCTCAACAGTAGATCCAGTGAAATTGTAGTGGAGGTGAAAATTCCTCCTACCCGCGGAAAGACGGAAAGACCCCGTGCACCTTTACTATAGCTTGACACTGCTATTGGGATATTCATGTGCAGGATAGGTGGGAGCCTTTGATTCTAGGACGCCAGTTCTAGATGAGGCATCCTTGAGATACCACCCTTGAATATTCTGATAGCTAACTCGGTACGATTATCTCGTGCGAGGACAATGTCTGGTGGGTAGTTTGACTGGGGCGGTCGCCTCCTAAAAAGTAACGGAGGCTTACAAAGGTTAGCTCAGATGGGTTGGAAATCCATCGTAGAGTATAATGGCATAAGCTAGCCTGACTGTAAGACATACACGTCGAGCAGAGACGAAAGTCGGTCATAGTGATCCGGTGGTTCTGTGTGGAAGGGCCATCGCTCAAAGGATAAAAGGTACGCCGGGGATAACAGGCTGATCTCCCCCAAGAGCTCACATCGACGGGGAGGTTTGGCACCTCGATGTCGGCTCATCGCATCCTGGGGCTGGAGCAGGTCCCAAGGGTATGGCTGTTCGCCATTTAAAGCGGTACGCGAGCTGGGTTCAGAACGTCGTGAGACAGTTCGGTCCCTATCTTCCGTGGGCGTAGGAAAGTTGAGGAGAGTTGCCCCTAGTACGAGAGGACCGGGGTGAACGTGCCACTGGTGTACCAGTTGTCCTGCCAAGGGCATCGCTGGGTAGCTACGCACGGATGTGATAACCGCTGAAAGCATCTAAGCGGGAAGCCAACTCCAAGATGAACTTTCCCTGAAGGACGCTTGAAGACTACAAGCTTGATAGGCTGGGTGTGTACGCGTAGTAATACGTTTAGCTGACCAGTACTAATAGTCCGTTCGTCTTTTTCTTTCAAGATTGCGTATGTTCACTACCTTATTCAGTATATACCGAATAAAACAGAGATCTATCGATTGATCGTTACTATTACCGTTGACTGACAATAATTAATCACTCCCTTATATCCAGCAGTTGGATCTAAGCACTTCTCGAAGTCTTTAGATCCGATTGTCTAGGTGGCTATAGAGAGAGGGAAACGCCTGGCTCCATTCCGAACCCAGAAGCTAAGCCTCTCATCGCTGATAATACTGCATCTTTCAGGTGTGGAAACGTAGGTCGCCGCCTAGTTCTCGGATTTACTTCAATTTTTAAACTTCAATCACATTCACAATTATCATAAACTTTTACAACATACATTCCGGCTTTTCTATTCCTACTTTATCCAGATAAAACGAGACGTTGGTCTCCTTTTCTCTGGCATATCCTACGTTCTCGGATTTACTTCAACTTTTAATACTCCTTTAACATCAAA
>CAVYYS010000008.1:0-101697 GCA_963772795.1 uncultured Helicobacteraceae bacterium
TGTTGAGAGCTAAGCGTTAAGAGTTAAGTGTTACGATTAATGAGAGGTGTTAAGTGCTAAGTGCTACGTGTTACGATTGATGAGAGGTGTTACGTGCTAAGTGCTACGTGTTACGATTTAGGAGAGGTGCTGCGTGGCTGTGGGTTTTTATAGCTCTTTCGTAGCACGTAGCACGTAATACGTAACACGGACTGAAGAGCAAGAGCAGTTCATCATCGAATTTCTCGAATTATACGAATAGCGCAATGGTAAAGTTTAATTACAACTCTCATAGACTGCTCTAAAAACAATCCCTAAAATCTGTGTAATCTGTTGACAAAAAAGAAAAAAAAGAGCACCTGTACGATGCGAAATTTTACGATACGGAATTTCACGACTCATCATTTTCGGAGAAACATTTCTGCTTCGAAAAACGGTATCCTTGTTTTGTGATTCACTGTATTGCGCTGTTGGCGCTTAAGTTCCGTCCTGCATAGAGCTTTAGCTCTTTAAGTTCCGCCCATGCATTGGACTGTTGGTCCTTATCATCGAATCACGCGAATATACGCGAATTAAGAGCAAGAGAAAAGTTTACTAGCAATTCTCATAGACTGCTTTGAAAAAATCCCTTTAATCTGCTAAATCTGCTGACAAAAAAGAAAAAACAATTCGCTAAATTCGCGTCATTCGACAATGAAAAAAAGAGCAATAACGGTGGTCATCAGATTTAGCCGATTAGCGCGGATTGAGAGCAAGAAAAAAGTCTAGAACTAATTCCTTTAATCTGTGTTATACAACCTGGATAATACCGCTTAGGCACTTTTTAAAACAAAAGGCAGATCAATCGAATGTTCATTGTTTTTAACATTTAAGATTTCGATTGCTACGATCTCATCGTTTGCACTAAAATCAACAATTACGTCTTTAGATGTCTCTTCACTTTCAACGATCTTGTCTTCAGACAAAACAACATATATTGCGTCTGTCTCTTTATCGTACTTGATTGTCATCTACAACCTCTCTTTCTCATGTTTCTGTCGAAATAAGCTGTTATAACCAAAGATTTTTCCGGATTGACAACGACTTTTAAGCAACGATCTTCATTTTCGCTAATAGTACTAAAATAATGAACTTCCTGTTCATTGACAATGACTTTAACAGAATGCTCATCAATTGTAGACATAACCCATTCTTCCAAAATGTTTCTAGTTGTCATCACATCTTTAGCGTGAATACTTAATTCGAATTGCATGCGTTCATTATAACATATAGGCAAGCAACGACGTTAATGAAAAAGAAAAAGAAAATTATTCGCAAAATTCGCGTCATTCGATGATAAGAGCCAACAGCTCAATGCATGGAAAGCACTAAATGCTTTATCGTACTAAAAAAAGAGAAAAAGCAGTCTTACGTGCTACGGGTTACGATTTGGGAGAGGTGCTACGTGCTGTGTTGAGAGCTAAGCGCTAAGAGTTAAGAGTTACGAAGAGCAAAGAGCAAGAGCTTTCGCACCATTCGGAATTTAGTTCCTCTCTGTACTGAACTGTTGGTTCTTGTCAGCAGATTACGCAGATTTGCACAAATCGAGAGAAAGAGCTTTCGTCATCGAATTACGCCAATGTACGCGAATTAAGAGCAATGGTGAAGTTTAATTATAACTCTCATAGACTGCACTATGACTAATCCCTATAATCGGTTTAATCTGTTGACAAAAAAAGAAAAACAATTCGATTAATTCGCGTCATTTGATGACTAAAAAAACTATATTTATTTATTTTGAATATACCATGCGTATATCTTCTTAATGCCCTCAGAGAGTTCCACGCTGTGGTGCCAGCCCAGGGCGTGGAGCTTGGAGACATCGGTCAGCTTCTTCATCGTGCCGTCGGGTTTGTCGGCGTTGAAGTAGAGCTCGCCCTTGAAGCCGACGATCTCTTTGATCGTGTGGGCCAGGTCGTGAATCGATATATCGATGCCCGTACCGATGTTGACGTGGGTATTGCGGATTTCAATGTTTAATTTTGAATTTTGAATTTTAAATGTATCGGTGACTGCTTCGCAGGTCTTGCCGTCTGACGCTGGTCGTGATTCGTGATTCGTGATTCGTGATTCGATTGGGCTATTTTGCTCTTGCCGATTTACGCTTAACGGATTACGAATTACGTCACTGAAGTCGCGGTTTTCCATCAGGTAGACGCAGGCGTCGGCCATGTCTTCAGACCAGAGGAACTCGCGCATCGGCTTGCCGGTGCCCCAAATTTCGATTGAAATTTGAGGGTGATTGGTGACTGGTGATTGGTGATTGGTGGATTTGACACCATAATGTTCCAATATCTTAAAGAGCTCTTCTTCGCTGCTCTCTTCACTAATCACTAATGACGAATCACCAATTACTGCCCGCGTTCCAAGCATATCTTTCCTAACAGTTTCAATATTTCCAGATTCAAGTAATTTACCAATATGAATTTTTCGAATCAAAGCGGGAAGGACATGGCTCTTCTCAAGGTCGAAGTTGTCGTTGGGGCCGTAGAGGTTGGTCGGCATGACGGAGATGTAGTTGGTGCCGTACTGCAGGTTGTAGCTTTCGCACATCTTGATGCCCGCGATCTTGGCGATGGCGTAAGGCTCGTTGGTGTACTCGAGCGTGCCGGTCAGCAGGCAGTCCTCCGGCATCGGCTGCGGGGCATCTTTGGGGTAGATGCAGGTGCTGCCCAGAAAGAGCAGCTTCTGCACGCCGTTGAGATAGCTCTGGTGAATGATATTGTTCTGGATCTGGAGGTTCTCGTAGATGAACTCCGCGCGGTAGGTGTTGTTGGCAACAATGCCCCCGACCTTGGCAGCAGCCAGGAAAACAAATTCCGGACGTTCGTTTTCGAAAAAACTTGCGACGGCTTGAGCGTCAAGCAGGTCAAGTTTTTTAGCGTAATTCGTGTTCAATGTGAATTCGTGAAGTTAGGTAGTTGATTACAGGTTGACGGGTATGATAGTTTGCCACGATATTCGTGTACCCTTTTTCAAGAGGTTTTTGATGATCGCTGAACCGACAAGACCTGTTCCACCGGCCACAAAGATCTTTGACGAATTTAAATTGCATTATTCTCCATTTACAATATCTCATTCTCTTTCGATTATCATTTAACTTCAACATTTTAATTCATCATTACATTTTCTCTTTTGAGCTTTTTACGATACTGATCAACGTTTTACTATTTCGTCTAATTCAACCAATGCATTTAAATGTTTATCTTAAACTTAGACAGTCTGTTTTTGATCAATAATCTTCACTCAATACTACTTTCTCTATGCTTCTTTGCAGAGCTATACTCATTTTTGCTATAAAGTCATCTTTTTGATTGGCTTGCCTGTGCTTCATTAACCTTCGCAATATTATTGATGGAGACAGCCGCATCGTTAAATTTGTGAGACAGCCCATACACTTTCATCTTGTCAGAAAGTTGCTTTGTAAATTCGTAGATGTTTTCACTAAATCCATCGCTCTATTCCACACATCCAAGTCTTTATCGTCTTTCATGTCTCTTCCTTCCAACGAATTACGATTCACGCTTTACGAATTACGTTCAAATTACTCAAAGTAATTCATGGTCTGATAGCCGCCGTCTTTGAGGTACTGGTCTTTCGTCATCAGTTTGAGGTCGGACTTCATCATGTCGTTGACAAGGTCTTCGAGGTTGTGGTCTCTTGTCCATCCGAGTTTCATCTCCGCTTTGGTCGGGTCGCCGATGAGAAGATCGACTTCGGTCGGGCGGAAGTAGCGCGGGTCGACGGCTACGACTTCTTTTCCAAGAAGTTCTGTGATTCGTGATTCGTGATTCGTGATTAGAGAGGAGAACTTGGCCTCGTCAACCGAGGCAATTACGCCGATTTCGTCGACGCCCTCGCCTTTGAACTCGAGCTCGATGCCGGCGTAGGCGAAAGCCATGCGCACGAACTCTCTTACCGGTGTGGTGACGCCGGTGGCGATGACCCAGTCTTCAGGCTCGTCGGCCTGGAGGATCAGCCACATCATGCGTACATAGTCTTTGGCATGGCCCCAGTCGCGTTTGGCGTCGAGGTTGCCCAGGTAGAGCTTGTCCTGGAGACCAAGTGCGATCTTCGAGGCGGCACGGGTGATCTTTCGGGTGACGAAGGTCTCGCCGCGCACCGGCGACTCGTGGTTGAAGAGAATGCCGTTGCAGGCGAACATGCCGTAGGCTTCGCGGTAGTTCACGGTGATCCAGTAGGCGTACATCTTGGCGACGGCATACGGGCTTCTCGGATAGAACGGGGTCGTCTCGGTCTGAGGGATCTCCTGGACTTTTCCGTAAAGTTCTGAAGTCGAAGCCTGGTAGATGCGCGTCTTCTTTGCAAGTCCCAGCAGCTTGACCGCTTCGAGGATGCGCAGCGTCCCGGTGCCGTCGGCATTGGAGACATACTCCGGCGTCTCGAAAGAGACGGCGACATGGCTCATGGCGGCCAGGTTGTAGATCTCGTCGGGCTGGACCTCCTGGATGATGCGGGTCAGGTTCATGGAGTCCGTCATCTCGCCGTAGTGAAGGGTCAGGTTGACATTTGTCTCGTGCGGATCCTGGTAGAGGTGGTCGATGCGGTCGGTGTTGAAAAGCGACGCTCTTCGCTTGATGCCGTGGACCTCATACCCTTTTTTCAATAGAAACTCCGCCAGGTAGGAGCCGTCCTGCCCTGTGATGCCGGTGATAAGAGCAACCTTTTGGTTGCGTGATTGGTGATTGGTAATTGGTGATTGGTTATTTGACACTATATTTTTCCTTCTGATGTGTAATTAATCCGTTCAACATTTTTTTAATTGTTACGGCACTCTTTAATTCTGTTTGAACATTGCTAACAAAATGCAATCTATTAGATAGCATTAGTTGGGTTTCAACTTCCGATAATGATCCCAAAGATATATAGAGAAATTGTATAAACTCTTTTGTGCTTTGTCTTGATGCACCCTCAGCGATATTGCTTGGGATTGAGACTGCAGCTCTTCTAATCTGTGATGTTAAACCGTACATCTCTTCTTTTGGAAATTGACTGCTTAATTTATAAATATGCTCTACAAAGTCCATCGACAATTTCCAAACGTCTAAATCTGTATGTGTCTTCATCCTCTCCCCCAAATCACTGATCACCAATTACAAATCACTAATGATCAGACCCGTTTGAAATCGTCCGAGATGCGGACGATGTCGTCTTCGCCGACGTATTCGCCGACCTGTGCTTCGATCATCACCAGCGGGATCTTGCCGACGTTCTCGAGGCGGTGGATCTCGCCCATCGGGATGTAGGTCGATTCGTTGGGGCGTACCAGGTACTCGTCGGTGCCGCGCGTCACGGTTGCGGTGCCCGAGACAACGATCCAGTGTTCGGAGCGGTGAAAATGTTTCTGCAGGCTCAGACGCTTGCCCGGTTTGACGACGATACGTTTGACCTTGTAGGCAGTCGACTCGTCCAGGATCGTGTAGGTCCCCCACGGCCGGTGCGCCGTGACATGGATATTCGGCAGTTCCGAGTTGCGCTCTTTGAGCATCTGGACCACCTCTTTGACCTTCTGGCTGCTCCCTTTCCTCGAGACAAGAAGCGCATCGGCCGTGTCGATGATAAGCAGGTCGTCGACATCGATCGTGGCGACCAGCTTTTCAGAGATAATAAGGTTATCTCTGGAATTTTGAATTATTAATTTTGAATTTTGAATTAGGTCAGATGCGTTGCCATCTGTGTCCTTTGGCAGCTCCTCGTAAAGGGCGTCAAAACTGCCGACGTCGCTCCAGCCGATGTCAGAAGGGATCACTTTGACCAGCTTGCTCTTCTCCATCACCGCGTAATCGATACTGTCCTCGGGGATCGCCATCATGTCGTCATGCGCGATTCTGATCATCTCGCACGACCTCGAACCTTCACCGCCATTGGTCTGCACCGTGTCCGTTTTGGCACGCTCATAGGCGGCAAGCGAGGCTTCATAGATCGCCGGAGAGTGCTTTTTCAGCTCTTCGAGGAAGAGACCCGCTTTGAAACAGAACATACCGGAGTTCCAAAGGAACAATGTTGAATTTTCAATGTTGAATTTTGAATTTTGTTCTAAATACTTTTGAGCCGTTTGCAGATCAGGTTTTTCATGAAACAATTCAACATTCATAATTCCCAATTCATCATTTTCAGGCTTTGCCTGAATATAGCCGAAGCCTGTCTCGGCATACTGCGGGGTAATGCCGAAGGTGACAAGGTAATCGCTCTGCGCCAGGCGCTTTGCCTTTTCGACCGCTTCAAGATAGGCTTTTTCATCTTTGATAAGATGGTCGGATGGGGTGACAAGCACGATCTCTTCGGCATCGAGCGCAAAACAGGCAAGCGCGATCGCCGGCGCCGTGTTGCGGCCTACCGGTTCAAGCAGGTAGCTGGCGGTGTAGTCGCGTATCGCCATCTCCTCGATCTCATCGACCGCGAGAAAATACTGCTCGGCATTTGAGACGATGAACTGCGCATCGCACGCTTTCTGGTTGCGCACGACCGTTTTCTGAAAGAGGGATTCGTTGTTAAAAAGTTTGACGAACTGCTTGGGCATCAGGGTGCGGCTCAGCGGCCACAGTCTGGTCCCGCTGCCGCCGCAAAGTATAATGTTGGTCATGGCTGCTCCCGACTTATTTTTAAAGAAAGCGATTATATTGCGTCTATGATTTATTTTGGATTAAAAGCAACAGGATTTGTTACCGGTTCGTAATACGCCTCTTGCTCCTTTTCAATCATCGAATGACGCGAATTGTTTTTCTTTTTGTACGATGCGAAATTTTACGATACGGAATTTAGTTCCGTCCTGCATAGAGCTTTAGCTCTTTAAGTTCCGCCCATGCATTGGACTGCTGGTCCTTATCAGCAGATTAAGCAGATTAGAGGGATTTTTTTAGAGCAGTTCATGAGAGTTGTAATTAAACTTTGCGCTTGCTCTAATTTGCGTGAATTGGCGCAATTCGATGATAAAAAGAAAAAGAGCTTTCATCAGCAGATTGAGGATATAAGGGCAGCACTATGCAAAGTCGTGAACTTGCAAAACGGTGTGAATTCATCTGAATGAAAAAGTTGACGCTTTTAGGGAAGTACGACATCTCTTGGCAATGGCAGCGTCTTGGTACAGTGAATGAGGCAGGAGGGTTTCGTGACTCCGAGTATTGGATACTTTTGACAGTAACTAAACCCGCCTTTGCACTTTCTTCTTTACTGTTAGCTTTCTGCTTTGTGCACGACTAGGTGAATTGCGTAGCAAGAGAGGATGCCCTGGGGTGCAAAGAAGAAAACTGACAACACTACTATTAAATCTAATTCAAAAAAGTCGTGAACTTGCAAAAGGCAGTCAGTGTCACAGATTCAACCTTTCTTCTCTGTCGCGCCAGCGAAGAAATCTTGAGGGAAAGAAGAGAGGCGCTTTATTTCTTCTGTGCGTATCTGCTGGCATCCTAAAGATGGTACTGTATATTTTCGAAAATAGACAAGCAGCGACGTATTGATCTGAATAAAAAAGCTGACGCTTTCAGGGAAGTATGAGATCTCTTGACAATGGCAGCGTCTTGGTACAGTGAATGATGCCGGAGGGTTTCGTGACTCAGAGTATTGCATACTGTTGAAAGTGATTCAACCCGCCTTTGCTCTTCTTCTTTTTCGTTAGGTTTTCTTCTTGAGCAAGCAAGAAGAAAAAGTGACATCCTACTATCAAATCTAATTTATACAAAGTCGTGAACTTACAAAAAGCAGTAACTGTCACAGATTCAACCTTTCTTCTCTGCTGCTCCAGAGAAGAAATCTTGAGGGAAAGAAGAGTAGGAGCTTTTGTTTTTTCTGTACGTATCAGCTTGATCGCTAAAGATGATGCTGTATTTTTTAAAGTCAGTACGTCGATAGAAGCAGTTTATGTTTTATACGTCAGATTGCTGATTCCGGAAGCGGTTACGCATTGATCTGAGTGCAAAAGCCTGCGCTTTTAGGGAAGTACGGCATCTCTTGACAATGGCTGCGTCCTGGTACAGTGAATTGAGCCGGATGGGTTTCGTGACTCCGAGTATTGGATACTTTTGAAAGTGACTAAACCCGCCTTTGCACTTTTCTTTTTTTGGTTACTTTTTTCTTTTGGGCAAGCAAAAGAAAAAAAGTAACACCCTACTATCAAATCTAATTTAAAACCCAGTCGTGAACTTGCAACAAGTAACTGTTGTCACTGATTAATTGTTTGGTTTATGCGTCAGATTCCGACAGAAGTGACGGAATGCCAACTATTGAGAGTTTAAAGTTCAAAAAGCAATATCCTGCTGTCAAAGCTAATTTAGGGCACCTCTATAAATCATCTTCGATGATAAGGGCCAACAGTTCAATGCGTAGGCGCAGCTGAATTTCGCATCGTACAAAAGCTCTTGCGCTTTAGTCCGTATTGCGTGTTACAACTCTGAGCACTTAACACTCCTCATAAAGCGTAACCCGTAGCACTTAGCACGTAACACCGCTCTTGCTCCTAAACTGTTCTTGCTCTATTATTATAATTTGCACAATTCGTTGACCGACTGCACTTAAGCAGTAGTATAATTGGGTATGGACAATACTAATATGATGAAATCTATAATAAAGTATATAACGCTTTTTATACTGTCTGTTCTTGCCCTGGCGGCACTGCTGCTCTTCGTTCCGCCCGTCACCAGGGGCGTGACGCAGGTGGCATTGGAGCACTTTTTGAAAGTCGAGGCGGATGTCACCGAGGCCGCATTGAGCTACCGCAGGTTTCAGGCATCGGGTACGCTCGGGCAAAACGACACCTTTGACCTCGTCATCACACCCACCTCCTTCACCTCTGCCGCCGCCGAACTCCGCTACAGCGGCGACCTGCACACCTTTTCGGCGCTTTCGGGGGTTACGCTGCCCTACATCAGAGCCGACCTCAATGCCACCTTTCAGAGCGTACCCGGGCTCCTGAGTGTCAACGCCGCGCTGCTTCAGGGCGCGCTCAGAGGGACGCTCGATCTTGACAAGGGCAGCTACCGCGTTGAGGTGAACGATCTCAACCTCACCTCTTTCAGGCTGCAGCAGCCAAGCCCGATACCGGAGTATGCGACCGGGCTGCTTTTGGCCGAGGCAAACGGGAGCATTGACGCGCCCTACCGCGTCGACTTCGCGCTCCAAAGCAGCGCCCTGCAGCTCGAAGAGAATGCGACCGCACTGCTCTCAAGCAAACTCAAAGCCCCTCTTGCGCTCAGCCTTGATCTTAACGGCAGCGTCGATACAAACGACCTGAACGCTTCCCTGGAGCTTGAGAGCGCATTGGCCAACCTCAAGAGCCGGCGCCTCGGCTTCGACTTCAACACGAGCCGTTTTACCCTTGCGCTGGCACTTCTCAACCGTGACCAGGCGGTCATGCCGGTCAAAAACCTTGCACTCGATCTTAACGGCACCCTGCAGAAGCAGGATCTCAACAGCAGTTTCGCGCTGTCAGCCGACAGCTACCGCCTCGGCAGCAGCAACCTCCGTTACGCGTTAGATACCGGCGCACTCAATATGGACTATACCCTCACCTCGCTCGAGAGCCGGCCGCTGAACCTGCAGGGCGATCTTGCCCTCTTCGGCAGCCTGGGCTACCGCGATGACGATCTCACCTTTTCGATGAACTCAAAAGCGCTAAATAATCCCATATTACTTACTATCAAAAAAGGGCAGCTTAAACTGATATCAGAGAATATTAATCTTGGTGTCCTTCAGCAGATGGCCGACAGGGAGGTCGTTGCCAGGGGCGATGCCGCCCTCGTTCTGCAGGCAGACCTGGCGGAGAAGCCGCTGCTGTGGAAGGGCTCTTTAAAGAGCGCCAACCTTGCACTGCCCCTGAAATACCGCGAAGTGATCGGCCTGAAAAACGACCTGGAGGCCATGTTTTCGGCCCATAACGACAGCCATGGCGAGATCTTCATTGCACCTGCGCTCAAAAGCAATATCGTTGTCATCGACCGTTCGGCGCTTCGTTATAGTCCCTCAGCACAGACGCTTAGCTTCGATATCAACGCCGGCAAGCTTAATACCCCCTATTATCAGGCCTCAAAACTGAGCGTCAGGGGCGCGTACAGTCTGAAAACAAAGACGCTGGAGACGACAGTGCTGAGCGCCCCGCATGACAAGGTCGTCATCGAGGAGCTGCGCTACTCGGAAAAGTCGATCAAAAGCCATATCCGTTTTGCCACCGGCCGGCTCGACCGCTTCGGCGATCTCAACAGAAGCTACAGGCTCTCGGCAAAAAGTTTTGTGCACTACACCCCCGATAAGATCAGCGTATCGCTCAACAGCAAGCAGCTGGGCCATCTCGACCTTGTCCGCACGGGGAACGTAGTCAAGGTCTCCGGCAGAGGGCTTGGCGTTGAGCAGATCCTGCAGCTGACGGGCCGCCCTGTTACGATGAAAGGCGATCTGGCCTACAAGGTGCGCTACACGCCCTCTGCACTGCAGGCCGGGATCAGCTCGGCCAGGCTCAGCGGCCACGGCAGCCTGAAGGCACTCCTGCGCCCCTTCAAGCTCGATTCCGATACCTCCCTGACCTTCAAGGGCAAGCGATTCAAAGGAGAGACAAATATACGGACAGGCAACGAGACACTCAAGCTCAGCAGACTGACGGCCGATCTCGCTGCCAAGCGCTTCGAAAGCCGTTACCGGCTCGACGTCAAAGCGCTTGAACGGAGCACCTATATTCTCCCGCAGGAGCTCAAAGGGCCGCTGCATCTGCAAGGCGACTTTGCGCAGAACAAGAAGCAGCGCCTCACCCTCGACCTGACCGGCTTTTTGCTGCCTAAAGAGTGGCACCGCAAACTGGACGCAAACGCGACGCACCCACTGGAGACCAACGCTACGCTGAAGGCCTCCGGTGACGGAAAAGTCCTGCATTTTGACGCGGAGCTTACGAACCGGCTGCTTCAGCTGACATTTCGCGACAGCACATTCGACCTTCCGTCCGGCGGCTTTACGCTCAATAGCACGCTCAAGACCGATCTCTGGCTTAAAGACAGCAATATTACGGCGGAGGGGACGTACAAAGAGGGCCGTCTCTTTCTCGCCGATGCCGGGCTCGACGCAGCCCACGAGAAGATCAGTCTGCACGATCTGAGCTATGCGCCGGACGACAGGAACCTGACACTCAGCTATAGACTGGAGCTGAAAGAGTATCAGGATGCGCCCTATAAGGGGAATGCCGCTATCTACGGCCATATCGACACCAGACCCAAGCTGTATGCGACCCTCGAAAGCAGATCACTCGGCGGCGATCTCAATGCCAACGTCACCGATGAGCGGCTCAATGTTACGGCCAAAGATGTCTCCGTCGTCAAACTGATCGCATTCAGCGGCAAAGAGCTGCCTGTCACCAGCGGAAGGCTTGATGCTGCGGTCATGCTGCGTTCCCCTGCACTGGCAGAGGGCAATCTCTCCACCTTAAGCGGCAGCAGCGATATCAACGTCTCCGACCTTCTCTTTAAAGGGATGTCCCTCGACCGTTCGCTGAAAGACCTGCGTGACTCGCAGGATCTCTCCCTCTTTCAAGGGAGCCTGTTTGAGCTGCCGATCGTCCGAAGCATTAAAAACATCCCGTCTGAACTTTTGAACAAAAAAAATATCAACAGCACCCACATCTCTGAGATGCGCTTTTTAACGGAGATCGGTAAGGGAGTGCTCCACTGCAAGGATTGTGCACTGGCGACCGATGAGAACCTGATCGCCATGCAGGGCAATGTCGATCTTCGTACTATGCGTTTTGAAAAGTTCTATGTCGGGCTGTTGCACCCCTCAAACTGCGCCTATTTCGTTCAACAGATCGAAGGAGAGCTCTCTGATCCGAAGGTCGAATTGGCGACAGCAGGGTTTAAAGTTATCAGCGGTGCGGCGATATCGCTCCTCGGCAATGTCGGCAGCGCTGTCGATCTGGGCGGCGATATCATCAAAGGCACCGGCGATTTCGTCGGCAATATTGCAAGCTATGTGCCCATCATCGGCAAAACGACTGAAAAGGCCCTCACCGCCGTCACCGATACGCCCAAAAACATCACAAGCAAAGTGACGCAGTGCACCCCTTTTTACAGCGGTGCACTCAAGCATCCGACACCTTCGAAGAAGTGAAGCTCACGCCAGCTGGCAAAGTTCTTTTGTTTTGTCAGCAGCGGAGGTCAAGAGGAAACCCTGGGTGTTAAGCAGATTAGAGGGATTTTTTTGAGCAATTTATGTGTCTTGTTAAATTTTACTTTTACCGTATTCGCTTAATGTGTGACGTGGAGAGGGAATCCCCTTGCGGGATAATTCGATGACGAACCATTCTTGCTCTTGCTCTCAATCTGTGTAAATCTGCTAAATCTGCTGATAAGGACCAACACTCCAATGCATGGGCGGAACTCAATTTCGCATCGTACGAAATCTCTTTCTTTTCTCTTTTTGTCAACAGATTAAGCAGATTATAGGGATTTTTTTATAGCAGTTTATAGGTGTTGATATTAAACCTTGCTCTATTCGCTTAAATCGCGCAATTCGATGACTACCGCTATTAATCCGTCTATTTGTTACGTTTGCGGGGAAAGGCTCCGCCTTCCCTGCCGACTAGCGTATCCATGATCAGAAGTTTCGGCTGCCAATGGCTTTTGATGCAGTGCTCCCTCTTCTGCGTCACAGCAGAGAGATCCAACGTGACCGCCGAACTATTCTGCTCAAGACGCTTCTGCAGCATTGCGGCCTCGTTATCATCAAGGCCGTAAAGCAGTTTCAGGGATTTTTTTGAGGATGTCAGTGCCAGCAGGTTCAGCGGCGATCTGTTCTGGTCGCGCAGCGTCAGACGGTAAAAGGTGAGATTGCCGTAGCTTTTCTCCTTTTTGACCGCATAGGCATTGAAGATCAGGTCGATCGAACGTTGATAGTCGTGGTTGAAACGATACCCGTTGGCCGTCCTGATATCTTCATAGACGACGCAGTTCGCCTCATCGGCCCCAACGATATACTGATCGATATAGAGCGTACCCATGTTGATCGAATTTTTCTCGTCAAGGGGTCTCTTTACTTCAATGACCGTGTTGCCATCTGTAATGAATAGCCGGTTGTTTTTTTCCATCGTCATCGCCGAATTCGAACAGCCGGCGAAAAGAAAAAACAGCAAAACAGAGATGCCGCATTTAAAGATCTGCATGTTGTCACTCCTTCGCTTTTAGAACATCTGTTATTTTAACACATCTGCAAATATCATTTTGTTCACCTCGGTTTTCATGCAATTTTTTGCCCCTTTATATCGTTCTATATGAGCTTTTAAAAAGAGGTAAAACCCCTATAAATAGGGCTTTATCTACATGAACAGTTGTTCATACCACTGGGGTGAAAAGCACCCATATATGAACAACTGTTCATATCTATTTAAGCACAGGTTAACAGTTGTTCATATATAGTTGTAAACATATTAACAACTGTTCACTTGAGGAAATCATGCAGCAAAACAGTGGCGGCAAAAGCACCAAAGACCTGATATTGAAAGCCAGTATGGAACTCTTTTCGGAGTATGGCTACAAGGCGGCATCGGTTCGAAAGATAGCGGCAAAAGTGGGCATACGCGAGAGTGCGCTCTACAACCACTTTACCAATAAAGAGGAGATATTCAAGGCCGTTGCGGCCACCCTTTTTTCGACCCCTATCTCCCCCTCCCAAAGCGATAAGAGCGTCGCGGAACGGGCCAAGGGCGGCAAAAAGTTTCTTTTCTCGTTTATCGTCGGCTACAAGCTTATGACCTTCGATGCCAAGAATGAACGCCTCTTCCGCATTCTGATGATAGAGCTGCTGCAGAACAAGACCATCAGGGAGAGTTTCAAGAGCGAATTCCACAACAACAACATCAAAATGCTCTCTGAGGCCTTCTTTGTGATGATGCAAGACGGCCTGATCCGCTCCGGAGACCCGATGCTGATGGCTAATGAGTTCCTCAGCCCTCTTTTCTACCTCAGGCTGCATGTGACCCTCCTGCGCATCGACAACGAGCCTACAACGGCTCTCTCGACGCAATTCGAGAAGCATCTGGACTTTTTCTGGGAAAGCGTGGCCCTCTAAAGGGCAAAAACCGTCTGATATTATAAAATATCATCTAAGAACTGTGCTACGTGCTACGGGTTACGTGCTAAGTGTTACGTGTGTTACGATTTAAGAGAAGTTCTGCATGGTTCCGCTCTTTCGTAGCACGTAGCACGTAATACGGACTAAAGAGCAAGAGCTTTTATACGATACAAAATTCAGCTGCGCCTATGCATTGAACTGTCGGTCCTTATCATCGAAGACGATTTATAGAGGCTCCTAAATTAGATTTGACAACAGGATGTTGCTTTTTGAACTTTAAACTCTCAATAGTTGGCATTCCGTCACTTCTGCCGGAATCTGACGCATAAAAACATAAACTGCTCCTACTAACACACCGACTTTTATGAAAACACAAATGACATCTTTAGCGACAAAATTGATGCGCACAGAAGAAGCAAAGCGCCTCTCTTCTTTCCCTCAAGATTTCTGCTCTGGCGCGACAGAGAAGAAAGGTTGAATCTGCGACAATACCTGCCTGTTGCAAATTCACGACTCTTTTTAAATTGGATTTGATAGTAGGATGTCACTTTTTCTTCTTGCTTGCTCAAGAAGAAAAACTAACGAAAAAGAAGAAGAGCAAGAACCTGACGGCTACCGTTCCTGCTGGAACTTTCACCTCTCAACAGTTGGCATTCCGTCACTTCTGCCGGAATTAATCGTCTGACGCATAAAACCCAAACTGCTTAGACCGACACACTGACTTTTACAAAAAAATAAAGCACCATCTTTAGCAGAGAAGTTGATACGTACAGAAAAAGCAAAGCGCCTCTCTTCTTTCCCTCAAGATTTCTTCTCTGGCGCGACAGAGAAGAAAGGTTGAATCTGCGACAATAGTTACTTGTTGCAAGTTCACGACTTTGTATAAATTAGATTTGATAGAGGTTATGTCAGTTTTCTTCTTTGCTTGCACAAAGCAGAAAGCTAACGGTAAAGAAGAAAGTGCAAAGGCGGGTTTAGCAACTTTCAAATCTATCTTATACTCGGAGTCACCAGACCCTCCGGCTTCATTCACTGTACCAGGACGCAGTCATTGTCAAGAGATGACATACTTCCCTAAAAGCGCAGGCATTTCATTCAAACCAATGCGTCGCTGCTGCCGGAATTAATGCCATGATGCATAAGAATATAGATTGCCAAGACATATGGACTGTGTAGAAGATTTTATGTTCCGCACAATGAGGCTTAGCCGAGTTGTAAAAGCGAGAGCTTTTAGTCTCAATCAATGCGTCACCGCTTGGCTCTTTTTCGAAAAATCTGCAGAGCAAGAAATATAACGGAGGCTTGGTAGTCGACAGCTAGCCTTCGGTGGTCGTACTGCGACATCACCTTTGGTTCCGAACCTATAAAAGCCAAGCAGTTGGCTTTTATTTAACGGTTCTCACCTCGAAGCCGTTTCGAGAGCTTTTTTGCTTACTTTTTTTGCGGTGTATAAGAACCAACAGTTCAATGCAGAGAGGCACTAAATGCCGAATCGCAAAAAAGTAAGAGTGTATGAGACAAAGGTTAATCCCTCTAACACTCTCAACAATGCTTCGTGTGTAGGTTCTTCTTTTTTGAATATATTTTGTTAGTAGTGTTGTCAGTTTTACGACTCGGCATTTAGTGCCTCCCTGCATAGGGCTTTAGCCTTTTATCTTCTTTGCACCCCAGGGCATCCTCTCTTGCTCCGCAATTCACCTTGTCGTGCACAAAACAAGGGTACCGCTTTTGCGAAGCAAAATGTTTCTCTGAAAGTAGAAAGCTAACGGTAAAGAAGAAAGTGCAAAGGCGGGTTCAGCCACTTTCAAAAGTATCTTATACTCGGAGCCACGAAACCCCTCCTGCTTCATTCACTGTACCAAGACGCAGCTATTATCAAGAGATCTATTCCTTCCCTGAAAGCGTCAGCGTTCTCTCGTTTGTATTTCCGGCTCTTTCGTAACACGTAGCACATAGCACGTAATACGGAAGAATCTATTAATAAGAACCAAGACTCCAATGACATTTCGCATCGTACAAACACTCTTTCCTGAGCGCTGGTATTAGAACATAGGAGTCCCTGTGGCAGGTGTTATATTTTATGATATGAATGTTTTTTTGGTTATTTTTTTATAAAAAGAGAGCAGGTACAACAATAAGCCGGGTTCTGTTAATGTGACAATTAATCTACTCTATATATTACTATATAGTTCCAGCGAAACAATAGCAATGTAAGACGCTAACCATCTGTTTCTTGCTGCCAGGTTGGGTTTACATAGCTTCCAAGATTACTCAAGGAACTGGTGGGCTCTTACCCCGCCGTTTCACCCTTACCACCTGTTTGAACGAAAGCAGGAGCAAAAGCCCCTGCTTCCTGCGCTTAGGCCGCTATGGCCACTAAAGTACAAAAATGCTTTCGGCATTTTCATATGCACTTTGCCGTCATATTCAAAGTAAATCACAAACATTGCTTTTCATTCAAAATTCAACATTTACAATTCAACATTACAGGTGGCGGTCTACTCTCTGTTGCACTGTCCCTCGACTTGCGTCGGCCATCCGTTAGATGGAACCCTGTCTTACGGCAGCCCGGACTTTCCTCTTGACCTTGCGATCAAGCTGCCACGTGTTGTACCTGCGCAATGATAGTCAAAAAAAGATAAAAGATCGTCACTTCTGAAGAGCAAGATCGGTTCGTCATCTAATTACGCGAATTTAGAGCATGAGGAATGTTAACTACTCAGAGTTGTAATATGTAACACGGACTTAAGAGCAAGAACTTTCATCAGCAGAGGGTCTGCCCCTTGGGTATTACGCCGATTAGCACAGATAAAGAGTAAGCGCAAAGTTCTTAGTTACTCTCAAACTTTACTTTAAACCTAATCCATAAAATCTGTGTAATACCCAAGGGGGCAGACCCTCTGCTGACGAAAAGAAAAAAGAGTACAGTCATCAAATTGCACTGATTTACGCGAATAAGGGGAATTGGCTTTTTATACGGAAGTCTTCACTAATGACAATTCGTTTAATGTGTGACGTGGATAGGTAATCCCCTGGCGGGATAATTCGATGATAAGAACTAGCCCCCAGGATGGACTCTGGACCTTCTCTGCCGATAAAAAAGAAAAAAAGTTCGGTCAAGAAGCAAGATATTATATAATATTAGAATAAATATCAAAAAAAAAGCGGCCGTGACCGCTCATAATCAGCAGAAGAAGCGGGCGGCTTACGCCATTGCTTCAAGTGCGTATTTTTGTCCCAGTTCATACGCTTTTCTGTTTGCCGCATGAACTTTTGCCGGTACCTTGGAGATCATAGTCTCAATAAGTGAGTCATCATCAAGTACTTTTGTCATTGTGTTTGTAATGGCAAGCGCAACAACCGATTGCGTAATAACATTACCGACCTCTTCTTTTGCGATCGTAATGATCGGAATCTCGAAGATCTTCCATTTTTTACGGTCTTCATCAGTCGGGTGGACAAGGTTAGGATCGACGACGATGCTTGCACCCGGTCGTACACCGTTTTTGAATTGGTGAAAACTCACATCGGCAACAGAAAGCATGAAATCGATCTCACCCTCATTTGCATAAGGGTAACGGATCTCATTATCGTCCAGTGTGATATCAACAACCGTTGCACCGCCACGCACCTGTGATGTGTAGGTAGCAGTTTTGAGACCAAAACCGCCATCTTTGATCTTACATGCAGCCATAATCTCGCCTGCAAGTAGAACACCCTGCCCGCCTACACCAGTAAAACGTAATGTATTTCTCATATCTGGCCTTTATATTTTTTTCGCGAAATCGTCTTGTGTGATCTTAGGACCTTTGCCCTGTGCTGCAGCAATGATTTTTGCATACATATCACAATACTCATCTTGTTCTACCTGACGCAATACGCCTGTCGGGAAAACATTGAGCTGCTCCTCTTTTGAAAGCGCTTCCCATTTTTTAAGCGGCATAGTGATGCCGTCAATCCATTTCAGGTTGTCCATTGCCGAGACCATCTTGTTCTTGCGACCAAGGTTGATGTGGCAGTTGGACATAATGTCGAAGAATGAGAACCCTCTGTGCTCAAAACCTTTGACAAGGATCTTCTCAAGTTTTTTAGGGTCAAGCATAGTCTCACGGGCTACAAATGAAGCACCGGCTCCGATTGCCAGGGCACAGGCATCAAAAGTCGGGTCAATGTTACCGTTTTTCTGACTTACTGTCCACATGCCCTGAGGCGTCGTAGGTGAAGTCTGAGAGTTTGTAAGACCGTAAATAAAGTTGTTGATAAGAATAAAGTTCATATCAATATTACGGCGACAACCGTGAATAGTATGGTTACCCCCGATAGCAAGACCGTCACCGTCACCGGCGACAACGATAACATGCTTGTCCGGGTTGACCAGTTTGACACCTGTCGCATACGCAACAGTACGACCGTGGGTCGTGTGGATAGTGTTACAATCGATGTACGATGAAAAACGTCCAGAACAACCAATACCGGAGATCACACAGACATCGTCCATGTTCCATCCCATTTTCTTAATAGCACGAATCGTTGCCTTAAGAATAACACCGTCACCACATCCCCAACACCAAAGTGTCGGCATCTTTTCTACGCGTAAGTAGTCATCATAATTGAAAGCCATGTTATAACATCTCCTTAACTTTAGCAACCATCTCTGCTGGTGCGATTGGACGACCGTTTGCTTTTAACAGCGTGGTAAAGTCATCACGTTTGATTACACGTTCAATCTCTCTTGAGTATTGACCCATGTTAAGTTCTGTAACAAAGATCTTGTCTTTGAAACGTGCACCGATCTCCTGAAGTTTTTTCGCTGGGCTCGGCCAGATCATGATCGGACGGAAAAGACCCGCTTTGATCCCTTCGGCACGAAGTTTCTGAACCGCTTCGTACGCACCGAGACCGATTGAACCGTAGGCGATCAGACACACTTCGGCATCGTCAAGCATATACTCTTCGTAATCCGGAAGATCGTCAAGACCGTCATTTTCCAATGCGACCGTATTGATCTTGCCGGTAAGACGTTCGATGTTGAACTCACACTGTTCCGCATCTTCCGTCGGGAAACCGGTTGGACCGTGGTGAAGACCGGTTACGTGGAAACGGTACCCTTTGAACATCGGGTTGAGTACTGCCGGCTTGTTCATCGGAACATCATAAGGACGGTATTCCGCGATCGGGCCGTCAAATGTTGCACGATTTACAATGCTGGCTTCGATCTCTTCGAGGTCCGGAAGGTCCGCTTTTCCGTGCATGTGGCCGATCGTCTCGTCCAGAAGAACGAAGACCGGTGTCATGTATGTTTCAGCAAGGTTGAACCCGCGAACTGTTTGTGTATAGCACTCGGTAAGAGAGCCGGCACATAGCGTAATCGAAGCATAATCCCCGTGTGTCGGGTATTGCGCCTGACCGATATCGGCTTGCGATACACGTGTCGGAAGACCTGTTGACGGTCCACCGCGCATTACGTTGATGATGACCAACGGGATCTCGGCGATAAAACCAAGACCGATCTGCTCAGCCTTAAGTGAGATACCCGGACCTGATGTCGCCGTAAAAGATTTGACGCCTGTCATTGATGCACCGAGTGCAGCAGAGATACCGGCGATCTCATCTTCCATCTGAATACACGTTCCGCCTACTTCGGGAAGCAGGTCAGATGATTCATGCATGACTTCCGATGACGGTGTAATCGGGTAACCGGCAAAAAAACGTGCACCGGCTTCAACTGCCGCTTTTGCGGCAAGTTCATTACCTGTAGAAATTACTTCTCTCATTCTTGTCCCTCCTTATTTGTTTAGTGACATATAGTTGTTTGCAACGATCTCTTCCTGACGGGCTTTCGCTTCATCAGTAAGTTTTGCAAAACTAAAGCCGGCAGCTTTGTACTCTTTTGAATCTGCTACATAAATAGCGAAATCCGGACATGTCAGCTCACATTCGTTACAACCGATACAAGCTTCAGGGTGATCGATAGAGATCATCGCACCCAACGTTGATGTTGAATCATAACGCATACCAAGTACACCTGAAGGACATACCGATACGCAGATATCACACGCTTTACAATTACTTGTATTGACCCATACTGGAGCATTGCCAGGGTTTTCAGTTTTAAACATCTTTTCTCCTCGTTACAAACTTAAAATTATTTTGTGTCATTGTTAACAACAAATTTTCCGATAGCACAAGAGACAAAGCTCTTAGCCTTTAATCCGGCAGAATCGATCATGCCGGACGGCTCATGATATAGAGGATAGCCAAGTTTTCTTAAAATCGCTTTGAACTGTGCTGATCGCGCTTCGTCTGCAACGTCAACTGTTACTTTGCGAGGCTCGCACGAAAGATCTACAGATATATCTGTAAACCCCTCTTCTTCAAGGCTTTTCGTTATCGTCGCAGCACAACCGCTGCAGCGAACATTGGCTACCTCTACTGTTTCCAACATTACTTAGAAAGGACTTCGGCTACGGCTTTACCGATATCAGCCGGTGAAACAACGACTCTGACGCCTGCCGCTTCCAATGCCGCCATCTTTTCAGCTGCCGTACCGGCAGAACCCGAGATGATAGCACCCGCATGACCCATACGTTTACCCTTTGGCGCCGTTTGACCGGCAATAAAAGCGACAACAGGTTTGGTGATGTTCTCTTTGATGAAGGCTGCCGCCTGGATCTCAAGATCACCGCCGATCTCACCGATCATAACGATCGCTTCCGTCTCCGGGTCAGCTTCGAACATCGCCAAAAGCTGCTTGTACGAAAGACCGATGATCGGGTCCCCGCCGATACCGACTGCCGTTGTGATGCCGTAACCCTGTTTGACAACCTGGTTTGCACCTTCATAGGTCAATGTACCTGACTTGGAGATCAGACCGACATTCCCTTTTTTAAAGATCATACCCGGCATAATGCCGATCTTGCACTCTTCAGCCGTGATGATACCCGGGCAGTTCGGCCCGATCGTCATCATGCCGTGTTTTGTAGCATAGGCTTTGGCCGCCTGCATATCACGAACCGGTGCCCCTTCCGTGATGATCACGGCAAGCTCAATTCCCGCATCTGCCGCTTCCATAACCGCATCGGCGACAAATGCCGGCGGAACAAAGATCATAGAGACCGTTGCCCCTGTTGTGTCAACAGCCTCTTTGACGGTATTGAAAACAGGTTGGCCAAGGTGTACTTGTCCCCCTTTGTTCGGCGTAACACCGCCAACGATCTTTGTACCGTAATCCATACACTGCTCAGCGTGGAAAGAGCCCTCTTTACCTGTAAAGCCCTGAACGATGACTTTTGTATCTTTATTTACCAGAATAGACATTAATTACTCTCCCTTCGCTGCTGCTACGGCTTTTGCGGCACCGTCAGCTAAATCTGTTGCTGCAATAACATTAGGAATATTTGCATTTTTTAGAATCTCTGCCGCTTCAGCTGCATTCGTACCGTCAAGACGGACGATGACAGGAACATGGACATCGACAAGTTTCGTCGCCTCGAGAATGCCGTTGGCAATACGGTCGCAGCGTACGATCCCGCCGAAGATGTTGACAAAGATCGCTTTGACGTTAGGGTTTTTCAAGATGATCTCGAACCCTTTAGCCACGGTCTGCGCATTTGCGCTGCCGCCTACGTCAAGGAAGTTTGCCGGTGTACCGCCCATATAGTTGATCGTATCCATCGTACCCATCGCCAGACCGGCACCGTTTACCATACAACCGATCTCACCATCCAACGAGATGTAAGAGAGACCGTACTGGCTTGCTTCACGCTCGTCAGCATCTTCTTCCGAGATATCGCGCATATCTTCGATATCCGGGTGGCGGCCCAATGCAGAGTCGTCAAAGCTCATCTTGCCGTCAAGTGCAAGAAAATCGCCGGAACCTGTTTTGATAAGCGGATTGATCTCGATCATCTCGGCATCGTTTTCCATATAGACTTTATAGAGCGCAGCAGCGAATTTGATGAACTTGCCCTGCTCTTCTTTGGCAAGACCAAGACCGAATGCCAGTTCACGACCGTGAAAACCCTGGAATCCGATAGACGGGTCAACCGCTACTTTGATGATCTTCTCAGGCGTATTTGCCGCAACCGTCTCAATATCCATACCGCCTTCAGTCGATGCCATAATGACCGGCATCTCTTTAGCGCGGTCAAGCACAACACCAAGATAGAGCTCGTCTTTGATGTCCGCGCCCTCTTCGATATAGACCTTTTGCACCAGTTTGCCTTCCGGCCCGGTCTGGTGTGTCACAAGTGTCATACCAAGTATCTCGGAAGCAAGTTCCTTGACTTCCGAAACCGATTTTGCAAGCTTTACACCGCCGCCTAGGCCGCGTCCGCCTGCATGGATCTGCGCTTTGACCACCCAAACAGTTCCGCCAAGTTCGTGTGCATTCGCAACTGCCTGTGCCGGTGTATTGGCAACAATCCCTTTGGGTGTCGGAACGCCGTACTTGGCAAAGATCTGCTTCGCCTGATATTCATGAATATTCATCTACTCTCCTTAAATTAAGATGGAAGGACTACGCCTTAGGCGCGATCATCTCTTCCGGTTTTACATAGTTGTCAAACTCTTCTGCAGTTAAAAGTCCGAGTTCGATTGCAGTCGCTTTAAGCGTTGAGTTGTTTTTGTGGGCGGTCTTGGCGATCTTGGCAGCATTCTCATACCCGATATACGGGTTAAGCGCTGTTACCAGCATCAATGAGTCGTGCAGGTAATGGTCGATCTTGGCATGGACCGGCTCGATCCCGACGGCTGCATTGTCGTTGAACGAAACGATAGAATCACTCAGCAGTCTGACCGACTGCAGGAAGTTGTAGGCAATAACCGGTTTGAAGACGTTAAGCTCAAAATTTCCCTGGCTTGCCGCAAAACCGATCGTGGCATCGTTGCCCATGACCTGACAAGCAACCATCGTCACCGCTTCGGATTGCGTCGGGTTGACCTTGCCCGGCATGATGGACGAGCCCGGCTCATTTTCAGGAATCGTGATCTCGCCCAATCCGCAGCGCGGACCGCTTGCCAGCCAACGGACATCATTGGCGATCTTCATCATGTCGGCTGCCAGTGCCTTAAGCGCGCCGTGTGCAAAGACAAGCGCATCGTGCGAGGTCAGTGCATGGAATTTGTTCGGTGCCGTCACAAAATCATGGCCTGTCAATTCAGAGAGTTTGGCGGCGACGCGCGCACCCAGTTCAGGGTGGGCATTAAGGCCTGTTCCCACTGCAGTACCGCCGAGCGCCAGCTCACGAACCGGCTCAAGAGAGGCTTTCGCCATCTTTTCGCACTTGTTGAGCATCTCGACCCAGCCGCTGATCTCCTGTCCCAGGGTCAACGGTGTCGCATCCTGAAGGTGGGTACGGCCGATCTTGACGATATCGGCGAAAGCATCGCTCTTTGCCTGCAGCGTCGCTTTGAGTTTCGCGATAGCCGGCAAAAGAGCCGCTTCAACAGCAATGACAGAAGCGACATGAAGCGCTGTCGGATAGGTGTCATTCGATGACTGCGATTTGTTCACGTCATCATTCGGGTGAACCAGTTTCTCTTTTCTGAAATCGCCGCCGAGAATCTCGGTTGCGCGGTTGGCAAGGACCTCATTGTTATTCATGTTTGACTGCGTGCCCGATCCTGTCTGCCAGACGACCAGCGGATAGTTGCCGTCAAGTTTGCCGGCAAGCATATCGTCGGCTGCCTGTGCGATCGCGTCCGCTTTGACTGCGTCAAGCTTGCCAAGGTCTTTGTTGACCAGGGCAACCGCTTTTTTCAGATAGGAGAACGCACGGGTGATCTCATACGGCATCGTCTCCTCGCCGATCGCGAAGTTTTGGATAGAACGTTGCGTCTGAGCTGCCCAATAGGCATCTAAAGGGACTTCGATCTCGCCCATAGTATCTTTTTCAATACGTGTCGCCATCTTACTTTCCTTCAAAAAAGTTATTTTTGTTTAGCGTGTCGATCAGTGTCTGAACGGAGTTGCATGAATTAGCAAACATCGCTTTCTCTTTGTCGTTAAGCGTTACTTCGATGATCTTCTCCGCGCCATTGGCACCGAGCATCACCGGTACCCCGCAGACAACATCGGAGTAACCGTACTCGCCGTCGAGAAGCACAGCACAAGGGTGGATCTGTTTGGTATCTTTCAAGATCGCGTCCACCATGATCGCCGTTGACTTGGCCGGTCCGTAATAAGCCGAACCTGTTTTGAGATAACCGACGATCTCTGCGCCGCCGTGGCGGGTACGAGTAACGATCTCTTCGATCTCGTCATCAGAGAGGACATCGGTAAGCGGTACGCCGGCAACCGTGGAGTAGCGTGCCAGCGGCACCATATCATCGCCATGACCGCCCATGACCGATGCACGTATCTGACCGCCGCCGTAACCGAGTTTCTCCTGAATAAAACTCGCCATACGCGATGAGTCAAGAATACCGGCCATACCGATGACGCGGCTTCTCGGAAAGCCCGACTCTTTAAGCGCGACATAGGTCATCGCATCGAGCGGGTTTGAGACCATGATAATGATCGCGTTAGGCGAATATTTGGCAACGCCTTCGATCACCTCTTTGGTGATGTTGGCGTTGATCATCAAAAGGTCGTCACGGCTCATACCCGGCAGGCGGGGACTGCCCGCTGTAATGACAACAACATCACAGTTTTTAAGATCAGACATATCTTCGGCAACTTTAACGACCGTGTGCGAGCGCACAGCAGATGCCGATTGCGACATGTCAAGTGCCTTTCCTTTTGCTACATCGATCTTGTTGTCACGCAGAATAATCTCGTGGCAGGCACCCTGCATAGCCAGCGAATAGGCTACCGTAGCACCGACATTACCAGCACCGACTATACCGACACGTTTTCCTTTGTTCATTAAGGACTCCTCAGATGTAAGTTGGTTGGCGTCTCTTCAAGCAATACACTTAAACACCAGGTGCGAACACGTAATTATTAAGTATAACTGCCAAGAGAACACCGATCAATAGTAAAGACGAATTTCGTCTTTTGTATAAAACCCGAAGGCTCCATACAAAAAAAGAAAATAGGAACCCTCCCTTAGGAGAGTTCGAACTTTACTTAGATAGCATCGATAATTGCGTTCAGAGTAGCACTCGGACGCATCGCTTTTTCAGCCTTTGCTCTGTCCGGGTGGAAGTAACCGCCGATATCCTGAGGCTTGCCTTCAACAGCAAGAAGCTCTTCCATGATCTTCTCTTCGTTTTCTGTCAGCGCTTTGGCAACCGGAGCAAATTTCGCTGCGAGTTCCGCATCGTCTGTCTGCTCTGCAAGTGCTTTGGCCCAGTACTGAGCTACGAAGAAGTGGCTCGCTTTGTTATCAGGCTCACCGGCTTTGCGCGAAGGCTCTTTGTTGTTGTCAAGGTAAGCCGCATTTGCAACGTCTAGTGCCGCTGTAAGGGCTGCAAGTTTTTTATCCGCGTGCTTGTTACCGATATGACGAAGAGACTCAGCCAATGCCAGGAACTCACCCAGCGAATCCCAACGAAGGTGACCTTCGTTAATGAACTGCTCAACGTGCTTAGGCGCAGATCCGCCGGCACCTGTTTCAAACAGACCGCCGCCGGCAAGCAACGGAACGATAGAGAGCATTTTAGCAGAAGTTCCAAGCTCAAGGATCGGGAAAAGGTCTGTCAAATAGTCACGAAGTACGTTACCCGTAACCGAGATAGTATCTTCACCCTTGCGTATACGCTCCAAAGAGTAGTTCATCGCATCGACCGGCGACATGATCTTGATCGTAAGACCTGTCGTGTCATGGTCTTTCAGGTACATCTCGACTTTTTCGATCATTCTGGCATCGTGTGCACGATCTGCATCCAGCCAGAAGATTGCCGGAGTACCGGTAAGACGTGCACGCTCAACGGCCAAACGGACCCAGTCTTTGATCGGGATGTCTTTAGCACGGGACATACGCCAGATATCACCTTTTTCGACGTTGAAGCGCATAAGCTCGCCTGTCGAATCTGTAACCGTCACGACTCCGTCTTCAGCGATCTCGAACGTTGTCGGGTGAGAACCGTACTCTTCCGCTTTCTGTGCCATTAGACCGACGTTGGAGACAGAGCCCATCGTTGTAACATCGTATTGACCGTTTTTCTTACAATCTTCGATACAGGCTGAATACATCGTCGCATAACAGCGATCCGGAATCGTCACGACACACTGCTCGACCTTTCCTGCAGGATTCCACATCTTGCCGCCGTCACGAATAACAACCGGAAGAGAGGCATCGATGATAACATCGTTGGACGCATGCAGGTTCGTGATGCCTTTGTCGGAGTCGACCATTGCCATTGACGGCTGTGTCGGGTAAACCGCAGCGATCGCAGCTTCGATCTCTTTGGCTTTTGCTTCAGGAAGCTTTTTTAATTTTTTGTAAAGATCGCCTAGACCCAGGTTCGGGTTGACGCCGATCTCTTTGAATTCAGCTGCATATTTGTCGAAAACGTCTTTGAAGAAGACCTGAACGGCATGGCCGAACATGATCGGGTCAGAGACCTTCATCATCGTCGCTTTAAGGTGGATAGACCAGAGAATATCGTTTTTCTTAGCATCTTCGATCGACTCAGCCAGGAAAGAACGCAACGCTTTTGCGCTCATAAACGTTCCGTCCAGAACTTCTTTGTCAACTGCGTCGATCTCTTTAAGCACTTTGCCGTTTAGCGCGATAGTGACTTTGCCGTCGCTTTTTTTGATAACAGACTGCTCATTCGCATAGAAGTCGCCGTTGTTCATATGGGCAACATGTGTCTTGGAACCTTCGTCCCACGCACGTAGTTTATGCGGGTTTTTCTGAGCGAAGCGCTTAACCGCTACAGCGGCGCGGCGGTCTGAGTTGCCTTCACGAAGTACCGGGTTAACGGCAGAACCCAGACATGTCGAGTAACGTGCCTGAATCTCTTTTTCTTCGTCGTTTTTCGGTTCTTCAGGGTAGTTTGGAAGATCGTACCCCTGTCCCTGAAGCTCTTCGATACACGCTTTAAGCTGCGGAATCGAAGCTGAAATGTTTGGAAGCTTGATAATGTTGCCGTCCGGTTGTTGGACAACTTTTCCAAGTTCCGCCAAGTTATCAGGGATCTTTTGTGCGTCTGTCAGTCTTTCAGGGAAAGTAGCAATCACACGACCTGCAAGTGAGATGTCACTTGTCACAACATCAACGCCGGCAGTGCTTGTAAATGCCTGTACGATTGGGAGAAGCGAGTAAGTCGCAAGTGCCGGAGCTTCATCAATTACTGACCAAATGATTTTTGACATATTTAGGGTCCTCGATTTTTAAGATAGGGCATCATAGCACTTCATTCGTAAACTCTGTCGTTATTCGCACCCATTTCAGATTAAATCAGAGACGAGTGTTTCATTTGGTAGCACGCTTTACATTGCCAATATGTGTAGAATAGTAACGTGTGAAATCGTGTCCGCCCTTCTTGTTTTTCATAAAATAGAGGTAATCGGTCGTCGCCGGAAAGATCGCTGCACGAATGGCAGGCAGGCTGACATTGCAGACAGGATCCGACGGAATACCCTTGAATTTATAGGTATTGTAAGCACTGTTGTCATTTCGTATGCGCTGCGGCGTTATCTTGACGTGTGAGTAGATACCGTAGTTAAGCGCCCCATCCATCTGCAGTTTCATCCCCTTGTTCAGACGGTTTTGAATGACGGATCCCACGATCGGCATCTCTTCGATCGATGCGGCCTCTTTCTGGATAACAGAAGCCAGGACCAGATACTTGTACCACTTGGCTTCATTGAAAGTACCAAAGATCTTTTGTGACCATGTATGCATTGTCTTTTGAGAGCGTTCCAGCAAAATAGCAATGGCCTCCCGCTCCGTGATGCCCCGCGGGAGTTTATAGGTATCGGGCACAAAAGCACCCTCTTTATATGGCGACTGTTTGTTAAACTCTTGCATCAGCCTGCTGTGGTCTAGGTCAAGCTCTTTGGCCAGCTCTTGCAAAAAGACATAGGTGGTCTCTCCGGGGATCAGAGTGACATTCAACATAGCCGCTTTGGCACTTGCCAGCTTCCTGAGAAAATCGGCATGGGTCAAACGGCTCGTACCGATATTGATCCACCCCTGTTGAGGCAGCCCGATAAAGCGCATGCAAAAGGCGTCAAGAGGTGAGACATCGATGTTTTCAGCTTGCAGATGTGTTATAATCCTGGTTATTGATCCTTGGGGAACATACAGCACTTTCGAGGTCGTCAGGCCCAGATTTAGGTAATACATGAACGACAGCGCTATTATCAGAGCCATCTCCAAGATCCACTCTGCCATCATCGATCTGCTAATTTTCATCTTTGCTGCTCTTTTTTCAATCTATTTTACACTGCACATCGGCTTACACCTGGACAATTTCAGGCTGCCGGGTATTAAAATCGAACAATTATACATAAAGTGGGATGAAAAGATAGCTGTCGATGTCGGGTCGATCATAATTACAGAAAGTAACACAAAGAAAAAGTTTGATATCAGAGCGATAGACCCGCAGGCACTGTTGAAAAAGTCTCGTATTTTAGATCTTCTTTTCTCGGATATCACAGTCCAACGTATCCGGTACAATGACATCAATGCTACTTTTCGCTACAAAGAGCGCACTGCCGGCTACCTCAATATCGATGGTCCGACGTTTAAGCTCTCTGCCACCGTCACTATGGCCGATCATCTGCTGCTGCTCGATATCAACAAGTTTCTGGCGGCATCAAGTAAAAGCAGTATGAACGGCAAACTCCTGATCGATACCCATGATGCCAAACTCTACGGCGATCTGAACATCAATGCCGGCGATGTGATGCCGCTGAAGCTCTACCTTTTAGCTGATCGGCAGAAAGTGAAACTGTGGGGCAGAGGTACGGAACCTTTCACCAAGTCGATCAAACCGGCTGTCCGCATTGCCCATCTCCACCCAAAGGTCGAACCATGGGTGGCCGACTACCACAGCGGAAAAGCGATCGACCTGAAATATTTCAAAGGTACGCTGGTCTATGACAACCCGATCACCCTGCTTGACACGCTGGATGCCCGGCTTCGTTACGATGATGTTCAATACACTTTCGCGCAGGGGTATGCGCCTGTTTTTGCCAAATATGTCGATGTCACCTTTAAAGACCGCGTCTTAAGTATCTACCCCAGAGAGGCGACCTACTACGCGCAACCTGGTGAAAAGACCTGGTTGAAGATCGATTTTTCAAACCCGTCAAACCCTCTTTTGACGGTCGATGTCGATACAAACGCCCAGGTGACACAGGAGATGCTCCCCTGGCTGAAAGGCTATGGCATTTCCCTTCCGTTCTACCAGACCAGAGGGAAAACCGCTGTGAAGCTTGCGATATGGGTTGAATTAAACACGCTCCATGTCGGTGCAGAGGGGAGCTTCAAAACGGATGAGGCGACCTTTAACTTCTCCAATACCCCGATCGATGTCAAAGATGTCGTTGTCAACCTGAATAACAGCGATGTCGACATTCAAAAACTCAATGCCACTCTGCTAGACGACGCCATCAATGCCGACCTCACAGGTCAGTTCAACCCCGCAAAAGGGATTGGAAAATTTGATATTGCACTGCACCGGTTGACATTCAAGCGTGACCGCAGCCGGTTTGAGATGGATCCTGAACAGAAAGCGCTCGAGCTCACCTACCTCATAGAACCAAAAAAAGAGCGCCTCAAGATCCCAAAAAGCTATTGGCGCCTCAATCAAAACCAGATCGTCATCAATCCGTTCACGGCCCCTTTTAAATTTTCAACCCTGAGCGGCACTGTTCCGACAACACTCGTAAGCAGCGAATCGATCTTCAAAGGGTACGTTACCGGCCGTTTCAATATCAAAAAACTCGAGACAGACCTTATTGTTGACCTTTTAACGGTTAAAACGCCTTCACTCTCCTTGGAACAGACCACGCTTCCGCTAGAGATAAGGTACAGAGACGGTCTCTATCTCAATGTCAAAAAGCGTTCTGATTGGAAATTCGGTGAGACCCGGTTCATCCTCTATCCTTCCATATTATCGTACAAAAACAGCCTTGTCTACATTCAGGAGGCCCATATTGCACTCAGTGATCTGGCAGAGACATATTTCAGCGGTTCATACAACACCCAAAGCAGCAGGGGGAGCTTTATGCTCAAGGGGCTGAAGGCAAAAACAGGCAACACCCGCCTGCTTGAGACTCCGAATGATATCAAGGTGACCGTCGATAAAGACGGCAGTACCCAAGTCGTTAAAATCCCGAGTCTTGATCTAATCTACCAGCAAAATGAAGCTGAGTGGAACGCAAGTATCAGCGATATCAATACTGTCTCGCAACAGTCGCCTTTTCTGACAGAATACAATATCACAGAGGGTGAGTTTCGTCTAAGTTCAGCCGCTGATTCCGGTGCGATCACCCTTTCCGGTCATATTCCCTACCCCTATGAGATCCTGGTCAAAAACAATATACCCGTCAAAACGATTGATTTTAATGGTATCTATAACAATGAGAATCTTGCCTTGACCATCAATAATACGATCAAAGCAAGCTGGAAGCATGAACGATTGAAAATCAAAGCCAAAGATGTCGGCTTCAATCTCCCTGAAATTTTCAATTTCATCAAAGAGCACCCTGCGACTGACGAAAATAGCACTAAAAGCCGTTTCCGGGCGGATATCGAAGCAGACAACAGTAGTCTTTACATCAACGAGGGGCGCAGCGCACCGGCTGACAAACTGCTTCTGCAATATTTCGACGGTGATCTCAATACTCAGCTTCTGCATGGCAAAAAAGGCGGTGCCTCCCTTGAATACAGCAACAAAAAGCTCTTTGTTTACGGCGATAGTCTCAATGACACCTTTATGAACGGGCTGGCTGAGTTTTCCGATTTCAAAGGAGGCGAGCTCAGTTTCTATGCCTTAGGCAGTCCGGATGATCTTGAAGGTGTCATACAGGTTAAAAACACCATCGTCAAAGACTACAAAGCTGTTAACAATATCTTCGCCTTCGTCAACACCATCCCGGCGCTTGTCACCTTTTCAGTTCCGCACTACACAACGCAGGGACTCAAAGTCAGCGAAGCCTACGGCGGGTTTGCGTTAAAAGACGATCTGCTGACGATCAAGGGTTTTCATGTCAACGCGGATGAACTCGTTTTTAACGGTAAAGGGAGCGTCGATCTCAACACAAAAACACTTGATGTCGAGACCTCTCTTGTCACCAATGCGACTACAAACCTCGCGAAGATCCCTTTTATCGGTTATATTCTTCTTGGCAAAGACGATAATAAAGTGACAACGACCATCACATTGACAGGGCCTATCGAAGACCCTAAAGTAGAGAACACACTGGCCAAAGACATCGCCATCGCCCCGTTCAATATACTCAAACGCGCCCTTACCTTTCCGGTGCACTATTTCGACAAGGCACAAAAAGCGATCGATGAAAACAATCGAAAAAAAGAGTAGTACCGGCATCTGAAATCTGCTGTTCGCGCCATAAATATATGTACGCGCCGCAGTACGTCTGCCAGTGATCATATAAATAAAAAAGCAAGTGAAAAAAGATGCTCTTGGCAAAAATGACAAAGTATTTAGAATCTCTTAACTCTTATAGTACATTAATGCATCCTCTTAAAAATTCATGCTTTCCAGGGCACCTTTTTTCAGCACATCTTATGCGCGAGAATATACTCCTCATAATCGAGGTAGATGAACCTAAAGAAGAAGTTGTCGAATTTTTTAAGCAGCCTGTACATCATAGACTCTTTTTATTGGGTTTTTAAATCATATCGGAGCTATATTACAACAGTTATGCAGGATGATTACAGAGGGGTAACGCCGCATCATTAAAATCAGGAGTATTCCATACAATACACAACGGGTGCATCACTTGTTATTGCTGCAGAACCTACCCCTTTTCCAAACCATGTTTTGAAAAGGGGTAGGCCAAAGATTTAAAGGACCTCTCTGAGTTTCGCTTTCAATGTCGGATTGTCCTTGAGGACTTTCTTAATAGCATCCGGATTATCAAGCATATTTGAAAGCATCGTTTTGATCACCTTCGGATGGCGCATCACTGTATTAAACCCCAGCCTTTCGCGCAGCTGTTGCCGATACTCTATCATCATCTGCTGCATTTCAGGCGTAACTGTCTCTGCGTTTTGCAACATGACATGCCTTTGCATACCCATGTTTCCGCCTTCACTGATCTGCATCTGCGGAACAGTCTCTTGTGCATTCACTAATGTCGTAGCCATTCCTGCAGCTATCGCTGTCATCATCAATCGTCTCATATCGTTAAGTCCTTGAGATAAATTATTCTATTTTAGTTGAATATTATTAATTTAAAATATATTTTAACCATTAAACATATTTATTAAATATTAATTAAACCGATCAAAGCAGCTATACCCTGTATGACACATACTGATCTGAAGCAACCTGACTATCTTGACAGATCCAATAACTGCCCCATAATTTACTATATAAAAAATCATACACAGAGACCGGGATGATCTCTGACGAAGAGATTCGCATAAAAATTAATTTTTCCTTACAAACATATATCAATACTTTGCGTTAATTAATATTTGTTATCACTTATCAGACAATAAAAAATCCCACCTGTAATAAGGAGTCAGTTATGCCACTGAGTTTACCGAGCCTACCGTATTCAAAAGATGCACTTGAACCCTATATCTCCGCAGAGACTTTAGACTACCATCACGGCAAGCATCATGCTGCCTATGTCAATAAATACAATGACCTGATCAAAGGGACCCAATATGAAAACTTGCCCCTGCTGGAGGTGATCCGAACGGCAGACGGCGCTCTGTTCAACAACGGCGCCCAGGCATTCAACCACGATTTCTACTGGAAATGCCTGTCGCCCGAAAAAACAGAACCCTCCAAAGAGCTTTTACAAGCGATCAATGAAGCATTCGGTTCCATTGATGCGTTCAAAGAGACATTCTCCAATTCGGCAGTTTCACTGTTCGGATCAGGATGGACCTGGCTCATCATCGGCACAGACGGAAAGCTGGCCATCGAGAACGGTTCCAATGCGCAGACGCCCATCAGAACCGAGGGAAAGCATCCGCTTTTGACCTGCGATGTCTGGGAACACGCCTACTACATCGACTGCCGGAACGCCCGTCCAAAATATGTGGAGAACTTCTGGAACCTGGTCAACTGGGATTTCGTATCGGAAAACTACAAGCAGAAATGCCATGTCAGCAAGAGCTGTTGACCGGTATGTTGTTCATGCGATGAACCTTATCCTTTCATAACCACCTGATGTCATTGGCATTAAAGGCGCAAAAACGATCAAGGAGAAAAGATGAGACCTCTAAACAGACAGCGAAGAGATTTTTTTCGTTATATGACACTGTTGGGACTGGCAGGGTTCAGTGCCGTTCCGCTGCAAGCCGCCAAATACGCCAAGAGTATCATTCAGTATCAGGATACGCCGAAAGACGGTAAAAAGTGCAGTGCCTGCATGCATTTCCTTCCCAAAACGAATGAATGCACGCTGGTAGAAGGCTCCATCAGTCCTGATGGATGGTGCCGACTGTTTCTGCTGCCGCCGAAAGAAGATTAATATTTTGGCCCGTAGTGAACCTCACTACGGTATAGCTGCGATCGTGATCAGTTGAGACGAATCCGACAAGTCGTCAGTAGATATCAACACTTTGTTGGGTAACCGAAATGGTTTTGTCGACTCTGACAATCTTTCCCGAAAATTGAAAAACGTTTGCTTGAGTATCTTTGTATGCTCAATAGTCATACGGCTTTAGCTAAAAGGAGCGGGAATTGACTAAAAAAAATAGAGAACTCCTCTCCGAATACCATAAAAAGAGAGATTTCGATATCTCTTCGGAACCTTTCGGTGATAGCAGCAATAAAGAAGAGCAAGCGATTTTTGTTATTCAAAAGCATCAGGCAAGCCACCTGCATTATGATCTCAGACTGGCGGTTGACGGGGTATTGAAAAGCTGGGCAGTGCCTAAGGGACCATCTACCGATCCTGATGACAAAAGGCTTGCTGTTCCCACAGAAGAACATCCGATGGAATATGCTGATTTTGAAGGAGTCATTCCCGAAGATCAGTACGGCGGCGGCACGGTGATGGTGTGGGATGCCGGCACCTATCAGATTGCCAGGAGAGATGAAGACGGCAATCTTATCTCTATGAAAGATCAACTTAAAAACGGGCACGCCACTTTTACACTCCATGGTAAAAAACTTGCCGGAGAATATACGCTGATCAGGTTCCGTCAGGGAAAAGATGAAAAATGGTTTTTAAAAAAAGTGGATGATCATGACGCAGATGCAAGAAGGGACCCGACAAGTACAGAGAACAGATCGGTTCTAACCGGCAGGACCATGGAGCAGATACAAAAAGATTCAGCGAAAGGTAAATACTCATCTGATTAAGATCGAAATGTATGACCAGCAGGAATTCACTCCTGACGGCTTTATTTCATACATCAATCGTTGCACAACAAACCATACGACTCCCGCTATCCAACTTCTATTTTCACTTTTGCAGATTTCAAATGAGCCGGTCATACCTCAAGCGCTTTAACTGTCGGCATTTTTTTTGAACGGTCAATGTATTTTCGCCAAGGACCGTGATTGTTATAAGCGGCACACCCACCTTATTTTGCCGTAAAGCATACAGCACTTATCAATTCATGAAAACCTGTGCTACAATCGTATAATTCAACATAATGTCATAGATAGCAACATTGAGGAGTTTTTTAATGTATAAGAATTGCTTTTTTTTCTCAATGCTTTTTTTACCGTTGCATAGCCGGGTACGATGAGATGAGATTCCCGCTTTGGTTTAGAGATATATCCATTCGCCGCAAATTTATTTTTATCACCTTCTTCGCCACCGTGGCGGCCATGCTGTTTGCCATACTGCTGATAACCGTGATTCAGTGGTTTATGCTGCGCGAGGAACTGGTGAAGAGCGTTTCCGCCCAGGTCTCCGTAATCGCGTCGATCAGCGCAGCGGAGCTGGCCGCAAACGATCGCGAAGCAGCGGAGAAAACATTGGGGGCGCTGGCCAACATCGACAGCATCGAGTTTGCGGGGGTCCTCGACAAGCGCGGAAAAGAGTTGGCGCTCTATCTGCGGCCGGGGATTGTGATGCCGCCGCATCAACATCAGGCAGTAGACGTTGAGCGCCACATCGACACTGCGGCATACATCGACGTGGTGGTTCCCGTCGTATTAAAGCAGAAAGAGATCGCTCAGATCCATGTACGCTCCAGTATGGCACCGGTGTATGAAAAGCTCAAATGGAACATAGCGGTAACCGTTGCCGCTGCTGCGGGAGCATTTTTGGTGGCAGTACTGCTGCTGATACTGCTGCTTCCGGCCATAACCGGCCCCCTGCAGAACCTGGTCGCTCTGATGAACAGTGTGTCACGTGAGAACAACTTCAGCCTGCGCGCAGCGCTGCACGGAAATGATGAGACAGGAATGCTGGCGAAGGGGTTCAACACCATGCTGGCACAGATACAGAACCGCGACGACGAACTGGCGCAACAGCGCCAATTTCTTGAAGAAGAGGTGGCCAAACGCACGGCGGATCTCCTGGCATCAAACGAGCAGTTGTCGATCCTGCTGAACGCACTGCCTGTCGCTGTTTACCGCTGTAAGGCCGAAGGCGACTTCGAAGTCATGTACATGTCCCAAAACGTGCTTTCATTTACCGGATATACACCAGGGGATTTTATTGAAGATCATGATTTATGGTTCAAGCGCATCCACCCCGACGATGCCCCCACTGTTTCTGCCGGGATAGCGCTTCTGTTCGAAAAAGGGACGCACGCCTGCGAATACCGCTGGCTGAGCGCTGATGGAAGCTACATCTGGATACAGGATTCTCTGAAGCTGATACGGGCGGATGACGGCACACCGATGTACATGGCGGGGATGTGGCAGGACATCACCGAACGCATGCTCGAGAAAAATAAGTTGAGTGCAAAAACAACATTTTTCGAGACGCTGGTGAATACTTCAGCCGACGGGATTATCGTAGTCGATCCGGAAGGCAAAAAGATCCTGCAGAACCGGCGCGCGATCGAACTATGGAAGATTCCCGAAGAGATCGCGGCCGATCCGGACGACAGCCGGCAGGTGCAGCACGTGATGGACACAACCGTCGATCCCAAGCAGTTTGTCGACAAGGTGCTCTACCTCTATTCTCATCCAAAGGAGATATCGCAAGACGAGATCACGCTTAAAGACGGTACCATTCTGGAGCGCTATTCGGCACCGGTGATCGACAGTAATGGTCATATCTATGGGCGTATCTGGTCGTTCCGCGACATCACCGAACGCAAAGAGGCAGAGGAAAAGATCCGTCAGAGCGAGATCCGCTACCGGGGTATTTTCGAGTATGCTGACGACATCATATATCTCCTGACGCCGGACGGAACGTTCAACTCTCTCAACCCTGCGTTCGAGCGTCTGACCGGCTGGCGAACCGATGAGTGGGTCGGAGAGCCCTTCGCCCCTATTATCCATACGGACGATCTGCCGCGTGCCGTCGAAGTTTTCAAAACCGCACTTGCCGGCCACTCCACACCGCTTTTTGAGCTGCGCATTGCCAAGAAGTCCGGGGACTATTTTGATTCTGAGCTCAGCATCGTACCGGTAGACCCCGGCGGCGAGATTGCGGCGATCGGGATCGCTCGGGACGTCACCGAGCGTAAACATGCGGAAGAAAAAATCCGCAAACTCAACGAAGAGCTTGAGGTTAAGGTGAAGGAGCGCACGCAGCAGCTGCTGAGCGTCCAGGAGGAGCTGCTGCGCAAGGAGAAGCTCGCGGTGCTTGGGCAGGTGGTCGGCAGCGTGGGGCATGAGCTGCGCAATCCGCTGGGGGTGATGAGCAACGCCGTCTATTACCTGCAAACTGTACTTTTTGACGCCGATGAGAGCGTCAGGGAGTACCTGGATCTCATCCAGAATGAGATCGACGATTCCGAGCGCATCGTCTCCGACCTGCTCGATTCGGTGCGCACCAAAACACCGCAGCCCGAAGACGTGGATGTCGCGAGGTTGATCGAGCAGGTTCTTAGCAAGCTGACCATCCCCTCCACTGTCACCGTGAAGTTGAAGATACCGGCAACGCTTCCGTCCCTGCATGTGGATGCCCTGCAGATCCACCAGGTCTTGCGCAATCTGATCAGCAACGCTATGGAGGCGATGCCCGACGGCGGTGTGCTGGAGATCAGCGCAGCCGGAAACAGAGAGGGCGGCACCCTCGCCCTCAGCATTCATGACAGCGGCACCGGTATGACACCGGAGCAGCTGAAGAATCTCTTTCAGCCGCTCTTCACCACCAAGGCGCGCGGCATCGGGCTGGGCCTGATGGTAGTGAAGAACCTGACCCAGGGCAACGGCGGTACTGTCGCAGTCGAGAGTGAGGTTGGCCGGGGCACGACCTTTACCGTAACACTGCCGAGCGACAGTTTGTCCGTCAGGGAGATCTAAATGCGTTTCGCCACTAAAATCGGACTCAGCGCGGCTGTGGCTGCGATAATCATCGGGCCGCTTCTCGGGGTTGCCGTATTCTACCAGGCACGTGCTCCGTTGCAGGAGCGCATCGTCCACGAACAAGTCCAGATCGCTGTGCAGGTGATGCGCGAACTCGATTACGCACTCTCAACGGCCAAAGGGCAGATCAATGTGATAGCTTCCGATAACTTTTTGCGGGAGTACCTCGCGTCGCCTTTGACGAATGAGGAGATGGCCGACACCGTTGCCAACGAGTTGAAGGAGCGGGCCGAACTGACCGGCCCCTGGGAAGCAATGGCTGTGTTCGACAGCAACGGCAAGACGGTATTTTCTCCCCTGGAAGCAAACGACATTACTTCCCTGGCCGAGAGCCCTAAGTCCCGTATTGCCTTCGAACACGCCCTGCACGGAGAGACCTACTCTTCCGATATAATCGTATGCCGTCATACCAATCAGCAGGTGGCGATCATCGCCGTACCGGTTTTCGACCGCAAAGATGCCGCCAAGGTGGTAGGAGTGGTAGTGGCCCATTACGCGTGGACGACTATCCAGAAAATACTCGACCATGTCCCGAGGACAGCCACCGTCCATCTGTTCGACAACAAGGGGACGGTTATCGGGAAACGCAGCGACGATCATCTGCATATGTCATCGCTGCTGCTTCCCGCCATGAACCAGACGCGGACACCCTTGCCGGGCTTCGATGCAGGCTACGCCATCCTGACCAGTTCCACCCACGGCGGAGGCGCTTCGCTGGCGGTGGACCTGCGCCAAAAGGCGTCGTCCGACGGCCAGGACAAAGGCTGGACGCTGATGCTGGAGATGCCGCTTAAGCTGATGTTTGCGCCTATCATCGTCTTGGCGAAAAACATCGGGCTGCTGGTCTTCGGCGTGATGCTGGCAGCGGCCCTGCTGTTTGCTGTCATCGGGCACCTCTTCCTCCGACCGCTGGATGAACTTGTCAAGGGTGTACGTTGGGTGGAACAGGGAAACCTGGATCATAGGGTAGCTGTAAAAAGCAAGGATGAATTCGGCATGCTGGCGGATAGCTTCAACAGCATGGTCGTCCGATTGAGAGAGGCCCAGAATGAGCTGGTACACAAAGGAAAGCTCGCTATGCTAGGCCTGGTGGCAAGCAGCGTTGGGCATGAGCTTCGCAATCCCCTGGGGGTGATGAACAACGCAGTCTATTTCCTCCTGACGATAGATGACGGGAGCAATGTCAGGGTCAAGGAGTACCTGGACATCATCCGAGACGAGATTGACCGTTCGGAGCTCATCGTGGCTGCTCTGATGGATGCTGTGCGTACCATCCCCCCGGCACTGGCCACACATGAAGTTACGGAACTGCTCAGTCAGGTCTTACGCAGATACACCCTCCCCTCCGGCCTGAGCATCAACCTGAAGATACCCGAAAAACTTCCCGCCATCCGGGTCGATGCCAGCCAGATCCAGCAGGTGTTCGAGAAACTGATCAACAACGCCGTGGACGCTACGGCGGATGGGGGGATAGTGGAGATCAGCGCCGCCGAAGCCGAAGAAGGAAAAGCGGTCGTCATCAGCGTACACGACAGCGGAATCGGCATGACGAAGGAGCAGCTTGAGAATCTCTTTCAGCCCCTGTACACGACCAAGGCGCGGGGCATCGGGCTGGGTCTTGTAGTCGTGAAAAACCTGACCGAAGCCAACGGCGGCAGGGTTGAAGTGCAGAGCGAGGTCGGTAAAGGAAGCGTCTTTTCCGTTACGCTGCCGGCAGCAGATGAGAAGGAAGGAGTATCTTAAATGGACACTGAAATCTCTAACCTTAGATCGAAAAATCAGCCTCACTTTTTGAAACAGCTACTGAAACAGACGGTACATCGCCTTCTCATGGTCGGTACGCTCCGTTTTGCCGCGCTATTTATCCTGGCGGCGGTGAGTCTTTCGGTCATAATTGTCTTGACGATCGATTTTCTGTGGGACGGGAGATACAACCCCGAACTGGAATTTGCCGGTGTTATCACCCCCTTCATTGACAGCTTGTTTCTTCTTGTTTTTTTTACGGCGATGCTCAATGTGATGCGGGAGGAGGTTCAACAGCGCAAGTTGGCAGAAGAGCAGCTCCACGATGTGAACGAAAAACTGGATAGGAAGGTAAAAGAGCGTACGCAGCAGCTGCTCGAAGCGCAGGAGGAACTGGTGCGAACAGAGGGGCTTATCGTGTTAGGTAAAATCGCCAGCAGCGTGGGACATGAGCTGCGCAATCCGCTCGGTGTGATGAACAACGCCGTCTATTTCCTTCACGCCGTACTGCCCGATGCCGATGAGAGCGTCAAAGAGTACCTGGAGATCATTCACGATGAGATCACGGCAGCCGATCATATCCTCTCCGACCTTCTGGACGCAGTGCGTACCAAACCTCCGAACCCTGACAGTGTAGAGATCAGGGAGATGATCACACAGGCTTTACGTGCCTGTCCTATTCCCGAATCGGTCACAGTACAACTCGATATCCCCGATTCAAGCCCGCAACTTCTGGTTGATCCGCTGCAGATACAGCAGGTGTTTCGCAACCTGCTCAGCAATGCGGTAGAAGCGATGCCAGAGGGCGGTACGCTTGAGATCCGGGCGGAACCAGAAGGAACAACCGTCACCGTCAGCATACGCGACAGCGGCAGCGGCATGACGCCGCAGACCCTTCACAAACTGTTTCAGCCGCTCTTCACCACCAAAACGCGGCGCATCGGCTTAGGTCTGGCTGTGGTGAAAAACCTGACCGAGGCCAATGGCGGCAGTATAGAAGTCCAAAGTAAACCGGGTAAAGGCAGTACATTCTCTGTTACTTTGCCAGTCAACGGTGTGACGGTTCTGACGTATTCAACAAAAACAAAGGAGCGGCAATGAAAATCATGGTAGTGGACGACGATCGACGTATCGTTAAAACGACGTGTGACATTCTAAAGATCAAGGGGTATGAGACCATTACCGCCTATACCGGCGAAGAGGCGGTCAACATAACAAAAACCGACCTGCCGGATTGTGTCCTGATGGATATCAAAATGCCCGGTATAAGCGGTATCGAAGCAATGAAACAGATGCATCAGATCACCCCCGACCTGCCTGTCGTCCTGATCAGTGCCTATGCCAGCAATGAGATGACGGCAGAAGCGAAACAGGCCGGTGCTTATGCCATCTTGAACAAGCCGATAAACTTCCATGTCATTCTCTCCTTTCTCTCCCTGCTTCGAAAAGAAGAGAGTATCCTGATCGTCGACGATGACCCCGCATTCTGCAAGACCTTAAAAGATATACTGACCCTTAGAGGCTACCAGGTCGAAACAGAAAACACATCCAAGAACGTTATGGAACATATGGAAAAAAGCTACAAGCTTGTCATCTTGCTTGATCTTAAGCTGGGAGAAGAGAACGGCCTAGATGTGCTGCAGCAGATACGGGCCAAATACCCTTCCAAACCGGTGGTACTGGTGACCGGGTATCGCAATGAAATGGGTGTATCGATTGAAAAAGGGCTCAAGATCGGCGCTTATACCAGCCTCTACAAACCCTTCGAGACCAAGGACCTGCTGGACCTGATCGAAGAGATCCGCCTCAAGAAACTGCAGAATATGCTGCTCGCACCCTAAGCGAAGTTTCTTTATAACAGTATAATCAGGAAGGCAAAAGAGGTATTATGAAACAAACAGCCAATATTTTGGTAGTCGATGACGACCGGAACCTTAGAAAGACTCTTGGCGACATTCTGCGTATCAAGGGCTACCAGCCAATCCTCGCCGGTAACGGAGCAGAAGCGGTTGCCGCTTTGTCACAGAATACGATCAGTCTGGCCTTGATCGATCTGATGCTGCCGGATATGAACGGGCTTGAGGTAATGGAACGTATCAAGGCGATCTCGCCGTTAACGGAGGCGATCATCCTGACAGGCCACGCCTCCATGGAAACGGCCATCGATGCCACCAAAAAGGGCGCATTCTCCTATCTACTCAAGCCCTACCAGATGGATGATCTTCTGCAGAACATCAAACATGGTGTCGACCGGCAGCAGGCACAGGAAGAGATTCTCCGCCTGGCCTCCTATCCCAGATTGAATCCCGATCCGGTGATCGAAGTCGGTTCCACAGGAGAGGTGACCTACATCAACCCGGCGGCCGAACAAGCATTTCCGGACTTGAGCAGCACAGGGCAGACACACCCGCTGTTGCAGGGAATAGCTCAGATCTCCGCCACGCTACGGCAAAGCCATCAGCAGGAGCACATTCGCGAGATCAGTCTGGATGGTTCAGTCTACGAACAGCATATTTCCTATATCAAAGAAGCTGATCTGATCCGCATCTATGTGCTTAATATTACCTCCCGCAAGCAGGCAGAAGAGCTGCTGGCCACCAGGGAGCATGAACAGGCGGCTGTCGCCGAACTCGGCTCTTTTGCCTTGTCAGGAGAAGAGTTGAACACGGTATTCGAACGTGCGGTTACGCTGGTTACGCGAACTTTGGAAGTCGGGTTCTGTCTGATCCTCGAAGCGCAGCACGAGACACTCTTGCTGCGGGCCGGCACCGGTTTGAATATACTGGAAGAGGGTCAATTGCTGATTAATGCGGATTTTGCGCTGTTGGCGCACTTATCTCAGCCCTCAGAAAAACCGCTCTTCTGGAGCGATCCGCCTACCGAACCTGACCGGGCAAGTCAGGCCTTGATGAGGCTGCTGGGTGCAGTCAGCGGCGTCACTCTGCTCATCGGTTCAACCCGAAATTTCTTCGGGATATTGGGCGTATTTGCGTCATACCCGCGTGAATTCAGCAGTGATGACCTGAACTTTTTGCAGGCTTTGGCCAATGTCCTCTCTTCATCCGTCCAACGCAAACGGGCCGACGATGAGATCTATCTGCTGGCTACGACCGACAGTCTTACCGCTATCGCCAACCGCAGAGAATTCAGCACGCTGCTCGAAAAAGAGCTCGAACGTGCCAATAGATACGGCACGCCCCTGTCGATACTCATGTACGATATTGATTTTTTCAAACGGGTGAATGACACTTACGGACACGATGTAGGCGACTCAGTGCTCAAAGAGCTTACTGCTTTGGTGAAAAAACATATTCGTACGGTCGATATCGTTGCACGGTGGGGCGGCGAGGAGTTCATGATCATGATGCCGCAATCAGACGGGACAGCCGCCGTCGATGCGGCTGAGAAACTCCGCAATGAGGTCGCGCAGCATCTTTTCACGCATGTCGGGACCATGACGGTCAGTTTCGGGGTGACTTCGTTTGCACCGGACGACAATTCGACCACCTTATTGAAAAGGGTGGATGATGCACTATATCAGGCCAAAGAGAATGGGCGAAACCGCGTCGAAATTCTGGTGAGTACTCTTTCCTGAACCGGTTGAATTTTAGCAGTACTGTTTTCTAATGCTTTTACTGCCGTTTGTCATCTGAATATGATATTTCGGCCCAAGTGCATCTAAAACAGCCCTGTCTAATAAACGTTGGGATCATGAGGATAGTAACAGTTTTTGTAGCGGCGGATCCGCAAAGCCGGATTACGGGTATGCGGCTTACGGCCAGGTCTAGCCTTTTTCACGAAGCAGCCTGATACAGCACTCCGCCACATCAGGGTCATATATCGTTCCTTTCCCCTGTTCGATCTCCTCCAATGCCGTGTCCGCTCCGAGTGCGGGACGATACGGACGGTGCGAAGCCATCGCCTCTACCACATCTGCTACTGCCAGAATGCGTGACTCCAGCGATATCTCATCGCCTTTAAGCCCATCGGGATAGCCGCTGCCGTCCAGACGTTCGTGGTGATGCAGCACCATCTCGGCCAGCGGCCACGGAAAGTCGATCCCCTTGATGATATCGTACCCCACAGAAGGGTGGGACTTGATAATGGTATATAACGCATCTTCAAGCGTTCCGGGGCGGTTCAGTATCTCTGCGGGGACCGAAATCTTTCCGATATCGTGGATCAGTGCCCCGAGGTGCAGCCCCTCAAGACGCTTTTCATCGAGGCCCATGCATTCACCGATCTTCACCGCAAGCTCGGCTACGCGCTCCTGATGACCCGCCGTGTAGGGATCGCGTTTTTCAATGGTCAGCGCAATGGCACGGATCGTCTGGATCAATGAGGTCTGCAGCTGGTCGGCAAAGCGCTGCTGCTCTTCTTCGGCCTTTTTGCGTGCAGTGATGTCGGTAATGCTCGAACGGCTTTCTCGTACTATGCCCTGCGCGTCTTTCACCGGTTCGACAGAGATGCTGACCCAGACGGGATGACCGTCGGCATGGCGCATCTGAAGTTCCGCATTCCTGACACTTTCGCCTTCACTAAAACGCTTGAACAACGCTTTCGCACGAGGCAATCCATCGGGAGTATCACCGTAGAGGTCAAAGAGCTTTTTCCCACTCAATACTGCACGTTCATACCCCAGCATATCGCAGAGCGACTGATTAAACTGCAGCAGGCTGCCATCATCGGCAGAGACCGAAATATAGGCATTGGGTGCTTTTTCATACAGCTCTTCGTAACGTGCTTCTGTCTCTCTCAGCGTTTGCTCGGCGTGCAGGTGTTCATCTCTGCTGCGCAGTGTTCGGATACCGAAGGCAAGATCCCCCGCCATCTCCACAAGCAGCATCAGTTCATGTTCGTCAAAGGCATCGGATTCTGATGAATCGATGACAATCGCACCGAAGACTTCATCTTTGGAGATAAGCGGCAAAGCGATGACCGACACGTATCCCTGCTCCAGCGCCGCCTCTCGCCAGGGTCCGAACGTGTCAACCGCACCGGCGATATCGCGAGCGACAAAAGGCGCTTTGTTCCGTATGGCTTGCCCTGCCGGGTTGTTGCCTCTTTCATCATCGGACCAGCACACATTGACCGTCTCAATAAAACCCTGCGCATACCCGGCAAATGCAACAGGTCGTATCGTTTTGCCCTCGTCAGACTCGGCATAACCGACCCACGCAAATCGGTAACCACCGCTGTCGATTAGAATGCGGCAGATGTCGTCCATTAACGCCTGCTCATCATGCGCATGTACCAGGGTCGTGTTGCAGCGGCTTAACGTACGCAAAGCTCTGTTCAGACGCTGCATCTCATGCTCGGCATTGCGAAGCTTGGTAACATTCTGCACGGTACCGATCATCCGTAGCGCCGCTCCCGTCTCGTCAAAATCCACCCGCCCGATCTCATGGACGATACAGTCGGAGCCGTCCGGACGCAGAATGCGGTGATCGATGGCATACTCTTTTTCGCCTGCGACCGCTTTGTTGACCTCGCTGATCACAGTTTCACGATCCTCGGGATGGACTGCTTTTAAAAAGGCGTCATAGGTGGCACCGAACTCCTGCGGCTTCAGCCCGAAGATGCGGTAGATCTCGTCCGACCAGCGAAGCTCATCGGTCACGATGTTCCAGTCCCAGTTTCCCAGCTGTGCGATCTCCTGAGCCGCGGCCAGGCTGGCCTCGCTGCGCTTCAGCCTGTCCATCGTCCCTACCCGTTCAAGGCTGTTGATGATGATCTCTCCCGCGAGCCGCAGCAGATGAATATCTTCCGCCTTCCATCTGCGCATCTCACGCATATTGTCGAACCCGATAAAACCTGAAAAACTGCCGCCGAAATTCAACGGTACCATCAGCAGCGACAAAATCCCGTGGTGCAGAAACGCCTCACGTTCCATCGAAGCGGTCTCCGGCAATGCAGCGACATCGGGGAGCACCACCTCTCTATTGGCCAACAACTCTCCGCGCAACCAAGGAAATTGTACGAGAGGCAATGCCTGCAGTCTCTCTATCTGAGGCTCGACAGCCGGGGCACACCATTCATAGGTATTGCTGACACTGTCGCTCTGCGGTTCATAACTGAACAGATAGACGCGGTCGGTGGCGGCGAATTCACCGAGTTGCTGCAGCGCGTCATTGATCTCCCGGTCAATCGCCTCTCCTTCAACATTCACAAGCCTCGATGCGATACCGGCGATCATTGACTCCAGATCGATACGATAGATCAGTGCCTCTTCCGCCTGCCGGACCTCGCTGAGATCGAGCACTGTCAGAACATAGCCTTCACGCTCTCCGTTTTCACCTTTGATACAGCTCACGGTGATGAAAACAGGCCGTTTTCCTGCATGCTCGGAAGAGAGGGCCATTTCACCCGAAGCGCTTTTACCCTTTTCTGCCGCTTTGAAGAGCTGCAGCAGCTGCCCTGTAAAATGCCGCGAGACGATATCGCCGGTCATCATGTCCGGCGTTTCGCAATTTTCTTCTCCGTTGCTGTTTAAAAGCTGCTGCAGTGCGGGATTACAATAGAGCACACGGCGTTGTGCGTCGAAGATCATCACCCCGTCTCCGGCCTGCTCCAGCGCCCTGCTCATCGTTCGCTGCCTCGATTCGCCGCGGCGTGCTTCTGTTACATCTTCTAAAATATGGATGGCATAGCCGGCGGAGCTGTCAGCACGGACAATGCTGAAAGAACGCGAAACAAATATCTCGCCTTCGGGAAGCTGCAGCTCGTTGCCCTCGGGTTTCAGCTGCTCAGGGAACTCCAGACAGCCCGCAAGCGGAGCGCCAAGTCTCGGAAAGAACTCATAGTAGGGGCGGCCGGCCATCTCTTCGAGCGTACGCCCTGCACGTTCGCAATAGGCGGGATTCGCCTGCACGATATTCATATCCCGATCATGAATAAAGATGGGATCGGCAATGGCATCAAAAGCATCGTTCCACTCCTTGCTGATGCGTTCCAGGTGCCGATGGCTCTCCTCCAGCTCTTTGGTGCGTTCATACACCTTCTGTGCAAGGTTGTCACGCGCTTCGGTAAGTTCACGCTCCGTCTCGCGCAGCCTCTGATTGAGCCGTGTGACGTAAATAACGGCACTCGTAAGCAGTACCAAGGCCACGATAAGCGTGAGCAGCCAGTGCCAGTAGTACAGCAGCAGATCTTCAAAGGTGATCCTGCCATACCCGGCATAGGGACCGACATGCAGCTCTCGCAGGAGTTCGTGCACCGGCTGATAATTGCGCGGGACTGTCCAGCCGGAGAGCTCTGCCGCTTCTGCTGCGGGGCTGTCGGTCTGCATTCGCAGCAGTGCAGCGGTAACCGCATTGCTCAGTGATTCGGAGGTGAGGCGGGTTTTGGCCATGGGCCACTCCGGGTAGAGACGGGTACTGCAGAGGTAACCGAACCCTTTGTGGAGCTTCGGGTTGATGATCTTTACTTTCGAAATGTCGATTTTGCCTTCAGACTCCATACGTTCGAGCGTGTCGGAGCGAACCGTACCGACATCGGCACGTCCGTCAAGCACATCATAGACCACATTATCGTGGGTTTCCAAAAAGTTCAAGGTCGTATCTTTGTAGGGCGAAAGACCGGCTTCCTCCATCTCTCGCCAGGCTGCCAGAAAACCGCCCAGTGAATCTTTATCTACCGCATCAAAACGTTTTCCGTCCATATCCCTGATCTGTCGGATATCTGAACGGTCCGCCCGTGTAAAGATCACCCCGCCGAATTGGGAGTATCCCTTTCCGCCGTTACGGGTGATCATCGTAGCAATGCGCCCGACACCGTAATGCATTTCAAGCTCGACATAGATTGCCGGGTTGACCAGGATAAACTCAATGTCTCCCGCCGCCACACTCTTCTCTATCTCGTCGAATTCTAGCGGCACTACGGTAAAACGGTAACCCGGGATCTCTCGGCTCAGATAATCGGCAGTAGGCTGCCATCGGCTCAGGGTATGTGCTGAACCGCGCTTTGCAAGAACACCGATGTGTACCGTCTCATCAGCAAAAAGAACGGCCGGTATGACATTCAAGGCAAACAGCAGGAGAGCAACCCGGGCAAAATGAATAAAACGCATGCAACCCCACTTTCGATAACATTGTTTGATTCCAGAGCATGGAACCGGGCTAAACCGGACCGATTAAGCCATCTTCATTATATCACTATTTTGCATCGTCACTGAGCATCTGTTTCTTCCGGAGAGAGATCGGATCAGACAACTGCGTACACGCTCATTCTGCAGCAGAAACGGCATAATTCTCCTTAGAACAGCTTTTTAAACAGCTTGTTGATCTGTTTTCCCGCCTCTTTCTTGAGCTCTTTTTCAATGATTTTCGAGGCATCCACCGTCACTTTCGGCTTGTCAACACTGCCTTTTAACGCCACTTTCAGTTGATTGTTATTGGCATTGATGTCGAGCTTGGCATCGATCTGCTTCGTTTTTGAGTTGAGATAGATATTTTTACCGATAATGGAGGATCTGTTGGAGCGCATATCAAGATCGGAATAGATCTTCTCTTCTTTGATGCGGCTCATCAGGGTCGCAACAAAGAGCTCTTTGTAAAGATCGGTTTTGCCGTACTGTTTTACCAGGTCCAGCATCTGGTTTTTGGTAAAGTGGCCATCGGTGGTTTTGGCCTTGAATGTGCCGATCTTTTTAGCCAGGTTATAGTCGAGTCTGCCGTTGAGCGTAGAGTCGAAGATCTCAGGGTAGATCAGCATCTTCAGCAGACCGAGGGTGTTGAGCTTTGCCATGTCGGCATGAAGATCGTCATTGTGCAATCTGGCATCGACAGTGCCGCCGAAGAGTTTTGAGTGCGCAGTGAAGTCCAGCGCTTCGGCTTTGGAGAGTTCTCCGCTTACACTGAGCGCCCCTTTCAGATGACGTTGGGTCGCAAAATAGAGTCTGTCGAGATCTGGAATATCCGCCTTGTAATCTGCCTGCAGTGACGCTTTTTCGACATCAAATCGCGCCTGCCTGACAGTAAGTTTTGCCAGGTTTGAGTCCACATCGACCCGGGTGTCGATGAGATTTTTTGAGAGCTTCGAAACGGTTTTGGCACTGAAAGTTGTCTTTGGCATTGCTGTAAATTCAAACGCTTTTTCAACTGTTTTGGTGTTCATACTGCCCTTTGTGACTCTACTCAGGATCTCGCCGGAGAGCTGCCCCTCACGGGCATCGTCAATATTGACATCGACGTTCAGCAGCGCATCCGCATAATGGGGCTGTTCGACCATATACAAGAGCTTTGCAAGCTGCATGTTGACGATTTTAGCCTGAAGCGTTCGCGGTGCAAACGATTCCAGTGTCGCTTTGAAACCGGCATCGGCTCCGGCAATCTTTGCACTGCCGTTTAGTTTGAGTGACTTTTCATCGCCCTTGGCGTCAGCCGAGAGTGTCAGCGGTCCGCGAAGCGGTGCATTGGTGATCGGCTTCAGGAGCTCAAGTCTGGCTATCGCGAGCTGCAGATCAAGGTCCATTGCCGATGTTTTGGGCTGAATCGTCCCTTTTGAATCGATCTTGGCGAGATTTGAGTCAAATGAGGCCGTATACCGGATATCCTTGCCGGCAAGTTTTGCCGACAGGTCACTGCTGAATGCTGTTCTCGGCAGGTCGATCGCGTAGCTCTCTTTAAGGACTTTCGCGTTGAAGGCTGCTTTTGTGATACCGATCTGGGCGCTGCCCTTCAGGTTGTCAGGGTCAAGGTTATCCAGTTTTATATCGGCGTTGAGTTCGCCGTTTGCAAAGTTCGGTTCGCCTGCCATATAGATAAGCTTTTCGAGACGGGCATTTTTGATCTGCGCCTGTAATCGCTCAGGCTTCATCGCTTTGAGTGCAAGGTCATAGGTGGTCTTGCTTGCAGCGATGTCCGATCTGCCCTGGAGGCGCATCGCTTTTCTATCGCCTTTGATCTGGCCCGACGTCGCAAAAGGACCGCGAAGCGGCGCCTTCGTCAGCGGTTTGAACAGCGCCAGTTCTTTGATGTTCAGATCATAGGTCACATCGCTTTTCAGGGTGGCCGGCTCAAAAGAACCTTTGGAGCCGATCTTTGCCAGATTGGAGAGCAGTGCAAGGGTGTAGTTGACCTCTTTTCCTTTCAGGTCGGCACTGAACTTGGTGCTGAAATTCGTTTTAGGCAGTGCTATGCCGTACGCTTTTTTCATCTCCTGCGGGTAAACCGTGCCGCTGCTGACAACCAGGTCTGCACGGCCCTTCAGATTTTGAGGGTCAAGATCGGAGAGGTCTACATCGAGATTGATGTCCGCCTCGGCATACTTCGTTTCGCCTGAGAGATAAAGGAGTTTTGAAAGCTTGGCATTCTTAACCGTTGCGAGCACCCTGGAGGGTTTGAACTGTGCCAGGGTGATGTCATAACGGGTGTCGCTTCCGGCGATGTCGCTTCTGCCTGAAACGGCAAGTGCGGCTTCATCGCCTTTGACGTGACCCTCTGTCGCAAAGGCGCCTCGCAACGGTGCATTGGTGACAGGGCGCAGCAGTGCAAGCTCTTTGATATTGAGATCATAATCGAGATCCATGCTCAGCGGCGCCACGTTAAGCTTGCCCTTGGAGTTGAGCGCGAGAAGATTCGACTGCACGTTGGCAGCATAATCGACCGCGCTACCCTGAAGTTTGGAGAGGACCTTGACGCCGAAGCGGGTCTGCGGCAGCGTTATATTGAAGTCATCGTGCATCAGCGCGGTGTCAACCTTGCCGTTTTTGACCAGAAAGCTGATCTCGCCGTCAAGATTCTTGACATCAAGACCTTTGATCTCTGTCTGCAGAAAAAGATCGCCGTCGGCATAAGCCTTTTCTCCGGCCAGTGCCAGAAGCTCATCAAGCTGGGCATTATCGATATTGGCGATGATGCTTGCCGGGCTGAATGCTTTGAGCGTGACATCATAACGGGTGTGGGAAGAGGCGATGTCACTCTCCCCGGCTATCTTCATATCGCGGGCATTCCCTTTTGCTGTGCCGCTGATATGGAGCTTGCCTTCGGATCTGCGCTGCAGCAGTGTTTCAAGCTCACTCATCATTTCAAAAGCAACCGTATAGGAAGCATCAACAGACCGTGAAAAAAGCGAATAAGTTCCTGAAGCGGTAATGATATTGGAAGGGGTCAGTGCGATTTTGATATCAAACTGGCTCATGTCAAGCGAAAAGATCTCAACCACTGCATCTGTATGCAGTTCGGCATTGAGTCTCGATTCTAAAACAGGCTTGAGTATACCGTTTCCGAAGGGGGTGAAGAGCAGCGTGTAGACAATGAGCAACAGCGCCAGTAAAAGAGAGATTATAATACCGAACCACTTCATATAAAAACCTTTGGTGCATCTAGTCATGACAATTATAGGCTATCTACAGTAAATACCTCTTTTCAGGAGAGCCGCTGCCCAGGTTTATTAGAAAATACGCCTTGGCCAGCACAAAACGGACGGACCCAGCCAGCGATCCGTCGTAATATTCCGGGCCTTGTGTTATTTATCTTCCCTGTACCTTCACCTCCGGCGGGATATAGTTGACCGTTTCGACCGCGATGTTTTTCAGTGCCGCCTGCAGCGGATAGTCGCGAATGAACTCCACCACGTCATAAGCGATCGCCTTGGATTTTGAACAGTCGATGATCACTTTCGCATTTTCAGGTATCGCCTCGAGTGTCTTGATGATGCTCGCTTTGTTGAAAAAAGAGACCTCTTCCGCCAGTACGATGTGATGAACATCCCTCCCCTCATCGTTTATCACGATATCTTTCATATAGTAGGAGTTTCGGTAGCTGTGGTGCAGTGTGAAGAAGATACTGGCAACCAGACCGAACAGCACCCCGGTAAGCAGATCCGTTACCAGCATCATCACGACGGTCACCGTGAACGGGATGAACTGCTCCCACCCCTGACGGTACATCCAGCTGAACAGAGAAGGTTTTGCCAGTTTATAGCCTACCATGAACAAGATAGCCGAAAGCGATGCCAACGGGATCATATTCAACAGCGAGGCGATGGAGACAACGCTGATCAGCAGAAAAAAGCCGTGCAGGATGGTGGAGAGTTTCGTTTTTGCCCCGAACGAGATGTTGGCAGAGCTTCGAACGACTACCTGCGTGATCGGCAAACCGCCGATCATCCCCGAAACCATGTTCCCCAGCCCCTGCGCCTTGAGTTCCCGGTTGGTCGGTGTCACCCGCTTATGCGGGTCCAGTTTGTCCGCCGCTTCGACAGACAGCAGCGTCTCAAGACTTGCCACGACGGCCAGCACCACAGCGATCTTGTAGACCTCAGGATTGGCAAGATGCGAAAAATCAGGGAAGGTGAACTGGCTCATAAATTCACCCAGACTCGAGACGACAGGCAGTGTGACGATCTGCTCCGGCGTCAGCGTAAAGTCCAGCCAGCCGTTTTGGTACATGTAATTCATTGCGATACCGAAAAAGACGACGACGATCGGCCCCTGCAGGATCTCAAAAAAACGGCTCTTTTTTGTCAGCACCTTCTCCCAGAAGATCAGTATCGCCAGGGATGCCAGTGAGATGATGATGGCGCCGGGAGTGAAGAGCTGCCATGCACTGAGGATGGCGCTGAAGGTGTTCTCGCCGCCCGCCTGCATAAACGACTCGTCACCAAGGAAACTCGAATCATAGCCCAGAGCATGCGGGATCTGTTTGAGGATGATCAGCAGACCGATACCTGTCAACAGCCCCGTGATGACCGATGTCGGGAAAAAGAAGGCGATGAAACCCGCCTTCATATACCCCATCGCGATCTGGAAGAGACCGGCAAGTACCAGTGCCGTCAGAAATGCTTCCCATGAACCCAAAGTCGCTATCCCGCCGAAGACGATGACCACCAGCCCGGCGGCAGGACCGCTGACGCCAAGCCGCGAACCGCTCGCCATACCGACAACAATACCGCCGACAATGCCGGCGATAATACCGGAGAAGAGCGGTGCACCTGAAGCCAGTGCGATACCGAGGCAGAGGGGCAAGGCGACGAAAAAGACAATGATGCTCGCCGGAAGGTCGCTTTTTATCTCTTTGAAGGTGTTATTGATCATTGTTCACCTCACTGAGCGACTTGAAAGCATACTCATCAGGATCGTAATACTCTATGTCCCCGCTCGCCATGTCATAGATCCAGCCGTGAATGTGCAGACTTCCCTCATCCAGCCGCTTCTTGACATAGGGGTAGGTGAGCAGGTGCTCGATCTGTGATACGACAGAGAGCTTTTCGGTCAGCCGCAGCAGCTCCTCCTTTGGAGCCCCCTTGCCCAGCGCCAGCAGGGAGAGCGATTTTGCCTTATTGCCCAGCGTAAGCCACTTCTTTGTATGGATAAAAGACTTCTCATCGATCTCGCTGTAAAGAGATGCAATAGCACCGCAATGGGTGTGACCGCAGATGATTATCTCCGAGACCTCCAGCGCAGTGACCGCGTATTCGATGCCCGCCGCAGTCGAATGGTAATCTTCATCAGGGTTGTAAGGGGCAACAAAATTGCCTACGTTTCGCAGCACAAAGAGCTCTCCTGGGACTGTCTGCGTTATCAGGTTCGGAATGACCCTTGAGTCGGCGCACCCTATAAAGAGTGCGCTGGGGTTTTGACCGTGTTCCACAAGGTCCATCAACTCTTTTTCATGTTTTTTGAAATAACTCTTTTTAAACATCTCGTTGCCCTCAAGCAAACTGCTTTTTTTTATCATCTTGTACCTACTTTTAAAATATTGTTGTTTATAGAGTCGCCCGATCGATCCTTTGCACGGCTTTGCCAGAAAAACGGCATAAATATGCCTGATCAAGCAAATGCATCAGAAGAGGAATGTTCGGAACGTTAAAAAATTATGCGGTGGGATTAGAGTTGCGGCGGTTTGTTCGGTGCGAGATTTTCTTCATTAAAATAGTGAAAAGAGACTCGTTTAAAAGTGGATAGTACGTCATTATCTGCGTATTGGGGTCTGACGACAAAATGCTTGGACTCATCCGACGGACTGTTCGGCTCTTCGGCGTCGCACGATTCTGAAGCATCCATGCCGGACTCAACACACTGCGTAGCTGGCAGATCGCCTTTGGCGGTCAGAGTGCTGCCAAGTGCAGAGAAACTCATAGCAAAGGCAAGCATTAATATCATCAAATATTTCATGGCGAAATGGTAACCTGCTTAAGTAAACAACAGGTACCTTTTAGTAAATCACCAGGCAGACCGGCTAAGCTTTTTTAAGAAAATACTCTTTGGTCAACATAAAGACCACCGGGCTGAGCAGCACCAGCGCGATCAGGTTCGGCACCGCCATCAGCGCGTTAAGCGTGTCGGCCATCAGCCAGATGAACTTGAGGTCCATCACCGAGCCTATCGGGATAACGAGGACCCAGAGCAGACGAAACGGGACGATCGCCCTGTGACCGAAAAGGAAATAGACGCTCTTCTCGCCGTAAAAGCTCCACCCGACCAGCGTCGTGAAGGCGAAGACAACGAGTCCAAGCGTCACCACGTACTCGCCGATATACGGCAGTGCGGTCGAAAAGGCCAGCATGGAGAGCGCCGCCCCGCTCTCGCCCGAGGTGTAGGCACCGGAGATCACGATCGTCAGCCCCGTGATGGAGCAGATAACGATGGTGTCGATAAAGGTCCCCATCATCGCTACCAGCCCCTGGCGCACCGGCGAATCGGTCTTGGCCGCTGCGTGGGCGATCGGTGCCGAGCCGAGCCCCGCCTCATTGGAGAAGATACCGCGTGCAACGCCGAACTGCAGAGCTGCCCAGACGGTCGCACCCGCGAAACCGCCCATCGCCGCAGTCGGCGTGAAGGCTGATTTGACAATGAGCACAACGGCATCGGGAATCGACGTTACATTCAGAAGCAGGATCAACAGGCCGCTTGCAAAATAGGCAATGGCCATGAAGGGGACAATGGCACCGGCAACATGGGCAATACGCTTGATCCCCCCGATGAGGACAAGCCCGACCAGCAGCGCCAGCGTGATGCCGGTGTAGAGCTCCGGGATGCCGAATGATGACGCCATGACGTCCGAGACAGAGTTGGCCTGAATGGTGTTGCCGATACCGAAGCCGGCGATCGAAGCAAACAGGGCAAAGAGAAAGCCCAGCCATCTCCACTTCTCGCCGAGGCCGTTCTTGATATAGAACATCGGCCCGCCGACATGGTTGCCGTCTTCGTCTTTTTCACGATAGTTGACCGCCAGAACGGCTTCGGAATATTTGGTCGCCATTCCTAAAAATGCGGCCATCCACATCCAGAACATCGCCCCCGGACCGCCCAAAAAGATAGCCGTCGCCACACCGGCGATGTTGCCGGTACCGATGGTGGCCGAAAGCGAGGTCATCAAGGCGTTGAAGGGCGATATCTCGCCCTCTTCCCTATCCTCTTTACGCCCCTTCCAGATCAGTCTGAACCCTTCCGGGATCAAACGTACCGGCAGAAAACGAAGCCCCAGCGTGAGATAGAGCCCGGTCCCCAGGATGAGCACCAGCATCACCGGTCCCCAGACAAAACCGTTGGCCGCTGCGATCATTGCATTTAACGTTTCCATTTCCATCCTATGTAAAAAAGCCCTATTATACCTATTTTGGCCGATAATAAAACAAGCAGACCGCTTGTGTTTGGAATTTTATGGCATCCATCTATTAGCGACAGAATGGATATCTTCAGCATGCCGGCTGATACGCACAGTGGCAACAAAAGCGCCTCTCTTCTTTCCCTCAATAGTCTACGGCGTCGGTACTTCGTACATCAACTCTGTTTCCAACCCTACAAAAGCCAAGCAGTTGGCTTTTGCTTTACGGGTTTCATCTCTGGCGCGACAGAGAAGAAAGGTTGAATCTGCGACAGAAACTGACTTTTGCAAGTTTACGACTGTATTTTAATTAGATTTGATAGAGGTTATGTCAGTTTTCTTCTTTGCTTGCACAAAGAAGAAAGCTAACAGTAAAGAAGAAAGTGCAAAGGCGGGTTTAGTCACTTTCAAAAGTATCGTATACTTGAAGTCACGAAACTCCTCCGGCTTCAAACACTGTACCAAGACGCAGCTATTGCCAAGAGATGTCATACATCTAAAAAAGCCTCACCTTCAGCATACAAATTGATACGTACAGTGGCAACAAAAGCGCCTCTCTTCTTTCCCTCAAGATTTCTTCGCTGGCGCGACAGAGAAGAAAGGTTGAATCTGCGACAATAACTGCCTTTTGCAAGTTTACGACTTTTTTGAATTAGATTTGATAGTAGTATTGTTACTTTTTTTCTTTTGCGTGCCCAAAAGAAAAAAGTAACCAAAAAAAGAAAAGGGCAAAGTTGCCGCCGAGCACTATGCACTTCCCCTACGCATCTGCTTTACCGGCATTACAAACTCCCTCGACCGACGCAAAAACTTTTTATGAAAAACAGACAATACGACATATTATATATCATCAATTAATCAGACATGCAATGAACATCTTTAGTAAGTCAGCTGATACGTACAGAAGAAATAAAGCGCCTCTCTTCTTTCCCTCAAGATTTCTGTCTCTGGCGCGACAGAGAAGAAAGGTTGAATCAGTGACAGAAAGAGCCTTCTGCAATTAAATCTTACCAGTAGACGACAATGCGTCGGAGAGTGAAATACATGTAACTACTTAACGGTGAGTTGTGAAAAAAATTAAATCAATTTAGAGTTATTTACGATTTTTACGTTAGAAAATCGGGTGTTCCATAAAATATTGCTATCATTCAGTACTACAAAAACCAGAGGAGTGCACAACTTGAAAGCACTGACCATTAATCCTGAAACAAAACAGATCGAAGAGATCGAGATCGAGATGAAGGCCAACACCATCTATACTTTTTTCAACTCCATCCTGATCGACGAACTCAACACTCTCAACCAGCATCTTATCTACAGCGACGCCAATGCGCTCTCGCAGGGGAAAAAACCCTTTTTCCTGGGCGAACAGCTTATTCTCGGAAACGCGCTCATCGTCGGACAGATGGGAATGGAGGAGAGCGATGCGAACATCCCGAAAGCGGAGCTTGAAGCACTGATCGATTATGATGTCAACGCCTTTTATACAGAGGTGCTTACACTTTTTTCGCAGAGCGACATCAACCTCTACCGCACCTTCGAACTGTTCCAGGGAAGCGAGACGCTCCCGCTCAATATCGAATGGGTCCTCTATACCTTCAATCTGGCCGATGACCGGACAAAAGAGTATTTTCTGACGGAGCTTAAAAAAGCGCTTGATGCCGGAGAGGACATAACAGAACACTTAAAAAAGATGGGTCAGCTGGCCCTTAATGCCGCGCAATAGACGAGCTGCGCATAATGAACAGACTCTACGTCACCGACCTTGACCACACCTTCCTGCGAAGCGACCTGAGCGTCAGCGATTTTACCCGCAAGATCTGGAATGCCAAGGCCAGGGAGTCCACCCTTACCATCGCTACCGCCAGAAGTTTCTACGCGGCCATGAAATACCTTCCTAATCTGACCTTCAACGCCCCGATGATCCTGCTCGACGGCACCCTTATTGCGACACCCGGGCGAAAGATCATCGACGCAAAATTTCTCGATACTGCCGCTGCAAACGACCTTATCGCCGAAGCGATCCGGTTTGACAACATCCATCCCTTTGTCATCGGGCTTAAAAACGACAACCTTGATGAGAGCTTTGACTTTCCCCTCACCAGGACGCCCACGCAGGAGAAGGTCCTGATCAACTACAGAGACGATACAAGACTGATGGAGTTTGAGCAGATCGTTGCCAAAGAGCAGACCTTCAAAGTGGTCTATATGGCCTCCAAAGAACGGCTGGTCGCCCTGACCGAACACCTCGAGGGCATCTACGGCGGCACCTTTCACTTCAAGCTCTCTCCGGAGAACTATACGGGCGACTACTTCCTCACCATCCTTCACCCCCTCGGCGACAAGGCCCATGCCCTCAGAAAGATGTGTGACGTACTAGGGCGTCCGCTTGAGGATGTCACCGTTTTCGGCGACAGTATCAACGACATCGGAATGTTCAGACTTGCCGGGATGTCCGCTGCCGTGGCCAACGCATTGGCAGAGACCAAGGCCGTTGCCAAAACCGTCCTGCCCCACACCAATGATGAAGATGCCGTGGCGCACTACCTGAAATCAACGATGAAGTGAGACACGATGCAAGAACAGACCAAACACTCCTCTCTCCTGCCGATGCTGATCATCGGCACCCTCTTCTTTATCTTCGGCTTCGTTACCTGGCTCAATGGCTCGCTGATCCCTTTTCTGAAGATCATCTGCGAACTCAACGACTTCCAGGCGCTGCTTGTCACCTTCGCCTTCTACATCGCCTATACCACCATGGCCTATCCGATGTCCTTTATTCTCACCAAGACCGGCTACAAAAACGGTATGGCGATAGGCCTCGGCATCATGGCAGCAGGCGCCCTGCTCTTTATCCCCGCGGCCTTCAGTGCCCAGTTCCCCATCTTCCTGGCGGCACTTTTTACCCTCGGAAGCGGGCTTACCATCCTTCAGACGGCATCGAACCCCTACATCGTGCTGATCGGTCCGCCTGAAAGTGCAGCGATGCGCATCAGTATCATGGGCGTCATCAACAAAGGCGCCGGCATTATCGCTCCGCTGGTCTTTACCGCGCTGATCTTCAGCGACCTGAGTTCATTTTCGAAAGGGACTCTCTCCGCCATTGAGATCGATCTGCTGGCAGACAAACTGATCGTCCCCTATCTTGTTATGGCGGCGATCCTGACCGGCCTGATCTTTTTAGTCCTTTTCTCATCGCTGCCGGAGATCGGCATCAATAAGACAGAAGAGGAGGGAGAGAAGACGAACATCTTCCACTATCCCCAGGTTGTCCTCGGCGCTGCGGCCCTCTTTGCCTACGTCGGCGTCGAGGTCGTTGCAGGCGACACGATCGGTCTTTTCGGACAGAGTTTAGGTGTTGCCAACTTCACAGCGCTCACTTCTTACACCATGTTTTTTATGGTTCTGGGTTATCTCATCGGCATCATCGCCATCCCGAAATACCTGAGCCAGGAAAAAGCGCTGATCTACTCGGCTGTCGGAGGGGCGTTGACCATTCTCGCACTGCTTTTCAGCTCGGCTGAAAACAGCAGTATCTCCACTATACTCTGGGGCTGGAGCAGTATTGCTACCATTCCCGATCCTGTTGCCTTAGTCGCACTTCTCGGTCTTTCACACGCTCTCGTCTGGCCCTCTATCTGGCCGCTTGCCCTCAGGGGGCTGGGCAAATTCACTGCACAGGGAAGCGCCCTGCTCATCATGAGCATCGCCGGCGGCGCAATCATCCCGCTGGTCTTCGGTCAGGCGGTACAGCTCGGCGGCGACATGCAGTTCGCCTACGCCGTCACGCTGCCGTGTTACCTCTTCATCTTTTACTATGCGATTATAGGGCATAAGATCAGGAGCTGGGAACGATGAAAGAGTAACAGCCGATTTAGATAATAATAGTGAAAGTTCTAAATGCTGTTTTTGAGATGAAGTAAGTATCTTTGTCGCATTCACTCTTACTTTTTTTACCGCAAAAAAAGTAATAAAAAAGCTCTCGAGGCGGCTGCCGACTACTTTCCTTTCAGTTGTTCTCTCGCTAAAAATGCATGGGTCACTGCGTTCAATGCGTTTTTTTAACGCTCCTTCTCTCCTTACAGTCAACACTGTAGATGCCATGAAAAGAGCCAAGCGGTGCCCCATTGATCTGAATGAAAAAGCTTGCACTTTTAAGGATGTATGACATCTCTTGACAATCGCTGCGTCATGGTACAGTGAATTAAGCCGGAGGGTTTCGTGACTCCGAGTATAAGATACTTTTGAAAGTGACTAAACCCGCCTTTGCACTTTCTTTTTTTCGTTAGTTTTTTTCTTTGTGCAGGCAAAGAAAAAAAGTGACACCCTACTATCAAATCTAATTTAAACAAAGTCGTGAACTCGCAACAGACAGTCAGTGTCACAGATTCAACTTTTTCTCTCTGTCCCGCCAGAGAGAAAACCTTGAGGAAAAAAGAGAGGCGGTCTGTTTCTTCTGTACGCACCAACCGTGTATCTAAAGGTGAGATTCTTGAATAAGCTGACGCTTTCAGGGAAATACGACATCTCTTGACAATAGCAGCGTCTTGGTACAGTGAATGAGGCAGGAGGGATTCATGACTCCAAATATCGGATATTTTTGAAAGTGGCTAAACCCGCCTTTGTCCTTTTCTTTTTTCGTTAGGTGAGAACCGTTAAGTAAAAGCCAACTGCTTGGCTTTTATAGGTTCGGAACCAGAGTCGATGTACGCAGTACCGACGTAGGCTTTGGACAAGCAAACGAAAAAAGTAACATCCTACTATCAAATCTAATTCAAAAAAGTTGCGGGCTTGCAAAACGTTTAAATTGTCACAGATTCAACCTTTCTACGATGTCGGCAGAGTGCCACCCTGCATTACACTTTAGCTTTTTATTCTCTGTCGCGCCAGAGAAGAAAAGGTTGAGGGAAAGAAGAGAGGCGCTCTATTTCTTCTGTGCGTATCACTTTTATCTCTAAAGATGAAACTATATTAATTTCGTAAAAGTCAGTGCGTCGACAGAAGTAGTCTATGTTTTATGCGTCAGACCATTAATTCCGGCAGTAGTGACGGAATGCCAACTGTTGATAGTTTAAAGTTCTGGCAGTAACGGTAACCGTCAGGTTCTTGCACTTTCTTCTTTACCGTTAGCTTTCTTTCTTGAGCAAACAAGAAAGAAAGTGACAACACTACTATCAAAAAACATTCAAAAGCTATTCAGAAAGAAACAGATACCTACTCATATCTAAGCGCGTCTATCGGGTTCATATTGGCCGCTTTTCGTGCCGGAATGATCCCAAACAAGATACCGATCAGCATCGAGAAAAGGAGCGCTATCATCGTGATACTCGGATCAATGACCAGGATAATGTCAAGTCCTCTTGCGACGCCGACGGTAATACCCATGCCGATCATAATACCGACGATCCCGCCGATGCCCGAAAGCACCACCGCTTCGATCAGGAACTGTATCAATATATCCTGCGCCATCGCACCGACGGCCATCCTGATGCCGATCTCGCGGGTGCGTTCGGTCACCGAGACCAGCATGATGTTCATAATGCCGATCCCTCCGACGATCAGAGAGATCGCTGCAACCGCGCCGAGCATGACGGTGAGCATCGAGGTGATCTTGGTGATGGTATCGAGAAGCGCTGTCAGGCTCCGCACCGAAAAGTTCTCTTCCTCTCCGGGTTTGATATGCCTGCGTTCGCGCATCAGCCGCTGGATCTGCAGCTTCGCCTCTTCGAGAGGGATATTCTCTTTGACGGCAGCCATGATAAGGTGGAGGTTGTCGTTTCCGCTGATGCGTCGCTGGAACATCTTGATCGGTACCAGGATCAGGTCATCCTGATCCCTGCCGAAGGTATTGGCACCCTTGGCTTCGAGCGTACCGATAACATCGCAGGAGAAGTTCTGAAGACGGATCTTTTTGCCGATGGGTGATTCGCCGGATACAAAAAGCTCCTTGATGACGGTCTGTCCCAGTATACAGACATTCTGCCCCGTTCTGAGCTCACTCTTTTCAAAATACCTCCCCTCTTTGGCAGCCCAGTTCTGTATCTCGAAATAACCGTTGTCAATACCCCTGACCGAGGTCTGGTGGTTTCGGTCTTTATAGAGTGCGGTCATCGAAGCACTCTCTGCCGGCGAAATTGCCGCCAACGCCAGGATCGAGCTTTTTATAACGTCAACATCCTTCATCTTGAAGGCTTTGACTAGAGAGGATTGACCGCCCGGTCCATGTTCCTGACCGGGCATGATGTAGAGGGTGTTGCTGCCGAGTTCACTGACGCTCTTTGTGATCGATTCACTGGCGCCTTTGCCGATGTTGACCATAGCGATGACCGACGCGATCCCGATGACAATGCCTGTTGCCGTAAGCAGGGAGCGCATCAGGTTTCGTCTGATCTCGCGCAGTGCCTGCAAGAAAGCATTAAACAGCATGACTGCTCTCTTTTTCGATCATGCCGTCTCGCATATAGACAACACGCGAAGCGTAGGCGGCGATATCCTCTTCATGCGTCACCATGATGACCGTGATGCCCTCTTCGTTGAAGGTCTTTATGAGCTGCATGATCTCGTGGCCGCGCTGGGTATCGAGATTTCCCGTCGGCTCATCGGCTATCAGCACTTTAGGATGCGTCACCATGGCGCGCGCGATAGCTACACGCTGCTGCTGGCCGCCTGAAAGCTGTCCGGGGTCGTACAGCATACGGTCTTCAAGACCGACGTTTGTAAGTGCTTCAACGGCCCGCTTCCTTCGCTCTTTCGCACGCAGGCCCAGATAGATCAGCGGCATCTCAACATTTTCGAGAGCCGAGGTCTTTTTCAGGAGATTGAACCCCTGAAAAACAAAGCCGAGGATATGGCGCCGAAACAGCGCAAGCTGATCTTTGGAAAGCGACCTGATATCTGTATCGGAGAAAAAGTAGCTCCCGCCGCTGGGAACGTCCAGTGCGCCGAGAATGTTTAAAAGTGTAGATTTTCCGCTCCCGCTTGGACCCATAATGGCCACAAACTCCCCATTCTCTATCATTAGGTCGATCTCTTTCAGGACCCGTGTCTCCCCTTCGCCGCTGCCATAGTTTTTGGTCACCTTTTCAAGCCTGATCATTGCCGCTTCTCCTGCGTTACAATAAGAGGGTCTCCTTCTTTGAGTGCATCGGAAGCGACAGCCGTTTTTGAACCGCTGTTGCCGAGCACCTTGACATAGACCTTTACAGGCTGACCGTTACGCAGTACCCATACATGCGGTTTGGGATCGATGACAGGCTCTTTTCGCTCGCCGAATCCGAACATCTGCTCCGCTTTCGGTTTGATCGGAATATAGAGCAGCGCTGCTTTGGGAACGACAAAGGTATCGCTGAGTGTTTCGGTAATAATATCGGCATCCGCTGTCATACCAGGTTTGAGCAGCAGATCCCGGTTATCGACATCCATAACCGCTTTGTAGGTCACAACGCCGTCAACGATCTCAGAATTGACCCTGACCAGCTTGATGCGTGCCTCAAAGCTCTGCTCCGGGTAGGCGTCTACGCTGAACATGGCCGTCTGCCCGGCTTTCACTTTGGCAATATCGGCTTCATCGATGCTCGCCTGCAGCTCCATTTTGGTCAGATCTTTGGCGATCTTGAACAGAACCGGCGTCTGAAATGAAGCGGCTACCGTCTGGCCGGGGTCGATATTGCGCACCAGGACAATACCGTCGATCGGCGAGTAGATCGTCGTTCTTTCAAGGTCATATTTCGAGGAGACAAGCGCGTGTCTGGCCTGATCGACCTGCGCTGAGGCATTGTCGACCTGCGCTTTCGCGACCAGATAGTTTGCCCAGTCACGGTCCCAGTCGCTCTGTGACGGCAGTCTTCCATTCGTGGACTCTCTGAGCGTTTTATTACGCTTGGCTGTTGCATTTGCCTGATAAAGCTGTGCCTTCATGTTCTCCAGGGAGGCCTTCACTGCAGCCAGCGAGTCCTCCGCTCTGTTGAGGACACTTTGGTACTTTGTTTTGTCCAACTGCGCAAGAACCTGCCCTTTTGTCACCCTGTCATTATAATCGACATAGACCTTCTCGATCATACCCGAGACTTCCGAGCCGACTTCGACATTTTCGACCGGTTCAATGTAGCCGGTGGCCGAAACGGTCATTGTAAGCTCACCTTTTTTAAGAGGCTGTGTCACATAGACATAGTCCTCTTTCGACTCTTTCGGCGCAAAAACCAGGTAACTTCCTGCACCCAGAAGCAGTATAAACACGGCAATGCCGATCTTCCACTTCAACGCGCTGTTTTTGTACCCCGTGATCTTCTGCATCTCTTCCATTGTGCGCCCTTCACTCAGTAGCGTGAAATTTTCTCTATTATAATCTTCTAACCTTGTATCTTTTTTTGAAAAACGATTTTTGCCATCGTCGTAAGCTGATAGGCGTAGCCGTATTCGTTATCCTGCCAGGCGGTTATTTTGATACATCGGTCATCAAGTACTTCCGTAAGCGGCAGGTCTATCGTTGCGCTATGGCGGTTCTTTACGAAATCGGATGACACTTTACAGGTGTCATCCGTACCGATAATATTCTGCAGAACACCTTGAGACATTTCTGTAAAAAGATCATTGAGCTCTTTTCGCTCCGTCGGGTTTTCGACATGGAGCGTAAAATCATACAGGGTCGTCGCGCTGATCGGCACCCTGATGCTTTTTGTATAGATCTTGTCTCTCAGATGTGGAAAAAGTGAGCCCAGCGTTGCTGTCGCCGTGCTCTCCAGAGGCAGGATGTTTTGTGTCGCCGAACGTGAACGCCTGAGTTCGCCGGCCGGGTGTTTCGCATCGAGAAGGTTCTGTTCGCCGGTGTAGCTGTGCACCATACTGATACAGGCAGCGCTGATACCGTAGCGCTTATCTATCAGCTGCATGAGCGGAGCGATGGCATTGGTACTGCAGCTGGAGTTTGAGATGACCTTTTCGCCTCTGTACTGCCGGTGGTTAAAACCCATGATATAGATCGGAATGTCATCTTTTGGCGGTGCGGAGAGAATGACTTTTCCGACCCCTTGATGAAGATAGGATTCGTTAGCTTCTTTCGTCAGAAAAAGGCCGCTGCATTGCAGCAATACATCCACCTGCAGAGAAGAGAGGTCCAGTTGCCCAGGCTCCGCCTGGCAAAAGAGCCTTATCTTGTGTCTGCCGACGTGCAGAAGGTCATCTTCAAGGGTTATCTTCTGCTGCAGCTCCTTATAGACAGAGTCGTACTGCATAAGATATGGGAACTGTGACACAGGAAAAACATCATTGATGCCGACGATCTCGAATGCATTGTCTTCGAGCATCACACGCAAAGCACTGCGTCCGATGCGACCGAAACCGTTGATGAAAACCCTGATCTTTTGCATGGTAAATATGGCCTGTTATCGTTATAAACCCCGGGAAGAACGCCGAAGAGGTTTTATTTTTATGATTTTAGCAGTTATTCTGACCTAACGGTAAGATATTGTCTATGTTTGGTGTGAAATTGATGAAATTGAGAGATTTTATTCACTGCGGTGCAGTATTAGTCAGGCATGCACCTCAAAATTGAGGGCATCTCCTTAATTTAGGCGGCCTAAGGCCGCAAAACGCTAGCAATGCAAAACGTCTTTACGGAAGAAGTTTTGTATCAACCCGGCGATTTTGCTGCCAGCACTCTTTAGTCTTTTCTGTACAGACAGGGTTGTTTTCACCGTAGCTGATCATTGTAATACGATCTTCGGCAACACCTTCTGCTATCATCTCACTCTTGACCGCGTTTGCACGGCGCAGACCGAGTGCGAAGTTATACTCGTCGCTTCCCCACTCATCACAGTTGCCTTCGAGTTTGATGTTGTAATCCGCCGCATCACCGTTGGCAAGCTTACTGTTAGCCATAACATCCTCTTGCATATCAGGACGGATGTTGAACTTGTCAAAATCAAAATTGACCGTTTTCATCTCGCTTTGAAGATCAGCACATGTCGGCTCATTGACGACTTCAATGACTCTTGTTTCAGGGACAACAACCACTTCCTCTACCGGTTCTGGTTCTGCAACCGGTGCACTCACCTGAGGCTTTTCTTCGACTACAGGCTCTTTTGTCGAACAACCCGTCAACGCCAAGAGCGCTATCAACGTGCTGGAAAGAACAATCATTTTCATCTATGTATCCTTTGTGTATTTTGCAACATTCTAGCTCACAATCCTAACGGGAACTCTTAAACATGCGCAAAAGCGTTCAACAATTTTTTTGCGGCGGTTTTGAGCCCGGATTCACGAGTTTGTTTGCTGTTTCATTGTACTTTTTTTTCGCTTTTTTTTAGCTCAAAGAGCTGAAAGCATCCTTATCGGCTGTTTTAAAGCAGCTTTTCTTGCGGCATGCAAGAGGCGTATTGTTAAGGATACCTCTAATAATCTTACAGAAAACTTTGGATTTCTCCCTTGTTAGCCGACTCTCTTTCGTGGAATTGCTTTAGAAAAAATATGCTACGCTGTATCAATCTATTTATCAGGAGCTTCAGATGAAATACAAAATATTGGGTATTTTTGTTTTGGCAGTGCTGTTAATACAAATCATCCCCTACGGCAGGGAGCATGCCAACCCGCCTGTTGTGGCGGAACCAAAGTGGGACACGCCTGAGACAAGAGCGCTATTTTTCCGTGCTTGTGCGGATTGCCATAGCAATGAGACAAAATGGCCCTGGTACAGCAATGTTGCCCCGGTATCATGGCTGGTACAACATGATGTAGACGAAGGGCGCGAAAAGTTCAATATCTCTATGTGGGGTGTCCAGAAAGAAAATGAGGGTGATGAGTCGGTCAAAGAGGTGAAAGAGGGTGAGATGCCGCCTTGGTTTTACGTCATTCCCCACCCCGAAGCCAAATTCTCTGACAGTGAAAACGCATTATTGCTAAAGGGTCTGTTGGCGACCTTCGGTCAAAAAGCGGACAAAGACAAAGATTGATCTCTTTGCTGTACTTCTGCTCTGATCATGCAGCCGGGGCACCTTAGAAAGGTCTTCTCAGCCGACTAGCATAATCGAGTCTCTATCTTTTTTTGCTTCGCTTAAGCGATATGCGATTGCGTGATCGCCTGCAACACACCGTCCCAGAACCTGATTCTTGCCCGAATGGCGCTGATGGCAGCCTCTTCCGCCTCGGCGATCTTCACTTCATCACCTTCACACAGGAGTTCAAGCATGCGAAGGGACATCGGTCCGTGGTGGTCGGAGTCGAGATGGATATGACGCTCCAGATAGTAGTGGAATACCTCTGCCTGCTCTTTCGTGATGTGCATCGTCGCAAGCAGGGCACGGAACATCTCCGGAATAATATGTTCTCTTCCCAAAGCAAAAGCCGCCGCAACGACATGGGGCTTGTCACTGTCGATGAACGCAAAGGTCGTGCCCATAAAGGTACGGGCCGGTTCGGGGATCTTGACACTCTCAAGTGCACTCTGCAGTGAGGCCGATGCGACCTGATCGACAAAGGCCGCTATCTGACTGCTGCAGCCGCTGCGCACCTCCTCCATCGCCGCCATATAGAGCTCAAAATGGCTTGCGTAGGTCGGGGTGCCATCTGCCAGGGGAAGCCCCTCGTCAGACTCTTCTTCGAGCACAATATCGTTGATAAAGCGCCGCACCTGGGGGTCGCCGTGAGGAAGCCACGGTGATCCGGTCGGTGCGAACTCGTTTTGCAGGTATTTGAGAAGAGACATAAAGTCCCAGACCGAAAAGACATGATGCTGCATAAAGAGCGTCAGATCATCCATGCTGGAGACCGCCGCATAGACGGGGTGGGTAGAGAGCTCTTGTCGTAAAAGTCTGATTTTTTCTAAAGGGAATGTCGCCATAATAGATAGATCCTGATGATTTTTTCTTATTGTAGCAAAGCTATTTTTATGTCAGGTCAATAAGACATTTTTTTTACGATCTTGTCAAACAATGTGATAAACCGGAGATGAAGAGAAAGCGTATGTTTAGTGATTGCTGCAACTTTCATTCACTTCGGCCAGCCGCTCCGGCGTGCCGATATCGCGCCACTCCCCTCTGTATAGCTCCCCGCCGATCTTGTCATTGGCTATGGCTTCGCGCAGCAGCGGTGCCAAAGGGCTCTTGCCGTAGTGAAGTTTTTCAAAAAGCCTTGGCGAATAGTAGCCGATACCCGAAAAGGTAAACAGTTCGTTCCCTTCATTGAATATGCGCCCTTTCTCCAGTGCAAAATCGCCTTTGCTGTTATGTTCAGGATTATTGACCAGGATAAGATGGGCCAGATCATCCTTCAAATCAAAATTTGCGTCAAACCGGTAGTCGCACCAGACGTCGCCGTTGACTACAAGGAAGGGTTCCCTCCCCAATAACGGCAATGCTTTGACAATGCCGCCCGCGCTCTCAAGGGCCCCCTCTTCCTGCTCGTCGGAGTAAGCGATCTTGACACCCCACTTCGAGCCGTCGCCCAGTGTTTCGGGGATCAGAAAGCCGAGGTGGGCGATGTTGATGATGATCTCTTCGAACCCGGCTTCGGCTAGCTTTTCGATCTGATAGACAATGAGCGGTTTTCCGGCCACTTCGAGCAGCGGTTTCGGTTTATAGTCGGTCAGCGGGCGCATGCGGTTGCCCAGTCCCGCAGCCAATATCATCGCCTTTTTCATGATCATCTTCCTGGGTACGGGCTAAACCCGTACCCAATTTCTCTCACTAAAACTTCGCCCTTTGGCGAGAAGAGAACGTGTGCCACTTTCATGGCAGGAGAACCCGCTTGAGCAGTCGGGCAAGCGCCTGCGTCTCTTCGTACTTCTGCGCCGTTTCGATCGTATATTTGAGCGTCAGCGGCAGGTCTTTCAGGTAGCCGTCCTTGCCGTCGCGCAGGTAGAGACGGGCAAAGATGCCCAGCACCTTGATGTGGCGCTGCAGCCCCATGAAATCGAACCATTTCAGGAAGGTCGCATCGTCCGCTTCCAGGCCGAGCATCTCCCTGAAAACCAAAGCCAGGGCTTCCACCTCTCTGGTCGGGTACGCAATGTAGAGGTCTTTGAGCAGCGAGACCAGATCGTAGGTGATGGCGCCGTTCATCGCGTCTTGGTAGTCGATGACCCCGATCTCGTCTTCAGGGGTCAGCATAATGTTTCGCGAGTGGTAGTCGCGGTGGACGAAGACCCCCTGTGGCTGCGAGAGGACCACATCGCTGATTGCGTCGAGTGCGGTTTCGATGGTCGCTTCGTCTTCACGGCTCAGCGGCAGCTTGACGTACTGCTCGAGGAACCATCTTTTCATCAGGTCCATCTCAACGTGCAAAAAGGCCTTGTCATAGAGCGGCAGGCCTGCCGTCTCGCCCTTTTGCATCTTGACTATCTCCTCCATCGCTTTGGTGTAGAGGATCTTGAAGTTCTGCTCGTTCAGGACATCGAGATAGTTGGTGCTGCCGAAATCGTCAAGGATAAGAAAGCCCTCTTCAAGGTCCTGCGCCAGGATCTTCGGTGCACGGACATCAACATTCAGCAGGCGTCTGGTGATGTCGACAAAAGGCGCGAGCGAGGCTTTTTCCAGCGAAGCGTCCATCAGGATATAGCTATCGCCACCCCTGCTCAAACGAAAATAGCGGCGGAAACTCGCGTCGGCCGACGCCGCCTCGATACTGAAATCTTTATACGCTGTCCTCTCCAGCCACGCCTCAATCTTTTGCATAGACCCCTCCTAAAATACCGTTGTGTTTTGCTCCGGTGACACTGCTGAGTTCGACCGGTTCCAGATGGAGCCGTTTATAGGCCAGCCAGGCGAAGAGCATCGCTTCTATCTGATCGCTGTCAACGCCGTAAGCATCGGTAGTATTGACTGCTGTCTCTTCAAGTTCCTCAGCAAGACGGTGCATTAAAAAGCTGTTCTTTACCCCGCCGCCGCAAACCAGCATATGCTGAAGATCATACCTTCTGGCTGCGCTGGCTGCCGACTGAACCGTGAGTTCCAGCAAGGTGGCCTGCACATCTTCTGGAGACACCTCCGGATGGCTGCGCAGGTGCAAACTCAGCCACATCTCGTTAAAAAGCTCCCGGCCCGTACTTTTCGGGGCCGCTTTTGCAAAATAGTTATCGGTGAGCATCGTCTCCAAAAGCGGCTGATTTACGCTGCCCTCTTTTGCCCAGGCACCTTCCTTGTCATACGAAGCCCCCTTCTGTTTCCCGATCCACAGGTCCATCAGTACATTGCCCGGGCCCGTGTCAAAACCGATAAGTCTCTCCCCAAGAACAGAAAGATTTGCCATGCCGCCGATGTTCAGGACGCCGATCTTTTTTGCCAGGCAGTCGAACAGGAACCGGTGGAACACCGGCGCAAACGGGGCCCCTTCACCGCCCAATGCTATATCTTTGCCTCTAAAGTCGCTCACCACGTCGATATGCGTCCGTGCCGCAATAACATTGGCATCGCCCAGCTGCATCGAAAACGGGGCACTGTTCTTTGGTGCATGCCAGAGCGTCTGTCCGTGTGAACCGATGGCTCTGATCTCCTGCGCTTGCATATTTTCCTGCGCCAAAAGCGCATTGACCGCCTCGCTGAAGAGTATGCCGAGGCGGTAACCTGTCTCCCCGACATCCGCGAGTGAAGTCGATCCATCGATCATTCCAAAAATCTTTGCTTTAAGAGCTTGGGGAAACGGGTATTCCAGGGACGCGACGAGTTTGCAGCGCGTCGCATCGACCTCGCAGAGCGCCGCATCCACCCCGTCCATACTGGTGCCCGACATCAAACCGATGTAGAGTTCTTTACCGGTTTCGTGTGATCTATGCATAGCGTTCTCCGGATTTTTCTCTTTTTGCTTCACCGCCCAGCTGGACAATGGCAAACGACACCAAAGTACCGATAACGATCTGCCAGGCAAACCCGAGTTCAAAATCGGTGATCACTCCCAGCAGATAGGGTTGAAGCAGCAACACCGTCGCAAAGCCGCCTATCAGGCCGAAGAGAACACTTCTGGCACTGCCCCGTACGGTAAAGATGGCGGAGAAGTAGACCCCCAAAAGCCCCGAATAGGCAAAGGCCATCACTCCGAGCGCAAAACTTAGCAGCGGCAGGTCGGTGTAGCGCTGCCAGTAGTAGCTCACCATCGCCATGACAGAGAGCAGCAGCGCAAAAAGAAGGACCCCTGCTCTTGCCGCCTTGACAAAATAGAGCTCATCGACCTTCCCTCTTTTCAGACGCCACGGCTTGTAGAGGTCTTCAATAGCGACAGAGGACATCGCCCCGAGAACCGAGTTGGTACTTGAGAGCGCGGCCGCGATGGCCCCCACCGTTACAAAACCGCGTACCCCTTCGGGCATCTCGTTGAGAATATAGTACATCAATATCGTGATCTTCTGCCCCTCGAACTGCTGATCGACCGCTGCACTGAAACCGGACAGCTCGGGGTGTTCGTAGAAGAGATAGAGCAGCAGCCCGATGAGCAGAAAGACGACAACGACGGGAATCGTCATCAGCACCGAGAAAACGATGGCGCGCTCACCCTCTTTCTTGTCCCTGCACGAGAGTACACGCTGCGTCATATCCTGGTCAAGCCCGTAGGCCGCGATATTGAGCAGCAGCCAGCCGCTCATGAGCCCCCAGACATTAAAGCTGCCGGCAGAGGAGAATTCAAGTTTAAAGTCCAGCAGACGCAGTTTATCATCGGCTGCCAGGGTATTAAGAATGGTTGAAAAGTCGCTGTGAAGCGCATAGTAGAGGTAGAAGAGCACGACCAGCGCCGCGGCGATATAGGTCACCGCCTGGATGACATCGCTGTAGATGACCGACTTGACCCCGCCGAAATAGGTGTATGCCAGGGCACTTACCACCAATATAGCTATCGACAGAGCGACATGCAGTGCGGCGATGTCCATAAAGAGTATCATCGAGATGGCCAGGGCGCCGATATAGAGGCGTGCTCCGCTGGCAAAAAGGCGCCCTAGAAGGAACATTACCCCGGCATTTTTCTTTGCCGATTCACCGTAACGCTGCTCCAGAAGCTCATAGACCGTTACCGCGTTGATGGCGTAGAACCGCGGAATCAGCACCTTGGCGACGAAGAGGACACCAAGAAAGGCGGAGAGATAGAAGCCCAGAAAGGTGAGGTCATGACGGAAGGCGTACTCAGGCCCGCCCAGAAAAGTAGCGGCCGACTGGCTGGTCGCCAATACAGAGATCGCCACTGCCCACATCGGCATGCTGTTACCGCCGACAAAATAGTCGCGTGAATTCAGGATCTTGTCCCTGCTCAGAAGAACGGAACTGACGATGAGCACCGCAAAATATGAGGCAAAGATGATCCAGTCGATGGCGGCAAAGCTTGAATTCATCTCTCTCCCTGAAAGTTTAAAGTCGCTAATTTTAGCGCATTAGCGCTACGGATACAAAAGATATTTGGCACGTATCTTCTTGAACTCATCGAGATCGGCTTCCCAGCCTGCGCGGATCTCTTTTTCGCTTTTGCCGGCAAGCAGCTGCAGACGCAGTTCGTCGCTCCCCGCAAGACGGTCAAAGAAGTTGTTTTTCAGGAAAAAACCCTCTTTGTCGGAATAGTTGCGGTAGGCATCGAGCAGGTAGTTGAGGCTCATCTTCTGCGAGGTCCGAACTCTCTTCAGTTCAACACTGCTCAGGTCAACGCCGTAACAGCGTTCGCCCCGGTGCTTGGGCTGTTTTGCCCCCTCGCGCGGTTGCGGGACAAAGGAGAAAGCATGCTTGCCATAGCCCGGCGCGCCGTAGAGCTGAAACTGTTTTGACGTACCTCGCCCTACGGAGAAGGCCGTCCCCTCAAAGAGTGCCAGTGAAGGGTAAAGAGCGACGGAAAGATCGTTCGGCAGGTTCGGCGAGGGCTTTACGGAGAGATGGTAAAAGTCGCCGTGGCGGTAGTTCTGCAAGCGGATGACTTTCAGATCAGACTTGATGCCATCTTTGAGCCACCCTTCACCGTTGATCATCAAAGCGTACTCGCCTATCGTCATGCCGTAAAGAACCGGGACAGGGTGCAGTCCGACGAAAGAGCGGTACGCTTTTTTCAAGAGAGGCCCGTCGATGCGATTTCCGTTCGGGTTGGGCCGGTCCAGCACGATGACAGGGATATTGTTCTCGGCGGCGGCTTCCATGACGTAGTGCAGCGTCGAGAGATAAGTGTAAAAACGCACCCCGACATCCTGGATGTCGAAGATAACCGTGTCGACACCTTTGAGATCGCCGATTGTCGGCTTTTTATGACTGCCGTAGAGCGAGATGATGGGCAATCCGCTTTTGGGGTCGACTCCGTTTTTAAGGTGTTCACCTGCATCTGCTGCGCCACGGAAGCCGTGCTCGGGGGCAAAGATCGTTTTGATGGTGATATTGTTCTCCAGCAACAGGTCAACAAGGTGTTCAGCATTCACAACGGAGGATTGGTTGACCACCATTGCGACTCTCTTATCGTTGATAAGCGGCAGGTAAGCGCCAAGATCCTGCGCCCCGGTCTGTATCTCGGCTGCGGCACTGACAGATGCCATAATCAGAATAAGAAAAAGAGTATAGGTTTTCATATAAGTGTTTCTCACCTTGCAAAAGTAAACTGTATTATAGACACATATGCTTAGTAAGATAAAAAATCGATTTAAATTTATCCGCTTAATCTCCCTTTATCCGATTGTGTAATATGATAAAAAAAAACAAGGGCGGTACAATGCAAGAGATACCTAAATACGATAATTTGCATGAATTACTTCCGGAGCTTCTTCCGGTATTGCAGGAATCTGTCCAAAGTGAAATTCTCGAAATCGGTAAAATCGATAAGGCATCGGAGAAGTTCAGAACTATTCATGACCGTTTTCCGATCCTGGATGAAGCCGTTTATGTCATTTTTTCAAAATTTATCAAAAAATGCGAACATGAGTATGAGACCTTTATCTTTTTAGATGAAAAAGGGCATTCCATTGCCCATATCAGCGGCCGTGAGTTGACCTTGCACGGCATTCTCAAACCTTGTGAAGAGTTTTCGATCTCGGAAGAGTATCTCTACAACGAAGAGGAGTAGCCCGCAAAGCAGATACTGAACGCTTCCGTTCTGCGAGAAGTGTTTTATCCTTTTTAGCTCATCAGTATCATTTCATCATAGTTATTGGTTTATACCCGCATAATTAACACACTATAATTTATTGGATCAACAATGTCATCACAACTTTCAAAGCTGCACATCAGATTTATTCAGACGCAAGCGCATTTTTTTCTCACAACAGAGGGAAAAAGCAAGGGGGAAAAAGTTTCCTTAAGCCAGCTCTACATCAAAAACAGCGGCAGTTTTTACTTCGTCAACCTTGGCGATCCACTACAGGATGGGCAGGAAATCACCCTGCTCTTTAAAGAGGCCAACGACTACCTCAGATCCCTGCGCTGCATGGTTACGGCCCATGAGATTCAAAAGTCAAGCGACGAATACGACGATGCCCTGCTCTTCTTCCACATCGAGCCCAATAAGGTCAAACAGCTGCTGCTCTTGACTGTCGATGCGTTAAGCGACGACTGAGTAGCAGAGAAGAAAAGTTCAATCAGCGACACTGACGGCCTTTTGCAAGTTCACGACTGGGTTTTTAAATTAGATTTGATAGTAGAGTGTCACTTTTTTTCTTTTGCTTGCCCAAAACAAGGGTACCGCTTTTGCGCAGCAAAATGTTTCTCTGAAAAGAAAAAAGTAACCAAAAAAAGAAAAGTGCAAAGGCGAGTTTAGTCACTTCAAAAGTATCTTATACTCGGAGTCATAAAACTCCTCCGGTATCATTCACTGTACCAAGACGCAGACATGGTCAAGAGATGTCGTACTTCCTTAAAAGCGCAGGCTTCTGCATCTAGATCAGTACGCCATCGCTGACGGAATTAATGCCATGATGCATAAGAATATAAACTGCCAAGACATCATGGATAGTGTAGAAGATTTTATGTTCCGCACAATGAGGCGTAGCCGAGTTGTAAAAGCGTAAGCTTTTAGTCTCAATAGATGCGTCACCGCTTGTCTCTTTTCGAAAAATCTACAGAGCTGACTGGAACTCTCTTTTTCACGTTAAGAAAATCACTCTGTCTGAGCGTAAGCGAGTTTGGGATTTTTAGTGAAGAAGAGAGTGCAAGGAAGGTACCCGACAGCCTGTCGGGCTCGAAGCCGTTTCGAGAGCTTTTTTGCTTACTTTTTTTGCGGTGTATAAGAACCAACAGTTCAATGCAGAGAGGCACTAAATGCCGAATCGCAAAAAAGTAAGAGTGTATGAGACAAAGGTTATTCCCTCTAACACACTCTCAACAATGCTTCATATGCGGGTTCTTCTCTTTTGAATGTTTTTTGATAGTAGTGTTGTCACTTTTTTTCTTTTGCTTGCTCAAAAGAAAAAAGTAACCAAAAAAAGAAAAGGGCAATACCCTTCGGCCAAAAGTGACTGCTGAAACTTTGGACTTTGTCCCGGTGGCATTCCGTCACTACTGCCGGAATTAATGCCAAGACGCATAAAACACAAACTACTTCAAACGACGCACTGACTTTCGCAAAAAAAATACAGTACCATCTTTAGAGAATAAGCTGCTACGCACAGAAGAAATAAAGCGCCTCTCTTCTTTCCCTCAAGATTTCTTCGCTGGCGCGACAGAGAATAAAACACTAAAGTGTAATGCAGGGTGGCACAAAATGCTACATCGTAGAAAGGTTGAATCTGTGACACAGACTGCGTTCTGCAAGTTCATCACTTTTTTGAATTAGCTTTGATAGAGATTATGTCAGTTTTCTTCTTTGCGTGCACAAAGCAGAAAGCTAACGGTAAAGAAGAAAGTGCAAAGGCGGGTTTAGTCACTTTCAAAAGTATCAGATATTTGGAGTCATGAAACCCCTCAGGCATCATTCACTGTACCAAGACGCAGCCATTACCAAGAGATCTCATACTTCCCTGAAAGCGTCAGCTTTTCTCGTTCCCACGTTATACGTGGGAATGCATATGGACAAAGCACCCGATACTGAAATACACACTCCCACGGAGACCATGGGAGCGAGTAGGAATTTGACTTTTAAGATTCAGAGGTAGAATTATAAATTCCACCCTCCGCAGCTCCACTAAAAAGGTATAATCCCGTCATTATTTCACAGCCCACTTTTAAAGAACCGCAATGCAGCCAAAACATTTCAGCTACCTCCTCATCTTTGCGATGTTCCTTTGGGGTGCAGGCTGGCCAGCGCTTAAGGTGCTGACCTACTCCCTGCCCCTTGAAGTGGTCTCCTTCTGGCGCTATTTTTTGATGATCTTTGCCTTTATCCCCATGCTTTTTTTCCATAACAAACCGCTCACCCTGAGCAGGGAAGCACTCAAATATATTCTTCCGAGCGCCGTGCTGAACGTCCTCTTTATGGTCTTTGCTTTTTTAGGTGTGAAGTACGGCTCTGCCGGCGGCGGCGGGGTCATCATCACCACGCTCAGCCCCATATTGACCTTCTTCCTGGTCAATATGCTGGTTAAAAAGATGCTGCCAAAAGAGCAGATATTCGGGCTTGTTCTCGGTTTTATCGGCGGTATGGTGATGCTTAAACTCACCTCCGTCTATCACCTCTTTAACGGCGGTGAGATCTATTTTCTGCTCTGTGCCCTGATCTGGGCGGTTCTGACCATCATCTCACAGCGCTCCCACGCTGCCATCCATCCCGTTCACTACAGCTTTTTCATCGCCATCTTTGCCGCACTCATCCTCTTTTTCATTGCCCTGCCCTATAATATCAATGCCGTCTTTGATGAGGGATCCACCTTTTGGGGTGCACTGCTCTATCTGGCTGTATTCGCCCAGACCGTCGCCACGACGATCTATTTTGTCGCCTCAGGCAAGCTGGGTTCGTCCCATGCCAGTTCCTATATGTTCCTTGTACCGGTCTTTGCCCTCGTGTCGAGTTGGATTCTCCTCGGCGAGCCGATCGAGCTGCATATTCTGGTCGGCGGCGCACTCACCCTTCTGGGCGTCTATCTCATCAACCGTTCGCAGCGTGCAAATCGTTAGGCTTCCCCCTGCTCTTTCTCTCTGCGCTTAGCGTAGTTGGTCGCTGCAACGACATCGCCGATAATCGCGCGGTGGTATTCGTAGGGCTTCTTGATGTTGCTGATGACGTAACGCCCGCCCGAGGTCGTCAGTACTTCCAGTGTCCCGACATCAAGAATGTGTTTAAAACGCTCATTGACGGGTTTGATGTAGATAGTCCTGATCTCTTCGAGCCTGACCGGAATGATCTCGCGTTTTTTGTACCCTTTGAGTATGATCAGGCGGTTCTCGGTCAGAATGCAGTGGTAGTGCTTTTTTTCCCGGATCTCATGCATGTGCATGTAGAAGGTCCGCAGGATCAGCACCAGCCCGATCACCCCGATCTCGTACTCATAGCCCAGAAAGAGCAGCAGAGTGCCGAGCGCATAGAGGGAGACGATGCCGTTGTAGAAGGTCTTCGATATCTCTGCAGCGACAAGGACCGATTCGTCCTTATGTAAAACCTTGTCGATTGTCTGCATCATCCACTCCCGCAAAATTGCCCTGGTTCAAACCAGGGCGCTGCAAAGGGCACATCAATAGACGTTAGATCGGCAGAGGCGATTAACGTAAAGATACCCTTTCCTAATAATTTAGTATACTAAAATATATCGATGAAAATAGACAAGCGGCCCTCTCCTTTTGATCGTGGGCTGTCAGATCATCACCTATATGTTACTTTTTACCTGTTGTGACCCTGTAAAAAACCCGTTACAAGGATGGATTGTGCTGCCCGATCTCTTCAACACCCTGCTTCCGTCCATCGAACATTACCAGAGTTGGGGTTACTGGATCGCTTTTTTTGCCGCGCTGCTCGAGACGACGATCGGTGTCGGGCTTTTTTTACCGGGATCGACGGTCATACTCCTGCTCGGTGCATTTTCGGCGCACGGCTATTTCGACCTGTCCGGACTGCTCTGGTCTGCAGTGGCGGGCGCTATCTTGGGCGATAACGTCAACTACCTTCTCGGCAGAAGATACGGTTCGTATTGGCTCAAACGAAAGATCTGGTTTATCAACAAGGGGCATGTCGAAAAGGCGAAACGCTTTATGGACACGCATGGGGCTAAAAGTATTTTTCTCGGCAGATTCATACCCAGCGTCAAAGAGGTCGTACCCTTTATTGCCGGTACCATAAAGATGAATAGAAGGATCTTCCTCTTCTGGAATACCCTCGGCGCTGTCGGCTGGGGTTTGGAATGGGTCCTCGCGGGCTACCTTTTTGCGCAATCGCTTAATGTCGCCGCAATATGGCTCTCGCGTGCAGGACTGTTTCTCGGGGCCCTTCTGTTGATCGGTATCCTCTTCTATCTCGTCAAATGGCTTGTCATCACAAGAGGAGAGCAGTTCTGGCGTGCTGCCGCTTCGCTATGGACTGCTTTCATACAGACAGTGTCTGCCAACAGGGTTTTTCTGACATGGATACAAAAGCATCCAAAGATCGCCGCTTTCAGTAAAAAAAGAGTCGACACGACAAGGTTTTCAGGGCTGCCTCTTACCCTTCTGTCGCTCGCACTGATCTATCTTTTCATTCTCTTTGCCGGCCTGGTTGAAGAGCTGATAACGTCTGAGCCCGTCGTGGCCGCCGATATCCGTATTGCCAACCTAATGAGCATCTTCCGTACGGCGCGACTTACGGATATTTTCATCTGGATCACCCTGCTGGGCAAGAGCCAGGTCCTTATTGCTTTCATCATAACAGCCGCTCTCCTGCTTTTCATCTGGCGCAAATATACCTATATCCTCCCTCTCTTTGTTTCAGTGATCGGCAGTGGCCTATTTGCCTTTTTGGGCAAGATGGCCATTCATCGTCCCCGTCCTGAAACCGCTCTGTATACGGAGAACTATTTCTCTTTTCCGAGCGCCCATGCTACTATCGCCCTCTCCTTTTACGGTTTTTTGGCCTATATTGTTCTGCGCCGTCTAAGCAGCTGGAAAAGCAAGGTCAACCTGCTTTTCGTATCGGTATTGATCATTTTGACGATCGGTCTGAGCAGAATATACCTTGGTGTGCATTATATCAGCGATATATGGAGCGGCTATCTCATCGGTGCGATGTGGCTGCTGATCGCCGTCAGTATGGCAGAGTGGGCGCAACAGAAGCATCCCTGTGAAAAAGCAGGCAAAGCGGTTCAGGCAGCCAAACCCCTCTCCGCTGTTCTGCTGTCAGCCGCTGCCGCCTTTTATGTCAGCTTTGGCATGAACTACCACTACACAGCTTTGGCCCTTGCTCCGCAAAAAAACAGTATTGTGGCGAGGCCGGAATCGATCTTTTCCGACGATTCGATGCGATACAGCGAAAGTCTGATAGGCGAAAAAGAGGAGCCCATCAACTTTATTTTTTTGGCAGAGGATGACCGTAGCCTTTTAAAAGCATTTCACGATTCGGGATGGCTCAGCAGCGATCAGGCAACGCTCCCATCGTTGTTCAAACTCATCAAGAGCAGGATGATGCAGACTCCCTATCTGTCAGCTCCGGTTTCGCCCTCTTTCTGGAATTCCGAAATGCAGAACTGGACATTTACAAGCCCTGCCGTCCCAGACAGGCCCGCTGCAGAGCACATCAACCTATGGAAGACAGACTATTTGCTTGAAAACGGCTGGCACATCTACACCGGTGTAGCCTATGCGACAGAGTACGGCATGGGGGTCATTGCGAAGCTCTCACCCGATATTGATGCAGTGCGAGAACGCCTCTGCCGTGACCTTAATGCCTCCGGAACCGTCAGCCTTGTGCAGAAGCTAACGCTTGTCAGAGCGCAGAACGGAAAGAACTTCACCGGTCAGCCCTTCTTTACCGACGGAAAGGCGTATCTGCTGACGGTTCGGACGGTGCACTAAGGCGCGCCAAAGAGAACGATCAGGCGAGGCCGAACGGTTCCCACGGCTTTGCCCATTGCCGTGCAAGGGTCTGACGAAACTTTTCGCTTAAAAAACGCGCGCCATCTTTTGGCGGGAAGACAAAGGCGTAGGCTTCGCCCTCGAGGACAAAACGCAGCGCATAGGCGTGCAGATAGCCTCTCTCTTCTTTTTGGGCCTCCTCGCTCCTGGCGTAGCGGAGGTCGCCAGCTATCGGCGACCCCAGGCTCTTGAGCGCGACCCTGATCTGGTGGGTCTTGCCCGTATGCGGCTTGACCAGAAAGCCGCGTTCTCCCTCCTCTAGCGCTGTAGAGTGAAACTGCGTCACGGCCGGGTTCTCGTTTGTGTTCAGAAGCATCCAGTCGCCGCGGCGGGCGCTCTTCATGTCCCCTTTGACCCACCCCTGTTTCTTTTTGGGTTTGCGAAGCGAGACGGCAAGATAGTACTTTTCGACCTTGCGCTCTTCAAACATCGTGCCGAACTGCTGCGCTGCCTCTTTGGTCTTGGCAAAGAGCACCAGCCCCGAAGTCATCTTGTCGAGACGGTGCACCGGGTAAAGTTCCTCAAGCGCCAGCATCGCTTTCGTCTTGACGACAAGCCCCGCCTCCTCTTCGCTGTGAAAGTTCATGCCGGCCGGCTTGACAATGACGACGAAGAGAGCATTCTCGTAAAGAAGTTCTATCATCTCCACTTAGACCGCCTTCGGCGCTGCGCGTCTTTTTTCATACCGGTCAACTACCTTCGCAACGACAAGGTCTGAGGTGACGTTCAGCGAGGTACGGCACATGTCCAGAATACGGTCCACCGCGACGATCAGCGCCAGGTACTCCACCGGCAGCCCCAGCTGGTTGAGGATGACGACCATCATCACCAGCGAGGCGCTAGGCAGCGCCGCAACGCCGACGCTCAGTGCCACAACCGTGATGCCCAGAAGAATCTGATCACCAAGTCCCAGCGAAACACCGGCAAGATTGGCGATGTAGAGCACGGCAACGCTCAGGTAGGCAGCCGTGCCGTCCATCGAGACGGTCGCCCCCAGCGGCAGGACGAAAGAGGCAGTCTTGGTGTCGACGTCCCCCATCTCTTCGACCACACGCATCGAAACGGGGAGTGTCGCAGCCGACGAAGCCGTCGAGAAGGCCATGATCGGCGCGTCACGAACATTTGAGAGGTAGCGGTAGGGATTGACCCGGCCGAAATAGGCCAGTACGGCCGGCAGGGTCACGATGCCGTGAAAGAGCAGAACACCGACTACGACCAATATATACTTCCACAACCCTATGACCACATCGAGCCCCTGATCCGCGATAACATAGGCGATAAGGCTGAAGACGCCGATCGGTGTCAGAAGAATGACCCACTCCGCCATCTTCAGCATCGCTTCGCTGACCGCCGTAAAAAAGTTGAGCATCGGTTCGCGACGGGAGGGTTTCAGGTAGAGCGACGCCACGCCGAAAAGAGTGGCAAAAACGATGATCTGCATCATCTCGCCGTTACTGAGCGCGGCAAAAATATTGACCGGGATAAAACTGAGTATCATGGCCTGAAAGGAGAACGGTGCGATCGAAGTGGCCTTCTCGAAGCTGAGCCCTGCACTGCTGACAGCCTCGCCGATAGAAAAGATGTTCATCACGCCAATCGCCAGAAAGACGGCCAGAGCCGTTGTCAGAAGATAAAAAAAGATCGTCCGCAAACCGATACTTTTCAGATGTTCAAGAGATCCCAGTCCCAGGATAGCAACATAGATACTGGCAAATACAAGCGGAACGACCAGCATCTTTAAAAAAGCGATAAAGGCTGAACCGATGATCTTCTGCTGCAGTGCGATATCGGGAAAGAAGCTGCCAAAAAGGGCACCCAGGACGATTCCAAGAACCACAAGGGTGTTGGTGGTCGCATATTTTTTGACTTTGTGTATCAACGCTCTTTCCTTGCTGAAATTTAAATGTATACTGTGTCACCCGCACAGTAAAATGGTAACAGAAAATATCAATTTCATATTAATATCATTTAGTATTATGCCTGTTTTACGACAACTTGCATTTTGTGTAAAAGCGGGATCTCGCCTACGCCCTGCCTTCGCTCTTGATCATATCGATGTAGAGATCCTCGACCTTTTTTCTCGCCCAGGGTGTCTTGCGCAGAAATTTAAGACTTGAGCTGATAGAGGGGTCGTTATAGAAACAGCGTATCTCCACGTAATTGTACAGCTCTCTCCAGCCGTAATGTTCGACCAGCCTTTCAAGAATTGTCTGCAGGGTTATGCCGTGCAGCGGGTTGTTTTTATGTTCATCGCTCATGAGATGGGTAGTTCCTTCATTTTGAAAGTAGTATTGACCTAATTTTACCTAAACATTGTCTGATCGCCAGACGAAACGCTCAGGCAATGGCATAAAGGGACCCGGCAGCCTTTATCTGTTCGCCGCATACGTCCATTTCAAAGAGACTCCTAAACCCTTTTGTTCTTTGCATAATTTAATTTACGATATTATTTTCGGACGTTACTGATCGAAATGGAATGATAAAGGCATGCGCGAAATGCTCGAAGGTTTAAAAAATCAGAAAAAGCGGACGACTCTGTTGATTTGGGCTTCCGTTACCACCGTTATCATTACGCTCACGATCATTATTACCGCCTACTACATCAACAATAAACTCAATGATGAAAAACAGCAGATGGCAGAGGCCTATGAAAGCGTGTTTTTTACCTATAATGAAGCGATTAAGGACACCGTACAGTTTTTTGCCGCGCGTGCCAATGCTATCCTCAACTTGCCCGGCGTAAGGGAAAGCATACAGTCAAAAGACCATGACGCGCTTTATGATCTTGTCCTTCAGCAATGGGGCGTGCTGCAAGAAGAAAACCCCGATCTGATCGTCATGCAGTTTCATAATGCAGACGGTTCATCTCTGCTTCGTATGCACGATTTTCAACGCTACGGCGATCCGATCGCCGCCAAACGGCCGATGGTGCACCATATTCACCAATCGCACACGATCACATACGGACTTGAAGAGGGTATACACGGTATTGCCTTTCGTATTCTGATTCCGGTGATTGACCACGGCAGCTACCTCGGTTCGTTGGAGTTCGGTATCTCTTCGCGCTACATTATCGAAAAGATCGAACGCTATACCCACTACAAGTCATTCCTGCTTCTGAACAAAGACTATACCGGTAATTTTTCATACAACGATCACTATTTCCGGTTCGACGGGTATGTTGCCGTGGAGATCCCTCACGAATTATTGGACTTTGTCAAATATTATTCCAATGAGCATTCCGCTATCGAAGACACCGTCATGGTCTTCAATAAAATATCGTATGCCATGAAATACATACCGATCGTCAACTATAGCGGCGATAAAATAGGGATGATCGTCTTTACCCGCATTATCCCAAATTTTAAAGTTCAAATCGAGAAAAACATTCTTATCTCGGCATTGATTGCCATCAGCCTGATCCTTATCTCCGGGTTTTTGATCAATCGGATCTACGCCCGGTTCAACGCAAAAATAGCGTTTCAGGAGGTCTACAACCAGACCGTTCTCAACACCATTCCCTCACCCGTCATCGTTACCAACGGCAAAGAGGCTGTTACTGCGAACAAAGCTTTTTTCTCTTTTTTCCATTACATAACACTGGAGCATTTCCAGCATGAGCATGTCTGCGTTTGCGATTATTTTGAAAAAGGCGATACCGAAGAGTATCTGCTGCCGACTGTCAACGGTTTACGTTGGACCGAATATGTCTATATGAATCCGCAAGACCAACACAAAGCGAAGATCACGATCGACGGCAGATCAACGGTCTTTGATGTCAAGATCTCACGAATGTGGCTGGGAGAAGAGTTTCGTTATGTCGTCATCTTCACCGATATCTCATCCATACAGGCATTGACAACGACAGACCAGCTGACCGGCATCGCCAACAGAATGCATTTCAGCATGGTCTTCGAGCACGAGCTCAACGCATTGCGCCGTGAAAAAGAGCCGCTGGGGGTGATATTTTTTGACATTGACCACTTCAAGCAAGTTAATGACAGGCACGGCCACCTGGTCGGGGACATTGTCCTCAAACATGTCGCCGCACTGGTAAAAAATCAGATCCGAAAAAGTGACTTTATCGCACGATGGGGCGGCGAAGAGTTTGTCATACTCCTTCCCAGAACCCATCTGAAAAAGACACAGCAGGTTGCCGAAATGTTGCGGCAGACCATTGAAACAGAGACCTTCGAATTTGTTGAGACGATAAGCTGTTCTTTCGGCGTGGCCGCATTGGAAGAAGATGAATCGTCGGAAGCGCTGCTCAGACGGGTCGACAGGCTTCTTTACCGGGCCAAAGAGTCGGGACGGAACTGCGTAGTCGCATGACACTGTAGAAACAGGTCTGCAGGATATGCTGCACCATCCGGAAAAACGCCCTGCTGCCCTCTGTCCAAGAAGCGCCTTCTCTCTATTTGTGCCAATTTTTTGATAAAAACCAACTATACTGTAGCATTTTACAGCAAGAGGGCCTATGAATGTAAAAATAACCGACGCTTCAAGAATAAAAGATTACAGATCTGTGCTGGGCAACACGGTCTCGATCGTCAGCGGGTATGACGAAAAATTTGACTTAGCCGACTCGGACGCCTCTCTTGTTATGAAAACGATCAAAGCCGGCCCGGGCTATATTATTGAAGATACGACCTTGACAATCAACGGCAGAGTCCACGGTTCCGCGATCGATAGAAAGGATGTTACCGGCCTCGAGAGAGCAATATGGACAACAAAAATCACCTATCACAGCGGCTCCATAATACACTTTTACGAGGCCAGCCTCCACGGTCATATCAGACTGTATCTGCATGAGAGTACAGGCGTGTCAGCCTTCGGAGAGATCTTCATACCCGACGGATATGGCCTCACTGTGTGCGAAATCGAGGAGAAAGCTGATGTCGATTTTAAAAATGCCCGGCAGCTGGCATTGACAAAGCTGCTGCTGGGCGAACCGTATCGCGTCGAGATCGTCGAATCAATGCTTCAAAAACAATAGCTGGCGGACCCTGCAACCGGGCAGGCATATCCGGCATTGGCCCGGCAAAAGTAAATTTTAATCACCTGAGTCGTTTTTCGTTGCGCCGCCCATCAATCGATTGCCAAATCTCAAGCGCTGTTTTTCATCGCACGGCTGACCAGCATGCCGGAGATTTCGAAACTGGCGTCGACGAACTCCACATCATGGAGGTCACGCATATGTTTACGCTCCTCGGCGCTGTCGATCTTCATGATAATATGGGCGTGGTCGGTAAAGTTGTAGATCGCTTCGCTGATCAGCCGTTTGTTGTGCTCGCTGCTGACGGTCAAAATGACGGCCTTCGCTTTGTCGACCATCAGCGACTCCAGAACGGGCAGTTTGTTCAGGTGGCCGAAGTAGGCCATATAGCCCAGTTTCCTCGCATGGAGGACATGTTTGAGGTTATCCGAGATGATGACGAAGGCGACGCCTCTCGCTTTCAGGTCGGCGGCGACGATCTTGCCGAGCATTGAGAAGCCGGCAACGATGATGTGGTCTCTCTGACCGATCGGGGTGATGACGTCTGCCTCGAAAAACTCTTTTTCAAAGTAGGAGGAGAGTTTGTAGATGTTGCTGACGACAAACGGCGTCAGGATCATGGAGATGACGCTGACCAGTATGAGGAAACTGGCCGTCTCTCTGCTGATGAGCCCCTGCGAACCTGCCAGTGCAAATACGGCAAATGAGAACTCCCCTATCTGCGCCAGGGCCAGTGCGGTCTTCGCAGAGGTGTTCTTGTCGGCGTTGCGCCGTATGATGGCATAGATGACGATCGATTTGAAAAGCATCACAAGGATGAAGATGCCGAAGATGATATGGATGTTCTGCATAAAATAGATGACATCTATTTTCGTCCCGACACCGAAGAAAAAGACGCCCAGCAGCAGGTCTTTGTAGCTGACGATGTCCGATTCGACTTTGACATTGTAGTCGGTATCGGCGATGATCATCCCGGCGATAAAGGCGCCCAGCGAGTAGGTAAACCCCATCTCGTGCGCCAGCAGGGAGGCCCCGATGACGATGGCGAAAACAGCCGCCAGGAAAAGCTCTTCAAGCTCTGTCTTCGCCGAAAACTTCAGCAGTGCGTTGACCGTCTTTTCGCCGACGGTAAACATGACCGCCACGACCACGACGGCCGAGACGACCGTCTGTATGAGCACTTCGCCGATGGAGAGCGTGTCGTTTGACAAAAAGGTGATCAGCAGCAAGATCGGGATGACCGCCAGATCCTGAAAGATGAGAATCCCCATCGACTTCTGCCCGTACGGTGTGAGAATATCTTTCGACTCTTTCAGGTAGGTCAGTACGATCGCCGTCGATGAGAGGGAAAAGGCCAGCGAGACGATGATCGATGTGTTGAAATCGAGCCTGAAGACGTAAAATGAGAGTGCAAATATCACGGCGACACTGAGCGTAACCTGCAGCAACCCGTTGGCCAGAAGGATCTCTTTCATCTTCTTGATCTTGTGCAGGCTCAGTTCAAGCCCTATCGTAAACATCAAAAAGACGATACCGAACTCCCCTACCAGGTCAAGCGAGTCGATGTTCAGCCCGTTGAAACCGAACATATAACTGATGATCGTACCGGTCAGGATATAGCCGATGATGTGCGAGATGCCGAAGCGTTTCAGGACGATGCTGAGTACTGTTGCGATGGCCAGTGTTAAAAAGAGTGTTAGCAGCGGGTTTTCCATAAGCGAAGTATAAGATATTTAGATCTGACTTTTGGCAAGTACGTTGTATAAAATAGAGACATCATCTGTTCATGCCCAGGCAAACAAAAGCAAAACGGAAAAAGATCAAAGTCTTCTCAAATGTCGTGAACGCTTTATATCCTGTTTTAAGTAACGATTAAAGAGCAGCCCCTTTAAATCAGCAATACATTGACGCAGAGCAGTGTCACCGTTGCCAGCATGAAGAGGTTGATCCCGTGGAAGAGCGCTCCGGCCCGCTGTGGGGTGAGTCGCTGAAACAGCATCCCGGTTCCGGCGGTAGTCACCGCGGCGGCCAATACTGACAGCAGCAACCACACGGCCGGGTTCTGCACAGCGAAGATCCCGGCGGCAAAGAGGCCGCAGAAGATCGTCAGCATCCACCATACAAACAGCACTCTTCGGAACCCGACAGGACCGAACGACTCCACCGCGGTAGGAAACCCGGCGGCGCGGTAATCGTCGTGGTGCTTGGCCGCCAGCAGCCAGAAGTGAGGCACCTGCCAGACAAAAAAGAGCAGCCCAAGGGCGAGAAACTCCGGTTCTGCCAGACTCCGCCCTGCGGCCAGCCATCCTATGGCCGGCGGGATCATCCCCAGCAGCCCGCCGGGAACCACGGCAAAGGCCGAAACCCGTTTGAGGTGCGTGTAGACACCGTTGTACCACAATGGGACGAAAAGAAACAGGAGCAGTCCCGTATTACCAAGCTCCAGATATATCAGGAACGTCGCGGAGGCGATCAGCATCATCGAAATTGCCAGAGCGGCAGCAGGGGTTATTCGTCCGGAGGGGATAGGACGCCGCTTCGTACGAGCCATCCGGCCATCACTCTCATACTCCTGATACTGGTTTAAAGTCGATACCCCCAGTGCCAGCAGCAGCACTGCAAGGGTAGAGAGTCCCAGGACCGACGCATTCCCTCCTCCCGCCAGTACAAAAGCGAACACCGCCGAAAGCGTTACTGCCGCCGAAAGGCGGAACTTGGTCAGTTCCATGAACAACCGGATCATCGGAGACTCTTCAGGTATTTTACCAGTGCATCTACCTCGTCCGAAGAGAGCATCTTACCAAACGGCGGCATAACTCCGGACGGAAACCCTTCCACCACATCGGCGTTGGGGTTCTCGATGGAGTTGTGCAGGTACGCATCGTCGGCGGTCACTTCCCTATGTTGGCCATCCGTAACGACCTTTTGTCTGCTTTGGTAGATGCCATTAAGCGTTGGGCAGATGTTTTTGGAACCGTCGACGCTGTGGCAGGCGATGCACCCCTTTGCTTTAAAAAGGGCAGCCCCGTCAAGCGCTCCGGTCCGGGCACCCGTTTCCGGTTTCGCCTCGGTTTCCGTCTCTGCCTTCATTGCCGTTTTCGGAACCGGTTTGCCCTCCTGTTCAACTGCAGCCGGTTTGGCCTCCGGTTCAGGTGTGGCTTTATTTTCCGTCACGCTCTGCTGTTTGATAAACGCGATGATCGCCTCCATCTGACTCTTGTTGATCTCATCTGAGAGGTTGGGCATGACACCTTTTGGGAACCCCTTCACCACATCTTTGGCCGGGGTCCGCACCGAATCGCGGATATACGCTTCGTCGGCAGTCACTTCGCGCAGTTTGCCATTGGTCATGACCTGGACCTTTTTTCCGAACAGTCCCTGAAACGACGGACCCACGATGATCGATCCGTCCAAGCTGTGGCAGGAAGCGCACCCCAGCGTCTTGTAGAGCGTTTCACCCTCTCCCTGCGGCGCACCCTTGTCATGAGGGCTCAGTTTGTTGCCGGCATACCACGTATCGAACGCCGGTTTCTCCATTACTTCCACTTTCGAGAGCATCCTGGAGTGTCCGGTGCCGCAATACTCGGCACATTCGATATCATAGCGTCCCATTACGGTGGACTTGAACCACAAGTGGGTATCGCGGCCGGGCACTACGTCCTCTTTGACGCGAAAGGCGGGGACGTAAAAGCTGTGCAGCACATCGTTTACCGGGGCATGCAGTCGCAGCCGGATGTTCTCCCCCACAGGTACGTAGAGCTCAGCTGTCTGTTTGCCGTTTGGGTAGATGAAGGTCCAGGACCACCGTTTTCCCAGTACTTCCACGTTAAAAGTATCTTTAGGTACGGTGCGCACCTGACGAAAGGCGCTGTAGCCGTAATAGAAGATGACAAAGAGCAGTATCGTGGGGATCACCGTCCAGATGATCTGCAGCCCCCAATGGTCTCTTATGTTACGGATCTCATCAGGCTTCACCCGGCTGTGATGGTAGCGCAAGATAAAATAGATCATCAGCCCTACAACAAGCAGAAGCATTGCCAGCGAGATGCCTGTGGAGATCCAAAATGCCCGGTCCACGTCGGCGGCGAATGTCGAAGCGTTTCTGTTAAATCCTTCCAGCATCTGCTCTCCTTTTCACGAATGGACCACGTCGATGCCGACGATCAGGAAGAAGATCATCAAGATCATCAGGGCCAGCACCACATACCCTTTCAGGTATGCGGTTTCGCTTCGCAGGTGCATATAGTATGCGGCGACCAGCCCGATTTTCATCACAGAGATCAGCAGCTGGACACCGGCGGTTTTCCCGGGCGGCAGGTGGTACAAAGAGGGCTGCACAAATGTCAGCAGCGTCAGCAGCAACAATCCCGCAAGGACTTTGGTATAGAGGGTAACGGTGGGGACGGAAGTTTCCATCTCAGACTCCTATCATGTAAAACAGCGGAAAAAGAACGATCCAGACCAGATGGACAAAGTCCCAGTAGAGGGTAACGTTCTTCATGACGATGATGTGATCGGGCCGGACTCCGCCGGTTCGGATCAGCAGCATGACCCAGGACATCAGCGCTATCCCGGCGATAACATGCAGGCCATGCAGCCCGGTCATGATGAAATAGAGGCCGAAAAAGAGAATCTCTCCTTTATCCATAGCGTCGAGCACCCCGGAACCGGGATAGAGGCCGTGTCCGATCTCGGTGCGCCACTCCAGGGCTTTGATCGCCAAAAACACGACTGCCATCAAGGTCGTTAGCCCCAAAAGCCTGACCGAAGCCTTAACGTTTCCCCGGCGCATCATCAGCGTTCCCAGCCCCATCGTGTAGGTGCTGACCAGTAAGATCACCGTATTGGTTCCTCCCAGCCAGACATTCAGATCACCCGAAGAGGCGGCAAAGGTCCCGGTGTGGCGGTAAAAGTAGATAGCAAAGAGCAAAAAAAGGGCACCGAACATCATCGCTTCTGTGAGCAAAAAGACCCAAAGCCCCAATTTCTCCCCACTGTAATCGTCCTGAAAGTCTGCGACGGGATGAGGATCCCCCTGAATGTCATAAGCCATTTCCTGTTCCATCAGCGTACCCTCCTGAAATTTTCGTCAAACTGCACTACCGGTTCACCGTTTTCGTATTCGTAGGGCTCGAAATCCACAAAGGGTATCTTGGAGAAGTTCTCAAGCGGCGGCGGCGAAGGAATGTGCCACTCAAGCGTCGTTGCCCCCCAGGGGTTCGGGCCCGCCTCTTTGCCGTTTTTCAGCCCTCTGTAGAAGTTGAAAAGCACCGTAAGCAACCCTGCCGCCACCAGCATCCCACCGATCCCTGCCACCTGATGGTAGGGAGTAAAGGTCGGCAAATAGTCAAAATAGCGCCGGGGATTGCCCAGGAATCCGGCGATAAACATGGGGAACCAGAGGGTGTTGAACCCCACGAACATGAGGCCGAAGGCAATGCGTCCCACAACCTCGTTGTAGAGCTTTCCGGTGATCTTCGGGTACCAGTAGTGCAGCCCGCCGATAAACATAAAGATCACACCGCCGAGGATCGTGTAGTGAAAGTGGGCCACCACGAAGTAGGTATCATGCAGGTGGATATCTGTGCCGAGGGCGCCCAGAGTCAGCCCGGTGAGTCCTCCGATGGTGAAGTTGACGATGCTTCCCAGAATCCAGAGCATGGGCGTGGCCAGGACGATGGAGCCTTTATAGAGCGTGGCCACCCAGTCAAAGATCTTTACCCCAGTGGGGATTGCCACCAGGAAGGTCAGGAAGGAGAAGATGACCCGCGCCATGTCGCTAATGCCGGAAGTAAACATATGGTGTCCCCATACCAGATAACCGATCCCGGCGATGGAGGCGGAAGAGATGGCAATGGAGCGGTACCCGAAGATGGTCCGCCGGGTAAATACGGGCAATACCTCCGAAACGATACCGAAGCCGGGGAGAATCATGAGATAGACCGCCGGATGCGAATAGATCCAGAAAAGGTGCTCATAAAGGAGCGGATCTCCTCCCTTGCTCGGATCGAAGATGCCGACCCCCAGCGTCCGTTCCAAAATGACCAGCAGCAGCGTAATGCCTATTACCGGTGTTGCCAGCACCTGTATCCACGCCGTGGAGTACAATCCCCAGACAAACAGCGGCATCTTGAAAAAGTTCATCCCCGGTGCCCGGAGACGGTGAATCGTGACCACGAAATTGAGCCCCGTCAGGATCGACGACAGTCCCAGAATAAAGGCGGCGCTCAGGGTAGAGAGCACATGCGCATCGGTCCGGATGCTGTAGGGTGCGTAAAAGGTCCAGCCTGTATCGGCGAATCCGTTGCCGGTCACCAGTGAGGAGAGCGCAGTCACCACCCCCAGTACATAGAGCCACCACGAAAGCAGGTTGAGCCGGGGAAAGGAGAGATCGCGTGCGCCGATCATCAGCGGCAGCACAAAGTTTCCAAGCGCTGCCGCAATTCCCGGCACGATAAACAGAAAGATCATCGTCACGCCGTGAAAGGTAAAGAGCTGGTTGTAGGTATGCGGTTCCAGAAACTGTTGTCCCGGAAAAAAGAGTTCTGCACGCATCGTCAGCGCCGCACTCACCGCCAGGAAAAACAGGGTAAACATCACCCCCATGTACAACAGGGAGATACGCTTGTGATCGGTCGTAAAGATCCACTGCAGCACAGGGTTGCGATGTGTTCCGAAAACGGTGTTGGTCTCGTGGTAGAAACTAGGCATCATCCTGCTCCGACGACTCCTTTTTACGCCCGGTCAGCACCAGGTAAAGAAAGAATCCGGCCAGTATCAGCGACAGTGCAATGGCACCCACCTTCTCCAGAGCAAAGACGTAGGTCTTGTTTTTGGGATCGTAGGCGAAGCAAAACAGCAGCGTTTTGGCAATGGTGGGCCGCACCGTCCCCTGGGACGCCTCCATCAGGGCCATCTGGATATCAAAAGGGAGCTGCTGCACGCCATTGAGGTAGCGTGTGATCTTTCCCTGCGGCGAGAGTGCCACCAGTACCGCCGGATGAATGTAGACTTCCTTGCCGTCCTGACCAACCTGCTTTTCATAATAAAACCCTACGCTGTCTGTCACTTTGCGAATGTTCGCCTCCGTGCCGGTGAGGAATTTCCAGGCCTCGGCGTCGTAAGGCCGCTGCATAGATGCCAGCAGGTTTACTTTCTTCTTGGCTGCATCCTCGGGTGTTTCGTTGGGGTTGAAACTCAGAGTGATGACCTTGTAGTCCTTGTTTTCCGAGAGCTTTACCCGCGTCAGATTCTGGGCCAGATCGTTGAGCTGAGGGGTGCAAAGTCCGGGACAGCCGTAGTAGTTCAGTGTCAGAATAGCCGGTTTTCCGTCCATGATCTCTCCGAACGTCACGGTCTTGCCCGTTTCATCCAGAAACGGAATGTCCAGAGGTACCCGATCGGCGGAGTGTTCCTCCACCCCCAGTTTTCCATCCGCCAGCACGGTGGAAAAAAGCATCAACAGCCCAAGAAGCTGGGTTATAAAAAATGGGGAGAGCTTACTTTTCCTGAATGTATTAGTTGCCATATCTAATCATCTCCTTACTGATAAAAGCTATATCTTCATAAAGGCTTGCGCAAATAGTATAACGCTAATTCATGATAGTTATCTTTAGAATACTGAAATATTCTTAACTATTATGTTTTCTTTTGTTTTAATTGATGTTCATTAAGGTGAAGATAGTTAGAAGCGACATTTACGAGTTTACGTGTATAAAATTGAGACACACTCTGCCGTATTCACTCCCAAGAGGGAGCTTTGGATCGTTCTAAAAGGGCCAGCGGAGTGGCAGAAGGTCATGAGATCGATGAAAGATGCTATCATGTAGCGAAAGGTCCTGCCAAACATGCTTATCGTATGGCACCTCGGACCGGCTTGCTTATAAGAGGAGTTGTTATGCAGTTGAAAAAGATTCTTATATTGGTATTGGCTGGGATCACCCTGCTCTTCATCGTGCAAAACCTGGCTTTTGTCGAGACCCAGTTTCTGTTTTGGTCGTTCTCTCTGCCCCGTGCGGTCTTATTGCTGATAGGCCTTGCCACAGGCGTCCTGATCGGCTGGCTTTGGCACGGTCACCTCATCCATAAACATGAGGAAGAGTAGATCCCTCTGACTGACCTCCTTGTTCATAGAACAGACGGCTTGCAAGGTTAACGCTGCAGCCGTAAAACATATTCCCTCTGCTACACCCCGCGTAAAAGGAAGTTCTACACGTAAAACAAGTTATGGTTATCACCTGTGCTTTTCTGCTTTTTTTCAGGATTAAGGTTTTAAGCTACATTTTATATGCAGATGCTACGATTGTTCGTTATGGCATTTCTTTTGTTGCTGGTTGGTTTGCCGTAAAAGTATTTCAAGTAACTCGGTTTAGATGGTATATTTTGAGATTTGAAAGAGGCTCTTTATTTTAGCTTTTCTGAACTTTTCAATATCACATTAAATGTCACGTTGTATCGTTATTATGGGTGCATAGTGAAAAATAAGGAGCCTTTATGTTGTTTAGAGTAAGAACGATCATAATCATGTTTAGCTTTTCGTTTATGATTGCATTGTTGACGATCACAGGTTGTGGCGGGGGCAGCGGTGGTACTACTACGGCCTCAGATACTACAGAATGGAAAGACCTTGTCTCATCCTATCCGGCTAATTCAGAGTTCTCAGATTTGAACAAGGCACTTGCAACATCATTGGAGAAGACACAAGGCGCATTATTGCAAGCCATTTTATTGACAAACAGCTATATCTACACAGATCCATCTGAAACGACTTATACAGCATTCGAGCAAAGACGTCAGCGGGCGATCGAAGCTTTTCAGATTCTGGATGACAATATCAATTCTACTTTAGCAGATAGTGAAGCTTATAATAGTGCAAGTCAATATCTTGCATCATTAAGCGCGGTCGTCAATACTTCTGACCTGATATCTCCAAAACCCTGGGGTGGCAAGAGACCAATAAAAGCCTTGATGGAGAAATATAGTGTCTCATCGCAAAGAGCGATGACTATATTGATAAGTATGGCAGACGAGATAACAGCAGATGCCTATATCAAAGGTGGAAATGACATGCTTGTTGTCCAGAAGCGACTTGAACAGCAGATAGAAGGTCTTAAAATAGTAGGAGCTGCGGCTGGTGGAATAGTCCTTATCCAAGCGGGGGTAGCTGTAGGCACAGGAGGTGCCATGTTGGGATCAACTCTTGGCTCACTGGTCCTAATGACCGGACAGGGTTTGAAACTAGGCATGGCAACTGATGCACTTATGATGGCTGAAAAAGGAAAAACGGCACCACCAACACCCACCGTATTCGTCCCCTTTACCATTTTGGCCGAAGCAGTGTCAGTCGTGACTCTTTCTGGGATCGGTGATGTTGTCTTGTATGGAACAGAGAAGCTTCAAGACTTGTTAAAGTCCGGTGGGAAGGTCATCTCTTTTGGTCCATATGAGATAAATGTGTTTAAGTTGACACAGGCGGCACTCGACACAGAAAGGGATATCGACGTAAGTAAATGGCCGACAACAGAACCGGGTGTCTATCTGACCCCTGATGGTAAATCAATCGTCGTCACGGCGCTTCCTGTCGGTTACAACAAGGTCATTGGTGCTTTGGTACCGTCAGAAAGGCTCATTGCACTGCCTGCCATCCAGCCCCCTTTAGCGACTCCACTGGATACTGAGTTTACGGATAGTATAGACGTGACCCTTGTCAGTCCGGATAATCTCGCAATCGTCTATCAGATCAATGGTGGAGATTTACAGCTTTATACAGGACCCATCACGTTAACAGCGACATCGACGATTGTCGCTTATGCCGACAGGGACCCCTATGACGTAAATGCGGAATATTCAGATATCTCGACATTTCAATATACCAAAGTAGGTGCCAATACGGGCAGTGGCAGATGGGTGTTGTATGATACCGCTCTGATCGACGGATGCTCGTTTTATCAGTCTGACTGCTATCCGTTGGAAAGTTGCAGTGCAAGTCAAGGTTCTTACCAGGTGGCCATTGGGTATAGTACCTGCGGTTGCGATACATGTGGAGGAGATAACGGTTCAGGAACCTATACGGTCCCGCCTGCAATATTGACTCCGGGTCAGACCATCTCTTTTTCTGTAACGTCAGTCGGCGACGGGTCTACCGGAGAAGACGTCTGTTTTTATAATGCAAGTGACGGCGTTACATCCGAGCAGGTCATCATTGATGCCGGCGGGCTAAATCAAGGTATAACACCTGAATCGTGTAGTGATATTGTAAAAGATTCTTCACCAACAGCCGACTGGACGGTTCCAGATTGGGATCACCATGGTGTGATTAAGATCGAGGGAGGCGGAAGCATTGGAAGTTTTGAAACTTCCATGAACTATTATTACCTGTATAAATGGCAAGAGTAGTGATGCAGCGGGTCTGCACTTGGGGTAAGCGCGGCAGCCGTAAAACCCTTTGCCTCTGTTGACCCTGTGCTTCGCCATACGCAGTTCCATCTTGTAAATAATATGAGCGTTTGAGCGTTATAGTTATCGCCTGACTCCTAAATTTCGACTTCTAAATTTTGACTTCTAAATTCAGATTATGCGTGTTTTATTTTGATTGGTATATACTCACAGCATATCCAAAAATATTTATTTGCATTAAATAATGTGAAGGCTAAAAGATCATATCCCGATAAAGGAAGAACAGATGAACAAGATAGTATTAGCGTATGGTTTAGGCACATTGCTGTTTGCCGCCAATGTGATGGCAGAAGAAGGGGTGATCTTTCCCTTAAAAATAGAAGGTTTTTACTTGGGTGTCGGAGCCGGTTCGAGTGCTAATGTCTCGGTTCTCTCGGAAGGACATTTCAAAGATGACACCTATGCCTACAACACCGACCAACTGAGTGACACTGATACGGGTTATATTCTGTATGGAGGTTACCAGATCAATAAAATCATCGCGGTTGAAGCGGCTTACACTGATTATGGCTCTTTTTCAGACACGGCAACAACAGAGTCTCTCCCTTCGAAACGTGTAACATTTAAGAGTGATCCAAACTCATTCTCCGTCTATGCCAATGCCGGTTATACTTTTGACAATGGCCTTCGTCCTTTTGGTCAGTTAGGTTTAGGGTATCTGCAGGTTAACGGATCGGGTTCAACGGACAAAATCAACATCGATGACGGTGTATCGTTGCGCTTTGGTATAGGTCTGGACTATGCACCAAAAGAGCTTATCGGTTTTGGATTCAGAGTTGCCTATGTAGATGATGTCGTGATGGATTTTAATTACAAGGCAAATGATAATGGGTCCGAAACGGACACAGTGTTGACGAATCTGAACGGATTGCTCTACATAGGTGCGCAGTACAAGTTTTAATCACAGACAAACGCCATTTTAAAAAACCCGGTTTAGCCGAAGAAGGACATACACATACCAAACAGCCGGCAAAATATTCAGAAATTTTTCTATCATCTGTTTTGAAAGCATTAATTCCTCTTCCCTATATCAATTTATGGAGCGATCAGTTCGCACACTTCTTCGCGATGCACTAAAGAGACAGCCACCTGTTATTTTCTATCCGTTCCAGATCTTACAGTTATGAAATATGCCGTATTTTTTACTGTAGTCACAATCTATCTTTTTATTGCGCGTACTGTTATAGTTTGCGAACTCATCGAACCATGATTTTTTCAGATAGAGTTTGTCGAAACCGCTTGATGTTGTCACATAACACTCATTGACCAAACCGATGTCCCGGATCTCTTGTTTCTGACAATTTGGCTTATTTGACAACAAAAATTTGTCATAACTTCCAAATATCGGGGCATTTGAAGTCATCCTGTTGTCAGGCAATGTTGTGATTCTGGAACTGGACCTCAGCTTTATGGCATCACTGTATTTCGGATAAAGTGCCGTTGCCGGTTTTACAGTTTTTGTCGGTGTGTAACTTTTTTTAGATCGGGATTCTTCTTCAGATAGTAAATGGGATAGCTTATTGTGTTTCTGTTCACTTGAGGATTGAGGGGTACTGTACGTTCTGGTTTTCGGCGCATAGGTCGTAGCGGAACTGATGTAACGCGACGGGCGGGTTTGCTGTCGCTGCAGGGCCTGGCGCTTTGCCTCCGCTCGCGCACTTTCCATACGTCTCTCGTTTTCCACACGTTGCTGGTTCGCAAGAATTTGTTGCTGTTTCGCCGTTTCCAACTTCTTGGTATAGCTAAGATACTCGCTTCCCAAATAACTTAAAATACCGATCACCCCGAATATTAAAAGCATAATGACAAAAGCTTCTTTATGCTTGGTATTCCTGCTGAGTACGACATCGGCACGCGCCCTGCGGCTAATATTTTTTGCATATGTGTGCAATGCTACGTTTCTTACAGGTTCCGGTGGTTGCGACGGTACTTGCGGTGCTTTGTTAAACGGCAGATGCAAATAGGCTATCTTCTCTGCATGACTGTTGATAAAACTGATAGCGGACCTTTCCAGTACCGGATTGGAGACGACATAGAGCAGTTTGAGCGTATAGCTTTTGTACATCGGGTTGTCTTGCAGGTAGAAAGCGGTCTCACCGACAAATGCCTTGATCTTTTCATGGTTGATTTTGTAAACGGTATCGGCCTTGTAGTTTTTACACTGGACAAGGGTGATCTCCCTCTCTTTTTTGAGAATAAGGTCAATGCTTTTATCGGCTACGCCGTTGATCTTTCCATGCTCCGCTACCGTGTATCCCTGCGCTTTAAAATGCTCGGCGACATACTCTTCGTACGCATTGCCCTTACATTTCGGACAAGCTTTTGAATAATACACTTGACCACATGTTTCACATTTTGGCATCTATCTCATCTCCATATTCTCAAAAAGTTGTTTATGTTGCGGAATTGGTAGTTTTAAGGGGATATCCCAAGCAGGATTCAAAAACGTCTTTGAAAAATCCGGCTTGATAGACTTCTTGTTTGATTGAATTTAAAACAGATTTTTGAAATAGGGACACAGCGTGCCTTTGTGTTAAATATTAATAATTATAGCGGAATTCAACAGAAGCATTTTACACGCTGGCTCGGCAGTTTATCCATCAAGACGTCGGGTCTGTGCAACGGCCGCTTTTCCGTTGGGCAGGCGCGGCTGTCTAGGTAGTCGCCACCAGTAGTTCTTCCGCGTTGCTTGGTGGACGAAGGCCGTCTGTTCTGTCCGCGAAATAACGCTGGGCGAGATGGTCTGCCGATACATGCTGCACCGCTTTAAAACCGGCATCGCGGGCCAGCCCCAACATCTCGGCCGGGGTGAAGAAGCTGATGAACGGCGTACCGCTTGCCCGCGCTCCCTCTGCCGCCCGCTCAACACCGGGACGTATCTCGGCATCAAGCAGCTCAATGGGGAGCATAAACGACATCACAAGTGTAGACCCTGGCGCGAGCGCCGCGACTTGCCGCAGCGTCTCTGTGATCGCCTCTCTGGTCAGATACATACTGACGCCGGTAGATGCTACAATCGCCGGCTTTCCGGGGTCGAAGCCCGACTCAGCCAACTGCTCCCACCATGCATCACCGGCCTCAAAGTCCACCGGTACAAACCGCAGGAACGGCGGCATACCAAGGCCAAGGTCGTTGAGGCGTCGGCGTTTCCACTCCTGCGGGCCAGGCTTATCTATCTCGAACACGCGGAGGTCAGCGGCAAGCTCTGGCCGACGCTGCAAAAAGGTGTCGAGCCCCGCCCCTAGAATGACGTACTGTTTAACGCCATGCGCGATCTGTTCTAAAACCTGATCTTCGACAAAGCGGGCGCGAGCCAAAATGGAGGCGCGGAAGGGGCGCGTGAACGGGCTCATATCCGGACGATTCTGCCACCCCTCCTCAGGAGCCGCCAGTTTCAGGCCGATCTCGTCTTCGAACACGTGCGGCGGCGAATCGGCTTCTAAATGCAGCGCCCGCCACAGGGCTGTTCGCACTGCCGTATTATCTGGCTCAGGTATTTTCTTCTCTTGCATAACGCGCTCTCTATTTGATCTTTGGTTATGTGGTCTGACTATCTTTTAGTGCACATTCTAGGCAATACCGACTTAAACTGTAAATATCCAAACATTGAATTTGTTAGTTTAAGATACCAAAACATTACAGAGTGCCATTATGACTTTTACAAGCACTATTTTTAAGAGAAATTGCACACGGGACTTTCGATATAATGTCCCACATTTTTGCCCTCTTCATTTTAAAGGATTCATCATCCCCGTCTTTTTTCTACTGGTACTCTGCGTACTGTTCTGGTCCGGAAACTTTATCATCGGCAGGTCTATTCATGAAGATGTGGGACCGATGCAGCTGGCACTTTTTCGCTGGGCAGGCGCGGCTGTCATCGTCTTGCCGATCTTCATCAAAAGCTTTTCGAAGATACTCGGTGCGCTCAAAAGCCATTTCTTTATTTTGTCGCTTTTGGCACTGCTCGGGATCACCGCTTTCAACACCCTGCTCTATGTCGGTCTGCAGACGACAAGCGCGACCAATGCCCTGCTCATCAACTCGTCTGTACCGGTTTTGATTCTGCTCTTCTCCTACTTTATTCTCAAAATCAACATCAGCATCAAACAGTCTGTCGGCATTTTTCTCTCGACCTGCGGGGTCGTATTTCTCATCATCAAAGGCGAAGTCGCAAGCCTGAGTCTCATAGCGATCAACAGCGGGGACTTCTGGGTCATCGCCTCTTCGATAGCCTGGGCACTCTACTCCGTACTGGTCAGGTTCAAACCCAAAGATCTCAATGATTTTGAATACTTTACGGCTATCGTCTACATCGGGCTCTTCTGGCTTATACTGATCTACAGTTTTATGGGTTACTCCCCGACGACCGATCTGATGTTATTCAACAAATATTATCCCCAGTTCCTCTACGTGGCGATCTTTCCCTCGGTGATCTCCTACTATTTCTGGCATCAGGGTATCAAAGAGATCGGCGCCAACAAAACGGGCCAGTTCACCCACCTCATGCCGCTCTTCGGCGCGGTATTGGCGTACATATTTTTGGGTGAAAGACTGCACTCCTACCACATTGTTGGAGCGATTCTTATAGCGGTCGGGATCTATCTGTCGCTGTTTAGCAAAACAGAAAACAGAAGCATTAGAACTAACTAAACAATGCCGGAATACTCTCTAATAAATATAAAAGAGCCGTTAAAATTCACCCTTGACCGTAGTCAGGCCGAGTGCGGACCAGTCTAGCATGCCGCCGCGATAGTAGTAGATCTTGTCTACCGGAAAGCCTCGGCGGACCATCGCTCTGATCGCGGTCGGCGACTGCGGGCAGACAGGGCCGTTGCAGAAGGCATAGACCTTTTTGGCCTTGGCGCAGTCCCACGCTTTGTCCTTCATCGTGCAGCCCAGCTCATCCATACGAAGCTCTACCTCCGTGTAGGGAATATTGATCGCATGCGGTATCGTCTCTTGAAAAAAGTACCTTTCTGTCCGCATGTCCACGACCAGTGCCTCCTTGTCGTTCAAGGCGTGCAGCATCTCTATCTCAGTCACGGGAGTCACCCCTTCAACCGGGACAAGGCTCTGGAAAAAGCCCTTGTTCTTTGCGCACTCGGTCATCGTCCTTGTGATCTCAAGCGCATCATCGCCGCTGCCGATGACATAGTGGGTGTCCTCCATAGAAAAGAGGCCGAGGTGTTCCTCATTCTTTGAAGAAGCGTCTGCGTTCAAGAGTGTTGAGCCGAGCATAAGCAAGCCCGTGCTAAGAGTATGTGCCAAGGTTTTCATAATCAACTCCTTTATTTCTATTTTTTATATCATAACCGATATTTCTTTCTCAACTACCTGTACTTTAAATTACGCCGACTTTTTCAAAATAGTCAGGTTCCATCAGCGGTTAGCACAGTGGAAACTAAAAACAGTGATAGAGCCTAAGTATGCTGTTCAGATCATCCTGACCTGGATAAACTGGCCCAATAGTCTCTCAGCTTCAAGTTTCGCAGCACCCTCTTCCTTCTCGCTGTAAGGCGCATTCGAAAGACGCTGCTTCTCTTCCTGCATCGTGAAAGGATTTCCTGAACGCTAACGGGTCACTAAAATTCGCTGTTGAAGGCAAAGCCCTTTTCAGTGAAGAGCCTCACGCAGGCATCGACGACAGCAGGGTCGTACAAGCTGCCTCGGCCCTGTCTGATCTCTTCGAGCGCCGGTTCGGCCCCCAAAGCCGGGCGGTAGGGTCGGTGCGAAGATATCGCTTCGACCACATCGGCCACGCCGATGATCTTCGCTTCAAGACGGATCTCCCCGTCTGCGAGCCCCTGCGGATAGCCCGACCCGTCCAGTTTTTCATGATGCTGCAGGATGATCTCCGCGATCGGCCAGGGGAAGGAGACATCCTTGAGAATGTCATACCCGGCCTGCGAATGCGTCTGGATGAGGCGGTATTCGAGGTCATTAAGCCTGCCGGGCTTGGAGAGGATCTCCGCCGGAACGTGGATCTTTCCAAGGTCGTGGATGATCGCGGCAAAGTGGATGCCCTGGACCTGCATCTCCGGAAGTTCCATCTCCTTCGCGATGGCCGTCGCCAGTTCGCCGACGCGGCGCTGGTGGCCGGCGGTGTAAGGGTCGCGCGCCTCCCACGGTGGCTGCAATGGTGAGGATTGACTGTTCCAGGCTCTGCTGCAGAAGCACCGCGTGCTGCTCATGTTCGGCGCGGGTGAGTAAGGTGCCGATGCCGTAGGCAAGGTCGTTTGCCAGCTCTTCGAGCAGCTGGACCTCCTCGTCGTCGAATGGCTCTAATTCGGACGAATAGATACTGAGTGCACCGAAGACCCTGCCGCCGCCTGAGAGCGGAAGTGCGATATTCGAGAGGTAACCGTGGCTCAGTACCGTATCTCTCCAGAGTTTGAGTCCGGTTTCAGCGGCGATGTCCCGGCAGATCTGTGTCGATCCACTGTCTATTGCCCTGGTAACGGGCAGCTCTTCTTTTTCGTTCTCACTCCAACGTGGGTTACCCTCGCAGAAGTTATCCTTCCTTCTCCCCGAACATGCCTTGGGTATAAGGCTCTTCTGCGGATTCTCCTCGGCATAATAGACTGCCGCCAGACTATAGCCCCCTTTTTCAACAATGACGCTGGTGACCTCCTTCAGCAGTGCCTCCTCGCTCTGCGCCCGTACCAGGGCCAGATTGCCTGCCGAGAGCGTTCTGAGGGCACGGTTGGCACGCTGCAGCGCGTCTTCGGCCTGCTTGCGTTCGGTAATATCGCGGATAATACCGATAGCGTGCCAACGGCCATTTCGCTTCACTACCGAAAGCGACAACTCTATAGGGAACTCCTCACCATTTTTTCTCAGTGCATACAGCTCGACCGTCTTGCCTACAGCCGCACCTTCGCCTGTATTTTTGAAATGTTCGAAGCCTACGCGATGGGCCTCCAGAAAACGCGCAGGCGCGATCAGTGTATGCAATACCTGTCCCATTGCTTTTTGCGCCGAATAGCCGAACATCTTTTCGGCGGCCTCATTCCAAAAAGATATTTTCCCCTCGTTGTCCATCATAATAATGGCATCCTGGGCCGAAACAGTGATGCTGCGGAACTTCTCCTCGCTCGCGCGCAGCGCCTTCCTCCGTCACTTTGCGTTCGCTGATGTCACGTACGATGCCCATCATGTAGGGTTTGTCGAGTTCGACCAGTTTCGTGTTCACCTCCACAGGGAATGTCGAGCCGTCCTTGCGCCGGCGTGTGCTCTCGAAACGGGCAGCTCCCGATTGCTCGATCTGCTCCTGTATCGTTCTCTCCAGCGCCTCGTCGAAACCCATATCGATCTCGGAAATATGCATGGAGAGAAGCTCTTCGCGGCTATAGCCGAGGTTGCGGCACTCCGTCTCGTTGATGTCCAGAAAAAATTCAGGGTGACCGGCTCAAGTATATCGATA
>CAVYYS010000009.1:0-6076 GCA_963772795.1 uncultured Helicobacteraceae bacterium
TCGGGGATAAAACGCTTCAGCTGCGCTGCGACCTGCTTCGTGACAGGCAGCAGCAGGTCAATATTTTTATACAAAAAGCGATGGTAGAGATCATCTTTAAAACGGGTCATCGTCATGTTGCGCGTCTGCACCAGCTTGGGCTTGCGTTTGGAGAGTTTTTTGGCCAGGACCGCGATCGGTATGTCTTTCGTCCAGTGAAGGTGCACGATATCGATGCCCTCCGCATCAATGATCTGGGCAAGATGCCTCGCAGCACGGAACATCATAATATTGGATCGCTTCGAAAGCAGCTTGTATCGGTGTACCGTATCGCTGAAGTACTGTTCCAGCTTACCATTGGGGCTGATCACGCTGATGACATTGAAATCAACATCCAGCGCTTTGGCGCAGCGCATCATATAGAGTTCCAATCCGCCGAGATCGGGGGAGAGACAGAGCTCGAGTAGGTTTTTCTTATTGTGCTGCATTGTCTTCGTTTTCCTGCAGTTCGAGCATGATGACATACTTCATATAGCTGTTATAAGCCGAGGCAAAGGCAACATGCCACTCCTGACTGCCGCCAAGAATACCGCCCTTGATGATCATCCCTTTAAAGAAGGCACCGGCACCGTGAACGAAGGGGTCATACCAGTAGGCGCGCTTGCCCTCCTTATGGCGGACATGGGCCAAATTGACGGCAAAACGGTCGGCCTTGCGCACCAGCATGCCGAAATCGCTGAATGAGTAGTGCAGCATGTCGACGTCAAGATCTTGATAGTTCTCCGTCTGTACACTGCCGTGCTCGCCCTCGGTGTTGTAGCCGCACTTCTCTCTGTTATAGAGCCGTACTACCCTGTCCGGATACCATTGACGGATGTACTTTTTGCCGATAAAACTCTGCCGGCGGAATGAGAAACCGTCAAACGCTGTCTTTTCGAGCTCCATCGTCTTGATGTACGCTATCGCCTCTTCCGTCAGTCGCTCATCGGCATCGATGCTGAGTATCCAGCGGTTGCTGGCATACTGTTCGCAATAGGCTTTTTGACCGCCGTCGCCGAGGTACTTCTGCTCGATCACTTTGGCACCCAGGCCTTCGGCGATCTCGACTGTCCTGTCCCTGCTGAACGAGTCTACGACGACAACCTCGTCACATACCTTCTGAACGTTCTCAATGACCTCGCGAATATGTTTCTCTTCGTTTAATGTTATAATGGTGGCAGTAATATTTCTTTGCATTCAGCGACTTTAATTTATTTTTATTTTAACACAGATGCACTTTCCCAAGCTATAAAGAGGTTCTATGCCGTCCAAGATCGAGATCAATCCAGCCTATCCCCGTTTCAATAATGTCCTGCTCAATATAAAAGCCCTCTTTGACAGCAAAGGCGAGACCATTCATAAGGCAAGGAACGAACTGAAGATCATTGAGATCGAAGGCGTAAAGTGCGTGGTCAAAGCCTTCAGAGTGCCCAACCTCATCAACCGGTTTGCCTATGCCTATATCCGCAGGTCAAAAGCCTATAAATCGTTTCACAATGCCCTGAAACTGGTGAAGCTGGGTGTCAACTCCCCCGAGCCCATCGGCTACATCGAATTTTATGAAAAAGGTCTGCTACAGGAGAGTTATTTTATCTCAAAACATTACGCCTACGATTTTACGATGGCATATGTCCGTGATGAGAACCCAGCAGATAAAAAAGCGGTGTTGGAAGCCTTCGCCGCCTTCAGCTACGCGATCCACCAAAAAGGGGTCTGGCATGTGGACTACTCCGGCGGAAATATCCTGATCAACCCAACAGCGAACGGCTATGAGTTTTCCCTTGTCGATATCAACCGTATGGTGTTTCGCCCGGTTTCAGGCTATGAAGGGCTGGAGAACTTTAACAAGATGTGGTTCGACGCAGAGGCCTTGACAATCATCGCAAAAGCGTATGCAAAACTGGCCGGTCTGAATGAAAAACGCGCTATCAAAGAGATTTTGGAGCATGACGCAAAACTCAAGGCACATGTCCTTCGACGGCGCAGGATCAAGTCATTTTTTAAAAAATAGCCGCTGCCTTGCAAACAGCTCTGTTGCCTATCAAAACGGCATATTCTCCGGCCGTTTACCTTTTTTGCACATAGGTCTCTATGAACTTCTGTACAATTGTCTCCGGCATAAAATCTTTCAGGTATTTGGCATAATCGATACTGTTGTCTTCCAAAGCAGAGACAATCTTTTCTGCCAGGTCTTTGGCCTCCTGTTTTGCCAGGTTTCTGGTAAGGTCCCCTCTCATCACATCCCGCACGCCGTCACAGTCCGTTGACACCACCTTTGTCCCGCAGGCGATCGCTTCAAGCAGCACCATCCCAAGCCCCTCGGATCTCGAACTGAGCACAAAAAGATCAGCCTCTTTCATCCATGGGTAAGGGTTGCTTAAAAACCCCGTCAGTACGACGCTCTCTTCCAACTTCAGCTGCGCGATCTTTGCGATCACTTTTGCCTTGTCGGAGCCGTCCCCGACGATCACCAGCTTATGTTTCAAACCAGACATTTTGACGGCATACGCGTACGCATCGATCAGCAGCGGTATGTTTTTGATTGGGACGATCCTGCCGACACTGACAATGTAGGGTTGGTCGATCTCGGGGATATAAGCATCTGACAGGCGTTTTGTCTCAGCCGGATCGATCGGATTTGTGACCGTCATCACAGACGGATTTGAAAGCGCGTACTTCTTCTGCATCTCTCTATAGCTCTTCTCCACAATATGCGAGACGCAGGCGATGTTTTTTTGATCATAGATCAGCGACAGGTAAAATGCATTCAGTGTTCTTCTCTCTGCATCCGAATAGAGAACATTTTCGCACACCTGAACGATGCGCCTGTCTTTCAGAGGCCACAGCATCTCAAACGTACCCTGCCCGCGGATGATAATCAGGTCGAACTTGCCGATCTGTTTTTCCACGCTCTTCAATTTCCATTTAAACAGAAGGGCGGTAAACAGGCCTTTCCATATGAAGTAGCTCTTTCTCAAAACAATATTGATGATCCGGGAAACAAGCTCCCATACAAGCCCGATGACTGTCATCTGCATCAAAAGGTCCAGATTAAAATGGTGCAGCGTAACTTGTGGATCGGGCTCAAAGACATTGTCTCTGTCTTTAAAGTAGATCAGATGCGACTCATGCCCGCTCTGGGCGAAAGCATCGGCCAGGGAGACCGCCACTTTTTCCATGCCGCCAATCTTCAGTGTCCGTACGACGACAGCTACCCGCATTGTTCATCTTTAATCAGTCTTGTCAGCTCTTTTTTGACATCCTCAAACAGCGCAGCTCTCTCTTTTTCAGCTGCCGGCAGCATAAAAGGGTGCTGCCTGGCCTCTTCGCTCACCGCTTTCCACCGTTTCACCGATGCAAAAAGAGAATCGCCGAAAAAGGTCATCGTCGGCGTGTTGACCAGGGCTGCCAGATGGTAGGTTCCTGTCGATGTGCTTACAAAGAGTTTGAACGAGGCCAGCAGTTTGGTGAATTCGACGATCCCCTCCCTGGAGTTGTAGAAGAGGACATCCATCCCTTCGCACAGCTCTATACTCTGGCGGTAGAGGTCATCCTCTCCCGGCCCGAAGGTCATCACGGCCTGCACATTCGGGTTGTCTGAAGCGATCTTAACCAGCTCGGTATACTCGGCCAGGCTCCAGTTCGCATCGGATGACCCGCCAAAACCGGGGTGAAAGGCGATGACAGGCCTCGTGATTGCATACCGGCTGCAGAACTTTTGATAGGCTGCGTCGATCGCCTCCCGTGAAAATGGGCAGAGCGGTTTTGGAAAACGGAGGTCGAGCTCCGGAAAAAGCGTTTTGGCCAGCTGCAGGTTATACTCGAATTCCGCCATCTCGACGCGGGAGCGGCGCTGTTTGATACGGCGGTTGTAAAAGAGCTGTGCCAGCTTGGTCGCCGGGGCGATACGCACGGCAATCCCGGCAAAAAACTGGGCTGCAGCCACTCTGGTATTTGAAAAAAGCGTAAGGGCGACGTCGGGCTTTGCTTTTCGCAATGTCGAGACAAACTGCCAGATCGATCTACCCTCATCCACGATCACCTCGTCGATAAAAGGGCAGGCCCGGGCGAGCTCTCTGTTTAATGGTGCGACACAGACAATTATCCTGTTTCTGGGATCATGCTGTTTCAGCACATAGAGCGTTGGAAGGGCTGTGACAAAATCACCAAGCTTGTCGGTACGGACAACGAGTATATTCATAAACTTGAACCAACCGGCACTGCAGACTCCGCAACAACTTTAATACGTATATATTGATATTTCACCATTTAGTGTTCACCGCAGTTTGCGGCTTGCTCACACACCGATCTGAAAATACTCAAATCCCATCTCTCTCATGCGCTCTCTGTCGAACTGGTTACGGCCGTCGAAGAAGACCGGGTTTTTGAGCAGCTTCTTCATCTCGTCAAAGTCCGGGCTTCTGAACTCCTGCCACTCTGTCACCAGGACAAGGGCATCGGCATTGGTCAGGGCCTCGTATTTGGAATTGACGTAAGCGACGTTTACATTGTCTTTGAGATAATAGTTCTCTGCCTCATGGCGGGCTTTAGGATCATAGGCGACGACTTTCGCACCGCGTCTTGTCAGTTCGTTGATGATCGTGATCGACGAGGCTTCGCGCATATCGTCCGTCTCCGGTTTGAAGGCCAGCCCCCATATAGCGAAGGTCATCCCCTCAAGGTTCTCGCCGAAGCGTTTGATCACCTTGTCAGAGATAACGGTCTTCTGGTCGTAGTTGACCGCTTCGACCGCATCGAGAATGCGCGGAGTGTAACCGAAGTCTTTGGCGGTCTTGGCCAGGGCCTGGACATCTTTGGGGAAACAGCTGCCGCCGTAGCCGCAGCCCGGGTAGATGAAGCTGTAGCCGATGCGGCTGTCGCTTCCGATACCGTTGCGCACCTTGTTGACATCAGCCCCGACGCGTTCGCAGATGTTTGAGATCTCGTTCATAAACGAGATCTTCGTTGCAAGCATCGCGTTGGCGGCGTATTTGGTCATCTCTGCCGATTTGATATCCATGCCGATGAAACGGTCGTGGTTCTTCATGAACGGGGCGTAGAGGTCATGCATCACCTGCATCGCCTTCTCGGAGTCCGCGCCGATGACGACACGGTCAGGGTGCATGAAGTCATGGATGGCGGCACCCTCTTTGAGGAACTCCGGGTTACTGACTACGTCAAATGTTAAATTTTTAATTTTTAATTTTGAATTGTCGTCGGTTGCGGCTTCCGCCCGTTTGTCAAGCTCCGCCTGGATGGTCGCTTTGACCTTGTCGGCGGTGCCGACCGGAACGGTCGACTTGTCGACGACGACGATGTAGTTCTGCATGGACGCACCGATGCTTTTGGCAACGGCAAGGACGTACTGCAGGTCGGCTGAGCCGTCTTCGCCCATCGGGGTGCCTACGGCAATAAAGGTGATCAGAGAGTTGGCGATAGCGTTGTCAACATCGGTGGTAAAGGAGAGTGTCCCTTTTTCATAGTTCTCAAGGACCATCTCTTCAAGGCCCGGCTCGTAGATAGGAATGATGCCCTCTTTGAGTTTCGCGATCTTGTTCGCATCGATGTCGACGCAAGTCACCTTGTTGCCCATCTGGGCAAAACAGGTGCCGCTTACTAATCCGACGTAGCCGGTGCCGATAACTGATACTTTCATACATACCCTTTAGTTCACTAATTAAAATTGCCGTAATTTTAACAAAAATGTGTTTAGGGCACCCCTAAAAACCCTAGCCAACTTCAGCGATAGAGAGAAGTTCACAATCAAGGCGCTCCTTTGCACCCGAGGTCAGGCTTACGCACAAGCCCTAGCCATAGCTAAGGATATCTCCTAATAAGAGTACTAAACGTACTCTTATTAGGAGTAAAGTCGTATATAGAATGTGTGTATTTCTCTCTATCGCCCGAAGGGAGGGATAAAGAGAGCGATCTTGCACAGAATTTTCTTTTATCATAGCTTCGGCTATGACGCAAGAAAAGTTCTGCACAATCTCATCTCTCTTTCTTCCCTCTGAAGTGGGCTAGGGTTATTAGGAGTGCCCTTTAAACACCCTAGTTT
>CAVYYS010000010.1:0-15223 GCA_963772795.1 uncultured Helicobacteraceae bacterium
CACTGATCAACAAACTTGGAGCCGAGTGTGTCGAAGCCTGTTTCATCATGGGACTTACCTTCCTTGACGGTACCAAAAAACTAGAAAAAAACACAGCTGTCTACAGCGTTATCGAGGTTGATTAATGTATATTCCTTCGCCATCTAAATTTGATCCGGATGAAAACGGCCATTTCGGTCTCTTTGGCGGGCGCTATGTCCCGGAGACTCTTATGCCCGCACTTTTGGAGCTCAATGAAGAGTACAAGAAGATCCGTTTCGATAAAGCGTTCTGGTCAGAGGTGGACTACTATCTTAAAGATTATGTCGGCCGTCCCTCACCGCTCTACTATGCGCACAACATCTCCGAAGAGCTGGGGGCCAAGATCTATCTCAAGCGTGAGGACCTTAACCATACCGGCGCGCACAAGGTCAACAACGTCATCGCCCAGGGATTGATGGCAAAACGTCTCGGCAAGAAAAAAGTCATCGCCGAAACCGGTGCGGGTCAGCACGGCGTTGCGACTGCCACCATCTCTGCCCTGCTTGGTCTCGAATGCGAGATCTTCATGGGGGCCAAGGATGTCAAGCGCCAGGAGCTCAACGTCTTCAGGATGAAGCTGCTCGGTGCCAAAGTCCATGCGGTGGAGAGCGGTTCAAAGACCCTCAAAGATGCGATGAACGACGCTATCCGCCACTGGGTCACCAACGCACGTGATACCTTCTACATCATCGGTACCGTTGCGGGACCGCACCCCTACCCGATGATGGTACGCGACTTTCAGGCGATCATCGGCAAAGAGGCACGTGCACAGATCCTGGAAAAAGAGAACCGCCTTCCTGACAAGGTGATCGCCTGTATCGGCGGCGGCTCGAATGCCATCGGGATGTTTCAGCACTTTCTGGAAGATGAAGAGGTAGAGTGTATCGGCATCGAGGCCGGCGGCCACGGGGTCGGCACCGACAAGCACGGCTGTTCGCTGCTGATGGGACGTCCCGGGCGTGCTGCACGGACAGATGTCTTACCTTCTTCAAGACAAAGACGGACAGATCATTGAAGCCCACTCCATCTCTGCCGGACTGGACTACCCTGGAATCGGACCGGAGCACGCTTTCCACAAAGAGAGCGGCAACGTCAGCTACGACAATATCACCGATGAAGAGGCGCTTGATGCCTTTGTATGGCTCTCGCAAAGAGAGGGGATCATACCGGCTCTTGAGAGCGCGCACGCTGTCGCCTATCTTAAAAAGATCAAAGATATCGAAGGCAAACTTATCATCGTCAATCTCTCGGGCCGAGGTGACAAAGATATGATCCAGGTAAAAGACCTTCTCCAATTCGACTGACTCTGGGCGGGTTTCGCCCGCCTTCCGCTTTTTTGACCACCTACCTTCCAAAGTTCCTTGAAAAATTGGCTAGAATGCTATTGACAGAGGGCACCTTTATGCGCCCCGGTACTATATAAAATATTATGGAGTAACAATGAAAGTCCTATTAAAGAACAGACCATTATCGGCCATCGATGCCGACTTGACGGTACTTTTTCTGACCGAAGAGAGTCTGGAAGCAAGTGAATACAAAGAGAAGCTCTCAAAGACAGGTTTTAAAGCCGATCAGGATGAGTTCTGTATCCTTCATGAAAGCGCTCTGGCGGTCTGCGGGATCGAGAACTACAGCGCTGCCTCCCTTCGGTCTGCCGCTGCGTCCGTTGTGCAGAAAGTAAAATCATTCAAATACCGCTCTTTAAAACTCTCGCAGTACCGTCTTGATAACGTGGCAGCACTTGTCGAGGGCTTTGTTCTTGGCGGCTACAGCTTTGAGATGTACAAGTCAGAACCAAAGAAAGTAACACTCAAAGAGGTGATCTTTTCAAGCGATAATTTCAGCGGCGAACCCCTTGCGTTTGAAAGCATCGAAAAAGTATTTAACGACGCTCTTATTACCGCGATGGCAACAAACTTTACCCGTGAACTGGTCAACACCACGCCCCAGGACCTCACCCCTTCTACTATGGCCGTTATTGCAGCGGACCTTGCCTCGGACAACGGTCTGGGCTGTGATATTCTGGATGAGAAGGGACTCGAAGAAGAGAAGATGGAAGCGATTTTGGCTGTCGGCCGAGCATCGGTCCACAAACCCCGACTCATCCATCTCAGCTATAAGCCTGAGAACCCGGCAAAATGTATTACCCTTGTCGGCAAAGGGCTGACTTACGACAGCGGCGGGCTTAGTCTTAAACCGGCCGCTCACATGGTGACAATGAAGATGGACAAGGCGGGCGCCTGTGCTGTTCTCGGCATGATGAAGGCAATCAGCGAACTCAAACTGCCTATCGAAGTTCACGGTTTTATCGGTGCGGCGGAGAATGTGATCGACGGCTCCGCCTACAAGCCTGATGATGTCCTCAAAGCCCGTAACGGTGTCACAATCGAAGTACGCAATACCGATGCCGAAGGACGTCTTGTCCTGGCAGATGTCCTCTCCTATGCACAGGAGAAGGTGAAGTCGGACTATCTCTTCGACTATGCGACGCTGACCGGTGCCTGTGTTGTCGCACTCGGGCCCTACACGACCGGCATGATGGGCCACTCTGAGGCGTTGAAGAAAAATATCCTGGAGGCTTCATCGCATTCGGGCGAGTTGATCGCCGCCCTGCCATTCAACGGCCACCTTAAAAAACTGATCAAAAGCGAGATCGCCGATGTCTGCAATATCAGCTCGATTCCTTACGGCGGTGCTATTACAGCGGCACTCTTTCTTGACAACTTCATCACCGACGAGATGAAGCAGAAGTGGATGCACTTCGATATCGCCGGACCTGCCTATACAGAAAAACCGTGGGACGTTTACGGTTACGGTGCAACCGGCGCGGGCATCCGTATGACAGTAAGTTTTCTGCAAACCTTAACGCAAAAGTAAGTTTCAGCACCTGCCGCGTTTGTGCAGAAAGTCGATAGAACGTCCAAACGCTTCGTCTGCTGCCGGCTTTCAGCCCATTTGCTTAGGGCAGAAAGCAGACGAAGCAACGCTTTATTCGGCAGTTTTGCCCAACTCTTTTTCCCCTTCTGTCAGGAAAATCCCTATTTTGTACAGTTTTTGAACCGCCTCATCATTGGTGACATTGTTTGCAATAATCGCGCTGCCGATACTCTCGGTAAGAAGTCTCAGCGTCGACAATGATTGCTCACTTTGGTTTAGAAAATAGTCCATATCGCCCTTGATATAGACCGGATGCAGTTTCTCAAGGTAAAGATGATCCTCATTCTCGCCGATAAAGTCATACAGCGCAATATCGACACCGAAACGTTCAAACAGCTTTTTATACTGGACTATTTTATTTAAATTTTTGGCGGCGATCCTGTCAGGGATCTCGATGATCATCTTAAACGGCAGATCAGCGATATATGTTTCGAAAAAGGTTGACAGCTCCTCATACATCTCCCGCTGTATCAAGCTGTTCATCGAAAGTTTAAAGCTGCAGGTGCTGCCGATTAATGCATGAGGCGGTTTCGTAAAAAGCATTTCCAGAGTCTTGTGATGAATACGCGAACAGAGCCCTATCTGCGTCGTGGGCGGAATAAAGTGGTCATAACGGTAGCTGCTGCCGTCTTCAGCCTGCATGACGACATCGATGGCATAATAGCGTCGGCTGCCTGTTCTGCTGTCCTTGACTTCTTTTAACCTGAAATCAAATGAACCGGTGTCTATCGCACGGTTGATAACATGACGCCATGCATCTTTGCCTAATATTTTTGAACCCTGTTCAGGCTGATGAAAATAAACGGTACGGTATTCGAATTTCGCCTTGGCCAGTACGCTGTCTGCTCGTACCAACAGCTCCGAAAGTGTACATTTTTCGCTGTTCTCATACAGGCCGATCACACTGTGGGTCTCTTTTTTGTCAATCCCTAAAGCAATAATTTCTTTCTCGATATCACTACTGATCCTGTTCGCTGTTTCCAGTGCATCTTCGCCCAGAATTCCCGGTAGAAAAAGAAAAAACTCTGTTTCATTCAGTCGCACCAGCATCCTGTTTTCAAATTTTGCCGTCTCACGTGACAATATCGCTGCCGTTTTCACAAAAAGTGTTTCCATGGCTTTATAGCCTATCTGCACAACATCTACACCGTTCAATTCCAACAGCAACACCGTACCTTGATACGAGTTGGTCTCTTTTGTAAAGTAGTCGGCAAAATTTTCTGTTAAAAACTTCCTGTTTTTTATCTGTGTCAACGGGTCAAGATAGGCCGACTCTTTTTGCCGCTGCATCTCTTTGTTGGCTTCGATAAAAATATTTTTCAGTCTAAATACCATTTGATTGATGGCCAGAACCAACTCTCTGAACTCGGAGGTTCTCGGTATCTTTTCCTGAATGATGAATTCATTATGAATGATTGATTCTGCCTGTTCGCGAATTCTTCCAAGCGGCCTTAGCACAATCAAAAAAAGTACATAAAGCGTCACGAACCCGAACAGCATGATAAAGCCGAAAGAGAGCATCAGGTTTTTAAATATCTCATAAAGCCGCATCTCCACACGGCTGCTGTCACTTTGAACCTGAAGTATCCCTATCTGCTGCCATCCGGTAAATACATTGGCTGACGCGACAGGCGCTTCGATATTGATCAGCGATAGAAACCACTCAGGTACAACAAGGTTCTCGGATGAGAGGTGCTGTTGGTAAATGATTTTGTTATCAACATCAAGCAGTTGTATCAGATGATAACGCCCGCTGTCAAAATTCGCCTCGATCATCGTCTTCATCATCACGGTATCGCCGCCTGCCGAAGCAAGTGAAAGGCTCAACGAGGTAGCGGTGTTTTTTGCATCTTGATAGAGTTCGTCTTCCGCGGCATTGCTGGCGCTTGCGAAATTGAGCATTAAAACGGTGACGACAATAGCAACCATTAAAAGGGTAAGTACGGCAGCCGTCTGCCTAAAAAGTGTCATATTTTTTTCCTTTTCATATTCTCTTGCAGCATCTCCCACTGTTTGTGGGATCGGTAGTCGACTTTGTGACCGATATTATCACTCCTTGCCTTATAAAGAGTATCGCCGTTGAAGTAGTAGATCGGTATCAAGTCGGTGCGCTTTGATGCGGGTATGACCCTCTCGCTATTGTTGTCTAATACAAGCGGTTCGCTTCTCGGCGTTTTAAAGTAGGTCAAAACCATATGCGGCACGGTAGAGTTCTTGGATCTGACATAGGTAAAAAAAAGTTTGTCGCTGTCGATGCCAAGATAGAGCAGTGCATAATACTTGGCAATAGCATAATCCTCGCAGTCACCTCTGTTTTTACCCAGAAATTCCCAGGGTGTCGCCCAGTAGTTCTTTACCCCATAGATCTCAATGTCGGAGGCGTAAGGAACGCTGTTGTAAAATCGGTTCACCGCAGAGAGTTTTTTGATCTCATCGGCATTTTTGACACGGTCCAGTGTTTTCTGCAGATTGTTAAACCTTTTTTTTGTTTGTTGCTTGTATTTTGACGTTATTTGTTTCAGCAACGCCTCTTCGATATAAGGTCTGTCGGCATCCGCTTCATCAGCCTGCAACAATAAGATCAATAAAAAAACAAAAAATAATAATAGAGGTTTCATTAGAGACTATACTAGCATAAAAGTACTATTGAAAACGTCTGAACTATGCGGTGTTTTTATATTGGATCCTTACAGTTTCAGTTGTGGCTGTCTGCAGCGCAGTAACGGTTTTAGAGCGTAACACGTGGCTAATAAGCCATTGTTTGCCAGTTAGGTTTGTCCTGTTCTGCCGCTATGCTTTTTTATAAAACTCCCGAAGGGAGACTGCATTGAGCTCATCCATATAAGCAATATAATAATCCGCATTACCACTCCCCTGGAGAAGGTTCTTACCAAAATAGTGCTTAAGCATCATGGCGATATGATCGACACGTTCTCTGCTGCCCTGCTCTTTGACAACGATCCAGACAAAGGGTTTACTGCGCAGACCTCTATTCTCTTTTTTGCTGCGCATCGCATCCCGCAGCCGTGACTCGACCTGCCACTGTCCGTTCGTGCTCTCTTTCAACTCTCTTTCGATTGCGCCACTGCTGCATTCAGCTGCGTCGACACGGTCAAGACCCGCTACCGCCCTCACGGCATCAAGGTTCTTCAACCGCTTCCAGTAGTCGTTCGGACGTCTGTTCTGAAACAGAAGACGGCGCATATCCGCCTCTCTATCCACCACCGCCAGGTCGGCAGTCTGAAAAGCGTTTTTTGCACCCCTGCAGAGACGCTGCAACTGCGCCAGATCATACGTTGTCTGCGAAAACCCTGCCTCGTCAAAAAAGTGGTTGGCTTGCAGGAAGTCTTGTGTATCAGGAACTTTGAGTCTCTCTTTTTGGTGCACGACTGAGATAGGCAGGTCGGCGATCCATGCAAACTGCCCGCCTCCAAGATGCGCGATCAAATCTTCCGCGGTAGGGTGATTTTCGGCAATGATACTCTTTTCGAGCGCCGCTTCCAGTGCCCTTATGATCTCTGTCATGTCTCTTCTTTCAGACCGATAATTTTACACCTATTATAACAACGTATTTTTCAACCAAGACGGTAAGATACACGCCGCGGATACAGTTAAGTTAACTCTGAGCAAACACCTTTTTGAAGCAAGATAAGTGTATAATTCCGCTACTTAAATATATTTACAATCTGCAAGGAATCACTATGGGTTTAGCTATCGGTCTCGTCGGACTGCCGAATGTCGGAAAATCAACCACTTTTAACGCGTTAACAAAGGCGCAGAACGCTGAAGCAGCCAACTACCCGTTCTGTACTATTGAGCCCAATAAAGCGGTCGTTCCGGTACCTGACAAGCGCCTTGCTGAACTATCCAAGATCGTTAACCCGGAGCGTATCCAGCACTCCACGCTAGACTTCGTTGACATCGCCGGTCTTGTCAAGGGCGCAAGCAAGGGCGAAGGGCTTGGCAACAAGTTTTTATCAAACATACGCGAAACAGAGGTTATCCTGCAGATCGTCCGCTGTTTTGAAGATGAGAACATCGTCCATACAGAGGGTTCCATCGACCCTCTGCGCGATATTGAGATCATTGAAACAGAACTTATCCTTTCTGATATCGAAGCCCTGGGCAACCGTGTGGAACGTCTTAAAAAACAGGCAAGAGTGGACAAAAGCGCTCAGGGGCTCATGGAAGCGGCTGAACGTTTGGCAGAATTTTTGGCCGATGGCAATCTGGCACGCAACTTTCCTGAGGTCAAGAGTGAAGAGTTTATACAGCTCAACCAGGACCTGCGCCTGCTGACCGCAAAAGAGATCATGTACGGTGCCAATGTCGATGAAGCCGGTCTTACTGAAGACAACGAGTACCTTACCGCTGTCAAAGCCCACGCTGAAGCAAACAACTGCGAAGTGATCAAACTCTGCGCCAAGTTTGAAGAAGAGCTGATCGGTATGGATGATGAGGAGGCAGCTGCTTTTCTGGAAGACATGGGTGTCGAAGAGTCCGGTCTCGCACAGATCATCCAGAAAGGCTTCGACAAACTCGGTCTGATGAGCTACTTCACCGCCGGTGTCAAAGAGGTCCGTGCCTGGACGATCCGTAAAAACACGACGGCACCGAAAGCGGCTGCTGTCATCCATAATGACTTTGAAAAAGGGTTCATCCGTGCCGAGGTCATCGCCTTCGCGGACTTCATCGCCTACGGCGGCGAAGCGGGCGCCAAAGATGCCGGCAAGATGCGTCTAGAAGGCAAAGAGTACATCGTCCAAGACGGCGATGTCATGCACTTCAGATTCAACGTCTAAGCTTAAAACAAGCCGATAATTAGATTATCGGCACCACTGTTTTTACGCATTTATCCAGTTATGCAATAGATCAATAAATTCCGGATTGACCAGATATCCTACCGCTGAGTGCGGATTGGGTTTTTCATTTTGCACCGTCAGGTTGTAAAGAGGGTAGATGTCTCTGAGAGGCTCCTCCAGCAGCCCCTGCTTATACATCTCTTGAAAATCATTTTGAATATTGTTGTCATGTGATACATAATCGTCTTCAGCCGACAGGTTGACCCACCTTTTTATATTGTGCGGGTATTTTTGTCTGCCCTTTCTCTCTCTTCCCTGGAGGTGCTGTTTAGCATTTTCATCGCCCAGAGGCGAGCCTAAGGTCACAAAAAGATCTATCTTTTTATGCTGACCATAGTCGCTGCTGTACTCTTCGTGATGCGAGAACTTCCAGAGGTTGTCATAACTGATGATCGTCCCTAGACTGTGGGAGACCAGCATGATCTCATCATCGTTGTTAAACGCTTCTTTCAGTACTTCGGTAAATCTAAGGTGAACGTCGTTGCCCAGACATGACTCCTGATCCCAATAGTGCGCCATATCGGGAACTGCAACCGAGATCAGAGGCGTCCCGGCCCGGATAATGCTTAGCGCACCGGAGAACATATCGGCCAATGCCTCCTTCCAAAAAGCCATTTTGGCCAGCCTATTGTAAACAGCTCTGTTAAAATCAGATTTCCGGTAGTTCTTAAGTGTCTTAAAGGCGTCCAGCCTGCTTGTAATGTCACTGGAGACCTTGGTACCTTGTGTCTCATGAAAAAAGTTATTAAAGAGGTCTCCGTAATAGATAAACTCTTTTGCTGTTTCATTGAACTTTTCGACTGCAGCCTCACCGTAATCCCTGTGTAACCCGTACAAGACAGCGTCAAACCACAACTTCCGAAGATCACTCTCAGACGGCTTCACTGCTCTTCCGTGAATGAAAATTATTTTTTTGGCCATGATTTTCCGTATAGAATAAAATATAAAAAGGATCCTGGATTTGAACTACCATACACCCGGCACCAAAAATATCGAGAATGAATAGATATAGAAGTTTTTTCCGTCAATTCGGTCTCTGTGCACGTCCAACATATGCAGTCGAAAGTCTCCGGAACCGACCATGATTCCGATGCCAAAAGCCACTCCTGTACCGCTTGCATCCTGTTCAACAGTATGATAGTTGGCATGTGTCAGACCCGCATTGAACTGAACCCACCAATCTTCAGGACGCAGGGTTAGATACAAGGCCTGCGAGTCAAAGGCCATGACAGTGCTGTCACTTAAGTTCTGTGCTCTCTCCTGTTCTACATCGCTCCTGGAGGTCAAGCCATGGATCAAATGCAGCTGCGCGCCAAAATTCAACTCTTTTACTTCAGGTAACTCATAACCGAGCGCGATATCAAAACCCCTGTCAGATCCGTCCGGTGCCCCGGGGTTTACAAAGGCAAGCCCTGCTCCCACATCAAAGCCTTCAGCCCCTGCGTTGGAAAGCAGTCCGAGAGAGAGGAAAAATGCAAGACAGATCATCTTCTTTTGCATATGTTTTCCTTTTCCTCATCAGAATCATCGCAATAGAGCGGGGAAAAATATAGTGAGGTTATTTGTCATTTTTTATCAAGAGATTTAACAGGTTATGAGGTTTTTCTTTAAATTCAACTTTGATTCTTCTTCAACAAGTCATCACGCTGTGCGACCTGAAAAAAATTCAATGAAGAAGAATTCAATGCGCTAAGGGTCCAGTCGAAATCGGATAAGTCACGGTGTCGCCTGCGGAATGAGAAGCTGCCGCAACTGTTACACAGATAATGTGCCTGTTTTGCACTTTCTGCATATTGACGAACGATGCGATTACCGGATTATCATACTGTTGCAGTGATTCGATCCCAAAACTGCATACATCTGCTGTCATCATAATGATCAGTTCTGTTTTCAGTTCCCATTCGATAGTTTTTGATAGCGTGTGCAACAATCTCCGGAGAGAAAGGTACGAATATTGCACCGATATCCTGAATGATCGGCGGGCATGTTTCCGGCTGCATTTTTGTTGATCCGTCAAGGTTCACACCGATAATCGTGCAATTTCTTTCAATGGCTATTTCAGCCTCCCAGACTATATATTTGTGCCTTCTTGTCGTATCTTTACCAATAAGCATGATATATATTTCTGTCTCATCGATCAGTTCGCGGACCTTTCTTTTGACATAAGCTTCGTTATTCGCATTTATCGCGTAATTCAACTTGCAATCGGTAAAATCAAAATCAATATTATGGTTCGTTTTCCATGCCTGCATAGCCTTGTAGCTGTGCAGATCGGTACTGCTGAAACCGACTAATGTTCTTGGTAGTTCCATACTATTCCCTCCATCTTATAAGTTTGAAATGAGACATAAGATACTCATGCAAAATTTATTTTGAATGCAGAGCGTTGTTCATTTCGTTTTATCATCAACTAGACATAGACAATAATACTGTACTTATCATAATATTAAACTATTGGTTAATATTTTAGCAGTTTTTGCTTTCAATATTGCAGACAGAAGATCGAGCATTCAGTATTTTTCAGAGCCGAACTCTTTTTCGGACTTTTCCCAGGAATCGGCGAGGTCCGTATAGGCATCTGAAAAGCCTTTCTTCATATGCTTCCAGGCATCGGCGGTACTGTTTTTCAAACTGCCGTACTGTTCAGCTACCTGAGTGCGCAGCTTTCGCATCTCTTTGAGGCTGGAACGTGCTTTTTCCCGCGCAGCTTTATCCATGTTGTCCCAGTTTTTGTCGATATCTTTTTCCAAGGAATCGATATGCTTGTCAAGATCATCCATCGCCTCTTTAGTTTTTTGAACCGCTTCATCCTTCTGCTCGACGGTATACGTATTTAGTGTCTGAAGCAGATCCTGTGTCTCTTTCTTTACCTCTTTGATTGACGTTTTGTCAGTCGACGTTTCGCCATAACAAAACGGTGTGGTCATAAGCATAGCTGATCAACATACCTGCCTGCAAGATCGTCGTATTGTATTTCATTATTTCATCCTTTTTATTGTTGTGTGCAGTACTCGTCAATGTATAGATATTGGCCTGATATCTTTCTGAAATGCCACAAAATCATCATACCTTGTCACAAAGTTTCGGCTATTTTTGTATGACTCTATATCCCCGTTTTTTCAACAGATCGACGATCCCGTCTTTTCCGATGACATGCCCTGCTCCGACAACGACAAAATAGTCACTGTCCGATTTCAGATAAGATTCTATCTTCTTTGCCATCTTGTAGTTGCGTTTGGTGATAAGATCGTCATAAATATCTCTTAGACTTTTGTCATCTTGCAGGGAGAGAAGGAACATCTTCTCCATCGCCTTTGCGTCACCGTTCTTCCAGCTTTCTGAAAGCTTGTTCAGCATGGGTTCCATCTCGCTGATAGACGAGAGCGTATAGCGCAGCAGCTTCTCCTGATACGCCTTGTCGTCTCTGCTGAGCAGCCCCATCTGCTCCTGAATGGTTTCGAGTGCCGATATGCGCTTTCGCTCCTGTTGGGCACGGTCCAGAAAATGTTTGTCAATGCCCAATTCGGGCGAGTACCCCAGCCGCAGCATCTCGGCCGTGCTAAGCTGCAGCATGACCGTCCAGGGACGCATCTTCTCCATCGCCTGTAACGGTAGACCTGCCTTGTCCGTATAGTGCTTCAATGCAGTGTATGTCGTTTCGGAAAGTTCGCTCCGCAGCGTTTTTCCTTTGGGATAGCTCCCCAGCCTCTCCATGGCGTTCTGCATGTAGAGCACAGACGCTTGGCTTTCTACATCGACTTCAACGACCAGTATGTCGCTCTTGTCATAAGCTGCTACGATGACGTTTTTGAGCGGGTAGAGCTCTGGCCTTGCCAGATGGATCGAACCAAGGATATAAACGGTGCTGCTTGCGGAAGTGACCTTGTAGAGGAGACTTTTGGCATCTAAAGTCAATACAGAAAGAAGTAGAACAGAAAATAGGAGAGATGACTTTGAAAACATGCGAACCCTTTTGTTGCCTAAAAATGGTCAAGTCATATGACATGAAAATAAAATATAGGCAGATAAGGGTTAAGAACCCCGTTTATTAACTCGCGAAGTCTCTTTTGAAGGCCTGCTTGTGTACAACGATCTCTTTTTGTCTCTCTTTGCGGCGAGTATCTTTCTCGACGAAGATCTTTTTGCGCGTTACCGGATCGAGTTCAGTGTAGTACATGACTGCAGAGTAGGTGCCGGGTGTCGGCGTAAAGACCTGCGCCTGTTCCGGGTTCATCTTCAACTCTTCCTGGGTGAACCGTTTCAGCTCGTGCATGTCTTTCTCTTCACAGCCGGGATGCGCCGCGATAAGATAGTAGGTCAGGAACTGGTTCTTGCCCTCTTCCCGGTTGAGCTGGTCGTAAAGCTTTTTAAAGTCGATGAGCGTCTGCTTGCCGGGTTTGCCCATCAGATCAAGAACATGCTGCTGCGTGTGCTCTGGCGCCACCTTCATCTGCCCTGAGATATGGTGACGGACCAGCTCTTTGAGGTAGGAGTAGCCGTGTTTTTTGTCCTCATTGATGAGGTCGTAGCGTATACCCGAAGCGACAAAGGCCTTTTTGATACCGGGCACCTCTCTGACCTGCTGCATCATATTGATGACACGGCTGTGATCGACCCGCATCGACGAGCAGAGATGGCGTGAATCGACGCAGCGCTGGTGGTCGCAGGTGCCCAGTTTGAGCTTTTTCTTGCATTCATAGCCGTACATATTGGCCGTCGGGCCGCCCACGTCGGAGATAATGCCTTTAAAGTCCTTGTAGGTGGTGAACTCTTTCGCTTCGGCGACGATAGAGGCTTCGGAACGGGTACGGATAGTGCGGCCCTGATGAACGCCGATGGCACAGAAGTTACACTCGCCCCAGCATCCCTGGTGGGTCATGATGGAGAACTTGATCGTCTCCAGACACTTCACCTTTCCTTCGGGACGGTGGTAAGGATGCAGCTCTCTCGTGAATGGCAGGGATGAGACAGCATCCATCTCGCTCTCATCGAGATAGTCGCACGGCGGGTTCTGTATACTGTAGCGTGTATCAACTTTCTGACAGAGCCCTGTCGCGGCAATGGGGTCGTTGTTGTCGTAAAAGAGGTCGAAGAGATCGATAAACTTCTCTTTCTCCTTGAGACACTCGTCGTGCGAAGACAACTGATGGTATCTCTCAACCGGCTCTTTAGCGATGTAACAGAGCCCGCGGATAACTTTGTAATCTTTCCCTTCGTCCAATGCAACGACCAGCTCACGCAGTGCCGTCTCGCCCATACCGTAGATCAAGATGTCCGCTTTGGAGTCAAAGAGGATCGGTTTTCGAAGTTTATCGCTCCAGTAGTCGTAGTGCGTCACACGGCGCAGGCTCGCTTCGATCCCGCCCAGGACGATCGGCACAGTGTTCTTGTAAAAACGGCGTATCAGGTTGCTGTAGACCAGTACGGCGCGGTCGGGACGTTTATTGTTCTTACCGCCCGGGGTGTAATCATCGCTGTTGCGGAACTTTTTAGTGGCCGTGTAGTTGGAGACCATCGAATCAATGCTGCCGCCGCTGACGCCCCAGAAGAGGCGCGGTTCGCCGAGGCGGCCAATATCGTCACCGTTTTCGATATCGGGCTGACCGATAATGCCGACCCTGTAGCCCATCTTCTCAAGCATCCGCCCCACAACGGCTGTACCGATGAAAGGCGAGTCGATGTAGGCGTCGCCTGAGATAAGAACGACATCGCACTGTTTCCAACCGCGGCGTTCCATCTCCTTGCGTGTAGTGACCAAATAATCTTTTTCACTAAAAGCAGTTTCGTTTTGACGCTGATGTTTCCGCTTGGTACTGCTCATAGACTCTCTTCAATTGAGGGGTATTCGTATGTGAAATTATAGCGTAGAATGCGGTTTTATTCGTAGATATTAAATAATATAATATTAATACGCCCCCTATTTTCAATCACAATCATATAAAGTTGTGATAATTACACAGTAAAATACAGTTAGTAAAAACACTATAAAAAGGTAGACAATGGAAGAGATCGAAGTCCCGGAAGGTATGAACCCAGAGGTCATCAAGCATCTCATGAATCCGCAAAACTACGGCAAACTTGACGATGCGGACGGCATCGGCGTTGCGCATGACGAGAAGAGCGGAGAGTTTGCTATCTTTTACGTCAAAACAGACAGAGAGGCGATCAACGATGTCCGATTTGCCACAAACGGCTGTCAGGACACGGTCGTCGTCGGCTCGATGTTTACCGAGATGATCAAAGGCGAAACGATAGAGTACGGCAAGGAGGCGATTGTCATGCTAGAACAGAGGCTTGGCAGACTGACAGCCCGTCAAAAGATCTGTGCGGAGATGGTCTTTAACGCTTTCATCGCCTCACTGATCAATGTACAGAACCTGGCCCGCGGCGAGAAAGAGGAGATGCATGTCATCAAAAGCAACGAAAGCTGTGATACCGAAGAGATGGGGAGCAATGATGAGTAAACTATACCGGATCAAACATGAGCTGTGGCTCGACATTCTCTTCGCCTCATTCGCCGTCGGCAACACAACGATCAAAGAGAGGCTCTATGACTTCTCGATGATCGTCTTCCGTCACATGAAATGGCTGGCCGGATCGCTTCTCGAAGCCGGCAGTGACTACAGCTACGACCGTACCAAACAGCTCTATAAAGGCAAAAGCAACTTCGACATTTTCCACTACCTGATCGATGAACTGAAGACGGCACAGGAACATTACACGACAGACCTGTTATCGACCAGGTTTACCACTGACGAGAACTATCTCATCCAATACCTCTCTACCCTGCTGGAAAACAGTGCGAATAATGCCGCGGTCACAGCTTTCGATATGCACCGAAGCCTTGCGAACAAATCGCTTGACACTGTTCAAACCGATGCGCTGACCCTCTTTTTGTTTGAAGAGTCCTACAAGGAGTATGAGCTCATTCTGGTCTACGCCTATATGCAGGCTAGAACCGACAAGTTCCTCCACTTTAACGTCTTTCAGGACCTGATTGACGAGTCGCACTTTCATCTCAAGTCCTTCGGCAATATGATGGCACAGATGGGCATACTGGCGCTTCCGCGCGAACTCCACGAAATGACCTACCAGGTCACCGACATCGAAAAGTTTGTTCTAAACGGCATCCACGAGGAGGAGAACGCCAAAGAGCAGTGCCGCTCTCTGGCCGAAGCGGTCAACGACACCGAGCTCTCGCAGTTCTTCGACTTTATCAATTACCAGGAGAGTTACCATATCGAGCTGATGAAGAAGCTGTTGTGATCTCGCTTTGCACTGATCTTGTATTTTCTCTACGCTCAACGGATTATAATCAATGTTCTTGCCCTAAATTCGCGAAAATCTGCGCAATTCGTTAATTATTGGCATTATTTTAAAGAGGTTATTTGTTCTTCTCTTTT
>CAVYYS010000011.1:0-8600 GCA_963772795.1 uncultured Helicobacteraceae bacterium
GTAAGTTTGGCACCGCATTTTCCCATTCCGCAGCGTCCGGCACCGCACTTTCCGGCACCGCATTTTCCCATTGATTTCGCATCTTTGACCTGCTGTTCATACGAAGTATTTTTCCAGTAATCAAACTGCATGTAGGCTTTCATAAGTGTCCAGCCTCCGAAGACAATGATCGTGATGGCGGCGAACTGAATCATCAATGAGCGAAAGCGTGTCTGCGAAAAGAGACCGACTGCAAAGGCAAAACTAAAGAGTGCAGGAATAGTGAAGATGCCGAATATAGCCATAACGACAGCACCCCACATTGCCGACTGCGTCGTTGTCGCCGTGACCAACATCGTATAGACGAGACCACAGGGAAAAAGGCCGTTTAACAGTCCCAGGGTAAAAAAACTGCTTGGTTTGGCCGATGTCAGCTGAGAAGTAAAGATCTTTTTAAACCAGGATTGACGGGTGATGGGGTATTCGATCGAAGTCAAGAACTTCAGTTTCCCTGCAAAGGAGAGACCCATAAGGATCATCATCACGCCTGCTATGGCAAACATAATGGCCCGGGTCAAAGGGGAGATGTCCCAGAGCGAGCCGAAGTAGCCAAAGAGCGCACCCAGTAATGTATACGTTACGACACGACCGAAATTATAAAAAAGGTGGTAGGTCGCCTGGGTAAATTTTTGTTGTTCCGGTTTGATCTTGGCTGTTGTATAGGTGACGATAAAACCGCCGCACATTCCAATGCAGTGGCCGATCGAGCCAAGCAGCGCAAAGGTGATAATGGCAGTAAACTCGATACCGTTCATGAAGGTCCTAGAGAAAGTACTTTCTTACGCTTTGAGTGGAAAGTGTAGCGAAGAAGTGTTACATTAGTGTTAAGGTGTCAGAAAAGAGGTATCTGGCCTAGATCAGAATTTCACCCTCTTCTCCTTTATAATCATACATGCTTTAAAAGTTTTAAGAACTCGCCGAAGATATAACTGCTCTCTTTCGGTCCCGGGCTTGATTCCGGGTGGTGCTGCACTGAAAAGATCGGGGCATCATTATAACGAAGTCCTTCGATCGTATCATCAAACAGATTGGTATGTGTCACTTCTGCGATCTCGGTAATATTGTCCGGAACATTATAGTTATGGTTTTGTGCCGTGATCTCAACCATGCCCGTTTTAATATTTTTTACAGGATGGTTGCCGCCATGATGGCCGAACTTAAGTTTATAGGTATCGTAACCATGTGAGATCGAAAGCAGTTGATGACCCAAACAGATGCCGAACATCGGCACTTTTGCTTCGATCATTTTTTTGATCTTAGCCTGCTCTTCTTTGAGAACCAGAGGATCCCCCGGTCCGTTCGATAAAAATACCCCATCGATCTCTTTGTTTTTAACGCGTGCGATCAGTGCATCAGCATCAAAGGTATTTGGAAGTACTTCAGCCTGCAGTCCTGCCTGGGTCAATTCATTTAGGATGTTGCGCTTGACACCAAAGTCAATAACAGCGATTTTTGCTTTAACCGAAGGCGCTTCATTGTACTTGAACGTAACAGCATCGTACATACCGTCTTTGTGCGTGTACACCTCTTTCGTACTGACCTCATTAATGTAATTGATCTCTTCAATGCGCGGCGATGAATCAAGAACTTTTTTCAGCTCTTCTTTATCACTGATCTCGGTCGAAGCGATCATCATCATCGCCCCTTCCGCACGCAGCATCTTGGTCAGGTAGCGCGTATCGATATCGCAGATACCCATGACATTATATTTTTTCAAGAAATTTGCAAGGGAGTCTTCAGCACGGAAATTTGAATAACGGTCCTGGTATTGGCGAACGATCATCCCTTTGGCATGCGCCTTCTTGGACTCCATATCTTCCGAATTGACACCGACATTACCTATTTCAGGCGCCGTGAACGTAACGAATTGGCCGGCATAGGAAGGATCGGACATGATCTCCTGATAACCGCTCATCGATGTGTTGAAAACGATCTCTCCGACCAAAGTTGTTTCTGCACCGAATGATGCCGCTTCCAAAAACGTACCGTTTTCAAGATAAATCCAAACTGGTTTCATTAAGCAAGTCCTCTTTTTTGCAGCTCTTCATTATAGAGCTTCTCATGAATGATATCAAACTCTTCCGTACCCGGAATAATTCGGCGTTTATATGCGCGGATCTTTTCCATAACAGCATCATCAATCTCATCATTACTGGCAATATAGCCCGTGATCGCATTGTAGATGATATTTTTGACACGGCTTTCCGTTACTTCATAATTGATCAGGTCTTCTTCATACAGTGCGTCAAAGATCTTATGCGATATATCCGAGTAACGATCTTCATAGGAGAGAATAACACCATATTCCGGGGCTAGTTTTTTCTTGATCAGAAAGAACATTTGACGTTCGTCTGCCAGCATATCTTCGATATTTTCCTCGTTTTCCGCAAGCATCTCATTAACACGTTCTTCAAGTTCATGCTCTTTTTTTACACTCTCTTCTAAAACAAGTTGTGCTTCATGTGCGACCTGGTCGAGACCCCTAGTCATCGTGACCAGACCACTTTTATTGAGTTCGATAGCTATTCTGCTGGCAATACGCGGAACATGTGAGAGTGTAACTTTCATTGCGAAGACCCCATAATAAATTTTTTGAATATTACTCTATTTTTGGTTAGAAAGAGGTAAAAACTGCGTTAAGAGTTAAGAGTTAAGAGTTAAGAGTTAAGAGTTAAGAGTTAAATTAGAAAAGGTGGCGAAGCTCACCTGACACCAGACTGAACATGTAAAAGTTTCAGATTTGGTGCAGATTGTGCCGGACTAAGGCCGAAGGCGCACTGCTGTGCGTCGAGCGTGCCGCAGTCCGGTGCAAGGTGCGCCGTATCTGGAACTTTTAAAGAAGGATTGTGTCGTTACGGTCAGGTGATGTTGAGATCATGCCGACTTTTGTCGCTGTCAGCATTTCAAGAGCTTTGATATACTCCTGTGCTTCAATCGGAAGTTCATCCCATGAACGGGCGCCTTCGGTCTTATCCCACCCTTTAAAGGTTTTATAGACCGGTTTTGCAGTCTCCAGGTCAAGCGGCATAAAGTCGATCTCTTTGCCGTCGACCTCATAGGCAACACATACTTTGACCTCTTCGAAACCGTCAAGCACGTCGAGCTTCATCAAAGCGAGCTGGTCGCAACCGTTAATACGCGAAGCGAACTTACATGCCACGGCATCAAACCAGCCGCAACGGCGTTCACGGCCTGTTGTTGTACCGAACTCATGCCCCTGATCACGCAGACGGTTACCGGTCTCGCCAAAATCTTCTGTCGGGAACGGACCGTTTCCGACACGGGTACAGTAGGCTTTGACGATACCGGTTATTTTGCCGATATCTTTCGGGTTGATCCCCAGACCGGTGCAGGCTCCGGCAGAGATTGTTGATGAGCTTGTGACAAACGGGTAGGTACCGTGGTCGATGTCCAGAAGTGTCCCCTGTGCGCCTTCAAGAAGAACCTTCTTCCCTGCATCCATCAGGTTCCACAGCATCTGTGTCGTGTTTGCCAAATATGGCAGCAGTGCATCGGCATAACCCTGAAGTTCGGCTTTGAGAACACTCGTTTCCGGACGTGTCAGTCCGATAGCCTCACAGATCGGGCTGTTGTGGTCAAAATACTCCAAAATACGGTCGGTAAGCAGATCGACATTACGCAACTCGCCAAGTCTGAAACCGGCACGTGCAATTTTTTCGGCGTAAGCAGGCCCGATACCGCGGCCCGTCGTACCGATCGCTTTAAGCCCGCGCATACGCTCTTTTGCCAGATCTATCTCAATGTGAAAGCTTAAGATCATATGGGCAGATTCACTCACGAAAAGGCGGCCAAGAAGATGGTCAAACTGTTTCATCTCTTTGATCAGGGCTTCAGGAGAGACAACCACGCCGTTGCCGATGATATTAACGGCATCCGGGTTCAAAACACCGGAAGGGATAAGGTGAAGCGCATATTTCGTACCGTCAACCCAAATTGTATGGCCTGCATTATGCCCGCCTTGATAACGTGCTACGGCGTCATATTTTTGAGCGAGAAGGTCAACCATTTTACCTTTGCCTTCATCACCCCACTGTATACCTACAATTAAATCTGCTTTCATTCTCATTCCTCTTATTTGTTCGCTTCTATCAACGTATCGGTGTAGATGGCAAAACCGACCGATGTCACATCTTCATTCATATAACGCCCGCCGCGGGCGTAGATATCATTCCCTTGGATCACTCTGAAAAAAAGTTCATCATAGTAGAGCATTTTTGCATAATAGAGCGGTGCAATCACCTTGTTCTTATAGGCTGTTTTCCCACACATCTCTCTCATCTTCAAAAGCTCTTCTCTGATCTCTTCCGGCACGATATCGATCACACTGTCAACATCTTCTGGATGCTGCAGATAGACAAGTTTCGTCAGCCAGTCAATATCAAGTGCCAAAAACTTTTGAATGTTGATATGTCGGAAATCGTCAAGATCAATGTCCAAGAGTTTTGAGAGTTTCTTAGGGATAGCAATATTGGAAATCTGCAGCAGAGGTTCAACGTCAAGACGGTTAAAAATCTCCATAGACTGATTTAACACCGCGCTTAGATCGCTCTCGCCGATGATCTCGGCGCCGACCTGATTTTTCTCGGATGAAGGGTAGCGGTAGATCGGCTGGATATAGAACCATTTGCTGTGCGTCGTGTTTCGGCCGAGACGCTTGGTGATAATGCGCACTACATCGATCGTCGAATCCGCGCGCAGGCTCATCTTGTTATTTTCAGTGTCGTTGATACGGATGAGCTCTTTTGTATCGGAGATCGAGTCGTGCTGGTGGTATGAAAAAAGCGGCGTTACGATCTCTTCGAAGCCCTCTTTGTAGAGCACTTCGCTCGCCACGTGTTCAATGAAGCGCTTGCGTTTTGCCGAATCACCGAAATAGAGTTTCGAGCCTTCCGGTATCTCGTGTTCAAATATCATTTTGTGTCTGCTTTGGCAAGAAAATAGCTTTCGGTAAAGACCCGGCTTGCCGCACCGTCATAATCCCGGCGTCCCAGTTTCTGCAAGGCAAGTTCAACAGCATTGACAACCCAGACGATCTCGTACGGCTCGATCAGTCCCATCTGATTGATTCTGAAGATCTTGCCGGTAAGATCATCCTGACCGCCTGCGACATTCACGCCATAATCCTTTTTAAGCAGGCTGCGTATCTCGGAAGCGTTAACATCATCGATGGTTGTCATCGAACGCGCAGGCGCTTTCGGATAAGAGTGCAGTCCGATCGCTTCCAATGCACAACGGACGGCATTGGCACGACGCTGTGTATCGCTGTAAAGTCTCTCGAACCCACCGTTATCCTCGACATGCTGAAGGACGGCGCGCAGACCGATGATCAGTGTCGTTGCCGCTGTCCAGGCGGTTGTGTTCTTAACCTGGTTCTTCAGTTCGGTTGCGAGGTTGAAATAGTACCCTTTACCGCTGCCGATCTTCGCTATGGCCGCTTTGCTGAGACCTAGAATCGCCAGCCCGGGAGGAAGCATCAACGCTTTCTGACTCCCTGCGATCAGACAGTCGATATTGGTGACATCGATAGGCTCTACCCCTACTGCCGTAATACCGTCAGCGATCACCATAATATTCGGGTTGATCTCTTTGGCTGCAGCGGCAATCGCCTCGACATTGTGACGAAGACCGCCGGCAGATTCGGATATCTGAATGGCCAAGGCATCGATCTGAGGGTTCGCTTTAAGTGCTTTGAGCACCTCTTCGACTGAAGCAGGCGTATTCCAGTCGTTTTTTATCTCGACATTTTTGAGCCCGTTTGCCACAGCGATCTTGCCAAAACGCTCACCGAACTTCCCGGAGTTGATATTCAGCAGCGTGTCCGAGCAGAGGTTGATCACGGCAGCTTCCATCGCGCCTGTACCCGAAGAGGCCAGCATGACAACCTCATCTGTCTTGAACAGTTTAAAAAGCAGCTTACGGGTATCGGCAAAGATCGCTTCAAATTCCGGTGTACGGTGATGAAGCGTCTCTTCTGCCATTGCTACACGGACAAATTCCGGTACGGGGGTCGGTCCTGGAGTAAAAAGCAACATATCTATTTTCCTTTGCTAAACATCATCTAAAAGCCCTGAAACGGAGGTTCTTAAATGATGTTTATGCCTTACATTTTTTCAAACCGCGTATTATAGCCAATTACCCTTTAGCCGCAAATGAAAAAGTATGCTGCCCTGCAGTAAATACACAGCCGCAAGATCGCTTATCGATTTAGCACCGAAATGCTACAATGGCAGGATTTAAAAAAGCAACCCCTTGATTTTTAAAAGGCATTGCTTCCATTCCCAGATAACAGGAAGACAATTTGGATATTTTTCAAGCCATCATCATCGGTATAATCGAAGGTTTCACCGAGTTTCTACCCATCTCCTCAACCGGTCATATGATCGTTGCCAGCAGCTATCTCGGTGTCTCTCAGGACAGCTTGACCAAAGCCTATGAAGTGATCATCCAGTTCGCTGCCATTTTAGCGGTGATGCTGGTCTATCGCGATAAACTGACATTCTCCAAGATCGTCCTCTGGCAAAAACTTTTCGTTGCCTTTTTACCACTTGCCATTGTTGGTTTTATCTTCAAAGACCAGATCAAAGCCCTCTTCTCCGTCGAAGTGGTCGCAATCATGTTCATTGTCGGCGGTATTGTCTTTTTGATTGTCGAAAAGTTCTACAAAGAAGAAGAGAGTCATACCGTAGAGGTTGAAAATGTCACCTACAGACAGGCATTTTTGGTCGGTATCGCGCAGATCTTTTCACTCATACCCGGTACAAGCCGCGCCGGTGCGACAATCATCGGCGGGCTTCTGCTTAAGATGAACCGTAAAACCAGTGCAGAGTTCTCATTTTTGCTTGCGATTCCTGTCATGGGCGCAGTAAGCGGTTATGACCTGCTCAAACATTACAGTGAGTTCGCCGATGCCGACTGGATTGTCTTTATCGCTGGCTTTGTCACTGCTTTTATTGTCGCATACATCACCATTAAACTTTTTCTGGTCTTTTTACAGCGTTTTACCTTTGTCAGTTTCGGTATCTACCGTATTGTCTTTGGTATCTTACTGTTACTCTACCATGCATAAATAGAGCTCTTTTCAATTTCTACTTATACTGTTCCAGCTCTTCAAACTGCTCTTTACTGGCTCCGCAATCCGGACAGACCCAGTCGTCCGGAATATCCTCAAAGGCGGTTCCCGGTGCGATCCCCCCGTCGGGGTCTCCCACTTCGGGGTCATAGATCCACTCACAAATAATACAGATATACCGTTTTGCCATCGCTAATCCTTTAGTCAGTTAGTATTACTGAGTGTAGCAGACAATTTGTTTATCCTGCAGTTATCTGCGACATTAAAGCTATTTATTTAAGTGAGAACTAATCGTCTGAGTGCGAGGTATGCTGCCGGCCGTTTTAAACGTAGGACGACATAGCGACATACCCACAAGCTAAGATGGAAGGAAAAGATTATACGTTTCACATTTGAAACAGATACTCTGACAAATGCTTGTAATAATTATAAACACTCTTCTCTTTCCGAAAGCTTATAAATACTATATCTTCATATTATTTTTAGCTTTTCTCTTTTATTTGCATCGTTTATACCAGGAACGAAATGCAAAACAAGGCCATTAACGGTTCTCTTTCGTCTTTTCTATTTTGTTGTTCAACTCTTGCTTCATATCCATCATCTTCTCTTTGATCATTTCAGGATGTGAAATCATCATATAACCTTTAAAGCCTGTGTAAATGCCGTACAGTGCTATCAGTACTGCCGCTACGGTCATAACATGTTTTCGCCATGTCATCTGCGATATCATCGTGCTCACCATTCCCAGAATGAAAAGAGCAGGAACGGTTGCCAGGCCGAAGACAGCCATCACCACGGCCCCCATCAGTGCCGATCCCGAAGCGATCGCAGCCGTTGCAAAAAAGTAGACCAGACCACAGGGGATCAGACCGTTTAAGACGCCCATATAGAAAAAACTCGGCAGCGATTTTGATCTGATGACCGATTGAAACAGTTTTTTGAAGAGCGGCGTCTGTACAATAGAGTGCTCTATCACCGTCAGAAACCTGATCTTTCCGCTGAGAGAAAAGGCGATAAGCACCATCGACAGGCCGATCACAATAAACAAAATACCTTTGGCCCCCAGAGAGAAGTTGATCGCTGAACCCAGGTAACCGAAAATGGCACCGATAAACATATAGGAGACGATACGACCGCTCGAATAGAGCATATGCGCCGAACTCTGAAAAAACTTCGTACGTTCCGGATCGATCTTGGCCGTGGAAGTACGCGACGACAAAACCGCCGCACATACCGATACAGTGGCCTACCGAGCCCAACAACGCTACAATAAATATGGTCCAAAGATCTGCAGATTCCATCAATTCTCCTCAAGCTATATAATTATAATAATCATAAGCAATTATTGTTACATAAGTGTTAATCTAAAAACTCGTTCAGACAAAGGGCCTGCCTTCCCCGGTCTAAAACAAGCTTTCGCTCGAACTCTCTTTCCTCTCAAGTTCTATCGTTTCAGATGGTACCTCTTCTG
>CAVYYS010000012.1:0-13223 GCA_963772795.1 uncultured Helicobacteraceae bacterium
TGGAAAAGATACGCGAAAGCGGTGAGACGACCAGAGGACCGAAACCCTTCAACCCGAAAGACGCTCACGAATTTGCCAATCAGCTGCACCGGTTTTTGACGAAGCATCACTGATGTTCAATCGGTATTTCCCTGCGGCTCTTATCTTAAAAGTAAATGGCGAAACCGCTTAATCCTTGCCGCTATATTTTTTTATAATCCCGCTTCGCTAAGATGTCTCTTTACAATTTTCTCAAGGCGACAGATGCAAAAAATCTTTATTGGACAGAAGGGTTTTTCGTCGGCACCGTCATTCTGCCCGGCACCGTTAATGCAAAACAGATCTTCTTCAAGGTGAAACAGGCTTATGAGAAGAGAGAAGTGCTTGGCATCTCTCTGTTGTTCAGTGCCAATAAGCTTGCAAAGTTAAAAACCTATCAGAAAGGCGGTGCGAGAGAGGAGCTGCTGACGCTGGACTTTTACATCGAGCTTGGAACGATCCTGGGCTTTGACACCAAAGATGCAAAACAACTGAAAAACTCCATCGAACTCATCAACGACACGGCGCACACCCATTTCAATATTACCAAACGCGTTTCGCTCATCAACAAAAAAGAGAAGAGCAGCAGCGATCAAAGCTACCTCTTCTGGGATATTGAGAACTTCTCCAGTATCAGCTCCATTTTCAACGATCTGATCGAACCTTACAATATACCCGATGAGCATATCTACCTGGCCGCCAACCCCGATTCGCTCTATCTCAAAAAAAACGAGTGGGAAGCCAACCTGTATGATTACGGCAAAACGTTGAACTCGTTCAATTTCACAAAATGCGACCACGGCAAAAATGTCGCTGACGATGTCCTGCTGGAAAACTTCAAGCGCCTTCGCCTGCAAAACAGCGACATCTATATGATGACCTTTGACCGGGAACTGAAAGAGCGCTTCCAGGAGGTCTGCCACAAGCAACAACCTCTTCATCATGAAAAAGTAGTTGCATGTATAGTAAAAGGTAATATGTTTTTTTCCCCTTTAATCTCTGTTTACTATCTTGTAAGACAATAGAGAGAACAAAGACCGGAAAGGGGATACATGCGTATTCGAATACTCTTGATAGGAAGTATCATTTTCGCCTCAAATGTTGCGTTGGGCGATATAGTTCTGGCGCTGCCGCAGCCAATGCAAACAGAGGCACTGCAGCCAAGTACATTTGAACATGAAATAGCAACCTTTTTGGTTTCGCGCGGTTTGGAAGCCCCGGCCGCAGCAGCGTTTGCAAAAGAGAGTGTGGTTGATGCGCAGGATGCGATGCTCTTGACCCATATGGTCACGACGAAACTCAATCTGGACAGCAAAAAAGTCTATGCCCATATCGCTTCGCAGGCCCTGTTTAGAAAACGTGTCGATCTAAGGGCTTATGCCGATGTCGTGGCCATGTTGCAGCAGATCAAAGGGGCGGCCGTGAGCAAGCAAGTTCGCAGTCCGTCGAGGAGTATCTTGCAATAGTATAGACGGGGATCTTCGGCGTCTCACCTATCAATTCTTCTGATATTCTGAGGTAAATAGGTGAAATTCAAGTTGACAAGGAGGTTTTTGATCGCCAGATCAGGCTCTTTGACAATGGGCGGAAGCCGGAAGATCTCAATACCCTCATTTTTCAACACTTTTTCGATATTGCTGCAATAGGTCTCGGCGATCAGATAGCGGCAGCCTTTTAGCGATTCCAGGATGATCTTATGTTCTGCAAGATGGCTCGGATCTGCTTCCACATCATCACTGCAGCCGTCTGCACACATGACCGGGTCGCAAACAATATTTTCATCTACTTCAAGCCAGGGATTCTTTTTGTGCTCTATACACTCAAAGATGATCTTGTTGTCTTCGTCCTTGACGAGATAGATGGTAAAGGCAGGTGCCGTCCATGGATTGGAGTGATACATCTTGTTATTCGTGTCAACAGGTACTGCAATTTTCATTTTCATAGGGAACTTCTTTTTTGGTACGTCTATTTTGACCTGTTTTTGCCGTAAAAATTACAAATAGTTGATTAATTAATAATCAAATAAAACAAAAAATAAGAATTTTTCGGGATTTCAGCTGATTCAGAAGAGTGATGGAGAGCGCGGCGTGACGCTTCTGCTGTCATCCTCGACCCTTTTATTTTGCCGCTTCTTGGTCTGGACTTAAAAGAGAAGGAAAAAAATAGATGGCAGGAGTTCTTAGTGTGCCGGTCGCGCCGCTGTGACAATTTCGAAATGGGCAAGCACCTCTTCAGCGGACCCCCTGAATGCCACCTGTTCTGCACGTTTTTGTATCTGGTAATCATACATAGGGTCGTAATACTCTTTTAGAAGGTAGGCTACCCACTCTTTATAGGTCTCGAGCGATCCGCTTCTGATCTGCTCGTTGAAGGCGTTCTCGAAAATATCGGAGACTTCTCTGTGCCTTTGGCTGCCGAGCCTTCTCTCTATGCGCTTCATGGCACTCTGTATATCCTCTTTCCACTCTTTAAGAGGGTCGTCAAAGCCTGCTTGACTGTACATCTTCTGAGCTTCGGTCACATACTCGTCGAAGGTTATCTCCACCCTCTCTTCTGTAGGTGTCTCCAGTATGACAAGCGGCGCCTCAGCAAGGTATGCGGCAAAAGCCTTCGGTATATAGACATTGCCTACATTTTTGCCTTCGTCTTCAAAGAGAAGATGTTTAAACCCTCTGTCAAGTTTTTGGATGAGCTCATAGGCCAGGCTGTTTTCGAAATCGATCTGCGCAGGCTGCGGCGTGATCTTTCGGCCGAATGAAGAGCCTCTGTGATTTGCCAGCCCCTCAAGATCGATCGAATTCTGCACCCTTTTGAGCAGTATCGTTTTACCCGATCCTGTGCGACCGCCGAGAACGACAGGTCTGAACTGCCGGGGCGACTGTTCGATCTCGTCCAGAAGATAGTTTCTAAAAGCCTTGTACCCGCCCTTCAGCCGCACGATCTCTTTACCGGCGTCACTCAGCCACTCCTGCGAGATCTTGGAGCGCTGGCCGCCTCTGAAGCAGTAGAGCATCGCATCGGGATGGGCAGCCATGAAGTCCGTCCACGCCTTTATGCGCTCGTCCTTTATGTCTCCGCCGACCAGCTTGTGTCCGAGCTTTACCGCCTCGGCATTGCCCTCATTCTTATAGCAGATACCGACCAGACGCCGCTCCTCATCGTTCATCAGCGGCAGATTGACGGCATTGGGGAAGGCCCCTTTTTCAAATTCGACAGGGGCCCGGACATCAATAAGCGGGGTACGGTCAAGGACGATCGATCTGAAGTCGTTGCTCAAAGGCAGATCTGCCATTTAGAGGACCTCTATCAGGTGTTGGCCTTTTGCCGTAGTCTCTCCGATCGCTTCGAGTCTTAGGCCTGCGCTTTCGGTCACCTCTAAGAAGGCATCGAGTGCGTTCTTTTTGACGATGATAAGCAAACCGCCTGAGGTTTGGGCATCGCACAGGATCTCGCGCTGCTGCTGGGTCATCTCGCTGATCTTATGGCCGTAGCTCATGAAGTTTTTGCGCGCGCCGCCCGGTATACAGCCGAGTTGTCTGTACTTTTCCACATTCGGCAGCAGCGGCACTTTGTCGAACCAGACCGTTGCGCCGATGTTGCTTCCTTCGCAGATCTCGCTCAGGTGCCCGAGCAGGCCGAAACCGGTAACATCCGTCATGGCGACAACACCCTCAAGCGGTGCCAGATCGGCGCCGATCTTGTTCAGCGTCGTCATCGCTTCGATAGCCGGTTCGATATGCCCGGGTTCGATCTTCTTCTGCTTCTGCGCGGTCGAGAGAATACCGATACCTAGCGCTTTGGTCAAAAAGATCAGACAGTCCGCTTCGGCGGTGGTGTTTTTCATCAGGTTCCTGTTGTCCACAATGCCCGTTGCGGCAAGTCCGAAAATAGGCTCCGGCGAATCGATGGAGTGGCCGCCGGCAAGAGGAATACCGGCGTCCTCGCAGACGGCGCGGCCGCCGTCTATGACCTGGCGCCCCACGTCTGCGGAGAGTTTGTCGATGGGCCAGCCGAAGATGGAGATCGCCATCAGCGGGCGCCCGCCCATGGCGTAGATGTCACTCAGTGCGTTGGTGGCGGCGATCCTCCCAAAGGTAAAAGGGTCGTCTACGATCGGCATAAAAAAGTCTGTTGTCGAAAGGACGGATGTGCCGTTGCCCAGATCGAAGGCTGCAGCATCATCTTTATGCTCATTGCCGACAAGCAGAAGAGGGTAATCAATATTCGGTCTTGTACTCTGCAGAATCTCGTCAAGCAGCATCGGCGAGATCTTGCATCCGCACCCGGCTCCGTGGCTGTATTCGGTAAGTTTTACTTGCTCCATAATTTTCCTTGGTTTGGTTATACTATTGCGGCATATTTGAAAAGCCCATCTTAGTGATACTTTGTTGCTATGGGATTTTCAAAGATGCCGCGATATTATACCAGTGGGATGCTAATGATAGAGATACCGAATTTTAAAACATTGACGATTACAGATATTGTCTGTGACTACAACGGCACGATCGCCAAAGACGGGATCGTGCTTCCCGGGATCAAGGCACTTTTTGAAAAACTGTGCAAAAGCTACACTCTCCATGTCATCACGGCTGATACCTTCGGCAGCGTTCACGCCCAGCTCGAAGGCTACAGCGTGCAGATCAAGGTGCTCTCAAGCAGTGACCACACCGCAGAGAAGGCAGCGTTCATTGGACACCTCGGCTCCGACCATTGCGCCGCTATGGGCAACGGCAACAATGACAGCGAGATGCTCCGCCTGGCCGCGGTCGGTATTGCCGTGCTTGGCGATGAAGGGTGCAGCAAAGATGCGCTTTTCAGCGCCGACATGGTCTGTCAAAACAGTGGCGATGCCCTTGCGCTTTTTCTTGAACCGAAACGGCTTATCGCGACCCTGCGAAGATAGCTGTTTCAAACAGTCCATTTTTACTTGAGGAGTTTACGATGAAGACCCTTTTGATCTTGCGCCATGCCAAATCCAGCTGGAAAGAGGAACATCTCTCCGACCATGACCGTCCGCTCAACAAGCGAGGACGCCACGACGCTCCGAGGATGGGGAAGCTGATCCGTGAAAAAGGGCTGCAGCCGCAGCTGATCATCTGCTCCGGTGCAAAACGCGCCCGAGAGACGGTCGAGCTGCTAACGGAGGCCTGCGGCTACAAGGGTGAACTCCGCCTCAGTGAAAAGCTGTATGCCGCTGCGCCTGAAGCCTACATCAGTGTTCTGAAGGCACTTGACGACAGTTACGAACAGGTCATGGTCGTTGGCCATAACCCCGGCCTCGAAGAGCTGCTCGGGGAGCTAACCGGTGAGGAACAGACGCTGCCGACGGCAGCCCTCGCACAGGTCGCACTGCCTATCCAAACGTGGAGCGAACTGGACGACTCCATTGACGGCAGACTGACCGATCTATGGGTACCGCGTCAACTTCCGGAGTAACAGTTTCTGCATCGCAGCCGTCATCTATTATTCATTGTGCTGACGACTAGAACTTTTTCCAGAAAGTTCGGCTAAAGAGAAAGATCACTGTGAAAAATTCAAGCCTGCCGGCGATCATGCCTGCCGATAAAACCGACAGATCCATACTGTCGAAAAATGCGTAGTTGTGAGACGGTCCGCTGAGGGAGAACCCGGGACCTACATTGCCGATGGAAGCAAGCGCGCTGCTTAGCGAGGTGCTGACGTCATAACCTTTTGCAAAAAGATAGAGCGTAACGATCAAAACAGTGAATGTGTAGATAGCGATAAAGGCAAAGGTAGAATAGAGTACCTTGTTTTCAATCATGTTCCTGTCGACAAAAAGGTTGACCATCTCACTGGGGTGGAGAACACGCTTGATCTCGACAAAAACCGATTTGGCCACGACGATATAGCGGATGACTTTCATACCTCCCGCTGTCGAGCCGGCATTGCCTCCGATGAGCATCGCAACAAAAATAACAGCCACCGCCGCCTGTCCCCACAGCTCATAATTAAGCGAAGCAAACCCTGTCGTACTCAAGATGGAGGCGATGGTAAACGAGGCGTGCGTCAGTGAATATGTGAACGTATCGGAACTGTGCAAAATGTGCTGAAGTGTCAACAGCGAAGAGAGGATCAAAAAAATAATGAGATACCATTTGACCTCTTCGTGCCGATAACCGCCGAAGTCGCCGTAAAATATCTTCAGGTGAGCCAAAAAATTGATGCCGGAAGCCATCATGAACAGTGTTGTCGTCCAAAGTATAAAGGGACTGTCATAATAGCCGAATGATGCATTTTTCGTGGAGAACCCGCCTGTGGATATCGTCGAAAAAGCGTGGTTGACCGCATCAAAGAGCGTCATCCCTTCGAGTTTCAGCAAAAAGGCATCCATGATGGTGAGAAGAAGGTATATCCCCCAGAGCCGTAATGCCGTATCTTTGATCTTCGGTGTCATTTTTTCGAGCTTGATCCCTGTTGCTTCTGCCTTAAAAAGCGTCAGCGAACCGCTCGGATTGATCAGTGAAAAGAGCCCTATGCCCAGGATGATGATACCCATTCCTCCCAGCCACTGCATAAGGCTTCGGTGCATCAGGATCATCTTCGGAAGCGATTCGACATCACTGTAAACGGTCGCACCGGTTGTTGTAAAACCGCTCACGGATTCAAATACGGCTTGAAAAACGGTCACATCGGTGTAGAGCATCAGGGGAACCGATCCTACAAAACCGAGCAGGATCCATACGGCATTCACCGAAAGAATGCCCTGTTTGAGGCTTAATTCGATCTTATGGTTTATTAAGATCAGATAGATAAATAGATCAAATAAAAAAAAGAGCCCGTCAAAACGCAAATACCTGCCGTATTCCTCGTGGTAAACAGCACCGATGACGACGGGTATCAAGAAAAAAATGGAGAGAGCCAAACCGATGACCGATAAGAGTTTCAGGACATTTTTTAGAGAGCGTATATCCATTTTTTTACTTTTTCCTCCTCGGTAGCTGTTGTAAATGCCATAATATAGTCATCGCTTAGTACAACAAAAGAGTCCTTGAAGGGAACTATTTTGTTGTCGCGGATACAGAGACATAAACAGTCGTCATGCGGATAGGGCAAGACCGTTTTTCCGACCAGATCAGAAGTGGTATGTACCGTTCTTGTCAATGCAACGCCGCTTCCTCCGCAGAAGAGCCTGCTGTTTACGATAGAACTGGAGCCGATTTTTTCAATGATCGAATAATAGGCGTTGTTTTTGGGACCTCTGACGGCGACAATGCCCAATTTATGCATCAAGGCATAATGCTCCACATCATTATTGATCGCAACCACCTTGTCTACCCCGTACTCTTTGGCTTCGATGCATTTGATGATGTTCTCTTCATCATTTTTGGAGGAGGCGATCAGCATATCGGCATCTTTCAGCCTCTCCTCCTTGATCACCCCGTAATCACCGTATTTGCTGTTTATAATGCTGACATCATCCTTGAGGATCTCAGCAGCGATCCTGCATTGTTCAAGATTTTTATCAATCAGTTTGATAGCGATGCCGGGCTGTACCAGGCTTTTGGCAATTTCAATACCCAGGAGATCAGCGCCGAATATGACAATTTTTTTGATCTCTTTGGGCATTTTTGTATTGACGCTGGAACAGACCGATCGGATCTCTTTCTGGATTCCGTAAAGATAGATGCGGTCGTCCGGTTTGAGAATCTCATCCGCTTTAGGGATAAAAAACTCTTTTCCTCTTTCGATTCCGACGACCGTTATCTGATCCGAATTGATCACTTCAGCGATGAGGGAGTCTTTCTCTTCATACTGTACCCGTATGGAGATAAGCAACAGATCGCTTTTATTGGGTTTTTTGACGCTGCTTGCTTCGGGGAATTCAAGAAGTGATTTGACCGCATGGGCTGTTCGTGCGATCGGAAATACGGCTTCGGTTATCCCCAGCTTCTGTGCGATCGTACATTTGGCAAAAAAAGCATTTCTGAGGCGGATGATCTTTTTACCGACTTTGATGAACTCGTCGGCGATCAGACATGAGATGATGTTGGCTTCATCACTGTCGGTGATTGCAATAAAGAGATCTGCGTTCTTGTCCAGAAGCGATTGATAGGTCAGAGGATCTTCGGCATTGCCGATAACAGGAAGAATATCAATACTCTCCTGCAGACGATTAAGGGCTTCCGCATTTTTGTCAATGACGGTAACATTGTGTTTCTCGCTGAGCGTTGTGGCAAGCCTGAATCCAACCGTTCCCGCACCTGCAATGATAATGTCCACTGCCATCTCCTTCTGACAAAATAAGAATCTTATTGAAAGGGATTGCTCATCATAGTTGTCAGCATCTTATAGTTCCTGAGATTGTAGCACATGTTCAACGCCTCATTTCATTTACCTTTAAAAAGCAGAGTCACCGGCGAAGGTGTAAGGCTCTGATTTCTCGCCGGTATCGGCAGTTTTCAACGTCCTTGAAAGCCCCCGTAAAGAGTGAAAGGCGTGCAGGTTCTCATCTTTTATAAAAAAAACTATTTTCGCTCTAATCGAAAAACAAAAAAGTTCCACAGGGTGAAAGCTTGATCCTGCTCCCAAGGAAAAGAGCACAATTTGGAACTTAAGAGGGCCTAACTGAAAATAAAATGTTTAAAATAGCATCTTTGACGCTATGGATCTTAACAACGCTTTTTCTGTCAGTTACCGCAGCTGGCAGAAGAACCCTTTACAGAACTGCCGTCGAACTGCAGGGTCACTTCAACATGCTCCTCTTTGGCCTCCTGGGCAAAGCCGTAGCCGCGGTACGATGCGATCTTTTCAAGGTTGAGGGCTTCCTGTCTGCTTGCGACGATCATCTTCAGCGTGTTGCCGCTGTAGCTGTTGAGCGTCGATTTAAGCTGGTGCATGGCATCGGGTATCGGGAGGTTGCGGCGCGGGTCAAGCGGCATGCCTCGGGTGTCCAAAATGCCGTCTTTGAGGTTGAGCGGCACCTGGTACTCGCTCATCAGACGCTTGGATGAGGCTTTCCAGCCCGCTTTGTCGAGGTCGGCGCTGCCGAATAGGGCACAGTGGCAGGTACCGTACTCTTTGATCTCATCGTCGATGAACTCGCAGGATACATCATCTGTTTGTCCAGCTTGGCATCGCCTGAAGGTTCAAAACAGGGGCAGTAGCGTTTCCCGAAGGTCGCCTCCATCTCGCTCAGCCAGATCTCGAGATTCGTAGACATCATCCAGCTTGGATTGAGGGCATAATTTTTCTGCGCCGTGTATTTTACAATCCACTTGTGCTGCTTTTTAACCTGGGTGCGGTATTGCCAGAGACCTTTAAAAAAACCTATCATCATTGCCAGCATGGTTATCTCCTTTTTACTATCTGTATATTGGAGCGGTATTATAGTCGGAATGGCATAAAACAACTTATGTGATCTTGACGCATCAATACCCAATTCCTTAAAAATTCGTGCCGTGGTAAAAGTAGTGCCCGAGCCCGAGCGTAAAGAGCAGGTCGCCGTAAAGAGAGTGCTCGATGGCGGTCAGCAGGATCGAGCGGCTTTTAAGGTAGGTATGGGCGAACAGGAGGCCCCCGATGAAGGTAAAAATGACGGCAAGCCAGTTTCCGAAGACAATGTGGACATAGGCGAAGAGCAGGGCATTGATCGTGACGAGCAGCAGCGGAGCTTTTTAAAGAGCTTTTCATATCGGTGAAAAAAGAAAACTCAAAACAAGTATGTCCTGAATAAATGCCGAGAATAAAGGGTAGAAGAGTATGATCGCCAGCCACTGCCACGGCCTGGTTCTGAGCAGTGTCAAAAAAGAGATCGGGCAGATAGAGCAGGACAAAAAGTGTTATGACCGTGCCGACAGCAGCAAACCGCTTCAAAACGGCGTAGAACGCTTCGCGGTCAAAGTCGATCGCCATGACTTTGACCTTGCTGCTGCGCAGGAGCAGATAGGCATAGAGAGAGACCACCCACAGCACCGGCATGATGGCCTCTTTTGGAAGAGGTCCCCAGACGATGAGCAGGGGAGGAGAGAGGAAGATGAGGAAGAATTCGGCCAGTAGTGCACTTTTTTTCATGGTATATACTATAGCACAGGTGCATTGTGGTTTATACACTGTTGTCTGCAGATTATGATTTGAAACTAATCCTTTTTTTGCATCTTTGTTTAGGTTTTCAAGTGTTATAGTAGAAAATTGCCTGGTTTAGGACATATAGCTTGATATTTGAATCGAGGTAGTGATGAAAGAGACTGTCGCCATATATAAAAAACAGCGCGTTTTTATAGAGAACTCGCTGACATCCATGATAGAGAGCATTGATGTTGATCAGTACGACATGATAAAAGAGAAGTCAATCTTCACCCTGTTTCCCGCACTTAAAGCTACCTATAAGATCAATGCCAATTACAAGCAGTCTACACCTATGTATACAGAAGAAGGCATTGACAGCAGCTATTTCGGCGTTGACAAATCGCACCTGCTCGGGCGTGTGCAGTTCAGGGCCGATAATATTTATATTTCAAATGCCTATGTCAATTCAAGAAGCGGTACGCCTTTTATTACAGTCGTAGTGCATCGAAACAAAGATTATATTGTCTATGACTTCGAGCTTTACACGCTCTTGAAAGAGCTGGCTCTTATCAAAGGGCACGAGCGGTTCGGGGAATATACACGCTACTCCTATGCGATTTTCGGATTTTTACTGGCGGGATTTTCGGTCGCGTTGGTCTCGTATGCAGTCTATATTGCAGGTACACTGATAATTGAAAAAAACGGTGAGACACTTGCCGGTCTTCCGTTCCATCATCGCACTGACGCTTGGTATGGCAATCTTTGATCTTTCCAAGACGATTTTGGAGCATGAGGTCTTTTACAAGAGCCTCAGCCGCGACAACAATCTTGAAAACCGTCTGTTGGCACGCTTTTTGACCTCTATTATCATCGCACTTTCCATTGAGTCTTTGATGGTGGTCTTCAAGATCGCGCTGAGCGATTACTCCAAGATGATCTATGCTTTTTACCTGATCTCCGGTGTTGGTGTCATGATCGTCTCATTGAGCCTCTTTATCTTTATCATGCGCTATCAGAAAGAGAAAAATTGAGCGCAGGGTGCGTCTGCTTTTCTTTTGGTCGATTTTGACAAGAATTTTACTTTTACGGCCTGAAATGCAGATCGCTCCCTTTTCTACTATAATTACATCTATATTTTTATAAAGGAAGTTCCCATCGTGCGAATTCAACAATCTAGATGATTCGCTAAAGCGGCGTATAAGACAATTTAGTGACTGTGTCTGCTTTGGCGGTACGAATTTTTTTCTCCAGCTTCTTGAAGCTATCCGCAAAATTAACCCGCATCCTTTGATGGCGAGAATGTGAGTTCCGTTTTACCCGTGGATGTCAAGTGGAACAAGGTGATATTCAAAGACAAACTTTCCCTGCTTATGAAAGTGCGCGTAGATGAAGAGAAAAACGGCAATCTCCTGCCTGAAAAAGAGGACAAGGCATACAAGAACGTATTGAACCTTGTCCGTACGCTCAATCCGATCGAGTTCGAGGTACAGCCTAAAAACCTCAAAGACGGTGACGGGTTCAAGCTCCATGCGTTTGACATCGTCGACGATAACACCACCCGCCTCAACCCGGTTTTTGATGCGGTCTTTTTTTGCGCTGTCGATACGGTCAAAAAAGTACTCGCTTACGAGCCGAAAGCCTCGTAATGAACGGACAGCAGCGTAAAGATATCAGAAGCGGTATGAGTGTCGCCATTGTTCTCAAGCTGGACCAGGATACGGGCCGTCTGACAGACGGTATCGTACGCGATATCCTGACCAAATCGGCCACCCACCCGCACGGCATCAAGGTACGACTTATGAGCGGCGAAGTAGGACGGGTAAAAGAGATACATTAGCGCTGCAATACAGCCGATAAACGCAAATTAAGAAAAAATTGAATATAATCGCGAAACTTATAATTTATAGATTAGGAGCATGTCATGGGTAGAGCCTTTGAATACCGCAAAGCGGCAAAAGAGAAACGCTGGGGAAATATGCCGCGCATCTTTCCTAAACTGGCAAAAGCGATCGAAAAAGCGGCTAAAGAAGGCGGCGGCGATCCTGATATGAATGCCAAGCTCCGTACGGCGATCTTCAATGCCAAAGCGGAAAATATGCCCAAAGACAATATTACCGCAGCTATTAAACGTGCAACGGGCAAAGATGCCAAAGATATGCTGGAGGTGACCTTTGAAGGCAAGGGACCGCACGGCTCTCTGATCTTTGTCGAGTGTCTGACCGACAACAACACCCGTTCAGTCGCCAACATCAAAAACCATATCAACAAAAACGGCGGGGAGATGCTTAACAACGGCTATCGACAGTTCTCGCGCAAAGCGATCTTTGAGTTTGACCTTCCCGAGGGGACGGATCTTGAAGAGCTGGAACTTGAACTCATTGACGCCGGCCTTGAAAGCATCGAAGAGGAAGAGGGCGAGTGCATCGTGCATGCGGACTATACCGATTTCGGCAACATGAGCAACAAGTTCGAAGAGCTCGGTATTGAGCTTAAAAAAGCGACCCTGGAGCGCATTGCCAATACGCCGATCACACTGACGGAAGAGCAGCTTGAGGACGTGCAAAAGATCGTTGATAAGCTCGAAGATGACGAAGACGTTCAGGCCGTCTATACCAATATAGAGTAAGCCGCTTTTTTTGGAGGGCAGTGCTGCTCTCCACTCTAAACTTTATACCGATTTCGCTTCAGCATCACTGTTTAGTAAAATCCCATTCACACTGATGAGAATAAAATATTATGGACAGTTCAAAACTATGATGAAACGATCCGCCATTTTGCATTTTACGCTACTGCTTCTTTTACCGTTAACACTTTTTGCATCAGACGATACGCCGTCTGACAGGCTGCAACAAAAGGGCAATAAAAGCATACGTGTAGAGATCGATTACGGGGGGCTTCGTCCTTCGCGCACGATTGAGACCGGATACGATGAGGGGACAAGCGCCTTGGCACTTCTGCGGCAGGTTGCTGAGGTGCAGACGTATCAAGCCGGGACCTTCGTATTTGTCAAATCTATCGACAAGATCAAAAGTAAACCCGGCAAGATGGGGTGGTTTTACAGCATTGACGGTGTAAAACCACCCCATCTTGCCGGGTTTACTTTTGATCTTGTCAATAGATTTGACAAATACGAAGGTCCCGGCTTGATACGTCTGCACCTCAGCAACCCGCCGCAAGTG
>CAVYYS010000013.1:0-8958 GCA_963772795.1 uncultured Helicobacteraceae bacterium
TGCGTGTCAGCGGCACTAAGGCCGGCACTCAGCAGCAGCGTCGAAATAAACAATCTAAATTTGGAAATATTTGTAAACGGAGCCATCTTTTACCTTTTCAGTCCAGTAACCGCACCATAGAGTGTCTCGCCGTGATAGAGAGAGTGGCTGTTGTGCAGGACAAAGCTCTGATCAGGATCAAAGAGTACAAGATCAGCCCTCTGTCCGACGGCGATCACACCCGCCTCCTGTCCGATCGTTTTGGCCGGATTCTGCACCGCCAGCCTGATCAATGTCGGAAGGTCGATCAGGCCACTCTTGACGAGCTTGGTATAGTACAAACTGTACCCATTGCCCAAGGCTTCACAACCGTACGCCGCTTCCACAAAAGCGACCTCCTTGTTGACCGGCGAATTTGGCTGATGCAACAGGGTCAAACTGTCGATTTTCCCCTCTTTCAATGCTTCCTGAAGTCCCATCATCGCCTCTTTTTGCACGAGAGGCGGGTTGAGTTTTGCGGTCGTATTAAAATCTTCACAGGCTTCGTCGCACTCCATAAGATGGTGAAGGCTCACCTCGCATGAGACATCGACACCCTCTTCTTTGGCCTTGGTGATCAGTTCGATCGAACGCGGTGAAGCGATACTTTTGAAGACAATATTGATCTCAAAATTGCGTGCTATCTCGATCATACGCGCCACATGCACTACTTCGCCGAAAGGAGGAATGCCCACCAGCCCAAGCCGTGTCGCGACAGCACCTTCAACCATGACGCCCACTGAAGAGAGACTTGTGTCCTGCGCCTTGCAAAACAGCGTCGTGCCGTGCATCTTCATATATTCGGCGATGCGGCAAGCGGTATTGTTGCTCACTGCCGTTGTCATATAAGGCGCCATCGCACCGTTTTTCAGAAGAATGGCAATATTGCTCAGACGCTCATCCCCGTCAACCGTGGCAATAGCGCTCATCAGATCAACACGTCTTTCGCGCTTTTGATGGGCCTGGACAAATTCCAGGACAATCGTGTCATTGATACTCGGCGTACAATCCGGTGCCAGGACAAGGCGTGTCACCCCGCCCTCTTGTGCCTCATGTGCCACCTTGTCAAGCGTTGAAGCATTAAGCTGCGCATCTTTCAGCCGGACATTGGTATCGACCAGACCCGGCAGAAGATAGGCCCCCTTGGCATCGATCACCTCATCACTGCTCAAACCGCTGCCGATAGCAACGATCTTGCCGCCTTCGATCAGAACATCATCTCTTCGCTCACCATTTACATCACAAATCAGCGTATTTGTTATCAGCATACATACTCTCTTAACGGCACTGCAGAACCGACAGGTTTGTTAGCAGTGCCCTTTTGCTATAATTAGGGATATTATACTATGTAAGGCTTAGCTTGAGAATATTGCTTTCCATTTTTTTTGTATTTGCACCGCTCTTTGCCGCCTCCCCGAATTACAAAGCGGGTAAAATACTCTATTTTGAAAAAGGGTGCAACGGCTGTCACGGCACCAAGGCGGAGGGGATGACCAACTACCCCGCACTGGCCAACCGCGCCAAGGGGTTTTTGGCATATAAGCTCAAACGCTTTCGTTCCGGTATCTCGGACAAACAGATCCAGGAGATGATGATCCCTTTTGCACTCGAACTAAGCGACAAAGAGATCGATCAGTTGACCACCTTTCTGAATGAGTATGTTGATGAACAGAAAGAACGGTATGATGATGACTTTAGAACAGAAGGCGACGGCGGATCATGAAAATATTAGTCTCTGCGTTTGAACATTCGGCAAATATTCACCTTAAAGCGCTGACAAAAGAGTTTGCAGCCGATGTCGAGATGGTCGGCGTTTTTGATGCCTCTTTGGGCAAACCCATTGTCGATCTGCGTGCGCTTGCCATCATGGGCATCGTTGATGCGATCAAGAAGCTCCCTTTCTTTCTTCGACTCAGCAGACAGATGCTATCCCTTGTTCCCGAAGTCGACAAGGTCCTCCTGATCGATTCCAGCGGCTTCAATCTCCCGCTGGCAAAAAAGATCAAGAAAAAGTATCCCGACAAAGAGATCATCTACTATATTCTCCCGCAGGCCTGGGCCTGGAAAAAAAAGCGTATCCCCGTCCTGGCAAGGACCATCGATCACCTTGCGTCCATCCTGCCGTTTGAGCCCTCATATTATCCCAAAGATGCCCCGATAGAGTATGTCGGCCATCCCCTTCTCGATGAGATCACCCTCTTTAAAGAGAAGCGTTCTGTCGGCAACAGGATCGCTTTTATGCCGGGAAGCCGCAAAAGCGAGATACAGCGGTTGATGCCGCACTACATCGCCCTGCAGAGAGAGCTCGACTGCGATGCGACACTGATCGTCCCGGAACATTTCAGAGAAAACATCGAAGAACTTTATGGTGACGTCTCCGCCTTTACAATCGTGCATGAGGCCCACAAGACACTCTACGAAAGTGATTTTGCCTTTATCTGCAGCGGTACAGCCACCCTGGAAGCCGTGCTTATCGGCACCCCCTTCATCTTAAGCTATATCGCCAAAAGGCTGGACTTCTTCATCGGGACCAGCCTGTTGAACATCGAATATATCGGTCTCGGCAACATCATGTTCGACCAGTTCGAGCACCGCGCCATGCATCCCGAACTGTGGCAGAACGAAGTGACTTTGCCTAATCTTATACGCGCCTACAAGCAGATGGATCAGGCAAAATTCTTTGACGATGCGCTGCGTCTGCGCGGTTATCTTAAACACGGCAGCTCCAAACGTGTCGCACAAATCATCGAGGGTCGAAATGAAGATTAAATTCAGCGCAAAAGAGGCGCAATACAGAGTACATAAAGAGAGTATTGACAAACTGCTGCTGCAAAGTATCGCCGATGACAAGTTGATCGGTGCCAAAAACGTTGCAAAACTCGAAACGGCTCTTGCGGAGTATGTCGGCACAGAAGAGGCCATCGTCTGCAACAACCAGTTTAACGCTTTTGTTCTGATTTTTATCTGCCTGGGGCTTAAAGCCGGCGACGAAGTGATCACCTCGCCGCTCGCATCCGGCGTTGCTGTCGAAGCGATTCTTTTTATGGGCGCCAAACCGGTATTTGTCGACATAGACCGGTCAACCTATACCATCGATGTAACACAGATCGAAGATGCGATCACGGAACGTACCAAGATCATCATCCCTGTCTCGCTCTTTGGCAGATGTGCAGAGATGCAGACCATCAACGCCCTGGCGCTCCAGCACGATCTCTGTGTCATAGAAGATGCGGCCCATAGTTTTGGAGCCGGCTACCAGGGCAAGCGATCGGGCAGCCTCTCCAAACTTGCCGCAGCTTCTTTCCACCCCGATATGCCGCTCAGCGCTTTCGGAAACGGGGCGGCTCTTTTTATCGAAGATGCTGATCTGCGGGCAAAGGCAAGAAAGCTGCTCTCGTTGGGCAGAGCCAAGGATGAGTTTCTCCTTGTCGGTATCGATGCCGAGCTCGATGAGATCCAGGCGGCTGCCGTACACTATAAACTCTCTCTTTTTGAGGAAGAGATGCAGCGCCGCCGATCCCTCTCTCACAACTATGACAGGGCCTTAACCGAAACCGCTATTGCAAGAGCGGACGCAAACAGCGAAAGCAATTTTGCCTACTATCCTATCCGCACTGCAAACCGTGAACAATTAGCTGCCAGCCTCCTTGTAGCCGGTATCGAGAGTTCCGTACCTTTTTATAAGCCGCTGCATCTGCATGAAGCTTTTAAAATATTGGACTACCATAAAGGGGACTTCCCCATAGCGGAAACGGTGTTCAGCGAGCTGCTCCTGCTTCCCCTCCATGCCTATATGAGCGAAGAAGAGCAGAACAGCGTCATCAAAGTGCTTCTCTCCTCTATATAGTCGAGAGCGTTCCTGCACGGATCTTTCGGGTAACACCGCATCCACGGTCTCTTACATTGAATGAAAGAGAGCGATTCAAACTTGTTTATATATGTAAGTCCTAATTAACTGTCCGTCAATTATAATACTACCATGATAAAGAGATTTATATTTATATCATTACTTACCACAACGCTTTTTGCCGAAGCAGCGAATAATGCTTCCGAGTTCCTTGTCGACCAGGATGTTACCGAAAAAGCAAACGAGTCGGAGTTTGGTAAAGGCAACACCTATTCTCTTCTCTTTGCTAAACATCAGTTGACCAGTGCTGATCAATCACTTCATATCTATTACGGTGCGAAAATGGGTCTTGTGAGCGAAGAGTATACATCAAAGTATGCTTACGCCATTCCCCTGAACAAAATAAGTACCTATTATGCAGCCGCCGTAGGAATGAAGTATCATTTGAGTCACAACAAAATGCTGCTGGCTGAAAGCGCCCGTTGCGAAAACCAGTTTTATGGCCGCATCGAAAACAAACTGCAACTGACTTACAGCTACAGCTTCTGAGAAGGCGCTTCCTCTTCTATTTTTTTAACGATTTTTCGATCTCAGTCAAAGACTCAGTAAACTCTCTGATATTTGATGCCCCGTCAAGCCGCTTGATCGTACGTCCGCCGCTTTTTTTGAAGTAGAAGGTCGGTGTTCCGATATACGTCAGGCCGTGAATATTGTCATTATGCACATCAAGTTGAAGCGGTATAAAGCGCTTCTCAATCCGGCCTACCAGTTCATCATCCTCAAAAACGATATTTTCCATATACCAGCAGGCATCACAGTTCTTCTTGGAGAGCATGATCATGACGCCTTTGTGCTCTTTTTTGGCCGTTGCGAAGGCCTGGTCATAACTTCCAGCCCAGTTTGGTTCGCCGAAAAGCGACAGTGTACCCAGCAGTAAAAGAAATATAACCAGCTGTATAGGCATGCTACAGCTTGTTCAGGTGCGCCAAAAACTTTTCAGGCGGCTGGTAGCCGATGACACGTGCATTTTTGATCTCTTTGCCCTCTTTAAAAAAGAGGATACCAGGAGGGCCGAAAAGCCCGAAGCGTTTAGTCAGTGCTTTCTCTTTCTCACTGTTGGCTGTCACGTCGGCCTGAACCAGAACAAAGGTCTGCATCTTTTCCTTCACCTTTTCGTCGGCAAAGGTGATATGCTCCATCTCCTTGCACGAGCTGCACCACTGGGCTGAAAAATCCAGCATTACGATTTTATCTTTGTTGGCGTCAAGGATCGCATCGAGCTCTTCACTGCTGTGGATCACCTGAAAGCTTGTTTTTCTGTTCTCAACCGGCACGACACCTTCTGCTACGACAGTATTGCCTTTTGCAAATTGGTCCAAGGGGGTCAGAAGAGAGCTCGAGCCGCTTAATACACCCACTAAAAGCAGCACACCATAGATGATAAAGACAATACCCAGCGCTTTAAACAGCGCATTCCAGCTGCGTCTCGCGGCTTCCAGGGCTTCGAAAGCCCCCATATAGACGCCTGAGATCATAAAAAAGAGTGCCCACAACAGCATATTGACACTGTCAGGTACGATGCGGCTCAACATCCAGATAGCGATCGCAAGCATGACCGCACCGAAAACTTTCGTCAGTGTGTCCATCCAGCCGCCGGGACGCGGCATAAACTTGCCGGCACCCACGCCGATGAGAAGCAGCGGCAGTCCCATTCCGATACTCATCACGAAAAGAGCCGCCCCGCCGAGCAGGGCATTACCCGTCTGACCGATATAGATCAGCGCTCCGGCAAGCCCCGGTGCAACGCACGGTCCGACGATGAGAGCCGAGAGAAAGCCCATGACGGCCACACCGACAAACCCGCCTTTATTGCTGGCACTGTCCGATACCGACGAGAGCTTGGACTGCCATGATGAAGGGAGACCGATCTCATAAAACCCGAACATCGAGAAGGCCAGTGCTACAAACACAAGCGCAAACCCGATGATCGCCCACTCGTTTTGAAGCAATACCTGAAGGTTCTCACCGAACACGCCGGCAAGCACGCCGGCCAAAGAGTAGGCAACTGCCATAGCCAGTACATAGACCAATGAGAGCAGGAACCCTCTTTTGGCACTGATGCCCTCACCCTGGGAGACGATGATCGAAGAGAGGATCGGGATCATCGGAAAGATACAGGGCGTCAGTGAAAGCACCACCCCGATACCGAAAAATATGCCCAGTATCGACCAGATAGAATCGCCTTTAAGTGCGTCAACGATCTTATCTGTCTCGGACTCCCCGAACGCACTCTCCTCTTGCGTCTTCTCAGCTGTTAACGTTGTTCCCTCGGCCAATGGTTCAACTGCTTTTTCACCGCTCACATCACTTGCAAGCGCAGCCGTGTCGATCGTAAAGGCAAACTCTTTTGTCGAAGGTTCATAACAGAGCCCCGCTTCCGAACAGCCTTGATACTTCATGACCAAGGTTATCGGTTCCTGCTCTTTGGCAGAGGCCTCTTTACTGAAAACTATTTTTGCTTTGACATCCCCGTTATAGACCATTTCACCGTCGTGGTCGACGGCTTCGTTGGCGATATTGACCGATTTTATTTTAAGCGGTGACGTGCCTTTGATCTCAAAACCGAACAGGTCTTTATAGATATAGATCTTCTCACCAAGTTTCAAAGTTGCATCAACACTGTTACCATTGACTGTTTTTGCGGAAGGCATAAACGCCTCGTCCGGCATCAGAAACTTGGTCTCTGCAAAAAGCGTGGTCGCCATCAACAGCAGTGCTAATATGTACTTCATCTTAATCCTTTGTTTACATCTTCGGTATTTTGCCTTATCTTTAATAAATGTAAAGAGGGCATACCGACTGTAATATGGCTATCCATTTTCATATAATATACAGAAGTTACAATAACATTGTAGAACTGCCGGTATTTTACCAAATTACCAAACTCTCTAAACTATCGGGGCTGTTTAAGTATGGCATTACCCTTACTTTACGGCACACATCTGTATCTCATTTAGCTATTAATGGCGTTTCAATTTTTGTGATGCAGAAACTTCTTAATCGTAGGGACTTGAATACGCAAGATTTTCTAAAGCATATTACATGAAGATAGAGCTTTTGTTAATCTTTCTTTAAATCCAATAGCGGGGGTAATGTCTTTTGCTGTTCTTTGACAGATTGTTGACGATCAATGCAATGATAAGCATCACTATAGTACCTAACAAGACAGGTGACACAACAAACCAGTAACTAAGTTCGTGTATTTGAGAACTTCCGATGACAACGATTAATGCAGTAGCCCCTCCAGGAGGGTGCATAGTACGTGTGAAATGCATCACGACAATAGCTATTGACACGGAGAGAGCGCTTAAGATCGGGAGGTCAAAAGGCAGATACTTGTAGACTGTAATACCGACGAATGCAGAAAATATCTGTCCTCCCAGAAAGTTGCGCGGCTGTGAAAAGTCTAATTGAGGTGCCGCATATATCAAGACTGCAGAAGCGCCGAATGAACCAATAATGAAAAAGCCGGTTTCTCTATCCATGCCTATCAAGTCATTTAATATAGAGATGATATAAATACCCAAGAATGCGCCCAGCCAGGACCAGGCTATTTTATTAAAAGGCTTTCTGGGCGGGCTTTTTTCAAAACCTTTCATCCTTTTTATATACGTAATCACTTTTGGGAACATGCTTATTCTCCTGGCTGTTTATAGTGCTGCGTAAAGTGCTGCTTCTCTTTTTATCAGTACATCGGCTAAAAAGAAATAAGCCTCTTGCCATGCACTCATTATCGCAGGTGTCGCTGCTTCGCCAAGGACCCGTTCGATTGCACTCAAAAGCGCTCCGCCTACCAATGGGTAATGTCCAGGTTGGATTTTTGTCTTGACGTGAACTGAAGCCATAGTCTCAATCCCTTTTCCAAGTACTTCAAGCTTGTCAATATTTGCTGCATACGCATACACTGCATTTGCCAGTTTTTTATATTGTTCTGGCTCAGCATCTTTAAAAAGTTCTTTTAGCTCAGGATGACGCTCAAACAAAAAATGGTACATCACTGTTGTGATCTCATCGCCCTTTTCTTTTAATATCGGAGCAGTTGATTTGATAATTGCTTTTGTTTTCTCATTCATTTTCTAATCCTTTGTTTTGACAGGCGGGAGTCTACATAAGCATTTAGAAATAGCGCTTGACAATTATCAAGAAAAGAATCAGTCTAATTACAAATCATGCGCACTAGCATAATCTATGTCCTGAAGGCGTTTTAACAAGTTTTCCCTCTTGTATCAGATGTTTGACGTTTCGTGAGAATGTCTCTGCTGTCATGCCCAAAAGTGAAGCTATCTCATACTGTTTGAGTTCTACACTCAGGTTTTGATTTTTCTGATAAAAGTACAAGATCTTCTCTTTGGCACTCGAAGCGATATTAAGATGAATATTGTTTTGAAGAAGCTGAATCTTATCCAGTAAAGACTGGATTATCTCATAGGAGATATGAGGATCACGTAAAAAAAGCTTTTTAAATTGGTCAAGCTTTATTTTAATGACGGATCCATCAGACTTGAACACAGCCGTCGAAGGAAAGGGTATCCCTTTCAAAATAGCCGGCTCGGCCAATAAAGAAAAAGGGTTGAACAGACCCATAATGATCTCATTTCCTTTATCATCATGTTTGAAGACACTGACAAGACCTTCGATCAAGATCAGAAGATGATCGCTTGTATCTCCTTGCATAAAGAGATAAGAGTCTTTTTTATAATTTTGTATTGAACAGATCCGGATCAGTTTTTCCAGTTCGTCATCGGCCATATAAGAAAAAAGATATATATCTTTTAAAATATTTGCAATAGGTCTGTTTATCATCTTGGCATTGTACACAAACTTCAAAACTTCTCACAACTTTTAAAATTCAAATTTTCGGCAGCCTATAGACAGCCTCACCTGTAAAAAACAACTACTTTTACCCCATTCACCACATAATCCATATCTAAACACTACCCATAAAGATAAATTTAAAACCAATTGTTTAAGCGCAAAACTAGCAATTATGCCCTACCCTAAAAAATCAATTTGATTACTTTTATACGAGGATG
>CAVYYS010000014.1:0-147482 GCA_963772795.1 uncultured Helicobacteraceae bacterium
CCGGCGCTTCAGACTAAACGACAGTGATGGGAAGGTAGAAGTCGAGGTCAAACCGTTCGTCGCTGCTGAGAAAGTGGTTCTTGTGATAGATGACGTAAGGCGGGAGCGTTTTTGCCTCGTAGCCGCTGCCGGGAAGCCAGGTGTGGTAGATATGGCGGATCAGGTTCGGCACCTCGCCGTAGCGCCCCTGTACACTGAAACGCGCGCAGAGCGAGGAGGGAATGACAAAAGTCGAAACGGAACCGGAGGGTTTGAAGCCGGGCACCACCTGTATGGCGGCGACGTAGGCGCAGTCGTCCAGCGGCGTAATAGTGGGGTTGTCATGATGCAGGCCGATCTGCACCGCATCCTCCAGGTCGTGTTCGATCGCAAAAGCATACAGCCGCTGCCACACCTCCCGGATGGAACGGTTATAGCCGCGGTGGCGCATGTAGGCGACAGGGATCGCCGCCGTCTTGAGGATGGTCGGTTTGAGGCCGGAAAAATCCGAAACAATCCGGGGCGTGTTGTCGGAGAGCCGGATATTTTTTTTGGAAAACTCCCGATAATACCCCTGCCGCCAGCGTGTCGGCGTCGCACCGTAGCGCTGTGAAAACGCCCGTATAAAGGCGGTATGGGTGCTGTAACCGCACTGCTGCGCGATCTGAGAGACCTTCACGCCGCGGTTGGCGATAAGGAGGTTGGCCGCTTTCTGCAGGCGGATCGACTGGAGGGTGTCGTAAAAGTTGCGGCCGGTCTGCTCTTTGAAGATGCGGTGAAAGTGGTAGGTGCTGGTAAGGTTCTGCCCGGCAAGCAGCTCAAGGGTGATCGGCGAGTCGATGTGGCGGTAGATGTAGTAGAGCGCATCATTGACGATCTGGGCATGGTGCTGTCGGGTCTCTGTTTTCATAACCATATTTTAGCAAGATCTGCAAACTTATTTGCAAGATATATTGAAGAAAAAGTATCACAATCGGCGTATTATTCGCTAACGGACATTTTTTAAAGGACAAACTATGAAACGCTCATTCATCCGGGAGATCCTGGATGTCATCACCAAAGACTCCATCTCGTTCGCCGGAGGTCTGCCCGACGCTGCGCTCTTTCCGATCGAGGCACTGCGCAAAGCTGCCGACACGGCCATGAAAGAGCCCTCGGCCCTGCAGTACTCCCGTTCCCAGGGCTACGGGCCGCTCAGGGAGAAGATCGCCCGGCGCTACAGCGAAGCGGGCTTTGCGACCCATGCCGAAGAGATCCTCATCACCACCGGCTCCCAGCAGGCGATCAACCTGATCGCCATGAGCGTGCTGCAAAAAGGGGTGACGGTCGAACTGCCCGCCTACCTCGGCGCACTGAGCGCTTTCAGTCTGGCCGGCGTAACGGTCGACGGCGTGGCGCTTGAAGCCGACGGTGTCGATTTGGACAGTTTCACACGGAGCGTTGCCCGAACCAAGGCGGCCTATCTCATTCCCGATTTCCAGAACCCTACAGGGGTGAGCTACAGCACAAGGAGACGCGACGCGGTGGCTGAAGCCCTGAAAGAGGCCGGTGCGATCCTGATCGAGGATGCCGCCTACAGCGAACTCTATTTCGGCCGAAGCATGCCTGCCATCAGCGCCAAAATGCCCGGTGAGAGTTTCCACCTCGGCTCGTTTTCGAAGATCCTCGCACCGGGTCTGAGGGTGGGATGGGTCCGCGCCAGCGAGGCGAATATCCGCCATATTCTGGCGGTCAAGGAGGCGCTTGACCTGCACACGTCGAGCCTGGACCAGCGCATCATCGACGCCTATTGGGAGGCCAACGGGCTCGACGGCCACATCACCGCAATACGCCGCAGCTACGAAGCGAAAAAATGTGCGATGGCAGAGACGCTGCGTGCCCTTTTGCCTGAGTTCGATTTCAACGAGCCGCTGGGCGGCATGTTCATCTACGGGAGAATTCCGGGCGTCGATACGAAGGCCCTCGCCGGCCGCTGCATGGAAGACGATGTTGTCTTCGTCCCGGGCAGCGAGTTCTATCCCGCTGCCGGGGGCAATGACGAGATACGCTTTAATTTCTCGCACACAACACCCGCCCGGATGAAAAAAGGGATTCAGATCATTGCTGAACACCTGCACGAAACCCATGCTGAACGCATTGCTGCGAATAGCAAAGGACACAAATCGGACAGATGATCGCAAGGTTTGAGACCTTCGACAGGACGATCGAAGAGAGAATGGATCTTATGCTCATGAAGGCTATCACCGCGCTGAATCTGCCCTCTTTTACTGCCTCTTCTTTGTTCGATTGAACCTTCAGAGCAGACCCAGAAACTGCAACAGAAAGAGCCACAAGATCGTGCTCACGCCGGCGATGGCGATAGAGAGGCCGCTCATGGCCCCTTCCAGCTGTCCGTACTCGAAGGCTTTGCCCGTACCGATGGCGTGGGCGCTGGTGCCGAGCGCCACCCCTTTGGCGATGGGGTCGCTGATCTTGAAGAGCTTGAAGGCCCAGTCGGCAGCAATAGCCCCGAAGGTGCCTGTGATCACGATGGCGAGGACGGTCAGGCCGACCAGACCCTCGAGCATCTCGGAGGCGGCGATGCCGATGGGTGTTGTGATGGAACGCGGCAGCAGCGATTTGAGCAGGGTCAGATCAAGCCCCGCCATCCAGGCAAAGAGGTAGACCGAAAGAAGCGCCGAGAGGGAGCCGAACACCACACCCAGCAGTATGGCGGCAGCGTGGCGTCGAAGCTTGTCATGATGCTGATAGAGCGGTACGGCCAGCACCACCGTGATGGGGCCGAGCATCTTAAGGATCAGGTCGCCGCCGGAGCGGTAGTCGGCATAGGGAATCTTCAACAGCAGCAGAAGCGCGATGATGAGCAGCATACTGAAAAGCATGGGGTTGAAAAGACGCCAGGACGTCTTCGTTTTGATGTAGAGACCCAATGCACCGGCAGACACGGTCAGCGCCAGGCCGAAAAGAGGCGAACTCAGCAGACTCTGTATCACCGTTTCTCCCTCTTTACCAGGTACTGCACCAGACGGCCCGTCACGACCATGACCAGCAGGGTCGAGACAAGGGTCAGCGCGATGATCTGAACATAGAAGCCCTCCATCAGGGTATAGCCCACCATCACACCGACCCCCGCCGGAATGAAAAAAAGCGGCATATAACCAAGCAGAAACGAGGAGATGTGGCGGATGTCGTCGACCTTGATCCATCTCAGATGCAGGGCCGACAAAAGCAGCAGCATCGCGATGACGCTGCCGGGGAACTTTGTCCCAAGCAGACCGGCCAGCGCTTCTCCCGCAGCATAGATGCCCAAAATGATCGCGCTCTCTTTGAGCAGTATGAACAGCAGAGAGGGTGTGATTTTGCGTCGTTTGTCGATAGCGGCAACCTCTCTCATGATCTTTGAAGCTCGAATTATGCGCAAGAAAGTGTAAAGCAGTGCTTAGGCGTGATGCGGAACCGTTTTGCTTGCTTCTTTGCAGTTGCCGTAAACACAGTTCTTGCCGTTATTTTTCGACTTGTACAAGAAGCTGTCGACGGCCCGGTAGAAAGAGTTGAAATCATATTTTTCCTCAAATGTATCGACGCCGAGGCTGATCGTCACCTTCTTATCGGCGATATAGGTCTGTGCCTCGACCGCACTTCTGATCTTTTCCGCTACGCTGCAGGCCTCTTCCAGGTTTGTCTCCGGCAGAATGACGGCAAACTCTTCGCCGCCGATACGGCAGATGACATCGCTGCTGCGCAGATGATGTTTAACGTCGTTGACGATAGCCTTCAGGATATAATCGCCCTTGTCATGACCGTGGACATCATTGATACTCTTGAAGTCGTCAACGTCAAACATGATCATCGAAAACTCCTGAGCGTAGCGTCTGAAAAGATTGATATGTTTCTGCACCTTCTGATTGAAATAGCGTCGGTTGTATGACTTCGTCATCTCATCAAGCATGGTGATTTCGTTCAGGCGCTTGACCTCCTCTTTCCACTGCAGCAAAAAGGTGTTGTAGCGCAGTATAAGAAAATGGAACTCTCTGAAAAGATGGCCTTTTAGCACAATAGGTTCATCTTTTTTCATCTGCACCGTGATATCGGTGATCTTGCGAATGACCGCATAGTACATCAGCGTGAAACTCAAGATGGTAAAGAGAAATACGAATAGAGTGAAAATATGCAGCAGGTTTTTGAGCTGGAAATATTCGCTGTGGTGATAATCCGTATTAAACTCCATTTTGGCGATCAGCTGAAAGTCGCCGGTACTGTTTCCGAGATCGTTCTCTATCAGAGAGTAGACCGTTTGCAACTCTTTATTCTTGGGCAAAAAGACGATATTCTTTTTCTGAAGCGCCGATGTGATCGTCTGAAAGTCGGTAGAAGAAGGATCTTCCTCAAGGCCAAGGTCTTTCATGATCAGCGACGTGCTCCGGCTGTCGTTCGCAAACATCGAAAACTCCTCTCCCTGATTTTTTTCGCCGTTGATATGCTGGACATATTCGGGCGTTAGGATGAAGAGATCCAGTTTGGAGAGGGACGGATAGACCTTGTACAGGCTTGCAAGATTTCTCTTTACATAGTCGGCGAGAGGAAGGACGTAGCCTATCTCAACCCAGTAGTCCCCCTTCCCCCGCACAAAGTAGTACTGTTCGAGGTTCATGGCCTGATTCTCGATGGAGGGAACAGATATCTCATAAGCCTGGATACCTGCTTTGAGCCGATCAAGTATCTGCACATATAACGGATGTTTTTTAAAATCAAAGCCGACATCGGCAGCTTTTGTGCTTTTTTCGATCACCTTTTTGTCATTGATGACATAGATCTCATAATAGCCGTCAACGACATAGGTATTGATCGTTGTTGCAATGGCGGAAAGGTTTGCGTCGCCCTTATGAGCAGCGATATAGTCGGCAACCTCCTGCAGTTTTCTCAGATTCGACTTTTTATGCCTGGAAAATTTTTGTTCGACAATGGCGTAATTGTTCCGCAGCCGTTCGCTTATTTCAATGGACTCGTTCTGGATGCTGTTTTCGACATTGATATCGATATTTTCCTGAAGAAGGTGATCGATGGAAAAAGACAATAGAGCGATGCCGGCAAGCGCGACAAGGACAAAAACAATATGGAACTTTTGCAACGACATATTAATTCTTTTTATAAAGTAGATTTATATATAACCTTATATTTCATCATAAACAAGTGCTCATTAAAAATAACTAAAATAATCACACTGGCTTAAAGTTGCCTTTTAAAAACTTAGCTGCCATTTCAGAAAAAAGGTGTTGCCGAAGGGACCGAACTCGCTTTTAGCGCTGCCGCTGTTGAGCATGGCGTTTATAGAGAAGAGGTTGTGATCGTTCAGGGTGTAGGTCAGAGAGGGGACGACGAAGCGGCTGCTGTGGGTGTTCAGACTCTCGATGTACAAGAGTGATCCGCCCAGGAAGAGATTGAAGTCATACACCAGTGACGTGCCGAGGTAACCGTACGACTGCACCATATTGCTCAGTATCTCACTGTTGTAGTAGCGGATGATCTGCTCGTAGCTGAAGGTCTCGGAACTGTAGTAGCCCTCTACGGTCCAGGTGATACCGTTTTCAAACCCGTAGTCGAAACCGGCTATCGCCTGGAAAAACTCGCGGCTGAGCTCCTCCTGCGTACAGGGTGCGATCGTCGGTTGGCATTGGGTCGTGTTTTTAAAATAGCCCCCTTCGCTTCGCCACTCCGCCCCCGTGTCGAAAAAGTTCCCCTCCGCCTCATAGCCCACCATCGTGGTCTCGTCGCTGTAGATGACGTTCAGACCGGCATCGGCCCCTTCCAGAAAGGCCTTGTAGGTTCCGGCATACTTGTAGGTGCGGTTCTCGTTCATCGAGACGACGCCGCGCAGGGTGCTGAGCTGTGAAGGGGCGTAGGCGTAGACCAGCGCGAGAACGCCGAACGTCTCGTCCGGTTCCAGTGCAAAGGAGTTTTTGGGGTTGAAGAGGTCGGTCGGTGTCCAGATGCGGCCGACGCCCATCGTGATCTTCTGTATGCCGGCCGTCACGCGCTGGCGTTCGTCTTCGTAGCCGCCGTAGAGACGGTAGAGTTTGGCATAGACACTCCCGTTGCCATAGTCGTGAAAGCCGGTCTGCGTCTTGAAAGGGATGTCGGGCTGCAGCATCTCCACATAGCGGAAATCAGGGCTGTCGATATAGCTCTTTCCGTAGTAGTTGACCAGATCGCCGATGAACTTCACGTAGAAGTTCCCCTCTGTCAGCGTCGTGTCCAGCCGCAGGCGGTCGTAGTTGTAGAGGTAGCTCGATTCGGGGGAGACGCCGGGAAACGTGGTCGCCTGCCTGATGGTGAAGTTGGTGTTGGTCACCGTGTAGTCATAATCCGCCCCGAGCGCCGCCGCTGCAAGCAGCGGCAGAAGCAGCCATCTATCACCCCTCAACAATCGCTCCGTCGTTGAGCCTGACGATTCGCCGCACATTCTCGATGACATAATCGTCATGCGAAGCAAAGAGGATGGTCACCCCTTCGCGCTCATTGAGCGAACGCATCATGTCCATGAGTGCCGTGGAGTTTTTGGAGTCGAGGTTGGCGGTGGGTTCATCTGCCAGAATGATCTTGGGCTTCGCCGCCACCGCGCGGGCGACGGCAACGCGCTGCTGCTGACCGCCGCTGAGGGCATTGGGCAGCGCGTCGAGCTTGTTGTCTATCTCCAGCATCGAAGCGACCTCCTGCACCCTTTCGTTGATCTCTATGTCGCTGAAACCCCGCAGTTTCATGATAAAGCCGATGTTCTCGCGTACATTCAGCACCGGTACGAGGTTATAGGCCTGAAAGACGAAACCCATTTCGTTCAAGCGCAGGTTCGTCCGTTCATCTTCATCGAGCGAGGCGATCTCTTTCTCCTCGAGATAGATCTTTCCGCTGTCGACTTCATCCAGTGCGCCGATGGCGTTGAGCAGTGTAGTCTTGCCGCAGCCCGAGGGGCCGTTAAAGAGGGTAAACTCCCCCTTTTCGATGATAAGGTTGATCTCTCTGAGCGCATGGATCTCTCTGGGTTCGCCGCGATAGAAATATTTCTCCACATTTTCAAGTCGTATCATGTCTCTGCCTTTATGACCTCTATAGGGTTGAGTCTTTTGATTTTTCGAAGCGGCAAGAACACACTTAACAGCGATGCCGCGATGATCGCGAAGAAGGTGGACGTGAAATAGCTCAGCTGCATATGCGCATAGATGATGGAGTCATAACCGAAACTCTCCAGCCCCTCCGCCCAGGCGCTGAGGTCAAGGCCGAAGTGCTGAAGGTACAAAAGCCCCAACAGCCCCAGCAGCGCGCCGAAAAGGTAGCCCAAAAAGCCCACAAAGAGTGCTTCGAGCACGATCTGAAGCCGGATAAGCCTGTACTCCATGCCGACGGCGCGCATGATGCCGAACTCCCTGATGCGGTCGAGCACGGAGACGTACATCACACCGAGAATACCGACGAAAACGACCATCATCACGATGCCGAAGGTGATAGAGTTAAAGATCACCATCATCTCTTCCATCATCTTGAGCATCGGGTTAAGCTCCAAAAAACTTTTGACGTCGAGTGCCGGATATCTTGTTTTGAGTGTCTGCAGCAGCGTCTTCGAATCGGTTCTTATCGCGATCTGCGTCGCTTCGTCCGGAGGCACGCCCAAAAAGGTGTGCAGCCGTTCGTTATCGATATAGAGCGCCGAAGCGTCCAGCACCACATTGTTGGACTGTACGATACCTCTGATCTTTACCGCAATGGCATTGATGTCGCCGCTGCTGTCCTGGGTCGTAAAGATCACCTTGGAGCCGATATGTATTTTGAGCGTCTTTGCCAGCTCGCTGCCGATCAGGGCGCCGCGTTTTTCAAAACTGATCTCGCCCTCTTTTAAAAACTTGCTGAACTGACCGAAACGCTCTTCATCGTTGAGATCGATGCCGATAATGGTCGAAAAGGAGGATTTGCGCGCCGTCGAACTGAGCCCCTCGACGCTGAAACGTGTCACAACCGCCTGCACACCGCTGTCGCTCTCGATCAGGGATTTTATTTTGTCAGCCCCTTTGATGCTGTTTTGCAGGACCTTGTTAAGACGGTAATCGGGATTGTAGAGACTGATCTCGCCGCTGTCGCTGCGTTTGGTCTTGTCGACCATGTTGATGACCATGCCGTCGTAGATCCCCTGCAGAGAGATCATCATGCTCATGCTCACGGCGATCATGAGTATGACCAGCAGGGTGCGCGAAAGACGTAAAAAGGCGTTGTTCCATGCCAACTTCACAATAATGCTATACATGGCGCGTCGCCTCGATCGGTGTGAATGAATTGATGTAGGTAACAGGGTAGATGATGCTTAAAAAATTGAGCACATAGATCACGGCAACGTTCCACGAGATGGTGAACAGGTTGAAGTCGAAAGGGATCGCATCGGAAACAATGCCGTAGTCTTTGTAGGTCTCGCTGATCCCTTCGATGATAATGGGGTGGACACTGAAATAGTAGGCGACAGCCGCGCCGACCGGTGCCGCAAGCACTATCGCGGCGGTTGAAAGAATAAAGATCTCATAAAAGAGAAGCTTGTTGACCATGCCGCGCGACAGGCCGATGCAGCGCATCGTACCGAACTCCCGCACACGCGAGCTCACGTTGATGAACCCGTAGATCATCACCACGAAAAAGATGACCACGAAGAAGAGCGACATCGAGATGTAGCCGAAGACACTGTCGACCTCCATCGCCTGGACCATCGAAGACATGAGCGTCTTCCAGGTCAGGCTCTCATACGCGCCGTCGATCGCGTTTTTGACCTCGGAATTGACCCGCTCCGCATCGAGAACGTCATCGAGTTTCAGCGTAATATACGAGGCTTTGTTCTGCGCGTACATCAAGGTGTCAAAATAGCTGCGGGCCAGAAATGATGCCGATGAGTCGAATTCGAAGGCGCCTGTCTTAAAGACGCCGCAGAGTCTGAAGATGTCGGCAGCAAAAGAGTTGTCGCTGGCAGCGCCGACAAAGCTCACTTCATCGCCAAGCTTTATCTCCAGTTTTTTGACCAGTTCGGCGCCGGCATAAAGACAGTTCCCCGAATCACTGCTCAGATAATGCCCCTCGATCAACGCCGCTTTGAGTTCGCTGATACCGCTCTCTTTTTCAGGATTGATGCCTGCGACCATCGCTGCCGCAGACTGCTCGCGCGAAGAGAGCAGCCCGTAGGTCTCGTAACGCGAGGTGTACGAAGTGATCCCCTCGATCGGCGCAATCGCTTTTTCGATCGCACTGACATCGGTGATGAGATACTCGTTGCCGCCGATGTCGCGATACCCTTTTTTGTAGATCTCGATGGCACCGGTATAGACTTTCAGGGCATTTTGGAGCATCGACTTGTGCGAGCCGTCCATCATGGAAACATAGACGATAAAGAAGAGCGCCGAGATAAAGGTCAGCACGAAGGTCGTAATGGAACGCCCTTTGTAAAACAGGAGGTTCTTAAGCGCAAGGGAGAACATCAGCGAGAGAACCTTTTGAGGGCACTTTTTCGAAAGTACTCATCCGAGATCTGCGTGTCGTAGTTGACGTTTTCGATAATGATCTCGGTGTAGTTGTCCTGCCTGTCGACCGGCGCCACCTTCCAGTAGGTCGGCAGGTAGTAGGCGCCGAACTTTTTGACTTTGGAATAGGTAAAGACGCGCACCTCTTTCCCCTCTTCATCGTAAAAGAGATCCCGGTTGCTGGTATAGGTGTCGGTGTCGATATTGCTGACGATCTTCCCCCACACGACGGCGGCATCAGCTTTGGGCGTCAGTTCGATCGTTACGACGCTCCCCTCTTTTTTGAGGATCTTCGGATCGTAGTCCTCCACCAGGGAGCTCTGCTTGACCATGTCGTCATTCGTGATATTGCTCCCCATCCAGTTCTGCAGCATCATCGACGGCGGTATCTTGATGATGCGTTCGATCTTCGGCACATACTGCCACATCTGGTTGTCGAGGCTCAAAAAGGTGATCCCCCTGTCAGCCGGCGGGTAGATGATCTTTACAAAACTTTTTTTCGTCCCTTCCGACCAGCTTTCCATCTCCATCGTCCGCTGATGCCCCAGGTCGGTAACACGCATGGTCATCTTCATGTAGATATTCTTGCCGCGAAAGTTGTTGTCTACTTTTCGGATAATATCTTCGGCTTCGCCTGCGAAAAGAGCACTGATAAGAATGGCCGTCAATAGTACGATCTTTTTCATCTTCTTCTCCGCTGTGTGGCTCAATTATAGTATATCCGAAATAATTCCCCGCCAAAGGGCTAAATTTAACCGATGAGGAATATAATTCGCCATTTCTACCTGATGATGATCAAAGGATCGTTCATGCATGCCCTTAAGAAGTTCTGGAGCGAGTTTGCTCCGAAATCGTTTGTCGTTCTTAAAGAGGGGTATAAACCCTCCTATTTCATGCCGGACCTTGTTTCCGGCATCACCGTCGCCGTCATCGCCCTGCCCCTCGCTATGGCCTTTGCGATCGCAAGCGGCGTGGGTCCGGAGAAAGGGCTCTATACGGCAATAGTCGCCGGTATCCTCATCTCGCTGTTCGGCGGAAGCCGTTTTCAGATCGGCGGCCCGACGGGTGCCTTCGTCGTCATCATCTACGATATCGTCTCGCGATACGGCTACGACGGACTGGCGATGGCAACGATGATCGCGGGCGTTCTGCTTGTCGTCATGGGGTTTTTACGCTTCGGCGTGGTCATCAAATATATTCCCTATCCAGTCATCACGGGTTTTACGACCGGGATCGCCCTCATCATCTTCACCTCGCAGATCAAAGATTTTCTCGGTCTGAACATCGACAAGGTTTCGGCGGAGTTTCTGCCTAAGTGGGGACTCTATTTTGACCATATCAATGAAACAAACCTTGTCAATGTCGCCCTGGCCCTCGTTGCGATCGGCATCATCCTGGCTGCCAAACGCTATCTTCCAAGGGTTCCGGGGCCCGTCATCGTAGTCGTCCTCGGCGCTCTCGCCGTCACCTTTTTCGACCTGCCTGTCGATACGATCGAATCGCGTTTCGGCGAGATCCCCCATACCCTTCCCAGTCCTTCTCTGATCGCATTTGACTTTCAGCTCTTCAAAGAGATGATCCCGCACGGGCTTACGATCGCACTTCTGGCTGCTATCGAGTCACTGCTGAGCGCCGTAGTGGCTGACGGGATGACCGGCCGGTCGCACAAATCCAATACGGAGCTGGTCGGACAGGGCATCGCCAACATCGGTTCGATCATCTTCGGCGGCATTCCCGCCACCGGTGCCATCGCCAGAACGGCCGCCAATGTCAAATCGGGCGCCAAAACGCCTCTGGCGGGCATACTTCACGGGGTGATGATCGCACTGTTCATGTTCCTGCTTGCGGCATGGATCGTCAAGGTCCCGATGGCCGTCATGGCTGCGATATTGATCATCGTGGCATGGAACATGAGCGAACTGCACCATTTCATCCATATCCTGCAGGGGCCAAGAAGCGACGCCGCCGTGCTGCTGATCACCTTTTTGCTGACCGTACTGGTCGACCTGACCGTTGCCGTGCAGGTCGGCGTCGTGCTGGCGTCGATGCTTTTTATCAAGCGCATCGTGGATGTCACGCAGGTAAGCAACAGCCGTATCAAGCTCAGCGAACTCGATTTCCAGGGCGAAGAGTGGCTTGACGACCCGGACCGCATCACCAAAAAGATCATCCCGGAGGGGACCGAGGTCTATGAGATCGACGGCCCTTTCTTTTTCGGTGTCGCCGACCGTCTGAAAGGGGTCATGGATGTGTTGGGCTATAACCCCGATGTCTTTATTCTGCGCATGCGGAAAGTCCCGGTGATCGATGCCAGCGGTATGCACGCGCTCGAGGAGTTTTACCTGAGCTGCCGCGCCAAAGGGACCCGTTTTATTCTCTCCGGTGTCAACCCGCATGTCGCCGGCTCCCTGAAAAAATTCGGTTTTTACAAACTGATAGGCGAGGAAAATGTCTTCGATCATATCGACAAGGCGCTTGCCGCGGCAAAAGAGAGCCGGCGCTGATCGTTATCTGAGCCAGACTGTTTATCTCTTTGCACTATAATGCTGAAAACTTTTAAGAGGAGATAACATCTACCATGAGAGCTATCTTCATCTTCTTCATCTTTTTGGCCGCCTTGCATGCCGACACCCTTGTCGAGAAGTTAAGAGAGGGCAATGTCAGTGATCTGACAGAATGCATCAAAGACAATCGCCAGGTAGAGACTCCTGCGCAAAAAAGAGTCCGAACCCTGACCGAACAGCCAAAACCGGTGGTGGAAGGCATTGCCGTCGAACTCTTTAGGATGGATGTCGATAAGAACACCTCTGTCGGTGTCGAGTATGCCCCTGAATTCAAACAGGGCGATATCATCGACAACAAAGAACAGACAACCATCAAACTTCAGCATAAGTTTTAGAGGCATACCGATTTCTCACGCAACATACACGCCGAGAACGCCGAATTCACCTCGATCTTTGCTAGAATGTCACCTATGAAACTATGGATTTTTGAAGAAGAGACCCCCACCCACCGTTTGGTGCGGTTCAACAGGGAAGCGCACAGCCTGTATCGTTATGTCGGCGACCTGAACGATGAAGAGCTCTGCGCTTTTTTTCTGGAGATCAAACCCGGCATTGACGCCGAAAAAAATCTGAAACTGCTGAAGTATTTCGGCTATCTGCATATTTTTCTCATCAAAAAGTGAGGTGACACAATGAGTTTAAAACAGAAATTGATCGATTTTGGTTGCGGCCCCGAGTTTGTCGATATCGCGATGGGTTTTGCCAAGTATTATAAACCTGCCCTCGACATCGAGGCGTTTATTGAGTTTGTTGAAGATGAGTATGCCAGGATCGAGGCCGAAGAGGAGAAGGCAAAACTCGAAGAGGAAGCCGTCGATGCGACAGCACTTTTTAACGAGTTTGAGAGCGAAGATGAATTCGATGACGATGCCGACCTATATGAAGAGCAAGGCGGCGACGAAGAGGAGTGATCCCGCTTTTCAGCGGTGCCGTTTAAAACGGACGGCATCGGAGCGGGAGATACACCCGAGCTGATACTCTATCATCGACATGAACGGGTCTAAAAAGCCTTCGAATGCCGCCCTTTCTATCTGCTCTTCCTCATGTTCATTCAGCAGTTCAAGCACCGTCAATGTCGATTCGATGGTTGAGAGACAAAATGCTGCAGGCTGCTCTTTGATCTGAAACTGTGAGCTTTTTGCGTGGGTGAAACTCAGTTTCGGCAGTTTTTGGAGGTTTTTGCTCAGGCGCAGCACCTTCAGCGAACAGGCCCAGGTCGAGTCAATAATAAAGATCACCGTCTGTCTCCCCTGTGAGCCGACCTTCTGAACATTCAGGTCCAGACTCTCTTCTGAAGGGTAAAGCACATAACAGAGGTTATTCTCATCTTCGATCAGGGCATTGACCTCTCTGTGCGCGCTGAAATCGAGATCGACGAAAAGTTTCGAGTTCGGCAGGGAGAGATGGGTCAGGTGCCCGGTACCGTTCTTGGTCTTTTTAAACTCTTTGGGGTGCATCAGGATGACAAACTTCGTCTTCGTCTCGATGGGCTTGACATGCGCGCACAGACAGGTGCTGAGCGGCCGATAGCAGCGATAGCACTTCGCCCTGGCCTCTTCAACGGTATTGCGTCGGGATGCGCCCATTGCCTCTATTTTACAGCGATATAGATAGAGATATCGCTTTTCCCCTGGTAGATCTCAAAGTCTGTCGTGAAGGCACGCTCATAGGTACTGTCTGTTTCAAAATAGCCCTCGATAGCGTCCCAGGTGTCTTTGATGCCGTCAGGCGAAGCCTCCAGCACTTTAAAAACAAGGTATTTTCCCTCTTTGATCTCGACAAGATTCAGGTTTGCCGGCTTTTCGGTCGCCGCTGACTGAAGACCGATAAGCAGGTCGTAATCGCCCGTACTGTCGGACGCGTAATTAAAGTAGACACCGTAAACAACCAGCGGGTTGATCTGTTTCGGGATGGCCGCCATCACATTGTATTCAAAAAAGTTTTTCCACATGGTCGGAACAGTTGCCGTTTCAGGATTGGATTCGCGTCCATTGTTGGTGCGAAGGCTCATTCCTGCGATCGTTTTTGCATCGACCTCTTCTAAAAATGGTTTCATAATATATTCTCTCAAATTTTTTAACAGTATATCGCTAATGCGGCTACCTGTTGCTTAGCCTGTCCGTTATAATATTCTCTTCTTTTGTGATCGTCAGGATATCGCACTTTGCATCGAGCGCATACGCGGCATCAATAAAGCCCTGCCACCACAGTTCGTAGCGCACCGTATGATGGTCTTCATTCGCGCCGTCTATCAGGATCTCATAGAGATTTCGCATCAGCGTGAAAAATCTCTCTTCGGTAATACGGGTTTCGCCTTCGGGCGTGTAGATCTCTACACTGTTGCCGTGAAAAACAAAACCCCTGTCCGAGAGGTGCAGATCACTCTCTTCAGTCACAGCCGGATAGAGTTTCCGGACAAAATCCCACTCCCTGACCGTGAAAAAACCGGCCAGTAAGGCGTCAGAACTCTCAGCAATGGTCATGTAGTTTTCAAGCCCGTCATACCATCTGATCCTAACCTTCTCGGCCTTACGCACGTTCAGCTCTCTTTCGACACGGAGGCCGTATCGAGCAGGGATATCTTTGTAAAATCCTCCAGCCAGGCTTCGAGCTCTTCGCGCGGCATAGGCAGACCGTTTTTACGCGGCTCGGCTTTCCATGCACGCTGGACGATATACATATCGTGCTCGCCTTCCATGATCATATAGAGACCGAACTGCGCGGTGCCTGTCTGCCCGGGGAGCGAATTCAGCCCCATCAAAACAGCTGTTTTTTTACGGTTAACACTCGTCTCGGAGAAGAGCTCTTCGTAGTGGAGCACATTTGGATACTGACCCTGCAGCTCCTCTTTCATCATCTTTAAGAGAAAACCTGTACTCATATCGGCATCATCGTTCGCGCTGTTGAAACTCTGTATGATCAGCTTGTCCTGCCAGTTGTCGCGGCGCTGTCCCTCAGCGGAAAATTCGACCGTAAAGCGCCCGCCCTCCAGTTCCCGATAGAGCGGTTCAAGGGGCCAGGCAAGTGGAAACGGGAACTGCAGCGTCTGATGGAATATCGGCATCTGCACAAAGCTGTTTTCGACAGCGGCACGCGTTTTGGCTCGAAAGAGTCCGGAAAAGAGTTTCATCATCCCTCTTCTTTGACAACGCCGAGCTGCATCGACGCATACCACTTGTTTTTCAGAGGAGCCGTCTGTTCGAAAAAACGCCAAAGCGCGGCTGGTGTATCGCCCTGTGTGGTGAGACCGTATGAGACTTCACTGAAGAGCAGCGGATCATAATCTGTACCCAGTTCCCGCGCTCCGTGGATCACCGCCTGAGGAGTGAAGTCCAGCTCGATAAGCGCATCAAACTGCATAAAGTCATGGCCGTTGTCCGTCATCACCAGCAGTCCGTACTGCTTCATTGCCAAAAGGTCATAGCAGTCGCCGTACTGCTTGTCATTTTTCAGGTCATAGCTGACGGTATAGATATGGTCGTCAGAACCATTCAGGCGGAACTGAACGAAACAGACAGCAATATTCTGCTTATTGTAGCGGATGTTAAAGACCGAGGGCTTGAACTCGCAGGTGATCATGTTTGCCGCTATTCTTGCTTCGTTGGCCGCTGAAAGCTTCAGCGCGATGAAAGGAATTCCCTGGGTCGTGCCCAGGGGGACTGCCTGCGTTAACGAGAGCGTGCCCACAAGATCTTGAAGATTTTTTGGGAGTTCAGAATTCGGGTTTAGCATATTATCTGTCCACTTATTTATAGATCTGATTGCCCTGATCTGACAAACGTTCAAAATCGATCTTTTTGACTTCGATCTCGTCTTTGTAGATCGCTTCAAGCGTATTGATATGCCCTGCCAAACGGTTTAAAAGATAGCACTCCGGCTGGCTGTATTTTTCCAGAGATCTATGAATGTGCCCCTGCAACAGAGCCAGCGACTCGATATCGTCGTAGACCTTCAGCTGGGCAAGCAGTTCGCGCACCGCATCGTAGCTATCGTCACAGGCCTGAATAAAATCGTAGGCGATATCCATCGTCTTCATCGTCGAGAGCGCCTTCTCAAAGGCAAACTGGTTGTAGAGCAGCACACCGACAAAATACTCGACATCCGAATCTTCGCGCTCGGAATAGTCATGATCCGTATCTTTAAACCATTCGTGCCAGAGGTCACAGGCTTTTTCAATAAGAATTTCGTTTTCGGTCATGCTTATCTCCTTCGTTTAATGGTGTAATGATAGCAGTATTCTTTTTTAATGAAACATAAGTAGAGAGAATCCCCGTCACTTAAAGGTTATTGTAATTCTTTTGCCATTTTCGGAGCGCATAATCATCCCGTATCTTTGATTACTGGGAATATTTAGAATTTAGGAGAAACCCATTATGTCTGATGCCGATTTCTTTATAAGCACATAGATATTTATAAAGTGAGTTCAGAAAATATGGATGATTTTTAAAGAGATATAGAAAATGTTGTAAAGAGAGGGTTTTTTTATACGTTTTGCAGCTTTCTTCAATAGCCGTTTTAAACTTTTCAAACATACCGGCCTTAAGATATACAAGTGACAAATTAAATAGTTCTATCGATATTCGCTGCTGTATCTCATCATCATATTTATAATCATAGTACGCATTCATCGCTTTTAATGTTTCGATCAGTTCAAATTTCAACTTCTGATTTTTTACCGCAAATTGCTCAACAAAATTTTGAGGGTCTGAAAAAAGTGAATTTGTCCAGGAACCGGAGTGTCCTTTTCTGTATACAGACATTGGTCTGTCAATATACAGAGCACCTCCGTTTGATGATCCCAGAACTTGCATAAAATAGTCCCCTACAGGCGCTTTAAAAAACCACTCCGGAAGATCAGACAATGCCTCCTTCTTAAACATCAAAGAGGCGGTAGGGCAGAAAACACCTCCGCCCAATATGACCTTGGACGTGGTAACTAATTTATTGGCATGAAAATGTCTGGCTAGTATTTTGCCTGTGTCTTTGTTGTCATAAAATTCAAATGCCGGGTGAAAAGAGATGCCGATGTTTGGATATTGCTTCATCGTATCAAGCTGGATCTGCAACTTCCTGCCGTCAGTCCAGAAGTCATCGCCTTCGCACAAAGCATAATATTCACCATTTGCTATTTGAAATAAAAAAGAGGAAATTCTTCTAATACCTTTTGAATATTGATTCTCTTTTTGAAAAACGGTTCGGATAATATTCGGATATTTTTCTACATAATTTAAGATTATTTTTTGAGTATTATCCGTTGAACAATCATCATGGATCAATATTTCAAATGCAAAATCTGTTTCCTGCATTAAAAAGCCGTCTATTGTCTCACTGATATATTTTTCATGATTGTATGTGATACAACATATACTGACAACTGGCATCTGCCTGCCGTTTTTCCAGTCGGCCATGATCTCTTGTTCTGTTTTATTTATCATTTTTGATAAACACCCGACACTGATTTGACTTTCATGCTCTGTCACTATTTGCCATAGTGGACACTTCCAATCTCTTTTTTAAATACGCATAACAGCAATTTATACATAACTCCACCTTGATGATTCACTCTTTATTCATGCTGTCTCCAATGGATTGTATTAAAGGGGAGAGTGCATGTTGACGGCCTTCGTCTCTTCAAGAAGTGGTGTCACAGAAAAACGCCACTCCCAACAAGATCAAAATCTCTCTTTGTAGCCATATTTTCCAAAACCTTCGTGAAGGTTCAACCGTTTTCTTAAATTGCCGGGTGTCATTACCTTACGTTCGTTAGCCTCGGCCAACATATGAATACGCTGCAACAGGTCACTGTTGGTAGCAAGTCTGGTCCGTCCATGATCATACCAGACAGTGTCTTCGAGCCCCACCCGGACGCCGCCTCCGGAGGCTATGGCCAGTGAGTTCATCATTAGCTGCGCATCGCCGATGCCGGCCAAGCTCCAATAGGAATTTTCAGGAAGATCGCGTATCATCACACCAGCGTGAAGTAGATCCGGTTGAGCACATGCAACGTTGCCGAGCAAGAGATTAAAATAATAAGGGCCCTGCAGCAGCTCTTTCTTTATAAGGTATTTTGCATAATTGATCATACCGATATCAAAGGCTTCGAGCTCAGGCAAAATCCCCTTTATTTTCATTTCGTTAGCCAACTTTACGATCATATCCGGTTCATTAACACTGGCTTGACGATTGAAGTTTAATGAACTGAGTGTCAAGCTGCCCATATCCGGTTTTAAATTACCATCGAGCTGGAGCGGTTCTGCCCGCTGCTCAAACGCTTTGATACCTCTTCCGCTCAATGAAACGCCAAGGATCAGATCCGGAGCAAAAGCGCGGATACCGGCAATGATATCGCCATAGACTTCGGCTTTGTAGGTCGGCTTTCCCGTCATGTCGTCACGTGCATGAAGATGCACCATGGTGATACCAAGCTCTGTCGCACGATGGACATCTTCAACTATTTCAGAAACTGATATCGGGACATGCGGCGTCATTTCCTTGGTCGGTATCATTCCGGTAGGGGTAAAATTTATGATCAAATCCATTGTCAACTCCAGTTGTCTGTTTTCATTACAGCGTTTTTATAACTTTTGCGGGCGTGCCGTATGCAAGTGTATTGGGGGGTATGGATTTTGTCACCAGCGAACCTCCGCCGATGATCGTATTGTCGCCGATCTCAATGTGATCAAATATTGTTGTCCCTATACCGATCACCACGTTCTTTCCTATTTTACAGACACCCCCGATGTTGCATCCCGGATTGACAGTTGTATATTCACCAAGTTCGGTATGATGTCCGATCGATACATTTCTGTTAAGCGTAACGAATCGGCCAAGTTTTGCATACTGGGCGATTACGGTTAAGGGGCTGATATTGACCGCACCTTCAAACTCAACACCGTTGCAGACAACGGCACTTTTGTGAATAGATGATCGGTATTGATCTGCTTCTATCGAAAAATGTTCTAAAAAAAACCGGAAAATCTTACTTTTTATTTTTGGTGACATACCTGTCAAAATAAATTTTGTATTATCACTCGGCTGCCAATTGCTGTAGTATAGTTCGTTGGTTCTTATTTTTTGATGCAAATATGCCCTGTCAGCCAAAGCATTCTCTTTTTCAGTGATATTACTGACAATATCGACAACGGCACCAGAACCATATTGACTATATAAACTGTCCAATATAATACCAAGCGTCACATTGCAGTGTCCGAGCAGCGTAAAGTGTTGATTCATTACCATCCCCTTATCATATCTACCTACACCAACAGAGTCTGAATAGCTAAACCTGCTGATATAGGCTTCGCTGTGCGATTTACAAGCAAAAGCATGCCTCTTGAAATATGATAGCATAATCTGCTGGGGAACTCTAACGGGTTGGCAGATGATAAGTTGTTGTTTTATAAGTCATTGTGTCGATGTTTATTGCGCCATGGTTTTTATTCCGGCAGCAGCGACGCGTTGATTTGAATGAAAAAGCCTGCGCTATTAGGAAAGTATGACATCTCTTGACAATAGCTTCGTCTTGGTACAGTAAATGAAGCAGGAGGGTTTCGTGACTCCAAATATTGGATACATTTAAAAGTGACTAAACCCGCCTTTGCACTTTCTTTTTTTCGTTAGTTTTTTTCTTTGTGCAAGCAAAGAAAAAAAGTGACATACTACTATCAAATCTAATTTAAAACCCAGTCGTGAACTTGCAACAAGTAACTATTGTCACAGATTCAACCTTTCTTCTCTGTCGCGCCAGAGATGAAACCCGTAAAGCAAAAGCCAACTGCCTGGCTTTTGTAGGGTTGGAAACAGAGTCGATGTACGAAGTACCGACGCCGTAGACTATTGAGGGAAAGAAGAGAGGCGCTTTTATACTTCTGTGCGTATCAACATTCCGACTAAAGATGAGATTCTTGAAAAAGCTGACGCTTTCAGGGAAGTATGAGATCTCTTGACAATAACTGCGTCCTGATACAATAAATGCTGCTGGAGGGTTTCGTGACTCCGAGTATAAGATATTTTTGAAAGTGACTAAACCCGCCTTTGCACTTTCTTCTTTACCGTTAGCTTTCTGCTTTCAGAGAAACATTTTGCTACGCCAAAGCGGTACCCTTGTTTTGTGCAAGACTAGGTGAATTGCGTAGCAAGAGAGGATGCCCTGGGGTGCAAAGAAGATAAAAGGCTAAAGCCCTATGCAGGGAGGCACTAAATGCCGAGTCGTAAAACTGACATAACCTCTATCGAATTCAATTAAAAAACAGTTGTGAATTTGCAAAAAGCAGTCACTGTCGCAGATTCAACCTTTCTACGATGTGGCATTTAGTGCCACCCTGCATTACACTTTAGTGTTTTATTCTCTGTCACGCCAGAGCAGAAATCTTGAGGGAAAGAAGAGAGGCGCTTATATACTTCTGTACGTTTCACCTGGCATCCTAAATATGGTACTGTATATTTTCGAAAAATAGACAAGCAGCAACGCATTGATCTATACGAAAAAGCTGACGTTTAGAATGAAGTACGACAGCTCTTGGCAATGGCTGCGTCCTGGTACAGTCAATGAAGCGGAGGGGTTTCGTGACTCCAAATATCGGATACTTTTGAAAGTGGCTGAACCCGCCTTTGCACTTTCTTCTTTACCGTTAGCTTTCTGCTTTGTGCACGCAAAGAAGATAAAAGGCTAAAGCCCTATGCAGGGAGGCACTAAATGCCGAGTCGTAAAACTGACAACACTACTAGTAAATTTAATTCAAAAAAGTCGTAAACTTGCAAAAGGCAGTCAGTGTCACAGATTCAACCTTTCTTCTCTGTCGCGCCAGAGAAGAAATCTTGAGGGAAAGAAGAGAGGCGCTTTTGTTGCCACTGTACGTTTCACCTGGCATTCTAAAGATGGCACTGTATATTTTCAAAAAATAGACAAGCAGCGACGCATTGATCTGAATAAAATACGAGCTGACTCTTTCAGAGAAGCATGAGATCTCTTGACGAGGCCTGCGCCCTGGTACAGCGAATGAAGCAGGAGGGGTTTCGTGACTCCGAGTATAAGATACATTTGAAAGTGACTAAACCCGCCTTTGTCCTTTTCTTTTTTGGTTACTTTTTCTTTTGGACAAACAAAAGAAAAAAGTAACATCCAACTATCGAATTTAATTAAAACAAAGTCGTGAACTTGCAAAAAGCAGTCAGTGTCGCTGATTCAACATTTTCTCTCTGTCGCGCCAGAGAGAAAACCTTGAGGAAAAAGAGAGAGGCGCTTTTGTTGCTACTGTACGCAAAAGCTGACTCGACTGCTGAAAACGGCAGCTATTCGTTGCGCAGCACGGTCAGCACATCCACTTCGCTTGCCTTTTTGGCCGGGTACCAGGCAGAAAGCAGGACAATGACAAAGGCCCCGCCCAATATCGAGAAAAAATCGACCATGCTGAGATCGAGTGCCAGTTTTGATGTCGGGTAGACATCTTTCGGCAGAGAGACAATATCGAATGTACTGAGGATCCATAGACCGCTCAGTCCCAAAATCGAGCCGATAAAAATACCGCCGATGCCTATCACGATGCCCAGGTAGAGAAAGACCACGCGGATCTCGCCGGCAGAAGCCCCGAGTGAGATCAGTAACGCGATCTCGCTTCGGCGGTTCATCACCGTCATCAGAAGAGAGGAGATGATGTTGATGGCGGCGATCAGGATGATCAGCATCAGGACGATGAAAAGAGAACGTTTCTCAAGTTCCAGGGCGGCAAAAAAGTTCATGTTATCCTGCCACCACCCTTTGATCGTCGCACCGACCGGCAACTCGGCTCTGATTTTATCGATCAGCTCCTGCGGATGTTCGGTGTAGATGTGGATGCCGTCATACTGGTTCGACGGCAGGTGCATAATACGCTGCATTGACGCCATCGTCGTGTAGGCATATGCCTTGTCGTAAGCGCTCAGTCCCGAATCAAAGACTGCCTTGATCGTAAAGCGTTTGAGTTTCGGTGTCACGGCCAGACCGCCGGGATCCATCTCGGTAAAGATGTAGGTCAGTTTGTCATCGACATAAAGATCAAACTCATCCTTGAGCGTCTTGCCGATAACGACTTCGAACTTCCCGATCTGCTTCCCTTGCAGCGCCTCTTTGAGTACCGAATTGACTTTCACTTCGTGTTTGAAGTCGACACCGAAGAGATAACCGCCTTCAAGGACACTGCCGCTTCGCGCGATCACCGAAGAGGTGACATAGGGGCTCATCGCAAGCTCAGGGAACTTCTGTTCAAGCTCAAGCAGCAGTCCTTCGTTCACCGAACCGTAGAAGCGAGGATAGACGGTAAGCGGGTAGTTCATGACCGTCAGTTTTTTCTTGAACTCATTGTCAAAACCGTTCATCAATGCCATGGCGATGATAAGCACCATCACCCCGATAGCGATACCGGTAAAGGCCAGGAGTGCCGACAGAAAGATAAAGGGCTGCTCTTTGTCAAAGCGCAGGAAACGTTTGACCAGATAGGGAACGATAGAGACTTTATTCATCAGACGGCTGCAAAAGCACCTTTTTTCGGACCGCTCTGGCCGCAGCAGTTCTTGTATTTCAGGCCTGAACCGCAGGGACACGGATCATTTCGCGCTACTTTTTTATCGACAAGCGGAGCATCGCTATCGTGAAGGTTTAACTGCATACTCATCTCAAGCTGTTTCTGCTCGATCTCTTTTTGTCGGGCCAGTGCAGCCGCCTCTTCTTCAGGATCCTGCATTGTGAACTGGATGATCTGAAGCGTCTTGATCGTTTCATACTTGATCACCTCGACAAGCTCGGTAAAGAGGTTGAAACTCTCTTTTTTGTACTCGACCAACGGATCTTTCTGGTTGTAGGCACGCAGACGAATACCGGTCTTCATGCTGTCCATCTGGTAGAGGTGATCGCGCCAAGAGCGGTCCAGGGTCTTAAGGTAGATCTCGCGTTCGATCGCGCGCTGTACATCTTCAGGCACCGGTGCCATCTTTGTCTCATAAGCGGCTCTGAGCTGCGCTTCGACATTGGCAAGAATCTCATCATACTCTTTGGCTTCCAGGGCAGATCGGTCAAGATCAAAGTTGCACTCTTCTTTGATACTCAGCACCAAACGCTCAAGGTCAAAGTCTTCACGGCTGCCGCCGTCAAAGATCGCAAGACGGTTGAGCATCACTTCGACATACTCGCGTCTGATGCGTTCGACTTTCGCCTTGATGTCGTAGGCCTCATCCAGAAGCTCATTTCTGAACTTGTAGACGATCTTGCGCTGCTCATTCGCAACGTCATCGTATTCGACAATGTTTTTACGCCCTTCAAAATGAAGGTTCTCCACTTTTTTCTGCGCTTTTTCGACCGCACGTGTTACCATCTTCGACTCGATGTATTCACCGTCTTCGACACCGAGACGCTCCATGATGGTCTTGATGCGGTCACTGCCGAAGATACGGAGCAGGCTGTCCTCCAGGGAGAGATAAAAACGTGAACTTCCCGGATCGCCCTGGCGTCCCGCGCGCCCGCGTAGCTGGTTGTCGATGCGACGATTTTCATGGCGTTCCGTGCCGATGATACAGAGACCGCCGAGGGCTTTGATCTCTTCCGATATCTTGATGTCGACCCCGCGGCCGGCCATGTTGGTCGCAATAGTGACGGCCCCTTTGGCACCGGCATTTTTAATGATCTCGCCCTCCTGCTCATGGTTCTTCGCATTCAAAACGGTATGGGCGATCTTCTCTTTTTTCAGAAGCTCGTGCAGCGCCTCGGACCGCTCGATCGAAGCGGTTCCCACAAGTACAGGACGGCCGATCTGTGCCAGAGCTTTGATCTCGGTTATGACCGCCTCAAACTTCTCTTTCTCCGTTTTATAGATAAGGTCGTTCTGATCATTACGCTGAATAGGCACATTGGTCGGGATCGAGACAACATCAAGATTGTAGATCTGTGCGAACTCTGTCGCTTCTGTCTGTGCCGTACCCGTCATACCGGCGAGTTTGTCATACATCCTGAAGTAGTTCTGGAAAGTGATATCGGCAAGTGTCTGTGTCTCTTCTTTGATAGCGACACCCTCTTTCGCCTCAAGCGCCTGGTGAAGCCCTTCTGAGAAGCGGCGTCCCTCGCTTAAGCGGCCCGTAAACTCATCGACGATGACCACTTCGCCGTCTTTGATCACATAATCCACATCTTTGACAAAAAGATAGTTTGCCTTCAGGGCCTGATCCATATGGTGCGAAAGCGCTGAATTCTCGATGGCGTAGAGGTTCTCAACGCCGAACAGTTTTTCAGCCTTGGCAATACCCTCTTCCGTCGTCAAGACAACTTTGTCTTTCTCATCGACGGTAAAATCGACATCTTTTTCCATCTGCCGCGCAACATCATCTGCAAGAGAGTATTTTTCCAGCGTCCGCTCGACCGGTCCGGAGATAATAAGAGGCGTACGCGCTTCGTCGATCAGAATGGAGTCGACTTCATCCACGATAACGAAGTGGTGCCCGCGCTGCGCCATCTGCTCTTTCGAGAAACTCATGTTGTCGCGGAGGTAGTCGAAACCGAACTCATTATTGGTACCGTAGGTGATGTCCGCCTGGTAGCCGGCAATCTTTTCGGCGGAATCGCGGCTTTTTTCCAGGATCGTACCGACACTCAGCCCCAAAAAGTTGTAGAGCGGCTCAAGGTCACGGGCATCGCGTGATGCAAGATAGTCATTGACCGTGACAACATGGACACCCTTTCCCAAAATGGCATTCAATACGACAGGCAGCGTTGCGACAAGTGTCTTGCCCTCGCCTGTCTTCATCTCGGCGATACGTCCTTCGTGCAGCGCCATGCCGCCGATGAGCTGTACGTCGAAGTGGCGCATGCCGAGTACCCGCTTGCTCGCCTCACGTGTTATTGCGAAAGAGTCGACTAAAACATCATCCAGGCTCTTCTCTCCTGAGAGCACCTCCTGCTTGATCGCCTCGAAAGCCGCAACAAGCGCATCATCATCAAGAGCGGTATACTTCTCTTCCAATGCATTGATCTTGTTAACACGTTTACTGTATTTTTTGAGTTCGCGGTCGTTTTTTGTACCGAATATTTTTCCGAAAGTAGCTTGAATCATGGGCTGTCTGTTCCATTATCTGTAAAGTTGGAGGATTATAGCTCAGCAATGCTATACTTTTTATGAAAGCCGTATCTTAGGGGGAAAACAGATGAAATATTACTTAATATTACTTTTTACATTACCTCTTTATCGCTATAATTCGGCCCAATGCAATACGAAGGAATTTTATGCGCCTCTTCTTTACCGCTCTACTCTGTGTCACATCGCTTTTTGCCCTGAGCGAAACGACCGACACCATGCAAGCCGACTTTGTACAGACCATCACCGATGACAAAAACAGCACCATCACATACCGGGGTGAGATGCTTGCAAAACGTCCCGACATGACAATGTGGCACTATAAAGAGCCTTTTGAAAAAATGGTCTACATCTCCGCAAACAATGTAACGATCGTCGAACCTGAACTGGAACAGGCTATCGTCAAAAAGCTCGACGGCAGTATCGACATTCTTGGTATTTTGGCATCGGCACGACAGGTTGCCAAAGAGCGTTATGCCGCCTATTACAATGCTAAAGAATACGACATAACCATGCAAGGCGATAAGATCAAGACCATCCGTTATACTGATGGCTTCGATAACAAGATCACCATTGTTTTCGATAAACAGCTGATCAACCGGCCGATAGACAACGGACGTTTTAAAGCCGTAATCCCTGATGGGTTTGATCTTATTTCAGAATAGCACGAGCCCATTGCCTGCCTGTAATACAGTTATAGGTATAGGTATTCCGCCAAGCATGCTAAAGCCACTTGCCAGGAACAATGCGAAACAACGGCCTGAGTATAATGGCTGTCTATACAAGGTTCTCTCTGTTTTTATGTATAATACTTTTAATACTGAGCTCCTAAAATAGGCCATTTATGAAAAACATTGAAGAGAATGATTTAAGCCAGGCCGTTACAGACTTCTCGTTAACACTTGAAAAACGTATCGATTATGACAAATTGACGTTTTTATATATGTCTCTGCCTTTTATGTTGACAGGGTACTTCTTTGCCTCCCTTCTTTTCGCCGCATTGCAGTTTCAAGTCGTTGACACTTACAACATTGTCATCTGGCTTGCCTTAAGCGGTATCGTCGAGTTATGGCGTTATTATCATTATGTGCAGTTCAAACACCTCATTGAGTCTACCAAGCTAAAAGAGTCAACGTCATGGCTGCATCACTACTATGTGGATGTCGTATCCAGCGGGGCGATCTGGGGTTCAAGCGCCATTTTGCTCTTTCCTGAAAATGACTTCATGGGTCAGATCATTGTCATCGTCTTTATCTTTGCCGTCAGTTTCGTGACGATCAGTTCGCTTGCCTCGAAATTCAATCTGCTCCTGCTTTACCTGGGTGTCACCTTTTTGCCGCTTCTTTTTCGACTTATGGCGATGGATGAGTCTTATGTTTTCAACCTGATCATGCTTGTCATTTCGCTCATCATCCTGCTTTTTTTTATCGCCAAAATATTTGGCCATGTTGTCAACAGTTCACTCTCTAACCACCAGCATTTTATTCAGATACAACATGAACACGAAACCTTGAAAGAACGTTTTTTTTCACTTTTCGACCGGGCACCGGTAGGCATATTTTATTATGATGAAAGGCTGCTGCTGCTTGATGCGAATACGCGCTTTCTGGCACTTCACAACAGCGACAAAGAGTCGCTATTGCATGAAGATCTTCATCAACTCAAAAACCTGACGATCATTGAAGAGCTCAATGCCGTTTTTAAAGACAAGTCCGGTCACTACCGGGGAACATTTACGCCGCTGAAGACAGCTAATGAGCTCTATGTCGAATTCAGCACTGTCCCCCTGATAGACAATGACGGACACATAAGCGGCGGAATATGCATCCTGGACGATATTACGGAAGAGGTGAATGCCAAAGACGAGGTACTGCGCCAGGCCTATTACGACCTGTTGACCAATATTCCCAACAGAACACTCTTTATGGACCGCCTGGAGCGTGCGCTTATCACATCTGCTTCGAACAACACAAAAGGGGCTGTCCTCTATATCGACATCGACAATTTCAAATCTATCAACGACACGCTGGGCCACCAAAACGGCGATATGCTTTTAAAGCAGATCGTCGATAGAATCGGCAATCTGGGAAGAGAAGAGTACACGGTAGCCAGACTCGGCGGTGATGATTTCGCCATTTTGGTCACCGGCCTGCCTCCGCGAATGGAAAGTGCCACTGATCTGGTTCACCTCATAGCAAGAAGCTATAAGGATCAATTTTTACACCCCTTCTCTATCGGCGATAAAGAGTATTACATCAGCATCAGTATGGGCATCTCGTTTTTTCCAAACGCCAATGAGTCCGCTTATGATGTACTCAAACATACCGAAACAGCCATGTACCATGCCAAAAAGCTGGGAAGAAACCGTATAGAGCTGCACAGCAAAAGTATGAATGAAGAGATCTCTGTCATACTCGATATGGAAAACAGCCTGCGCGCGGCCATAAAACAGAACGATTTCGTCCTCTTTTTTCAACCGCAGGTCGAAATCGCAACCGGCACCATCATCTCCGCAGAAGTGCTCATCCGATGGCGGCGTAAAGAAGGTTACTGCACGATGCCTGCAGAATTTATTCCTATTGCCGAATCAAGCGGTCTCATACTGCCCTTGAGTGAATTCATTCTCGAAGCATCGATAAAACAGATGAATACGTGGAAAAACAGGGTCAACCCACTGAATATCAAACGAATTGCCGTCAATATCAGTGCCATTCATTTTGCACAGGCAAATTTTGTTACGCAGATCAAATCTATCCTTAACAAACACATGGTCGACCCGAAACATCTGGAACTTGAACTGACCGAGGGTGTGGCCCTCTTCAATATCGAAGAGACCACTCAAAAGATTGCGGAACTTAAAGAACTGGGTATCACCTTTGCTTTGGATGATTTCGGGACAGGGTACTCCTCTCTCGACTATTTGAAACGGCTGCCGATAGACTACCTCAAAATCGACCAATCGTTTATTCGGAACATGATGAACGACAAAGAGAACCGCATCATTACCGACACCATCGTAACCGTAGCGCAAAACTTCAAGCTGAAGGTGATTGCCGAAGGTGTCGAAGATGTCAATCAGCTTGCCCACTTGAAATCCATAGGCTGCGATCTCTATCAGGGTTATTTGTGCAGCGAGCCTGTTAACGCTCAAGAATTTGAAGCACTGGTCCTGCAGCCAGACAAAAAACATTCGTGACAAAATCGCTGCGGCGATACGCGATAATGAAACATGAAGCTAAAAAGATCATACCGCTTTTGAAAAATCAAAAACGTGTGCAAAACAAAAGAGCAGCGTTAGTTTCTATCCCTATATTGCCGCATTAAAATAACTTTCATAATTTTAAGATATAATTCCAAATTATTTTATATAAAATTCTAAATTATAAGAGGAGCTTATTTGAAGCGCTTTATGAAGTTTTCTATTTTTCTATTGATGTTCAGCATATCACTTCGTGCCGACATCCACACCGATCTACAAGGTCTATTGAGTGAGGGTACCGCCCTTGACAGCACTCTTTCAGGTTTTACTTTCAATCAGCAAGGCTCATGCGCGGCACTGGGAAGCTTAAACCGTTCCCTTGAAGATTATACTGCCTCCATAAAGAGCATTACCGAGACAATACCGGCATTCTCCGTTACAGCCGCTGACCTGGAGACGATCGACGGGCTCTCTTACCTTATTCGCAATATGGGGATTGAGTCGCTTCGTCTTACAGCCGAGCTCAATGCGATCACCGATGTTGCCCAACTTTTCGAGTACCGTGCAGGATTGAACGCAATGCTGCAGCTATCTAGCGACATCGGCGCCATGGCAGACCGTATTTTGGAGATGTCGGACCGTATCCTGGTCATGGCCGACAACATCGGTCTGATGGCTGATCGCATTCTGATCACGCAGACGATCCAAAACGGCAATATCGCTTTGACACAAGCGTCTATTCTGACAACCCAGCAGAATATGGTGCTACTCAGCAATTCGCTTTCGACCATTGTCTATAACCTGACGCTCGGACAGATCGTCAATAATGCCGATACGCTCTCAGTTACTATGGGCGGTGTGACCCTTAGCAATACGAATATGGCCAGTGAGCTCGTCTCATTGCAGACCCAGACAACCGCACTTCTGAACATGACATCGAACATGCTGCAGGTAATGGTGGAGAACAGTGCCAATGCAAGCCACTATATCAACGCCGATACATTGACGATGGTAGGTGACCTCTCCGTCATCCATAAAGCCATGGCCCTCTCTTTGGAGAGCTATGCCAATACCATCAATCAGATAGCCCCATTGACGCAGACCGCGGTCCTCTCCGATGCAACGGCCTCAATGCTGCAGCTGATCAAAGATATCGGTGTGATGTCCGACCGGATCATGGAGATGACAGGCAAGATCTATATCATGGCCGACAATATCGGGCTCATGTCGAATAATATCGTCGCAACGCAGAACCTGCAGATGGATAATGTGGCGCTGACAGAGAGCTCACTGTTGACGTCTCAGTCGATTATGATCAACCTGATCAAGAATTTCGGGCTATAGGGAGCAAGAATGAAAAACATTATAAGATTTATCACACTTTTGTTATTGACAGTGTCTGCCGTTCATGCAGATCTTAAAACTGATCTGGCCAATATCAACAACAGTATCGTCGAGTTGAACAGCAGTATTACGGGTGTAACCCTTACCTCAGACTCTTTGTGCGCGCCTTTGATCGCGATCGACCAGCAGGCAGGCGCCATTGTTGATGCGATTTCCCTGCTCAATGCAAACCTGGCGGCACCGCTTACGCTTGACAGCGACACCCTGATGTTGACCGAGAATCTTTTTGTCAACATGGCATCGCTCTCAAACACCTCTTTTCTTTTGTCGACAGACATAACCCTTCTTCAGCCCTCAACGAACGCAATAACACTCAAAGACGGTATCACTGCGATGCTACAGCTCTCAAGCGATATCGGCGAGATGGCGGACCGCATCGGTGAGATGGCAGACAACATCCTGATCATGTCGGACAATATCGGTCTGATGGCTGACCGGATCCTTCAGACCCAGGTGATCCAAAGTGAAAACATCGCCCTCACCCAGAACAGCATCCTACAGACACAGACCAATGTATTGTCGCTTGTCTCCGTCGCAGAGACCGCAAGTTACGATCTCTCACTGGAGACGCTGGTTTCCCAGGGAGAGCTGCTTGTCGCCAAAATGTCGTTTGTTGCCCTTAACCCGTGGAACATGGCCAAAGAGCTGCAGACTGTCAATTCCGATATACAGGCATATCTCCTTCAGGTCGTACAGTTCAAAGAGCTTCTCAACAGTGACACTCTTCAAAATACGGTCTACATCAACTCGCAGTCTCTGGACGCGCTGATGAACCTCTCACTCATCATGAGTTCCGTAGGCACGGTCATCGACGGTTATGTCATCATGGTCAATGCCTCAAAAAACTTTACAAGAGAGACGACACTGCTTGATGCGATGAAAAGCATGCTCGCGCTGTCAGCCGATATCGGAAAAATGTCCAACAGCATTCTTGAGATGGCGGACCAGATCCTTCTGATGTCTGACAATATCGGTATGCAGGCCGATCAGATCCTTCTGACGCAACAGATGCAGAGCGTCAATATCGTTGCGGCACAAACCTCGATTTTAGCGGCGCAGCAGCTGGCAGTCGGGATCATTGCTGCAAGCAACTGACCTATCTCTCGTCTCTCAGGCTTTCGTCTTTTTGACGATGGCATTGAACTCGCGCCGGAAGTCAGCGTGAGCGATGAAACGTCTGCAAAAAGGCGCCGAAACCGGCTGCGAATCCTGCCCAAAACAGATAATACGGAAAATGGCTTGGAACGCTCTGCTCGATAACGGCATACCCCGGGATCAAAAAAGAGACGATGATAACGGCGGCAGCCAAAAACTCGATCCCGATAAATTTCCTGTCAAAATCCAGAAAATAGCCCTTGCCGTTGCGCAGCAAAATGGCGCTGCCCGAATAGATAAGCCCCAGCGAGACCGTAACAGGCGCCCATACCGGACCGGCCCACGGCAGGGGAAACAAAAAGAGAATATCCCAGCTCTCCAGCCCCTGAGGCCAGTTCAGTACCAGTTTCAGAAAAAGATAGTAAAAGATATCCCAGGTTCCAAAAAGTACCATAAAGGCACCCACTCTGCTCTGTATTCTTGTGTATGCCAGAGTTGCCGTCGCCCAGAGTATGATCAAGGTCGTCAGCTCTCTGAACACTTCAACAATAATGATACTGTTTTGTGCAATGACGACGGGAAAAGAGAACCCATCCGGATAGTAGATCTTTCGCAGGTAAACAACGACCGAAGCTTCGATATAGGCAAAAGCGACACCCCATACCACAAGCCACAAAAACTGCTTTAATAGTTGATGCATCGTCCTGTCACTTCAGACGCCGATATCTTCATTCCACAGCTGGGGATTGTTTTTGATAAACGTTTCCATCATATGTTGGCACTCATAGCTGTCTGCAATTTCAACCTTGACGCCGCGCGAGCGCACATAATCCTCGGGTCCGCAGAATGTGCGGTTCTCTCCGACGACCACCTTCCCTATCCCGTAGAGAAGTACCGCGCCGCTGCACATATCGCAGGGGGACAAGGTTGAGTAGAGTGTTGCCCGGCGGTAATCGGACCCCTTCAGGCGTCCTGCATTTTCCAGGCAATCCATCTCTGCATGAAGTATTGCGCTTCCGTTCTGCACCCGGCGGTTATGGCCGCGGCCGATTATTTGGCCGTCAAGGACCAGCACCGATCCGATCGGGATGCCGCCTTCGTCCCTCCCCTTTTTCGCCTCGTCGATCGCAGCCTCTAAAAATCTGTCCATCTTTTCACCTTCCGTGTCGTTAAGTTCAACAGCTACTGTTTGGCATATCTGTACGATATTAGTATAGTCTATCACGGATTTTGGATAATGGATGAAAAAAAAGTTGCTGATTTGCTTTGTCTATAAGTCAGATAGGGAGAGAAGTCTATCGGGTTTCAAATATTATGAGGCGGGTCTACCCTCTTTTTGAGGGTAAACGTGTTAAAAGGGTTTATACGGCTTTGATCGTCACGCCGTATTTGTCTTCAGCAGTGTCACGCCCTTCGAGGTGATAGTTTTCAATCTCGTTGAAGTTCAGGTACTTGTACACATCCTCCGCTTTGCCTGCAAGTTTCGCAGGAACAATGCTCATATACTCTTCAACAGTCGGAATACGACCAAGTTTGGCACATACAGCTGCAAGCTCGGCAGAGCCAAGGTAGACCTGAGTCCCTTTACCAAGACGGTTATCGAAGTTACGTGTCGACGTAGAGAATACTGTCGATCCTGGACGTGCACTTGCCTGGTTACCCATACAGAGTGAACATCCCGGTACTTCTGTCTGCGCTTCGATCGCTTTGAAAACATCGTAGTAACCTTCATTGATCAGCTGCTGCTCATCCATACGGGTCGGTGGAACTACCCAGAACTTCTCAACAGCGACTTTTCCTTCGCCGCGCATCACTTCACCGGCTGCACGGTAGTGACCGATGTTCGTCATACAAGAGCCGAGGAATACTTCATCGATCTTCTCACCGGCAACTTCACTGAGAAGCTTGACGTTGTCCGGATCATTCGGACATGCCAGGATCGGCTCGGTTACTTCGTTAAGATCGATCTCGATAACCGCTGCATACTCTGCATCGGTATCCGGCTGCATCAATGACGGCTTAGCCAACCACTCTTTCATCTTGTCGGCACGGCGCTGCAGTGTACGTGCATCTTCGTAACCGTCTTCGATCATCGCTTCGATCAGAGTTACGTTTGATTTCAGGTATTCGATGACCGGTGCTTCATTCAGAAGTACGGTACAAGCTGCCGCAGAGCGCTCGGCAGAGGCATCAGAGAGTTCAAACGCCTGCTCGGCTTTAAGATCTGGAAGACCTTCGATCTCCAGGATACGGCCGTTGAAGATGTTTTTCTTGCCTTTCTTCTCTACCGTCAACAATCCCTGCTTGATCGCATAGTAAGGAATAGCGTTGACAAGGTCACGCAGTGTGATACCCGGCTGCAGTTCGCCTTTGAAACGGACAAGTACAGACTCAGGCATTGTAAGCGGCATCGAACCTGTAACCGCTGCGAATGCAACGATACCTGAACCGCCTGGGAAAGAGATACCGATCGGGAAACGTGTATGGCTGTCTGCACCGGTACCGACAGTATCCGGAAGCGTCAAACGGTTCAACCAGGAGTGGATAACGCCGTCACCCGGACGCAGTGCGACACCTGAACGGTTGGCAATAAAGTCGGGAAGTGTGTGGTGCATAACAACGTCTGACGGTTTCGGGTATGCCGCTGTGTGACAGAAAGATTGCAATACCAGATCAGCAGAGAAACCAAGTGCCGCAAGCTCTTTGATCTCATCACGCGTCATAGGTCCGGTAGTATCCTGAGAACCGACAGTTGTTGTAACCGGCTCAACATACATGCCCGGACGTACACCGGCCATGCCACATGCTTTACCCACCATTTTCTGAGCCAAGGTATAACCCTTGCCTGTATCAGCTGGCTGCTCGGCAGTCAAGAATGTATTAGTTGCACCCATTCCCAGAACACCGCGCGCTTTAGCAGTCAGACCGCGACCGATGATCAATGGAATACGACCGCCCGCACGCACTTCGTCAGTGATCGTATTTGGATTTAGTTTGAATGTAGCGATACATGCACCGTTTTTATGCGCTTCGCCTTTGTATGGGTAAATAGTAACAACGTCACCTGTCTCCATACCGCTAACATCCATCTCTAACGGCAATGCGCCTGAATCTTCACACGTAGCGAAGAAGATCGGAGCAATAATACCGCCGATAACAACACCGCCTGTACGCTTGTTCGGAACACCCGGGATATCTTCACCCATGTGCCATTGAACAGAGTTGACACCCGACTTACGGCTTGAACCTGTACCGACAACATCACCGACGTATGCGATAGGATGACCGGCATCTTTAAGTTTTTTGATCGTGTTGATCGGGTCTTCCATCTTCGATTGAAGCATTGAGTTGGCGTGTAATGGAATATCTGAACGGGTAAACGCTTCAGAAGCCGGAGAGAGGTCATCCGTATTTGTTTCGCCCGGGACCTTGTAAACTGTTACAGTGATCTCTTCTGCCAGTTCAGGTTTGGAGGTGAACCACTCGGCATTTGCCCATGAAGTCATCACTTCGGTAGCAGCAGCATTGCCGGCCTTGTGAAGCTCTTCTACATCGTTGAATGCATCGTACACAAGCAGCGTATGCTTAAGTGCTTCTTTCGCTGTTTCTACGACTTTTGCGTTGCTTGAAGTCAAACCGTCGATGATAGGCTTGACATTGTAACCGCCGAGCATCATACCCATGATCTCCACAGCTTTTTCGGGAGCAATAGCAGGTACAGTGATTTTCTCTGCTGCCACATCATTCAAGAAAGCCGCTTTGACATACGCCGCGTCATCAACACCCGGAGATACACGGTTCGTCAAAAGATCCAGATTTTCAGCAGTGTCACCTTCACCTGCTTTGATCATCTCAATCAAGGCTGCTGTCTGTTCAGCAGACAACGGAAGCGGTGGGACACCTAACGTTTCGCGTTCAGCAACATGTGCTTTGTACTCTTGTATAAAAGACATAAAAGACCCTCATTATTAATTTGAAGCATTATAACGAAGGTTTGGCAAAAACAGGAGGAGCGTTACAAAAGTAAACATAGCAATTCGGGTTACTGTGTAATTTTGATACACACTGTGAAGCACTCGAAAAACTGGGGAAGTTTCAACAAAATCGGTTATTTTGTTGATTTATAATTGTTACCATAATTCCCATATTGGCAATGCTGCCCACGTTGATTGTCCGATGGCATCCGATAGGTAAATCGAGGTACTGTTTAATGGTGCTTCTCAGGCTTTCTCTTTGCGCTCTTGCTCTTTTCGAAACCAGAGTATTTTCTGTGCAATATCTGCGTTATAACCCTGCATAGAAGATTTCACCCACTTAAGATACTCCGTAGGGGTCTCACCCCACTTCTGCCCTTTATACTTGCCGAAATTGATAGTCTCGTCCGCCTCTCTCGGCGGCGTGTTTTTATCGTTGGTAAAGATCGTCTGCAGAGCCAAGGGCTCTGTGATCTGGACGTCAATGCCCGAAAGCCTGAAGATCGTCTGCAGATACTCTACAGAAGCCCGTTTCCGTATAGAGAAGCGGTGCAGGTCTTCACGAAAAAAACCGCCTCTGTTCTGTGAAAATTCAATCAGTTCCTGAATGGCATTTTCATCCAGATCGGCAAAATTCTTGATATAGAAATCGGCCATCGTCCTTTTCTGATACAGTTCCAGGATGATCATCTCAACAACCGATTATTTCGCGGTTTCCCTTGGCATTGGGTTCGGAGAGAACACCGTGTACTTCAAGCTGTTCGATCAATCTTGCAGAACGGTTATACCCGATCTGAAGTCTGCGCTGAAGATAGGAGATCGACGTTTTTTTGTCCGCCAGTACGATCTGCTTGGCCTCTTCGAAGAGCTCATCCTTCTCCTCATTCATGCTGCCGATATCGCCTTTGCCTCCGGCCACACTCTCATCGGCCAGGAAGCGATGGTCATATTGCGGCTCGCGCTGCATTTTGAGAAAGTCGACGATCTTTTCGATCTCTTCTTCTGTGCTCCACGGCGCATGAAGACGGACAAGACCGGTTGACCCCGGAGGCGTAAAGAGCATGTCCCCGCGGCCAAGAAGCGATTCGGCACCCTGCTGATCCAGAATGATCTTTGAATCGATGCGCTGTCCGACGCGGTAGGAGATACGTGAGGGCAGGTTCGCCTTGATCAGACCGGTGACAACATCCACGGAAGGGCGTTGCGTCGCGACGATGAGATGTATACCGGAAGCACGCGCCATCTGTGCCAAACGGCCGATAGAAAATTCCACATCTTTGCCGCTGGTCATCATCAGATCAGCCAGCTCATCGATGATGACCACGATATAGGGGAAGTGCTCCAAGACCCTCTTTTTGCGCTTTCAGATTGTAGTTCTCAATGTTTTTCGTACGTGTTTCGCTCATGAGCTTGTAACGGCGTTCCATCTCGGCGACCATATTGTTCAATGCGGCGATAGCCTGCTTCGCTTTGGTGATGACCGGCGTCAGGAGATGCGGAATATCATTATAGATAGAGAACTCCAGCATCTTCGGATCGATCATCATCAGACGCAGCTGATCGGGCGAATTGCGATAGAGCAGACTGAGTATCATCGCATTGATACCTACCGATTTACCCGAACCCGTTGTCCCGGCGATCAGCAGGTGCGGCAGCTTTTTCAGATCGGTAATAAACGGCTTGCCGACAATGTCTTTGCCCAAAACGATGGTCAGCGGCGACGAGGCTTCCTGAAAAAGCTTGCTTTCCAAAAGCTCACGAAGATAGATCGTCTCGACCGTTCGGTTCGGGATCTCTATCCCCACCACATCCTTGCCCGGAATCGGTGCCTGAATACGGATCGTCTCGGCACGCAGGGCCATCGCAAGATCATCCTGAAGGCTCAGGATCTTTGAGACCTTGATATTGGCGGCGGGTTTAAACTCGAAGGTAGAGACGACCGGACCGGCATAGGTGCGCGTCACGTCCCCTTCGATCTTGAAGTGCTGGAGCTTATCAATAAGATCGCTTATCTTGGCATCAAGTTCGGCTTCATCGATCTTGTTGCCCTGTTTCGGCGCTTTTTGTAGAAAATTGAATGAGGGCAGTTTGAAATTTTTTGGCTTTTCTGTCTTGCCGGTCTCGATCTGCTCAAGCAGTTTTTTATTCTCTTCAAGCTCACTGACGACCAGCGGGTGCTTCTGCTCTTTCACTTTTTTCGCTGCTTCGACAATTGTTCTGGGCTTTTCTTCGTCGAACGGAATGGAGATCTCTTCATCAAAGAGCTCTTCTTCGTTCTCGGTTTCTGTTTCATCCGAGCCTTTGATCAAACGGATCTTAAGCTCTTCTTCACTCTCTGCTTCGTCGCTGCGGCGCAGGTATGCAGGTGTGTCAAGATCAGCATCCAATACCTCCTCATCTGCCATCTTCGCAACACGCTTCTTGACCTTTGCCTTTCTAATACGTTCCGGAACCTCTTCAACCTCCTCTTCATCTGCTCTGGATCTTCTCGGCAGTAAAGGCAGAGAAGGCATCGAAAGACGGAAGTTCATCTCTTTAAGCGGCTGGCCCATCTCGCTGACACTCTTGTCTAAAATCATGACCATAGAGAGAGCCAATGACATCAGGAAGAAGACCCACACACCGAAATAACCGATGTATTCAACGGTAAAATCAACAAAGTTGGCACCAAACATGCCTCTAAGCTCTCCGCTGCCGATGATCGCCTGAAAGATCTGAAGAGAGAAGAAGAGAAGGATATAGGCGACGGTCACCTCGGTGCTTCGCATATCAAATCTGCCCCTGCGATAGAGTGAGAAGAGACCAAAACCGAGAACAAAAAGGTAGATAAAAGAGATATAACCGAAAAGATATTGGTTAAACGCAGCAAAATCAGCGCCGAAGCTGCCAATAACACCCGAGTCTCCAAGTATTGTTGCCATTGCCAGATAGAAAACAATACCAAAAAATGAAATGAAAAGTGCGTCTCGTAAAATGGGAAAATCCTTATATTGCAGGGTTTTGGAAAAATGCCCTTGAATTAAATTAAGTATGAGTATAGCAAAAAGAGTGCTTAAAGCGGCTTTTATGGGCGGATGGACGGAAGATTTAAACTATAAAGTGGATGCTTGAACGCATTACGAGGATTGTTGCGACAACAGAAAATTGCAAAGGTTGTTTTAAAGATTTTTATACGTGGAAACGTTGTTGATCAGTATCGATTTCAAGGTGGTACCTGCGGGCGGACTTGAACCGCCACGACTTGCGCCAACGGATTTTGAATCCGTCATGTCTACCATTCCATCACGCAGGCTTGTTAATGAGGACGGGATTATAAATAGATTTTACTTAAAGTTGTGTAAATCTCAAAAATATTTATTCTCGGCGATATGGCCGGTCCTGAAACAGACTACCGGCACCAATCCTTAGCCTTATGACCGCCGTCATAAGAGACGGCCAGCGCACTATCGATTAGCATAGTGCCCAGATCTTTTCCGTCAACATAGACATCGGCCACGATGCGAAAATATTTGCCGCGCTTCATATTACGCAGCTCGATCTTCTTGGCGCTGCGAAGTTGCGTTACCACAAACTGTTTTGCCCGGCGTGCAAGACGCTTCTCTTTTTGGCATTGCGCGCGCATTTCCGGCGTATCTATGCCATTAATACGGATGCCGATCCTGTTGCCGATAATTTCCGGATATCCTTTCAGGTTCACGCGAAAGGTATCACCGTCGTAGATACTGGTCACCTCGGAGACCACAGCCGAGCCATATCGCTTGTTACTGATCGACTCGGCGCAGAGTGTGAGTTGTAAAACAAGGAGGAGCAACGTGATCTTCGAAATACGGTTAAAATAGATCTTCATCTGGTGCAGCATGCCTTCTGATGGGTTTATGGTATGATTTTGCACTAATGAGCCCCTTTGCGCAATGGATGTTATGTGTCTAATATTTTTCTTTCACAGGTAAAGACTTGTTTACTTCTCTTCATCGTCTTGCTCTTCAGCGCATGCACAACGGCAGAAAAACCTGCGCCTGCGGCGCCACCGCCGCCGCAGATCACTACTGCCTACCTTTTGGAGCATCGCATTATATCTTACGAGCCAAAGTACCAGGAAAAGGTCATCGCCACGCTGCCCTATGAGATAGTGCGCTTTGATGAAAGTTTCCTGTTCTATCTCGTCGCACGCATACCTGATGAGAACAGAAGTGCTGTTTTTGTGTCAACAGGACCGCGCTACTATCTCTGGCTGGAACGAAAGGCAGACAACTGGCGGGATTTTACGGAGGTCCACGCCGTAAAGATCGACTCTCTGCAGATCAATGCCCACTTCTCCGCTATACGAAAGGGGGTTTTCTACAAGGAGTATACGATCGACTTTACCCTCGAACAGCTCGAGCATGTGCAGGACTCAGGTCTTGATCTTCTACTGATCAATCAAAATAATGACACCTCGGAAATTACACTCCCGAGCCACTATGTCAAAGCCTTTTTGAAAATGCTTGAAGCCCCCTCTCCTCTTAAGTAGTGCTGACGTTTTTTAACTCTGAACATCTGCACAAACCGTACCAGGTTGAGACAGCGCAATAAACACAGAAGAAGCCGACTTCCAGACTTTTTTGTCTATGTTCATCCTTCTTTTCAATTTGCCAAAATTTTCTTGGGGAGATGTCGGAAAGTCCAGAAATCAAGCTTAAGATGCTATTATTACAAATAAAAAAAAAGACGGATCCCGAGGTGTCATGAAAGTTCTTATCGCTATCAGCGGCGCGAGCGGTGCAAGCCTTGGACTAAAGGCGCTTCGTGCCCTTCCGACCGCTGTTGAAAAGCATCTTATTGTCTCAGAAAATGCCCATATCGTCCTGGCAAAAGAGGACAATGTCATACTGCATCAAGATGAAGCCATCTGGGCTTCTGTCGCATCGGGTTCATTCGGCATCGATGCGATGCTGATCATCCCCTGCAGCATGAACACGCTTGCAAAGATCAGCGTCGGCATTGCTGACAATCTGACGACACGTGCCGCCGCTGTCATGATCAAAGAGCAGAAAAAACTGCTTTTGGCGCCCAGAGAGATGCCTTTTTCACCTATCGCTTTAGAGAACATGCTGAAACTCTCAAAGCTCGGTATCATCATCGCCCCGCCGGTGATGGCCTACTACTCGGAACAGGACAGCCTGGAGAAGATGGAAGCGTTCATGATCGGCAAGTGGTTTGATCTTATCGGTATTGAAAACAATCTATATAAACGTTGGAATGGCAATGAAACAGACTAAAATCGCTCTTTACCCCGGTACATTCGACCCGATCACCAACGGTCATGTCGACATCATCAAACGGGCCTGCAATCTTTTTGACGAAGTGGTCGTCGCGGTAGCCGATTCACGGGACAAGAGACCGATGTTCACTCTGGATGAACGCATTACCATGGTAATAGAAGCGGTCAGAGAGCTGCCGAGTGTCCGTGTTGTCGGTTTCGACAACCTGACTGTCGACCTCGCCCACTCCATCAATGCCGAGATCCTTATCCGCGGTCTCCGCGCCGTCAGCGATTTTGAATACGAGCTGCAGCTGGGCTACCTGAACAATTCGCTAGACCCGAACATCGAAACGGTCTATCTGATGCCGAATCTCAAACACGCGTTTATCAGCTCCTCTATCGTACGCAACCTGTTAAAGTTTAACGGCAAAACAGATCATCTGCTTCCGCCTGAAGTGCAGAAGATCATCGGTGGGATGAAATCATGTACATTGCTATAGAGGGGATCGATACAGCCGGAAAAAGCACACAGATCTCCCGTCTCAGAGAGGCCTATCCGGAAGCGCTCATCACCAAAGAGCCCGGCGGGACAACGATCGGAGGACGTATCCGGGATATTGTATTGAACGGCGGCGTGCAGAGTGCCAAAGCGGAATTCCTGCTCTTTTTGGCCGATCGTGCCGAACATATGCAGGAGGTGATCAAGCCCAATCTTAACGGTATGATCATCTCAGACCGCAGTGTGGTCTCCGGCGTTGCCTATGCACTGGTGCAGGAGAATATCGCAAAAGATGAGATCCTCGATCTGAACACCTTTGCCACGGATGGCATCTACCCGCAAAAGCTCTTTTTGCTTCAACTCTCTGCCGAGGAGCTGACATTCCGCCTCTCCCAAAAAGAGCTTGACGGTATCGAAGCACGCGGGACTGCTTATCTGCTGAAGATCCAGGATGCGATGATAGAGGCGGCAAAGGCGCTTCAGATCGAGCTGATCACCATCGATGCATCCAAACCGATTGAGACAATAACCCGAGAGATCATTACTAATATCAAGGAGAACAGATGATTCAATCCCTGCGCGGTATGAATGACATTTTTGCCCCGGATTCGGAGCGCTTTCAATATTTTATAGAGACAGCGACCAAGATCGCTAAACGTTACGGTTTCACCTACTTTGAAGCCCCGCTTTTGGAAGAGACGGCACTGTTCAAACGCTCGGTCGGCGAGTCAAGCGACATCGTCGGAAAAGAGATGTACCAGTTTACCGACAAAGGCGGAAACGATGTCTGTCTTCGTCCCGAAGGCACGGCAGGGGTTGTGCGCGCCTTTATACAGAAGAAACTTGACAAACAGGGCGGCATTCACCGCTTCTTCTACCACGGACCGATGTTCCGTTATGAGCGTCCGCAGAAAGGACGATTGAGAGAGTTCCACCAATTCGGCATCGAAAGTTTCGGTGTCGCTTCGGTTGTTGAAGATGTCTCATTGATCATGATGCTTGTCGATATCCTTGATGCACTCGGTATCGGTTACAGCCTCAAAATCAATTCTCTTGGGTGCCAGGAGTGCATGCCGCCCTACCGTGAAAAGCTCGTCAATTTTCTACAGGCGGCCGAAGAACATATCTGCGAAGATTGTGTCCGCCGAAAATCAACGAATCCGATCCGTGTTCTCGACTGTAAAAACGGCAAATGCCAGGAGAAGTATATCGAGGCGCCGAAGCTGGCCGACAACCTCTGCGAAAGCTGCGATGCCGATTTTGGCATTTTACAAAAACTGTTACAAGAAAACGGCATCGCTTTCGAGATCGACACCCACCTTGTCAGAGGCCTTGACTACTACTCAAAAACCGCTTTCGAGTTTGTCAGCAGCGAGATCGGCGCCCAGTCTGCGATCGCCGGCGGCGGCCGTTACGACAGACTGGTCGAGTTCCTCGACGGCAAAGAGACGCCGGCGGTCGGATTTGCTATCGGGATCGAACGTCTATTGGAGCTGATCAAGATGCCCGAAACCGTACGCAGCGGCTACTATATGGGGACGATGGACGATGAGGGGCTGCCGTTCATTATGAAGGCGGCGCAGGCCAAACGCAAAAGTGAAAGCGTTATCGTCGAATATAAAAGCAAAAACCTGAAAAACCATCTCAAAGGGGCAGACAAGGTCAATGCCCGCTACTGTGCGATTATTGGTGAGAATGAGCGCAATGAAGGAACGATCTGGGTCAAAGACCTGGAAAATAAAACCGAAGAGATCGTTCCTCTTCACTCTTTTTAAGAATAGTATAATTATTTTAAACAACAACCGAGGTACTGAATGATGATGAAAAAATATGGTATTGATATCTGGGGAAATGATAATTTTATTATCAAAGACGGTGCTGTCTGCATCAATAAGTTGAGTCAGCCCTCCCTGTTGTCCATCACACAGGATATTCGAAACAGCGGACTGCGCGGACCTGTCATTTTACGTTTTCCCCATCTTATCGGCAAACAGATCGATACGCTCTACGCCAACTTCGAACGTGCCATCAGCGAGAATACCTACACCGGTTCATTTAATGCCGTCTTTCCGCTCAAGGTCAACCAGTATCCGCAAGCGGTCAAATCGATTATAAAATACGGAAAACCCTATAACTACGGTCTTGAAGCGGGTTCAAAAGCCGAACTTGTCCTTGCCATAGCCCAGACACCGCTAGGCGCGCCTATCACGGTCAACGGTTTTAAAGACACCGAGATGACAACGCTCTCCTTTATGGCGGCGCAGATGGGACACAATATCACCATCACGATCGAAGGTCTGGGCGAGCTTGAATCGATCATCGAAGTCGCAAACGCTTCGAATCTCAAAACACCCAATATCGGTATCCGCGTGCGTCTGCACAGTTCCGGATCGGGTTCGTGGGCCAAAAGCGGCGGTATGGATGCCAAATTCGGCCTGACGGCAACGGAACTGCTCGAAGCAATACCGATGCTGCAGGAACACCAGCTCATCGAGCACTTTACGATGATCCACTTTCATATCGGCTCTCAGATGGAAGATATCGCCCCGCTTAAAAAAGCGCTGCGCGAAGCCGGCAATATCTATGCCGAACTAAAGCGTATGGGTGCCGACGACCTGAGATCGATCAACATCGGGGGCGGTCTGGCGGTCGAATACGCGCAAAATGAGCAGCACCGCCTCCGTAACTACTCGCTGCGGGAGTTTGCGAACGACGTCGTTTACGTTCTGCGTGAGATCATGAATGCCAAAGGTGTCGACCATCCGAATATCTTTACTGAGTCCGGCCGTTTCATTGTTGCCTCGCATGCGGTATTGATCACCCCGGTGCTGGAGCTCTTCTCCCAGGATTACCAGGAGAAATCGCTCAAATTCGCAGAAAACAATCCGCCGCTGATCGAAGAGCTGCGCGAACTTAATTCACTGTTGAAAAAAGAGAACTGTATCGAGTATATTCACGATGCGCTCGATCACCTCGAATCGCTTTTCACCCTCTTTGACCTTGGATATATCACGCTGCAGGATCGTTCCAACGCAGAGATCCTGGTCCACCAGATCATCAAGAAATCGCTTCGCCTGATGAAAGACTCTGATACAACAGAACTGAACCGCCTGCAGGAACGTCTGCAGGAACGTTATCTCATCAACAGCTCTATCTTTCAGAGTATGCCGGACTACTGGGGCCTGAAGCAGCACTTCCCTGTCATGCCGCTCAATAAACTTGATGAACCCGCTATGCGGGCTGCTTCTATCTGGGACATTACCTGCGACAGCGACGGCGAGATTCAGTTTGACCCAAGCGCCCCGCTCTATCTGCATGATATTGATCTCGATGAAGAGGAGTATTTTCTCGGTTTTTTCAATATTGGCGCCTATCAGGAGACCCTCGGCATGAGCCACAACCTCTTCACCCACCCGAACGAGTGCAGTATCGAAATCACTGAAGAGGGATATACGTTGCAGGATATTGAAGAGTCGGAAAATATTTTGGACATTCTCAGCGACATCGGCTATGACAAAGCGCAAATATTAATCAAACTTAAAAATAATTTGGCAAATAGCGCCTTTACGACAGAAGAAGAAAAAAGTGATACACTTCAAAAATTAGAGCTGTATCTCTATCAAAACGGGTACTTGCGTACAACAAATTAATTTTACCATCTATCTATAGATATTAGTACAATAAAGGCATCATTTGGGACTCTTTTCTGAGATAAAAGAAGATTTTGTAAACGTTTATAACAACGATCCTGCTATTCACAACAAACTTGAATTTCTTTTCAATTATCCGGGGGTCTGGGCAATTGCCTGGTACCGTATTGCCCATCGTCTCTATCGTGCTGAATGGCGGAGTACCGCGCGTATGGTCATGGGGATCAATCAGCTGCTTACCAATATCGATATCCATCCTGCGGCCCGTATCGGACGTCGGGTCTTTATAGACCATGGTATCGGCGTAGTTATCGGGGAGACAACCATTATTGAGGATGATGTCCTTATCTATCAGGGTGTGACTCTCGGCGGGGTCAGCCTGATTGAAGGCAAACGCCACCCCACTGTCCGCCGCGGCGCTGTTATCGGTGCAGGTGCAAAAGTCCTGGGCAATATTGTCATCGGTGAATATGCCAAGATCGGTGCCAACTCTGTTGTAGTGCGAGAAGTGCCGGATGGGTCTACCGCCATCGGTATTCCGGCCCATGTCATCGAAAAAGGGCGTGACAAAGATCAATTCAGCCACAACAAACTCCCGGACATCAATAAAGAGCTTTTTGAATACCTGCTCAAACGTGTCGCTGTCTTGGAGCATGTACTGATGAAAGACAATAAAGAGGTTCTCGACCAAGACCTCAAACTCGAGCAGATCTACGACTCTTTCCTCAAAGCGATCAAAACCTAATGCGTGAATCTGTGTATCCATTTCATTTATGATCTCATATCAATGAATAAAATAACGCTGTTTAAAATCCTTCTTTACCTTGCTCTAACCGCTATCACTATTTTAGCTTTTCTGCCAAACTATAATGCATTGCCGGTATTTCTTTCTTTTAGTGACTTACTTAACCACACCATCGCTTTTATCGTTCTTTATTTACTCCTGGCAGGCGCCTACCCTTTACTTGAGTGGAAATACTTCATTTTCCTGCTTTTACTTTATGCATTATGGATCGAAGGTGTCCAATACTTTTTGCCGACTCGTTGTGCATCTTGGAGTGATATTGCAGCCGACAGTGTTGGTTTGTTGCTCGGTTATCTGTTTAAGCGAATAACAAAACGATTTTCTAAGATATAAACATTCTTCAACTAATGAAATACTTACAAAATGGATATAATAGCGACAAAATTTCACCGCTGTAATCGACGGTGCAGAGACTGGGTATATTGTTGTTTTTAAGGAGTCGTCTATGTCGTCCAAACAGAATGATACATTTTCAGATTCAACGACTCTTGACACTGTACAGAGTAAGCAATTCAACCGAACAGCATCCATAAAAATTATATTTTACTTTGTTCTCACAGCTATTGCTGTTTTAGCCTTTTCACCTAATTATAATGCCTTACCCTCTTTTGTTGCTTTAATCGGACAGCTGAACCATACTATCGCATTTATGGTTCTTTTTTTACTTTTGAGTCAAGCCTATCCTCTAAAGTCGACAAGATCTGTATTTATCATCCTTTTCGGCAATGCTCTCTGGATCGAAGCGGTCCAGTATTTTTTGCCTACCCGCAGTACCGATTGGAGAGATATAGCAGCAGACAGTGCCGGCATGTTTATCGGCTATCTGCTCATCTACTTTTTCAGGCGATTGCACTCTACGAAAATTCCCCTTGAATCAAATGAATTTATCATACAATAAATGATATAATCCTGACAAAATTTGCCGCTGTTATCCGCGCTGTAGAGCACGGGTATATAGTTATTTTAAAGGGATCGCTATGTTAACCAAACGTATTAATATACTTTCAGAGTCAATTACCATTGCCGTTTCGGCTCTTGCTCAAGAGTTGCGTGCACAAGGCAGAGACATCATCAGTTTTTCTGCAGGCGAGCCTGACTTTGGAACACCGCAGGTGATCAAAGATGCTGCGATCAAAGCGATCAATGACGACTTCACAAAATACACCGCTGTTGATGGTATCCCGGCTCTGAAAAAAGCAGTCTGTGACAAACTCAAACGTGACAACGGCCTTGAGTATGCTCCGAATCAGGTCATTGTCAACAACGGGGCCAAACACTCGCTTTTCAATCTGATGCAGGCGACTATAGAAGAGGGTGACGAAGTGATCATCCCTGCACCGTACTGGGTCACCTACCCTGAACTTGTGCTCTACAGCGGCGGCACTCCGGTTGAGATCATGACAGATGACGCAAGCGGCTTCAAGATCACCCCTGAACAGCTCCAGGCTGCGATCACACCCCGCACCAAGATGCTGATCTTGACAAGCCCTTCCAATCCGACAGGTGCCGTCTATTCAAAAGCGGAACTGACCGCACTGGCAGAAGTGCTTAAAGGGACCGACATCCTGGTTGCAAGTGACGAGATGTACGAAAAACTGATTTATGCAGGTGAGTTCACGTCTGCTGCAGCCATCAGTGAAGATATGTACAAACGTACTATCACGATCAACGGACTCAGCAAATCGGTCGCGATGACAGGCTGGCGTTTCGGCTACATGGCCGCGGCAGACACAGCACTTATCAGCGCGACAAAGAAACTCCAGAGCCAAAGTACATCCAACATCAACTCCATCACACAGATGGCCGCCATCAAAGGGCTTGACGGCTCTGCAGATGCCGATATCGAGATGATGCGTAAAGCCTTTCAGGAACGTCGTGACGTCGCTGTAAAGATGTTTAATGCCATTGACGGCCTGTCAGTGCTTTCCCCTGACGGCGCCTTCTATCTGTTCGTCAACATCAAAGAACTTTCAAACGATTCATTGGCGTTCTGTAAACGTCTCCTTGAAGAGAGCGAAGTGGCAGTTGTACCAGGGGCCGGTTTCGGTGCAGAGGGCTATTTCAGATTCTCGTTTGCGACGAGTCTTGAGAATATCGAAAAAGGTATCAAGCGTATCGAGACATTCGTCAAAAACTACAAATAACATCATACAAGCTAAAGGGTCTGCCCTTTAGCAGAGTCAATCTTTCAGGTACTCTTCAAACTCATTCGTATCAATCCCTTTTATCTTTTTCATCACACTGCGGGCAAAAAGATAATCGGTCTCTTTTGCCATGGCATGGCAGTCGATACATTCAGGTATACGTCCCTCGTACCACATCTTTGTGCCGCTTGGGTCATAGACACCGTACCACCAGTCACCGTTATCGCTGTCATAGCCTTCATACATCTTCACCATGATCACCAAACGTGCAATATGTTTACCCTGCGGATCGGCATACAGCGGCTTGAACACCTGTGATCCCTCTTTAAATCGGGGTTCTACATTGATGTAGGCATCTTTGGCTTTGTCATTGAGATAGATCTCTATATAGGCATTATGCGCATCAGATTGGATGATCTCCGGTGTCAGTTTATAGTGCTGCCGCCACTGCGGGAAGACCATCACATCCTCTCCTGTTGAAGTTGGACGACAGGAGATCACAATAGCGATGACGACAGTAATAAAAAGGGAAATGATAATCCAACGCTTCATAACTTATCCTAATGGTTGTTTTTAGTATAAGTCAGGTTTTCTGTGAGTTGGCTGTGAAGATTCTGCATCAATTTTTTTGCAGATTTTAATCAAACAAAGAAGATACACCTTTTACGGTGCGAAGAAGCGTTATTTTAGTTTTTGAAGGGCTTCGATAACGGCATCCAGATTGCTAAGAGGCAGATGTACTTTCCATTCCGGTGCTTCGGCATTGCCAGAAAGAGAGATCCCGATGCTTGCTACAGTATGTGATGCAGGACCATACGGCTGCTCGATCTTTGAAATAGAGATAACACCGTTTTTAGTACCGTTTAAAGCGATTGAAGTTTCCAGCGTGACGTTTCCGCTCATTGTATTTCCTTATAGTTCAAATGTGCGATAGTCTATCTCTTTTTCCTTGAAGAAACAGTGCCCTCTCTGCCCATGAGTCCACTTATAAGAAAAAATGAAAAGAGCGTCCGTTTGGGTCAGGATTTGAGAAGACGGGCCAGCTTGCCCTGAAGTTTAAGCCACAATTTGTGTTCCATCAACGGAAAACCTGCGAAGGTCTTTCCGCTTTCGGTAATGCTTTTTGTTACACCTGAACGCGCAGCCAGCGTTGTGAACGGTGCGATCGTGATATGACCGACCATGCCGCCTTGTGCACCGAGAACGACATTGCGCCCCAGCGTTGTCGAGCCGGCAACACCTGACTGTGCGACGAGCACGGAATATTCGCCGATGACACAGTTATGGCCGACATGCACGAGGTTATCAATGCGGACCCCTTCCTTGATCAACGTAGACCCGAAAGCCGCCCTGTCGATGGTTACAGCGGCGCCGATCTCGACATCGTCTTCGACTACGGCATTGCCGTTTTGATAGATCTTGACATGTGTTCCGATCTTTGTTGTCGCAAAGCCGAACCCGTCACTGCCGATCACTGCCGAGGCATGTATGATGCAGTTGGCTCCGACTCTGCAGTCGTGATAGACGGATACATTCGAATGCAAGATGGTGTTGTCCCCGATAACGGCACCTCTTCCGACATAGACGCCCGGCATGATGATGCAGTTTTTGCCGATCACAGCACCTCTTGCCAGATGGGCGCCCTCCTCAATATGACTCCCCTCACCCACCGAGGCAAGCGGCGCATCGACATCGATCAGGGCAGGAGCAAAAAGTTTGCTGGCTCTGGCTAAACTGAGATAAGGCTCGTCGACAACGACCGCTATCGAAGAGAGGGGAACATGTTGAGCCATCTCTGCCGTGACAAAAACAGCGCCGGCCTTTGTCGTTTCCAGCTGAGAGAGATAGTTTTTGTTTTGAAGAAAGCTGAGCTCATCAGCCTGGGCATCACCAAGGGTATTCAGCGCTGAGATAGCGATTGAGCGCCCAGAAAAAGGCACCCCTATTAAGCGGGTCAAATCACTGAGTTCTATCATAGCCACCTCCGGAAATACTCTGCTTAACGCTCAACAGCAACCGTACCACCGCGGACGATCTCAATCGGGTGGAAACGTTTAATGGCTGTCAAAAAGTGCTCGACACGGTTCGGCTCATCGGCGATCATGACAATGATCGTATCCATCCCGACATTTGCGATCTTGCCGTTATAAGCATTCGAAAGTGCCGAGATATTGCTCAGATCCTCAGTGATAGGAAATTTAACAAGGACCATCTCTTTTTCGATCATCTCCTGCGAATCTGTTACTCGCAATACAGGGATCAGCTTATGAAGCTGCTTTGTGATCTGCTCGATAACACGTACCGAACCCACGGTAACGATAGTCAGACGTGAATAATCACTGTCAGGTATCGGTGCGACCGTCAGTGAAAGCACATTGTAGCCGCGGGCGGAGAATAGCCCGGAGATGCGAGAAAGTGCGCTGGCTTCATTTGCAACGGTAACAGAAATGACTCTTCTTACTTCTTGTTCTTGCATCATGACTCCTTATTCTCTAGCAACATCATATTGAACAGTGATCCGCCTGAAGGTACCATCGGAAGAACATTTTCCAGCCTTTCGACTTTGACATCGATGATGGCGACAACGTTTTTCGCTACCGCATCTTTCAGTGCGGCATCGAACTCCTCTTTTGTCGAGACACGATAGCCGACACCGCCGAAACTTTCAGCCAGCATGACAAAGTCGGGCTGAACAGAGAGGTCTGTCGAAGAGTGTCGCTTGTTGTAAAAAAGCGTCTGCCACTGACGGACCATACCGAGGTAGTTGTTATTCAAAATGACATTGATGACCGGGAGTTTATACTCGACTGCCGTCATCAGCTCCTGGATATTCATCAGGATCGAGCCGTCACCTGTGATATTGATACTGACCTTGTCCATTGCACCGCGTTTGACGCCTATTGCTGCCGGGAAACCGAAGCCCATCGTACCAAGACCGCCGGAGCTGATCCACTGGCGGGCACGGGTAAACGGATAAAACTGTGCTGTCCACATCTGGTGCTGTCCGACATCGGTCGAAATATTGGCATCATCGCCCAGAAGCTCTCCGATACGCTGAACGACCCATTGCGGTTTGATACGGTCTGTGTCTTCATGATAGCGAAGCGGGTGTAGCTTGTCGAAATGGTCAACCGTCTCAAGCCATGGGACATAACGCTCTGCATCGACATTGTCTTTGGCCAGTTCGATCATCTCGGTCACGACGTTTTTGACATCGCCGACGATCGGGTAGTCGGCATTGACCAGCTTGGAGATACTTGCCGGATCGATATCTACATGGATTACGCCGGCATGTTTGGCGAACTCAGAGAGTTTTCCCGTAACACGGTCATCAAAACGCGCACCCAAAGCGATGACCAGATCCGTTTCGCTCATTGCCATATTGGCAGCATATGATCCGTGCATTCCCAGCATCGAAATGAGAAGCGGATCGTCGTATCGAAGGGTTCCTCGTGCCATAAAGGTCTCAACCGCCGGGATGCCTGTCATTTTGACAAGTTCGCGTACTTCATCAGCAGCATTGGAGTTGACGATCCCGCCGCCGAGATAAAAGAGCGGACGCTTCGCCTCGACAATAGCCTCCATCGCTTTTTTGATCTGGCGTTTGTTACCTTGCGTATGCGGTTTATAGGTCGGAATATCGACGTTTTCAGGGTAGACGAACTCCGCTATCTGTGCCGTAACATCCTTAGGGATATCGACATGCACCGGACCGGGACGGCCGGAAGCGGCGATGTAAAAAGCCTCTTTTAAGATACGGGCCAGGTCCTTTGCATCGGTAACAAGGTAGTTGTGTTTGGTACAGGCACGGCTGATGCCGACGGCATCGATCTCCTGAAATGCGTCGGTTCCGATAAGTGACATCGGCACCTGACCGCTGATAACGACCATAGGGATCGAGTCCATATAGGCATCGGCAAGACCCGTGACCGCATTGGTAAAACCGGGACCAGATGTGATCATCGCAACACCGACTTTACCTGTCACCTTGGAATAACCCTCTGCCGCATGAATGGCAGCCTGTTCGTGGCGCGTCAAGATGTGCTCAAAACCGCTCTGTTTGTAGATCTCATCATAAACATTCATAATCGCCCCGCCGGGGTATCCAAAAACGGTTGTTACATTTTCGGCGATCAATGCCTCGATGACCATCTGCGCTCCGCTTATCTGCATAGCGTCTCCTCGTAATAAAAGTCCCAACAGATGATGGGTGTTCTCTGATAATCTCAGAGAAAAAAATTCGCCTATTATAGGCTACTTTAACTATATTTTTTGTTAAAGTTCAGAGTGAAAAAAACTTTCAAATTACTTTAATTTTAGCCCTCTTTTTTGGTCACTCTCTGTTTCACGGCAATAAGCGATCGCCACACCTTCGCGAACCCCGTCATCGACAACGATCGCCTGCTCAAAACCCAAGACGTTGTAGAGTTTTTGGACGATCACGATCCCGGCGATGATAAGGCTTTCACGCCCCACACCGACGATCTCGGCTCTCTGTTTCTCTGACATTGCGCGAAGGTCATCAAGCGCTTTTTGGGTGCCTTCATACGTCAGACGGTACCCGTTGATCTTCTCTACATCATAATCGGCATATTTCATGCCCAACAGGTACGCGGCCATCGTTGTCGGTGTCCCGGCAGTGGCAACATAGGCCGTCGGCTTGCCCTCATTTGCATAGTAGTGCGCGATATACGCCTCAACCTCTTTAAACTGCTCGTTCAAATAGAGCCCGATCTCCTGCTCTTCTTCACAGATCTGTGCCGTAGTGACGATACCAATCGGAAAACTTCGGCTCTGCATTCGCCCCTCTTTGTAAAAGATGATCTCGCTCGAACCGCCGCCCACGTCGATAAGGACAAAATGATCGTTCTCAATCTGCAGGGCGCTAAGTCTTGCATCGACTGCCATCAGTGTGTAGCGTGCTTCATCGTCTGAGGAGATGACCTCGAAAGCGACACCGCTCTCCTCTTTGATATACTTGAGGACCTCTGCGGAGTTGGAAGCCGTTCGCATCGCCTGGGTCGTTACAGCCTGAACAGGGTTATTTTGGAGATCAAGCACGGCATCAGCCTCTTTGAGCGCTTCGACAACACGCACCACGGCCTCTTCGCTGATGCGCCCGCTCTGATGCATTTTGTCTGCTGTTTTGACGATGCGCTCAAAACTTCTGCCGAATATTTTGGTTTTACAGTCATATTCGATACAGCGAAAACTGTTGGAGCCCAGATCGATCGCTATCATAAGAGGAACCTTTTTGGAGAGTCGATGGCAACGCCATCGTTTAATGAAATTCGTTGCTCAAGTAGCCATTATCGTGCAGTGTCTTAACGATCTGTTTCTGATGTTCTTCGCCCTTGGTCTCAAGATGAATCGTGACATTGGCATCACCGTAGTCCAGGTCGGTCGAAGTACGGTCATAAGCGATATGAACGATGTTGGCATTCATCTCTTTCAGAAGCTCTGTCAACAGCATCAGCGAGCCGGGTTTGTCGACCAGGGTCACCGTCAATTTGATCTTGCGGTTGGACTTGATCAGACCTTTTTCGATGATGACCGAGAGCAGCGTCACGTCGACATTGCCGCCGCTGAGTACGACCGCCACTTTTTTTCCCGCCAGGTGCGGAAGCTTCTTATGAAGAAGAGCCGCAACGCCGACAGCGCCCGCACCCTCGACAACAAGCTTCTGTTTCTCCAAAAGGAAAAGGATACCGCTTGCGATCTCATTGTCATCAACCGCAATAAAGGTGTCGACGCTCTCAAGCATGTAATCGAGCGTTATCGGTGAGCAATCTCTTACGGCGATGCCGTCGGCGATAGTGCGTACAGAGAGTGAATCGATCGGTGTTTTGGCATCAAAAGAGTTTTTCAGTGCCGGTGCGCCGGCGGCACTGACACCGACCACCTCGATCTTTGGATTGATCCCTTTGACCGCAGCAGCAATACCCGAGATGAGACCGCCGCCGCCAACAGGAACGATAACAGCGTCCAGGTCAGCGGCAGCTTCCAATATCTCTAAAGCGATGGTTCCCTGGCCTGCGATGACCTCTTCATCCTGGAACGGATGAACAAAAACAAGCCCGTTTTCGGCGCCGTATTTTGTCGCAAAAGCGTAGGCCTCATCATAATTGCTGCCTTCAAGAATCACTTCGGCGCCGAAATGGCGTACCCCGTTTATTTTGGTAAGGGGGGTAGAATCCGGCATTACGATGACCGCCCGGATACCGAAGTGCTGTGCAGAGTAGGCAACGCCCTGGGCATGGTTGCCCGCACTCGCTGCCACAACCCCCTTCGCACGCTCCCCATCGCTTAGAGAAGCGATCTTGTTAAAGGCGCCGCGCAGTTTAAACGCGCCGGTCGTCTGCAGATTCTCTTTTTTCAAATAGACGTGGACACCGCTCTGCTCGCTTAGAAAAGGGGCATAAGAGAAGGGGGTATTGACCACTACATCTTTAATTCGTTCTTGCGCTTGTCGGATTTTTTCTAATGGAAACAAAATTCAGCCTATCAATTTACAGTGTTCGACCATGGAGCAGCGGTTCTGGACTACTTTCATCCCGGCATCTTCCGCTTTTTGAGCAGCGGCATTGTTTACGATCCCTTTTTGTGACCAGAAGACCTTGACATCACCGCGCGCTATCGCCGCATCGGCAATGGCATCGAGGGCATTCGGTTTGCGGAAGATATTGATCATATCAACGCCCTGAGGCACATCGGCCAGGGAGGTATAGACCTTTTCGCCCAGAATCTCTTCATCGTCTTTCGGATAGACAGGAATGATCTTGTACCCCTTGCTTTGAAGATAGCGTGCGACTCGGTTGCTGTCCTTGCTCTCATCGGGAGAAAGGCCCAAAACGGCGATCGTCTTCACACTCTCTAAAATCTCTTTCATCTGATCGTCATTGGCATTGACTGTCGGGAATTCGCACTCCATATTCGGCTCCTCTATATTGCATTGCCGCGATTATAGCATTTTTTCCTGTCCGATACGGTAGAGGGCAAAATCATATTTGATCGGGTCATCTCTGTCGAAACTCCGCAACGTCTCCGTCAGTTCTAGAGCAGCTTCGAGATCACAGGTTTTTCGATGCAAAAGAGCAAGTTGATGCGAGACCTTGAACGTATGCGTGTCCAGCGGCATGATCAGATCTTTTTTGTCGACCTTCGTCCAGAGTCCCATATCAATATTGTCTTTTCTGACCATCCAGCGCAGGAACATCATCCAGCGTTTCATCGCGCCGTTTCCTCTGCTCTTCTCAACCGGTTTTCCGATTAGAAAATTATATCCCCTGCTCTCGTAGGTATTGCTCTTCAGTAAGGCAGCGATAAGCGTATTGAGCCCCATCACGACGTTATGCTCCTGCCTGTAACCTTCATAAAAGATCGCTTCCATGGAATCTTCCTGCTTGAGGCGGTGCAAGGTTTTAAAGATCTCAATTACATCGCGGCCGTTTTGAAAACGGTAGTAATAGTGACACAGGGCTTTTTCGATCTCATTTTCAGAGCTGTCAAGCAGGGAGACATCCAAAGAGTAGAGAAATTTGATGATGTTCTCCGCTCTGCCGTAGCCAAAAAGGGCGCATATTAGGGCACTGTACTCCTCGTTGTACTCACGCGCTGGCATGATGGGATCAGGCCGGCTGAGATGCAGTTCAGAGAGGCTGTTTCGCCTGGAGACTTCGATGTCCAGGCGTGCTTTGACGGTTTGAAGATCTCTATTCAATTGAAATCATTTACCTCTATAGTTTGCAAAGCAGTATCTCAGAGTTTAAAGGACTCGCCCAGGTAATGTTTGCGGACATCCACGTTTCGACCGATCTCATCACTTGTACCCGAGGCCAATAGCGAACCGCTTTTAATGACATAGGCCCGATCGCATACGTCCAGCGTCTCACGGACATTGTGGTCGGTGATCAGAACACCGATATCGTACTGGACCAGCTGGTGAATGACTTCCTGAATGTCGCTGACGGCCAGCGGGTCAACCCCGGCAAAAGGCTCATCGAGCAGCAAAAAACGCGGTGAGTTGATGAGCGCACGGGCGATCTCTGCCCGACGCCGTTCGCCCCCTGAAAGCGAGATCCCTTTGCGGTAGCGGATCGGTTCGATATTGAACATGTCCAGTAGCTCTTCAATGCGTTTATATTGCTCTTTTTCATTTTTAATATTGACCTGTGCCGCGATCATCAGGTTCTCTTCAACCGTCAGGTCCTTAAAGATCGATGCTTCCTGAGGAAGATAGCCGATTCCCTTCATCGCACGCTGATGCAGAGGCATATGCGAGATCTCTTCGCCGTCGAGGAAGACCTTGCCGCTTGTCATCTCAACAAGCCCGCAGATCATGTAGAAACTGGTTGTCTTTCCGGCACCGTTCGGACCCAGCAGGCCGACGACCTCACCCGAATTGACCTCAAGCGACATACCGCGGACGATCTCTGTTCCTTTGATCGTCTTGACAAGATCCGTGGCTACTAACTTATGCATATTTTATCCTGTACGTTCGTCTGTTCTCATCTGCTTTGCTGATCTCGACGATGACCGTTGCTATCTGCGCAGTTTTTAAAAGTTCGGCTAAGGATTCATCACCCCACTCGATGAGATGATACCCCTCGCGTTCCAGCTCTTCAAGCATACCCAAAGAGAGAAAATGATCTATCCCCTGATTATAGATGTCATAATGGAAGAGCCTGTCGCCATAACACTGCTGCAAGGAGAAGGTCGGAGAGGTGACCGCCTCATCCAGCCCCAGATGTTTTGCGAAAGCCTGCGCAAGGGTTGTCTTGCCGGCAGCCAGATTTCCCTGCAATATGACAACACCCCCCTCCGGCAGCAGAGTGGTAATAGCACTGCAGACATCCTGCAGCTGGTCAAGGGAAGACGCTAGCTCAATCACAGTTTCTGACTCACTTGAATGATCTCTTCGAGTTTTGCCTTTGCTTTTTTGCTTAGAAGAGCCTCTTTAGCCATTGCCAGACCGTCCTGGATATCACGTGCCTTGCCATCGACAATAAAGGCATTGGCCGCGTTGATCAAGACGATATCCCGCTGGGCCTCAGTTGCCTGATTATTGAAGATGTTATGCAGGATCGCTGCATTCTCTTTTGCATCACCGCCGACGATCGCTTCAAGCGGCTGACGTTTAATTCCATATATTGTCGGGTCTATTTCGTATTCGGTAATCCCCTCCGGAGTCACCCTTGCCGCATATGTCACACCGGAAAGGCTGATCTCATCCATATGTTCTTTCGAGCTGACGACTATGGCCGACTTAACACTGTTTATCTGCAGTGCCTTGGCGATCTTGGGGACAAAAGACCTGTCAAAGACCCCCAGCATGATCTTCTCGACACCGGCCGGGTTCGTCAGCGGGCCCAGGACATTGAAGATCGTCTTGCCGCTGATGCTTTTTCGGACAGGCATGATGAACTTCATCGCAGGGTGGTGGTTCTGGGCAAACATAAAGGTAAAGCCGCACTCTTCAAGCAGTATCGCGCTCTGCTGCAAATTCAGGTCCAGCCGTACGCCCAGTGATTCGAACATATCGGCACTGCCCGATTTTGAGGTGACGGAACGGCTGCCGTGCTTGGCGACGTACGACCCCATTGACGCACAGAGCAGCGCTACAGTCGACGAGATGTTAAAGCTTCCGATCTTATCACCGCCTGTACCGACGACATCAAGCAGTTTTGGACGGAGCGCATTGGACACCGGCAATGCAATAGCTTTGGAACGCATAACTGCTGCGGCTGCCGCGATAGCGTCAACCGATGTACCTTCATCGAGCTTCATCGATACCAAAAACTCGCGCATCTGTTCATCGTTCATCTCATGGTTGAAGAGAGAGGTAAATGCGCTGAACGCCTCGTCATAGTTCATAAAAGCTCCTTTATATAGTTCTCTTGTTCTGATTTGGGTGTCGATTTCGTCGTCGGGATCGCTAACACCTCATATTTTTTTGCCCCTTTAAGATAGGCCACCGTGATGATATCGCCTATCTCCACGTTTTTGCTTGCTTTGACCGCTTTATCATTGATGAAGACAACCCCGGAACTGATCATGTCCTGCGCGACACTGCGGCGTTTTGTAATGTTGACGGCATTTAAATATTTATCTATTCGCATTTATCTGACTTTGGCAACGCATTCAATCCTGCCCCTTGGAAACGTCCGGTACGGTCGTAAGAGCTGTGTTAAAAAATGGCGTATGGAATTTCTGCTGTATTGTAGAAAAAGAGAGCTAAAAAGGATGTGAAAGCGTGCGTAAATCACACACTCTTCATTTTTTCGGTCAAGACCTCCAGTGTCTTGTGAAGGGTCTTTTTATATGTATCGAGGAACTTGGGCATACTGGTGCTCGACAGACTTGATTCATTGATATTTTTGGCAGCATTGGCCAGTGCATAGACACCGATATTGGCACTGACCCCTTTGATATCCAGACTCAGCTCCTTTAACGCCGTTTTATTTTTTTGAGCATGATATTTCTCCATCAGCACATCCGAATCTTTATAGAGTTTTATAAACTCGTTGACGATCTCCTTATAGAGTTCTCTGTCGCCGCCCACCCTGTCGAGACCGTCTTCAAAAAGATAAAGTCTCTCCGGCAGCGACGTATCGACCGGCTCTTCCATAATCGGATGGAACTCCAGGTACTTGCTGAAAACGGAGTAGACCGCCTGCACCTTGATCGGTTTTTCAAGCCTGTCATCCATCCCGCTTTTTTTCATCTGGGCTATCTCTTCGGGCATTGTACTTCCGGAGAGGGCAACAACAGGGATGTGCGAGGTGTGCGTAGAGGCCTTTAGACGCTCCGTCGCTTCATAGCCATCCATGACCGGCATATTGACATCCATCAGAACAAGATCGTACTCTTTGTCTTTTGCCATCTTGAGTGCGACCTTGCCGTTCTCCGCCATATCGATGTTGATTCCGCTGTTTTTCAACAGGCTGGCGAGTACTTTCTGATTGATAAGATTATCTTCAGCCAGCAGAACAGTCGCCCCGCTGAAGGATTGAAAATCCTCTTTTGTAATATTTTGTTTTTGGGTGCGTTCAATGACGATACGCGGCATTGACACCACTGTTTCGCTGATGATTTCGGGCGAAACGATTGTTTCGTTTTGACCGTAAAAGTCGACGAGCAGTTCAAAGATATTTTGCTGATTGACCGGCTTCATGATATGTCTGTCCGCCAGTTTGTCAACGATATGACTGTGGCTCGGCTTGTAGAGCATGCTGCCGACGACAACGAGTTTGACCTCTTTTTGCGCTTTCAACGCATCGATCTGTTTGACCAGATCAAAAGTCAAAAGTTTTTCTGAGATAAACAGCATATCATATCGGTTTAGATCCGGTGCCATTGTCTCTAACTCAGAGTGCGGAATGATATCGACCTCATTATGAAAATATTGAAGCAGGTTTTTTATGGCCGTTGCCGCACTGTCATGATAATCGATAATGAGGACACGACGCTTTTTATAGGCCTGCTCCGGCAAACGGTAGTGACGTTTTTCATCAACGTTAAGTTCTCGCAACTGCAAAACAAAGGTAAAGGTCGAGCCTCTGTTAAGCTCGGTAGAGACCAGGATCTCACCGCCCATCATCTCTACCAGCGCTTTTGATATTGAGAGCCCCAATCCGGCACTGTTGTTATTATTGATCTGGTAGAAGGGGGTAAAGATATCATCAAGCTTTGACTCAGGAATACCGATCCCCGTATCGACCACTTCAAACATCAGCTGCATACGTTCTTCTTCCTGTCCCAGAAGCTTGACATGAAGTTTGACTTCTCCTGCATGGGTAAATTTGATCCCGTTTTCGAGCAGATTGGTCAAGATCTGTCCGATCCGGATAGGATCGCCTATAATGCGCGGAGGAATGCGGTTGTCAATATCAAAGATCACCTCGACATCTTTCTTCTCGATACGCTCCAATACCGAACGGACGATTATGTCAAGCAGTTCATTGAGGTCAAATGGCTTCTCTTCGATCTCAAGTTTTTGCGAACGGATCTTCATGAAATCGAGCAGGTCATCCATGATCGCAAAAATAACCTGACCCGAATCATGGATATTGTGTAACTCGATCGACTGTTTATCGTTGAGATGCGTCTTCAGGACTCTCTCTGTTTTACCTATAATATTTTTTGTCGGGACAATCAGCTTGTTTGCCATCCCTTCCAAAAGTTCTTTATGCTCTTCAATAGACTGCTTATATTCTCTGTTTTCAGAACTAAGGGTCGCATTATTGCTGTTGAGGCTGGTATTTTCCTCTTCGACCTCTTTAACATGTGTCACCTCTTTACGGTGACGGACAAGAAAATAGATAAGAAGCAAGAGTAAAAAGAGTAAGACTATTGCCAGATACGGCAAGGGAAACAGCGATGTGCCCGTATCCTCCGGAACCGTATCGATTGGCTGTACGCCATTGTCTGAATCACCCCTGCCATTTTCGGATGTTTTCTGCCCTGCTTTTGCGGTATCACTGTCGGGTTCAGACACGCTTTGGACGTGAAGAGGCGTCCCTGTTTTGGCATAGACTGCCAGTAGCTGTTTTGATTGAACAGTACTGACAAAGGCGTCTTGATACACCGGCTTGACAAGGAGATACAGCTCTTTAAGCACCGCTTCACTGTCAATCGGTTCGAGTACGACGATAAAGTAGTTCCCGGACTCGCGGGAGACGATATTGAAAGGGTGTTCCGCTCTTATCGCTTCGATCTTCGGCGAACGCTTTAACCAGCTCTCAACCTTTTCACGCTGTTTATCAGCATCCGTTTGTTTGAGAAAACTTCCTACAATAATATTCTGATATGCAGCAGCTTGTGCCGCAACCAAAGGAGAGAGAAAAAGTAAGAGAAATAGTGCCGAAAGATGCTTCATATAAGATCACCTGATTTTAAATTAGTATTGCAAATACCTTATACTTCAGCAATATCAGCCAGTATCGACTTCAACTGTGTTCCATAACGCTTCAATAGTTTTGGGTATTGATCGCTCTTGCCATCAATAATCGCCTCCCTGAACTCTTCTGCCGTCTGGGTCAGCTCAGCCGTACCGATGCTCTCACCGATACCTTTAACGTCAAGCAGAAGCGCTTTTGCCTTCTCTTCCTCACCATGTTTGAGCCAGAGTTCGATCTTTTCGTCGGAATCGTGGTAAAGGGTTTGAAACTCTGAAAGGATCTCCTGGTAGAGTTCAAGATCGCCGCCGAGCATCTCCAGCCCTAGCGAATTGTCGAGATGGATCGTCTCCTCTTCGGCAACTTCGACCGTGGCATCAGGGTCGAAATAACAGTAGATCGCCTGATAAAGGGCCGAGATTTTAAGCGGTTTTTCCAACTGCTCTTCCATACCTGCATCGCGCATCTTTCGAATATCGTCTGCCCCGGTATCGCCGCTTAATGCCATTACCGTAATGTGGTCATAGGCTGGGTTTGCACGAATCTGTCTTGTCGCTTCAAGCCCGTCTACACGCGGCATATGGGCATCCATCAAAATGATCTGATAATTCGGATCTTCTTGCAGAATATCAAGACACTCTTGGCCGTCATTGGCAATTTTGATGTTGATTCCCGACTCTTTGAGCAGACCGACGATCACTTTCTGGTTGATCAGGTTGTCTTCGGCGATCAAAAGACGCAGACCAGCGAACTCTTTGAAGTTCGATTTATTTATGTTTGTGATCTCGCTGTTCGGTTCGCGCAATCTGTGACTGTTTTTATCTCTTTTTGCTGCAGTGGGAATCGGCTCAGCACCCTTCTCTTTCTCTTTGGTTGCAGCTCCTGTTACAGCTGCCTCGGCCTCTTCAAACGGTGCTGCCTCCACCTTGGTTTCGACCAATCCGTGTTCTTCTTTACTTGGCGGAATCATCTCTTCTTCAAGTTTTTCAGCAGGAGCATGATCTTCTTTCTGCTCTTTCTTTAGAGGTTTTGCCGGCTTTAGCACCAGCAAATAGAGCAGTACCAAGAGGGCAAAAGCACCCAGGCCATACAAGATGTATTCTATCTTGGATAGCAGGCCTATTATATTGTTTTCTGCTTCGGCCGGTTCTGCTTCAGGGGTGCTCTCTATTTCAACTGTTTCTGTCTCTTTTTTCATTTTGACGGGTGCACTGTTTTGCTCCTGCGCAACAGCGTTATCTAAAAGTTCCCGTTCTTTTTGATTTGATCTGGCTTGAAGGAATGCTTTATTTACGCAGCCTTTGCACTCGGCTTCATAAGCCTTCGGAAAACGCTCCTTGACAATTTCAAAGACCTCTTGCAGGACATCATCCTCGACAAAAGGCTCAATGCTCAGAATAAAACTGCCATTTTCATCTTTTACGGCGTAATCAAATCCATAATGCGTCTCCAAATTGGCTATTTTTGCGTTGCTGTCTATAAAATCCAGCAAAGAACTCAGTTGCAGATCGGCGTCCTGTCGACTGCCAAAACGTCCCAATACAATGTTTTTTCCATCGGCAGCATTTTCGCTCTTTTGCATTTGCATCGTTGGCATGGCACCCAGCGGTGCAGCAGAAAGTGTGGAGAAGCTGCCCATTAACAGCGCCAGTAAAAGAAATTGACTTTTTTTCAAATCTATATCCTTAGCTTCATAAAATAATAAAGTCACTGTATACAACAGCAACTATGCTGAAAATAGAGTAGCATAAAATCATATAAGCAATCTTGATAAAAGACTTAATCTCGACAACTCTTTATGTAACAGCACATTCATTTCCCAGGCACTACAGCTCTGATCGCTTCTTATGTTATAATTAAAAAAATCAATTAGCCGGTAAAACCTCTTTTACCGGAACTCTACGCTTTAAGGTAATAATGTGCAAATAAAATATGTCGGTCCAAAACCTGTCATTTCAAAAAGCGGCATTACGTTTGCCTCTGAATATGATGACAGGTATACCTATCTAAATATTCTTATTCAGCTTCTGTACGCATTGGAAAAAGATGATTTTGAAGATAAAACCTACCAATATGCTGTTGACAGCAGACGTCTGAATGATGAAGAACTCCTTGCCGGGTTGCAACATTTTTGCGGCAATCTGGAAGATGTGATCAGTGAGAGTATTGCACTGGAAAATGCAGAGATAAACAGCGAACTTGAGCATGTTAAAGAGAGCAGGTCAATCTCTGCAACTGACAAAGAGGCCCTGGTCAAAAATCTTGAGGTGATGCGAAATTATCGTTTGCAGTACGCTACAAACGAGACACTCTACAATTGTGCTGTCAAAACCCTTGCAAACCTTATAAAAAAAGAGCATATCCATTACGTCATTGTCCCGATGTTTCAACGTTTTGCAGCAGTTTTGCATTCTGTGCAGGATGAACTGATGCGTCAAAACTTCCCTATTGATATGACAATGGACATCTATGAAGAGGATGGGAAATTGATGGCGAAGATGGAAGTCAAAAACAGATAGCGTCTTCCTGGCGCAAAAGCGCCAGAACAGGCAGGCCCGCCTTAGGTCTTTGCAGACGTAAGCAGCGATTATTTTATTGTTGCTATGGTCTGAGCGTAGGCGACCTTATCACCCTGCTTTATTGTAAGTTCCAACAGCTCCGGTTCCGCAATGATGACGATCGTCGAGCCCATCTCAAAGCAGCCGAAATCATCATTTTTAGACAAGGCAATTCCCTCTTCATAGGTATAGACGCTGACTTCGGTGCTGCTGGCGTTGGTCTGAATCGACGGCTCGAAAGCTACCTGCATCACACCCACATTGAGTGCACCGACCAGTACCATATAGAAGAGTTTGCCCTCGCTGTTCTCACACTCTATCACGACACGTTCGTTCTCAACAAACAGGTTTGGCTGTTTGTTAAGATAGCGCATGTTTACAGGATAGAGCTTGCCCGGAATATGGACCGCTTTTTTAACGCTCAGATCACAAGGGATATGATAACGGTGGTAATCTTTAGGCGAAAGGTAGAAGTTGATAAAGTCGCCGTCGATCAATTTCGCTCTCTTCTCTTCATCGATCGCATCACCCAGCAGATCATTGATATTGTAATACATCCCTTTGATATGTAGGGCGATATCTTCATGCAGGCGCCCGCACTCTGTAATCAGTGCATCACACGGTGAAATAAGATCTTTCGGATCGTCAGAGAATTGTCTGGGGATCTCCAGAGAGCGGGTAAAAAGCGCATTGAGCGAATCATAGCTCTGAGGATCACGGAATTCGCTCATATCGAGTCCCATCAGATTAACATAGCCCTTGTTGATAATATTCTGCACCGTCTTTGGAAAGTGTGTGTTAGCGAATTTTCCAAAAATCTGTGAGAACAGACTCGTCATATGTCTTGCCATCTTTATACTCCTTCTTCACTCAGCGGCCGTTTGGCCAGCTCTTCAATCAAAACTGTTGCGTAAGAGCCCTTGGGCAGTGTAAAGTGAAGTTCAAACCACGCCTCATTCTCTCTGTACTCGCCTTCAACCTCTTCAGGGTAGATCCAGGCGTAACGGCGGTCGCCGTCAACCTGCTGATAATCAACATCGAACTCTTTCTCGATCTGACCTGCCAGCCCGCTTGCCCTGCGGGAGCGCTTGCCGAGCAGAAGCCCCGTAGGAACGATCTCTTTTTTATTGAGACGTTCTATATCTTCATCGGCACCTTCATATTCAAACGGTGAACCATGCGGATAGTGCTTTAAGATATCGCCTTCTATTATCTTGAAGGGGTGCTGCTGACTTTTAAGATTGATGACCGTTGACTCCGGAAAGTTAAGCATCTCGCTCAGCTCGCTCGCTTCAAAACTCGAGACCAGTTTATTGATCTCGAGACGGCGGCTTAGCCAGAGGTTGAACATATGACTTTGATAGGCGTTGATGTAGAGACGTTTAAGCTTTACATTGCGCTCTTTGCGTTTGCCTTGCAGGATCTCTTCGCCCAGTTGATAGTTATCGCCGTCCGTACCGAAACGCTGGTAACCGAAATAGTTGGGCATCCCCTCTTTTTTAATGGTCTTCAACGCCTGAGACAGCTTAAGAGCCGCTGTCGGATTTACCTTTTTAAGTCGGATAAAAAAGCGGTTGCCTTTAAGATGGCCCAAACGGATCTTGTTGTTATGATAAGTCCGTTCAATGAACTTGATATCGTCATGATTAAAGCTCTCAAGCTTCTCTTCATACTTTTTGAGAATCGAAATATACTGTTTTGTCAATGCATTTTTATCTTTGAGGCCGGCATAACCGATCTCGCGTGCATTGATGCCCAGATGGTTGGCGATGCGGCTGATCGCATCCCAGGTCGAAAGGTTTTTCTTTCGCATCAGAAGAACCAGGTGCTCGCCGTCACCGCTGAACTCATATAAGGGTATCTCATCGACGACAAAGTCACGCGGATTTTGACGAAAATGAAAAGGGATCGGGGTGTGTGCAAGTGAGTAAAATCTGTCCATGAACTGCCTAGTCTATTTAAAATGGTGTGCTTTACAGCAATTTTTATACTTTCGACGTGCCGCTGTAGCGAATATATGTATCGGTGTGCGGTTCTTCGCGGCAAGCCGCAGGATCTTTTTACGGTGGCGCGGGCTGAACCCGACAAGCATCTCGTACTCTTCGCCGCTGCAGAACAGCTTTTTATCTAATCGTTTCTTAAAGCGGAATCCTACCCTATTTAAGCTATGAAGCCGCTCAAGATCACTGCCCAGGCCATCCGATATATCCATGCCGCAGGAGAGGGATTTGACCGCATCAGAGGTGAACTTGCTGCGAAGGCTGAAACGGACAAATTTTGAGTTCGAATGGACCTTGCCGCCGCTGAGAAGGTAACGCAGATCTCTGGCACTTTTTCCCACTTCGCCGGTATATGCAAGCAGATCACCTTTTTTAAGACCGCTGCGCAGCAAAGGCCGTTCCGTATGGGAGATAATGGTAATAGAGATATCGAGTTTGTTGTTTGAAACGGTATCGCCGCCAATGATCTCGACGCCGTATTTGCCCGCCGCCTCCTGAAAACCGGCATGAAGTTCTCTCAGTTCATGCAGACTGTATGACGAGGGAATTGCTATACCTAAAAGCGCAAACTGTGGTTTGGCATTCATTGCCACGGCATCGGAGATGTTGATCAGCATCGATTTGTAGGCGATCTGTCTCAGCGACATCCACCCGCGTTTAAAATGGACATTTTCACAAAAAACATCACTACTATAGACCTGTTTGCCTACAAGTGCGCCGTCGTCACCAATATGACGGGAATGATTTGAAAAAAGTTTGATAAAGTAACTTTCGACGTTCACATCTCTTCTTTTTATTCGTATTTTATCCAAAATCATCACATACATGATAAGACTCTATTATTTTCAAAAGCGATATCTCTTTTTTTAAGTCCCAATTAACCCCATTCGCAATAAAATGTTCTTAAACATAAATTAACATACCGATACCAAGGTTCCTAATGCAAATCTCAATTTTTAAGATTTTCAAACATACGAAATCGCTTTTCCTGCTGATGCTGTTATTGACAGTTCTTCTTTCGGCCACGATTTTAAGCGAATATTCTTCTTTTTACAAGCTGGAGAATCTGCAAAAAGAGAAAGATCTTGCCACAGCGATCTTCTCTCTCGGGCGAAACAGTATCGAGCTTACGAATATACAGTTTCAGGGTAATAGCAACCTGCTTAAACTTCAGGCGGAAGCGCTCTCTGATCTTTATGAATATGACTATATAAGCCGGCTTATGCAGACCGGCAATTATCAGAACGACATTCTCAAGCTTACGGATGCCATCAATAGTTTCAGAGCTGCTGCAGAGGAGTGGTTTACACAAGAGCAGCTTGGGGAAGAAGCGCTTCAGCTGCGTAAAGAGCATTTGACACACACCTACACTCTCTTAATGCAGCAGATCAACTCGATCATATCAGAGAACGCAGGCTATGAACAAAAACGTTTTTATCTTCAGGAGTTCATTGTTATTGTACTTCTTGTCTTGATTGGCCTAAGCTTTTTCTGGGTCACACGCCGTCTTGCGCAAGTTCAAAATGACATTCAAAAGCTTTACGAACACGACAATGAAGAGACAACGGAATTTTTCAGTGTAGAAGCCGATATTATCGGCAGACGCTTATGCCGCACAACTAAAACACCCGCTACCAGTAACCCGGCGTTTCTGGATGCATTGACCGGCATCAATAACTACAAGGGGTTTATACGCGAGTTTAACGATAAAAAAAGTTATAAGCTCAACAACTATACGGCAGTCTGTGTCTTTGCCATTGATAAGTTAAATGACATAGAATTGCAATACTCTCAGGCGTTTATTGAGACTATCTTGAAAAAAGTAGGGTTTATGCTCACCCTTTACCGTCAGCACAATGATATCATTGGCCGATTAGACCATAATCAATTCGCTATCATACTCTCCCGTCAAGACAAGTCCAGTGCCATTAATGACTGTGAGCTTATCCGCAAAAGTGTTCAAGAGTCGCCGTTTAAAACCTCGGATGGTCAGAACCTGATGATCACACTAAGCGGCGGATTTGTCGAAAAACTTTCATCGCAGACCCTTGATGAGATGATCACCAAAGCCAACAAAGTGCTGGTTGTTTCAATTCAGCATGGCGGTAATCGTATCGCTCAGCTTCGCGACGAGCACACTTCGATGAAATAGCGGCAATTCATATTGCTACTTATTTTCACAATAGCGGCAAAGTGACAGCAAAAAAGTGTAACTTTACGCCACTATTCTCCTCTTTAACCCTAGAACAGTATTTGAGACGCTATAATCGATTTTTATTATGTACACTCTATTGAAGGACGGTTAATGAGTATTACCATTCATACCTATGATGCTGTAGTTGTCGGAGCTGGATTGGCTGGAAATGCAGCTGCACGCGAACTGCAAAAAGCTGGCAAAAAAGTTGCAGTTATTACAAAACTCCACCCGCTTCGCTCACATTCGGGCGCTGCCCAGGGCGGTATCAATGCAGCTTTCAGCGCTGAAGACAGTATCGAACTGCATGAATTTGACACGGTAAAAGGTTCTGACTACCTTGCAGACCAGGATGCTGTTGAATTTATGTGTAAAAACGCGCCGGAGACCATTCGCTGGGCTGAGCGTATGGGTGCGGTATTCAGCCGCCAGGAAAACGGCATGATCGCACAGCGCCCGTTCGGCGGGCAGTCGTCACCGCGTGCCTGTTACGCGAAAGACCGTACCGGCCTTACATTATTGCAGACGATGTATGAACAGGCATTCCGCGAGGGTGTTGACTTCTGGGACGAGTGGTATGCTGCCGATATTCTTTATGAAGACGGCAAAGCCTACGGTGTCGTCGCTTTCAATATTCGTAATATGGAAAAAGTGATCTTCAATGCGAAATCTGTTCTCTTTGCCACAGGCGGTTATGCACGCGCATTCAAGATTAACTCCAATGCCCATGCAAATACCGGTGACGGCCTCTCGATCGTTGCCCGACACGGTCTTCCGCTCGAAGATATGGAGTTCGTCCAGTTTCACCCGTCGGGTCTCTCCGGAAACGGGGTACTGATCTCTGAAGCTGCCCGCGGTGAGGGCGGACGTCTTCTTAACTCCGAGGGCGAACGTTTCATGGAGAAATATGCGCCTAACGCGCTGGAACTTGCCTCACGTGATGTTGTCGCTCGCGCCATTATCCAGGAGATCCGTGAAGGCCGCGGTGTAGGTCCCCGTAAAGATGCGGTTTATATCGATCTTGTTCATCTCGGAAAAGAGAAGATCATGGAAAGACTGCCTGAGCTACGAGACCTTGCTCTGACTTTCCTGGGTCTCGATATGATCAAAGAGCCGATCCTCATTTCAGCAACGGCACACTACTCGATGGGCGGTATTCCGTGTGATATCGACGGGCATGTCCGTAAGAACAACACCGAGTTCGTCGAAGGCTTCTACGCCGCAGGCGAATGTTCCTGCGTCAGCGTTCACGGTGCGAACCGTCTTGGTGCCAACTCTGTCCTTGAAGCGATGCTGTTTGGACGTTACGTCGGCAAATCCATGGTGAAAGATATTGATACTATCGAGCTTAAGGTCGCGACTGAAGCGGATGCCGAACGCATGAACAGAGAGATGGATTGGGTTCTGACCAACAACGGTACAGAACGTGTTCCTCATCTGCGTCATGAACTTCAGCAGGGCATGACGGACAACGCCGGCGTGTTCCGCACCGAAGAGACGCTCAAAGAGCAGATCAAGAACATCAAAGCACTGCGCGAGCGTTATAAAAACATCCGCATCGATGACAAATCCAAGATCTTCAATACCGAGCTGCAAGAGGCGATCGAATTCGGCCATATGCTCGACTATTCACTCTTTATCGTAGAGAGTGCTTTAGCCCGTAAAGAGAGCCGCGGTGCCCACTACCGTGAAGATTATACGACGCGTGATGATGAAAACTTCCTTAAACACACTATGGCTTACATGGATGATGAAGGCAATATCACACTTGACTACATGGATGTCGTACTCGGCAAACATGAGCTTAAAGCAAGAGCATATTAAGGAGACCACGTGAGTACAAATTCAATTACAACCAAAGACGTCACGTTCAAGGTTTTTCGTTTCAATTCAGAGACTGATTATCTTCCGACCTACAAAGAGTACAAAATGGAAGTCACCTCTGAAGAGGTGGTCCTCGATATTCTGGACCGTATCAAATGGGACATCGACGGCAGTTTTTCCTACCGTAGAAGCTGTCGACACGGTATCTGCGGTGCCTGCGCCATTCAGGTAAACGGCCGTGCAACGCTGGCATGCAAGATGAACCTGCATGAACTTACCAACATCTTCGGCAATGAGTTGGTGATCGAGCCGCAAAGCACAAAACGTGCTGTCAAAGACATGATCATTGACAAGTCAGATTTCTGGGCAAAACATGCGCAGATCAAACCCTACCTGATCAGTGAGATCGACGAACACCCGGAGATGGAGTGTATTGTCTCTCCTGAAGAGACAGAGCAGATCCTTGAATCAGATCTCTGTATTCAATGTGGGGCCTGCCACTATGCGTGTCCTGCGCTCGAGGTCAATGAACAATTCATTGGGCCTGCAGCCTTTGTCAAAGCATACCGTTTCGAAGCAGACGTCCGTGATGATGCACACCACGAGCGTCTTGTCGAAGTCTCCCTGCCGGATCAGGGTGTCTGGGACTGTGTAAAATGTTTTGAATGTGCTGAGGCATGTCCGAAAGAGATCAATCCGATCGAAAAGATTACGAAACTGCACAACATGCTGTTTGATCAAAAAGTGTTCAAAAATCCTGTTGCAGAACGTCATGCTGTCGGTTTTGCCCACTCTGTAAATAAACACGGTCTGCTTGACGAGGGTGAACTTGTCCGTTATTCAGAGGGCAACATCGGTGTGCTCAAACACGTTCCTGTTGCGCTTAAGATGTTCGCAAAAGGAAAGATCGTTCTTCCTTGGAACATGCCAAAATCAGATAATCTTGATGAGATCCAAAAACTGATCAAATCATCATCAACAACGAAATACTAGGAGTCAGGTATGTCTAAATTGAAATATGCCCTATTTACAGGTTGTACTGCAAAAGAGTCCACACCTGAACAGATGATGTCGACCATGGCGGTTGCCAATAAACTGGGTATCGAACTCATCGAATTGACCGAAGCTTCCTGCTGCGGTGCATCCCATCTTCAGGATTATGACGATTTCCTGTCATTGGTACTCAACGCGCGTAATATCGCTTATGCCGAAAAGCACGGCCTTACGATGGTTACAATCTGCAACACCTGCCAGCTCAACACAGCCATGACAAAACACCGTCTTGACAATAATGCCGAGCTGAAAGCGCGCGTTAACCAGAAGCTTGGCGAAGTCGGTCTTGAGTACAAAGGGACGTCACAGATCACCCACTTCCTCTATGCGATCATTGATGACTTTGGTCTTGACAAACTTAAAGAGATGGTAGTTAAACCGCTAAGCCAGTTTAACATCGCGCCTTTTTACGGCTGTCACAATATTCGCCCTTCCGAGCTTCAGAACGAAACACACAACAGCAAGGAAAACCCTTACAACCCGACTTCACTTGACGATCTTATCATCGCCTGCGGCGGTGCCAATGTCGATTATGCTGAGAAGAACAAATGCTGCGGTTTCCATGCCGAACTCCAGGCGCCGAAGACAGCTGCAACCCTGACAGGCAATGCACTCGCCGGTGCGATGGACAAAAATGCAGACTGGATGGTCACACCCTGCCCGCTCTGCCACCTCAAACTTGATACACAGTATCACCACGCTTCTGTGGCTATCGGCCGCGAAGTCAAGATGCCGGTACTGCACATGCAGCAGATGGTAGGACTTGCTCTCGGCTGCAGTGCTGCAGAACTTGGTCTTCAGCACCACGTCTCTAAAGTCGATTTTATCTAAACACTTCAAAGAGAAGAAGCACTTTTACACTTCTTCTCTGCCTTTTTCCATAAACTTTTTAAAAAATACTATCTGTCTTTCATCTGGACCATTTTACGGCGCAGATAGGCAATTTTCGACTGCAGAGGCAACTCTTTTGGACAGACATCTTCGCATCCCATCAATGACATGCAGCCAAAGACGCCGTTCTCGTCGCCGATAAGATTATAATAGTCCTCGTCATCACGTTTGTCCCGCGGGTCCAGCCTGTAGCGTGCGATCTTGTTGAGACCGACAGCACCGACGAAATCTTCACGCATCAACATCGTTCCGCACCCGGCCACGCAGCAGCCGCACTCTATGCAGCGGTCGAGCTCGTAGATCTCATCGCTGAGATCCGGGTCCATCCGCTCTTCCAGTGCGTTAATGTTTGTCTCTTTCGCCTTCTCTTCATGAATCCATGTCTCAAGGCGGTTCGTCATCTCACTCATCCATTTTCCGCTGAAAACGGAGAGGTCTCCGATGAGTTCGAACACCGGCAGAGGGGCCAGTGAAATCTCGGCATCCATTTTCGTGGTAAGCGCCCGGCAGGCAAGCCCGGGACGGCCGTTGATGATCATGCCGCAGCTGCCGCAGATACCGGCACGGCAGACAAAATCAAACTTCAGGGAGTTGTCCTGATGCTGGCGGATCTCATTGAGCGCAATAAAGAGTGTCATCCCCGGTGCCTCTTCGATCTCGAATGTTTCAACACGGGGGACATCCGCTTTGATCTGCGGGTTGTAACGCAGGATTGAGATCTTTAAAATACGCTCCGCCTGGCTGTTTTCGCTCATCATCTACTCCTTCTCGAGTTTTTCATCAAGACGCTCATTTTTGTCCCGGTAGCATTCGGGCAGAAGATCCCGATAAGACATCAGCGCATCTTGGATCTCAAAGCGGTCTTTGCCCTGCGCTGTCAATTTTTCGCGCAGCTGATCGACCTCTTCCTGGCGTTTTGCGGCGTCGGGATGATGGATCGTCATATCTTTGCCGTAGCCTCTAAAGCCCGGCGGCAGCTCCATCGCATTGATATCGATAGGCTCATAACTCAGCGTCGGCATAATATCCTCTTCACGCTTCCACATCGTGATGGTACGGCTAAGGTACGCTGCATCATTTCGCTCTGGGTAATCTTCGCGCGAATGGGCGCCGCGGCTCTCTCTTCTCTCCAGTGCACCCTTGGCTACGCAGAGCGCAAGTTTCAGCATACGCTGGGTCCGGTAGGCATTGACAAGCTCCGGGTTGGCCGTCAGTGTCTTGGCCTTCACTTCGATGTTCCGTGACTGCAGCAGCAGTCCTTCCAGCGCATCGACAGCCTTCTGTAGATCGGTTTCGTTTCTAAAGATACCGACTTTCTCCATCATGATCTCTTCCATGCGTGCACGCAGCTGGTAGCCGTCTTCAGGTTCTGGCTTCTCTTTTAAAAGAAAATCCAGTTTCCCCTGCTCTTTATCGATAAAGCTTTTGATGCGCTCAGTCGAGATGCGTACGTTGCTCTCATGGCTCTCACAGTAGTCCGAAATATATTCCGACACCAGCATACCTGAAACAACCGTTTCGGCTACGGAGTTGCCGCCGAGGCGGTTAAAACCGTGCAGATCCCAGCAGGCTGCCTCCCCGCAGGAGAAGAGCCCCTTGAGTGTCCGGCTCTCCCCGCGATGGTCTGTCCGTATGCCGCCCATGGAGTAGTGCTGTGTCGGACGGACAGGAATGGGATCAACCGCCGGGTCAATACCCAGAAAGCTTTCGCAGATCTCTTTGACCTCTCGCAGGTTCTTCTCGATATGTTCCCGGCCGAGATTGGTAATATCAAGCCACAGATGATCGCCGTATCGTGATTTAACGCCCTTGCCTTTTCGCATATGCTCAACCATACGTCGGCTGACGACATCCCGGCTCGCCAGCTCTTTCTTCTCGGGCTCGTAATCCGGCATAAAGCGGTATCCGTCAACATCGGTCAGGAGTCCGCCGTCCCCACGGCACCCCTCGGTCGTCAGGATGCCCACCGGCACAATGGCCGTCGGATGGAACTGGATCGCCTCCATGTTCCCCAGGGTCGCCACGCCCGTCTCAAGGGCGATCGCCTGCCCCATGCCCTGGCAGATAACCGCATTCGTTGAGACCTTATAGATGCGCCCGTAGCCGCCAGTGGCCACAACCGTTGCTTTTGCGATATAGGCAACGAGCTCGCCCGTTATAAGATTGCGTGCAACGGCGCCGTAGCACCTTTTGTCTTCATGGATCAGCGCTACGGCCTCCATTCTTTCATGGACTTCGATCTTGTCTTTATGGGCTTTGTTGTCCATCGCAAAAAGCATGGAGTGGCCGGTGCCGTCCGAGGTGTAACAGGTGCGCCACTTCTTGGTCCCGCCGAAATCACGGGCATTGATCAGCCCGTGGGCTTCCTCTTTTTCGGTAATGGTCACATGTTCCGCATTGATGACGACCTTTCGGTCGCCTGCCCTGACACGCGTCCAGGGGACGCCCCATGCTGCCAGCTGGCGGATTGCTTTGGGTGCCGTGTTTGTGAACATGCGTACGATCTGCTGGTCTGCGCCCCAGTCGCTGCCTTTGACCGTATCTTCAAAATGGACATCTTCATTGTCGCCCTCACCTTTAATGGTATTTCCGAGGCTTGCCTGCATGCCGCCCTGCGCTGCCGCGGAGTGTGAGCGTTTGGGCGGGATCAGTGACAGTATGATGCAGTCATGCCCGCGCTCCTTGACGCCGGTAGCACTCCTGAGCCCCGCCAGACCGCCGCCGATGACCAGCACATCCGTATAGGTTATTTTCATCTGGCATCTCCCTGCTTTGACAGAGTGCTTTCAGGATGGTAGCGTTCACCCGCATTGGCCTGATGTTCATAGCCTATTTTCATATAGGTCGCGATACTCAAAAGTCCCAGGGTCATAAAAAATGCGATAATACCGTATTCAAATTTTTTAAGTATTTTCCTGCTTTTTTTTGCATTTCTGCCTTCAAACCAGCCCCATTTGATACATAAACGGTACGTGCCTATGCCCGCATGCAGCACAACGGCGATCAGCAGCAGAAAATAGAGCGGCCACATCCAATCGGTCACCATTCTGTCCGATGAGGCGTAAGGGCCGATGTCGCCGGGCTGGGTCATGACAATGTAGAGATGGACCGAACCGAGAAAGAGCAGACTGAAGCCGGTGACGATCTGGATAAACCATAAGTTGGTATCACTGTGTTTCATGCGTTTCATATGCGCACGATAAAGACGATACTCTTTAAAGCTTGCGGGAAATTTTCGAATGGCGACAAGGGCGTGTAGGATAAAGACGAAAAAAACAGACGCCCCTAACAAAGTGATGAGAACAGGGTAGCGTTCGCCGAAAAAATAGTACCCTTCAAAAAAGACGGTCATCGCATACATCGCATCTTTTCCATAGAGGATACTCGATTCAAAAAGCAGGTGCGCCCAGATAAACAGGGCGAGCAAAATACCGGTTGCGCTCTGGATATAGTCTAATTTTGCCGGCAGACGGCTCTTTTTGACACCAGACTCGATCTTGATCTCTTCGACACGTGTAAGTTCCTGATCCATATTCTTCCTTAAAGAGATAGTCTTTTAACGACGCATATGTTGCCGATATACAGGTAATCAAACCTTCACCCTGTCTTCAAGTGCGCGTGCAAGCGAGAGCATATCGATATTTTCCAGGCTCACACCGGTCGGAACGCCTTGTGCGATCCGTGTAAAGAGGATGTCATAATCGGAAAGCTTGTCTTCGATATAGAGGATGACCGCGTCATTGGCGATGGAGGGTGTCAGCGCAAAGACGACCTCAGTAATACCGCTTGCGACCATCTCCTGCAGATGGGTGATCGTCCGCTCTTCCATCGACTCCAGGACAAAGTAGCGTCCGTCAAACAGGCCGTTCTCTTCAAGTGTCAGAATATCTTTGGCATTCTCGACTACAGCGAGCAGTTCATGGTTGCGGCTCTCGTCCGAACAGATGTAACAGAGTTCGTCTTCGCTCATCCCGCCGCAGGAGTGACACTTTTTAAGGCTGCCGAGTGCATCTTCTATGGCATGGGCGATCTTGAGCGCCGAGAAGTTGTCTTTCATCACCATATGGTAGGCCAGACGTACGGCAGACTTCTCTCCGACGGTCGGCAACTCTTGCAGGGCATCAACAAGACGGTTAAATTTTTCGTGTGAATTCTTCATTGAGGCTATTTTAGCAAACTCCGCATGATGTACGCTTTATATTGCTGTTTTTCAGCATCATTGCGCCCGCTATTTTAACAGTAAAACGCCTATTTCACCTTTTCGCTATCTGATGGTATAATTTCAAAAATTTTTACCCATTATGAGAAGGAAATGCTTTGGAAAATCTAAGTTATTATGAAATTCTTGAAGTCTCGCAAAATGCAGACAAATCAGCAATCAAAAAAGCCTACCGCAAAATGGCGAAAAAATACCATCCCGACCGAAATCCCGATGACGACGAGGCGGAAGTCAAGTTCAAATTCTGTAACGAGGCGTATCAGGTCCTCAGTGACGATCAACAGCGCTCCATCTATGACCGTTACGGCAAAGAGGGTCTCAAGGGTGCCGCCGGCGGCGGACGCAGTTCAGGCGGCTTTGGCGGCTTTGACGACCTCGGCAGCATCTTCGAAGAGATGTTCGGCGGCGGTCGAAGTGCCGGCGGCAGCCGTTCACGCGCCCCTCAGGACAAATACCCGCTCGATATGGCCGTCGAGATACGTCTCAGTTTCAAAGAGGCGGTCTTCGGCTGCGACAAAGAGATAAAGTTCAGCTACAAAAACGCCTGTAAAACCTGTAAAGGTACGGGTGCAAAAGACGGTAAAGTCACAAGCTGTTCTCAGTGCGGCGGCAAGGGGCAGGTCTATGTGCGCCAGGGCTTTATGACCTTCTCGCAGACCTGTCCGGTCTGCCACGGCGCAGGGACCATGCCGGGCGAAAAGTGTCCCGGACTGCAACGGCAAAGGGTTTGAAGAGGTCAAAGACACTGTCACAGTTAAGGTGCCGGCCGGTGTCGACACCGACAACCGCCTGCGCGTATCGGGCAAAGGCAACATCGGCAAAAACGGCAGCCGCGGCGATCTCTATGTCACCTTCATCGTCGAAGAGGACAAGACCTTTATAAGAAACGGCAACGACGTCTACGTCGAAGTGCCTGTCTTCTTCACCCAGGCAGTTATGGGGGATACGATCAAGATCCCTTCACTGACCGGCGAGCTTGACCTTAAACTCAACGTCGGTACACGCGACAAGCAGCACTTTACTTTCCGCGGCGAAGGTATTGACGATGTCCACGGCCACGGCAAAGGTTCACTCATCGCACAGGTCAACATCACCTATCCTAGAAAACTGACAGACGACCAGTACGATCTGTTAGACCAGCTCCAGGAGAGCTTCGGCGTCGAGTCAAAACCGCACGAGTCGCTTTTCGAATCGGCCTTTGACCGCGTCAAAAGCTGGTTTAAGTAACCCTCCACTGCCAAAAACAGACTAAGTCCTAAAATCGGACTTGGCTGCACATTTTCGTTTAAATAAGTCTCTTTTCACTACTTAGTCCACATTCACTATCCAGACAATCCGCTTCTGTACTCATCAAAACACAAGCAAATATGCTATCTTGGAACCGTACAATGCACCCCCATAAACGGAACAGGTTAACTTGGTTTTTCTATTCCAATTGATATGATAGAATAGAAAGCATAGGTATAAAAATGCGTACAAAGCAAAAGATGCGTCCGCCGGCTGAGAATTCGAGTTTAAGCGCGTAGAATCGGCGACGGAAAACCTCTTCGGCCCCGGCTTTTCTAAGAGACGGAAATGATCATAAGGGAGAGACAATGCGAGTGAGAGTAAATGATATCATGGTAGGCTACAGCGACGAGGGGGCGCATGGCGCGCCGACGGTCATCCTTGTCCACGGCTTTCCTTTCAACAGATCCATGTGGAAGAGTCAGATGGAAGCGCTCAGTGATGGGTGGCGCGTCGTCGCCATCGACATCCGGGGGCACGGCGAGTCCGACATCGGGGAGAAGCCCTTCTCCATCGGGCTCTTCGCGGAGGACCTGATCGGCTTGATGGACGTCCTCGGAATCGAGAAAGCGTTGCTCTGCGGTCTCTCCATGGGCGGCTACATCGCCCTGAACGCTGCCCTTTCACATCCCGGACGCTTCGATGCGCTTGTGCTCAGCGACACCCAGTGGGCCGCCGAATTCCCCCGAGGGGAAAGAGAAGCGGTCAGAAGCGATCGAAGCCATCAAAAAAAACGGTGTCGAATGGTACGCCGACACGAGCCTGAAAAACTTTTTTACGCCCGGATCGCTCAAAAGAGAGGGGGCGGAGATCGCCGCCGCGAGAGAGATGATCGCTGCCACTGCCGAAGAGACGCTGGTCAGAACCCTGCGCGCCTTACGCGAGCGTGAAGAGAGCTGCAGCAGACTGCAGGAGATCGCGGTTCCGGTGCTTGTCCTGGTGGGAGAGGAGGACAGCATCACGCCTCCGGAGGCCGCAAGGCTGATGCAGGAGAAGATAGAGGGATGCCGTTTGAGCGTCATAGCGCAGGCGGGGCATCTGAGCAACATGGAAAGTCCCGACAGCTTCAACAGGGAGCTCAAAAATTTTGTCGACTCTCTGCGCTAACGGCCCCATGCCCCAAACCGCTACCCCGCATTCATATCTATTCCACACCATCTAAAAATAGGCTAAGTCCTAAAATTGGACTTAGCAACATATTTTCGTTTAAATAATTCCCTTTTCACTACTTAGTCCACATTCACTATTTAGACAATCCGCTCCAGCAATCATCAAAACACAAGCAAATATGCCATTTTTCAATACAACAACGTTTTCATACAATATAGCACATGTTCTGCTAAGTCCCCTTTTAAGCCTTAGTCGTATAATATGTGTACCAATAAATAGTTAGGTTGAAAAGGAAACTATGAAAAATAATCTTGGCATTTGGATTTTGATTGGATTACTGGCCTATTCCATTTATGCTCATTACAGAACTGGAGAAAAACTTGAAAAAGTCTGTATTGATGTAATAACTTTAGAACAAGGCTACCTTGACTTAAAATCCAAAGAAACATATACGCCATCCGGCATTGACATGAACGCAATTATGTTGACAGTAAAAGATAAAAGAGCACTATTGGAGTCAAACACATCTGAAAGGCGTGCTTATAGATGGTATCGAACGTATTCAGACGAATTAAAAAATATTTGTAATGATCGATTAGCCGAGGTCAATGACCATTAGTAAAAACCCAACAAACCAAAGGAGACTAATCAAAAACCCGCGGGCGGCATTTTGATTGCTCATTTTAAACGTTATAGGCACCAATTAACTAAAAGATTATTTTTCACTTTTTATAGATTAAAAGTTATTAAACTAAAGTCATTATTTAAATAGGACAATGAAATGTTTACATGGATAAAGAAGTTGTTTAATAATAGCAACAAAGAAAGAACCCCTTCTGAAATACTCGACAAATTAATACAATCAATGACACGAGCAAAGGCTATTTATGAAATAACATATGAGCATTTGCAAAAAATCGAACAAGGAAATACAGAATATCCGGCACGAAAAAGAAAAAGTCAAAATGTATTAGAAATTTGGACTTTTACTAGAATAGAGGCATTTTTGCCATTTTTAATTTCTAAACACAGTAATATTCTCTTACTTAGTGACCTTTCGAAGCAAAAAGAAATTTTAAATATGTGGTTTGAAAAAAAACCACATTTAGCCTTTCCTCATTCAATTACAGAAAATGAAATTGAGGAAACAGTTAAGTCAGTTTTTAATATTTATATTGAAATGGCAAAAATAGTTGAAGAAGTTGGTGCTGATGAAATTGGTAGAGGTGGAAAACTTTTTGATAGTTTTGATGAGAAAATGAAAGAATTAAAAAATGATTGGGATAATGAACAAGACATTACAAACTTACCTTTAATTTTTGATATATTATTTGAAGATATTACATCAAAAACAAAAATAATTGCACTTTGTAGTGTTTTTGGACCTGACTATAATAATATGATGGAAACACTTATTCAGCATGTGGCAGAATCTCTTAGGCAAGAGGGGAAATCAGAAAAAGAAGTTAATGAGAATATAGAGAAGAGTAGAAAAAAATTTGCTGAACTTTTATTAAAAAAAAACCCTGATAAATAGGTTTGTAATTTTATGTTATCTTTTTACGAAAGTGTAAATACGAACTTAAAACTACTGTTACCTAACAAGTACGAGGAACGCAATAATTTACCCTGCGGGAAAATCATCGCACACGGCAAACGTTACACCGTCTCTATATCAACGATCTCCACCCTGTCACAATCTTTTTTAAACAGCTTCCGCCCTTTTGCATTCTCTTCGGCGAGTTCGAGCAGGTCGGCAAAATCGTTTTTGCTGACCTCGAAGGTGTAAAACTCTTTTTCCGTAGCCAGGACCATCTGGGCCTCTTTGTCGTCGCTGCTTAGTGCGATGTTGCGCAGGCCTTTACCGAACTCGCTTTTGATCGCTTTGACGATCTTCTCGTTGTTGAGCAGATCGCTCATGCTGATCGTCAAATCCGTATCGTTGTTGCAGAGGATCTTGTAGGTGATGTTCATCGTTCCCTTCACGCTCATACCTTTCTCGTGGTTTGCCTGATTATAGGGAAAAAGGGCTGAAAAGCCCAAAAAAGAGGCAAAATGCCATTCATTCGCCTCAAAATTTGCCAAAAACGTGATGCAGGCGAAAGGTATAATCAAACGCCAAATGCTATTATGCTAAAACTAATTCGGATACAGAAAGGTTAACAATGATCGATTGGAGAACAACAAAGGCCGCGGTGTTCAGACGCTCGACAGGGGCCCTCAGGCCTATCGCACAGATCGATACCTTTGCACTGGACGACCTCATAAACGTCGAGCGCCAGAAAGCCGCTCTGGTGCAGAACACCGAGAACTTTCTTCAAGGAAAGTTCGCCAACAACGTTCTGCTCTGGGGAAGCCGGGGCACCGGGAAATCCTCGCTTATCAAAGCGCTTCTGCATACCTATGCCGACAGAGGGCTGCGGGTCATCGAATTTTTCAAAGAGGACCTGCAGTATTTGCTGGAGGTCGTTGACCTTATCCGCGATGAGCCCTACCGTTTCATCCTCTATCTTGACGATCTCACCTTCGGCGAGACGGACACCACCTACACCTATCTTAAAAGCGCCATGGAAGGCTCCATAGAGAGCGCTCCCGACAATGTCCGCGTCTATGCCACCTCGAACCGCCGCCACCTCGTTCCTGAGCATCAGAGCGATAACAGAGACGTCAAGGTTCTCGACGGGGAGCTGCACTACGGCGATGCCGTCGAGGAGAAGATCTCCCTGGCCGACCGATTCGGTTTGTGGATCTCCTTTTATCAGGGGACGCAGGATGATTACCTCGCCTTTGTCGAACACTATTTCAAAGGGATCGATGTCGACAGAGAGACCCTTCTGCTCGAAGCCAAGCGCTTCTCTGCGTCGCGCGCTTCGCGCAGCGGCAGGACTGCCAAACAGTTCTACCTCTACTACATGCAGACCTTGGATCAGGCCCAGTAATAAGGGCACCTCTATAAACCCTAGCCAACCTCAGAGGGAAGAAAGAGAGATGAGATTGTGCAGAACTTTTCTTGCGTCATAGCCGAAGCTAGGATAAAAGAAAATTCTGTGCAAGATCGCTCTCTTTATCCCTCCCTTCGGGCGATAGAGAGAAGGCCGCCCGAGAGGCAGCCGGAAAGATGTTAAACCGCGAGTTTGCGGTTGCGTGCGGCCAGTGCGATGATGATAAAGACGACGGCATAGGTGACCGGCACGAAGTCAGGGATAGGCACCGGGTCGCCTTTGGCGTAGGAGTGCATACCGGCAAGGTAGTAGTTCACGCCGAAGTAGGTCATCAACACCGAAGTAAACGCCATAAGCGAGATGACGGAGTAGAGATACGGCGTGTAAAGCGACTTGATAAAGCGCAGGTGGATCACGACCGCATAGACCAGGATCGTCACAAGTGCCCATGTCTCTTTCGGGTCCCAGCCCCAGTAGCGGCCCCATGACTCATTGGCCCAGACACCGCCGAGGAAGTTACCGACCGTAAGCATCGCAAGACCGATCATCAGACTCATCTCGTTAATGGCGTTGAGCTCTTTGATCGAAAGCGAGATCTGACGCTCGTTTTTGCTGTTCTTTAGAATGAAGAGCACAAGAGTGATAAAGCCCAACAGCGCGCCAAGCCCCAGGAAGCCGTAACTTGCCGTGATCATCGAAACGTGGATACTCAGCCAGTAGGACTGAAGCACCGGTACAAGATTGGTCACCTGCGGGTCCATCCAGTTCAGGTGGGCCACGAAGAGAATAAGACCTGTCAGGATCGATGTCGCGGCCAGGGTGATCGGTGAACGCTTCGAGAAGATAAAGCCGGCCAGAACCGTAGCCCAGCCGATATAGACCATCGACTCATACCCGTTTGACCAGGGCGCGTGCCCCGAGATGTACCAGCGGATAGCCAGACCGATGGTATGAAAGATCAAAAAGACAACAAGCAGCGAGAAACTGATTTTCGTGATCAGGTTCAGTTTGAAACGTGGCTTGATGATCTTGATGAAAGAGAGTACCAAAAGCGTGAAACCGACCAGGAAGTAGAGCGGCCAGAGGCGTTCAAAGATATTGGCATGGTTATACCAGATCTCCAGGGCGATCTTGGATTTGTCAGGATAGACGGCTGCGCCGACAGAGCGCTGATACTCGGCTATCTTTTCCAATGCGCTGTCCGCATCGCCCCAGTTGCCTGTTGCCAGACCCGTGTCAACTGCCGTGAAATAGTTGACCGCAAGTTCACGTATTCGGTACGCTTCCGCACCTTGCATGCTTTTGAGCGCACCCATCGTATCGAGCCATTTGTTGTTTGCATCGCCGGGTACCGGCCACATGCGAAGAAGTGCCCCTGAAAAGACCATATAGGCGACATTGACACGTTCATCGACCTGCAGGACCGCTTTGTCGAACTTGTCGCGTTTGCCCGGAGCCTTGCGGATCGCCGTTTCGACGGCATCCCTCAATTTATAGCCGGCCATCTCGTCCGGGAATTGGAAAAACTGAGAAAATGCCGCGGTCTTGTCGCTCTCGCCGATGCCCAGAAGTGCATTCACATCTTTATGCGAGGTACGGATCAGTTTGATCTCGCGCCAAGCCTCCGGGCGCGTCATCATGCCGAGAATGACCTGATTGGCATCGAGACCCAGAATCGAATTGCTGCGGTTCATCTTGTGCATGATCTCGGTACTTAGCGAATCGACCGGTTTCATACGCCCTGCACTGTCCTGGATCATCAGTTTTCCGAAATTGTCCGCATGCTCTTTGTCGAACTTTTTGATCTCGGTGACCAGCGGGTTCTCGGCCGCATGAAGAGTCGGCGTATACATCAGGCCGAGCATAAGCGCGATGGCACCCGCAACTTTCTGCGCATCACTCGCATCACGTGCGATCTTCATCAGTCTGGAAAAACGGCCTTTGGCAAAAAGCGATCCGAAAAGACCGATGGCCAGCAAAATGTAACCGATGTAAGTCGGCAGTGTTCCCGGATCATTATTAACAGACAAAACCGTTCCTTTCTCATCTTGATCAAAAGAGGACTGGAAGAAACGGTAACCGCGATAATCAAGCACATGGTTCATATAGATTCTGAACGGCTCTTCCACCCCTTTCTCTTTATCCTGCAAGATCACGTCACTGGCATAAGAAGCCGGTGAATTTGATCCCGGATAGCGTGTCAGGTCAAACTTGACCAGTTTAAGGGCAAACGGCAGCTTGATATACTCTGCCCCGTACGCCAACGTCATATCAAGATCCTTAAAGTGAAGCTCTTGCGCCTCGCCGACGACACCGGTCTGACCGAAGACGATGCTCTGACGGCTTTCACCGTCATGTGTCACTTCGAAACGGAGCGCATCGCGGCTGCTCGCACGCATCATCGGACCTTTTTTTGATTCGCTCGCGACCAGGGTACGTGTCGCCTTGGCGTAGAAATCCCTTACAACAAAGTTCGTCGTTCCCGCCGTAAAGAGTGTGCGTTTGGCAACTTCGGCTCTGTTTGTCGCGTTGAGTTCACCGCTGCTTCGGTCATCCATTTTCATGTACTGAAGTGCCATCGGATGATCCATATAGAGCTTCCCATCTTCGACAAAGAAAGAGACAACCGGTTTGTGAAAGCTCTCTTTTGAGCCGAAATTCAGCACAACAGAATCGCTTTCAAAGTAGTTGCCCTGCATCAGCTGTACCGGTTCACCGGCACTGCCGCTTGTCACCATCAGATTGATGATCGGTTGACCGTTAGGATCTTCCTTGATCGAGTACATCGCATTTGGAATGTATTCCAGCAGTTTGATCTCTACAGTTTTTCCGTCGTCTAGGTCGACTGTTTTATCAAAACTGTTCTTGCTCATCTTTGAGAGCAGAAACTGCTGTTTGAACTGGCTCTTTTTACCCTCTTTATCGGTAAATACCGCTTTAAGGTAGGTGTCTGAAGAGGTCAGAAGATTTGTGCTCTGGCCTTCGCGGATATGCATCGTCCCTTCAAATCCGTAAAAACGGGTGACAGCTGCCCCGAAAAGTATGACTAAAAACGAGACATGAAACATCAGGATCAATATCTTTTTCTGTTGGATCATCTTAAAACGGAAAATATTGAATACAAGGTTGATCGCTAAAAAAATCAGCAGGGCCTCAAACCAGACCGTTTTATAGACAACGGCTTGCGCGGTCGGGGTGCCGTAGTCATTCTCTATAAAAGTCGCATAACCGATACTGACCGCAAAGATCAGCATCATGATCGCCATTGTCTTCATGGAGCTGATAATTCCTATAACTTTTTTCATTTCATTCCTTGGTGGGCATCTTAAAAAACACTGGATTGACCAGTGTTATTCAAGATGTCCAGATTTGATTCGCATTTTATGCTTTATTTGTAAACTCAAAGTAAAGAAAGTCCCTATAACAGTAGTATTATCGGGACTTTCAGCAGTCGTACCTGTTCTGAAAAGCTACTTCAGTTCGCCCCAATGCTTGCCGATGTTGAGAGAGGTTCGCAACGGGACATTGAGCTCAACGACAGATTCCATGATCGCTTTGAACTCCTGTGCAAGGGCTTCAGCCTGCGAAGCATCCGCCTCGAATATTAATTCATCATGGATTTGAAGCATCATTTTGGCAGGAAGTTGTCTCTTTTTTATCACATCGGCGATTTTATTCATCGAGAGCTTGATAAGGTCGGCGGCCGACCCCTGAAATACGGTATTGACGGACTCCCTTTCATAAGCAGCCCTTATCATCGGTACGGCAGTGGCGTAGTCAAAATAACGTCGGCGGCGCAGCAGTGTCTCGACATACCCCTGCTCTTTTGAAAGCTCGACAATCGATGCAAAATAACGTTTGACCGTCGGAAAGCTCTCAAAATATTTGTCGATGATCGCTTTGGCCTCTTTCATGGTGATACCGAGGGTATCGGAGAGTTTTTTCGCCCCCATGCCGTAGAGCAGCCCGAAGTTCACCGTTTTGGCGATATTTCGCTTGGAAGCCGCCTCTTCTTCGCCGAAGAGCACGATCGCCGTCTGCATATGAATATCTTTATCCTCTTTGAACGCGTTCAGCAGGACACTGTCCTGCGAGAAGTGCGCCAGAAGCCGCAGCTCGATCTGAGAGTAGTCGATACCGATAAGGACCTTCCCTTCCGGAGCGACGAAGGCTTCGCGTATGCGTGCGCCGAGTTCGGACTTGACCGGTATGTTCTGAAGGTTCGGGTTCTTGGAGCTTAAACGGCCCGTCGCCGTTCCTGTCTGGACAAACGATGTGTGGATACGCCCGTCTCCGCTCTGTCTGTTGAGCTCAAGCAGCGGTTCGATATAGGTCGAATAGAGCTTGAAGATCTCGCGGTATTGCAGAATAAGTTCGATGATAGGGTGCTCGCCCAGCAGGCCCTGCAGCACCTTCACATCAGTACTGCGTTTTTTGCCGACAGCGAGATTGAGTTTGTCGAAAAGAATGTCGCCCAGCTGTTTCGGCGAGTTGATGTTGAACTCGCCGCCTGCCGACGCATAAACGGCAGCGGTCAGATCGGAGAGCTTCTCTTTGGCCTCGGCTTTGAACTTTTCGAGACTCTTGGCATCGCTCATGATCCCGAAACGCTCCATCTCCAGGAGCGTCGTAATAAATGGAAACTCCAGTGAATGGGCAAGGTCGATAAGATGTTCGGCGCTCTGCAGTTTGAGCTTATCCAGCAGAATATTGTAGAGCCTGAGTGTGATCAGGGCATCTTCCGCCGCATATTTGGTCGCATCTTCGAGTTCGACCGAAGCAAAGGTCTCCCCTTTTTTGACGGTATCGCCAAAGGCGATCATCTTATGGTCAAGCCACACCTCGGCAAGGTGGTCGAGCGAATGCTTGCTTTCGGGATTGACGAGCCAGGCAAGCACGATACTGTCGCCGTAGATGTTGAGCGTATCGACTTCCAGGAAGTCCGCAACAAAGTGCAGGTCAAACTTGACATTGTGGCCGATGACGCGCGAAGCGAAGATCTTGCGAAGGGCTTTCTGCGCACTCTCTTTTGAGACCTGCTCCGGTACGCCGAGATAGAAGTGGGCGACAGGAACGTAGTAGGCAGCCTCTTCGTTCAAGGCAAAACTGAAACCGACCAGATGGTCTTTTGAGTGGTCAAGACCGGTTGTCTCGGTATCGAAGGCAACGACATCATCCGCTTTCAGCCCGTTTAGAAGCGCCATCAGCTCATTTTCGTCGGTGATGAGCCTGGTATTTAAGGCCGGTGAAGCCGGTTTCGCCTCCGCCATCACCTCATCGGCCGTTTTAGGCTTTGATGTAACCGGACGGGCTGCGGGATCGACCAGTTTTTTGGCATGCAGTACCCGCAGGATACCGTTCATCTCATACTCGACGAGTTCATCATAGATGGGGATGAAGGGGTTTTCTTCAGGCAGGGCGAAAGGGGCGAAGTCTATCCCCTCCAGTATATCCGTACGGAGCGTCACGAGCTCATACGACATCCAGGCATCCTTTTCAAACTCCCGCAGCTTTTTCTGAATGCCGGCCGGTTTGATCTCGTCGATATGGGCATAGACGTTCTTGAGCGTCTCATACTGGGTCAGAAGCTTTTGCGCCCCTACTTTGCCTATGCCCTTAACACCGGGGATATTATCGGCACTGTCGCCCAGGATGGCCTGGTAGTCGGTAAACTGGCAAGGATGGATGCCGTATTTCTGAAAGCACTCCTCTTCATTGATATCTTTGCGCTTGATCGCATCGACAAGCACCACCCTGTCATCGTCGATGAGCTGGTAGAGGTCTTTGTCGTGCGAGACCACACGCACGGTGTAGCCCTTTTTCTTCGCCTCGATCGTCAGCGAGGCGATGATGTCGTCCGCCTCAAAACCGTCTTTGGCAATAGAGTGGAAACCCATCTTCTCTATCCATTCGATAGCAATGGGAAGCTGCATGGAGAGCTCTTCGGGAGGGGCGCTGCGGTTTGCCTTGTAGTTGGGGTCGATCTCGTTACGGAAAGTCGGCCCTTTTGAGTCCAGGGCAAAGACGAGATAGTCGGTAGTATGCTCTTTTTCAATACGCTCGATAAAGTGGGTAAACCCTGTCAAAAGGCCGGTGGGGAAACCTTTTTTGTTGCTCAGCGGCGGCAGTGCGTAAAAGCTGCGGAAAAAGAAACCAAACGTATCAATAATTGTGATTGTCTTGGACATTAAAAACCTTCTTAAATAGTCACCGTATTTTAACGAACAAAACTTATTCCTCTATCAGTGAAATTATGCGTTGCCTATTTAAAAGAGTTGAATAGCGGCAGGAAAAAAAGTACAAAATATGCTTTGCCGCCAAAAGCAGCGTCTCCTCACCTTTCGCTTGGTTTGCATACGGCGCCGTCCGCTGTATCTTTAATCAGATGTTTTCACCTTCTCTTTCTTTTCTTTCTTCTCTTCGGTCCTGGATCTCTTCATCTTATTCTTCTCTTCGGTTGCATAGGATTCTATGCCACTGATCATTTTTTCGAACAGACCTGCAGAATAGCCGAAAATGGCTGCGACGATTATCAGCACCGACTGGGAATCAGTCGTAGTGCCGCTCAAAAGATTGGTGAACATCTCGCCTAAAACATTCATCTTTATCATTACCAACACCAGATAGACGCCCGCCCACCCCGTCAGTGCACCTACAAGCGGTGCCAAAAAGAGAGTAGACCAGGAGAAACCGTAATCATTTGGGGTGCCGGGCTTCTGAATAACGCTACGAAGTTTGCTCAGAAGCCCGCCGATACCGCCTGCGACCAGCAAGAGCGCATTATTATCGGCCCAGACAAGTACACCGATAAGCAATAGAGCTATGTAGGTCAGCCAGGTAGTCTTGTTCTGCCAGTCTGCAAGAAACTCGTAATAGTTGTCCTGTTGATCATAATAGATCTCCATCCCCTCTTTTAAGAGCGCTTTGAGTGTCGTTATACTCGGTTTTTGCTCTTCCTCTTCTGACAATCTTTTACGGATCGCTTCGATGATGCTCTTGTTGTCTGTTTTCTCCAGTTTTGTTAATGTCTCTTTGATCTCTTTGACGGTTGCGCTAATTTCCGTTTTTTCAAATTGTGCCAACGTGTTTTCTATCTTCTTGGCGATCACTTTCGCATCCGATCTCTCCAGATCAACAAGTCGCGAATGAAAAACATAAAGCTCATCGATGATACGGTCGATTTCATAACGCTCCATGTTACTGATCTTCGCCACATGCAAGAGCCTCCACCCGGCAATCACTTCTCCGCCACTGATAAACCACTTGTCATACCATAAGAGATTTTGCGTTTTCTCCTCAATTGTTGTGACAATTCTCATCTGCTCTACAGCCGTGTCGCTCTTTTTGAACGCTTCCGGATAGGCAGATATCTTTGCATCAAGTGTACTGATTTCAATCTTCAGGCGCTCTATTGAGGGAGAGATGATCGCTTTGTACCTGAAAATGAACAGCCCTAAGAAAAAGAACAGCAGACCGATGCCTACTATAATATTATCTGCCGGGGAACATGTTACATCTCTGAGCGTACTGTATGCTGATATATTGAAATCAACCTGCGCTGCCATGGTTTATCCTTTCATTATCTCGACGATGTTCAATCGCTTATCGCCTCTTCCGCTTTCAGCCTTTTATTTGTTAAAAGCATCTGCCGCATCAAACCACTCGAAATATTTCCGTACCCCGTTGCGGCCTGATTCGATAAGTCTGGTTTTCTTTTCATCATTAATGTCGAACTCGGTCGTCTTTACGCCGATACTGTCGATATAGATCGTTCTCTGCCAGTCATCGCTGTGAAGGTGGTTGTTCTGTTGCGCCTCCATAAAAGTCTCTATCAGTCCCCAGGCGTAAGCGAAAAAATCGTCTATCGCATATCGTTTTGGCTCGGCATGGTCTCTGTATAGCGACATCTCATCCTTGGTATCCAGTCTGAAACCCAGGGTCTCTTTATTGTAGACATAGTTCGATATCTCTCTTTCACGCCCGGCGATCAGCTCATTTTGGTCCCGGTAATACCCGGTTTCAATTTTATTGTCAGCAACATATTTTTCTCTGTCAAAGAGTTTGACCGGGTAGTTCGCCAATACACCGCCATCGACATAAACATCTTCACGAATACTTCTTACGGCAGCGAAAAAAAGGGGGATGGACATGGAGATCCTGACTGCATCCGCAACACACATGCGAGGTGTATGTTCAAAGGAAAAGACTTCGGAATACCTGGTCGAAAGGTTTGTACCTATGAAGTAGAGGTCTTTAAATCCTTTAGCACTTTTCAGGGCATTAATATCTGCAAAGGTTGATTCTGAATTACCTGTCCTGGATTTGATGATACTGCCGATCCAATCTCTGAAAAAATCACCTTTGTACCAGCCGTATTTTCCAATCAGTCTCTGCGTGTCTTTAATGACACCCCAGGAATCATCCATGAAATTGTTAAAATCGAGTTTCCATAATATATCTCTGGTCTCTTTTTCTGAATAGTTCAACCCGACAAGAATAGCGTTGATCGCCCCGGCAGATGTACCGCCTACCCTTTCGATGTTCTCCACGATCCCTCTTGTTCGGAGCTCTTCGAGTGCGCCGACATAGGCGATGCCTTTTACGCCGCCACCTTCAAAAACAAGGTTTTTAAACAGATAAGACATATGTTTTCCTTTTATTATACTTTGTACAAAATTTCGAACAGAGCGTCCGTACAATTTTGGATCAACGCAAAAACACATTTCAATATATCGCCATTATCAGACTGTTTACTCCTGATACATATATTTTTCTACTGCACAATAGCACCAGATAACGCGACATACAGATCTCTTTTATGGCATAAATTAACACATTTTTAATAAATTTAAAATAACATAAAAAGTTACTATATGTTGATTTGACAGTGATGATCTGACAGAATGAAGTGTTTTGTATGGAGCTAGAGAGGTTTAAAGAGACTTAATTGACAGGCTATGCTTTATTCAGACTTGCAAGCTGCCGGTCGTGCCATTTGCTCAGCAGGAGCAATCCGGCGACAGCTCCCATCAGCGCAAACCACATGTCGGACTGGGTGTCCCATATGTAGCCCTGTGTACCAAGGAAGGCATCCGCCTCCTCGCCTGAGGCCAGTGCCACCCACCATTCGATGATCTCGTAGAAAGCGCTTACCGCCAGACAGAAAGTGATGATAAAAAAGTCCCTCCAGGCGGAATCGGAGATGACATTTTTTCGTATGAGGACTTCTCTCGCCACCATCGCCGGCACAAGACCCTGTGCGATGTGCCCGAGTTTGTCAAAATTATTGCGGGTAAATCCGAACAGCTCTTTAAAATAATCAAACAGGGGCACTTCCGCATAGGTGTAGTGCCCTCCGACCATTAAAATGATGCAGTGGGCCAACAGCAGGCTGTAGACCAGCGGGGTCAATCTGAATGATCTGTACGTATAGGCCAATACCACTATCGCAATAACGGCAGGAAAGACTTCTAAAATCCATGTAAGGCGGTCTTTTGGGTTTATGCCCGACCAGACAAATACAGCGGTAAACACGATGATCCAAAGATATTTGATGATTACCCCTTTACCGATACACTGCTGTTAAAATCTGATTAATTGTAAGACATATCGCCTTAAATCACTGCGTTGAGTTCGTCAGCAGTGTATAGACGTCTATCGGCATCACACCCAATTCATCGGCAATATTTTTTATCTTGCTCTTTGGCCCGACATCATCAAGCCCTTTTGATTTCAAAAGTGCAATCGACTTCCCCAGATCGATTTTTTGCAGATCACTCAACTCCTGCAGTGTTTTTCTTCCCAACTGGGAAGGGGCATTTCCATGGCCTTTCTGCTTTGTATCTTTCTTGATCAGATCATAAACATCGCTGGGTGTCATATTGTTGTTTTTGGAGATGGTCAGCAGGGATTCGTCCTCCTTAAAAACAATATGGTTTCTTTGCAAGATCTCTTTTGCCTGAGCGAGGTCTATCCCCTGTTTCTGGCACAGAACACGCAGTTTCGTCTCTTCGGCATGGCCGTAAGGCGGTTCCCCGTACTGCTTACTCCAGGACTCTTTTACCTTATCGCCCATCTGCAGGAAGGCTTTCATCGGCTGAAGGGAGTTGAGTGTCCCGGCAACAAAAAAAACATTGATCAGCAGGGCTATGACAAACTCTCTTTTTGTAAAAGAGATCTTTTTATTGGCATCTTTCAGATAACTGACGATCGGCTTCCAATTATAATAGATATGCCATATCGCAAAGAACAGAAGCGTCAGCATCGAGGTTGTATGCAGGCTGATATACTGCGTCTTTGTCAACCCAAACAGATGCCAGTCGCTCCAGTAGGCGACACGCCCGTGAGGGGAGAGAAAGAGCATGATCCCGGTGTAGCTCATAATCAAAAATGCGAGGCCTAAGCTTAACGAAGTCACTTTTTTCATGTCATACCGCCTGATCTTCTCCGGAGTTGTCTGGTCTTGTTATGCCATTGTAGCAATTTTTGGTTTTATCGGGCTGTATTTCTGTCAGCGGGGACAGACAAATGCTACACTGGTTTCAGTCAAATATTTTTTGATAGCTATGACAGTACGGCAGCTTTCCGTGGCGTTCATAGTAGTCCTGGTGGTTTTCTTCTGCTTTATAAAAAATGTCTGCTTTTTTGATCATTGTGGCGACTTTATAGCCTTTTTTTGTCAAAATCCCGACCAGTTTCTCGGCCACCGCTTTCTCTTTATCGTCGCTGTAGAAAAGAACGGAGCGATACTGTTTTCCGATATCAGGCCCCTGCCCGTTTGTCTGCGTAAAGTCATGGATCTCGAAAAAATTCTTTGCCAGGGCCTCGTAACTTGTTTTATTGGGATCGTAGACCACCTCGACGGTCTCAAAGTGGCCGGTATCTTTATAGACCACGTCCCAGTAGGATGGGTCTTTGACATGGCCGCCCATGAAGCCCGAGACCACCTCTTTGACGCCGGGAATTTTTTCCATGTAATACTCAACGCCCCAGAAACAGCCGCCGGCGAAATAGGCCCGCTTGAGCGTCTCTTTCTCCTGCGCATACAGCAGCGTGCCTATCACCATAATACCAAATAGCAAAACGATCTTTCTCATCATTGATCCTTTCTGTAAGCATGGTTTTCCCGTTTTATTGAAACAGGATGAGACCATGCTGTTTTATGCCTCAAAGATAGCACTATTTGGCTAAAATTCCGTTATGAAAAAAACCATCTTGATCACAGGCTGTTCCAGCGGTATCGGCTATGCAACGGCGCACTATCTGCACAATAACGGCTACGAAGTCTTTGCCACTGCACGCAAAGACGCCGATGTCAAAAAACTCCGGGCTGAAGGACTGACTGCCTTTCAGCTTGATGTGACCGACATCGCTTCGATCGACAGTGCCCTGAAAGCCGTCTTTGCCTTGACCGGCGGAACGCTCTATGCACTTTTTAACAATGCCGGCTACGGGCAGCCCGGTGCCCTTGAAGATCTTCCCGGCGCGGCACTGCGCGAACAGCTTGAGACCAATGTCATAGGTCTGCACGAGATGACACGGCGTATTATCCCTGTTATGCGCAAACAGGGCTACGGGCGTATCATCCAGCACTCTTCAGTTTTAGGACTTATCTCGCTGCGCTTCAGAGGCGCCTATAATGCCAGTAAATATGCGATAGAAGGGCTCTGCGATACACTTCGTCTTGAACTCTCAGACAGCGGCATCAGTCTGATCACTATCAACACCGGCCCGATCCGTTCCAAATTCAGAGATAACGCAACAGAAAAGTTTCTGCAATATGTCAAAATTGATGAGAGTTTCTTTGCCAAAGAGTACACAGCGGAGGTGCTGGCCCGTAAAGCGAAGAAAAATGGAAAAGATCCGTTTACTAAAGAGCCGATCGCCGTCATAGAGAAAATCATTCTTGCTCTCGAGCAGCCAAGACCCCGCCCGCGCTACTATGTCACAACTGCCACGCATATTCTTGGCACGCTGAAGCGTCTGCTGCCGACAAGCTGGCTGGATAAAATCCTCTTGAAGGTCTGAGATGGGTGCTATCGCCTCTATTCCGTTTGTACGGCAGATCAGTGATAAGATCTTTGCTGAAAGCTTCCTTTTTGAGGTCGACATCGCAACCCCGCTGATGTCAAACCCTTACCAGGAATTTCCTTATCTCATTATCGAAAACTTTCTCGATCAGCAGTGCTGCAGGCAGATCATCAGTGCGATTCAACGCGATAACGATGCCCAGAGCGCTGCGCTGCGCGGCAGAAAAAAACGCGTCGACAAGAGTATCCGCAAGACAAAGATCTATACGCTGATGCCTGTACATCGGGAGCTTTATGACCAGGCCTTTGAAAGAATACGTCCGCAGATCGAAGAATTTTTTGCCCTCTCTCTGACTACCTCCACCGACGAACAGGTTCTCGAATATACCAAGGGCTCGTTCTATAAAGCCCATGCTGACGACTCAAGCGTCCTGATCGACAAGGAGGGAAAGACCATCGGTTTTAAACAGGTCGCACCCCACCGTAAACTTACTACTGTCCTGTTTGTCAGCGAGCACAGCGATGATGTACAAGACCAGTATAGCTACCGAGGCGGCGAACTCGCTTTTAACTATTTTCATGATCTGGGCGGGAATGTAGTGACACTTAAACCGAAAATGGGGACTTTGGTCGTTTTTGCCAGCAACCCTATCTATACCCATGAGGTCAAAGAGGTCAAAGAGGGGTATCGACTCACACTGGTGCAGTGGCATGACGCCCTGCTTTAGAACACTTTCAGTTCTCTTCCGCTCCATGGCGTAGGAAGTCTTCTTTTAGCATCCTTTTGATAACCGCGATCTCTTTCGGAGTGATCTTCTCACTCTCTTTCATCGCCCTCAAGACGTGGTGTACTTCATTGACGGTAATGCCGTACGGATCTTTTTTCTCGATCTTCGCACCGCCCTCATCCAGAATATGGATCATATCGATACTGCGCCGGTTATACTGCAAAAAGTAGATCAGTCCCAGCTCGCCCGTGTGCTCTTTTTCCAGGGCCACGACAACACGCGGCGGGATCTCCCGCGTTACGGTAGGGGCTATCTTTTTAAAATCCTCGGCACTCATATAGCCGATATAAAACTTGGTATAAAGATCGATCTTGCGCACCACGTCACTTTTGTTTAAGAAACGCATGTCCAGAGGGACATTTTGGGAGCTGCGTGAACGTTTCATCAGCCATGTCATCGTACTGTAGTATTTAAACGGCCGTATCTCAAGTTCATCGGTTCCGATGATACGTTTGTCTTTGACGATGTTATAGGGCTTTCGCTTGTTTTTTCGCATGTCGCTGAGCCAGCTGAGGATATCTTTCGCCGTAAAAGGCTTCGTGATCCAAACGGTACAAAAGTCCGGAAGCTGTTTGGTGCCGGTAACGCCCTCGTTCAGGATCAGGAGCGCTTTGACCTTATAGTGCGGAAAAATGGTCTCCAGCAGCGCCTTTTTCTTTCGCAGGCGGCGTTTCAGGTTGGTCACCGATTTGGTCAGTGTCATCTCCACCATATAGAGCGTATTGTCTCTGGTGATAAAAAGTGCATCAAACTCACCTATCTCGTTACGGTTGGTACGATAGATGATCTGCCCTTTTGTGTTGACGGAAAGGGTGTCTGAGCGGGAGTCTGTTTTAGAGGCGTTCGGCCCCTTGGAGATGAACTTTACAATCTCATCCTGGGTAACCGCCCACCGCAAGAGGCGTTCATAGATGAAATTCTCAAAGGCTTCGCCCTCAAAAGAGCGGTAAGAGCTGATGTATTGGGGGTCTTCTTCATCCATTCCCTTCTTCTGCAGAGAGAGAAGATGTTTGATACCGTATTGATAATAGAGCAGGTTGTCGTGGATATCGCTTTTTTCAAGATTGTATATCTCGTCTGGCATGCTTAGAATTGGAGTCTCCTGAGGGGCAGTCAAAATGCCCTGTTTTTAACTCACCTTCTACGGGTAAGCCTACTAATAATACTGATTTGTAACTGAAATCTTGGTTTTTACGTGAATATCAACCTAATTTTCTCTCTAAAATGCCATAATCGCGGGATGAAAAAAACAGAACAGACACTATTTGACTATCAGCAGGCCCAAAAAGAGGCTACGGAGTGGTTTGATGACCATTACAAAGATGCCAATAAAGAGCTTGATGCCGTTGCCTGGGCAAGAGGGGAAGCCAACCCCTTGCTGCGGGAATATCTTGATTCTGTTAACACATTAACCGCCAGAGCGATCGTTATCGGCTGCGGACTCGGCGACGACGCCTATGCTCTCTATGAAGCCGGCTTTGACGTTACGGCCATAGACATCTCGCCCGAAGCGATCAGCTGGGCCAAAGAGCGTTTCGGCGACACGGCGATCGATTTCAGGGTCGAAGACCTTTTTGACCTTCCGCAGGAGCTGCTCGGCAGATTCGACTTCGTCTTCGAAGCCTTTACCATTCAGTCTTTGCCGCTCTCACTGCGCGACAGGGTGATCACGGCGATAGCTTCGCTTATGGCGCCCAGGGCCAAAGTCCTCGCCGATCTGCCATGCCAAACGCGAGGAGGAGCACTTTGACGGGCCGCCGTGGCCCCTGACCACCAATGAGCTGCGCCTTTTTACGATGAAAGAGTGCAGAGAACTGGAATTCAGTATTTACGAAGAGCAGTCGCAGCTCTCAACACTGAAAGTACGTGCACTCTTTCAAAAAGAAAACTAGGAGACCCATGACCTATTATCCTTACGACCGATTTGTAAACGATGTCAAAGCCCTTGTCAAACTGACACAGAACTATCAGCCCGATACGCTGATCGCGATCGCACGCGGGGGGCTTACGCTCGGACACGCCTACGCCATTGCCACCGACAACCGCCGGTTAATGACGATCAACTCGGTACTTTACGAAGGCGATCAGCGAGGCAAAAGCTGCGAGATCTTCAATGTCCCGGAACTCAGCAGCGCCAAAAAAGTTTTGCTGCTCGATGACATCGTAGACAGCGGCCAGACCATCAAGGAGGTCCTCGAACACCTTCAGGGCTGTTTTCCCGAGGTCGAATTCAGGATCGCTTCGATCTACTATAAAAAGACCGCCGTCATCCAGCCCGATTTTGCTCTGCATGAAGCCCATGACTGGATCGAATTCTTCTGGGAAAAAGATTATCTGGCTGAGTAGCCGCAGCTAATCTTTCCCGACCGCCAAAGATTAAATTTTGATCACTAAACTTGCACTATGAAAAATGTCATCATCATCGGAGCCGGTCTGAGCGGCATCTACGCCGCAACACTTCTGCAGAAGTACTTTAAGGTCACGATTCTCGAAGCGCGCGACCGCATCGGCGGGCGCATTCTCACGGTTGACGGATTCGACATGGGCCCCTCCTGGGTCTGGTCGCATCAGCACCACATTCTGCAGCTCATACGCGAGAACCGGCTGGAGCTCTTTGCACAACATACCAAAGGAGACGCCCTTTACGACGGACCCGGCGGCATCGAACATTTTGCACCGCCGCCTTCTGCACCGTCAGGACGGATCAGAGGCGGGGTCATCGCGCTGATAGAGAGCCTGGCTGCCCAGCTGCAACCCGGAACACTTATGCTGCGCAACGCCGTTACCGCCATTGAAGATCAAGGCGATACACTCTCGGTACTCACAGATGACAGGCGGTTTGAAGCCGATCTTGTCTTAAACACCCTGCCCCCTCGCCTGGCAGCTGAGAGCATCAGCTACCGCCCCGATCTTGACGCATCACTCAAAGCAAGACTTGCCTCCGTCCCGACATGGATGGGCAACTCGGCCAAATGCACCATCGAATTTGAAACACCGTTTTGGCGGCAACAAGGGCTAAGCGGTTTCGGCTTCAGTCCTGTCGGTCCGCTGGGCGAACTGCACGATGCCTGCACACCGGAGAAGTTCGCCCTCTTCGGTTTTTTCCATGCACAATCCCCCGATAAAAGTCCCGAAGCGGTCAGGTCGCAGATGGCACGTCTCTTCGGCGACGATGCAAAAAAGATCAAAAAGATCTACATCACCGACTGGACAAAAGAGAGGTACACTTCGGTCGATGCCGATCATAAAGCCCTCTCAGCCCACCCCAATTACGGTTTTTCGGCAGATGCTTTTCATGGAAAGCTGATCTTTATCGGCACCGAATCATCAAGCGAGGAAGGCGGCTACCTGGAAGGGGCCGTTGTTTCGGTAAAGAACGCCGTCAAAAAGTGCAAAAAAGAGTTTTGACCGGAAGTTGAGAACCAAACGGCGGTTCTCATTTCAATGCTGGAACTAGAAGAAGTAGCGGATAACCAGCGTACTGATCGTGCCTGTTGACGTTTTTTCATAATCATCTCTTGATTCAGTCGCCTGTCTTAATTCCACACCTGCCTGTGCGGCGAAAGACATGTTCTCTACAAAAAAGTACTCTGCCCCGAAAAGTCCCTGCAGCGCGATTGCATCCACATCATTCGTATAGTTTGACGCACCATTGTTTTTATTGGTATATTCGTGCTTCCCTTTCGACAGTCCCAAACGCCCGCCGGCATAGATATTTACTTTGTCGACCTTCCAGAGATTATAGTAGGCGCCCACTGCCAGAGTCACGCCCTGGTACTTGTTTTTTTCCGCATTATCTTCATTTTTAGAATAGATAAACCCAAGCTCCGGTTCGATACGAAAACCCATATCAAAATCTATCGGGACCCTGATGGTGGCTTGCGGTGTTGGCCCGCCGTATAAAGGTCCGGACAGAGATGACCAGGCATCAATACCGAAACCGAGACCTACTTTGACATCTGCTGTTGCAGCTGTCGCACCGAAAGTAAGGGCCATTATAGACGCGGCAATCACTTTTTTCATTTTCTCTCCTTTAGGCTATTGCTTTTATTCTATGCCCGGAGAGCTTTCATCTTCCTTTAGCTTTGTTTAATCACGGACCCTGTTTCAGATACAGTTCCCCCGGCTTTGTTATAATTGCGCACACAAGGAACAGCATGCAGATCGATAACAGCACCAACACTATCAATGGACTCTTTCATATACCCGATGAGGGCAGCTTTTTAAAGAAACTGATCCTCTCGCGCCCGACGCTTTTCAATCCGGATGTCGTACTGGCCTTTAAGGTTTTGCAGGAGGCGTACCCTGATCTGGAGCTCATCCAAAAAGAGCACTATTTTGCCCTGAAACTGCCGACGGTATCGCCGGGCGTCCTGCTTGAAGCGATGCTGATCACCACCGAAGAGGACGGTACGCGCTACTTCAGCATCTACCACCGTCTCCATTTTGACCAAACGATCTATCCGGGCATACAGCTCATTGAGTCCGATGCGTTTTTGCGCATGGCTGCGGTCGTCACGAATGTCCCGATCAATGACCGTATCGAAGGGCTGGCCAGTCTGCTGAACTATCAGATCAGAGAGGCCCTCAACATCGAGATCACCATGCTCACCCTCGCTGATGCCAACCCGAAGGTCGTGGAGGAGAACATTCTTCCCTACGTCATGAATGCGGTTGGACGCTATATGCTGGCGGCCAAACTCGATGATACCGATTACATACGCCCGATGAACGCCGATGAGCTCAGCAGCCTGATCGCCCGCTGGTGCGACCTGCCGCTGATCGTCACTGCAACAGGGGTAAGCAGACTGGAGAACTGGCTTGATGACGTCATCAGGTCCGAAGACGCTTTCATCGCCGAATACGCCTCTTCGACGACCTGCCTGATGTTCCTCTACCTCGAACAGAAGACATCCTCCGCCCTGCTCGACAGAGGCGGCTTCAAAATGGTAAAAGAGTTTCTGATCGACAGGGGCGAACTTTACAATCTGAAAACCGTCACCGGCACCGGCGAAACGCTCGGCAACTTCAAGCAGTTGGATGATTCGATAGAGGAAGAGGAAGTGGACTTTTCGATCTTTGACCCGAGATCGTGATTCGTGATTCGTGATTCGTGATTCGTGATTCGTGATTCGTGATTCGTGATTCGTGATTCGTGATTCGTGATTCGTGATTCGTGATTCGTGATTCGTGATTCGTGATTCGTGATTCGTGATTCGTGATTCGTGATTCGTGATTCGTGATTCGTGATTCGTGATTCGATTATAGAAAGATGGCGCAGCTCATCTTAGAACGAACTTGGAAAAGTTTCAGATTGGGTGCAGATTGTGCAAAACGTTTAGCCGACAGCGCACTGCTGTGCGCCGAGAGCTAAACTTTTCAGAGAAACATCGCTTCGCGAGCGGTACCCTTGTTTTGTGCAAGATGCGCCGAAGCTGGAACTTTTATTTGTGGTTGTCGACGGTCGGGGGAATGACTTCGCCGCTGGCCTGAAGCGCTATCGCTTCGGGGTGGGTTTTGTAGTGTTGTCGTACGACTTTGGCGAGACGCTGTTTTGTTTCGTCGTCTACAAGGACCTTGCCCTCGCCTTCAAGCGCGTCGGCCAGCCCTTGGACCAGTCGGTCCTGCGGTGACGGCAGCAGCGCTTTCCAGGATGCAAGCAGCGCCTTGTCGACATAACGGGGGATCGAGCCCATGATGCCCACATCGTTCTGGTCGTGTACCAACAGACCCGACGTCGTCCCGCGGTCGAGCGTCAGCACCTGGAAGAGGTAGAGGGTATGGTAGGCAAGCTGTCTCTCAAAATCTTCCGCTGTCGGTGCCGGGCTGTTTTTAAGCGCTTCTTTGACGATGGCGATGTAGCAGTCGACCATCTTCTCGCCGAAACGTTTAGCCAGCGCTTTGTCCGCTTGAGCATCGCCGCTCGTAAAGCTTTCGAGATAGAAGTGCGATACCCCGCGGTGACGGCCCAGTGCCGGAATGTTAAAGTAGCGGTCGCCCTGTGCCGACGCCTCTTCGTAATACTCCGGTGCGGCACTTTTCAGACAGGCTGAAAAGCTCTCCGTCGCTTCTGGGTTTTCGATCGCCGGGTTAAGGTCGGCCATAATGCGCCAGTACCCTTTGCCGCTTTTCATCTCCGTCCAGCTGATGTGCATATGGATGGAGGGAACGAGAGGGTTGAAAGGGTGGATAATGGTCGAGAGCGCCGTTGCCGAACCCAGCTTTTTCTCATTGTCGCCGTCGTAATGCACCTGGGAAACATTGACCGAAGCGCGGTTAAAAAGCGTATCGTCCGTCGTCATGTAACGGAGACCGCCGCCGTGGCGTCCTTCGTCTCGGAACCACTCGACGGCCTCAAAGTCTTTGGCCTTACCGAACTCCCGGCTGAGGGCGTTGAGACGCTCTACAAAGTAGTGCTGCAGCTGTTCGACAAAAACATTGGCCTCTTTGGCGGTTACGGATTCGGCTGGTATACGCTTCATCTCTCTCCCTTATGCGCCGAAACGGTTGCGCTTGGTCGCTTTGACTTTTTTAGGGGCCGCGCTGCGTTTCGGTTTCTCTTTCTTCGGGGTATGCTTGCGAATCGCCGCACTTTTACGGCGGTCACGCTGGTTGTGCTGCTCGGAACGGTCGGGGACCCTTTCGGTGAACTCGTAGCCCTTGGTCTTGATCTCGGTCATCTTAAGGCCGATAAGCTTCTCTATCTCAAGAAGGTAGGCAACATCATAGGCAGACACCAGCGAAACCGCCAGCCCCTGTTTACCGGCACGCCCTGTCCTGCCGATACGGTGGACATAATCCTCCGCCACGCTCGGCAGTTCGTAGTTGACCACAAAATCCATATCTTTGATGTCAAGCCCGCGTCCGGCTACATCGGTTGCGACCAGGACCCTGAATTTCCCCTCTTTGAACTGCTGCAGGGCTTTTGTTCGCTTTGCCTGTGTGATATCCCCGTGGATCGCAGCGGCAGGGAGCCCTGCGTCGGTCAGCTCTTTGGCAAGATTGTCCGTCACCTCTTTGGTACGGGTAAAGACGATCACCTGCGGCCAGTTGTTTGAGCCGATCATATAGGTCAGCAGATCGATCTTATCGGCGCTGTTGACGAAATGGACCTTCTGCTCGATCGTCTCTGCGGTCTTGTTCTGCCGTGCCACTTCGATGATCTTCGGTTTTCGCAGCAGCGATTTGGCAAGGTTGACCACCTTGGGGGTAAAGGTTGCCGAGAACATAAAGGTCTGGCGCCCCTTCGGCATCAGTTCGGCGACCGCCCTTATCTCGTTGATAAAGCCCATATCGAGCATGCGGTCCGCTTCGTCAAGCACAAAGTAGTTGATGTTGGCGAGTTTGACGCTCCCCTCCTGAATGTGTTCGGCCAGACGTCCCGGCGTTGCGACGATGATATCAACGCCCTGCTCAAGCCGCTGGACTTCGACCGTGATCTTTTTGCCGCCGTAGAGGTTGACCGATTTGAAGGGGAGGTTTTTGCCGTACTCCTCCACGCTCTCGCCAACCTGCATCGCCAGTTCGCGTGTCGGCACCAGGATCAGTGCCCGCAGAAGATGGACACCTGCATTTTTCTTGTCATGAGAGAGACGCTGCAGCATCGGCAGGACAAAAGCGGCTGTCTTGCCAGTCCCCGTCTGTGCGCTCACCAGAAGGTCTTTCTTGTCTAACGCTACCGGAATGGCCTGTGACTGGACAGGTGTCGGCTTTTCATAGCCTTTTGCTTTAATCGCATCTAGAATGTTACTGTTCAAGCCAAGTGTATCAAAGCTCATCATATCTCCTCAAATCACTGCCTTAGTAGCGTTTTATATGCGAATTATAGCTAAAGGACACCTCTAAAAACCCTAGTTGACTTCAGCGATAGAGAGAAGTTCACAATCAAGGCGACTCTTTGAAGCCCTAGCCATAGCTAAGGATATCTCCTAAATAAGAGTACTAAATGTACTCTTATTAGGAGTAAAGTCGCATATAGAATGTGTGGATTTCTCTCTATCGCCCTACGGGAGGGATAAAGAAAGCGATCTTGCACACAATTTTCTATCCTCATAGCTACGGCTATGACTCAAGAAAAGTTCTGCACAAGCTCATCTCTCTTTCTTCCCTCTGAAGCCTGCTAGGGTTTTTAGAGGTGCCCTTAAGGGCAGTTAGAGGTCCCCTCAACAGTGGGCTAATCTTTAAATCGTTATAATTATATGACTTAATTTAAAAGGCCTCTTTGACAATGTTCGGTTTTTATCTTTTTCTCGGTTTTGAAAAGCTATTGATGCTCTTTCCCCATTCATGGCGCAAAGCACTCTTTTTAGGTTTGGCAAAACTTGCCTATACCATCGATAAAAAACACCGCCGCATCATCAGACAGAACATGCAGTTCGTTTACGGTGACGATGTGGATGAGAAGTTCGTAGCAGAGGTGGGTCTCTACGGGTTTCAAAACCTGGCGATGAATTTTCTCTTTACGATCGAAAGCCGCTACATGAGCCCGGAGACGTTTAAAAAGAAGGTCTCCTTTGAAAATACGGAATATATTGAAAAAGCCAGGGCCGAGGGGCGTCCTATCGTCTTCGTCACCTCGCATTTCGGTGAATGGGAGGTCTGCGGCAATGGCACCAGCGCCTTTGTTGAACCGCTCATGGTCGTCTATAAGAAGATGAGCAATCCCTATTTTGAACAGTATGCTTTAATGTCACGCGCAAAAGACCGCATGACTTTTGCTGAACGCCGAGGCGCACTCAAACCCCTGATCAGACGGATGAAGCAGAATAAGGCGGCCGCGCTTCTCATCGACACCAACATCAATCAACGCGAAGGTATCGTCGCGGATTTTCTGGGAAAACCGACCAGACAGGTCTCGACACCGGCCTATTTGGGGCGCAAATTCAATGCCGCGATTATCCCGGGCGTTGTTTATACCGATGATCATGAACAGTACACCGTTAAATTCTTTCCGGTGATAGAGGCGCAGAAAACCGATGATGAAGAAGCCGACATTCACGAAACGACTCAGAAGGTCAGCAATTGGCTGAGCGGGGTCATCTATGACGACCCCAAGTACTGGTTCTGGATGCACCGGCGCTGGAAAACGGACTATCCTGAGATCTATGCAAAGAGATAACTGTAACGACCGACTCTTTGCAGCTCCGTTAATAAACACCTTCTACAATGATTACAGATAAAAAGCAGAACCGATACCAAAAGGATCTTTTATGAAACAGATTGTACTATCATTGTTAATCTTGATGGGTGCATTGACATCCCATGCAGAAGAAGGAAAAGCCTTGAAAGAGATCCCAATTGAATACAACACCCTTACCCCTGAAGAGGAGTATGTCATCCTGAACAAAGGGACGGAGCGTCCCTTCGGCGAGAACTACAAGCAGTTTCAAAGCGAAGGAGAAGGAACCTATGTCTGCAGACGCTGTAACGCCCCGCTTTACACGACGGACAGCAAATTTGACTCTCACTGCGGTTGGCCGAGTTTTGATGATGAGATCAAAGGCGCCGTCAAACACGTTCCTGATGCTGACGGAAGCCGTATCGAGATCATCTGCAGCAACTGCGGCGGTCACCTCGGGCATGTCTTCATCGGTGAACATATGACGCCGAAAAACACGCGTCACTGTGTCAACTACACCTCGATCAAGTTTATTCCAAAAGAGAAAGACTGATCACGATGACAAAAGAGATGCTGCTTGAATTTTGCGATGCTGGTGCGATCATAAAGATAATTGCAGACAATTGGCCGCTTCTCGAAGACGAAGAGCGCCGGGAGCTCTGCCTCGAAGAGATCTACGAGCTCCTGGCACAATCAGCCATAGAACCGGACGACTTTGCCCTTTTAAACAACGAAGCGAAAGCGCAGTTTGAGCTGGACGTTGATATGGCCTTGATCACCATCGATTATGATGACCTGCAAAAAATCATTTTTGAGAATGAAGAAAATGAAGCGTATTTCTGGTCTTTGATCGGCGACAAAGACGATAAAAAGAACAAAAAGATCCTTACCGCACTGTTTGGTTAATAAAAGATCTTTAATAACCTAAACAGTCTTCGCAATATTTTCTAAAGAATCTGATAGTTATTAAACTATACATAATGACAATAGGTTTAGTGTAGATTGTGCTGAAGTGAATCCGAAAACGCACTAATGTGCGTTGAGAGGTGAACTTCAGTGCAAGATGCACTGAAATTATTGATCATTATTGGCTGCGTATTCCGGTGTACAGAAGATCCCGCAGTGGCATTTTCCATCTTCAGGGACCTCTTTTTCAATAGCGGGAGTACACGGACATGTTCTGTCGTCAGCGCTTACATGCTTGCCGTCTTCATTTTCAATAACCATAAAACAAGGGCAATAACGCTTTCCGTAGAGCATTTTGTGACGGGCCAGCCCCATCGTTACACCTTCATTTACATCATGATTCGGGTTATAGACCCAACCAAACTGTTTATTGACCTTGTCGGTAAACTTTTTTGTTTTCTCCATTTCATGAAGAAATTCGGGAGAACTCATATCGATCTGTTTCATATCTATCCTTTTATCGTGCCACAAGTATAAGGTCCCGAGACTTAAAAAGGATGGAATCAAATCGCCCCTGCCCACTTCTTAATTTTATTTTTCAGCTACTGTTACCTGTTTACCAAACTAGTTTTGTTAAAATAACTTCAACAAGGATAACTATGCACGAAGAACAGCTTTTTGAGATGGTCAATGAGGCCGTAGAATTTGCCAAAGAAGAACTTGAGACAAAACAGAGACTCTCTCCTTTTGCCATGGTGCTTTTTGAAGACGGAAATGTCCAGAGCCTCAAAAGTGACACCATAGAAGAGAAAAAACAGTATGAAAAACTCATCTCAATGTTAAAAGCGAGAATAGCCGAGGAGACAAAGATCACAGCTCTTGCCATTATCGCCCGCGTCACGATCCCGAAGCACTACAAAGCGCCGGTTGATGACGGCTTGCGCATCCATCTCGAAGAGCGTCACAAAGCCGATGACAAGATCGGAGGACGTTTTTTATATGTACCTTACCAGCTTTTTGCCGACAGCGATGCAAGCAAGATTACGATTCAGCTGCACAACCCTATTCCTGTCGCCTTTCCGCCCGAGATCTTTATTTAAAATCTATTGAACGTTCAAACTCACCTGTCAATAGCTGCTTGTGGGTTTTGTTTGGTGTGCTGTGGCTTATGAAAGCCGCATCTTGTAGTCTTCATACCCGAACTCTTTGACGACCTTCACTTCGCCCTCCTGCGTTACCAGTACCAGTGAAGGGAGTTTGATGCCGTTGAAGGTGGTGTTTTTGACAAAGGTATAGTGGATCTGGTCTTCGAAGATGAGCCTGTCGCCGACCTCTAAAGGCCTGTCAAACGAGTAGTCGCCCATGATGTCGCCGGCCAGACAGGTGTTGCCGCCCAAGCGGTAAGTGTAAGCTTTCTCCCCCGCCTCGCCTGAACCGCGCACGTCAGCCCGGTACGGCATGGCCAGAGTGTCCGGCATATGGGCCTCTGCCGAGGTGTCCAGAATGGCCACATCCATACCGTTGTGGAAGACATCAAGGACGGTAGCGACCAGTTCGCCCGTCTGCCAGCCGACCGCTTCGCCCGGCTCCAGGTAAACCTCGATATTGTTATGACGCGCCTTAAAGGCCCTGATGACTTCGATCAGTTTCGCGACATCATAGTCCTTGCGGGTGATATGATGGCCGCCGCCGAAGTTGATGTACTTCATCTTGTCGATGTAGCTGCCAAACTTCGCTTCAAACGCCTCCAGGACACCTTCCAAAGCGTCGACGTTCTGCTCGCAGAGGGCGTGAAAATTCAACCCGTCCAGTTCGCCTACAATCCTCTCATCAAAGTTGGCCAGGGTCGTACCCAGACGGCTGAAGAGGCCACATGGGTTGTAGAGATCGACCGGTGATGATGAGTACTCCGGGTTGACACGCAGGGAGATCGAGATGTTTGGGTTGACCGCTTTTGCCATCGCGCTGAAACGTTTGAACTGTGCGGGCGTATTGAAGACCAGATGATCGGAAATGGAGGCGATCTTTTCGATCTCTTCCTCTTTAAAGGCGGGGGAGTAGGTGTGGACCTCCCCTCTCATCTCTTCGTGGGCAAGCAGTGCTTCATGCAGTCCGCTTGCCGTTGCGCCGTCAAGATATTGACTGACAAGATCGAAAGTCGACCACATCGCAAAGCCTTTGAGGGCGAGTATGACCTTGGCGCCGCTCTCTTTTTTGACATGGGCCAATAGCTTTAAATTGTTCTCTAAACGGGTCAGATCACAGACATATGAAGGGCTTGGAAGGTTGTTGTAATTTATCATTCTCAGACTTTTTAGTTATTATTACGCTTCTATTATTAAATCTACACCAATATTTTAGCTTAAAAAAAGTGCTATTTTCTAAAAAGTGAGTTAAATGAAGCAGACTATTTTAGCCATTATCGGCATATTTATCGCATTGGTCATCTATAGCGTCACTACAGGTCTTAATGACCTTGCCCAACAAGGCGAAGAGCAGAACATTTCAATCTGTGGCGCAAAGAGCAAGGGCAGTTCGGAGAGCACCGCAAAATCTGCCGCCAAAAAGCAGAGAAGTGCCGATAAAAGACCCGGAGCGACGCCGAAATCGAAACGTCTCTTTTTAAATAAGACAGTGGCTGCCATCAAAAAAGTAAAAGCCCGTCTTGATGCCGAATACCAGATGGTCTACGAACTCAGTCTCAAAGAGAGTCTAACGCCCGAAGAAGAGGCAAAGATACAGCTTTTGAAAGTCCGTTATAAAGTCAAAGGCTATCCCTGCCTGCTTAAACGCCTGCACACGCACCCTGTCAGTGTCGTCATCGCGCAGGCGGCACTGGAGTCAGGCTGGGGAAGTTCACGCTTTTACCGGGACGCAAACAATATCTTTGGCGTATGGTCATACAATCCGAATGAACCGCGCATGCCTGCAGGCACTCCAAGAGAGGGTGAAAAGACCGTCTATGTCAAAGTCTACCCTAACCTGGAAGCCTCCATCGAAAGCTACTTCCGTATGATGGCAAAGGGCTATGCTTACAAAAAGTTTAGAACTGCACGCCTCCACACCGATAACCCTTTTGAGCTCATCTCTTATCTCAACCACTACTCCGAACTGCGACATGAGTATGTCAGACGTCTCTATCATGTGATCAGGAGCAATAAGTTTTACGAACTCGATGATATCAGCTATGTGCCCCAGGGATGGGAGAATATCAATCTTGCCAACAACGAATTGCTGATCCCCAAAAAAGATGATCCGGCCACGAAACTCGCTGACCTCTGTCAGAAAAAAGTCAAAGAGATCATTGTTGATGTCGCCCCGGATAAAGATACCAAGAGTTCTCTTGAAGCAGACATAACGGCCATTTCCCAAGACGCTAATGCCTCTGTAGATAAGATAAACAACAATAGATCCAAGAAAAATGAAGTGGTGACAGAAAACGCAGAAGAGATGAATAGTTCAGTATGATTTTTGTCTCTCTCTTTTTTCACAAAAAGAGAGAACGCTGTTACAGTTCAATGACCTTCCAAGGAAGACCCTGCTTGTTAAGCTCATCCATAAACGGATCCGGATCGAACTGCTCCATGTTGAAGACACCTTTCGCCTGCCATTTCCCCTCCAGTATCAACTTGGCACCGATCATTGCCGGAACGCCGGTTGTGTAGGAGACAGCCTGTGACTGGACCTCTGCATAGCACTTCTCGTGATCGCTTACCTGGTAGATGTAGATCTTCTTTTTCTGCCCGTCTTTGATCCCTTCGGCGACAATACCGATGTTGGTCTTGCCTTTGGTGCGAGGGCCGAGTGACGCCGGATCAGGCAGCAGGGTTTTCAAAAACTCGATCGGGATGATCTTCTGACCCTTGTGCTCGACAGGCTCAATGCCGAGCATACCGACGTTTTCAAGCGCTTTCATATGCATCAGGTAACTTTCACCGAAGGTCATAAAGAAACGAATACGCTTAAGCCCTTTAATGTGTTTGACCAGTGACTCCATCTCTTCGTGGTAAAGAAGATAGCTCTCTTTTGGCCCGACTTCCGGATAATCCCATGACATATGGATCTCCATCGGCTCAGTCTCTATCCACTTGCCGTTTTCCCAGTAGCGCCCTTTTGCGCTCACCTCGCGGAGGTTGATCTCCGGGTTGAAGTTGGTCGCGAACGGGTAACCGTGGTCACCGGCATTGCAGTCGAGAATATCGATCGTATGGATCTCGTCGAAATAGTGTTTTTGCGCGTAGGCACAGAAAACGTTGGTGGCACCCGGATCGAAGCCGCTTCCAAGAAGACCCATGATGTCTGCTTTCTTAAAAGCATCGTCTTTGGCCCACTGAAGTTTGTACTCGAATTTTGCTTCATCCGGATGTTCGTAATTAGCCGTATCGAGGTAATCTACCTTGGTTTTAAGGCAGGCGTCCATGATGCTGAGATCCTGGTACGGAAGGGCGACGTTGATGACGATATCGGCGCCTACCTTCTCGATAAGAGCTGCCGTCTCGTCCACATTGTCCGCATCCACCTGCGCGATCTCGATCGCACCTTCAGGAAGCTGCTTCCGGATCTTTTCACAACTCTCCAGACGTCTGCTCGCCAAAACGATCTTGCTAAACGTCTCTTTGTTCAACACACACTTGTGGGTAACAACCCCGCCGACACCGCCGGCTCCGATAATTAAAACTGTCGCCATAAACTCTCCTTTAAAATGATTTTGCTAATGAAATTAAAACACACTAATGATCTGACACCGTCGTACCTACACCAAAATTAAAAGCTCCTAAAATAGTATCTGCCGCACTATAAGCACTGCCTGAAAAGTACAGTTTATCACAAGCGTATAACATTGCTCACCTATTGTCAGGCTACGGTCCGTTTCAAACGATGTTGAAAGCCAGCGCCAGGGTCGCAAGCCAGATGGCACCCAGCATGATCAACGAGACCAGGACCATCGCGGCACCGGCATCTTTAGCCTGCTTGGCCAGAATATGGTACTCTTTTGTCACCAGGTCGACAACTCGCTCAATCGCACTGTTAGCCAGTTCGGCCAAAATCGGAATAAAAAGCGAGATATTCAGAATAAACTTATAGACGATATCGATCGGCAGTACCCAGGCCACAATGCTCATCACAACAAACAGCAGCAGCTGCAGCTTGAAAGAGCTCTCATGTTTTGTCACATCGACAAGACCGGCCAGTGCATAGGTCGCATTTTTAAAGAGTGTGTATTTCGGTTTATTGTGCATCATAGCTCTCCTTGAGTTTTTGTACCGCTTCCTGGACCTCTTTTGCCGTTGAGTCCATCGGCATCGGATCACCGTAGAGAACGGTCACTTTTCGGCGTAACAGAGCGCGTTTTTCGACAAAGCGTTTGGAAGAGCGTGAGATACTGCTGCCCCACATTCCGCCGATATAGCAGGGAACGATCACCCCGTTCGAACCTTTGGCCACAAACTCGAAACCGCGCTGAAATGGCTGCAGCTCCGGGCTTCGGCTGATCGCACCTTCGGGAAAAAGCGTCACCAGCTCTTTCTCACCGATGCGTTCTTTTGCCGTTCTGAAGGCATCTTTGGCCCCTTTTGCCGAAAGCGGGATCGCCCTTCCCCATTTGAAAAACCGGTGAATCACCGGCCAGTTATAGATATCGCGGTCCATCATAAAGGTCATCCGTCTCTCAAGCGGAAACTGGACGATGAGCCAGTCGATCCAGCTGATATGATTGCTCAGCAGCAGTACCGGTCCGCTGTGCGGTACCTTATTACTGTCGATAAAATGCAGATTATACCGAACTGACAAAGCGAGTTCACAGATAAACCAGGTGAACATCAGGAGGTATTTTCTGGTCATATAGAATGCCATCGCAAAAGTGAGCGCAAACAGCAGGTAAAAAAGATTGGTGGCGTTCAGTCCCTCGTAGGCAAAAAAGGTCGTCACCATTAAAAAAGTGACCATAAAGATGTTCTGAATAAAGTTGTTGCCGGCCAAGATCGTCCCGAGGTGGACGCCGGGCGCATGTTTCTGGATATAGGCATTGAGCGGAACGATGAACGCACCGGATGAGAAGCCGAAGGTAAAAAAGAGCAGTGCTATCGGCCGCAGATCATGCAGCATCGGGATAAAAAGCAGACTCACTGCCATGCCCATCGCACTGAAGGGGACAAGGCCGGTATGGATGTAGTAGCGTGAAAAACGTGCAGCGAAGAGTGCTCCCAGGATGATCCCCACCGCCGTAAGACCCAGCACGCCCTGCACATAGATGGTGTTGGTGATACCAAGCTCCGTTTTGGCAAAGGCGCCGAAGATGGTCAAGGCCACCTGCGACACGCCCCAGAAGACAGATAGGGCCAGGATCGCCTCAAAGATATTGCGTTTTCGCGTGATGGTCTTGAGGTTTTTACGCAGGTAGAAAGCACTTGTGTACTTTCTGAGACTAAAGACTTTTTGATAGGTTCTGTCGCTTCGATTGGGAAGTCTTGAGACAAGGTAGAGCTCGATCACGGAGCTGATGACCAGCAGCCATCCCAGCGGCGCGACCTGCTGCATGATGTCATCGGCACTTTCAAAGCTGCCGAGACTGTTCTCAAACAGGAGGGTATAGATCACGATACCCGAAAGAATCGCCACCGTTGTCACGGCCTGGACCGCGGCATTACCTGCCGTGATGAACCTGTTGCCGACCAGTTCCTTGATATAGCCGTACTTGGCAGGCGAATAGATGGCACTCTGAGCTGCGAGCAAGAAGGTAAAGCCGAAGGCTATTTCAAACCAGCCCATATAGTACGACAAGGTAATGGCCAAAGTCAGCACGACCGCCAGGGCGGCGGCAAAGGTCATCACACGGTTTTTGGCGAATTTGTCCGAGAGAAATCCTGCCGGTGTAAAGAGAAGGATGAACGGCAGCAGTATCAGTGCATTGACGACCGCCGTCAGCATGATCTGCACCTGATCGTCGTAGATTTTGAAGACCGTGTTCTGGATAATGATCTTGTGGCCGAGATCGGTAAAGGCATTTAGAAAAAGAGCAACGATGTAGGCGTAGGTCCCTTTTATCCTGAACATCTCTTTCATGCAGAGAGAACCGTACTCCAACCGGCGTAAAGGCCGTGCTCTTTGGATGCCGCTGCAATGAGAGACTTGGCAAGCTCTCCGAGAAGGGACTCATCGATAATGTGCTCTTTTGTCAGGGTCAGTGTATGGGCATACTCCTCACTGCTGTCGTAGGTGATCTCTTTAAATGTGTAACCTTCCTGCGCAAGCCTGTCGCCTGCTCTTTTCGCATTGGCCTCGGTCTGGAACTGAAGATAGTGCTCGACTTCACGCGGCTGTGAAAGATCGTCATCGGCCTCTCTCAGCTCTTCGATGATGTCACGGCTCTGTATCTGCTGAAGCATCAAAGCATCAGGATAGAGCCTGAAACGGTAATGTTCCCACTTGGCATCTCTGGCGGAACCCGTGTCAAAAACATAGTGGCTGGAAGCGTGTTCGGTGACGATTGACTGAAACTTTTTGGCCGTCGGCGCATAGTAGTAGAGCTCCAGCCACCCCTCGGCATACTTTTGCCCGACATAGACGGCGTCAAGCTCTTTGCCCAGCGCCTCTTCGAGGGAGAGCGTGACTTCATGAAGCGTGCTCAACTCCGATGCGGTCGGGAAACCCTGTTCATCGACCTCTTTCATCTTCAGAAAAGCCCACAACAGCCATGGACGTTCTTCATCGGGAGCCGTCTCAATATAATCCATCTCAAGCTCTGTCATCACTGGAGACTCTTCACCGGTCGTAATATAGTATTCGATCATATCATCAGCTTCTTTGTATATAAGTATGGCATTTTATCTGTTTGCTTGTTTATTTTGGCTAAAGGGCACCTCTATAAACCCTAGTAAACCTCAGAGGGAAGAAAGAGAGATGAGATTGTGCAGAACTTTTCTTGCGTCATAGCTGAAGCTATGATAAAAGAAAATTCTGTTCAAGATCGCTCTCTTTATCCCTCCCACAGGGCGATAGAGAGAAGCCCACACTCCGCGTTGCTCATTTTCGCCTTAGCGATAGCTAGGGCTTCAAAAGATCGCCTTGATTGTGAACTTCTCTCTATCGCTGAGGCGGACTAGGGTTTTTAGAGATGCCCTAAATAACAGGGACGAAAACGGCTATAATAAAGGCATGGAAAACATCTATCTGCTGATTATCTTCTACATCGCATTGGAACTCTTTGAGATCCAGTGGCAAAAAGGCGAGAACCTGCTTGTCATGCTGGGCAAGATGTACCGCTTCTACAATAAGAATATCATCCTCTTTTTCCTGATGCACCCGACCTTCTATTTCGGTATCGCTCTGGCGATGATCACCGATTTTGCCTTCAGTGCTGTTGCCCTGATCTTTATCAAAACGGTCGACATCGCCACCAAGATATTACTGATCCAGCAGGTCTTTGAAAAGCAGGAGCTCACGCCTGAGATGTCCGCGATGCTTATCGCCCCGCTTCATCCGCTGATGCCCTACCTCTCTGTTGCTGTCTATACGCCACTGGTCTATTTTGCTTTTTCTGCAGGTATGACCTTCTGATAAGCAGGGCCTTTTAGCTTAACAAATCATAATAACTTTAACAACTAAATTGCCTATCTCTCCTTTTCTGCTATAATTCCACAGAATTAATCAGATTGGAGAACATCAATGAATGTCATGAAAATAAGAGCGGTCTGCCGCCCTATCCGCATTGCACTTGGTCTCGGACTTATCGCAACCGGTTTTATCACAGGTAATGCCTGGTTCTACCTCGGTGTAATACCATTGACTGCAGGGCTTGCCAATTTTTGTCCGCTGTGCATCATCACTAAAAAGTGTGACATCTAACACAAACCCCCTTCTGTCCCCGGCCGGTTTGCACTAAAGCAGACCGGTACTCTTTCCCTTTTTCACTTTTTCCAGATTTCAGTAGACAAAATAGCTAATTTTTCACTCCCGTTAAATATGATATCTATTCTTATTATTGTAACTATTCGTTACATCGGGAAAATTTTTCCTGGCTGTTTTTTAAAAATAATGATAACTACTTTCAAAACTATTGACAAACCTTTTTCTCTCTGTTAGTATGCCGGAATAAATTTGATTGTGAAAACGATTATTAAAATAAATAAGGAAAACACAAAATGAAAAAAACTGTACTTGCCCTGTCTGCAGCCGCTGTACTCGCGAATGTTGCTTATGCCGACAACACTTCGGAGATAGAAGCACTTAAAAAACAGGTTGCCGAACTCCAAGCCAACCAGGAAGCGCTTGTGGACGAGACCTCAAACGCCAAAGTCGGTTTTACCACCGTCGACACCGCTTTTTCCCACAACGGTATGGGAGCCGCCGCTTCAAAAGTCTATAGATCCGCCTCTCCCCTCTCTATCGGCGGGTACGGCGATATGTATTTTGCCCACAGTGACCAGACCGACGCCGGCTCCACAGCCGATGTCTACCACTTCGTGCCCTATATCGGCTATAAGTTCACCGACAACATCATCCTCAACACCGAGCTCGAGTTTGAACACGGCGGCGCCAATCCCGAGATGGCTGAGCCTGAGGGCTACGCTATTGTCGAATTCATGTACCTTGATTTTTTGATGTATCGATCGTTTAACCTGCAGCTGGGCCACCTGCTGGTGCCGATGGGTCTGATCAATATGCGCCACGAACCGACGCTCTTCAACACCGTTCAGAAACCGAAAACGGAAAAGTTGATCATCCCTTCTACCTGGCACTCAACCGGCGCAATCGCCTACGGTTCGTTCGGTGAGAGCGGCATCAGCTATAACGCCGGTATCATCCAGACCCTGGACCTCGATAACGAATTTGCCGGTACGGCAGAGCAGATCTATGAGAGCGCTGCCGGTTCAACAGGCAAATCTGCCTTCGACAAAGCCGCCTTTGTCGGCCGCCTGGACTACCGGGGTATCAACGGGCTTCTGCTGGGTGCCTCGCTCTATTACGGCGATGCGACTCAGGGCAGTGTCACCGGTGCCTCGGCCCTGATCTATGATATTCACGCTACCTATGAGATCGACGGTTTTAAAGCCAAAGCGCTCTACGCCGCATCGCATATAGATGGTGCTAAAAAGATTTCCGCGCAACAGAATGATCCGCTCAACCCGAACGGGCTTAGCATGTCCGATTCCTACGGCTATTATCTCAACCTCCAGTACGATGTTCTGGCAATGGCCGAAACGCGTTACAAGCTGCCTGTTTTTGTCCAATACGATGTGGTTGACCCGACAGAAAATGTGGTTGACGCAAACGGAAACGCGGTTGCAAACTATGACTACCTCGACAGCAACGGTCTGCTGAAAACAGCAAGCACCGACACAAAAGAGACGACCACGACCGTCGGTGTGAACTTTTTCCCGCATGAGCAGGTGGTACTTAAGATGGATTACGCGATGACAAAGATGGACGCCGCTGCTGCCGAAGACTACAACACCTTCAGCCTGGGGCTTGGATTTATCTTCTGATGCAGTTTTTGAAACAACGAGAATATAGTGGATACAGGAGAAGAACGATGAAACCAAACCGCACCATTTCGGGCCTTTTGGCAGTTACGGTAATGCTTCTGGGCATCTCGGGCTGTGAAACGCCAAGCGATCCCGAGCTGGACAACGCCACCCTGAACCGGAAGAAGATCGCTTTGGGCGAAGCCCTGTTTAACGACAAGAGCCTCTCGCTGAACAGGACCATTTCCTGTGCTTCCTGTCATAACCTCGACCATGCCATGGTCGATACCCGCCCGACAAATTTGAGCCTGGGAGCCTCCTTGGGTGACGACAACCTCTCCATCGGAGACAGAAACGCACCGACGGCAGCCTACGCCAAGTTTGCGCCGGGCTTCTATTTTGACAAGCGCGAAGGGATCTTTTTCGGCGGGCAGTTCAACGACGGCAGGGCGAAGGACCTTAAAGCCCAGGCAAAAGGGCCCTTCCTGAACCCGCTCGAAATGATGATGCCGAGTAAAAGTGCCGTGATCGATCGCATCAAAGAGAACAACGAGACGGTCAGTCAGCTCAAGAATATCTACGGCGATGATATTTTTGACAATGACGAAAATGCCTATGATGCTGTCGCCGACACGATTTCCCTCTTCGAGATGAGCGACCTCTTTTCGCCGTTCGACTCCAAATATGACCGTTTTCTGGCGGGCAGAGAGAACCTGACCCCTCAGGAAGAAGAGGGACGCAGGCTCTTTGAAGGCAAGGCCCTCTGTTCCGCCTGCCACCCGGGAACGACAGATGACGGCAGCCGTCCGCTCTTTACCGACTACTCCTACGATAACCTCGGCGTTCCGGTCAATCATGCGCTGCGTGAGGCTAACGGTCTGGGCGAAGGTTTCGTCGACAACGGTCTGGGCGCGCGCGAGGATGTCAATGACGCCGGTCTTAACGGTGCATTCAAAGTGGCCACGCTACGCAACATTGCCGTCACCGGTCCCTATATGCACAACGGGCTCTTCAAAGAGCTCAAAACCGTCGTCCACTTCTACAACACCCGTGACGTCGGCGGCATCAACCCCGAGACAAACGCCACGTGGGAGACAGGCGAGGTTGAACTGACCAAGAATGTCAATGAACTCGGCAACCTCGGTCTGAGCGATGAAGAGGAGGATGCCCTCGTCGCCTTTTTGGAAACGCTGACCGACAGGAAGTTCGAGCATCTCATCCCTTAGTCTTAACGCAGGGTTCATACTGCTTTGACCCTGCAGCATTGATCATTACCTGAAAAGAGTACCGAGAGGCTCTCTCAGGAAATGATATACTTCAAAAAAAAAGAGAGACCTTACCTATGCGCTTTATTATCCTAACTGTTCTTATCCTGGCCTCGCTTCAAGCAAAACTCCTTGTCACCCCCTTTGATGCCATTCACGCTGTCTACGGCAAAGAGGTCCAGATCGAGAAAAAGAATGTCCTGCTGACCATTGACAAGGCTGAAGTCGTCTATAAAAAAGCCGAAATGCCGACAGGCTCCAAGATATTTCGTACCTTTACAATCACGAAAGATGCAAAACCGCTCTCCTATGCCATTTTGATCTCTCGTGTCGTGCGCACCAAAGATGCCGCAGTACTCTATATGATCTCCCCGAAAGGGGTCATCGAAAGCGTCGAGGTGATCGCCTTTAACGAGCCGCCGGAGTACACCCCCTCAAAAGAGTATGTCGGACAGTTCAAAGGCAAGACGAGCGAAGACACCCTTCGCGTCGGCAAAGACATCCCGACCGTGACCGGTGCCACCATGGGGGCGCGCAACGTCACCGACGGTGCACGCCTCGCCCTCGCCGTTTTCGACCTGCTTTTCAAAGAGAAATAGATGAAGTTCACCCTCGTCAAAGACATTAAAAACGACAGTTTGATGCGCCCCCTTCTGGGCGGGTTGCTTCTTTTTATTTTGCTCTTTCTGACAGCAGACATTTTCCTCAAGAACGACCACATCGGCCTGACCCCGTCGCACCTTGCACAGTCCCTCTTTGGCAATGAAGAGGCGTTCGTCGAACCGGTCAGCGAGCACTTTCTGCTCGAGCTTATGCACAGCGATATCTTTTTTATGATGATGACGCTGCTCACCCTCAGCGCCGTCTACGCAAGGCTCTGCCAGAACCAGAAGCTGCGCCTGATCAACATCAACCTCACCATGATACTGGCGCTTCTGTCCATCATACTTTTACCGCTGGCCTACTACCTATCGCCGCTCTTTATCATGCCGTGGATCGTCAGTTTTTACGCCTGGCATCTCATGGCCCTTGTAATGACACTGGCCTCGCTCTTCTACCTCTTCATACCGCAGAAAAGCGACCTGAACTGATGCACCAAAGCTACCGCATCGCCATCGCTTACTTTGCCCTCTTCGGCACGCTGCTGCTTGCCAGCGGCGCAGTGCTCTTCTTCAGCAAGATCGGCTTCTCCTACGAGGCGGTACAGAGCTACTACCTCGGCAGCAAAGCCCTCTTCAGTGCCCCCAAAAGCAGCTACGGCCTCCTCGAAACCGCCCTGCCGCACCTCGGTTCCATGGGTCTCTTCATCATGGTCACAGGCCACTTTCTCCTCTTCGCCTCCAAAGAGAAAAAACGCCAAGCCGTTAAACCCGCCGTCGCTCTCTTCATCGTCGCGCTCCTCGACATCTTCAGCGGGTTTCTCATCGTTGAGGGATGGAGCTTTTTTATCTGGGTCAAACTCGCAGCCTTCGCCCTGTTACAGTTGTTAGGTTTGTACCTGCTCTGGCTGCTTTTAAAAGAGGTCTGGCAGGGGATAATGGCTAATTAGATTATCGCTGAATATGCAGATCTACTCTGTTATAAAATTTTTTATTTTCTTTCCAGTGATGTATAATCTTCAGGAAACGATTATGGACCACATATGAATATATACGCTGATTTCATCTCAGACTATCGAAACATTTTACGACAGCTTTTGCAAGAAGATTTCAATCTAAATACGGATACGATTGGCGATTCTAGAATTTTAGAAATATTTTTTGATATACATTCAAGAATACCAACGAAAACCCCACGAACCGTGTTTGAGTCTGATACCTTCGTTTGTCCGGATGGCTTAGAAGAAAAATGGTTCAAGCTAAAAAATGCCATTACATCTGGTGCAAATCTAATGCCGTATCTAAGTAATGAAATCATTAACAGGCCTGAAATTAAAAAGCCCTCTAAAAGGCCCCTCGATGGCTTGTTATATGATTGGGGAATACACCATCTGCACCTCACTAAAGATTTTATTGATGACAACCACTTATTATTTGCTGTAATCACTGAGGATACTTTTTATGCGATCGATATCTTATCGCACGATGGCCACTGGTCAAATCACGAACTTGTTGAAACGATTAATCGTAACTGGCCAAAAATACTTGAACCTTATCAATTCAATGGTCTAACAGCAATTCCGATTAAAGAAGCAGTCAAATACCGCAATTTTCGTGTTAATGCTGTTTTCTCATTAAGTGATGGAACTGTTTTGTTTTCTCCAGGCGGAGGGATGATGTCGAATGGCTTTGGAATGAAATCTTCTACGAACCTTATGATTGAATTGGAACAGATCCGAGTCTATGAAGCATATGCCATTCAAAAAGCAAATTTGCATTTTAAAGCACAAAAAACAAATGCTGATGATGACATTACTTTGCAATTAGTGTTTACGAAGAATAGAGAATTGGTAGCCACTATCTCAGACTTTAGTCTATGCATAAGACTTATCACAGACTAGTATTTAATAGCCATCATCAAAATTTTAAACACTCCCGCGAAGCACACATCCTTCATCTCTTTTGGTTTCGAAGGTGAGAAGACCTGAGATCAGCTTTTTTGTAGCAATTCTCAGACCAGATCACACCTGATGTGCGAAACTGCTACTTTGCCAGTTTGACTTCACCGAAATGGTTGTAAATACTGTAGCCCTCTTCCATCCAGGCGTCGAGACCGCCTTTGAGATAACGGACATTACTGTAACCAAGCTCCTGCTTCATGGTCTGTGCTGCCAATACGGCACTTTTGCCTACTCTACAATAGACAACGACCAAGGCTTTTTTATCTGGTATTTTGTCCCCAACGTCGAATTCAAGAACACCCCGGGCTATCTCTATGTTATTTTCGGCATCAAAAGTACCTTCCATACGCATATCCGCTTCACGTACATCCAAAGCGACAAATTCGGTCCCATCATCGATCAGTTTCTTAAGCTCTTTAGGCGTGATCGCTTCCGTGCTCTTTTGTGCTTTTGCAACCAATGCTTCGCTGATCAGATCACCTGCCGTTAATGGCATAGCGAGGCTTAACCCCAAAACAGCCGTTGCTGCTAATCTCTGTAGTGTCATTTCCATCCTTTATTACCGATAGTATCTACGCATTATATTTTGTAATATATTAAGGGCACCTCTAAAAATGTCTATGAGTTAGACGGCGGGATCAATTGGGGTTGGATCGATCAAGGTATGGAAACGGTAAAATAAAGACCGTTTTTCATTCCCGAGTTGAACCTGGGAATGCCTACTTCAATCTCACACTATAATAATCTGACATAAACCGACCCCTTTAATCATGCCTCCGTCTTCAATTAACGCCCGAAAAGGTAATATAGTTGTTAAATAACGAGAAGGGAGCACATTCCATGATGAAAAAGATGCCGATCGCCAAAGCATTTACGCTGATGGAGGCAGGGCCTGTTGTCTTCATTACGACAAGTGACGGAGAGAAGAACAACATCATGACCATCTCCTGGACCATGGTCATGGACTTTACGCCGATATTTGCCATAACTACGGGGCCCTGGAACTACTCCTATGCCGCACTTAAAGAAACCGGGGAGTGCGTCATTGCCATTCCTACTGTCGATATGATCGATCAGGTCGTCGGCGTGGGGACATGCTCCGGCGCCGACACCGACAAATTTGAAAAGTTCGGGCTGACTCCCGTGAAGGCAGAACGGGTCAGAACTCCCCTGATCAGAGAGTGCCTGGCAAATATCGAGTGCAAAGTTGTCGATATCATCGAAAAACACAACATTGTCGTACTCGAAGGCGTCGCTGCCTACTTCGACACTTCACGCGAAGAGAAGCGGACGCTTCACGCAGTCGGTGACGGTACTTTCATAGTCGACGGTGACAAGCTGGATCGAAAGGAGATGATGCGCTCTAAGCTGCCGGACGGTGTCTGATGCGTTGGTGAATGCAGGCAAACATCTTGTTACGCCCTTTGATGATGTTCGACACTCCTGCAAGTAAATTTTCAAAAGCGGAGATTCACTCACAACGGTGTATTTAATTTCTATCTGTTATAGATAAGCTATAAAAATGTATACTTTTAGACAGATTTTCCATAGACACTTGCGATCAGCGCGGATCAAAACGTTTTCAGCAGGGAAAGTTCTATGTAAAGGCAAGAATGTACTCTTTTTTTTCCGATCTTCTTGAAAGCGGTCATACCTTCGAGCAGAGTGAACTGCTTTTAAAGTTTCAGTATCGCGTCATCAACACGATTTTACTGGTCATAGCGCTCTCTGCTTCTGTCTTTGCTGTCTTGAGTTCACTGGAAATAACGCCACTCGGAACGATCCAGACAGTAGTCAATGGTCTCCTTGTCCTCAGCGCGCTGCTGCTGTTCTACAGGCTGCGCGGCCCTAAAGGACGTTACCTACAGAGTGTCTACCTGATGTATGCGGTTACGCTCGTTGACTTTGTCTCGGCGCTGCTCTTAGTGCCGCATGACGAGTTTCGTATTATCTGGTTTTATCTTCTTATCTTTGCCGCCTACATCACCGGAGGCATTCGCGCAGGCAATATCATCAGTGTTATCTCCATATCTGTCGTACTCTTGGCAAGCATCTTTTACGATTTACAGCTCTCTGAAACAGCCATTGTCACTTCGCTTTTGGGCCTTGTCATAGCGACTCTTTTTTTCCGCGCCTACACTAAGAAGATCATCGATTTTGAGCGTGAGCTCACTTCTCACCAGGAGGCTCTTGGCAGGTTTAACGAGCAGCTTGCAAAACAGGTCGCGCAAAAAACGCAAGAGCTCCAGGAGCTCAACGCCTCCCTTGAAGACATGGTTTCGCAAAAGGTGGCGCAGATCACCCAGCAAGAGCAGGTCATGATCTCCCAGTCGCGTCTGGCGACCATGGGCGAGATGATGAGCATGATAGCCCACCAGTGGCGTCAGCCTCTCTCCACAACGACGCTGATGATCAGTAAGGTGAGACTAAATTCGATAATCGCGGGCACAGAGCCCAGCGAATGCGAAAAGATACTTGACCGGGTCTCCGATACAATGATCTACCTCTCCGACACGATCAATGATTTTCAGACCTACTTCAAGCCCGAAAAGGACAAAGAAGAGATATCGCTCAACGCGCTTATCGAGCGTATACGCCATTTCATCGAGCCGCGTCTGATGATGGAGCACGTACAGATGCATATCGGGCAGGAGAAGAGTGAGTTCATCGAAACCTATGCGAATGAACTCGTCCAGGTCCTCATCAACATTATAAACAACGCCATCGACGCACTTGCAGCCAAAGAGATAGCCGATCGCCACATCTGGATAAAGGTGCACAGCGACGAGGAGACGATACAGATCACCATCGAAGACAATGGCGGGGGCATAGGAGAGGAGATCATCGACAGGGTCTTTGAGCCCTACTTCAGCAGCAAGTCCAAAAACGGAACAGGGCTGGGCCTCTACATGGCCAAGATGATCATCAACAACCACATCAATGGAACCCTTGACGTCGAAAACACCGACAAAGGCGCACGCTTTAGCGTAGGCCTTCGCAAGAAATAGTTCTTTGGCTCGGCATCAAAAATACATTTTCATCTTTTTTCGTTCATCGTCAACGTTGACAAGCTGGATCGAAACGAGATGATGCGCTCGAAGCTGCAGTATGGCGTCTGATATGTGTGAATACATACATTGTAAATCGTGTAAGGGAACAAAAGACAAAATCTATAATATGTTTTGGAAAATTTTTGAAAGAAAGTTGGTGCGTCCGAGAGGACTTGAACCTCCACAGCCGTTAAGCCACTAGAACCTGAATCTAGCGTGTCTACCAGTTTCACCACGAACGCATGGTGACAGTATAGCGTTTAGGTCTGCATAGTAACTTTAAAGTCAGGTGATATTTCACTATTTTTAAAGATTAAGACTTGACTTTGCAGATCATTCATCACTCGGTTAATCGTGGAGTGGCAAGAGGCAAGATTTATAAAAGAAACTCAGCTATAATGAACGCACTATAAGATGGTTATAAACAGGCAGAAGTTGCAAGGTAATTACACATTTCTCCCGCTGTAGTCTCTAAGGTTTTTAGAGGTGCAAAGTAGTGAGTTGTCACCTGACCTTGAATTTTTGAATTTCCTCGCGCCTATTACGCGGAGATGTAAGGAGATATGCGTGCCTAAGAAAAAGCGAGTACTGGATTCCGCATCTGTGCAGGCCTACTACGACCACTTCGGGAAAAAGCAAGACAGCCAAGGCTTCTACGAAGATCCCGCGCTCGACGACCTGGTCGCCCATGCGAGCTTCCCAGATGCTCGGCATGTTTTCGAGTTTGGCTGTGGCACCGGAAAGCTCGCCGCCAGTCTTCTTGAAAAGCACTTGCCTTTCTCGACGAGTTATCTCGGTTGCGATGTCAGCCCTGTCATGATCGGACTCACGAAGCGCAAGCTAGCGACGTACGGCGAGCGTGCGCAAGCGGTCTTGTCCGATGGCGCAGTTTGGTTTCCTCTCTCCGATCGTTCGGTCGATCGCGTTGTAGCCAGCTACGTTCTGGATCTGCTCTCAGAGGCAGATATCGGGCAGTTCTTCGCAGAGGCACATCGCGTGATGATGCCCGGCGGAAAAGTCTGTATCGCAAGCCTGACGAGAGGCATCAACGTTCCATCGCGCATCGTGTCGTCTCTATGGATGTCGGTATTCCGCCTTAGCCCTGCCTTGGTTGGCGGCTGCCGTCCTATTCACGTCGATGACTTTGTGAATCCACAAGAATGGCTGGTTGTGCACCGAAGGGTTGTGACTCCTTTTGAAGTGCCATCGGAAGTACTGATCCTGGAGATGAAAGGCTCGACCGACAACGGGCCGGAGCCGACGACACTTCACGCCGGAGCCTAGCTCATAAAGGTCATATGGAAATGCTGACACCCTATGCCTGCGTCGAGGGTTCTGACTTGGCAAACAGTTAGTGAGTTTAAACGTTATAAATGCAATTAAATTAAAATTTAAAAAGGATAACTCATAAATATAGAAGATTTTCAACCTTATTTTAAAAAGCTAAATATTAAACCAGGAGAACTGTCATTACAGTTAGTCGAAGAGATACAAAAAAAGCATCTTGAAAACTTTAGTTTTAATAATATTGCAGTACTGCTAAAACAACCGATTTCATTGGAAATTGAAGATATTATTGACAAAATCGTCATCAAAAATCTTGGCGGCTACTGTTTTGAACATAACAAATTACTGCATGACGTTTTACAGTCATTAGGTTTCAATACTCGCATATTGATCGCAAGAGTCATTAATAACCAAGACATAGATACACCCCGGACACATCGTATTACATTGTTGGAATGGCAAGACAGCAAATATTTGGTTGATGTTGGGTTCGGGGCATCGTGTCCCAATACACCACTGAAACTAAATGATATAGATGATGGCAGCCAAAAGTACAGAATCATCCAAAATAAAGACAATGAATACCAATTAGAGGTATTAGCACCAAAAGGTTATTTTTCTTTATATAAATTCAATTTGGCAACATACACACAATCCGATTGCATCATGGGGAATTTTTATTCATCAAATTATCCGAATGCTGTATTTGTAAATAACCTGGTAATCGCGCTTCAACGTCAAGACATCACACTGTCATTAAAAAACAAAACCTATCACAGAATAGGTGAAGAGAGTACAGAAATGATCGATATCACTGATCATGTGCAATTGCATTCAATCATTAATGATGATTTTCATATACCGATCACAAAAGAGCAAAGCCGCACTTTATTTGAAATAACAGATAAGCTGTTAAGAAATTCATAGCATTACAGAGAAGTAAACTGTTAGCTCCCCAAAAGACCAAGAGAGCGAAAATAAGCAATAACACAAGCATTGGAATACAGAGTTTATAGTACGTAAGAGGCAGAGGACATTGATAGATTAGCAGAGGAAAGAATATGCCAACCGTCAAAAATCCTCCTACGGGATTTTTGACGGCGCATTTTATGGGCGTCAGTCTCTTTGGTAATACGAAACCATCGTCGCTTTTTGAATGGTGTGGCCATTTATGTTATAGCCGACTATGGCGCTGTCCGTTTTGTCTTTGACATCCAGTTTGTCGACATCCAAAGCATAGACCGTGAAGATATACGCATGGGCCTTGTCGCCTTTAGGCGGACAGGCACCGCCGAAACCGCCGAAACCGTAGTCGGTCATCGTCTCGATGGCCCCTTTCGGCAGTTTATGCTCCGCTGAAGCGTTGGCTGAAATAGCTGTTGTCTTAACGGGAATATTTACGACCAGCCAGTGCCACCAGCCGCTGCCTGTCGGCGCATCGGGATCGTACACGGTGATCGCAAAACTCTTCGTGCCTTTGGGCGGGTTTGTCCAGTGCAGTTCCGGTGAGATATTCTTACCGTTGCAGCCGAAACCGCTGAACTCTTCGGCCTTTGTCAACTGTCCCATCAGCGTATCGCTCTCGAGGGTAAAATTGCCGCCGAAGGCAAGCGAGCCCAGGGCGATCAGTGTTATAAAAAACTTCATGACAACTCCTTTTTTCTTCAATTATAGTCGCAAAAAATCTAAATGGCAAGCTCTTTCAGGACTCTTTTTTATACCATGCCCAAAAGTGCGGCACCGGCGGCTCCTGCTCATCGTCATAAGCAAGAAAACTTTTTTCACGCAATCCGCAGCGGACAAAACCGTCTATTTCGTGGCGGTCCAGCGGCAGCGGGATATCATTCTCCTGTTCTCCCGCTAAGCGAGATCGGCAGGAGACAAGCAGGTCACCCTGCTCTGCTAAAAGCGAAACCATGGCGTCCCGCGCCTGAAGCCTGTATTTCCCCGGCAGTACCTGAATCGTGTTGCATTCATAAACCAGGTCAAAGTTTTGGAACCACTCTTTAGGATAAGCAAACAGGTCTGCAACAAGATAGTTTACCCTGCTCTTTTTATACCGGTTTTTGCAAAGTCCTATTGCACTCGGGGCAATATCGAAAGCGGTCACCTCATAACCGTACGCCACCATTGCTTCTGCATCATCGCCTACGCCGCAGCCGACCGCGATCGCTTTTTTGCCGGAATCTTTCAGCGGATGTTCTTCCAGCCATTTGACCAGATACGGGTTGGGCGCAAGGTCCGCCCAGAAGACGGCATTATGGTCGCCTTCGGCATCGCTGTAGATGCTGTCGAACCAGCCCAACGGATCGTCGCGTTCCTGAAAAGAACGGACCATCGCTTTGTATTTTTCAGGATCAAACTCTTTCATGGTCATGCTCCTTTTTTGGTCTTTTTTTATTGTAACACAAGATGATCGAGGGCGGACGGATTAAATAAATGCGTTAAGTTTGTTGCTGATATTGGCTGACTTTTTTTATTACTTCATATCGCTAGGGATGCTACTTTTTTCTTTGCTTGCACAAAGAAAAACCTAGCGGAAAAAAGAAAGTGCAAAGGCGGGTTTAGCCACTTTCAAATGTATCTTATACTCGGAGTCACGAAACTCTCCTGCCTCATTCACTGTACCAGGACGCAGCCATTGTCAAGAGATGTCATGCTTCCCTAAAAGTGTCAGTTTTCTTATCCAGATCAATCGTTACCGCTTTTGGAATCACTGTTCTGACGTAAAAATATAAACTGCTTCAACTAACGCACTGCTTTTGAATAAGTCTTATCTTTAGCCGGGATGTTGATACGTACAGAAGTATAAAGCGCCTCTCTTCTTTCCCTCAAGATTTCTGCTCTGGCGCGACAGAGAAGAAAGGTTGAATCAGTGACAATATGAGCGTTTTGCAAGTTCACGACTTTTTTGAATTAAATTTTATAGTAGGATGTTACTTTTTTCTTTTGCTTGTCCAAAAGAAAAAGTAACCAAAAAAGAAAAGGACAAAGTTGCCGCCGAGCACTATTCCCTGTTTCTACGCATTTGCCTTACCAGCATTACAAACTCCCTCGACAGATGCACTGACTTTTAAGAAAACAAACACTATGAATAAAAAGTAACATCTTTAAAGAACAATCCAATACGCACAGAAAAAATAGAGCGCCTCTCTTCTTTCCCTCAATAGTCTACGGCGTCGGTACTTCGTACATCGACTCTGTTTCCAACCCTACAAAAGCCAAAACAAGGGTACCGCTCGCGCAGCGATGTTTCTTTAGGGCAGTTGGCTTTTGCTTTACGGGTTTCATCTCTGGCGCGACAGAGAATAAAACACTAAAGTGTAATGCAGGGTGACACAAAACAAGGGTACCGCTCCCGAAGGGATGTTTCTCTGAAAATGAGTATAACGCTCAGCTTGCTGACATTTCTGTGAAAACAAGGGTACCGCTTTTGCGTAGCAAAATGTTTCTCTGAAAATGCCACATCGTAGAAAGGTTGAATCTGTGACAATTTGAACGTTTTGCAAGTTCAAGACTTTTTTGAATCGGTACATCATACATTTCGGCATTAATACCGAAATCATCTCTTGACACACCCGTAGCGTAAAATTTCTAACTATTCTATCTTACAACTTGACTTCGGAGTCGCAGCAAACTCCAAATCCGTGACATAGTACCCAATATTCTCGCTGACAATGCGTTCGCCTACAGTTGTGATCAGAATGTAGCCGACACTGCGCTGCTCCAGAAACGCGACAGCCTTTTCATACGGCATGACGGCCGCCGCCGTCGCATAGGCATCGATATCGCTATTGGGCCCTCGCGAGATCAGGGTGATGGAGGCGAAGGTCTTCTCGGAGCGTTTGATTTTCGGATCGATCAGGTGGTTGTTTGTTTTGTCGCCGACATAACGGCGGTAGTTGCCGCTGGTCGAGAGCGCCATATTCGGATACTTCGTGCTGAAAGAGGCGATAATCCCTTCACCGAAAGGGTTCTGGACCGCCATCTTGCAGATGTCAAGGCAGCGGATATCACCGCTCAGTGCCACCCTCCCTTCGGTGATGTTCTGCTCCTGCAGGTACGCGGCAGCCTTGTCAATGCCGAAGCCTTTGCCCATACCGCCCAGATCGACCGTAACGCCCTCATCAAGGTGCGCCTCCCTTTCATTGAAATGCACGCCGTTAAAATCGATTTTGGCATTTTGCAGCTCACTCTTTTGGGCGGCGCGCTCCTCTTCGCCAAAGCCGTAGAGCGCTTTTGTGATGGAGCCGACAGTGATATCGAAATAGCCGCCGCTCACCTCATAATAGTGTTTGCAGAGCTTCAGCGCTTCGAAAGTATATGGCGAGAGCCTGGCCTCGCGGTTGTGGTTGAGCCTGTAAATATCGGCACGGGGGTCATAACTCGAAAGCGAATGTTCAACCGCCTTCAGTCGTTCGAAACTTTTTTGGAGCTGTACCCCCTTCTCTTCTGGCAGAGAAACGGTCGCAAAGGTGCCCATCATCACCTGGGTGCGTTCCAGCAGCTCTGAAGCGCTCAGTGACAATGCAAAGAGAGGGAAGAGAAAAAACGGAAACCGCATCAGAGAAGATCGAGCAGCTCTTGCGGCGAATGGATGATATGGTCGCCGTGGCCCTGCGGGCTAAAACCCCAGGTCGCAAAGACAGAAGTCACCCCCGCGCGGAAACCGGCCTCCATATCTTTGGAGTTGTCCCCCACCATAAAGGCTCTGTCAACGGCCGAATCGAAGTAGGTGTGTTCCAGCGTCACCTGCAGCATCGCCGGGTCCGGCTTCGGCAGCGGCACCATGTCGGCACCGACGATACGTTCGAAATAGGCAGATATGCCGGTATGCGCCAGCATCCTGATCGCAAACTGGCTCGGTGCATTGGTCGCGACACCCATCTTCACCCCCCTGGCATACAGTTCGACAATAAGCTCTTTGATGCCGTTATAAAGCACCACCGACTCCGTACACTGCTTGTGGTAATGGGCCTCAAAGATAATACGGTCGCGGTCTTCGTAGAGTTCGGTGTTGTAAAAGAGCTTGGCCAGGTTGCGCTTATCCCGGTTGATCGCTTCAACGACAAAATCACAAGTCAGCGGTTCCAGGCCGTGGTTGGTCCTGCGTACATGGTTGATCGATGCGGTTATATCTTTCTGGGAATCGATCAGTGTCCCGTCCATATCAAAAATCACTACGGTCATCTTTTCACTTTCCCTTGTCCCGGGGTCACTTCATCTTGGTGTAGATCTCTTGAAGCGCCTCGACGAATTTCGAACTGTCATTGACGCAGCGGCAGACCTTATACTCTTTGAAGCCCATCTCTTCGGCGATCTCGCGGTACTCGATGGCAAGTTCGTAATCCGTCTCGGAGTTGTCGATCGTAAACGCGATCGGGTAGATGATCACCCCGCGGTTGCGTACGCGCTGCAGAGCGTCTTCGAGCGACGGCTCCAGCCACTTCAGCGGACCGACTTTGGACTGGTATGCCAGATGGACCTGATGAAAGTCCATTTTGTGTTCCTGAAGTTTTTTCTTCAGCAGTTCGACATGGCGTTCGATCTGGCGCTGATACGGGTCGCCCGCATCGACGATCTTCTGCGGCAGCCCGTGCGCCGAGAAGATGAGATCGAAATCGTTGTACTCCGCATCGGTCATCTGCTCTTTGATGCGCTGTATCACCGCCTCGTTATAGCTGTTGTTCTCATAATAGTGCTTCACCTCGACGAGAACAGCATCCATACCGCTGTTGTGGAAGGCCTCCTCGAAATCTTCGAGAGAAGACTTGGTCGTCGTTGAAGAGTACTGCGGATAGAGCGGGATCAGATAGATCTTCTCGATCTGCTTCTCTTTAAGCCGTTCGACGACTTCGGGGGCGAACGGCGGCGTGTAGCGCATGACGAAGTCAACGGTCACATTCTCGTCGTCAAGCCTCTTTTCCAGTGCAGCGACCAACCGCTTGGTATGGTCGACGATAGGCGACTTTCCGCCGATCTGACGATAGATCTCCTGCGAAGACTCTGCCCTTGTCAGGGTGATCATGCCACCGATAAACTTACGAAGCAGGCTGCTCTTCATCGTCAGAATATTGGGATCGCTGAACATGTTTTTCAAAAACATCTCAACTTCGTTAAGGTTGTTGGGCCCGCCCATGTTGAGCAGGATAATGGCTTCTCTCACTTTGCAAGCACCTTTGTTATCGCCTCTGTCACTTCCGGACTGAAGAGTAATTGTGCGTGATTATAACCTTCATACTCTTTATAGTCAACAAGCGCAGCCGCTTTCGCTCCGGCCTTAAGTTTTCGCGGCTGGACGATGGGGACGAAACCGTCATCTTTTGAGACGAACAGCGAGAGAGGGACGCTGACCTTGCCTATCTCGCTGATCGTCTCAAAGCGGTGTTTTATTAAAAAGCGGGGAACAGGCCGGAACCTGGCGAGGGAGAGCGCCTGTACCGACTCGAAGGCCGCTACCATGATCAGCGCTTTCGCAGAACGTCTTACTGCGGTGTGGACCGCTATGTTCGAACCCAGACTGTAGCCGAGCAGAACAGGCTTGCCGTAATGGTCATCAACCCAGTCATAGATCTTCAGAGCGTCCCCGTGATAGGCAGTTTCACCCGGTTCGCCGCCGCTTCTGCCGTAGGCGCGGTAATTGAACGAGACGATCCGTACATCGGGGTAGTGCTGCGAAAGCTTGCCGACCAGCGTCACACTGTCCTGCTCCCGCCCGCCGAAATAGAGCAGCGTAACTGCCGCACTTTCCTGCGGCTCATACACCATCCCTTCCAAAAAGAGCCCCTTTTCGACCTGCAGTTCAAGCGGCCGGTAGAGATCGGGAAACTCAGCAAAAAGCGTGCGTTGGTCGTAGTATTGCGGTGCAAAGATGAGCTTGTGCTGCAGGCTGTAAACAAGGGCATAAGGAATGACGAAAAGGAGGAGCACGCCCAGCAGAGTCAACAGGGGTATCATCTCAGCCCCTCTTCTTCGCCCAACGCCTGAAAAAACGGCCAGGAGCGAGTACGCTGTTGAGTGGGTTTCCCCCACAGATATGGTCAGAGAGCTGTTTGGCCAGAAACGGGGCAAAGACAAAGCCGTAGCCGCCCGAACCGTTGATCATGTAGAGGTCCGGAAAATAGTCAAACTGTCCGTCATCCAGCTTATTGATGTTGATGAGATCAAGGTCTCGCTGCATGCTCTTTTCGGCGTCGACCACCCTGCCGGCTATCGGCAGGTAGTCATTGCTGCCGGAGCGCAGGCCGACGTAATCGTTCAGCACTTCGATATGTTCCAGCGGCACACTCTTGAGTGCCTTTTCGATCAGCTCTCTTCGCCCCGCTTCAAGATCATACGGCTCGCCCGTGAAGGGGTTGAAATGGACGTCATGCGTTGCGCCGATGGCCACCGTCCCCTCTTTCGATGACGGTGAGATGGAGAGGTGATGGTGAATGCTTAATGGCACCTTCGTGCTTGTCTTCACGTCGATGCGGTGTCCCCAGACCCTGCGCAGCTGCAGATACGGCATTTTAACAACAAGGTCATAGGAGCCAGTCGCCAGAATGATCTGTTTTGCTCTGATCGAACCGATCTGCCAAAACCCCTCTTCATACGAAACGCTCTCTATCTTTTCGCGGACCAGGTCGATCCCCTCTGCGAGGGCCTCACACATCGCTTTGGCATCGACAACGCCGCCCTCTTCAAGCAGGCAGGAGGAGAAACGTCTCGCATAGGGGGTCAAAAGAGAGCGCTCTTCTTCCGACGCTTCGCGGAAGTGGAGTTTTGTCGTCTCTTTAAATGCTTCCAGGCGCGCTTCATTCTCTTCGGAGTTGGCGATCTGCAGGAGTTTTGCACGGCGAATATAGTGCGGAAACTTCGAGCTGTAAAAATCGAGGGAGTAGAGGTAAGCCGCTTCAAGCAGCTCTTTCAGAGGGCCGCCCTTGGTAAACTTCGGCGAGATAAAAGCCCCGGCCGCCCCCGAACCGCCGGAGGCAATGCCCTCCTGATCGATCAGAACGACATTTTGTCCGGCCCGGGAGAGAAAATAGCCGCAGCTGCAGCCGTTGATACCGGCCCCGATGATCGCAGTGTCGTAGATCGGCATGCGCTGCGCAGTCGCGTTAAAGGGTGATCTCTTTAATATCGGCAATATCAAAGATCGCTTTATAGATCGTTCCGACAAGCGCTTTGCGGTTGTTCCTCACCGCTTCGTTGTCCGCATTGACCATCACTTTGTCAAAGAAGGTGTCAAGCTGCGGTTTAAGGCTGAAAAGCTGGTCCAGACGCTCCGTCAGGTTTTCAAAGGCTTTGGCACTGACTTCGTTATAGGCAGCATAAAGGGCCTTCTCAGCCTCTTCTTCAAAGAGTGAGGCATCAACGCCGGAAAGGGTATCAAGATCGACATCTTTGGTGATGTTGGCGACACGTTTGAAGGTCGAGAAGATCGTTGCAAAATCATCACTCTCGGCGATTGTTGCGACCGCTTCGATCTTTCTGTCGATGGCGCGGAGTTCGCGCTCACCCGTGGAGAGAACCGCTTTGACGATCGACGGGTTGACCTTGTAGAACTGGTTCAGACGCTCCAGGAAGAAGGCTTCGAGTTTCTCGAAATCGATCGATGCATATTTCTGGCCGAGTGCCGTCAGTACGGTGTTGATATCGAACGCCAGATCGTGCTCTTTCGAGATGCGGATCAGGCCGATGACCGCGCGGCGGAGGGCGAAGGGATCACGCGAACCGGTCGGGATCTGGTTGATACTGAAGAGGCCCAGCAGCGTGTCGAGCTTGATCGCCATCGCGACAATGGCGCTCATCTTGGTCGAAGGCACCTCCGACTCTTCGCCGTCGGGAAGGTACTGCTCTTTGATCGCCAGGGCGACCTCTTTCTCTTCACCGAGGGCCTTGGCGTAGTAGTACCCCATCAGCCCCTGAAGTTCGGTAAACTCGTAGACCACCTCGCTCGTCAGGTCCGCTTTTGCCAGCTCGACGGCGCGCTGCAGCAGCTCCTGGTTCATCTCGTAGTGTTTGCCGTTCTCGGCACAGACCGCTTCGCCGTAGAGTTCAAAAAGGTAATCGGCGATGTCGTGTTCGCGCTCGATCTTGTCGCTCAATGTACCGAGCCCGTTCATAAATACGACCTTCTCCAGCCCCTCCGTGCTCAGTCCACTGCGCAGGTCGTTGTCGTAGAAGAAAAGCCCGTCGGCAAGACGCGGCCGGAGTACGCGTTCATTCCCTTCGATCACTTTTGAGAAATCTTCCGTCAGTGCGTTGCTGACAACGACGAATTTGTTGATCAGTCTGCCCGCTTTAAAGACAGGGAAATAGCGCTGGTGCTCTTTCATCGAGGTGATGATCACCTCAGGCGGCAGGCGCAAAAACGCCTCATCGAAACTACCGAGCAGCGGCGTCGGGTGTTCCGTGATCGCGACGACTTCGTCAAGTAGCTCATCATCGATCTCGATCTCGATGCCCTGGCTCTTTTCGAGCGCTTTGAACTGCTCCAGTATCGCGCTGCGGCGTTCATCCTGAAATAGGGTCACCGCACCCGCCTTCAGTCTGTCAAAGTACGCTTTGCAGCCGCTGACCTCCTGTGCATCGAAACTGTCCATACGGTGAACATAGGTCTTGTTGTCGGAAGCGACGCCGAAGAGGTTCATCTCTACGACCTTCTCTGCCAACAGCACGTTGACCCAGCGGATAGGGCGGATAAAACTCTCCGTGTTGGAACCCCAGCGCATTGACTTGCCGAAGTTCAGCGACTTGATCCAGGTCTCGATCATTGCCGGAAGTATCATAGCGCTCGCCTGGCCTGCGACACTCTTCTTATAGTAGAGGACCTCTTTGCCGCCCTTCTCCGCTTTGGAGAGTTCATCAAGCGTCACCCCGCACTTGCGGGCAAACCCTTCTGCCGCCTGGGTCGGTTTTCCGTCTCTGTAGGCAATCGCGATCGGGGCACCAAAGAACTCCTCTTCGCTGTCATCCTGACGCATTTTGAACTCACTGTGCCACAGGACCAGACGGCGCGGCGTGTAGTAGAATTCAAACTCTGCCAGAAGGGCATTTTCTTCCAGAACAGCCGCCCATTTTGTCTCAATGTTATTCAGTTCGTTCAAAAGCGGAACTGCCGGAAGTTCTTCGACACCGATTTCGATTAAAAGAGGTTGTATCATGCTTAACACCTGATTTGGTAAATTATGCGCGATTTTAACGCTTTGCGGGTTAAAGGCCGCTTTTGTTTTATCTCATGAGCGCAGAGAGAACAGGGCTGCAAGATCATTTTCAACTGCTATTTAACAGAATATGAAAAAAAGTGTATAATTGTTTTCAATCCTTGTACATCTGCAGGAAACGATATGCCTTCAATACCAAATAATACGAACTGCTCTGCAAACTACATCATCATCTCCATCATTCCGATACTCTTTTTCATAGTGATGGCAGCCGGTTACCTGAACCTCTTACCCCTTAAGATACCTCTGTTTACACTCCTGTATATCGGTTTCATCCTTTTTGTATTTCTGCTCTTTATACGACACAACGCCAACTACACTGTCTGCAAGATGAAGAGAGCACACCTTGAAATGGAGGAGGAACTAAAGTCGGAGCTGGCGTCCAAATCGCTGACGCTGGGCCAAACCAGCAGATCAGTTTTGAACATAGGCACCTTTCTTAATGAGTACTATATCGGTCTGCGCAATGATAATTTTGTGTCGGTCGCCTCTTCCGTATTTCCGATGATGGGTATTTTAGGAACCTTTATCGCCATGGCAATCTCCATGCCGAATTTCTCAGCCAGCAACACGGATACCCTGGACAGGGAGATATCGCTCCTGTTAAGCGGTGTCGGTTCGGCTTTTTTTGCGTCGATCTACGGTATTTTGCTCTCATTGGTATGGACCTATTTTGAGAAAAGAGGCCTCAGTAAAATAGACCGCTACATCGAAAACATCAAAAACCTTTTTCAGCCGAGCGTCTGGTCAAACGAAGATCTGCTGATTCATCAATATACACAGAGCGAGATTCAGGACAACAAGTTCATCCATGCCCTGAAAGAGACCTTTAACCTGGAGTTCGCAACAACCTTGAATGAACGCCATCTGAACCACTTCAAGCAGATCATCAATGAGACCAACCAAAGTTTTTCTCTCATCTCGAACAAGCTCGAAACCGCCTCCATCGATCTGAAAGAGACCCTCTCGATGATCGACAGCAGTACCACCGCCATAGAGGCCAGAAACCAGATCAGAGAGGCACTGGGTGAATTCACGCACGCGGCAAATTCGCTTGAGAAAAGCACTGCGGTCTTCAGCGCGAATATGGACAAATCACTTGAGAAGACTTTCGACAAGATAGACTACGAAATTGGCGATATCGTCATCAAACTGGCCGACTTTGCCACCCATGTCAGCCTGGAGAGCAGAGAGGTGCAGGAGAGTATCAAGAACTATCACCTTGCCGTCGCCAACCAGTTAAAAGAAAAATAGATGTTCAAAAAAAACGCAAACGACGGGAACAACAACTTCTGGTTGTCGTATGCCGACCTTATGGCGGGGCTGCTGTTTATCTTCATCCTGCTGATCGGGGCCATTGTCGTCAAGTCGATCGTTTTAAAATCAAACCTTGACTCCAAAGAGCACTCGCTGGAAAGTTCAATGAGTGCCCTGCTGCTGCGCGACAAAGAGGTCCAGAAGCTGAAACTTCTGCTGGCGCAAAGATCAAGTGAGTTGAACGCGACCCAGGACGCCCTGCTCATCAGCAAAGATGCACTCAAACTGAAAACAGAAGAGATTAAAAATCTGAACAATATTCTCCTCTCCTATAACACCAAGGTAGATGACTTTAACGACAAGATCATCATATTGCAAAACCTTCTTGATGAATCCAACGCGACGCTCGCCTCCAGCAATAAAAAGCTACAGGATTATGAGAACAAGGTCCTGATCCTCTCAAATGAACTGACAGACAAAAGCGACGCGCTCAAACTAAAAGATAAAAAGCTGTTGACACTCCTGCAGGCACTCGAAGAAAAAGAGACGGCCTACGACGCCCTGGTCGAAAACCTGCAGTCACAGAAAGCAAAGATCAAAAACCTGACGGGCATCAAGATCAGAGTGATTGCCGAGCTCAAAAAAAGCCTCGGCAAAAATGTGGAGATCGACCCCAAAAACGGTTCACTGCGCCTCTCATCCAATGTTCTTTTTGACAAGGGCGACGCCACACTCAAAGAGTCGTCAAAAAAAGAGCTGAAAAAAGTCTTCATCAACTATGTCGGTGCGCTTCTCTCCAACAAAAACATCAAAGAGCAGCTTGACAGGATCGTGATCGAAGGCCACACCGACAGCGACGGCGGCTACCTCTACAATCTGAACCTCTCCCAACAGAGGGCATACGCCGTGATGAACTATCTCTTAAGCCTCGACTTTACAAAAAACAACAACCTCAAGCCCCTACTCGTAGCCAGCGGCCGTTCCTATATGGATACGATCTTTAAAAACGGCAAAGAGGACAAATACGCTTCGCGCAGGATCGAAATAAAGTTCAGACTCAAAAACGAAGATGCCATGAGTGAAATAGAGAAGATACTTGATTATGAATGATTTTGAACCGAGAGCAGATCCACAGGGCTTCGCTCTACCTTCAGGAGAGCCTCAGCGCATGCAAAAAAAGTGATGAACAGAACCATGCCGTAAAATCCGAAAAACACTCTTTTTTCAGAAAGCTCTTCAACCTGCTCTTCAGCCATTAAGCCGGAAACAGAGGCGTTGCACAGCGAATCTGCATTGCCCGGCTTTATCTCCTCTAAAATGAAACGGGCATTAAACCGCTGACACAGAATCAGCGATAGGCCGAAATATCCATATGCAGAAATTCTTCCATCAGTATCAGCAGATCTTCTCTGGACGAACCGGCAAAGTGGTTGCCGACAAAGTGGTTGATGCCCTTTCCGGCATGCTCCACAAGCGGGACGATCTTGATACCGGTGATCTCGGACATGAAATGCGAGGAGTCGCCCTCTTCGTAGGCATGCAGCAGGATCGAACGGGAGAAGTTGTTGAGAATATGATAATAGATATGCAGAAACTCTATCTCCATCACTTTGAGCCCGTAAAAGTGGGTGGAGATCTTCCATTCGTGTGAAGCGATCGGATGGACCTTCTCGGGCCGGACGGTGATGCCGATCTCCTCTTTGATCTCCCGCACGAGCGTCTCGATGATAGACTCGCCTTCATTGCGTGTACCGCCGGGAAAACCCATGCGTCCGTCCCACCGGTCGATCATGATGACTGCCGGGCACTGGACCTTCTGTATTTCGTCTTTGAAATATTTCCAAGGTGAGATCGCTTCGACATAGATGGCGAGAAAAACGGCATCTTTTTTTCCGGCTGTCTGTTTGGCGAATGGGACACGTTCGATCATCGGCACAAGCTCCGCATAATAAAGTATAAAGGGCATCTCTATAAACCCTAGTCCGCCTCAGCGATAGAGGGAAGTTCACAATCAAGGCGCTCCTTTGAAGCCCTAGCCATAGCTAAGGCGAAAAGGGGCAACGCAGAATGTGGATTTCTCTCTATCGCCCTTCGGGAGGGATAAAGAGAGCGATCTTGCACACAATTTTCTATCTTCATAGCTACGGCTATGACTCAAGAAAAGTTCTGCACAAGCTCATCACTCTTTCTTCCCTCTGAGGTTGGCTAGGGTTTTTAGAGGTGCCCTAAAATTGTACAATAGTTTTCCAATGGTTTTTGCCAGGCAGAGGCTGTTTCCGGCAGCTTATGTTGTATCAGTAACCATTTTATAAGAACCATTCTCATTTGTAACTGAGAGTAATTTTAAATAAGACACTATTACTCTGATTTATGTTTTATTAAAACATATTCGATGTAGAATGCCCGCCATAAACAAAAACAAAAGGAATACCATGCCTAAGATTAACAAATATGTTGATATTGACACTGTTGAACGCGAAGCTAAAAAAGATCTTATCGATCGTCACTCACCATTTATCACCGTCGTTGGCGACGCTAAAAAAGGCGAGATGCTTGCAGTAAACGTTAAAATGGGTCAAGAGTACACTCACCCGGATGATTTCGATCACTTCATCGAAAGCATCACGCTTTTCAACGGCGAAACCAAACTGGCTATGGCTACATTTGTACCGGGCACACTTGGCAATGAAAAATCGCACGCTGAAGTGACATTCAACATCCGTCCGATGGGCAAAAAACTTAACCTTGTTGCACACGGTTACTGTACAAAACACGGCATCTGGGAATCAACTGCTGTTGAAGTCGAAGTAGCTGAGTAGTCTCATCTCTTCTTTTTAGGACCTCGTGTCCTAATCCTGCTATCTAATCTCACCCTCACCTTTCCAACCGATAAAACAGTAACTTTACAATACTAAACAGCCGATAGGTATGCCTACAGCAAAATTGACGTAAAGGTCAACAACCCTGAAAAATGAAAAGTCAAAACAGCCTAGTGCTTTCCAGCAGGCGCATGTGGGTCATCTTTTTATCGGTCTAACCGGCAGACCCTCTATTATGCGGGAAAGTTTTTTGCACTTAATCTGTATAATAGAGCATCATAATGCAAAGGTTCCCGATGTGCCATCTCCATCCGTTATCTGACAGCGGCAAAAAACTTTCGCTTCATATAATCCGTCTTTTAAGTATGTCAAGCTTTTTACCTGCCGCGGGCAGCAAAGTATCATGAAAATAGACGGACGCTTTTGGCTCACTAAAGAGGGGAAAAGTTTTTTAGGCTCAGGACGTATCGAACTGCTCGAACGTATCGATAAGACCGGTTCGATCCATGCCGCAGCAAAAGAGATGAAGATGAGCTATAAGGCCGCATGGGGGCGGATCAACGGCATGAATGAGATCGCCGATCAGCCTATCATCACACGTACGACAGGCGGACGTGGCGGCGGCGGTACGGTGCTCACTCCGTATGCGCGTGAGCTCATCGCTACCTATCACCGTTTAAATGAACTTCACCGTCAGTTCATCGACCGTTTCGCCGAAGCCGGCAGCGATCCTGAACGTCTGGCACGGATTTTAAGCAGGACCTTTCTTACCACCAGCGCAAGAAACCAGCTGCCTGCCACTGTCGCTGCAATCGACACCAACGATATTCAGGCGACCCTGACACTGGCACTGAACGACAGTGACACACTGCGTTCGACGATAACCGCCAAATCGGTGAAGAACATGGGCTTGTCCATCGGTTGTGATGCCTATGCCGTCATCAAATCAAGTGATATACAGATTGTCTCGGAACACCCCTCTAAAGAGAGTGTCGACAACATCTTGTCAGGAGAGGTAGAATCGATCGAAACCTCAGGCGAAAATATCGAAATCGCTTTTCGCCTGGATGGAGGCGCCCTTCTCATTGCCGTTGAAAAACAGGATTTGAGCCAAAGTCTGCATGTCGGTCTGCGCGCCTTTGCCCTTGTCTCGCCTCTGCATATTATGATAGGTTTGTAAAAGATTGACACGTAAATAGAATTTATATACGGCCGCATCTTCCGAATACAATCTTTCGCAGTACCGAAATGGTCTGATTTTTTAATACGCTCTTCACCGCGTATTCGATAGAATTGTCATGTCACATAAAAAAGCCCTTCGTTCAATCATGTGTCTTACTCAAAAGTGCTTATTTATGAGATTTTGCAGATCGGTTTCAACCCTTTTACCGGTTGAAACCGATGTGCAAAAATTGACATCAGTAAATCTTTAAAGGGGCACCGCTGAAATCCTATCAAAACCTTGTCATGCTTCAGAACCTCTACCGTTTGAAAGCGCTCGGCTTCAGCTACAGCGACCCTTTTGTGACCAATATATCGACAGTTTCGCAGCAGCTGCCCGATGACCTGACACAGCTGCAGAGCATCATCGGCGGATGCCATCTCTGTGACCTGAGCAAGTCGCGCAGACAGAGCATGGGCGGCACCGGTAATCCGAATGCCGACCTCCTGATCATCGATGCCTACGTATCGGCTACCGAGGATGCTACCAACAGCTACTATGCCGGGCGCTCCGGCGAATCACTGGTCAAGATGATAGAGAATGTTATCGGCTTAAGAACAGAGGATGTCTACCTCACCCACGCGGTCAAATGCAAACCACTGGGGACCAATATACCCTCCCAATCAGAATTTACAAGCTGCAAGCCCTACCTTTATAAACAGATAGAGGACATCAGACCGAAAGTGGTCATGGCCCTCGGTCCGGATGCCTACCGTCTGCTAAGCGGTGACGACACCCCTTTTGAGCAGGTTCGCGGCCACAAGATCAACTTCGGCGATTATACCATCGTGCCGATCTATCATCCGCAGTTTCTATTGCGGAACCCCTCACTAAAAGCTGAAACGCTGCGTGATCTAAAAATCATAAAGAGTTGTCTATGATAAAACAGTTTCTGCTGCTTCTGATACCGTTTTTCCTTCTTGCAGAGAGTTCCCAGGTCTCGACGATTCCTCTGCCAATCACCTATGTTCAGCTTATCGACAGTAACGGTACCTGTGATGATGCCTGTCTATGGGAGTATCTCGGGCGGGGAGAGATCTTTACCTTTTTGGCGCTAGCCCGTGACAAGCTGGACAATGAAGAGCTTGATGACATACGTATGATCTACGTCGGGCTTTTCAATATCGGTTACGACCAGATGGTCAAAGGGGAGCTCAAGGTCGCCATGATCCTTCCTTACAAGCTGATCGGCCGCTATGCCTACTCGACATCGAACGCCGTCTTTGCCTACTTTCTGACACGCAATCACCCCTTTGTCCTGAAAAATTTCCAGATCGATGACGAGAGTCCGCAAGAGATGGCACGGGTGCTGAAAGAGATCAAAGACGAGGGCTTTCACTATGTCGTCGCCCCCTTGACGCCGCAAGGGGCGAGGATCATTTCGGAGAGCGAAGAGGAGCTTAATGTCTTTTTCCCGACGATCAACAAAAACGATCTCAACACAACGGCAGCAAATATCTACTTCGGTGCGATCGACTACAGGGCGCAGATAGAGAGACTGATGCCACGTGCCAGTTCGCCTCTCGTTGTCATGTATGACAAATCAAACCAGGGTAAGAAACTGCTGGCAATGGCGAGGGAGAGTTATCTTGAAAGCGACGAACCTTTCCAGCCTACGAGCCGAAGCGAGGTCTCTTTACGTGAGAATGTCACTTATCTTGCAGACCTTGAACCCAAGAAAAAACAGGTCATCGCCTACGGGATCAACAGAGAGACAAGTAACCTCAAATACTATTTTGAAGACAACCAGAAGATCCAGTTCGGCAGCTTCTTTCTCAATACCCCCGTCATCAAGAGTACGATGATCCTTTCGCAGCTTTCACTCTATGAGACCAATACGACCAATGTTCTCTCGACACAGATCAACTATGACCCGCTGATCCTCTCGATGACGCAGACGAAAGATCGTGACAACCTCTATATCGCCAACTCGATCAGCCTCAACAACAACACCCTTGTCGAGACCAATTCGCTCTTGAGCAACGATATTGCTTATGACTGGATCAACTACGCATCGACTGTCGGGGCCGACTATTTCTACCACCTTATCACCAATTCAGAGCGTACCTACCAGCTGCCGATGGTCGACAATCAGATCATCTATCCCGTCTCGATCGTAAGACCTACCGGTTCACGCTTCGAAGTGGTCGAAGAGGGGGAACTGCCTCAGCCTGACGCCAACGCAACACTCTTGGACGAACTGGAACTCTGACGCCTGCATCTCTCCTCCTGCCGGATCTGCAGATCTTATCCGAATAAACAAAATTTTTCTTATGCTACAATTTCGGTCCAATTACTGTTTAGTTTAACTTTCCAGTATCATCAAGGTTTCTATATATGAAAATATTTCATCTTCTTTTTACACTTTTCATAGCCATCTTCGTCGGAGGGTGTGTGCAAAAGAGCGAGGTCAGACCGTTGGGACCGCAACAGGAGATCAAGGTCGCCATGATCCTGCCCTATAAACTCATCGGCCGTTACTCCTACTCGACATCAACGGCCGTCTTTGCCTATTTTCTGACACGCGATCACCCTTTTATGCTCAAAAGCTTTCAGATCGCCGATGAGAGTCCGCAGGAGATTGAACGGATCCTCAAAGAGATCAAGGAGCAGAAGTTCCGTTATGTCATCGCGCCCCTGACGCCGAAAGGGGCAAAAATCGTTGCAGAAAATGAAGAAGAGCTCAATATCTTCTTCCCGACCATCAACAAAAACGATCTCAACACCACCGCAGAAAACATCTTCTTCGGCGCGATCGACTACCGGGCGCAGATAGAAAAGCTCATGCCGCTTGCCAGTTCGCCTCTTGTCATCATGTACGACCAATCGGCCCAGGGGAAAAAGCTGCTGCAGATGACGCAGGAGAGTTATCTTAATGGCGAAGATCCGTTTCTGCCTACACGCCGCCAAGAGCTCTCCGCCCGGGAGAAGATTCCGTATGCGCCGCAGCTTGAGCCGACAAAGAAAAATGTCATCGCCTACGGGATCGATCAAAAAACGACCAACCTGAAACAGCATTTTCAGAAGAATGAAAAGATCCAGTTCGGCAGCTTTTTTCTTAACACACCGCTGATCAAAAGTACGATGATCCTTTCACAGCTTTCATTCTATGATATTAATGTCACCAATGTACTCTCAACGCAGATCAACTATAACCCGCTCATCCTCTCGATGACGCAGACAAAAGATCGCGAAAATCTCTACATTGCCAATTCGATCAGCGTCAATTACGACAGCCTTATCGAGGCCAACTCACTGCTGAACAACGATATCGTCTATGACTGGATCAACTACGCCTCGACTGTCGGTGCCGACTACTTTTACTACCGTATGACCCGTGAAGAGCGCAACTACAAGCTCCCGATGGTCGATAATCAGATCATCTACCCTGTATCGATCATGCAGACTTACGGTTCACATTTCAAAGAGATCGAAAACTAAATCGACCTAGCATAATACAGCTCTGTAGCGCAGTGTTATGCGAGCAGCTCCTGAAGCATCTGCCTAGTCTCATCGCTGAAACGCGCCACCTCGCCGGCATGGGTCAGATAGGCCAGTTTGATCTTCATCGTAAAGATCTTCTCGTCGCCTCTGTAGATACTCTGTTTCAGGGTAAAGGAAGCAAACCGTATAGAGATCAGCTCCGTTTTGACCTCCAGCAGATCGGCAAAAAGGGCCGGCTTGATGTAATCCGCCTCCAGCGATTTCGCTACGAAGTGCCCCTCTGCCAGAACAGGCGACTTTCCTTTTGAGAAAAAGAGCTCGCTGCGTGCCCGCTCGCAAAAGTTCAGGTAGTTGGAGTGGTACACCACCCCACCGAGATCGGTGTCCTCATAATAGACGCGTATTTTCACTCTGTATTCCTAGCTGTCGTTATCTGCAATACCTGCATTTACATATATGCCGCAGATTATAGAGCGTCCTCTCTTCGATACCGCTTTTTTCACTCTACAAGTATTCTCTTTTACATGTGCTTTTTGGTCTTGCTTGTTGCCTGCGCGCTGAAAGGGTCCTCGGGCCAGTAGTGCTTTTTATATTTTCCGCGAAGCTCTTTTTTCACCTCGTGATAGGTGTTTTCCCAGAAGCTTCTCAGGTCTCTGGTCACCTGCATCGGGCGGCGTGCTGGCGAGAGCAGTTCGACGGTCATTGTCACGCGGCCGTCGATAAGCTGCGGGGTGTCAAGCATGCCGAAGAGCTCCTGCAGTCGTACCGCGAGAACGGGCGAGGCCGGGTCTTCGTAGTCCAGGAAGATCGTCGAACCGCTCGGCATTTTCAGTTTGGACGGGGCCAGACGCTCTATGCGCTGCTGCTGCTCCCAGGAGAGCAGCCCTGTAAGCATCGGGTAAGTATCTATCCTGCGGCAGGCCTTGAAGCTTTTGACCCCCGCAAGGTGCGGTAGAAGCCATGACTCAAGATGGCCGAGCAGCCATGCGTCGCTGAAATCGGGCAGCTCACCGACATTTGTCGCGATGGCGGGCTCTCTCACCTTCCAGTAGTTCAGGAAGGCAACACGCTGCCGCAGGGAGAGCGCCTCTTTCGACCACGCCAGTGCATCAATGCCCTTCTCCCTGATAGCACCGAGCAGTGCGGCGGCTGTGTCGGACTCGCCGATATTCTGCACCGGCTGTTCGTGAAGTATCAGGGCATCTAGTCTTGTCACCTCTCTTGCTTCGACACGCTCTGCCTCATCGTTCCATTTTATCTGCCGCTCCCTGATGATCTGTTCGCCGAAATACTCTTCGATGAGCGCTTCGCTAATGGCAGCGGCGCTAAAGATGCGTGCATCGCTCTGCGCCCCGTCGAGATCGGCGATGACAAGGTAGGGCTCGCCGAAGAGCTCATCTTCCCTGTTCAGAACGGCCCCCTTGCCGCCGCTGAGAAGGTAGCGGCTGTTTCTGATGTCACGGCATTTGGCGATACGATCGGGGTAGGCAAAGCCGAGCAGCACGCCGACCATGTCATCGCTGCTCTTTCGCACTGCGTCCGTTTTTTTCAGCTTTTTGCGGAACTCCGAAGTTGTTCGCAGGACACGCCTGCAGGCTTCCTGGTCGATATACCTTCCTGAGTGCTGCTCATGCAGGGCGGTCATCCGCTGCGAAAGGTCGGCGGTGTGTCTTGCTCTGCCGTTAAAGATATCTTTTTCGCTCAGCAGTGCGGCGATCAGGCAGGCCGTCTCACCATGGCCCAGTCCGGAGGCTTTGAGGATCATGTGCGCCAGACGCGGGTGTGTTCCCAGCTCCAGCATCGCCCTGCCGTGGCCGGTGATCTTCGTGCCCTGCAGGGCACCCAGTTCCTGCAGCAGTTTGCGGGCATGCTCTACGCCTGAGAGTGCGGGAAGGTCGAGCCACTTCAGCTCATCCACCCTCTCAACGCCCCAGTTGGCAAGCTCCAGCATCATCGGCGTCAGGTCGCTCGTCATGATCTCGGGGGCGCTGTGGCGCGCGAGCGGACGATGTTCGTGCCAGAGGCGGTAGCATTTCCCGGGGCTTAACCGTCCTGCACGGCCGCTGCGCTGTGTCGCCGAATCCTGCGAGACGGCGACCGTATGAAGGCGGTCCATCCCCGAACCGCTGTTAAAGGTGGAAACCCGCTGCAGGCCGGAGTCGATAACGACGGTGATCCCCTCGATGGTCAGACTCGTCTCGGCGATGTTCGTCGCAAGGACGATCTTGCGTTTCCCCTCTCTACAGGGGCTGATGGCGGCATCCTGTGCCTGCTTGCCCATCTCGCCGTATAGCGGTGCGATCATAACCGTATCGTCGCCCATCAGTATCTCGCCCAGCTTCGCTTCAATGTTCCTGATCTCCCGTACCCCCGGCAGAAAGATCAGAATACTGCCCTCTTCATTGCGCATCACCTCGTCGACGATCTTGGCAATAAGCGCACCCAGCTGCATGGGCGCCGGATGGGGTGTTTTGCTGTCAAGGTAGATGTTCTGAACCGGATAACTGCGCCCCTCGCTGGTGATGACCGGTGCATCTTCAAGCATCGCGGCGATGGCTTCGGTGTTAAGGGTGGCGGACATCACCATGATCTTGAGCTCATCGTTAAGAAGCTCCTGCGACTGGAGGGCCAGAGCCAGGGCAAGATCGCCGTGGAGGTTACGTTCATGGAACTCATCGAAGATCAGCAGTGCCGCGTTTTCAAGCGCGGGATCGCCCTGCAGCATGCGGGTCAAAATCCCTTCGGTCACGACAAGGATCTTCGTCTTTTCGCTGACGCAGCGATCTGCCCGTATCTGGTACCCCACCCTCTCGCCAACCTTTTCGCCCAGTAGTTGCGCCATTCGGGCCGCGGCGTTTCTCGCAGCCAGACGCCGGGGTTCGAGCATGATAATCTGTCTGCCTTCGAGCCACTCCTCATCCAGCAAGGAAAGGGGCACTGCCGTCGTTTTCCCGGCACCGGGAGGAGCCTGCAGTACAAGGCGGTTCGATTCGTTCAGGGTGCTGATGATAAGGTGAATGACCTGATGGATCGGTAGATTTTGCATGCGGTATTATAGCGCAGGAGAAGAATCGCATAGACGTTTATTCAACTTTAAAAACCAAGTTGTAAACTTGCAACAAGCTGATAGTGTCACTGATTCAACCTTTCTTCTCTGTCGCGCCAGAGCTGAAATCTTGAGGGAAAGAAGAGAGGCGCTTTTGTTGCCACTGTGCATATCAGCCGGCATGCTAAAGACGATACTGTATGTTTTTCAAAAAGTAGGTGTTGTGGCTGAAGCAGATTTTTGTTTTATGCGTCAAAACATTAATTCCGCCAGAAGTGACGGAATGCCACCGGAATCGAGGTAAAAGTTCGAGCAGTTACTTTTTACATACAATAAAAATCTCTTTCTCAATAAAGACCAGCATTACTCCCCGTGAAAATGATGTTCCAGACTCCGTCGGTACTCTTCATAGACCTTCTTGGCGCTCATATCCCCTTTATAAAGCTTCAGGATCTCTCTGATGAAGTTGATAGGGTATTCGACAATATCACCCGTATCACGTCTGAATATCTCATCAAGTGTCGCATACATCAGCTCATAGATCTCCGGATCTTCCTGCTTCAGGCGCTGAAGGTTCTCTTCGGCCTGGATAAGCTTTGTATCGTTAAACTCGCCGCGTTCATGGAGACCTTTTCTGATCTCGACATAATCTTTGAGGCTTTTTCTGTTAACGACATGATCGGTAAATATCTCAATAAGTGTCATTTTTTTCCTTTTTACCCTTTGAATCGTCTGCAAAGAGTACTTTTATACTTAATTATACAGCACAATCATAGCAACAGTGTAGCAAAACAGAGGTGGCGCCTGACGCCGTTTCTCAGTATAATACGAAAAAGCAAGTAAGATCAATATGCCAAAAAACAGAGAAAAGGGGCTGCACCCGCGCAATCCCCATAATGCCCGTTATGACTTTACAGCCCTGATAGAGAGCGAACCGAAGCTCGCCCCCTTTGTCAGACTTAATCCTTATGGCGACCTCTCCGTTGACTTTACCGATCCCGAAGCGGTGCTTCTTCTTAACAGGGCCCTGCTTTCGCACTTCTACAACATTACTAACTGGAAGATCCCCAGACATTACCTCTGCCCGCCTATTCCCGGTCGCGCCGATTATATCCACTATATTGCCGACCTGCTGGCCGGCTCAAACGGCGGTGATATTCCGACCGGAGCCAAGATCACGGCCCTCGACATCGGCGTCGGCGCGAACTGCATCTATCCCATCATCGGCCACAGCGTCTACGGCTGGCAGTTCGTCGGTGCAGAGATAGACCCGACTGCAATCCGTTCGGCAGAGGCACTGGTCGCCAACAACCCCTCTTTGTCCGGTAACATAGAACTGCGTCAGCAGACAAACCCAGACCATATCTTCAGCGGCATCATCGGCAAAAATGACCGCTTCGACTTTACGCTCTGCAACCCGCCCTTTCACAGCTCCGAAGAAGAAGCGAGCGCCGGCACACAGCGAAAGATCCGCAACCTCACCCACAAAAAAAGTACAAAGAAGACGCTCAACTTCGGGGGACAGGCGAACGAGCTCTGGTGTGAAGGGGGCGAGAGTGGCTTCATAAGAAAGATGGTAAGAGAGAGCAGCACACATGCCAAAAAAGTCTTCTGGTTCTCAACCCTGGTCGCAAAAAAAGAGAATCTCCCGGCGATCTACAAAGCCTTAAAACAGGTCTGTCCCGCAGAAGTGCACACCATCGAGATGCGGCAGGGACAGAAGGTAAGCCGTATAATCGCGTGGACATTTCTGAGCAAGACAATGCAGAAGCAGTGGCGTGAAGAGCGCTGGCAAGCAGCCACCAGCACTCTTTAACCCGCTATTGATACCGTCAGGCACCGATCAGCGGAGCGCCTTGATGAGCTTTTCAACGGTTCGTTCTATACGCCTGTGGTCACGAGGTGAAACGGTCGGCTCTTTCTCGTTCGACACCAGTCCGATCATCAGGGTATCCACCACTTTAGCACCGACATTGCGTGCCGCCATCTTCAGGGTCTTGAGCGTGTTATAGTCTATTCTCCCCAACAGGGAGGGGGCCGCGCAGGAGCTGACGCAGAGGGCGGCCTTGCTCTCTTTTTTTCGGTAAGCCGGTGCCGGTGTTCCCCAGGGCCAGTAGCCGAAGACAGTCATCCGCTCCAGAAAGCGTTTGAAGAGCGCCGTGACCGTGCCGTAATTGGTAGGGGATGCGAAGATGTAACCGTCGGCAGCCTCGAGCTTCACTATCAATGCACTCATACCGTCGTCTACGACACATTCGCCCGGGGCACTCCCCTCGGCCTGAGTGCAGTTGCGGCAGTTAAGGCAGAATTCAATGGGGCTCTCACGCAGCAGAACTGTCTCGACAGTAATGCCGGCTTTTTCCAATCGCTCTTTCATCATGCCGAGCATAAGATCGGTAAATCCTTCGTCGCGGTACGATCCGTTGATGATGAGAACCTGTTTTGACATATTGAACTCCCCCCTTTTCGCTCATACATAAAGTGTAACGTATTTATCGCCAATAGCACTGCTGCCGGCATGTTATTCTAAAACATCGCGCGACAGCTTTTGAGCAGACCGTAGCTTTATTATTGCTTAGGATTTTTTGTAGTTTATACACAAAATTAAATATATATAAATACAACCTATAATCTTGATCATGCTATCAAAATCACAAAAAAAGCAGGAGTACATATGAAATTACCGGCACTATTGATCTTAGGTCTTCTCTCAATAGCAGCACTGCATGCAGTAACAACAGAAAGCGTCACCTTGGGCGGCGAGAAAGTAAAACTTGTCGGCAACAAGGTCAATGTTGGGGACAATGCCCCCGTCGTCAAGTTGATCAGCAGTGATCTGAAAGAGGTCACCGTCGGAGGTAAAACAGATAAGACGCAGGTATTGATCGTGGTTCCGAGCATTGACACCCCGATCTGTGATCTGGAAGCACGCACCTTCAACACCAAAGCAGCCGATATGCCCAATGTTGCCATCACGGTTATTTCCATGGATCTTCCCTTCGCCGGGAAACGTTATTGCGCGGCACACGGTATCGACAACATCACCGTTGCAAGTGACTTTCAGACCAAGTCCTTCGGCAAAGCGTACGGAACGCTGCTGGGCGAAAGTGTACTCCAAGGTATAGAGGCAAGGGTCATTTTCATCATCAAAAATGGAAAAATCACCTACAAACAACTTGTCCCCGAGATCAAACAGGCGCCTGATTACGAAGCAATTCTAAAAGCCATCTAATAAAGTCTTTCCCCCCCATGTTCAGGCTGGGAAAGCGTTAAAGAAAAATAAAGCAGTATGCGTTCTTTCCAGGCTAACCCCGAAAGAGTTTCTGCTCAACAGGACCATCTTCAGTACAACTGCAATATTTATTGTTGAGATGTTTTCATTTCGGAATACTATGAAGAAAAGATGTTGTAAAAAAACGTTCTTTTGTTCCCGCGCTTATGACAAAAACACTGTCAGTTTCGACAAACGCTTTGTTCACAAAAAACGGTTCACCTTTTTCTTTAGTGTCTGCGTTTTAAATAAAATGGAGGAAGAGTCCCTGTCAATGTCCTAATCAAGCGTATCCGGACGAGGTTCGCCGAGATAGAACCCCTGTGAACGCTCAATTCCGAGTTCTTTGACTATTTCGTACACTTCGGCGTTGTGCACGAACTCCGCAATGCATATCAGCTGGCGTTTGTGGGCGAAATGGACGATCGCCTGGATGACAGCAACTGCGTTGGTATCCGTGTGAAGATTCCGTATCAGACTGCCATCGATCTTGATGTAGTCGATCCTGAGTTTCAAAAGGTGTTCGAAGTTGGAGTAGCCTGAACCGAAATCATCGATGGCAAACTGGCAGCCAAGGGCCT
>CAVYYS010000015.1:0-357217 GCA_963772795.1 uncultured Helicobacteraceae bacterium
TTATTTGCTAACAACTACCATGACTGAGATCATGACAAACAATGCAGCAGCAGCCCTGGTGTTTCCTATTGCCTTGGCGACAGCGCAATCTCTGGGCGTAAGTCCATGGCCGTTCATAATGGCGGTAGCTTATGGTGCTAGCGCCAGTTTTTTAAGCCCTTTCGGTTATCAGACAAATCTAATGGTATACAGTGTGGGAAAATATTCCATAAAGGATTTTTTTAAAATCGGCTTACCGGTTTTTATAGTAAATGCCATTGTCGCACTGATTTTAATACCCGTGGTATTTCCATTCTAATAATAAGGAACAGTAGGTGAAAAAAGAGAATAACAACATCGTCTGGCATGAGCACAAGATCACCAAAGAACAACGTATGGCATTGTCCCAGCAGAAGCCCTGTGTACTTTGGTTTACGGGACTTAGCGGGTCGGGAAAATCGACCGTCGCAAATGCAGTTGAAGAGATGCTTTTTAACCTGAAAAAGCACTCCTACCTGCTTGACGGTGACAATATCCGTCACAGGCTTAATAAAGATCTCGGCTTTTCTAATGAGGACAGAGTCGAAAACATACGCCGGATAGGCGAGGTCTCTAGCCTTTTCGTGGACGCAGGACTGATCGTTCTGACTGCCTTTATCTCCCCGTTTCAAGAGGACAGGGATATCGTACGCGAATTGGTAGACGAGGGTGAATTTATTGAGATCTTTATCGACACGCCTTTACAAGTCTGTGAACAGCGCGATCCCAAAGGGCTCTATGCAAAAGCAAGAAAAGGTGAAATAGCAGACTTTACCGGTATCAATTCACCTTATGAGGCCCCTGAAAATCCGGAGATACACATTAAAGGCGAACTTACTGTAAAAGAGTCTGCCGACATCATCGTCAACTATTTATATGACAAAAATTATATTTAAGGATGGTATCAATGCTGGATCGAATTGATTTAAAAGATATTATAGATATCGCCAAAGAAGCCGGTGATGCTATTATGAAAATTTACGAAAAAGATTTTAGAATCGATTACAAAGATGATAAATCGCCGCTAACGGAAGCCGATATCAAATCAAACGAGATTATCTGCAGTGCTTTGGTGAAGCTGTTTCCTGAGATCCCTCTGCTTTCAGAAGAAAATCAGGAAGTCTCTTATGAAGATAGAAAGAATTGGGACTATTTTTGGCTCATAGATCCGATCGACGGTACAAAAGAGTTTATCAAGAAAAATGGCGAGTTCACCGTAAATATTGCTTTGATACACAAAGACAGCCCGGTATTGGGCGTCGTTTATGCACCGGCACTTAATGATATCTATTTCTCAAAGCAGGGTGCGGGCGCCTACAAAAATGATCAGAGGTTACCGCTAAGAATTAATGAACATCCGGAAAGAGAGCTTAGAGTCGTCGCTTCAAAATCGCATCTTTCCGAAGAGACGCAGACATTTATTGATGATCTGGGATCAAGAACAGAACATATAGAGCAGGTCTCCAAAGGAAGCTCGCTAAAGCTCTGCCTGGTTGCCGAAGGCGAAGCCGACATCTATCCGCGTTTAGCCCCTACGATGGAGTGGGATACTGCCGCGGCACATGCCGTAGTACTTGAGGCAGGAAAGAAAGTGTTGCAATATGATAATTATCAATCACTTGTATATAACAAAACAAGTTTACTCAATCCATGGTTTATAGTGAAATAAAATGTGATTAACCGATAGTAAGGCCTCGATTTTCATGTAAAAAGCCTTATCCTTCCGAATATTAAGTACTTAACGCTCCAGTTATGGCATGCGTATCTTTATTCGCATTAAAAACTTTTTTTGCCAGCGGCACTGGGGAATATCTGTAAGAAGAGGTTCCTGAATATGGCGTATATTTCAAAGTACTATGTAGTTTACTATAAGCGATATTTCAAAACTATCTATTTTTTAAAATGCTGTCATGGAAAACAAAAAAGATTTAAAAATGTTAAATTAAATTAATAATACTTTAATATAGTATTTTGTATTATTTTTTTTGTAAACCAAAATCAGGAGTATAAAAATGAAGGTTTTAGCATTTGTTTCAGCGTTGATGCTGAGTGTATCACTGTGGGCGGTCAATATAAACAGCGCATCCATCGAAGAGTTGTCGACGCTTCCGGGTATTGGCAAAGGGACGGCTGAAAAGATCGTTGAATATCGTAAGAATCATAAGTTCAAAAAGACGTCTGATCTTATGAACGTCAAAGGTATCGGTCAGAAAAAGTTTGACAAGATCCAGACAAAACTCAGCATCTGAGAGCTGTGTAACGGGGAATAACCGGAAAAGCGGGTTTCACAATCACAAAAAGTAAACGTTCATAGGTTCAGGCCTGTGAACACTGCATCGAATCATCTCAATCTATCATTAATAATCGGTGACACACACAGAACAGCTAACATATTAATATGACTTTACGATCTTCGGCAAAGTAGATCTCTTTTTTTGGAAAGTGCAGAGGAGTGCAGATCGTTTTAAAGTAATAATCAAATATTTTAGCTAGAATATAGGGCAAATTAATAATCCAAAATAAAGTGAAAAAATGTTTAGAAATCCTCTGTTTATTGCGGTTCTGACCCTGTTTTTTGTGAGCGGATGCAGTCTGAAGGAGTACACCCTTTTTCAGGATGATGACCGTTCGGAGGACCCTACCGAAGTCAATGCGACGGTTTACAAAGATGAGATGGTTTTTGAGAACAAGATCCAGCCCAATGACCGTGTGGGGATCATGGTCTACAACCAGTCCGGTCCGGGACAGCTGACGTCGATGATCAGTTCGCGCGGCGATTCACGGACGGCAAACACGACGAATAGTGAGAGTACAGGTCTGCTGGTGACGCAGGAGGGGACCGTGGACCTGCCTCTGGTGGGCAGTGTCAAGATCGAAGGCTATACGCAGGATGAAGCCGCGAAGTTCCTGATGAAAGAGTATGGCAAATACCTCCGCACCCCCTATGTCACGGTCGAGATCATGAACCAGCGCATCTTCCTTCTGGGCGAGGTCAACAATCCCGGTGTGGTGATGGTGACCAACGGGACGATGAACCTGCTTGAGGCGATCGCGCGTTCGGGCGATCTGACCGATTATGCGGAGCGTCAGGGCATCCTGGTGATCCGCGGGGACCTGCGCAACCCGCAGGTCCGTACCATCGACCTGACGAAGATGTCGGCTATAAAGCTCACGAGTCTCTACCTCAAACCCAACGATATCATCTATGTGCAGCCGCGTGCAACGAAGGGCCGCAAGATCGCGTATGACGGGATAGCACCGCCGTTCCAGCTCCTATCGTCGATCCTGCTGCCGTTTGTCAACATCACCTACCTCGCCAAAGCATGGAATTATTAGTATGAATACAAGCACGACTAACCCGCAACACGCCATCGATGAGGACGAGATCGACCTCAAAGAGGTCTTTAACACGCTCAACCGTTACAAATACTCTATTCTGGTCTTTAGTATTGTCTTCACCATCGGTGCGGCTGTCTTCGCCTATTTTACACCCGATGTCTATGAAGCCGAGACGACCATAGAGCTCAAACAGGAAAAAAACGGCTTTAGCGGAGGCGGGGGCAACAACGATGTGATGGCCCTTGCGCTTAGCGGCAATGCCGGCAACCTCGACAATGAGCAGTATATCGTCCAGTCGCGTTTCCTCGCAGAAAAGGTTCTGAGCGGACTCGATATCGGCACACGCTACTTTACCAAGAAACATTACCGCACGATTGAGCTTTATCACGCATCACCGTTTTTAGTCACCTACAAAGCACTCGACAGCCGTTTGAACGGAACGCGTTTCTATATGGAGATGCTGGACAACGACAGCTTTATCCTGAGCATGACGCCTGCCATGGGGATAGGCGAGAGACTTTCACAGCTGTTCGGTTTTAGTGAAGCCTCCGGGGATGCGCCGAAACCTTACGAACACAGGCACCAATTCGGCGAAGAGATCGTCACCGAGTGGTTCAGCATCAAGATCGACAAGGTCTTTGACCCGGTCGAAAAAGAGTACTCGTTCTCGATCACACCCAATAAAGAGATGTACGGCTTTATTCAAAAAGGCCTTTCCACCTCTTTGGCTTCGCAGAACGGTTCCATACTCAAAGTGACGTTCCAGGACAACGTGCCGCTCCGCGCTCAGCAGGTGCTCAGCACCCTGTCACAACGCTACCTGCAGCAGGAGCTCGACGAAAAGACCATGGAAGCGGATCGTACCCTGGCGTTTATCGATGCGCAGATCGCAGACATCAACAAAGATGTCGAAAAATCACAGGGCAAGCTGGAGCAGTTCCGTTCGAAAAACACGATCGTCGATGCCTCGAAGCAGGCCATGATGACGGCACAGAGCATGGCGGACTATCAGAGCAAGCTCCAGGCTCTTGAGATCGAATCGAGCATCCTGAAAAACGTGCAGGAGTTTATCAATACCGGTAAAGACCTCTCCGGTATCAGCCTGGGGTCCGCCGCCTATACGGATCCGGCACTGGCACAGATGATCCAGAAACTTCAAGACAGCATGATGGCACGCAAATCACTCTTGACGGAGTTTACCGAACTGCATCCGGATGTGATCAAACTGACAGAAGCGATCAACTCTTTTAAATCATCCATCAAGTTTACGCTTACGAATGATCTGCGCATCATCAATGAGCGCAAACAGAGGCTGAACCATTACATCAGCCAATATCAGCGTTCGCTTGGAAGCACTTCCGGAGAGTGAACGCCAGCTGGCCAATCTGACACGCAATACGATGGTCAACGAGAAGGTCTATAATTTCCTGTTGGAAAAACGGGCCGAAACAGCCATTCTGCGCTCTTCGACCATCTCGAAAACACGGGTGCTTGAGTCGGCGATGCAGCCGTCTACCCCTATCAAGCCGAAACGCCTGCTTATCCTCCTGGTGGGAATGATCCTCGGCTTCATCGTCGGGGTCGTTGTCGCCTTTTTGCGTTCTTTCATGGATGACACCCTTAAAACGGCTGAAGACATCGACAAGATCGCCAACATCCCGCTCTACGGAGCGGTGCCCCAGCGCAAGGACAAGACCACACGTTCGCAGTTCGAAGAGGCGCTGCGCGTACTTCGTACGAACCTGCAGTACGTAGGCGCTACAAAGCGATCCAAGATCGTGGTACTGACATCATCGATCTCGGGAGAAGGCAAGACCACCATTGCCGTCGGTCTGAGCAAGATCGTTGCGGCGACCGGCAAAAAAGTGGTGATAATCGACCTGGATATGCGCCGTTCCCGTATGCATGAAGAGTTCAACATCACCAACAAGATCGGTGCAAGCTCGCTGCTCTCCAAAAACAACACCCTTGAGGAGGTCCTGCAAAAAGATGTCCTCGAAAACATCGATGTCATCACCGCCGGACCGAAACCGCCGAACCCATCCGAACTCCTGGTGACAGCCGGGTTTGACAAACTGATCGAAAAACTGTCTGTGGAGTACGATTATATTATTCTCGATACACCGCCGATCGGTCTGGTGACCGATGCGATGATATTATTGAGAATAGCGGATGTCGGCCTGATCGTTACCCGTGCGAACTACTCGAAGAAGATATTTCTTAAAAATGTCGAACGGTTCGCAAAAGAGCATGAACTGCATAATCTCGGCTTCGTCATCAATGGCCTTGAATCAAGCAAAAGCCATGGCTACGGTTACGGCTACGGCTATGGTTATGGCACAAACAAAGGCTACTACGATTAAAAGTTTCAGCTGGGTCTGCCCCCTCGGGTATCGGCACAGCTTGCACCGGACTGCGGCACGCTCGACGCACAGCAGTGCGCCTTCGGCCTTAGTCCGGCACAATCTGCACCCAATCTGAAACTTTTAACTGTTCAGTTTGGTGCCAGGTGAGCTGGGTCTGCCCCCTTGGGTATCGCCACTTCTTAATTCATAATTCATAATTCATAATTCATCACGCTACTGTTTCACCAGTGCCTCAATATCTTCTTTTAGACTTTCCGGTTTGGTCGCAGAACCGTACCTCGCAACAACATGGCCGCTGCGATCGACGAGGAATTTAGTGAAGTTCCATTTGATCGACTCCGTCCACAGAAACCCGCTCTTCTGGCTTTTTAGGTATTTGTACAGCGCGATGGTATTGTCACCATTCACATCGATCTTGGCAAACATATCAAACTGCACATCATATTTGGATTGGCAAAAAAAGAGGACCTTGTCGTTGCTTCCCGGCTCTTGCTTTGCAAATTGATTGGATGGAAAACCGAGCACCATAAAGCCGCGCTCCTTATATGCTTCATAAAGTTTTTCCAGCCCTACATATTGGGGTGTGAAACCGCATTCGCTGGCGACATTTACGATGAGAAGTACCTGACCCTTGTACTTTGACATAGAGATCTCTTTTCCGTTGATGGTTGTTACATCGAAGTCATAGATGCCCACTTCTTTTTCCTTTGCATAGAGCAGATTATAGGATGCAAACAGTGTAAATAAGAGTAGTAAATAGCGCATTATTGCCCACTTTTGAATGCATGTTGTGCACTATGTGCTGCATGGGGTGTGTTTATAAGTATAACGATAAAATTTATATTATCAGGAGCATGGGAGCAGGGGAGAACTGTCTGTCGGAGGGAGAGCCCGCGCTATTTCTCTTCCTCGAGCAGTTTTTTATATTGAACGATAGTGCTTTGAAGGCGATCCGGGATAGTTACTTTACGAGAAGCAATGTAGCCGATGATCGTGCCATTTTCATCTTTTTTGGGAACAATATGGACATCGACCCAGTAATACTTGCCGTCTTTACGAAGATTTTTAACATAACCGTCCCAGACTTGGCCCTCTTTTATGACTTTCCACATCTGTTCAAAAGCCACTTTCGGCATATCCGGATGGCGCAAGATACTGTGGGGCTGCCCGACTGCTTCCTGCTTGGAATAACCGGTCATCTCTACAAATTTACGGTTTACAAAGGTGATAACGCCTTTGGTGTCTGTTTCGCTGATTAGGCTTCGTCCGTCAAAGATCACTTCTTCATCGATTGGCTCAGGTCTTTTGATCATAAAAAAACTCCTAGATTATTGGCGAAATTATAGCAAAAACGTGATTAAATAGTTTTTAGATTATGTATTTCGATAAGAATTAATAATATAGCAACTGCTTCCCAATAACCGGTCCTAATACTATAAAAACATGAACTTATTTTTTGGAATACTACCTTGATGTCCGATAGTGGCTGATGGTCTCTATTTACTGAAAAAAAACTTCTGAATGTGTTCTGTTCAGATTAGCCTTAAAGAAAATAATTTTGTTTTTGGATCTGTGTAATAGAGACAAAATACAAATACACAAATATTCCTTCTAGATATTTTCATTAAAGTGCATAGTTTTCTCTTTTCATTGCTTCGTAATCAGATTGATGTTGAAATATAGTACTCTATGTGGCTGAGCTGTAGTTATTTTTAATTATAATAGGTTATGCTGATCTTTATATCTAAAAAACTCACTGGGGAATGTTATTATGACAGAGCACTCAACTATTACCGTTGACGGCAATGAAGCCGTTGCACTGGTAGCCCATAAAATCAATGAAGTGATTGCCATCTATCCGATTACCCCTTCCTCGCCGATGGGGGAGTTCAGTGACCTCTACAGCGCAAAAGGGCAGAAGAATATTTTCGGGACCGTACCGGAAGTTTACGAGATGCAGAGCGAGGGAGGTGCCAGCGGCGCAGTTCATGGCTCATTACAGGGGGGCGCGCTCACAACCACGTTTACCGCTTCACAAGGTCTGCTGCTGATGATCCCCAACATGTACAAGATTGCCGGAGAACTCACCTCGACAGTATTCCACGTTGCCTCCCGTTCGCTTGCGGCTCAGGGGCTCTCTATTTTCGGGGATCACCAGGATGCGATGGGTGTCCGTCAAACCGGATTTGCCCTTTTGGCCTCAAACTCGGTGCAGGAGGCACACGATTTTGCCCTGATATCCCAGGCGGCGACGCTGCATGGACGCATCCCGTTTCTGCATTTTTTTGACGGTTTCCGAACCTCTCATGAGGTGAGCCGAATCGAAAGACTCTCTGATGACATACTCAAAGCGATGATCACTCCGGAACTGATCAAAGCACACCGCAAACGGGGAATGACGCCGGATTCGCCGGTGCTGAGGGGTACATCTCAAAATCCCGACGTCTATTTTCAGGGGCGTGAGAGTGTCAATCGTTATTATCTGGCGCTGCCGAAGATTTTACAGGAGCAGATGGACGCCTTTGCCGCATTGACCGGAAGAACGTACCGGCTTTTCGACTACATCGGTGCGGTGGATGCAGAGCGGGTCATCGTTCTGATGGGGTCAGGTGCCGAAGCGGTCGAAGAGAGTGTGCTCTACCTAAACGCGCAGGGTGAAAAAGTGGGGCTGATCAAGGTCCGGCTTATGCTGCCGTTTGCGATTGACTCTTTTATCGAGGCACTTCCAAAATCGGTTAAAGCGATTGCGGTGCTCGATCGCACAAAAGAGCCCGGCAGTCTCGGCGAACCGCTTTATCATGATGTCGTTGCGGCACTGTTCGAACATCGCTCAAACCTCCCGTTTGCGATGCCTCAAATAATCGGCGGACGCTACGGGCTTTCGTCCAAAGAGTTTACTCCTGCGATGATCCTTGCGATATTCAAAGAACTTGCAAAAGAGTCGCCAAAAAATCACTTCACGATCGGTATTGATGATGATGTTACCTTCACATCGCTCACGTATGATCATGAATTTATTTTAGAGAACGCCAAGCAGTTCCAGGCCGTCTTTTACGGATTGGGCTCGGACGGTACCGTAGGGGCGAACAAAAATACGATCAAGATCATCGGCACCGAAACCGATCATTATGCGCAGGGCTATTTTGTCTACGATTCGAAGAAGTCGGGTTCGATGACCACCTCGCATCTGCGTTTCGGCACCGAACCGATCAGATCGAGCTATCTGATACAAAAGGCCGACTTCGTGGGGATACATCAGGCGGTATTCCTCGAAAAACTTGACCTGCTTGAAATAGCCAAACCCGGTGCGGTCTTTTTGCTCAACACGCCGTTCGCGGGAGATGAAGCATGGCGGCGACTACCTCGTGCAACACAGCAGCAGATCATCGACAAAGGGCTGAAGTTTTATGCGATCGATGCCTACAGCGTGGCAAAGGCCGGCAACATGGGCGCCAGGATAAACACCATCATGCAAACCTGTTTCTTTGCCATCAGCGGCATCCTTCCGCGAGATGAAGCGATTGACAAGATCAAAAAATCGATTCAGAAGAGTTACGGGAACAAAGGGGATCTGATCGTACAGATGAACTTTGCGGTTGTGGACAATACCCTTGAGAATCTCTTTGAGGTGGCTGTGCCTGCACAGGTCGGGAGCACGCAGGAACTTGAACCGGTGCTAAAGGGAGAGATGAGCCGGTTTGTTGCCGAAGTGATCGGTACGATAACCGCCTACAGAGGGGATGAACTTTCGGTCTCAAAGATTCCCGATGACGGAACATGGCCGACCGGGACAACGCAATACGAAAAGCGTAATATTGCGCATGATGTCCCGGTGTGGGATGCCGATACCTGTATTCAGTGCAACAAATGTGTCTCGGCCTGTCCACACTCCGTTATCCGATCGAATGTTTTTGATGTATCGTTTATGCAGGAGGCACCGGAAGGGTTTGTCGCCAAGTTGGCCAAAGGGAAAAAATTCGGTGAAAACGAACGTTTTAACATCACGGTCTCCGTCGAGGACTGTACCGGCTGTGCGCTCTGTGTCGAAGTGTGTCCGGCCAAAAACAAATCGCAGACCAATCTCAAAGCGATCAATATGACGCCGCTTGCGCCGATCAAAGAGCAGGGCGTTGAGCAGTGGGACTATTTCCTCTCTCTGCCGAAGATCGAGCGATCGAAACTCGATCATGACAATCTCAAAGAGTCGCAGTTTCTCGAACCGCTGTTCGAATTCAGCGGCGCATGTCCCGGGTGCGGTGAGACACCCTATATCAAACTGGCCTCTCAGCTTTTCGGAGACCGGATGGTGATCGCCAATGCTACCGGGTGCAGTTCGATCTACGGGGGGAATCTTCCCACGACCCCGTGGCGCAAAAACGATCAGGGGCGCGGGCCGGCATGGTCGAATTCGCTCTTTGAGGACAATGCGGAGTTCGGGCTTGGGTTCCGCCTCGCCATCGACAACCATACCGATCGTGCGAAAGGGCTGCTCGAAGGGCTGAAAGAGAGTCTTGACGGTAATCTTGTTGAGGCGATACTCAATGCCCCGCAGCATGATGAGATGCAGATCAATGAACAGCGGGATCGGGTTGAGATCCTTAGATCAGCCCTTGCAAAACTCAATAACGACGAAGCGAAGAACCTGCTGGAAGCGGCTGATTACCTGGTCAAAAAATCGCTCTGGATCATCGGAGGCGATGGCTGGGCCTATGATATCGGCTATGGCGGGCTCGATCATGTGCTCGCCAGCGGCAAGAATGTCAATATTCTGGTCCTCGACACCCAGGTCTACTCCAACACAGGCGGTCAGCAGTCCAAAGCGACCTTTACCGGTGCGGTGGCAAAATTTGCTGCAGGAGGAAAAGCCGGGCTGCCGAAAGACCTTGCCGCGATGGCGATCAACTATGAAAATGTCTATGTGGCGAAGGTCGCGATGGGCGCAAATGACCAGGCGACGGTGAAAGCCTTTATCGAAGCCGAACGCTATGACGGCCCTTCGATCATCATCGCCTATTCGCATTGCGTGGCGCACGGCTACGATCTGAAATACGGTTTCGATCAGCAAAAACGGGCTGTTGACAGCGGTCTCTGGCCGATATTCCGATTCAACCCCGACAAGATCAAAGAGGGGGAAAACCCGATGAGCCTCGATTACAAGGGGCCGAAGATCGATGTCAAAGATTTCATGTACCGGGAGACCCGTTTTAAAATGGTCGAGAAGATGAATGGCGAAGCTGCAGGAACTTACCTTGAGACGGCAGCACATGCGGCGCAATCGCTCTATAAACGCTATCTAAACCTGCATGAACGGTACGAACCGTCACAAGAGGAGGCTTGACAATGGAACTTACGACCACTTTTTTAGGACTGGAACTGAAAAATCCCCTTATCGCCAGCGCTTCGCCGCTGACGGCATCGCTCAAAAGCATCAAAAAGCTTGAAGACAACGGTATCGCCGCCGTGATCATGCATTCGCTTTTCGAAGAGGAGATCAACCACGAGATCCGGCAGATCGACCACTTTTTGCACATTCATAATGACTCGTATGCCGAAGCGACCACCTATCTGCCCGTCGAGGTCGAATTTGACAATCTGAACGCCGAACAGTACCTCGAGGAGATCATGTATGTCAAAAAAGCCGTCCAGATCCCGGTCATTGCGAGTCTCAACGGCGTATCACCGGGGGGATGGGTGAAATATGCCAAAAAACTTCAGGAAGCGGGTGCCGATGCGTTGGAACTCAACATCACCTATATACCCACTTCAATGGAGATGGAGGGCCATGCGGTGGAACAGATGTATGTTGATACGGTCGAAATGGTGAAAAAGAGTGTCTCCATTCCCCTCAACGTCAAAATGAACGCCTACTTCTCAAGCCCGGCCAATATGGCCAAACAGTTTGTCGAAGCGGGGGCGGGCGGTTTGACGATTTTTGACAATCCGACGCGGGTCGATGTCGATCTGGAACTCCTTACATCCCTGCGCCTTGCCAATATCACCAGCTCTGCAAACCTGAGCGAGACATTGCGGTGGTGCGCGATTCTCTATAAAAAACTTCCCTGTACACTCTGTGCCAACACGGGGATACACAGCGCAGAAGATGTCCTCAAGGCAGTAATGAGCGGGGCGGATGCTGCGGCGCTGGCTTCGGTCCTTCTGTTGAAGGGGGAATCGGAAGTCGCAACGATTCTCAATGAGATCACCGAATGGATGGAGAAACATGAGTATGAGTCGATCTCGCAGATGAAGGGGAGCATATCACTGGCCCACAGCGACAACCCCTCCGCCTTTGAGCGCAACTCCTATATGCACGCCTTGCAGCACTACCGCCGCTAAAACGCTGCAGAGCGCAGATGTCTAAGATATGATCGGCGGTAGTAACGGTCTGAATGACTGTCAAACACCGTATCAAACTTTGGAATTCGCGACTGTCTTGAATGGGAATTTCCCTCTATCGCTGGGACCATGCAGGGTTTTTAGAGCGGCCCTGTTATAATAAGCGAACTAAAATATGGGATTCAGCATCGATGTTAGCTACTGAAATAACCTCTCTTCTTACCGACAAAAAAAAGCTTTTGGCAGAGGTCTATTTTGAGCTTCAGGAGTACTTTGAATCCAAATACGGCAAAGATACCGTTATCTTCATGGAGATCGGTACTTTTTTCGAGGTGTACGAGGTCAACAACGATGATCTTCAGATCGGCAAGGCCAAAGAGATGGCCGAACTGCTCAACATCCAGCTGACAAAGAAAAATAAAAGCATCGTCGAGAACAGTGTCAAAAACCCCCTTTTGGCAGGGGTCCCGGCCGTCTCGTTCGAACGTTACCTTGCACGTCTGATACAGGAGAAGAAATACACCGCGATCGTCATCCGCCAAAAAGGAGTGCCGCCCAAGGTGAGCCGCTATGTCTCACAGATCATCTCCCCGGGGACCAATTTTGACTACATGACGGACAACGAGGAGAACTATATCGCCTCGCTGATCATCGACCAGCACAAAGAGATCTACTCCGTCGGCTACAGCGCTATCGACGTGACAACGGGGAAGACCTGGCTGTATGAGGCACACGGTACCTCCGAGGACCAGAGCTTTGCCCTAGACGAGATCTTCAACCTGCTCAATGTCCATAAGACTTCAGAGGTTGTCATCACCTTTTTGGAAGGGGTGAAGAACCAGAAAGAGGTGCTTCGCTACCTTGAGATCGCAGACCGTTTCCACTACAGCGTCAATAATGAGCGCCACAAGATCGCCTATCAGAACGAGCTGTTTCAGAATGTCTACAATATCCAGTCCCTGCTTTCACCGATAGAACATCTGGACCTCGAGCGCTCCCCGATGATCTCGGAGGCTCTGGCGATACTGGTCCACTTCGTCATCGAACATGACTACCATATCATCCAGAAGCTCTACCGCCCGCAGCTGATCGACAACAAGCGCTATATGTATCTCGGCAACAATGCCCTGGAACAGCTGGGCATTATCTCCAAGGACCGTGACGAGATGACGCTTTTCAAGCTGATGGACAAATCCTGCACGGCGATCGGCAAGCGGCTCTTAAAAGAGCGTCTGCTCAACCCGCTGCTTGACAGCGAAGAACTGACCCGCCGCTACAATCTGATCGACAAGGTCAACACCCATACCCGCACGCTGGATGAGACGCTGCGGGGCATCTACGATCTTGAACGCCTTGCAAGACGCATCAGCCTGGGGCGCCTGCACCCATTCGAGATGAACTATGTCCACGAGTCGCTGACGGGTGTACAGGCGCTGATGAACTACATCAAAAAGCACAAGATCCAGAAGACCCCGTTCTCTGAACAGGAGATCAGTGAGTTTATCCGCGATATCAGCAAGAGTGTTGATCTGGAGACCTCGCGCCGTTTCACGATGGCGACGATCGATGAGAACTTTCTGATGCGGGGCGTTGATGCGGGCATCGATACCCTTGTTGATGAGAATGCCCGTATGCTTCAGACTTTCAAGATCATCATGGTGCGCATCGAAGAGATGCTCTCACGCGTGACAACTTCCAGCGGCGGATCATACGTGAGTCTGGGACTTCTGGAAAAAGAAGGTTATTATATTACGTTGAGCAAAAACCGCTGGTCGATGATCGAGAAGCTCTTCAAAGAGGAGAAGATCGAGATACCCGGACTGACTGTTGACTTTGGCGACTTCAGTGTCAAGAAACTGACCAACAGTGTCAAGATCACCTCAGAGCTGACGGACCAGCTCTCTGACAAGATCATGCGCAACCGTCTCAAGATCGTCGCTTTGGCCAAAGAGCGCTTCATCAACCTGCAGGTGCTCTTTGAACGCCGCTACACCATTCTTCTGGAACGCATTATCCACTATGTCGCTGATCTTGATGTGGCGGTGAGCTCGGCGAAAGTGGCGGCACAGTACAACTACGCCCGTCCGACGATTGTCGAGGTGCGTGATGACGAGAACTTCATGCAGGTCATGGCGCTTCGCCACCCGCTCATCGAGATCCAGGAGCGCCAGGGCATCTATGTCCCCAATGATATCGTGATGGGCACGCGCAACTACCTTGACCTTCCTTACCCCAAGACGGTGATGCTCGATGTCCGCGTCCATGACGGCCACGACATCAACGGGGTGCTGCTCTACGGCATCAACTCAAGCGGAAAGTCCTCTTTGATGAAGAGCATCGGTATTGCCGTTCTTCTTGCGCAATCGGGCTTCTACGTGCCGGCCAACGCGATGAAATTCTCGCTTTTCGACTCGATCTTTACCCGCATCGTCTCCAAAGACAACCTCGCCAAAGGGCTCTCGACCTTTGCGGTGGAGATGCTGGAGCTCAAAAACATCTTTAAACGCGCCTCGCAGCACTCGCTGGTCCTGGGTGACGAGATATCGCACGGTACGGAGACGCTTTCCGGCGTCTCTATCGTCGCCAGCGCGATCATGAAGCTGACAAAGCTGCGTTCGATCTTTCTGTTTGCCACCCATCTGCATCAGCTCGCAACGATGCCGGAGATCAAAAAACTCAAAAATGTGGTCGATCTTCACCTGAGCGTGGTCTATGACGAGGCATTGGACAAGCTGCTTTTCAACCGCATCCTGCAGTCAGGCAGCGGCAGTTCGGTCTACGGGCTGGAGTTCGCGAAATCGCTGCACATGGATGATGAGTTCCTGAGCAATGCGAACAAGATCCGAAAACGCCTCTCCAATGACTTTGACGAGCTTGAACTCCTGGTCAAGAAGCGCACTTCCAAGTACAATAAAGAGCTCTATGTGACCAAATGTGTCATCTGCGGGGCCGTTGCGGAAGATGTACATCATATCGCCCATCAGTCGGTGGCCGACAACGGCGGGTTTATCGGCCACTTCCACCAGGATCACCGAAGCAACCTTGTGCCCCTCTGTAAAGAGCACCATCGTGAGATCCATGACGGCAAGATCAGGGTCAAAGGCTTCGTCATGACCTCAAAAGGACTGGAACTCGATTATGAAGAGCAGCTTTCCAAGGAGAAACAGGCTGTGGCCGAGCCCGAGATCAACGCCGCTGAAGAAGACGATGAGAACAGCAGTTTAGGCGGTTGGGAGTAACCCGGGATCAAGGATTCAGCGGTTAGGATCGCTTAAAAGCAGATGCAGCTCTGCGGTCTCATTTTCCAGATGCGGGCCTGCCCACTCCATATAGTTTCCGATATCACACGATTCGCCTACTATCTCTCTGGTCAGGGTGTCACAGTCCGCGGGAGCGGTCGCTATTCGAATATCTTTGGCAAGGTGGGCGATCTTGCGGGCCAGGGCAATAGTGCTTTTTCTTTTCTCTCTGTTCTCTGTTTGAATCTGTGCCAGTTTTCCCCGGTAACAGAGGGACAAAGCGACGATGGACAGCGAGAGTAAAAGGATAACAACTGCAATGGTTGCATTTTTATTCATACCAGACATAAGCATTCCAATAAATTAAAAGTAACATAATAACACAGTTTATGATTGAATATTTTTAAACGCGCAATTGCTATTATGATTAACCTCTCTTCAATCATTCAGACAATATAATGTCAGCCAATACAAGGGGAATTCCGAATAAGTTCCGGAATAAAGGAAAACGATGTCATCACTAAGTGCAAAACACCATATTCTGGTAACGGGCGGGGCCGGCTATATCGGTTCGCATGTGGTCAAACAGCTGATTGAATACACAGACCATGACATCACGATCATCGATAACCTTTCCACCGGTCATATACAGACGATCCAGACCCTCGAATCGATGATCGCCGAGAAGAAAAAGAGTAAGGCTGAGGTCAACAGTCTGAACTTTATTCAGGTTGATCTGGCTGATTTTACTGCGATCGAAAAGATATTTGTCGCAAACAGATTTGACGCCCTTATCCATTTTGCTGCCAGCATCGTCGTGCCGGAATCAGTCGAGAACCCGCTTAAGTACTATATGAACAACACAGTCAATACGACCCATATCATCAAACTCTGCAACGACTACAAGGTCGCCAAGATGATATTCTCATCGACCGCGGCAGTCTACGGAGAACCCGACAGCGAGAATATTCCCGTCAAAGAGAGCTGCCCGCTCAATCCGATCAATCCCTATGGCTGGAGCAAACGGATGAGCGAACAGGTGATCCGCGATGCGGCCTTTGCCAACAGTGATTTCAGATATGTCATCTTCCGTTATTTCAATGTTGCCGGAGCCGATATTCAAAACCGCATCGGTCAGAGTTTTCCCAATGCGACCCACCTGATCAAGGTCGCCGCGCAGACCGTAATAGGAGAGCGTGAGAAGATGGCGATATTCGGTGAGGATTATGAGACGCCGGACGGCACCTGTATCCGTGACTATATTCATGTCGATGATCTCGCTTTTTCCCATCTTATGGCTCTGGAATATCTCGAAGAGAACGAGAGCGATACCTTTAATGTCGGTTACGGTCTGGGCTTCAGTGTCAAAGAGGTGATCAGTACGATGAAAGAGGTAAGCGGTGTTGATTTCAAGGTTGATATGGCACCGAAACGTGCCGGTGATCCGGCCCTGCTGATCTCCGACAACAGCAAGATCCTGAATGCCTGGGAGAGTTTGAAAGAATCTTCGCTTAAAACAAAACACCCGAAACTTTTTCAGTATGATGACCTGAAACTTATCTGTAAGACGGCGCTTGATTGGGAAAAACACGACTAGGCATCAGCGCTTTACGCTATGATTTGACGATAAGAAAGAGATGGAGAGATAATGAGAAAACTAGCAGGTTTAAGCCTCATGGCACTGGTGCTGATGACGGCCGGCTGTACCCAGGAACAGCAAAACAAGATGAGCCGCGGTATCCAAAACTGGACAGGGACCAACGGGGTGATGGATGTCTATGCCGGCGAGAAGCTGATGATGCGTTTTATCAAGGTCGATAAGATGACGACGGGTATGGGGCGTGATGACGGACAGCAGCGTGCCTACCGCTACAGTTACGGTTACCTTGACAAAAACTTTAACTACAAAGCCGACCCGGGCGAGAAGAAGCTTTACTTTGAAGTGAGTGACTACAGCAACTATGTCTTTTATGAAAATCCTGAGTACTAGAGAGCCAATTTGGAGCTGATAGCATTATTTAAAAAGATCCTGCAAGCCAAAAGCGAGACACCGGATGACGGGGGTCTGCTCGATTTTGTTGCGGAGTACCTTGATGGTTTTACTGCCGTGCGTCTCGATTCGAACGGGGTCAAAAACCTCTTTATCTACAGGAAGTTCACTGAGGGCGAACACCTCTGTTTTGCGGGCCATGTCGATGTTGTCCCGGCAGGCGAGGGGTGGAGTGTCAATCCCTATGGGGCGCTGGAGCAGGACGGGTTTATCTACGGGCGGGGCGCACAGGATATGAAGTCGGGCTTTGCCGCCTTTGTGCAGGCGGTCAAAGAGACAGAACACTTTAACGGAACGCTCTCCTTGCTGCTGACCTCCGATGAAGAGGGGCCGGCAAAATTCGGTACGCTCGAAGTTCTGAAGTACCTTGATGGGCAGAAGATGATGCCCGATGCCTGCATCGTGGCTGAGCCGACCTGCGAAGAGCACTTCGGCGATGCGATCAAGATAGGACGCCGCGGATCGATCAACGGTGTGATCGAGAAGACGGGGAAACAGGGCCATGCCGCCTACCCGGAGAAAGCAACGAATCCGATCCACAAGGTGGCGCAGGTATTGCACCACATCGCGGGTGTTGATCTTGACGAAGGCGATGAGAATTTTGCACCGAGCAAGTTCGTGGTGACCGATATCCGTGCCGGCATGGAAGTGACTAACGTCACGCCGGGCAAACTCAAGTTGATGTTCAATGTGCGCAACTCGACCAAGACGGACCGGAAGGCGATCGAAGATTTTGTCCATAAATATTTCTCGGAGATGAACTACACGCTGAGGCTTGAGCAGTCAGCCTACCCGTTTATGACCGATCCGAACACGAAGATCGTACGCACCATCGACGCAGCGATCAAAAAGGTCACGGGGATCAAGCCGAAGCACTCCACTGCCGGCGGGACTTCGGATGCCCGCTACATTGCACCGTACGGGGTTGATGTCATCGAGTTCGGGGTACGAAACGACACCATCCATGCACCCAATGAACGGACCACCCGCGAAGAGGTCGAGAAGCTCTGTGCCGTCTTCAAAGAGGTGATCGCCAGCTTTTAGAGGGCGTTGATCCGCGCTTCGTCTTCATGTATGAAAGCAAGCATCTCCTGCGCATTTTTCGAGTAGCAGACTAGCTGCTCCTCATCCACGCTTTTGCTGTTCTTTCGCTGCAGACGCAGATAATCCTCATCCTCATAGCAGAAAAAAAGCACCCCGCTGTAAAAAAAACCTTGTCTGTTCAGCATTGAGATCACCGCATCGATGTTTTGGATACGGTGAAGGTTGATATCGGCATAGATCATGTCGCAGTGCTCTTTTTGCAGGTCGGTAAGTATCTCCGTCAGCTCTTTCTCTTGGACCTGTTCTTCGATACGAATATAGCCAACATTAAGCATATCATTGATGCTGTGGGTAATAGCGTCGCGCACCCGGTGCGGTAATTTCATGCTGCTGATCTCAATAGCGAAATCATTATAGATCTTTTGGATCTGCTTGCCGTATATTTTCGACTGGGCGTGGCGGAAACGGCGCTTGTCAAAAAGCAGGTAGGCGATGAGTACACCGCTGCGTTGCGGATTTTTGAGGCTGTGCTCGATCTGTATTTCAGACGGGACCTGCCCGAGGACGATAGCTGACTCGGTCATTCCGTGCGACAGATTCGCTTTCTGGCTGTAGGGGTGGAGCATGATCGCCTCACCGAAGATAGCATCGTACCCGAAGCGTTTGGCCTCTAAAATGATAAAATCAAACATCCTGTTCATGATGCCTATCCCTTTATATCGCGGATTAACGGTGGCGACGGCGACCTCTGCGATGTTGGAGAGGGGGGCATGGATCAGCGCGAAGTGACCGACGATTTCGTTACGGTGGAGTGCAACGATGGAGTGAACTTCCCCTTTTTGGTTTGCCTTACGCACCTCCTCGGGTTCATAAAAAAGGTGCTTGTAATAGGTGTAGTCATAGTTTCTGTAGATCAGTTTGGCAATGCCGTCGCCGTCGCCCTCTATAAATGCCCGAACACTGAGATGTTGGAGAACCTCTGTTTTGTCAAGCGGCTCATCGGCGATGATCAGATTTGTCCTGATGTCAAAACACTGATCGAACATCTGTATCAGAGTGAAGCGCTTACCGGCATTGGGCAGAGGCGTAAAGTAAAAGCGGTCAACCAGGTCGTAGATTCGGTAAAACCCTTTTTCATGGTCGCCGCTGTGATCGACGGGTTCACTGAGATAATGGCTGAAGTCAAAAGGAACACCCCGGTCTTCAACGTCGATCTTGAGCTGGCAGTTGTAGATGTAGTAGTGTACTGTTATGTCAATATCGTAGTTTCGTTCGTAGGCATGTTCGAGCACATTTTCGATCAGCTGCATCAGTGCCTCCTCCAGCGGCGCAAGGTCGGTGACCGGAAGCCGTTCTTTGAGATAGGCAAAGGTATGGTAGATCAGTTTGCTGTCGGCTTTGTTGGTGATCTTGAGAGAGATCTCGTCACGCATCGTGCATTGCCTCTATAGCCGAGAGTGCCATGATCTTCATTCCGTACTGCAGGGCGTCATCGTCGACGTCAAAACGGCTGTTGTGCTGTGAGACGCAGGTACCTTTGTCCGGATTGCAGGTGCCGAGCCGGAAGAAGGCGCCGGGTACGATCTCGAGGTAGCGTCCGAAATCCTCGCCGCCCATGACGGGGTCCATCAGGTCGATGCTCTTATCCCTGCCGATAACCTTTTCGGCGGCATGACGGATGATGTCAACCATTGCTGCGTTATTGCACACTTCGGGCGAGCCGAAGGTGTAGTCAAATTTATAGGTGGCATGCATCGATTTCGTGATCCCCTGAAGCGATATCTCCATCATCTTCGGAATAGCGTGGCGCACATCATGGTTGACGGTGCGTACGGTGCCGCAGAGTTTGACATGATCGCAGATGACATTGGCGGCTTTGCCCCCTTCGATAGTGCCGAGCGAGATGACGGCCGGGTGAAGCGGATCGATCTGTCGGGAGACGATGTGGTTGATAGAGTTGACCGCCATAGAGGTGACCAGGATGGCGTCAACCCCTTCATGGGGACGCGCTCCGTGCGAGCTCTTGCCAAAGATCTCGATCTCGAAGGTGTCGGCAGAAGCAAGCATTACTCCGTATTTATATCCGATCTCCCCTGTCTTGAGATAAGGGTAGGCATGGAGCCCGAAAATGGCTTTGACGTTTTGGAGGGCCCCGCCTTTGATCATCTGCGAGCTTCCGCCTTCGGTGATCTCTTCGGCCGGCTGAAAGATAAAACGGACATTGTCTGTCAGCTCCGTTTTGATCTGCATCATCGCTATCGCCGTACCCAGTAAAATAGCCGTATGTGAATCATGCCCGCAGGCGTGCATGATTCCCGGTGTACGTGAAATGTAAGCAGCTTCGCTATGCTCGTTGATGGGCAGCGCGTCGATGTCGGCACGAAGTGCAACAAAAGGCTTTTTTTTATCGACGATCAGGTCGGCAATGAGGCCGTAATGCTCTTCATACGCTGTCACTTCCAACCCTGCATTTTGCAACAACATCCTGAGCAGCATTGTCGTCTCTTTTTCCTGGCCGGAAAGCTCTGGATGCTCATGAAGCTGATGTCGCAGTGCGATGACATCGTCATTGATATTTTCGATGGCCGAAAAGAGCTTCTCTTCTGTTGCCGACATCTTCTCTCCTTCAGGCAGGGCGATATATTTCTATTATAGAGCATAAATTATAAAACGTCGGGAAAGTTATATTCATTCGTCTGCAGGCACTTTGGTATAATACGCTTTTTTTTAAAGGAAGCCAATGCGTATAATCATGATCGTTACCATGCTGGCACTCTCACTTTTTGCTGATGAGATAGAGTGGGAAAACAACTTTGAAGCGGCAAAAGCAAAAGCACAGAAAGAGGGTAAGATCATCTATGCCCTGATCACCTCTGAAACGTGCCGATGGTGCCGAAAACTTGAATCGACAACACTCGAAGCGCCGGAAGTGATCGAAAATGTCAACAGCAAGTACATCGCCGTGGCATTGACGCGCGGCAAAGACAAGTACCCGCCGTGCCTGAAAGCGCCGATGGTGCCGATGAGCTACTTTTTGGCGCCGGACGGAAGGGTGATCTACAGTGTTCCCGGGTATTGGGAAGAAGAGGATTACCTTTCGATGATGGATGATGTCGAACGTAAATATAAAAAACAGAAATCAATAGAGAAGGAACAATAGATGGAATTCGTAAAAACAGACAGAGCACCGGCTGCGATCGGGCCCTATTCACAGGCGGTAAAAGTAAACGGTATGGTCTACACCTCGGGACAGATCGCACTGCGTCCGGACGGCACGATGGTCGAAGACGATGTCGTCAAACAGACAGAACAGGTCTTCAGCAACCTGAAAGCGGTCTTGGAAGAGGCGGGATCGTCACTGGAAAGGGTCGTCAAAGTAATGGCTTTTGTCGCCGATATTAACGATTTTGCGACCGTCAATGCGATCTACGCCGAGGCTTTCGGTGACCATAAACCGGCCCGTTCGCTTGTCGCGGCAAAGACCTTGCCTAAGAACGCCCTCGTGGAGATCGAAGTCATCGCGCTCTGCGACTAATTTTCAGCCATTAAAGCTGCTTCGGCGGCCAACAACTCTCTAATCTCAGCAAGCCTTGAGCAGCAAGGTTCAAATCCCCGCATTTTTTTTTTACTTTGAGAACAAATGACATATTTAAGCATCAATTGAATAGGATAGATATGTTGCACAGGAAATAATATATTAAAACAAAAAGTCTATTTATCATAGATATTCGGAGCGACAGTAATTCGTCGAGTGCAGGTTGAATGCTGATCAGGAGATAACTGATATTAACGGGCACACTCTATTGGTTTTAGGGCGTTTCATGCAGAGATAGATGAACGGAAAATCTATCTCTATTATGCCCAATGGTATGATGGGTGAAACTTGAGTCACAGAAGAAGAAATATGGCGAGGAAATGTTGAAAAAATTAAAAAAGACAGATCCGAATTTAAAAGTTGGCACAGAAAATGTTAATAAGCCTATAATATATCAGAGACGCGGAGCAAAAAAATTGGAAATAAGTGGATAATTGCAAGAGTAAATTTGAAACATAATAAAATCGAAGGGGGGAAAAGATGATACTGGTCAAAATAAAATCGGGAATATTAAAGCTGGATGAACTTTTATTTAAGGGAAAAATCAAGACATTCCATTCTCATTATTTGACATACAGAGGCAAAGCGTATGTGTTAACCGAGGATTTATATTTTCCTCCGCATACATCTTCAAATAAAAGCGTGCGACTGGGGCCGGAAGGAGAATTGTTGGCTATAGGAGGAGATTTGACACCGGAACGAATGGTCCATGCATTTAAAAACGGAATCTATCAAATATCTTTTAAACATCAGCCGATTCTTTGGTGGACATCAGAAATTCGTTGTGTGTTTTTTCCAAAAAAACTTCACATCTCAAAAAAAATGCAGGAAGTCATCAAGTCAAACAAATTTCACATGACGGTAGATAAAACTTTTCATGATGTTGTTAGTGCGTGTTCCGAATCAAGAAAAGATTTCACATGGATTACTCCCAAACGAATGGCATCGTCTTTTAAACTGCATGAATTGGGTTTTGCTCACTCTATTGAAGTCTGGAAGGACGAAGAACTGGTTGGAGGATTGTTTGGAATTGCATTCGGTTCATATTTTTATATTGAATCAATGTTTACCCGAGTAAGCCACACTTCCAAATTGGCTTTGATCGCATTAACCATCCGATTGGGAGAAATGAATTTTCCAATGTTGGATTTCGGAATTTGGCCAACTGAGCATGCGAAAAGTTTGGGCGCTGTTATCATTTCTCGCGACGAGTTTCTTGGAATGTTGGATCAAAGTGCGAAAAGTCAGGACGCTGTCGAAAAATGGGGAGACTTGTTTGAAAATTGGGATTTTAGGTCAGCTGTCAAAAACCACAAGTCTGAATAAATGTAACACGTTCCTCAATATAAAAATGCACGAGTAAACTTATTCCTCTAGTCTTCTGGACAAAATACAAAGGTGTGATGGAACGTCTGAATGTGATGTTCAAAAGAAGCCTAAAGGTTTGCTCTAAGTGTAATAAGAATTTGATTCGTTGCGATAGAAGGAAGTAAAATCTGATATGTTAGCTGGGGTGTATTCTTGGATAAGCTGGGTCTTAGCTTGAGCGAGTCGTGAAGGAAGCAACGTTTGTCGCCGATATTAACGATTTTGCGACCGTCAATGCGATCTACGCCGAGGCTTTCGGTGACCATAAACCGGCCCGTTCGCTTGTCGCGGCAAAGACCTTGCCTAAGAACGCCCTCGTTGAGATCGAAGTCATCGCACTCTGCGACTAAGATCAGAAACAAAAGCTACTGCAGTAGCTTTACCACGTCGTTATGGTCTTCAGCCTCGGCATGGTCGAGGGCTGTCATTCCCTCACTGTCTTTAGCCGTTTTGTCAGCCCCGTTCTTCAAAAGCAGCTGTACTATCTTGGCATGCCCGGTCTCTGCCGCCGCCATTAGCATCGTGTACCCCTCTTCATCCTGTACATTAATATCAGCCCCGTGGCCGATGAGGTACTCCGCGATCTTGTACTCTTCCACTTTGTCTGCCTGCACTGCAAACATCAACGCCGTATAGCCGCCTTCATCTTTCATATTGACCTGTGCGCCGTTATCGACAAGCAGACGCACAATATTGAGCTGACCTTTCTGAACGGCGGTGATCAAGGGCGTGTTGCCGTTATTGGTACGTGCATTTACATCCGCCTTGTGCGCTATCAGCGCCGCCGCGATCTTGATGTTGTCATCACTGCCGGCATAGATCAACGCACTGTAGCCGGCGGTGTCCCTGGCATTGACATCAGCCCCTTTTTCAAGCAGGAAGTCCACGATCTCCGGCCGGTTGTTGTTGGCTGCCCACATCAGCGCCGTAGCCCCGTTTTCGCCGGCCGTATTGACGGCTTCACCGGATGCCAATGCCGTTTGGACCTTTTGCAGGTCACTCTCTTTGGCCGCCGAGATCAGCGCCGATTCGTTTCCGAAAGCGAGCAGTGAGAACAGAAGGCCTGAGCCGAAGAGACGGGTGAATAAGTTCATGAAATACCTCGAAATAAAAGTTGGCAGTTTATACCACAGTGTGTATTAATGGAGCGCTATCCCCTGCGCAGTAATAGACTGTTTCTACGACAGTGTTGATTTTTGATACGGTAAAAAACCAGGCAGCATCGACACTGGACTACTTACGCTACTCAGGAAGAGGCGGCTCATTATATTTATGATAAGTTTAGATAGTATGATGTTGAATTAGACGGGGAACAATATGTTAAAACAAAAAAGTCTATTAACAGTAGCAGTATTGATCGTAATGGTTTTACTGAGTGGATGTAGTCAGAGTGACGGTAATTCGACAAGTGGAGATTCGAAAGCTGAGCAGGAAGTTATCGTCATTAACGGACATACCTTGCCACCTGAGCCGGATCCGGCGATCAACAACGCAACACTGCTTGGTGTAGACGTCAATAAAAACGGTGTAAGAGACGATGTGGAGCGGTGGATATTCAAAACCTATGAACATCCCATTGTTCAGGCAGTTGCGATGCAAAATGCGAGAGCTTTTCAGATAATTTTGGCTGATCCTTCTAAGGCGAGGGAAATGCATTTTATTGTAGAAAACGCATTAGATTGTAATTATTATTACAAATATTATTCAAAAGAAAATAATGGCTCCACCTTAATATCTAGACAACAAAGCATTACCCAAGAATCTCTTCCATATGTTTTGAATACGAGAGAACGATCACGTGCCTATTATGAGTACAATCAAGAATTAAGTGGAGGTGTGTATCCGCAACGCTCAACAGAAACACTAAAAAATAAATGTGATTTTAATGAGACAAAAATATTAGCAGGTGAGTGGTGAAACGGTTTGTATGTATTTTCACTTTATGGACTATATATTTTTCAACTACACAACTTTTTGCTAAAGCAGATATATATATCGCTACAGGTGTCTTAACTATAGAAGCTGTAACTGATGAATATACCCGTGATTTAATGTTTACTCTTCAATCTTCAAATCCAGAACTCTACAATAGTCAAGATTTCAAATCAGCCTATAACACCTCAAGCGATTTTTGGGATTTTATGAAGTACGGGTCAAAATACTGGGTCAGGTGTTGAAAAAATACATTAACCATCTATTGAAATCAAAATACGGGTCAGGCGTTGAAAATACACTAACCATCTGTTGAAATCAAACAAGAAAAACGAGCAGTAGAAAGGTGAGTTATGCCGAGAAGACCACGAATAGACATAACAGGGTATCATCACATAATCAACAGAGGTGTAAACCGATCTAATGTCTTTGAAGATCAAAAAGATTACGAGATGTTTTTAAAGATACTTTGTAAAGCATGTACCGCCTATAGAGCAAAAGTTCATGACTACTGTTTGATGAGTAACCACTTTCATCTTCTTGTAGAGACAGAGATAGATAACCTTTCACTGTTTATGAAACATATCAACAGTAATTACGCCATCTATTTCAACAAAAGATATGGACGCAGCGGTCATTTTTGGCAAGGGCGATTCTACTCTAGATATATAACAAGTGATGAGTACTACTATACTCTCATACGATATATCGAACAAAACCCGATAGCAGCAGGTATAGCCACAGAGGTAGGGGACTATCCTTATACATTAGGAGCTACAGTTATTAATCTAGATGAGATCATACCTTGCGCACAAGATTCAAAGCTGATCTCAGAATTACAATATGAAAACATACAAGAGATCATAGGCGTAAAACTAAATGAAGATGAGATGGAAATCCTTGATAAAATTCAAAAGCAAAAAGTTGTCGTGGATGACAATAATGCCAAGCTTGCCTATTCCAAAACAATATATGAGCATTTTAAAGAAGCAGAGTCAAAAGCGCAACGAAACAGCGCAATAATCGATGCAGTAAAAGACGGTTACACTCAAGCTCAAATCGCAAAACAGTTGGGTTTGTCTAGATCGTTAATTTCCAAGGTGGTTAAAAGTGAATTTTCAACGCCTGACCCGTGAATGTAGACAAATGGTATCCTATAGAGCAAAAGTTCATGACTACTGTTTGATGAGTAACCACTTTCATCTTCTTGTAGAGACAGAGATAGATAACCTCTCACTGTTTATGAAACATATCAACAGTAATTACGCCATCTATTTCAACAAAAGACATGGACGCAGCGGTCATTTTTGGCAAGGGCGATTCTACTCTAGATATATAACAAGTGATGAGTACTACTATACTCTCATACGATATATCGAACAAAACCCGATAGAAGCCGGTATAGCCACAGAGGTAGGGGACTATCCTTATACATTAGGAGCTGCTTTCATTAATCTGAACGAGATCATACCTTGCGCACAAGATTCAAAGCTCATCTCAGAATTACACTATGAAAACATACAAGAGCTTATAGGTGCAAAACTAAATGAAGATGAGATGGAAATCCTTGATAAAATTCAAAAGCAAAAAGTTGTCGTGGATGACAATAATGCCAAGCTTGCCTATTCCAAAACAATAAATGAGCATTTTAAAAAGGCAGAGTCAAAAGCTCAACGAAACAGCGCAATAATCGATGCAGTAAAAGACGGTTACACTCAAGCTCAAATCGCAAAACAGTTGGGTTTGTCTAGACCGTTAATTTCCAAGGTGGTTAAAAGTGAATTTTCAACGCCTGACCCGCGAATAGAGAAATTGATAGGTGGCGACTGACCCGTGATTGTGATTATATAAGTTTCTATAAAAAAACAATTGCAAAGTTACACGTAATCTGATTTAAGAATTGATTAGATACCATACAAATATAGTATAAAACAGGAAATAATATGTTTGAACAAAAAATTCTATTAACGGTAGCGGTATTTATTGTAATGGTTTTATTTAGCGGGTGCAGCCAGAGTGACGAGTCTTCGACGAGTAATGCGGCAGCAAGTAGCGAAGTGATTAATGGGCATACCTTGCCGCCTGAGCCGGACCCCGATGTCAACAATGCAACACTGCTTGGCATTGACTCAAACAACAACGGTGTACGAGACGATGTGGAACGATGGATATTCAAAACCTACAAGCATCCCATTGTTCAAGCTGTTGCTATGCAGAATGCCAGGGCTTTTCAGATAATTCTGGTGGATCCTTCTAAGGCGAGGGAAACTGTAAAGTTGATGCACGATCAAACGGATTGTGAAGGGTATTACAAATATCAAGATGACAAAAAACTTATTTCTAGGGATAAAAGTCTTTATACAGAGTCAAGACCTATTATCATAAACACACGAGAACGTTCTCGTGCTTATTATGAATATAATCAAGCGTTAAGTGGAGGCGTCTACGCGGGAAGTGACTTAAATACTTTGAAAAGTAAATGTGATTTTAATGCGACAAAAGTGTTGGAAGGTGAGTGGTGATAAATAGTGTCTTACTAATTATTTCACTTTTCTTTTTTATTTCGTCTACGCCTCTCTCGGCCAAAGCAGATATTTACTTAGCGACTGGAGTTTTAACTTCAGAAAAGAAAACTGAGGAAGCATTATTGGCTTTACAAATTGATTTAAATGCTAGTAATCCAAAACTTTACAGTAACCAAGTGTTCAAATCAGCCTATAACACCTCAAGCGATTTTTGGGATTTTATAGAAGGTGCAGCACAGCTTTTCGAACAGAACGGCTGGAGTATCTATTGGGATAGTTTTATCATCTTGACAAACAATAGGTTAACCCAGCACTATATAGACTATTTTAGCCAAGTAAGCCAAAACCACGATGCAGATCTTTCAAAACAGATTGCAAACTATAAAGCAAGCATCAATGCGGGTAACCAAGTGATCGTAATTGCCCACTCCCAAGGCAATTACTTCACCAACGAAGCGTATGATGCACTGAGCGAGTGTCAAAAAAAGTCGTTTTACATGCTAGGAACCGCGAACCCTGCCGATCATGTGAGCGGTATGGATGAGGGAAGAGGAGCTTTGGCAACATTAGATAACGATCCAATAACTTTCGTACCGTCAAGTATGAGCCCAAATATAATAAATGATGATACATTTATCATTGAAGGCTACAGTCTTAAACTTTCAAAATATCACTATTTTGATTATTATCGAAATAATAACATTGTCACACAATCCAAGATAGATACATTTCCTGAATATGCTATGCATCATTATAATGAAAACAAAACACCTGTCTCCATTCCACAAAGCGGCATTATTGATATTAAATTATCTTGGGGAAATCCTAGCTTACATATGAACCTTGGCTCAGCAATCGGCATAAAAGACATCTCTTATACAGCGTGCAGTCCTGTTGAGCACTACTATGTTGGAAGCGAAGAGGATGTGTCAGCAGGGAAGTATGGTGTATATGTGTCTAGCTCTGGAGATGTCGATGACTCTTATCTTCCTCAAAGTGTTGACTTGACTATTCACGCTCCCGGAGCGGTGACGGTATTTGACTTTAATATCACGGCAGCAGATATGCTCAATCCAGGGCATATTGCAGATATCATAATCACTGAAGATAAAAAGAGCGAAGTTGTTCAAGTGGCTGGTTCTTCAAATACCGGAAACACATATACAACTGTGCGCTGCTATGGAGATTGTCAAAATGAAAATGCGAGCGGAACATACATAGATTATCTATATGGAATACAGTCGAAACTCAAACAAGCACTCCTTGGGCCACTGAGCAATGCAGGTATAACGCTCACAAAAGCAGAAAATTTTATAAATAATACGCCATTTTATGAAAGTTCTACAAGCGGAGGCAGTTCAATACTTGGAAGTGGGGTGTTTTATTTTCCGGATACGGTTACAAGTGCTATAAAAGATGATGAACTTTACATTATGTCTGTTACCGGCGGTAGAGATATTGATGCCAATGATGATGGTGTATTAGACAGTAATGTAACGATAAACAATGGAACAGTTCGTGCTATAGTCAGTGGTGCACAGCTTAAAAATGATGACTTTAAAGTTAATATACTTACTGAAATTACATTCCAAGATACAAAGTTGATGCTAAACGATGAGTTGAATGTTACAGCAGTGGTTAATCATATGGATTCGATTGCAAAAAAATTGCTTTTTAGGGATGTTCAAGGAGATAAGCTAAGTGATTATAATACTGTGGTTCATTGGTTGCCAATGGTCAACAAAGACAAACTACAGTTCGATTATGATGAGAAGATAGAACCGATCGTCCAGAAGATCTACAACAATGAAGATATCTATCTCGACGTCTATAAACTGCTCTATGCCGGCAAGGTAGATAGTTTAAATGCGACCGGAAACAGTATCCGTGTCGACCTGAACAGCTATGCCGACCTTTCGCAGCTTCAAAAAGAGGACTTTATTCTTAAAGACAGCAGTGGTAACAGTGTTGACTTTACTTTTGCGATAGTAGACGGTTATGTCGTCATTTACCCGCTTAATGATCTCATCGAAGGGCAAAGCTACACCCTCTCTTTTGACTTGAAAATCTACGACAGCCATGACAATGTGTACGTAGATACACAGCTGCATGAGTTCGTTGTTCCGGACACAACCCCGCCGGTGATTCCTGAAAGTACGATTCATGTTAATGAGAATTATGAGAGGGGCACTGACATTTAATGCGGCTGATCCGAGTACACCATTGAAATACTCGATAGTCGGTAGGAGTAGACAAAGATTTGTTTGAAATCTAAATAGTTCGGGGCAGTGTTGTCTTTTAAAGAAGGGCCAAACTTTGAAAGACCGGCAGATCAAAATGGCGACAACATCTATGAACTCGACATCAGTGTTGCAGACAGATTTGAAAATGTAACAACGCAGAGTATTCGAATCATTGTTGATGATGTTAAGGAAGGGCCTCTTCTGGCAGATACCAATTTGACTGTCAATGAAAATATGCCGATCGGAACCTATGTCGGAGCAGTGACTGTTCTGAGTGAAGGGGATGGGAATTTAACGAGCTTTTCAATGTACAGTGATGAATTCAAAATTGATACTACCGGAAAAATTTATACAAAGCAGATTTTTGACTACGAACGAATAAATGAATATAACCTATCTGTCAGTGCAACAAATAGCGCCAATGCCTATGCTGCTTCGAAGAAGATCAATATCAAAGTAGTTGACATTGATGAAGCACTACCTCAAGTGCATAACTTTACAGGCAGTATGGACGATCATGCACCGGCAGGTAAGGTTGTCGGACAGCTTTATGTATACCCGGGGCTTGATGAGAAAGTTGCAATAAGACTGATCGGCGAAGGTGCTGACGACTTTGATGTCAACAGTACCGGCCATATTTCCGTTTCGGCAACTGCAGACCTGGATCATACTGTGCAAAAACAATATGACTTAAAAGCGATTGCCAGCAATAGTTATGGTGAGAGTGATGAGGCAAATATAACGATATATATAAACGTATGGACCAAACAGATAGGTACGCCTCAAAATGATTATGCGTATTCTATTACTGTTGATCATGAAAACAATTTTTATGTAACGGGTGAGACAGGTATCAATTATCCGGAGAAAGGTAATAAGTTTATTAGCAAGTATAGTAGTTCTGGTGAGCTGTTATGGAATTATGAGATGAATCAATATGAAGAAGTAAGATTTAATTCAATCGCAGTTGACAAAAATGGAACAGTCTATGTAACAGGAGCAAAAACAACGGGTAGAACATATGTCTATTATGACAATACCTATGATACATATGCAGCCTGGATAATGGCTTTGAATTCTGCTGGGGAAGTAAAATGGACCAAAGTATTAGATAATGGTGCGACAGGTTATGATTATTTTACAACGGCTTTTATCGATAGCGAAGGAGATATTATTGTATCTGGACGCACACACGGTGAGTTTCCAGGTTATGACAACACTGTTGGAAATAATATCTTTTTTACAAATTTTTCGACAGATGGTGTTGTCCAATGGATCAAGCAGTTTGATATGACAGGCTACTATACCAAAGTAACGGAATTGGGTGAATTCTATTTCGAATCTGGAAAGAAAGTTGTCAAATTCGATGCAAATTTGGAAAATATAATTTTGGAGAAGGAGTTTACCCTTCCAGATCTGTCAAATACTTATTATAATGAAGAAGATTTCACATTGGACAGAGATGGTAATGTTTTATGTTTGTATGGTGTATATTCATGGTTAGCTTGGGAAGAAAATGGCAACTACTTTAATGAAGATGACTATGATAGTGTTGTTGCTAAATTTAACCAAGATGGCGAATTGCTTTGGTTGAGAAATTATGGATCTAATAAAAATGAATTTCCATATGCAATAGCTGTTAATTCAAAAAATGAGATCTACTTTACAGGAGAGACTGAAGGGAGTCTCTACAATAATTTTTCTAAAAAACCCTATTTGTCAGATTCTGATGATGACATTTTTTTAATCAAAATAAATTCTGATGGAGAAATGATAGAAACCAAACAGTTTGGTACAATTGGATATGATTGGGGAAACTTTATAAAGATAGACCTAAACGATGATATATATATGACTGGTTATGTAAACGAATCATTAGATGGGAATCACTATTTTGGGGGAAGAGATATCTTTCTTATGAAAGTACCGTATTAAAATTAAAAACTATTTGTTCCAAGTATAAGAGCAATAACGGGTTTAAAGAGCAGTCATATCTAGATCATTAGAGCTGTTCCCTCCAGCTAAAGTAAACTTAAAGAAAATCTAAGTATAATTCGCGAACTTTTTATAAAGACAGATAGAGTACTCTTTTGACTCTTAGTGTCGGAGAGGGTGCAAACCTTCTCTTTACAGGCTGGACCTGATCATAACAACTGTTGACCTTCTTGAACCTTCTTCGGGAAAAGAGTCTTGTGATGATGAGTAAAGTGCTGTACACTATAGCGTTTTTAGAGGACTCTTGACAAAAATAAGGAAATGCAATGTACGCAATCATTAAAAATGGTGGCAAGCAGTATAAGGTTCAAGAAGGCGATATTCTTCTTCTTGACAAAATGAGCCTTGCTGCAAAAGACACTTTTGAGATCAAAGAAGTCCTGGCTGTTAACGCCGGTGAGCTTAAAGTTGGAGCACCTTTCGTAGAAGGCGCTGTTGTTACTGCTGAAGTTATCAATGAAGGCCGTGACCGTAAAGTCGTCATCTTCAAAAAACGTCGTCGTAAAGACTCTAAAGTAAAACGTGGATTCCGTAGAGATTTTACCCGCGTTCGTATTACTAAAATCGCTGCGTAAGCATAGAAAAGTAGGAGAAAGACATGGCACACAAAAAAGGTCAGGGTAGTACTCAGAATAATCGTGACTCAGCAGGTCGCAGGTTAGGTGTTAAGAAATTTGGTGGTGAGACAGTACGTGCAGGTAACATCGTTATCCGTCAACGCGGTACAAAAGTCCACCCGGGTAAAAACATGGGCATGGGGAAAGACCATACTCTTTACGCACTTGTAGACGGCATTGTCGTTTTCGAAAGAAAAGACAAGCACCGTAAACAAGTTTCAATCATCCCTGCTGCATAAGCACTTTTCTTTAGGCCCCTCAACGGGGTCTCTTCCACTCTTTAAATATTTACTGCTGTATTTTTTTAAATTTTCAAATATAATGTTAAATATTTAAATCATTCTCTTTTTATTAATGTAAGGACAAACAATGTTTACAGATAAGGTCACATTAACACTCGCTTCAGGCAAGGGCGGTCAGGGCTGTGTTGCTTTCAGACGCGAAAAGTTTGTCACCAACGGCGGGCCTAACGGCGGAGACGGCGGCAAAGGCGGCGACGTCTTTTTCCGTGTTGACAACAACACACATACGCTTTCACATTTCAAAGGACAAAAAAGCCTGAAAGCCGAAAACGGCCGTCCGGGTGAAGGTTCGCGCATGACCGGTAAATCAGGCCAGCCTCTTTATGTCATCGTGCCTCCGGGAACACAGGTGATCGACAAAGAGACAGGCGAGGTGCTGTTTGATCTGCTCGACGACGGTTACGAGGTGCGCTTTATCAGCGGCGGTCGCGGCGGTCTGGGTAATTTTCACTTCAAATCGTCCACCAACCAGCAGCCGCGCTATGCCCAGCCGGGCGAACCGGGCGTCGAGAGAGAAGTGATCCTTGACCTTAAACTCATTGCCGACGTCGGTCTGGTCGGTTTTCCGAACGTGGGCAAATCGACCCTGATCTCTACGGTCTCCAATGCCCGTCCCGAAGTCGCGAATTATGAGTTTACGACACTGACCCCGAAACTCGGGCAGGTTGATGTCGGCAACTATGAGTCTTTTGTTATGGCGGATATTCCGGGTATTATTGGTGGAGCTTCTGACGGAAAAGGGCTTGGGCTGGAGTTTTTGCGCCATATTGAGCGTACGAAGACACTTCTGTTTATGATCGATATCGCATCATACCGGGAGATGAAAGAGCAGTTCGACACCCTTAAACTGGAGCTTGAGAAGTTTTCAGATAAACTGCACAAACGCTCCTATGCCATCGCGTTGACACGCACCGACGCCTTGCTCAAGGAAGAGGCGCAGGAGAAAGCCGAAGCTTTTATCAGAGAGTTGGGGCTGGAGCCAAGCGAAAAAAGCCGTTTCGGTTTTGAAGAGGGGTATCCTTTCTATGAACAGGACGACAAAGAAGGCACGCAGGCTTTCGATGCAGAAAAACCGTTTTTTATCGCTCCGATCTCGTCTGTCATGCACATCAACATCGACGGTCTGCGCTACGCGCTTAAGGCCTTAGTGAACCTCAATCGCTGATGAAACGGTTAGTGCTTAAAGTCGGCAGTGCCGTATTGACGCAAAAAGATGCTGTCGCCCTGGACAGAATGCAGAATCTGGTCGATTTTATCTATGAGCTCTCACAGCAATACGAGGTCATTCTGGTCTCCTCAGGCGCGGTGGCGGCAGGGTACACCAAACTGCAGCTCGACCGAAGCGAACTTCACAACAAACAGGCCCTTGCCTCCATCGGTCAGCCGCTTTTGATGGAACTCTACAACAGGAAATTTTCCAAGTACGGCATTATCTGCTCGCAGGTACTTGTCACGGCAGCCAATTTTCAGAGCCATGTCGAAGCGCTGCGGATAAAAAACACGGTCGACGCGCTTCTGGAAAACGGCGTGGTCCCGATCGTAAACGAAAACGATGTCACTGCGACCGCCGAACTGGTGCTTGGCGACAATGATCAGCTCTCTGCCTATACCGCAAATGCCGTCGGTGCCGAACTGCTGCTGATCCTCTCGGACATCGATGCCTATTACGACAGTGACCCGAGAAAAAATGCGGATGCAAAAATACTGAAAGTGGTGAACGCGATCACGTCCGAAGAGCTCTCAAGAGAGGTCTCTCCCAACCATGCCTTTGCCACAGGCGGGATCGTCACAAAGCTCAAAGCGGCCAACTACCTTCTTGAACATGACGGTTCGATGTTCCTAAGCTCCGGTTTTGATCTCTCCGATGCCAGATCCTATCTGCTTGAAGGCAGACATCAGGGCGGGACTCTTTTCTGCAAAAAGGCGCTTTGATGAATGTCATCTTTATGGGAACACCCGATTATGCGAGCGAGATATTGAAAGCGATGATCGCCGATACCGATATCAACGTGGTCGCTGTCTATACGCAGCCGGACAAACCGGTCGGGCGTAAAAAAGTGATGACACCGCCGATCACGAAAACAGTGGCTTTGGAACACAGTTTAAAGGTTTACCAGCCTTCGCGTCTGCGTGACGAAGCGACAGTCGAAGAGCTGCTCAAGATCGACTGCGATTTTGTCGTGGTGGCGGCCTACGGGCAGATACTGCCAAAGGCTGTTCTGGACCATGCCCCCTGCATCAACCTTCATGCCTCTATACTGCCGCATTACAGAGGGGCCAGTCCGATCCAGCAAGCTATCCTGAACGGAGACAAAGAGACCGGTGTCACAGCGATGCTGATGGATGTCGGACTTGATACGGGCGATATACTGAAGATAGAGAAGATCGCTATCGGCGACGACGAGATGGTGGGCTCGCTGTTTGAGCGTTTGACAGCGTGTGCTATCGGGCTGACCATCGATGTCCTGAAAAACTTTGATACGCTTACACCTGTGCCTCAGGATGACACGATGGCAACCCACTGCGCAAAGATCACCAAACAGCAGGGTGAGGTTGCATTTATCGATGCATCTGCTCTTTATAACCGTTACCGGGCTTTTACCCCATGGCCCGGTGTCTATCTTGAGAGCGGTCTGAAACTCAAAAAAATCATGCTGCTTGAGAGGCAAAAGAGCCACAAAGCCGGTGCGATACTCTCTATCGAGGATGCCGGTGTTGTCGTCGGCTGCGAAAAAGGCTCCCTGCGTATTGAAATTGTGCAGCCTGTTTCCAAAAATGAGATGAACGCGGTTGCCTATCTAAACGGAAAGAGACTTACTCTTGCAGATACTTTCGCTTGAGTCGGTTGATTCGACACAGACCTATCTTTTAGACGCACTGAAGCGCAGGCAACTCTCTTCGCCGGTGTGTGTCACTGCCAAACGGCAGAAGTCGGGCAGGGGAAGCCGCGGTAACAGCTGGTGCGGGGAAGAGGGGAACCTCTTCTTCTCTTTTTCGATGGCAAGAAGCGAACTCCCTGGTGACCTTCAACTCGAATCCTCTTCCATCTATTTCACTTTTTTATTAAAAGAGCTTCTTGCCGATATGGGTTCTGATCTCTGGCTGAAATGGCCGAATGACTTCTACCTGGGCGACAAGAAGATCGGAGGCGCCATTACAAACCTCTATAAAGAGATTTTGGTCTGTGGTATCGGACTTAATACGAAAATCGCACCGGAAGGTTTTGCAAAACTCGATCTTGAAATCGAGAATGCAGCACTCTTGCAGGCATATTTTACTATCTTGAAAAATCCACCTTCATGGAAGAATGTTTTTAGTAACTATGCGTTAGAATTTGACAAAAGCAGAAGTTACTTTACCCATATCGGTAACAGAAAAATTTCATTAAAAAATGCGCAGCTGTTAGATGACGGTTCGATAGAGTCTGAAGGACAAAGGATGTTTAGTTTACGATGAGTGAAATTATAGTAATAGCCAACCAAAAAGGTGGTGTGGGAAAGACGACAACTGCTGTTAATCTTGCCGCCTCATTGGCGGTGGAAGGCAAAAAAGTGCTGCTGATCGACGCGGATCCGCAGGCCAATGCGACCACTTCACTCGGCTACAGCCGCAATGATTACGAATTCAACATCTATCATGTCCTTATCGGTACCAAAAAACTGCGCGAGATCATCCTGAAAACAGATATCCCGACACTGGAACTGGCCCCGTCAAATATCGGTCTGGTCGGTGTCGAAAAAGAGTATTATGATGCGGGAAATGCGCATGGACGCGAACTGATCATGAAAAATGCGATTGCCCAGGTGAAAACGATCTACGACTACATCGTTATCGACTCACCGCCGGCACTCGGGCCGATGACGATCAATGCGCTCTCGGCTGCAAATTCGGTCATTATTCCTATACAGTGCGAATTTTTTGCCCTTGAAGGTCTGGCACAGCTTTTAAATACGGTGCGCCTGATCCGCAAGACGATCAATCCGCGTTTGAGTATCAAAGGCTTCCTGCCGACAATGTACAGTGCGCAAAACAATCTTTCGAAACAGGTCTTTGCCGATCTGCGTCAACATTTTGACAATAAACTCTTTAAAGGGCTGGATGAAGAACTTATTGTTATTCCACGCAATGTCCGTCTTGCAGAGAGCCCGAGTTTCGGGAAACCGGCGCTGCTGTACGATGCGAAATCAAGCGGTTCGATCGCTTACCAGAACCTAGCGCAAGCTATTATTGCGTAAAAGGGCAGGCGCGTGGCAAAAAGCAAAATCAAATCTTTAGGCAGAGGTCTTGGCGAACTCCTCGGCGAGATCGAAGAAGCGTATGAAAGTGAGATGCCAAGTTCTGATTCGGTAGTAGAACTTGCACTCTCACAGATCAGAGCCAACCCCTATCAGCCGCGCAAGCATTTTGACGAGCACTCTTTAGCAGAGCTTGCAGATTCGATCAAGACATACGGCCTTATCCAGCCTATCGTTGTTGTTGAAGACATTGACGGCTACATTCTGGTGGCAGGTGAACGTCGTCTTCGTGCAAGCAAAATTGCAAAACTCAAGACCATACGTGCCGTGATCGTTCATATAGATGAAGAGAAGATGCGGCAGCAGGCTCTCATCGAAAACATTCAGCGCGATGAGCTCAATATTGTCGATCTTGCCCATGCCTACGGCGAACTGTTGGAAGTTCACGGTATCACACATGACGAGCTCTCTTTTATGGTGCATAAGTCCCGTGCGCATATCACCAATACGCTGCGCCTTCTGCAGCTTTCCAAAAAGACATTGACAGCACTGAAAGAGGGCAAGTTCACGGCAGGACACGCCAAGGTCCTTGTCGGTCTGAGCGAGAAAGAACAGGCGACAATGGTGGCATCGATCATAGGTCAGAAACTGAGTGTCCGTGATGTTGAAGCTATGATGAAATCGATGAAGAACAACGCCGCCGATACATCTAAAAAAGAGCAGAAAGAGTGTTTTGATCTTTCTGCTTTGACAGATTGTTTTAGAGACCTTGGCTTTAAGGTAAAAGAAAAATCCAACGAAATAACCCTCTCCTTTGAAAACGAAGAGGCTATACAAAAACTTTTAGATCGGCTAAAGTAGCCGCTGCTGTCTCCATATTTCTTTACTTTCCCCTCAAAAGTTTATTTTTTGTCGCCAAAATTGTCTAAAAAATAGATTTTTTCCATTTTCTCCTCTTCTTTAAGCAAATTTAACAATTACTTTACCTAGCGCGTTGTATAATTGCGCAACTTTTAGGAGGTGGTATGTTAGATATAAATCCGTTGCTACTGAGCATCACGATCGTTGTCTTCCTTATCCTTATAGCCGTTCTAAACAGTTTGCTTTTTAAACCTCTATTCAATTACATGAATGAGCGTGATGCTAGTATCAAAAACGATCTTGACAAAGTTGGCAACAACGACGCAGAGATCGCTGAGTTGACAGCACAAGCGCAAGCGATTGTAAATGATGCGAAGTTGGAAGCCGCGGCATTAAGAGAGAAAGTAATTGCAGAAGCAAAAGAACTTGCGGAAAGCAAAATTGAAGCAAAACGTGCTGAATTAGCAGAAGACAGGGCTGAATTTGAGAAGGCATTGGCGCAAAGCCGTGCGAATTTGAAAAGTTCACTCTTGTCGCAGCTGCCTCTTTATAAAGAGGCAGTTAAAGCTAAGTTTAGTCAAATATAAGGAAACGATGTGAGTAAAATTCTTTTACCTTTATTGTTTGTAAGTGCATCACTGTTTGCGTCTGAGCATGCAGCAGATGCAGGTACAGACATAGTACAGCGCACCGTTAACTTCGTTATCTTTGCAGGTATCTTATGGTATCTATTGGCAGAGCCGGTGAAAAACTATTTCGGTGGTCGTTCACAAGGTATTGCCGATGAACTGCAAAAGGTGCAAGACAGACTCCGTGAGTCAAAGCAGGCTAAGGAAGCGGCAGAGATCAAGATCAACGAGGCCAGGAACCTGGCTGAAGAGATCATGATCACGGCTTCTAAAGAGGGCAAGGTCTTAAATGCAAAGATCCTTAAACAGTGCGATGCAGATGTAGAGAACCTACAAAAACAGAGCGTTGCTATTATGGAACTTGAACAGCGTAAAATGGTCCGTGAACTTGTTGACGAGATCATGGAAGATGTTCTTGCTGAAGAGAGCTTGGTTCTTGACAGAGAAGCTATGGCTAACATCATTATGAAGAAGGTGGCGTAGATGCAAGAGTTGATCGCAAAACGTTACGTGAAAGCATTGGGTGAAGCAACTGGTTCTGAATCCTTAGCAAATATTGCCGAACTGTTTAACGCAATTACTGTGCATTTTGCAGATAAGAAATTTCTTCAGATCATGGAGAATCCGGATGTTGCAAAATCAGAAAAAGAATCGATCCTACTTAGTGCTGTTAAACCGGCGAAGAGTGACAAGTTAAACAACTTCATGAAACTCTTGGTAGAAAACGGACGTATCAGTATCATTCCTGCAATGGCTGAAGAGATGCGTAAAGAGATCGCACGCAGTTCTAAGAACTACAGCGGCATTGTTTATAGCAATGATGAGATCGATGCAAAGACATTAGAAGAACTGAATACAGGTCTGAGTAAAAAAGTCGATGCGACTGTTGTGCTTGAATTTGTAAAAAGTGATTATGACGGTCTTAAGGTGGAAGTATCCGACCTTGACATGGAGATCAATTTTTCAAAATCACGTGTTAACGCACAACTTATAGAACATATCTTAAAAGCAATCTAATTGGGAGGCAAACAAAGTGGTAGCTAAAATTCAAGCTGATGAAATCAGCAGAATCATTAAAGAACGTATCGACAACTTTGAACTGAGTGTAGATATTAACGAAACAGGAAAAATCATCGCATATGCGGATGGCGTTGCACAAGTCTACGGCATGAGCAATGTTATGGCCGGTGAGATGGTCGAGTTCGAAGACGGGACAAGAGGTCTGGTCCTTAACCTTGAAGAGAGCAGCGTCGGTGTTGTTCTTTTGGGTAAGAGCTCTCAGCTACGTGAAGGCATGAGCGTTAAACGTCTTGGCAAACTTCTAAGTGTGCCGGTCGGTGACGCGCTTCTTGGACGCGTAGTTAATGCACTTGGTGAGCCGATTGACGGTAAAGGCCCAATCGAAGCAACTGAAACACGTTATGTGGAAGAGAAAGCACCGGGCATTATGGATCGTAAATCGGTTCACGAGCCGCTTGCTACCGGTATTAAAGCAATCGATGCACTCGTGCCGATCGGCCGTGGTCAGCGCGAGCTTATCATCGGCGACCGCCAGACAGGTAAAACAACCGTTGCGCTAGATGCTATCATCAACCAAAAAGGCAACGGTGTTATCTGCGTCTACGTTGCAGTCGGTCAAAAAGAGTCGACTGTTGCTCAAGTTGTTCGTCGTCTTGAAGAGCACGGTGCAATGGAATATACAATTATCGTATCGGCTACTGCGGCTGAAGCGGCAGCACTTCAATTCCTTGCTCCTTATACCGGTGTGACAATGGGTGAGTATTTCCGTGATAATGCACGTCACGGCTTGATCGTTTATGATGATCTTTCCAAGCACGCGGTTGCATACCGTGAGATGTCACTGATCCTTCGCCGTCCTCCGGGCCGTGAAGCATACCCAGGTGACGTTTTCTACCTACACTCTCGTCTTCTTGAGCGTGCAGCAAAACTGAATGACGAACAAGGTGCGGGCTCACTGACTGCACTTCCGATTATCGAGACACTTGCGGGTGACGTTGCGGCTTATATCCCGACAAATGTAATCTCGATCACAGACGGCCAGATCTTCCTGGAAACTGACCTGTTCAACTCAGGTATCCGTCCTGCGATCAACGTCGGTCTTTCGGTATCTCGTGTTGGTGGTGCTGCTCAGATCAAAGCTACAAAACAAGTTGCAGGTACATTGCGTCTTGATCTTGCTCAGTACCGTGAACTTGCAGCGTTTGCCCAGTTTGCCTCTGATCTTGATGAACTTTCCCGTAACCAGCTAGAGCGCGGTCAGCGAATGGTAGAGGTGCTCAAGCAGCCTCAATACTCACCGCTATCTGCTGAACAGCAAGCTATGATCATCTTCGCCGGAAATGAAGGTTTCCTGGATGATATGCCGGCTTCCAGCGTTGTTAAATTTGAAGCAGAGCTTTATCCGTTTGTCGAAGCATCTTACCCACAGATCTTTGAAAACATCAGAAGCACATCTAAAATCGATGACGACACAACTGCGTTGATGAAAAAAGCGCTTGAAGAATTTAAAGCATCTTTTATCGCTGAATAAGAAGGACCATTATGGCCAACTTGAAAGATATTAAAAGAAAGATAAGCAGTGTAAGTAACACGCAGAAGACAACGCGTGCTATGAAGCTTGTCTCGACTGCAAAGCTACGCCGGGCAGAAGAGCTTGCAAGACGTTCACGACTTTTTGCAGAAAAAACAAATGCGATGATCCAAGAGATCGCATTTCAGATTGAATGCACAAAAATGGGTGGTATAGACAACCGCTGTTTCGAGAAGATCGAAACACCGGCAATGGTTGATATTGTCTTTGTAACTGCGGACAAAGGTTTGTGCGGCGGCTTTAATATCCAAACTATTAAAGCGGTCAACAAACTGATGAAAGAGTTCAAAGAGAAAAAAGTCAAAGTCCGAATTCGCGGTATTGGTAAGAAAGGTATCGAGTATTACAAATACAACGAAGTTGAACTGCTTGACGAAGTAAGAGATCTCAGCTCCGCACCTGACATGGCGCGTGCTTCTGAGTTCATCATGACTTCGATCAATGACTTCAAAGACGGCAAGATCGATGGTGTCTATATTATCCATAACGGGTATAAGAATATGATCACGCAAGAGCTGCATGTTGATCGTGTTCTTCCAGTCGATACAGATGCGTTTGACTGTACGGAAAATATAACAAAATCTCTATTGGAGATCGAAGCAGAAGACAGCGAGAAGATGCTTGATTCGCTTTTGACTAAATATGTTGAGTACAACATGTATTATGCCTTGATCGACTCTGTTGCTGCTGAGCACTCTGCTCGTATGCAAGCGATGGACGCGGCAACGAATAATGCAAAAGAGATGGTTAAGACGCTCAATGTTAAATACAACAAAGCGCGCCAAGAAGCAATTACAACCGAACTGATTGAGATCATCAGTGGTGTTGAGTCAATGAAATAATGGAGGAAACAATGGTTGGTAAAATTATCCAAGTAATGGGTCCAGTTGTTGACGTTGAATTCGAAGGAAAACTTCCTGCGATCAATGAAGCAATTGAGGTTAAAGGCGGTATCGGCGAAAAGAAATTTCGTCTAGTACTTGAAGTAGCTGCACACATTGGTGGCGGTCGTGTTCGTACGATCGCTATGGATATGAGTGAAGGTCTTGTGCGCGGTATGGAAGCAGTTGCTACTGGTGCTCCTATCAGCGTACCGGTCGGTGACAAGGTACTTGGTCGTATCTTCAACGTCATCGGTGAGACTATTGACGGTGGTGATCAAGTTACTGACGCTCCAATGTGGTCTATTCACCGTGATCCTCCTCCATTCATTGAGCAGTCTACTACGACTGAGATGTTTGAGACAGGTATTAAAGTCGTTGACCTTCTGGCACCATATGCAAAAGGTGGTAAAGTCGGTCTGTTCGGTGGTGCGGGTGTTGGTAAAACAGTTATCATCATGGAACTTATTCACAACGTGGCACACGGTCACGAAGGTCTTTCTGTCTTCGCCGGTGTCGGTGAGCGTACCCGTGAAGGTAATGACCTTTACTACGAGATGAAAGACTCGAACGTTCTGGACAAAGTCGCACTGTGCTATGGCCAGATGAGCGAGCCTCCAGGAGCACGTAACCGTATCGCGCTTACCGGTCTTACAATGGCTGAGTATTTCCGTGATGAAAAAGGGCTTGACGTGTTGATGTTCATCGATAACATCTTCCGTTTTGCACAATCAGGTTCAGAGATGTCTGCACTTCTTGGCCGTATCCCTTCAGCTGTTGGTTACCAACCGACACTGGCTCGTGAGATGGGTGCGCTTCAAGACCGTATTACATCGACAACCAAGGGTTCGATTACTTCTGTTCAAGCGGTATATGTACCAGCGGATGACTTGACTGACCCGGCTCCGGCGTCTGTTTTTGCTCACCTTGATGCAACAACAGTACTTAACCGTAAGATCGCGGAAAAAGGTATCTATCCGGCAGTTGATCCACTGGATTCAACTTCTCGACTTCTTGATCCTGCGATCATCGGTGAAGAGCACTACAAAGTGGCCCGCGGTGTACAACAGACACTACAGAAGTACAAAGACCTTCAGGATATCATCGCGATTCTTGGTATGGACGAACTTTCTGAAGACGATAAAGCGGTTGTTGAACGTGCTCGTAAGATCGAGAAGTTTCTTTCACAGCCATTCTTCGTTGCTGAAGTATTTACCGGTGCACCTGGTAAATATGTCAGCCTTGAAGACACTATCAAAGGGTTCAAAGGAATCCTTGACGGTGAATACGATCACATGCCGGAATCTGCATTCTACATGGTTGGTGATATGAAAGAGGCTATCGCTAAAGCCGAGAAATCTAAATCTAAATAGTAGCCTGGCTGCTATTTAAAACAAGGGCTGAAAATGGAAACTCTTAATTTAGAAGTTGTAACACCGAGCGGTATTATTTATAATGGTACTGCTCTGAGTGTCACACTGCCTGGCGAAGAGGGAGAATTTGGTGTTCTTCCTCACCACGCAGCGCTGACAACACTGCTTAAAGCAGGCGTTGTTGATATCGAGAAAGCTGACAAAAGCGTTGAATCAATCGTTGTAAACTGGGGTGTTGTTCAAGTAGATGAAGCAAAAGTAGTCGTTCTGGTTGATGGCGCTGTCGCCATTCGCGGCGATAGTGAAAGCGTAATTGCGACAGCACTTGACGAAGCGAAAAGACTTCTTTCTGACGTATCTGACTCCAACATTGCTATTGCAGCTGTTTCTGCTAAGATTGAATCAGCGGCACACAAGCTTCTTTAATACACATGGAAAATTTTATCGACTTTGTCTCCCAAAGTCACAGTGTCACCATTGCGGTGCTGACACTGCTCTCTCTCTACTTTATTCTAATCAACTGGGTCTTTTTCTATCGACTTTTGACACTCAACAGCTGGATCAGCCGTGAAACACTTTCATTAGAGCAGTTACTGATGGGCGCAGAAAATGTAACGACGGAGGCTTATCTTTATAAGTTTCTCAGAGCCAGTTCAAAAGTAAGTAGAGAGATCTTCGATCTTGGGATGTTTTCAGCTACGAAAGAGTCAACCAAAGGGCTCTCTTATCTCTCTGTAGTCGCATCTACCTCGCCGTTTATCGGACTTTTCGGTACGGTTGTCTCTATTTTGGATACTTTTGATGATATCGGCAGTGCTGGTGGCGTGAACATCATCGCGGCAGGCGTCTCGGATGCTTTGATCGCGACTGCAGGCGGTATTTTTGTTGCGATCTTTGCCTATACTTTTCACCAGATCATAAAACGCCGTGCGTATGAACTTAACGGTTTGATCCGTATGCAGCGCGACGCTGTGCTTGCACGAAAGTCTGAAGAGGCGTAATGAACGATTACGATTGGGATGAGTCACCGGAGCTGAACATTACACCGCTGGTGGATGTTATGCTGGTTCTCTTGGCAATCTTGATGGTGATCGCGCCTACGGTCATCTATGAAGAGATGATAAAACTGCCGCAAGGTTCTGCCACAAAGCAGCTTGAGCAGAAGGCCCCGGTCCATATCACCATCGATCAAAAAGGCAAGGTTGTTGTGAATAAAGAGAATTTTGACCTCCAGACCTTCGGGGATAATTTTTATCTCTATGCTCAAAAACTTGATAAAGAGGCAACGGTACTGATCAGTGCCGACAAGACGCTTGACTACGGCGTTGTCATGTCGGTTCTCGGTGCGGTGAAACGGGCAGGGTTTACCGAAGTTTCACTCGCTACCAGCGGTTGATCTCTTTTCGTTACACTTTCAATAAAACAGGATAAAGAGATGGTTCAAAGCAGCAATGATGATCGCTATTTTTATGTCAGCGGTTTTATCTCTTTGGGCCTTTTTTTTGCCACATTTCTTCTCTTTATATTAGTGATCCTGCATAAAAATGAGATCAAGACTTTTGCTATGCAAAAAGATAATTACATCTCAGTCTCTCTCAATACGGATGTCTCTATTCCGACAAAAAACAGTGCCAAGCCTGATTCTAAACCGACACCCAAAGTAGAAAATGCTCCGGAACCTGAACCTGCAGCAGACGAGATAGAAACAACACCCAGGAGTGTCAATACGGATGTCTCTTCACTTTTTGACGATGTATGGACTCAGAATGCCGACACCAAGGTCGTCAAAAAAGAGGTTAAGCCGGATGCCAAACGTTTAGCCGCTATCGAAAAGCGTATTGAGACGAAAGAGAGTAAGCACTCAAACAGGGCAAGCGAGAGGATCAAAACACTTGAACTGGTCAAACCTTCGATTGAAGTGGCAGGCGCTTCGGCCTCTACGGCGCCCGAAGTTAACGAGTATTTGGCTAAAATACACGCACTGATCAAGAGTAAGTTCTTTCCTCCGGCAAGCAGTGAGGGCGAGAGTGCCAAGGTGCGTGTGGACCTTGACGCTGCCGGTCATATTACCGGTTACAGAGTGCTCGTCCCTTCGGGTTCGAACATCTTTAACGAAGAGGTTGATCGCCTTTACAGCCGATTAAAGAGAGTTGATTTCCCGGTTAACCCGGATGGTAAGTCCATTTCATTGGAAATAATCTTAACAGTAGAGGAGAAATGATGCGTATATTTTTTGGGGTACTGTTTTCAGCACTTTTATTGTGGGGTTCTGACGCGACCATCGAAGTCGTTAAAAGTGTTGATTCACTGCCTTCAATCGCAATTGAAGATGCATCAGTCGAATATGATGATGCGGTAAGCAAACGCTTCTTCCGTGTCATGGTAAGCGATCTGAATGTCTTGAGTATTTTTAATGTCGATCGTGATTACGCCAAAGCAGGTTTTGACGATGAAGAGGTCATCGCTGCCCACGCGAAGATTGACTATGTCGTTCGGTATCGCTTGGTTGATGATAACGGTGTTATGATTGTAAATGTAAAACTTATCAATAACAATAAAGTTTTACGCACCATAAATTACCGTATCAAAAATTCAAAGCAGTATGTCTTCTTAGTCCACACTATTGCGGCTGAAATCAATGATTTTATGGGCGCGGACCCGGTAGATTGGATGAAAGAGAAGGTTATCATCGCAAGGATGACGGAACCGCGCAACTCGGAGATCCTGATCGCAGATTACACCTTGAGTTATCAGTTCTCAATAAAAAGCAGCGGTTTGAATATTTTTCCGAAATGGGCTGACAAATCGAAAAAATATTTTTACTACACCTCTTTGACCGGCGGTGTTCCCACCTTGCATAAATACGGCGTTTATGACATGAGTGATGTGGCGCTTCTAAAGTCTGACGGTATGCTCGTCTGTTCGGACGTGAGTGAAGACGGTAAAAAACTGCTTTTATCAATGGCGCCAAAAGGGCAGCCCGATATTTACGAATATGACACAGAGACAAAGAAACTTAAGCAGTTGACCGAATACAGCGGTATCGACGTCAATGCACAATATATGGCTGACGGCAGAATAGCCTTTATCTCAAACCGTTTGGGCTACCCGAATGTCTTTTCAAAAAAGATCGGATCACAGGCAACCGATCAAATGACCTATGTGGGAAAAAGCAATTCGGCCTGCACCGCGCACAATAACTATATTGTCTATACCGCACGTGAAAGTTCAAATGCATTTTCTAAAAATACCTTTAACCTGCACCTGATCTCAACAAAGACCGATTTTATCCGGCGCCTTACCGCAACAGGGATCAATGAACATCCTCTTTTCTCGAGAGACGGAGGTACTATTATTTTTGTCAAAAAATATCAGAATCAGAGTTCTGTCGGCGTAATAAGACTAAACCAGAACAAAAACTATCTGTTTCCGCTTATCGGTGGCGACATCCAGTCAATTGACTGGTGAATTTCGCTCTGACATCACTTTTTATCTAAAAACAGGCACTTCTCTATTACGTAGATTTTATTTGAAGAGTGCTTTGTCTGCCTAGTTTACCCGCCATTTCCAATTAGCACTTATAATCATGCCTTTCAATTATAGGCATATTCGGGATTAGCTCTTCTTTATCTGAAAGTCGCTAGAATCCTGAAACGAATGAGATGAAGGATATACATGAAAGCACTACTTTATACAGGCTCTTTACTAGCTATTTTGACACTGGCGGGATGCAGCAGTACTAAACCGGTCATAGATGATCAGGCGGGTAATGTCGGGACGCAGGCCGAAGAGATCAATATTGTAGATGAAGGCAGCAAAGCAGACATGGAATCCGGCATTATGTCAAGCAGTACGGACCTGAGCAGCAACATGACACTTGAGAGTATTGAAGCAAAAATAGCGCCTATCTATTTTGGATTCGACCAATATAAATTGGTGGATAACGATATCATGACATTACGAAATAATGTACAGATCATTCAAGGCGATGCCGAAACAAAGAAAATGGCAGACCAATACTCTATCAAACTTGAGGGGAACTGCGATGAGTGGGGTTCAGATGAGTATAACTTCGCTCTTGGTCTCAAACGTGCCAACGCGGTCAAAGATGAGCTGATCAATGACGGTATCGTTGCAAGTCGCATTACAATGGTCAGTTACGGTTCAAGCAGTCCGGTCTGTACGGAAAAGACACAAGAGTGCTGGTCAAAAAACCGCCGCGTAGATTTTAAATTACTGCCATAAGTAAAAATTCATGCGTTTCACCTTATATGTCTCACTTTTTCTGCTCCCAATTTCGCTTCTGGCCGGCGAACCTTCAGCCTTTGGCGCCGGCAATCTCGACAGTGACAACCCTTATGGTCTGACTGCGGCAGAAAAGAAGATCCTTGAGAACAAACAGACTCTGCAGCAAAACAATCGTGCACTGCGATCACAGAACAATGAGATAGAATCCTTGCGCGAGCGGGTAGACGGATTGCAGTCGGTACTTGAAGCGATCGCGATGAAATCACAGCAGAACCGCGTTGCTTTGGGTGACCTTAGCAAATCCCGTGAGAATGAAGGCAGCAGTGCGCAAGAGCGTCTTCAACAGCTTGAAGCTCAGATTTCAACAAACAATGCAAATATAATCCAACTCAAAACAGCGATTGAAGGCTTGAGCAAGATTATGGATGAGCAGAGTGCTTCTTTCGTTACAAAAGATAATTTTGATAAGCTTGTCAGCGATGTCAATGCCTTTAAATCATTAGTCGCCGGCGAGTTAAAAAAAAAACCAACTAAAGACCGTTCAACAAAGATAAGCAACGGTGATCTGGCCACCAATGCAATGAACGATTACAACGACAGGAAATACACACTAGCTCTGCAAGAGTACAAAGAGTTGGTCAATCGAAATTACAAACCTGCGCACTCCCATTATATGATCGGCCAGATCTATTACGAAGAAAAAAATTATGCCAAAGCGATTGCCCATTACAAAGAGAGCGCGTCGCTCTATAAAGGAGCTTCGTATATGCCTACTTTGATCTACCGCACTGCGGTCTCGATGGAGAAGACAGGCGATCGAAAGCATGCCAAAGCATTTTACAATGCCGTAATCGCAAAATATCCCGATTCCGGTGAGGCAGCGGAGTCTAAAAAACGCCTTAACAGTCTAAAATAGGTGCCCTCTGCAGCAGACACGCCCAATCAAACTTTTGTTACCGCTTCATTCGTTGTCATGGGGGTATGCATGGCATCGACACTTAATACTTCAACTCTTTGTATAATTTTCAGCCAATCCATAGTTTAATGTGTTAAAATCGCGTTTGAATTATCCAAGGGATCTTCTTAGAAAGTATCCAAAAAATGAGGAATTTAAAATGGCAATTTCAGAAAATCAAGTCGTTTCAATCGAATACGAAGTAAAAGACGGCGATCAAGTCGTTGACTCTAACGTTGGTGGCGCGCCACTTGTATTTATCTTTGGCAAAGGTCAGATCATTACCGGCCTTGAAAACGGAATCAAAAACATGGCTATCGGCGAAAAAGGCGATGTTCTTGTAAAACCTGAAGATGCCTATGGCGAGTACAACGCTGATGCAACACAAGAGGTTCCAAAAGAGCAGTTTGCCGGTATCGAGCTGGAAGTTGGTCAAACACTTTATGGACAAGGCGAAGACGGCGGTACTGTTCAAGTGACTGTTAAAGAGATCAAGGAAGAGAGTGTTGTCGTTGACTTCAACCATCCACTTGCCGGTAAAGAACTGATGTTTACTGTTACTATTAACAATGTACGTGATGCTTCTGCAGATGAGATCCTTTCAGGTGTTCCTGTTGAAAATGCTCCTGCAGCAGGTGAGTCATGTGGTTCAGGTTGTGGGTGTCACTAATTTTCTAGGCACGTCCCGTGCTTCAACTGAAGCATTTAAAACTGCCAATCTACTAAAAACCCTCAGCGTAAATGCACTCATTTACGGTGAGAACGCTACGGGCAAGCTCACGCTTGCCCGCTATATCCTTCCCAACGCTCCAATACTCAGTTCGCATAATTTGGATGAACTTCTGGAAGCAATGACTGCTTACAGTGAAATCATTATCACTCATATTGAAGATGCCCCCAATCTTAAACGCCTGCTTGATGCTATTATTGCCTCTAAAACACGTGTAATCGCGACCAGTCGCAGCAGTAGTCAAAATGAACTTTTACATGAGAGTTTCAGTGTACGTATCCATCTTCCTCCGCTGCGAGAGCGTCTTGAAGATGTCAAAGCGCTGCTGGAACTGTTTTATCAAGAGGCTAATGCTGTTTTTGGTGAAGATAAGCCTTTTGAGATGCCGAATTATGAACTTGATCTAAGTCAGAACGCTGTCTCTTTGAGGAAACAGCTTTTTTTACATTACTCATTTACAAGTATTAATGAAAATGAATTGATGGAAGTCATGCAAAAATTTTTGAGTGACAAACTCGGCTCGAAAAATGACTATCGTAACTTTCTGCATCTTTACGAGGTGCCGCTCATCCGTGCAGGATTAAAGCAGTTTAAGTCACAACTGCAGCTCTCGGAGAAGTTGGGGCTTAACAGGAATACATTGCGTAAAAAGATCGAAGAACTAAGAGAATATGGTTTGGAATAAGAGAGCCTCTTGCGCATTTTTGGCCTCTTTAGTGAAGCCGTAACACCGCCAATACGCCTTTTTGTGCAATGGCCCCATTTATATAGGCGTTTTAAAAAAAATAATATTGATAAGGATAAATATGAGTAAAAGAATTGCAATGATCTTCCCCGGACAGGGAAGCCAGAGTATCGGCATGGGAAGATCATTTTACGAAAACTCTGATTTGGCGAAAGAGATGTTCGACAGAGCCGGTGAGCGCATCGGTGTTGACTTTAAGGCCCTTTTGTTTGAAGAGAATGAGAAGATCAACCAGACAGAGTATACCCAGCCGGCTATCTTGCTTGTCAGTATCATTGCATATAAACTCTTTCAGCACAAGCATGCGATCAAGCCAACGCTTCTGCTTGGGCACTCTCTTGGCGAGATCTCTGCATTGTGCGCAGCCGGAGCGATCGATTATCTTGATGCGGTCGAGCTGACGTACAAGCGCGGTGCGCTTATGCAGGCAGCATGCGAGGGCATTGAAGCGGGAATGATGGCCATTGTGGGACTTGATGATGAAGCGGTGGCAGAGATCTGCCGTGATGCCAGAAACAGAGAGAACAAAAGTGTCTGGCCGGCGAACTACAACCAGGACGGACAATTGGTCATCGCAGGTCTAAAACCTGACCTTGTCAGTCTGGAAGCGACCTTTAAAGCGGCAGGTGCCAAACGTGCACTGCTTCTAAATATGTCTGTTGCAAGTCACTGTCCGCTGCTTGCTTCTGCACAGGCACCGTTGAAAGCCGAGCTTGAACGCATGCTTAAAGATCCGTTTGTCGCACCGGTCATCTCCAATGTTACGGCGAAAGCGTATGAAACAAAACAGCAGGCGCTTGAACTGGTCACTGAACAACTTGTCCGTCCGGTTTTGTACAAACAGTCGATCATTGCTATCAAAGACGATGTCGATATGGCCATCGAGTTTGGAAACGGCTCGGTGCTAAAAGGGCTTAACCGCCGTATTAACAGCGAGATGCCGACACTTAACGTCTCAGATATGGAATCACTGCAAAAGGCCATAGAAGAGCTTTCATGAGCCGATTTGCTAAGGGCCTGACCCTTGTCCAAAATGCCCCCAGACTAAACCGAAGCAATCTGGATACGGCCCTTGCACTGATAGCAAGCGCCTCCGAACATTCCGATGTCATCGTATTTCCGGAACTTTCACTCAACGGCTATATGCTTCAGGATAAACTTTACGAAGATGCCTGGCAGCTGGACGAGCTGGATGCTTTGAAAGCAGCAAGCCGAAAGATCGATATCGTCATCGGTGCCGCAATCAAAGAAGAGAACGGTTTTTATAATGCGGCACTCTACTTCTCACAAGGCGAGATGGTACATATCCACCATAAAGTACATCTTCCGAATTACGGGATGTTTGAAGAGGCACGCTACTTCAGACCCGGCAACAGGATCGTGAGTTTTGAGACACGCTTCGGCCGGGCAGCGATGCTGGTTTGTGAAGACCTTTGGTCTTCGAACCTGCTCGAAGATCTGGAAGACGAACACCCTGACATTATCTATATCCTGGCAGCCTCACCGGCACGCGGATTCAGCGATGAGGGACTGGAAATAGAAGCGAACTGGCAGAAGCTCTTGGAAAAAGCGGCTGTTGATATGGAATCCGAAGTCGTCTTCGTAAACCGTGTCGGTTTCGAAGACGGTCTCGGTTTTTGGGGCGGCAGCCGTCTGTTGGACAGCAGAGGTCAGATCAGACATATCTGCCCGAAATTTGAATCTGTCATAGAAGTCATAAAAAAGGAAGAGATTTGAAAATAGGTATCATGGGAGCGATGCCCGAAGAGATCGCACCGATCCTTGCAAAAGTGGGTACGTACAAAAGTACGGATATTGCCGATAACAGTTATTATGAAGCAAATTATAACGGCGTCGATCTAGTAATCGCCTATTCGAAGATCGGCAAGGTCTTTTCAACGCTGACAGCGAGTACCATGATCCACCACTTCGGTGTCGAAAAGATGCTCTTTTCAGGTGTTGCAGGCGGGATCAACCCGGCACTGAAGATCGGTGACCTGATCGTGGCAAAAGAGCTTTGCCAGCACGACCTTGATATTACTGCCTTTGGCCACCCGCACGGGTTTGTACCGGGCGGATCCCAGTTTGTCAAGACCGATACGGCACTGCGTCAACTTGCTTTTGAAGTGGCGAAGGAGATGGGTAAGCCGCTGCAGGAGGGGACGATAGCAACCGGAGACCAGTTTGTTCACGACCCGGAGCGAAAGGACTTTATTGAAAGCACATTTCATGCGGATGCTTTGGAGATGGAAGGTGCATCGGTTGCCGTCGTCTGTGACGCGCTTGATGTCCCTGTGCTCATCCTGCGGGCGATCAGCGATACGGCAGATACCGATGCAAGTTTTAACTTCGATGAATTTATGGAAAGCTCTGCGAAGATCAGTGCCGATTTCATCATGAAGATGGTTGACAGACTTGAGAGATAACACTCCCCTGATCGTTCCCTCCAAGAAGATCATGAAACAGATGGGCAAGACCAACGGTGCTTTTGAACTGATTGAAGAGGGCGACAAGATCCTTGTCGGTCTGAGCGGCGGCAAAGACTCTTTGACCTTGATCCATGCTCTGAAAGAGCAGCAGCGTCGTGCCCCTTTTGATTTTGATTTTATCGCTGTGACCGTAGGCTACGGCATGGGCGAAAATTTCGATTATCTTGCAAAACATTGTGAAAAGTACGGAATTAAACATGAGATCTACGATACCAAGATCTATGAGACCGCGCAGGAGAAGATTCGCAAAAACTCTTCGTTCTGCTCATTTTTTTCCCGTATGCGGCGAGGTTCGCTCTACAGTGCAGCTGAGAAGTTCGGCTGCAACAAGCTGGCATTGGGACACCACCTCGACGATGCGGCGGAGAGCTTTTTTATGAACATGATATACAACGGTCAGCTGCGCGCCCTCTCTCCGAAATACAGGGCGGGCAACGGCCTGATCGTTATCCGTCCGCTGATTCAGATGCGTGAACGCCAGCTGCGTGCTTTTGCCGAAGAGAACGGTCTGGAAGCCATCGGTGATGAAGCCTGTCCGAGTATGCGTTTTGATGTGAAAATGCCTTTTGCAAGAGCCGAGATGAAAGCGATGTTGAAAGGGATGGAAGAGAAATACCCTGATATCTTCACTTCGATCAATGCCTCTTTTTCAAATATTTCTGACGAAAGTTTTTTTGACCCGGCGCGCTTCTCACTATAAGTACACTGCGGCGAACTAATCTTCCTTCTCAAGGAATCACCTTGGATGAGTCGGCTGCAGTATGATATACAAGCCTTCTCTCCTCTTTACCCTGCCCGTAAATAAATCTTAAATACTTTGCCTGTTTCGGTCTCTAAAGATTATGACGGCAAATTTTGGTATAATTTCGGCAAATTTTATTTATAAGGTATGTCATGAGCATTAATGTAACTCCAAATAAAGAGATGTTAGAAAACTCAGAAATGGTCATCGTTGATATTCGTACAGAAGGCGAATGGATGCAGACAGGTGTCGTACCGGGCTGTAAAACGATCATGTTCTTTGACGAACGCGGCGGTTATGATGCGGAGGGCTTTTTAAAAGCGATCGATGCACTTGGCGGCAAAGAGGTCGAGATAGGTTTGATCTGCCGTACGGGCGCCCGTACATCACAGGTGGCAAGCTTCATGAAACAACAGGGCTACAACGTTAAAAACCTGGTTGGCGGTGTGATGAAGTTGATGAGTGAAGGTTATCAGCTGGTACCGTATAAAGGCTAATTGACGCTTCAGATTCAGCGCATCGAGTGCTGATACCTGAGGAGCAGAACCCGGTTTACCCTTTCGGCGTACCGATGTGCCTCTTCGGGTCGGTTCCAGTTCAATCTACAGGGCCAATAGACAGTTGACATTCGGGTGAACTGAAGCCTTTTTATAACGGCTTCACGATTCTTCGGTCATTCTGTGGAATGTGTCTCGATCTGTCCACGTTCATACTGCTGTTGCGGCGGCACTTTTGTCTCATCTTCAACCGGTTCTGCTCTGTTATCACAGCCGCTCAGGATCAACACAATCAAAAAACTACTTACGAGACTTTTCATAGTCATCTTTTAACCTTTGATAGAGATCGACAATTCGCTCTTGATAAATCCTGGTGTCTTCATCTTCACAGCAAGCCATGATCTTCAGATAATGTTCTATCGAGATCTTCTCTGCATAACGGGGAACATCTTTCAGATCCCATAACAGGTCCTCGATAAGTTCATCAATAGCAAGCCCATTGTTTTCAAATATCTTATCCAAATACTCTTCAACTGTCAGTCGGAGTGTGTTCGCCCTGTTTAAATCATCTTTATATAGAGCCATGCCTGTCTCTTGCACGATCGCCAGTTCACACTCGCCGTATTTATCATTGGCAGCGATGACCGCGGCAAAAAGTTTGGCTCTGAATTCAAGCGAGCTGTGGTGATACAAAAGAAGTTCGCGAAAGGCACGGAAGATATAGTGTTTAAGGTTGAATGCCATGGTCTAGCCTATTACGATATATATTTGATATCATAGCGAAAAGGAAATTAGCAATGAAGAATTTATCGATATTTGTGAGCTTACTTGTGCTATTTGCGGGGTGTGCAGATAAAACAGTCTCTTCGCTCAGCTACAAGGTTCAAAGCAGCTGTACCTACTATTCATTGCAGCGTGCAGAGTGTCTGAACAAAGCAGCTTTTATCGATGCAGTCAAACCTTACAGGGTGATCTTTGTCGGTGATCACCACAGCAGCGCAAATGCGCATAAGATAGTGATAGAACTGATTGACGGACTGTCACACCGCGGGTATAAGATTGCATTGGCAAACGAGTGGTTTACACCGAAAGACGATACGCTGCTGAAGCAGTATGTCAGCGGTGAACTCGGAGAAGATCTTTCAAAAGCTCTCGATTGGAAAAAGCGTGCGGGATATGATTTTAATCTGTCAAAACCCATCTATGATGCGATCATTGCCAATCACGGCTCACTTTACGGGATCAATATGAGCAGAGAATTTGAAAAGAAGATCTCCGAAAATAATCTAAGTGCGATGAGTGACAAAGAGCGTATGTTTTATGATCATCTTGATCTGAATGTCTCGGTTCACAAAGAGATGCTTTCCCCTTTCTTTAGCCACTGTCACAGCTTGAAAAACGGGGAGTCCCAGCAGCAGTGCAGTGAACGGATGTACCGTGTCCAGGTAGCATGGGATACGATGATGGGAGAAGAGAGTGCAAAACTCTTGCAGACGCTTAAAGCAGATGAAAAGCTGATCGTCTTTGTCGGTGCGATGCATCTTGAGAGCGGGATAGGAGCAAATATGCGCTTTGCCAGAAAGACGGATATCCCGTCCATTACGATTTTACCCTGGCCTAAAAGTACAAAAGAGAAAAATATTATCGATGTCGGTCTCGGAAGCAGTGACCTGATCTATCTGTATGATGCCGAAATGTAAAAGTGCTGCGGTAAAGGCCCTTAGGCGGGCTTTTCCGATTCTAATGCGATGACTTCTCCAGCTCGATATCCTTTTTAAAAGCATCTTTATAATAGCCGATAACGGCGATCAGTCCGGCCGCATAGACAAAGATCGAAAGCAGGATCACGCCCATGACGACCTGGGTGAACATCTCTTTGTAGACAAAGGTGTCCGGCAGCTGATGGACCATGATGATGGAGAGACCGCCTTTGATGCCTGAAAGTGTCAGAACGGCCCACCAGCGGTAGTTGACATTGGTGATGCGTTCGCTTGCACGGGAGATAAAGGAGAACTTCAACATCATCAGGGCACGGATAAGCGTCGTGACCAGAAAGAGGAGAATGATCTCTTTGGCGTAGATCAGCAGTTTATCGATCTCTATAAGTTCAGCCAGGGTGACAAAGAGCAGGGCGTTGGCAAAGAGGGCAAAGAAGGCGATGGACTGCTTGTTGGCTTCGATCCGGGCCTCTGTGGTGATCATGCGCTCGCGCGAGCTGAGCCTTCGCGTTGCGTCAGCTGAAATGATCTCTTCATCTTCGCTGAACTGGTTCAGGTTTTTATTGATGAAATATTGGAGTGTCATGATGGCGGCGATGAGCGTCAAGATACCCGAGACATGGATGGTATGCAGCTCGGCAATGACAAAGGCCGCGTAACCTGTCAACAAGATGACGATAAACTCATCGACCACGGTGTGCAGCCAGCTCAGAACAATCTTGCCGATATACCCTACTGCCACCCCGATCAGAAGTGAGCCGACGACGACTTTGACCAATATGAACGAGACATCTACGGCGGTGATCTCAACGCCGCTCATCAGCGGCAGGCCGATAAACAGAAAGGCGATCATGGCAGTCGCATCGTTAAAGAGCGATTCGCCTTCCGTCAGAACTTTGAGCGAATGCGGCAGCTCGAATTGTGAGAAGATGGAACTGACGCTCACGGCATCGGTAGCGAGCACCATGGCAAAGAGCGAGATGAGCATACCGACGGTAAAGGCGTACTCATGGACCGAGACAAAATTAAGTACGATTCCGGCGATGATCGAGAGTACAACGGCAACAAAAGAGAGGTAAAAGATGGCAATGCCGTGCTTTTTCAGGTCCTGGAGTCTGAAGTTCATCGCATCAGGCAGCAGGATCAGCGGTAAAAGCAGCAGGAGGATCTCATCAAACTGTTCATGGACTGAGAGGTTGATGACTTCGGGCATAAAGGTATAGGTCAACAGGGTCAACGACATGATGCCGACCGGCAGGGGAATGAAAAGTTGCCGCTGCAGTACACGTGCGAGCAGCAAAATAGTCAAGATCGAGATGAGGACGATGCTCATAGGGCTCCTTGGGAATAATAAAGTGGATTATAACTTAGGTGCCCTATATTTTTTTCAAGAGAGCAAAGGCCTTGTGGTCGGCACCGCTCAAGGCGAGCTGTTCGATCTCCTCTTTTGTATACCATTGGACCTCCTCTTCGACTTGAGAGGCGGAATGATAGACTTTGGCGTGCAGATGGAAGTGGGAGTACTGCTGGGTTATCTCTCCGATGACTTCAGCGGGCTGCTCTTCGTCATGCTCCATAAAACCCCATAGACCGTTCAAAAAACGTGTCCGGCGCTGGCGGAGGGCATAGCGGTCGTTGTGTTCATGGATCACGATATGTTTATGACGGACAGGTACCCGTTTTTTTGCTGTTTTTTCGGGGTAGAGCAGCGGGTCGTCCGCTTTCGCTTTGCAGATATCACCGAAAGGGCAAATGTGACATGCAGTCTGTTTCGCCTGGCAGAGCATGGCACCGATATCCATCATCGCCTGGTTGTAATCGAAGGGGTGTTCTTCGTCAAAGAGACGATAGGCAAGCTGCCACAGCGCTTTGTCGTTCGCTTTTTTGACGCCAAAGACCCTGTAGAGGATCCGCTTGACGTTGGCATCCATGATCGGTGCGGGTGTATGGTAGGCAAAGGCGGCGATAGCATGCGCGGTACTCTGTCCGATGCCGGGCAGGGCGACGAGTTCGGTAATACTTTGCGGAAGGGCATCGCGACAGATCTTCGCACTCTTGTGCAGGTTGCGGGCCCGGGTGTAGTAGCCCAGCCCCTCCCACTGTTTCAGCACCTCGTCTTCACTCGCGCAGGCAAGACTTTTTAGGGTCGGAAACTTTTCCAGAAAAGGAAAGTAGAAACGCTCCAGTACGGTTTTTACCTGTGTCTGCTGCAGCATGATCTCGCTGACCCATATTTTATAGGCATCCGAATTCTGTCGCCAGGGGAGGTCATGGCGTCCGTTCTCTCTGTACCAGCGGTAAAGGTTCAGGTGGGCCTGTTTAAACATCGGCTTGCTTCTGGGGTTTGGTGATGAGGTAGCCGCCGATCAGGATCGGGATCACTCCGAGTATCTGTCGCAGCTCGGGAATCTCGTTGAGCACATAGTAGGCAAAGATAAGTGTAAAGATCGGAGGCAGGGCCATCATCGCGCTTACCTTCGTGATCGAGATACGGTGGAGCGCTTCGATCCAGAGCACTTTTGCGAGTCCGAAAACCAGAAGACCGTTGGCCAGAAGATAGGGCGAGGCTTTGACGAGGTTCTCGGTACTCGGCACCGGTTCCGAGATATAGGCCAGAAGGAATATAACCGGCAGTGCGAAGATGTTTCTAAAGGCCAGAACAGTCTCGGAACTGACATAGCTGCGCGCGCGTTTCTGGTAGAAGTTGGCGAGGGGGGCTATTGCAGCTGCAATAAGGATCAACAGATCGCCCCTGTTGAAGCTCAGGTCATCCGGGATAAGTACCGTCAGTGCACCCAGACCCATCACAACCGCGCCAAAGGTGTGCAGGGGGCTCAGTCTGTCGCTGCCGAAGACGTTGAAATAGAGATAGGCGAAGAGAAGCTGCAAAAAGATGATAACGGCCATATTCCCGGCGGTAGTGTACTGCAGGCCGATAAAGACCAGAATGAAGAGCAGGTTGATAAAGAGGGTGGTCATCAGCAGGTCTTTTCGGGCCTCTTTATGAAAAAGTTCGGGAATTTTTTTTCTGTAGATGAGCAGTATAGAAAAGATGGCGGCCGCGATGGCAACAGCCAAGGCGTAACTGTAGATCGCACCGATGAGAGCAATAGTAAAAAGTGACAGGATAGGAAACCAGCTCTCCAGGAGAGAGAGCAACAGCATATAGATCTCGCCTTTTCGCTCTTCTTGCATCAGGCCCCTTTTTTGCCTGTGATTTTAGCATAATAGTGGTGCGATAGGGTTCACTCGCTCTCAAAGATCAGGTAGCGGTTGTTACCGGTGTCGGTGACGAGGAGTTTGTTATAGAATTGATAGACCCCCGTCGGGTTCGAAAGCGTGTCATCAGCGACAATACCGCTGCGGTTGGTCCCTGATTGGTTGAAATCATCCTGGCCGATCAGCCCGGATGCCTCCTGGTCCGTTGTGAGGGGAAGATCCCAGATCAGGATCCGGTTGTTGGCGCTGTCGCTGACAAAAAGCTGGCTGCCATTGCCGCATAAGCCGCCGCCTTCTGCGGAGAAGCTGAGTGTTGATGCGGACGCAACATCACCCTTATTGGCGGCATTGTCCGTAAAGTAAACCTGGCCGAGAACGATGTCGGCTGCCTGGTTGTCAGAGGTCGGAAACGTGCTCCAGACCAGAATACGGTTATTACCCGCATCGAGCACGATCAGTTGCGTGCCGTCGCTCCAGACGGCCGTCGGAAAGTTAAGGCTTTTGGCGGTGGGGGGATCGATGACGGCATTGCGATTGAAATTCACTTGCCCGAGGACGATGTCGGCTGCAGCCCCGCTGGCCGTCGGAATCGTGTTCCATATCAGAACCCGGTTGTTTCGGCTGTCGGCTACGATGAGCTTGCCATCGACGACATAGAGTGATTCGGGCAGATTGAGCCGGTTATCCGCAAGACCCGGGCTGCTACGACCAAAATCGATCTGCCCGACAACAACGTCGGCTTTCGCAGGTTCGAAGAGGGGGCGGCGGTTATAGATCAGGATACGGCTGTTGCCCCAGTCTGTCACAAGCAGTTTTCCCTTTGCGACGGTGACCGTTTTTACCCCGTTGTTCTGATATTCGTCGCTGCCTGAAAAGCTGTTGGTCAGGTTTCTCTGTCCGACAACAAAATCAGCCCATTCGCCGCTGTTGGCCGGCACGGCGTTATAGCCCAGGACGCGGTTGTTGCCAAAATCGGGAAGATAGAGCATTCCGTCAACAACAGTGGGATTGCCGTAAGGCGTTCGCACGCTGTACGCCGAAGTCTCATTGCTGCTGCTGTCGCCGAAATTTTTCTGCCCGATGACGACAGTGGCGGTATGGGTATGGGCAACATCATCAAGAACAATAAAGCCGCCTCCCGTCTCACTGCTGCTGTTGCTGTCACTGACGGCGCCGTCTTCACCTATGGCACTGCAGGCTGTCAGCAAAAAGAGGGTCACGACAGGCAGAAGAAAATAACTGATTTTTTTATAGAAGAGCGGCATATTCGTACTCCTTTTGTGCGCTGGTTTTATTGTATAACCATCGTTCTAAGCATCGTATTAATCCTGAGGTCAACATGATACCAGCGCGGCGTTGTTACAGTCCGCTCTAACCTTGTTTGGTATAAAATCCAGCCATGTTTACTGTCACTGCCCATACCCACGAGATGCTTGTTGAAAAGCAGTCCAAATTCATCGCACACCTTATGCCCTACGGCATGTTTGACGAGGTGTTGGCATCACTCAAAGCGGAACATCCCAAGGCGCGCCATTTTGTCACAGCTTTCCGCCATATCAACGAGTTCGATCAGGTCGTTGAGGGCAGCAGTGACGACGGCGAACCCAGAGGGACATCGGGCAAACCGGCACTGGCGGTGCTGCAGGGCAGTGATCTGATCAATGCCGCCCTTGTCATCGTGCGTTATTTCGGCGGGACGAAACTTGGAACAGGCGGTCTGGTACGCGCCTACTCCGATGCGGCAAATCTGGCAATCAGATGTGCCGCCCTTATGCCTTACCAAAAAGAGAATCTTTTAGTCGTATCATGTGCCTATAGCGACATCGGAAAAGTGGACTATCTCCTCGAACAGCTGGGCGTCAGGGTTGTCGAAAAAACATTTGATGCCGTAGGCGGAATCATGCAGCTGCAGGCGCCACAAGAGCATCTGGATGCTTTTTTGGCAGAAGCTAAACGGTTGGTAAGCATTGTAACCCGATAGTAAGACTATCCTTTTTTGACCAACAGCCCGCCCAAAACAATCAGTCCGATTCCGCAGAATGTCCAAAAATCGGGGAATGCATCGCCGAGCATATAGCCAAACCCGATGGCGAAGGGGATGTTGGTGTAGCTGACGATACCGATGATACCTGCATTTGAGAGGCTGTAAGCCTTGGTCAGCAGCCACTGCGACAGTGTCGAGATGATACCGATAAGCAAAATGAGTGTCCATATCTTGAGTGTCGTCGGCAGGTGGAAATCGACAAAGAGAAACGCGAGGGCCTCGGGTGCCCGGACAAAAGGCGAGATCAAAAACAGCAACAGGGGTATGACGCTTCCTGTTGTCATGAAGGAGAGGACGATGACCCGTGCATCATAGATATGTTTGATCTTTTTGATGGTCGTGTAGGCTGCTGCAGCAAGGAAGCCGCCAAGAATCCCCAGAAAATGTTCATAGCCGAGTGTCAGGCCGACGGGCTTGGTAATCATCAGTACGCCGGTGAAACCGGCAATAAGGGCAATAACCGCTTTGAAAGAGAGATGTTCTTTCAGCAAGAAAAATGCCAAGATAGAGACAAAGAGGGGCGAGGTTTTGTTAAGAGTGATGGCAACGCCGAGCGGAATGGTGGTGATAGTGTAGAAGAAGAGTATCATCGCACTGAAACCCAGCAGACCGCGCAGGATCAGGAGGTGTGTCTTACCGCCGGGGAGTCTGGTCGGTGTATGCTTGAGCATGACAAGCAGGAAGAACACGCCCAATACATTTCTAAAAAAGACGATCTCCAAGGCGGAGATCTCCTGGCTGAGAATCTTCGCAATTGCACCGTTAAGAGCTGAAATCAGCGCACTTAAGAGCATAAAAAGAACGCCTCTGTCGATTTTACTTAGCATTTGAACCTAACGTTTTCGACATTGTAGCACCACGAGCTTAGCGCATCGGGTATTTTGACAGAAAGGATTATGCTTGCAGGTTTGCTGATCGTGCAAGCAGCTCCTGTTTATTTCGAAAAACCGTATGCGAGAGTACGATCACATTGAAGACCGGTGTGATCAGCGCGGCAAAAGGGATCATCGCGATGAAATAGAGCATGAGTGTTGTAAACCGGATCTTATTGCCTTTAAAGAACATCATCTGCTTATACTCCTCTTTGACAAGGGCTGTTGTCCCGACATCGAGCAGATAGAACTTATGAAAGAGGTAGTAAAACGGCAGGTTGATCGCGGCGATGTTAAGCAGCGGTACAAAATAGAACGGGGCCAGGACGATGAGCAGGAGAAGGGCGATAGCGAGATATTTAAGCGAATGAAAGAGTGTGGTAAAAACATTGCCGTGGCCGTCCAGTGCAAGCTCGGGATAGTGACGGTGCTGCAGCTCTCTCATAATGGCCGGGGTCAGAAAGCCGATCACAAGGATGGCTGTGAAGATGGCGACGACAAACATCAGCATGCCGCCGACGGTAAAGAGAAAGAAACTCACCAGCCAAGAGGTGATCGAGTACTGCATTAAAAACTCTAAAATTCCGCTGCCGCCACTGTAGGTCTCATTGCTGCTCTGAGTGTTCGTAATGCCGTTTTCCTGCGTTGTCTGCATCTTTTCGATATGGATCACACTCTCTTTGAGGCTGTCGAGACCGGCATCGGCTGCGGAGAAGAAGAGGGCATAGAGTACGACCAGCGTAAGGAGAAAAGGGGCGAAAGCGTAGGTGAGCATCTTCTTCGTGAAGAAGTCCTGCAGACTCAATGTCCAGATGTTTTTGTTCATATATTTTCCTTGATGAGCGCGATCACTTCCTGGGTCATCGCTTCATCGACTTTGCCGGCATGATAGAAGATCACCTTGCCCTCTTTATCGAAGACGATAATATCGGAGTTGTCATCGTCAAGATTCCATTTGCTTACAAGCAGTTTATCCATATCTTTGAGATAGAGGGTCTTTTTAAACTTCTTGTGCTTCTCTTTCAGGGCGGCGTTGATGGCGAAGTTGGGTTTCAATGTGGCGGCCATGTTGATGATGGCAACGGAAGCAAATCTGGAACGGTCGAGTTCGGCGGCTTTGACAGCATCACTGAAAGCGTTGTTAAGATCTTTTTCATCGGGGTCGACATAGAAGAGGAGGTGGACTTTGTCTTTGAGCTCGCTGCTCGACCAGGAACTGCCGTCCAGACGGCCGCCTGCATCACCGCTGAGCGTTATCTCGGGAGCGGTTTTGCCGACTTCCAGAGCGTTCAGAGAAAGGGTCAGAAACAAGATGTAAAAGAGTTTTTTTTGCATGATGGCGATCCTTTGGCTTTTTTGATAGTATCAGAAAAGTATTAATGTTTTGACCAGAGCCTTTCGTTGAGTTTGAGCTCTTTGATCATGCCCGTGGCCAGATGAAGCGTCTGGGTATAGGCCATTACCGTCTTGTACTCAAGCAGCGAAGAGAAAAGCTTGGGCTCAAACATGTCGTCTCTGTAGTCGATGGCGATATAGATCTTTGTTCCGTGAAATGAGACGTAGATCGGATGTTTGGCTTTTCTTCTAAGTTCCAGCAACCGCTGCATCATCGTATGGGTCAAAATATAGCGCGCTTCGATCTGATCGGTTCCGTAGACGACAAACTCTTTTTCAAAGGCGGGATCATCCATCTTGATGAGATCGTTTCGGGCAAAGTTATTGGATTGAATCCAGTTTCCGATGAATGAACCGAAGGTGCTTTCAGCCGTATCGGGGACGACTATGGTGTTGCCTTTGAAGTGTTTGTTGAAGTCAGCAACGATAAAGAGTCCCTGAAAGATAGTCTGCCACCCCGTCCGTCCTTTTGAATCTTTTGTCTTATGCTCGGCATGCAGGTCGGAAAACTCGATGGGAATGCCGTCGATGACCCCTTTGACATGGTCATTGCCCCGAAAGCGGTCTACCTCTTTGGTAAAGAGCTTGGAGTGCGAAAAAAGTGTTTCGCTGACATAGTAGAGCGGGGCATAGTTCAGATCACTGCTGATCGCCTTGATAAGCGGATGGATGATCTTCAGCTTGAAGCCGGAGGTATAGTCTTTGACCATGAGTTTATAGACGATACCTCCCAGGGCAAAACCTGCAAAGAGAATAAAAAAGATGATATCGCTGAACCCCGAATTTTTGCTGATGACAAGTGCAATACTGACTGTGATCAAAACGATAAATCCGAAGACCGTCAGAACTCTTGATTTGAGCTGTTTGCGCTCCTCTTCCAGCTCTTTGAGCTCAGGGTAGAGTTCATTATAATAGAAGTCGGTCAGTTCATTGACGCTGGCCATCGGCTAGCTACTTTCTGTTAAACAAATCGTTCACATTGACGTTCTGACGCTCTTCCTGGGCGATAGCAAAGACCTCTTTGCGCCGGTAGTTCATCATGAAAGCCATCATATTGGTCGGGATCATCTCTATGGCGTTGTTATAGTCAGTGACCGCCTGGTTGTAGGCGCGGCGTGCTGCGGAGATCTGCGCCTCGACCTCGGTAAGCGTTCGCTGCAGGTGCATGATGTTTTCATTGGCCTTAAGATTGGGGTAGTTTTCGACGGCCACCATGATCGAACCGAGTGCCGCGGTCATCTCTTTGTCGAGTGCGATCTTCTGATGGTCGGAGAGATCAGGTTTCATCGCCTGGGCGCGAAGTTCGGTGATCTTGCTCAGAAGGTCTTTCTCATGGGCCATATATTGCTGTACGGAAGAGACAAGGTTCGGGATAAGATCGTAGCGTTTTTTCAAAACGGCATCGACGCTACCGAATATGTTTTCGACCTGGTTTTTCTTTCCGACCAGTGAGTTGTACATCAATGCGAGAAGAAGAGCAATTACGCCAATAATAATTAATGCGGTCATCTGTTTTCCTGATAATAAGAAGTAAGTGATTGTAGCCAATGGAATCCAACACTAAAATAAAAGTGACCGTTGGAATGTTAAGGGAAAAGAAACGGTCGCTTCTGTATGGTTGTACAATACAAGGTGTAAATTATTAGGATTATTGAATGAAGAGTTATCGTTTTTTTATTTCCGGGCGGGTGCAGGGTGTCTTCTACCGTGCCAACGTCGCTAAAAATGCGCAGAGCGAAGGCTTCAGCGGTTATGTCAGGAATCTGGAAGACGGAAGGGTTGAAGCCGCTGTCAGTTGCAGCGAAGAGGAACTGGAACGGTTCAGAACAGTTTTGCAAAAGGGCTCGACGGCCAGCCGTGTCGAAATGATCGAAACGGAGCAGATCGATGAGCTTTTTAACGGAGAGTTTGAGATCCGCTATTGAGCCGGTCGTGCGTTATACCTTTGCGAGCTGCTCGCCGGCGATCATGCCGCTGGCCCAGGCAAAGTTGAAGTTATAGCCCCCGCGCCGACCGACAATATCGATCACTTCGCCGGCAAAGTAGAGTCCGTCTACGAGTCTGGATTCCATCGTCATGCTGTCTATCTGTAAGGTACTGATACCGCCGCCGCTCACTTCGGCATGTTTAAAACCATGTGTATCGGTAATCTCAAACCGCCACTCCTGGATCTGGTGGGCCAGTTTTTTGATCTCTTTGGTGCCGAGTTTGGAGACCTGCAGAGCTGGCTCCATGTTGGCACTCTGCAAAAGATAGGGAACGATCTTGGTGGAGATGACCCCGGTGAGTGCTGTCTCAAGAGGATGGTTCGGTACCGAGGCGAAGAGCCTTTCGAGCACACTGCCGAGTGCCTGACGGCTGAAGCGTGGCAGGAGGTTGACGCCGACAGAGACCTGCTGATAGGCCATCAAGGCAGACGAAGCTTTTTGGCTGATATCGAGGATAGCCAGGCCGGAGATGCCATAATTCGTAAAGAGAATATCGCCGGCGATCTTCTCTTCGGGTTTGCCGTTAAGGTAGAGCGTCACTTCAGCCACTGTCTTGACCCCGGCCATCTTATGGTGTATAGCGGAATCGATATGCAGCTGTACCAGCGAAGGGTAGGGATGTTCTACCGCATGACCGAAGGATTTGGCAAAGTCATAACCGTCTCCCGTCGCACCGAGCTGGGGTGCCGCCTCAGAACCGGTAGCGATGAGCACCTTGTCAAAGGCCTCTTTTTCCTGACCCGATCTGATGATGAATCTCTTCCCCTCTTTGGAGATATCGGAAACTCTTCTTTCGGTGTAGATCTTTACTCCGGCCTCTTCGACGGCACTTTTAAAGGCGAGGACCACGGATCTGGCTTCATTGGAGAGGGGGTAGCAGCGCCCGTCTTCTTTGACATCGAGCAGCAGCCCGATCGATTGGCAGAACTTCTCAAAAGAGGCAAAAGGCATCCTGCCCAGGCAAAAGGCTGCAAAACCCGGATCGGCACCGAAATAGTCATCGACAAAGGCTGTCGTATTGATGATATTACAGCGCCCGTTTCCCGAAGCCAGGATCTTTTTCCCCACACGCTTATTATGCTCATAGACCGTAACATCGGCACCCGATTTAGCAGCGGTCAGTGCCGCCATCAGCCCGGCGGCACCTCCGCCAATTATGGCGACTTTATTCATGGCAACATTGTAGCGGCCCGATACTTAGGAGGATGTAATGCAGTGCAGGGAGAATACTCGCGATGATATTGTTTTTTATAATTATAAAAATTAATGGATTATAATAATAAAAAGTGTGTATAATTGTTGGAAATACAGAGAAAAGGACCTATTATGGCACAAGAAAAAAAATCAACTGAGACTGAAAAAGAGACAAAAGAAGAGCAATTAAGTAAAGCACAGTCACAGATCGATTCGTTTAAAAAACAGCTGGCCGAGCTTAATCTTAAAGCAAAAGTGGAAGGTTTAAGTGCCGATGCAAAGAAAGTCTATACAGAACAGAGAAAAGAGCTTGAAGCACTTATTGATGAAATAGAGAAAAAGATTAAAGGGCTGGCCACAAAGGCGAATGACAGCTGGCAAGATACTAAAGATTTTGTCGAATTGACCAATAAAGCGCTAAAGCATTCATTTAACTACTTCATGTCTCATTACAAGTAGTCAAAAAAAACTTATAAACATGGGAAATGCAAGAGGTCTGCAAACTCTTGCGTTTCATTATAATTGAACACTTTATTTTCTATTCCCCAAACTGTATATAGCCCTTGAATAATTTTTTTTGGTAATGTAAAATCGAATATTGCGGTGCAGCTTTCGTTTAATATAAGTTTTTGTTTGATTTTTTTGAAGGTATTGAAAAGAGAGTTTTTAATCAGTGGCGCGGTGGACGGGACTCGAACCCGCGACCCCCTGCGTGACAGGCAGGTATTCTAACCAACTGAACTACCACCGCGTATGTATAAAAAAATGGTGGGCACTACTGGACTCGAACCAGTGACATCTACCTTGTAAGGGTAGCGCTCTACCAACTGAGCTAAGCGCCCGTTTATATCTTCATCTATGGCGACCCCTAAAGGATTTGAACCTCTGTTCCTACCATGAAGTGATAGTGTCCTTGGCCACTAGACGAAAGGGTCAAGTATCAAGTACATATAAACGCACAATTACGTTATAAATGGTGGGCATTACAAGACTCGAACTTGTGACATCTACCTTGTAAGGGTAGCGCTCTACCAACTGAGCTAAACGCCCATTTTTTCATGCTTTATGCTTTACTCTGCATTAGTGTTTCCATCGGATACTGACGTATGCCTCAGTCAAAACTGCCTTGATTAAAACCAAAATCATTTCAAAATGCTTTTCTTTGGAACAAGAAAGAAAAAACTTGTTTTTGTGCTAATTATGCTTAAGGTTAAAGTGAAGTGTACTTGTCGTACATGGGCTTTAAACTTCAGTGCAAATAGTGCAAAAATGGCGCGGTGGACGGGACTCGAACCCGCGACCCCCTGCGTGACAGGCAGGTATTCTAACCAACTGAACTACCACCGCGCATTTATAAAATGGTGTCCCGTGATGGACTCGAACCATCGGCATCCTCATTAAAAGTGAGATGCTCTACCAACTGAGCTAACGGGACTCACAACAACTAGTGTTTGTGAGGCGAAATTATAGGCAAAAGAGTTCCCGTTGTCAAGGCTTTTTCGCAAATTTAAAAAAAAACATTTTTATCCGCTAAAACGAGCATTTTAAGGGCTGTTAAAGCACTTTGATGTTGGATGTAATTTCTGTCTCCGTCGAAGTGATAACGTACTACTTTTTCATGGCTTTTCGACCTTATACCGATAACGACAGTGCCGACAGGTTTTTCCTGGCTTCCGCCGTCCGGCCCGGCAACGCCGCTGATGGCCAGCGCATAATCCGCATTGGCCACTTTGAGGGCACCTTCGCACATTTGAGAGACCACCTCTTCGCTGACGGCGCCGTGATCGGTCAAAGTCGTACTCTCTACCGCCAGCCAGTTCTCCTTTAAAATGTTGGAGTAGGTGACGAGCGAGCCTTCAAAAACGGATGAGACGCCTGCATGGGCAGTAAAATAATAGGCCAGCAATCCGCCGCTGCAACTTTCTGCCAGCGTGATCTTTCGGTGCGCTGCGAGCAGTGAGTCGATAATATGCTGCACAAGGTCTTTTGCAACAATAACATTGTCAGTATGCCGCTCTTTTGCGATCTGCATAAACTTTTCTATCGAGCCGAAGCTTTTACAGAGCACCTCCGTCTCGACCCAGTTCTCAACTTTTTGTGAAAATGCAAGTTCGACATCGAACTGTTTGGCAAGCGGTTCCAACCGTTCGATAACCTCTTTGATCGGTGTTTCAAAAAAGTGGAGTGTCTGTTTCGCCGAGGCGCTTTTTATCAGAAGTTCAGGTATCGCTTTGGACTCCTGCAGCTGTAGAACATTGATGAGGCAACCGTTGATATCGAGCAGGTAGCTGTCTTTGCTGAATGTTTCGCACTGTGAAGGCAGAAGCATCTGCTCTCTCAAGACCAGTTTGTCATCTATAAGGGTACAGAGCAGTTTTCCGACAAGGGTAAAGCTCTTTTTGGTAGTAGCGATGTAGACCTTGTCTTCACACTTCGTCCTGGCGGAAAGGTCATCAAAATAGTTTCGATCTGTCTCCGTATAATAGTCGATTGAATTGAGCTGTGAACCGTCTGATTCGACACTCCGGATAATGTAGTCTCTGAAGGAGCGGTTCTGGAGAAATATATTGCCGGTAAAGATCAGACGTTTTTTCAAATTCAGCTCCATATTCAGCCCTGCCTGTAACGGCCCGATAACGGTAGACAAAGTGCAGGTAATAGGGTAGTATAGCATAGCGTCAGCCCATTTTAAACGCATTAAGGATATAATCCAAAAATTTTAAAACTGAGGGTATAATGGATTACAAAGAGACTTTGTTATTGCCTAAAACAGACTTCCCGATGCGCGGGAACCTTGTTCAGAACGAACCAAAGCGCTACAGCGCATGGGATACGAACAAGATCTATGAGCAGATGAAGAAAAACCGTGAAGGTGCCGAGCCGTTCACACTGCACGACGGGCCGCCGTATGCCAATGGGCATATCCATATCGGCCACGCCCTCAACAAGATCTTAAAAGATATCATCATCAAGTTCAACTATTTCAACGGCAGGTCCGTCCGGTTTACGCCGGGCTGGGACTGCCACGGTCTGCCGATCGAGCAGCAGGTCGAGAAAAAACTGGGCGGCAAGCAGAAAAAAGAGCAGCTGAGCACAGGCGAAGTGCGTAAACTCTGCCGCGATCACGCCGCAAAATTTGTCGATATCCAGCGCGAGGAGTTCAAGACCCTCGGCATTTTGGCAGACTGGCAGAAACCGTATCTGACAATGGACTATAAATTTGAGGCCAACATCTACCGTACCCTCTGTGATGTGGCGAAAAAAGGTCTGCTGATCGAACGTTCAAAGCCGGTCTACTGGTCATGGGCCGAGCGCACGGCGTTGGCAGAAGCCGAAGTGGAGTATGAGGACAAAGAGTCCCACTCCATCTATGTCGCCTTTGAACTGACCGACGAGTCAAAAGTACGTATGGGCATCGAAGGCAAGGCGGCTCTGGTCATCTGGACGACGACACCGTGGACGCTGCCGGCCAATACGGGTATCTCACTCAACCCGGATGAGACGTATGTGCGTACAAGTGACGGCTACATCATCGCGGAAAAACTCTACAATGAAAATATCGAAAACGGTGTTCTTTCCGGCAAAGTGGTGCAGCGTTTTGATGCGAAAAAGTTTGACAATCTTCATGCTATCAACCCGCTCAACGGCCGTTCTTCACACATTGTTCTCGGCGAACATGTCCTGATGGAAAGCGGTACAGGTTGTGTCCATACGGCACCGGGACACGGTGAGGACGACTATCGTATCGGTCTGAAATATAACCTTGATGTCATTATGCCGGTGGATGAGACGGGCTGTTATGATCTGACCGTGGTCCGTGAGAAACTGATCCCTGGCGCAGAAGACTTTGTCGGTATGCATATCTTTAAGGCCAATGAACCGATCCTGGAGATGCTGGGTGACGCGCTGTTGAAAGTCAGCAAGTTTACCCACTCCTATCCGCACTGCTGGCGTTCGCATACGCCGCTGATCTTCCGTGCGACCAAACAGTGGTTTATCGCGGTCGATCAGAAACCGGCGGGTGAAGAGCGTACGCTCCGCGAGATCGCGCTTGACGAGATCGAAAAGACTTCGTTCTATCCGGAGAGCGGCCGCAAGCGTCTGACCTCGATGGTCGCCAACCGTCCTGACTGGTGTATCTCCCGCCAGCGCGACTGGGGTGTACCGATCGCACTTTTCCGCGTTAAAGCGACAGGTGAAGTGATCCTGGATGAGAAGGTGCTCAACTTTGTGGCGATGGTCTTCGAGATGAAGGGCTCCGACGCCTGGTACACGATGGAGATAGCCGAGCTTCTCTACCCGGGTTCAGGCTACAAGCCCGAAGAGCTTGAGAAGGTCACCGATATTCTTGATGTCTGGTTCGATTCGGGCTCAACGTGGAACGCCGTGCTCAAATCACGCAACTACGATGCAGGCCAGTATCCGAGCGATCTTTATGTCGAAGGTTCGGACCAGCACCGCGGCTGGTTCCAGTCCTCGCTCTTTTTAAGCGCGGCGGTGCAGTCACGTGCGCCGTACCATGGTATTTTGACACACGGTTTCACCGTTGACGCCAAGGGCGAGAAGATGTCAAAGTCCAAAGGCAACGTCGTCGCCCCGGACAAGGTGATCAGCCAGTATGGTTCCGAGATTCTCCGATTCTGGGTTGCGATGAGCGACTATCAGACGGACCTGAAGATCTCTGACGACATCTTGAAGCAGATCGCTGAGCAGTACCGAAAACTGCGCAACACTTTCCGATTCCTGCTCGCGAACATCGATGACCTTGAAACGATCATGCCATATGAAGAGATGGACGTTCTGGACCAATGGATCGTCTCCAAGGCGCAGACGGTATTCGACGAAGCACACAAGCAGTTCAGTGCCTATAACTTCGTCGGCGGGATGAGCACCCTTAACTTCTTCATCGTCAACGAACTGAGCGGCATATTTATGGACATCACCAAAGACCGGCTCTACTGTGATGCCAAAGACGATGCACACCGCCGTGCCTCTCAAAGCGCCATGGCGATGATCACCAAGTCGATGCTCGGCCTGATCGCTCCGATTTTGACCTATACGGCAGATGAGATCATGGAGAGTGCGCCTGCCGTGCTGAAAGGGGAGATGGAGAGCATCTTCGACATCACCTATACACCGATCGATGTGGCCTATTCACTCTTTGAAGAGGCGTATATGGTCGAAGCACGCGAAGGCTTCTCCGAGATCGTCGACGGGCTCAAAAAAGAGAAACGTATCAAAAGCACGCTTGAACTGGTGATCTACAGCGACTCGGAAAAGCTCAAAGCGCTACCTGAGACAGAAGCGGAAGACTGGTTTGTCGTTTCAGGCATCAAAAGCGGAAAACCTGCTGATGCGCTGGGTGAGTTCACGGTAGAGGGGGATAAGTTTTTTATTGCTCCGGCAACCGCAGCCAAATGCCCACGCTGCTGGAAATTCCATGCACACGACGAAGAGAGCCTCTGCCAACGCTGCAGCAGGGTTATGAATGTTTGATATGACACAGCCTGTAGGGGCAACAACGGTTATTGCAACGATTGTAATCATACTGGTGCTCTCTGCAGCGGGTGTTTATGCTGTAAAAAAAGCCAAAAAAAAGGATAATGTGTGATGACGCTTAAAGAGGCCCTTTCTCTCTCAAAAGAGGAGTTGGCGGCATTTAAAGAGGATCTTAAAAAGAAGATCGAGGCTAATCCGGAGCTCAACGCCTACATCGATGTCAACAATGTCGGTGAGGGCGTACCGGTCGCGATCAAAGACAATATTCAGGTGAAAGAGTGGTCGGTGACATCAGGCTCCAAGATCCTGCAGGGGTATATCGCACCCTACAATGCAACCGTGATCAGCAAACTTCTCGATGCGGGCATCTCACCGTTCGGACGAACGAATATGGATGAGTTCGCAATGGGTTCGACGACAGAGAGCTCCTGCTACGGCATGACCCAAAACCCGCACAATCCGAACTGTGTACCGGGCGGCTCATCGGGCGGCTCCGCTGCGGCAGTCGCTGCAGGACTTGCGATCGCCGCTTTGGGCTCCGACACGGGCGGATCGATCCGTCAGCCGGCTGCATTCTGCGGGATCGTCGGGATGAAACCGACCTACGGCCGAGTGAGCCGTTACGGTCTGGGGGCTTATGCCAGTTCGCTGGACCAGATCGGCCCGATGACACAGAATGTCGAAGATGCGGCTATCCTCTACGATATCATCAGCGGTCATGACCCTAAAGACTCGACAAGCTATACGGGCAATGAGAAGGTGAGTGACAAGCTTGACCCTTCACGCAAACTGACCATCGCGATCATTCCGGACCATGTCAAAGATGCCAGCGACGATATCAAGAAAGCCTATCAGAAAGCGGTCGATGCGCTCAAAGCGGCAGGTCACACCATTGTCGAAAAGAGCCTGATGGACGGCAAATACGATATTTCGGCTTACTATATTACGGCGACGGCAGAGGCGACGACCAATCTGTCGCGTTATGACGGTATCCGTTACGGTAACCGTAAAGAGGGTGAAAACCTTAACGAACTCTTTATCAAAACCCGTTCCGAAGGTTTCGGCGACGAGGTCAAACGCCGTATTCTGCTGGGCAACTTTGTTCTTTCAAGCGGCTACTACGACGCCTATTATGTCAAAGCACAGAAGGTGCGCCGTCTGATCAAAGAGGAGTACGCCAAGATCTTCGCCAATGTCGACCTTATCTTAAGCCCGGTGGCGCCTCGTACCGCCTACGAGGTAGGTGCTTTGGAAGATCCTCTTGAGATGTATCTGAGCGACATCTATACTATTTCGGTCAACCTTGCCGGTCTGCCGGCGATCTCTCTGCCGGTAGACAAAGCAGCGAACGGTATGCCGGTCGGGCTTCAGCTTATCGCCAATGCCTATGATGAGCAGACACTTTTTGACGGTGCCCTCAGCCTAGAAACACAATTAAATTCATAAACCAAGGAAAACAAAATGAATATTCGTAAACGCGCCCTCACATTCGAAGATGTCCTACTCGTACCAAAATACTCGGAGGTCCTTCCTAAAGAGGTGAATCTCGAGACCATGCTGACCCGCAATATCAAGCTCAATATTCCGATGGTCTCTGCGGCCATGGATACCGTAACCGAGTACCGTGCTGCTATCGCAATGGCACACCTTGGCGGCATCGGGATTATTCATAAAAACATGGATATCCCGAGCCAGGCCAATCAGGTCAAAAAAGTCAAAAAGTCGGAGAGCGGCATTATTGTCGATCCTGTTGTTGTCACACCGGACACGACACTGGCAGACGCTGACATCTTGATGGGCGAATACCACATTTCCGGTGTTCTGGTTGTGGACAGCAGTAAAAAACTTGTCGGTATCTTGACCAATCGTGATATCCGTTTTGAAAAAGACTACAGCAAGTTGACAAAAAATGTTATGACGCCAATGCCCCTTGTGACAGCTTCCAAAGGCATCTCACTTGAAGATGCGGCGGAGATCATGCATCAACATAAGATCGAAAAACTTCCGATCATCGATGAAGAGAATAATCTTGTCGGTCTGATGACCATCAGGGATATTAAAAAACGTATCGAGTACCCTAATGCCAATAAAGATGAACTGGGCCGTCTTCGTGTCGGTGCCGCTATCGGTGTAGGTCAGATGGACCGTGCAAGAGCGCTTGTCGAAGCAGGTGTCGATGTACTGGTGCTTGACTCGGCACACGGACACTCAAAAGGGATCCTCGATACGGTCAAAGCGATCAAAGCGGAGATGAATGTCGATATCATTGCCGGCAATGTCGCAACGGGCGAGGCGGTAGAAGCACTGGCAGCGGCGGGTGCAGACGCGGTCAAAGTGGGTATCGGACCGGGATCTATCTGTACAACACGTATCGTTGCCGGTGTAGGTGTACCGCAGATCTCGGCTATCGATGAGTGTGCTGCTGTCGGACGCAGACTGGGTATTCCTATTATTGCGGACGGCGGTATCAAGTACTCCGGCGAGATCGCAAAAGCTTTGGCAGTCGGCGCAAGCTCCATTATGGCCGGTTCGCTTCTTGCGGGTACAGAAGAGTCTCCGGGGGACCTGATCAACTTTCAGGGACGCCAGTACAAATCATACCGCGGTATGGGCAGTATCGGGGCGATGCAGAAAGGCTCAAACGACCGTTATTTCCAGGAGGGTACCGCAGCGGACAAGCTGGTACCTGAAGGGATCGAAGGACGGGTGCCTTTCCGTGGATCGATCGCGGGCATTGTGCATCAGATGATGGGCGGTCTGCGTGCTTCTATGGGCTACTGCGGTTCAAAAGATATCGTAACATTCTGGGAAAAAGCAGAGTTTGTCGAGATCACCAGTGCCGGTCTTAAAGAGTCACATGTTCATGATGTTCAGATCACAGCCGAGGCACCGAACTACCACGTTTAGCCTTTGGCTGAACGCGATAGAATGATGGGTTTCAATGATGAATGTTGAATTAAGGTCTGCTTTTTTAAAAGCCTGTCATTAAGGTAATGACACTGTTTATATAGAACGGGGTAAGATGAAAAAAGAGTCATTAAAAATCAAAAATTCAACGTTCAACATTCACTATGCCGGGTTCTGGATCCGCTTTTTAGCGGTTTTGATCGATACGGCACTCCTGATTGTGCCGATAGGTCTTATCATATATCTGCTCAGCGGCGGCAAATGGCTGGACTTTTCACAGCTCTCGCAGAGCATCACCGCCGCGGCTGAGAACGACATGACGGCTGCTCTGCAGACCATGCCGAAGACAAATATGAAATGGGAGTCTCTTTTTGAACTCCTGATCGCCGGGGTGACCATCTTTTTTTGGAAACGGTGGGCGGGAGCGACCCCGGGCAAAAGAGTGCTTGGTATTCATGTCGTGGACGCAAAAACATACAAAGAGATGACTAATAAGCAAGCAATTATTCGCTATATTGGCTATATTGTTTCAACCATCCCGTTGGGAGCAGGATTCCTGATGGTCGGTTTCAGAAAAGACAAACGTGCCTTGCATGACCTGCTGGCAGAGACGGTTGTCATTTACAAATAAAGGATAGAGATGCATTTTCAGACAGAAGCGCTTCATGCGGGGTACACGAAAGATACACAATCGACCATGGCGGTGCCGATCTATATGACCACGGCCTATGAATTTCGTGATGTTGAACATGCCGCCAATCTTTTTTCCCTTAAAGAGCTCGGCAATATCTATACCCGTCTGAACAACCCGACAACGGATGTCTTTGAAAAGCGTTTTGCACAGCTCGAGGGCGGTGAAGCCGCTCTGGCGACATCAAGCGGCATGTCGGCGATCTTTTATGCCATTGCCAACGTCGCCGAAGCGGGTGACAATATCGTCTGTGCTTCGCAGCTTTACGGCGGTTCGTTGACGCTCTTCTCACACACCCTGAAACGTTTCGGTATCGAAGCGCGCTTCTTTGATGTTCAGACTCCGAAGGATGCCGAAAAGCTGATCGACGACAGGACAAAAGTACTCTTTTTTGAGACCCTGACCAATCCGAGCATCGATGTTGCCAACATCTCGGCACTCACTGAAATAGCAGACCGATACAATATTATTAGTGTCGTTGACAACACGGTGGCGACACCGGCACTATGCCGTCCGTTTGAGTACGGTGTCGATGTCGTCGTGCACAGCGCGAGCAAATACACCACGGGGCAGGGGCTTGCCATCGGCGGCATCATGGTCGAGCGCAAGAACCTTGTCGAGAAGATCAAGGGTAATGCGCGTTATACCCATTTCAATGAGCCTGATACATCCTATCACGGCCTTGTGTATGTCGATGTGCCGCTGCCGGTCTATACCCTGCGTGCCCGTCTTTCACTGTTGCGTGACCTTGGGGCGGTAAGTTCGCCGTTCAACTCCTGGCTCTTTATTCAGGGACTGGAGACTCTCTCGCTGCGCATGAAAGAACACTCGCATAATGCGCTGATGCTGGCAGAGTTCCTGGAGAAACATCCCAAGGTGGTTAAAGTCAACTACCCGGGTCTGCCGTCAAACAGCAACTATGCAAACGCTCAGCGTTATTTTAAAAACGGGCAAGCCAGCGGACTTCTCAGTTTTGAGGTGGCCAGTTTTGAGCAGGCCAAGGCGATCGTTGACGCGACGAAGCTCTTCTCACTGGTGGTCAACATCGGTGACTCCAAGTCGATCATCACCCATCCGGCCTCGACCACGCACCAGCAGCTTTCAGAAGATGAGCTGGTGGCCTGCGGTGTTCCGTCAGGGCTGATCCGTCTCAGTGCAGGACTTGAAAATGTCGCAGATCTTATTGACGATCTATCCCAGGCGTTAGAGGCGTAGTCATCGAAGCAGCAAAAAGTAGAGAGCTCTTGCATCTGGAGACCCATTGCGAACATTTTACGAACCCGCTCTACCTTGAGAGCGGCCGTATCCTGGAGCCGTATGATATTATCTACGAGACCTATGGGAAGATGAACGAAGAGAAGTCGAATATTGTCGTTGTCTGCCATGCCCTGACGGGATCGCACCACGCAGCAGGCTATTATGAGGGTGATCACAAACCCGGCTGGTGGGACGGTTTTATCGGACCGGGCAAGGCGATCGATACGGATGAATTTTTTGTCATCGCTACCAACGTCATCGGAAGCTGTTTCGGTTCGACCGGGCCGATGTCGATGATGTACCCGCACATGGAACCTTACCGCTATAAATTCCCGGTTGTGACGATCAAAGACATGGTCAAAGCGCAGCGTATTCTTTTCGACCGTTTGGGCATCCATCATGTCCATGCCATTGTCGGCGGTTCGATGGGCGGTATGCAGGCACTGCAGTTTGCGGTGCACTTTCCGAAGTTCGCGACGAAGGTCATTTCAATGGCAGCCACCTACGCCACCCAGCCGTGGGCGATCGCCTTTAACAAGGTGGCGCAGGAGTCGATTCTCTCCGACAGCGCATTCAAAAACGGCTATTATGATCCTGCAGACCTGAAAGAGAACGGTCTGCGCGGTATGGCCGTGGGACGCATGGCGGGGCATATCAGCTTTCTTTCGCACCACTCGATGCAGGAGAAGTTCGGACGCGAATATCACCGGACAGACGGTCTTTACGAGCTGTTCGGCAGGTTCCAGGTGGAGTCCTATCTGGAGTACAACGGCCACAATTTTACCAAGTGGTTCGATCCGCTTTCGTACCTGTACATCACCAAGGCGATTAATATCTACGATCTTTCGCGCGGTTTTGATTCGCTGGATGAAGCGCTTGCCCAGATAGAGTCACAGACCTATCTGATCAGCTTCAAAGAAGATATGCTCTTTTTGAGTGATGAGATGAAGGTGATTGCCGATAAACTTGCGCCTAACAAAACGGTAAAAAGTGATTATCTCGAGGTTGACAGCAGCTACGGGCATGACGCCTTTTTGGTGGAACTTGATAAATTTGATGACTATGTCAGAAAGGCTTTACATGAGTGAAAAGAGCGCGGAAGATTTTGAGATTAGACTGGAAAAAGCAAAAGCGATCCTGGAGAAGCTGATGAAGCCGGAGATCACGCTGAGCGATAGCGTCAAAGCGTATGAAGAGGGGATGAAAGAGCTTCAAGAGGCACAGAAGATGCTTGAAAACGCCCAGCTTCAAATAGAACAGATTCGTACAAAACAGTAGCGGCGGGCTGAGCTTGAGCATGAAAGTCGCTGTCCTGCAACTCCAGTCTGTCGGTATGAGCTCGACCAAACTCTACCACTTCGTCCGTATTGCCCATAAAAAAGGGGTGAAGCTCCTTCTGCTTGGCGAATATATGCTCAACTCCTTTTTTAAGGAGCTGGAGACGACACCTCTTTCGATGATAAAGGAACAGAGTGAACACCATCTCGCTGTCCTCAAAGAGATGGCGCAGACCCACGACATGGTGATCGTCGCACCCCTTATCATTGTCAGGAAAAAAGAGCCCTACAAGGTGATCGCAAAGATATCGCCGAATTCTACAAGCTACTATCATCAGCAGTTTCTCATCAACTACAGCCACTGGAACGAAGAGAAGTATTTTGCCAATCCGATAGAGGGTATAAAGGCGCCCCTGAGCTTTACCTTCGAGGGCATAAAGTTCATGATCATGGGCGGTTTTGAACTGCACTTTGACGATCTCTGGTACTACGCCTCGCTTAAAAACATCGACTGCGTGCTGCTTCCGACCATCTCCACCTTCGAGTCGCACCAGCGCTGGAAAGAGATCATCAAAACGCGGGCCTTTACCCATAACTGCTACATCCTGAGGGCGAACCGCATCGGCGACTACAAAGAGACTGACTACACCTGGCATTTTTACGGCGACTCGGTTCTGGCAAACCCCTACGGCGAGATCGAGGCGCATCTGGGCGACAGCGAAGAGTTGATGATCGCTGAGATCGACCATAAAAAAGTAATTGAGGCCAGAAGGGGATGGGGCTTCAAAGAGGCGCTTAGCAAGCGACAATAGCTCGTCTGCTCTTTGTAAGTAGGATATCGGCCCGCTTCTTCAGTGGGCGAATGAACTTGCCGCGTCATCAGGTGAACGCTATTGTCAGTCCGCGTTTATTCCATCTTCACGTAACAGCTTTACGAATAGTTCCACCGCTTTCGGGTCCAAGTGTGTTCCGGAAAGCGATCGGATATGTTTAATCAGCTTCTCTTCCGTCCAGCCTTGACGGTACGGGCGGTCATAGCGGAGGGCATCCCATACGTCTACAACTGCGAAGAGGCGGGCAGCCAGTGGAATCTGCTCGCCTTTCAGCCCACGCGGATAACCGCTCCCGTCCCATTTTTCGTGATGGCAATAGGGGATGTCCAGTGCGGGACGCAAGTATGCAATCGGCGACAGAAATTCCATGGCAAAAACGGGATGTTTTTTCATGACAATCCACTCTTCGTCTGTCAATTGGCCTGGTTTGAGCAGAATACTGTCGGGTATCCCCATCTTGCCAATGTCATGTAAAAGGGCACCACGCCGTACGTGGGCTAATTTTTCATCACCAACTCCCGCCATGACCGCAAGTTTCATCGTCATTTCGGTCACGCGCTGGCTGTGACCCTCAGTCTCCTTATCGCGTAAATCCAGCGCACGCGACCAGCCTTCTATGGTGGCATCATACGCATTGAACAACTCTCTGTTAGAGCGCTGCAACTTTGCAAAAGCAGTGGCGCTATCTATGGCAATAGCGGCTTGTCCTGCCAGAACCTCAAGAAAATCCAGCCAATCCTTGTCTGGTGTGAAGGGTAAGCGATGAAAGACTTCCAAAACTCCCTCAATCTTTCCTTTGGCAATGAGCGGTGCGCTGAAGTAATTGACAAACCCTTCTTCGCTCAGAAGTGAAGTGCGGACAAATTGGGTACTCTTCTCAACCAGATCGGTGACACTCATCGTCTTTCCTTCCAACGCGGCAAGTCCGCCGAGTCCCTCACCGAGCCGTAGGCGTGAACGCTCAATGGCTTTGCTATGAAAGCCGATACCGGCGGCGAACTCCAATAATTGCGAACCCGGATTAAGCAACAAAATAGCGGCAGCATCTACATTTAACTCGCTATTGGCTTGTTCAAGTACAACGTGGAGAGTCAGATTCAGGTCTTGACTGCCCAAGATAGCTCGATCGATTTTTTGCAGTGCCTGAATATTCTGCAGGCGGCGGGCAATATCTCTGTTGGCAAGGAGTAATTCCGCCGCCCGTTTTTCCTTCTCTTCATTCTGAAACGCAAGTTCTTTGTTGGCAAGGCGTAACTCTGCCGCCCGTTTTTCCTTCTCTTCATTCAGAAACGCAAGTTCTTTGTTGGCCAGGAGTAATTCCGCAGCCAGATTTTCCTTCTCTTTATTCGGATTATGGAGTTGATTTGTATGCTTTGGCATAACGGAGTTTCCTCTCAGTTTAGCTTATTTTGCACGGTTCTCTTTTAGTATGATTAAAAAGGTTATGCGAACGTTCTCTAAAGAGTTGTTTTGATAAATATTCGTAATTTTCTATTAATTTTTATGACTTTTTATTATGTATACTATCATGATTCAGGAAGATTTGGAAGTTTTCTGTTCAATTTTTGAAAATTAAGAGACAGTATGTATCTGGAACTTTTACGGCGACTCGCTTCCGGCAAACCCCTACGGCGAGATCGAAGCGCATCCGGGCGACAGCGAAGCGCTGATGATCGCAGAGATCGACCATAAAAAAGTGATAGAAGCGAGGCGGGGGCTTCAAAGAGGCGCTTAGCAAGCGACAATAGAGCTTCTTTTGTAAGTAAGACAACGCTTCGGCCAAGCGGTTGCAATGGAGCGCAGCACTATTGCAATCCGACTTTGCCGGCTGTTCGCATATTTTATTCGAGGAAATCGACTACTTTCTCACAGAATATGTCAGGATACTGAAACATCAGCCCGTGACCCGCGTTCTCGATCACATCCAACTGCGCATCAGGAATTTTCTCACTCATAAAGCGCGAGTTTTGGGGAACAACCAAACAGTCTTCCGCTCCAGTGATAAGCAGTACGGGAGTGCGGATGTCGCCCAGACGCTCAGCGGAGCCTTTCCATGCATCGATCGCCATGGCCTGTTGTCTTACGGTTTCTTTTGGAATGTTTCCCATAGGACGAAAGAATATCTCGCCAATGCGCTTGCCATGATGCTGAAGCCAATTATCTGGAAAGAGCACGCCGATGTATCGCATACCTCGCTCTTGGGGAGTGCCTGTCGTGTCCGTCAGCTGTTGGATGATTTCGGAGCTAGGCGGGAACATCTCTGCACCGCAGTGGGCGGCATAGAGAATCAGCTTGTTTACCTTGGATGGATGCCGGAGGACAAGTTCCTGCGCGATCAGCGACCCCATGGACCATCCCAGCACATGCGCCTGCTGTATTCCCAATGCGTCCATAAACCCTGAAGTGTCTTCACAAAATTGCTCGATGGAAAATGTATTCGTCCCTATTTCGGAACTGCCTATGCCCCGGTTGTCGAAAATAATCACCTTGAATCGGGAGGCGAGTTTACTTATCAGCCCTGGTTCCCATAGGTTCATGGTGCTGCCGTACCCCATGATCAGGAGAAGAGGATAACCGCTTCCGAAAACACTGTAGCCTATGCTGATGTCGGCGACATCGATCGAACATTCCGTCTCACCTGGTACGGATGTTTCGTGAATTGTAGACATGACACCTCCTGCCGTACTGTCTGTTTTTGCCAACTATTGATTGGTATACATTTTATACTCATTACCTTAAATCAGTAGAATGGTTGGACATATATTGCTATTTAACTGAATATGTCAAATTCAAAGAAAAAATTCTTTTTTTAAATAAACATAAAAATTGATCTGACAGAGATGTTCTTTTTAGAAGGAGATCGCCGATATCCGAATACTTTGTTCAACTGTTTGGAAGATTAAAAATAAAGATGGCTCAGGCGTTGAAAATACATTTTTTATCGAAGTAGATTTTCAACGCACTTTCCTTGTCACGAAGGAGCATGGTTTCACTTATCTGCTTCGCAGTTCTCTTTTTTTGACTGTCTCGCTCTCAGTATCAGTGCAGTAACGGTTATGGCGATCCCCGGCAAACCGACAAGTATGAAGATGATCGTCCCGAGCATCCCGGCCCCTTCGTTGCCTGGCCGGCCGCCGACCAATAACCCGGTATAAAGCCAGGGGAAGCCGCCGATAAGCAGCATGATGTATCCTACGATCAGCGAGATCCGGCAACAGGCTGCACCCTTGAGCCTTCCCAACACTATCACCCCGACGACAAGCATCGGCAGTCCGAAGTAGGTTACAGGAAAAAGTGCCGAAGGCAAGATTCTGTCGTTTTGCGGGTGTAAAAGATCATTAAAAGCGATGGCACCAAGAGCGACCAGGAACAGTCCTATGAGGAGAGTCCCTTTATTGATGTCTCGTGTTTCAGGATGATTTATTGTCGCACCTTTTCTGTTTTTAGAGTCGTTTTTAATCGAGCTCCCTAATCTGGAGATTGCCCATACCAGCTGTAGAAGCGCAGGATCTCTCCTTGATCATTCCACCTGATGTGAAGGGCGTTTTCCATGAAACAGATCCTACGCTAACCCGCACGACCATTGCGACTGAGTTTGACTCCACGTCGATGGTCCTGTCCGTATACTCAACCGCCATCTCTGCTACGTTGGAGAAGAAGGCCTCATAGATCCTCCTGATGCCTTCTCTGTCAGTCTCTTTTTTCGTATTCCAGGGATTGGCGGGATCTGTTCCGACACCATGCACGATATGATCAAAACGTTCGGCGAACAGTTGTGAAACGACGTCTGCTCTTCGGTCCCTGACGGTCTTTGCATATGCTTCGATCCGGTCATTTATCTGTTCACGCATGGTCATGTTATCTCTACCCAATATCTCAGATTATATTATGCCCAACCCAAATCCTTGTACGGCCATCCTGCACCATAACGTTTAAAATGAGCAATCAAAAAGCTGCCGGGCCCACTGCCGAATCGAGCCCAGTGTTAATACAGATGTCCGGGGGCTTTGCACGGATGCCGTACAGTTGTTTAAGAGATTATATCGGAATGAAATCAAGTGCAACACAAGGTTCATTGCCGACAACCCAAGCATCGCTGTCGGGAGCAATTTCGAAGGCTTCTCCTGGGCCTACTTTCATTTCAACACCGGATGCGTCTTTTAGCATCATGCGACCGGAGAGGATATAGCCAATATGGTTTTCAGAAGCCTTACCCGTCTGCGGCCCGGCATGCAAACTCCATTTCCATCCAGGGTTGTACGTACCATAGCCAATCGCAGCTGAGCGTAAAATGACAGCAGACCGGACACTTCCATCAAGAAATTTTCTGATGTGTTCCGACTCCGAATGCTTCCCTTTTACAATACCTGATTCTTGATCTTTCATTGTTCTCACTTACTGAAGATCTAAATTACTGATTTTATTTTGACTGCTAATAAAATCAGTTTATCATCTATTTCAAAGAAAGAGTTGAATGATAAAATTTCCCAAGTACAGATCAAGTATCAAAAGTGTAACAACGCCTGACCCATTTTATTTTAATGTGCTAACGGTTATAAAATGAACTCGAGCAAAGCGTTACGCGCTTCCGTAATGAGAATAAAATGTTCGTGGCTGCCGCCGACGTCAGGATGTGCCTTTTTGGCGAGCTGCCGAAAAGCGGCTTTTATCTGGGCGGCCTCAAGTGCTCCGTCGAGCGGCAAGTTTAACAATTCCCGCTGTTGCTTCTCATTGAATTGCCTAAAATGGTTTCGGCGCTGACTGCGGCGTTCGTTGTAGCGGGCAAATTCCTCAAACATCTCTTTCTGGGCCTGACGGCGTTTTTCGAGGGATTCCCGGCGCAATGCCACCTGCTCCTCCTGCCATCTTTGTCGAGTCATGACGACGCAGGCAGCGAAGCTGATCTGACCGCCTGTCTCGAGCTCATCGAGACTGAACGGACCAACCATGTCGTAAGGCTCATTAAGCCAGGCTTCTCTGCTGTTTGAGCCGACTTCGATCCGGCTGATCGTCACCGTATCGACAATGCCGTAAGAGCCATTCCAAATGACCCATTGCTCTTCTTCCTCAGGCCAGGGGCTGTCATGCATGAACTATCTCCTGTAGGAAGGTATAAACGAGTTTTCAAGAATATGCATAATACGTACTAATAATATGAGCACAACGGGAATAGACACCATCCGCCTCTTATTCGGGTTTTGGTCCACACGCTTTTTTTATGCTCTCTGTCATCTCTATTATTTAAGTAGAACATTATATGTATAACCTGATACAAAAAGGTTATATATGCCAAAAAACAGTACTCGTCCTAAAGTCATACTTCTTAAAGGAAACGGTCCTATTACCGTTAATAATGAGATGATGGAACTTTTCACGATCACTCTTGCCCATGGTCTTATCGGTCTTCCGTTGAAATCGTTGCATGCCGATAGCGTCTATATTGTTAAAAATATGGAGGAATTTTGGGACATACACAAAAAAATCAAAGAGAAGCCGTGCTGTTTTGTCTACAGTTATGACACATTGGATGAAGAAGATATTAAATTGATCAGATCGAAAACTATAAATTTTGTATAGCGGCTGCCTTGAGATGAAGATAGAGGCTCTTTTCTTCTATTAGCTACCACAACGGACCCTCCATTGCCTGTTCATAATATCTACGCCTAAAGCTTCGCAAATTTCGACATTTAGGTATATGCCCGCTGGAATTGCTGTCTAAATGTCTGAGCATCTCTGCTTAGCACAGTAATATTGGCTGAGTTCTGAGTATGCGAATATATTATGCATAGCATCCAGAAACAATACAAAAGGAATACTATGGTCTGCAAATTACACGAGGTCATAAAATTCGTCCGCGAATACAACCTGCTTAACGACTTAACCGATGAAGATATCGAACAAAACTTCAATATCTTTCACCATGCCTGTAGTTTTGATAAAAATATTGCCGCTTATGAAGTGAACTGCGACGAGCCAAACGTCTTTGAAACTGTTCTTGACAAAACGATGGAAATTCTTGATGAAGCTTTCGAACATGAATACACCAAAGATATGATGCGAAAAATCGCGACTACTTTTTGTGACGTCTTTGCCGCAGCAGGCGCACCAAAACGTCCTGTGCCGTTTATCATAGTGCTACTCTCCAGACTCTAATGTAAAGCTCACCGGACATTTGCAGGTGGCATAAAGCGACGCTGTAAAATGACCGGTGCAACGTAATGTCAGATGCTCGCACCAATTTAAAAATTAAGTAGCGCGTTGGGGCTGTAACTTAATGCAAAGGATGATCCCACTTCATCGCCACTATTATCGATGCGTCTCTGCGTTCCGTACCTGAAATTCAACCAAAAATCTTCGCTAACCTTAAAGTCCATTCCCAGAACCCGTTTGTACGCCCTATCCGCTGCTGTTGGCGCATTATTCTTTACATTACTTCCTTCAAGGATTATACGAATAGTTGCTGAGCCAATGGCGACGCGAAAGGTTGCAAGTGTATTATTCTGCAGAGTGGGGGATGAATCACCAAAAGTTTGTAGTGTAGGAGAGTCTGTTGTTCTTCTTATCACCAATGTCAAGGCTGATGCAGTCCTATCTCCATTATCACCTAATCCCCAAGTTAACCCAAGAACCGCTGTTTTCCCAAGTGAATGACTATCCCCACCGTCAGTAGACTGGAATTGTCCTGTGCCTAAAGATGCCCATATTCGTGATACATTCCAACGCGTATCTTTCGCGATAGTGTCTCGGCATATTTGCGCTTGCTTGCTGATTTTTTCATTTGAATCCTTATCTTCTCTCACCTCACCACTTGTATTTAGGTCCGGCAGTGTTGCATTCTGAATTAACAAACATTGGTTAGGCACATCTGGCTTCTGTGCAGCAGCAGAAAGCGCATTCCAGTACATTACCAACGGATCATCTTTTTCAGGTAAAAAGAAATAGCTGGTTTCCACGGAAAAAGCCCGCCTATCGTAGGCTTTATCGTTTACGCTTGCCTGCCCCTGTGCATAACTAAACGTGGTTGATGCCCATAACCTAGCAAAGTTTGAGCTGTAGTAGGTGGAAATATCCATAGGGATTAATGATGTTCTAGCAGGTGTTATGGACAGACCAAAAGCATTTTTACCATCTAATGCTTTTAATGCAAGTGTCAAATTTCTAGGGTTCTCAATTATGCCAGTCTGATCGGATGAAATGCCCAACAAATTCATTGCAGAGACATTACCCGGAGCAGTATCAACTACAATCTTTGATAAAGTCGTATCGCCTTTTTCCAGGATGTTTATAATCTCATCAGCACAAATGTTGACTGATACTAAAGAGACAAGTATGCTTGTTAAAAATAATCTGTATTTCATAATTATCTTTATTGAACCTCTAGCACAAACTGATTCTTAAATGTCATTGAGTCATGGGGATTTGAAGTCGTGTTTATATCACCGGATTTTGAACCAATTGAGTGATTGCTAACAAGCATTTCAAATTCGTATACACCATTGACTGATTCCTCAACAAAATATTTGGAAACAACGGTATAACTCCCCACCGGGAGTGTTATAGTCTGGTGCTCACTTGGAGATACCACATTCTGAAAAATCGAGCTGCCCGCTAACTGCCATTCTGCCTGAGATGCAACCCAGAAATCTAGTCGGCTTGTAATAACGCAGCCGCCTTTCCTGTTGAATATGAGATTAATTGGGTTTGTAGATATCACTTTCATTATGATTTTCTCCTATATTTTGGTTCATAAAAAACGCATATCGATCGTATTCATCTAACTATTTGATATCCAGTCGATTATAGGTTTATTCTAAAAATACACAAGTTATAACATAATAAATGTTTTACAATTTTAAAGTGCATGTCAAATAATAATAGTTTTGAGCATTGAATAGTGTAGCTCTTGTTTCTTGCTGTCGTGCTATTTAAAAGAATCAATGAGGCAGAAAAACAAGCTTTTAGATCAGGTTTGTGACAAAATTTGCTGTAAGTACTATGTGAAATCTTATGTCATGCGATATTGTTGGAATACTTTTTCGCATTCACTGCGATAAAACAGGGGAGCGGTTGAAATAAAGTTATAATACGCTTATGAAAAGAAAATATATACAGACCCACAATAGCATCGTCTTTAGTTTTAAACCGACCCGTGAGGATTTCATCGTCGATGAGATCCCTCTTTATGAAGAGGGTAAACACGGAAACTATCTGCACATGCACATTAAAAAAACAGACATGTCCACGATGGATATGATCGCCGTGTTGGAGGAGCAGACAAGGTTCCACAACATCTCCTATGCAGGCTTGAAAGACAAGTATGCGACGACGACGCAGTACATCTGTATGCCGGCATCGTACCAAAAATACTTTGCCAAGTTCAAGCACCCCCAGATAGAGATCCTGGACACGTTTCTGCGCAAAGAAAAACTGAATATCGGCGATCTTAAAGGCAACCGCTTCAAGATCCGTCTTCGCGACGTGACACCGGGCAGCGCGGAGCGGCTTGATGAGGTTCTGGCAGATATCGTCCGTCAGGGCATGCCGAACTACTTCGGCTATCAGCGGTTCGGGCAGGACGAGGAGCACTTTGAGAAGGCAAAAGAGGCGGCCCACGGCTCGAAGGTCTTTCGTGACCGACGCCTGAACAAGCTGATGAGCAACGCCTACCAATCCTACCTCTTCAACGACTGGCTGGCCGAACGTGTGCTGCTCTGCAAAGAACTCGACTACATGGAGCTGGCGCCTTTTGAAAAGAAGTGGGGCCTCTCCCGAGAAGAAGTTCTCCAGATACAGGCGCAGTCCTCTATCTTCAAAGTACTGCCCGGCGAGATCATGCTCGATGTCAAAACCGGAAGACTGGTCAACATTAAAGACCTGCCGAGCATCAAAAAGCCCTATAAAGAGCGCAAGCTGCAGCCGACCGGACTTCTGGTCGGAAACAAGGCGTGGCGCTCGCGCGGCGTGGCAGGGGCTATCGAAGAACGTCATGACGACGATGAAGTGGCGATGGCCGGCGAACGCCGCGTCGCCTGGGTCTACCCGAGCGAAATAAAGTCGAAGTACATTGAAAAAGAGAGTGTCTACGAACTCTCATTTGCGCTGCCGAAAGGGGCGTATGCCACGGTGCTTCTGGAGAACCTTGCCAACCGCGAGATCGAGACGGTGCATGAGCCCAAAAAGGTGAAGAACAAGTTCAGTGTTAAATTTGACGATGTTGATGATGACGACGACGATTATTAGGAGTGAGATTTAAAAGTACTTATTTCGTTTTGACTTTACATTTTTTGTTGAGTTTTTAAATTTTAATGTTTTGGTCTTTACATTTTTTTGCCGCAAAAAAAGTAACAAAAAGCTCTCATGACGGCGTAGCGACGTAGGCCTTGAGTAAGCAAGAAGAAAACTAATAACACTCCTGTCAAATCCAATTTAAAACCCAGTTGTAAACTTGCAAAAGGCAGTCAGTGTCACTGATTCAACCTTTCTACGATGTGGCATTTAGTGCCACCCTGCATTACACTTTAGTGTTTTATTCTCTGTCGCGCCAGAGCAGAAATCTTGAGGGAAAGAAGAGGGGCGCCTTTATTGCCACTGTACGTATCAATTTGTATGCTGAAGGTGAGGCTTTTTTAGATGTATGACATCTCTTGTCAATGGATGCGTCCTGGTACAGTGAATGCAACCGGAGAGGTTTCGTGACTCCGAGTATAAGATACATTTGAAAGTTGCTAAACCCGCCTTTGTCTTTTTCTTTTTTCGTTAGGTTTTTCGTTTGGACAAGCAAACGAAAAAAGTAACACCCTACTATCAAATCTAATTTAAACAAAGTCGTGAACTTGCAAAAGGCAGTTGTTGTCGCTGATTCAACCTTTCTTCTCTGTCGCGCCAGAGAAGAAATCTTGAGGGAAAGAAGAGAGGCGCTTTGTTTCTTCTGCGCGTATCAGCTTGCTGACTAAAGATGGTGTTGTATTTTTTGAAAAATAGACAAGCAGCAATGCATTGATCTGAATGAAAAAGCTTGCGCTTTTAAGAATGTATGACATCTTGACAATGGCTGCGTCTTGGTACAGTGAATGAAGCAGGAAGATTTCGTGACTTCGAATATTAGATACATTTCAAAGTGACTAAACCCGCCTTTGCACTTTCTTCTTTACCGTTAGCTTTCTGCTTTGTACAAGACTAGGTGAATTGCGTAGCAAGAGAGGATGCCCTGGGGTGCAAAGAAGAAAACTGACATCACTACTATCAAATCTAATTTAAACAAAGTCATGAACTTGCAACAGGCAGTCACTGTCGCAGATTCAACCTTTCTTCTCTGTCGCGCCAGAGCAGAAATCTTGAGGGAAAGAAGAGAGGCGCTTTATTTCTTCTGTACGTATCAATTAGTATGCTGAAGGTGAGGCTTTTTTAGATGTATGCCATCTCTTGGCAATGGCTGCGTCTTGGTACAGTGAATGAAGCAGGAGGGTTTCGTGACTCCAAATATCGGATACTTTTGAAAGTGACTTAACCCGCCTTTGTCCTTTTCTTTTTTCGTTAGGTTTTTCGTTTGGACAAGACTAGGTGAATTGCGTAGCAAGAGAGGATGCCCTGGGGTGCAAACGAAAAAAGTAACATCCTACTATCAAATCTAATTTAAAACAAAGTTGTGAACTTGCAACAGACTGTTAGTGTCGCTGATTCAACTTTTTCTCTCTGTCGCGCCAGGGAGAAAACCTTGAGGAAAAAGAGAGAGGCGCTTTATACTTCTGTGCGTATCAACTTTCCGGCTAAAGATGAGACTTATTCAAAAGGAGTGCGTTAGTTGAAGCAGTTCAAGTTTTCTACGTCAGAACATTGATTCCGGAAGCTGTAACGATTGATCTGGATAAAAAAACTGACGCTTTTAGGGAAGCATGAGATCTCTTGACAATGGCTGCGTCCTGGTACAGTGAATGAAGCAGGAGGGTTTCGTGACTCCGAGTATAAGATACTTTTGAAAGTGACTAAACCCGCCTTTGCACTTTCTTTTTTTCGTTAGTTTTTTTCTTTGTGCACGCAAAGAAAAAAAGTGACATACTACTATCAAAATTGATTCAAAAAAAGTCTCTTAAAGAGTTACAGGTTCTTGCTGTCTACTCTTCCTCGATCATATGGTCCAAAATATAGAGCTGTATGTCTTTGGTCGGCAGCTCTTTGTCGAGCGCCTTGCCGTAGAGACGGGAGACCTGTTTGTGGTGTTTTTCGTATGAAAAGTGAGGGTAGTGGTTCGCCCATGCCTCTTTGATGACCTTGAGCGCGACGCGGTCTATCATCCATGCTTTAAACATCGAGTAGGTGGCGAAAAAGAGACCGGTGAAGACGACTGCCGAGATGATGAGAATATGGCAGTCCACCTTCTCTAACTCATGGTGAAACAGCCCGCTGACAGGCAGTAGAATCATATTCCATATAAATAAAAAGACTAAAATATTCCGTCCGATCCGTATGCGTGTACCGGGAATCTTGCCTTCAAGGTTCAGCCCGTCATCGAACATCTTATTGGCTTTGAGCAGTTCTCGGAAAAGAAGCGGTTCGTCATTGGTTGTAAAGACATAAGGTACCACGACCTTATCGATTAATTTTAAAATTCTATTCACGTTATGTTCTCTTTTACTGTTCTCTCTGGATTTTCTGATATTTTTGTATTATACCGATGATAAGATAATTATTTTTGTAAGCGTTATAATCTTTAGAAAAATAGTAGGGTTAGTTCATATTTTAGAGCAGACATGCTAAACTGGCCCACTTGCAAAAAAGGTGTTGATCGATGCTGAAATATTTTCATAGACAGGTGCAGTTGTGGGGCGAAGATGTTCAACGTTCTCTTCAAGGCAAAAAGATCGCCATTATCGGCAGCGGCGGACTCGGCAGTTCTCTAGCCTTTGCACTCGGTGCATCGGGTATCGGCGAGATCCACATGGTCGACTTTGACGAGGTGAGTCTGCACAACATCCACCGCCAGATCGCTTTTAAGACCGGTGACGAGGGAAAAAACAAGGCCAAAATCAATGCGAAGATCATTGAAGAGCGCTGTCCCTACGTCAAAGCAATCGCCCACGAATGCGATTTTGAGACCTTTAGCAAAAAAGAGATCGCCGTCGATCTCATTATCGATGCCACTGACAACCTGCCGACACGGGCGACGATCAACACCTATGCCAAATCGGTCAATACGCCGTGGGTCTACGGCTCGGTCGAAGCTTTTAACGGACAGGTCTGCTTCTTTGAGGAGGCCTCTTTCGAAGAGGTCTTCAAGGTGACCCAAAAGACACCGGCCGGGATAGCGGCACCTATCGTCATGCACATCGCTTCGCTTCAGGCCAACCTGGCGCTGCGCTATCTGGCCGGGCTGCCTGTCAAAAAAGATTACCTCTACTACCTCTTTTTTAATGACGAAGGGGAACTGATCACGCAGAAGTTCGGGCTTCCCAAGAGCTGAAGCGTGTAAAACAGATCTTCTGCATTTTTATTGAAAACTTTTATGCAGGCTTGATTACAATATAGAGGTGCCCTATAGACATTCATGATTGAAAGTACTGTTTATGAAAAAAATAGTTTTCCTCCTTCTTTTTACGCTCTCGCTCTTCGGCAGCGATTTTATTGAAGATTTTTTTACACAACAGAGCAAACTGGAAACAGAGCTTGAAGACCAGAATCTCAGCAGTGAGGCACTGGAAAATATTCTTGTAGATGAAGACAAGCTCTTTAAAAACTTCTTTGTCGTTTACATCTCCAAAGATGTAAAAGAGGGCGCGGTAGAGCACCACCCCTACAGCAGCGAGATATTCAGACTCAAACGCCGTATTCAGGCCAACAGCCAGCGGGGAAACAACCTGGCTATCATGCGCGATGAGTTAAAACTGGCGACATTGTCTCTGAAACAGAACATGCGCAACACGATGGATCAGGTCGTTCAGGCCACAAAACTCGAAGATTACAACGCTTTTGAAAAGAAGCTGCAAGAGATCATTGTCAAACGTCATGAAAAAGAGCCGACAATTGATCTGCAAAAATACGCTTTTGTCCAGGATGAGGTTGCACCGGATCTGCTGACGCAGAGTACGCAGGAAAACCTTGCCGAGTACCGGAATATTCAAAAAATACACAACAACCTGAGTGCCGAACTGATAGAAAATTCGCAAAAGATCTATAATGCCGGTGCCGTTTCCCGATACGGAGTACTCTCTTTGGCTGTCATGATCAACGACTCGCGTCTGGGCAAGAGCATGGATCCCTATCTCGAGCATGTCTATCTCAGCAGCGCCAAAGTTGTCTACATCATAGCGATCCTCTTCTTTGTCTATCTGATGCGCAAGATCATCATCTTTGTTCTGCAACGCCTGCTCAATTTTGCGAAGGTAGAAGAGGATGACATCAGCTATATCTTTGCAAAGACCTCCGGACCTTTTACCGTGTTTGTTGTTTTGTTGACATCCGAACTGATCTTTACGATCTACTCCAGTTTCAGCGCAATGAGCTGGCTGTTTACCTTCTATAATATTGTCTATGTGCTTCTGGGTGCATTCTTTGTCTACCGTTTGGGCAATGCGATCGCTGTTACCAAGATGGAGCAACTCGAACAGAACAAATTTGTGCGGCACGAAGTGATCAATCTCGGCTTGAAAGTGATGAATGGCCTGATGGGACTGGTCGCACTGATCTTGATCCTGAATATGCTCAGCGTGAATCTTACAGCGATACTTTCGGGGCTCGGAATCGGCGGTATCGCGGTTGCTTTTGCCGCCAAAGACACCATCGCCAATTTTTTCGGCTCGGTCTCCATTCTTTTGACAGATCTTTTTGAACAGGGCGACTGGATCGCCGTAGAGGGCATGGAAGGCACCGTCGTCGAGATCGGCCTCAGGGCGACAACGATACGGACATTCGACAATGCCCTGATCGCCATTCCCAACTATCGGCTTGCCGATAACGGCATCAAGAACTGGAGCCGGCGCACTATGGGCCGCCGTATCAAGATGACGCTAGGGGTGACCTATGAGTCCGACATGGAGAAGATCAAAAAAGCGATAGAAGAGATTAGGGAGATGTTACAAAACCACCCGGGCATAGTGACAGAACACACCGAGTATATGAGCAGCGGGCGGCAGATGAAACTGGTCTCCAGAGAGGACCTCAAAGGCATCAAACGCCTGATCATGGTCTATCTCGATGCGTTCGGGAGTTCGAGTATCGATATTCTGGTCTACTGTTTCAGCCGTTCGGTGATCTGGACCGAATGGCAGGAGGTCAAAGAGGATGTACTCTATAAGATCGCCGAGATCCTAAAGGCAAATGAGCTGGAGTTTGCCTATCCGACGATGATGATCCATCAAACAGATGCTGCAAAGACGCTTAAAGCGTAGAGATATAGTCGGCAAGCGCTTTTATCTGCTCCGCGTTCAGGCTGGCTGTCTGGCCTCTCATGATCCCTTTCATACTGCTGCCGTAGGTACCGTCCTGATAACCTTTTAAGGCCTTCATGATTCTCTCTTTATCCCAGCCTGCAATGATCTGGGAGTTGTTAAGCGCTGATCTTTCAGCGTTGTGGCCGTGGCACGAAGCGCATTTCTGCACAAAAAGGGCATGGCCGCTGATCGTTGTCTCCGCTTTTGCCGATGTATCGGTTTCAACGGTCTTCGGTGCCGGCGCAGCACTTTTTTCAGCTGTTATTACGGTTTCTGTCTGTTGTACCGAAGACGTTGCTTCGGCAGAAACACTCTCTTTGCTCGTAGTCTCCGTATGTGTTGCCAGTCTGTTTGCGGGGCGGTCACTGCAAGCGGTCAGAAAAAGTATAAAACCCAAGAGAAGAGTTGTTTTCATAAGCTAGTCCAATGTAGAAGTAGACGAATTATAGCACCGCACATCTTAGGCCGGCAGAGCTATGCCGAGATGTTAATTAAGGTTTAAGGGCACCTCTAAAAACCCTACTTTCTTCCCTCTGAAGCCTGCTAGGGTTTTAGAAGTACCCTTAAATTAAGTGCACACAGCATGCAGATAAGCCGTTCTGTGCGTCTCGTATATCGGACGGTCTGCCCGTCCGGGCGGAAGGCAAAACAAAGGCAGGTACTTTATTCCCGTTTCTACCGGAAGGCAGGCGAATCAAACCTATAAGAAAAAAAAGGTATAATCGCGATTACTATGCGATACTTTCGAGATATGAGAAAAACATGACATTTGAACCTTACCCATTTGAAAAACTAAACAGACTTTTGGCGGATATTACTCCGAATCCCGAACTTGAGCCTATCCTTTTGACGATCGGCGAGCCCCAGTTTGAGACCCCCGCTTTTATTCAGAACGCGTTAAAAGAGAGCTCGTCGCTGCTCAGAAAATACCCCAAAACGGCCGGTGAAGAGTATCTTGTCGATGCCATGCGCGGTTTTGTAAAGCGCCGCTTCAGTGTGGAGCTGAGCGAGAATGAACTCGTTACCTCTTTCGGGACACGCGAGGTGCTGTTCAACTTTCCGCAGTACCTGCTGTTTGACAAGACGGCACCGCAGATCGCCTTTACCAACCCTTTCTATCAGATCTATGAAGGCGCGGCGATCGCCAGCCGTGCCAAGATGCACTTTCTGAATCTTACTGCGGAAAACGGCTATAAACCGGTTGTGGACGAAGAAGTTCTGAAAGCGTGCGACCTTGTCATACTCAACTTTCCGAACAATCCGACGGCCTCGTGTCTGAGCATCGAGGAACTGGGCGAATGGGTCAACCTGGCGCTCAAACACGACTTTGTCCTGATGAACGACGAGTGCTACTCGGAGATCTATACGGAGAAACCGATCCCTTCGCTTCTGGAAGCCTCCTTGCATGTAGGTAACGACAACTATAAAAATGTGCTGGTCATCAACTCCATCTCCAAGCGCTCTTCAGCTCCTGGGCTGAGAAGCGGGTTTATCGCCGGCGATGCCGGGATCCTGAAAGGTTACCAGGAGTACCGCACCTATGTGGGCGCCGCATCACCGCTGCCTCTTCAGGTCGCCGCCGCTGCCGCCTGGGGCGAGGAAGCGCATGTCGAACGCTCACGCGCCGTCTACCGGCGCAATTTTGAATTGGCGAAAGAGATCCTGGGCACGGAGATACCGGAAGCGACCTTCTATCTCTGGCTCAAAGTCGACAATGCGCTCGAGATGACCAGGAGACTCTATAAAGAGTATAACCTTAAAGTCCTGCCGGGCGAGTACCTGGCACGAACCGATGAACGAGGCGAGAACCCGGGCAGAGACTATCTGCGCATCGCTCTGGTCGAGAACGAAGAGACGACCAGAGAAGCATTACAGCGTATTAAGGAAGCAATAGCATGAGTGACACATTGAAAGAGAAAATATTAAAAGCACAGCGGGCGGGCGATATCGCCGCTCTTTATGTCCTGGAAGCCCAGGCGCAGGAGATCTTTGAAGAGCAGGAGCTGATCGCCTATTATGCCAATATCCTGGATCTTGCCCTGGAGAACCTCACCGCTGCCCTTGAATCGGCCCGCCGGATGGATATCACAGAAGTGCAGGACTTTGCGACGCTCCGTGCTCTCTACGAGTATGCGATGGAGCATTACAGTGCCGGTAAAAAAGTGGATGCCTCGGCGCTTTTCGAGATCTTGTCCGGACTCAGCAGTGACGAGACGTTCTCTAATGCGATGAAGATGCATCAGGCCGGAGCGGACTCCGGTATGAGCATCGAGGCATTTATCGAAAAGGTCGCTGATGTGGATGCAACGCTGATGATCGGCAATTTTTACATTTCGAATTTTAAAAAAGATGCCCGCAAGATCCTGGACGATGAAGGGAAGAAGCAGTGAAGATCCATTTTATCGGTATCGGGGGAATCGGCATCTCGGGACTGGCGCAGTACATGCATTTCAAGGGCCATGAGATCACCGGTTCGGATGTCGCAGACTCACGTATCGTCAGGATCCTGCGTGACAAGGGGATCGACGTCACCATTCCGCACAACAAAAAAGCCATCGACGATCAGGATCTGGTGATCCACTCCGCCATCATCCGCGCCAACAATCCCGAAGTGGTTGCGGCAAAGGAGAAGGGCATCAAGGTGCTTGCCCGACGCGAGGCGCTGCTGGACCTCCTGCACGAGCAGAAAGTCTATGCGGTCGCAGGTGCCCACGGCAAGAGCACGACCTCGGCCATCCTGGCGGCGATCATGGACGGCTCCGCCATTATCGGTGCCGAGTCGAAAGGTTTCGGCTCAAACGTGCGCTATGACGCAACGAGCGACCAGCTGATCTTTGAAGCCGATGAGAGCGACGGCAGTTTTTTGAACGCCAACCCATACTGTGCGATCGTTATTAACGCCGAACCGGAACATATGGAGTACTATAAATATGATTATGAGCTCTTTTATGACTCCTACCGCAAGTTTATCGCCTCTGCCAAAGTGCGTGTCCTGAATGCGGAAGACCCGTTTTTAAGCACCATCGAAGGCGAAGCGATCCGTCTCTATCCGAGCAAAGATATCACCGATATCAAATACCTTCTGATCGATGATGAGCCTTATACCTCGTTTACCCTCAAAGACCATGGCCCCTTCAGTGTCTGGGGCTTCGGCGAGCATATCGCCGTTGATGCCGCGTTGGCGATCCTGGCGGCGCTGGAGAGTATGGATGTCGAGACCATCCGCATCAGACTGCTCCACTATAAAGGGATCAAAAAGCGTTTTGATATCGTCTCAAAAGGTCAGGAGAGGGTCATTATCGATGATTACGGGCACCATCCGACAGAGATTGCAGCAACCATGAATGCGGTGACCCAGTATGCCGGGCTCAAGGGTATCAAAAAGATCACCGCTATCTGGCAGCCGCACAAATACTCCCGTACCATTGACAATCTTGACGCCTTTACAAAATGTTTCAAAGGGGTTGACCGCCTGATCATACTGCCGGTCTGGGCAGCAAGCGAAGCGGAGCAGTTCATCGACTTTGAACACGAGTTCGGCGGCTATGACCTGAGTATGGTCGATTATTTGACGCGCGAGGGCGATGCGGTCAACCTCTGCAGACATGATGAGGTGATCGAGAGCCTTGACGCCGGTCTTATTATCGGCTTCGGCGCCGGGGATATCACCTACCAGCTGAGAGGATCGAAGTAATGGCATATATCTACGGCCTTATCGTTGTCACGCTCTTTTTCGGCGTGATGCATTTTTTTACGGCTCTTAACTTTAAAGAAAAAGTGACGGCCACCCTTTTGACCCTTATTTTTGTAATGGGCGCGCTCTACTACAACACTGTGCAGGATCAGGATGCGGCGCATGTCCGCGACGTGATGCTGCGGTTTAATCAGGGTGAGAGCCTGAGTTGCGGTGGAGTAGAGGTCAACAGCACAAACTTTTCGCTCAGCGTAGGCACGCAGACCTTTATCGGCAGGAAAGAGGGCAGTGCCTTCGGAATAATGGTCATTGCAAGTGACTGCAAATGAGTCTTAATGCGTTGATCGATCGTCTGGACCTGAAGGGCCATATCGAATCTTTTAACGGTTTTTTCAGCCGGCCGAAACCGCTCTTTATCGAGGGCGACCAGGAGCGCCATTTTACCTATATCGAAGCACTGGACAAACTCTCTTTTAATGCCCCGCCCAAAGTGGGCTCTTTCCATACCATTAAAGCCCACCTCAAAAAACAGGGCATCATGCGCTTTGAAGAGCTCTTCGAGATCATCAAGGTGGTGCGCTATTTCCGAAGGCTGAAAAACTACGGCTATGAGGGGCTTATCGGCGAGTGGATGCTCAAGATCGAGATTCCCGAGCGTTTCGGCGAAGAGGTCGAGAGCTATTTTGATCTTGAGGGCAACTTTAACGAAGAGCTTGACGCAGAGCTCTATGGCCTCGGCCAGCGCATCAAAGCGATCAAAGAGGAGATCAACGGCGCGATGCGCCGTCTGATCTACAGCTCAAAGATCGCCCCCTACCTGGTCGACACGCAGATCCACTACATGAACAACGAGGAGTGCCTTGTTGTGCGCGGCGGGTTCAACCATGTGCTGAAAGGGCAGGTCGTCGGCCGTACCAGCGGGGGTTTCTTCTACGTCGTTCCCGAGGCGATGAGCAAAAACCGCGAACAGATCAGGAACATCGAAACGATGCGCGAGGTGAAGTTCTACGAGTATGCCAAACGCTTCTCAAAGGTGCTCTCCGAACTGCTCCCTTTTATCAGTTTTATCGACAGAGAGTTTGACCGCTTCGACCACTATCAGGCACGTGTCCACTTTGCACGGGCCAGAGGCCTGGCGATCATCAAAGCCGAGCGAAGCAAGCAGATCAGGCTTGTCGGTTTTGAACACCCCGCGCTGCACAAACCCAAGCCGGTCAGTGTCGACTTCTCGAAATCGGTCCTGATGATCACGGGGGTCAATGCCGGCGGTAAGACGATGCTCCTCAAGTCGATCCTTTCGGCGGCACTGCTTGCCAAATACCTGGTCCCGATGAAGATCAACAAACACCAGTCCGTTATCGGCAATTTCAAACGATTTGAAGCGGTGATCGACGACCCGCAGAATGTCAAGAATGACATCTCTACCTTTGCAGGGCGGATGCAGCAGTTCTCACAGCTTTTTCAGCAGCACGAGGCCCTCGTCGGCGTGGATGAGATCGAGCTGGGAACCGACAGCGACGAGGCGGCGGCACTCTTCAAGGTGATCCTTGACGATCTGATCGCCAAAGGGCAGAAGATCGTTGTGACGACCCACCATAAACGTCTTGCTGCCCTGATGGCCGACCGCGACGATGTTGAGCTGATGGCGGCGATCTATGACGAAGAGCACCGGCAGCCGACTTATGAGTTTCTGCAGGGCATCATCGGAAAATCATACGCCTTCGAGACAGCACTGCGTTACGGCATCGCCAACACGGTGGTCGAACGTGCCAAAACAGTCTACGGCGAAAATCATGAAAAGCTCAACCTGCTGATCGAGAGAGGTTCTGAACTCGAGCGTGAGCTTAAAGCCAAAAGAGCGCTGTTGGACGAGAAACTTGCCGAAGCCGAGGCTGCAGAACGCGCGATCAAAGAGCAGAGGGAAGCGCTCCATGCAAGCCTGGAAGCCGAGCGCGCAAAGCTCAAAGCGAGTTATGCCGCGTCGATCGCTATTGCAAAAGAGGCCGCGCGTCTCAGCGATGCCAAAGCGATCCACAAAAAGATGAACGAGGCGAACATCGCCCTGCCCAAAGAGGCACCGCTCAAGAGAGAGACAAGCCACGAGTTCAAGATCGGCGACAACGTCAAATACCGCAGTTCGAAAGGGACGCTTGTCAGTCTGAAGGCGAACGAGGCGATGATCGAAGTGGAGGGGATGCGTCTTCGCGTCAGACGCGAGGAGCTGCGCCCTTCGGGCAATCAGCCCAAAAAGAAGACAAAGACACAGGTCCATCACAGTATCGAGCGCCGCGGCAGCCTGAAACTTGACCTTCACGGACTCCGCGCTGAAGAGGCCGAAGAGAAGATGGACAAGTTCCTCTCCGATGCACTGATCGACGGCTGGAACGAGGTGCTGATCTACCACGGCATCGGTACGGGCAAACTCGCTTACGCGGTAAAGAATTTTTTAAAAGCCCACCCGAAGGTGAAATCGTTTGAAGATGCCCCTTTGAATATGGGCGGATTTGGCGCCAAAGTGGTACGATTATAAAAGCGATTGCAGCAATCAGAGAACGCCTGAGTCAAAAGAGAGAGGGAATATGACAAAAGAAGAGTACATTGAAAGTGTAGAGCTCCTTAACAAATACGCGTATTATTACTATGTGCTGGATGATCCGATGACGACGGATGAGGTGTATGACAAGCTCTACCATGAAGTGCTTGCCTATGAGGAAGAGCATCCAAAGAACATTGAGCCCTCATCGCCGACACAGCGCGTGGGCGATGTTGTCTCGGCATCCTATTCAAAGGCGCTCCACCCCTCACGAATGTGGAGTCTGGAAGACATCTTCAATGCGCAAGATCTTCAGAAGTGGCTCGACAAGGTGCATAAGCTCTCAGACAGTATCTCTTTCTACTGCGAACCCAAGTACGACGGTGCAAGCCTGAACCTGATCTATGAGAACGGTGCGCTTGTAAGGGCGATCACCCGCGGTGACGGCGTCGAAGGCGAAGAGATCACCCCCAATGCCAGGACGATCAACTCCATCCCGCTCAAGATCAAACATCAGGGCCGTCTGGAGATCCGCGGCGAGGTGGTGATCTTCAAAGATGAGTTCGAGCAGATCAACCGCGAGCGCGCCAAAGCGGGCGAAGCGCTTTTCGCCAACCCGCGCAATGCCGCGGCAGGCTCTTTGCGCCAGCTCGACCCCAAGATCACGGCCAAACGCAACCTGGTCTTCCTGCCCTACGGCATCGGCGAAAACGATCTGGATATCGGACGTCTGAGCGAACGGATGCAGTATGTGTACGAGCTGGGCTTCCGTGCGCCGCCGGAGCGAAGGCTCTGCCGCGGCTTTGACGAGATCGAGGCCTTCTACGAGAAGATGAGTGCGGATCGCGACAGCTATGCGATGATGCTTGACGGGATGGTCATCAAGGTCGATCAGATAATCGCGCAGGAGGAGATGGGCTACACCGTCAAGAACCCCCGCTGGTCGTGCGCCTACAAGTTCCCGGCGGTCGAAAAGATCACGACGCTCAAAGATATTATCCTGCAGGTCGGGCGGAGCGGGGCGGTCACGCCTGTCGCCGTGGTCGAGCCGACGCCGATCGAAGGGGTGGTCGTCGAGCGGGCCACCCTGCACAACTTTGACGAGATCGACCGCAAAGATATCCGTATCGGCGACAAGGTGATCATCCTGCGCTCTGGGGACGTTATTCCCAAGATCGTGAAGGTGCTGACGCATGAACGCGACGGTTCCCAGCAGCCTTATGTGCGCCCTACATTGTGCCCCGTCTGCAACAGCGAGCTGCTTGACGAGGGGGCATTGACGAAGTGCCAGAACCTGACCTGCAGCGCGAGAGTGGTCAATGCCATCATCTATTTTGCCTCCAAGCCCTGCCTTAATATCGACGGGCTCGGCGACAAGATCGTCGAGACGCTCTACAAAGAGGGACTGGTCAAAAGCGTCATCGATCTCTACGCGTTGACGCTTGATCAGCTTCTGGCGCTGGAGGGTTTCAAAGAGAAGAAGAGCCAAAAACTTCTTGCTGCGATCGAAGGCTCCAAAGGGTGCGAATGCTGGCGTTTTCTCAATGCGCTGGGCATGGAGCATATCGGCGAGGTGGCCTCAAAGAGTCTGTGTGCCCATTTCGGCCTGCGTTTTGATGAAGCCGACAAAGAGGCGCTGACCGCAGTTGACGGCTTTGGCGAGGAGATGGCCAACTCGGTTTTGGAGTTTGTCCGTGTCAACAGCAGCAACATCAAGACCCTTGAAGCGATCCTGCAGCCCGTAGAACCGGCCAAAAAGGCCGAAGCGGCGGAAAACCCCTTCAAAGCAAAAACAGTCGTTCTCACAGGTTCGATGAGCGAATCGCGGGGTGAGATCAAAACTATGCTGGAAGAGCTCGGGGCGAAGGTCGTGGGCTCCGTCTCCAAAAAGACCGATTACGTCATCTTCGGCGAGGATGCCGGCAGCAAGTATGAGAAAGCGCTCTCCCTGGGTGTCGAGACGATCACGGAAGAGCAGATGCGAAAGATGCTGACATGAAAAAAATACTCTTAAGCCTCATGGCCCTGGTAACGCTTACTCTGGCCGAGCCGGCCGACAGAACGGGTCCCTATATCGCCGTGGGCGGGGGTTACGCCGTTTTGAATGATGATGGACGGATGCAGGCCGCATCGCTTGACAACGCCTACAATCTCAACGTTATCGGGGGCGTATTTATTAACAAATATCTCTCGGTAGAACTTGCATACGACTCATATAAGCCCTTTGAAAACGTCTATAATCTTAACACGACAAAGATCTCCGTTATCGATGTCGATGCAAAAGCCCACTACCCGTTGTGGAATGAGCGCATTGACCTCTACGGCGCCTTCGGGGCGGGGCAGGTCTTTTGGAGTGAAGATCTCAACGGCATCTCACAGGGTGACAAGTCCGGTGTGCTGCGCGGTGATGTCGGTGTCGGGTTCCGTGCACTGGAGTGGCTGACAATGAATGTAGGGTACCGAAGGTACTATTTTACGTTAGATCACAACACCGGCACGAAAGACAGTGAAAACAATATAATATATGAGCAATATAACATGAAAGTCAGTTCCGTTTACGCAACGATCGAGGTACAGTTTTAATGCGGTTAGATCAATATCTGGTAGAAGAGGGTTTTGTCGATTCCAGGACCAAGGCCCAAGCCCTTATTAAAGCGCGAAAAGTGAGTGTCAATGCCAAGCCGGTCACCAAACCCGCCTTCAATGTCACTGACGAGAAGGTCGAAGTCGCCGATGAGATGATCTACGTCTCAAGAGCGGCGCACAAGCTCAAGGGCTTTCTGCCTTCGCTGCCTTTCACTCTGAAAGAGCTCGAGGCGGTCGATATCGGCGCCAGCACCGGCGGATTTACGCAGGTGCTTTTGGAAGAGGGGGTAAAAGGGGTCACCTGCGTGGATGTAGGGCGTGGACAGCTGCACCAAAAACTGCTTGATGACAGGCGGGTGATCAGTTTTGAAGGGATGGACATACGTGACTTTACGCGTCAAAAACGCTATGATCTCGTTACAAGCGATGTCTCTTTTATCTCTTTGCATCATATCCTGGAGTCCGTCGATGCACTGAGCAAAAAATGGATCATTCTGCTGTTCAAACCCCAGTTCGAAGTGGGCAAAGATGTCAAACGTGACAGCAACGGCGTAGTCATCGACGAAAAGGCGATAGCGAACGCCAAAAAACGTTTTGAAGAGGCAACCAGTGCGATGGGCTGGAAACTGGTCCATCATGAACCTTCCAAGCTGAGCGGGAAAGAGGGAAATATAGAGGAGTGTTACTGTTTTGAAAAGTGTTAAAGCGATCGCCATCGGCGGGTTTGACGGTATGCATATCGGGCACCAGAAACTGTTTGAGGCAGCAGGTGCCTCGGGGGCTATCCTGGTGATAGAGACTGGCTATGCCAATCTGACACCCGGTCGTGAAAGGGAGCATTATACGGATCTGCCTATCTTCTATTACGAACTTGACACTATCCGTCATCTTGATGCCACAGGTTTTATAGCAAAACTCTCAGCAGAGTTTCCCGCCCTCGAAAAGATCGTTGTCGGCTACGACTTTCATTTCGGAAAGGATCGCCGTTTTACGATAGACGATCTGCGTCAACACTTCAACGGCGAGGTCGAAGTGATCGAAGAGGTCAGTGTCGACAACGACTCGGTCCATTCGCACAAGATCAGAGCCAAACTCCAGATCGGCGATATCAGAGGAGCGAACCGCTTTTTAGGTTATAACTTCACGATCAGCGGTGCAAAGGTGCAGGGCCAGGGACTTGGCCAAAAAGAGCTCTATGCGACGATCAACATCGATGCTAAAGCGTTCCTTCTGCCGAAAGAGGGGGTTTATGTCACCCTGGCACGCCTGAATGATGAGGAGCACTACCATCCCGCCGTCAGCTTTATCGGCCACCGTGTTACGACCGACGGCTCGTTTGCGGTCGAGACGCATATTCTGGACGCGATAGTCGCGGATGTCAGTAAGTTAAGACTCTCTTTTGTCGATTTCATCCGGCCAAACCAAAAGTTCGAGACGCTTGATGCCCTCAAAGAAGCGATTGCTGATGATATTGCGGTAGCAAAACGCAAAACAGGACAGCTGAGTCTCTGAATCTGTGTCACACGCCTGTACGCAGAACGTTATTTCTGACTTGATCCGGGATCTGGGTCCTGAAAAAGCCTCATAATAGACATTGGGCACGATTTTCATCAGGAAAACAGCCCTCTCTTAGAAACTTTTAATCCAATACAGAGTAAAATCGCGGAACTATTTTGCATTAAGGAACGATGAATGGGAGAATTATTTACATTCTTTGGTCTGATCAGTCATGATCACACTTTTATCTACATGACACATATGCTGCTGACAGCACTGATCGTGATTGTTATCGCGAAGATGGCTACAAGCAGCATGAAAGTGGTTCCGACAGGAACACAAAACCTTTTGGAAGCTTATCTTGGTGGTGTGCTTGCAATGGGTGCAGACGTTATGGGTAAAGAAGAAGCTCGCCGTTATCTTCCGCTTGTTGCGACTATCGGTCTTTTTGTCGGAATTGCCAACCTTATCGGTATCGTACCGGGTTTCGAAGCACCGTCAGCATTTCTTGACTTCACGTTGGCACTAGCCCTTGTTGTTTTTGTCTACTATAACTTCGAAGGTATCCGCCGCAACGGTGTGATCAACTACTTCAAACACTTCTTCGGACCGGTCTGGTGGTTGGCGTGGTTGATGTTCCCGATCGAGATCGTTTCGCATATTTCACGTATCATCTCTCTCTCTTTCCGTCTTTTCGGTAACGTTAAGGGTGACGACATGTTCCTGATGGTACTTCTGATGCTGGCCCCATGGTTGCTGCCGATGATCCCGTTCGCACTTCTGACATTCATGGCACTGCTTCAGGCATTTATCTTCATGATGCTGACATACGTCTACCTCGGCGGTGCAGTCAGTATGCATAACGACGAGATCTAACGCTTATTCCCCGCCTGTAATGAAGCGAAACATTTTTGATAAAATCATCAGTTTCCTTCTGGGTATCTCCTGGGCATTCATCGTTCTGGGTGCCTTCATCATCTTTAAAATCTTTCTTTTTATGGGTGCCGGATCGGCGCTCTTCTTCACGATACTCTACATCATACTGGGTCTCTTTTTTGTTCTTTTGCTTGAAACGATGCTGACTTACAAAGAGCGTTTAGCCGAGTCCAAAAAACAGACGCAGCTGCTTGAAGAGATCCGGGACTCTTTTCGGAGATAGCGTTCAGGCAAATATCGTTTTGGGAGAGGTCGCACGGAATGAGATGTAAGGTATGCAAGTAAAAAGATGAAATCCTATCTTATAACCGATCCCGCGTTCTACTCAGCAGAGCGAACTACTTTTGGCAGGGTCCTGCAAAATTCACTGCAGAAACACCGGCCTGATTTTGCACTCTACCGTGATAAAAACAGCCCGGACTATGCACAGATGGCAGAACTGTTCCTGGATGTCTGCTCCCGATTTGAAGAGACAAAACCACTGCTTCACGGTAATGTTGAACTGGCTGCTGAACTGCAGGCCTTCGGTGTGCATCTGACATCGCAACAGGCCGGCGAAATCGAGAAAGCTAAAGGGCTGGGACTCTTTGTCGTGATCTCCTGCCACAGTGAAGAGGAGATACTGCAGGCGCAGCAAAAAGGTGCCGATGCGGTAACGTACAGTCCTGTATTCAGCTCTCCGGGCAAGGGCGAACCGAAGGGTTTAGAGGATTTAAATGAAAGAGTGGCTAAAATAAGCTTACCTATTATCGCGCTCGGCGGGATCATCACGAAAGCGCAGATAGATACGGTCGAAAAGTGCGGCTCTTACGGTTTTGCTTCGATCCGCTATTTTATAGACAATTAATAAATATTTTAAAACATCAGCCCGAGGGCTGATTCTCCATAAGGAAACCAATGTTTGAAGTCGTTATCGGCCTTGAAGTCCACGTTCAACTCAACACAGATACCAAACTCTTTTGTTCATGCCCGACCAGTTTCAATGACCGTCCCAACGTCAACACCTGTCCGACCTGTCTGGCGCTGCCGGGTGCCCTCCCGGTACTTAACAGAAGTGCACTGGAAAAATCGGTCATGCTGGGAACGGCGATCGGCGCGACGATCAACCGCACCTCTTTTTTTGACCGCAAGTCCTACTTCTACCCGGACAGCCCCTCGGCATATCAAATCACGCAGCTCTACACGCCGGTGGTCGAACACGGCAAACTTGAGATCGATTTTGAAGATGATTCCAAAAAGACCATCCGCATCAACCGTGCGCATATCGAAGCGGATGCGGGCAAGAACATCCATGACGGTTCGATCTCCAAGGTGGACCTGAACCGCGCGGGAACACCGCTGCTGGAGATCGTTTCCGAACCGGACATGCGCTCAGCCGAAGAGGCGGTGCTTTATGTCAAAAAACTTCATTCGATCGTGCGCTATCTTGATATCTCCAATGCGAACATGCAGGAGGGATCTTTCCGCGTCGATGTGAATGTCTCTATCCGCCCCAAAGGCGATGAAAAACTGTACACCCGTGTCGAGATCAAAAACATCAACAGCTTCCGGTTTATCCAGAAAGCGATCGAGATCGAAGTGCAGCGCCAGATCGAAGCCTGGGAAGACGGAGTCTATGATGAAGAGATCTTCCAGGAGACCCGTCTTTTTGACCAGAACAAACAAGAGACACGTTCGATGCGCGGCAAGGAAGAGGCAGCGGACTATCGATACTTCCCGGAGCCGGACCTTTTAAAGGCGGTCGTCGATGATGCGATGTTTGCGAAATATTCTCAGATCCCGGAACTGCCTGACGAGAAAAAAGAGCGCCTGGTGACCGAATACGGTATGCGTGAATATGACGCTGCCGTCATCACCGCCGATCTTGAGACGGCACACTTTTTCGAAGCGATGCTTAACGAGGGTATCAATGCGAAAAATGCGGTCACATGGCTGAGTGTAGAGCTGCAGGGCCGTCTTAAAGGCGGTATGACGGTTTCGACTTCACCGGTAGATGCCAAGACACTCGGAACGCTTGTCAAACGTATCGAAGACAGTACGATCAGCGGCAAAGCGGCCAAAGAGGTCCTTGACTATCTGATGGACAATGCGAGTGATGTCGACAGTGCCATTGAGAAGCTCGGCCTCAAACAGATGAACGACAGCGATGCGCTCGAGCAGATCATCGACGATATCATCGCCGCCAACGGCGATAAGGTCGAAGAGTACCGCGGGGGTAAAGACAAACTCTTCGGCTTCTTTGTCGGTCAGACGATGAAGGCGAGTAAAGGCACAGCGAACCCGCAAACCGTTAACGAGATGCTCAAAGCAAAACTCGGCTAGAGAACAGATGATGCAAGAAGAGCTTCAGGAGACCGAAACACTCTCTTCATCATCATACAAACAAAGATATGTAGGGCTTTTGTCAAGGCTTGTGGTTGACACGGCTTACCTGCTTAAAACGTCGCCGCGATACAAGGCGGTAAAAAACTTCTTTTATAATCTTTTAGAAAACAGTGCTTACCCCTACAAACGCTATTTCGATCTCTTTATGATTACACTGATCTTTGCGAGTGTCATTATTCTGATCCGTGAAGTGCGCTATCCGATCAAGGATTTTTTGGCTGTTTTTAACAACTATATTGTCTCGTTGATCTTTTTGATCGAGTACCTTTTGCGTTTTTGGGTGATCAGCGATTCGTCCGCCATGATCATAGATCAGTATGAAAGAGACGAGCTTCTTCAGCGCAGGTTTCGCGTCGGAAAAGCGCTGTTAACCGTCTTGAACGCCAAGTGGCGATATGTGCGTTCCGTCGCGGCGATCATCGATCTTATGGCGGTCATGCCCTTCTTCCATGCACTGCGGCTGCTGCGTATTTTTGTCCTTTTTCGCGTCTTCAAGATCTTCCGCTACACCCAGAACATGCAGTATTTCGGCTACATCCTTTCGCATAAAAAATTCGAGCTGATAACCCTTTTTACCTTTGCCAGTGTCGTCGTTTTTGTCGCATCGGTGCTTATCTATGTCATGGAGGCCAATAACCCGGACTCAGCTGTAAAAACACTGTTTGATGCGTTTTACTGGTCGATCGTGACGATCTCTACCGTCGGATACGGTGATGTGGCACCGATCACGCAGGAGGGACGTTTGGTGGCTATTATTGTCATTATCTCGGGTATTGCCGTGATCGCTTTCGCTACCTCGATCGTCGTGACCGCCTTTACCGAGAAGCTTGATGATATCCGTGAGAACAAGATGATCCTGGATATTCAAAAGCTCAAGCACTTTTACCTGATCTGCGGGTACGGTCTTGTAGGCAAACAGACCGCTTCCAAACTGCGCCGAAGCGGCCGAAACGTAGTGGTCCTGGATACTGATCGGGACCGTATCGATGATGCAAAAGGGAACCAGATCCATGCGCTGCAGCTCGATTCGGCATCCCTCTCGTCCTATCAGAGCATGGGGATCGATTTTGCAAAGCAGGTCAATGCCGTTATTTTGCTCAGAGACAGTGATATACTGAATGTCTACACGGCATTGACACTGCGTTCGATCGACCAGAATATGACCATCCTTTCACTGCTTCATGAGAAAAGCAACCGTCGCAAGCTGCACCTTTCGGGGGTCGATCATATTGTCTATTCGCAGGAGTTGATCGGACAGCTCTCAAAAGAGTACAGCGGCAGGCCGATCGCGTTTGAGACGATGAGTATGCTGCGCGCCGGAGATTCCGGCACCGCGATGGAGGAGATCGTCGTCGATTCGCGTATACTGCGCAATTTCAGCACAGTCGGCGATCTGCTTATGCGCCGGTACCGTCTGCTGTTAATCGGAGTCGCAAAAGCGGACGCCGAGGGGTTTCTCTTTAACCCTACGCCGGATACCGCAATAGAAGAGTGCGATATCTTGATCGTTGTGGGCGAACATTCGATGATAAACGAATATAAACTTTTTATCCACTCGGGGCGGCAATGATGAAAATATATGACGTTGTCGTATTCGGCTATGGTGAGTTTGCCAGAGAGATCGTACAGCAGGTAAAAGAGACACACCGCAGTGTCGTGGTCTATACCCTTAAAGAGGCCTCTGCCGAAGAGGCTGAAAAAGATGGCATCGATGCAACACTGTTCGATCTTGATGACAAATGGGATGATTTTAAAGATTATAATATGAAAGAGGCCCTCTTTATCTGCGCATTGGAGGATGATGCGTCAAATGTCTATTTGACGATCGGCCTGCGGGACGGTCTGCGGGATGTCAGAGTGGTCGCGCTGGCGTCAACACAGGAACATGCGTCCAAGCTCCGCCTCGCCGGTGCGAACAAGGTGATCTCAAAGCTGCAGGTGACGGCGGATGTTATCATCGAGGTACTGGAAAAACCGATCGTAACACGGATTATTCAAGAGATCCTGCAAGAGGGAAGCGACTTGAAAACGGTGCAGATCACACTTGAAGAGGGTTCCCCCCTTCTGGGCCAATCGCTGTATGCCGTATCGCTGCAGCAGGAGCGCGAACTGATCGTTTTGGCGGTGGTTGACGAGCAGATACAGACCCATTTTATTTTTACATCAAAAGGGCATAACCATATGCTCAAAGCAGGGGATATCTTGGTCGTGATCGGATATGATGAATCTATTGAGAAACTTACAAGGAGCGTGGAGTGAAGAAGATAGGCGTTATAGGAGCAGGTAAATGGGGGCAGGCTCTCGCTTTTGCCTTTCGTCAGAATCCTGAGAATGAGGTCTATATCACCTCGCGTAAAAAGCGCGATATTGAAAATTTCATTCCGCTTGAAGAGATCTTGAAACTGGACTATCTGGTGATGGCGATCCCGGCCCAGCAGGTGGCCTGTTGGCTGGACGAACACTTCAGCTACAGCGGTCAAAAGGTTTTGGTGGCGGCCAAAGGGATCGAAGCCTCAAGCGGCCGTTTTCTTAACGAGATCTTCGCACAGCATATACCCGAAGAGTGCCTCGCCTTTCTCTCAGGACCGTCGTTTGCGGCCGAGGTGATACAGTCGCTGCCCACCGCCCTGGTGATCAACTCCAGCAGCGAAGCGCTCGCAGCGTCTTTCGCCGAGTTTTTTCCTGCGTTTATCCGCACCTATGTCAGCAGTGATGTCGTAGGCGCGGAGGTATCGGGTGCCTATAAGAACGTAATCGCAATAGCCGCCGGCATTTGTGAAGGACTGAAGCTGGGTCACAACGCCAGTGCCTCACTGATCTCCCGCGGTCTGATCGAGATGCGGCGTTTCGGCAAACACTACGGTGCGCATGACGATACCTTCTTGGGTCTGAGTGGGGCAGGCGACCTCTTTTTGACAGCAAGCTCGACGATGTCGCGTAATTTCCGCGTGGGCCTGGGGCTTGCCGAAGGCAAATCCCAGGCCGTGATACTCGAGGAGTTGGGCGAGGTGGCAGAGGGGATCGGAACGGCATATGCCCTCAATACGATCGCCCAGGAGAGAGATATCTACCTGCCGATCGCAGCAGAAGTGTATGCTATCCTGGAAGGCAAAGAGCCGCTCAAAAGCCTTAACGATCTCCTAACACACTAAGGGCAGCGATGAGGCAGGAGCAGATACAGATTAAAAAAATAGCAATTGCCCTGATATTGGCACTTCTCTCGTTTGCGCTCAGCTCTCTGCTCCTCACCTATGAACAATCGGCATTGATCGGAGCGCTGGTCCTGTTGGTGACGCTCTGGACCAATGAGGGACTCGCCCTCGGTGTTGTCTCGCTCCTGCCGATCGTGCTTTTCCCGACTCTGGGTATCTTAACCACCAAAGCGACGACGGTCAACTATGCGCACCCCATCATCTACCTTTTTTTCGGGGGATTTTTACTGGCTATCGCTGTTGAGAAAACAGGCCTTCACACCTGGATCGCAGACAAGGTGCTGCAGTTTTTTCCCAATACGGCAAGCGGGATCATCTATTCCCTTGTCATCACTTCGGGCCTGCTCAGTTCAATCCTCTCCAACACGACGACCACCCTGCTGCTGATAAGCATCGCACTCTATCTCTCGGATAACCCCAGACTCAAACTCCGTTTTGCACTTGCCATCGCCTATGGGGCCAGCATAGGGGGTATCATGACACCCATCGGGACCCCGCCGAACCTGATCCTGCTGGGGGTGATGGAAGAGAAAGGGATGGAGAGTATTCCTTTCATTCAATGGATGTGGATGGTCGCACCGCTTTCGATCATGATGTTCATTGTGGTCGCCGCCGTTTTGAGCATCGGGGTCAGCAAGGTGCGGATAGAGAGTGAAGTCGTGCATAGGATCATGACAAAAGAGCAGAAAAAGGTGATGCTTGTACTGTTCTCATTGATGGTGCTGCTGCTGCTCAATGCACCCATCAGACCTTACTGGAACGGGCTTGGCATGAGTGAACCGGTCATCCTTCTCGCGGGGGGGCTCCTTCTGTTCGCCCCGCCGTTCAACCTGCTTGAGTGGATGGAAGACAAAAACAAGATCCCGTTTCGCATTATGCTGCTCTTCGGTGCAGGTTTTTCCATTGCAAAGGCATTCGATGAGACCGGTCTTGCCGATCAGATCGCCTCCTATATTGTCTCGATATCAGACCTGGCGCCGCTGCTGCTTCTTTTTGCCGTCGCGACGATCGTCACCTTTACGACGGAGGTGACCTCCAATACGGCACTGATCTCGATCATGCTGCCGGTGATCTACTCGGTGGCAGAGCAGACCGGCATCGACACCCGTCTCTTTATGATGGTGGCGACGCTCTGTGCCAGTTACGCTTTTATGCTCCCCATCGCGACGCCGCCCAACGCGATCGCGATGTCAACGGGTGCGGTGGATGTGAAGGCGATGGCGATGTACGGGCTGGTCTTTAACATTGTCGGCATCATCCTCATCGTACTGATCGCAAACTTCTTCTGGATCACCATTATTTGAAGCTTTCAGCTTCGGCGCATCTTGCACAAAAGTTTAGCGCTCGGCGTACCGATGTACGCTGTCGGTTAAACCTTTTGCACAATCTACACTAAATCTAAAACTTCAACAGGCTCACTTTAAGGTGAGCTGCGCCACCTTTTTAAACACGTAACACGTATCACGAATCACGTAATCACGAATCACGAATCACGTAATCACGAATCACGAATCACGAATCACGAATCACGAATCACGCTGAAAGTCGCATAGATGGGGTTGTGGTCCGAGACGCTTTTGGTATCGATCGCTTGGGCTTTGAGCAGTGTAAGATCTTTGTAAAAGACATGGTCAAGCGGTTTTGCAAAGATCCTTTTGATATGATGATGCTCCTGTACCTCGGCTTTTTTTAATGAGAGAGCATTTTGAAACGTCTCCAGTGCACTGATCCGTTTTTTGGTCCAGTTGTTAAAATCGCCTGCGACGATCATCGGCCCGTTGAAAGTGTCCAGGGCTATTCTGATCTTTTCCAGCTCCTTGGTAAATGTCTTTATAGAGACAAAATTGATAGCATGAATATTGACAATATGGAGGGTCTGGCCGTCCGAAAGCTTGTGGTGCGTGATAAGCATGCTTTTATAGGTAATGAGGCCGACCTCCCGCCGGTTTGTAAGGTTGGAGTCGATGATCGTAAAGGCGGCTTTGGTCGCAGTCACAACACCGTAGAGATTGCGAAACGTTTCGATATTGCTTGCCATCGCATACGAAAAGTCATCCAGTATCGAGGCGATCTTTTTTGGTAATTTGATCTCTTGAAAAAGCAGGAAGTCGCAGGGGTACTTTTCAAGCAGAATTTTAAAACTCTCAAGAAATTGCGGCCTCAGGTTCTCTTTATGGATATTCCAGACAAGCAGGGAAAACTCGTTTGGCAGGATCTTCTCTTGATGAAGAAGTCTTTGCGGGAAAATACGTGGTGTAAATATGGGTGATCCTTTAGAGCTGAGGGGCTAAGATGCGCATAAAATTTTCGGCGATACGGCGCACTCCGGACGATTCAGCCATTTGGGTGTCCGACTTATCGATAAAACCCTTCATCCACTTTTCGATCTCGCTGATGATGGATTCGGAGTAGGCAAAGCTGACGACTTCGTAATTGAGCAGCAGAGAGCGGTTGTCTATATTTACCGAACCGATCATAACGGCGTTATTGTCAAACAGAATGGCTTTGGCATGCAGAATTTTACCATCATAAAGGTTCAGATCGATGCCGTCTTCCTGAAGTTCACGCATGTAGGAGCTGCGGCTCAGATCGGCGACGTAGTGATCGGACTGTTCGGGTGTGATCAGTTTGATATCGAGCCCCCGGTGTTTGGCGATCTTAAGCGCATGCATCAGGGTCTCATCGGGTATAAAATAGGGCGTCACGATCCAGATACGCTCGGTCGCGGCGTGTATCGCACTGATAAGCGCTTCAAAAAGAGCATCGCCTTCGATGTCGGGACCGGAGGGGACGACCTGGATATAGGCATCGCCGTAGACTTTTTTTAGGGGCGGGGCCGCCTGGCGCAGGGGACTGCCCGAAGCATAGGCCCAGTCAGCTTCAAAGATCTGGGCATACTGATAGGTGGCATCACCCTGGGTTCTAAACAGAATATCTTCCCACTGATCGGTTTTTTTTGCCGGCCCCATATATCTCTTGGAGAGATTCATCCCGCCGGTGATCAGGGTGGTCTCGTCAAAGAGGTAGATCTTGCGATGGTTGCGCAGATTGATCGAGTTCTGGTAGGGGAGGCGAAGCAGCGGCATAAAAAAGTGGACCTCACATCCCGCTTTTCTCAGTTTTTTCAGAGGTCCCTGAAAAAAATAGAGTCTATAGGAGCCAAGGGAATCGAGCAGCAGCCGTACATGAACACCGGTTGACGCTTTTGCTATCAGGGCCTCAACAATACTTTTGGTGACCTTGTCTTTTCGAAGGATATAGGTACTGAAACTGATGCTCTTTTTCGCATTGTTGATCTCATCTATCAATGCGTCATAGGCATGGACGCTGTCGCTGATAAGTGTAAAACTGTTATGCGCACTCGCCCCCGCGATGCCGTTGGAACGCAAAATACCGTCGACAGAGTTGATCTGACCGGGGCTCTCGCTGACACTTTTGACGTGCAGGGATGACTTTTTCTTTTTGACCGGACGTTTGCGGACCCCGATAAGATAGTAAAGCAAAAGAGAAAAATAGGGGACGATGATCATCAGCAGAAGCCAGGAGATCATACTCGTCGGAGAACGTCTCTGGTAGAGCATATGCAGCATGGTCGCAACAATAATGACCTCGGTGACGATAAAAACACTATGGAGGGTCAAAAACTCCAAAAGCTCATTGTGCATGTAGATGTTTCCATATCTTATTGTTTATCAGACCTAACATAAAAAGAGGCGGAGTGAAAAATAAGCCCCCTTTACAAAATGAATAAAAAATTGCACCGTCTTTTTGTTCTTTCATCTTAAGATAGTAGCCAATATTGGATAAAATAGCGTAAAAACAAGGAGTGAAGATGATCGTCCATATTGTTATGTTCAAGTTTAAAGAGGAAGAGAAATCAGAAAATACCGCTAAAGCAAAAGCAATGCTGGAGGCCCTTGTCGCCAAGATCGATCCGCTTCTTTCTATGGAAGTCGGTATCGATTTCAGCGGCAGCGAGAGGGCGATGGACCTTTCACTGATCTCGACGTTCGAGACAAAAGAGGGTCTTGCCGAGTATGCGGTGCATCCGGCGCATTTGGAGGTCGTGGCGTTTATCAGAGAGGTGACGACACAGAGTAAAGTGGTCGATTACGAAAAATAGCGGAGATCTATCGCCACAACAAGCGGTCTATTTTTTACCGAAAAAGCCGAAAAGACCGCCGCGTTTTTTCGGTGCCTCTTCTGCAGGGCTGTTTTTTTCCGCTTCTATCGCCTGACACCCTTCATCGGTCGTTATGATCTTCGCATTGCGTTTGATCATAATAGCAGCGCCGCCCTTGCTTTCAACACCGATCTTTTTCAATGTATCGGAGAGCAGATTAAAGACGCTGTCATCGATTCCTTCACAGTTCGTATTGGCAGTACAGAGACTGAATTGCGATTCGCCATCGATAAAACGTATACCGACGATCAGGTCGATACCCTGGGAGCGGAGATCAAGTTTGATACCGCAAATATTCTTATCGTCTTCATGCTTTGCGCCGAAATCTTGAAGAGCCTCTTTAAAGAGCAGACCTACCGAACTTTCTTCTGACATCATATAACCTTATAAAAATCTATCTTATCTTGACGCTATTGTAGCACAGGTGGTTTGCTTTTAGCGAGTGACGTTTTTTGCAGCAGCACGATCTTTTTACTGTCGTGATAGTGAAGCGTCATACCATACTGCTTTGCCAGGACCTGAAAACTCTCCGGCCGGTAGAAGACAATATGGGTCGGGTCCCGCCGATACCACCATTTCAGGTAGTTCTGCGGGGTATTGTCGTGAAACTGTGTCATCAGCGCCAGGTAGCCGCCGGGATTGAGATGGCGGCTCAGGAGTGCCATTACACCATGCACGTCGCCGATGTGTTCGAGGACTTCGGTAGAGGTGATAAGATCATACGTCTTGCCTTCATAGACCTTTTCGGGCGAAAAAAACTTGTCATAGATATCTGTTTCAAAACCCTCATGCATCAGCATCTTCGCCAGTACAGGCGTCGGTCCCGAACCGAAATCTAGGGCTGTCTTTATCTGCGCTTTGTGCGGTGCAAAGGTCTTGTCGATGAAGTCCCGGAACATCGCGACATAGCCGAGGTTCTCTTCGCTGTTGTTGTGCTGCTGATAGACCTTCAGCTCTTTATCTCTGGAGATGACAGCCTGTTCATCTTTAAAGATGAATTCGCAATCGCTGCAGTGAAAGGTCTCACACTTCATGTAGTCATCGTAAAAAGCGGTCGTCGGCCCTTGACAGATCTTGCACTGCACCATTTTACGCCTTCTGGGCTTCGATCTCTTCGAGCTTCTCTTCGATGGCAAGCAAGGCATCGACCTTGGCTTCGTAGAGGGCTTCACACTCGGAGAGCTCCTGGGCGACAACGGTGATCCCTTTCTCGCTGTAACATGCCGCATCGGCAAGGCAGGCGTTGATCTTGTCGATCTTGGCTTCGAGTGCTTCGATCTCAAGCGGCAGCGACTTGAGGGCCTCGTTCTCTTTGTAGGTGAGTTTCAGTACCTTCGGCTTCTCGTTCTGTACCTTTTTAGGGGCGTTCTGCTCCGCCTCTTTGACGATGCTCTCCATCTCTTTCATCTCTTTCTCGTCTTCGAGGTACTCCGAATAGAGCTGATGGGACTCTTCGATCTCGCCGTCGTGCCCCTTGAAGATAAAGAGCTTTTTGGCGATCTTGTCAACGAAGAAACGGTCGTGGCTGACCAGGATAACGGCACCGGCAAAGTTCTGAAGCTGCTCTTCGAGAATATTGATCGTCGGGATATCGAGGTCGTTGGTCGGCTCATCGAGGATCAGACAGTCGACGTTCTTGGTAAAGAGGAGGGCGAGGGCGACCCGGTTCTTCTCGCCGCCGCTGAGTGCGCCGATCTTTTTGTCCAGAAACTCCCGCGGAAAGAGGAAGTTTTTGAGGTAGCCGAAGACATGCATGTCCGATCCGCGCACCATAACCCTGTCTCCGCCGTTGGGACAGAAGGTCTCGATGAGGTTTTTGGAGTCGTCCAGCAGTTCACGGTGCTGGTCGAAATAGCCGATGGAGAACTCACCCTGTTTGATCTTTCCCTCTGTCGGCTTGATACGGCCCAGCAGCACCTTGAGCAGTGTCGATTTTCCCGTGCCGTTGGGTCCGACGATGGCGATGACATCTTTCTGCAGAATGCGGGTGGAGAAGTTCTTGACCAGCAGTTTGTCGCCGAGCGTGACACCGAGGTTTTCGACCTCGAAAAGCATCTTTTGGCGGTTGACACTTTTGTCGCGGTTGAAGTTTTTGGCTTCGCGCTGGATCTCCAGACTCATTTTCCGTATCTTGGCAGGGTTGGTCTTTGCCGCTTCGCGCAGGTTCATCAGCCGCTCTTTTCGCCCCTCGTTGCGTTTGAGCCTTGCGCGGACGCCGCGGGCAAACCACTCGTTTTCGGTCTTTAGTAGGTCGAGAAGGTTGTCATGCTGTTTTTGCAGGGTACGCAGGTACTCCTCTTTCTGCTCGAGATAACGCGAATAGCCGCCCTTGTACTCACGCAGTTTTCCGTCTTCGACCTCGATGGTCTTTGTCGCGATCTGGTCGATAAAATAACGGTCATGCGAGATGAAGACCATCGTATACTGCTCTTTAAGGATCAGCTCTTCGAGAAACTCCACCATGTAGACGTCAAGGTGGTTGGTCGGCTCGTCGAGCAGCAGGATATCGGGTTTCTGCAGCAGCAGCCCGGCAAGGGCCACACGGCGCTGTTCACCCCCGCTGAGCATCGCTACCGGGTTGTTCTCCATCTCTTTGAGATAGAAGTGGATAAGCACACGCTCGATCTTGTCGTCAAGCGACCAGGCATTGTGATGGTCAAGGTAGTGGGAGAGCTCGGCATGCTCTTTCAAAAGCTGCGCATTCTCAAAATCATCTGCCAGCTGGAGCGAGAGAACATCGTAACGCTCTCTGGCACTGTAGAGCTCCTGAAGGCCGCGTTCGACCGCCTGGCGTACGGAGTCACCCTCTCTGAATTTCGGTACCTGATCGAGCATCTTGATCTCAAGATTCTGCCTGGTGATGCGTTCGCCTTCGTCAATATCGAGCTTGCCGCTGACGATCTTCATCAGTGTCGACTTGCCGCTGCCGTTTTTACCGACGATGACGATGCGTTCGCCTTGATCGACGTGAAAATTGACGTCGACCAGTATCTTTTGCAGATCATAATGTTTGTGTACGCCGAGTAGATCTATCAGTGCCATAGGTTCTCCGAAATGGGTTGGTTATTATAGTTGTCTTGTTTTTGAACGTCGTTATTTCTGTCCGAAGCAGTAGGTCCGGTATAGAAACCAGGAGGCTATCGCCTTATCGCTGTAGCTGTACTCCTGCTGTTTTTTAGGAATGGAGTTATTACGCATATAAGAGCGGACAATACCGGTAACAAGGTAGCTTACAAGCAGTGTCGCCACAGCGAAAAAATAGTCCACGCTGAAAGCGACCAGCAGTGTCAGAAGAAAGGGCATATAGGTAAGTATAAAGCCGATAATATGGACTAAAAACACGCAGGACTTTGTTGTAAAAGCGGGCGTAGGTTCGATCTCGGGTATAAAGTCATTTTGCATGGTGCAATTATAACGCATTATTTGCTAAATCGGCTTGATGGCCTGACGAAGAAACTATATAAAAAGTAAACTTAAGACGTCAGATTAGCTTGTGCGATTTACAGCATTGATGACATAAAGAGGGTATTCTTTTACACAATAATAATCAGGAGTGTTAAAATGAGTGAACCGAGATTAGAAGATATAAGTGATTACAATACGTTAAAAGGTGAAAAGCGCCGCATTGTCTGGGCTGTAGTTATTGCAGGTCTGATCATAGGATCGATCTACCTGGCCGCCAAAAGCTATTATGTGCCGGACGACAGCATCGAAACACATGATGCCATCGGTAAAGTGCCGTCGGTAAAATAGAGTTTAAAGCAATAATGCTAAAATAGCGCAACTTTTATAGGGTGAAGAAAACCTTATAGTATCCATCGACTAAAGGGTCATTATGTTAACTACGATTATAGGGATCTATTCACTCTATGTTTTGATCAAGATCTACGTCAGTGTCATGCAGATCGGCTTTGTCAACAATGCCAAACGTCAGAATGCTGTTTTGATGAGCAGTGCAGAGTACCTCAAGGCAGGCAATTATGCGGTTGCCAAAGAGCAGCTTGCCATGTTCACGACGCTGGTCGACTTTCTTCTGTTTATCGCCTGGATACGTTTCGGTATCGGTTTCATCGAGCATACTTTTATGATCTATGATCCGGCGATGGCTGCGGTGCTGAGTGTGTTGGCCTTTATTCTGGTCAACGGTCTGATCAGCCTGCCGTTTGCCTATTATGAAAAATTTGTGCTTGATGCCAAGTTCGGTTTCAACCGTTCGAGCAAGGCGCTTTTTATCAAAGACACCCTGATCTCGACGATGCTGACCATCGTCTTCGGCGCCCTTGTCATCTGGGGGATCTACCTTATCATCGCTTCGACCGAGTTGTGGTGGCTCTGGAGTTTCGGTTTGATCTTTGTTGTGATCGTTCTGCTCAATATGTTCTTTCCGACACTGCGCGCCCTCTTTTTTGACAAGCTGACCCCGCTCGAAGATGAAGAGCTTGCCAAGCAGATCAGCGCTCTGATGGATAAGACAGGGTTTAAGAGCTCCGGGGTTTTCATCTCCGATGCGTCCAAACGCGATGCCCGTCTCAACGCCTATTTCGGCGGTTTGGGAAAGACAAAACGCGTGGTGCTTTTTGACACCCTGCTGCAGAAGCTCACCCCCAACGAGCTGCTGGCGGTACTGGGGCACGAACTCGGTCACTTCCAGCACGGCGATATCTATAAAAACATCGCCCTCATCGGCGGGATGCTGTTTGCGATGTTCGCCCTGTTCGGCAACCTTCCCGACACCCTCTACATGGAGATCGGCATTCAGAAAAACGCGGCCAGCATGATGATACTTTTTATGCTGGCGATGCCGCTGCTGGGCTTTGTCATGATGCCGATCATGGGTATCGTGAGCCGTTACAACGAGTACGAAGCGGACAAGACAGGTGCCGACCTGGGCGGAAAGCTTTTTTTGAGCGAGGCACTTAAGAAACTGGTGAGCGAGAACAAAAGCTTTCCGCTTTCGCATCCGATCTATATCTTTTTCTATTACACGCACCCGCCTGTTCTGGAACGCCTCAAAGAACTTGGCGTCGATATCAACAGCCATGCCAAAGAAGCGCTCGAGGGAACATGCCCGTCGATCGATTAGAGGGACGGCCGGTCAGGGATTGGCTGCAGCAGATCACGGCTGAACTTCAGGGCTGTGTTGAGCGTCCCAGACGCGAAGCCCAGCTGCTTATCATGGCACTTCTGCAAAAAGATGAGCTTTGGCTGATGACGCATGAAGACGAACCGGTCGAAGAGGGCGGCAAGCTCGCTGATTGGCTTGAGCGCCGTAAAAAAGCCGAACCTATCGAATACATCACCAAAAGCGTCAGTTTTTACTCCCGGGAGTTTCACATCGAAGAGGGGGCCCTGATCCCGCGGCCGGAGACGGAACTGCTTATCGACGAGGTGTTGGCCTGTGCCGACAGCGATAAAGAGCTGACCATCGTCGAGGTGGGCGTCGGCAGCGGCATCATCTCCATCGTTCTGGCGCAGGAGCTGCCGAAGGCAAGGATCATCGCCGTCGATATCAGCGCAGACGCGCTGAACGTGGCACGCAAGAACATCGAGAGGTTCGGTCTTGAAGCGCGCATAGAACTTCGTCAGGGAGACCTTCTGTCTGCGGTCGACGAAGAGATCGACATCCTGGTCTCAAACCCGCCCTATATCGCCGACGACGAGCCGCTGGAGGCCAACCTTGATTATGAGCCGGACCTGGCTCTCTTCGGCGGCGAGATCGGCGATGAGATCATCCGGCGTCTGCTCGATGAGGTGCTTGCGCGCCGCATCCCGCTTTTTGCCTGCGAGATGGGGTATGACCAGAAACCGAAGGTGGCGGCCTATTTAGAAAATGCCCGGTATAATGAACTCAAATTTTACAAAGATCTGGCCGGACTCGATCGCGGCTTTGTTCTGAAAAAGGAAACAACATGACAGGCAAACAGTGGACGGTAACGGTCTATCTTCTTTTGGTGGCAATGGCCCTCGGCGGGGTGCTGACGCTCGGTATCTTTGTCGCGGCGACGATCTTTCACTCGGACATCTATCTCGCCGGTGCGCTGCTCGACCAGTACAACGAGGGTATTTTGATGGGGGAGATCTTTCGCCGTTTCGGCTACTTCATCTATTTCATCGCGCTGGCCGTCTTTGTCTTCGAAGCCAACGAGTTTAAACACGGACGACGTGACAACTACGCGATGGTGAGCGGCTTTATCGTCATCGCAGCATCGCTGCTGTTCAGCGGCGTCTATACCCCGAAGATCCTGGCAATGCAGAAACTCGGTGCTGAAGCGACGCAGAGCGACGCCTTTAACGCCCTGCATATGGGCAGCGAGATCGACTTCAAGATCCTGGCTGCCGCCCTGGCGGTGCTCTTTATCCGCCGCATGCAGCTGATGTTCGTGCCGAAATAGATCAAAAACCGACAGCTCAGCCCCCGGTTAGCGCCGCAGGGCTCCGACCCCTCATAATTTTTTAAAAATATAACAAGATAAGATCGACTATAATGCGCCACTCTAAAACACGCGTCCGTAGCTCAGCTGAATAGAGCACTGGTTTCCGGTACCAGCGGTCACAGGTTTGAATCCTGTCGGGCGTACCACCCTTTATACCAAACTCCCTAAAATACGATACTTACACGACTTTTTGAATGGACTGAATGCTTTGTTGACTTGTGGTTTTTGTACCAGCGGTCTGATGGATTTGGCTCGAATTTGGCACGACGAAAAAAGAAGCAGTCTTGAAGTAGTTATAGTTATCACCTGATTCCTGCTTTTGAAAAATATATCCCTGATGGTCAGCAACCAGCCAACTAATACCACTACTAGAATCTTGAAGTCATTCCGGAGTAATGTCTTGGCACTTATATACGGTGGTCTCACCAGATCGGTTAGTGTACTTTAGCACAGGCTCAATCCCAATCCAGCCACCATTAAAAGTTAAAGAGCTCTTGTCATGTGGACTTTTATAAAAGCTTCCGTCTTTAGTTCCGGTACCGTTCCAAATATATGGTGTTGCTCCATCCATGCCGTTGTTGCCTGATAATATTATTGTTTTAGTCTCGTCACCGAGACCCCAGAATGGTATTGAAAAGTAGTATACGAGGTAAATTGGGGTGTCGCCATCAGAAGTGCATTTAAACCTAAGCTCAGCAGAGGCGATACTAAACATTAAAAGTATTGGCATGAGTATTTTAAACATTTATTTGTCCTTTTATATTATATATAAATCTCATCAAGTCGAGTGCAAGACTTTATGTATTTAAAAATAGCAAAACATTATTAATATTAGATATTATGGGCATTTTAGGCTTAAACCTATAATATGTTGGGTATTCAATAGTGAGGCATAAAAGAAGGAATAAAACATGAAAGCATTTGCAAGATTATTGTCGGTACTCGCAGTGCCGTTAGCCATTATTAATATGTTTGGCGGTATTGTCTCTGGTATCTGGCTGGCAATTCTTGGTGAGTGGAGTCTTATAGGGTACGGATTGTTGGCGCTGATGGTTTCAGGAATAGCCATCAGTTTAGCTATTGCTCCTAGTCTACTATTCGCTGTACCAGCGGCAGCAATGTTTGAAAAAGGGCATAAGATCAGAGGGGCCTTCTTAGGGTTTCTAGGTACCTTGTACACTGTAGGTATTCTCACGGCATGGTGCATTCTGGTACTTGTTTACTACACAAAGCAGGCAAATGCCGAATCAATCATTCCTGTCTTAATTTGGTCATACGGTATCGCCACTGGCCCTATAGTTTGGTTGGCTACAAAAGATTTACAGTCTGGTAATGACTACGCAATGCTTACAACATTCTTTATCGAAATAGCGTACATACTAACTATTCTCGGTATTTTGTTCATAGGTGTATCGTTGCTCGATGTCATCATTCTCTTTGGCATAATTATGTTCGTGGGAATGGTGGTTCAGTTCTCAATGGCATATTTGGTCGAGCAATCAAATCCATACTACTAAAATGCCTAACAATCACATGTACTCGGACAGCAAAAAGTGCCGCTTCTCGTTCCTCGTCGCTCTGCTTTCTGCTGCCGGTGATGTGAGGCGTTAGCCATTAAAGGAAATCTGTCATGAAAAGAGTTTTGAAGATTATCGGCATCGCATTTTTATTTATTGCATTTCTTGGAGTCATCAAAAATACAAGAGCAATAGTTAGAGCTGTTGAAGGAATGTTTTTAAGTCAGGAAAAGCTTGAATTGAGAAATAAATGTAGTTCAATAAAAAGTGAAATTATAAAAAATAGGTTTCAAGCGCTTAACAAAAAAGAAAATAATGATGAGCAGTTTCGATATTTAATTGAAACTGCAAATAAGTTAGCAGTAATGCATAATCAACAATTAGAATGTTCGCAGTTTATGTATATGTCAGACATTCCAATAAAAACCTATGAGAAGTAAAATAAATGTTTAACAAAACTCCGCGTGTGGATTTCGTATTGATAAGTTTAAACGTCAGTCGAGAAGAAAAAATATGGAACCTTTAGAAGCTCATGGAGACTATCCGCAAACAGTTTATCGCGTGTTCGATGATATTAAATACGCCAAAGCATTCGTAAATGGTTCTCTTAGATTTAGTCGACTTCAAATCTATAAAAATATTGAGGATGAACTAAGATGTGATAAGACTGAAGGTGAAGCACATGTTGTACATAATGGATTAAGTCATCATAGCTCATTCGCAAGCAACTCATTTTATATACTAAGTTTTCATAGAACATTAGAAGCTGCCAAACAAAGTAAATTTGGTGAGTTTATAGTCGAACTCAAAAACCCCAGACAACTGGCAATTGAAATAACAAAATGGTTAAATCAACAACCCTATAAGCATTTTGGGGGAGTTGAAGGCGTCAATGTCGAATATACCCATGGAGAAGAAGCAGATATTAAGCCAACATCAGTAGAACTGGCAAAATTAACTTATTCTCAAAAACCTGATTTTTTTAGTGATGAAGATGAGTTTAGATTTGTTTTCATTCGAGAGTCATGTATGGATGACTACGTAGACATAGACATTGATGGAACACAAGGACATTGTAAAATGGTGGAACATGATGTCTAACAAGAAAACGGAAAAAGGGGTCGGAAAAAGGGGTCGGAAAAAGGGACCGGGTGATAACAATAACTTTCACCAAGTTACTTGAACAACGGATTGGTAGTCCAGCGGTCAAAACTCTACAAGCATAAGGCTCACCGTACTTTCTAGCAACTTGTAAAATCGAGTGAGTCAAATATGTGCCGTTTTCAAAAAAAATTACGGGTGGGATGGGTGAAGAATTTCGAAAAAATCTCAAATATTGAGAAACTTAGTTGGAAAAAATTTACGAAAAATTTGCACCCGTCCCGCCCGTAATACTAGCTTAATACAAAACCTCAAGTCTAGAAAAGAGACGTTCTCTTCGTTCACAAACAACGACAAGCCAAAAGTCTGCAACCAATACTAAAACCATTTGACATTCTTAGCATTGTATTAAGAATAAAAAATCACAACAACACTAAATGTCAGTTAGTTTTTATGAAAATTAGGCATAATTCACAAAAAAAAGGTAGCAAATGATAAAAGTGGTTCTATTTGTTTTATTGATCTTAGGTCTGTCATCATGTTCAGATTCGAAAAAAGCATATGAAGATGCGAAGGTGAAAGCTGCAGAAGTGAAGGACAGTGCTGTCAAGCAATACGAAGAGTCTAAGACTAAAGTCGTTGAGCAGTATGAAACAACAATAGTACAAGCTGCAGAAGTGAAAGACAGTGCTGTTAAAAAATATGATGATACTGTACAAAGTGTCAGTGATTACCAAGATAAAATAATTGCAGAAGTGACTGAGTCAATAAAAGCTTGGATTTATAAGACACTCGAACCAGTGTTCCCATGGATGTTCTTAGTCTTATTTTTAGTATTGTTCGGCGCTCTGAAAATGATCATTCCATTTAGTAACTATACAGCTATTCAAATACCAATTTTTCTAGGTTCCTATGGTCTTATCTTTTCAATGTTTTATATTTTGGACATTGCTATTTTTGCTTTAGAAGCTACATTTTGGTTCTTGCTTCCAATCGTCACCGTTTCTTTAATAATTTTCTTTTTTAGAAAAACGCTACTTCCAAAGATCAAAGCATTAATTGGGATCTCTGAACCTAAAGCTGAAACAGTATATGCTGAGACTGTCAGATCTAACTAACAGTATTTTTTTTACAAAAATTCTCATCATCGACTTCTGCAAAAATAGTTCATGGGTGGGGACGGGTGCAAAAATTACAAAAAAAAAATGATTCCGGAGTGAGTGAAAATTTTTATAAAATTCTCACCCGTCCCGCCCGTAAAAACTCGAACTCAAAACAGCATTTCAAGTTGAGATTGTGTGGCGATTTCCTCACTGACAAATAGCGATATTCCAAAATCTGCATACAAGATACATACCACCTGAGCGTAGCCATCAAACTTCTCGATCATCTCAACACACTCCACAAGTGGACGAGTAGTGTATTGAGAAAGCAACTCATTCAAGCTCGACTGGATTAGTCAACTCTTCAACACTCTCTACAACAACGAAGTACCCATACTCAGGATACTGAAAATCATCAGGCAATCTATCAAACTCTTTGAACACTCCTGCTCGAAGAACAGGATCAACTATCTTATTCACATCTGCTTTAGAAAGTACCTGTATCATTACCTCTTGCCTTGGAATTTGGATTGTCTATCAGCTTCCAATACAACGATAATGCCAATGACAACACAGCGAACAGCTGTACATAATAGTTTGATTCTCATCACTTCACCTTCTTCAACTTGAATAACTGGGCAGAGTGATCTACTCCATTGTTGTAATAGACGATCTTCGCATGAGATTTGAGATTATCAATAGCACCGACTTGACGTCCTAGCAAACGTTTTTCACCTACCTTGAACTCATCTGTCAACAAGAGGGTGTAGCTATCTTTTTCAAACTCCACTGAGATCAGTCTTTCTGAAAAGTAACTTTTGAAAAGTTTTTCCAACTTCACTTTCGATTTGAGAAGATCGATTTTCTCTCTCTGTTCTTTCGTGCAGAGGATGTAGCAGTAACGATGCCTAGCATCACCAGTTTGCGGTTTTTTTGGTTCAGGGGTACCTTTGGTATCCTCTAGGGTAGAAATCGCAGGTTTTGCAGATTTGGAATATAGGGGTCAGGTGATACCAATAACTATGATACAATACAGCCAAACAAGGAATATAGGGGTCAGGTGATACCAATAACTATGATACAATACAGCCAAACAAGCATTCATTGATCAAGAGGTGTAGGAAGATGCCAAGACGACCGAGGATTGATATGGTTGGGTATTATCACATTGTCAACCGTGGGGTAGAGCAGAGAATATAGGGGTCAGGTGATACCAATAACTATGATACAATACAGCCAAACAAGCATTCATTGATCAAGAGGTGTAGGAAGATGCCAAGACGACCGAGGATTGATATGGTTGGGTATTATCACATTGTCAACCGTGGGGTAGAGCAGCGAGTTGTTTATAAAGACAATGAAGATTTCAAGATGTTCATGGAGCTGCTATGTACAGCCTGCCAACTCTATAGAGTACAGCTGCACGGTTATGTGATGATGAGCAATCACTATCATCTACTTATAGAGACAAGAGAAGAAAATCTTTCCAGGTTTATGAAACATATTAACGCTTCCTACGCTATTTATTTTAATAAAAAATATAAACGTTCCGGGCATCTTTGGCAAGGCAGATTTAAATCCTGGTATGTGACAGATGAGTCTTATCTTTATACCTTGATAAATTACATCGAAAATAATCCTGTTAAAGCAAAGATAGTGAAGAATGCAAGTGAATACCAATACAGCTCTTATCAATCATTTATCGAAAGAGTAAAACCGATAGCGTGTCTAAAAGGCTCTTTTATCTTTCAAGAGTTTCCAGACCAAAAAGAGCGAGAAGAGTTTTTAGAAAGTACGGCAGATGAAAGAGTACTCGAAGAGATCAAGAAAGCGTCAAACCTTGTTGTCACCTCCGTTAAAGAAAAAACACATCACGCTTGCAAAACTAAAAAAAATATGTTCAAAAAAGTAAAAAACAGCAGTGATAGAAATACAAAGATATACCAGGCCTACAATGAAGGTTTTTCTCAACATGCCATTGCAGAAAACTTAGGACTTTCACAGCCGTATATCAATAGAATCGTCAAGCAAATGAGAGAGAAAGAGTTATAGGTATCACCTGACCCCTTAAATTGCTTAAATTCTGCCTGTTTATAACCATCTACTACTGCGTTTATTATAGCTGAGTTTCTTTTTGGAAGCTATTCCACTGTTGACTATTATCTTTTTAATTTTTATTTTCAGATAAAGGGGTGATAACAATAACTTTCACCAAGTTTCTTGAACAACGAATAAGTAGTCCAGCGGTCAAAACTTAACAAACATAAGCCTCACTGTACTTTCCAACAACTTGTAAAATCGAGTAGATTATGTGGAGGAATCTCCACATCTTTTAAGAAAGTTGCAGCAGCAATACCTCATATGCGATCTACAAATAATTAAAATTAATATTGTGCATTTATTAACCAATACTATTTATAATTAATGAATATAGTTATAGTACTTTTTGTCAGAAGAATTCTTCTAAAAAGGGAGATTTACTAAAATGTTATCATTTAAAAAGAAAGCCATTTCACTTTTAAATAAGGCAGGTATTGAATTAAACGGAACAAATGCATGGGATATACAGGTTCATAATGAAAATCTATATGAGAGGACTTTCAGGGGAGGTTCAGTCGCATTTGGAGAGGCCTATATGGACGGTTGGTGGAGCGTTGAAAAACTTGATCAGTTTTTTGCAAAAATTTTTGCTCTGGAATTAGATGAAAAGATACAACCATCAAAAATACTGTCGTATGCACTCGGGTCTCTTTTTTTGAATCCGCAAAAAGGAAAACGCTCTTTTAAAGTTGCCCAGGTTCATTATGATATAGGAAATGATCTTTACTCTTTGATGCTTGATAAGAGGATGGCATATACCTGTGGGTATTGGGATCGTTTTCATGATCTCTCGCAAGCAACAAACCTTGATGAAGCTCAAGAAAATAAACTTGATATGATATGTAAAAAAATCGGGCTTAAAAAAGGCGATAAAGTGTTAGATATTGGTTGTGGATGGGGAAGTTTTATTCGTTATGCAGCTGAAAAATATGGTGCTCATTGTGTTGGTATCTCTGTATCAAAAGAGCAGGTGAAGCATGGCAACGAAACAAAGGGAAACCTGCCCATCGAGTTTAGACTGCAAGACTATAGAGATGTAGAGGAAAAATTTGATCATATTGTATCTATTGGAATGTTTGAACACGTTGGATACAAAAATTACAAAACGTATATGAAAATTGTACACAAAAATCTCAAAGACAAGGGTCTTTTTTTACTTCATACCATAGGTTGTAATGTAAGTGCTAAAACTACAGATCCTTGGATACACAAATATATATTTCCAAACTCAATGTTGCCATCTGCTACTCAAATATCAAAAGCGGTTGAAAAATTATTTATAATAGAAGATTGGCATAATTTTGGTATTCAGTATGATTATACGCTGATGGCCTGGTATGAGAACTTCAAAAATGGATGGCCGCAAATTGAAGATAAATATAGTGAAAGATTTTATAGAATGTGGGAATTTTATCTTTTATCATCAGCTGCAACATTTCGTGCAAGAAACAATCATGTGTGGCAAATTGTTTTATCCAAACATGGTAACCAGTGTGGCTATACAAGAATAAATTAGATCAAATTGTGTTTAATTTTTGTAGTAGAATGGGTCAATAGGTATCTGGTTCTAACCTTTAGTTATCTGTGCAGTAATAAAGATATAAAATTTTAAGAGGAAAAATGGGGCAGGTTGCCAATATTAATTTTTTCCCGACTCTTTCACAACACATAACTGATCGGACCTTGTGTTATCTTCAATACTTCAGCAATATCATATTGAGTATACCAGGACCAACAGCTTTTTTAATTCTTTGTGTAGCAACGCTATTTTATTCTTTCGTAACCAATGCTGTTAACCTGACCTCTAAAACAAAATGAAACGGAGGGGTGCGTCTTGCTTGCCTCTGCAGGGGTGCGGATGTCTAGCAGGTTTTATCGGTATGGGGGATGCGGATCGTAAAGAGGGCACCGTCTTTGTCGTTTTTCACCGAGATCGAGCCGTTGAATTTCTGCTCGATGATCTGCTTTGTCATATAGAGCCCCAGCCCGGTTCCCTGGCTTTTATGCTTGGTGGTAAAATAGGGCTCAAATATATTGTCGATGATCGCTTGGTCGATGCCGCCGCCGTTGTCGCTGATCTCGATGACGTACTCTCTGCCCTCGATGAACCCCCGGCTTTTGATCACGCCCATTTTACGCTTTTGCTCCTTGATGGCATAGGCCGCGTTTGAATAGATGTTGATCAGAACCTGCTTGAGGTTGTTCAGGTAGCCGCTGAGCATCGCGTCGTCGAGATCGGTTTCGAAACGGATATGGTTGCCTACAATGGAGCTTTTGACAAGGATCTGCAGCGATCTGTCCACGTCACTCATGCAGAAGGTGTTGTGTCCGTCATCCTCTTGGTGGTAAAAGCGGAAATCGTCGATCGTGTCGGAAAGGTACTGGATGATCTCGTTGCAGCGCACCTGGAATGCCTCGAAATCCAGCGCACGCTTTTCGTCGTCTTTCTCCATCATCATCCTGACCGTCATGTCGGTCAGCAGCAGTCCCAGGGTGTTAAGCGGCTGCCGCCACTGGTGTGCGATGTTGCTGATCATCTCTCCCATGGCGGCAAACTTGTTCTGCTGGTAGAGCATATTGTCCTTTTGCCTGCTGGCTTCGATCTCCCTGGAGATCCGCTCTTCGAGGTTTTTGTTGATCGCTTCGAGCTTGCGTTCCGCTTCGAGCTGTTCGGTCATATCGAGGCTGATACCGACCAGACCGCTGACACCGTGCCTCCCATCTTCGACCCGCGTCTTTACGATCATAAGTTCGTGCTCTTTTCCGTCGACAAACGGGATCTTCTCATAGCTGATATGGGGTGCGCTCTGCTTCAGGGCCATTTCATCCGAGCGGATGCAGCTTTGCGCTATGAGAGGAGGGTAAAGGGGCTCATAATGGGGGACCGAGAGGAAGGTCTCTTCGCTGATGCCGATGGCATCGCAAAAAGCCTTGTTGACAAACTGCAGTCTCCCGCTTGCATCCTGGGACCAGATGCCGATGGGTGCCGTATCGAGGATCGTCCGGAAGGTGAGGCGTTCATTCGGGGCCAGGATCTCTTTTGCCCGCGCCTGGTCCACTCCCGAACAGCGTGTGACGAGATGGCCGCTGGAGAGTTTGTAGATGTACCCCTCCTGCCACTCTCCGGCGATACCGAGGCAGGGGACCAGGGTGATCTCCTGCGGTTCGCCCGTACGGTAGACCTCTTTGAAAAAATCGAGTACAGAACGGGTTCCATTGACCGGGAAGAGTGACGAAAGCGATTCTGCCGCAAATGCCCCTTCGGTAAATTTACAGAGTGTTTTCGCCTTCTTGTTGAGGTAGACGACTTTGAAATCGCTGCCCATCTCGTGCGGTTCAAAGACCGTGATCCCGACATCGATCAGACTGAAAAGTTCTTCAAAATTCAACATGGGACTCCTTGGCCGGTATTTTAACGTAAAACAGGGGATCAGTTTGTCAAATGCGGAGCTAAAATCAGCATGATTTTCAAATAATATCCCCTAAAACAGGAGAGTTTGTTGAATTTCTCTGCCTGTTTCACTTCCGCATTCGAACCCGACAAGGACAGCTGCGAACAAATCATTGATAAATTTGCTGCGAGTACAAAGTTAAAGGTGCTAAGTTTGTTGTATTTACACTTGATGGTAAGTCTGTTAATGCACTGAATGTAAGAAGTGTTCAAGCTTCTATCCAGGCGATAGTACCTTTTAAAAGGTCTATTATTTTAATTTTTCCAATGAAATCTTTGTTTTTGGCTCGATTTAGGCTCCCTATGATAAGTTGAAAGGAGCAAATACTATAATTCGGAAAAAAGATCATGAGCATCTTATGCCTTTATCTTCCGAACTTCTTTTAAGGGCTGTTTTTATGAGTATCTTTGCTTTGCAATCGCCTGCTGGCGGCTTTTTGGATGAAGACCTGAACCAATTCAACAAAATATTTGATGAGTGGTGTGTCCAGTTTGACAGCTATGAAGATGCCATCATTATTGCCGAGAGTCTTGATAAAAAAAAACAGGTTGAGGTCGTTGAGATCACGCCGCTGAGCTATCCGAAATATTTTTTCCACAGCCTTCAGGGCAATATCCATGCAACGCGGCAGATAGAGGACAAGATCGTCTGTATCGTCGAGCCTTTCATGGGGTCGAATTTTCGTATTGCCGTCTGTGACCTGAAGACGAAGCGGGTGAGACTGATGCCGACGCGCTATAAAAGTGCCATGAGTGTCGAAGGGGCTTTTGCGAATTTTACGAATTGATTGATTCCGCCCATTTGCACTTCTGTATCAGCAAAGAGCGCCATCACCAAGAAGATTTAACAAACGCGTTTAATCAGTTGAGGTGCCCTTGATTGAGAAATGGCGAAACGGGATTATGAAGTCAGAACCCTGTGGCGTAATTCTTGCATCCGACCTCAGAGTGCAAACGGCAGGCCTTTCCAAAGAGTTCCTTGGCTTTAGCATGATCTCGCTGGACACTTTTCCCAATGTAGTACATCATCCCGAGATTGGAGCAAGCTGCAGCGTTTCCCCCATTGCAGGCTTTGGTATAAAGCTCAACCGCTTTGGCATTGTCTTGCTGAACTTCAATGCCTTCGTCGTACAAAACTCCAAGATTGTAGCAACCTCCGGCATTTCCCCCGTCGCAGTCTTTTGTATAACGCTTTAGATCTTCAGCTATGTCCCCAAAAGCAGCGGTTGACATTGCACATACTATAAGAAGAACAACAGTAGTTTTTTTCATTAAGTACCCCTTTGACCAATTCTTTTATCCTGGAGTATTATATTATTAAACTGCAAAAAAACAGTTACTGTAAGTAGCCTGCAACTGCAACGAACCAGGCGGTCTACTTAACTCTTTTTTGTTATGCTTATTGCAATATTTTTCGCACAGATCTATGAGTCGCGATACACTGCGATATGAAGACTGACTTTAACAGACTAAGCACGCATCACTACATCACATCAACGAAATACCGCTTTGCCAAAAGCCCGGATGACTTTGCCCATGGGTACAATCAATTGAGCAGTTGGGTGAGTGAACTGTTGTATTACTGTATCAGCAAGGAACGCCACAGCCAAGAGGATCTGACAAGAGAGTTTACTCAGTTACTTGTGAAAAAGCGCAACGGCATCATGAAGTTGCAACCCTCAACATATCGTGACGGGTTGCTGAAAGCCTTAGATGATATCAGCGATGAACTGCAGCGCCAAAAATAGACAGAGATATCAGTATTCACCCCAAAACAGTGTGAATGATTTTTTTAAAGAGTCGCAACCGACATCCACGCCCTGAAAAATCATATTAATATCAATATATGTTGATGTATTAGCTTTCTTCTGGTATAGTTTCCACCTTAAAATGCCTATGGATATAATGGACTTACAATGCAAGTACCAATACCAGAGCAAGTGAAAAAAAAGATGAAACGGCATTTTTGGCAAAAATCATAAAAGATGCAGACAGCAGTGCCGTAATGGGCAGAGTTAAAACTGCTTTTGATACTTTCGGGAGTTAATATATTATGACGTCAGGTATAAAAGAATTTTTCACATACGGGGAAAAAGTTGATGGTTACGAAGTCAGAGTTCTGAACGAAAGAGAGGCCAGAGCTGCGGCAGGTCTGCTTTTTGGATTTGGGATCATCGCCTTATTCAATAGTGTGACCTTAGGTCATGTCATATTTACAAAATATTTTATTAGTTTTTTCACATTTGACTTTATCATGAGAGTTGTAAATCCGAGCTATTCTCCAAGTCTGTTGATCGGACGATTTTTTGTACGGAACCAAACGCCGGAATATGTTGGCGCAGCGCAGAAACGGTTTGCCTGGACGATAGGACTCATATTGGCAGTGCCTATGTTCTACACCCTTGTGATCCATTTTGTACCTACGCCTATCAAAGTCTTCATCTGTGTATTATGTCTGCTCCTGCTTATCAGCGAATCCGCATTTTCGATATGTGCAGGATGCAAACTGTATGAACTCTTTTACAGACAAAAAGCTACGAACTGCCCCGGCGGTGTTTGTGAGATGAGACGAAAAGATAAGATTCAAACATTTAATACGCCTCAAAAGATCATTGCTGTTGTGTTTTCTATTGGCATCGTTTACGGCTTGTACTCTTTTGTCACAAAAGTTGAAAGCAAAACATTTCTTGCAAAAAAAGTATCCGAGATGATGATGTCCGATGCCCAGTTAAAAGCACTGGAAGAGCAGGAGTACCAAAAAGAGCTTGCCGCGTTTGATAAGGACGATGAATTTTAATTAAAATAGGGTGGCGTTGTGAATGATATTTGCCACACAATGACAGATGGTGAGATTTTAAATGAATCTCATCATGAATATCCTCTTTATGTCGGCAAATTTTATGGCGATAAAACAGGTACAGCAAAGTTCTCAAAAAGAAGTTGGCTGTTCGATTAAACATCTTCCTTTGCGTCTTAAAATATGACACACTGAAAGCTATTGAGGCAGGTATTACAAAAGACCCCGGTTTTACTATTGAAGGCAAACTGTTTCTTGAGGGGCTTGTCCAGGCTGAAGAGTTGACAAAAGCATTTGAAGCATTGATTACAAATCATTAAAAAGAAAAAGATGTCAGTGCATCACTATCACGGGGCAATACGGGGCTGGTGATGAATTGCACGTTTGTAATCCCCCTGCATGGTGCTTTACTAAATTATAATCGACGCGATACAATCTCTTGACAGGCGGTCAGGACGTCAAAACTCTACAGACATTCACCGTACTTTCCGGCAAGCAGTAAAATCGAGTGAGTCAAATATAAGCCGGATTTTGGCAGATATGCATCCTTTTGTGTTATGCTTACTGCAATATTGTTTGACAGGAATATTAGCTTGCAAGAGAATCATACACTGATCCACATGATCATCGATGAGATCGAAAAAGCCGTTATCGGAAAGCGCGACAAGATCGAGTTGGCGATGGCGGCTTTTCTCTCGGGCGGACATCTCCTGATAGAAGATATGCCGGGTGTCGGCAAGACGACATTGGCAAAGACACTTGCCCGTGTGCTCGGGCTGGAGTTCGGGCGTGTCCAGTTCACATCAGACCTGCTTCCGGCCGATATCATCGGCGTTAATTATTTTGATGTCAAGAGCGGCGAGTTCCGCTTCAAGAAGGGACCGATATTCTGCTCGATCCTGCTGGCCGACGAGATCAACCGCGCGACGCCGAAGACGCAGAGCGCGCTTCTGGAAGCGATGGCCGAACACCAGGTCAGTGTTGAAAACACGACCTACCCTTTAGCCGACCCGTTTTTTGTCATTGCGACGAAAAATCCGTTTGAAGAGTCGGGTGTCTTTGCCATGCCAAGCTCGCAGCTTGACCGTTTTGTCTGTACGATCTCGCTGGGATATGCTGATGAAGATTCGGAACGGACGATCTTAAGGCAGGATGAGCAGGATTGGTCGCTCGGTCTTAAGACTTTTGGACATGAAGAGGTGATGAAGCTCTTGAGCTTAAGCAAAAAGGTCCATGTCAGCAACGAGATCCTGGACCTTATTCAGAACATCATCAAGGTATCAAGAGAAGGCGGGCTCTTTGAATACGGGCTCTCGACGAGAGGGGCCCTGGCCATAGTCCAGCTCTCAAAAGCCCACGCCGTTATCCGGGGCAGGGACTTTGTCACGCCTAATGATGTCACCGATATCTTAGAGCCTGTTGTGGTACACAGATTGGAGTTTATTAACCGTGATTATTCAGAATCAGCTTCAGAAAAGATTCTCTCGCTCGTATGCCAGGATTGCTAGAAAAGGCAGTGAGCGACCGACCCGATATATCTATCTTCTCATACTGATCTTTGTTGCGCTGTTCATGCAGGCGTACATACACAATTACAATATTGTCTATATGGCCCTTTTTTTTACCTTTGCCTTTTCCATCAGCAGCTACTTTTTCGGACGAAAAAATATTCGCTCTCTCCGTGTCGAACTCCTCTCCTATCAGCGTGTCTTCGCCGGCCAAAAAAGCAGCTACACACTCTCCCTCTCTTCGCTCTCGCAGAGAGATATATACGACATAACCTGCATCGGCGGCGATGAGAAAAAACATACCAGGCTCATTCGGGCCGATACACCGATCAATCCTGACCTTCACCCATACAGTGCCGCAAAGAGGCGATGCCCGCTTTGAGAGCGTTCAATGCGACAGCGGCTTTCCCCTGCCGCATCAGATCTTCTATAAGGTCTTCGATATCGACAGGGAGTTTGTGGTCTACCCCGAACCCAAGGGCGAAAGTCTGGACACCTTCATCGCTAATAACAGGACGCTCTATGGCGAAAAAGATGATTTTGAAGGCATCAAAGCGTACGAAAGCAGCGACAGGTTCTCGCAGATCTATTGGCCGTCACTGGCCAAAGGCGACAGTCTGATGAGCAAGGTCTTCTCCTATACCGATGAAACGGCACGCCTGCAATTTGATTTTTTGACCTGTGCACGGAACGACGAGGCAAGGCTTTCACAACTCTGTCTGTGGGTATTGACGTGCGAACAGAAGTCGTTTCCGTTCCGTATCGCCATAGACAATAAGATACTAGACAGCAGCAAGATGGGCATCGATGAGATTCTTACCTACCTCGGCCGTTATTAAGTCGCCGCCGAAGCCTCTATATCTCGTTGATATAGCGCTTGTTCTCTCCATCATACCCCATCTGGACAAGCTCAAGTTCCCGATGCTGGTCTATCTTGTAGCGGCGCTCTTCGTGCTGGCGGCAAAGCCGAAAGTCTCAAAAGCGGTGCAGTACGTTTTTATGGTGTTCGGACTGTTGTCGGTTATCAGCTCTTTCTACACCGACTTCAACTTTGCTTCATTTGGCAGGTTCGTCCTCTTTATCTCACTTTTGAACGCACTGCTTGTCTATGCGGTTGTTCTGCAGCGTCTCAAAGGCGAACTCAATTTCTATCTCTCTTTTTCGCCGGCACTGCTGCTGATGCTCTCATTCTTTCTGCATAACTCGGTGCTGATGCTCTTTTACATGGTCTTTACGCTGTTTGTCTTTCTGCTTCTGCTGGTCTGGGAGAAGATGGGCACTCCGCTCTACGACGCTGTAAAGCTCTCGCTCTCCATCTTTGCCTTCTCGCTGCCTGTCGTTGCGCTTCTGTTTATGGTCTTTCCCCGTATCAGCTTTGAGAAAGCAGACTACGGTTTTCGCGACGAACTCATTAAACGAAGCGGTCATAACGGCGTGATGTCACTTGGAAGCGACGCCTTGCTGGTCCCTTCCGCCCAGATCGTGATGGAGGTCTACTTCGACAAGGCGCCCCCGAAAAACAGCGACCTCTATTTTCGCGGAACAACACTCTATGTCGACAGCGGCGATTCGTTCAGACAGTTGAAGGAGCGTGAAAAACAGCCCTTGCGAGCAGATAACGGGGCAAGCTCTTTGGGCGAGAGTGTGGAGTATAAGGTGACGCTTTACCCGCACAACGAAAAGTGGCTGTATGCTCTCGACATCCCGGCCTTCGCACCGGCTAAAAGTACCCTGTTCGATGATTATACGATTGAGAGCAGAGAAAAGATAGAAAAGATCCTGCGGTACCCGATGCGATCCTATCTGTCGTACAAGATGAACGCGCCGCTGCGCAAGGAGATCGAAGAAGCTTCGCTGCAGGTCGATGAACAGCGCGACAAAAAGAGTGCCCGTATCGCAAAACAGCTCATCGCGTCGAGCGATACCCAGACGCTGGCGAACCTTGTCAACTACTTTCAATCCCTTGATCTGACCTACACCCTGAAACCCGGACCTCTGGATAAGAAGACGCCGATCGATTCATTTTTGCAGGGAAGCAAAAAGGGGTACTGTGTCCATTTTGCCGCGGCATTTACCTATATGGCGAGGGTCGCCGGGCTCCCGAGTCGTATTGTCACGGGCTATCTGATCAATTCCGAAGAGGCCTTGAACAACTATCTGGTCGTGCGGGCAAACAGCGCGCATGCCTGGGTCGAGGTCTATCTAAAAGGACAGGGATGGACCAGGATCGAGACTACCGCTTTTGCCAAATATATGGACAGCGATACGCTGCAGGCTCTAAACAACGGCGAACGCAGTGCGATGACAGAATTTTTGAAACGGGCCAACCTGCGCCTGATGTACATGAAATATGTCATCGAAACGTGGATCCTGGAGTACAGCCGTGTCAAACAGATGGAGGTGCTTCATAACCTTCTGAGCAACTCCGTCTACCTTGTGAAATTCATCTTCTATTCACTCCTATTGATAGCCTTTTCGATCTTCATGGCTTTTTACATCAATGCCCGAAGATGTAAAGACAGGGCCTTGTGTCTGATGGCACCTCTCTTTAAGAAAGCAAAAAAGTACGGGTATGAAAAACAGTCTCATGAGAGCATGCACGATTTTCTAAACCGGCTGAAAGAGCGCTACGACATACGGTCGGTTGATGAGATTGATGCCTTGTACCATACGATAAAATATGCGCAGAAGCATGACCAAGGCGATATAGAGCGGTTGAAAGCGCGGATAAAAGAGATCAGCAGATAGACTTTGTAAGCGATATCTGTCCGGGTTTTCCCCAATCTCCGTGAAAGAGCTCCCTCCCTTTTTACTGCCTAAATGCTTTTTTCGTTTTTAGTGTAAAATACGCTACAAATTTGTGATGACGGAGCGAAAGCGTATGGAAAGTATCAATGTGATCGATGCCATCAAAGGGCGTACTTCAACGCGTAAATTTTTAAACAAGCCGGTACCCAAAGAGATCCAGGAAAATATCCTGGAAGCGGCGGCAATGACACCGAGCGGGGCAAATATGCAGCCGTGGATCGTCTATGCGGTGAGCAATGAAGCGCTGTTGACAAAGATCGGTGATGCGATCATCGCGCATATCGAAGCGGGCGGGGAGGTGGACCAGTTTATCCAGTACTATCCTGTCAACTGGATCAACCCCTACAAAAAACGCCGTATTGTCACCGGAGCGGGACTGTACCAATTGATGGAAGTCGATCGCCATGACAATGCAACGCGCCAGCAGATGTGGTTTGACAACTACCGCTGGTTCGGTGCACAGACCGTCTTCTTTGTCTTCGTGGACAGTGAGCTCATCAACGGCGCACAGGGGCCGCTGATCGATGCCGGTGCCTATATGCAGAGCCTGATGCTTGCGGCAGAAGGATACGGGCTGAGTTCATGCCCGCAGGGGTCTACGACCGAGTACGGCAAGATCATCGCCAACGTGATGGGCGTGCCTGAAAACCTGGCGCTGCTTTACAGCGTTGTCGTCGGCTACGAGGACAAAGAGGCAAAGATCAACAGCTACAAGCCAAAGCGCGTAGCGATGAAAGAGAGTGTTACCTTTATTGATTAAGGGTTGATCGGACTGTTCGTGGTGTCGATATAGAGCGACTCAAACGCAGAAGCAGTAAAGAGCGTTTATGACCTTTTTTGTTCAGATCACCGGGGCAGCATCAAAAAACTTTTGCGAGGCTTCTTCCGGCAGCTCGATCAAGAAACTTGCGCCATCAGGGTTGTTTTCAGCTTTGATGGTACCGTGCAGATGCTCTTCGATGATCAGCTTGGAGATATAGAGCCCCAGTCCGGTGCCCTGAGATTCGAACTTGGTCGTAAAATAGGGATCGAAGATCTTGTCAATGATCTTCGGGTCGATGCCGCCGCCGTTATCGGAAATAAAAACAGTTGTCTTTCCCTCGTTTTGTCTGGCTGTGATCAGAATTTTCCTTGACTCTTGCGGATGCTCCAAAAGAGCATCTTTTGCATTGTTTAAAATATTGAGAATCACCTGTTTGAACTCATTGGGGAATATGTCAACGGCCAGTGTCTCGTCGACTTCATTGGTTATCGAGATCTTCTTGCTTCTGAAAAGGTCTCTGAGCAGGTCGACGCTCTCCTGCAGGAGGGCGCGCAGGTTCATTTTTTGAAGTTCTTTGTCCTGATGGAAAAACTCCCTGAAATCATCGATGGTCTGAGACATATACTGCACCTGGGTGTTTATGTTTTGCATAATTTTTTCAAGTTTGGCGTCATCAAGGATACCGAGCATGCTCTCCATTTCGATCTTGGTGATACTCAGCCCGATGATGTTCAAAGGCTGGCGCCACTGGTGTGCAATCATACCGATGAGCTCACCCATCTGCGCCAGCCTGCTCTGCTGCAGGAACAAGAGACGCTGTTTTTCGATTTTTTTCTTATCGGTAATATCCTGTCGGACGGTTGTATAACCCGTCAACTGTCTCTTTGCGTCATAGACCGGTGATATAGTGGCTTCAGACCAGATTGTTCGACCGTCTTTTCGCCTGTTCATGAGCTCACCTTTCCAGACTTTGCCGGCGTTGAGTGTCGCCCGCATCTGTCTATAGAAAGATTTCGGCACATCAGGGTGGCGCAACAGGGTATGCTTACGGCCGATCAGCTCCTCTTTCGTGTACCCGGTGAGGTTGCATAAGGCCTGGCTGGCGTGCAGAATATTCCCTCTTGCATCGACCTGGGACGCGATGGTTGTCTTGTCTATAATATCGATGTAGTTTTGCAGCTTGAATCTCATTTTAAAAGAGATGAACATAAACACGATCATGCCGAATAGAAAAAAAGCAGATATGATCGTAAGAACTTTGTGTTGATAAATAAATTCCCATAACGTGACTTCGCCAAAGCTCTTGTAGGGGCCGACCTGAAGTTTTTGCATCATCTCATGTACCGGCTGGTAGTTATAGGGCATGGTCCACTCCCAAAAGCCGGCTTTTTTGGCGGCCTCGCTGTCAGGTGGAATCGACATCATGGCCATAGCCGTCTCTTTCGCCAAGGCATTGGAGACTTTTTTTGTTTTGGCAAATGCCCATTCCGGGTATAGCCTGGTACTGAGCAGATAGGGGAAATCGAGATTGCTCTGTCGGTTTAAAACAGTGATTTTGTTTAGATCCAGACCGTTGTCACGTACCATGTTTTCAAGAAAACCGGTTCTGATAATGCCGATGTCGGCGCGCCTGTTCATTACGGCCTGCAAGACTTTGTCCTGTGTGCCCAGAAACTCGACATGTGAAGCGTCCTTCAGCAGATCGATGCCGTGTTCAAGGAGTTCGTGGTACCCGATAAGCCATCCGCCGAAACCCAGCGGTGCAACCGCAGCGATGCGGCGCTTTTTTACCTGCTTGAGCCTCTTGATACCACTGTCACTGCGTGTGATCAGGACAGAACCGAATTCGGCACTCCGGCTTTTGTCGATCATGGTCAGAATTCTTGAAATACCGTTGGAAAGTTCCAGTTCGACATAAATAGCGGGCTGTGAAATGACAAAGTCTATTGTACCTGCTGCAATGGTCTGTTTGAGCTGTTCGACCTTGTCGGGAGTGAAGGGAATAAGTTTAAAGGTGTGCTGCGGAAGCGCCCGCTGCAGAAATTCAACCGTGGGGGTCCATGCCTGTATGGCTTTCTCATCGCCGTGTATCGCCACCACAGCGATAGTGACCTGCTTGGCAAAGAGAGCGGAAGGTAGCAGTAGCCATAAAAAAAGAGATAACAGGAACCTGTTCACAATTTTAAACTCCGTTGTTTTTGGGGCTGTTTATTGAAGATATCTTATCTGAAAAACAGGCGAATGTGCAACAGTGGCAACTTTTATCTGCTAAGTGTTGGGGAGAGGGGATAACAAGGAGATTATTCTTGCAATAAGAGGTAAATGTTATGTTAAAAAGAGGACCATACGTAAGGGAAAATCAGTAGCGGGGGGGCAGATGGCATCATCTGCCGTTGAGGATCCGGTCGGATCAAGAGATGATTCCCGATCAGTCCCGGAGATTGAGCCAGGAGGGCGGATTGTCAAAACCGAGATCGCTCGGATTCCAATCGTTTCTTTCGCCGTGTCGGGCATGCAATTTGCCGTTTATCATGGTATATTGCAAACCGGTAACATTACTGGTGAGCTTTTTACCTTCATTTAACGCTTCTGTAACGGCTTCTCGGCTTTCCATGTTTTTCCTTTAAATTGCTCAGGAAAAGACCTGTCGGTCTCTTCATCGAACGATTTAGTCGGGAGGCAGAGAAAATTCTGCCTCCCGGAAAGACTAGAGTCCTGTAACGTTTTCGGCTTGTGGGCCTTTTTCGCCTTCACCGATCTCGAAAGTGACTTTTTGACCCTCTTCCAGAGAAACACGGTCATAGCCATTGCTGTTGATTTGACGAAAGTGTACGAATACATCTTTACCGCCGTTGTCTTGTTGGATAAATCCAAAACCTTTATCACTGTTGAACCATTTTACTGTGCCATTAACTTGAGTTGCCATTGCAATTCCTTTTGTTGTAAATACACTTCATTGCTGAAGCGGTAGAAAATATAAAGTGGAGAGTTCTTCAGGGTGAATAATATTGCAAACGAAAGGTCTTTAATAACAAGCAAGCTAAAGATGAAACTCTAAATCATCTTTCAATAGCAGTAGTATAGCTGAAAAAACTGGAATTGCCTATAATATAAAATTATATTCTCAGATTGGCTTAAATTTTGTTCGAAAATATGAGGAGAACAGAACGCAGGACGCGGTTATTTCTGCCCTAATAACGGTCCGAACCACTCCATCGCTCCCATACCGATCTCGACGGCGATAAGGATGATGATGATCCATTCAAGAAAAGAACTGTGGTTATGGTTGGTCAGGTCCATGACCATGACGATATCGTCTTTGATGCTGTTTAGCTTGTATTCGACGATTTCGAACCGGTCTTTGAGATCAAGGGAATAGGCGAGGCTGTTATAGAGCCGTTCGGCGTCTTCATTGTCCCAGAGGATGTTCGGCTTGTCGAGCAGGAGCAGATCGATCAGCATATCGTGACGGATCAGTACCAGCTGCTTCGCAAAACGTGCCAGCATACTGCGTTTGAAGATGGAATAGGTGTCTGAGGTATCGACCAGATGGCGGCTTCGTTCGTAGTAGTCGGAGAGTTTCTGCTCGTAAAGCTCCAGCGCGACACTCTGCGAGATGACGTGGGCGATAATGATAAGGCTTATGCGGGAGTACGCTTTGAGGGTGATCTTGTCGTTGTCGACGGTGAAGTTTACCGGCAGATCCGAATCGATACTTATCGGGTAGTCCTGAAAGATACTGCTCTCTTGAAAATTTTCGGCCTCTTCTATTCCCAGTATTTCAAGGGTCTCGATGATCTTGACCTTAGGCCAGTTGATCATTGTCAGAACATTGAACTGGGTGTAGGTGAGCAGCGCCTTGTCTACCTCGGTGTAATAGGTGGCTTCGATCCCTTTTTTAAAGGTCACGCCCAATGCTTCCTCGATATCACCGCGGGTGAAAGGTTTCGGCAGGTAAAAAGCAATGAGTTCCATCTGTTTTTTCATGAGTAACATTCCTTTAGTATCGTAACCGTGTCAGATATTAGCATAGCACGCCTTTGCTGTTTTATCAGAGTAAAATAATGCTGGCCAGTCCGAGAAAGCTGAAAAAGCCGACAATGTCGGTAACCGTGGTCAGCAGCACCGATGAACCTATGGCCGGGTCGATCTCCGCTTTTTGCAGCAGTAGAGGAATGACTGTGCCGAAAAAACCGGCCGAAAAGAGGTTGATGACCATTGAGAGGGCGATGACCACCCCCAGCATCGGCATGGCAAACCATAACGCCGCGACCACGCCGATCGCCACGGCAAAGATAAGCCCGTTCATCAGGGCGAGGTAGACCTCCTTGATGACGGTCTCTTTGGCATCTTCGCCGCTGATCTCACCCAGTGCCATCTGGCGCACGGTGACGGTCAGTGTCTGGGTGCCGGCATTGCCGCCCATGGAAGCGACGATCGGCATCAGGATGGCCAGGGCCACGAGTGACTGCAGGGTCGCATCGAAGAGGCCGATGACCATTGATGCGGCGATGGCGGTGATCAGGTTGATACCCAGCCAGAAGGCGCGGTGTTTTCCGATATGAAAGAGGCTCTCTTTCTGCTCGGCCTCTTCGTTGACGCCGGCAAGGTGGTAGAGCTGCCCGGTCGCGCGCTCTTCGATGATATCGTAGATGTCGTCGGAGGTGATGCGCCCGAGAAGCTTGCCTTTGGCATCGACGACGGGGACAACGCCCATGTCATAGTTCGATGCGATCTCGACGACATTCTGGATATCGTCCTTCGCGCCGACGGTGATCGTATTGACCCCCTCCTTGACCAGCTCATCATAGTAGACTTTCGGCCCCAGCAGGATCAGGTCTTCAAGCGCGATAGAGCCTAAAAAGGTGTTCGCTCTCGTGATGACGTAGACCTGGTTGACGTTGTCAAGCTCTTTGTCCGCCTTGAGCTTTTTGAGCCGGCGGATCGAGTCGCCGACTTGTTCGTCGATAAAGGCGCTGAAGAGCTCCGTCTGCATGTAGGCGCCGGCTTCGTCATCCCCGTAGGCGATAAGCGCTTCGAGAGCCTCGCGGTCTTCAGCCGGAAGGCTCTGGAGGACCTCGTCGGCCATCCCTTCGTTGACCTCCTCGAAGTTGCGGATCAGCTCGGCGGCATCATCGGTGTCGAGGGTGTTCGTCATATCAGCCAGTTCGTGCGGCGTAAAGTGCTCAAGGACCTCTTCATGACAGTGCTTCGGCAGCTCGATCAGCACCAGCGCTTTGAGCTCTTCGGGAAAGTTGGTGAGCTGGTCGAGGTAGAGGTGCTCGTCAAGCTCGCGCAGTTCCAGCAGCAGCTCGGCGATGTCGTAGGGGTGGATATTGGTGTCAAACCCGTCTTTATATCGCTGTACACTGCTTTTGAGTGTCTCTATCAATTCATCTTGCGACAGTTGCATGACAGCCCCCTTTTTAAATCAGTAAATAGTCTGTTTTTGTTGGCTTTATCGTATCTTACAACGATAGGCTTAAAGCGTTATCTTCTCATTGAGCAGCGTTTTTTGCGGCTCGATGATCGTCTCGCTGTTTTGTACGATCTTTTTGAACTTCGCGTAGAGCTTGTATTCGATGATGACGGCGAAGACCCCGAGAAAAGCAAGGATTTCAAGGGTCGTGATCAGCTTGATACCGAAATAGTCAAGTATCATTGCGCTCACTGCCCCGGCGATAATGGCCGAGGAGACGATGAAGGAGCGCAGCATCAGGTAATCTTTGATCTCGATCTCGTCTTTCATGAAGTCGATGGTGTGCACCCTGGAGATCTCGAAGGTGATCGCCTGCAGAGTGAAGATACTCAAGATGGCGTAGGTGAAGACGACCATGCTGCTCCATACCAGTGCATAGCTGGCGATCTGTATGAGGTCCAGCAGGATGACGAAAAGATAGATATTGCAGATCTTCACCTTTTTGAAAAGCGGCTGGATGATGCCGTCCGAAGCGCCGAGCAGCATATAGAAACTGATCATGAAGACCGGCAGGTGCGTCCCTTCGAGTTTGGTGATAAAGGGCATGACGACCCAGTCGATATAGGTCGTCAGAAAGAGTACCGCCGCCTGGAGTTTAAGCAGTTTGCTTTTGGAAAGTTCCCGAAAGAGCAGGAGATAGTGTCTTTTAGGCATGTTCTGCCTCCATAAGGTAGGCGTCGCACCCGTCGCGGTAGAAGGCTTTCAGCTGTTTCGTAACGCTGAAGCCGAAGTTGCGGTAGAGGGCGATGGCACGGGTATTGTCGCAGCGTACTTCGAGCAGGGTGTGCTTGAAGCCGCGCGAGGTCAGCTCTTTGAACATTGTCTCCATCAGCAGTTTGGCGGTGCCACTGCCGCGGTATGCTTTGGAGACGCCCAGCGAATAGAGTTTCGGGTCACGGCGCCTGACAAGGGCCAGGATGTAGCCGGCGATGGTCCCTTCGTCCGTTTCGGCCACATAGAGCAGGTTGCGGCGGATATGGTAGTAAAAGGAGCGGCGTGAGAGAGGGTAGTTCGCCACGCCGAAGAGCTCCTCTTCGAGGGTGGAGAGCTTTGCACTGTCTGAAGGGTGTGCCTGACGGATCTTCATTTCTGGTAGATGGTATACTTGGGTACGAGTTTGAACGGACGGTAGGACATCTTCACCTTGCGGAGGTTCTCAAAGCCCATGTCGTCGCCGACGTTGATATAGGTACTGCCGAACTGCTCTTTGAGTATCTTTGAAAATTCGCGGAAGATGAACTGGGCACATCCCATCACCTCGAAATCGGTCTTTTCGATGATAACGCTTGCCGTATCGCTGCTGATGCGTTCGCCAGCTGTAAAGCCCTTGAGCTCTCCGTCGATGTAGATGACCAGCCCGACAAGCCCGAGCTCAACATAGTGTTTAAGCATGCGTTTGACAGCGTGGCGCTCCTGGTGAATCCCTTCGAGAAAGTGTTCGGCCTCCTCTTTGGGCATGTACTTGACCCGGTCGGAGACCCACTTGTTGAAGAGCTGAAAGATCTCATCATGGTGTTTGACGCTGTCAAGCGGTTCGATGCGGTGATCGGGGTAGGACTTCATGAACTTGTTGATCTCGGTGCGCTTGGTATGGTAGCTGTTGCCGCGCAGTTCAATGAGGCTGTCCGTCTCGTAGACGTAATCGACCAGTTTCTTTTCGACGATGTAGTTCTCCAGCATCTCGAACATGCTCTCCGCCTCGTCGGTGGTCTGGATGAACTCTTCGATCATTGCCGCCTGCACGTAATCGATACGGGCATAGAAGGGCGAGCTGTTGTTTGCGTTCATGATCTTGAAACAGCGTCGCATCGCTTCGGTGATATATTTTTTCTTGCCCAGCGGCGGCAGCAGCATGGTCAGCTCGCCGCCCGACATGACGAAAAGACAGAAGCACTTGTTGATGACGGCGTAGAAGCCGCTGCTGTTGGAGAGCCAGATATAGTTTGCGGCAAAGGTGTAGTCGCTGATGTCGACGTCAAGTTTGGCAAGGTATTTTTCGAGAACGGGTTTCGCTTCGAGACCAAAGGTTTTTAGGGCGTGTTTGTTGATGGTAAGCTTAGCCATTTGTCTGCCGTTTGTATTAGATTTATAATGGAATTCTACTCCTTTTTTCGGCTTTTGTGTCAAGGTTTTTTTACACGCTTTAAACGCCATAAAACAGGGGCTTTTATGGAATTATTTCTCTTCTGTTTTTTTGAAAAACCATGCTGAAAAACAGGAATTCGTTTCGGGCTCTTTTTACGGGGTGTTTTTCAAAAGAAACGGACTCATTTTCAGGGCCGATCTTGATCTTAGCGGTGAAGTTTTTGCCGTACTTTTGTGTAAAGTCTGCAATGCCGGAATAAATTTTGGAAAACGGTTACAGAGGGTGAAAAAAAATGCGGCAGGCTTGAGTATCAGGCCTCATACGACAGCAAAGCGAAGGCAACACTCAAATAGACGCACAGGGGCGAAAAGTACTTCGTGTCATACGCTGCGAACGCTGTCGATCTGATCTTCTTGAAAAAACCGACGGCATTGAAGTCGCCGACGGCCCGCATCAAAAACAGCAACTTTCCCGGGTTGATCAGGCGTCTGCCCTCTTTTGTAGGCAAAGCCCTGTCCAAACCGACCTCTCCTCCAAATGCCCAATAAAAATGAAACAGCCGCATGATGATGAGGAAGAAAATGGTAAGAGTTGCGATTACATTCATTTTGCTTCTTTGCAGGCTTAACGTTTAAAATGAGCAATCAAAAAGCCGCTTGCGGGTTTTTGATTGGTCTCCTTTGATATGTTGACCTTTACCTCTTTGTGCAATCATTCAGGCGAGAAAAAACTAATCTTATTCCTGCCCGACTCTTTGGCGGCATACATTGCCGTGTCGGCATTCTTGATGAGAACCTCGCATGTATATGCGTCAGCAGGGAAGATGGCAATGCCAACGGATGCCCCTATCTGGAGCACTTCACCGAGAATCTCCATAGGCTCATTGATCGAGCTGACAATGCGGTTGGCAATATACGCAATTTCGTCTTTTCCTTTCGGCTTGTTGAGAAGAACGATGAACTCGTCGCCGCCCAGGCGGGCCACCGTATCTGACTGCCGCACCAGCGCCAGGAGCCTTTTGGCTACCTCTTTTAACAGGTCGTCTCCGACGTTGTGGCCAAACTGGTCGTTGACGAGCTTGAAGCCGTCAAGGTCGAGAAACAGCAGCGCCAGATTGCAGTGTTCACGATTGGAACTGATAAGTCTTTGGTTGATCCGGTCCATCAGCAAGGTACGATTCGGCAGGTCGGTCAAGGCATCGTGAAAAGCCAGGTGCTTTATGTGTTCATCTTGACGCCAAAGGGCCGTAATGTCGCCGAATACCGATACATAGCGAACTGGTTCACCGTCTGCGTCGCGAACCATGCTGATGGTCATGCGTTCCAGGTAAAGCTCTCCGTCTTTACGGCGGTTCCATATCTCGCCGTTCCATTGGCCCTCAGTTGTTATCTGCTTCCACATGGAGGCATAAAATGCCCGGTCGTGCCGGTTGGATTGAAGAATGCGGGGATTTCGTCCGACAGCATCCTCCGCCGTGTAGCCGGTTATCTCGGTGAAGGCCGGGTTGACCGACAGAATAATCCCATCGGCATCGGTGATCAGGACACCATCGAGCGTGTTCTCAAAGACACATGCGGCCAGTTCGAGTTTCGCCTCGGTCTCCTTGAGCAAGGTCACCTCGCTGGACTGGATCGCAAATCCTTTGACACTGCCATCGGCATCGAAATTGGGGATATAGTGCCCGATAATATGGCCCACGTTTCCGCTGGCTTTGTTGAGAATCCGCTCAAAACGCTGCGGTTCGCCGGCCAGGGCCCGGCGAATATGGGGCTCATTCAGACTAAACAGCTGCTCGCCTGCCAGATCCCGGAAGGTGATACCGACAATCTCCTCGGGTGACTTCCCGAACCACTCGCGGTAGGCATTGTTAGCATAGCGGCAGCGCAAATCTCTGTCCCAGTAGCCGATCATATTGGGTATGTCGGCAATGATGGATCTGATGAATCGCTCACGTTCGGCACAGCCCTTCGACTCTGATTCGGTCTGCTTGAGTGCCTTTTGCGTACGATGCCCGGCTTCGACGAGGTACGCGATAAAACTGGAGATGAGGGCGAAAATGGCCATCTCCATAAGGTCGTATCGGTTCTCAATAAAAGGGTAAGCAGCAAATAGCGGCCACAGAAATGTGACCGCGAGACAGGCCAGCAGGGTTGCCAGCAGCCCGGCGTAAAGTCCCGCATAGAGCGCAATGGCAATCACCGCAGGATAGAATGTCAGCCAGGGGAGCTCCGACGCAAAGGCTTGCAGCGGCCATGCCCTCAGGCCTGCGGCCAGGCTTACAACTGTGAGTGCAGCGAGAAAATGTTTGAGGTGTTGTGAGGCAGCTGCTTTATGTAGCCACTGGCCTTTTTTCGTTGTGACATTCATGTTTTCTCTTTGGGCATAGGCTTTCGAGCTTCGATATGTGTCTATGGCTGTCATTCGGCAAACTGTCTGATATCTAACATACTATAGGTTTCAGCCTGAAACGACCCCAATATTTGACATAAAAAATGTTTTTCTGTTTTAAAATAGATCTCAAGCAGTAATACTTTTGACTGTTTAGCTCTGTTTTCATGTGGGGTTGTTTTAAACGGGTTACAGTAAATAATAGTGACTAAAGTGTTTTTTACAGCATACACTGAGCGAAAAAGGGCAATAATGTAAAGAGGCTCATTACAGGGCCGGCAGACGTAAAAGCACCTGTCGGCAGTTTATATGAAGGGTGTTGGATGTCACTAAAAAGAACCTTACTGATCACTAGTGTCGGCAGCCTTGCCGGACAGAATATACTTGACTCACTGAATAACCGCAGGGCTGATCTGAAAATCGTCGGAACAAACAGTCTGGCCGACGCAGCGAACAACTTCCGCTGCGATAAAACATATCTGGTGCCGCCGGCTGTGCAGACCTTCGATTTTTCTGAAGCGCTTTTTGACATCATAGAGAAAGAGAACCCCGATATCATCGTTCCCGGCCGCGACGACGATATTGTCATTTTGTCGCAATTGCGCCAGAAGATGCCGCTGCACCGCGAAAAATTCCTTGTCGGGCCGGAAGATCTTGCCCACATCATGGACGACAAGGTAAAAAGCTATGCATTTGCACAAAAATACAGCCTGCCTTTCGCACCGACTGTAGAGAGCGGGATTTTAGAGGGGACGGAAAATGCCCGCAGGCTTGTCGAGACCTACGGTTTTCCGCTGATCGCCAAGCCAAGCAGAGGCAACGGTTCTCGCGGTATCTGGGTCGTCACTGATCAGACCCGGCTCGAAGCCGTTATCAAAGAGCCGGGGTATGCCATTCAGCCATTTTTCGGGCAGCCGAAAGGGCTTGAACTCGATACACGGTTCGGCCTGCCGTTTTTCTGGGAAGTTCCCGAAAACAATCTCTATGCCGTGCAGGTTTCCATCGGCAAAGAGGGACAGATAGGCCCCTCTTCGGGGGTCATCGGCAAAATGGTCGGAGGCAAGGCCGAACAGGTAGTTCTTTTTAATGACAGGGAGATGTTGGCTATAGCAGAGCGTTTTTTCAAGGCGTTTGCCAAAGAGGGGTGGCGAGGGCCGATAAACCTGCAGCTTAAAAAAGATGAGCGTTTCGGGTATCAGGCTATTGAAATAAACGGACGTTTTGTCGGCGGCACTTCTGCAAGATGTCTTCTCGGCTACGATCAGGTCGGCTGGCTCATCAATGAATGGATCGGCGAAGAGATCGTCGCCCGTTCCCCGGAACCAGAGGGGGCAACCCTGGTCACAAAAAGTCTTTGTGATTTCGGTGTCAAACAGTCTGATATTGATCTTCTCAGTGAACACAAACAGTGGGCCCGTCCGAAATTTGATGACTGAAGTTATGGTCTGACGACCTTCAGCTAAGACGGTGACGTACAGCCGGACGGTTTGGTAAGAAGAAGCGCCGAACACGTTTTTTTGAACTCGATCTGAATCTCAGCTAAAATAGTTGTAGGATGGGTCCATATAGGCTATAATGCTGTTCTATAATTTATGAGAATGGATGATTTATGAGACAGAAAATTGGAAAATTTAAAAGCAGCATCGCCAACCTTGAGCTTACAGAAAGAGTGCTTACGCAAAATACACTGATCCTGGCCGAAGAGGGCTCCGGCAAAACACATCTCTCCAGCAAGATCCGAGAGTTCGTCATGGATAACGATGTCCCGACGCTTTATCTCGACTTCTCCGACCCGGAGATCGATGAGGTTGAGCCGCGCTTTAAAGAGAGTGGACGCTTTTATTATATGCGTTTTGAAGAGAGCGATGCCTTCGATGCTGCGCTTCAGGAGGCGATCACCAGACGCGAAAACATCTACATGGCCGTCAATCCGAACTATTTTGCCAACAAGCGCGATATCAAAAGCCGCCTTTCAAAGATGATCCAGACGCGCGAGCTTCTCGACAACTACTACTATTTTTTCCATGAGATCTCTCTGCTCAATGCCTTTTACACGAAGTTCGAGGATTTCATGTTGTACATCTTCGACCTGGTCAATCTCAAAAAATTCGGCTTGACCTTTCTGACGCAGCCGCATGAGATCTTTGAAGACCACAAAATAAAACTGCTCTTCTCATTTCTCTACCTCGGAAAATGCTGCAAGGCAGACTACTACAACACGGAGCTGCGAACACTCCCGACGCACACCTTCGTCTATCAGTACCGTCAGGACGGACACACGCTCCTGTTCAACGATATTGAGAGCGATATTGTAACGATCGACCACTAAGACCCGCTATCGGGAGGACGAGCGCTTCCAACCCTCGTCTCCCTCTTTTCTCTGCTCCCTCATTACACCCGTAGCGATTTACCGATTACATCACTTTTCAAGATGCTCGGAGAGAATGATTTTCTTCTGCCGCCATAAATACAGAGCAAGCAGCAGGGTTGAAACCGTAAGGCCGGTAATCGACGCGAGTATGGCACTCTCAAAACTGTAGTGCTGCCAGATGTAGCCCATCAGCAGGGCACCCAGGGAGGCAAAGATGGCGACGCCGCCGTAGAAGATGCCGTAGACTGCCCCCTTGCTCTGCGCCTCTTCGGAGATATAAGCGCGCATGGCGTTGAGCGATATGACGGTGAAAAGCCCCAGCAAAATGAATGAAGCCCATAAAAAGTCGAGCGCCAGGGCAACCATCGAGGCGATCCCGAAGAGAAAGGAGAGCAGCAGCATAAAACCGCTGCCTCTTCTGTCTACCCAGATGCCGCTGGAATAGCTGCTAAGTGCCTGCGTCAAGGTGAGGAGTATGACAAACAGAGGGATCTGCGTCAGCGTATAGCCTTCGTCCCTTGCTTTGAGGATCAGGTACTGATCGCTGAAAAGAAAAAAGAGAAAAAGAAAATAGATGCCCAGCAGCGGCATGAGTTTGCGGTCGGATGAGGTTGAAAACATCTTTTTTCTTTGCCTTGTACGGTGTGTCTTCGACGAAGATGAGCATGATCGCCGTGGCGATAAGACCCGGCAGAAGGGTCCAGGTGAAGATAGTGCGAATGAAAGCCTCATCTTTTTGCAGCAGCATGAAGACGGCAAGGACGATCAGTGCACCGCCCAGCTCTCCCGATATATCCATCATCTTGTGAAACCCGAAGGTCCTGCCGGAGCTTCTCGTTTGGGAGTAGGCGCTGATGAGGGCATCTTTGGGTGCGCTGCGCACAGCTTTGCCGATGCGCTCCACGCCTCTGAGCAGGGCGATGGTGCCATAAGTGTGGGTAAAGGCCAGCAGCGGTTTGCTGAGGGCTGAGACCAGATAGCCGGCAACGATAAAGGGTTTGACGATAGCAAGCCGGTCGCTAAGATAGCCGAAAACGACACGAAAGGCATACGAGACGAAGGTGGCGACCGCGATGACGATGCCCAGCTTGTCCACCCCCTCATGCAGCACGTAGACCACGAAGATCGGCAGCAGCGTAGTGATCATGGATGAGGCCATATCGGTAAAAAAGCTGGTCCATCCGAGCCAAATGACATTTTTATTGATTGTTTTCATCGTATTCCTGCTTAAAAAGGAAGCGCTGCTTCCTGATCAATGTCGGTTCAGATAAGTCGTATTCATACTATCTTAGCTCATCAGCAGCAAAAAACGCATAAATTGTAAACGCAAACCGTGCTTTAGAGGTGCCTTTATATTTTAGCAGAATGGGAGTTTACCCTCTGCCTCTCAGAAAGAAGATCAAAAAGAGCAGAACAAGAATAAAAGATGAGATGGAGATGATGATCATGGTCAGCGTTGAACGCTTTGCCTTCTCGACGGCGGCGTGCACCTGCTGGGCCGACATTCCCATGAGGTGCATTCCAACGCTGTTGTTGCTCATGTCTTTGATCGTTTTGTAGGTGTAGAGGTACTGGCCGTTGAAGAGTCGCCCCTGTTCCTGAAGCTTGTCCAGGTCGAGGGCCTGGGCCGCGTTGAGAAAGTCGTCATCAAATATTTTAGAACCGAGTTTGTAGTGGTCGACACTGGGTGCATTCTTCAGATCGGTTGCGATAAAAATAAGCGAATCGTTCATCAGCAGAAGGTGGTTGTTGCCTTTTTTTTCAAAATGCTTTGCCGCATTGTCAAAACTCTGAATAAATTCCAAAGAACCAAGGTACTCCCCACCCTGCATAACCGGAACAATAGAGCGCAGGGTCAATCCCATCCGGCCAACTTCGAAATCAAAAACGGGCTGGTGCGTCTCTTTGACTTTGACGATCGTTTTTCTGAATCCGCTCAGATCATCGCCGAATTTATCGAGTTTCCAGCTTCGGACAAACGATTTCAGATCAGCTGTATGGATGTGGACTTTCAGGTCTTTTATTTTAGTGCTTTTGGCAAAGTTGTCGAAGACCACCTTGAGCTCTTTGATGGCAGCTTTCCTGTCGTTGTGTTTCAGCGCCTCTTTGATTCGGCTGTTGTCGGCGATATAGATGGCATTGGTCACACCGATGTTCTCGATAAGGCGTTCTTCGCTGTTGAGATCAACGATCAACTTCTCCGCAAGATCGGAATAGCTTTTTTCTTCGGCATTAGAGAGGGCATTGCTCAGGTAAAAACCTGTGGCCACGGCAAAAATCAGCAGCAGTGCGATCGATATTTTCAAGAGGAGAGAACTCTTCATAATTCATGTTTTCCTTCGGCATGTTAGATAAGTGCCGGCAGTCTATTCAAAGAGTGTAAATTTTGTGTAAAAATGTGTTCATAAGAAAAATTAATAGATGTAGAGGCGAAAGCCTCTGCAGGATTTAATGCGTCACATCGGTGAAGCGGTCCTTGTAGCTGCATTTTCGGCAGAGTTCTTCGACCGCTTTTCCCGCCAGGAACCCCTTGCGTATCTTCTGCGCGCGTTCGGAGCCAAGCACCTCGGAGAGCGGAATGTCGTGCAGGTTCCCCAGTGCGATCACCCCGTCGCCGTCGAGGCAGCAGGGAACCACCGTACCGTCGGCAAGTATGCCGATGTGCGAGCGCAGGCCGTAGCATGTGCCGTCGCTGTCATGCGAAGAGTTCAGCGAAGGCCATTCGAAATAGCTGTCGAAATGGAGCAGCACCTTGGAAGCGAGGCGAAGCGATTTCGGGCGTTCGGCATAGAGGGACTCAAGGTCGATCGGCATCTCGAAGAAGAGCGAGAGGCGTTCGAAGAGCATCGTGTTGAAGGCCGCTTCGCTGCAGGCCTCGTCGAAGTTCCAGAGCCGCAGGTTGATAAAGGGCTTGGGATGTCGGGCCAGCTTTTCGGCGCAGAGGTCCAGTACCGCGTCCATGTAGTCGTCAAAGGTGAGGTTGAGGCTGTTCTTGTTGTAGCTGTTGAGCGAGATATTGAGCTGGCGCACGGCGGGGTGGAAGAGAGTTTCAAAAGCGTTTTTCTTCAGGTAGTAGCCGCTGGTGGTGAGCGCCACCTCAAAGCCTTCGCGGTGGGCAATGGCGAGGTAGTCGTCAAGGTTGGAGAGGATCAGCGGGTCGCCCATCACATGGAAGGCGAGCTCCCTGGTGTAGGGACGCAGCTGCGTCACCACCTTGTCGAAAAAGGGGAGCGGCATCGTTTTTGAAGGGCTCGGTTTGGGCGGACAGAAGCTGCAGGCCAGCCCGCAGATGTTGGTTACTTCGATATGAACGCGGTGAAAATGCATCGGCTCTCTTTTGCGAAAATCAGGAGTGGTACTTTAGCGTAAAAACGTACCGTTTTCCTGCTTTACCAACGCCAGCTCTCTTCGCCCGTACCACCAGGCAAGGAGGGAGGATAAGGTGACGATCACGCCGACCGCGACCCATACGGCCAGTGCCGCATGGAAAAAGTGTGAAACGGCTTCAAGCAGCAGCAGCGGCAGAACGATCTGGCGGGCGAGGGCGAGGTAGAAGATAAACTTCGGCCGTTTGATTCCCTGCAGCAGAGCGACATAGATGAAGATGACGACAAAAGGGAAGATGATGGCCGCTTCGACGTAAAGGTAGAGCACCCCCTCCGCGATGACCCGGGGATCATCGGAGAAGAGCCCCATCAGGTAGCCGCCGCCGAAAACCAGGGCGGCCGCGCCGATAATGGAGATGTAGATCCCGCTGATCAGTCCGACCCTGACGACCTCTTCAGCGCGTTCGTAAAGCCTGGCCCCGCTGTTTTGCGAAACGATGGAGAGCACCGCCATATTGATGCCGACGGCCGGCATCAGTGCAATCTGCTCGATGCGCATGCCGATGCCCAGTGCCGCAATGACGCTTTCGCCGTAAGGGGAGGCGTAGTAGGTGATGATATAGACGCCGATCGCCATAAAGACCATGTTGGCGCTCGGCGGAATGCCCTGGGTCGTGATGTTCCAGAACAGCGGAAGATCGAGCTTGAAGCTGCGCAGGCCGTTGAGCAGGGTCGTACGGCGAAGGCGGTAGAAGAGATAGAACATGCTCAGGGCCTCGGTGATGAGGGTGGCGTAGGCGATGCCTGTAACCCCGAATCCCGAGGTGACAAAGTAGTAATCCAGTCCGATGTTCAAAAAGAAGGAGACGATGAGAATATTGCGAAAGGAGACCATGTCGCCGCCCGAGTTGAGCAGGGCGTTGGTGAAAAAGGTCAGGACAAAGAGAACGGTTCCCACGACGATGGTGCCCGTATAGCCGACGGCCTGCTCAAAATAGCTCCCCTCCGCGCCAAGCTGATGCATCAGCACCGGCACGGCGGCCATGCCGGCAAGGGTCAGAATGACGGAGAGCAGCAGTCCGTAGAGTAGTCCGTTCTGCGCATAGTGGGCGGCTCTGGGCTTGTCGTTCTCGCCAAGGGCATTGCCGACAAGCGCGGTCAGCGCCTCGCTCATCCCGGCGGCAACGGCAATCACCATAAAAAAGACGGGGAAAGAGAGCGAAAGTGCCGCGAGAGCCTGCGTGGAGATCTCTCCGGCGAAAAAGGTGTCGGTGACATTGTAAAGGGTATGAAAAAGAAAACCGACGGTGGCCGGGATGGCGAGTGTCTTCATGTGGTCTCTGATATTGCCCCGGGTTAGATCGAGCTGCATAGATCTCCTCAAGCTGTTTTAAAAAAGGATAACAGATTCAACCTTCGGTATAGATACCTTCTTTTATCTGTTTTTTTGGTTTAATCATCGAAGCGTTCTGAGCGCTTTTGGAAGCCGGTATTGACCCTCAGTTTTAGCCCGAGATAGTAGGTGTAGGTGATCAGCTTTTTGAGCAGGTAGGCGCTGTAGCCTTTGACCTTGATGAACCTGAATAGCTCACCCACGGCGTAGTTGCCGCCCAGTGCGACGAAAACCCCGTCGATGGAGGCGTCAAAGGGTTTGAGCGGCAGATGCTGCAGGCTCTGCTTGATGGCATAAGCGGCATATTCGGCGCTGCGCTCCGCCGTCTGGGCGGTCGGCGGCAGGATATGGCCTTTGGCATCACGGATCTCGACGCAGTCGCCGACGGCAAAGACCTCTGGTTCGTCCGGGATGCACAGATTGACGTCGACAATGAACTGGTTGATGCGGTTTCTTTCTACCTCGCGGGAGAGGCCGAAGGAGGGGACCTTGATGCCCCCGGTAAAGATCATGAAAAAGTACTCGAGGCGCTTGCCGTCCTTGAAATGGATGTTGGTGCTGTCAACGCTCTGGATGAAGGCGTCGGTCATGATGTTGATGCCGAGCTCTTCGAGCCGCGAGTGGGTTCGGGTGACAATGAAATCGCTCATACCCGGCAGGATGGTGGGGGCGGCGTCAATGAGATGGATCTTGATCTCCCGGGTCGATTCGCCGATACTCTTGGTGTGCTTTTTGATGACATCGGCCATCTCTGCAGCGATCTCGACCCCGCTGAGGCCGGCCCCGCCGATGGCGATGTTGAGCGGACCTTTCTTTTCGCCCGAAGGGTGTTCGACCTTGCTGTAGAGGAGTTTTTCAAAGGCGGTCCGAAAGTTGAAGGCGCGCCGGAGCTTCTTGACCCCGTGGCTGTTCTCGCGAAGCCCTTCGATGAAGGAGAAGAAGTTGGTCTCCGCCCCGATGGCCATGATGACATAGTCATAGTGGAGTCTCTTGTCACCAAGGTGGACGCTTTTGGCTTCGAAATCGACCAGGGTCACCTCGTCATGAATGAACTCCACCCATTTTTTAAAGCCGTAACACCAGTTTTTAAGGTCGACTGCCACGTCATGCAGGTCGAAACGGCCGGCGATGTAGCCGTAGGCTTCGGTCTGAAGGTAGTGGTAGGGGTGCTTGTCGATCAGCGTGATCTGCAGGCCGTCGATACCGGCGAGATGTTCAACCGCGCGGAGACCGCCGTAGCCGGCTCCGATGACAATGATCTTTTTCATACTTCTCTGCCCGTGAAATTTTTACGCGATTATGGCCAAATAGATATTATAACGCGTTGTGATATTGGGCATGCTCGCACAATTTAATGTTAATGAATATCTGCTCGTTCAAACAGAACGGTTGTGACAACGGACAAAAAGAGGCTGCTTTTTATCAGTTTTTTTCAACAGCTGATCACCGTTGTCTTTGGTATCGGGGAGAGATGCAAAACATGGATTAACCCAATTTGAAGAATAACGTTAAACAGAGATCGCTATCTATGCTATACTCTAATAAGATTAAATAATATTGCGAGAGGTGTCTTATGATCAAGGTGAGCCGAGAGACGCTGCAGTCGACCTTAAGTGAGCTGGATCAGGCTGTACACAACCATGATCTATGGTATAAGGAGCTGATTCGTTCTATCGTCTGTCAACTTCCGCATGATCCTCGTGAGTTCAGCGATGACTCGCATCGGCAGTGCCGGTTCGGGCAGTGGTTCTACTCGATGTCTGCCGATGAACTGCACAACCACCCGAGTTACCTCTCTATCGAAACAGAACATACGCGTATGCATCAACTGGCGAACAAACTGCTCACGGCATCGTCAAAGAATGAGACTATTTCGCCAGCGGACTATGACAGATTTGCCAACACCATCGAACGGCTGCGGCTCAATATCAATACGCTCAAATTTGAGATCGAAGAGAACCTCTACCGGCGAGATCCGCTGACAGGTCTGCGCAACCGTGTCAGTATGCTGAGCGAGCTGCGCTACATGCATGAACTGGTCAAGCGGCATACCCAGAACATTACGATTGCGCTGATGGATATCGACCTCTTTAAAAATATCAACGATGATTACGGCCATCCGATAGGGGACAAAGTGCTCTCTGGCGTGGCACAGTTCGTTCTGAAACATACCCGCCCCTATGATAAGATCTACCGCTACGGAGGCGAAGAGTTCCTCCTCTGTATAGCCGGCACCGATCTCCATACGGCATACATAATTATCGAACGTCTGCGCGAGGCGCTGTCGCACTGCATTGTTGTCGAAGAAGGCGATAATGCCATCTCTGTCACAGCCTCATTCGGGCTCGCTGCGTTAGAAGCCGACAGTACTGTCGATGATGCCATTATAAGAGCGGACGAAGCGCTTTACGTCTCGAAAAAATCAGGCCGTAACGTCGTCAGCGTCTGGGATATCACGATGCATTAAGCGTAAAAACAGGAGAGGGTAAAGATGATAGAGTTCAACAAACATTACAACCGCAGCTTATCAGGATACTGGGCAGTTCTGCTCGCACCTTTTTTAGTATTGCCGCTGCAGGGTGCCGAAACATCCGTGCAGCTTGCTCAGGCAGATCTGATGGATCTTCCGATCGAAGATCTGATGAATATCGAAGTGACAACGGCCTCGAAATTTTCCCAGAAAGCATCCGAAGCCCCCGCCTCAGTGACGGTTATCACAGCAAAGGACATCAAGGATTACGGATATCGCACGCTGGCCGATATCCTGAACAGTGTGCGCGGTGTCTATATCACTTCTGACCGGAATTACAATTATGTCGGCGTGCGCGGTTTCAACCGGCCGGGGGATTACAACAGCCGCATCCTCTTGCTGGTAGACGGTTACCGCATCAATGAACCGATATTCGATACGGCGTTGATCGGCAGCGAGTTTCTTCTGGACATAGACCTGATTGAGCGGGTGGAAGTGGTACGCGGCCCCGGCTCCTCCGTCTACGGCAGCAATGCCGTGTTCGGGGTGGTCAACGTCATCACCAAGCGCGGCAGGGATTTCAAAGGGATGGAGGCCGCCGCCGACGCGGGCAGTTTCGGCACGGCGGATGGCAGGCTGAGCTACGGGCAGCAGCTGCAAAACGGCGTCGAACTGCTGCTCTCGGCTACCCGCAACCACAGCAGCGGGCAGGACCTCTACTACCAGGAGTTTGATGATCCTTCGACCAACAACGGTGTGGCCCATGATCTCGACGGCAATGATGCCAAAAAAGTGTACGCCAAGATGGCCTACGGCGGCCTCACCCTGGCGGCTGCCTACTCCGAGCGCATCAAGAAGGTCCCCACTGCCGCCTATGAGACCGCCTTCAACGAACTCTTTGAGACAACGGACACCCAGACCATGATTGATCTCGCTTATTCAGGACACATCTCGGAGGGGCTGGAGCTCTCCGCCCGTATCTATTACGGCGGTTACACCTACAAAGGGCTATACTCTTTCGACATACCGCCGGTCATGCTCAACAAAGATGAGGCGAAGGCCCAATGGTGGGGTACGGAGGCAAGAGTGCTGGGCACCTTCGACAGTCACAAACTGGTGGCGGGGGTGGAGTTCCAGGACAACTACCGCCTGGACCAGAGAAATTTCGATGTCGATCCCGTCACGGTCTACCTGGACGAAAAGAAAAACAGTAATCGGTGGGCGTTGTACGCCCAGGACGAATACACCATTGGCCAGGGACTTCTCCTCAGCGCCGGCGTGCGCTACGACAATTATTCAACCGTGGGCGGAACACTCAATCCGCGCCTTGCGCTGATCTACAATCCGCTCCCGGAGACGGCTCTCAAGTTGCTCTACGGCACCGCATTCCGTGCACCCAACGCTTATGAGCTCTACTATGTTGACGGTGTAACGTCGAAGGCCGACCCGAACCTCAAGCCCGAAAAGATCACCTCTTACGAATTTGTCGCCGAGCACTCGATCCGGACCAACTTCCGCCTGACCGCTGCTCTCTACCGAAACGAGATAAGCAACCTGATCAATCAGACCATCGACCCGGCCGACGATCTGCTGGTCTTCACGAACATCGGCCAGGCTACATCGAAAGGGGTCGAGTTCGAGCTTGAACGCGCATGGGCCGACAACACCCGGCTGCGCGCAAGCTACGCCTGGCAGATCACGCGTGACGACAGCGGAACGGAACTGGAAAATTCTCCGCGCCACCTGGCAAAACTAAACTGGAGTGCGCCGTGGTTTGATAACGCTCTTCGTACCGGGGTGGAACTCCAGTATATGGGCAGCCGCAAGACATTGGGCGGCGCGAAAGCCAACGACCATTTGATTGCCAACCTGACGCTGTTAAACCAGACGCTTGCCAAAGGGCTGGAGATCTCGGCCAGCGTCTACAACCTCTTCGACAAGCAATACAGCGATCCGGGGCGGCCGGAACATTTGCAGGACTTGATTGCCCAGGACGGACGAAGTATGAGAGGAAAACTTATCTACAGGTTTTGGTGATGATGCAGACAAACTATCGTACGCTCCTCTTTTTTTTGTTACTGATCGCTATGCCGGGATATGCGGAGGCATCGGTGTACAATGAGTATCAGGTTAAGGCGGCTTTTTTGTACAATTTTCCTAAATTTGTCGAATTGCCGGGAGACGACAGCCTGTCGCTGTGCATCATCGGCAACGATCCGTTCGGTGATGCTATGCAGGCGCTGCAGGGGCGTGTCACCGCCGGCAAACGGCTTATTGTCAAACGGGTGGGTTCCGCTGACGCGATCTCTTCATGTCAGATGCTATTTATCTCCTCCTCCGAGAAGGGCCATATCGAAGCGATCATGAAATACGCACGTCATAAACAGATCCTCACCGTCGGCGATACACCGGACTATCCGTATCGGGGAGTGATCATCAATTTTTACATGGAGAACAACAAAGTCAAAATAGAGATCAACATCGATGCGGCGCAGCAGTCAAAACTCAAAATCAACTCCAAGCTTCTCAATCTTGCAAAGATCATTCATGACAGGCAGTAAACAGCGCGTGTTCCTCTCAAGCATGTCGATCAAAAACAAACTGATCATCATCGGTGTGCTGATATCCGGTTTGGGACTGGGCATCTTTGGATTCGGAATAACAGCTGTAGAGATAACTGGCGTCAAATATAATATGCTCAACGAGCTGACCATCCAGGCCAAGATCATCGGACAAAACTCTACTGCCGCCCTGACGTTTGACGATCCAAAAAGTGCAGTAGAGACCCTCTCCGCACTCAAGGCCAACCCGAGCATCGACTACTGCGTACTGTTCACAACGGCGGCGGAGCCCTTTGCGACCTACAGCCGCCCTGAAGAGCACAAAAAAGGGTTGGTCCCCTTTTCGAAGATCAAGACTAAACACTTCGGGCTTGATTATGTGTCGGTCTATCAGGAGATCACTCTTGACGACAAGGTGATTGGCGGGGTTTACATCCAGTCCAATCTTAATGAGCTGTTCGACAATATTTTACTTTTCAGCCTCTTTTTGCTGGGTGCCGTTTTTCTCTCATTGATCGGGTCGTATGCCGTCTCTCAGAGGCTTCTTCAGAAGACCATCACCGAACCGATCATAAAAATGGTGAAAGTGATGCAGACCGTCTCGAAGGAGAAAGACTACGCGGTTCGTACCTCTGTCGAAAGCAGTGACGAGCTGGGGCAGCTGGCCGAAGGCTTTAACGAGATGCTTTCTCAGATCCAGACGAAGGATGTAAAGCTGGAAGCGCACGAACAAGATCTGCTTGTGGAACTTTCCGCACGTAAAAAAGCGGAGAGATCGGCCATGAGGGAGAAAGAGCGTGCCCAGATGTACCTCGATATCGCGGGCGTGGCCATTGTCGGGATCGCCGCCGACGAAACGGTGATCCTTGTCAACAAAAAGTGCTGTACACTTTTGGGCGTCGCTGAAAAAGAGATCCTGGGGAAGAACTGGTTTGAGTATTTTATACCACAGCAGGATAGAGTGAAGGCAAGGTCGTCTTTTAGACAATTGATTACCGGAGAAGCTGGCAATTTCGACTACTTTGAGTATCTGGTCTTGACCAAGAGGGGAGACGATAGACTGGTCGCCTGGCATAATACCCGTATCATCGAGGAGGGCGGTGACATATCTGCCGTTTTGAGTTCGGGTGAAGATATCACCGAGCAGCGGAAAATGGAGGCAGATCTCAAGACAATGAACCAACAGCTTGAGACTCTCTCGGTGACCGACGGGCTTACGGGGCTGTTTAACCACCGCTACTATTACAACCGCATGAATGAGGAGATCAAACGGGCAGAGCGGTTTGGGCACCCTCTCTCGGTCATCATCCTTGACATCGATTTTTTCAAAAACTACAATGATACACAGGGACACCTGATGGGAGATGAGGTGCTGCGGGATATTGCCGTCTGCCTGAAACAGAGTATCCGGGAACAGGATGTCGCGGCCCGTTACGGCGGTGAAGAGTTTACCGTAATCCTCCCTGAGACAGACAAAACAAGCGTCAGAGAAATCGCCGAGAGGATCCGCCATACGGTCGAAACCTACCCTTTCCTTCACAAAGAGAGCCAGCCCAACGGAAACCTGACGGTAAGTCTGGGGTGCGCCACCTATCCACACGATGCAAAGGATGCAGTCGGACTGACACAATGTTCCGATGATGCTCTCTACAAGGCCAAAGAGGACGGGCGCAACAGGGTCTGTGTGTGGGATGAAACGATGCAATAAGAGCGGTACTGTCAGCGCTCATTTTCTATACTATTGCACTGCAAACCGCGCCGGGTTACAGGCTCAGGCGCAAGGACTCTTTGACAAAGGCCGAAAACTGTTCTGAGGGAAGCGGCTTACTGAAATAATACCCCTGCACCTCGTCGCACCCTTTCAGTCGAAGGAATGCCAGCTGCTCGCTCGTTTCGACCCCCTCGGCGATGGTGTGCATGCCGAGTTCGGTGGCCATGGTGATGATGGCGCTGACGATGGCCTTGTCTTCGGGGTCATGGGTGATGTCGCGAACGAAGGACTGGTCGATCTTCAGTTTGTACACTTTGAACCGCTTCAGGTAGCTCAGCGATGAGTAGCCGGTACCGAAATCGTCGATGGACATTCGGACGCCCTGTGCAAAGAGATCATCCATAACGGCAATTGCGGCCTGCGGGTTTTTCATGGCAACCGCTTCCGTCAGCTCCAGTTCCAGGTATTTGTGCGGCAGTTCTTCTTCGTCGAGGATACGTGTGACCAGTTCCGTCAGTCCGGACTGGTGGAACTGCACCGCGGAGAGGTTGACCGCGATGACCATCGGCGGCAGCCCGCTCTCTATCCACACTTTCATCTGTCTGACCGCCGTGCGAAGTACCCATTCGCCGATCGGGATGATCTGGCCGTTGTCTTCGGCGATGGGAATAAATTCGGCGGGGGAGACCATGCCGAATTCCGGATGGTACCATCGCAGCAGGGCCTCGGCACCGATGATGCGCCCGTCCTGCATGGCGACCTGCGGCTGGTAGTGGACCTGCAGTTCATTGCGTGCCAGAGCGAGACGCAGGGCATTGCTGAGCTGGAGGTTTCGGACGGAGTGCACCTGCATCTCCTGCGTAAAGAAGCGGAAATTGTTGCGGTTTTCCTGTTTGACCCGGTACATGGCGGTGTCGGCATTCTTCGAGAGGGTCTCAAAATCTTCACCGTCGTCGGGATAGATGGCGATGCCGATCGACGAGGTGACGATCAGTTCATGCTGCTCGATAAGACAGGGGGCGGTGACCGCCTCCATCAGCTTAGTTGCCACATGCATTGCGCCGTTGGCATCGGTATCAGGGAAGACAATGATGAACTCGTCGCCGCCCAAACGCGACACGGTGTCCTCCTCGCGTATGGCCGCTTTGAGACGCTTTGCCGTCTCTTTCAGGAGCTGATCGCCTATGGAGTGCCCCAGGGTGTCGTTGATGTTCTTGAAATGATCGAGGTCCAGGAACATCACGACCAGCGGTTTCTTGTTGCGTTTGGCAATATTGATAAGGTAATTGATGCGGTCGTTGAGCGTCGTGCGGTTCGGCAGTCCGGTGAGCTGGTCGAAATGGGCCAGGTTCTCAATACGCTCCTCGGCTCTCTTTTGCTCGGTGATGTCCTCTTTGATGGCCAGGTAGTTTGTTACCCTCCCGTCAGCCTGTCTCACCGGGGAGATCACGACCGATTCGATATATTCGCTTTGATCCTTGCGTCTGTTGATGAGTTCGCCGTGCCAGGTCTCGCCGCTGGTCAGCTGCGCCCACATATTGTCATAGGTCGCCTTGGACACTCTGCCCGAATGCAAGATGTTGGGGTTTTTGGCACGAACTTCCTCAAGCGTATACCCCGTTATTTTGGTAAAAGCTGCATTGACATATTCGATGTTGGCATCAAGATCGGTGATGACGATCGAGCTTGGGCTCTGTTCCACGGCCAAAGAGAGTTTGTATAGAGTGTCCTGCACTTCTTTGCGTTCAGTGATGTCCTGGATCGTCCCTTTCATTTTCACAGGGCTCCCCTCGGTATCAAACGTCACTTTGCCCAAGCCCTGCACCCAGCGCTCAGCCTTGTCGTTGTAGCGGATAATGCGGTACTCTTTGTCAAACGGCTTGCCCTCGCCGATGACCTCGCTGAACAGGTAGTGCTCCATCATCATACGGTCATCGGGGTGGATCAGCATCTCCCAACCCTTCACGGTGCGTTCGTATGTTTCGTCAATGCCGAAGAGCCGGTCAAGCACGTCCGAGCTTTTCCAGGTGCCGGTCCGGATATCCAGGGCATAACTGCCCAGGTCTGGCGATGGACTGGGACTCACTGAGGAATTTTTCGCTTTCACGCAGGGCCGTCTCAATCTGCCTGCGTTCGGTGATGTCTTCCGAAATGCCCAGCAGGTACTGCGGCTGCCCCTGTTCGTCTCTGAGCGTCAGTTTTTTGGTGTGAAGGATACGTGTGCCGTGTGGGGTCTCAATAAGCTCCTCCGGTATGTTCACTATGCCGTGCTGCTCTAATACCTCCCGGTCTTTTTCTGTAAAGAAATCCGCCTGCGCTTTCGGGAAAAAGTCATAGTCGCTACGGCCCAGAACATCATCGCGGCTGTGGCCGAACATCGCTTCGCCGGTGCGGTTAAGCAGTAAGAAACGCAGGTCGGAGGCGCGCTTGAGAAAGATCATATTGGGAATGTTGTCGATGATGTTTTCGAGAAGCTGCTTGCTTTCGCGCAGCTGATGTTCCGCCAGCTTGCGGTCGGTGATGTCGTAGAGTGTGACCAGGTGGGTTTCGGCAAGATTCTCATCCAGCAATGCGGCGCTGACTGTAAAAGTACGTACAGAATTGTCCTTGCCTCTGATAGTCAGCTCCATCGGTACAAAAGCGGCACCGGACTGCCTTGCCACTTGCATATGCTTCTGCCAGGTCTCGATGACCCACTGCCGGTACGCTGCATCCGGATAGGCCAGAGGCCACCAAGCTTCCAGGGTGGGAATGTCATCCAGGGTATAGCCGAGCGCCTCCGTAAAGGCACTGTTCACATAAGTGATGTTTCCCTGCGAATTGTTGAGCGCAATTGAAAGCGGTATCTCATCAATGATGGTACGGAACTTTTCATCGCTCTTTTTCAGGGATTTTTCCGACAGAATACGATCGGTCACATCACGCGAGAGGACAATGAAACGCGGCTCCTCTCCGGCTTCAACGGCCTTTTTGCTCACGGAAAATTCGAACCAGTGTCTGCCGGTGGGCAGTACCAGTTCATATTTGCCCTTTGATGCGCCTGTTTCATTGGCTTCCTGAAGTGCCGACAAACCTGTTTTAACAACGTCTGGCGGTAGCGTCTCCTGCATCGTCTGACCAAGGAAAGCACTGTCCGTATGACGGGTTTTGGAATGATAGTCGTAGTAGCGGCCGTCGAGCCCCACTTCAAACAGCAGGTCCGGAATGGCGGCTATTGTGGCCTGAAGCCGGTTTTGCGATGCGTTCAGCTGCAGATAAGGTCTTTCAATGGTTGAGACAAAGACGACACGGTAGATAAAGAGGTAGGCAATGAGCTTGTAAATGTGGCCAAGGAGATTAAACAGGTCGGTCACATCGGCGTAGAGGGTGAAAAAAAATTCACTCATGGCCATGATGCACACGGCAGCGAAAAGACCCGCTAAGTAGAAGGGCTGCGGGCGCTGCATCCGTAACCAGAGAGCAAGGGCGGTAACCAGGTCCAGTGCGATAATAAGATATTCCGCATTGATCTTTAGCAAAGTCAGACCGTGCTCAGGGTGAAAAGTCTCCGGCAGGATGGTCGGGATGGAAGAGAAACAGCCAGTGAACGACAGCGACCAGTGCAAGCACTGAAACGAGCAGCAGGTAGCGGGTAGTGCCGGAGGCAAACGGACGCCATGGCAAAATGGCAAAGAGAAACAGGGCAACAGCCGCCAGCGAGCGGCCGGCCAACCAGAAGCTGATAGCCTTCTCAGCACCGCTGGGCGTCACAAAATCGGGCATGCCTGCAAAGGAGAGCAGATGGGTGAAATCCAGCAACCCAACCCCCATAAAGACAGCGGCAAGCATAACGATATTCCCGGGAAGCCGGCTGCTGTAAGCGTTCCATCCGACTGCGAACACCAGCATGGCAATCACGACCGAGACGGTTTCAAGCAGTATGTGCAGCGGTAAATAATCGGCAATTCCCTTCAGACCAGGCAGTGCCGGCAGGGAAAAGTATGACGCTATCAGGATCAATGCCAGCAGCGCAAGCGTAAATTTGACTTTACGCATTGAGGCGTGATGCGTTGGATGTAACAGGAAAAAATGTTTAGGTTCAAATGGGTTAAGATGCATAGTTGGATTATACAAATATAAAGTTAAAATATATTGGCAGGCTATTTCATAAAATATTAAATTAACTTATAAAGTCCTGTTTCCTGAGAAATTTTGATTAACGGTTTTCTCGCAAGGATTGCAAGCAGGTAGAACTGCATACAGGATGAACTGCCGAATCCTCTTCTGTTTGACAAAAATCGGGACATTGCACTTCTCATCGCGTGACATCGTTCTCTTTGTCGTATCGAAGCGAGGCTGATACTGAGATTTATAGAATTTTAAGTGGCGAACGTAACTGTTTATTGAAGTAATAGGGGATGTTCTTCACCAGCTATGGGCTTTTCCGGCTGTACTTTTGGTGTTGAACCCGGTTCTGAGACGGTGATGCCTATCGCATCGTTTTGAACTTTCGCTTCAGGCTTCAGGGGGGAAGGCTTCACAAAGGTGGCATTGTCGCTCTTGCTGATCTCAGCAGCGGTTTCACTCGGCGTATTTACCGGGGCCATTTTTAAGCCGGCCTCCTGCACTTTTTTTGCCTCTTCACGTATCTTACGCGTTGCTTCAGCCGCTTTGGTTTCAAACTCGTTAACTTTCTGCTCGCCGATTTTTACCGTTTCTTCATCGGGCTCTTCTGTAGGTGTGCCGTTTTTGTTCCGGGTATCGATGGGCTCGTCAACCGGCGGAAGAAGCGCGGGAAGAGTGAAATAGAACGGACGCTCCCTGGCCAGGTCGATATGGGGCTTGGGCTGCCTGTTGAATTGGCGGTGGCAGGTGAGTTCACTCCTCAGTTCTCGCAGCTCCAGACCTTTGCGTTCGGCGAAGACGAGAAAGTCCTGTGTGAAAGTATCAGAATCGTTGACCGTCCCGGGATAGCTGGCGGTAAAGGTGCTGAAATCATCAAAATATTTGATCGGAGCAAGTGCCTTCTCTTTCATAGCGAATAAGGAACCCGAAGTTGCTGTATTGCTGTTGTCCAAAATGATAATATTGAGACGGTTATGGGCTTTTTGCATGCCGGCGTAGATGGACGTAAGTGGAATACCCTGACGTGGGATCATCTTCTCTTCATGAATGCCGCTCTCCACCGGAATAAGATAGTTGTTTCCCTTCGTCTGAACAATTTGACCGCTGAAATAGACCAGTCCGATGCTGCCGGGACGCATCTTCCTGTTAAATTTCCGCAACAGATGAATAAAGTTCCGCTTATCCAGGTTTTCGCCGTAGTAGACGTAAAAACCGCTCTTTTCCAGAAAACTGCGGACCTTGCGGGCATTTTGTGCCGATACTTCCGAAGGATGACCTTCATAGTTGCTGTTGCCGATGACCAGAGCGATTCGGGGCTCTTCTTGCATTGTTTCAAGTGTGGGCACCGCCCAGGCAGAAAGTATAAATAGTGATAAAATAAAAGTGATACGCAACATAAAAGATCGTCCTGATTTTTTTAATAGCAGATATTCTATCGGACTTTGCTTTACAGATAAATTATAAAAGCTTATATGTCTATTCTGTTGGTTTCTAAGAAAAGGAAGGGAGACAGGTTCCTGTTGGTATGTTTTTTGCAGAGCGTGCTATTTGCTGTTCTCCCGGGTAAGATAGATCCAGTAATCTTTATGGGTATAGCCCTGGTTGAGAAAGTAAAGCTGCAAGATGACAACACGATAAAGTGTGATCAGGACTTTGGCAAAAGGCAGAAGAAGCATTAAGACCATCCAGAACGGCTGCTGCCTCCCGCCTTTTGAAAGCAGCATCTCCTCAACTCCGATATTGAGGCTGAGATACCAGCCAAAAAGAAAAGAGAAGACAAAATTCAAGATAATGCCGAAAAGTATAACGGCAATAAGGTCCTGTTCATAAAATCCTGCGATCATAAAGTGCTAGACCTTATACGTTATCGATCGCGTCTTGAAGGATTTTTGTCGCAGCCGCTTTATTCTCGAATCCTTTGACCTTTACCCATTTATTCGGCTCAAGCATCTTATAGGTCTCAAAGAAGTTTTTGATCTTGGCCAGGGTGTGTTTAGGGATATCGTCGATATCTTTCATCGCATCGTAGGTCGGATCGATCTTGGAGGTCGGTACAGCCAGAAGCTTCTCATCGATACCGCTCTCGTCCTCCATGATAAGTACTCCGAGAAGACGGCAGTTTACGACACAGCCGGCCTGCATCGGGTACTCAGTCAGGACAAGGATATCGGCCGGATCACCGTCTTGAGAAAGCGTTTTATTGACAAAACCGTAGTTTGCAGGGTAGAACATCGCAGAGTGCATGACACGGTCAAGTACAACGGCACCGCTCTCTTTTTCAACTTCATATTTGATGTTAGAACCATAAGGGATCTCGATGATTGCCGTAACTTTTTCCGGGTTTTCACCATAACCGATTTTATCTAAGTTCATAAGGACTCCAATTTTATTTAATGGAGAGATTCTAGCTAAAAGATACTCAAAGAATTATTTAGAGGCTGTGAAGGGATCTGTTTTTTAGACAATTTGATAAGAACAACACGACAAACCGCTCCTGTAAAGGGCCAGAAAGTAACATCTTTCAAATACTAAATGGCTTTAAAGTGAGTTTTTTGATGTTTTAAAGAGCTTTATACTAATATAAAAAAAATTCAAACTAAAGGCTGAATATGGAGATGAATTCTGTATTTGAAGGCTTGAAAATCATGATGCTTGGTATGGGAACGGTCTTTATGTTCCTTATCGTAATGATTATTATGATGAACATCATGTCAGGCGTTATTCATCGTTTTTTTCCAGAACCGAAGGCTGCAGAGAACAATAAAAGACCGGCTCAGGAAAACAATGCTAAAAAGATCGCTGCCATTACCGCTGCGATCATGTACCACAAACAAGTAAGTAAATAAGGAAAAGAATGGCTAAGAAGTTTATCGATTTAATGGACACCACGTTCCGTGACGGCTTTCAGTCTGTTTTAGGCGGGCGTGTGCTTCTGAATGATTTTCTGCCGGCGGTAGCGGCAGCGAAAGAAGCGGGAATCACGCACTTTGAATTTGGCGGGGGTGCCCGTTTTCAGGTTCCTTTTTTCTATCTGAATGAAAATGCGTTTGACAATATGGATAAATTCCGCGAGCTTGTCGGGCCTGAAGCCAATCTTCAGACGCTTGCGCGCGGTGTCAATACCGTCATGCTTGAAACAGGAAGCCGTGAACTGATCGATCTGCATGCGAAGATGTTTAAAAAGCACGGCACGACGACGATCCGCAACTTTGATGCGCTGAACGACATCAACAATCTTATCGACAGTGGACGAAGTATTGTCAATCACGGCCTGAAGCATGAGGTGGTTGTAACGATCATGGACCTGCCTCCGGGTTGCGAAGGTGCCCACACGGTAGACTTTTACGAGAAGATTCTGCGCGACATCCTTGATGCCGGGATCCCTTATCACTCCGTCTGTTTCAAAGACGCGACCGGAACGGCAAATCCGCAAAAGATTTATGACACTATCAAAATGGCAAAACGTCTGCTTCCAGAGGGAACGCATGTCCGTCTGCATACACAGGAAACTGCCGGTCTCTCGGTAGCGCAGAACCTTGCGGCACTTGAAGCAGGCGCTGACGGTATCGACGCGGCTGCTTCTCCGGTATCGGGCGGAACGAGCCAGCCGGACATTCTGGTCATGATGCACGCAATCAAAGGCAAGAATTTCGACTTCGGATTCGACTTTGAAAAAGTGCTCAAATATGAAAGCACGTTAAAAGAGTGTCTAAACGACTATTTTATTCCGCCGGAAGCGACAATGGTAGAGCCGCTGATCCAGTTCTCCCCGATGCCGGGCGGTGCTTTGACGGCTAACACCCAGATGCTGCGCGACAACAATATGATGGATAAATTCAGCGATGCGATCCTTGCGATGCGCGAAGTCGTGGAAAAAGGCGGCTACGGCACATCAGTGACGCCGGTATCACAGTTTTATTTCCAGCAGGCGCTTAACAACGTGCTTTTCGGACCTTGGAAAAAGTTCGCTCCGGGATACGGACGTATGGTCCTGGGCTATTTCGGCAAGACACCTGTTGCCCCGGATCCTGAGATCGTCAAGCTGGCTTCAGAGCAGCTGGGACTGGAACCGACAACCGAAAAAGCGATCGATCTGGCGGATGCCGATGAGAGCAAATCTTTGGGACACTGGACAAAACGTCTTGAAGAAGAGGGAATCGAAACGACAGAGGAAAATATCTTTATCGCATCCGCGTGTCAAGATAAGGGCATCACCTTCTTAAAAGGTGAAGCAGAAGTAAACGTGCGTAAAAATTCAGAGATGCAAGAGATGCAAAATAAAGAGGAGAGAACAGAAATGGCGGCAGGTAACTATACAGTTGTGGTAGATGGGCAAAAATTCAGTGTACAGGTGGCAGAGGGCAGCGGTGATATTCAGGTTGTAGCAACAAACGGCGAAAGTACAGCACCGGTAGCAACAGACTCAGGAACTACTACTGATATAAAAGCACTGCTTCCCGGCGCTGTATGGAAGATTGTTGCCAATCCGGGCCAAAGTGTCAGCGAGGGTGATATCATCCTTATCATTGAGTCAATGAAAATGGAGATCGATGTTGTTGCGCCAAAAGGCGGCGTGATCAAATCAATCAACGTTGCCATCAATGACAAAGTGGTTGAAGGTCAAGTCGTAGCAGTCATTGGATAATCTGATGAAATCGATTGTAATAAAACTTTTTGCACTGCTGCTATTCAGCTTTTCGCTGTATGCGGCAGATACACATGCAACGGTTGTAACCGAAGAGGCGCCAAGTACGCATAAAGAAGAGAACTATCAGCCTAAATCATTTACTGCAATGACAGCAGGATTTTTCTCGTCAACAGGTATCAATGCTATTTTGTACCCCGATCCTAATGAGGTAAATTCACATGGTCATGCGATGAGTGATTTTCATAAGTCATGGGGCCGTGTGCTGATGATCCTGGTCACCTTTTTGCTCTTCTATCTGGCGATTGCCAAAGGGTATGAGCCGCTGCTGCTGTTGCCGATCGCGTTCGGCGGCTTGCTGGCGAATATTCCGGTAGCCAATATCGCAGGGCCTCACGGTTTTCTGGGAGTCATCTATAATGCAGGTCTGGCCAATGAGATGTTCCCGATCATCATCTTTATGGGTGTCGGTGCAATGACCGACTTCGGTCCGCTCCTTTCCAACCCTAAAACGGCACTGCTGGGCGGTGCAGCCCAATTCGGCATCTTCGGAACACTGGTCGGTGCGGTTGCCTTGTCGCAATACACCGATATCTTCGATTTTACGCTGCAGCAAGCCTCGGCGATCTCGATCATCGGCGGTGCGGACGGTCCGACATCGATCTTTATTGCAACGAAACTCGCCCCGGAACTCCTGGGTGCGATCGCTGTTGCTTCCTATTCCTATATGGCCCTTGTTCCGATCATTCAACCGCCGATCATGCGGGCGCTTACAACGAAAGCCGAACGTCAGATCAAGATGACGACACTGCGCCATGTATCACGTCTGGAGAAACTTATTTTTCCGATTTTGGTTCTCACACTGGCTATTTTGCTTTTGCCTGATTCGACGCCGCTTATCGGTGCCTTTATGTTCGGTAACTTCTTAAAAGAGTCAGGTGTGGTCGAGCGTCTTTCGGACACCTTGCAAAACGCGCTTATCAACATCGTAACGATCTTCCTGGGTCTGGGCGTCGGTTCCAAACTTGAGGCTGATCAGTTTCTTGTCATCGATACGCTTGCGATCCTGGTCCTTGGTCTTGTCGCATTCTCTGTCGGTACGGCTGCAGGGGTTCTTATGGCTAAGATCATGAATATGTTCCCCGGCTCAAAAGTCAATCCGCTTATCGGTTCAGCAGGTGTCTCTGCCGTACCTATGGCAGCGCGTGTTTCGAACAAGGTCGGTATGGAATATGACCGTTCGAATATGCTGTTGATGCATGCAATGGGCCCTAACGTTGCCGGTGTCATCGGTTCGGCCGTTGCCGCCGGTGTTATGATCTCTATCTTCGGATAACGATACAATAAGACGGTGGTCCTGGCTGCCGTCTTTTCTGCATATCTCCTCTTTTTTTCTCATTTTCTCATTTTTCATAACAATTAGGATACGTTTTTATAAACTTAAGTATTTAGAGTATTAATTTATATTATTATTGACACTATTCAAACGATTTAGTGCTGATATGGCAATAGTGATGGGAGCTGTGTATGTTTTGGTTTGTTTTTATTTCGATAATTCTGTTTATTGTTTTTCTGATTGTCCTACTGTTTACAAGTCACAGTTCCAGTGACAACAGGGCAAGACGTCTGAAAGATGAACTCGCAACGAAAAACAAGATCCGTGAAGAGAAACTGCCGGTATCGAAAAAAGCAGAACCTAAAGCTAAAACAGAGCCGATAAAACGTCAAGAACCGAAGATTGAAGAGAGCGTTGCCGCGGCAGCTGCCGTCGAAGAGATTCAAGTCGTTGAAGCGAAAGCTCCTTCAGCCATAGAAACGGTCCCGGAGATCGAAGAGAGCGCCTCGAAGGAAGCAGCGGACAAACTGCCAGAAGAAGCCTTTGTCGCAGAAGATACGGTTGAAGAAGCCGTTGCTGAAGAGCCGCCGGCCGAAACTTTTGAAGAGACGGCAGAATATGAGATGCCGGAATCGGAAGAGCCGAGTCCGGCAGCTGAAGAAGCGCTTGTTATTGAAGAAGCGTTCGAGCCAAGCGTAGAAGATGTTACTGCCGAAGTAGAAGAAGCTGTATCGCCGGAACCGATGATTGAAGAGGTGACAACTGCTGTTGCAGGCGAAGCGGCAGCCGTTGAAGAAGAACCCGTCAGCGAAGAGGTTGAGGTAACAGCGGAAGAAGAGCCTTATAACTACCTCCCTTTCGATAATACCCGCGCTATGGAAGAGTTTGGGTTGCCGAAAGAAGATGCCGATCTCTTTATTGTCGATCTGATTACTCAGATCGAAGATGAGCTGCCTGCGTTGCAGATGGCTGTTGCTGAACATGACAGCAAGAAGATTGAAGATATTTCCCACATGATAAAAGGTTCGGCAACCAATTTGGGTACAGGCGGCGCTGCTGATGTACTGGTTGATTTCAATACCTATATGAAGAGCGGTGACGACCCTGTTGTGATCGCAGCCCATATGCGCAATCTCAATCGCGCACTTGCCGACTTAAAAGCGCAGTTTCAATAAGGTCATACACCAATGCCAACGCCGTTTCAAGAGGCGGTTTACGCCGCATTGCAAAAGATCCCTAAAGGCTCTGTAACGACCTATGGCGCAATCGCTGACTATCTTGGAACGAAAGCGGTGCGTGCTGTCGGTACGGCGGTCGCCAGAAACCCTTATGCACCCAAGGTCCCATGCCACCGTGTTGTCCCTGCCGACGGCAAAATAGGCAATTATTCGGGCGAAGGCGGTGTTGATGCCAAGATCAGACTGCTTGCAGAAGAGGGCGTGCTTGTCAAAGACGGCAGGATCGTGGCATTTGAGCAGCATAGGTACGATTTTAAGATCGTTCATGGGGCATCGCCCAAGTAATAGTCATGAACACGCATAGCCCGGCTTCCATACAACCTGTGCAGTATAATTGAAGATAAATCCAGTACCAATACCAATTTGTAATTCACAGTGATACTTAATTTTAACAGGTATCGAAAATAATCCCCGTATTTATCCAAATAGTTAAAGGCATCAAAGATGCTTTCACATTGAAAATGTGCAGATTGGAACAAATGCAAAATTTTCTAAAAAAATAAGAGAGCAAAAAGGTTATCTACGCAACAATCATGTAGATAATTAAGGATGTGAAGATGGAATACAAGCTCAGGAACTCTTTCGGGTTTCGTATCAGCCTTGTTGCTAACAAGGTACATGCAATGTTTGCCAAAGGGGTGGAACCTTACGGCATCGCACCGGAGCAGTTCGCAGCGATAAAAATAATCAGTGAAGACAGTGAAACAAACCAGTCGAAGATTGCAGAGATGCTGGGCAAAGGGAAACCGACAGTGAGTCGTACTCTCGATGTGCTCGAAAAGAAGGGGTTGGTCTCCCGTGACGAACTTGAAACAGACCGACGGGCAAAGCGTATTCGTCTGACCAGGGAGGGGGAAGCAGTGCTTAATGCAGTGACCCCCTGTGCCCAAAGGTTTAATAATACGATCAGAGAACAGCTTACTCCGCAGGAGATCGAGACTTTTTTCAAAGTGCTCGAGACAATACTCGAAATAGTAGATCAGTACGATATAAGAGGAGAAAAAGAAAATGGTGAGTAAAACAACTGCAGCACTGCTGCTGGCAGCCGTCATGGCATCCGGAATCTCTTCACTGCAGGCTGCAGAGCCGAAGCAGAAAGCTGCTCAGGCGCCGATGGCGCCAAAGGTGGATGTTTATACGGTTAAAATGGTCGAAAAGATGCCTATCAGCCTTGAGTACCCGGCACGTCTGAACAGTATTCGCAGTGCGACTGTTGTCTCGCGCGTTTCAGGCGTATTGATGACGAAAATGTATGACGAGGGTGCCTTTGTCAAAAAGGGCGCGCTGCTCTACACGATCGAACCGGACCGGTACGCGGCTCTGGTACATGAGTATGAAGCCGACCTCGAACTTCAGGATGCACTTTTTGAGAAAGCGAAAAGGGACTGGGCACGTGCCGAAGCAGTCTATGCGGACAATGCATTGAGCAAGCAGGATTACGATAGCGCACTATCGGCGTTTGAAACTTCCAAAGCCGGGGTCAGTGCTGCCAAAGCGAAACTTGCCTCGGCAAATGTCGATCTCGGTTATACCCAGGTCAGAGCACCGATCAGCGGCATAGCCGGTATGAAAGAGACGGACCTTGGCAATGTTGCCTCTCCGGGGACGCCGCTGGTGACGATTACACAGACTGACCCGATCTATGCCGAATTTTCGATTCCGGATGTTGACCGTCTGAAAGCGATGTATGCGCTGCAGAACGGACGCTGGTCGGACGCGGCCAAAGCGGGGCTTAAAGCGACGCTGCGCGTCGGCAGCTTTACAAGAGAAGGGCGGATTGACTTTATCGATCCGGTCATTGACAATAAAACCAGCAGTGTCAAAGCACGTGCGGTCTTCAAGAATCCTGACGCACTTCTTATGCAGGGCGCCTTCGGACGCATCACCGTCAACGGGTTTGTGCGCAACACCGTCATGATGGTGCCGCAGAAAGCGGTCTTGCAAAACCCGATGGGTACCATTGTTTTTGTCATCGACAATGGCAAAGCCGCTGTCCGTCCTGTCAAACTGGGCGATACCGCAGGTGACAAGTTCATTGTCGATCAGGGACTTAAAGAGGGGGACGTCGTGATCGTCAACAACTTCTTCCATATCAAGCCCGGCATGGCTGTTACGATTGATAAAACGGTCAACGGCGAAGGGAAGTAGCGATGTTCTCCAAATTTTTTATCGATCGTCCGATCTTTGCATCGGTCATTTCGATCATCGTTGTACTGGCCGGTCTGATCGCCATAAAAGATCTGCCTGTACAGGAATACCCGAGTGTCATTCCGCCTCAGATCACCGTGCAGGCGATCTATCCGGGTGCGGACGCCGAGACCCTTGCCAAAACCGTAGCAGCTCCTCTTGAAGATGCGATCAACGGTGCACCAAATATGATCTATATGACCTCCACTGCTTCACCGAGCGGTATTTTGAATCTGAGTGTTACCTTTGCGACGGGGACGAACCCGGCTTCAGCCAACGTCGATGTCAACAACCGTGTTCAGGTCGCCCTGAACAAACTTCCCGAAGAGGTCCGCCGGCAGGGGGTGAGTGTTCGGGAACGTTCACCCGATATGCTCCGGGTCATCGCGTTTACCTCCGAAGGTGGTGTTCACGATGCGCTGTGGCTGAACAACTATGCATTGATAAACGTTATAGACGATATCAAGCGGATCAAAGGGGTAGGCGACGCCATTCTTTTTGGAAGCAAAGAGTATTCCATGCGTATCTGGATCAAACCGGAAAAACTGGCGGCATACGATCTGACAGTCAACGATATTCTTGCCGTGATCCGAAGTCAGAACGCACAGATCGCGGCCGGACAGATCGGCGATGAGCCTGTGGCTACGAAGCAGACATATACCTATTCAGTGACCACCGAAGGGCGGCTCAAGACGGCTGAAGAGTTCGGCAATATTCTGGTGCGTTCCAATACCGATGGCTCGGCATTGCGTCTCAAAGACCTCGCCAGAGTGGAGCTCGGGTCTGAACGTTATATGCTGAAGGGGACCTATAACAAGGAAGATATGGCAGTAGCAGGTATTTTCCTGGGGCCGGGTGCCAATGCACTGGCAGTGGCGAAAGAACTTGATAAAACGCTTGTTGAAGTGGCAAAGAAGTTTCCAAAAGACGTACACTATCACACACTTTACGATACGACGACATTTGTCAATGAATCAATAAAAGAGGTGCTCTACACCCTTCTTGAGGCGATGGTCATGGTTGTTCTGATCATTTACTTCTTTTTAGGGAACATCCGGGCAACGATCATTCCGATCTTGGCAATTCCGGTCTCCATCATCGGTACCTTTGCAGGACTCTATGTTGCGGGGTACTCTATAAACCTGCTGACGCTTTTTGCACTGATACTGTCGATCGGGTTAGTTGTAGATGATGCGATTATCGTAATTGAAAACGTTGAACGTCTTCTTCGCGATCGCAAGGATTTCAGTGTCAAGGAGGCAACTGTTGAAGCAATGCGGGAGATTGCAGGACCGGTTGTCGCTATCGTGCTGGTGCTCTCAGCCGTCTTTATCCCTGCCGCACTTGTCGGCGGCTTCAGCGGGCTGATGTATCAGCAGTTTGCGATCACGATCGTCATCTCTGTCGTGATCTCCGGTATGGTTGCCCTGTCACTGACACCGGCACTTTGTGCAGTCTTTTTGCGGGAGCACGAGCCTGAACCGTTTTTTATCATACGAATGTTCAACTCCCTGTTCGAGCATCTGACGAACGGTTTTAACGCAGGCGTCCGCAGGGTCATCCGCTATGCACTGCTTAATGTCTTACTGTTTGCTGTGATGATCGGCGCAGCGGTCATGATACTTCAGAAAATCCCTACCGGACTGGTCCCTAACGAAGATAAGGGTACATTGATGGTACTCTCCTACCTGATGCCGGGCGCATCACTCGATCGCACGATGGAAGTGCAGGCTGCAGTGGCCGACACGGCGCTGGCAAATCCAAACATCAGTACCGTCGGGGCTATGAGCGGGATCGACCTCGCAACCTTTGCGTTCAAGTCCGATGCGGGAATCGCTTTCGCGCACCTGAACGACTGGTCCAAACGTACCGCACCCAACCAGAGCGCCGAAGCGATCGCCGGTGCGCTGATGGGTAAGTTCTCACAGAACAAGGAGGCGATGATCATCGCGGTCAATCCCCCTCCGATCAGGGGAATGAGCGCGACCGGCGGTTTTGAGATGTACGTTCAGGACCGTACCGGAGGGGAGATCCAGCAGCTCGACAGCTACATCAAGCAGATCGTCGAGAAGGCAAATGCACGTCCCGAACTCTCAAGGGTGCGCTCGACGCTTCAGACGAACGTGCCGCAGTACCATTTGACTGTGGATAAAGAAAAAGCAAAGGCGCTGGGGGTACCGGTCTCCGATATCTATACGACACTGGGCATGACTTTTGGAACAGGGTATGTCAATGACTTTAATCTTTACGGACACACCTATCATGTCAATACGCAGGTTGAAGCCTCTTCACGTGATAACGTCGAAAACTATGGCGATATATTTGTGCGTTCATCAAGCGGCGCACTGATCCCGGTCAGTTCTCTCATCCACGCCGATCGCGTCGTCGGGCCAAGTATCATACAGCGTTTCAATATGTTCACCGCCGGCAATATTTCCGGCCAGCCTGCACCGGGTTACAGCTCCGGTGATGCGATGCGTGTCATTAAAGAGATAGCTGGTGAAGTGCTGCCGGAAGGCTATACCGTTGCCTGGACGGGCACCGCCTATCAGGAACAGAAGCTGGCGAAAGAGGGCAACAGTACCTTTTTCTATGCGATTCTCTTTGTCTTTTTGATATTGGCCGCACTCTATGAAAGCTGGAGTATTCCTTTTGCTGTTCTGATGACAGTGCCGTTTGCTCTGCTCGGGGCCGGTCTCGGAGTCTATCTTAGAGGAATTGAGAACGATATATATTTCCAGGTAGGCCTGATCACCCTTGTGGGTCTTACGGCAAAAAACGCGATCCTGATCGTTGAATTTGCCCAGCAGAAACTGCGTGAGGGGCTGCCCCTGTATGAAGCGACGATTGAAGGAGCAAAGATCCGTTTCCGGCCGATCGTTATGACCTCGCTCGCCTTTATAGGCGGGACACTGCCATTGGCGCTCAGTTCCGGTGCAGGAGCAAACAGCCGCCATGTCATCGGTACAACGGTTGTCAGCGGTATGGTTGTGCTGACGGTTATTGCGATCTTTTTCATCCCGCTCTTCTACTATCTGATAAAGCGTGCGATAGAGAAGTTTTCGAACAAAGGAGCCGAAAATGAAAAGTAGTCTGTTATTATCGCTTGCAGTCATCTTGCTGGCAAGCGGCTGTTCCATGGCTCCGAAACTGGAGGTAAAAACGCCTGCTCTTCCGGAAAGCACTTCTGAAGCCAATACGACGGTCTCAATCGACGTCAAGTGGTGGGAACAGTTCGGCGATGAACGCCTCAATACACTTATCGAAGAGGCCCTTACGAATAACGACGATCTCAAACTCGCCTTGAGCAATGTCGCACAGGCGAGAGCCTCCCTCGGGCTGAGCGAAGCGGAGCGGTATCCGACCGTCAACGCGGCAGCATCGGCATATCGCCAGAAAACGAGCGGTGAGAGTCTCTCGCCTTTTGCCGGTTTTATCTACAACAGTTTCGGCCTCTCTGCGTCAGTGGCGTACGAGTTCGACTTCTGGGGAAAATATAAAAACAGCAAAGAAGCCGCCTGGTCCGAGCTGCTTGCCAGCGAAGCGGACAAGGAGACGGTGCGTATCACCCTTGTCAGCAGTGTAGCCGAGCTATATTTCAACCTGATCACCCTGGATCAGCAGATCTGGGTGACTGATGAGACGGTCAAAGCGTACCGGGAGAGTTACGAATACCGTGCTCGCCAGTACGATCACGGGGTCATCGATGCACTGACGCTGGAACAGGCACACGCACTCTATGCAAATGCCAAACTGACGCTTGCGTCGCTGAAAGAGACAAAAATAGTCACTGAGAGTGCCCTGGCGATTCTGCTCGGGCACAGTCCCAAGGCGATTTTTGACGACAGGATCGGCGTTGAGGCCAGCCTGCCTAAACCTTTGATCATCCCGGCGAATATGGCCTCGAACCTTCTGCAGCAACGCCCCGATATCCGTTCTGCCGAAGAGCGGCTCCGTGCCGCGAATGCCGTTATCGGCGTCGCCAAGGCAGCTTACTTTCCCTCGATCTCCCTGACGGGTACGGCAGGGCTGCAGAGTACTGAGCTGAGCACTTTGATGCGTTCATCCGCCGGAATGTGGGGCTTCGGGCCGTCCCTGAATGTGCCGCTGCTCGATTTCGGCCGTGTTAAAAACAGTGTCAAAAGTGCGGAGGCACAAAAAGATGCCGCGCTTATCACCTATGGCAAAACGGTGAAAAATGCGTTTAAGGAGGTCTACGATATCTTGAATAAGATCGAGATATCCGCAGACAAGCTGATCGCGCAGAACGAGGAGACGGAGGCGCTGAAAAAAGTGCTGACGCTTTCAGAAAAGCGCTTCGATAGCGGTTACGGCACCTATCTCGATGTCATTGCGGCCAAGCGGGCACTGCTTAACTCGCGTACCAACAAGATCGCTCTGAACGCCGAACTTGTCATCAACCAGGTCACACTCTACAAGGCGCTTGGCGGCGGCTGGAAACCGGATGACGGGCTGCAAAAACAGTAGCTGATCGCTACTTTTTTTTTGCATCGCAGTCCATTTTTCCATTCAAAAAGAGAACCCTTTTGGGTGTTCTCTTTTTTTTAAATCCCCCTCTGATCGATCATGATCTCCTTCTCGGATCTGAGTTTTTTTCCTGCCGCAATGCCCGTCTATTAGCGTTGATTGGCTACAATCCTTTTTAATTTAAAGCCGGAAAACCAATGACAAAAATCATCAAGTATTTTATTAATAACGCCCCTTTAAACCATATGCTCCTTCTGGTCCTTTTGATGGCAGGGGTTCTGGCCTACATCAAGATTCCGAAGGAGATCTTCCCCGATGTCACGCTTAACAAGATCATAATCTCGGGCGCCTATTCAGGTGCAAGTGCGACGATCCTGGACAAGATGGTGGTGCGCGATATTGAAGATGATGTCAGCAATGTCAGCGGTATCAGCAAGATCGAAAGCATGATTCGTCCGGGTCGTTTTTCCATTGTCCTGACACTCGATGAGAGAGCCGACAGTTACGCCGTGCTCAACAAGGTCAAAGACCAGCTCTCCGGCATCCGCCAGAATATTCCCTCCGACATGAATGAACCGGTCGCGATGGTACTCGACAAGAACCGCGATCTCGTCAGGCTTTCGGTTGCTTCCAAGAACAGTGATTTCGAGAAACTGCTGATCGATGTCAAGGCGATCAAAAGCAAGCTCAGCAAGATCAATCACATCTCGGAAGTGGACATCTACGGCGATTCGGATCAGAAGCTCGAGATCAAGATCGATGATTATGCGCTCAAGGCCTACGGGCTGAGTGCAAATGATGTTCTTGCAGCGATCCGCAACCTCTCCTATATCTTTCCCATCGGTGACATCGATGACAAAGACAACTTCATCTTCGTCTCGACTTCCAACGGCAAGGCTGATATAGAGGAGTGGAAGAACACCCTGCTTAATATAGGCGGTAAAAAGCTCTTTCTGAAAGATATCGCCTCCATCAGGATGTACCACCCTCGGGATGTGACACTTTCGACTTTCAACGGCGAATACAATATCGTAATGAAGATATCGAAAGATGCCGAGGGGAACTCGATCGCACTATCTCAGCAGCTGCGCGACTATATCGAGCAGCAGGTCAAGCCCCAATACCCCGATCTGACCTTTAACTTCTTCCAGGACTCTTCCGAGCCGATCGATGAACGTTTAAGCATTATCATCTCCAACCTTACTTTCGGACTCATTCTGATCTTTTTTACGATGTATTTTCTGATCAATAGAAATACGGCCATAGTCGTGACAATGGGTGTGCCTTTTGCCTTTATTATCGGACTGATCTTTATCTATGTGGGCGGTTACTCTCTCAACATGGTCTCGCTGATCGGCGCCTTGCTGGTGGTCGGTATCGCGGTGGATGATGCGGTTGTTGTTTCGGAGAACATACAGCGCCATATCGATGAGGGAATGGCCCCTTCCGAGGCGGCCATCGCCGGAGTAAGAGAGGTTGTCCTGCCGATCACACTGGCCACCCTGACGACTGTGGCTGCCTTTTTGCCGATGTTTATGCTCAGCGGCGAGATGGGACTCTTCATCAAGCTGATCCCGATCGTGGTTATTATGGTGCTGATGGGTTCGCTGCTGGAGAGTTTCTTCTTTCTTCCGCTGCATGCCAAAGAGTTCCTCAAAAAAGGTGACCGGTCGCTCGACTGGTCACCGGTGACGCGCCGCTACGAGAAGATCCTGCACAAGCTCATCCACCATAAGAAGCTCACCCTGGCGCTCTTTTTTATCGTGGTGCCTCTTTTGACGGTCGGAACGTTGAAGACGATGCATTTCCAGCTCTTTCCCTCATTTGATGCCCGCTCTTTGAATGTGACCGGCAAGATGAACATCAACACCGATCTTGAAACGACCTATGCCGTTGCCAATGCGGTTGAAAAAGTGATTCTTGCGCACAAAGAGGAGCTCTTTATCAAAACCGTCTCGATGCTCAGCGGCAAGCGCAGAAGCCTCTCCAATTCGTGGGATACGGGAACCAATCTCTTCTACATCAGCCTGGAGCTGGAAGAGCAGGTGCCGCAAAACTGGGTGAACCACTATATTAATCCCATATTGGACTTTTCTTTTAAGTTCAACCCTCCCGAAAAGATCAGAGATATCTCATCGGCTGTCGTGGCCCATCGTCTTCGCACGCTGCTGGCACCCCTGAAAAAGCAATACAAGATCGACGAGCTGGCAGTCATGGAGCAGAAAGCCGGGATCGTCAAGACGGACATCCAGCTCAATCTCATAAGCAATGATGATGCCAAGATGCAGAAGGCGGTTACGCTTTTGGAGACAAAAATGGAGCAGATGGAGGGTGTCAAAGATGTCGTCGACAATATCCGTTACGGCAAGATGGAGTATAAGGTAAAGCTGAATGCCTACGGCGAACAGCTGGGGCTTTCAGAGGGCGTCGTCGCCCAGGTACTGAGCGGCTACTTCCTGGGAAGCCGCAAGGCCCAGACCTTCACGGCAGAGGGTGTCGTCGATATCACCACCGAATACCGGCAAAAAGACAGCGTCGAGACGCTTAACGACTTTGAGATCCCTCTGGGCGACGGCCGGTTCGTCAAGCTTTCCGAAGTGGCCGACTATATCAAGGTTCAGGATTACGAGATCATCGAAAAAGATGACGGCGATATCGTCAAGACCGTCAGCGCCAACGTCGATAAAAAAAGTACGACGGCCACACAGGTCCTGAGTGCGTTAGAACCGGTGATCGCCGAGATCGAAAAGATGGGCATCCGTGTTGAGATGCGGGGAGAAAAAGAGCAGAACGATCAGCTGAAGAAGGACATGCTGACAGCTGCTGTCTTCGCCGTTTTTATCATGCTGATACTGCTGCTGCTGATCTTTCCCAAGATCAAATATGCGCTGATGATCCTCTCGGTCATACCGTTTTCGATCTTCGGCGCGCTTCTCGGCCATCTCATCATGGGCATCAATATGACAATGCCGTCGGTGATCGGTATTTTGGGACTTGCAGGCGTTGTGATCAACGACGGTATCATCATGCTCGACTTTCTTCACGGTACGCACGAAGCCAAGCAGTTCTATTACCGGGCGAGACTGCGCCTTCGCCCGATCGTTATTACCAGTGTGACGACTTTTGTGGGGCTCTCTACGCTGATGTTCTTCGCCTCCGGGCAGGCCGCTATCATGCAGCCGCTGGCGATCTCGCTTGGATTCGGTCTGCTCTGGGGCACGGTGATGAACCTCTTCTATCTGCCGACGCTTTACGCGATGGTGAACAAGATCGAGGATGAACCTGAATCTGTAACAGAGGCAAAAGCCAAAAAGGCAAGCGACCGGCAGGCCTTGGAAAAAGCCGGATCCTTTCTCTTGAAATAAGGGGTTGAACCATCATCATATTCGAGCAGGGCAAAACAGGACGAAGCGTCGGAAATTAATGAAGGCCATTTAATCAAGTTGAGGTAAAATTAGAAGTTTAAAATGAAGGTTTGCTAGATGAAAAAGATTTTGACACTATTGCTGCTCTCAGGCATGGCGCTTTTCGCCAAAGAGTATTACTCCAAAGTCGAGCCGTATGAGATTTTGACGATCGCGTCCAATGTTTCGGGGCAGGTGATCTTTGCTGATGAAAAAAAAGAGGGAAAAATACTTGACAGCAAGCCTTATGTGAAGATTGATGACAAGCTTGACACTATTGAGCTGAGCAATGTCAAGAATAAGATCGCTCTCTTGCAGAACACACTTGCACTCAATGAAGCGATGGAGAAGAACTATGATGAGATGCTCGTCAAGAAGCAGCGAAATTATGCGAATGTCAAAGCACTCAAGACCAAGGCGGTGATCGAAAAAGACCGCGAGTTTTATGACCTGGTCACCACGCAGAATCAACTGATATCGACGCAAAAAGAGGTTGATAACCTTAAGGTCCAGATCAATGATCTTACACTGCGTGCAGAGCAGCTGGAAAAGAGCATCGCCGACAAATCGCTCAGTGCAAAGGGGTATGTTCTCTACCAGCTCAGCGTCAAGGAGGGGCAGGTGGTCAATCCGGGGATGGAACTCTCAAAAGTGGCCGATGTCTCAAAGGCAAAGCTGACGATATTTCTCAATACAGACGATATGAAAGATGCCAAAAACAAGGTGATCTATCTTAACGGCAAAAAAAGCGACTACAAGATCACCCGCCTCTGGGAGATAGCCGATGCGACCCATCTTTCAAGCTATAAGGCCGAGATCATTATCAAAGCACCGGAGTACTTTTCCGATCTGATGAAGGTCGAGCTGAAATGAGCAGTAAAACGGCCTGCCCGCTAGACTGTTACGATGCCTGCAGCATCGATGTGGTTGACGGCAAACTGAAAGGAAGCAGAGACAGCTACACGCACGGCTATCTCTGTCCCCATCTGAACCATTACGGCAATCACGAACAGATCGCTATGCCGCGCTACAGAGGTGCGGAAGTGACGATGCAAGAGGCACTGAACATCCTTGAAGAGAAGATAGCCGGAGCCTCGGACCCTTCTCAGATCCTGCACTATCGTGGGCGCGGCAATTTTGCCTTGATGCAGCAGGTGAGCGACCACTTTTTTGCATCATACGGGGCAACATTGACAGAGGGCTCGCTTTGTGACGGTGCCGGTGAAGCGGGTATTCTGGAAGGACGGGGGTCTAATCGCCTGCTCCCGCCTGAGCAGATCGAAAAAGCAGAAGTCGTCATTGTCTGGGGGCGCAATATTCACACCACCAACTCGCATCTTCTGCCGTTTCTGAAAGACAAAAAGATCATTGTTATCGATCCCGTCAGGACGAAGATGGCGGAGAGTGCCGATTTCCATCTTCAGATCAAACCGCGGGGCGATCTCTACCTGGCACTTCTGTTGAGCCGTTTTGTGCTGATCAACGGTGCGGAAGACAGCGGGTTCCTGGAAGCCTATGCGCCCGGATATGAAGATTTTTATGAACTGACGCAGACCGTACGCATCAAAGCAGTTCTCGAAAGCATCGATGTGAGCTTAGGCGATATCGGCAGGATCATTGAGCTGATCCAGGGCAGACGCACGGTGATCCTCGCGGGCGTCGGGATCCAGAAGTACCGAAACGGCGACGAGGTCATGCGCGCTATCGACTCGCTGGGCGCGATGTTGGGACTTTTCGGCAAAGAGGGGTGCGGGGTCAATTTTCTGGGCAACTCGAATGAGGGGATAGCCTCTCCGTTCAACCACAGCTCCAGGGCAAAGTCTGCGGCGATCGGAAATGTCGATTTCGGCCGTTTTGAGGTGGCGTTTATCCAGGGTGCAAATCCTCTTAACCAGATGCCGGACACCAACAAAGTCCGTGCCTCTATGGCAAAAACTCCTTTTGTGGTCTACTACGGTCTCTACGAGAACGAGACCTCGGAAATCGCGGACCTGGTCATCCCCGCCAAAAGCTTCTTGGAAAAAGACGATATCAGGAGTTCCTACGGGCACCCCGGACTTCTCTTTATGCCGAAGGTGATTGAGAGCGAAAAAGGGATCAGCGAGTATGACCTGACGCAAAAGCTCTGCAGGGCTTTCGACATCGAGATCGACAGCGAGCTTAGCTACCTGGAGCATTTTCAGAGCTTTGCGGAGGCCCGTGAAAACGACCAGGTCGTTAAAGGGCGTGAAACGGTTCCCTACAGCGAAGGGTTCGACACGGATGACGGGATGTTCTGCTTCTTGGAAGAGTATGCGTTTGATGCCGATATGGAGAATGACCTCTTTTTGCTCACGGTGAAAAGCGAACACAGTCTCAATTCCCAGTTTAACAGGGAGAAGCGTGTCCATCTCAATGCTTCGCACGGTTTTAAAGAGGGTGAGACGGTCCGTATCAGCTCGGATAACGGCATGTTGGAGTTGGAAGTGGCCCTGGACGAGCGTCTGAGAGATGATTGTGTTCTGATCTATTCAGGGACTCCGGGTGTGAATGTGCTGAGTGATTCCAAGCTTAGTTATGCGGGCAAAAATGCAGCCTATCAAGAAAAAAAAATAAAGGTAGAAAAATGTTAGAAAAATCTTATGTATTGCCAACCTATGCCCGTGCCGACATCACGTTTGTTTCCGGTAAAAATGCGACGCTGACCGACATCAACGGCAAAGAGTATATCGATTTTACCTCCGGCATCGGCGTGGTAAGTGTCGGCCATGGCGACAATGCTTTGACACAGGCCCTTTGCGAACAGGTCAAAAAGATCATCCATATCTCCAACCTCTATCAGATCCCGCCGCAGGAAGAGGCTGCGAAAAAGATCGTTCACGAGAGCGGTTACGATATGCAGTGCTTCTTCGGAAATTCAGGGGCCGAAGCCAATGAGGGGGCCATCAAGATCGCACGCAAATACGGCGAGGTCGACGGCAAGCTGAAACGCTACAAGATCATTACGCTGCGCCACTCTTTCCACGGCCGGACGATCACAACGGTCAAAGCGACGGGGCAGGAGTCGATGCACAACTATTTCGGTCCCTTCCCTGACGGTTTTGTCTATGCCGAAGATATCGACCAGATCGCATCACAGGTCGATGACCATACGGTCGCGGTGATGATCGAACTGATCCAGGGCGAGGGCGGGGTCCAGCCTATCGATAAAGCGAAGGTGCAGAAGCTTGCCGCTTTTCTGAAAGAGAGAGATGTGCTTCTGATCGTCGACGAGGTCCAGACCGGCGTCTACCGCACTGGCGAATTCCTGGCATCAAATGTCTATGAGATCGAACCCGATATCATCACGCTCGCCAAAGGGCTCGGCGGCGGCGTGCCGATCGGTGTGGTGATGACGAGTAAAAAAGAGGTCCTCGGCGCCGGCGATCACGGATCGACCTTCGGCGGCAACTATCTCTCGGCCACTGCAGCAAGCACGGTGGTCGATATTTTAAGCGCCTATAAACAGAGCGGTTCGCTTGATGAGGCCATTATCGCATTTGCCCAGAAACTCGAAGCTCTGCAGAAAGCGCACAGTCAATATCTTTACCGAAGCGGTCGGTTTCGGTCTGATGCGCGGTCTGCGCGTAGTCGATGCCGCTACCTTGGCCTCCATCATCACTGCCGCACGTGAGCACGGCGTGATGCTGCTGCGTGCCGGACGCAATACGCTGCGCTTTTTACCGCCGTTAACAATTACGAAGGAAGAGATGGATGAGGGTTTTACGCGACTTGAAAAAGCTATCAGCAGTCTGTAGCATTTTGCTTGCCGCCACGGTGATGGCAAGCGATGCCGCCAAAGTCAACGATCAGAATGCAACCCTCCTTTTCGATGCTCAGCAGATGAGCGAGAGCGAACAGAAAACATCGGGGAATTCGCTGGAAGATTATCTGTCGGAACTAAAGCGCAGGCAGTTTGGCTATGATTATGATAAAGTGGACCAGGAGAGCTCAAAACTGCACGACTCCTGGATCAAACCGCTAATGCTCTCGTACAGCATCAGCCATTCAAATCCGTACAATGAACAGGGCCGTAAAGAGGTCGAAAATCAGAGTGCGGCGATCGCGATCGATCAGCCGATCTTTCAAAGCGGCGGGATCTTCTACGGCATCAAATTTGCCAACGCATCACGCGAGTTCGCCAACTACAGCATCGACCAGCAGAAACGGATACTGATCAAACAGGCGGTCGATCTTCTGATGCAGATCAAACAGTCTGAAATGAGAATCGAAAAACAGCAGCTTCAGATAGCAAACTCCGACATCAACCTTGAGCAGAACCGCGAGCAGTACCTGAACGGTCAGCTTGATTCCGGCTTTTTGAACAACGCCATCATCGAAAAAAATGTTGCTGTTCAGGCACTGTACGATCTTGAGACGCGAAACGCCCAGTTAATAGCCCAGTTTAAAAAGATCAGTGATATGGAGCCGAAAACGGCGAGGATACCGTTTCTGGCACTTATTGACGAGCAGAAGTTCCTTGAACAAAACATTGACATCAAACTGGCCGAGAGTGACAGCGAGAAGAGCCGCTACAATAAAAACGTCACCTTTGTAAAATATCTTCCTTCCATCAATCTGCAGGCCTCGTATAATTGGCAGAAACAGCAGTCGAACTTCTATCTTCCGGGCACCGGATTTACGACGATTGACAATCCTGAAACAAGCTATTACCGCTATGGGTTGAGTGCTTCCATGCCACTGGATATCAACGCCTATAACGATTTCGAAGCCGCAAAAGTAGCGTATCTCAGATCGAAAATCGTTATCGACGACAAAAAACGAGAACTCAAACTGCTCTATGAACAGGTGATGCAAAATCTGATCAAGTATGATAAGAAGATCGCGCTGGCACAGGAGAATCGAATACTTTACGGAAGCTTGCTCGACGATACAAAAGATCTTTTCAGGGCAGGGTATAAAACCCAATATGATGTAGACCTGCTTTCGAACTCCATGAAGATCGAAGAGATCAATAAAAAGATCTATGAGATCGATAAGCAGCTTGAACTCCTGACTCTCTATGAAAAGCTGAGCAATGACCTTCAGTGAGTATATGGCGGCATGGCTCTATGGTCCGCAGGGGTATTATGCGACCTACCGCGCCATCGGCAAAGAGGGTGACTTCTATACGGCTGTCTCGACTTCCAAGTTCTTCGGCGGGACTATCGCCAAACATATCATTGCGCTTGTGGACGAGGGTTTTTTAAACAGAGATGCCACCATCTGCGAGATCGGCGCACATCACGGCTATTTCATCGCGGATGTCATCGAATTTCTTTACACCCTTCGGCCTGAACTGCTTCAAAGTTTTGACTTTGTCATCGTTGAGCGGTTTGATGCCCTGCAGGAGCAGCAGCGCAGCTACCTGCGCGAATCTTTCGGTGACGCGATCAGACTCTCGCATGTCAAAAGCCTGAGCGAACTCAGTGTCGACAACGCTTTCTTCATTGCCAACGAGATCTTCGATGCCTTTCCGTGCGAGCTCTTTTTTAAAGGCAAAACGGGACGCGTTGATCAGAAGGGGAATGTCGAGTTTGATGTCGATAACGAATGGGTCAGTGCCAAAGCGGCGCTCTATCACAAAGACCGCGGCGAGATAGCGGTGGGTTATGAAGAATTTGCCAAAGAGATGGCCGGCGCGGCAAAACGTTTTGAGTTTATGAGCTTCGATTACGGCGAGATGATGGCCCGCCCCGACTTTTCGCTGAGGGTCTACGACAAACACAAGGTCTATCCGTTTTTTGATGAAGAGCTCAACCGCGAGGAGGCTTTCGCATCAACGGACATCACTTATGATGTTACCTTCGAACATGTCAAAGATGCCTATGAAGAGGCGGGAGTACAGTTTGTCGAACTGAAGGCGCAGATGAGCGCACTGGTCAACATGGGGATTCTGGAACTGCTGGAGATGCTGCAGAAAAATGTGGATGAGAAGATCTACAAACAGGAACTTGAAAAAGTCAAGTTGCTCATTCTACCTGACTTTCTGGGCGAACGCTTTAAGATGATCCGGTTTCGAAAAGAGGGTTAGTGCCCTTTCTATCACATTTGCCAATCTGTATACTTGGTATCAGCAGATATATTTCCTGATACAGAGAAAACAGAGGCTAAAGAACGTTGACTCTCTTTTCTGCTTTGATTCACATCTCTTTTCTTCTTACACTTAAATTTATATAGCAGCCTTTTTTATTAAAAATTAATTTGGAACATAATTTAACTGTTATGGTATAATATTATTGCACGCAAAAGTAAGGAGTGTATTATGAAATATTATAAATTAGTAGTAGCCGCTGTTGTTGGGCTGTTGGTAACTATTAGTGTGATTTCATGCAGTAAAGGAAGCGAAGGGGAGGTCAGCAGTGCGAGTATTGAACTCTCAAAGAGCAGTGTGAACCCGGGTGAAGACCTGGCGATAACAGGAAGCGGTTTTAATAGCGAAGCGTCAACATATGTTGTCTTCAAAGATGAGAACGGGAATGAAACCGACGTGGAAACAACCCTGGTGACCCCTTCAACCGTAAGCGTTATGGTGCCGCCTTTCCTCGATGCGGATCAGTTCAAAATCACTTCCGGTTCAGTGTCTGTCTCCGTAGTTCAGGAGTCGTCTGATAAAAAGGTTGTTTTCGGACCAAGCTCTGCGCTTAAGATCGGCGATCTCCCCCAAACAGGACTAAGCCCCGGAACAGTGACGATGGAAGTATTGAAACAAGAGAAAAACTTTATTGCCCTAGCCCTGCAGGACTGGCTTATCATTGAAGATGCCTCGTCAGGATTGGTTGACACTTCGCTTTTGCGAAGCAATCTGCAGAGCATAATGGAAGATATCAGCAATTTGCAGTCGCTGCTTCAGCCTCTTATAGACGGAGAGGTCAAACAGGTCAATATCGGAGTCATTGATAACAAGGATGTCTATTTAGATCTGGATGCACTGGCTCTGTTGGACCGCATGTTTATTGCTTACCATTTCGGTACTCCAAGTACCGCTGCCAGCAGTGCGGTGGCTGCAAATGGCGGAGGCAGCCTTTCCTCCGGATGTTCTGACATATCAACTTGCTTTAGAGACGAATATCATCCTAGTCTTGCCAATTCGACGCAGGATGCTTTTGAAAGATTTACAAAATTCAGTTCTATCGCCTCGGATGCTGTCGGGTTGGGTGAGTCGGCAGCACGTACATTTGAACATGCCAAGACAGCAACAGCCGGAGGAACGTTCGGTGCTGTCATCTTTTATACGACGACTGCGGTTCCGAGTGTAATCGGTGCAAGCATACACTCCTTTGATCCGCCTTTTCTCTCGTTGGAGTTAGGACGAGCGACAGCGTTGGGAAGCTATCAGCCGACATTAAACAATATTGAAAAAAGCAATAGAAATTATCTGCGTAAATATAAAAAAGGTCAGAAACTGGGTGATGTCTACACCCAAATTGATACAACAGAACTTGGATCAGTAATGAATGATGTAACGTTGTCAGGTGATTCGACGGTATCTCTGATGGACTTAACAAATCCCGACTCAGTATATTCATTGGCTTTTGAAAATGCTGAAACGATTTACGATAATATCATTCTATCTCTGGCAGAAGCTTGGCTTGGGGTAAGTACGATAGGCAACGGAGAGGGTACTATCACTTCCTCTCCGGCGGGAATCGACTGTGGATCAGACTGTTCGGAGACCTTTAACGCCGGTACGGTTGTCACATTGACAGCCGTGCCTGACACCGGTTCCACCTTTGCAGGCTGGAGCGGTTCGTGTTCAGGAACCGAGCCTTGTGTTATGACAATGAATGCAGATGCAGCCGCAACAGCGGAATTTACGCTTGCATCATTTGGCGGTGCCTGGGATGGAAATTATAGCTGGACCGGTCCCGGTGAGGGAGGCTGTACCTATCATGACAGCGGCGTAATAAGCATGACAATCGACATAAACGGGAGCTCTTTTTCCGGAATTGCTTCGGCAAGCGGAATAGAACTGCGCAACTTGCCTAACTGTGAGGTAACTTCGTATATTACATCAGAGGGTTCCGTATCCGGAACTGTTTCCGGTAATAAGCTTAGCGGAACGTTTTCATTCCCTATAGCAGAAACCGGAAAAACGTTCTCAATGGGTTGGACTGGTACATTCAGCGAGGACGGTATCAGCGGTACATTCGATAGCGGGATTACGGGAGAGGGCCATCTGAATTGACAAGGAAGCAGGCGTACTTAGTATTAGAGGTGCCCTTAGGTGCTTCTCAATACGAAGGTACGGCATTCCTGTCAAAAAAGAGTCCGCTATTTCGATAGATGATTGAAGCATCTGTAATCATACAGTTGCAGATGACTGATCTTTTCTTAAAAACCGGCTGGGAAAGCTCTTTCAGGCCTGCTTCATCTTTTATCTTCTTGTGCGCTGTTTCGTGTCGATATCTCCTCACTTCAAAGTCTGTTCAGCATTCCCTTTTATTAAATCTGTCTCCTTTCTTGTTTATGTTGATAGCCGTCCATGCATTTTGAAGGCACGCCGCAGATGATCGTGATTGGATGTAGTTTATGGTGATGGAATTGTGTTGAAGATGAAAGCTGTTTTTATGTTGGCAAAGAAGAGGCTTGAAAAATACTTGCTACCTTCCGATAAACCAGGCTTATATATAAATGATACTGCAGAAGCATAATTTACTCGAAATTGCTACAATAGCATTGATATTTGAAAAAGTATGGTTAGTGGTATACCTAAAATAAAAGAGATGTTCCAAGCACTATGTCTCTTTAAAATCTCAAAAATTATTCGATGCAATACAGATTTTTGACGACCTGGTTAAGTGACTCTGATTTTTAATTTGGGTAGATGAGATAAAGGAACGTTAATGAATAAAAAGATTTTGGAAACCATCGCAAACATTCCAAAGGAGCTGGGTGAACAGATATCGGGCTCGTTTGCTTCAGGCAGCATCAAAATAGCCGTAACCGGTCTCAGCCGTTCCGGAAAGACAGTGTTTCTGACCTCTTTGATCGACCAGCTGCTTTATCAAAACAGACTCATTGGTGTCACCTCTGCAAAACAGCCGTTTAAAGTAACGATCAAACCGCCGCTTCATAATGTCAGGCGGTTTGATTATTACACACTGATCGAGCAGCTGAAAAACGGGCATATCTGGCCGGAAGGGACCGATTCGATCTCGCATACGCTGTTGGCGTTTGAGAGCAAGAGCCGCTTTTCATTTTTAGGCAACAGCACCTTTACTATCGAGCTTATCGACTATCCCGGCGAGTGGCTGCTTGATCTGACCCTCATTAAGCTGAGTTACGAACAGTGGTCAGAACAGGTGCTGGCGTGGTTGAAAGAGATTGATGAGCCGCAAGCACACCGCTATCTTCAGCATGTAGCATCGCTTGATGAGAAGAGTCATACAGCCGAGTATGAATCTGTACTGCATAAGCAGTATAAAGAGCTTGTCATATCTCTAAAGCAGCAGCACTATTCTCAGATCACGCCGGGGAGGTTTATCATGCCCGCCGATCTGGCCAATGATCCTATTTTGAATTTTGCACCTGTCACAGATGCCAGTCCCGTTCTTTTTTCCGCTTTCAAACAGCGATATGAGCGTTATGTCCGAGAAGTCGTCAAAGAGATTCACCTTGAGCATTTCAAAGGCTTCGAACGTCAGGTTGTCCTGGTCGATGTCATAGAGGCTTTGCAAAACGGTTACAAATGTTACCGTGACATGAAGGCCGGGCTGAAGAAGATGCTTGACATTTACGACCATAAAAACAAAAATTTTATTGCACAATGGTTCAGCCCATCGATCAAAAAGGTCCTTTTTGTAGCTACAAAAGCTGACCAGGTCGCCGCCTCGCAACATGCCAATTATGCCCTGCTGCTTGAGGATATGATCGACGAGATCCGAAGGGAGATGGAAATATCGCACATTAACATCGCGTCGCAGATCGTCTCGGCACTTAAATCGACCGTGACCATAGAGAAAAAACATGAAGGGATGATGCTCTCTTTTGTACGGGGTGTCCTGGCCGAAGACGGTCAGATGCATGATCTGTACCCCGGGGAGATGCCGTCGACTTTTCCGAATAAAAAGGAGTGGAACACGGACAATTATGCCTATAAACGTTTTCTCCCTTCACAGCGTGCCTATCGTGACAATGAGGCATTGGAACATATCAATATGGATAAAGTCGTTCAAAAACTCATAGGAGATCTGTTATGAGCCCCAAACCCTTTAGTGAAATAGTAGAGCAGGGCAAGAGCGATGTAAATCGTGTCAGACCCTTTGTGGACAGGGCGCAGGGAGGCGTTGTGAAAGAGGGCGGGCCTGCTCATACAGAAAAGAAAAAAACCGCAGCGAAAGAGAGCTCTGTCGCCAGAGGTATAAGCTTTTTGGGCTCAGGACAAGGTGTTTTGAGTCTCTTTCTCTTTTTTGTCCTGATCGCACTTTTTGTCGATGCCGTGCAGACGATGCAAGGACTCTATGAAAGTGCATCGTTGCTGGATACAATCTATCTTATCGCTTTGTTGGCTCTTTTGAGCGCTTTGGGTGTCATGACCTGGCAGAATTACAGGCAGATCAAGAGCCTCAAAAATGCTACCAAACGGCAGAAAGCATTTCAAGAGCAGAAAGAAGAACCGGACAAAGCTCTCATCCCAATGACGCTAGCGCTTCTTAAAAGCTATGAATCAATTGAAAAGGGTCGAATAAAACAGCGGGCTGATCTGCTTCGCGAAAGGATCAGCAGTTCGCATGATTATAAAGCGATCTATCAGGAACTGGATGAGGATCTCTTGGAAGTGATCGATGAAGAGGCGCAAAAGCGGATCAAGAATGCATCTATACAGGCAGCGCTTTCGACTGCCATCTCCCCTTTGGCGCTTCTGGATGCCGGTATCATCGTCTGGCGCAGTCTCCTTTTGACAAAAGAGATCGCTGAACTTTACGGGTTTAGACCGGGATGGATAACTATGATAGTACTGCTTAAAAAAGGGGCGTTTACGGTCTTTTTTGCAGGTGCCACGGAGTTGGCTCTTGAGTATGTCAACGCGGCAAGCGAGTCTACTGTCATCTCAAAAATCTCTTTATCGGCAGGCCAGGGAATCAGTAATGGCGTCTTGCTTGCACGTCTAGGATACGGTGTTATGGAAGCATGCCGTCCACTGCCGATGCGCATAAAACGAAAAAGCTTTATCAGGTCTATTTTTCTTTTGATAAAAGAGAAAATAGTGGCAAATGACAAACAGACCGAATAATGAATAAAATATCAATCAGACAAAGTGACATGACATCGTCATGTTGATGAAGTCAATTCTCCGGCGAATCTTTAGAATTTGTATTCACACGCTTTCCCTTAGTAAAAATAAATTTATAATAGCTACAATACGACATATAAAATGAGGCAGGCATGCGATTACTGTTTGTGATTTTTACTATTGTTTTGTCACTTTATGCCGACAAGGTGGACGGCCGTTCACCGCTGCACAATGCCGTCTTTTATGAAGATGAGGTATTGACACGCGCATAGATCGCAAAGGGCGATGATGTCAACGCTGAAAATGCTGCGGGCTTGACCCCCTTGCATATATTGCCATCAAAAAGCGGGATCTCAAGATGGCGCAGATCCTGCTTGATGCAGGCGCTGATATCGATGCCAAGGACAACAGAGGCAATACGCCTCTTATTCTGGCGATCAAGAAACATAATCTGACGTTAGTGCAGTTTGTGGTTGTCCATGGGGTAGATGTTAACCTGGCGAATGCGGAGCGTATCTCGCTGCTTCATCAGGCGGCTTATACCGGAGATGAAAAGGTCGCTGCGTTTCTGCTCAAAGCCGGCGCGGACCCTTTTGTCAAAAATGCAGACGGCTATACGCCGCTTGATTTTGCAAGAGCCAAGAAAAACAGTGCGGTTGCAAATGAATTAAAAAACTATATGGGAAAAAGAAAATGACGATCATTGTAAACGGACAGGAAAAAACGATAGAAGAGGGCGCAACACTGTTGGAACTTTTGAAAAAACTTGATCTTGAAGGCAAAGTGATGGCGGCAGCGGTCAACATGGAGATCGTCAAACAAGACGGGTGGGGCGGACACACCCTGACAGACGGGGACAAACTCGAGCTGTTGGACTTTGTCGGCGGCGGTTAAGCCCTCTTTTCGTGCGTAACGACGGCGATGGCATAGTCACCGTCATGGGTAATGGAGAGGGCTGAAGCCCGAATGCCGAACTGCTCTTTGACTTTGGCAGAAAGCTCCAATAGCGGGGCGCCTTTCGCTGTTTTTGAAACAGTGATATCGTGAAAACCGCACTCGGCGCCGATACCGCACCCCAACGCTTTGGATGCCGCCTCTTTTGCGGCCCAGAAACCGGCGGCAGTCCGGTGGTTCTTGACCAGAGCGATCTCCTGGGATGATAAGAACTTCTCTAATATTTTGGTGTCATATTTGTCGATCAGCTTTTGCATCCGGTCGATTTTTATAAGGTCAATACCAATCATCGCAGAGGGTTGTGAAGATCAGGCAGTTAATTTTGACACGATTTAATGTCTAAGGTCTGCATGAGCTTTTCCAGGATCTTTCCGCCTTCACGATCATAGTCATCATGAAATTCGATAACAATGACCTTACGCCCATTTGGAATATCACTTGTATAGACTTCGTGATCTAAGGGACAATCTTTTAAAACAGTGTCTAAAGCAGTATTGATCTCGGCACACTGCTCATCGTTTGAATACGCCAATGAAATTTTTGTATAGCGCTCTTCACCTTTATATTCTGCATCAATGCATGGAACGGACATAAATAAACCTCTTTTTTGTATTGTTAGATTATACAATAGAAATAGTACAGAAACTCTTCAAAGCCAGAATAATGCAAGGGCTGTCTTGCTTAAAAAGCTGTCAGCAGGCAGCAGACTACAAGTTTCGTGCATTTAACCGATCCTCAGGTTTTTGTGTGGTTTTTGTTATATAAAAGTCTTCAAAGTCTTCATAAGAGAGCGGCTTGGAGAAGTAGTAACCTTGAAAAATGTGACACCCGTTTTGGTGGAGAAAGGAGAGTTGTTCTGCCGTTTCAACACCTTCGGCAACAACGTTGAGTTTAAATATTTTGGCCATATTCAAGATCGTGATGACAACAGTTTCATCAACGCTCTCGTTGCCAAGATTGGCAACGAAGCTTTGATCGATCTTGAGTTCCGAGATCGGCATTGCTCTCAGATAACTCAATGAGGAATAACCGGTACCGAAGTCATCCATTGAGAATCTGATCTTAAGGTGTGTCAGCCGTTTCATGATGGCGACAACCTTCTCGATATCTTCGACCAGAACGGTTTCGGTGATCTCAAAGATCAGCTTGCCGGAAAGCTCGGGAGTAAGGTACCTGACAGTCAGTTTTTCAACCTCTTCGATAAATGAACTATGAAAAAGCTGTCGTACGCTGATATTGACGGAGAACTGCTCCAGGATAATCCCTTTTTTTGCCCAGGATGCGAACGTTATAAATGATTTTTCCAAAATAGAAGCACCCATTTCGACTATCAGACCGGTCTGTTCCGCAATAGGGATGAATTGATCGGGTGAAATATCGCCTATGGTATTGTTGTGCCAACGTGCCAAAACCTCACAGCCGATCACCTTCTCATCTGCATTTAACTGCGGTTGATAGACAAGCGTGATCTCGTTGTTCTGCAGAGCAAAATGGAGGCAGCGTTCAATTTGCAGATGGCTTTCTATTCGTTTTGCAAGAAGATCATTGAAAATGACTACACCGTCGCGTCCCTGAACTTTGACCTCATACATGGCGATGTCAGCCTCTTTGATCAGACGATTGGCACTTAATGCGCCTTCTTCAATAATCTCTATCCCGATACTGGCACTGATAAAGAGATGATGAAGATCGATGATATAGGTCTCTTTCAGCTTGCCTAAAAGCATGTTTGCAAGTAGCATGGCTTCAAAAAGGGCATCCTCTTTTCTTTCAAACTCCTGTGAAACAATCACAAATTCATCTCCGCCCAATCTGGCAACGATCTGATCACTGCCGATCTGTTGTTCCAATCGTGAAGCCACTACTTTAAGAAGCTTGTCACCGACATCGTGGCCAAGTGAGTCGTTTATTGTTTTAAAACGGTCCAGATCGATCAGCATCATGAACGAAACATTTTGGGAATAATTGATATTTTCGACTTTTTGTTCCAAATAGTTGATGAAATAGCGGCGGTTATGGAGACCGGTCAGGTGATCATGCGAGGCTTGAAAGTTACTTTTTTCCAATAGCCTGAAACTGCTGTAAGAGGCATAATAGAGAACCCCGAGCAAGACGAGTGAAAAAAGTGCGAGAATATAGCCGTACACTTCATCAAGCAAGACAAAGTAGATGGCTAAAGGGATCAGGAGAATCAGCAGCGTGGGCACAAACAGCCGTTTATCAGACGCAAGAAGCGTCGATGCAACGACAGATGCACCGATCTGCGTAAAAATAGCAATGTAGTTCAGATGTCCGCGCTCTTCAGGGGCGTAAAGAACAAAGATCAGGGTCCAAAGAGAAAAAATAAGTAAAAAAAAGATCGAGATCTTCGTGTACCATTTTTTGCTCTCTTCCGTATTCATTTTTTTCGGATGCCGGGCATTGTGAAGTTGATATCCCCAGATAGAGACAGCCAAAGTCAATGCATACCAGATGAGGGCAGGCATTATGACGTTATTGAACCAGGCTAAAAAAATATAGCCTAAACCAGGAAGAAGTGACAGCGCGATCATTACCAGAATTTGTTTACGCAAAAAAAGAAATGATTCAATTGTCTTCATAAATTAATCTTATAACTTATTTGTTTTGATTAATCTTAAGGTATACCAGTATTCAGTCAATACTTCAGTATGCGCAAAAGGAAACAAAAGTTCTATAATATGATTGATGTATTATCCTCGTTTTTTCAGGACGATAAGTTGCAGAAGCAGACTGCATTAGCGTGCCTATTATAGTGAAGCCTTCGGTGATGCTTCGCATAACACCTTCGGTTTTCCCCTGAAGGGATTTCCTTTGGTCACGCACGTAAAATGTGAACCTTCGGTTTTCTATCTATTTTCAAGCCGGCGTCGGTACTTCGTACATCGACTCTGGTTTCGCACGAATATTGTGAAAGCTTACGCTTTTTTTATTGATGTCCAAGCCTTCGTCGGTCCCTTGGACTTCGCCTACGGTTTCGTTCGAATAACGTGAAAGCTGTCGCTTTTTCTATCTATTTTCAAGCCGACGTCGGTACTTTGTACATCGACTCTGGTTTCGCACGGGTTAAAGCCAAGCAGTTGGCTTTAACTTTTCCGTGCTCACATCCAATCGATCAGTTTTGTGACTTCGTCGACCTCGTAGCATTTGACACCGTGGGTCTCTTTGGGCTTTTTGGCAAGGAGGACTTTGTTGATATTGTGCATCTGCAGTTCGCGCAGACGGGTGTCGATCTGGAAGACCTCGCGTATATCGCCGACCAGAGAGACCTCCCCGATGAAAACGGTCTCTTTGGAGATAGTACGGTCTCTGAAGGAGCTGATAATGGCGGCCAGTACGGCAAGGTCGGCCGAGGTCTCGTTGATCTTGATGCCGCCGGCGATATTGATGAAGACATCATAGCCGTTAAGCGGTATCTCCAGTTTCCGCTCAAGCAGGGCAAGCAGCATGTTGAGGCGGTTGTTGTCGAAACCGGTTGCCTGACGTTTGGCATTGGGTGCGTGCGAATCACTGACAAGCGCCTGCACCTCTAATATAAGAGGGCGGGAGCCCTCCATCACGACGGTCAGGGCAGAGCCGGGTTGGGCTTTGCTTTGGTTGAAAAAGCGCGAAGAGATATCTTTTGCCGAGACCAGCCCCTCGTTGCGCATCTCAAAGACGCCGATCTCGTTGGTCGGTCCGAAACGGTTTTTAAAACCGCGGAGGAGACGCAGCTCCTGCGAACTGTCGCCTTCAAAATAGAGCACCGTGTCGACCATGTGTTCCAGAACACGCGGCCCGGCGATCGACCCCTCTTTGGTGATATGGCCGATGATGAAGATCGCGATACCCCGCTCTTTGGCGATGCGCATCAGATCGAAGGTGATCTGGCGCACCTGGGTGACGGAGCCGGGCGCGGAGGTGATGTTCTCGGAGTACATGGTCTGGATGGAGTCGATAATGAGAAACTCGTAGGGACGCTCTCCGAGTTCAAAAAGAACCTGCTCCAGTCTGATCTCGCAGAGAAGATAGAGGTTGTCGGCCACGGCCTTGAGCCGGTCGGCCCTGAGCTTGATCTGCCCTTCGGACTCTTCCCCCGTGACATAGAGGGTGTTCTTGCCCGATCTGGCAATGTTGGCGCCGACCTTTAGCAGGAGAGTCGATTTGCCTACTCCGGGGCTGCCGCCGATAAGCGTCAGCGAACCGGGTACGACACCGCCGCCAAGGACAAGGTCGAGCTCTTTGTCGTTGCTTGAAAATCGGGTTACTTCGGTATGGGTCACCTCGGTGATGGCCTGGGCTTTGCTTTTGCCGGTAGTTGAAGTGGCGGTGAGCTTGACGATCTCCTGTTGCTGTTCGTTGAGCTCGATCATCGAATCCCAGGCCCCGCAGTTGGTGCATTTTCCCATCCATCTCGGCGAGGTCATTCCGCAGTGCTGACATTCGTAAAGCACTTTTTTCTTAGCCATTTTTCACCTCTGCTGCAGTGTCTGATTTCAGGTTATTAATGTTTGATTGTTGGGTGAAAAATCTAGTCAATACTGTTACCTTAAGAAAATGTTTTATGATTGTAGCAAAGAGTAGAATAAGATGCGATATATATGACAGAACGAGGGTTTTTCGATGTTCCGGTTCAGCGGACGGTGTGCCGCCGTCACTGTGAGAATCCTTGGAAGACGTTAATGCTGCGATCAGGCGAGGTCGAAACGATCAAGGTTCATCACCTTGTCCCATGCGGCTACGAAGTCGTGTACGAACTTCTTCTGGGACCCCTCGCATGCGTAGACTTCCGCCAGGGCCCGGAGCTGGGAGTTCGAACCGAAGATCAGGTCGACACGGGTGGCGGTCCACTTGAGTTCGCCCGTTGCGCGGTCGCGCCCCTCGAACACGTCTTCGTCTTCCGAGGCCGCCTTCCACTCCGTGCCCATGTCGAGCAGGTTCACGAAGAAGTCGTTGGTGAGCGCTTCCGGCCGCTTGGTGAAGACGCCGTGCTGGGACTGCTCCGAAGTTGGTATTCAAGACGCGCATGCCGCCGACAAGCACCGTCATCTCGGGCGCGGTCAGCGTCAGCAGTTGCGCCTTGTCGACCAGCAGCTCCTCGGCCGATACGGTGTATCTGGCTTTCAGGTAGTTGCGGAAGCCGTCCGCGACCGGTTCGAGCACGGCGAAGGAGTCCACATCGGTCTGCTCCTGCGAGGCGTCCATGCGTCCCGGCGTGAAGGGAACCGTCACGTCGTGGCCGGCGTTCTTCGCGGCCTGCTCGACGCCCGCGCAGCCGCCCAGGACGATCAGGTCGGCCAGCGAGACCTTCTTGCCGCCGGACTGCGCGCTGTTGAACGCGCTTCTGGATGCCCTCCAGCGTCTTGAGCACCTTCGCCAGTTGGGCCGGCTGGTTGACTTCCCAATCCTTCTGCGGCGCCAGACGAATGCGCGCGCCGTTCGCGCCGCCGCGCTTGTCGGAGCCGCGGAAGGTGGACGCCGACGCCCAGGCGGTCGAAACCAGTTCGGAGACGGACAGCCCGGACGCCAGGATCTTGCTCCTTGAGCGCGGCGATGTCCTGTGCGTCGATCAGCTCGTGATCGACCGCGGGGATGGGGTCCTGCCAGATGAGCTCTTCCGTCGGGACCTCCGGGCCGAGATAGCGCGCGCGCGGGCCCATGTCGCGGTGCGTCAGCTTGAACCACGCCCGGGCGAACGCGTCGGCGAACTGGTCCGGGTGCTCGTAGAAGCGCCGCGAGATCTTTTCGTAGGCCGGGTCGAACCGCAGCGAGAGGTCCGTGGTCAGCATGGTCGGCGCGTGACGCTTCGACGGGTCGTGGGCGTCCGGCACCGTGCCTGCGCCCGCGCCGTCCTTCGGCTTCCACTGATGCGCGCCGGCCGGGCTCTTGGTCAGTTCCCATTCGTAGCCGAACAGGTTCTCGAAGAAGTTGTTGCTCCACTTCGTCGGCGTCTGTGGTCCAGGTGACTTCCAGGCCGCTGGTGATCGTGTCGCCGCCCTTGCCCGTGCCGAAGCTGCTCTTCCAGCCGAGGCCCTGCTCCTCGATGGCCGGCGGCTTCCGGCTCCGGGCCCACGTGGGCCGCATCGCCGGCGCCGTGGGTCTTGCCGAAGGTGTGGCCGCCGGCGATGAGCGCCACCGTCTCCTCGTCGTTCATCGCCATGCGCGCGAAGGTCTCGCGGATGTCCATGGCCGCGGCGACCGGATCCGGGTTGCCGTTCGGGCCTTCCGGGTTGACGTAGATCAGGCCCATCTGCACGGCGGCGAGCGGATTCTCGAGATCCCGGTCGCCGGAGTAGCGCTTGTCGCCCAGCCAGGTCGTTCTCGGCGCCCCAGTAGACGTCCTCATCCGGCTCCCAGACGTCCTCGCGCCCGCCGCCGAAACCGAAGGTCTTGAAGCCCATCGATTCCAGCGCGACGTTGCCGGCGAGGATCATCAGGTCGGCCCAGGAGATCTTCCGGCCGTACTTCTGCTTGATCGGCCAGAGCAGCCGGCGCGCCTTGTCGAGGTTGACGTTGTCCGGCCAGCTGTTGAGCGGCGCGAAGCGCTGCTGGCCGGCGCCGCGCGCCGCCGCGGCCGTCGCCGATGCGGTAGGTGCCGGCGCTGTGCCACGCCATGCGGATGAACAGCGGGCCGTAGTGGCCGAAGTCCGCCGGCCACCAGTCCTGCGAGTCGGTCATCAGCGCCGCGAGGTCCTTCTTCACGGCCGCCAGGTCGAGGCTCTTGAACTCCTCGGCGTAGTTGAAGTCCTCGCCCATCGGATTGGACTGGGCGGAGTGCTGGTGCAGGATCTTCAGGTTCAACTGGTTCGGCCACCAGTCCCGGTTCGACGTGCCTCCGCCGGCAGTGTGATGCAGCGAGCCTTTATTTTCAGACATAATAACCTCCTTTTTTTGTTCAGGATATGTTTTTGTATGAATCAAATATATAACAGTTTCGATACGTATTTTCTCAGTATTACTCATTAGTCATATAAATTAATTTTATCTATAGGAGATTTAAAAGGATGTGAATAGAGGGGCAGCTATTTTCCTGTAAAACGTAAAGCCTGCGGGCAGGGGCCTCACTTTGGGGCTTAATGATATTCGTCCGACAGTGCGTTAAACTGCCTGAAAAAACGCTCACCCAGTGCAAGCATCTGTCATCAGTATTCTATTAGTGACCGATTTCTTGTTTATTCCTATTTAATGAAACACCATCTATTATAAAACATCCGGCAGTTATGCAGATGTTTAATGCAGCCTTTGGTAAGCCGCGATCCTGTCCGCCACATTCTTTTGTAAATTCCTATAGAAAAACGCATAGTCATAGCCGTGGTAAAACCCCCTCGCAGTTTTGAGCTCATCGGCATTGGATGGTCTGGGTACGATGAGTGCTCCGGCTACGGTTTGCGCACCCGTGTAATGCGGTATTTCTTTCGTAACCCCGTCAATATGAAACACGGCACCCAGGTTGAGCTCTTTTGGCGCGGCTTCTGCCGAAGTGTTCCACAACAGGGGGTTAACGGCGACTGCATTCTTTCTGACGATGGAAATTTCCGGGTCTTTCTCCTGGGTGTTGTAGCTGACGATGCAGCCTGTTTCGTCAAAGGATTCACACATCTTCAACCGAGGATATGCCTTGATATCGTCCGCCGTCACTGACCAGCCGATCACATAGGCCGCCACCAGTTTGTTCCTCAGTTTTGGATCATCAAGTACCCTTCTTCAAGAAGCCACAGCAAAAGGTGGCGTCCCTGGCTGTGTCCGGCAAGGATGAAGGGTTTCCCATTATTGAAATGCTCAAGGTAATATGTAAACGCTCTATCAATGTCTGCATTACGCTACGCTGAGCGCCTTGTTCTTATCTTCCTCTCCGGCATCAAGAGCGTGCAGGCTGGTCTGCCTGTAAAACGGTGCATAAATATTGGCCTGCCCCTCAAATATCCCTGTCTGATTCTTGATATCGTCCATAGCTCTTTTGATCATTTCGTTCATCGGCCATTGCCTGGTTCCAGCTTTTGTCTCCAAAATATGAGGTCGGATGGAAAAAGAGAACATCCACCTTTTTTCCTTGCCCGATCCTGGCAGCACAGCCCAATTGACCACTTCAGAATAGTCCGGGGCCGGTGGCGTCCTTGAAGCGTCAAAAGAACTTTCAGGGACTTTGTAGTGAGACAGACTACTAAAATCACACCCCGTAATATTCAGAGCAAGTGCGACTAGGCACAACGGTAATATATTTTTTACTTTCATCTGAAATCTCCTTTAGCTTCCCTGCATTTAACCATATTTATGATTTTTTAACGTTTAAGAGCTTATACCGGAATGAAAGGCTGATTGCCAACAACTCAAGCCTCACTATTTGGAACAAGCTCGGAGGCTTTCCAAGGTCCGAACTCCCTTCAATTTCAACTTCGGATGCAACCTGTATCATCAAACGACCGGGGTAAGATATAGCCAATATGGTTCTCAGAAACTTTGCCTGTCTCTGCCCCTGCGTGCAAACTCCATTTCATCCAGGGTTGTACCTGCCGTAGCCGATCGCAGCAGAGCGCAAGATGACAGCAGTGCGGACAAATTTCCTGACATTTCCCGAAAAGGGACAATCAAAGAAGATGTTGAATTAGGATGGCTGGTCGCTAAAAGGTGAACTATTTTCTTCGGCAAACAGTTTCAGACAGGCATCGACCGCCGCCGGATCGTATGCGCTGCCACGCCCGCGCCTGATTTCGTCCAGCGCGGGTTCGATGCCCAGAGCCGCGCGATACGGCCGGTGCGAGGACATCGCTTCCACCACGTCGGCCACGGCCATGATTCTCGCTTCGAGCAGGATGGCATCGCCCTTGAGCCCTTGCGGATAGCCCGAGCCATCCATCCTTTCATGATGCTGCAGGATGATGTCGGCAATCGGCCAGGGAAATTTCACATTCTTCAGGATGTCATAGCCATCCTGCGGGTGCTGCTTGATGAGCATGTACTCGATATCGGTGAGTTTGCCGGGCTTGGAAAGGATTTCCGCCGGAACGTGGATTTTGCCCAGGTCGTGAATGATGCCGGCAAGGTGGATGCCGTTGATCTGCTCTTCCGGCAGGCCCATTTCCTGCGCGATGGCCGTTGCCAGTTCGGCCACGCGCCGCTGGTGGCCGGCGGTATAGGGGTCGCGCGCTTCCACGGTGTCGGCGATGGTCTGGATGGATTGCTCCAGGCTCTGCCGCAGGATGATTGCATGCTGCTCGTGCTCTTTGCGGGTGCGCAAGGTGACGATGCCATAGGCGAGGTCGTTGGCCAGTTCCTCCAGCAGGCGGACTTCCTCGTCGTCGAAGGCGTTCGCATCGGATGAATAGATGCTCAGACCGCCGAATAGTTCGTTTGCCATCGGACAGTGGCAGTGCAATATTGGAGACATAGCCGAGTTCCACTACACTCTCTCTCCAGGGTTCGAATGCCGGGTCGCTGGCGATGTCATGGCATATCTGCGTCTTGCCGCTGCGGATGGCCTTGGAGACGGGTAATTGGCCATGTTCCGTATCGGCCCAACTGAGGTGTTCCGCCCAGTAATGGTCGCCCTCATAGCCCGACCACGCCTTGGGGGTGATGCTCTTTTCCGGGTCGTCCTCGGCATAGTCGACCACCGCCTGTGCATAGCCGCCTTGTTCCACAATGACGCTGGTGATGGTCTGCAGCAATTCATCCTCGTCTCGTGGCCCGCACCAACGCGAGATTGCCCGCCGACAGCGTTTTAGCGCGCGGTTGGTGCGGCGTAGTGTCTCTTCCGCTTCTTTGCGTTCGGTGATGTCGCGGAAATACCAGACGCGTCCGTAGTAAACGCCGTCTGCTCCAGCAACCGAAGCGGAATACCGTTCGATAATCCTGCCATCTTTTAACGGTATTTCTTCGTGACTCTTTTCGTCGCGATGTTCATAGAGATATTGAATCCGGGCAACGAATGCGTCCGGATTCTCGACCTTGTCGGCAACTGCCTCGAGTACGGAGTGCATCCACACCCGCGCCCATGATCTGCGGGGAAACATGCCACATATCAATGAATTGTTGATTGTAGGAAATGATTTGTGCGTTCTCGTCGACCACGAGAATGGCATCCGGAGAGACTTCCTGTTGGGTCTGGAGGATCGTGTTCTTGAATTTTATTTCTTCCTCTGTCTTCTTGCGTTCGGTGATGTCGCGCACGATGTTCAGCGCATAGGGTTTGTCGAGTTCGAGCAGTTTCGTGCTGACTTCCACCGGGAAGGTAGTATCGTCCTTGCGCCGGTGTACACTTTCGAATCGCGCCTCTCCTATTCCGCATGATCTGCGCCTGGATCTCTTTCATCTGGTTCGCAGTAAATCCCAGGTCGATGTCCGTTACCTTCATGGACAACAGTTCTTCCCGGCTGTAGCCCAGGTCGCGGCATTCTGTTTCGTTTACATCCAGAAGGCGCAGGGTGGCAGGATCGAGCACTTCGATTGCATCGCTGGAATTGTCGACCAGGGTTCGAAACAGCTGGAGTTCTATTTCCTCCTGCTTGTGCTCTGTGATATCAAAGATCACGCCATCGATATAAAGTGGCGCGCCGTCCGTGCCGTAAACAGGCATGCCATGTTCTGCCATCCAGCGTATGCCACCGTCCTTGTGCTTCAGCCGGTACTCCACCGCGAAGGCGCGTTTTTCTGCAATCGCGCGCATGACTTCAGCCTCCACGCCGGGACGGTCCTCGTCCAGGATCAGCGGCTCGATCGAGCATACCTTGCCGGTGGTCAGTTCATCCGCTGCGTAGCCTGTCATTTGAACGGGCATATCGTTATAAAACTGCATCCGCCCGTTTTCGCGGAGAACACCCGGTAGACTATGCCGGGCAGGTTCTGCGACAAGGTACGATAGGCGAGTTCGCTTTCACGCAGCTCGGCTTCCACCCGCTTGCGCTCGGTGATATCCCGCGCGTTGATGGATGCGCCGACGACCTTGCCGGCATCATCAAGGATGGGCGATGCCTTGATCGACACATCGACCCGGGTTCCATCCTTGCGCAGCCGCACGGAGTCTTTGAGCAGCGTGCGCTCCCCCCGCCGGACAGCCTCGAGTTCGTGCATCACCTCATCGATGCGCTCGGGTGGAACAATAAGGGAGTCGATGGGCTGCCCAAGCGCCTCCTTGGCGGTATAGCCGTAGAGTTTTTCGGCCGCCCGGTTCCAGCTCTCGACCACCCCGTCGAGCGTGGTGGAGACGATGGCGTCGTCGGACGACTCGACGATGAGCGCCAGCCGTGAGCGAGCCTCGGCGGCAGCAACCACCTCGCTCAGATCGGCGATGACGACGGAGATCACCTTGCCTTCGCTTTGCGGCAGGGGGCACATGGAGAACAGGGCGGGTATCTGCGTGCCGTCAGCCGCCTGCAGCGTCAGCGTTTCACGGATGTCTCCTCCGCTCCCCGAACAAGCATCGCATCGAACCCCTCCCGATCCTGCTCGGCGAGCATCCCCTGCAGCGGCAGCCCGACGATCTTCTCGGGCGGCACCTTGACCCAATCGGCGAAACGGCGGTTGGCGTAGAGGATGGTGCCATCCGCTGCCAGCGTGAGCGCCCCCTCGCCCATGGCCTCGACCATGACGCGGTAGGGCTCCAGGCCACCTTTCAGGGCAAGGATGTGGTCGCCTTCGGCACCGGATAAAACAAGGGCGTCAGCCTCGCCGCCGCGAATGGCGCGCAACGTCTCTTCGGCTTCATTCAGCCGGGCGCGCAGCTCTGCGTTTTCCGCGAGGAGTTGCTGTTGGCTTGTGGGTTTTTTTGGCATTACGCTTTTTTCTTTATATCCAGCCCCACCAGCACGCGCGCGGTGTCCGACAGGTCGCCGATGATGCGGCGCAACGGGGGCGGGAGTTTCTTGATCAGCGTCGGCACGGCGATGATCTGATCGCCCTGCGCCAGTTGCGGCTGCTGGTAGAGGTCGATCACCTCCAGCTCGTAGTGCCCCTGCAGTTCCTCTTCGCAGATTTTTTTGATGTTGGCGATGGCTGAACGGATTTCGGCGACTGTCCGGCCACGTACAGTTTCAGAATATAGTGGTCCGAGCTCTGCCGCATGCGGTGAAGACGTCCGGTGTCGGCTTCGTTTCATTTCGAGTCCCCTTTTTCGTTTGTTCGGTTTCGCATCCACTTTGCGGCTGACTCCCATGTCCTCACGTCCCTGCGCGAGCTGTGCTTTCTCGGCTGTTTCCTGGCCGATGATTTTCAACGACGCGACCTCCTGTACCGCAAACTCGGCGCGCAGCATGGCGATCTGCGCTTCCAGCGTCGTGCGCTTGCGTTCCAGCTCGATCCGCCGCAGCTCGACTTCCTGGTTGCGTATCAACAGCGCGGCTTCATTTTCCGCCTCTTTCGTCAGCCGCGCCGAGCCGGTCAGCACCCCCTCCGGCCCGACGTAGACATCGCGCAATTCCACGCCGTGATCGGTGAGCAGGAACTCGCGTATCTGGTTGGAGTGCGCCATGCCGCGCGATTTCAGGATGGACAGGCACGCGATTGCGTTCGCCGCCGCTGTCGATATCACGCAGCAACAGCCAGGTGTCGATCACGGACGAAATGGCAACATCGGTTTGCTCGACCGGGCTGCCGCTCTGGGCCAGATTGGTGAACAGGCCGGTGATCTGTTTTGTTTTCAGAAAATCCACCAGCCGCATCAACATCGATTTGACTTCGATCTCATTGTCCCCGATGACGAAACTGTTCAGCGGATCCATGATCACCACCTGCGGTTTGAAGACAGCTGATCAATTTGTGCTTCATGGCCAGATGCGTTTCCAGGCCCGCAGACGAGGGGCGGTCCGCGTGAATCTGCAGCAGACCTTTCTTGACCCACGGTTGCAGGTCGATGCCGATGGAACGCATGTTGCGCATGATCTGATCGGGGGATTCCTCAAAGGAAAAGTAGAGCACGCGCTCTCCGCGACGGCAGGCGGCGTCGGCAAAGTGCGCGGCGAGGCTGCTCTTGCCGGTACCCGCCGTGCCGGAGACCAGCACGCTGCTGCCGCGGTAGTAGCCCTTGCCGCCCAGCATCGCGTCGAGACGCGCAACGCCGCTGGAAATACGCTCGCTGGAGGCTTTGTGCTCCAGGCCCAGCGACGTGACCGGCAGCACCGAAATGCCGTCTTCGTCGATCAGGAACGGATACTCGTTGGTGCCGTGGGTCGAGCCGCGATACTTGACCACGCGCAGGCGCCGCGAGGAGGTCTGCTCGCTGACGCGATGGTCGAGCACGATCACGCAGTCGGAGACGTACTCTTCCAAGCCCTGGCGGGTCAGCGTTCCGTCGCCGCGTTCGCCGGTGATGATGGCCGTCACGCCCTTGTCCTTCAGCCAGCGGAACAGGCGGCGCAGTTCGGCGCGCAGGATGAGCGGGTTGGGCAGGCCGGAGAACAGCGACTCGATGGTGTCCAGCACGACGCGCTTGGCGCCGATGGAATCGATGGCGTGGCCCAGGCGGATGAACAGCCCTTCCAGATCGTATTCGCCGGCTCTCCTCGATCTCGCTGCGCTCGATATAGACATAATCCAGCACGATCTTTTTGCGCGCGACCAGGTCCTTCAGATCGAAGCCGAGCGAGGCGACGTTTTCGGTCAGATCTTCGGCGGTCTCCTCGAACGCCATGAACACGCCCGGCTCGTCGAACTCGGTCGCGCCGCGCACCAGGAACTCCATGCCGAGCAGCGTCTTGCCGCAGCCCGCGCCGCCGCAGACCAGCGTCGGCCTGCCCCTTGGGCAATCCGCCGCCGGTGATCTCGTCCAGCCCCTGAATGCCGGTCGGCGCTTTGGGCAGCTGCGGCCTGGCTTTCTGCTGTGAGCGGGATTTCGGTTTTGACAGATTGGCTTGGGCGGGGTGCTTGTCGGATATGGCCATACACGTCTCCTTGGAGTAGATATTGTTGTGCTACCGTGCTGCACCTGCATAGATATTATATTAATGACATAAAAATACTTAAACATATTAATTATATTTGGTTGGTTTTTAATGCTGATAAATATTTTGAATCAGTATAGCGCTTATTTTGGAGATTTTGCGGAAAGAAGCTTAAAAACTTTTTTGGGATGCGATGAGAAAGATTAGTCGGCGATAGTTGAGGAGGTGCCAATAAATGTACAATGCTGATGATAGTAGGGCAAAAACAATTATCAAATAATATTTAGATGAAGTATCTCGTTCAAGGGTTTTGATTTAGTGCTCTTATTTGTATAACGACCAAGCTCTGGCGCGGTGGCGCATCAGCGCCGACGTCGGTACGAGCGCATAGTTATGTAGCGCTATCTGCAGTAACTATGACGCTGACCTCGGTGCTCTCAGAAGTGATACTTCGGATTATTTGGGTCGAAGTCGGTGTCTGAGAGACGTGCGTCAATATTCAGGTTCTCGTAACCATAGTTCTCAACGAGTAGTCCGTCCCGGTTATAAACTCTTAGCCTTATAAGGATCTTGCTCTCAACATCCTGATTTATGACAAACCGCGCGCCGTCGTAGTCCTCCGTTTTCTCGCCTTGTATGTCTATTTCCAGAACCTGCGTATCCCTGCCGTAGATATTTTCGATCCTTGATCGGTGAAAGTGAGCACTCCGGCCTTAATCGCCTTGCGCATGTTTATCGCAACGGTTTTCAGGAGGAAGCCAACCCCTGTACTGGTGACCGGACGAAGGTTATCATTCATGAGTTGCGGGGCGTTTGGCTTGAGATTGCGGACGATAAAGCTCAGAAAGCCACCTCTGTGAGCCTTGGCACGGCCTTCATTCCAGCCCACTACGTAAAGCAGCTCACTCCCCTCGTAAGGCTCTGTTACCCATTTCATATACAGGGAAAATGGCCTTTTTCTGGCCTTGAGGTATATGTTCTCTTCCTCAAGGAGTTTTCCCGCTATCCGTTGCTGTTTATGAAAAATGGCGGTGTAACTTTCGACATGTTCGTAAGCAGTCTCAGCCTCCGCGAGCCACTTCTCAGGATGGGAGTAAACACTTGCACTGACGTCTGCTGCCATCATTGTGAATAGGAACAGGGCTGAAAAGAGGAGCCTGAGTGCTCCCTTGCAGGAGTATGATGTTGAACATCGATAGGTTGCTGGAAACAGGTTCGCTATCAATAACGGATTTCATAAATTCATAAGGTTTAAAATCAGCAATCTGAAACCCGCGAGTGGATTTTAGATTGGTCTCAATGATTTGTTATATCGTTGCACACTTATTTGAAGTTATTTTTCCAATATAACGACTTGCCCACCACTACCAGACAAAGATGTTCCTACAAATTTCCAACCCATTTTATACATCTCTTTTAATGTTGTTGTGTTGTCCAAGTCTCCTTCGCAGGCCATTTCCAACACACTTGGTGTAAAATTCTTTGTTACATTACATACTTTAACTTCTTTTGCAAATGTGCTTGATGAAAGCAACCCCAGAGTAATCAAACCTAAAATCAATCTCTTCATTGAGATCTCCTTATATAAAATTAGCCAATTCACTTACATAAACAGGCATATTTAAAACTTGAAATACATGGCAAGTGAGATAAAGCTTTAGATATAACTATTTGTTTAACGAACATACTATACATTTCAACGCTATATATCAATATTAAGTCACATTAAATGCGTATATTTATTTATAAATATTTTTTAATATTGACATGAAAGTGGAAATTTTCTTCTATATATTTAATACGGAATGTCGCGTTAATTGAACATTTATGTGGTTGATTTGTTGAAAAACCCGTTAAAAGCACAAAATGTGTTTTTATTTGCAAGTGGGAAATGAGGCAGGCAAAAAGAAAATTATTGGAGATAGTATGGGATAAATATAGCAGAATAGGGCCGAGGCAGAGCCTCGCAAAGAGGGTTTAGAGGAGCCGGTCGGCTTTGTAGGCTTTGATCACCTTGCCGTTGCGGTCGACGATCTCCATGGCGTAGCTCTCTTCGTTGGCAACAAGTTTATACTCGTTCCAGCTGTCGCGTTCGCGTACGAAGTGTTTGGAGAGCATATCGTAACCGTCGCTGTCGAGCAGGTCTATTAGTTTTTTTCGCTGTTCGTTGGTGAGCTGCGAAAGCTCGATAAGCGAAGTCGGTCCTTTCTCCTGAACGCCGGCTTTGTTTTCATCGACGGTAAACAGCGGGTCGAGAAAATTGTCGATAAAGGCATATTTGTCAAACGGCACGAGATCTTGGGCTGTTCGCCGACGCCACATAGAGGATGGGAATGCGCATCGCATGGGCGATACTGAAGATCGAACCACTTGGCGGTACGTGAGCTTGGTGATGATGATACCGTCGATCTTGATCATTTCGTTAAAGGCTTTGGCCTGCGCGATGGCGGAACGCGTAGGCAGAGGAGCTGGTCGGCTTTGTAGGCTTTGATCACCTTGCCGTTGCGGTCGACGATCTCGATCTGGTAGCTTTTTTCGTTGGCCTCGATCTTGTATTCGTTCCAGCTGTCACGTTCGCGGACGAAGTGTTTCGAGAGCACGTCATAGCCGTCGGCAGTCAAGAAGGGCGTTGAGCTTTTGCCGCTGCTCGGCGGTAAGCTGTGAAAGCTCGATAAGCGAAGTCCGGTCCCTTCTCCTGAGCAGCTGACATTGTTTTCATCGACGCTGAAGAGCGGGTCGAGAAAATTGTCGATAAAGGCATATTTGTCAAACGGCACGAGATCTTCGGGCTGTTCGCCTACGCCCACATAGAGAATGGGAATGCGCATCGCATGGGCGATACTGAAGATCGAACCCCCCTTGGCGGTACCGTCGAGCTTGGTGATGATGATACCGTCGATCTTGATCATCTCGTTAAAGGCTTTGGCCTGCGCGATGGCGGAGTTTCCCTGCGTACCGTCCAGGACCAGGATCTTGCGGTGGGGTGCACCGGCGTGCGCCTTGTCGCTGATGCGGACGATCTTTTTCAGTTCATTCGCCAGATTGGTCTGCGTGTGCAGACGGCCGGCCGTGTCGATGATGACACGTTCAAAGCCTCTGGCTTTTGCCGACTCGATGGTGTCGTAACAGACGGCTGAAGGGTCATGCCCCTGGCGTGATGCGACAATGGGAACGTCGAGCTTGTCTGCCCAGCGTGTCAGCTGCTCGATAGCCGCTGCACGGAAGGTGTCTGCCGCACCGAGTATGACGCGCTCTCCCTGATCTTTATAGTGTTTCGTCAACTTTGCGATGGTCGTCGTTTTGCCGGCGCCGTTTACCCCGATGATCAGTTCGACAAAGGGTTTTGTGAATTCGGGCTCTTTGTAGTTCGCCCATGCCATCGTGGCCAGAAGTTTTGATTCGAGCTGCTCTTTTGTGACCGTCTCTTCATAGAGCTCGCGCAGGATAATCTCGACAAGATCATATTCGACGTCGGCCTCGAGGAGAATATCCTCCAGGTCCGCTTTCGGAATGCGCACCCGTTTTTTGGGCGCGACGACCTTCATCGCCTCGGTCGTCTTGGCGAGTCCTTTTTTGAAAAAACTAAACATCTATTTTCCCAAGGCCTTCTTGATGTCGCTATCGATCATCTCTTCGGGTGTCTGGCCGACGTAATGGGTAACGTATTGACCGTCTTTGTACATCACCATAAAGGGAATCGGAAAACGCTGGCCGGCCTTGGTGGCAGAGGCGATGGCGCGGTAGAGCTTTTCGTTGTCTTTGGAGTTCACAATGGCATAATCCGCGCCGTACTCTGTTTTGAAGGCATCAAGCTCTTTGTTGGAGATGCCGTCTTCTATGGTCACACCGAGTATCAGCAGATCATCATGGTAAGTTTTCTGCAGGTGGGTAAGGTTCGGCGCTTCTGCGCGGCACGGCGGGCACCAGGTGGCAAAGATGTCAAACATGATGACCTTGTTCTTATGCCCGTTGACATAGAAGTTAAGTCCCTCTTTGGTGACATTATAGTCGGCACCCTTCGTATCGACAAGATGGTAAGTTTCGGAAGCAACCATGTTCTTCTCTTCGCCGGTATCACTGCTGCAGCCTAAAAAGAGGAGCAGGGAGTACAATAGCCAGTGTAAGAAGTGTCTTTTTCAACATAAAACAGCCTTTTTGTGGGCACAAAACACTTCGGCAGGAAGTGTTTAGGGGATAATGAGTGCCCTTTAGATAAAATTGCCATGATTATAACCAATCTAAGGTGCAAAATGTCTGTGACAAAAGTGACTTTACGAAAAAAATGCCTTGAAACACTGCAATCTTTAAGCCTGCATGATCGCGGATACCGCGATGCAAAACTCAAAGAGAGACTGCTCAGGCACCCGAAAGTGAAAAGTGCGAAAAGCGTCCTGGCTTTCTGGCCTTTGGGCATGGAACCGGATATCCGCAGCGCTGTTGCGTCGCTTCGCCGCCAGAAAAAAGTCTATCTGCCGTTTATGGAAGACGACAGTTTCAAGATGGTACCATTTAGACTCCCTCTGACAAAAAAGAGATTTTGTATTTGTGAGCCGGGGAATTCGAATTTAAAAATTAAAAAAATTGATGTAGCAATAGTACCAGCAGTGGGTGTAGACGGTGAAGGACGCCGCATAGGTTTCGGTAAAGGAATGTATGACCGCTTTTTTGCAAGACTAAAACATAAACCCTATATTATATTTGTTCAGTCAAAACTTTGTAATACCTCTAAATATATTTGCGACAAGTATGATATACAGGCAGACTTACTGATTACCCCGCAAGCGTATTATGCTGCAGCGAAGGGTACAAAAAATGATAAGCGAAATACTCTTAGGAGGTGGCATAGCCACAGTTAGCGGCCTGCTCGGATTTTTGATCTCCAAGAAGATCGCCAGTGCACAGTCCGATGTCTATATCGAACAGGCAAAGGCAAAGGCCCGCGCAATCGAAAAAGAAGCGGAGTTGTTGCTCGATCGCGCCAATCTCAAGGCAAGAGACATCGAACAGCAGTCTCTGCGACAGTATAACGAAGCGAGCGAACGTGCGCTCAAAGATCTATCCGGACGGGAAGATCTTTTTGCAAAAAAGGTGAAAGCGTTTGATGCAAACGTTAAAGAGAAAGAGACGGTATTAGAACGCGAACGCGGTGTGATAACAAGCCAGCAGTTAAATCTGGAACGTCAGCAGAAAGGTCTGGTCAAACGCAAAGATGAGTATGAGCAGCGCATTGAAAAAGCGATACAAGCCGTTGAAAATGCGGCAGGGATGACAAATGAGGAAGCCAAAGAGATTTTGCTGAAACAGGTCGAAGAGCGTTCGCGCGCCGATATCGCCCATGTCGTCCGCCGTTATGAAAATGAGGCAAAACGCGAGGGCGAACGCAAGGCCAACTACATCCTTGCACAGGCGACGTCACGTTATGCCGGTGAATTTGCCAATGAACGGCTGATGAATACGGTGCACTTGAATGATGATGAGCTCAAAGGACGTATAATCGGCCGTGAGGGTCGGAACATCAAGACATTGGAGATGCTGATGGGGGTGGATATCATTATCGATGATACCCCGAATACGATTATTGTGAGCAGCTTCAATATGTACCGCCGGGCGATCGCAACCCGTACCTTGGAGATGCTGATCGAAGACGGGCGCATTCAGCCGGCACGTATCGAAGAGATCTACAACAAGGTGTGTGATCAGTTTGAAGAGAAGATCCTCGAAGATGGCGAGAACGTGGTCTTTGAGCTCGGCGTCAACGGCTTGCATCCCGAACTTATAAAATTGGTCGGGCGCCTTCGTTATCGTGCAAGCTACGGTCAAAATGCTTTGGCGCATACGTTGGAAGTGGCCAATCTTGCCGGGATCATGGCGGCTGAGATGGGCGGCGATGCCAAACTGGCGAAACGTGCGGGTCTTCTGCATGACATCGGCAAGGCGCTAACCCATGACTTTGAAGGTTCGCATGTCGACCTGGGCGCAGAGATCTGCCGGCGATACAATGAAGATCCGGTAGTGATCAATGCCATTTATGCCCACCACGGGCTCGAAGAGATCAAAAGTGTTGAATGTGCGGCAGTCTGCGCAGGGGATTCCCTATCGGCCGCACGTCCGGGGGCTCGCAGAGAAGTACTGGAGAGCTTTTTAAAACGGGTAACTGCGATCGAAGATATTGCTTCTTCGAAAACAGGTGTCAAACAGGCTTATGCCATTAATGCAGGGCGTGAGGTAAGGGTGATGGTAAGTGCCGAACTGGTCAGCGACGACGAAGCTTCGCTGCTGGCTAAAGAGATAGCACAGGAGATTGAATCCCAAGTAAGTTATCCGGGGGATATCAAGGTCAACGTCATCCGTGAAAGCCGTGCGGTCGAGTACGCCAAATAGTCAAAAAGCGTTTATGATAATGCGATCAGGCGAGTCTCCTTTACAGAGTGAATGGGAGTGCTGAAGACACGGAGTCACTCTATCGCAAAATATCAGAAGTGGATCTGTCTATAGAACAGACGGCGATCCTTTTGATATGCCGTTCGCGGGAAACACCTTGAATTTTTCAAAGACCTCAAATCGACTCAGAAAATATTTGACCATGGCAGATCGGTTTTCCTGTAAACTTATCGAAATTGCTTAAGGCTGTAATAAATTTTAAGTTGTTGGTTATATTGATGACATTATAATAATTTGTGATGAAAATGTAATAAATTAAGTATAATATGTTCTTATTTGAAAATTTGTATAACGGAGTTGATTATGAATAAAGCAGAAACAGTTGAGCAGTTGCACAATGCTAAAAAAGCACACGTAAAATGGGTTCAGCGTGCGAAAGCCCTTATTGAAGGTCTGCCTGTCGAAAAAGAGTCTATTCCTGTTGATTGCACCGACTGTAAGTTTGGTCAATGGTTTTACGGAGAGGGTCAAAACCTCAATGCCATACCGGGGATGGACTGTCTGCATGAGATCGAAACCCTGCATTTTAATCTGCACGACATCTATATGAAGATATTCAAGCTCTATTTCGGCGATATGAACCGTTCGTTCTTCTCGAAACTCTTCAAAATGAAGAATAAGATCTCTGACAGTGACAAAGAGAAGGCTAAAGAGTATTATGAGCAGTTACTGGATGTCTCGCATCAGCTCCTCGCGGTGATCGACCGTCTTGAACGCCGTCTACACGCAATGTCGGCTACGGCATTTGAACAGAGTGTCTCTTAAGTAAAAGGCAAACCTCTTCTTTGGAACACAGGAAGAGGTGCCCATATGTCAGGCATCTGATAAAAACCTCTATTTTTTAATTGTTACGACAACCGCACCGCGAAGATCACCGAACTTGTACCCTGTCGCTTTATCATGAGGATAGGTCTCTTTAAAAAACTGTGAGAGCTTCTGGTCTTTGCTTATATCGCCATGACACTTCAGACAGATCTGCTTATTGATCATAAGCGGCTTGTAATATTTGTAGGTATCGTCATTGACGCGTTCTACTAGATATTCGGGCAGTAAAACGCCGCTTTGCTGCAGGTTTTCAAGCGATTGCAGGATTGCCTTCTCATCGCCTTCGGCCTGGTTGGCAGGATTGCGTTCTTTAAGAGAGATGCGCTTTAGCTGAACATCTTTCCCGAACTGCTCACCGATTTCTGCGGTTAATGCGTAGGCTTTAGTGCTGCAAAACTCTGCCGCACCGAGGGCCCCCTCGGCCTCCATATGCTGTTTGAGGTTTTTCCCCAGCGTATTGATCAATGCTGCTGAGACCTCCTGCCCCGTTTTGACCACAGCGTCTAACTCCTTCTGATTACTCTCATCGGGGCTCGCTGTCAATACCGCACTGCATAGTACGATAAGCGCTAATTTCCTCATACTGTCTCCTTCATTTGTAAATTTAGAGATACTCTTTATGTTGTTTAAAGAATCTCGTCTTCGATGTCCAACTCGTAGAGGTTGGCATCTGAATCATCATAAGGGTCCATATGGACGATGGAGTGAACACGCTCATCTTTAAAGAGTTTCTGGAAATCCTCTTCGATCCTGTCGGTGACACGATGGGCATCAAAAAGAGAGATACTGACATTGAAAACCACATGCACTGATATAAAGATGTCGGAGCCGGAGCGTCTGGTACTCAGACGGTGATAGCCGTTGATATCATCAACCCCATCCAGATAGTGCTCTATCTTCTTGATCTCATTATCATCAAGGGCGATATCCATCAGCATTAAAAGCCCCTCTTTAATGATCGGGTAGGCCGAATAGATCATATAAAAGGTGATGGCGATCCCCAGGATCGGATCAATGATCCCGAAACCGGTATAGTGGATGACACCGAGTGCGACCAGTATCGCGCCGTTGGTGTAAAGGTCAGTCTCATAATGGAGCGCATCGGCACGAATAACAAGGTTTCCGGTCTTCTTGGCAACATTGATCAGGTAGAGCACGAGAGCCGTTGTAAAGAGAATGGAGATACCCATGACGATCAGTGAGAGTGTCATATAGGCGATCTCTTCGGGATGGAGAAGCTTCATTACGGCGTTATAGAGGATAAAGATTGCGGAAGCCGAGATGATGGTGCCCTCAATAACGGCGGCAAGCGCTTCGAGTTTCCCCCGGCCGAAATTAAATTTCTTATCGGCTTTTTTTTCGGAATGGTGAAGGGCAAAATAGTTGAAGAGTGAGACCAGAAGATCCAGAAAAGAGTCGATGGCCGAGGCGAGGATGGCAACCGAGCCGCTCATCACCCCGACGACCATTTTAATGGTGACCAAAAGTGCCGCGGTGCTGGATGAGATGATGGTTGCTTTCTGTTCTATTCGCATGAAAAGAATTTTAACAAGCTTTAGCTAAAATTGCGCCACCTGAAACTAAGAGATTTTTATGGATTTGAATGCCCTGCGCCAAGAGCGCGAAAAATGGATGACGTGGAAAAATATCAGACCGCTGCGCGAAGCACTTGCCGCACTGCCGCAGGTCGACGCCGTTCTCTCTCTGGGTGACACCGTAGCCCTGCAGACGAACGAAGATATTGATCACACTCAGATCGAAGATGTTGCCCGGATGATGATGCCGTGGCGAAAGGGACCGTTCGATCTTTTCGGCCTCTTTATCGACACGGAGTGGCAGAGTTTCATGAAGTACAACCTGCTGCGCCCGCATTTCAATCTCGCAGAGAAACGTGTCGCCGACATCGGCTGCAACAACGGCTACTACCTCTTTCGCATGCAGGAGGACAAACCGGCCTCACTGGTCGGTTTTGACCCTTCTGCACTCTATAAGACACAGTTCGACTTCATCAACCACTTTGCGAAGACAGATATCCGATATGAGCTTTTGGGTGTCGAACATCTGCCCTATTATGAAGAGAAGTTCGACACGATCTTCTGCCTGGGCGTGCTCTACCACCGCAGCGACCCCGTCGCCATGCTGAAACAGCTTTTTCAGGGACTTGATGATGGCGGGGAGCTCTATCTCGACACCTTCATGATCGACGGAGAAGAGGAGATGGCGCTCTGTCCCAAAGGGAGCTACTCGAAGATTCCCAATATCTATTTCGTGCCGACCGTACCGGCTCTCAAAAACTGGTGCATGCGTGCCGGTTTCAGCACGTTCGACGTACTGGAGACCTCGGTGACAACGCCCGATGAACAGCGCAAGACCGAGTGGATAGAAGGGCAGAGTCTGGAAGACTTTTTGGACCCGCAAGACGAGACAAAGACCGTTGAAGGCTACAGTGCGCCCAAACGTGTCTATGTGCGTTTGACCAAAATGCCGAAGGGAAAGTGATGCAGCAGAATACGCACCTGAAAATCGATAACGGGCTCTGCGGTGAAGTGGTGAAGATCAAAAAAGGTCTGGCGCATGTCCGTCTAGCAACAACGCAGCAGATGGCGGCCGATCATGAGGGGCTGGTCCATGGCGGCTTTATTTTCGGTGCCGCCGATTTTGCCGCGATGTGTGCGGTGAACGAACCCAATGTCGTACTCGCAAGCAGCGAGTGCCGTTTCCTGGCGCCGAGCCGCGTCGGCGATCTCATCGATTTCGAAGCCAGAATTGTGGAGAGGGAAGGCGTCAAGGCAGTGGTCGAAGTCAGTGCCGCCAGTGGCGAGCGGCCTCTCTTTACAGCACGTTTCAAAACGGTTGTCACAAAAGAGCATGTATTGAACAGAAGATAAGTGTGCAGAAGAATAGGTTGTGCTCTATGCAATGCTCCGTATCCAGTAGGGTGCATTTTTCTGTTCCGCTCTGATGCTGGTCGTGCCGCCGTGTCCAGGGTAGACCGTCTTGTCATAATCGATCTGCATAAACCGCTGAAGTGAGTTTTTCATCTCCTGCGGCGAAGAGTAGGGAAAATCGGTCCGGCCGATACTGCGGTCGAAGATAAAATCCCCGCTGAACATCGCATCGCCGATCTCTATCGTCGAGCAGCCCGGACAGTGTCCCGGAAAATGCCTGAAGGTGACCGGTACGCCGGCGATCTCAATGGTCGTTACTTCGCCTTCGACTTCGAAGTCGGGATAAGAGGGCGGCAGCTCCGGTACCCAGCTGTTGTCATGGAGCATCGGTATATCGCCTTTGGGGGTGTAGAGCGGAATATCGAAATACTCCTTGACCTCCTGGTTTGACCAGACATGATCAAAATGGCCGTGCGTATTGAGGACGGCGACAGGATTGGTGACATTTGCCTTGACCCATTCGGTCGCATTGACACCCGGATCGATAATAAAATCTTTGCCGTCAACGGTGACGATATAGCAGTTGGTTTGGTACATGCCCATCGGCTGAACTTTTATTTTCATCATAATCTTTCACTTTTTATTGGTATGATTATACCTATGAATTTTTATAAATCACTAGAGCATCTGTTAACTATCGAGAAGCCTTCAGAAAAGATTGAGGCATTCCGGGATTTTTATGCGGCCTACAGAGCGGGCGGCGTCACATTCGAAGATCAATTTTCACCTTTGACCTTTACAGCACCGAGCTATGCCTCTTTTTGCACAATCGTCTCGCCGCAGATCGTACCGAAACGGCGGAAACTGACAACCGACCGGGGCAAGATCATCCTGCTCCATGCCATCGCCCATATCGAATACAGTGCGATCGATCTGGCGCTTGATCACGCCTACCGCTTTCAGGGACTGCCGAAAGCCTATTATGATGATTGGCTGGAAGTCGCGGATGACGAGATACGCCACTTTGAGATGCTCAATGTTCTCCTCGAAGAGCTCGGTACCGGATACGGTGATATTGAGGTCCATAATGCGCTCTTTGAAGCGTCCGAACGAACTCAGACGCTGATAGAACGGATGGCGGTGGTGCCGCGCTTTCTTGAAGCCAACGGTCTTGATGCGACCCCTCAGGTGCTTGAGCGTCTGGAGCGTCTGCAGAGCGATGCGATGCTGGAGAAGATCAAGTCGGCGCTCAGGACCATTCTGGATGAAGAGATCGATCATGTCCTCAAAGGCGACAGGTGGTTCACCTACGCGTGTGCCCGGGAGAACGTTACGACAGATATCTTCTTTGATATCGTTCAAGCCTTTTATCCCGGGGCTTTTCCCAAAAAACAGAATGTCAATGTCGAAGCGAGGCGATCGGCAGGGTTCAGCTGCCGCGAGATGAAAAAGATCCTGCAAGAGCATCAGTGCTGATACGCTGTTTTTTACACTGTCTGTCAGGCATCAACGACAAGACAAAAGCGCATCTTTTTGACGATGGTGAAAGCAAATGATTTCCCATGAACTTTGTAAACAAATTAACAATCGAAGTTAGATATAATAAAATTAATTAAGTTTCGATTTAAGGTTTTTGCTGCATGCGTAAATATGAGATGATCACAGACTATCTTGTCCGCTTTCTCGATGATGAGGTGCGAAAGACAGGTCTGAACAGCGTTGTACTGGGGCTCAGCGGCGGTATAGATTCTGCGGTTGTGGCCGTGTTGGCACACAGAGCTTTTGGGGACAATCTGCTCTGTGTCAAGATGCCGTCGCACTACTCATCGCAAAGTTCGCTGGACGATGCGGACGAGCTGGTCGACAAGTTTAAGATGCGTGCGGTCACCCGCGATATCACACCGCTTTTAAAAGCGTATGAGAACAGTGCGATGAGCAGTCTCCGCAAGGGCAACTTCTCGGCGAGAATGCGGATGGCGACGCTTTTTGACGTCTCGGCCGAAGAGGGCGCTCTGGTTTTAGGGACAAGCAATAAAAGTGAATTGATGCTGGGTTACGGTACGCTTTTCGGCGACCTGGCTTCAGCGCTCAACCCGATAGGGGACCTTTATAAAAGCGAGGTCTTCGAGCTGGCCCGGTATCTGGGTGTTCCCGATTCGATCATCAATAAGCCGCCGTCGGCTGATCTTTGGGAAGGCCAGAGCGATGAGGCTGAGTTGGGTTACAGCTACGCCGTACTTGATGCGGCCCTGCGTGCTTATGTCGAAGAGCGCAAAAGCAGAGAAGAGCTTCTGGCAGCAGGTGTCGATGCCAAGCTTTTAGATCTTATTATCACCCGTATCTACCGCAACCAATTCAAGCGGAAGATGCCGGTGATCGCGAAACTGACATCACGAACGATCAACCATGATTTTAATTATCCCCGGGATATAACACTTTAAAGGAAAAAAAAATGCAGATTCCGTTTTATAAAATTGATATTGGTACCAAAGAGCAGCAGCGCATTGCTGATGTTCTCAAGGGGGATGCCTTCTACGCCGTTGAAGATCTTGAAGCGAACTTCGAAAGCTATATCGGAGCCTCTTATGCCGTTTCGACCTCAAGCGGAACAGGTGCCCTGCATCTTGCGATGCTTGCCATTGATCTCAAACGCGGAGACAGGGTGCTCTGTTCTGTCAATGCCTACCCGGCAGTGCCTGAAGTGGTCCGCCATTTCGATGCAGAACCGACCTTCATCGATATCGATGAAGAGACCTTTAATATCGATCTTGACAAGCTGGAGAACTATCTCGAAGATAACCAGTCTAAAAAACTCAAAGCCGTCATCGTCTCGCATATCGCAGGTCAGCCGATGGATCTTGAACGCCTCTACAACATCGCCAAGATCTATAATATCAAGATCATTGAAGACGCTTCTGATGCGCTTGGAGCGACCTATAAAGGTCAGAAGATAGGTTCGACCGGTGCTGTTGTCACCTGTTTCAGCTTCTCCCAGCACCTTAAAAAGAATATCTGCCAGGGCGGCATGCTGGTTACGGAAGATGTCGATATTATGGAACGTGCAAAACTGCTGCGTAACCATGCCATAGTCACTGATGAAGACTCATTGGAGTATATCTACGACGTGACGGCTATCGGCAACAAGTATACGATGAGTGACCTTGATGCCGCTTTTATCGATGTGCAGCTCTCGCGCCAGGATCAGACCATTGCCCGACAGAAAGAGATCGCCGCAAAGTTCAATGAGAAACTCAAAGGGGTTGCCCATATCACGCTTCCTGTGGTGAAAGAAGATCATGCCTTTAACAACTATATTATCAAGATCGATAAAAACCGTGACTCGTTCGCACGTGAACTGGAAAAGCGGGGGATCGACACGGGACTGCACTATATCCCGCTGCATCTTTTGAGCTACTATAAAGCCAAATATATGCTGCGTATCAACGATTTTCCTGTGGCACTTCGCAATTATCAGACGATTCTCTCTATTCCGATCTATGCGGCTTTGAGTGACAAAGAGGTCGACTACATCTGCGACGCAATCAAAGAGGTTTCGAAAACACGCGTTTGAAACAGGCCCTGACCCTATGGGGTGAGCGTTATCTTTATGCGCCGGACCTCTTTCAAAAGCTTTTGTCACTGCTGTTTTGGCCAATAAGTCTGCTCTATTGCGCGTTTATGAATCTTCGATACAAGAGCAAAGTTCCCCAGGATTTTTCGATACCTATCGTCAGCGTGGGAAACCTTACGGTCGGTGGAAGCGGAAAGACGCCAATTGTATCGGCATTGGCGTCACGCTATGAGAATGTTGCCGTCATCTTGCGCGGTTACGGCCGCAAAAGCAGGGGACTTGTTCTTGTTTCGGACGGCAAAAAGGTCCTGGTCGATGTCGACGTGAGCGGCGATGAAGCGATGCTCTATGCCAATGTCCTCCCCCGTGCAGTGGTGATCGTCAGCGAAAAACGTGAACTTGCTGTTGAAAAAGCGAAAGAGATGGGCTGCCAACTCGTATTTCTAGACGACGGTTATAACAAACATCAGATCAAGAAGCTCGACATCCTCATCGAAGTGGAGACAAAAAACAGCTACTGTCTGCCTTCGGGACCCTACCGGGAGAGACTGTGGCGCGGCAAAAATGCGCTGCTCATCAGAGAGGATCGTGAGTTCAGGCGCAAGGTCCGTCTTATTGATGAAAAAAAGAAGATGGTTTTGGTAACGGCGATCGCCAGAGCAGAGAGGCTGGAGCCGTACCTGCCGGATGTAGTGGCGAAGATCCATTTCGAAGATCATCACTATTTTACCAGGGAGGAGCTCGAATCGATATTGAAGAAAAGCGGTGCAGAAAGTTTATTGGTGACTTTAAAAGATTACGTTAAAATTCGCAAATTCGATCTTCCGGTGAGCCTGTTGGAGCTTAGCCTGGAGCTGAGCGAAGATTTTACACAAGCAGTAGATACCTATATAAGTGAGCAGCAATGAAGACAAAGACAAGCAAGGTCCAGACCCTCTTAGAGGCTCTGCCGTTTATCAAAGAGTTCAATGAACAGATCGTGGTCATCAAGTACGGCGGTTCAGCACAGACCTCCCCTGCGCTGAAAGAGAAGTTTGCGCAGGATATTTTGCTGATGTACCTCGTTGGCCTTCGACCGGTCGTCGTTCACGGCGGCGGTCCGAGAATCACCGATCTGCTCAACAAGCTTAATATTCCGACGGAGTTTGTCGAGGGGCAGCGCATTACAACGCCTGAGGTGATGCGTATTGTCGAGATGGTGCTCTGCGGCGAGATCAACAACGAGATCGTTTCGCTTTTGAACTCGCACGGCGCGAAAGCGATCGGTCTTAACGGCAAGGACGCCCATTTTATCCGTGCGGAACCGAAAGAACATGCCAAGTGGGGGTTGACCGGAACGATCACGAGCGTTAATGCCGATGTTATCCATAAGATGATCCGTGAAAAGTTTATTCCTGTCATTGCGCCGATAGCAGCGGGAAATGATATGGGCCACCCGGGTTATAACATCAATGCCGATCTGGCCGCGGCAAAGATCGCCGAGGCGATCGGTGCGAACAAGGTCATCTTTATGACCGATACGGCGGGTGTGCTTGATAAAAACATGGAGCTGCTCTCTTCGTTGACGGAAGCGCAGATCGAAGCGCTCAAGGCGGACGGCACGATACACGGAGGCATGGTGCCTAAGGTCGATGCCTGCCTTGATGCGATCGACGGCGGTGTCAAAAAGGCCCACATCATTGACGGACGTATTGAACACGCGATGTTGCTTGAACTCTTTACCTCCGAAGGTATCGGAACAGAGATCACCCTCTAAAAGAGCTTTGCGATGAAAGTGCCACTTATTCAGATACAGTGCAGCGTCCCTTCAAAAAAGGCAGCCAGGAAAATTGCCAAAAAGCTGGTTGAAGAGCATCTTTGCGCCTGTGTCAATATCTTGCCTAAAATGCACTCTTTTTATATCTACGATGGGGAGTTTTGTGAAGATGAGGAGCTGCTGCTTCTGATCAAGACCGATAAAGCGCATTATGATGCGGTTGAGAAGCGGATTCTCTCGCTGCACCCCTATGAAGTTCCCGAGATTATCGTTTTGCCCGTACTGAAAGGGGCCAAGGATTATCTCAACTGGGCAAAAAAAGCGCTGAAATAAACACCCGGAACGTTTTTTCAACTGTCCTCGAAGACCTTTAAAGCATCCAGAGCCTGCTTCGTAAGATAGGGCCGCATCGCCCCCCGTATATGGGTCGTCGCATCCTCAAAGCAGCGTTCATCGATCGCTCTGCCCAGGGTCTCGACCATCGGGTTCCAAAACTCCAGCACCAATAGTATGGTATCGGTCAGCTGGTCGAGAATATTGTCATAGGGAATGTTCAGATCGCCGTGTGCGGCAAGATTGCCGAAGGTGATACGGATACGTTCCCTGTGGGCGACATTGTCCTTGATGTAGCGCTCTTTCAGGACCGGATCTCTGGAGAGCAGAAAAAGAAGCTCCCGGTGAAAAAAACGGTATTTCCAAAGGATCCTGCTCATCACTTTCTGGTGCTCGAAAAGTTCGACGATGTTTTTCGGAAGGTCCTGAACGAGCAGGGTGCTCTCCGTCAGCATCTGCTCATAAAGTTTCTGGATGATCTCTTCACGGTTTCTGTAATGGTAGTGCAGATTGCCGGGACTGATCCCCATCGCCTTGGCGATGTGATTCGTCGTAGCCGCCTGGGTATTGACTGTGTTGAAAAGCGCTAAGGCTGTATCCAGTATTTTCTCTTTGGTTGACATACCGGACTACTTGTTTTGAATACCCTCTATTTCAAGTTCGAGCTTGACTTCATCGCCGACTACCAATCCGCCTGTCTCCATTAATTTCGAGTAGTTGAGATGAAAATCTTTACGGTTGATCTCTCCTTCCAAAGTGAAACCGACACGTCTGTTTCCCCAAGGGTCCTTGATGATATCCGAAGGGTCGGCCATCTCAAGAACGATATTTTTGGTGACATCTTTTATCGTTAATGCAACCGTTACTTTATCACCTTTCTGCTCGACAAATTTCATTGTCATCGTCGGATATTTGGCTGCATCAAAAAAATTGCCACTGCGCAGATCGGCATCACGATCTGCTTCATCGGTATTGACCGAAGCGACCTTTACTTCGCCGTTTAATGCCTCGAGTCGGCGGGTTTTCGGATCATAGGAAAAGGTACCGTTGAAGTCCTCGAAGTCCCCCTTCGTGTTGCTTATCATCAAATGGCGTACTTTAAAGCCCAGATTGGTTTGTGTTTTGTCTACCGTGAAATCGGCGCTGAAAAGTGTCGAAAAACTTAATATTGAACCCATTGTAATCGCGGTGATCATTTTCATGGTTTTTCCTTGTTTTGGTTGATTTAAAAATTGTAGTGCAATTACACTAAACATGTCAAGAGTCATTGCACTAAATTTCAATTGAATACGATTTTCGTTCTGATGTCATATTGTTGAAGGGCGATTATTTTGTGATCGGGAGGGGACAAGCTTTTTTGTAACCGCTATTTTGTTATAATCGCGCCACTATTGTAAGAAGGTTGTTTATGCACTTTATTGAAACGCGCGGTAATGATGGCCAGCACCCAAAATCGGTTACGTTTTCAGAGGCTATTTTAAGTCCGATCGCCTCTTTCGGGGGGCTTTACGTCCCTGAAACGCTTCCTCAACTGGGTCAGGAGTTTTTAGAAAAACATCTTAAGAGCGATTATAAGACAGTTGCCAAAGCTATGCTGATGGCCTTTGAGATCGATATCGATGAGAGTGTGATCGATGAGGCCCTTTCGCTGTACGACAACTTTGATGATGCTTCCAACCCGGTGCCTGTTGTCAAAGTGAAAGAGGACCTTTACGTGAGTGAACTCTATCACGGTCCGACCCGTGCCTTCAAAGATATGGCACTTCAGCCGTTCGGTAAGGTGCTTTCGGCCATTGCACAGAAACGTGACGAGAACTATCTCATCCTGGCGGCGACGAGCGGCGACACCGGTCCGGCTGCACTGGAGACCTTCAAGAACCGCAACAAAGTGCAGGTTGCTTGTCTCTATCCGGACGGCGGGACTTCGGACGTTCAACGTCTGCAGATGGTCACGGAAGATGCCAAAAACCTTAAAGTGATTGGGATCAAAGGCAACTTTGACGATGCGCAGTCGGCTTTGAAACAGCTTTTGGCTTCCAAGACCTTCAAAGATGAACTGAAAAAGAAGAACATCTTTCTCTCCGCCGCCAACTCCGTGAACTTCGGCCGCATCATCTTCCAGATCATCTACCACATCCACTCCTACCTTGAGCTGGTACGCCAGGAGGCGATCGTGATGGGCGAGAAGGTCTATCTGAATGTGCCCAGCGGAAACTTCGGCAATGTCCTGGGCGCTTTCTATGCCAAAAAGATGGGGCTGCCAGTTGAGAAGATGGTGATCTCCTCAAATGAGAACAATGTGCTGACACAGCTGATCAAAACAGGTCGGTATGATATGCGCAACAAAGAGCTGATCGCAACGACATCACCGGCGATGGATATCCTGAAGTCATCAAATGTCGAGCGCGTGCTCTATGATCTTTTCGGTGCAGAGCGTACCAAAGTACTGATGGCAGAACTTGATGCTGAAAAGGTCTATCAGCTGAGCGCGGATGAACTCTCAATACTTCAGGAACTTTTTGTCGCCGATTACTGTAACGGCGACGAGGGAAAAGCCTACATCAAAAATACCTTTGAAACGTATGGCTACCTGATGGATCCGCATACGGCGACCTGTTTTAAAGCCTATGAGACCTGCAGTGAAAAACCGCTTAAAAGCATTATCTACTCCACGGCGGAGTGGACGAAGTTCTCGCCGACGATCGCCAATGCATTGACCGGCGAGGACGATGCACGCGATATCGACGCCCTCAAGTCGATTGCCCAAAAAGCAGGGATCGAGATTCCTGCGATGATCAACGGGCTCTTTGAAAAACCGATTGCCCAGGACACTGTTATCGACAAAGAGAATATCGAAAAAGAGATTTTGTCTTTTATTTAAAAGGGTGATGATGGAAACAGTAGAAATGGATGCAAAAGAGCTTTTTTTAGGGCTGGCGATGGTCCTGCACAGTACCGGCAGCAACATCAAAGAGGGCAAAATGGGTTTTGACGATGCCCGGGCGCTTTATATCGATGTCCTGCCTGCAATATCGCGAATGGTGCTCGAAGAGCACAGTGACGAGGAGATGATCGCAGCGGCCAAGAAGATGGGCGAACTGTTGAGCGAAGTAGCAAAAGACCAAAACATTTCGATAAGCTAGCTTCGGCACACCTTGCGCAAAAGTTCAGCTCTCGGCGTACCGGTGTACGCTATCGGCTGAACATTTTGCACAACCTGCACCAAATCTAGCTTATCGAATGACGAACCCTTTCGGCGTACCGATGTACGCTTTCGGGTTCACTTAGGCACAATCTGCACCAAATCTAGCTTATCGAGTGACGGATATGCTTTGAACTTGATCGTTTCGGCTTGAAATCTGCCTCTCAGTCAGGTATCTTTTTATAATCACTAATCACTCACTTTCACCGTTTTGTTTCAAAGACATATGGCTCTCCATATTTTTGATCTCCTGACTGCCGCTGATCAGAATATCCGGATCGGTTTTGAGTCTGGACTCTTTTATCTTGCCAGGGTAATCGATCTGGGAAAGAATGTGTTTGATGCAGTTGATGCGTGCTGATTTTTTATTGTCGGAATAGATGATCGTCCACGGGGCAAAGTCGGTATGGGAGGCCAGCAGCATCGAATATTTGGCGATAGTGTATTTATCCCATAAGACCTGTGATGTATCGTCTACCGAGGAGAGCTTATACTGCTTCAGGGGGTCGGTTTTGCGTTTTTCAAAACGGGCTGCCTGTTCGTCTTTGGAGACCACGAAAAAAAATTTCAAAATAATCGTCTCGGAATTTATCAGCATTCGCTCATATTCCGGGACTTCGCGCAGGAACTCTTTATGCTCATCCTGCGTGCAGAAGCCCATGACCGGTTCGACCCCGCCGCGGTTGTACCAGGAACGGTCAAACAAAACGATCTCACCTGCGCTTGGGAGATGATAGGTATAACGCTGAAAATACCACTGCGTCTTTTCGGTGTCGGAGGGTTTTTCAAGAGCGACCACGCGGGCGCCCCTCGGGTTGAGATGTTCGGTGACACGTTTGATGGTACCGCCTTTGCCGGCGGCATCACGCCCTTCAAAGATCATCAGCAGTTTGAGCCCTTTCATCTTAATGTAATTTTGCAGTTTTAAGAGTTCGATCTGCAGTATTCGTAGCTCCTCTTCATATTCGAGGACCTCTTTTTTAACCCAGACCGGAACTTTTTTGCTTTTTTTAACGCGACGCTCTTCTTTTCCGCTCTCTTTTTTATCAATCTTGCGGCGATCGGCATGAATGTTTTCGTTAAGCTTTTCGCCATCATCGATATCGGAGCCGAGAATATCACGTTTTGTTCCCATAAGATCCCTTTAAAATACACTTGTTCCATTATATTCCTGATTGTGTTAAAGAATAGTAATGCGGGGGAAAAAGGCAGCGCATGATGCGCTGCCTGCTGTTTTTAGAGAGTTTTACCTATCAGATCATCGATCTGGGCCGCCTCTTCGCAATTGGCAAAGCAGCTGTCGACACCGCAGATCAAAAATCCTTCAGATTCGCCGCTTGCATAGCGTTTGGTGTAGGGGTAGGTCACTTTTGAGAGAAGATCGGTATTCGCCTTTAGCAGATCGGCTTTGGCTTTGACGATGCGGTCCTCTTTAAGGTAGCGGAACATCTGATCAAGCAGGTAAGGGAAATAGATCGGTGTCTTGGCAAGTTTTTGCGAATAATATTCGAGTGTCTTGAAACCGAAGTGGCGGTATTTTGGATCGACAAGTGCGCCGAGGCTCAGCAGAAGATCGACCATGACGCCGACGGATCCGGGGTAGGAACTGTCTCCGATATCGGCTTCGGTCACAAATTCGCCTCTGGAAAAGTACCAGCGCCCCTCCTGATAATAGTTTGTCAGGGCGCTATTGGCAAGATGCTGGGCCAGGAGAAGGTACTGCTCGTTAAAGGTGGATTCATACCCTTTCATAAGGGCGCGTCCCAGGTAGGCGTAATCCTCGAGGAAGGCTTCGACTTTGGGCTGCTTGTGAATCAGCGCCGAGTGGTACAGTTTTTTCTCAGGCATCATGGTCTCAAGGAGTCTGTCAAGATGGCGGACGGCAGCCTCTCTGTAGGTGTCGTCGCTGTCGCCGAGCGTGAAGAGTGCTGATATCATCATCGCATTCCAGGAGACCTGCACCTTTTTGTCGATGAAGGGGTAGACTCTCTCACGGCGAAGTGAGCGGAGCAGGGCCGTTACCGCTTCGAACCACTCGGGACGTTCGTCCTGCGTCAGACGGATGATGTTGTGACCTTCGAAATTGCCTTGCGGGGTGACAGATAATGTTTTTGTGATCGTTTTGATCTCTTCACGGCTATAGCCGTTCTGCTCCAAAAGAGAGGTGACCTCCTCGTAGCCGTAAACGAAGTATTTTCCCTCTTCGCCTTCGGTGTCCGCATCACTGGCAGAGTAGAAGAGATGCTCTTCCGCCATTCTTTCGAGCATGAAGTCGGCACTCTCTTTGGCCGTGACCATAAAACGCTCATCATTGAGCTGCCGGGCGGCTGTTGCATAGAGTTCGATCAGAAGCCCGTTGTCGTAGGTCATCTTTTCAAAATGCGGGACCAGCCACTTCTCATCGGTGGAGTAGCGGCAGAAGCCCCCTTCGACCAGGTCATACATCCCGCCGAGCTGCATCTGTTCAAGGGTGTGACGGACGATCTCTCCCGCTTCATTGTCACTGTTGATATTGGCGATATGAAGAAGTGCCGTGAGTGTTGATGCATGGGGGAACTTCGGCGAGACAGAAAAACCGCCGTAGCTCCTTTCATAGTTGTGCTGGGCCTGTTTGACAAAGTTCATAATGAAATTCAGCTGCAGTCTGGTCGCTTCGGCAGGTTTGTCTGAAGGGCGAAGGTAGGACTCGATCTCATCGGCGTTTTGAAAGAGTTTCAGATCGTTTTCAGCGATTTTTGGCGCGATGATCTCGATAAGCTGCATGAAACCCATCATCTGCGGCTGCGGTTTGGGCGGGATATAGGTACCGGCATAAAAGGCTTTGTTCTCGGGCGTCGCGAAGATGGAGGTCGGCCAGCCGCCCGCCCGGCGGTTGAGCAGCATATGGACCTCCTGGTAGTGCTTGTCGATGTCGGGGCGCTCCTCTTTGTCGACTTTGATACTGACGAAGTGCTCATTGAGGTAGGCGGCGATCTCTTCGTTTTCGAAGACCTCATGCTCCATCACATGGCACCAGTGGCAGGAGCTGTAGCCGATGGAGATAAAGATCGCCTTGTGTTCGTTTTTCGCTTTTTCAAAGGCCGCGTCGCACCACGGGTACCAGTTGACCGGGTTCTCTTTGTGCTGCTGCAGGTATGGGGAGTCTTCGTATTGGAGCAGGTTCGCCATCGGTAGGTCCTATGTTTTCTAAAAATATAGCGAAAAAGGGTAATGGCTTACTTAAAGAGTCCCGATAGTTTAGGGAGTTTGGTAAAATAGCAGCAGTTCTACAATGTTATTGCAACTTCTATTATTATATGAAAATGAATAGTCATATTACAGTTGCTATGCCCTCTTTACATTTATTAAAGATAAGGCAAAATACCAGATACGTATACAAAGGATTAAGATGAAGTTTATATTAGCACTGCTGTTGATGGTGATCACTCTTTTTGCAGAGACAAAGTTTCTGATGCCGGATGAGGCTTTTATGCCTTCCGCAAAAACGATCAATGGCAGCAGTGTTGATGCGACTTTGAAACTTGGTGATAAGATCTATATCTATAAAGATCTTTTCGGTTTTGAGATCAAAGGCAAGTCGCCGCTTAAAATAAAATCGGTCAATATTGCCAACGAAGCCGTTGACCATGACGGTGAAATGGTCTATAACGGGGATGTCAAAGCGGAAATAGTATTCAGTAAAGATGCCTCTGCGAAAGAGCAGGAACCGATAACCTTGGTCATGAAGTATCAGGGCTGTTCGGAAGCAGGACTCTGCTATGAGCCTTCGACAAAAGAGTTCGCATTTACGATCGACACGACTGCTCTTGCGAGTAATGAGAGCGGTGAAAAAGCAGTTGAACCATTGGCCGAGGGGACAACGGTAACGGCAGAGAAGACGCAAGAGGGGAGTGCGTTTGGGGAGTCCGAGACTGATAAGCTCGTCGACACACTTAAAGGCGGGTCGATCTGGTCGATCCTGGGCATATTTTTCGGTATCGGTGTAGTGCTTTCACTGACACCTTGTATCTTCCCGATGATCCCGATCCTCTCTTCGATCATCGTCTCCCAGGGTGAGGGCATCAGTGCCAAAAGAGGGTTCCTGCTCTCATTGGTCTATGTACTGGCTATGGCGGTTGCCTACTCTTTGGCCGGGGTGCTTGCCGGCGTGTTCGGTGAGAACCTTCAGGTCTTGCTTCAAAACGAGTGGGCGATCATCGGGTTTGCGCTTGTGTTTGTTGCACTGGCCTTCTCGATGTTCGGGTTTTATGAGATCGGCCTTCCTTCATCATGGCAGTCCAAGCTCTCTTCGGTATCGGACAGTGCCAGCAATAAAGGCGGGTTTGTCGGTGTGGCCGTCATGGGCTTTCTCTCGGCTCTCATCGTCGGACCGTGCGTTGCACCGGGGCTTGCCGGGGCACTGATCTATATCGGTCAGACGGGTAATGCCCTGCTCGGCGGGGCGGCTCTTTTCGTGATGAGCATAGGAATGGGACTGCCGCTGCTTCTCATCGGCGTGGGTGCCGGCAAATTTATGCCGCGTCCCGGCGGCTGGATGGACACACTGACGAAAGTTTTCGGTGCAGTCATGCTTGCGATCGCTATCTGGATGTTGAGCCGCATCGTACCTGACAGTGTCAATATGCTGTTGTGGGCACTCTTTTTTATGATCTCAGGCGTCTATATGGGGGCTTTCGAAGCCCTGGAAGCCGCAGACGCAGCTGGAATGCGCTGTTTAAAGCGCTGGGTATTGTCTTTATCATCTATGGTGTACTGCTTTTAGTGGGTGTATTAAGCGGTTCGAGCTCTCTTTTGACCCCTTTGGACCAATTTGCAAAAGGCAATACTGACGTAGCTGAAGGTGTCGTGCCGGTTGAGAACAGAAAAATAAGCTTTCAGGTGATCCACAGCAGTGAAGAACTCGATGCGATCCTTGACGCCAACAAAGATAAAATGGTAATGCTGGATTTTTCAGCCCAGTGGTGCAGTTCGTGCAAGGAGATGGAGCATATCACCTTTGCCGACGAAAAGGTGAAGGAAAAGCTGCAGACCTTTGTTCTGGTTCAGGCCGACGTGACAGCCAACAGTGAGAAAGAGAAAGCACTGACTAAACGCTTCGGGCTTTTCGGCCCTCCTGGTATCCTCTTTTTTAAAGAGGGCAAAGAGATCAAAAATGCACGTATCATCGGCTACCAGCCGCCTGAAAAGTTTTTGGCGCACCTGAACAAGCTGTAGCATGCCTATACAGCTGGTTATACTTCTTTTACTGCTGGGTACACTGTCGCTTTTCGGCGAACCAAACTGGGCTGGAAGTTATGACCAAGCCTTCGCAAAGGCCAAAAAAGAGCACAAAGGCGTCATGATCATGCTCTCTAAAAAGAACTGCGATGCCTGCTGGTACATGGAAAATATCGTTTTTGACGATGATGAGCTTGTCAGTCGGCTTGAGAAAGGCTTTATTCCGCTCTCAACTTGATATCCATGATGATAATATTCACGGCCTGACGTATATCGGAACACCGACCTTCTACTTTAAAAAAAGCGGCGGACGTACGATCAAACGGCTTGACGGGGCATCAAATATCAAAGAGTTTACAGACGCTTTGACAGAGATCGAAAAATCGTTAAAAAAATAGAAGAGAGGGCGCCTTCTCAGAAGCTGTAGCTGTAAGTCAGTTGCATCTTGTTTTCGATACGGCCATAAAACTGGTTTTCGCAACGGGCGCTTTCAGCCAGCAGCATTTTGTTGTGACTCAAATGATACTCCATCCCAACGGCGGCCGCATAATAGGTACTTATTTTGTTCAGGGGAATGGCATAAGCATACTTTGATGTATACTCTTCACTAACAAGACCCATTTTCGCACTGTAATAGAAGTGCAGAGACTGATCGCCACTGGTCAATCGATGTTTTGCAAAGAGAGAGAGTAGGTGTTGCCTTTACCAAACTCCGACTCGTTTGCCGTCTCGGTAATATCCTGACCAACAAGAAATTCTGAAACATTATGCCCATCTTCGGCAAAAAGTGTTGAAGTCAATAATAATATAAATATAAATCTCTTTATCATTATAGTATTATAGTGGACGGAGGGTTAATTACGACTTACGTTTGAATCGCGCTCTTTCATTCAATGTAAGAGCGCTTGGATGCGGGGCTACCCGAAAGGTCCGTGCAGGAACGCTGCGGACTATATAGAGGAGAGAAGAGCTTTGATGATGCTGTTGTGCTCTTTTTCGCTCATATAGGCATGGAGGGGAAGCAGGAGCAGCTCGCTGAGCACCGTTTCCGCTACGGGGAAGTCCCCTTTATGGTAGTCCAATATTTTAAAAGCTTCATGCAGATGCAGCGGCTTATAAAAAGGTATGCGAACTCTCGATCCCGGCTACAAGGAGGCTGGCAGCTAATTGTTCACGGTTTGCAGTGCGGATAGGATAGTAGGCAAAATTGCTTTCGCTGTTTGCGTCCGCTCTTGCAATAGCGGTTTCGGTTAAGGCCCTGTCATAGTTGTGAGAGAGGGATCGGCGGCGCTGCATCTCTTCCTCAAAAAGAGAGAGTTTATAGTGTACGGCAGCCGCCTGGATCTCATCGAGCTCGGCATCGATACCGACAAGGAGAAACTCATCCTTGGCTCTGCCCAACGAGAGCAGCTTTCTTGCCTTTGCCCGCAGATCAGCATCTTCGATAAAAAGAGCCGCCCCGTTTCCGAAAGCGCTGAGCGGCATATCGGGGTGAAAAGAAGCTGCGGCAAGTTTGGAGAGGCTGCCCGATCGCTTGCCCTGGTAGCCGGCTCCAAAACTATGGGCCGCATCTTCTATGACACAGAGATCGTGCTGGAGCGCCAGGGCGTTGATGGTCTGCATCTCTGCACATCTGCCAAAGAGCGAGACAGGGATGATGATCTTGGTACGTTCCGTGATCGCATCTTCGATCTGTGTTACATCGATGGTATAGGTTGACCGGTCTATGTCGACAAATACCGGTTTGGCGCCCATAAAAAGAATCGCTTCGACAGCAACGCCGGATGCGAGCGGCGAGGTGATCACTTCGTCGCCGGCTTTAAGCCCCAGGCAGATAAAAATCAGAACAAAAGCGTTAAACTGGTTGTTGCAGACGATGGCCTCTTCTGTGCCGACATACTCCGCAAGAGCCGTTTCGAGTTTTGCAACGTTTTTGGCACCGATCAACTTGTCATCGGCGATACTTTGCAGCAGCAGTTTGTCAATACTCTCTTTATGTACTCTGTATTGCGCCTCTTTTGCGCTGAATTTAATCTTCATTTCGACCCTCGATGATTTGTGCGACACGTTTGGAGCTGCCGTGTTTAAGATAACCGCGCAGACGCAGCGCATCGTCAAAGAATTTTGCCTGATCCATCTGCTTGTAGGCGCGTATAAGATTAGGCAAAGTCACTTCGTTCTGCCACAGTTCGGGATGCATGGCGCGGTGCTCGAACTGGTCGAACATGATGTTGCCGAGACCGATATATTCGATGTTCAACAGGCTGGTCCCGATGAAGAAGTCCAGCCTTTTGGCGATATAGCTTAAGATGAAGGGGGTGCCGATAAGCACGGCTTCCAGGGTGGCTGTACCGCTGCAGATAAAGGCAAAATCACTTTCGTAGAGTGTCTTGTGGGCCTCATGCACGATTGTAAAGGCGGAGACGTCACCATAAAGTTCTTCGATGTTTTCTCTGAAATGTTCCGGGACGATCAGTGTCGCATCGCAGTCGAGCTCTCTCTGCAGGGCGATGTAGTGCGGCATCAACCGCTGTATCTCGCTTTTGCGGCTTCCCGGCATAAAAGCGATCCTGTTGCCGACAGAACGCTTCTCTTTAAAGAGGGTGATCTCATCGAGAAGGGGATGGCCGACATACTCTATCGGGGCATCTTTGGGATAATATGAGGGCTCAAACGGCAGGATGGACGCAAGGTGATCGATGGTCCTTGCCAGGACGGGGATACGCTTTTTTTTCCAGGCCCAGGCCTGCGGGAGAATATAGTAGATGATCTCTTTGTCGGGATACTTTTTCTTGATCTTTTTTGCCAGCGGGAGATTGAAGCCGCTGGAATCGATCAGGAGGACCTTGTCGACTTCGGGAACAAGGGATAGCATCTGTCTGCTGAGTCGAAGAAAGAAAGGGAGCTTCTTGATCGCATCAACGATGCCCATGATGGCAAGCGCACGCAGATCGACAATGGGTTTGCCCAAAGAGGCATCAAAAACGCCGACCATCTCGACATCGGCTGCAAACTCTTTTGTCAGCGCTTTAAGGTGAATATTTGCCGAATGTTCAAACGCAGAGACTAATATTTTCATGATCCGCCGTCGCCTTCTGTTCTAAAGTCATCATCATACCGTTCTTTCTGTTCATCAACATACTCATTCAGAAAGGTGGTCAACTGATCGATCTCTTTGTCGCTTAGTTCGAGTGCAAAAGGGATCATCATCTCCTGGATCTGTTTGTCCGAGATACCGGAACGAAAGCGTTTGAGCTTATATGCCAAAAACCCCTTGGCGCGGTTGGCCAGTGCGGGGTAGTTGGTCATCCCCTCCGCCTTGGTGCCGTGACAGCCGTTGCACCCTTTTTCAAAATAGAGTATTTTACCCGCTTTGTAATTCGGGGAGGCGGCAAAGAGCGGTGCAAATACAAAAAAAATGGAAAGCAATATTCTCAAGCTAAGCCTTACATAGTATAATATCCCTAATTATAGCAAAAGGGCACTGCTAACAAACCTGTCGGTTCTGCAGTGCCGTTAAGAGAGTATGTATGCTGATAACAAATACGCTGATTTGTGATGTAAATGGTGAGCGAAGAGATGATGTTCTGATCGAAGGCGGCAAGATCGTCGCTATCGGCAGCGGTTTGAGCAGTGATGAGGTGATCGATGCCAAGGGGGCCTATCTTCTGCCGGGTCTGGTCGATACCAATGTCCGGCTGAAAGATGCGCAGCTTAATGCTTCAACGCTTGACAAGGTGGCACATGAGGCACAAGAGGGCGGGGTGACACGCCTTGTCCTGGCACCGGATTGTACGCCGAGTATCAATGACACGATTGTCCTGGAATTTGTCCAGGCCCATCAAAAGCGCGAAAGACGTGTTGATCTGATGAGCGCTATTGCCACGGTTGACGGGGATGAGCGTCTGAGCAATATTGCCATTCTTCTGAAAAACGGTGCGATGGCGCCTTATATGACAACGGCAGTGAGCAACAATACCGCTTGCCGCATCGCCGAATATATGAAGATGCACGGCACGACGCTGTTTTGCAAGGCGCAGGACACAAGTCTCTCTTCAGTGGGCGTCATGGTTGAAGGTGCTGTCGCGACACGGCTTGGGCTGGTGGGCATTCCTCCTTTCGGCGAAGTGGTGCATGTGGCGCGTATGATCGAGATAGCACGCAATTTTGAGATCAATATTGTCTTCAAAAGTATCGCTTCACCGCGTTCGATCGAACTGATCACCAAGGCCAAAGAAGAGGGTGTCGATGTCTCATGCGAGGTGAGCCTTCACCATCTTATGGAGTGCGACGAAGCCTGTGAAGATTTTAATACGACCGCAAAACTCAACCCGCCTCTCGTGCAAAAAGAGGCGATGATGGGACTTCAGGAAGCATTGAAAGAGGGGAAAATCGACAGTTTGACCCTGTTGCATCAGCCAAATTCGCCGGTCAACAAGGAGGTCGCTTTTGTGGAAGCGGCGTACGGTTGTGAAGCCTTGGGCAATGGGTACAGTTTGTACTATACCAAGCTCGTCAAGAGTGGCCTGATCGACCTTCCGACATTGATCAGGCTGGCGGTGCAGAATCCGGCCAAAACGATCGGACAGGAGGCGGGTGTGATCGCCGTCGGACAGAGGGCTGATCTTGTACTCTTTGATCCTGATCAGAGCTTTGTCCTGCACAACAGCCACTCTCTCTATCACGGCGAGACACTCTATGGTGCGGTTACTGCACTGAAAAGGTAAAAGATGGCTCCGTTTACAAATATTTCCAAATTTAGATTGTTTATTTCGACGCTGCTGCTGAGTGCCGGCCTTAGTGCCGCTGACACGCATACGGCCAAGGTCCTGGAGACGCTTGACAGCGGCGGCTATACCTATATCAGGGTCCAAGAGGGCAGCGACAGCTATTGGATCGCCATGACGCAGCGTCCTCTGAAAAGAGGCGAGAGTCTCCGTTTTGCAGGAGAGGGGTGGATGCAGGATTTTCACTCCAAAACACTTGATCGTACCTTCGAGAAGATCATGTTCGCCTCGGACCCGGTACAAGCCAATCAGTCGGACATGAGGGTCAAACCTGATGTTATGAGCTCAAAATATCAGCAAAAAGGGAGCGTTACGGTGGCCGAGATCTTTGCAGACCGCGACCGTTACGTCGGCAAGAAGATACGCGTTCGTGGCATGGTCACCAAGACCTCGATGCAGATCATGAAGCGAAACTGGCTCCATCTTCAGGACGGAAGCTCTTTTAAAGATGCGGATGATCTTGTCTTTACCTCGAAAGGGGCAATGCCGAAAGAGGGCGATATTATTGTCGCTGAGGGAATACTCAGTAAAGACATCGATTTCGGCTACGGCTATTTTTATCCGGTGATCGTTGAAAATGCAACTTTTACGGGCGTTATAAAACCCTAGATCATGCAGGGAATTACCTGGAAGGCACTTCTGAATGAGGCGAAACCCTACCGCCTGAAGATAGTAGTCGCGCAATTTGTCGCGCTCTTCGCTGTCCTGGTCTCGCTGCCTGTCCCGCTGCTTTTTCCGCTGCTGATCGATCAGATCATTTTGCACAAACCGGCAGAGCTGGTTGCCGCGATCAAGTTCCTGTTTGACCCTGCGAAACCCTACTATTACATCCTCATCGTGCTGGGTGTTACCCTGGGGCTGCGTCTGATCTACCTGGTTCTCAACGTCGTACAGCTGCGTCTGTTCATCGGCCTCTCCAAGGCGATCATCTTCACGATACGAAGACGCCTCCTGTCCCATCTTCAAAAAGTCTCTGTGGCGGAATACGAGGCACTCGGCGGCGGGGGTGTCAGCGCCAAGATGGTGACGGATATCAACACTATCGACGCCTTTATCGGTGTCAGCATCTCCAAGTTCGCGGTGTCGCTCTTCTCGCTTTCGGGCATCGCTTTTATTCTGCTCTATATCAACTGGAAACTGGGGCTGATCATCCTGCTGATCAATCCGCTTGTCCTGGGTCTGACGGTCTATCTTGGCCGCCGGGTGCGAAAGCTAAAAGCGACGGAGAACCAGAAGGTGGAGCTGTTTCAAAACGATCTGAGCGAGACGCTCGATCTCTTTGTGCAGATCCGTGCATTCAACCAGGAGAAGCATTACATCAAAAAGATGATCGCCAATGCAAAAGCGATCAAGGAGGCCTCAACCGCATTCGGCTGGAAGAGTGAGGCGGCCGGGCAGCTTTCGGGATTTGTCTTTTTGTCCGGTTTCGAGTTTTTCCGCGCCACGGCGATGATCATGGTGCTCTTTTCGAACCTCTCCCTGGGCGAGATGTTTGCGGTGCTGGGCTACCTCTGGTTTATGGTGACGCCGCTGCAGGATTTTCTGCAGATCATCTTCTCGTATCAAAATGCCAACAGTGCCCTGGAGCGCCTTAACAAGCTGCTGACACTCAAACAGGAACCCCAGTTCGAGCACCTTCACAACCCGTTCAAAGAGAATGAGACCAACACCCTTCGGCTGGAAAATGTCTCTTTTGCGTACGGCGACAAAGAGGTACTGCATAACATCTCGATGGAGATTCCTAAAGGCAAAACGGTGGCGCTTCTCGGCTCCAGCGGCAGCGGAAAAAGCACCCTGGCCCAGATCATTCTCGGCCTATATGCCCATAAAAAGGGGATGGTCTATGTCGATGAGATCCCTATAAACGAGATAGGGCTGGACCAGCTCCGCGAACATATCGCCCTTGTTCTGCAGTCGCCGCGCATGTTTAACGATACCCTGCGACAAAACCTTACTTTAGGCCGGGAGGTTGACGAAAAGACGCTCTACGAGGCGATCAACATCGCACAGCTTGATACGGTGCTTGAAAAACTCAGCAAGGGGCTCGACACGATGATCGGCAAAGAGGGGATACGCCTCTCGGGCGGGGAACGTCAGCGTCTGGCGATCGCCAGGATGCTGGTCCATCGTCCGAACCTGGTCATCCTGGATGAGTCCACTTCAGCGCTTGACGTCCATACCGAAAAAAATCTTTTTACTTCGCTATGTGACTTTTTGGAGGGCAAAAGCATGTTGATCATCGCCCACCGTCTCAGCAGTGTCGAACATGCAGATTACATCTATGTTCTGGATGAGGGGCGCATCGTCGAATCCGGCACACCGAAAGAGCTGTTTGCCGAGAGAGGGCACTACCACCAATTTGTAAAAGAGCAGAAATGAGATCCTCTTTTGTCGCGATGAAGGGGTTCTCCAATGCGCATATTCAAACTGTGCTGCCGTCAATATTAAACAGAAACAGAAAGGCACGTTTTGTACACGAACGCTTTGACCTTGATGACGGCGATTTTCTTGATCTGGCGTGGCATCAGCTTCCCTCCCTTGACACGCGTCCAATCATCATCATCTTTCACGGATTGGCGGGTTCGGTCTATTCGCCTTATGCTTACAGGATGATGGAGGCTCTCGACGCAAAGGGCTTTAACCCGGTCGTGATGCACTTTCGAGGCTGCTTTGAAGAGAGCAATACCCTGGCGCGGGCCTATCACAGCGGCGATACGGGGGATGCGAGAGCTTTTATGAGCAGTATTGTCGAAAACTTTCCGGATCGGGCTGTCGGTGCGGTCGGCTATTCGGTCGGCGGCAATATGCTGATCAAACTACAGGGCGAACTGGGAAAAATGTCGCCTCTCTTTGCGGCTGTAAGTGTCTCCGCTCCGGTCAGGCTCGCTCAGACGGCTGATTATCTCAACAGGGGTGCATCGCGTTTTTACCAAAAGCTTTTATTGTACGATCTCAAAAAGAGCCTGCTGAAAAAATTTGAGCTGCATGATTATGTAAGTCTGATCGGTTTGAAAAAAGAGGATGTCGACAAGCTGAACAGTTTCAGAGAATACGACAACCGCTTTACCGCTCCTATTCACGGGTTTAAAAACGCAGACGAGTACTATGAGAAATCGAGCGGTTACGATTATATTTTCAAAATAGCGAAAAAGACGCTGATCATCCATGCGAAAGATGACCCTTTTATGCCGCCGGGTGTATTGCCGGACGAAGCAGCATTGCCATCAAAGGTCTCGATGGAAATGAGTGAAAACGGCGGCCATGTAGGGTTTGTCGGAGGGAGCATCGTACGGCCGAATTATTGGCTCGAGACTCGCATACCCGAATTCTTGCGATCGAATTTTCTATAATATAAGGTTGAAAGTAGGCTATTAATACAATTTGCTTATAATTAAACAGAAAACAGCTTCTGTATTCAGAAGAATTACGATATATTTTATTTTTAGCGAAAGGATCATTAGATTGCTTTTAAAGGAAGATATTTGAAATATGCCTATCCGATCTTAATTTTGATATTATCGATCGTGTTTATTGTGACTGAGGACGTAAGTAGCCTTGATGCCAATGTTAACTATTTCGGTCTGGCGGCGTACGGCAGCATCTCGATCATTATGCTGCTTGCACTTTTTATCGTTCAGCGGATCAGTAATATCAAAGAGGTCTACTATTATCTTTTAGCCGGTTTTACCTTTGTCTACATTTCGCTCTTTATCAGTACGATGGATAAGCTGTATGCCTATCCGGCTGCAGTCACGGACATTGCAGAAGATCTTTTTCGTCTTGTCGGTTTTGCCTTTGTCGTAATCGCGATTATCAAATGGATCAAATATAATGAAGAGATCAATTCCAAGCTGATAGAGCTGGCCAGCCTGGATGATCTGACCGGTATCATGAATCGCCGCGTCTTTGATATCGGCCTGAAACGTGAGTTTGCCAATGCCAAACGCTACAGGAAAGAGCTCTCTATCATCGCGATGGACATCGACAATTTCAAAGAGATAAACGACCAGCACGGCCATTTTTTTGGTGACCTGATATTGAAGATGTTTACGAAAGAGGTCTCTCCCCTTTTACGCGAAGGCGATCTCTTTGGCCGGTGGGGCGGAGATGAGTTCACTGTGCTTCTGCCTCAGACCAATGCGAAAGATGCTTTGACCGTAGCGGAAAAGATCCGTTTGGCCGTGAAAAATATCTCTGTCAAGACAGACGATGACAAATATCAGTTGTGAGGTCAGTCTCGGTGTGTCCTGTTTTCTGAACGAAGATACGGATGTGCTGGAGCTGGTAGAGCGTGCGGACAAAGCACTTTATGAAGCAAAAACGACGGGACGCGACAGAAGTGTCCTGCGTGACAGAAACTGAAGCGAGAACGCCTTTGACGTTCTAAAAAACGCTGGAGTTTCTGAATTCGGAAATTTCCGATTCGACCATTTCATTGATCATGATCGTATAGATCTGCTCAAGAAGGTTGGGTGACATACCGAGTGTCAGCGCTTTATGACGTACCTTCGTCATAACCTCGTCAATACGTTTAGGGTCTTTGACCTCTTCGATCGTATTTTTGAACCGTGCTGCCTGTTTGATATAGCCGTTCCTCGCGCCGATCAGTTCAACGATCTGATCGTCAAGCTTGTCGATCTCTATACGTACTTCTTCCAGTGAGTGGCACTCTTTTAGTTGCATAATATTTACCTTGAATAAAAAAAATCTGTCCTTCAATCATAGCTCCAAATTACTTGATGTGAGCTAAGAAGATATAAAATTCGCTGCTGCTCCCGGGCCGTTGGCGATGAAGGGGTATTTCCTGTAAAAACCGCAGATGTTGTCTGCCCGTCAGCAGTATGACCGCTCGACTGAAGACCTTAACCGTCATGCCTTGCTAGGATACAACGGATAACTGGGTGAAGTCGTCGGACTAAGGGGCGCCGGATTTTCTGTAGTTGATCTTTTGGCGATCGAGCCGCTGCAGACCTGCTCCCAAAGCCCGCTTTTTAAAATCTTTCCAGTCACGTCTGTTCCGATCGCTCCAGCCGATTTCGGAAAGAGCGAAGATGCGCGGCCATGCAAGATAGTCCGCGATCGCTTCGTTCAGGGCTGTTTCCGTCCAGAGACAGCCGTGAACCCCTTGAATGAACGAAGCCGCTTCGGGAGTCATGCTCTCTGGGATCGGCCTGTAGGAGTAGACTTTTTCGGTGTCGGTAGGGCCTGCCCAGGTGTGGCCGTATTCGCCTTTTTTCCTGATGTACTGCTGATCGAAATAGAGATACTGCGCCGGTGACATGATGACCTTGTGACGGTTTTCGGCCGCTCTGATGCCGTTACCGTCACCGCGCCAGGCCATGAGGATGGTCTCATCCCTAAGGGTGTTATAGTCGGTACCGGCCTCCTGCCAAACGATCATCTTGCGCCCGTATTTGGCCAGGATGCTGTCCATGCGGTTGAAGAGATAGGCCTGGACCTCTTTCGTATTGTCAAGCCCCTCCCTCTGCATCAGTTTGGCGATTGAAGGTGATCGGCGCCATGCCCCTTTGGGGATCTCATCGCCGCCGAGGTGAATGTAGCCGAAGGGAAAAAGTGCGGCGACCTCCTTGATGACCTCATTCGAGAAAAAGATAGCTGCTCTGCAGCCCGGCGTCGATGGTGTTGTTTGCCGATCTTCTGGACGGAGGTGTAGCGGCTCTTGTCACCTTGGTCCTGCAGGAGTGCAGGGTAGGCTGTGACGGCGGCCTTGGCATGCCCCGGAATATCGATCTCGGGCAGAATGTGCACGCTGCGTTTCTGTGCATACGCCACGATCTCTCTGATATCATTCTGCGAGTAGCAGCCCTCCTGGAGCTTCTCTTTCGGGCCGCGCATTGCCGGGTATAGCGAGAAGGGGAGCTTGGTGCCCGGCCCGCGTCTGGCGCCGACAGCGGTCAGAAGCGGGTACTTTTTGATCTCGATGCGCCACCCCTCGTCATCGGTCAGATGCCAATGGAAGACGTTGATCTTGTGCTGTGCCAAACGGTCGATAAACTTTTTGACATACGCTTTTGAAAAAAAGTTGCGCGAGGAGTCGAGCATCATGCCGCGCCATCTGAAACGGGGCGAATCTTCTATTGTGCAGGCAGCCGACAGGCCACCTGGTCCCAGGCACGTCTCGCGCTCTCCTCTCTCCAGATGCCGGCGGCATCAGCTGCATCAGGCTCATCATGGCATAGAAAAACCCGGCTTCGCTCTTTGCTTCTAGCGTGATCTGTGTTTGGGTGACCTGAGGCGGTAGGCCTCTTCGCCGAGTTCGCCGTCGTACTTGAAAAGAAGGCTGTTCTCCTGCGGGGATGCCGCTTCGCTCAGGATGTAGCCGGCGTTACGTTTCAAATGTTCCTGCAGATAGTCCAGCGCATTACGGGAAAGGGGCGTTTGCGAGAAGTACCGGGTTTTGTCTGTGAGAATAAATCTGCCTGCACCGCTCTCTATCTTTTGAGGTCTGGGAATGATGACATCGATGTCAGATCGGGCGGATAACGGTGTAAAGAAGTAAAAAGAGTGACGGTAAAGATAGCGGCTTGGATTTTCATTAGAAGATTGTAGCACTTTCTTCGCTGCGGATAGGCCGTACTGTAGACGTTATTGTGTCAAGAGGGCTCAAAAGTGCTATACTAAAGCATGAAATCCCGTCTCTTTTTAGCGCTGCCGGCAATACTGGATGACTACGATGAAATCAAGAAAGATTTTGCAGAAACGGTTGACGGTCGCTGGATTCCGCCGGAAAATCTCCATTTGACGCTTAGCTTTTTCGGCGCTGCCGATGATCCGCAGGCGCTGGCGGAGAGACTCTCTGCGATGAGGCTGGACGTAACGCCTTCGACGATACGCGGACTGGGCTGTTTTGCAAAGAAGAAGATACTGTATGCGACAGTAGAGAACCCCTCTCTGGAGGCTTTATACAAAGAGGTGAATGCATTTTTCGGACTGCCCGTGAAAAGTGCCTTTATCGGGCATGTGACGCTGATGCGATTCAAAAAGATCGTCGATGCCGAGAGGTTTTACAGTCAGCTTGAGCTCTACCGCGACCGCCGAATCGGCTCTTTGGGAACGAATCGCGGTATTGCTGCAGAGTACCTTGCACCCCGATGGCGCAAGGTACGCTCTGATCAAGGAGTTTAAAGATGATCATCAGTAACTGCGCGCTTCATCTCGATCTCTACGACGTTGTCTCCTTGAAAGGGCGCCGCAGCGTGCTCAACAAGCTCAAAGAGAAGTTGAAGAGCTTCAACGTCTCTGTCATGGACATCAGTGCGGAGTACCCCAAAGAGGCCGATATCGCCTTTGTCTTTCTCTCCCCGACACCTCTTGAAGCGGCGCGATACCGGGAGAAGATCGAGAACGCCCTGATGAGCCTCTTCCCGGAGTACACCATAGAGCTGGACCATGAAGAGCTGTAAAACGGTGCAAAGGAATGCGAGAAGGGGACCGTTCCTGAACGCTAAGGAATTCAATAGGAAAGAGAAGCGATGAGCAACAGAACGTTGGCGGTCGATGAGAAGCTTGTGGGCCTATATTTTAGAGACCGGTGTGACCGAGAGCAATATAGCGCGCCGCCTCAGAGAGGAGACGATGCGGCTGCCGACGGCAAATATGCAGATCGCACCAGAACAGGCTGCTTTTATGGGCTTTATTGCCAAACTGGTCAATGCAAGGCGCTATCTTGAGGTGGGCGTTTTTACGGGCTACAGCATGTTGAGTGTTGTCTCGTCTATGGGAGAGGACGCATCGGCGGTCGCCTGTGACATCTCCAGGGAGTGGACAGATGTCGCCCGAAAATACTGGAAAGAGGCCGGCATACATGACAAGATAGAACTGCATCTGGCAGAGGCGCAGGAGACGCTGAATGACCCTTGAGGAGAACAGTTTTGACCTGGCCTTCATCGATGCGGACAAGGAGCGCTACGATCTCTATTACGAGGCCTGCCTGCGTCTGCTCAAACCGGGTGCGCTGCTGATGATCGATAACATCTTCTGGGGCGGGGCAGTGGCTGATATGCAGGTGGACGATGAAGAGACCTATGCGATCAGGGCCCTGAACCGCAAGATCATGCAAGACAGCCGCGTGGAGGCATCGATGGTGCCGATCGGCGACGGCCTGATGCTGGTCAAAAAGCGCTAGGCCTGTTTCATCGGGGCCGCTCTGTCAGAAGCCGACTTCCATTCTCTCTTCCGCAAATATCACGTCTTCTTTTATTGCTGAAAGCATCTCTTGAAAATAGGCATCGACATTCTGATAGGTCTTGCCGACATGGTCTTTGAAGATGAGATGTTTTTTAGTGAGCAGATCAAGGGAGCTTAACCCCGCCACGGCAAGCAGCCCGCGAATGCCGCTGAGCATCTGCGCATGGTAGGAGGCGATGTTTCTGGCTTTCTGCTCGACCAGGAAAGATGCCCGTTTGGACCTGTCCTGCGTTGCCAGTCCTACCGGGCAGTGGCGTCCGTGTGCCCCGGCGCACTCCCTGGCTCTGATGCAGCCGGCGCTCATCATAAAGGCGCGGGCGATCGCGATATAATCGGCACCGATACCGAAAAGGACAATGGCATCGTCGGGTGTCAGCACTTTTTCGCTGGCGATCAGTTTTACCTTCTCCCTGACACCGGCTTCTCTTAAGGTATTGTCCGCAACATAGAGGGCTTTGGCTACGGTCATACCCACCGTCATCATCATCTCCAGCGGCGCCGCTCCGCTGCCGCCGTCGCCGCCGTCTATGGTGATGAAGTCCGGATAGGCGGAGGAGCCCTCTTTGATGCGTTGCGCGATCAATAAAGCATATTCATTAAAGTTCTCTCTGGAAGAGATGACGATCTTCACGCCGACGGGTTTGTCGCTGAGGGATTTCAGCCGGCCGATGAAATCAAACAGCTCTTCAAGGTTGTGCGCAAAGGGGAACAGGTTCGGACTGAAGAGGTCTTTGTGCGGTTCCACGCCGCGATAGTAGGCGATGGCATGGCTGACCTTGCCGGCGAGCAGTTTGCCGCCCGTCTGCTTGGCCCCCTGGGCCATCTTGATCTCGGTCATTCTGGCAAAGCGCATCACTTTGCGGTAGCGAAGATCGTCAAATTTCCCCTCATGGTCGCGCACGCCGTAGAGACCGCTGCCCATCTGAAAGATGATGTCGGGCAGATCATCGGGGACACTTTCGGGAAAAACCTCAAGCGGGGCCTCCCAGTCAATACGGATAACAGAGTATTGCCGCTTCATCAAAAAGGTAGGAATCTTCATCGGGTGAATCGATGACCATATGGCGATAGACACGCTGTGCGGCAGAAGGGTTCAGCAGCAGTTTGATGAGCCGGTAAACGGTCTTGGCAAATATCGTCCCCTCTTTCACCTCGAGGTAGCGGCGGTTCTTTTCGTTAAAGGCGTGGGTATAGAAGAAGTTTGAGGTGAGACTTCCTTCGCCCGTATTGATGGGGAATTTTCCCAAAAAGGCGCCTTTGGAAAAAGCGCGTGTCCCCTCAGGTGAGATAGCACCGTCGCTCATGCCGCTGCGCCCGATGACGGAGCGCGTCGTAAAAGGGTATTTGACATCGTTTCCGAAGGTGACGGAAAAATTGTCGCTGACATCGTCGGTATTTAAAACGCAGTTGGCATTTTTAAGAGAGAGGCGTTGTGATTTCTGCGGCTGTCCCGGCGAGAAAGAGGCGTAGGCAGAACGTCTTTCCGCCGCATCATAGACCCACTTGACCTTGTCGAAGGATTCGTAGAACTTTTCGTCACCGAAATATTGGCGCATCGGGTCGCGCAGCAGGTAGAAGAGGTAGCGCATGCGGCCGATCAGCGGAAAGTTGATAAGAAGCTGGTCATGGCGCTGTATAAAACGGTCGTATATCAGTGTCAGGAGTGCCATGACTAGCAGCACGATCGCGACCGCTTTGAGCAGAAACATCAAAATCGGAAAGTCATAGCTGCTAAATGAAGCGGCAAAGTTACGCAGGGCTTCCATGGTTACTTCTTGTCAAAAAAGAGGCGGTCAAGACTGAAGCGCCCGGCGCCCTGTGAAAAGAAGATGAACAAAAAGAGCATAAAATAGAGGGGGATCTCAAAACCGTTGTTGCCTGCCGAAAAGCCGTTGTGCAGGTGCACGGTCATGATGGCCACGATCATGATGACGATCAGCGGAACAGCGATAAAGCGCGTAAAGAGCCCCAATATCAGCAGGACAACACCGGCGGTCTCCAGTGAAGCGACCAGATAGGCACTGAGCATGCGGCAGCGGAATACCCATGGAACCGAACCATTCGCCTACGGCAGCTATATCGTTCCATTTCATCATAGCGGGGTCATAAAACCCGTAAGCTATCGCGAAGCGGGCAAAGAGAAGCGTGATGGAGTGGGTGTATTCGCTCAGACGCGAAAACTCCTGGTAAAATTGATTGAGACGCATCAATGCTCCTTAAATACAATCTGTTCCAGTATAACCTATTTTTATAGTCGGTATACAGGATAAGGGAGTTATCCGATCGGTGTATAGGGATGAAAATGACCGAATTGTTGAAAAGAGGGTGCCGGTATGAGCGAGACTGCTGTACGGGAAATGAGGCTGCTGCCGGCATTGACCTAAGAGGTCTCTGACCTATTCAAAGGTGTTGTACTCCCTGTCGCCGGCATCGCCGAGCCCCGGAACGATATACTTGTTCTCATTGAGGCCTTCGTCGATCTTGGCGATATAGATCTCCAGCTGAGGGAACTTGCGTGTAATCAGCTCCAGTCCCTCGGGGGCGCCGATGATATTGAGCGAGGTGATCTGGCGCGCACCCCTTCCTTTGAGCAGCTGCATCGCGTCGATCAGGGAACCGCCGGTGGCGACCATCGGGTCGACCAGAATGAGGTGCTTGCCCCTGCAGTCGGGACCCGGTCGTAGTAGAGTTTGGACTCATGCGTCTTTTCGTCACGTTTAATGGCGAGAAAGCCGGCCTGCGCCTTCGGAAAAAGATCGGCCATCGCCTCGAGCATTGGCAGCCCGGCCCTCAGGACGGTGACAAAAAGCAGCTGGCTCTCGTCAAAGAGCCTGAAGCTCTTTTCACCCTGCCAGGTCAGCAGGAACCTCTCCTGCAGCGCCTCTTCGCCGATCGCCGCTTCGGCAAGCAGCACCGCGAGCGTTTTGACGATCTGCCTGAACCTGAGCGCATCGCTCTGGCTGTCGCGCAGGGTGTTGACAAGATGGGTGGTCAGGGGTGATGTCAGTTCATGTACCATGCAGTGATTATAGTCGAGGAGTGCTTATAACATGCCCAGCTGCAGTTTGGCCTCGATGCTCATCTTATCCTGGCTCCACGGCGGATCGAAAACAAGGTTGGGCTCGACCGTCAGGTTTGGCTGATCATCGATGATGGAGCCGATGTTGCGCACCTGCCCGACGAGGCTTTCACTGACGGGACAGCCGGCCGAGGTGAGGGTCATCGTCACCACGCACTTTACGCCGCTGCTCTCATTGGCGCAGTCGATGCGGTAGATGAGACCGAGATCATAGATGTTGACCGGGATCTCGGGATCATAGATTTTCTTGAGCTCTTCGGTGATCTTCTCTTTCAGCGCATCGAACTTCATCCCTCCTGCTCCTTGCAGGCTCTGGCGTAGCAGTAGATGACATTCAAAAAGGCCTCAAGCCCCTGCTGCCGCACGGGGCTGAGCAGCTCCATGATGCCCATCTCTTTGAGTTCGTTGGGATCGAAGGCGAGTATCTCGTCGGGCGTGCGGTCATCGAAGATGCCCAGCAGCATCACCAGCATCCCCTTGGCGATGATGGAGTCGCCTTCGGCCTCGAGGTGTATCTTCTCGCCGTCGAAACTCTTGTGCAGCCACGCGAGCGAAGAACACCCTTTGATGACATTGTCATCGATCTTGTACTGCGCATCTATGGTCGGCGCATCGTGGCCGAAGTCGAGAATGTACTCCATCTTCTCATCATTGCTGGCAAAAAGATTCAGATCCTCTTTGTAGGCGTTTACCTGTTCATGCATTGTCATAATCTATCCTTTAGGGCACCTCTATAAACCCTAGTCCTCCTCAGCGATAGAGAGAAGTTCACAATCAAGGCGCTCCTTTGAAGCCCTAGCCAAAGCTAAGGCGAAAAGGGGCAACGCGGAGTGTGGGCTTCTCTCTATCGCCCGAAGGGAGGGAAGAAAGAGAGCGATCTTGCACAGAATTTTATTTTATCATAGCTTCGGCTATGACGCAAGAAAAGTTCTGCACAATCTCATCACTCTTTCTTCCCTCTGAGGTGGGCTAGGGTTTCTAGAGGTGCCCTTTGTAGTAGGCGGATTCAAAATCATCCCTGATCTGCTCCGCCAGCGTTTCGTCCCGTACCTCCGCGATCATCTCGTTGGCAAAAGAGAGGATCAGCATCTTGCGTGCTTCGTCGAGGCCGATACCGCGCGAGCGCAGGTAGAAAAGTGCCGATTCGTCAAGCTGACCGGTGCTGGAGCCGTGCGAGGCTTCGAGCTCGTCGGTGTAGATCTCCAGCTGCGGTTTGGCCTCCATGAAGGCGTTGTCGTTGAGCAGGATCGCTTTGGCGTTCTGTTTGGCATTGGTGTAGCGGGCATCGTGGTCGACGCGTATCAGACCGTCAAAGATGCCGGTGGCACTCTCTTTGAGTATCGATTTCGCCAGGTGCACACTTGTAGCGTAGACGCCGTTGTGGCGGAGGCTGACGACATTGCCGCGGCGCGCCTTTCCTGCGGCGTAGAGCAGGTGGGAGACCCTGGTCTGCGTGTGGTCGGCCAGATCGTTCTTGTAGAGATGAAGGGCGCTGCCGCTGCCGAAATCAAAGGTCTGCAGTGTCAGCTCCGCCTGCGGCTGAACGTCAAAGCGGTGCGAACCAATCACAACGGCATCGATGCCGTCACAGCTCTGATTGCGTATCCAGGTCAGTTTGCCGCTTTCGCCGACGCTGACGTCGAGGCCGTAGAGCAGCAGGGAGCCGCTGCTGCTGCCGTAGCTAAAGCGCTCATACACCTTTACCCGGCAGTCGGGCGCGATCTGGAACACAATGCGGTAGGGCAGGAGGCTCTCTTCGCACTCGAGGCGGTGGACAATGTTGATATCGGCACTGCAGTCAATGCCGACGACGATGCAGCGCGGCGAGAGGAGGTGAGAGAGGTAGTAGAGCGCATCGAAATGGGTCATGTCGGCTTCAAACCCGCTCTGTAAGGTGACTTTCACCCCTTCGGGAACGGTGGTGACCACCCCGTCTCTGATCTCGAGCGTCTTCTCGCTGAGCGTCATGTCGCCCTGGAGCGGCTCTGCCAGCGTGTAGTCGCTGCCGAGCAGGGGCTTGATGGAGAAGTGGCGGTAGTGTTCGCTCTTGTTGCCGGGAACGCCGAGCTCCAAAAACCGCTGCGCTATTGCCTGTTTGCCGGCATCGAGCTGAAGGGATTCTAACAGTTCGACTGCGGTCGAACCGCTCAGTTCGGAGGGTATCATGATGACGACTCCTCAATGCCCTTGTACCCTTCCGCCTCCAGAATCTTGACCAGTTCGGCACCGCCGGTCTTGACGATCTTGCCGTCCTGGAGGATGTGGATGTAGTCGGGGTCGATATAGTCGAGGATACGGCTGTAGTGGGTGATGATGATGAAACTGCGCTCGCCGTTCTTCATGCGGTTGATCCCTTCAGCCACGGCTTTGAGCGCGTCGATGTCAAGCCCTGAGTCGATCTCGTCGAGGATGATAAGGTCGGGTTCGAGCATCTCCATCTGCAGTATCTCGTTGCGTTTCTTCTCGCCGCCGGAGAAGCCTTCGTTCAAAGAGCGCTGGATCATCTCGGTCTTGATACCGAGCTGCTCAGCCTTCTCGCGCATCATCTTGAGAAACTCTGCGGCATTGAGCGGTTTTCTTCCCTCGTGCTCGCGTTTGGCGTTGACGGCGGCCCTCAGGAAATAGGCGTTGTTGACGCCGGCTATCTCGACAGGGTTCTGAAAGCTTGCAAAGATGCCGTCGAGTGCGCGCTGTTCGGGCTCCGTACCGATGATGCTTTTGCCTTTGTAGAGGATGTCTCCGCCGGTGACCGTCACGTCGTAATGGCCGATGATGGCCTTGGTCAGGGTCGATTTACCGGAACCGTTCAGCCCCATAATGGCGTGGACAGATCCCTTTTCAACGTTCAGGTCCAACCCGTTTAGTATGGTCTTGTCGCCGATATCGGCGGTCAGTTTTTTTACAGTTATCATCCTACACTCCCTTCGAGCGTTAAATTCAGCAGCTCTTTGGCCTCAACGGCAAACTCCATCGGCAGCTGGCTGAAGACCACCTTGCAGAAGCCGTGCACGATCATGGAGACGGCATCCTCTTCGCCGATGGCGCGGCTCTGCAGGTAAAAGAGCTGTTCGTCGCTGATCTTCGAGGTGGTCGCCTCATGCTCGATCACGGCGCTCGCGTTTTGCGATTCGAGCGAAGGGAAGGTGTGCGCCCCGCAGTCGGGACCGATCAGGAGACTGTCGCACTGGCTGAAGTTGCGCGCTCCCTGGGCATTCAGCCCGACCTTGACCAGTCCCCGGTAGCTGTTTTGGCCGTGCATCGCTGAGATGCCCTTGGAGATGATGGTCGAGCGGGTGTTCTTGCCGAGGTGGATCATCTTCGTGCCCGTGTCGGCCTGCTGCGACCGGGAGGTGACGGCGACGGAGTAGAACTCGCCGACGGAGTTGTCGCCCCTGAGGATGCAGCTCGGGTATTTCCAGGTGATGGAGGAGCCGGTCTCGACCTGGGTCCATGAGATCTTCGAGTTCTCCCCTTCGCAGAGGCCGCGTTTGGTGACGAAGTTGAAGATGCCCCCTTCGCCCTTGTCGTCGCCGGGGTACCAGTTCTGTATCGTGGAGTACTTTATCTCGGCATCTTTCTTGGCGATCAGCTCGACCACCGCGGCGTGAAGCTGGTTCTCGTCGCGCTGCGGTGCGGAACACCCCTCGTTGTAGGAGACGTAGCTCCCTTCGTCGGCGATGATCAGGGTGCGCTCAAACTGCCCGGTGTTCTGGGCGTTGATGCGGAAATAGGTCGAAAGCTCCATCGGGCAGCGCACCCCTTTTGGGACATAGACAAAGGTGCCGTCGGTAAAGACGGCGGCGTTAAGCGCGGCGAAGAAGTTGTCGCTCATCGGCACCACGGAGAAGAGATACTCCTGCACCAGCTCGGTATGGTCGCGGATGGCCTCGGAGATGGAGCAGAAGATGATACCCAGTTCATTTAAGGTCTTGGAGTAGGTGGTCTTGACCGAGACGGAGTCGAAGACTGCGTCGACAGCGATGCCCTGCAGCATCTTCTGCTCGTCAAGCGGGATGCCCAGTTTTTTATACGCTTCGAGAATATTCGCATCGACCTCGTCTAGGCTGTTTGGCGCTTTCTTGGGCGCCGAAAAGTAGGAGATGCTCTGGTAATCGATGGGCTTGTAATGCACATGCGCCCAGTGCGGCTCCTTCATCTTCTGCCAGCGGTGCAGCGCTTTGATGCGCTGCTCCGTCATCCACCCCGGTTCGCTCTTCTTGGCGGAGATAAACGCAATGACTTCGTCGTTAAGCCCCGGTGCGACAGTGTCCTCTTCGACATCAACGGTAAATCCGAGCTTGTACTCCTGGGAGACAAGCTTGTCAACATCCTGCTGTGCCATAACTGCTCCTTTATTTTCTATATATTACTACTATATTCCAAACAGGAGTAAAATTATCTTATTAAAAAAAGGTGCTTTGAAAGTTTTAGATTTTGGTGGTGAGTAATAGAGGGTATTATAAAAGTTTGGACTTTAGTATGCATTCCCACGGAAACCGTGGGAACGAGGAAAGTCTTTGTTCTCACCTATCAACGTGGAAACGAGAAAAAGTGCTATAATCTTATCAATGATTGTTATATTGCGATCAGCTTAAATAATATTGTAATCAATATCCTTAACTTTTAATTTTCAAGAAATCGAAAAACTATTGATGTTTTCATCATTTTAAAGAATAAATAGTTTTCTTTAGTACTTACTATGGAAAAATTGAATTTTGAATTAAAGAATTTATGCAAAACATCTTTATCATTAATGCAAGATAATATACTGCCAAAAATTATTATGTTATTTGGAAAATATAGACCCAATTTTTTTCATCGGTCATAATTTCATACTCTAGACCTTTGAAAATAATTTCTTATCTTTATAAACGGTAATACTGTCATCTTTAAAAACGAAGTGTAAGGAGTCGGGCCCAATATAAATAATATGTAAAAATAACTAGAAGAGCAAGCAGATATAAGTGGAGAACAGTCTCCATGCCCTCACTCCGAATTAACAAATTTCTTAAAACAAAAAAAATATTGATAAAGACAATAAACATTTTCTAAATATATTTTTCTTTGAATTCAATGATAACATTGTTATTCTCCTCAACTATATTTCTCGTTCCACGTTTTACATGTGTAACGGATGTTCCTTCTAGTTCCCACGTTTCACGTGGGAATGCATACTGCAATTTATATTGTTCATAGCAATTTGACAAAACAAAATACATAAATTAAAACATCAGTATAATACATAAAAAAAGATATGAACATGGGTAGAAGCAGATACAAGATACATGAACCGACACATCCTCACTTTATGACCTGCACCGTATTGCACTGGATACCGATGTTTACACGACAAGAGAGTGTAAAGATATTGCTCGAAAGTTTTCGATACCTGCAAAAAACAGACAACTTCAAACTCTATGCCTATGTCATCCTCGAAAATCATCTTCACATCGTAGCTCAGAGTGACGACATCGGCAGAAGCATGGCAAAGTTCAAAGCCCACACTGCGAAAGAACTAATAAAACTTCTACAGCAGGAAAACGTTAAAACGATCTTGAATCAACTCGCTTTTTATAAAAAAGTACACAAAGTCGATAGGGAGTATCAGGTATGGCAAGAGGGAATTCAACCCAAGTTGATACAAAACGATACGATGATGAAAGACAAGATCGAATACATTCATAACAATCCTGTTAAACGTGGTTACGTTGACGAAGCTCAGCATTGGCGCTACAGTAGTGCGAGAGATTATGAAGGATCAATAGGGCTTTTGGATGTTGAGCAGTTTTGGTAGTTCGGATTGATGTATGCATTCCCACGGAAACCATGGGAACGAGGAAACTGTGTAAACATCACTGACTTTTGTAGGCAGCTTATAGCGCTGTTGTTATTGACAAAGCTGATATAAGAGCTATATCGGTAATCTGACAGATTATTGATCATTTTAGCTTTTAGAGGGTTGTACTCTATATATTTGATAAGCTTCATCTGTCACAAACCATGATTTAAATCGTCCTTGCCACAAGTGTCGAGTGCGAGGCTTGCTGCAATAAAGAATGGTAGGTGCCGGAGAGTTTTTTTATGCATCATCTGACCTCATAGCTTCCATATTATATTAAACTTTATTCCAGCAGCAGGTTCAATTACATAGCTTTCAAGTTTTGTGCCGTGTTTATCGTAGATTGTAAAATCACGCTTAATACTGTAGAGGAAATCCCCGCTAAGTTTAATGTCTTTGTTGAGATCATAGCTTATGCCGGCATTGCCCATAAAGTCTTGAAATTCATTAAAGCCAGAGGGTTCAACTGAACTATTGTCGCTTAAGCGGATAAGAGAATTGGAATATACAACCCCCAAGCGTATTAAGGTGTCACGATTAAAGTGATAGCCGATATGGGTATTTGGAAAACCGAGTATCACCTGAATACCATCTTTGTGTCTGGCTCTGTAACTGTAACTTACAATAGGAAGTACAAGGGTTCTTACAGGGTGATAGCTTCCAAAAGCACCTATTTGAATAGTATGGTCATCATTGATAGTGTATGAGGCAAAAGTGAATAGTCCAAAGCTAAGAGAGTTTTTTGGGTTATCCTCAAATGTTGAATTAAGAGAGATTAAACTTAAACTAAACCACTTTTCATTAATACGGTACGGTTTTGTCATGCTGAAGTTCAGACCATGCATCTGCTCGACCGGATGGTGTACTCCGTACCAAAAGGAAGTTTATCAACATTATCCCAGTCAAAGGTCCAATTTGTATAGCTAAAACCAAAAGTGGAGTTGTTAATCTGTATCCGGTTTTTTATCACCTGAACATTTCCCTCACTGTCCTCAATATTTGCTCTGTCCATGTAGGTGCTCTCAAAGCTTATTTTTGGCTGTGAAAGACGCTCCAGCAGAGTCTTTTCAATCTTTCCATCTGATGCTTTTAAAGCTAAGGGGGCAATAGAGATTAATAAAGAAGCATATAAATATTTTGAGAAAGATACTTGCATTTTGGCTACTCCCCGCTAATACGCTCTATTGTGGCTAAAGCAAAATAGTGATCGTAATCTGCTTTTGAGAAAATTCAAAGTGGGGGAATTTTTTATCTGTTGCAGCTATATGCTACAGCTCTTCTTTGTGGGGCCTATAAAGCCTCACAAGCCTTAGTAAGATCTGATTCTGCTATGACAGGATGTACACTGTTTTAAGATCTGTGTGTAATCTTCCAGTGCATCATCCATATTTTTATCTTTTAATGAATTTAAAATATCATCTGCATACATATCAATCATTGTTGCTCTTTTTTGAGCAAATTTGTCTGCATAAGCTTGATCTTTCGGCAAATACTCTTTAGCATCTGAGCTTTTTAAAGATTCTAAACCATTTTTCAGATCCTTGACACCATTTGTCATCATCTCAGGGTCGTTATAAAAACCGGCTTTTTGCATTAGTTCCATCGCAGCCAGCATACTTCTCATATCTGATGACAACTTGGCTCTTTGCGTTTGGTCTGCACTCAGCGGCGCAATCAAAAGAAGAGTAGCAAGTGAAGCAAATATAATTTTTTTCATTTTTTCTCCTTTAATATTGAATTATATCTTTTGTAAATTCTGCCAAAGTAACCACTTGAGCACTCCCATTTACTTTTTTCATCGCTTCTCTTTTTCCGCCATATTGCTCTTTGAGTTCAGGTTTGAATGCTTTGAAAAATTCATGAAACTTATCTGGACCTAACACGCCAACTGCCCATAGCGTATCATCATCATGATGCTCCAGCACTATACTTGCCAGTGGTTGCGGAGCAGGTCCACAAAGCACTTTAGAACCTCTGTTTGCATCATATCCCGAAAGGTGCGAGCCGCATACTATTAAACCTGTTTCTTTACACGCCATAGTCTTTTGACCCTTTTTTTGGTAAGAGATAAAAGCGTCATTTTTGTTAACGTGCGTCATTTGGTGAGGACAGATAGAGTTATAAGAGACAATATTTCCTTTTTTACCTACACCGCCTTTCCATAGATACTCTTCGCCATCTTCACTTTTGAGTGTCACATCTGTTTGCGTTTTTTGGGGTAAAGCTATTAGGAATGTACTTACACCAACGAATGGATAGTTAAATATATAGTTCTCTTCTTCAACAAGGTTTGAAGCTAAAATAGGTTTGCCATCAGCGTCTACCAATTGAACTTTTTCATAAGTTTGATACAGTCTGCCGTCATCAGCTCTCAATTTAGTACTGATAAGAGACGGAGCTATCATAACCATTCCGGCCCCGGCAACTACTTTAAAAAAATCTCTTCTTTGCATTGATATTCCTCCCTAAAATTTATTATTAAAGTAAAGATTTTATCAAAAACCTTTACTTTAATAATTTTGCAGCACAATGCTGCAAAAATCAAGTTATGCGTTAAACATATCTCTATACATACCGTTAGCCCATTCCATAAGAGCTTTCCCGTTGTTTATACCAGTTTGACCTTGCCACTCTTGTGAAAGTTCGACATTTGTAAAACCTGCAAGTGTTTTGCCTTCGAACTTATACTCTGCTCTAACAGAAATTGCATGAATAGGATCTGCAGAAACTGCAGAATAACATACAGTCAACGGTGATTTCCATGGGATATCTTTATTATTGGTAATTCTCTCAGCGATCAGTTTACCTAAGAAGTGACCTTCTGAGTTAGATGTATTACCAGATTTTGAGTAACCCATTGGACGAGAATCACCGGCAACAAAAATATTTTTCTCACCGATAACTTCATATGTAAACGGATCAATGTTACCTACCATCTTATTAAGTGCAGTGTCTTTAGCTACACCACAAATTTCCAATAATTTTCCGCCGCGAACGGGAGGGTAAAATGCAGCATCAGTGAATTCATACTCATCTTCAAGCTCACTGGCAATTACTTTTTTGTTTTCTAAATCAATACTCATAATAGGTGCAGCAGGTACATATTTGACATAATCTTTATACATCTCATTATATGCCGAGTGGAAACCTTCAGCCTTGATTGTTATATCTTGATTGGCATCCAAGATAAGTACTTTACCGTCGATATTATTCTTTTTGAAATAATCTGCGATTAGACAAGCTCTTTCATATGGAGCCGGAAGACATCTATAGTTACCGCTAGGTACTGTAATAATAAAATTACCACCTTCAAAGTCTTCTAACTTACTTTTAATTGTCATATGCTCACTTGGTGACATAAAACCTGCCGGATAATCTGTTCTTAGTCTCTGCTCAGTCTCAAGATCTACTTTCCACGGGCTGTAATCATAATCAATGCCAGGAGATAATACTAAATAGTCATATTCTATATCTCCATTTGTTGTTTTAATGATTTTATTTGCCTTATCTATTCCTACAGCAGCAGCATTAAAATATGCATATTTATTTTCACGTGCAGCTTGTAGATAGTCATGCGTCAAGAACTGAAGATCAACAGCACCTACAAGGTAGAGGTTGCTTATTGGACAAGAGACAAATTCTGTTCTCTGCTCAACTAATACAACATCAGCATTTGGTGCGAATTTCTTAGTATATTTAGCGATTGATAAACCTGACCAACCACCACCTACGATAACAACTCTAGGACCTTTTGCTTTAGGCAGTGGAGCTTTAGAACCCATTCCCACTGTTGGTATAGGACCCTCTGCCGGTTTAGGACACTCTGCTGATTTTGGATTGTTTGCACACGCTGTTAGGGTAGCAGCAGCTGCACTAATAGCACTGTATTTCAGTAAGTCACGACGATTCATAGGTTCTCCTGTTTGATTGAATTATTACATATCCAAATGTAATTATGGATTGATAAATACTACAACCAAGTATATTAATCGAAAATTAGAATAATAAAAATGTATAAATGCAGTTACAATTTGGTGTATATTATATAAGTTATTATGATGATAAAAATATTTTTTGCAATGATTAATATAGATACAGGTCCGCTTTTTTGGGCTTTTCAAAAAAAAAAGCACCTAAAAATAGTAATTTAAAAAAAAATCGATTTTGTAGATAAAAAATATGTAAATTTTCAAAAAAATACATGATAATAATTTAAAATTAGTTTCAATGGATAATGTTGTAATAAATATTATTAATTAAAGTGATTGATTTGATAAAAAAATGAGGTTACCAATAATAATTTTTATCTCTACTCTTCTAGTCCTGATCGCCTATGGGGAATGGTGCTGTTTTTACTTTTAAAAACGTCTAGAGGAACGCAACTTGCATACCCTAAATCAGACTTTCAGAGTCAAAACAGACAAGGAAAATTTATGGGAATCCCACAACCAGCTTTTTATATGATGAAATGCCAACAATCCACACCTCCGGGCATGCCGAAGCCTTCATGTGTCACGCCGAACACCCAGGACCTTTACCAGTATCTGGGTCAGTCGCTGATGCAAAAAGGGATCATCGGTACGGTTCAGCCGATCCAGACAGGGTGTCTTAACCGCTGTAATGCCGGCCCGGTCATGCTGGTCGAACCCGGTCACTTTATGTATGTGGGTATCACCAAAGAGAAGATCGACCGCATCATCGATGAACACATCATCGGGGGCAATGTCGTTTCGGAATATCTGATCTATGATGAACTCTGGGACAAAGCGATCACGCCTTCAGAGCTATGATGGCGCAGATGGGGCTTTAGAGCCTCTTTATCAAGAGATGATGAAGGATTAAAGGGACTTTTGGAGATCGAATATTTTTGGTAGTTTTGTGTTCTCAAATGTATTCCCACGGAAAACATGGGAACGAGGAACAAGCTCGGATTTGTCAAGGTTTGTGCAAATTGAGTGGTTCCAGTTCATCGATCTTCATATCGTCAGCCTTGGAAGACTTGAGGATGACGCCGGACTTTTTCACTGATCCGTTGGCATCGAGCAGACGATAGAGCACTTGGACTTCGCCGATAGCGAGAATTCGGTCGGACGTGTACCATCGCGATTCTTTGATCTGGATTGTCTGCCCTTGTACTTCAAGAAAGAGTAGATCCTTGCCATCGATAGTCGCTGCGACAACCTCTCCTTCGATCTGCTTCGAAAAAGCGTCACTCTTGCTCAACCCATCATACAATGAGTTTGCCTGCTTGATATTTGCCTCCAACCTGTTGGCATTGACATCAGGAAGCTTTTTGATGCGATCCAAATTTGTGTTTACAATCTGCAACTTTTGAGTTAAATTTTCAAGTTTTTTCCATAAACCTTGGGCCTTGTTTACCGTCTCGTTACCGACCCTTTCAGGGTCTGTAATGATTTTGTTGCTCCCTGTGGAATCAAGTAAATATCGCAATATTTTGTCTGCTTCACCCGCTTTGTTGAACACATGTAATTCTCGGTCGACACGAAACAGTTCTGACAAGTTCTTTATTGCAACAAGGGATGTGCTGACGATACCAATAGCAGCAGTAAAAGTTGTGATTGCCATTTTCTGGCCTGCTGTTGATTCAGGCATCTTTTCAATGATATCATCCAGATATTTCGTTTGTTCATCAATTAGACTTGATTGCAACTTTGACTCATAGGCTTTTTTGAGTTGCTCATCCGTCAACAACACGGTTCCGTCCGGGCATTTTTCGACCAACTCATATGCCACCTCGTCCAGGAGTTCTATCAACGGGCGCTTGCTCCGAAGAAGTGCCGTCTTTTCATCCCCGGCCGCTATCGCAATTGTCCCTTTTTTCCCCTCGGGAAACTTCAGGCCGCTCAACGCCTCTTTAATACTCTCCAGTTTCGCAGACTCCTTTTTGGCCTGTGCAGCATCGAGAGCGCTTTGCTGGTTCAGGAGTTCAGTTTTCTTTTTTAAAAGGTCTAACTCTTGTTCCATCTGCTTTATTTGTTCTTCGTGAGTCGGTTCAGTCGCCATAGCTATTCCTCCTGTCATTAGAATCCCTATCAGGATTGAACGTTTGATCAATTCATTCATCGATGTTCCTTTCCTTGTTCCCACGGTTTCTCATGGGAATTCCTCTGCCACTTATAATAAGTCATGATAAATTTAAGTAACTTAATGAAACATAAAACAACATTGTTATGATTCAATGAAAAAGAGAAGGTTGAAGCAGATACATGATATTCAAACCTGTTAAGCGAGGCTATGTTGATGAAGCTGAGTAGTGGCGATACAGCAGTGCAAGAGATTATGATGGGTTAGAGGAGCTTTTTAATGTTGAACGTTTTTGGTAGTCTAGGCGCTTGTATATACAACGTGAAAACGAGGAAGTAACGCATCAAGCGATAGGCAGTGACTGTGGTCCGGCGTCCCCCGGCTATATCGCCTTGAAATGGGTAATGATGTGTTTTGCGTCGCAAAAAGGTTTGTTCTCCGATGCTCCGCATCGGCACAGGGTGACGCGGTTTCTAATTTCATAAGGCGTTCCGTCCGCAGCGATGACGGGGATGCCCCCGCGTACCCAAATGGGTTCCACTTCCAACTTTTCTGCAGGGTCTTTTGAACAAGACAAAGAGGTTATATGCCGATCTGAAAGTAAAAAGCATTAGCTATAAAGTCAGAAGTTGGGAGATAGCGTAGATTGAATCCATCTCGTTACATCTCTCCTGAAGTAGAATGAACACATCAACATCAGTGATCTGTAAGGTTGTTATTAAGTTTAGACTACCATATACAAGCGAGAAGATTTCTCTCTACCACAGAGACTGGATAGAGTTTTTTAGAGGTGCCCCTTTATATAACTGTTTTATAATATTTTTTTAAAGTTTTAAAAATGAATCATAGTTTTACAAAACTCTCTGTAACTGTATGATAAAATTTTTTATTCCCTGATGATAGAAATTGCTGAGTTGTTTCATAGTCTCGTTGAAGAGCAATTAAAAATCTAGGGGGTAGACTTTTGAATGGCTCATCTTGAATGTTAGACTACCATATAGGGGAAGAGAAAGGTATCAGATGAAGGCGAAAAGTAGTTTTAGAAATATGAAGTTTTTCATAGTAACTGTTTTACTCGGAGTACTTTTAACAGCATGTGGCGGTGGAGACGCCGACGGAGATGGCGGCGGTGACAATGGCGGCGGTACACAAAAAGTAGGTACGGAGCTTTTAGCACCTTTCTATGGCAATTACAATGTAACGTATACAGGACGGGTAGGCGGAGAGTACCAGCCTACCGACTCTTTAGTAACTGGAACGACAACGGGTGTTGTTCCTTTTGTAATAACAGGCGGTACGGTCTGGGCTCGCTGTCTGCCTCAGAACCGGGCGTTATTGCTGTTCCTCCCGGTGAGACGATTCCGGGCGTGGCCCCTGAAGATATAATTTTTGGAGCAGCAGTAATGCAGAATCCTATACAGGTTTTTATGGGCACTCCTGAAGCTTCACAGTCCGGAGATTTTGGAATCTTCAGTATGATGCGGTTTGGATTGCCTTCCGATTCCAATCAACTTTTTTACACAGGTGATGAGAATTTGTCTGCGTTTAGCTATGTTCCCATTTTTTATAAAGAACAACCATGTCAGGGGATTCCGTAAATCTGGTATATTTCACCAGCCAGGTTTATGGAGAAAACAATACTATACGAATTAATGGAAAATTGGTAGACAGGCACACGGCAGAGGCTGCAAGCAGCCAACCTCTTTAGTGTACCTATCGAAAGCCCTATATTGGGTTCATTTAATGATCAGTTTATGTTTGATCAGGGAACGTTGTTTGAGATAACTGTTTTGGGAAATAACATTAGCGGCCGGATTCAGGGAACAGGCGTTTCGGTTGCAGGACTTGTTCCGCAAACTGCCATTTTTGAAGTGACTTTTGAAGGAGTCAAAGAGTAAAGACATGATTTTTCCCCGTTTCCACGTGTGGGAACGAGGAAGTAACTCATCAATCGATTGGCAGTGACTCTAACTGGGTGTCCTCCGGCTACGTCGCCTTGAAATGGGTAAAGATGTGTTTTGCGTCGCAAAAAGGTTTGTTCTCCGATGCCCCGCATCGGCACAGGGTGACGCGGTTTCTAATTTCATAAGGCGCTCCGTCCGCACCGATGACAGGGATGCCACCCCGTACCCAGATGGGCCCGCTGCACCCTTTTTGCGGGTCTTCTATCAGCACGATGGAAGGTTCGAAATGCGGTTCGATAGCCTCTGCCGTCTTCTTGTCCCACGCGATCAGCCGTCCCGCCGGACAATCCCACACCTCCTGCAGGAACGACGCCCGTATCTCCGGATCGTCCGTCATAGAGACCTGATTCCAGACCCCGCCGTGCGCGTTGCAGAAACGGGCGAGGGCGCAGAAACATCTGGCGTCGGTCAGTGTCATCTCCGGGCCTTCATAGGACTTCGACAGTTCCAGGATGGGCGAACGGTCGGCTGTTTCCGTGCCGTCGAAACCGTACTCCACATGCGTGCCGTCGCAGAAGGGGTGATTCTTCGACTTCCCGCAGCGGCACAGACTGTAGGTCGCTTTGAGGGGATAGTGCTCGCCCTCTATCCATTTGACCGCTTCGCCCTCACTGTTGACACCGATCGTCTGTACGGAGAGCGGGACACTGCCCTTGACGATATAGGGGCCGTTCTTGATAATCTCGATACGCTGCTGTGTTTCATTCCCGGTCATAGCAATACTCCCATAAACACTTTGTATATTATAATTCTCGAAAATGGCGAGGAATCCCACCTGTCCATTGCAGGCTTTGTTGGGCGGCGCCGGCTTGGAATAACCTGATCTTGAAACAATGTGTCAGGCTGATTTTTCTTTTTCATCCAACACTCTAAGAATGCGTCAACTACTTGTGGGTTGAATTTTGTTCCTGATAATGAACAAATATAATCACGTACCTTTTCAGTTGGCCAGCCTTTGCGATAGGGACGATCGGAGCACAACGCATCCCACACATCCACGACCGCGAAGATACGCGCGGCTAACGGAATTTCTTCGCCCTTAAGCCGCGCGGATAGCCCGTCCCATCCCAATTTTCATGATGGCAATATGGAATATCCAATGCAGGCTTTAGAAACGCAATAGGCGAGAGCATATCGTACGCAAATTGGGGATGCTTACGCATAATTACCCATTCTTCGTCTGTCAGTTTTCCGGGCTTAAGCAGGATATAATCGGGAATACCTAATTTTCCCATATCGTGTAAAAGCGCTCCTCGACGCATATTCACATCGCGTCTTGGTTTAAGCCCATTGCCAGGGCAATATTGATAGTCATTTCGGTCACCCTCAGAGAATGGCCTTCAGTCTCCTTGTCGCGCAGGTCCATCGCATGCGACCATCCTTCCAGGGTGGTTTCATAGGCTTGGATCAACTCCTTCTGCGCTTTGATCTGGGCAGTGATATTAATATGAGAGACGACCACGCCTCCAGTTTCTGTAGGCAATGGAGTGACCTGGCACAAAAACCATCTATCCTCGGTTGGCGAGTGACAGGGGTACTCTAAGTTGAATATGGATTGCTCGCCGCGAATGACGGCTTCGATACCGTCTGCAATTTCTTTTGCTTTCTCACTTGCATTTCTGCGGGCTTTATCTTGGAAATCTGTATATAATTCAACCCCTTTCCTTGACTGGTGGCAGGAGCGCCGCCATTCTCACTTGAGAATTTTTCCCATGCCAGATTTACTTCCAGGATATTTCCGTTTTCATCCAGCACTGCAATTTGTGAACTAACGGAGTTCAAGATCGAATTGCTATATTTTTCACTGATACGTAGTTTCTTTCTCGTACTCGTTAGTTTTATTGTGTGCCGGATTGCCGCTAAGACGAATAAACCGTCGCTGGCCTGAATGGGATTGAGTCTGATTTCAACGGGAAACTGGGTGCCGTCTTTCCAGCCAGCGGTAAGCTCCAGTGATTCACCCATTGGCCGGACTTTAGGGGCGGTAAAAAATTTTTGCAGATGTTTGATGTATTTTGCTCTCAAAGCATCAGGGAGCAGGATTTCAACGGGTTGTCCCAATAACTCATCATGGGAATATTGGAACATGGATTCTGCTTGTGTGTTGAGCAGCGAGATTTTTCCGTCAAGATCGATAAGGATTATCGCATCTGGAATCGAATCGAATAAACTGATTAAATTTTTATGATCACCCGCAAAGGAAAATATATTGGATGTAGTCCCTGTAGACATAGTTTTCTGAGTTGTCATTCTGAAGCACCTGATCTTATATCAATCATTGTAATTATCTTTCGACTTTACACCTTTAAAAACGGGTAAAAGACCGCAGCAAGAGAAATGCGTAAATACCTTGCGACTTCTGCCTGTTTATAACTATCTTCCAGTTCATTATAGCAGAGCTTTTTTTGGCAGCTCTTGAACATCATTAAAGTATTCATGCAGCGTTTTCTCTTTCACTTGTCTGAACTCTATACTCAGTATGGATAATCTTCTTTTTGTGTTCGATCTCCAGCTCTTTCAGCTCTCTCTTGCCTAGTCGCGTCTCTAGCAGCTCTTTTATCAGTTTTGAGTGTTCGGCACAAGAGAATATTAACCGGCAGGATTCTCTGCAATTGCGATTTTCTTTCTGAGACCATCAAACAAACTCTCGGGCACCCCTGGCCGCTTCCCGTCCGTCCGGTTGACCAGGCCCCATTCGATGACGCATTGGACAATGGGTCTGCGGTCGGAACGGCGTTCGATCTTTACATGCCATACACCTCCGGCAGGGTTTAATTCCGTCAAATACGTATAGATGTTCAGCGTTTCACCCCTATGCTGCAGGGGCCAGGTACTGCACATGAACCCTTCTGTTGCGAATGGCGGGTTCTCGGCTTTAAAACGGGCGGGTGTCCAACCTGCGGTCGCCAGTGCGGTTATAACGGCATCTTCGGCGAAGGCGATGTAGTGGGTATTGTTGACGTGTTGCTGCGAATCGAGGTCCTGCCAGTTGACGGTTCTTTGCGTGGCAAACGCCGTTTCTCTTGGGGCTGTCAGTTTGGGGAACTTCTGCTGTTCGACAACGCGGGGGTTCTGTATGGTGATATTGTCGATGATGCGGGCGGGGACAGTGGCGGGGCGCATGGTTTTCAGGTCGACAGAGACGACCTCCGGCGCGCCTTGCGCGCAGAAGCTCGCCGCTTCCTTGCATGGCAAGTTCGAAGTAGCGGTGCCGTGTACCGGCGCCAGTCGGCCAGCCAGATGGTCAGTTCAAAAACATCGTCCGGGCGAAGAGGGCGGTGCAGGGTCAGCTCCGTCGCGCGGACCAGCCAACCTATGCCAAGCTTTTCGCTCTCATCGATGCCCAGGCCGATAGCCGCTCCCCATTCCCAGGCCGTTTCGACGACGTATTTAAAATAGGTGGCCAGATGAACCTGCCCGATTGCGTTTGTCTCAGACCACTCAACACGAAACGTTCTTGTAAAGTATTTCAACATTTTTCCTTTGTTCATCCGGTACGTAACTTAAATCTTACGGCAACCAACGTTAAAACGAGCAGCCAAAAATGCGTTAACGAGGATTTTGATTTACACCCCTCGGGGAGGGATCCGGATTGACGATGCGCATGTATGCCGAAAGACTTTCTATTCGCGTTCCGACAAGTAAATAGTAATGATCGCCCGTAAGACAATAATCATTTGCATCGATAGACTCAATAGCCTTCCATCTCGTCTTCGGTGAACGGATAGGGCGGTTTTTTGCCGAGTATGCGCTCCATGATCGCGTTTATGGTCCGGCAGTCGTTGTCGAATCCGCCGTGCGAGGTGCTTCTGGTGATGTCGCCCGTTCTGCCGTCGGAGTAACGCAGATCAAGACCTGGAACGCTACCGAGCTCTTTCGAATAACGCTGCATCCCGAGGATCGGTTTGTCCATCTGGCGCTCCAGTGCACTGGAGACCAGATAGAGCAGCGATTTGCGATAGACATAGGCGACGTTGTCATCTTTTTCGAGCCGTTCTGACAGATTGTAAATATCGAGCGCCGGCAACCCGGTCCTGGTCGATTTGCCTGGCTGCCCCTTCAGCCTCGGTTCATAATGCTCTTTGTAAAAATCGATAGAGCAGGCCGGGGCCATCAGGCTGCAGCTGCTGATCAGGTCAGGCCTTTTGAGAAGGTCCAGCGCACCGAGGAGATGGCCCAGCAGAACGGCACCGGTACTGTGGCCGGCGAGGTGGAGTTTGATACCCGTTCCTTCCAGCGTATTGGCGAAACTGCTGATCGCCTTGAACCCGTCGCTATTTTTGTCTTCGAAGGGGAGGCGGGCGTCACGCTTCATCTCGTCCCAGAGCGGTGTGACGGGCTTGCGGAGGACATCCTCTATCAGGGTATCGCTCATATCGGTCAGTTTCTCCTTGAGATCACCAAGAAAACCTTCCATGCGTTTGCCGCCGTAGGCCCGGATAATCGCATCTTTGAGCTCTTCGGCCAGCCCCGTGTCATACATGATATGGAAGGGGTAGATGCCGTTGCGCTTAAACCCATCCTTCAACGCGGCGATCCGTCTGGCTGACGCGCTGGGCTGTTCAGCCCCCCGTGGGCATAGATGAGCAGATGGGTGTAGCCTCGTTCGCCGACAAATCTTTGATCCGTTCGGCGGTCCTGAATGTCTGAAAGCGTACTCCAGTAATCGCCCTTCCCTTTAAATTTGCCGTCATCGAAGTGGACAAAGTGACCGGCGATCTCAAGCCCTTCGGAGCGGATTCGGCAATTTCAGCTTCGCTTTTAGCCTGCGAGCGTGCGGTGATGCCGAAGATCTGAGGCGTCGGGATGGCCAGTCTGAATACCCAGCCGTCGCTGATATTGCTCACCCAGTCTTCATACAGCCACAGGGCAAAACCGTTCGTTCCCCACTCCGGCCCCCACGAATTTTGAACGATAAAACCGAGGCTGTTATAGCCGACGATGATGAAGGCATGGCCGCCGGGGCGCTCTTGGGGGGTTGGATGACGGCCAGATCGAAGCCTTCGGCGCGGCCGGGGCCGACCAGCCGGAATGGACATCGGCAGACACATAGATGGCACCGGCTTCGTTAAGGGCCGCATGATAATCATTGATTTCGGCGCGCAGCCTGTAATAGGCGCCGAGGGTGTTGGCCCGGGCCGCAAAGGCGCGCTCAATTGTCAGTTCGCTCGGCGTATTTACCTCGTAAGGCCAGTCGTTTTCACTGCAGACACCCATGTTCTTCCAGCCGCGAATCGCCCCTCGGCAACTGGAACCTGATAGTCCTCACCGGGCCATTCATCATGATTTTTCGCCATTTCGTACAACATCCTCGGACTGGCTTTGAAAGTGCCGTTGCTTCTTTCGGCATTGAGCAGATTGATAAGCGCAGCAAGGGCGAAGCCCGTACAGGTACCTTCTTGTCCCTGATCGAGGATCATCGGCACCGAACCGCGTCTGTCGTGTTCGGGCCTGAGCTGAATCAGGGCAGGCTCGTACATTCTGTCGCGTATATCGGGCGTATCTTTGCGCGCGTTGAGCACGCGTTTGTCTCCTGCGGCCTTCATGGTTGATATTTTCATCATCTCTCCTTTTTTCTTCGGTTGATTTGTTGACTCTTTCTCAGACAGAGCCGACGCTACAGGGAGGGGCGAACAAATGAGCATGGATTCTGTTTCGTTTTCACGACTTGCCGTGCTTCATAAGCTCTCTTCCGGCTGCCGCAATGTCTTTTGACAGGCTGGATCACTACTCCTATGTATGAAAAAGACCCTCTCCTTGCTTTGATTCTATCAAATACGGTTATAAAATGTGCTTATTTGTAGTCATTTGCAAATAATGTAAATCAAGGCGTTTGGTCTTCTATTTGTATCTCAGCCCGTTACGGATGCCATCATCATGAATTCAATGACGGTGGGGTATGTAAAACAGAAGAACAAACAGACAAAAATTGCAATCACTCCTGGAGGCCTGTTATAATCAGCGAACATAAACAAAAGGATGTGACAAATGTACGAGGTCATCAAAACCATCGCCAAATCCGCCGCTCCTCTCTTTCTGGAGGGGTACAACCACGCCAAGAGCATCAGCTACAAGAACCCCGTCGACCTTGTCACCGAATACGACGTGAAAGTCGAACTGCTCCTAAAAGAGAAGCTGGCCGCTGCTTTTCCGGAACACACGCTGGTGGGGGAGGAGACGAATGAGGGCATCACGTACCCTGACAAGGCGATCTACATCGACCCTATCGACGGCACGACCAACTTTGTCCACGGCATCCCTTTCTGCGCCGTCTCCATCGGCATCTGGGAAGGGGGCGAAGCGGTCGCGGGGGTGGTCTACAACCCGGTGCTGGAGGAGCTTTCTATGCGCAGAAGGGCAAGGGGGCGACCTGCAACGGCGCGGCCTTGCAGGTGAGCAAGGCGCAGACGCTAGAGAGGTCGCTGATCGCGACGGGTTTTCCCTATACCAAGATCGAGCAGGGGGAGGATTTTCAATGGGTGATGAAGAGCATGAAGGCTGTGCTTCCTTACACCCGCGACATGCGCCGTTTGGGCTCGGCGGCTCTGGATTTGTGCTACGTGGCGCGCGGGACCTTCGAGGGGTATTACGAGGTGAACCTCAAGCCTTGGGACGTCGCAGCGGGCATCTTGATGGTAAAAGAGGCAGGGGGAAAAGTCAGCCGCCGCGACGGCGGGGGCTATAGGCTGGACGAGCGCGTAATCGTGGCGTCCAACGGGCGCATCCACGGAGCCCTTGTCGAAAGGGTGCGTTGACCTTTGACTAGTCGGTGCTCTTTGTCGCTGCAAAAAATTTAGGGCAGGGTGCCAAATAGTAATTTTTCAGGACAGAGCAGTTGATAGCAGCGTACTAATTGCAGTAAATCGTATACTTTCGCCCTTTATCGTCCAGAATCACTCTTTTTATCTGCTCTGAGTTCGGGATCCTTTTTCCTGCAGATTCGATAAGTCGTCGCCCATCGGCGGCGGAAATATAACCCGCTTCGATGGGTGCATGCTTCAATTGATCCGGACAGGCAATCCACTCGATACTATTTTGTTCGCTCGACGCTATATCCTGAACAATTTGCTCAAACGTCTGTCCGGTCGGAATACTTATCGATTTTCCACCCGGTAACGCTAAAGCAAGAATTGCCAGAATGAGCACGATGCCAAACGCGAAAAACGCGATACGCTGAACTGACTTAGTCATATTTTCCCCTCTATTTTATGCCGACTTTTTGATATCTAAACATACTATAGCTACTAACCTAAAATAATCATAATATCTAACATAAAATTTAAATTTGTCTGACTTTTTCAATGGACCAGCGATGCAAAAGAAAAGTATGGAACTTTGTCATTGGTCTTCAAATTCTGCTTGTTTTCAACGACAGCATCTAAAAAATACTTTCTGAATCTGACATGGCAAAATCGTATTGCTCGCATTTTATTAAGGGAATATCATCGGCTTTGTGCGAAAATATCATTAACCATTGTAAGCAAGTGTGAATCACGGCCTGGCTGCGGGCGCCCTGGAAGGAAGTGCCCTTGGGGTGCGGGCTTCCTGCCGAAGGAAACTACGTGTTAACGCAGCTGAGGGGGAGCTTTGTTTGCCGTAGCGTGAAAAAATAGTTGGAGGAAGAGGATTTGTGAATTTTCTTGCGCACGTCATGCTAAAGCAGGGACAGCGAAGAGATGGTCGGCAACCTGCTGGGCGACTTCGTGCGAAAAGGCCAAGAGGGTGCATTCAGCGAGACGATGCAGCGGCATAATCTGCGCCGCCAGGATCGACGGTTTTACAGACCAACACCCTGTTTTCATGCGCAGCAAAAGACGTATACGCCCCGAACTGAGGCGCTACGGGGGCATCGCGGTCGATCTCTTCTATGACCATTTCCTTTGCCAAGCATTACTGGATTACCACGACATTCCGCTGGAGCAGTTCGCCGAGAGGTTCTCACCGTCTGCTAGAGCAGTACGAGCCGCAGCTGCCACCCTAGACTGCGGCAGATCATGCCTTCGATGATAGAGCGCAATTCTGGCTTGTCTCCTACCGTGAGGTCGATGCCATAGAACGCGCTCTTTCTCGCATCTCACTGCGCCTCAGCCGCCCCAATGCGCTGGGCGAAACGGCAGAAGACCTGCGCCTCTGCTACGACGACTTCGCTGCGGATTTTGAGGCGTTTTTCCCGGAGCTTCTTGCTTTCACCGGATTTTTTTTTTCCAGTAGGTTTTTTGTCACCGAGCGGCTTTTTCTCCAGCTTTTTGTCGCCTCTTTTTTATCCCAAGGCTTCTTCTCACCGGCCGGTTTGTCCCAGGCCTTCTTTTCGCCGGGCTTTTTGTCCCAAGGCTTCTTATCGTCAGTGCTCTTGTCCCAAGGTTTCTTATCACCGGCCGTCTTGTCCCAAGGCTTCTTTTCGCCCGGCAGGTCTGTCCCAGGCTTTCTTTTCGCCGGATTTTTGTTCGACTGATGTCTTGTCCCAAGGCTTTCTTTCGCTGTTTTGCGCATTGTCTCTAGTGTATCGAAGTTTAGGCGTAAACTGTTTTTCGCTCTCATCTTTGGGCTTGCCGTCGTGGCGGTGGTTACGCTCGCGTGTTTTGCCCGAGAAGATCGGTTTGCCGTTCTCATCTTTGCCGAGATATTTTGACTCTTCTCTTTTTTTAGAGGAAGGTCCGTTCTGCTGGCGTGCACGCTTGTCGTCTCTCTCGGCCTGCTTCTCTTTATTGACCAGTTGTCGCTCTTTGAGGTTTTTGGCCTCGCGCTCTGCATGAATGTAGGAGAGAGGTTCAAAACCGCTGATGATCTCTTTTGTCAATGTGCGTTTCATCACTGTTTCGATCTCGTAAAGCTCCTGCTGCTCTTTGTCGTCAGCCAAAAGCAGGGCAAAGGTCTTGGTCTGGCTAAGACGTTTGATATAGTTTTCGGGATTTTCGGCAAGATCAAGACTGATGATCATGTCGCATTGGAATTTGGTGTTCTCGATAAGCTCTTTGTCGCTTTTGAGTGTGACATTGTCGGCATCAAGCTCCTGTTCAAGTTCAGCGATGTCGCGCGCTGCGATAATAACGATCTCTTTATCAGAGTGCAGGGCGATCAGGTGCTTGAGAAGTGCAAGCTTTTGGCTGCGGTCACACGGGTGTACACGGTGGTTAAAGCGTTTAATGGTAATAGTTGTTGATGACACGGAAGTCCTTGAAATAATAAGCCTCTACAGTAGGAGGAGGGATAAGCGGTCGAAAAAGAAGGCTCAAGCGCAGACCGAGTGCGCAAATGTTAACGACATTATAGCGTAAAGCTTTCATTTTTGCGTTTTGAGTTTAAGCCCTTGCTTTCGAAACCGGCGGGTAGGCTGTTGTGCCGGACTTCTCGGCGGGAACACTCTTTCGGCAGGCAATAATTAAGAATATCTTATGTTCATTAATACTATTATAAAAATATACAATGCGAGTACAGAAAAGAGGGCAGACAATAAGGGGCTGGTTTTTCCCCATCTTAACAGGTTTGCAGCTCTTCTCGGACAGAACTCTTTACAGCAGATGGATGCGAGATATTTTTTTACTAAAGATCCGAAAGAGAAACTTTGAAAATAAAGACAAAACTTTTTATCTTACTATCGCTCGCATTTGTTCTGTTTACTACAGGTGTTTGGATCGTTTCCACAATCAACACCGATAAGATCAACGAAGAGTGGGCAGAGCGGTTTGTTCAAAAGCAGATCGTCTTTGACAAAAATCGTACGCTTCTGCCTATCCTCCGCGAAGTCGCGCTGGCGAAAGAGATGTCCAAAGATCCTGCTATCATCCAAATGGCCTTGCACGATAATGATCCGCTACTCCGCCAAAAAGGGATAGAGGCACTTGAGCGCTACCGCATGAAATTTTCCGACCACAGCTATTTTGCTGCGTTTTCAAGCTCCCTGCACTACTTTTTTAATGACTACGCGAACCATTATGAGGGCAAACAGCTTGGCTATACACTCTCTCACAGCAATCCCGACGATGCATGGTTTTTCAAGGCTATCTCGTCAGAAGACGAGTATCAGATCAACGTCAACAAAGATACGGTATTGGGCATCACAAAAGTCTGGATCAATTTTTTGCTAAAAAAGAGTGGCAAGACAGTCGGTATCATCGGTACCGGACTGGAACTGGACAAGTTTTTGAAAGAGTCCGTCGATATCGAACAGGAGGGGATCCGCAATATCTTTGTGAACAAAGATCTGGCGAGACAGCTCGAACGCGATACCCGGCTTATTGACTATTCGAGTCTTGCCAAAGGGAATGGCCCGCATCAAACGCTCGGCGTACTGTTTAAGGAGAAAGCCGATATTGAACATATAAAAAATGCGATGAACGAGCTTGAGTCTGCCGGTGAAGAGAATGGTGTAAGACTGTTGTGGATCGATTTTGAAGGAAAAAAAAAGCTGATCGGAATCGCCTATCTCAAAGAGCTTGGCTGGTACAGCCTACCCTGATCGACTCCAGCGAATTGAGCATTGCCAACAATATGAAGATGTTTGTTGTCCTGAGCGTTATGTTTTTGGCCGCGATGTTGATACTCAGTACTATTTTTAATCATGCTTTTATCGATCCGCTTAACGCGCTCAAGGCGATGATGAGCCGGGTCGAAGAGGGGGATTACAATATCGATATGCCGCTGATCAGCTCCGGGGAGATCGCCGATCTCTCGCGACAGTTTGACAAAATGGTACAGGTCATCCGTAAAAACAAGGCGGAGCTAGAGAACAAAGTCAAAGAGAGGACCGCTGTGCTCAGAGAGAGTGAACAGAAGCTCAATGCTATTCTCGAGAGCGTCGAGGGGTACATCTATATCAAAGACAGAGACTACCGCTATATCTATGTCAACAAAGCAGTCCGCGAGATGTTTGGAAAACCGGAGATCGAGATTCTTGACAAAGATGATGACGCTTTTTTCGATAAAAAGACGGCTTCACAGTTACGCAATAATGACATACAGGTGATAGAAAAAGGGGAAAAAGTTGTCAATGAAGAGATGATCACCAGTGCCGACGGTTCCGTTACAAAAGCCCTCCTCTCAATCAAAACCCCGCTCTTCAAAGAAGACGGCTCTGTCTATGCTCTCTGCGGTATCTCTACGGATATTACCGAGCGTAAACATGCTGAAGAGGAGATCCGTCATCAGGCATTTTATGATACGCTGACAGAGCTTCCCAACCGTCAACTGTTGAATGACCGGCTTGAACAGGCGGTGGCAGTGAGCAAACGCAGCAAGAACTACAACGCCCTGCTGTTTCTGGATCTGGACAACTTCAAACCGCTGAATGATCTGTATGGACACGAAGTCGGAGATCTGCTTCTGATTGAAACGGCAAATCGTCTTAAAGGGTGTGTTCGTGAGATGGATACTGTTTCACGCTTTGGCGGAGACGATTCATCGTGTTACTGACCGGGCTTAGTGACAAACCGGGCAGGGCTGCAGAATATGCTATTTCCATCGCAAAAAGATCCGAAAGTCGATAGAAGAGGTCTTCACCCTCAAGGTCACTCAAGGTGAGGAGTACACGGTGCAGCACCGATGCACATCAAGTACAGGGGTTGCTCTTTTCAATGATAATGACTCCAAAAAAACGGTGCTTAAACGGGCCGATCAGGCGATGTATGAGGCCAAGGATGCGGGGCGTAATCAAGTCAGATTTTATGAAAAAAGGTGATAGGCCGACACAAGAGGGAATTCGGGCAGCAGGGGGTGTTCAATGTGGCATAGAAACGGGTGATGTTTACCGTTTTACTTTATAGGTGATTATAGTTACCCGTTGATCTTGAAAATCACTCCCAAGGAGGTACTAGCACTATGTCCACTGTCTTGATGATGTTCATCCTGCCGATCGGGATACGATCTATTTCTGGGACAAAAGAAACTACCGCCAGAGTCTGGAACTGTTTGAAAATTATATAGAAAAGATGAAGCACGCCGACCTTGACGACAAAGAGAAGATGGAGAAGATCGACGGTATGTTCTATGAGAACGGCTACGAGATCGTTGAGCGGGAGACGATGTCTCTTGTTGCCGAAAAAAAACACTTCAACATCGGCATACTTTTTATGATGTTCGGCCTGCTCAACTACTTCGGCCTCTTCGGTTATGTCCTGTTTTACAGGTTTTTTTTGAAACCCCGCCGCCTGAGGGCAGATATCGGGACAGATGGGGTGCTGACGGCTGACTAAGCACGATATGATAGTGATCGCCAGAGTGGGGGGGGATGTCTTGAGATGAGAGAGACACTTTACTTTTGCACCCCAGGGCATCCTCTCTTACTACGCAATTCACCTAGTCTTGCCCAAAACAAGGGTACCGTTTTTGCGCAGCAAAATGTTTCTCTTAAAAGAAAAACAAAACGAAAAAAAAGTGTATTTTCCTTCGGCCAGAAGTCATTGCTGGAACTTTGAACTGTCAACACATGGCATTCCGTCACTACTGTCGGAATTAATCGTCTGACGCATAAAACATAGACTGCTTAGCCCGATGCACTGACTTTAATAAAAAAATACAGTTCCATCTTTAGCGAGCAAATTGATACGTACAGTGGAAACAAAGCGCATCTCTTCTTTCCCTCAAGATTTCTTCTCTGGCGCGACAGAGAAGAAAGGTTGAATCAGTGACAGTAAATGTGTTTTGCAAGTTCACGACTTTGTTTAAATTGGATTTGATAGTAGGATGTTACTTTTTTCTTTTGCGTGTCCAAAAGAAAAAGTAACCAAAAAAGAAAAGGACAAAGGCGGGTTTAGTCACTTTCAAAAGTATCTTATATTTGGAGTCACGAAACCCTCCGGCTTCATTCACTGTACCAAGACGCAGCCATTGTCAAAAGATTTCATACTTCTCTAAAAGCGTCATTTTTTTATCCAGATCAATAGTCACCGTTTCCTGAATCAGTGGTCTGATACAGACAACATGAACTACTTATGTCAATGCACTGACCTTTACCAAATAAATCTAGTTTCATCTTTGGCAGGAATGTTGATACGTACAGAAGTATAAAATGCCTCTCTTCTTTCCCCCAAGATTTCTTCGCTGGCGTGACAGAGACGAAAAGTTGAATCAGTGACAGTGACTGCCTTTTGCAGGTTCACGACTTTATTGAATTAGGTTTAATAGCAGTGTTGTCACTTTTTTTCCTCCAAAGAAAGAGCATCATATTGACCCTAATGCAACATATTAGTAAAAATTATGGTATAATTTCCTAATTTCAGCGTACTTTGGTCTGCGACTGACTTCGTTTTTGTCATCCTTCGATAACCTTAACTAATCAACTTTAAATAATCCAGCCTAGATCGACCCAAGTTCACTAAACTTTTGGTAGGCTCGTTCAAAAGGTACTATATATGTCATTTACTACACTCGGCTTGTCAGAGCCACTTCTACGCGCAATTGCCGAACAGGGCTACAGCGAACCTACACCTATTCAGAAACAGGCAATCCCTGTTATATTGAGCAGACGCGATGTTTTGGCCGGTGCCCAGACAGGAACCGGCAAGACAGCAGGCTTCACCCTGCCGTTGCTGCAGCAGCTTAGCGAACAGGCACCAAGCAAGGGTAAACGCCATGTACGTGCGCTCATCTTGACACCGACACGCGAACTGGCGGCTCAGGTCGGCGAAAGCGTTCAGACTTACGGAAAATACCTTCCGTTCTCATCGACCGTTATTTTCGGCGGTGTGAGCATTAATCCTCAGATCACGAAGCTCCGCCAGGGCGTGGACATCGTGATCGCTACGCCGGGACGTCTTCTTGACCTTGTCGGACAGAAAGCACTTGATCTTAGCAAAGTTGAATTTTTGATTCTTGACGAAGCGGACAGAATGCTCGATATGGGCTTCATCCACGACATCAAGAAGATTCTGGCCATCTTGCCTAAACAGCGTCAGAACCTGCTCTTTTCGGCGACATTCTCGGACGAGATCAAAAGACTCTCCGATGGTCTGCTTAACGCACCGGCACTGATAGAAGTTGCCCGCCGCAACACGACTTCAGAGCAGGTAGAGCAGGTGGTTCACCCGGTCGACCGCGAACGCAAACGCGAACTGCTTTCGCACCTGATCAAAAAAGGCGACTGGAAACAGGTGCTGGTCTTTACCCGTACCAAACACGGGGCGAACCGTTTGAGCGAACAGCTTGACAAAGACGGTATCAGCTCTGCTGCTATTCACGGCAACAAAAGCCAGGCGGCAAGAACGAAAGCGCTCGCCAACTTCAAACAGGGGTCAGTGCGCGTGCTCGTTGCAACCGATATCGCTGCGCGGGGAATTGACATCGACCAACTGCCGCATGTGGTGAACTTTGAACTCCCGAATATCTCAGAGGACTATGTCCACCGAATCGGGCGTACCGGACGTGCCGGAAATAACGGACAAGCCGTATCGCTGGTCTGCGTGGACGAAAAAGATTACCTGCGCGGTATTGAAAGATTGATCAAGCGTGATGTTCAGAAAGTGACGATCGAGGGGTTCGAACCCGATCCGTCGATCAAGGCTGAACCGATTCAGACAAGAAGCGCAGGACGCGGCGGCAACGGCGGCGGACGTTCCGGCGGTAACAGGTCCAAACCTAACTCAACGACAAGCGCAACGCGTCCTGAGGCAGGACGGAGCCAAAATTCGGCAAGACCTGCAACAAAACAGCGAAGCAGAGATTCACACAGAGGTAACCGTTAATGGCTAAAGTAAACTACTCTTACGAGAAACGCGGACGCGAACTTGAAAAACAGAAGAAAAAAGAGGAAAAACGGCTGAAAAAACTGGCGGACAAAAACCCGTCAGAAGCCTCAGCAGAAGAGGGGGAGGCAGCGCCTTCTCCGGTTCCTGAAAACTCTACCGACGCATAATCCTCCGGGGACTTTCCCCGACTGCAGCAGATCCCCCAAAAAACTGAAACACTATCTTTACTTCCATTTGATTCACATACTGACGCAAAGCTTCTGGCACGCTATTGATTCCAGGCCTTAAAGCGACTTGTTAATACATAGGAATGGTTCTGTCTTTTATTCGGGAGTGCGCTGTTTTTTCTTTAGAGAAAGTCGGCATGGCCGTAGTCTACCGTCCGCCAAAGTGGCTGTCCCACCACTCTTGAGGCGAGATAGACCTCTTCTTGATATACTCTTCGTCAAAACGGTATTCGTACTCTTTGACATACTCAAGGATGATCTTATAGGCAGTAATGATCTCACTACTCATTTTGGTCGCCGTTTCTATTTCGTCAAGATGTTTATCGGGATGCCATTTGTGCATAAGGCTTTTGTATCGGGTTTTTATTTCGGCGAGAGAGGCAGTGTCCCGAAGACCAAGTAGTGTTTTGGCCTTCATTACCTCTTCAAAGGAGTGCATAGGTGGATATTAGTCTTTTTGCTGGCGCATATAGGTTGGTACGTCTAAATAATCATCGCTCAGATCACCGCCGACAACCATTTTTGGTCGCAGTGTCGTCGGAGCAACTGTCGGCTGTGCCTGAACCGGGGCCTCGGATACGAAGTCGTCATTGTTGACACCCTGTTTGAGATCTTTTTCAAAACCGGTCGCGACAAGCGTGATGCGAATATAATCAACAGGGATCGATGCGTCTGTCGTCGTACCGAAGATAACATCCGCATCTTCATGGGCACTCTCCTGTACGACTTCCATCGCTTCGGTGATCTCCATAAAAGGGAACTCAGGGTGCATGTGAAAGTGTACAAGCACGCCCATTGCACCATTGATTGACATGTTGTCGAGCAGCGGTGATTCGATAGCCGACTTGATCGCTTCGTAAGCAGCGTTATCGCCCTCGTGCTCGCCCACACCCATCAGGGCCATACCGCGGTGGCACATAACGGTCTTAAGGTCGGCAAAGTCAAGGTTGATGTCATTCTCGCCATGCGAAAGGATCACGCCGGATGTACCGCTGACGGCTTGTGCAAGCACAGAATCGACGATCTTAAAGCTTTCACGAAGACCAAGACGTTTGTCGATGATGGAGAGCAGTTTATCGTTAGGGATCACAACGATGGAATCACACTCGTTTTTAAGATCTTCCAACCCTTTCTCAGCCAGTTTACGGCGTTTGTTGCCTTCGAATTTAAAAGGTTTTGTGACAACGGCAATGGTCAGGGCACCGATCTCTTTGGCGATCTGGGCAACGATAGGCGCGGCACCGGTGCCGGTACCGCCGCCTAGGCCGGCAGCGATGAAGACAATGTCCGCACCGTCGAGGGACATGCGCAGTTCATCATAACTCTCCAGTGCAGAGTCTTTGCCGATCGATGGCTTCATCCCTGCGCCAAGACCTTTTGTCAGCTTTCCGCCGAGTTGGATCTTTGTATTGGCTAATGAGCTGTCGAGTACCTGCGCATCAGTGTTTGCGACAACCATCTCGATACCGCTGACGCCTTCATTAATCATGTGACCGATCATGTTGCCGCCGCCGCCGCCGACACCAACAACAACGATTCTAGCGCCGGTTTGTCGAGTTGACTCTTCAATAATAAACATATCACTACTCATTGTACACTCCTTATTAAAATAACTGGGTCATCCAGTTCCAGAATTTTGAAAACGGGTCTGCTTCCTTGTCCCCAATAGGTTTTGTCGGGGCGATAGGTTTTCCTATTTTTACAGTAGCGGGTTTCGCAGGGTCATCATGTCCGATCGTCGGGATACCGATCTCATCGGGTTCTTCTATCGGCGGTACATCCATACCGTCAAAATCATTTTTTGTATGTCGCATCTTTTTATTGACATCGACCTCATAAAGGGAATAACCGTTTGCTTCATAGCGAAGCAGGCCGATCGCACCCGAATAGGCAGGATTGCGAAGCTGATCAAATAGCCCTTCAACCTCTCTGGGTTTTGCAATGCGAACCGGCATATTGTCAAAAATGGCAGAAGCCAGCTCGCGCAGGCCGTCCATATTGGTAAAGCCGCCAGTAAGCACGATACCTGCACCCATCTGTTCTTTAAGCCCGCTTTTCTCCAATGACTGGGCAATGATCATCAATGTCTCTTCGACACGCGCGTAGATGACATTGTGTACAACCTCTAAAGAGACCTCATGGGTTGAGTTCTCATCGCCGATGATCGGCAGTTCGATCAGATCGTTGTTCGGGGTTCGCAGTGAACCGTACTGGATCTTGACACTGTCGGCTACATTAAGCGGCGTATGCAGTGCCATAGAGAGATCGTTGGTGATATGGTTGGAGCCTACACCCAGAAAGTCATTGAAGCGGATGGAGTTTCCTGAATGAATGACAATATTGCTGGTGCTTCCACCCATATCGACAACACCGACACCCAGCTCTTTTTCGTCGTCGTTCAAGACGGCAATGGCAGAGGCGTAGCCGCTGAGGACCACATTTTCCACTTCGACGCCCGCAGCGCGGACCGCTTTGCGAAGGTTGTTGAAGTTGGACTTTTGTGTGGTGATGATATGTGTCTCCACCTCTAAACGGGAGGCGTTCATCCCCAGGGGATCTTCAATATAGTCCTGGTCATCCACTTTGAAATTAAACGGCAGAGTGTGAAGGACCTCATATTCATTCGGGATATTGGCGTTGTAAAGAGAGGTGCGCATAACGCGTTCGATCTCTTTGAGGGTGATCTCTTTATTCGGGATGTTGACAATACCGCTTGAGACCAGACTCTTGGTATAGGCTCCGGAGATACTTACCGTTGCTTTTTTAATGTCGGTCCCGGCAACACGTTTGGCATCAGCAAGGGCACTTTTGATCGACTTGGAAGCGAGCTCGATATTGGTGATGCTCCCTTTTTTAAGTCCTTGCGCTTTAGCAATGCCGGCCCCGATGATCTGTATATGGTTATCAGCGTCAATATTGGCGATGATCGCACAGATTTTGGTGGAACCGATGTCAATTGCTAAAACAGATCTGCTCACGCTATTTGCTCCCTGTATACGATTCGACTGGAAACTTGTTTTCGAGCATCTTGATCAGCGAACGATTGAAAATAGAGGCCTTAAGACGTGCGACCTGCATGGCTTCAGGAACCTGCTTGTCGGCAACAAGCTTCTGCTGTGTGATGTTGAAGAGGACAAGTTTGTTTTCACTAAGCGGTACGAACCCGCGTTTTTGTGCCGAAGCAAACAGTTTTGAGACAAATAGTTTGGTCTCATTTTCATTCAGTCCTGCAATCGCAGTCGGCTGTGCCTGTGTGATGAACCCGCTCTGTTTACCTTTAAAATCGGATAGGGAGCTTGTAGCCAGCTCCTGAAGTTTTTGTGCAGTCTGTTCTCTTGTATAGTCTGCTGTAACCGCCGCCTTGGCTTCGTCATAAGATTCTGGCGATGCCGGGTTGATCTGCTGCAGCTTGATGGTGATGTAATTCTCACCCACTTTGCGCGGTTTAAGATAAGGACTGGTGATGTTAAGCGCTGTGATCTCTGCAAAAAGGTCGGCCGGGAAAGTGCTGTTCGTTTCATCGATAGTGACGGTCTCTACGGCAACGCCATCTTCCAATTTGTCCTTTTTGAAGGCGATGAAGTTACGAAGCGCCTGCTTGTTGGTCGCCTTTTCATCGAGAGCGGCAATGACTTGCTCTTTTGCTGCATCAAGCTCGAGGATCTTTCCTTCTTTGTCGGTAAAGTCGCTGCGATGAGCACTATAGTACTCCTTGACAGCGTTTTCATCCGCGTTGGAAGGGACCTTCTCCTGTGTGAGCATCTGCAGTGTGAACGACGGTTTGTTCATATAGTTTTGTTGATGTGTTTCCCAGTAACTTTTAACGGCTTCATCCGAGACATTCAGGCTGATGTCTTTGGCATCGAGTATTTTGTATTCGATCTTGTCGGCTATGCTTTTTGCCATCGTAAAAACTTTCTCTTCCAGGGGAAGGGTCTCTGTCTGGAAAAGGGAAAGAACTTTCTGGATCAGGATACTGTTGCGCAGATCGTTTTCATAATCAGGAATAGTCAGCCTGTTCTGTTTTAACAGTTTTGCGTAGAGCTCTTTTGAGAAGGTGCCGTTTTCAAAAAAAATGTCTTGCGAGGTGATCGCTTTGGAAAGTTCTTCTTTGGTGACCTCCAGGTTATAGCTGTTAGCCAGGTTCAGAATAAGTGCCTGATCGATGACCTGGCGCAGCGCCTGCTGTTTTAAACCAAAACTTTCAGCCTGTTTCTCGTCAAAGTTTCCCTGAAAAACCTGATTGTACTGGCTGTAAAGACGGCTATAGGCCTGCTGCCACTCACGCTGGCTGATGGCAACGTCACCTACTTTGGCCACTGCTCCGGCTTTGTCGCCGTAGCTGTATTGCCCCCAACCGACAAAACCCGCGCCAATAAAGGCAAATGTTGAAATCCAAATAGTGATTACGAGGTATTTTCGGTGTCTTTGCATCCAAGTGATCATTCTGTTGTTACCCTTAATATATCAATTGCTTATATTTTATGTTTTTAAATATTAAACTAGCCTAAAAGTTCCCTAATTTAGGCATATTGTCGCATTTTTTGCAAATGGAGTTTTCGCTATGATTAGATTACTAATTCGAATAAAGGGCAAATGATGAATAACGAGCAGATGGCTACCCGGGATCTTAGTGTCGTCTGGCACCCATGTACCCAGATGAAAGATCATGAGTTTATGCCTATGATACCCATAAAAAGGGGCGAAGGGCTCTATCTTGAAGATTTTGAAGGCAACCGCTACATCGATGCCATCAGCTCCTGGTGGGTCAATATTTTCGGTCATGCAAACGCATACATTAACGGTGAGATCAAAAAACAGCTCGATACGCTAGAACATGTTATTCTGGCCGGCTTTACCCATGAACAGGTTGTCCGCCTGAGCGAAAGACTTGTCAAGTTGACCCCCTCAGGACTAACACGCTGTTTTTATGCCGATAACGGTTCAAGTGCTGTTGAAGTCGCTCTGAAGATGAGCTACCATTTTCATCGCAACCAGGGAAGGGAACGCTCCCTGTTCGTTTCATTGACAAACTCTTACCATGGCGAGACGATAGGGGCGCTCTCTGTCGGTGATGTGCAACTTTACAAAGAGACCTACGAGCCGCTGCTCATCCGCTCTATTCAGACGCCGGTGCCAAAAGATCAGAGTAAAGAGGCGGCGCTTGAAGCGGCTGCGGCACTGGAAGCGTGCTTTAAAGCCAACCCCGGTGAGATCGCAGCACTGATTGTCGAACCGTTGATCCAGGGGGCGGGCTCGATGCACATGTACCACCCGCTCTTTTTGACAAAGGCGAGAGAGCTTTGTGACGCTTACGGTATTCATCTCATTGCCGATGAAGTGATGGTCGGTTTCGGCCGGACGGGGACAATGTTCGCCTGTGAGCAGGCCGGTATAACGCCTGATTATATCGTGTTATCAAAAGGGCTAACCGGCGGCTATTTACCGCTTTCTGTCGTACTAACAACGGAGGAGGTCTATAGGGCTTTCTATTGCGATTACGGACTCTATAAAGCCTTTCTGCATTCACACTCATACACAGGAAATGCCTTGGCCTGTGCTGCGGCCAATGCAACCCTGGACATTTTTGAGTCGGAAAATGTCATAGAAAAAAACAGAGAGAAAACCAAATATATCGCCTCAAAACTGCGCGCTTTCGAGACCTTGCCGAATGTAAAAGAGGTGCGCCAGTGCGGCATGGTAGCCGCTGTCGAGCTGAAGGGGTACGAGACGCATGAGCGAATCGGCCTCAAAGTGTATGAATACGGTCTGAAACACGGTGTGCTCCTGCGCCCGCTCGGTCACATCATCTATTTTATGCCACCATACATTATCAGCGATGCAGAGATCGATGTTATGATGGATACGGCCTACGAAGCCATCTCGGGTTTATAAATGAGATCGGTCATACCGGTCTCAGTCCAATCTGTGGCAATAGTAAATATCAAAGTCACATCCGGCTCACTGTTAAAGCATGCGTTCTGTTCCCATACTCTTGTCTACCCACTATCTCATTTATCAAAAATGATAGTAGAATAAGGCAGTCGCTTATAAAGGTAGAAAATGAGCAATGATGTCAATGACTTTTCAATCATAGAAGAGATATGGCATGCTATTTCGCACGGGGTCGGTTTGGCACTGAGTATCGCCGGTCTGACAATTATGGTTGCCTTTGCCTCGATGAAAGGCTCTGCCATCAGCATCGTCAGCACTGCTATTTTTGGAACGACACTGATCCTTCTTTACGGTTCCTCAACGCTTTACCACGCGGTTACCCATCATGACATCAAACAGCGGTTTCAGCAGTTTGACCATGCTTCGATCTATTTACTGATCGCCGGTTCCTATACCCCGATAACGCTTGTCTCTCTGGGCGGGGCATGGGGCTGGAGTATCTTTTCGGCTGTCTGGTTGATTGCGGGCTTGGGAATCTATTTAACGTTTGTCTATCCCCGCCGCTTTGAAAAGCTCTCGCTCTTCTTGTATGTCATGATGGGCTGGATCATCGTCATAGCGATAAAACCGCTGCTGGCGAGTATGGAAAGCGGAGGATTGTGGCTGCTGCTTGCAGGGGGACTCTCCTACACGGTCGGTGTTGTCTTTTATGTCTGGGAGAAGCTGCCGTTCAACCATGCCATCTGGCACCTCTTCGTCCTGGGCGGCAGTATTTTGCACTTTTTCATGGTGCTGCTGTATGTCATTTGAAACAGAGAAAAGCGTATGACACTCTTCATTGACGGCGATGCCTTTCCCAATCTCTTGAAACCGATCGTCCTGCGCAGCATAGAACGGCTTTCCCTGCCGACGTATGTCGTCTCGAACAAGCGGATCACGCTGGGGCATTCTAAACTTGTGAATTACATCATCGTAGAACAGGGCGCCGATGAGGCCGACCATCTTATCGTCGAGATGGTCAAAGAGGGCGATCTGGTCATCACGGCAGATATTCCGCTGGCCGACCGCGTCATTGCCAAAAAGGCGCATGCCATCGACCACCGCGGCGAGCTCTACAGCGTCGACAACATCAAACAATACCTTGCCATGCGCAACCTGATGGAAAAGATACGCGAAAGCGGTGAGACGACCAGAGGACCGAAACCCTTCAACCCGAAAGACGCTCACGAATTTGCCAATCAGCTGCACCGGTTTTTGACGAAGCATCACTGATGTTCAATCGGTATTTCCCTGCGGCTCTTATCTTAAAAGTAAATGGCGAAACCGCTTAATCCTTGCCGCTATATTTTTTTATAATCCCGCTTCGCTAAGATGTCTCTTTACAATTTTCTCAAGGCGACAGATGCAAAAAATCTTTATTGGACGGAAGTTCGTCGGCACCGTCATTCTGCCCGGCACCGTTAATGCAAAACAGATCTTCTTCAGGGTGAAACAGGCTTATGAGAAGAGAGAAGTGCTTGGCATCTCTCTGTTGTTCAGTGCCAATAAGCTTGCAAAGTTAAAAACCTATCAGAAAGGCGGTGCGAGAGAGGAGCTGCTGACGCTGGACTTTTACATCGAGCTTGGAACGATCCTGGGCTTTGACACCAAAGATGCAAAACAACTGAAAAACTCCATCGAACTCATCAACGACACGGCGCACACCCATTTCAATATTACCAAACGCGTTTCGCTCATCAACAAAAAAGAGAAGAGCAGCAGCGATCAAAGCTACCTCTTCTGGGATATTGAGAACTTCTCCAGTATCAGCTCCATTTTCAACGATCTGATCGAACCTTACAATATACCCGATGAGCATATCTACCTGGCCGCCAACCCCGATTCGCTCTATCTCAAAAAAAACGAGTGGGAAGCCAACCTGTATGATTACGGCAAAACGTTGAACTCGTTCAATTTCACAAAATGCGACCACGGCAAAAATGTCGCTGACGATGTCCTGCTGGAAAACTTCAAGCGCCTTCGCCTGCAAAACAGCGACATCTATATGATGACCTTTGACCGGGAACTGAAAGAGCGCTTCCAGGAGGTCTGCCACAGAAGCAACAACCTCTTCATCATGAAAAAGTAGTTGCATGTATAGTAAAAGGTAATATGTTTTTTTCCCCTTTAATCTCTGTTTACTATCTTGTAAGACAATAGAGAGAACAAAGACCGGAAAGGGGATACATGCGTATTCGAATACTCTTGATAGGAAGTATCATTTTCGCCTCAAATGTTGCGTTGGGCGATATAGTTCTGGCGCTGCCGCAGCCAATGCAAACAGAGGCACTGCAGCCAAGTACATTTGAACATGAAATAGCAACCTTTTTGGTTTCGCGCGGTTTGGAAGCCCCGGCCGCAGCAGCGTTTGCAAAAGAGAGTGTGGTTGATGCGCAGGATGCGATGCTCTTGACCCATATGATCACGACGAAACTCAATCTGGACAGCAAAAAAGTCTATGCCCATATCGCTTCGCAGGCCCTGTTTAGAAAACGTGTCGATCTAAGGGCTTATGCCGATGTCGTGGCCATGTTGCAGCAGATCAAAGGGGCGGCCGTGAGCAAGCAAGATCTGCAGTCCGTCGAGGAGTATCTTGCAATAGTATAGACGGGGATCTTCGGCGTCTCACCTATCAATTCTTCTGATATTCTGAGGTAAATAGGTGAAATTCAAGTTGACAAGGAGGTTTTTGATCGCCAGATCAGGCTCTTTGACAATGGGCGGAAGCCGGAAGATCTCAATACCCTCATTTTTCAACACTTTTTCGATATTGCTGCAATAGGTCTCGGCGATCAGATAGCGGCAGCCTTTTAGCGATTCCAGGATGATCTTATGTTCTGCAAGATGGCTCGGATCTGCTTCCACATCATCACTGCAGCCGTCTGCACACATGACCGGGTCGCAAACAATATTTTCATCTACTTCAAGCCAGGGATTATTTTTGTGCTCTATACACTCAAAGATGATCATGTTGTCTTCGTCCTTGACGAGATAGATGGTAAAGGCAGGTGCCGTCCATGGATTGGAGTGATACATCTTGTTATTCGTGTCAACAGGTACTGCAATTTTCATTTTCATAGGGAACTTCTTTTTTGGTACGTCTATTTTGACCTGTTTTTGCCGTAAAAATTACAAATAGTTGATTAATTAATAATCAAATAAAACAAAAAATAAGAATTTTTCGGGATTTCAGCTGATTCAGAAGAGTGATGGAGAGCGCGGCGTGACGCTTCTGCTGTCATCCTCGACCCTTTTATTTTGCCGCTTCTTGGTCTGGACTTAAAAGAGAAGGAAAAAAATAGATGGCAGGAGTTCTTAGTGTGCCGGCCGCGCCGCTGTGACAATTTCGAAATGGGCAAGCACCTCTTCAGCGGACCCCCTGAATGCCACCTGTTCTGCACGTTTTTGTATCTGGTAATCATACATAGGGTCGTAATACTCTTTTAGAAGGTAGGCTACCCACTCTTTATAGGTCTCGAGCGATCCGCTTCTGATCTGCTCGTTGAAGGCGTTCTCGAAAATATCGGAGACTTCTCTGTGCCTTTGGCTGCCGAGCCTTCTCTCTATGCGCTTCATGGCACTCTGTATATCCTCTTTCCACTCTTTAAGAGGGTCGTCAAAGCCTGCTTGACTGTACATCTTCTGAGCTTCGGTCACATACTCGTCGAAGGTTATCTCCACCCTCTCTTCTGTAGGTGTCTCCAGTATGACAAGCGGCGCCTCAGCAAGGTATGCGGCAAAAGCCTTCGGTATATAGACATTGCCTACATTTTTGCCTTCGTCTTCAAAGAGAAGATGTTTAAACCCTCTGTCAAGTTTTTGGATGAGCTCATAGGCCAGGCTGTTTTCGAAATCGATCTGCGCAGGCTGCGGCGTGATCTTTCGGCCGAATGAAGAGCCTCTGTGATTTGCCAGCCCCTCAAGATCGATCGAATTCTGTACCCTTTTGAGCAGTATCGTTTTACCCGATCCTGTGCGACCGCCGAGAACGACAGGTCTGAACTGCCGGGGCGACTGTTCGATCTCGTCCAGAAGATAGTTTCTAAAAGCCTTATACCCGCCTTTCAGCCGCACGATCTCTTTACCGGCGTCACTCAGCCACTCCTGCGAGATCTTGGAGCGCTGGCCACCTCTGAAGCAGTAGAGCATCGCATCGGGGTGGGCGGCCATAAAGTCCGTCCAGGCCTTGATGCGCTCTTCTTTTACGTCTCCGCCGACAAGCTTGTGTCCGAGCTTTACCGCCTCTGCATTGCCCTCGTTCTTATAGCAGATACCGACCAGACGCCGCTCCTCATCGTTCATCAGCGGCAGATTGACGGCATTGGGGAAGGCCCCTTTTTCAAATTCGACAGGCGCCCGGACATCAATAAGCGGGATACGGTTAAGGACGATCGATCTGAAGTCGTTGCTCAAGGGCAGGTCGGCCATTTAGAGGACCTCTATCAGGTGTTGGCCTTTTGCCGATGTCTCTCCGATCGCTTCGAGTCTCAGGTCTGCGCTTTCAGTCACTTCTAAGAAGGCATCGAGTGCGTTCTTTTTGACGATGATGAGCAGCCCTCCGGAAGTTTGGGCATCGCACAGGATCTCGCGCTGCTGCTGGGTCATCTCGCTGATCTTATGGCCGTAGCTCATGAAGTTTTTGCGCGCGCCGCCCGGTATACAGCCGAGTTGTCTGTACTTTTCCACATTCGGCAGCAGCGGCACTTTGTCGAACCAGACCGTTGCGCCGATGTTGCTTCCTTCGCAGATCTCGCTCAGGTGCCCGAGCAGGCCGAAACCGGTAACATCCGTCATGGCGACAACACCCTCAAGCGGTGCCAGATCGGCGCCGATCTTGTTCAGCGTCGTCATCGCTTCGATAGCCGGTTCGATATGCCCGGGTTCGATCTTCTTCTGCTTCTGCGCGGTCGAGAGAATACCGATACCCAGCGCTTTGGTCAAAAAGATCAGACAGTCCGCTTCGGCGGTGGTGTTTTTCATCAGGTTCCTGTTGTCCACAATGCCCGTTGCGGCAAGTCCGAAAATAGGCTCCGGCGAATCGATGGAGTGGCCGCCGGCAAGAGGAATACCGGCGTCCTCGCAGACGGCGCGGCCGCCGTCTATGACCTGGCGCCCCACGTCTGCGGAGAGTTTGTCGATGGGCCAGCCGAAGATGGAGATCGCCATCAGCGGGCGCCCGCCCATGGCGTAGATGTCACTCAGTGCGTTGGTGGCGGCGATCCTCCCAAAGGTAAAAGGGTCGTCTACGATCGGCATAAAAAAGTCTGTTGTCGAAAGGACGGATGTGCCGTTGCCCAGATCGAAGGCTGCAGCATCATCTTTATGCTCATTGCCGACAAGCAGAAGAGGGTAATCAATATTCGGTCTTGTACTCTGCAGAATCTCGTCAAGCAGCATCGGCGAGATCTTGCATCCGCACCCGGCTCCGTGGCTGTATTCGGTAAGTTTTACTTGCTCCATAATTTTCCTTGGTTTGGTTATACTATTGCGGCATATTTGAAAAGCCCATCTTAGTGATACTTTGTTGCTATGGGATTTTCAAAGATGCCGCGATATTATACCAGTGGGATGCTAATGATAGAGATACCGAATTTTAAAACATTGACGATTACAGATATTGTCTGTGACTACAACGGCACGATCGCCAAAGACGGGATCGTGCTTCCCGGGATCAAGGCACTTTTTGAAAAACTGTGCAAAAGCTACACTCTCCATGTCATCACGGCTGATACCTTCGGCAGCGTTCACGCCCAGCTCGAAGGCTACAGCGTGCAGATCAAGGTGCTCTCAAGCAGTGACCACACCGCAGAGAAGGCAGCGTTCATTGGACACCTCGGCTCCGACCATTGCGCCGCTATGGGCAACGGCAACAATGACAGCGAGATGCTCCGCCTGGCCGCGGTCGGTATTGCCGTGCTTGGCGATGAAGGGTGCAGCAAAGATGCGCTTTTCAGCGCCGACATGGTCTGTCAAAACAGTGGCGATGCCCTTGCACTTTTTCTTGAACCGAAACGGCTTATCGCGACCCTGCGAAGATAGCTGTTTCAAACAGTCCATTTTTACTTGAGGAGTTTACGATGAAGACCCTTTTGATCTTGCGCCATGCCAAATCCAGCTGGAAAGAGGAACATCTCTCCGACCATGACCGTCCGCTCAACAAGCGAGGACGCCACGATGCTCCCAGGATAGGGAAGCTGATCCGTAAAAAAGGGCTGCAGCCGCAGCTGATCATCTGCTCCGGTGCTAAACGCGCCCGAGAGACGGCCGGGCTTGTAACGGAGGCCTGCGGCTACAAGGGTGAACTCCGCTTCAGTGAAGAGCTGTATGCCGCTGCGCCTGAAGCCTACATCAGTGTTCTGAAGGCACTTGACGACAGTTACGAACAGGTCATGGTCGTTGGCCATAACCCCGGCCTCGAAGAGCTGCTCGGGGAGCTCACCGGTGAGGAACAGACGCTGCCGACGGCAGCCCTCGCACAGGTCGCACTGCCTATCCAAACGTGGAGCGAACTGGACGACTCCATTGACGGCAGACTGACCGATCTATGGGTGCCGCGTCAACTTCCGGAGTAACAGTTTCTGCATCGCAGCCGTCATCTATTATTCATTGTGCTGACGACTAGAACTTTTTCCAGAAAGTTCGGCTAAAGAGAAAGATCACTGTGAAAAATTCAAGCCTGCCGGCGATCATGCCTGCCGATAAAACCGACAGATCCATGCTGTCGAAAAATGCGTAGTTGTGAGACGGTCCGCTGAGGGAGAACCCGGGACCTACATTGCCGATGGAAGCAAGCGCGCTGCTTAGCGAGGTGCTGACGTCATAACCTTTTGCAAAAAGATAGAGCGTCACGATCAAAACAGTGAATGTGTAAATAGCGATAAAGGCAAAGGTAGAATAGAGTACCTTGTTTTCAATCATGTTCCTGTCGACAAAAAGGTTGACCATCTCACTGGGGTGGAGAACGCGCTTGATCTCGACAAAAACCGATTTGGCCACGACGATATAGCGGATGACTTTCATACCTCCCGCTGTCGAGCCGGCATTGCCTCCGATGAGCATCGCAACAAAAATAACAGCCACCGCCGCCTGTCCCCACAGCTCATAATTAAGCGAAGCAAACCCTGTCGTACTCAAGATGGAGGCGATGGTAAACGAGGCGTGCGTCAGTGAATATGTGAACGTATCGGAACTGTGCAAAATGTGCTGAAGTGTCAACAGCGAAGAGAGGATCAAAAAAATAATGAGATACCATTTGACCTCTTCGTGCCGATAACCGCCGAAGTCGCCGTAAAATATCTTCAGATGGGCCAGAAAATTGATGCCGGAAGCCATCATGAACAGTGTTGTCGTCCAAAGTATAAAGGGACTGTCATAATAGCCGAATGATGCATTTTTCGTGGAGAACCCGCCTGTGGATATCGTCGAAAAAGCGTGGTTGACCGCATCAAAGAGCGTCATCCCTTCGAGTTTCAGCAAAAAGGCATCCATGATGGTGAGAAGAAGGTATATCCCCCAGAGCCGCAATGCCGTATCTTTGATCTTCGGTGTCATTTTTTCGAGCTTGATCCCTGTTGCTTCTGCCTTAAAAAGCGTCAGCGAACCGCTCGGATTGATCAGTGAAAAGAGCCCTATGCCCAGGATGATGATACCCATTCCTCCCAGCCACTGCATAAGGCTTCGGTGCATCAGGATCATCTTCGGAAGCGATTCGACATCACTGTAAACGGTCGCGCCGGTTGTTGTAAAACCGCTCACGGATTCAAATACGGCTTGAAAAACGGTCACATCGGTGTAAAGCATCAGGGGAACCGATCCTACAAAACCGAGCAGGATCCATACGGCATTCACCGAAAGAATGCCCTGTTTGAGGCTTAATTCGATCTTATGGTTTATTAAGATCAGATAGATAAATAGATCAAATAAAAAAAAGAGCCCGTCAAAACGCAAATACCTGCCGTATTCCTCGTGGTAAACAGCACCGATGACGACGGGTATCAAGAAAAAAATGGAGAGAGCCAAACCGATGACCGATAAGAGTTTCAGGACATTTTTTAGAGAGCGTATATCCATTTTTTTACTTTTTCCTCCTCGGTAGCTGTTGTAAATGCCATAATATAGTCATCGCTTAGTACAACAAAAGAGTCCTTGAAGGGAACTATTTTGTTGTCGCGGATACAGAGACATAAACAGTCGTCATGCGGATAGGGCAAGACCGTTTTTCCGACCAGATCAGAAGTGGTATGTACCGTTCTTGTCAATGCAACGCCGCTTCCTCCGCAGAAGAGCCTGCTGTTTACGATAGAACTGGAGCCGATTTTTTCAATGATCGAATAATAGGCGTTGTTTTTGGGACCTCTGACGGCGACAATGCCCAATTTATGCATCAAGGCATAATGCTCCACATCATTATTGATCGCAACCACCTTGTCTACCCCGTACTCTTTGGCTTCGATGCATTTGATGATGTTCTCTTCATCATTTTTGGAGGAGGCGATCAGCATATCGGCATCTTTCAGCCTCTCCTCCTTGATCACCCCGTAATCACCGTATTTGCTGTTTATAATGCTGACATCATCCTTGAGGATCTCAGCAGCGATCCTGCATTGTTCAAGATTTTTATCGATCAGTTTGATAGCGATGCCGGGCTGTACCAGGCTTTTGGCAATTTCAATACCCAGGAGATCAGCGCCGAATATGACAATTTTTTTGATCTCTTTGGGCATTTTTGTATTGACGCTGGAACAGACCGATCGGATCTCTTTCTGGATTCCGTAAAGATAGATGCGGTCGTCCGGTTTGAGAATCTCATCCGCTTTAGGGATAAAAAACTCTTTTCCTCTTTCGATTCCGACGACCGTTATCTGATCCGAGTTGATCGCTTCAGCGCTGAGGGAGTCTTTCTCTTCATACTGTACCTGTATGGAGATAAGCAACAGATCGCTTTTATTGGGTTTTTTGACGCTGCTTGCTTCGGGGAATTCAAGAAGTGATTTGACCGCATGGGCTGTTCGTGCGATCGGAAATACGGCTTCGGTTATCCCCAGCTTCTGTGCGATCGTACATTTGGCAAAAAAAGCATTTCTGAGGCGGATGATCTTTTTACCGACTTTGATGAACTCGTCGGCGATCAGACATGAGATGATGTTGGCTTCATCACTGTCGGTGATTGCAATAAAGAGATCTGCATTCTTGTCCAGAAGCGATTGATAGGTCAGAGGATCTTCGGCATTGCCGATAACAGGAAGAATATCAATACTCTCCTGCAGACGATTAAGGGCTTCCGCATTTTTGTCAATGACGGTAACATTGTGTTTCTCGCTGAGCGTTGTGGCAAGCCTGAATCCAACCGTTCCCGCACCTGCAATGATAATGTCCACTGCCATCTCCTTCTGACAAAATAAGAATCTTATTGAAAGGGATTGCTCATCATAGTTGTCAGCATCTTATAGTTCCTGAGATTGTAGCACATGTTCAACGCCTCATTTCATTTACCTTTAAAAAGCAGAGTCACCGGCGAAGGTGTAAGGCTCTGATTTCTCGCCGGTATCGGCAGTTTTCAACGTCCTTGAAAGCCCCCGTAAAGAGTGAAAGGCGTGCAGGTTCTCATCTTTTATAAAAAAAACTATTTTCGCTCTAATCGAAAAACAAAAAAGTTCCACAGGGTGAAAGCTTGATCCTGCTCCCAAGGAAAAGAGCACAATTTGGAACTTAAGAGGGCCTAACTGAAAATAATATGTTTAAAATAGCATCTTTGACGCTATGGATCTTAACAACGCTTTTTCTGTCAGTTACCGCAGCTGGCAGAAGAACCCCTTACAGAACTGCCGTCGAACTGCAGGGTCACTTCAACATGCTCCTCTTTGGCCTCCTGGGCAAAGCCGTAGCCGCGGTACGATGCGATCTTTTCAAGGTTGAGGGCTTCCTGTCTGCTTGCGACGATCATCTTCAGCGTGTTGCCGCTGTAGCTGTTGAGCGTCGATTTAAGCTGGTGCATGGCATCGGGTATCGGGAGGTTGCGGCGCGGGTCAAGCGGCATGCCTCGGGTGTCCAAAATGCCGTCTTTGAGGTTGAGCGGCACCTGGTACTCGCTCATCAGACGCTTGGATGAGGCTTTCCAGCCCGCTTTGTCGAGGTCGGCGCTGCCGAATAGGGCACAGTGGCAGGTACCGTACTCTTTGATCTCATCGTCGATGAACTCGCAGGGACACATCATCTGTTTGTCCAGCTTGGCATCGCCTGAAGGTTCAAAACAGGGGCAGTAGCGTTTCCCGAAGGTCGCCTCCATCTCGCTCAGCCAGATCTCGAGATTCGTAGACATCATCCAGCTTGGATTGAGGGCATAATTTTTCTGCGCCGTGTATTTTACAATCCACTTGTGCTGCTTTTTAACCTGGGTGCGGTATTGCCAGAGACCTTTAAAAAAACCTATCATCATTGCCAGCATGGTTATCTCCTTTTTACTATCTGTATATTGGAGCGGTATTATAGTCGGAATGGCATAAAACAACTTATGTGATCTTGACGCATCAATACCCAATTCCTTAAAAATTCGTGCCGTGGTAAAAGTAGTGCCCGAGCCCGAGCGTAAAGAGCAGGTCGCCGTAAAGAGAGTGCTCGATGGCGGTCAGCAGGATCGAGCGGCTTTTAAGGTAGGTATGGGCGAACAGGAGGCCCCCGATGAAGGTAAAAATGACGGCAAGCCAGTTTCCGAAGACAATGTGGACATAGGCGAAGAGCAGGGCATTGATCGTGACGAGCAGCAGCGGACGCTTTTTAAAGAGCTTTTCATATCGGTGAAAAAAGAAACCTCGAAACAGGATCTCCTGAATAAATGCCGAGAATAAAGGGTAGAAGAGTATGATCGCCAGCCACTGCCACGGCCTGGTTCTGAGCAGTGTCAAAAAGAGATCGGGCAGATAGAGCAGGACAAAAAGTGTTATGACCGTGCCGACAGCAGCAAACCGCTTCAAAACGGCGTAGAACGCTTCGCGGTCAAAGTCGATCGCCATGACTTTGACCTTGCTGCTGCGCAGGAGCAGATAGGCATAGAGAGAGACCACCCACAGCACCGGCATGATGGCCTCTTTTGGAAGAGGTCCCCAGACGATGAGCAGGGGAGGAGAGAGGAAGATGAGGAAGAATTCGGCCAGTAGTGCACTTTTTTTCATGGTATATACTATAGCACAGGTGCATTGTGGTTTATACACTGTTGTCTGCAGATTATGATTTGAAACTAATCCTTTTTTTGCATCTTTGTTTAGGTTTTCAAGTGTTATAGTAGAAAATTGCCTGGTTTGAGACATATAGCTTGATATTTGAATCGAGGTAGTGATGAAAGAGACTGTCGCCATATATAAAAAACAGCGCGTTTTTATAGAGAACTCGCTGACATCCATGATAGAGAGCATTGATGTTGATCAGTACGACATGATAAAAGAGAAGTCAATCTTCACCCTGTTTCCCGCACTTAAAGCTACCTATAAGATCAATGCCAATTACAAGCAGTCTACACCTATGTATACAGAAGAAGGCATTGACAGCAGCTATTTCGGCGTTGACAAATCGCACCTGCTCGGGCGTGTGCAGTTCAGGGCCGATAATATTTATATTTCAAATGCCTATGTCAATTCAAGAAGCGGTACGCCTTTTATTACAGTCGTAGTGCATCGAAACAAAGATTATATTGTCTATGACTTCGAGCTTTACACGCTCTTGAAAGAGCTGGCTCTTATAGAAGGGCACGAGCTGTTCGGTGAATATACACGCTACTCCTATGCGATTTTCGGATTTTTACTGGCGGGATTTTCGGTCGCGTTGGTCTCGTATGCAGTCTATATTGCAGGTACACTGATAATTGAAAAAAACGGTGAGACACTTGCCGGTCTTTTCCGTTCCATCATCGCACTGACGCTTGGTATGGCAATCTTTGATCTTTCCAAGACGATTTTGGAGCATGAGGTCTTTTACAAGAGCCTCAGCCGCGACAACAATCTTGAAAACCGTCTGTTGGCACGCTTTTTGACCTCTATTATCATCGCACTTTCCATTGAGTCTTTGATGGTGGTCTTCAAGATCGCGCTGAGCGATTACTCCAAGATGATCTATGCTTTTTACCTGATCTCCGGTGTTGGTGTCATGATCGTCTCATTGAGCCTCTTTATCTTTATCATGCGCTATCAGAAAGAGAAAAATTGAGCGCAGGGTGCGTCTGCTTTTCTTTTGGTCGATTTTGAGAAGAATTTTACTTTTACGGCCTGAAATGCAGATCGCTCCCTTTTCTACTATAATTACATCTATATTTTTATAAAGGAAGTTCCCATGTGCGACTTCAACAATCTAGATGATGCGGCCAAAGCGGCATATCACAAACAATTGAGTGACTGTGCTGCTGCTTTCGGCGGTACGAATTTTTTTCTCCAGCTTCTTGAAGCTATCCGCAAGATCAACCCGCATCCTTTGATGGCGAGAAACTGTGAGTTCCGTTTTTCCCGCGGTTCGATCAAGTGGAACAAGGTGATATTCAAAGACAAACTTTCCCTGCTTATGAAAGTGCGCGTAGATGAAGAGAAAAACGGCAATCTCCTGCCTGAAAAAGAGGACAAGGCATACAAGAACGTATTGAACCTTGTCCGTACGCTCAATCCGATCGAGTTCGAGGTACAGCCTAAAAACCTCAAAGACGGTGACGGGTTCAAGCTCCATGCGTTTGACATCGTCGACGATAACACCACCCGCCTCAACCCGGTTTTTGATGCGGTCTTTTTCTGCGCTGTCGATACGGTCAAAAAAGTACTCGCTTACGAGCCGAAAGCCTCGTAATGAACGGACAGCAGCGTAAAGATATCAGAAGCGGTATGAGTGTCGCCATTGTTCTCAAGCAGGACCAGGATACGGGCCGTCTGACAGACGGTATCGTACGCGATATCCTGACCAAATCGGCCACCCACCCGCACGGCATCAAGGTACGACTTATGAGCGGCGAAGTAGGACGGGTAAAAGAGATACATTAGCGCTGCAATACAGCCGATAAACGCAAATTCAAGAAAAAATTGAATATAATCGCGAAACTTATAATTTATAGATTAGGAGCATGTCATGGGTAGAGCCTTTGAATACCGCAAAGCGGCAAAAGAGAAACGCTGGGGAAATATGTCGCGCATCTTTCCTAAACTGGCAAAAGCGATCGAAAAAGCGGCTAAAGAAGGCGGCGGCGATCCTGATATGAATGCCAAGCTCCGTACGGCGATCTTGAATGCCAAAGCGGAAAATATGCCCAAAGACAATATTACCGCAGCTATTAAACGTGCAACGGGCAAAGATGCCAAAGATATGCTGGAGGTGACCTTTGAAGGCAAGGGACCGCACGGCTCTCTGATCTTTGTCGAGTGTCTGACCGACAACAACACCCGTTCAGTCGCCAACATCAAAAACCATATCAACAAAAACGGCGGGGAGATGCTTAACAACGGCTCACTCGACTTTATGTTCTCACGCAAAGCGATCTTTGAGTTTGACCTTCCCGAGGGGACGGATCTTGAAGAGCTGGAACTTGAACTCATTGACGCCGGCCTTGAAAGCATCGAAGAGGAAGAGGGCGAGTGCATCGTGCATGCGGACTATACCGATTTCGGCAACATGAGCAACAAGTTCGAAGAGCTCGGTATTGAGCTTAAAAAAGCGACCCTGGAGCGCATTGCCAATACGCCGATCACACTGACGGAAGAGCAGCTTGAGGACGTGCAAAAGATCGTTGATAAGCTCGAAGATGACGAAGACGTTCAGGCCGTCTATACCAATATAGAGTAAGCCGCTTTTTTTGGAGGGCAGTGCTGCTCTCCACTCTAAACTTTATACCGATTTCGCTTCAGCATCACTGTTTAGTAAAATCCCATTCACACTGATGAGAATAAAATATTATGGACAGTTCAAAACTATGATGAAACGATCCGCCATTTTGCATTTTACGCTACTGCTTCTTTTACCGTTAACACTTTTTGCATCAGACGATACGCCGTCTGACAGGCTGCAACAAAAGGGCAATAAAAGCATACGTGTAGAGATCGATTACGGGGGGCTTCGTCCTTCGCGCACGATTGAGACCGGATACGATGAGGGGACGAGCGCCTTGGCACTTCTGCGGCAGGTTGCTGAGGTGCAGACGTATCAAGCCGGGACCTTCGTATTTGTCAAATCTATCGACAAGATCAAAAGTAAACCCGGCAAGATGGGGTGGTTTTACAGCATTGACGGTGTAAAGGCAAAGAAGCTTGCCGGCAGCTGTCTCCTCAAGGCAGCGAAAAACATGAAGTGGACGTATAAGAGGGAAGCCTGTTATTAGCGCAGAACGGAAGGGCTGAAAGATCGTCTCGCTCGCTAAGCGGCGTTCAGGTTTTCTGTTGGGAATATCCAGAGAAGTACGATGCCTCTTTTTTACTCATCAAATAACAGCGCACTCTCTTTTTCACCCAACATCAATAAGCGGCAGCTCTTTTCCAGTACGGCCAACTGTTTTGCCATCGCATGAAGATCACGGTTGAACGCGTAGACACCGTAGCCGCGAATGATCATAATATTGGTGTGTTCCGCTATAAAATGTTTAGGTATCTCCGTAACGGCGCGGTCGTACCAGTCATCAAAGTTTTTGGGATCATAGATAGTGATCGGGCCGATATCCATATGGCCAAAATAGTCTTTCGGCAGGATCACGTTATGCTCGAGCGAGTAGGCCGTGGTAAAGGGGGGCATGGAAAACGTGACGAATTTGGCCTCTGTGATCTGCTCATAGATCCGTTTATGAATCCCGGCATCGACACTGGCATTGTTCCAACGGTAATCTTTGGTGAAATAGAGTTCGATCAGGTCTTCATTCGTGATCGCATCGAAGATACTCTCCCTGGTGTTGATGATAAAGCGATTCCCCTCAGTTTTGGCAGAGAGGGCTCCGTGATAGATTCCGTAAAAGTCTTTTCGGAACATGGAGAGGGCAAAAGAGGAAAGTTGTTGTTTTAATCGTTGCTTGTTCATAGGGTGATTGTAGCATATTACAAGCTTGGCTTCAGCACATCTTGTACCAAAGTGCGCCTCTCGATGCACAGCAGTGCGTCTTCGGACTTACTTTGGCACAATATACACAAAATCCAAGCTTGTAAATGCGTTTATTTTCAGTCCGGGTTATTTGATAGCAGCGAAAGCTACTGCTCGCCGTTGCCGTACTCTTCAAAAAGATAGCCAACGATCGTATCGGCATCTTCTTTGGTAATAGGGGCTTTAAAGTGTGTGATCATCTTATCAACCTTGTGGCGCCAGAAGGTCTTTGACTGCGGTCCCTGGTTGAGGACATAGCCGAAAGAGTGGCAGGTAAGGCAGTTCGCATTGACGGCATCAAAGCCCTTGCCCATCTTGACCTCGAAAGGGATATACGGCACTTCGATATCGCTATCGACCTGGGCAAACAGCGGTGCAAGTGTCAATGCAGCCAGTAATAAAATCTTTTTCATGTTTCTCTCCTTATACCACTTGAACCGTTACGACATCGATACCGTTGTACTTGTATCCGCCGTGGTTCCATTTAACGTCTTGTGCCAAAGGCTGAGTCTGACCGATCTTGTTGACCGCTTTGGCCATGATCGTCATCTTGCCGTACTTCATCGGTTTGAAAGAGAAACTGAAGGCTCTGAAGGCATAGCGTCCTGCCGCTCCACTGTCGAGTTTTGCCTGTTTCCAGCTTTTTCCCCCGTCGAGGGAGACCAGTACGTCGCGAATACCGTGTCCGTCGTCAAAGGCGACGCCGCGGACGACGACCTGCGATTTTTGCTGAATGACCTCGTTATTGACAGGATAGCCGATGAGCGATTTGACATTCATCTTTGTGATCGGCTTTGTCTTTTCGAATTTCTTCTCGGGTGTCTCACACTCGCAGGCGTTGTCAGGAACGCGGTAGGCGACATCCATAAAGAAGAGTTTTTTGTATTTGTTGGTCACGGTGATGTTGCTCAGCATCTTGACCCAGCTGTCCGAGTAGTAGCCCGGAATGACAAGACGAAGCGGAAAACCGTTCAGGTATGGCAGGTCTTCGCCGTTCATCTCATAGGCCAGGATGACGTGGTCGTCAAGCTCGTCAATGTGAAGCTCACGGACAAAGTTCGGCGTCTCGTAGTAGGCGGCAGTATCTTTGCCGTTGAAGCCGAGCCACTCGGCATCTTTTTTCAGTCCGGCCTGGTCAAGAAGGTCGCGCAGACGTACCCCTTTCCAGACAGCACAGCCCATGGCGCCGCTGCCCCACTGGACACCGCCGGCTGTCGGTTGAAAAGCAGAACGGCTGTTGCCGCCGCACTGAAGAACAGCGGAGACGACAACCTGCTCAAAATTGGCAGGGTCTTTTAAAAAGTCAAGGGTGATGTTGAGCTCACGCTCAACCAGACCGTCCACTTTGATCGTAAATGTCTTCGGATCGATATGGGTCGGTATCTCCGGCATATGCCATCGGACAAAGAACTCGTCATTGGGCGTCAACGCCTGGGTAAAGGTGGACCGCGGCGACTCTAAAAGCGGCGGACGGTCAGAGTAGGTGATCATAGGGCGCTTTTCGGGAAAAGCGATATTCGAGATCTTGCGATTGTCAATTGGCTGACGCGTGACACCTGCTTCCAGAGAAGTGGCCATCACTGCTGCAGCACCGGCTAGGGATGTTTTAAAAAAGTCTCTTCGTTTCATGATGAACCTTCTTGAGGGTATTAACACAAGGTGAAACCTTACGCCATATCTTAAATACGGGCCGCTCCGGATATCGGAGGAGCCTTTTAATCTGTGTATTTTAACACAGATCAATGGGAATCTATAATAAAATATTAGTGATATAATAAACAATATAATTTAATGTGTTGAATTGGTATAAGCAGAATTAATGAATAAAAGGGGAATTGATGTATTCATTTAAACAGTTGGAACTTTTTATCTCACTGGCCCGGACACAACGGGTTGTCGAGACGGCAAAGGAGTATGAGATGAGCCAGTCGGCTGTGTCGATGTCCATACGGGAGCTGGAGAAAGAGCTGGGCGAGCTGATGTTTGACCGCATCGGCAAAAAACTGATCTTGAATGACAGAGGGCATCTACTTCTGGAGCGCTGCAAAGGTCACGTTGAAGGGCTTAAAGAGGTCTTTGCCAATTTTAACGCTTCACAGCTCATGGGGGAACTGCGTATTACAGCGAGTGTCACCATTGCGGATTATCTGATGCCGAATCTTTTAAACGACTATCTCAAGATGCATGAGGGGATGCACATCAAGCTGAAAAATGCCAACACTTCAGATGTCATCAGGCAGGTGAAAAATGGCGAGTGCGATCTCGGTTTTATTGAAGGGGAGTGTCTTGATGAGGCCATTGAGTGCAATGTCCTGATGCAGGACGAGCTGGTCGTGGTAAGCCGCGATAGAACACTCCAGAAAAAAGGGCCGCTGTTTATCGACCAGCTGCTGCGTAAAAAATGGATCTTTCGCGAAGAGGGCTCCGGTACGCGTTCTGTCTTTTTGCATGCGATCGCCCCCTTTGACAAAGAGATCAATATTTTTATGGAGTTTGAGAACATCGAAGCGATCAAAAACTTTCTTTTAAGCGATGATGCCTACGTCTCTGCACTGCCGAGGATCTGTGTCACGGATGAGCTCAGAGAGGGGAAACTTTTTGAAATAGAGGTTAAAAAGATGGTGTTTCAGCGCGATTTCATTCTGATCAAACGCAGAGACAGGATGGAATCGGCACTGCTGAAACACTTTAAAGATTTTGTATTGGCACGGATCGCTAAGCGGCAATAGACAGTGTCGGACGACTTCTATGGGCGATTCACAGGGAAATCGGCATATTGCCGGTTCATTTTGGCTGCCTTTTACTGTCAACGTATGCAGATCTCATGTACCGCAGACGAGGGCTTTGTCATCTTCTTTCTGAAATTCGCTCTGGAGGGTGACATGGGTAATATGAAACTGGTTCATGATCTTCTCTTCGATCAGTTGGCAGACGGCCATCACCTCACTCAGCGGAAGGTTCTCTTTAAAATCAATATGCCCTTCAAAAAAGATCTCATGGTCATTGAGCTGCCAGATATGGATATGGTGGATGTTGCTCAGTGCCGGATGTTCGCAGACCATTCTATCGATGCCGTCAAGGTCGATGTGGGCCGGGGTGAACTGCATCAGAATTCGGGCAGAGTCCCTGACGATCTCATAGGCGGCGTAGATCAAATAGACAGCGATCAGCATGGAGATCAGCGGATCGATCCAGTAGAGCTGAAAAAAGTAGATGGCGATACCGCCTATCAGGACCGCGACTGACGTCATCGCATCGGTCAGCAGATGCACGTATGCAGCTCTGATGTTAATGTTTTGATGGGCGTCATCTTTGATAAGCAGGAGACTTGCGGTATTGAAAAGGATTCCCAGCAGGGCCAGTGCAATGACGATAGTAGACCCTACCGGCTGCGGGTCGATAATTCTCTGTACGGCTTCGATGATGATGAAAAACCCGGTTCCGACCAGTACCGTGGCATTAAAAAAAGCGGCGATGATCTCCGCCCGTTTATAGCCGAAGGTCTTCTCGTTCGTCGGTGAGCGCCCGGCCATACGGTTGGCGGCGTAGGTGATCACGAGGGTTATAACGTCACTGAAATTATGCAGTGCATCGCTCAAAAGGGCGAGAGAACCGGAGTAGATACCGCCGATGATCTGTGCGACAGTGATGATGGAATTTAAAACGATAGTGATCAGGAGGCGTATGCCTTTGACTTCATGGTGATGATGGTGTTCGCTCAACAGGCATCCTTGGTTTTAGCTATAGATTTCCTTATTATAGGCGGCATAACACTAGAATGAGGTTAAAAGCGTAAATAATCATCATTAAATCAATATATATTGATATATATGGCTGTTTCTGCTATACTGATAAAAACATTGAGGAAAAGCGATGCAAAAGAAAAAAGTATTGATTCTCTGTACAGGAAACAGCTGCCGCAGTATTATGGCCGAAGCGCTCATCAATGCCAGACTGGGCGAGTGCGTCGAAGCGCAGAGCTCGGGCGTGAAGGCAAGCGGCAGGGTGAATCCGAATGCGCAGGCGCTTCTTGAAGAGAGAGGCCTCTGGCGCGACGGCTACCACTCCAAAGTGATCGAGACCGTTCTGGACAGCGCCTTTGACCTGGTGGTCACCGTGTGCGACCATGCCCAGGAGAGCTGCCCGACCTTTCCGAAGGTGGTCAAGACCATCCATATCGCCTTTGAAGACCCGTCGGGAAAAGCCGTCGAAGAGTACGCAAAAACGCTTGATCTCATCGAAAAAGAGCTGCTTCCTGTCATTAAAACGGAGCTTTGCAACTGATGTGGCAGACATTTGTCGACACGCTTATCTATGACACGATGGGGATGACGAAGGGCGACAGGCTTGCCGACGCGCTCAATTTTTTCATCTATGACAGTGTCAAGATCGCCTTTTTGCTGGTCACCATTATTTTTGTCATCTCATTTTTGCGCTCCTATATGAATGCCGAAAAAGTTCGTGCCTACCTGAGCAAAAAGCATAAGCTCACCGGACATGTCTTTGCGGCGCTATTTGGGATCATCACCCCCTTCTGCTCCTGTTCGGCTATTCCGCTCTTTCTGGGATTTCTGCAGGCGCGCATTCCTTTGGGGATCACCTTCTCCTACCTGATCAGCGCCCCGCTCAACAACGAGATCGCCATCGCGATGCTATTCGGGCTTTTCGGCTGGAAGATCACGGCGATCTACATCGGCTTCGGCCTTCTGGTCGCCATAGTGGGCGGTCTGGTCATCGGTATGCTGAAGATGGAACGCTATGTCCTTATCCCGGTCACCCCGATGGAAGGGGAGATCACTGCGCCGAACGAGGCGAGGATCCCGGTCAAAGCCCGTGCCAGTGAGGCGTGGAACAACACCTATGAACTGCTGGTCAAGGTGCTGCCTTATGTGGTCGCCGGTGTCGGTGTGGGTGCGTTTATTCACGGCTATGTGCCGCAGGATATGATCGTCGAATATGCCGGTCAGGATAACCCTTTCGCCGTCATCGTGGCGGTCATACTGGGTATTCCGATGTACTCCAATGCGGCGGGCGTGATCCCGATGATCGAAGCCCTGACGCTTAAGGGGATGGCGATGGGAACGGCGCTGGCCTTTATGATGGCGGTCACCGCACTCAGCCTTCCCGAAGCGATCATCCTTAAAAAGCTTCTGCACACACGGCTGATCGTCACCTTTTTCGGGATCGTCGCCCTGGGTATCATCGTCATCGGTTACCTCTTCAACGCGATTATCTAAGGAGAAGCTGTGCGACAATTTTTATATCTGATTTTGGTACTCTTTTCCCTTGCACTTCTGAGCGGCTGCGGTAAGACGGAGCACAATGACACGGCGCAGCGCAGCAGTGAAGCGGCCACCCAGTATGTCTATGCGGCAAAAACTTTGGGACAGGGCTATCCCGTCATGTTCGAGTTTGGCAAGGGGAGCTGCAAGGCCTGCAAGGAGATGGGCGAGCTGATCTATCGTCTCAAGCAGCAGAACCCGCAGTACCGTCTCTTTTACATCGATGTCGGCAGGGATAGAAAAGCGGCCGCCGATCACGGCATACGGATGATTCCGACCCAGTTATTTTTTGACAGGGACGGAAACGAGGTCTATCGCCATATCGGCGGCTTTACGACCGAGGGATTCACCGAGACGCTTCACAAGTACGGATTTGATGCGAAGTAGGGTATTCTGATGCAGGAGACGGTATTGGCACTGCTCGAAGCGCACAGCTACCTTGCCTTCCTGGGCGCTTTCGGCGCCGGCGCCCTCACGGCCGCGGCACCTTGTTCTCTGGTCACTGTACCGCTTCTTGTTGGCAGTGCGGTGGCGCTCAACAGTGATCTTGCCGGGCATAAGAAGGTGCTCTATACCTATCTGTTCGCGTCGCTTTTCGCACTGGGTGTCATGATAAGCTTTTCAGCGCTGGGATTCGCCGTCGCAAAATTCGGCGCGCTTTTCTCCGTCGCGCCTTTCTGGGCCTATCTGGCAGCAGGCGGATTAAGCATTGTTATCGCATTTTATGCCTTCGGTATTATTCCGGCTGTCGATAAATCCGGTGTGATGCGCCGTCTCATCGAATTTCGTCTCTTCGGTGCCTTTGTGATCGGTATTGTCTTCGGCCTGGTCAGCACCCCCTGTGCTTCGGCGCCGCTGGTCGCCATCATCGGCGCAGCGGCAGAGAGCGGCTACCTTCTGGCCTACGGGTTGATCCTGACCTTTGCCCTGGGCCATTCGCTTCTGCTGCTTGCCGCCGGGATATCGGTCGGTTTTGCCCAAAGCGTCGTCTCCAGCCGGACACTGGCAAACCTGTCGGCGTGGCTGAACAGGGGATTTGCGTTGATGCTGCTCGGATTCGGCGGCTATTTTGTCTATCAGGCCGTTCTGCAATTTTAAGGAGGAGCGAAAATGAAAAAGTCACTGTTGCTTGCATGCATGATCATATTTACCTTGTCAGCTGAGTCCGGAACCGGCGCTAAAGAGGATGAAATTCCCGGTTTCAGCGCCTATTTGTCCTCTTTTGATTATGATGAACGACGCGCCATGAAGATCAGGACCCGGGAGATGCTGGAGCTCTATTCCGAAGGCAAAGCGCAGCTTATCGATATCCGTTTCAAAGAAGAGTATGAGGCCTGGCATTTGGGAATCGGCAAAAATATACCGTTAAACGAACTGCCTGCACGTTTGGACGAACTGGACCGCTCCAAACTGATCGTCACGATGTGTCCGCACTCCGACCGCGCCGGGATTGCCCGTCTTTACCTGAAGCTAAACGGCTTTGATGCAAGATATCTTACGGACGGGATGCTGGGCACCGCTGACTATCTCAGAGGCGACAGGGCAGAAGATTTTATGACCAACATTAAAACAAAGGAAAAAAAATGAAAATAGAGATACTGGGCACGGGATGCGCGAAGTGTAATGAACTTGAGGCGAAGGTCAAAGAGGCGGTCGCCAAGAGCGGCAAGTTCGTTCAGATCGAAAAAGTTGATGATTTGATGAAGATCATGGAGTATGGGGTGATGAGCACACCGGGTCTGGTCATCGACGGCAAAGTGGTCATGACGGGAAAAGTGCCGGGCTTGGACGAGTTGTCGAAGTTGATAGCAGGCTAAGGTTCCAGCCAAGCGGCTATTATTCAGCGCGGCACTGTAGCGCTACTTCCTTTAGCTGAACCGGGATAGTGGCTACTGGCCGCCCCAGGGCATGCCTTCTTCTTTCCAGCCGAAGATGAAACCGTCTTCGAGATTGTAGGCAGTGATCCCCTGAGCGGCAAGAATATCGGCTGCTGCAGACGATCTAGGACCGCTGCGGCAGACCAGGATGACCTTCTCGACACCGGCGAGTTTCATCGCTTTCATGACATCTTTGACAAAGTTCTTATTGACGGTCTCTTTGGGCGCATACAGTTTCAGAACCGATTTGTGGTCTTTGACCTTGTTCTTCTTGACTTCGTACTGGGCGCTTTTGACACGCTTGTCGACGGACTCTTCGTCATAGGTCCAGTAGTAGGAGGGGATGTTGATAAAGCCCTGGCCGTGACCGGCGTAGAGGTACTCGATCGTTGTACGGACATCGACGATGATCGCCTCACCCGCTTTTTGCATCTTATAGGCGGTATCGGCAGAGACATCGTCTTGGTAGGCATGTGCAAAGGCGATCAGCAGCATGAGTGGCAGAAAAAACTTCATTCTCTTCCTTGTAATGGGCATTCACCCCGACGATATAAACAGTTAAATCAAAAAATATTCTGAAATAATCGCGCAATCGTAGCGCTGTTTTATTGATAGACATCTAAAATAATATGATTACGTGAGTTGGTATGGTCTGCATATGGAGGTAAACCCGATTTGTGCCAAGCCGGAGTATGCCAAAGTTCACAGAGGCGGTATTTACAAAAAAGTATTATGATGTGGAGCAAATAAAGTGATAAGGTGAATGCCGTATGCTTGCTGAAGTGAGTAAAAGAGTCCCCCGCATCATCCTTTTGTATTGGGTCATCAAGATCGCATCAACGACCCTGGGTGAGACAGGGGCGGATATGTTCTCTATGACCTTCGATCTGGGCTACGGCGCGACTATCGTGATTTTTATGAGTCTCTTTCTGCTGCTGCTCGGCATTAAGCTCTACATACAGCGATATGACCCGCTGATCTATTGGTCGGTGTTTACGGCAAGCGCCATCGTCGGTACCGGAATATCCGATTTTATTGACCGTACTTTGGGACTCGGCTACGCAGCAGGCGCTGTCATTTTGACTGCGCTGCTCTTAGTCACACTCGCGCTTTGGCACAATAGAGAGAGATCGCTCTCGGTAGAGAACATTACAAGCCCTGCTGTTGAACTCTATTACTGGACAGCGTTCCTGATCGCGAACACATTGGGAACAGCAGCGGGCGATTATCTCGCTGACGGTCTGGGTCTCGGCTTTATGCTCAGTGCAGAGCTGATAACCGGAGCGCTTGTCCTTATAGCCCTGGCGCATTTTTACACTAGACTCCCCGGTGTGCTGCTCTTTTGGCTGGCGTTTGTCCTGACGCGCCCCTTCGGCGCGACCTTTGGTGATCTGCTGACCAAACCGATCGAAATGGGTGGTCTTGCTCTTGGTACCATCGGTGCCTCGCTCTTTTTTACGCTTGTTCTGGCGCTTGCTCTTATCAAAGAGACGAAGCTCGAAAGAGCAAGAAGGTAGAAAACCGTGCCGACTGCTGATATTCGGCAATATATTTTTTTATAATTCATGAATGAAACATCAATTTAAACTTATTTTGTTTAAAAAAGTTATATTTTAGACTTTAGGGGTGATTTTGGACTCTTCGATCATAATAGATGATATGGTTGGCAAAAAGGGGATGAGATGGATGAAAAGAGTCGAATCGAAAATGCGTTTTGGGGGCTTTTTATCGGCGATGCGCTTGCAATGCCGGCCCACTGGTATTATGATCTTGATTATCTGAAAAAAGATTTTGGCACGATTACTGGGTATGTTGACGCACCGCATCCGCATCCTGAATCGTTTATGGTCGGCAGCGGTTACCACCCCGATCTTATAAAAGCGAAAGTGCTTGGGCGTCCTTATGATATTTTGCATGAACATATCCGCTTCTATGACACCTCCTATAACTATCTTGCTCTGGAGGCAACCGAGCATGCCGGTGAACACGCTAATGCTATGCCGCGTCTGGATGAACGCTATCACTACCATCACGGTCTAAAAGCGGGCGAAAATACATTGGGTGCCAATCTTGTGCGCGTTCTGATGCGCTCGGTCATCGCAAACGACGGTTATGATCCGGACGCTTTTTTGGACGATTTCATCAGCTACATGACCACACCGGGCGAAAACAGGGATCCCTACTGCGAGATCTACATCCGTGCGTGGTTTGAAAACTACACGGAAGGGGTGGCGCCCGAGCTCTGCGCAGAGAAGCAGCGTGCGAACTGGTCCATCGGTTCACACGGCGGGCTTATCCGTCCTCTGGTGCTTTCGCTGCTGGCAAAGGAACCCTACAAGGGGCTTGGTGTCGCACTCACGCATCAGCAGTTGACCCACCGCTCTGAAAATGTCGCATCGGCTTTGGGTGTACTGGTGCCGCTGCTACATTCGCTTGTAAAAGGGGAGGAAGCGATGAAGACGGTTTCAGATTATGCGAAAAAGGTGCGACTCATAAAGATCAGAGGCGAAGAGCTTACAAAAATGTACCATGACCATCAGGGACCGGGTAATATTCCCAAAGCGACGATGTGGAAGATCCATACCGATTATTCGGATGAGAATCTGGATGTTGACAGCATCCTGGAAAACTACACGGACGGGGAGATCATTGGCAAGCTCTTTTCAACGGCGTGCTACCCCGAGCACGGCCTGCCGCTGCTGTTATGCCTGATGCAGAGAAACAGGGGTGATTTCAGAACTTCATTATTGGCAAACACCAATGCAGGAGGCGACAATGTGCACCGGGGAATGATCCTCGGCCTTCTGGCCGGAGCTGCCGCTGCAGAGATCCCCCAGGAGCTCAAACGGGGACTGTCCGATCATACGGAGATAGAGAAGGAGATCAGGGCGTTCGTCAAACTGATATGATCTCTTGAAGCGTCAGTCGATAAATTCGACGACCTCGTCAAAAGGCAGGCGCAGCTGTGACGACTGTTCATTGACCCTGTAGCCCAAAGGCAATAACATAGAGACTTGGTATCTGCCTGTGTCAAGCTCAAGGATCGCTTCGACACTCTCTTTTTCAAACCCCTCTATCGGGCAGGAGTCGATGCCTATAAAGGCTGCTGCTGTCATCATGTTTGCTGCGGCAATCGCCGTCTGTTTCGCAGTCCAGGCATAGATGTTCTCATCCGAGCTCAGGACACTCTTCAGATGGCTTGCATAGAGCCCCATGTAAAAATCGAGTTTCTCCTGCGGCATCTCTCGTCTTGCAAACCGTTTTTCAGGAATACCGCTCTCGACTTTGACACTGTCAATACCGGCCAGGACGACAACAAGGTGCGAGCAGCTTGTGATCTGCACCTGATCCCAGCATGCCGGTCTGAGTTTGGCTTTGAGCGCTTCGTTGGTGATGACGAGGAACTTCCAGGCCTCCATGCCAAAGGAGGAGGGGGATTTTTGTCCCGCTTCCAGGATATAGTGCATCTCTTCATCGGAAATCTTCTTAGTCTCATCGAAGAGCTTGCAGGCGTGTCTGAAATCCATCGCTTTTGTAAAGTCGTTTGTCATCGTATGTTCCTTTATTTAACCGTTGTGAAATTTCGCTGCAGTGTTGCGTTGAACTTTTCCAGTGCCCCATCGATATCCAGATCGCCTTTGAAAACGTCATGGATAGCGTAGGTCTCCAGCGGATGTGCACCGCAGAACTGGAATGTCTTGTGGACAGCGACGTTCGCTTCATCCAGAGACAAGCCGTCAAAGAATCCCTCCTTGTTGCCAAACTCCGTTTCCGGGCAGTTGTAGGTCAGGCTCAGCATATATTTTTTATCGGTCATCAATCCGCCGGAACCGTATCGTTTGGAAGGGTCCTGACTGCTTCTTCCGTCACTCTGGTAGGTCACGCTCTGGAACCCTGCCGAAAAGATCTCATCGATGTATCTCTTGGTGATCCAGGGCACGCCCATCCAGAAAACAGGATGCTGGAAGAGAATATAATCGGCCCAGGCAAATTTTTCAACCTCTTCGCCGATATCATAACCGCTTTCAACGACGCTGTTTTTGACGCTGAAACCGTTGTTTTTGAAAAAATCATTGGCGGCATCGATAAATATCTTTGTCAATTTGCCTTCTGCTATGCCTTCATAATATTGGTGCCCGTTGATGATGAGTACATTTTTCATGTCATTCTCCTTTTTATGCTTTTTTCAGGATCTCGGCAATGACCTCTTTAGAGTAGAGATCACCCATTCCCCAGAGTTTTGCCAAACCGCCGGCATTTTCTGCCAGGGCATCGATGCCATCCCTTGGGATACCTGCATCTTTTAAGGTGACAGGTGAACCTATTTTAGCAAACCAGGACTCAAGTTTTTCGATACCTGCATCGGCACCTTCTGCATTAAAGACCTCTTTTGCAAAGCGCTCAAACTGTGCAGGATTTTGATCTTTATACCATTTCATCCAGGCGGGTATCACAACGGAAAGTCCCGCGCCGTGGGCCACATTATAGAGGGCGGAGAGGGCATGTTCGATCATATGGTTGGGAAAACTTCCGCCGGCCGTTCCCGCAGGGGTGAGGCCGTTGAGCGCCTGCGTCGCCACCCAGGCAAATTCGCCTCTGGCATCATAGTCAGTAGGATCTTTCATCAGTATCTCTGTCGTCTCGATGACGCTTTTGACAATGGACTCGACGATCCTTGAGTTGAAATGGGGGTGCTCAGAAGCGGTAAAATAGATCTCGATACTGTGGGCGATAATATCCACCGCCGAGTAGGCAAGATATTCCGGGGTGACCGTCGCCATCAGCTCAGGGTTGACCACGGAGACGACAGGATTGACCAATACCGAACCGATCGAATATTTCTGTTTTGTATCATCGTTCATAACGACGGAATTGCCGTTCATCTCGCTGGCAGTGGCCGCAAGCGTCATCACCGTAAAGACGGGCAGGGCTTCGGTGATCTCTGCTTTGTGGATAAAAAAGTCCCAGACATCGCCCTCATATTTGGCACCGGCTGCAATGGCTTTGGCCGAGTCGGCAACAGAACCGCCACCGACGCCGAGAACAGCCTGCAGTTTCTGATCTTTGGCTATTTTGATGCCGTCATTGACCCTGCTGAGAAGCGGGTTGCTTACAACCCCGTCGAGCTCGGCATAGGCAACACCGTTTTTTTGAAGGGAGGCAATGGTCTTCTCATAGAGACCGCTCTTTTTGATACTCCCCGTCCCGTAGACCAGCAGGACGCTCTCAACGCCCGCTTCTTTGATGTACCGGCCGATGTCGTTCTCTTTGCCTCTGCCGAACTCGATCCTGGTCGGGTTGTAGTAGCTGAAATCGTGCATTGTCTCTCCTGAAAGTAGTGTTGCAAAAATTATATGTCCTATGAACTTAAATAACACTTACAGTAATTTAGGTAAGTAATAGAAATATATTGACTTTATGTTACAATTCCAAGATAAGGATTGTTATGTATGATATAAATGGAAAAGAGTATAACTGCTCTGTTTCGGTCACGCTCGATATTTTTAACGATAGATGGAAACTGGCCATTATCTGGTATCTGCTCGAAGATAATAAGCGGTTTAAAGATCTGCATAAAGATATCAGCGAAATAACGCAAAAAACATTGACGGTCAAATTAAAAGAGCTGGAAGAGAAAAACATCATCCACCGGGAGGTCTTTCCGGAAGTGCCGCCAAAAGTGGTCTACTCGCTGACACCGATCGGAAAGAAACTGAAGCCTGTTCTTCAGGAGATGTTTACGTGGGGGATCGAATATGTCGAAGCGTTCGGGACGATCACCGATGAAAACCCTGGTGAAGCGGCGATCTGTAAAATTTAGGCGCGCTGGCTGCTTCGTCGGAACTGCCTCATGACTTGCCGCGGTTGCGAAAAACAAATCTTCACAGCCTCTCTTGTTTGAGCGCCTATACGAGAGTTCAAACGACATAAGTCAATTTCATTTTTCTTTTGCTAGAATGGCCTGCATCACTTCGTTATTAAGGACATTCATGGAAAAATCTTACCTCGCTTCGACACCGGATAAAAACGGTTTTTTTGGAAAATACGGCGGCGCTTTTATTCCGCCGCAGCTTGAACAGCCTTTTAAAGAGATCAACGAGGCCTATGAGCGTCTTGCAAAGTCGCATGAGTTCCGCCATGAGCTCAAAAAGATACGCAAGCATTACCAGGGGCGTCCGACCCCGGTCTACTACGCCAAAAACCTCAGTGACTTCTGCGGCGGCGGGCAGATCTATCTAAAGCGCGAAGACCTTAACCACACGGGGGCGCACAAGCTCAACCACTGTATGGCGGAAGCGCTGATCGCCAAACATCTCGGCAAGAAAAAGCTGATCGCCGAGACCGGTGCAGGGCAGCACGGGGTGGCGCTGGCTACCGCGGCGGCCTACTTCGGGCTGGAGTGCGAGATCCATATGGGCGAGGTGGATATTGCCAAAGAGCATCCGAATGTCGTCCGCATGAAGATCCTCGGCGCGAAGGTCGTTCCGGCCACCCACGGGCTCAGAACGCTGAAAGAGGCTGTAGATTCGGCCTTCGAGGCCTATATCGGCGATGCCGAAAACTCCCTCTATGCCATCGGTTCGGTTGTCGGACCGCACCCCTTCCCGAAGATGGTCCGTGACTTCCAGAGTGTCATCGGTATCGAGGCCCGCGAGCAGTTTTTGGAGATGACGGGAATGCTTCCTGACCATGCGGTCGCCTGTGTCGGCGGCGGCTCAAACGCGATGGGACTCTTCAGCGGGTTTATGGATGACCCCGTCCAGCTTCACGGCGTCGAACCCCTGGGAATCGGCACGAAACTGGGCCAGCATGCCGCAACGCTCACCTACGGGACAGAGGGCATCATGCACGGCTTCAACTCTATTATGCTCAAAGACGAGAAAGGCGAACCGGCGCCCGTCTACTCCATCGGCTCGGGTATCGATTACCCTTCGGTAGGACCGGAACATGCCCATCTCCGCGATATCGGCCGTACAATCGTCGGTACCTGTAACGATGCCGATGCCGTCGATGCGTTTTACAAACTCTCTCAGCTTGAGGGAATCATCCCGGCGCTTGAATCGGCTCATGCTGTCGCCTATGCGATGAAACTGGCCAGGGAAAACCCGGCTGACGCTATCCTTGTCAACCTGAGCGGGCGCGGCGACAAAGATATTGACTTTGTTGTCGAACATTACCCGATCCCCTCAAAGTAAAAGATTCCAGCTTCGGCGCACCTTGCACCGAAGTTCACCGCTCGACGCACACCAGTGCGACTTCGGGTTCACTTCGGCACAATCTGCACCCAATCTGAAACTTTTGCAGGTTTACTTAAGATGAGCTGCGCCATCTTTCTATAATCGAATCACGAATCACGAATCACGAATCACGAATCACGAATCACGAATCACGAATCACGAATCACGAATCACGAATCACGAATCACGAATCACGAATCACGAATCACGAATCACGAATCACGAATCACGAATCACGAATCACGAATCACGAATAAATCCTGATTAAACTAGTAAGGTTAGTTGACTTTGCCGAGACACAGTGTTAAAATTCTTGCATATTATTAGATATTTTTATCTAAAAAGGAAAAACAATGGCTCAGGTCTGTCCGATTATCTTCCGTCAAATCGACGGTACGATCACCCGTCTTAATGCGCTGTCGGTCTTTTTACTGTTGGTTCTGTTCATTTTTTGGCCGAACCCTTTGATCCTGCTTTTTTTGGGTGCTGATTTTATGATCCGTCTCTATGGCAAAAAAAGTTTCAGTCCGGTCTTCCAGATCTCGAAAGCTCTGAAAAAGCTCTTCGGTTTTAAAACCGAGATGACCGATGCCGGTGCAAAACGTCTGGCTGCCCACTTCGGCCTCTTCTTTGTTATTGCCGTCCTGGCATCTAACCTGGCAGGGCTGATCATCATGACATATGTGACAGTCGCAGTCTTTCTTTTGTGTCTTGGGCTGGAACTTCTTTTCAACTACTGTATCGGCTGCAAGATCTACTTTATCTACCGCAAGTTTGTGCCGGAGCATCTCTGATGGCCGGTATCTCCACGCGTGGCGTTTATGGCCTGGCCGCGATGCATGTCTTGAGCCATGCCGCCCATAACCGTGCGATGCAGATCAAAGAGATCGCCGCGATGACGCAGGTCTCACACTCCTACCTCGAGCAGCTTCTTTCCGCACTTCGAAAAGGCGGGCTCGTGATAAGTATACGAGGCGCTAACGGCGGCTATAAACTTTCGCGCCCGGCACACGAGATCAATGTGCTTGAGATCATAGAGGTCCTGGAAGGGGCATTCTGCAAAATGGAAGGCAATGTCGGTGCCAGTGTGATACTGGAGTATTTCTGGGCGGATATTCATGAAAAAGTCAAAGGGCTTTTTAAGCTAAAGCTTTCTGAACTCGATCAGGCATTCCAGCCGTATCATTACGAAATATAAACAGTAATAGAACTTATAGGACAATCTTTTTCTATTTCAATTCCTATTTAGTTTGCTTATAGTACTTTAAAGATCATAAAATAAGAAAGATGATCTATGAGCCATAATGAAACACTACTCTTTTCCATCATAATCATTATGTTCGGATGGAACATCTACTCTTTTTTGTATTCAAGACGATGTCCAAAATCAAAAGCAACTGACTCGAGAGCTGAGAAGCTTATGAACATGCTCAACCAGTATGCTCAACAGACACGTGAAAAAAAGCAAAACAAAGATGCCGAGCTTCCCGGCATCGATGTACAGATCCCGACAAAAGAGTATCCGAAATTCAGTAATCTGCGAGCTGTTGACGAAATGGGACTGACCCAGAAAGAGGCAGATGCCCTTGTGATAGAGCTGGTAAAAGCGATAGAAGCCGAGATCCCGCGTATTGAAAAGGCACTGAAAGCACGTGAACTGATAACGCTCGAAGAGATCGTACATAAGATTACCGGCAGTTCATCAACGCTGGGCTCCGGCGGGATCTCCTCTGCACTGATCAGTTTTTATACGGCCGTACAGCACCACGATGATATGAATAGATTGCTGATCCACCTGGAAAATGTGAAGTACTATCTCTCACGCTTGAAAGAAGAGCGGGGCGCCGAGCCTCCTCTGCGTAAACAGGGCTAAATCCTTGGTTGTTTCGATGCTACCTCAAAATTGCGGTATTTACATTAACATAACTATAAAAAGTGTAGAATAGTATCTTTACAAAAGAAAATTATTACCTTGGCCCATCTGGACGCCAAAACCTTGATTCTTTTGATTTATGCTAGCTAAGGTGAAATGTGGCGAAAAAAAACAGACAACTCGATCATGACGATACACTTTTCGAACAATTGGATTTTGACAAACTCAAAGCCGAACTCAATGTGGAGATGCTGGCAAAACAGCAGGCAATGTCCGGAAAACCGCCATCTGAAAGTGTCAGTCTCGATGCCAATGAGCAGACGATCACCAACTACTTCAGCGAGAGACTTTCCCAGGTCAAGCAGGAGATCTTTAAAAAAGTCGCTTCGTATGAGCACATGGCGATGCGTGTCAATGACATTACGACGACGCTGACCGAAGCCAAATATGCGAGCGAAGAGTTTTTACAGAACATCACGACCTTTAAAGAGAGTGCCAAACAGCGCATCAAAGATCTCAAGCATGAGCTCAATATCAAAAAAAACGATCTGAAAAATTTTAAGATCGCCAATGGCCTGAGCCGAGAAGCCTCCTATCCTAGCTCCAAAATACTCTATATCGGCATCATCATGCTGATTCTCCTGAGTGAGACGATGCTTAACGCCTATTTCTTCGCCAAAGGCAATGAACTTGGCCTTATCGGCGGTGCCGCACAGGCACTGATCATCTCGGTCATCAATATGACGCTCGCTTTTTTTCTGGGCAGTTTTTTAGTCAAGCGGCTCAATCTTGTCACCCTCGGTGCATTCGCAAGATACGCCGTCATTTCGGCTTTGATCTTTTCTGCGATACTCATCCTGTTTTTCAACCTTCTGGTCGGGCATCTGCGTGTGCAGCTCGGTATCGATCCGGAAAATGCCTACGTCAACTCCATTCTTGCTTTTCAGGAAAATCCTTTTGGTCTTTACGAGTTCGACTCTCTCATTCTGGTTCTGGTCGGTCTGCTCTCTTTTCTTATCGCTTTTACCGACTTCTATAAGATGGATGATGCCTATCCGAACTACGGAGCACTCGATAGAAAATACCAGGAGACGCTGGCTGATTATACAGAGCTGAAAGAGGAGCTTCTGAACAAAATAGAAAAGATGTCGGAATCGATTCTCAATAAGCTTGAAACGCGTCAAATGACCAGCCGCGTGATCATGCAGGAACTGACCGAGATACCGATCTTCAGGCAAAAACTCTATGATCACTACAAAGAGTATTATCACTACCTTAACAACACCTATAATGCGATGCTGAACGTCTACCGGGAGACGAACATGGAGTTCCGAAACGATGCGGCACCGGCATATTTTTCACAAAGAGCCGAGTTGGATGCCGATTTTGCGATCAAGATACTGGACCCGAAATTCAAAAAAGAGTTGAGCCAATATCAAGAGGCGGTGCTTGAACTGCCGCATATTATCGGTGAACAGAAATTAAAGATCAATGCAACACTTAAAGAGGTCATCTCGGAGCTCGGCGAAAAGTCCGAAACGGAAACAAGCCATGCGTAAGCGAGTCAAAAAAGCGAAAGATGACAAACTCGGTTTTATCATCATCGGTCTTGTCGTTACCATTCTTGCCGCGATCGCGATCTTTATTGTCAGTAACCGGGCTGCCGATACCGATCAGGAGAGCATGTGCCGAACCGATGGGAAATTTGACAGGCAGATCATCATTCTTGATATGACCGACAACTATAACAGCATCCAGGTTACACAGATCAAACATATTATCATGAATATAATTGATCACCTGAAGATCGGCGAACAGATCCAGCTCTTTTTTATTGACAGTACTCTGCCGGCAGATATGCGGCCGCTGGTCACCCTCTGCAATCCGGATAGCGGCGAGGGGAAGAGCGAACTTTACAGCAACCCCAAACTTCTCAAAAAGCGCTGGGAAAAGAAGTTCAACACCCCGTTGATGAAACATATTGCAGCACTCTCCGATGAATACAGCAGTACGAAGTCACCTATCATAGAGACGGTTCAGGTTGTCAACAACATCGCGTTCCCGTATGTGAAAGATCCGCAGAGGCATTACAAGATCACGATCATCTCGGATATGATCCAAAATTCCGATACACTCTCTTTTTTTACGGCTACACCAGGCACATTGGATGCGTTCGTCGACTCGAAAAAGTTTTTCAAGATACGGACAGATCTTGAAGGGGTAGACGTGGATATCGTTGTGGTACGCCGCGATAAGCTTGAAAGACTCCAGAACCGCGATTATATTGACTTTTGGATCCATCTCTTCGAGAGCATGAATGCGAATGTCGAAAGCATTAAAATGACAGATGGTTGACCATGAGAGGTGACAGATTGAAATTCGAAAATAGTTTTTTTAGCCGTATCCAGATCAAACATCTTTTCATAACAGCTTTTGTAAGCGGTATCTTCTTCATACTGCTTGGTTCTGTTTTCGGCCTGCTGTATCTCTCTGTCATCATGACGGTCGCTGTGATGATCGGCTACTTTTTGATCGGGCACCGTCTTGTCGACAAAGAGCTGCTGACAAACGAGCAGTTTGCCGACAGCAACTACTACCTGGGCTTCCTGTTCACGCTCATCTCTTTGGCAAGCTCGCTCTATCTGCTCTCCTCCGATCTTCTGGCCGGAGGCCTGCTGACACGGCTGATCGCGCAATTCGGCATTTCGATCTCGACAACGATCGTCGGTCTCTCCCTGCGCATCTATCTTTTGAGCTTCAGCCCCAATATCAGCTCCAACATCGAGAGCTTCAACCTGATGATCATGGAAAAACTGCAGATGCTCAATGACCATATCGGCCACAGCATCGATCAGACCAAGACCTTCTCTCGGGTTATTGACGAAAAGCTTGCGATCTTTACGGACCAGACACTCGAATCGGTAGAGCGCTACAACAAGCGTCTTATCGAGAGTCTGGAGCAGACAAGCATCAACAACATCTTTACCAAGATCTATGATGACATGGACAAGATCCATCAGCAGCAGGAGAGGAGGGTAGGCGAGATCTATGAGAACATCGCTGCCTTGCATGAGAGCTATGAAAAACAGAACCTCGCCTCTGCCCAATCCTTTCAAAAGACGATGAATGAGAGCGAGAAGTGGATCGAAGAGTTTAACTCGACGATGGGCTCTTCAGCGGGCAGCATCGCCAACTCCAATGCCGAGATGCGCCGGGTCATCGGCTCTTTCAACGAGTTTGTCCGCGATCTGCCGATGCTCTTCAGGCAGGTCAACGGCATGTTCTCCGAAAGCGCCAAGACACTTACCGACGATCTGGCCGAAAAAAACAAGGCATTGATCGATGCCTATACCGAGCAGAAAGATATACAAAACAGGATCCTGATCGAGCGTCTTCTGGGTGAAAATCAGAAGGTGATCGATGGCTTTATTGCCAGCGGGGCTGCCAATAATCATGAGGTTTTGGAAAAACTCAGCGGTTTTAATGAACAGATGATGCAAAGTTTTATCCAAAACCGCGAAGCCGGCAATGAAAAGATACTTAACGACATTACCGTTGCAAACAACAGGGTCGTTCAGTCTATCGGCACTAAGACCGAACGGCTCCAGAATCAGCTCGTTGACGCCATCATGACCTCAAACACAAAGGTACTTGGCAGCTTTATCACTACGCAGACACAAAAGAGTGAGAAGCTGGTCGATGAGATGGCTCAGGAAAACCGGCAACTGCTGAAGGCTTTGAGCGAAAGACTAACGGCGCAGTACGAAGCAGACAAAAAACAGCTCGATCAGCTGCGCGCAAGAGAGGGGGCGCCGGCAGCAAGCGAAAAGCTGCTGGAGAAGATGATCCAGGAGAACAGGCGGCTGCTTGCAACGCTGGGCGACAAGCTTTTGGCTCAGCAGGAATCGTATCAAAAGCAGTCGGAACTTCGGCACAGAGATGAATCGGCTCCGGAAGTGAATGTGACGCTGGTCGAAACAATGCTTCAGGAGAACAGGAAAATGCTGGAAACCCTGAGCGAAAAACTTTTGGCACGCCAGGAAGCTGATGAAAAGCAGCATTATGGGCCAGGCGCAGAAGAAAAGGTGCCTGCGGCAAATGATACGCTGGTTCAAACCATAGTGGAAGAGAACCGGCGAATGCTGGAAGTGCTCAGCGAAAAACTGTTAGCCCAGCAGGCCGATCAAAAGTGGGCACTCCTGCAGCGGATAAAAGAAGAGAAGGAAGCCGCCGAGAAAAAGCAGGCCGCCGAGAAGAAGCCGGCTGCAGATGAAACGATGCGTTCGCACGGCAATGTCAAGCTGCCCAAAAAGTGATCGGCTCCAGCACCTATGAAGTATAACGGCAATAACACCGGCGACTTTTTGTTCGGCATCACCCTGACCGAACTGATATTGATGCTCTTTTTTATACTTTTGCTCTCATCCGCTTTTATCTCTGTTGAGAAATCGAGCGTCATCACAAAGCTTCATGAAGATCAGGCGCGTGTACTGAAAGAGAATAAGCGTGTATTGAAAGAGAATGCGCGCCTCAAGATCAGAAACAGTATGAACCAGAAACTTTCCGAAGAGATGGTCAGCAGTACACTGCGTTTTAAACTCGGCGAATATGACGAGAAAGAGCTGAAAGGAGAGGTCCGGTCGATCTTTAAGGAGTTGAGCAATCAAACGGTACTGATCGCCGAGAACAAAGCGCTCAAAGCGCACATAGAACAGTTGGAACAAAACGGGAAACTGCTTGAGGTCAACAGTGATATCGAAGCCGAATTGGCCAGAAAAAAAGCACTCCTGAACGATCTGAAAGAACTTAACGCTTCAAATGGTCTATCTGATCTGGTCACTGCCTTGGACAGTGCGCAAAAAAAGAGTCTGGAGCTGGAAACAGCTTTGAAAGAGGCCGGCGCCAGAGAAGAAGCCCTGCTGAAACAGAACGCATTGCTTGAAAAATCGCTTCTGGATCACTTCTCTATGACCCCGGAACAGCTGGCTTACGAGCAGGAGATTCTCAAAGGGCAGGTCGTCTATCTGACCCGTAAACTCAATATGGGCGGAGGCAATGAACTGCCGCCGTGCTGGGCCAACAAGCAGAGCGGGAAAGCAGAGTATCTCTTTTCGGTCTCTATTGGCGAAGATGCCATCCGTGTCTCGCCGAAATGGCCGAAATACCGGGAAAAAGAGCTTCGAAAGTATGGCGATCTCAAACGTCTGTTCAACCGCGACATGAGCGTCGATGAATTTCTAAAGCTGACCAAACCGATCTACAGCGATGCCGATAAAAAAGAGTGCAAACATTACCTTTACCTGCTTGACGACGCCATCACAAAGAACGGTTATAAGATGAAGCGCCTGCATCTTGAAAACTACTTCTACAAATATGAAGACAAGTCAAAGACCCGGTGATGACAGAGGGGCCCGGGCGATCCCTGCAAACCCGCAGATAGTTTACATGGACCTCTAAAAGATATTGGCGCGGATATATTCCAACGCCGCTTTTGCATCATCGGCGACAACAACATCGAGCAGCATCAGGTTGTGCGACATGCCGAAGTCTTCGATGATCATGCCGTCTTTGCAGAGTGTGGCATCAGAGGCGAGCTTTTGCGTGTCGCGAATACGCTCTATCATGGTGCGGCGGTCCGCAGCATAACCGTACACTTTTTTATTGAGTGCAGCGGCATAACCGACCTCGTATACGGTACCGGAATCAGGCTCGATACCGCGAAAGGGATTGAGGTTCGCCATCACAATATCCGATGATTCCAGGAGCCTGATGTTGGCCTCTCTGATCGCTTTGGCCGTATTATACGGTGTGTCATCACCGGCAATCGTATTATCAAGCGGAAAGAGACCTTCAAAACCGAATTGACGGCAGAGTTCTTTTAGGGCAGCCCCTTTTTCGATCGCGTCCGGTTCAAAGACATCAGGACCCGCCAGGTAGATTTTCAGCATGTTTGATCCTTCGTTTTTTTTGATTATAACGTAGACGTACTCTCCTGCCACATATTAAACCATTGTGACTATTTGGAAGGTATTAGCAATTTGCGGCCGATTACCACTGTCATACAGTGAAATAACGAGAAGAATTGTATATAATTCTGACAACAAACATGTTTAGGATCTCCCATAGTAAGAAAAATTGTTAAATTCGGCTCAGTCGGCGCCTTCGGCACACTGACAAACATCGCTGTTTACAGTGTGCTGATATTTTTGAATGTCAATTATAACGCCTCTTCCGTTAGTTGCGTTCCTGGTGGCAGTGACGCAAAATTACCAGCTTAACAAAAAATGGACATTCAGAGATCACAAAACAAAAACAAGAAAAAAGTTTCCCAAGTATCTGACCTTGAACTTTCTCAGCTTTTTGCTGAACCTGCTGGTGCTCAATATCGTCGTCATGAACTTCGGCGATGCGAAATTGACACAGATCGTGGGGCAGATCGCCGGTATCGCTATCGCGATGGGGTTCAATTTTTTAGGCAGTTACCTGATTATTTTTGCGAAACATAAGGAGGAAGAGATATGAAACGAGGCGTTATTGTTATCCCGACCTATAACGAGATCGATAATATCGAGGTCATCCTTGCGAAGGTCTTCTTGTTGGATCTTGGTGTCGATGTGCTGATCGTGGATGACAACTCTCCGGACAGGACCTATGCCAAGGTGCAGGAGCTTATTGATGATGATAAATACGGCGGTCAGCTTCACCTTGTTATCCGCCAAAACAAAGAGGGACTCGGCAAAGCCTATATCGAAGGTTTTAAATGGTGCCTGGCCAGAGATTATGCCTTTATTATCGAGATGGACGCCGATCTCTCGCACGATCCCAAGTACCTGCCTTCGTTTATCGAAAACATCAAAGAGTACGACCTGGTCATCGGCAGCCGCTACGTTGAAGGCGGCGGGGTAGTCAACTGGTCGCCGCTGCGCAAACTCATCAGTTTCGGCGGGAGTCTCTATTCGCGTCTCATTCTCGGCATCAGCATCAAAGATGTCACCGGCGGGTTCAAGTGCTTCAGGCGCGAAGTCCTTGAGTCTATCGATCTTGACAACATCTTGAGTACGGGCTACGCTTTCCAGATCGAGATGAACTATAAGACGGCGCTCAAAGGCTTTAAAATCAAAGAGGTGCCTATCATCTTTGAAGACAGGGTGGCAGGGCTGTCGAAGATGTCTAAAAAGATCTTTATCGAAGCACTGCAGAACGTACTTGTGCTCCGACTGCATAAAAAAGATATCCTAGGGGAGCGTTGATGGGTTTTAGAGAAAAGATCGTCCTGTTTTTCTATACGCTCTTTAATGTCATAGCCAACCAGTTTATCAGCGTTTATTCGGACGAGACCTACTACTGGCTCTGGTCCAAAAAGCTCGATTTCTCCTATTTTGACCACCCTCCGATGGTCGCCTATCTGATCAAATTGACCACGCTTTTTAGCGACGAACCGATGTTCCTGCGTCTTTCAGCCGCACTTCTTGTCTCGGCAACGGCCTATTTCCTCTATAGGCTGGCCAAAAAGATCTTTGATGAGAAGGCGGCGGTCTATACCTTTTACATCTATATAAGTTCGCTGCTGGTTATTGCAGCATCGACCATCATTGCACCCGACATCCCGCTGATGTTCTTCTGGACCTTGACACTCTATTGCGCCTATATCTATCTTGAAGAAGACAATAAAAAGTATGCTCTCCTGACGGGTCTCTCTGCCGGCGCGATGCTGCTTTCGAAATACACGGGGATACTGCCGCTCTTTACGCTTTTTGTCTATATCCTTCTCTACAGACGGGCGGTCTTTAAAGACCGCTATTTTTACGGGGCCATACTCCTGGCCCTGATCGTCTTTTCACCGGTGCTCTATTGGAACTATCAACACGACTTTATCTCTTTTACCTTTCAGTTTGAGCACGGTGTCGCCGAGGAGAAACATTTTAACCCAGGAGAGTTTTTCTCTTTTATCGGTGCGCAGCTGGCCCTTTTTCACCCGTTCTACCTGTTGCCGCTGATCTATTTCATTGTCAGGGACAAGGATCGCTTTTCGCAAAAAAAGGTCTATCTTCTTCTGCCGTTTCTGTTCGTAATCGCTTTTTTCAGCTACAACGCGGCGTTCAAAGAGGCAAATGAGCAGTGGGCAGCAGGTGCTTATCTTAGCGGTGCCGTTCTGCTGGGGTACTACTTCGCCAAGTATGACCTGAAAAAGCTTCTTTTTACCGCTCTGGCCTTCAGCGCGATCGTGATGATCGGGCTCAAGACGCCGCTGGGCCTTCATTATGTGAAACCGATCAAGAATATGCGTCTGCGTCTCGGCCATATCGACAAGTTCAGAGCCGAGATCGAGGCGTTGAAGCTGGATATGTCGCAATACGACTATCTTCTGATCGATGATTACCACGGTTCCGAAGTTGCCTACTTTTTCAGAATGTACAAGAATATCCTGGTACTCGATAATGCCCGTTTTTCAAATTTCAACATCTGGCGCAAGCAGGAAGCAGGCATCTCGATGGAGACACCGCTTAAATCGATTCCGAGTCTGGGTAAATGTCTCTATATCGGCAGGAACAAGCACTATGTCGATGAGATCACCGCCCTGTTCGGCAACTCGAAACTGATCGCCCACGAACAGAAAGTCGTGGGCAATTGGAACCTTGATTACTACTTTGTGGAATTCAACAACTAAAGGCATTAAAGCCCCTCCAAGAGAACCAGCCAGAGACGATCCACCTCTTTGTCGCTTAAAAAAAGCGTTGACTTGTTGTCAAACAGCTCCCTTAACCCCTTCTGTTCAATACTCAGCGTATGGGCGCAGTTAGGGTGCGCCGGCAGGTAGGAGCGGATCAGTGAGACCTCTTTCAAGATAGCAGCGTCGCAGAAAAAGCAATTGAGCTCCTGATGCAGACGACCCTCGTATTCGAGTAGTTTTACATAAGACTCCACGGCAATACGTTTCGGGTTCTGCTGCCCCCAGGCAGAGGCAGCCTTATTTAAAAGTTCAAAGTAAAAGGACCCGGTATCCTCCGATTCACGCAGATGGGCATAGAAGAGGGCGGTGAACTGCTGCCAGGTGCGAAGCAGATGGTGATCGGTCAGCCACGGATAACCCAGGTGGAGGACATCTCTGAGCTGCCCGATATTGGATTTGACATTGGTGACGATCTCAAAATCGATCTTAAAACCGAGGTTGATCACCCCGTGACGCGCGCCGTAAAAACGATAAAGCGTATCTAAGCGATCTTGGGATAAAATAGTAACAACAAGATCTTCGTCTCTGGCGCGGTTTAAACTGATGATGAAGCCCTGCATTCCTGTTTCTTACCTACACATTTTTAATTTTAATCTTATGTAATTATAGCTCTTAAATAGAAGATTAACCTGACAGACAGTATAATATTAGCAAATAAACAATTTCTAAATATGTTAATGTAGCTTAACAACTACTTAAAATATTGAAATTATATGAAAATTTTCTATTAAAGGCATCTTATTATGATGGAACATCACGATTTATTGCGATCATTTAAAGATAATTGCGGTTTTGGACTTATTGCCAACATTAAAAACCGTGCTTCTCATGCAACACTCGAAAATGCGATTACGGCACTTGAACGTATGATGCACCGCGGTGCGGTCGCAGCAGACGGAAAAACGGGCGACGGCAGTGGGCTTCTGCTCTCCATGCCTACCGAATTCATGCGCCACGTCACCAAAGAGGCGGGTGTTGAACTGCCGGAGCAGTTCGCCGTTGCTACTATATTTACCAAAGATAGAAAAAACTTGGATGTCTTGGAAGAAGTTTGTGATGCCAACGATCTTAAAGTGGTTTTCCGCCGTGATGTTCCGGTAGATACTAACGCCCTGGGCGACCAGGCGCTAGCCTCTTTGCCGCATATCGTGCAGGTCTTTATTACGGCCAACTCGATTATCGCAAACAGGCGTTTTGATGCCCTTCTTTATCTGTCACGTAAAGAGACGGAACACAAACTGGTTGCTGACAGAGATTTTTATATCGCTTCGTTGTCATCCAATGTCATCTCCTATAAGGGTCTTGTGATGCCGACGCACATCAAAGAGTTTTATAAAGACCTGCAGGATGAACGTTTCAAGATCTCTTTTTCACTCTTTCACCAGCGTTTCTCGACAAATACCCTTCCTGAATGGCGCCTTGCGCAGCCCTTCCGTGCAATTGCGCACAATGGCGAGATCAACTCGGTTGAAGCCAACCGCTTTAACGTTCATGTCAAATCAGAATCGGTCAAAAGCGAGATCTTTACCGACGAAGAGATCGCGCGCATACTGCCTATTCTGCAGCTGGGCTCTTCGGACAGCGCTTCTGCCGACAACTTCTTTGAATTTCTTATCGCCAACGGCATGGACTTCTTTAAAGCAGCGCGTGCGGTCATACCGGCTCCATGGCAGAATGCGCCGCATATGGACCCGGAGCTTCGTGCCTTTTATGAGTATCAGTCAACGGTATTTGAAGCCTGGGACGGTCCAGCGGCCTTTTCACTGACGGACGGCCGATATATCGGCTGTGTTCTTGATCGTAACGGACTTCGCCCGTCGAAGTACATCATCACCCATGATGACACGCTTCTGATCGCCTCGGAGTACGGTGTTGTGGATATCGACCATGATCAGATCAAAGAGCGCGGACGTCTTCAGTCCGGGCAGATGATCGGACTTGACCTGAAATATGGAAAAGTACTCAAAGATGACGATATTAACAACTACCTGAAATCGGCAAATCCTTATATGCAATGGCTGAATGAGCGTATGGTCTATCTTCAGGAGCATGTTGATAACCAATACTCGACGAACTGCGAATTCGAAGCCGATATTACGCAGCGCCAGCGTTATTATAATATTACGCAAGAGGTCGTTGAGCAGGTGCTGGAGTCGATGATCAGTGACGGAAAAGAGGCTGTCGGTTCAATGGGCGATGATACGCCTCTGGCTGCTTTCAGTGAAAAACAGCGCTCTTTCTCCGATTTTTTCAAGCAGAAGTTCGCGCAGGTGACAAACCCGCCGATCGACCCGATCCGTGAGAAAGTGGTGATGAGTCTTAATACAGGGTTCGGTGAGATCCATAATATTCTCAACGAGCTCCCTTCGCACGCTCACCGTCTGAAAGCGATCTCACCTATCATCACTTTTGAGAAGCTGGAAGTACTGAAGTCATACGGTGATGTCAACTCGCCGCGTTATGAAGACTTTTACAAGTACAAGACCTTTTCTACCGTCTATAAGAGCGGTTTGAAAGCCTCTCTTGAGACACTTGCCGATGAAGTGGTCACTGCGGTAAAAGAAGAGGGTGTCCGTGTCGTCATCCTCAGCGATAACGGCTTTTCAAAAGAGATGCGTACCATTCCGATGCTGCTCGCTGTCGGCCGTCTGAACCGTAAACTGCTTAAGGCAAAGGTCCGTCATCTTGTCTCGATCATTGCCGATACCAGCGAAGTGGTCGATTCCCACTCGGCAGCAACGCTGATCGCTTACGGTGCAAGTGCGGTCTATCCGAGTCTGCTTTTTGCGTCTGTTATCAGCAAGGTCAACCAGGCGAAAAACCTCGATATCAGCTGCTCCGAGGCCATGAAAAATGTTCATTCTGCCCTGAATGCCGGCCTTTTGAAGATCATGTCAAAGATGGGTATCGCAACGATCGCTTCGTATCGTAATTCAGGACTGTTTGACGTGATGGGTCTGAGCCGGGAGATCGTCGAGGACTGTTTCAGCGATTCTCACTGCCTGATTCCCGGTCTAAGCTATGACGATATTGATGAACGCCTGCAAAAAGCGCATGAAAGCGCTTTTTCCGATAAGGGCTTCAATACGATATTTCCTCTTAATATCGGCGGCTTCTACAAGTTCTACAATGGTCAGGAGTACCATGATTTCGGTCCGGACACCATTCATGCTATTCATGCCGTCAGCAAGTCGGGTGCCCAAAAAGACTACGCGAAACTTCGTGAGATCATCGCCAATAGGGGTCTGCGTTTTATCCGTGACTTCCTGGAGTTCAAATCTGACCGTCAGGCGATCGATATCTCTGAGGTCGAGCCTAAAGAGGCGATCTTTAAACGTTTCGCGTCAGCGGCAATGAGTCTGGGCTCCATCTCGCCGGAGGCACATGAGGCGATCGCCGTGGCGATGAATACTATCGGCGCGCAGTCAAACTCGGGTGAAGGCGGTGAAGACGTCGCACGCTACAACACGAACCGGGTCTCCAAGATCAAACAGGTGGCTTCGGGGCGTTTCGGCGTCACTCCGGCGTATCTCCGTTCTGCAGAAGAGATCCAGATCAAAGTGGCACAGGGAGCAAAACCGGGTGAAGGCGGGCAGCTGCCGGGCGATAAAGTTACGGGACTGATTGCACGTCTGCGCCATACGGTTCCGGGTGTGACATTGATCTCGCCTCCGCCGCACCACGATATCTACTCTATCGAGGACCTTGCACAGCTTATCTTTGATCTTAAGCAGGTGAACCCGGCCGCCAGGATCGCGGTGAAGCTGGTCTCGACAGCAGGCGTCGGTACGATTGCCGCCGGTGTTGCAAAAGCGTATGCCGACAAGATCATCATCTCCGGAGGCGACGGCGGTACGGGTGCCGCTCCATTGACATCGATCAAATTTGCGGGCAACCCGTGGGAACTTGGCCTTACAGAAGCGCACAACGCGCTTAAAGCAAACAACCTGCGTTCTCTGGTCGAAGTTCAGACGGACGGCGGTCTTAAGTCAGGACTGGATGTTGTAAAAGCGGCGCTTCTGGGCGCCGAGTCCTATGGATTCGGTACCGGGGTACTCAGCATCGTTGGCTGTAAGATGCTTCGTGTCTGTCACCTGAATAAGTGTTCTGTCGGTATTGCGACACAAAATGAAAGACTTCGTAAAGAGTTCTTTACCGGAACAGTAGATCAGATCATCAACTACTTTACATTCCTTGCAGAAGATGTGCGCGCTATCATGGCAAAACTCGGCTACAAGACGATGGAAGAGATGATAGGACGTTCGGATCTCCTGAAAGTGGTCGACGACGCATTTGCCCAGAAATTTGACTTCTCGGCAGTGCTGCATCAGGAAGAGGGCGTTAACACCTGCCAGGTGCCGTTCAACAAGCCGTTTGATGACAACGCGTTTGAGCTGGATGTATTGGAAGCGGTCAAAGAGACGATCAAGCACCCTGACCAGCCGATTCGGATCGATCGCGAGATCCAAAACGTACACCGCAGTTTCGGTGCGCGTATCTCGGGCGAGATCGCACAGTTCTACGGTGATGCGGGGCTGAAATCGGACACGATCAAGATCAACCTGAACGGCATTGCCGGCCAGGCGCTGGGTGCCTTCCTGATCGAGGGTGTTTCAATCCATCTTGACGGTGTTGCAAACGATTACATCGGTAAAGGGATGAGCGGCGGAAAGATCATTATTAATCCGAAACACCAGGGTGAAGAGTTCTCGGCAGGCGGTAATACCTGTCTGTACGGGGCTACGGGAGGAAAACTTTTCGTCTCAGCCTCGGTAGGCGAGCGATTTGCCGTCCGTAACTCGGGTGCACTGGCCTTCGTTGAAGGAACCGGTGACAATGCCTGTGAGTATATGACAGGGGGTATTGTCGTTATCCTGGGCAAGACCGGCGGAAACTTCGGTGCCGGTATGACAGGCGGTATCGCTTTTGTTTACGACAGAGATCATGATTTTATCGAGAATGTCAACCGCGAACTGGTCGAAGCGATCCGTATCGATACCGATGACGGCGATGAGGCAAGACACTACCTTAAACGTTTGATCAAAGAGTATATCGGTGAAACAAACAGTCCGAAGGCGAAAGAGATCCTGGAGTATTTCCGTATCGAGATCAGAAACTTCTGGCTTGTACGTCCGAAAAACCTTAAAAAACTACCATTAAATCAAGAGAAAGGGGATTAATATGAGAAATTTCCTCACAACAGGCCGTATTGACCCGTCTAAACGTTTAGTTGTCGACCGTACTAAAGATTTTAAAGAGATCTATGAGCATTTTAACAATGCTGAAGCTTCGTCGCAAAGTGACCGTTGTATTCAGTGCGGCGATCCGTTCTGTCTGAATAAATGCCCTCTTCACAACTATATTCCGCAGTGGCTGAAGGCTGTTGCCGAGAAAGACCTGGAGTTTGCGTTCAACCTTTCAAATGAGCCTTCGCCGTTCCCTGAAGTCATGGGACGCGTATGCCCGCATGACCGCCTGTGCGAAGGCGACTGTACACTTAATGACGGTCACGGCGCGATCACGATCGGTTCGATCGAGACCTTTATCAATGAAGAGGGATTCAAAGCGGGGCTGTCCCCGAAATTTCCGGGAATTACAACCGATAAAAAAGTGGCGATCATCGGCTCAGGCCCGGCAGGCCTTTCAGCTGCGACCTATCTTCTGCGGGCAGGAATAGCGGTCACCGTTTATGAGAGAAGTGACCGCGCAGGCGGTCTTATGACCTACGGTATCCCCAATTTCAAGCTCGACAAGAAAGTGATCGAGCGCCGAATCGCTCTGTTGAAAGATGCCGGCATGGAACTTGTCGTTAACACTGAAGTGGGCAAGGACATCAGTTTCGAAGAGATCGCCAGCAAACATGACGCGATCTTCCTGGGGCTCGGTGCGACAAAGGCCAAGGGTGCGCGTCTTTCAGGCGAACAGGCGGGCAACGTCTATATGTCGATGCAGTATCTTACTGCAATACAGCAAAAGAACTTTGGTCTGAGTTACGATAAGGTCTTCGACTTCAGAGATAAAGATGTAGTCGTTATCGGCGGCGGTGATACGGCAATGGACTGTGTGCGTACCGCTAGACGTGAAGGCGCGAAATCGGTCACCTGCCTCTATCGCCGTGATGCGCACAATATGCCGGGTTCACAAAAAGAGTACAAAAATGCAGTCGAAGAGGGTGTGAACTTTACCTTTTATGCAGCGCCCAAAGAGATCATACTCGATGAGAACGGCAAAGCGGTCAGTATCGAGATGATCAAAACCGTACTCGGCGCCAAAGACGAAAGCGGCCGCCAGCGTATGGAAGAGGTCAGCGGCAGTGAGTTTAGAGTAAAGGCCGATGTTATCATCATGGCACTGGGCTTTGATCCTGAAGTGCCGTCATTTATGGCTGAAAACGGCATCGAGACCAATGCATGGGGCGGTGTTGTCATCAATGAAAACTACGAGACAACGACTCCCGGTGTCTATGCCGGCGGTGACTGTTACCGCGGTGCGGACCTGGTCGTAACCGCTGTTCTTGACGGGCGCGAAGCAGCACGAAAGATGATCAAGTCGCTTCTTCCCTAAGCATGGAGAAGTTTATTGCAGCCTGTTTTGATGCGGTTCTGGAAGTCGAATCCCTTGTCCGCCTGACAGAACACAGTCACGGCTGTGAGACGCAATGCGAAGGTGCCGGCGGTGATATCAGCATCAATTACGACCTGCTTGCAGAAGGTCTTTTTGTCAAACACCTGAGCACCTTTGGCCGGATACTTTCCGAAGAGAGCGGCTATATAGGCGAAGGCGAAGACCTTATCATTATCGACCCTATTGACGGCAGCGATAACCTGAAATCAAAATTTCCTTATTACGGTGCGTCGATAGGACTGAAGCGCGGCGGCAGTATCATTGCCGCCATGGTCTGCAATTTTGCAAACGGCGACTGCTTTATACGCACCGCCAAAAGACACTACCGCCGTTCTCTTTTCAGACTGGAAGAGTACGAAGAGGTCTCTGTCAACCGCCATTCCAAAGTCGGACTTTTTGAGAAGGCGGGACTCCACCCGGGCGCCGCGCGTGCATTGATGGACACCGGTCTAAAATTCCGTGCTCCGGGGGCCGTGGCGCTTTCGCTTTCCTATGCCCACTCAGCGATGTATGTCGTTTTTTTAGGGAATATGCGCCCTTACGATATCGAAGCAGGGCTTTACCTCTGCAAAGATCTGCACACCTATATGAGCGAAGATGTTTTGATCGTATCGCATAATAAGGATGTCTTTGCTAAAATACTTACTATTTTTAATTTATTTGAGGCAAGTGAATGAACCTTTTTGACCTTTTTAGCAGTTCAAACTCCACGAAACAACAAGCATCAAAAAGCGAAGCCCCGGCGCATTGGATAAAATGCCCGTCATGCCAGTCTTTGATGTACTATAAAGAGGTTGAAAACCAGAACTATGTCTGCCCGAAATGCGGCTATCACCTGCGCCTCGGCGTCGATGCCCGTATCAAGCTGTTAGCAGATACTGACACCTTTGTTGAGTTCGATGCCAACCTTAAACCAGTCGATCCGCTTAAATTCGTGGATAAGAAGTCCTACGTCAAGCGTGTTGATGAAGGCGTTAAGAAGACAGGCCGACACTCTTCCGTCATCAGCGGCGAATGTGAGATCAACAAGATCGCCACGCAGCTGGTCGTTTTTGATTTCGGTTTTATGGGCGGTTCGCTCGGTTCTGTCGAGGGGGAGAAGATCGTTCGTGCCATTAACCGTGCGATCGAAAAACGCCAGGGACTTATCATTGTCTCCGCTTCCGGCGGTGCGCGTATGCAGGAATCGACTTTTGCATTGATGCAGATGTCAAAGACATCGGCAGCCCTCGGCAAACTCGCTAAAGCAAAACTGCCGTACATCTCTCTCCTGACCGATCCGACAATGGGCGGCGTCAGTGCCTCTTTTGCGACACTGGGGGATATTATCATTGCAGAACCCGGCGCACTGATCGGCTTTGCAGGTCAGCGTGTTATCAAGCAGACCATCGGCTCAGACCTCCCCGAAGGGTTCCAGAGAGCGGAGTTCCTGCTGGAAAAAGGTTCGATCGATATGGTTGTAAACCGTAACGAGATGAAAAACACACTGAGCAATCTTCTCAAGCTGATGCTGGGCAAATAGCCCCAGCACGCTTTTGAAAACCCATATGAAGCTTTATGCCCTCTGCGATCAGTCCACACTTGACAAAAAAAAGATAAGCCTGGAAGAATTCGTCTTTCTCTGCCATCAACATGATGCACAGATCATCCAGTACCGCAACAAAAGCAGTGATATGGCTCTTATCGCCCGGCAGCTTTCGGCATTGCGGACATTGTGGTCCAAGACACTGATCATCAATGATGCTTTTAAGCTCCACGCTTATTGCGACGGGGTGCACCTGGGGCAGGATGATCTACGTAAGGTTGATGCCGATCCGCAAGCTGCTGTCGATAAGGTCCGCAGCATCATCGGAAGTGAGAAGGTGATAGGACTTTCGACACACAATAAAGAGGAGATCGAAGCGGCAAACCGCTTGGACCTCGATTATATCGGATTGGGTGCGTATAGAGCCACAAATACAAAAGAAGATGCTGCACCTCTGCAAGAGAAGCTGGATGCTCTTGCAGCTCTCTCCAGACACCCTGTAGCAGCAATCGGCGGAGTGCGTTTTGATGATGAATTTGAACACGTCACATATCGCGTCCTAAGCAGCGCCCTTTATGAAGGAGAATAGTTGACAGTCGATATCGTCTCAATCGCCAAAAAAGAGCGTTCCCTTTACGAACCACTTTACAAAGAGCTCATAAAGATGTCATCGCGTTTCGCAAAAATAAACGATATTGAACTTTTTAACAAAGATGTTACGAAAGCACACACTATCTCTGCGGAGGCCGCCCAGAGCGCATATACGAAGCTTCTCGAACCTTATTTGGAAGGCGGATATTCAGTTGCTTTGCACCCTGATGGCAAAATAATCGATTCCGTTGCCATTAGTAAGCTTTTAGAAGATAAAATGGCAGTTAAATTTTTTATCGGTGGGGCCTTCGGTTTTGAAGATAAGTTTCTAAAACAGTGCGACAAGGTGATCTCCCTCGGAGAGATCACGATGAGCCATAAGATCGTCAAGGCGGTCTTGCTGGAACAGATCTATCGCGGATTTTCAATTCTGAGCAACCACCCTTATCACAAATAGGACATTATATGCGTAATAGTGAATTACAGTTTTTCGTTGACATACTAGAGTCTCGTAAAGTGCAGATCATGAAGAACATTGCAGGTGTTCAAAAAGAGTTGAGCGAATTAAACACCCTTGAGCTGAACGACGAAGGCGATTATGCTTCTGTAAGTAACGAAAATTTGCGTGAATTGGCGATCGGTGAGCAGCAAGAGATCGAGTTGTTAGAGATTCAAGTAGCTTTGGGTAAAATCAAAGACAAACAGTTCGGTTTTTGTGAGATGTGTGAAGAGCTCATCTCAATGCAGCGCCTTAAGGTTAAGCCACATGCAAGATACTGCATTGACTGCCGGGAGATCGTAGAAAAACAACATTAACAAAGGATATACGATGTATATTAAGCGCTACACGATAGCAGCATTTATCTTGATGGCCTTGGTCGGTTCGTATTTTTATATCTCTTTTCCGGACGAAAACCTCTCCATTAACGTGCTAGGCATTACGATCCCAGCGTTTCCTTTGGCGCTGTGGGTCGTCCTCTCTATGGTGCTGCTCTATCTTGCTTCTGTCGGGCATATGCTTTACTACTCGATCATCGGTTCGTTCAAGATGCGCAAGTATCGCAAAGATTCAGAAGTATTTGTTGATTCGATCAGCGACGCGCTGGTCGGAAGACTTGAGCGAAACCACCATTATAAAACGGAACGTTACGCACTCTTTGCAAAGGTAATTGACAAGGCTCGTCTCGAGATCATCGGTGAGATCGGCACAACAGGTGACGAGAAGCTGGACAAGACGATCGAACTATTGACCAAGATTCGAAACGGTGAACATGTTGATCTTAAAAAATACCGTCTGCAGCCAAAAAACTCTTTTGTGCAGCAAAATGATATCAATGCTTATCGTAACAGCGAGATCTCTGAAGAACAGATCCTGAACAATGCCGACAAATACTCCGAGGAACTTGTCACATTAGCCTTTAGCAACTATGCGAAAACAGCGCCGCTGAACCTGATTGAAAAGTACAAAGTATTTATGAGCAAAGAGGTCCTGTTTAATATCGTGGCACGCGTCAATGCCGATGAGAATATTCTGGTGATATCAACTGAATCGCTGATTTCGCTCTTCAATGAAGTCGAACTCAATGACGCAGATCTCATCAATATTTCTGCTACGCTGTCGAACCATATGCTGCCGGACGAGCGTATCAAGCTCTTTCAAAAGCTTTCTGAAAACAGCGAAGTCGCGACACCGGCGTATCTCTATACGCTGTTCGATCTGGAGATGCTTGCACCTGCCAAAGAGATTCTGGAGAACTCGCAGCCTGATGAGTTTATTCATTTCAAAGCGTATCAGGCGCTTAAAGACTGTAACCAGAACTTCAGTATAGATCTCTTCATCCCACACAAAGTTTACTAAAGTTCCAGCTTCGGCACACCTTGCGCAAAAGTTTAGCTCTCGGCGTACCGATGTACGCTGTCGGCAAAACGTTTTACACAATCTGCACCAAATCTGAAACTTTACAAGTTCAGTTGGGTTTAAGATGAGCTTCGCCATCTTTCTTAGCACTTAGCACTTAGCACTTAGCACTTAGCACTTAGCACTTAGCACTTAGCACTTAGCACTTAGCACTTAGCACTTAGCACTTAGCACTTAGCACTTAGCACTTAGCACTGATGCCATATTTTTGCTATAATTCCACATCTAATTTCCTAGGCATGTTATGACTGACAAGATCTCTTTTGATAAACCGATTTATGTATTGGCACCGCTTGCCGGCTTTACCGACCTGCCGTTTCGCAGTGTCGTAAAGAAGTTCGGTGCCGACCTTACGGTCAGTGAGATGATCAGCTCCAATGCTCTGGCCCACGGCTCAGAAAAGACATTGAAGATGCTGGAAAAAAATCTCATCGAGGATCCCTACTCGGTTCAGATCTCCGGCGCCGATGTCGATATCGTCAGACGTGCCGTCGAGGTGCTGAACAGACAAGAGGGAATCGATGCTATTGATTTGAACTGCGGCTGTCCGGTACCGAAGGTCTTCGGGCACGGCTCGGGAAGCGCTCTTTTAAACGATCTCCCGCGCCTCGGTTCTATCTTGAGGACCATCAAAGAGAGCTCTAACAAGTCGACCACTACGGCCAAGATCCGTTTGGGTGTTGATGAAAAGATCCATCTGGACATTGCAAATGTGATCGAAGAGAGCGGTGTGGACTTCCTGGCGGTCCACGGCCGTACGCGTGCCGGCAAGTTCAAGTCCGAGGTCGACTACGACGCCATTGCCGAGATCAAGGCGGCCGTGAGCATTCCGGTCATTGCCAACGGCGATATTGACAGCTTTGAAAAAGCGCAATGGGTGCTTGAACACACCAAAGCCGACGGTGTGATGATCGGCCGCGGGGCGGTCGGCGCACCCTGGATCTTTCATCAGCTTAAAACAGGCTCGGCAGATGTCTCATCAGAGATCAAGTATGCGATCATTATGGAACACTATGACAAGATGATCGAGTTTTACGGCCCCCGCGGCGTGGCGATGTTCAGAAAGCATGTCCACACCTACTCAAAAGGCTACCTCGGCGCTTCTGTTCTGCGTGAACGCGTCAACCATGTTATTGACACGGTGGAGTTCCGCAAGATACTGGATGATTTTTTCGGGGATGCAAGGGTTGCGAATCGCTGATTAAAGGAGCGAGCTAAAGGAGATAAGGCTTGGGGGTCTTTATTCACAGACCAGGACTTTTCCACTGTCTTTAGCGTATTCAACGAGAAAATCTTTCAGATGTCTGGATCTGTTTTTATATTTCTCGCTGTCGAAATATTCCCATGATTTTTCAGTTTTTTTATAGGATAGATGGACTCTTGCCAGCCCTCTGCCTTTATCCTTCATCATTTTTTGCCATGCATCTTTTGTCTTGGATGTTACGATATCACATTCACTGGGGTGACAAGACTGGCAATCCTCAACATAAAATTTCTGCCCTTTATAGATTGCCGCATCAGCGGTTGTCATAATAAAGATATTAAGAACCAGCATTATAAAAATAGAGTGTCGCATGTGATACTGCTCTTTTCAAATAAATTTTTGTGAATGATACATTAATAAAATGCTACAAGTTATATTTAAGTAAAAAGTATCATTTGTCGTGATAATTTTGTGACAGAAAAAACGCTGGTTTTGCCTACTGAAAGACGGTAGTTCATCTTTTTTGTGAACGGGAAAAACTATTTATATCATTAAAAAAGAGCGAAGAGGGCCAAGCTGCCCTTAAGCGATATGCGAGTGAATAAGATGGGCGAGTTCATCCTTCTTCACAAAATCGGCGCCCATGCTGATGATGAACGACGAAGCCTCTTCCAGGCTCAGTGATGTGGAGAGCACCAGAGACTCCTTGATGATGACCGTATAGCCGCTGGTAGGATTCGGCGACGTCGGAATAAAGAGGACACAGACCCCCTTGTGCCTGTTGAGCACATAGGCAGGGACCCAGACATCGACCTTGGGATACTCCAGCAGTACCACCTCTTTTTTACCGCTCTCATCATTGCCTGAAAGCATGTTGGCAAGCTTTTTGGAGACGGAGTAGATGGTCCTGATGGCGGGAACGTAGTTAAAGATACGGTCGATCGCCGAAACGATCATCGATTTTCCGTACTTCTCAATAGAGTAGCCCAGCACAGCGAAGAGTACGACGACCGTCACCATCAGTCCCATTGTAATACCGAAGGAGTCGGTGTACCGGTGAAGGCTGAAATAGGCGCTGATGCCGAGGTCTTTAAGGAAGTTGACGACGATCAGTACCAAAACGAGAGGAAAAAGCGAAAGTGCCCCGACAAAGATATAGCGTAAGAGTTGTTTGAACCAGCGGCTGAACATGGGTCTCCGATATTGGGAATTTAGCAATTATAACTTAAAGCAGACGCATCTTCTTTACGATCTGAAAGCAGAGTCTCTTACTGATCTCTCCGGATAAAACAGAGAGACAGCAGCGACAGAGGTTTTTGTCTGAGAGTTGCTGTATTACTACATAAACGTCGGTATACCGGGCACACTTTATGCATTGCTATAAGTATTCATTTAAGCGCAACAGCATGCTACTTCTCCTCACAGTGCTCGAACATAACTTGAACGGAAATTCTGCTAGATCAAGGAAAACCCTATGGGCACACCAAACGAATATATCTATGACAATGAGCTGCAATGGCAGCCTTCTTTTAAAGGCGAGTTAGGCGTTGCAGGACGCTTCGGTTACCGCGGTGAACTTGTCGTTGTCGCCGGTAAAACTATCTCTCCAGACAAACAAATGCCTCCCAAGGTGACATTCAAACACGCCATCGGTGTTTCAGACAAAGATGCAATGCTTTTGTTCGCGGGTCAGCTGGAAAATTTTGATGATTTCGAAGCAACGTTCGAGCGCTATAAAAGCGTACTGACCCCTGCTACCATCACAACACTGTTCGTCGAAAATCTGATCAGCGACTCGGTATTTGAATACGAAGGCGTAACGGTCTACGCTTTTGCTCTCGATGAAAGCTCCGTCTGGAACGAACTCATCGTACACGCCGATCTGGACAAACGCGAACTCAAACGGATGGGCGCCGAAGATAAACTCGATGCTCTCTATGAAGGGATAAAAGGCAGTACGCTGTACGCTTCAAAAACTACGTACGCAGAGACATGCGGACTGCGAATGCGTTAAGCAGGATTGCTTCTGCTCACAGTTTGCAAGCACTCCTGCGCCTCTTTCTATCCCATATTCAATTTAAAACAGAGTCGTAAACTTGCAAAAGCCAGTAACTGTCACTGATTCAACCTTTCTTCTCTGTCGCGCCAGAGAAGAAATCTTGAGGGAAAGAAGAGAGGCGCTTTATACTTCTGTACATATCAACATTCCGGCTAAAGATGAGACTTATTCAAAAGGAGTGAGTTAGTCTACTCAGTTCATATTTTCTACGTCAGAACAGTGATTCCGGAAGCGGTAACGATTGATCTGGATAAAAAAACTGACGTTTTTAGGGAAGCATGCGATCTCTTGACAATAGCTGCATCTTGGTACAGTGAATGAAGCAGGAGGATTTCGTGACTCCGAGTATAAGATACATTTGAAAGTGACTAAACCCGCCTTTGCATTTTCTTCTTTACCGTTAGCTTTCTGCTTTCAGAGAAACATTTTGCTGCGCAAAAGCGGTACCCTTGTTTTGTGCAAGCAAAGAAGAAAACTGACATAACCTCTATCAAATTCAATTCAAAAAAGTCGTGAACTTGCAACAGGCAGTTATTGTCACTGATTCAACCTTTCTTCTCTGTCGCGCCAGAGAAGAAATCTTGAGGGAAAGAAGAGAGGCGCTTTTATTGCCACTGTACCTATCAGCTTGCTCGCTAAAGATGATACTTGTTCAAAAGGAGTGTGTTAGTCTAGGCAGTTCATGTTTTATGCGTCAAAACATTAATTCCGGCAGCGATGGCGCACTGATCTAGATGTAGAAGTCCGCGCTTTTAAGGAAGTACGACATCTCTTGACAATGGTAGCGTCTTGGTACAGTGAATGAAGCCGGAAGGTTTCGTGACTCCAAATATGTGATACTTTTGAAAGTGACTAAACCCGCCTTTGCCCTTTTCTTTTTTTGGTTACTTTTTTCTTTTGGGCAAGCAAAAGAAAAAAAGTGACAGCACTACTATTTAAATCTAATTTAAATAAAGTCGTGAATTTGCATAAAGCAGTCAGTGTCGCAGATTCAACCTTTCTTCTCTGTCGCGCCAGAGCAGAAATCTTGAGGGAAAGAAGAGAGGCGCTTTATACTTCTGTACGTATCAACATTTCAGCTAAAGATGAGATTCTTGAATAAGCTGACGCTTTCAGGGAAATACGACATCTCTTGATAAGAGCTGCGTCATGGTACAGTGAATGATTACGGAGGGTTTCGTGACTCCGAGTATATGATACATTTGAAAGTGACTAAACCCGCCTTTGCCCTTTTCTTTTTTTGGTTACTTTTTTCTTTTGGGCAAGACTAGGTGAATTGCGTAGCAAGAGAGGATGCCCTGGGGTGCAAAAGAAAAAAAGTGACAACACTACTATCAAAAAACATTCAAAAGAGAAGAACCCGCATATGAAGCATTGTTGAGAGTGTGTTAGAGGGAATAACCTTTGTCTCATACACTCTTACTTTTTTGCGATTCGGCATTTAGTGCCTCTCTGCATTGAACTGTTGGTTCTTATACACCGCAAAAAAAGTAAGCAAAAGAGCTCTCGAAACGGCTTCGAGCCCGACAGGCTGTCGGGTACCTTCCTTGCACTCTCTTCTTCACTAAAAATCCCAAACTCGCTTACGCTCAGACAGAGTGATTTTCTTAACGTGAAAAAGAGAGTTCCAGTCAGCTCTGTAGATTTTTCGAAAAGAGACAAGCGGTGACGCATCTATTGAGATTTAAAAGCTTTCGCTTTTACAACTCAGCTACGCCTCATTGTGCGGAACATAAAATCTTCTACACTATCCATGATGTCTTGGCAGTTTATATTCTTATGCATCATGGCATTAATTCCGTCAGCGATGGCGTATTGATCTAGATGCAGAAGCCTGCACTTTTAAGGAAGTACGACATCTCTTGGCAATGGCTGCGTCTTGGTACAGTGAATGAAGCAGGAAGGTTTCGTGACTTCGAGTATAAGATACTTTTGAAAGTGACTAAACCTGCCTTTGCACTTTTCTTTTTTTGGTTACTTTTTTCTTTTGGGCAAGACTAGGTGAATTGCGTAGCAAGAGAGGATGCCCTGGGGTGCAAAAGAAAAAAAGTGACAACACTACTATCAAAATTAGATTCAAAAAAGAAGAAACAAGATTAGAAGTTAATGCAAAACCCTATCCTTAATTCTTAAACCCACCAAGTAAACAATACCACCTCCAAAGCCATAATCATGTATAATCGCGCGAAATGGATATAAGGTTGCATATGATCGAGTTTATCGAACTGCTATTTCTGGGTGCTGCGGTGGGTATGCTGTCGGGCTTTTTCGGCATCGGCGGCGGGACTATTCTTGTTCCGGCGCTGCTCTTTATGGGTTATGATATCAAAATAGCGATCGGCATCTCGGTGGTGCAGATGGTCTTCAGCTCGATCTACGGCTCCTACCTGAACCTCCGCAAAGGCACGCTCGACATCAAGATGGTCATGATGATCGGCATGGGCGGCTTTGCAGGGGCACTTCTGAGCCCCTTTATCATCATGGCACTCTCGTCAAAAACGCTCGAAGCGATCTTCCTCGGCTTTGTCCTCTTTGCCCTGGCGCGTATGTTCTTCAAGACGACCGAACATCAGGACGAACGCAGTGCCCATCCGGTCATCCTCTTTACGATCGGTGCGGTTCTGGGAGCCTTCGCCATCTCCATCGGGGTCGGCGGTTCCATACTGCTGGTGCCGCTGCTGGTCGGATTCTTGCATGTGCCGCTTAAAAAGGCGGTCTCGGCAGGTCTCTTTTTCGTGGTCTTCTCATCGCTCTCCGGTCTTATCGGACTGAGCGTTGCAGGCCATATCGATTACGAAAGCGGCATCATCATCGGTATCGCTTCGCTGGCCGGCGTAGCCGGCGGCATATGGCTGAAACATAAGGTGATCGATCGCCATCATAAAACGGCCCTGATGCTCTTTTATGTCGGTGTATCAGCCTATATATTTTACAGATTGGTAGGTTAAAATGAATATGATCAAAATTACGGGCGCAAGAGAAAACAATCTTAAAAACATCTCGCTTGAGATACCTAAAAACAAGCTGGTTGTCTGTACCGGCCTGAGCGGCAGCGGCAAGTCGACGCTCGCCTTCGGAACGCTCTATGCCGAAGGTCAGCGCCGTTACCTTGAAAGTCTTTCAAGCTATGCCCGCCAGTTTTTGGACCGTATCGGCCAGCCCGATGTGGACAAGATCGAAGGACTGACACCGGCGATCGCGATCGACCAGAAGACCACCTCCAAAAACCCGCGCTCGACGGTCGGGACCATTACCGAGATCTATGACTACCTCCGTCTTCTTTATGCCCGCGTCGGCACGCAGCACTGCCATCTCTGCGGCAAGAAGATCTCCAAGATGTCGGCTGCCGACATCATCGAGCAGGTGCAGAAACTTCCGGATGATGCAAAGATCGTTATTCTGGCCCCGCTGATCAATGAGAAAAAAGGCACCTTCCAGGATCTCTTTGAATCACTTCGTCACAAGGGGTACGTTCGTGCGATGATCAACGGCGTGATGACCCGTCTTGATGACGAGATCGAACTCTCCAAGACCAAAAAGCACACCATCAAAGCGGTGATCGACCGCGTCGTCATCAAAGAGGACAACCGTGACCGTATCGCCCAGGATGTCGAAAAGGCGCTCAAAGAGAGCTACGGCGAGGTGGAGCTTGAGTTTCTGAACCACGTCGAGATGGGCTACAAAGAGAACATTATCCACTACTCGGAACACAACGCCTGTTTCGACTGCAAGGTGAGTTTTGAGCCGCTTGAGCCGCTGACCTTCTCGTTCAACTCGCCCAAGGGGGCATGCCCGGAGTGCGACGGCCTCGGGGTGCGCTTTGCGCTCGACCAGGAGAAGATCATCGACGGTGACCTCTCCATTGAAAAGGGTGCCGTCAAGATCATCTACGGCTTCAACAAGGGCTACTACTTCACCTTCCTCAAAGGGATGTGCGCCCACAACAAGATCGATATCACGGTCCCTTTCAGTGACCTTGAAGCGCATGAGCAGAAAGCCGTTATCCACGGCGGCATCGACGAGATCGAGTTCGAGTGGAAAGGCCACCCTATCAAGCGGGTCTGGCCGGGTATCACCCGCATCGCTTACGACATGTTCAAAGACGACAAAGAGCTTCAGGACTACATGAGCGAGAAAAAGTGCAACGTCTGTAACGGCAACCGTCTCCGCCGCGAGTCGCTGGCCGTTGAAGTGGCCGGCAAGAAGATCTATGAAGTGATCAACCTGCCGATAGAGAAGTGCTACAAGTGGTTCGCCGACGAGCAGACCTTTTCGCATCTGAGCGATCAGAACACGAAGATCGCGCTCTCGATACTCAACGAGATCCGCGAGCGCCTCTTCTTTCTCTATGACGTCGGGCTCGGCTACATCACCCTCGACCGCGACGCACGTTCCATCAGCGGCGGCGAGGCGCAGCGTATCCGCATCGCTTCGCAGATCGGTTCGGGCCTGACAGGCGTCATGTACGTGCTTGACGAACCGAGTATCGGTCTGCATGAACGCGACACGCTCAAGCTCATCCGTACCCTCCGCTCCCTGCAGGAGAAAGGCAACAGCGTCATCGTGGTCGAACACGACAAAGAGACCATCAACAACGCCGATTACATCATCGATATCGGTCCGGGAGCGGGCAGGTTCGGCGGCGAGGTGGTCTTTGCCGGAACGCGCAAACAGCTTGAAAAAGCGAAGACGGTCACGGCCGACTACCTCTCGGGCCGCAGGATGATCGAGTATTTCCACCGACGCCCGCAGGAGAAGTGGCTTGAGATCAAAAACGTTTCCATCAACAACATCAACGATCTCTCCACCCGTATTCCGCTGGAGAACTTCGTCTGTGTCACCGGCGTCAGCGGCAGCGGCAAGAGTTCGCTTATTCTGCAGACGCTTCTGCCGACGGCGCGCGAACTGCTCAACCGTGCCCGCAAGGTCAACAAGGTGGCGGGCGTCGAGATCAACGGTCTTGAACTGCTCGACAAGGTGATCTACCTCGACCAGAGTCCGATCGGCCGTACGCCGCGTTCGAACCCGGCGACCTATACGGGGGTGATGGACGAGATCCGCAACCTCTTTGCCAAGACCAAAGAGTCGAACATCCGCGGCTACACCTCCTCGCGCTACAGCTTCAACGTCAAAGGCGGCCGCTGCGAGAAGTGCCAGGGCGAGGGCGAGATCAAGATCGAGATGCACTTCCTGCCCGATATCCAGGTCAAGTGCGACACCTGCCACGGAACGCGCTATAACCAGCAGACCCTGGAGATCCTCTACAAAGGCAAGAGCATCGCCGACGTCCTTGCGATGAGCGTCGAAGACGCCTATGCCTTTTTCGAACCGATCCCCAAGATCAACGCGATACTCAAGACCCTGGTCGATGTGGGCCTCGGCTACATCACCCTCGGCCAGAACGCGGTGACCCTCTCCGGCGGCGAGGCGCAGCGCATCAAGCTCTCCAAGGAGCTCAGCCGCAAAGATACGGGCCGTACGCTCTATATCCTCGATGAGCCGACGACGGGGCTCCACTTCGCCGATGTGGACCGCCTGACCGGCGTTCTGCACCACTTTGTCGAGCTCGGCAACTCCGTTCTCGTCATCGAACACAATCTCGACATGATCAAAAATGCCGACTATATCATCGACATGGGGCCCGAAGGGGGTTCGGGCGGCGGACTGCTCATCGATGAGGGGTCGCCCGAATCAATGGCCGTAACCTACAAAAAGAGCGGCTCTTATACGGGTGAATACCTCGCCAAAGAGCTGGCTCTGCACGAAAAGCCGCAGCGCTGATCAGAGAATGATACGTTTCAGTGCCAACGACGTCGCGCAGATGGCGGGACGCAGCTGCTTCAACCTCGGCATGGACTATTTCCGCGCCGGCAGAAGCGTGATAAAATCGTATGAGATGCTGAGCGACGACCACATGGTCATCTCCGCTTTGACGACCGGTGCGACCAACTACATACAGGCGATCAGCGTCTTTGAGCGGGGCGGCTCCGTCTCCCTGGTCGGCCGCTGTTCCTGCAGCGTCGGGGCCGACTGCAAGCACGTGGTCTCCGCTGCGCTCACCTTTATTCAAACCTATTCCCAGCCGTTTCCCTCAAAGCGGAGCTCCCAGAGCGACGCCGATGCATGGCTGAGCGCGCTTGCAAAAGCACTGCAGCCCGAAGAGGAGAAAAAATCGATCCTGATCTACCGCCTCTCGCCGAGCGACCTGCCGGGAAAGATGCAGCTGGTCTTCTACCGCTCAAGACTCCTCAAAAACGGCGGTTTCGGAAAACAGAAACGCATCGAGTTTCACCAGCTCCTCAGCAGTTTCCACAGCAGGGATTTCCTGACGGACAACGACAAAGATATCCTGCAGCTCTTTAAGGCGCTTGAATCGAAGGTCGTCTCGACGACCTATATCGAAGGCGAACTGGGCAGACTGCTTCTGCAGAAGATGGTCGAAAGCGGCAACTGCTACTGGAACCGCAACCGCAACACCCCCTTGTCTTGGGGCGAACCGCTGACGACCGAACCGGTCTGGAGAGAGGAGAAAGCGGGGCAGTACAGACTCGCTTTCGGCCTGCCCAGGCAGTATGAGATTCTGGCTACCAGTCCGCTCTCGTATATCGACACAAAAGAGCACCGGGCAGGGCGTCTCGAGATCGAGGGCGTCGAGCCTAAACAGCTGGCGCTCTTTTTGCGGGCGCCTCTGGTCTCAAAAGAGCAGTTGAGCCGCTTCGCCATCAAGGCTATCGAGACCCTCCCTTCGCTTCCTCTGCCGGATGCGATGGATGTGAAAGTGCTGCAGGTGCAGCCCAAAGCAAAGATAAGACTCTTCGCCGCGCAAAACAGACACCGGCTGCAGCTCACTTTTCTCTATGAAAGTCATGAGCTAAGCGGCTGCAGTTCACAGCAGAGCAGGGTCCTCAAAGAGGGCGATGAGTACCTGAAGGTTATCCGCGATCAGCCTCTGGAAAAGGGGTGCCGGAGCCTGATCGAATCGATGGGCTTTAGCGCTGACGAGAGTGGCGGAAACTGCACGTTCATACCTGCCGAGAACGGGATGCCTGCCATCGAGACCTGGCGCGAATTCGTACAGCACCACCTGCCGGTTCTGGAAGAGCAGGGTTACGAGATCGAGGTCGACAACAGCTTTCTCTTCCGCTTTGAAAAGGGCGGTGAGATCACGCTGGACGTCGAGCAGAAAAAGAGCTGGTTCGACGTGGAGATGGCCATCGATTTCAAGGGTGAAAAGCTCAACCTGCTGGCCATCGTCAGCAGGCTGCTGGAGCAGAATGCCGACATCGAGAAACTCCCCGACACCCTCTCTTTTGAGCTCGAAGAGAACCACTTCATCACCCTGGACTCGGCGCAGTTCAAGCCCATACTCAAAACCCTGCTGGCGCTCTACAAGGGCGAGCGGGTGGAGCAGCTGCATATTAACCAATATGAACTCCATCTGCTCCCTGAAACAGGGCCTTCCGTCAAAATGGCCGGCAGCGCAAAAGCGGCGGTGAAAAGAGTCAGAAAAGAGCTCGAAAGCTTTGAGGGCATCGAAAAACTGGAACACTCCCACGGGCTGAAAGCGACGCTTCGCGGCTATCAGCAGGAGGGGTTGAACTGGCTCGGCTTTCTGGAGCGTTTCGGTTTCGGCGGCATCCTGGCGGACGATATGGGACTGGGCAAGACCCTGCAGACGCTCGCCTTTCTGCAGCGCCTGAAAGAGCAGGGCAAACTGGCACTTCCGGTCCTCATCGTTGCACCGACCTCGCTGCTGGGCAACTGGAAAAACGAGGCGAAAAAGTTCACTCCCGACCTGAGCCTAGAAGTGCATCACGGGCTCAAGCGGGACAAGAAGATCCACCTCGGTTTTCAGAGCGATATCATCATCACGACCTACGCGCTTCTGAGCCGCGACCTTGCCCTTTTCGAGCAGATGGCGTTCAGCTACTTCATCCTCGACGAGGCGCAGAACATCAAGAACCTCAAGTCCAAAGTCCACAGCGCCGCCAAAAAGATCAACGCCAAAAACTCCGTCGCGCTGACGGGCACCCCGATGGAGAACCACCTCGGCGAACTCTGGGCGATCTTCGACGTGGTGATGCCGAACTTCCTCGGTGACTACACTACCTTCAAGAGCTTCTTCCAGACGCCGATAGAGCAGGAACACTCTAGCCGAACGCCAGGAGATCCTGCGTACCAGGATAGCACCCTTTATGCTGCGCCGCACCAAAGAAAAGGTGGCCACCGAACTGCCGCCCAAGACCATCATGACGCGCAGCGTCGCCTTCGAGGGGCCGCAGGCGAAGCTCTACGAGAGCATCCGCATCTCGATGGAGAAGAAGGTCAGGGAGGTGATCGCCGAGAAGGGGCTGGGCCGCAGCCACATCACGATCCTCGACGCGCTGCTCAAACTCCGCCAGGTCTGCTGCGACCCGCGTCTGGTGCCGCTCGAAGAGGCGCAGAAGGTCAAAGAGTCCGCCAAGCTGGAGATGCTGCTCGAACTGGTCGAAGAGCTCCTCGAAGAGGGCAGACGCATCCTCATCTTCTCGCAGTTCACCTCCATGCTTTCCATCATCGAAGAGGCGCTGATGCAGCGGGATGTCCCCCTCGCGAAACTGACCGGCAGCACCCAGAACCGCGAAAAGGTGATCGAGCGTTTCACCGGCGGCGAAGCCCACGTCTTCCTCATCTCCCTCAAAGCCGGAGGCGTCGGTCTCAACCTCACCCAGGCCGACACGGTGATCCACTACGACCCGTGGTGGAACCCCGCCGCCGAAGACCAGGCCACCGACCGCGCCTACCGCATCGGCCAGGACAAACCGGTCTTTGTCTACAAGCTCATCATTGAAGATTCCGTCGAAGAGAAGATACTCGCTTTGCAAGAGCAGAAAAAGCAGCTCTCGAATTCGCTGTTCAGCGAGAAAGAAGAGGGCGTTGCGGTGCTTGATGCGGAGAGTTTGTTGGAGCTGTTTAGCTGAGTGAAACTGATTTGTTACAACTTAAATCAGCGCGACCGCGATAGGTTTTTTGGTCTAGTCTAGCCCTGTCAAATCAAGGATCTGTAGACCGGAATAGCTATCGGCTACAAATGCTTTTGTTTCATCAGCTGACAGCACAATATCATTTGTATATCCTGCAGGATTAACATATTCGATGATTGATGGAGCTGTTGAATCACTAATATTTATGATCAAGAGTCCAGCCTCCCCGTCAGCAACAAATACTTTCCTCCCATCTTTAGAGATAACAATTTTATTGGCATTCTTTGTAATACCTAGAGAACTAACGGTGGAAGTTACATTCTGATCGCTAATATCCAAAATCTGAAAAACTCCAGAATTATAACCCATAGTCGCGTATGCTCTGTCTTCCTCTTTTGATATGTTTGCAGCATAAATATAATTTGAAGATGTAGCAGAAGCAACAATTAAGGGTCTCAGTGTATCACTTATATCTATGACTTGTATACCAGAGATATCTGCAATAATGACTTTACTTCCATTTTCTGAAATAGAAAGATTCCAAACATTTCCAGGGGTGTCCACTGAACTAATAATGGAAGGTGTAAAGGGGTCACTAACGTCTATTAACTGCATGCCCGATTGGCCATCCGCAACAAATGCGGTTTCCCCATTTGTTGAAAGAATAACATCATTAGCATAACCTGGTGTATCAATAGTAGCTATTACATCAAGGTTCGTCGGATTACTAACGTCAATGATCCGTAAACCACTATTTTGATTCGCAACAAATACTTTAGAATTGTCTTTAGATAATGCGACACTTCTTGTGTAATTGTATGGCATAGTTCTCCAACCGATAGCAGAAGGCGCGGTTACATCGCTAATATCAATGACGCCTAGTCCTCCATCAGTTACATATACCTTCGTTTCGTCATCTGAAAGCACTACTTTATTTGCACCTGTTACACCATAATGCTCCGCCTTGATTGAACTGACTAAAGCAGAAACCTCAATTGTCACATTCGCTTCTTTACTGCTTCCATAATTGTTAGTCGCGATTGCAGTAAGGTTGTATTTTGGCGTGACAAAATGATGGAACTCAGCTCCTGAGTCTACATGAATTTTTCCATCTGTTTTCAATTTAAAGTTTTCCGACCCATCACCTATTATTGCAATATCGGTGATGGTCGTATTATCGTCTATCCACATATCAATTTGACCAACATAAGTGCTTTCCGTAGCCATACTTTTTACTTCACCAGTGAAATCTTGAAGTTCTGGAACAGAGTGAACACGAATCGTCACATCAACTTCCCTATCACCTATACTATTGGTTGCAACAGCTTTTAAGTGATAGAGTTTTTGTGAATTGTAATTGAGTTCGCGTTGCAGTGTGACAACGCCATTTTTATCCATTGAAAAGTCATCTGCACCTTCTCCAGATAGCTTTAAAGATGCAATGCCACTAGCTCCAGTATAAAATGTTTGTACTTTTCCTACATAACTTCCAATCAAACTATCCTCTTCCATGATAGAAAAAAAACCGGAAATTCCAGGTATTTTTTCTTTTAGTTCGATCCCATCAACGCTTATTATTTGTAACCCGACTCTAGAATAACGATCAACAACAAACGCCTTCGTTTCATCAACAGTCACCGCCACATCCCATGCTTGTTCTGGTGTATTAACCGAAGCAATGATTGATGGTGCTGTCGGCTCACTAATATCTATGATCTGTAATCCATGCTGTTCGTCAGCAACATATACTTTGGTCCCATCTACAGAAAGAGCGATTCCCCTTGCATGACTTGGTGTGTCGACTTCACCTATGATTGAAGGTGTGTTTGGGTTACTAACATTTACTATAATCAAGCCATTATATAAATCAGTTACATAAGCTTTTGTTCCATCTGGAGAAATGGAAACACTCCATGCAACAGTCGGCATGTTGATTGAAGAAATAATTGAAGGTGCTGTCAGATCACTGACATCTATGATTTGTAAGCTATTAGTAGATTGAGAAGAAAAGACTGTCACAAATACCTTTCTCTCATCCGCAGAAAGAGCAACATTGAATGCATTCGGAATATCGACCGAACCAATGATAACAGGTGTAGTGAGATCAGTGATATCAACAATCTTTAAACCATAGCTGGTCGATACAAATGCTTTTTTCTCATCTGCAGAAAGAACCACATCCCTTGCGAATAGTGTATCGGCTGTACTAATTATAAAAGGTGAAGTTGGATCACTACTATCTACAATCTGCAAACCTTTAAAATCATCAGCTATAAATGCTTTTGTCCCATCTTTAGAAAGTATAATATTCCATGGATTACCCGGTGTATCTATTGAACCAATGATTGTAGGTACAGCTGGATTACGAACATCTATGATTTGTAATCCAGCATATTGATCAATCAAAAATGCCGTTGTTCCATCTTTAGAAAGAACGACGCTTTTTAGATAATTCGATGTACCAACTGACCCAATAATCCGATCTAAAACATTAATTTGCACACTAGCTTCATGAGTACCATTAACAGATACTCCCAATTGATAAAACGCTTGTCGCGCCGCAGTTATAGTCACCCCGTCTGAAACTTTTATCGTGCCGTTGAGATCCACATGGAAATCACTGCTTCCATCTCCACTAAGTGCAACGGACTCGATAGGGTTCCCATTACCGATAATGTTGATCTTACCAATGATCGTTCCTGCGGAGGTGTTGTCAAATACAGTTGTAGAAAGGTCGCTGACGACAGGCACTACGATAAGTGTTATATTTACGTCTACACTTTCGCTCTTACCGAAGCTGTTCGTTGCACTGGCTTGAAGAGTAAAATGTTCACTGTCTTGTTCAAACAGTGAGCTTTCCAAACGGATGTCCCCGGCAAGGTCAACACTAAATGGCGAGTCAGGGGAAAGTGTAAATGAAGTAATCGGAGTGTCTCCTCCGTTGCTAAGGACATTAGCGACAACGGCACCCACAGCCGTCTCTTTGTTAATACTTAGATTTATGGGATGCAACGTAGGTAGAACATCAGGAATGTCATTTAGGGCTATTGTTACGTTCTGTGGACGGCTGTCACCAATGATGTTGGATGCTGTAACACTCAGTGTCCATTGCGTTTTGATTTCATAGTCAAGTGAAGCATTCGGTGCGACTCGAATAGTCCCGTTATTGTCGATCACAAATTGCGTATTATCACTCAGGGTATAGGTGATGATAGGGCTGTCACCATCACTGATGACCGGCACTTTTGCAACAACGGTATCTGCTGGTGCATTCTCATCGACATTGGCTGATAAGCTATTAAGTTGAGGGATGTCACGTCTGTCCCCTACATTGATAATAATACTCGCAGGCCTGCTTGCGCCGGAACTGTTTGAGGCAACCACATCGAATAGGTAAGCTTTTTTGACAAAAAAGTCTTCCAACGACATGGCCGTTGTAATATTGCCGCTATTATCGACAGTGAAGTAGGTGCTGTCTGCTCCTGTGAGCTGCATGGAAGTGATCGCACTGCTTCCTGTGTTGAAGATAATCTGTCCCACTTTTGTGCCAATTGCGGCATTGGCGTAAATGTATTCAGCCGAAAACGATACGGCATAAGGGGCATCAACGACATCTTCAACTTGAATATATATCGCGGTATATTTACTAAAGCCATCATCGTTCTGGGCACGTACGTACAGTGAAAACAGTTGTTTTGTCTCAAAGTCTAACGGTGAGACAAGTCTAATAGTACCGCTGGAGTCAATAGAAAACTTGTCCGATCCTGCACCATATAATTGCATGTCAACTATTGATGAGTTGCCTTCATATTGTACAGGTACTGTTCCGATAACCGTCCCGACAGAAATATCTTCTAAAACAGTAAATATTTGACTTTGTAAAACAGGAACAACCCCGTTAGGAACATAGACAAGGTTATAGGCATCTTCATAAATATCATTGTCAAGCAAAAGCTTTTTGACAATTGGAACGACTTGGTTTTGATAACTTACATACAACAGACTTTTTTCCAGGGTCGGCAGCCACTCCAGGAGATCGACATGACTCAGATCGCCTTCACTCTGCGTATATATTTTCATTCTCAAAAGACGTAAAGCAACATCATCGAGTGTTGCGATGATCTCGTCGTCTGTTTTGCTTGCATTGGCAATATCGTCTTTGACGATCTGATAGGCGACTTCGGTAAGAATATTGACTTTCGGCTTGGTCGCTTTGAGCTCACTGCCTTTGAGAATCGCATGCAAAGTCCCGAGGTTTTGGGTCGGTATGTCGTCTACTTCCATGTTATCATCGGCATCGATATCCATACCGCCGGAAACGGTTATGACGTAAAGCGCGTTGTCGTCAAGACCGGCTATCGTCTCTTCGGGAATATTGAGAAGACCCGCCGTATAGAGTGTGTTGCCTGTGCTTGTTTTACCGTTATAGATGGCGCTGTCTGTTCTAAAGCCTTCTAAGCGGTACAACGCAATATCGGCACCGCTCAAAGGCCCTGTCATCGCCTGTGAAAGATAAGGGACTACCCAATACTCACAAGGCATACAGCCGCAGCTTTTTGCGGGGCTGCATTCAGGGGCGGTAACATCGGGAATATAACTGTGCCCGCCGACGGAACTGCTGCTACTGCTGCTACTGCCGCCACCGCCACCTGAGATACCACCAGGACCACTGTTTTCAAATATTACTGTACCGCTGGGTGTGCTTAGTTCCAGCACCGGTTTATTGTCGACGTATTTAACAGTGATGTCAGCTATATGCCCAGTCGTATTGGCATCGACCTTTATGACTTTACTTTCAGCCGGGGTAGCGATACTCACATAGTAAACACCGCTGACGTTTCCTGTCGATGCCTGTGTCACATTGACAGGGTAGCGTCCCGGGTAGATTTCAAATTCGCTGTAAACATAGGCATGTTCCATACTGCATGACTCCACATCACGGACACTTCCCGGCATGTCAAGCTGCAGATCATAGTCGGCACCGTTGTTCCAGCTCAAGTGTCACTTCAATAGCGCCATCGTTTAGAAGTTGCCATTACAGGTGTACGGCCTTTAAAATCATCTATTTTCGTCTCATTCGCATCTAATAGATCTATACAGATATCACCGCTGTCGTACTTAATCAGGCTATCGCCATCTGCTGCAGCTTTTACATAGTCAGATCCGACCGGGTAGAGTTTATCGGCCTCATCAAATGCAATAACATCCAATCCTTCCATTAATGTATTGAGTGAATTGTCAAACTTGTGCTCAACTTGAATACGCTGATTACAACCGCAGCCTGTAGTGGCTGACTTTTGCCATTGGGAAGGGGTGTTTTTATGTTCCAGTATGGCGGCATATATATTATAAATGATCGCGTCTTTTGTTCCTGTCGAAGTCATATTAATAGTTCGAACATCATTGCCGCTATTATAAAAAGCCTTTAGCCATTTTTCACCCATATAATAATCGAACGCATGAAATGCCAACTGTGTGTAGCGCGTCTCATCTGCTGTGATGTCAAAGGTGTAATCTTGCGTTTTTTGAAATGTAGGATCATAAACATTTTGAATCTTTACATAGTCTCTCGGCTGATCTTTGTTCACCCAAAAGCCCGGTGGAGACGAAGGTATCTGTGGAGGGTTGTTCATCAATTCTATGTGAGTTCCCGGACTCATGTCCGGAGTAATAGAACGGGCAATGTGTGTAAAGTGGCGTACAGGGTTCGTAAAATTAGTTCCGACTGAACCGGGTATATTTGGCACAGGGTCATTGTCAAGCGAAACCAGCCAATACTTTGAAGAAGCAAATTTAGTAGCCGGAGAAGCGATACTTACATGGTAAATATAGTCTCTCATCCAGGCATCATCATCTTTTAGAGCCTCGCTTGTCTCTATGGCAAATAGATTCCCCTGTGAGTGTGTGACAGCTATAACGCCATGCCCCGCTTTAATGCTCTTCTTATAATTACTGACCATCTCTTTAAGGTCTTCGTCATGAGCCTTTTTTATAATGTCATCAACAGCTTTTTCACTGAGCTTTTTAATTCTGGCAAAGTCATTTTCTGTCATCTGCACTGAAATATACGTCGCAAGGTAATCAGGAAGTGCCTTGTTGATAAGATAATCAAAGATCTTCTTTTTCAAATAGGTGCCTATAGGCTGTCTTTTAAATCCTATCTCCATTACCATCGACTCGAGTGCGCTAAATGCTTTCCATCCGACCGAAGTGTTGTTGAGCTGTTCGTAACTCTCCATGATGTCTAAAATACCGCCGGCGACTTCGCCTAATTCATCTATTCCTGCCACTGGTAGTGTTTTGAAGGTAGAGTTGTAGGCGAGTTTGAGCTCATCGCCGTGTTTGGCTTGCATGGCGGCTTTATCGCCGTGGTAGATGTCAGATAAAATGGAAATAGCTAGAATTTTATCCTTTGCATAATCTGCTTCAGCTTTTGTTGTCAATATTCCATTGCCATAATATATATCACTGACACGTTCATCGATTACACTGTTAGCAACCAACTGAAAAGGTATAACAACTATCAGAAAAAGAAAAAATAACTTTTTCATACTTATTGCTCAAGTAATTTTGTTATATTGAAATCACAAGATTGCCGCTTATTGAATAGCGATCTTCCATAAACTCCCCCACTTAACGTCATATTGTATTTTGCATAAGCCCGCACTCGTTCTGTAGTATTAAATTGAACTTCATTAAATTCATCTCCAAATATAAAACCATCAACTAACTTTGGCTCATTTTCATACCCAGCATAAGATTCAAAGTAAATATTACAATCTACAGCCGCTTCCATGTACTTCATCGTCTCCCTAGCCTTCTCAGGCTCCTGAATAATGATCTGCGCCGCCCTGGCACCTTGCATCGCGATCTCCCTGACGATCTGGTGGTAAGGGACCTCTTTCTCTTCGCACACCTCGTCATAGCCGGTCACTGTCTCGCCTGATGCAGGAATGGTGACATTAACCTCTACCATTTTGCAGGGAATATGGGTGTTGTAACGGTTATATATCCACCGTTCCACATCATCCCGAACGCCATTGTCGTTTGAGTCAACACCTAATAGTGTCGCGTTGTTTATGTCCGGGTCAGGTTCAGGCGGTAAGGTGTGGCCGTACATCACTTCTGGGGTTTGAGTTACATTATCTTCAGCCGACACTTCTGTTTCATCGACATCCAAACTACTCTCTTGGGTACTGTTCTCTTCAGTAACCTCTGTGCTCCCGTTTTCCAACTGGCCCCTATCGCTCGTCGAATTTCCGTCACTCTGACTACAACCACTCATTATAATTAATGCGGTTAATACTGCTAATGTCAATAGACTTTTTTGTTTAAACATATTATTTCCTGTTAATTACTATATTCGCATGGTATCTAAGTAATTCTTAAATAAAAGATTAGGCGTGTGTATATTTCTGCAGATCGTTTATACTTTATGGAGATATGTAGCCATCCCCAAAATCTAGACCAGATTCAGGCAGACAATTTCTTAAACTGATTATGCCGCTCCAGAAATTGGATGGGGCTTAAATCACCTAACGATTCATGCGGTCGATGATAGTTGTAATCGACCATCCACTCCTCGGCCTTTTCTCTGACCTCCGACAACGAACTGAAGACATAGCAATCGAGAAGCTCTCTACGGAAGCTGCCATTAAAGCGTTCGACTCTGGCGTTCTCCATCGGCTTGCCCGGACGGATGAAGTTGAGCATGACGCCCTGCTGTTCGCACTAGAGCTCCAAACGGATAGAGATAAATTCCAATCACAATTACGAATTACAGGTCAGGCGTTGAAAATTCACTTTTAACCACCTTGGAAATTAACGATCTAGACAAACCCAACTGTTTAGCTATTTGAGCTTGAGTGTAACCATCTTGTACTGCATCGATTATTGCGCTATTTCGTTGCGCTTTTGACTCTGCTTCTTTAAAATGCTCATATATTGTTTTGGAATAGGCAAGCTTGGCATTATTGTCATCCACGACAACTTTTTGCTTTTGAATTTTATCAAGGATTTCCATCTCATCTTCATTTAGTTTTGCACCTATAAGCTCTTGTATGTTTTCATAGTGTAATTCTGAGATGAGCTTTGAATCTTGTGCGCAAGGTATGATCTCATCTAGATTAATAACTGTAGCTCCTAATGTATAAGGATAGTCCCCTACCTCTGTGGCTATACCGGCTTCTATCGGGTTTTGTTCGATATATCGTATGAGAGTATAGTAGTACTCATCACTTGTTATATATCTAGAGTAGAATCGCCCTTGCCAAAAATGACCGCTGCGTCCATGTCTTTTGTTGAAATAGATGGCGTAATTACTGTTGATATGTTTCATAAACAGTGAGAGGTTATCTATCTCTATCTCTACAAGAAGATGAAAGTGGTTACTCATCAAACAGTAGTCATGAACTTTTACTCTATAAGCGGTACATGCTTTACAAAGTATCTTTAAAAACATCTCGTAATCTTTTTGATCTTCAAAGACATTAGATCGGTTTACACCTCTGTTGATTATGTGATGATACCCTGTTATGTCTATTCGTGGTCTTCTCGGCATAACTCACCTTTCTACTGCTCGTTTTTCTTGTTTGATTTCAACAGATGGTTAGTGTATTTTCAACGCCTGACCCGTATTTTGGCTAAAATAGTCTATATAGTGCTGGGTTAACCTATTGTTTGTCAAGATGATAAAACTATCCCAATAGATACTCCAGCCGACCTGTTCGAAAAGCTGTGCTGCACCTTCTATAAAATCCCAAAAATCGCTTGAGGTGTTATAGGCTGATTTGAAATCTTGACTATTGTAGAGTTCTGGATGGTAGCGTAAAATAATTTCTGTAAATTCCGAATCGACTATGATGAGAAGAAAAAAAGGATCATAGTGATGGAATTGAATGGAAATAACAAAATTGAGTTCAATCTCGAGGAGCTGATGCCGCTGCTCTTGCAGGATAAGCAGGAGGGGTTCCGGAAGATCGGGGAGAAGCTGCTCAACGCGGTTCTGGAAAAGGAATTTGAAGCTTACATCGGAGCGAGTCGGCATGAGCGAAGCGAAGAGCGGACAGATTACCGAAACGGCTACAAGGAACGTCAGCTCAAGACGACGCTGGGGGAGCTGAACCTGCTGCGGCCCTATGCGAGAAGCGGACGGTTCGAGACAAAGCTGTTCGAGAACTATTCGCGGATCGACAAGGCGCTGGTATCGGTGATCGTAGAGAGCTATCTCAAAGGGGTCTCCACCCGCAAGGTCGAATCAATTGTCTCGGAACTGGGGATCGAGCTCTCCCATGCGACGGTGAGCAATCTCAGCCATGAGCTTGATGAACTGGTCACGGAGTTTCGGACTTCACCGCTGCGACGGTATTACCCCTACCTGTATGCGGATGCGCTCTACCTGAAAGTCTTTGACGGTGCACGCTTCGTCTCCAAGGCGGTGATGATCGCCATCGGGGTGAACGAAGAAGGGTATCGGGAGATCCTGGATATGGATATTATCCACGAAGAGTCCTATGCGACATACAAAGGGTTTTTCGAAGCGCTGAAGGATCGGGGAGTGGAGAAAGTGGATCTGGTGATCAGTGACGGGCACCGGGGAATCAAGAAAGCCGCCAGCCACAGTTTCACAGGCTCAAGCTGGCAGCTCTGTACGGTACACATGAAGCGTAACCTAATGAAGATTGTACCGAAAAAATCACTCGGAGAGGTACTGGAATATCTCGATGACGTGTTGAAAGCCAGAGATGTCCAGGACGCCATGAGCATCGCCCACGGTATGATCGCCACCTACGAGGAGCGTATGCCGAAACTGGCGAAATTTCTTGAGGACAATCTCGGCGACGCCATGACATTCCTGGCGTTCCCAAAGCGCCACCACCGCAAGATCCACACTACCAATGTGCTGGAGCGGTTCAACAAGGAGGTCAAGCGCCGCACCAAAGTCGTCGGAGCATTCCCGTGCGACGGATCGGTGCTGCGTCTACTGGTGCCACTGGCAGTTGATACGAACGCCAACTGGCTGGATCGAAAATACGTATCGTGGGGAAATCTGGAACATGAAAGTGAAGTCGAAGAGGAATTTACAGAAAATTTTTGACACTA